>NZ_LBIQ01000009.1 GCF_001280515.1 Mangrovimonas sp. ST2L15 | reverse complement strand
CATATTGGGTAGGCAAACCGATTGTATCGATCTAACAACGCTTCCCAAGTCCATTAAAACCTATGAATCCATCCAAAATTTAGTTAAAGCTATGCAGTATTAGTATTATTGTTTAGCTTTTTACTATATTTGTTAAACAAAATGAATACTATAAATATCATAGGGTCCGGATTTTCTTCTTTAGCTGCCGCATGCTACTTGGCAAAGCGGGGAGATAAAGTGACCATCCTTGAAAAAAATTCCTCTATTGGAGGAAGGGCCAGACAATATAAACATCAAGGGGTCACTTTTGATATGGGCCCCACTTGGTACTGGATGCCCGAGGTTTTTGAAAGATTCTTTAAGGATTTTGGTAAAACTCCGTCAGCTTACTACCAATTGGAAAAATTGAATCCCGCCTATTCGGA
>NZ_LBIQ01000008.1 GCF_001280515.1 Mangrovimonas sp. ST2L15 | reverse complement strand
GCTTCGATGGTCACGGACACTAAGTTTCCACAGCCGTTGGCATCCTGTACCTCCACGGTATGGGTTCCAGAGTATAGGTTGGAAATGGTAAACGGCGTACTTTGTGTCTGGAAGGCCCCACCGTTGATACTGAAACTGTATGGCGCTACGCCCGCAGTAGGCATGGTGACCTCAATTTCAAACCCACCTTCGGCAGCGGTACACGGATTGGTGGCCACGGCATCGACTATCGGGGCTGGATCAGAGATCATATCAACAGGAACGGTAACGATACATCCATAGGCATCCATGGTGTGCACGTAATATGTTCCGGCATCCACGTTAAAGGTACTGGTGGAAGCCCAAGCACTGTCCGAAGCATCCGGGGCCGCAGGGGTGGTGGTTATCTGGTATAGGTATGGTGCCGTTCCATCATGTGCGATGGCACTGATCACTCCCGAATTGGGGTTACAGTTGGCATTTTGGTCCACAGAGGCCGTTAGGGTCAACGGGATCTCTGATTGTGTGATATTGAAAGGAATGGTAACAATGCTACATCCTGCGTTTGGTCCGGTATTCTCGGTGATCAGGACATAGTAGTTGCCAAAAGGCAATGGTCCCAGATCGGTGATGGTGGTAGACCCGTTTGAAGGAACAGATCCAGAACCGGTCACACCGGTAGATTCCAGTGACAGGGTATCGAACACCTCATAGGATATATCGATACCAGTGCCATAGACACTGTTGATGGTAAAGGTTACGTTCCCATCGTCACTACCGGAACACGTAATGTTGTTTGCCGTAACAGCCGTGGCCGTTAAGGATGAGTTGGTAGGTATGGGAGTCGTAGCAGGCTCGAAGTAGCTACAGTTGGTTGATTCGTCATATACAATAAAGGTATAGCTTACCCCCGGGGTCAATCCCGTAAAGGTTGCCGACTGGCTACCGGGTGCATCTTCAGGTATCCATGACCCGGCAGGGTTTGGATATTCTGATATAGGTCCCTGGTAGATACTGAAGTAAAAAGGTCCGGCACTACTTAGGGTAGATCCCACACTTACCACGGCAGTCCCACCAGTGGAACAGTCCACGGTAGATGCTACGGTAATGTCAAGATCGGTAGGAGGCGATGCTACCAATACGTCCTGGACCAGAACGGAACATCCGTTGGCATCGATGACGTTGATCTGGTAAAGCCCGAAGTCCACCACATCAAAGCTCACGGAAGTGGATCCCGTGGCATTAAGCTCGGAGTTTTCATAACCGTTGGTGCCAGTTACGAAATAGTTGTAGGGAGCGGTTCCACCGGTAACACCATCTACAATAATAGATCCTTGTGATACTCCGGTACTCGTACATGTGATGTCCACGGCATGATAGGTCACGTCAATAGGGTCCGGCTCATCGATAACGATGGTGTCGGTACCGGTACATGAGTTGGCATCGGTCACGGTCACGGTATAGGATCCGGCTGGCAAGCTGGAAGTCTGTGTTCCGTAATCGGTTCCGGTGGTATCGTTGAATACGTTGATTGTAAATGGCGGGGTTCCCACGGTATCATCAATGGTGATCTCCATGGCGCCATTGGTATCCCCGTTACAAAGTATTGGGGCTGTCTGTGCTATCAGGCTGATGGCCGGAGGCGTAATGGGGTTGATGGTATGTTCTGGCGAGGTAGCGGTACAACCGTTGGCATCGGTGATCTGGAACTGGTAGGTCCCTGCTGTTGATGCACTATAGGTAAAGGTCGTTCCCGTTGCGCCAAGATCCGTAAAGGCACCACCGTTAATGGACACGGCATAGGTGTAGGGCGCTGAGCTACCCGTTATGGTACCGGTAATGATGGCATCTGGGTTGGCCGTACAGTCCAGGTCCTTGGTAAGCACGGTGCTCAAGGAAATGGTCGGTAGCGGATCGATGGTCATGGTCTCGCTGTATGTACACTCATTGGCATCCATCACCTGGAAGGT
>NZ_LBIQ01000007.1 GCF_001280515.1 Mangrovimonas sp. ST2L15 | reverse complement strand
GGGTCTGTATTGTCTTCGACAGTTACTATTTGGGTATCAGTAGCCGAATTACCAGCTGCATCAGTTACGGTCCAGGTTACTGTTGTATTACCTATTGGGAATGTAGCCGGCGCATCATTGGTTGCCGGATTAGCCCCACAGTTATCAGCTGTAGTGGGTGTTCCAAGAGCCACACCAGTGGCTTGACATGAAGCATTGGCACTAACGGTTACGTCAGCAGGTGCTATAATAGTAGGGTCTGTATCGTCTTCGACAGTTACTATTTGGGTATCAGTAGCCGAATTACCAGCTGCATCAGTTACGGTCCAGGTTACTGTTGTATTACCTATTGGGAATGTAGCCGGCGCGTCATTGGTTGCTGGATTAACGCCACAGTTATCAGCTGTAGTGGGTGTTCCAAGAGCCACACCAGTGGCTTGACATGAAGCATTGGCACTAACGGTTACGTCAGCAGGTGCAGTAATGGTTGGGTCTGTATTGTCTTCGACAGTTACTATTTGGGTATCAGTAGCCGAATTACCAGCTGCATCAGTTACGGTCCAGGTTACTGTTGTATTACCTATTGGGAATGTGGCAGGCGCATCGTTGGTAACAGAAGCCACGGCACAGTTATCAGCGGTAGTAGGCGTTCCAAGAGCCACACCAGTGGCTTGACATGAAGCGTTGGCACTAACGGTTACGTCAGCAGGTGCTGTAATAGTAGGGTCTGTATTGTCTTCGACAGTTACTATTTGGGTATCAGTAGCCGAATTACCAGCTGCATCAGTTACGGTCCAGGTTACTGTTGTATTACCTATTGGGAATGTAGCCGGCGCATCATTGGTTGCCGGATTAACGCCACAGTTATCAGCTGTAGTGGGTGTTCCAAGAGCCACACCAGTGGCTTGACATGAAGCATTGGCACTAACGGTTACGTCAGCAGGTGCTGTAATAGTAGGGTCTGTATTGTCTTCGACAGTTACTATTTGGGTATCAGTAGCCGAATTACCAGCTGCATCAGTTACGGTCCAGGTTACTGTTGTATTACCTATTGGGAATGTAGCCGGCGCATCATTGGTTGCCGGATTAACGCCACAGTTATCAGCTGTAGTG
>NZ_LBIQ01000006.1 GCF_001280515.1 Mangrovimonas sp. ST2L15 | reverse complement strand
TGATAGCTCTCTCCTTCTGAGGCGGTCAATACAGCAGTACTTCCCTCACAGATGGTTACATCATCTCCTGCAGATACAACCAATTCTGGTGTTTCAGGTTGGGTCACTGTAACCGTTACTGAATCTGCGGCAGAACATTCGCCGGTTGTTACCGTTACCTCATAGGTCGTGGTTGCCGATGGACTTACCTCAATACTCTGGGTCACGGCCCCGTTGCTCCACTGATAGCTCTCACCACCGGTTGCGGTCAACACAACTGTGGATCCTACTTCCATGCTCACATCTGATCCTGCATCGGCAGTTGGTAAGGCATTGACGTTGACAGTCACACTGGCGCTTCCGCTCTGCTCTCCTTGGCTCACGGTCACTGTATATTCCGTAGTGGTATTTGGTGATACCTCAATACTTTGGGTAGTGGCACCGTTGTTCCACTGATAGCTCTCTCCTTCTGAGGCGGTCAATACAGCAGTACTTCCCTCACAGATGGTTACATCATCTCCTGCAGATACAACCAATTCTGGTGTTTCAGGTTGGGTCACTGTAACCGTTACTGAATCTGCGGCAGAACATTCGCCGGTTGTTACCGTTACCTCATAGGTCGTGGTTGCCGATGGACTTACCTCAATACTCTGGGTCACGGCCCCGTTGCTCCACTGATAGCCCTCACCACCGGTTGCGGTCAACACAACTGTGGATCCTACTTCCATGCTCACATCTGATCCTGCATCGGCAGTTGGTAAGGCGTTGACGTTGATGGTCACGCTGGCGCTTCCGCTCTGCTCTCCTTGGCTCACGGTCACTGTATATTCCGTAGTGGTATTTGGTGATACCTCAATACTTTGGGTAGTGGCACCGTTGTTCCACTGATAGCTCTCTCCTTCTGAGGCGGTCAATACAGCAGTACTTCCCTCACAGATGGTTACATCATCTCCTGCAGATACAACCAATTCTGGTGTTTCAGGTTGGGTCACTGTAACCGTTACTGAATCTGTGGAAGAACACTCGCCGGTTGTTACCGTTACCTCATAGGTCGTGGTTGCCGATGG
>NZ_LBIQ01000056.1 GCF_001280515.1 Mangrovimonas sp. ST2L15 | reverse complement strand
CTGGTGACATTACTGCTACTGCTGTAGATAGCATGGACGATACAGATCCTTGTAACATTGTGGTGACCAGAACGTGGACATTCACTGATGCGTGTAACAACTCATCTTCGGTGTCACAGACCATCACTATTCAAGATACAACGGCTCCGGTTATTGATACACCTGCCTCTGACATTGCCATTGAGTGTAGTGCTGATGGTGACCAAGGTGGTATCGAAGCTTGGTTGGCTTCAAATGGTGGTGCTACTGCTACAGATAATTGTAATGGTGAGATCACTTGGACAAA
>NZ_LBIQ01000055.1 GCF_001280515.1 Mangrovimonas sp. ST2L15 | reverse complement strand
TCCGCCATCGGCAGTTGGTAAGGCATTGACGTTGACAGTCACACTGGCGCTTCCGCTCTGCTCTCCTTGGCTCACGGTCACTGTATATTCCGTAGTGGTATTTGGTGATACCTCAATACTTTGGGTAGTGGCACCGTTGTTCCACTGATAGCTCTCTCCTTCTGAGGCGGTCAATACAGCAGTACTTCCCTCACAGATGGTTACATCATCTCCTGCAGATACAACCAATTCTGGTGTTTCAGGTTGGGTCACTGTAACCGTTACTGAATCTG
>NZ_LBIQ01000054.1 GCF_001280515.1 Mangrovimonas sp. ST2L15 | reverse complement strand
ATTACAGCTACTGCTGTAGATAGCATGGACGACACAGATCCTTGTAACATCGTGGTGACCAGAACGTGGACATTCACTGATGCATGTAACAATTCATCTTCGGTGTCACAGACCATCACCATTCAAGATACAACGGCGCCAGTGGCTCCTGAGGCTCCTGCAGATATCACTTATGAGTGTATCGGCGACATGCCTGCTGCTGGTGAGTTGACTGCTACAGACAACTGTGCTGGTGACATTACAGCTACTGCTGTGGATAGCATGGACGATACAGATCCTTGTAACATCGTGGTGACCAGAA
>NZ_LBIQ01000053.1 GCF_001280515.1 Mangrovimonas sp. ST2L15 | reverse complement strand
CAACAAGTGTAGATTTAACTGCCTTAGAGCCAGGAGGACAAACCGGTGGAAGTTGGACCTATGGTGGCGGTACAGCAGTATCTGATGCTACGGATGCCGACCCAGCCAACGCACCGTTCACTTATACTTATACCGATGGTAATGGTTGTGATGCTTCTGATACGGTGGGCTATAGTAATTATACAGTAACCCCAGTATCGATTGATGATCAGATGGTATGTCCAGGGACAACAAGTGTAGATTTAACCGCCTTAGAGCCAGGAGGACAAACCGGTGGAAGTTGGACCTATGGTGGCGGTACAGCAGTATCTGATGCCACGGATGCCGACCCAGCCAACGCACCGTTCACTTATACCTATACCGATGGTAACGGTT
>NZ_LBIQ01000052.1 GCF_001280515.1 Mangrovimonas sp. ST2L15 | reverse complement strand
TGATAGCTCTCTCCTTCTGAGGCGGTCAATACAGCAGTACTTCCCTCACAGATGGTTACATCATCTCCTGCAGATACAACCAATTCTGGTGTTTCAGGTTGGGTCACTGTAACCGTTACTGAATCTGTGGAAGAACACTCGCCGGTTGTTACCGTTACCTCATAGGTCGTGGTTGCCGATGGGCTTACCTCAATACTCTGGGTCGTTGCCCCGTTGCTCCACTGATAGCCCTCACCTCCGGTTGCGGTCAACACAACTGTAGATCCTACTTCCATGCTCACATCTGATCCTGCATCGGCAGTTGGTAAGGCGTTTACCGTTACTTGTACTTCAGCCGAATCTGACACACTTCCTTCAGAAACAATTACTGTATAAACAGTGGTTTCATCTGGAGAAACCTCAATACTTTGGGTAGTTGCACCTGTACTCCATTCGTAGGAACTTCCTCCACTCGCTGTCAAGGTCGTGGTTCCTCCTTCACAAATAGCAACATTTTCACCTGCAGAGGCAACAACTTGAATTTGATTTACATTTACTGTTATACTATCCTCTGAAGTACAACCATTACTAGTTACATAAACAACATAAGTTGTTGTTTGATTAGGATTGACAACAATCTCATTGGTGGTTTCACCTGTACTCCATTCAATAGAGCCTTCAGCATTCACTGATAAATTTGCCGTTTCCCCTTGTTCAATAGTAATATCTGAACCTAAATTAATTTCAGGTAATGGATTTACGGTCACTGTTATTTCATCTTCACTACTACATCCATTCTCAACTACAGTTACCGTATACGTAGTAGTACTATTTGGACTTACAGTTGTAGTAGCATTAGTCGATCCATTACTCCACTCATATGAGTTACCACCTGTTGCCGTAATAGAAATGGATTCACCTTCACATATAGCTACATCTTCTCCTGCATTTGCAGTTGGTAATGGATTAACTGTTACTTGTACTTCATCAGAGTCAGAAACACCACCCTGAGAAACAGTCACAGAATACACGGTAGTTTCATCGGGTGAAACCTCAATACTTTGTGAAGTAGCACCTGTACTCCAAACATAAGAACTACCTCCATTCGCCGTCAAGGTCGTAGTTCCACCTTCACAAATATCCACATCTTCGCCAGCTGAAGCTACAACTGTTGGTGTTGAACCAGCCTGTGGCACAGAAACAATCCAAGCAGGAGGATTAGCATCATTCATTAAACCAGAATTATTCCAATTACTTGCAAAAATTACTTTAGTTCCATTTCTATTTGGAACCGCCATAGACTCATGACCATATCCTGAATCATAGTCTGAATGATGTTTTGCATATCTCTCAACTGTATTGGAAGCATCTAATTTTATTGCAAAAATTTCTCTTGAAGCGGTCGGATGTTCAGTACAACATCCCTCTGAAACATAGGCCCAACCTGGTCTATTGATATTTCTACAGGAAATATGCCCTCCCCAAATACCTGACTCACCATGAATAGATTGTGGGTAATAATAAAGAGGTGTAATTTGAGCATTACTAAACCTAATCATCACTAAGTAGTACTCATCATTCCAAGTGGAATCATTTCCATATTGAACAAAAACCTCATTACCACTAGCATCAATTCCGAAATCACCATGGGCCGTATAGTCATAAATATGAGTTTCATTGGTCATATCTATGTTATATCTTTTCATTCCTTGAGTGGTACCGCTACCATCAGGACGCCAAGAAGCTATGGCATAATTTCCTAAGGAACTAACACTAAACCAATCCAAATCACCATCTGGAATATTTTTGGTTCCGACTACGTTATCATTTTGGATATCATAAACAATAAGAGTGTTTCCATTCCCAATAAGTCCAACGTATTGGTCATTATTATCTTGGGTTCCTTCACCATATCCAAAATCAATACTTGAATAATTAGAAAAGGTATGTAATACAGTTGTTTGATCTGTACTTACATTATACTGAACAAACTTATTACCAGAAGTACCATAAATAATATTGGGTTGTGTATTACTCCATCTTCCATAAGAAGGAATATTAGCCCAATATAAAAATTCATAAGTTTCGCCATCTAAAATGGCTGCTGGATATCCTGCCAATTTAATCAGCGATCCATCAGAGTTCCATACCTGATCTACGGCATAATTATGTCGCAATCTTGCTGAGGTTGTTCCAAAAACTCCTTTGTCACTTACCCTTGTAATTGAATTTCCGTAAGTACTACCGGTCACTTCTGATAAGTAACCTGGTAAACTAGAACTAGGGGCTTGATAAGCGGAATAATCAATATTGTTCAAATTTTCCTGAGGCGGATAATTTTGAGAAAGTAGGTTAAAAGTTAAGAATAGACTCAAGACAACATATAAATTCCTAGAGCATAGGAATTTAATCCATACAGTTACATTCATTCTCGGGGATTTTGCTATTAATCGAGGCTAAACTATTAAACGACTTAAAAAAAAAATAAGAGGTTTGAACTTATTCGACGAACTACATCAATTAAACAAGTTAATTCCTACTTTTAGTGTATTTTGTAGGATTTAACAACCTCTTAATCGTATAGTTACGTATTTCGTCGGATATTTTTTTTCAGAGAGGATATTGCACATCAATTATAAGCAGAAATGTAGCGGTTTTTCTACTTTTAAAGGATAATTGAAGATTCAAAATGGGAATAATACCTTATTGAAGTCATTCGGGGTGCAAATATAGTTTTTTATCTAAATAATTAGGAACAATATTCCATATTTAACTAATTTAGTTTTAGCTTTTTAAAAGCGAAAAAATGACCCAAAACCAACCTATAAAAAAGCCTACATTGGCATTAGTCATACCCAGTCTTACCCCAGGTGGTGCAGAACGTGTGTTTTCCAATATTGCCAACCACTTGGCAAACAGATATAATATATACATTTTTACCCTCTATAAAGATTTGATTTTTTATGATCTACATCCTTCAATTAAAGTTAACTATTGTCTTGAAGAATATCGATCAAATGTCAATAGGCTAACGTCCTTAAAAATTCATTTTCAATTATTTAGCCGTCTAAAACGTAAAGTTTCAGACACAAATGCCGATTTAATACTTAGTTTCACCACCACGGCTAATTTCTATACGGTTATTTTATCGAAGATATTAAACATTCCGTCGATAATAAGTGAACGTATTCATCCAAAATATGCCTTAAACAAAGCTTGGCAAATTTTGGTTAGACATAGTTATAAGTACACAAACATTTTAGTAGTTCAAACTGAGGAAATTAAAAATTACTTTAAGAGGTCATTGAAAGACAACAAGTTGAAAATTATTGAAAACCCCCTTTCAGAGCATTTAATTAGTAAAAAAAGCGTAGCATTTAAAAGGAGCAATTCTATTCTGAGCATTGGAAGATTGGAATCTCAAAAAAACCAAGAACTTCTTTTACGGGCATTTAGTAAATTAAACCACAACGACTGGGAATTATTGATCATTGGTTCGGGCAGTCTTTTAGATTATTATAAAGAACTATCCTATACATTAAAAATTGAGTCCCAAGTATCCTTTTTAGGAGCCATAAAGGATGTTTCTCCTTTTTTAAATCAAGAAGGCATTTTTGTTTTAACTTCAAATTTTGAGGGTTCTCCCAACGCCTTGATTGAAGCCATGTATTTTGAAATGCCATGTATTTCAACTGATTGTCCTTCCGGACCAAATGAATTGATCGTCAATAACCATAATGGCATTTTAATACCTACAAACAATGAACAAAATTTGATCGATGAATTAAATCGATTAATGAACAATTCAGATTTAAGAAATCAATTGGGAAAAGCTGCAGGCGCATCTGTCAATCGGTTTATGCCTGACAGTGCATTGAAAAGATGGGAAGATTTAATTGAAAACACCTTGAAATGATGGATTTAAGAACATTATTACCCACATATAGCGAAAATCAAAAGCAGGATGAATTTTTGTATAAATTCACAGTTTTCACACCAGTTTACAATAGAGCGAAAACTGTTCATAGAGTTTTTGATTCCCTCAAGAACCAAACATTCAAAGACTTTGAGCTTTTAATTATCAATGATGGCTCTAAAGACAATTCAGATGAAGTCATTAGGGAACTTATTAAATCCGCAAACTTTCCGGTGAACTATGTTAACAATGAGACCAATCGCCATAAAATGGCATGCCTCATTCAAGGTTTTTCATTAGCTAAGGGCGAACTGTTCTTAACACTCGATTCTGATGATGAATGTGAAGATAACTCTCTTGAAGTATTTTACTCCAGATACCAGGAAATACCCGAAAACATAAAACCTCGAGTTAGTAGCATGACCTGTATGTGTAAAGATCAATTTGGAAATCCTGTTGGGGATACTTTCGAAACAGATCCTTACTACAGTTCCACTTTCAAGAATATGCTAGACGAAAAGTATCAAAAAGAAAAATGGGGATTGGTGAAAACCAGTATTTTAAGAAATATCGAACTAAGCCCAAAATTATATAATCAAGGTTATATCCCAGAAGGTGTTCTTTGGTGTTTTCTATCTAAACTCAATTATGACACTTATTATTTCAATGATTTTTTAAGGACTTATTACATAGACGAGAATGACCAAAATATTTCAAGTGGAACAAGAAAAAATAATCCATTGGGATTAGCAGTATATGCCCTTGGAATTCTCAATTGGTTTCAAAAAGATTTCAATAAAAATCCCAAACTTTTTTTAAAGTGGATTTATTATTTATTGCTAGCCTCAAAATACCTGCCCTATAAAAGAAAAGACTACAATCAATCTATTGAAAGTCCTTTATTCAAGGCTGTTTTTAATATGGTTTGGCCCATCAAAAACATTGTTATTACTAGAGAATAGTTTGCATGTTGAAAAATCAAATTAATAAAATAATCCAGAATAAAACGGTTTCTAACATTGCTGTAGTTGCCATCATTACCATTTTGGTAAAATTTGTTGGGTTTTACAAAGAAGTAAAAGTTGCAGAAGAGTTTGGTCTTTCAGAATTACTGGATACTTTTTATATCGCTTTGTTGATTCCTGGCCTGATTAACCAAGTGTTTTTAATTTCTTTCAAATCGGTTTTTATTCCAAATTACATTGCAGAATTAAAGGAAAAAAAAGAAGCCGCCTCATTTCAAACAGTGAGTTTTGTTATTACCATTGGCCTTGGACTCATTTTTACCCTTATTTCCTTTTTTTTCACAGACTTTTACTTAGATATTTTCTTTCCAGACCATACAGAATCCTATTACGGCTTGGTTAAGATTCAATTTCATTATCTAGCTCCTTGTTTAGTCATTTGGGGATTAAATGCCCTTCTAAGTGGTATTTTAAATATTTTTGACGAGTTTAAATACTCCTCTGTCTACCCCATTCTGACATCCATATTGATGCTTGTTTGTCTTTTGGGCTTTCAAAATATATTGCAAGAACGTGTGCTGGCAGTTGGTATGCTATTAGGTTCTTTAGCTGAATTTATCTTTCTCCTAATTGTTAGTTTACGAAAGGGCATTATCAAGTTCTCAACTCCTGATTTTACCAGTAAAAACACCCGAATGATGTTAAGGGAGTTTCCGGCCAGAATCACATCTAGCTTTTTAACCGGAATGGTCCCCGCTACCGATCAGTATTTTGCCGGACAATTAGCCATAGGCTCCATTACCGCCTTAAATTATGGTTATAAAGTGCCTGCCTTTATTTCGGCGATAGCTATTGTGGCGCTAGGAAATGTCCTTCTTCCCTATTTTTCAAAACTCATTTTGGACAATAAAGAAACTGCTTATGAAAGACTGTATACCATCATAAAGGTTTTGTTTGGAGGCATTTTAGCAGTAATCATTCCTCTATGTTTCCTATCCTATTTTGTTATCGAAATTTTATTTGAAAGAGGTGCCTTTACCGCCAATGACACCAATACAGTAGGCTTGATTCAAATTGTTTACTTTTTGGCACTTCCATTTTCAATATGTACAGATGTACTAGTGAGGTTTTTAACCGGTATCAACAAAAACACATTTATGGCTGTTGTATCTTTCATTAGTCTTCTTTTAAATATTATCTTCAACTATATTTTTATGAAATTGTATGGGGTCATGGGGATAGCCTTATGTACCACCGTGATTGAAGCCTTGAAATTTGGAGTCTTTTACATGTATTCCAAAAAGTTGCAAAAAACATGAATTTAGTTATTAGAAATATCATTCTTATACTTCTACTATTGAAGCTAGATAGCTTTGCTCTTATACATATTAGTGAGGGTTTGGGTAGCGCATTAAGCTACTTAATGTTGGCTCTATTGGTTTTCTATTATTTTATTTCTGAGAAAACCAAACCTGAATTTTTATTGCTCATTTTAGGATTGTCCTATTTTGTTATTTCTGTTTTTCAATATTATGGGCCAACCAATAATTACATCATTGATTTAATCAAGTTTTTGGTTTTTATTATCACTGCCAGTACCCTGGCAAATCAAGCCTCACCTAAAGAAATTGCACTTTATTTATCCATTGGTTCTTTTAGCATTATTGTAAATACTATTGCATTCCCTAATGACTACGGAAGATACAGTGGATTTTATATAAACCCCAACAACGCAGGCCTTATTGCGCTTCTGGGATTTGCGTTTGCATTTGCTGTAAGTAATGTCAAACTACGAATTTTTTTTCAATTTTTGTGTATTGCCGGAGGTATCATGACGCTTTCACGGTATTTTTTAATCACCTTAACGCTTATCGCTCTATTATCAGCACTCTATAAAAAATCAAATTTAATAGGCATCCTTTTTGGAGCTATGGCCTTTGTTCTGGTACTTTCCAGCGGAAACTTAAAATTAAACACCACTCGTTTCCAAGCCCTTCAAAGTGTCTTTTCAGATGATGTAGATACTCAAACGATTACAAAAGAATCTAGGGAGGAAACTTGGGCCCTGTATAAAACCCCCATACTAAATCATTTACTTTTTGGTAATGGCTATAAGGCTACGCATGGACATGAAAATGACTCAGTTGGTGTGATTACTGGGGTTCACAACACCTATTTGATGGTATTGGGAGACTCTGGGTTTATACCGTTTGTCATTTTAATTTTTATATACATCAGACAACTAGTTAAAAGTGCCAAACACTTTTTTAAACAACCAGAACATTTATATATTGCATTGATATTGGTTACCTTTTTATTAGTAAGTCATAATTATTTTGATAATTACATTGTATTGTTTTTTTCCCTTTGGCTATTTCAAAAAAACAGAGCATTTGAAAATGATTTCATCAAACTAAAAAAGGAATGAGTAAATGTGTGGAATTTACGGAAGTACAAAAATTTATGAACCAGACCAAGTTCAGAAGAAGCTAGAAAGAACCAATTTTAGAGGTCCCGACAAGCTACAACATATAAACATCAACAATAAAGTCGTATTTGGACATAACAGATTGGCCATTATCGATTTAGATGAAAGGTCAAACCAACCTTTCACTTACCATCATGTACATATTGTATTTAATGGTGAAATTTATAATTTTTTAAGCCTGAAGGATGAACTTGTTCTTAAAGGATATGCCTTTAGAACCACAAGCGACACCGAAGTTATTTGTGCCGCTTACCTTGAATATGGAAGTGAATGTGTCAATAAATTTAATGGCATGTTTGCATTTGTCATCTACGATGAGAAAAATAACATTCTATTTGGCGCCAGAGACCGATTGGGACAAAAACCGTTTTACTATTATCACAACAAAGGTCACTTTGAATTTGCTAGTCAATTAGCTCCCATTCAGCTTTACAATTCAGATTTAACTATATCAAGTAAATCAATAAGTTATTATTTAGCATGGGGTGATGTTCCAGATCCCTACTCCATTTTTAATGAAGTTAAAAAACTGCCTCCAGGAAATCATTTTACATACCAATTAGATTCCCATAAATTAACGATAAAACCTTACTGGAACATCTCAACCAAACACACCCCTTATTTTCAAGGTTCGTTTGAAGAGGCCAAAGAAGAGCTTAAATCGGTTTTAAAAGATGCCGTAAAGATGAGACTTTTTGCAGATGTTCCCGTAGGGGTATTTCTTTCTGGTGGTGTGGATTCATCAGTAATCGCCGCCATGGCAACTCAAACCACAGAGAGCAAAATAAAAACGTTTTCTGTAAAATTTAATGAGAAAAAATTTGATGAGAGTATCTATGCTCAACAGGTTGCGAATCACTTAAAAACGGATCACCATGTTATAGAGTGCAATTATGAAGAAGGTATCGACTTAATCGACAATTTTTCATACTACTACGACGAACCTTTTGCTGATTCCTCCGCCATTCCAAGCATGTTATTATCCAAATACACAAGAGACCAAGTTACAGTTGCTTTGTCTGGTGATGCAGGTGATGAAAATTTTATTGGTTATGAAAGGTATGTTTGGATCAAAAAGGGTAAAATGGCCTTTATGCTTCCTAAACCTGCTCGTCAATTAGCATCAAAAATTCTGCAATTACCTTCTAATTACCGTATCAAAACAATGGGTAAGGTTTTAAATTTCAATGATGTAAATGACATTTACATTGCTGGAATGACAGGTGTTGACACGAGTTGGATTGATTCTGATTTTAATTATCTGGAAGTTGATGAACTGAAATATCTAAAACACAAGGAGAAGAATATTTACGAGCGCATGTCTGATTTTGATCTAAAAACCTACCTTAATTGGGATATCAATACCAAGGTTGATCGTGCCACCATGGCATACTCATTGGAGGCCCGCTCTCCTTTGATGGATTATAGAATCGTAGAGTTTGCAAGATCCCTGCCTACAGAATACAAAATACAGGGTAAAAACCAAAAGCGCATTTTGAAAGAAGTACTTTATGACTATGTCCCAAAAGAAATCTTTGACAGACCAAAAGCAGGCTTCACCATGCCTTTTCAGGAATGGTTTAGAGGAACTTTAAAAGATTATGTGATGTCGGAATTAAGTGATACTGAACTTAAAAATATTCCAAACATCAATACTAAAGAAGTTAGTTTAAGAATCAATCAACACATGGATGGATCTTGGAACCGATACCCGCTTATATGGAAACTGTTAGTTTTAAAGCAATGGCTATCTAAAAATGGAAAAGGCTACTCTATCAAATAATGGAAAAAGACAAAAAACATATAATTTTCATTATTCCTTCTTTGGCTGCCGGTGGTGCCGAAAGAATATTTTCTTTCGTTTCCCAAAAATTGAATAAAGAAAAATTCAAAGTGGAACTTCTTGTAATTGGGAGCGCCCTAGATTCGGTATATCCCATAGACAACGTAGAGACCATCTATTTAAATAAACCAAAGATTTCCAAGGCTTTTTTAAAAATCATCAAAGTATTTAAAAGTAAAAAACCAGATATCGTTTTAAGCTCTATTGCGCATTTAAATTCCATGATGGCTGGCATTTCAATTCTTTTTCCGAACATTAAATTCGTTGCAAGGGAAGCCAATGTGATAAGTGTTTTGGATCAATATAATAAATCCAATGTACTTCCCAAATCAGTTATTGTTAAAACCAACAGGTTCATTGATAGATTCATTGCGCAATCCAAAGACATGAAAGAGGATATGATCAAAAATTTTGGTATTCCTGAAGATAAAATAGAACTTATCAACAACCCTATCACCTCCAAGATCTCTTTAAAAAAATCAATGGTACATTCACCACTCAAATTTATTACCGTTGGAAGATTAAGCAAAGAAAAAGGTCATGACCGAATTTTAAGAGCTTTAGGACAATTGAACTTTCCTTTTTCCTATACCATTATAGGAGATGGGAATGAGGCTAAAAATGTTTTTGCATTGGCAAAAGAATTAAATATTCAGAATATCAACCATATACCATTTACTTCGGATGTTGGCAACGAACTTGGCAATCACGATGTATTCCTACAAGGTTCCTATGTAGAGGGATTCCCCAACGTTTTACTTGAATCATGTATGGCAGGGACACCCATTATCGCATTTAAGGCTCCTGGCGGGCTTAACGAAATTATAGAACCAAATATCAATGGTTTAATTGCTCAAAATGAGGATGAATTCATTACCCACTTGAACCATATCAATCAAGTATTTCCTTTTGAAGCTGAAGAAGTAAGAAAAATTGTTTTGGATCGATTTAATGAGGACAAAATTATTAGTCAATACGAAAATTTGTTACTCAATCTCTAATGAAATCTAAACCTAAAATAGCACTTTTTACCTATGCTCTTTATTTTGGTGGTACAGAAAGAGTTGTAAGCATTCTTGCAAATGAACTCATTAAATATTATGATGTTACAATCATCCTATTTTACAAACAAATTGACTTCTTCATTGATCCCAATATCAAGATATTAAGCTTATCGAAGGAAAATGAAAAAAGCAAATCCAATCTTGTATCTAAATTGAATGATTATTTGTCGTTCTTTAAATCTTATAAGAAGGCATTAATCAAAAATGAAATTGATGTTTCTATTTCCTTTTTAGCTCTGCCCAATGTAATTAATGGCTATGCTAAATCACATTCACCAAAATTAAGAACAATCATAAGTGAACGCTGCTTTCCGTCAAAAAACTATACGGGAATTATTGGTAAAAACCTGAGAAAATGGGCCTTTAAAAAATACTATAATTCCAATGATATCTTATTTTCAAATTCGCAGAATATCAACATAGATCTTAAAAAGAATTTTTATGTTAATTTGGATACAAAGGTCATCTATAACCCTATAGTAATCGATGCTGAAAAGGATTATTCCTATCTAAAAAAAGATTCCGAATCCATGAAAATCATAAGTGTTGGCAGGTTTACTTCAGTTAAAAACCATGAAGGAATTATAAGAAGCCTTAAAAGGGTAAACAACCAAATTAGTTTGGATATTTACGGAAATGGTGAACTTGAAGATTATTATAAATCTATTGTAAATGCAGAAAATCTCCAGAACCGGGTGAATCTTAATAAGGCTGTTCCCAATATTAAAGAAGTTTTAAAAACATGTCATGGTTTTGTTCTTAATTCCCATTCAGAAGGATTTCCAAATGCCCTTTTGGAAGCTATGTCGGTTGGTTTGCCTGTAATAGCAACAAATTGTATGACGGGTCCACTGGAACTGTTAAATGAAAATCAAAAAATCAACATTCCACAAGGAGAATTTCACCTTGCCAAATACGGAATTTTAATAAATGTCAATGACGATATGGGTCTCGCTAAGGCTATTGAATTTTTATACCACAATGAGTCCGAACGCTTAAAATTCAGTAAATTAGGTTTTGAAAGAGCTCAGGATTTTGACATTGAAATAATTGGAAACCAGATCAAACAATTAATAGATACTTTGCTTTAATGTGCGGAATTAACGGAATTATATCATACCATTCAAGTTCTATTGAAGATTTTGAGAATAGGCTTCTTAAAATGAATAATCAAATCATTCATAGAGGTCCCGATGACTGTGGTCATTTTGTTCAAAGAAATACAACAAATCAAGTGGGGATGGCCATGAGAAGGTTGTCTATCATTGATTTAAATACAGGACATCAACCTATTTATAATCAAGACAAATCACTGGTTATTGTATTCAATGGTGAGATATATAACTATCAAAACTTAAGGCTTGAACTTGAAAATGCTGGAGCTACCTTTCAAACCCAAAGTGACACCGAAGTCATTTTAAAGCTTTACGAATACCAAGGCACCAAAGCATTTTCAAAGCTGGACGGCATGTTTGCCTTCAGTATTTATGACAAAAAAGAGGAAAAAGTCATAATTGCTCGCGATCTCTTTGGGGAAAAGCCACTCTATTACTATCATGGGCAGAATGAGTTTATTTGGGCTTCTGAGCTTAAGTCGATTGTTTCCTATTTAAATTTTAAGCCTGCTATTTCCAATCAAGGTTTAAGTCTATTTTTGAAACTAACATATATACCAGCGCCTTACACAATTTATAATGACATTTATAAATTAAACGCTAACTCCTATATTGAATTTAACATTCAATCAAATGCATTCAAAACCCATTTAATCAATGAGTTAAAAAACTACACAAATACTGAAATTCAATTCTTAAATGCTAAGTCAAAAGTACGTGATTTAGTTATGGAAAGCATAGAATCTCGATCTATTTCAGATGTGCCATTAGGCACCTTTTTGTCAGGAGGTGTGGACTCATCCATCGTGAGTTGGGGATTATCAAAGATTAAAAGAGAGAGAATTAATACTTACTCCATTGGCTTTGAAAAGGAGGAGTTTGATGAAACTGACAAAGCCAAAACGGTTGCCAAACTTATAAAAAGTAACCACCATGAGTTTATCTTAAAGGAAAGCGACATTGAAGAAAGTATCCATGAAATTATTTTAAATTTTGACGAACCCTTTGCCGACCCTTCTTCCCTGCCAACCTACATGGTTTCCAAACTTACTCGAGAACATGTCAAGGTTGCTTTAACAGGAGATGGCGGCGATGAAGTGTTTGGTGGTTACAACAAGTATTACATGGGTAAACTGAACACCCACTACACTCGTTGGGTTCCAAAAAGCCTTCACAATGCCACTAAAGATTTGACTAATAAATTGCTTTCAAGTAAGGATGATAGTCAAGGAATTAAATTCAAACTTAAGAAACTTATTAATTCCGTTGAATATGGTAATTCTTACTACTGGAACATTATAAGTCAAGGCTTTTTACAACCTGAACAAATTCTTCAGAAAGACTATGTTTATGAAAATCCGTTTGATCATTACCAAGAAATCACCAAAAACCTAAAATTAAATTCTCTTAATGATTTCAGGGAATTAGATAGACATGTCAGTTTGGAGGGCGATATGTTGGTGAAAGTAGACAGAACGAGCATGTTTGCCTCTTTAGAGTGTCGAGCTCCTTTTTTAAATAAAAAACTCTGGAAATACACCAATTCGCTTCCATCAAGCTTTCTCTTGAACGGATGGAATAAAAAACACATCCTTAAGGAAACTTTCAAATCTGAATTCCCTGAAGGTTTTCTAGAGAAATCAAAGCAAGGTTTTGTTGTTCCTGTTGGAGATTGGTTACGATCAAGTCTAAAAAAGGAAGTGGCGCATTATGTCTCAAATGAATTTTTAAACAAACAAGGCGTCTTTCAAAAGGATCAAATTCAAGACTTGTTGAACAACCACTTAACCGGAAACATAGATAGTAGCAGACAAGCATGGACATTTTACGTCTTCCAAAAATGGTATGAAAAAAATTATTTATGACAATAGAAAGAGGTAAAATTTGTTTAGTAGGCGGCGAAGATGTGCACAAAAGAATCGATCTTTCAAAATATCTCATTGCAGCTGGATCTGAAGTGACGATTATTGGGACAAGTTCCTATAATTTTCCTGACTATATCAAATATGAGAACTACCCTTTGCAGAGGGAGTTTTCACTTTTATCAGACCTCAAGACAATCCAGTGGTACAAAGAATATTTCACAAATAACTCCTTTGATCTGATACATACTTTTGATACCAAACCAGCTTTTCTATTACCTATTGCTTTAAGGAGACAAAACACTCCCATAAGTAGAACTATTACGGGACTTGGGAAAATTTTTATGAAAAAAGGCCTCTCTTCTTTCATTTTGAAGACCATGTATCAAAAGCTCCACAAATCCATACGGAAAAGAGTGGCTGTTACAGTCTTTCAAAACACAGATGATCAAGATTATTTTATTAAAAATCAATTAGCAGACAGGGACCAAACAACCTTAATTTTAAGTAGTGGAATAGAACTAAAAGACATTTCAAAAGTAGCATCAAGAAAAAGCAACCCTTACACCTTCATTTGCGTTTCAAGATTGGTTTATGAAAAAGGAATCATTAACTATTTAGAGGCCGCAAAGACATTAAAAAGTCAAGGATTTGATTATCGCTTTTTGCTGGTTGGCCCATTGGAGGAAAATAGCGAAAGACTCAATCAATCCATTCTAGACCAATATCAGGATGTCGTAGAAATATTGGGTTCCAGAACAGATGTCATGGATTTACTTTGTCAATCTGATGCTTTTGTATTACCTACCTTCTACGGCGAAGGCTTCCCCAGAGTATTGTTGGAAGCCGCTGCAGTCGGCTTACCCATAATCTCTACAAAGGTCACAGGCGTTACACAATATGTCTACAACAACAAGGAAGCGGCTATTTTAATTGAACCGAACCAAACGAATGCTTTAGTAGAAGCCATGAAAGGGCTGGCTGAAAATAAGTACTTGAATGAAGACCTCTCAAAAATTGGGTTGGAGCATGTAAAACAGTTTGGGTTAGATAAAATAAGTAAGGAATATATAACTATCTTTGAAACAGCTATTAATCAAAGAAAAATATGAAAATCCCATTTTCACCACCCTACATTACCCAATCCGTATTAGATGAAGTTATGGATTCCTTGCAATCCGGATGGATTACTACCGGACCTAAAGTAAAGAAACTTGAAGAAATGATATGCCATTATACAGGAGCTAAAAATGCTCTTGGCGTGAACTCTGCAACATCAGGTTTAATATTGGCTCTAAAATGGCTGGGAGTCAAAAAGGGTGATGAAGTCATTATTCCTGCTTACACTTATTCTGCAACAGCTCTCGCTGTAATTCATGCTGGAGCCACACCTGTAATGGCAGATGTTAAGGATGATTTCAATATTTCGATCGAAGAAATCGAAAAGAGAATAACCAATAAAACGAAGGCCATTATTCCTGTTGACATTGGCGGTTGGCCATGTGATTATGACGAAATCATGAAAATCACAACCAATTCAAAGCATCTATTTACTCCAGAATCAACAAACCAGGAGAAATTAGGGAGAATTTTGGTATTATCTGATGCTGCTCATTCATTGGGGGCCAAATACAATGGAACGTATTTAGGTGCATCAGCCGATTTAACTGTATTCTCATTTCATGCGGTCAAAAATGTTACTACTGCCGAAGGAGGTGCCATATGCTTGAATTTACCGGAACCATTCAGTAATGAAGATGAGTATAAATACCTTAGATGCTTTTCTTTAAACGGTCAAACCAAAGATGCCTTTACAAAGTCACAAGCGGGTGGATGGAAATACGACATAGTTTACCCAGGAATAAAAGTTAATTTACCAGATGTTTTGGCAGCTATCGGTATTGCTCAATTGCCTGAATATTTTGATTCTACACTTCACCAGCGTAAAGATATTTTTTCATTTTATCAAGATTTTTTTCAGCAAAAGACATGGGCCATTTTACCAAAATTTCAGGATAACGCTAAAGTATCTTCCTGTCATATTTACGCTTTGAGAATAGCTAATTGTAATGAGGAGCAAAGAGATAAGATTATGAAGAAAATTGCAGAAAAAGAGGTTTCTGTTAATGTTCATTTCCAACCTTTGCCTCTACTATCCGTTTTTAAGGATATGGGTTTTGAAATTGCAGATTTTCCTAGTGCATATCAACAATATAAATGCGAAATCTCACTTCCTATTTATCCGCAATTAAAAGAAGAGCAATTAAACTTTATCACCCAAACTGTGAGTGAAGCAGTTGAATCTGTCTTATGATTAAAAGAATGTTTGACATTATAATGTCCATTTTGGGAATCTTTTTTTTGTCTCCCATTTTGTTGATAATCGCCATTCTAATCAAATTGGATTCAAAAGGTCCGATTCTATATCTTCAAAAACGAGTAGGCAAAAACAATCATGATTTCTTTATTTATAAATTCAGAACCATGTATGTAGATGCCGATAAAAAAGGATTACTGACCTTAGGAGATAAAGATCCAAGAGTGACTCATATTGGACAATTTTTAAGGAAATTCAAATTAGATGAACTACTACAACTATTTAATGTTCTAAAGGGAGACATGAGTTTTGTCGGTCCCAGGCCAGAAGTAAGGAAATATGTTAATTTTTATTCTAAGGATGATTTAAAAATCCTAGAAGTAAAACCCGGTATAACAGATTATGCTTCCATTGCTTTTAGAGATGAGGCCGAATTACTGAAAAAAGCAGATAACCCAGAGGAATATTACATTTCTGAAATCATGCCTGCCAAAATCAAATTGAACATGAACTACATAGACCGTCCGTATTTAATAACGGACATTAAAATTATTTTAAAAACCCTTTTTAAAATAATGAGCTAGTTTCTCAGGTTCTAAAAAATTGATATTTTTATTTCTACAATTATTAATTAAATCAAACCTTTAATCTTTGATGGTCATTGAATCCTCAAAATTAACTCAAGGAGTAGTCTCTAAGCCTCTTAAAGGAACATCGTAGAAATGAGCGATTTATCGTATTTTTTTGAAAGTTAAATGATTATAGCAGATATTTACCATGGATCAAAGTGCTAAAAAGGAACATAAAAGAATTTGGTTATCCCCTCCTCATATGAGTGGAAAGGAACTAAAATACATTCATGAAGCCTTTGAATCCAACTGGATTGCCCCTATTGGACCAAATATTGAAGGGTTTGAAAAAGACCTTGAGAGTTATTTAAAACATACCTCTCATGTTACAGCCGTTACCTCTGGTACCGCAGCCATTCATTTAGGACTTATTATGTTAGGGGTACAACCTGGAGATGAAGTGCTTTGCCAAACAAAGACGTTTATAGCCTCAGTTAATCCAGTTATTTATTTAGGAGCAAAACCTGTTCTGATTGATAGCGAAAAAGACACATGGAATATGTGTCCTGAATTATTGGAAAAAGCAATAATTTCAAGGATTAAAAAAGGAAACAAGCCAAAGGCTATAATTGTAATAAATCTTTATGGTATGCCATATAAAGTGGATCAAATACATACTATTGCGGGCAAATACGGAATCCCTATTTTAGAGGATAGTGCCGAAGCCATAGGCAGTTCCTACAAAAGCCAAAAATGTGGCACGTTTGGCGATTTCTCTGTCCTTTCTTTTAATGGCAATAAAATCATTACTACCTCGGGAGGTGGCGCTTTAATATCTAAATCAGAAAAACTAAAGGCTAAGGCTGTTTATCTTTCTACTCAAGCCAAAGAAGTTGGAATTCACTACTCCCATAAAGACATTGGATACAATTATAGGATGAGTAATGTTTCAGCTGGTATTGGTCGTGGACAAATGGAGGTGCTGGAAGAACGAATCACCTCTAGAAGAAGAATTTATCATTACTATAAAGACCACCTAGACAACATAGAAGAAATCAGTTTTCTTGAAGAACCCGAAGGATTTTTATCCAATAGATGGTTGACCTGCATTTTACTTAAAACACAGGAACAACGGGATGGTATTTTAAACCTATTACTTTCTAAAAATATTGAAGCTAGACCTTCTTGGAAACCTATGCACATGCAACCCGTGTTTGAAAATGTGCCCGCTTTATTAAACGGGGTTTCAGAAGACTTGTTTAACAGAGGCCTTTGTTTACCAAGTGGCTCAAGCATGACAGATGAAGATTTAAACTATATTATAAAATACATAAAAGGATATTTTGAATAAATTAAACTACATATTGAGAAAGCTATTTAACCGCTATGCCAGTAAATGGCTGGTTATGCTGTTTGATCTCTGTGTTGTTTCATTTACCTTTTTTTTGGCATACATCATTAGGTATAATTTTGAAATAAATTTTGATGTCGTCATTTTTATCAAACAAATTCCATTTGTTTTAATAGCTGCTGTAATTAGCTTTTTAGCAGTCAAATCCCACGAGGGTGTGGTTCGATTTACGGGCGCCAATGATGTTATTAACCTGATAATTGGTATTAATATTTTAGCCACCATTTTAATTATTACCACCTTTTTAAGCAGACAATATCATTTTGATTTAGTATTTGACATACCAGGTTCCATTATATACATCCACCTCTTATTGAATATTTTCTTTTTGGTAGGTGCCAAGTTTTTTGTGAAGTCCATTTACCAAAGTATTGTTACTGAGTTTGACGAAAAGAAAATAGCTTTGATTTATGGAGCTGGAACATCTGGTATGATTGCCTATGATGCCGTCACCAATGATCCAAGAAGTAACATTCAAGTAATTGGCTTTATTGATGATGATGAGCGAAAAACTGATAAAAAAATAAACCAGCTAAAAGTTTATAGTCCCAAAAAAATTACTAGAGAGTTCGTTGATAAAAACGTTATAGATGAGGTTATTATCTCCATTCAAACAATAGACTCTAACAGATTACTGCAAATTACAAGTAGATTATTTTCCATTGGCCTTAAGGTAAAAATCGTGCCAGCGGTAAAACATTGGATTGATGGTGATTTAAGTTTTGGTCAAATTAAAGACATTAACATTGAAGATTTACTGGGAAGAGAACCTATAAATATAGACAACCCACTCTTAACAGAAGAATACAGCAACAAAGTGGCTCTTGTTACGGGTGCTGCTGGATCTATTGGTAGTGAATTAGTTAGAAAATTGACCAATTACAATCTCAAAAAAATAATTCTTTTAGATAATGCCGAATCTGCACTTTATGATGTGGAACAAGAATTATTACAAAAGGGAATAAACAATATTGAGGCCATAATCGCCGATATAAGAAACATACAGAGACTGGACCTCCTATTCCATCGTCATAAACCCGATATTGTTTTCCATGCAGCGGCATACAAGCATGTTCCCCTTATGGAACACAACCCCTACGAAGCAGTTAGTGTTAACGTAAAAGGAACTCAAAACCTAATAAACTTATCTAACAAATACGGCATTAATAAGTTTATCTTGGTATCTACAGATAAGGCAGTTAATCCGACAAATGTGATGGGTGCCTCAAAAAGAATTGCTGAAATGATAGTTTGTTGCCAAAAGAAATTTTCAAATGGCAAAACCAAATTTATCATTACGAGGTTTGGAAATGTTTTAGGCTCAAATGGCTCAGTCATTCCTCTATTTAAGAAACAAATTGAAGCTGGAGGGCCACTTACCGTGACCCATCCCGATATCATTCGATATTTCATGACTATTCCTGAAGCTTGCCAGCTAGTGCTGGAAGCTGCTGCTATGGGTCATGGCTATGAAATCTTCGTTTTTGATATGGGCAAACCAGTCAAGATTTTTGACCTTGCTGTCAACATGATTACACTTTCAGGATTTCGATATCCAGAAGACATTGGAATTAAAATAACAGGATTGAGACCTGGAGAAAAGATTTATGAGGAACTCTTGGTGGATGGAGAAAACACTAAACCCACGTATAATGAAAAAATCATGATTGCTAAATGCAAAATCATTGACATTATTCAAATGGAAAAAAACATTAAGGATTTATGTACTGTGGGACCCCACACTCAAAATATTGATATCGTGGCTAAAATTAAAGATATCGTTCCAGAATACAATCCTAACAATACCAAATATGAGGTATTAAATATGAGATCAAAATAATCATTATGAAATCCAAAACCAACTATTACATTATCCTCTTAATCGCTGTTCTCTTATTAAATGCATGTGCCTCTAGAGAGGATGTTGTTTATTTTCAGAATCAGCCCATAACAGCAGAATCAAACATTGCGTTCTCTCCTAGCATTACTTATAAACCTAATGACTTGGTATCCATAAACGTTTCAGCACTTGATCCTGAAACCGTCAAGCCATTCAATTTACCTGTGATTACCAACACTTTCTCATCGGTAAATTATCAAGGAGAGATGAGAATTCAAACCTATTTAGTGGATGCCGATGGTAATATCGAATTCCCCGTGCTAGGAACCATTCAAATTGGCGGTTTAACCAGACAAGAAACCGTAAATATGATGCGAGAAAAAATTTCGGAGTATGTTAAAGATCCTATCATAAATATCAGACTTACTAATTTTACTGTCACTGTTTTAGGTGAAGTAAATAACCCTGGTACGTTTTCAATTGAGGACGAACGTATTTCTTTAAGTGAAGCTCTTGGAATGGCTGGAGATTTAACTATCTACGGAAAACGAGACAATGTATTTTTAATAAGAGAAAAAAACGGAGTGAAACAATATGGCAGGTTTAATCTAACTCAAAAAAACGTTTTGAATGACCAAAATTACTATCTGGAACAAAATGATGTAATTTATGTTGAGCCTAATAAAGCTAGGGTAAGATCAAGCGCCTTTAACCAAAATAATGCCATCATCATTTCAGCAGTAGCAACATTAGTTACATTGGTAGCCATATTGGTAAAATAATTTTATGAAACAAAAAGATAGTTTTCGAGAAATTCTCTCTCCCTATTTACTTAAGTGGAAATTCATTTTAATCTGCTTAATTGGTTTTATGGCATTGGTGTTTTTATATTTAAGATATACCGATTATTTATACCAAGCTTCAGCCACTATCAAATTGAAGGACGACAAAAGCAACTCTAAATTACCTGAGTTAAATACCCTTCAAAATTATGGTCTCTTTAAAACCAATAATACTAACGTTCTTGATGAAATAGAAGTCATAAAATCGAGAACCATTATCACCGAAGCCATAAAAGACTTAAAATTTAATATCCAATACTTTGTGGAAGGTAGAATTAATGACCACGAAACCTATTCCAATCCTCCCATTTCAATTAATTTCAGTGAACCCGACTCTCTAATTTATAAGGTTGACACCACCTTGACAATAAAAATTAATTCTGGAACGCAATTTCTCCTTAAAGGAGCCGACTTTTCCAAATTGAAAACAAAAAAGGAAAAGGATTTAGATGACGAGGGAACCATTCACAATTTTGGAGAACCTGTAACAACCAGCTTTGGAGACATAACTATCACTCCCAGAATAGGTGAATATGCAGCCAAAATAGGCTCAAGAATAACTGTAAAAATAAGTCCAATTGAAAAGGTAGCTTCTGATTATAAAGGAAAATTGATTCTTGAAAATAAAGAAACCTCCAATGTCATTAAACTATCCATAAAGGATCATGTTAAAGAGAAAGCCTCCTTGTTTCTAGATAAACTTATTGAAAAATACAATGAGGATATTGTTAAAGACAAAGAACTTGTTGTTCAGGCCACTTCTGACTTTATCAATAGCCGACTGGAAATCGTTTCCGAAGAATTGGGCGAAGTTGATTTAACTGCAGAATCCCTACAGAAGGAAAACAAATTAACCGATCTTCAAACGCAGTCTTCCCTATTCCTTCAAAATGAAAAGGAAAACGAGAGTCAAATCATTCAAACAGCCAATCAAATTCAATTGATTGACTACATGTCCGATCATTTATCTGAAAAAGGACAAGCCAATGACCTACTTCCTGCCAATATTGGAATATCCGACAATTCGGTTGCTTTAATTACCAAAAAGCATAACGAATTGGTTTTAGAGCGTAACCGACTATTAAAGAATTCAAGTGATAAAAATCCAACGGTTATTAATTTAACCAATCAAATTGATCAGCTTAAAGCGAATTTACAAGAAAGCTTAAGCAGCATCAAATCAACGAACCAAATCACTTATAATAATCTAGTAAATGAAAACCAACGAATAAACTCCCAAATATATTCTGCTCCCAAAAAACAAAGGCAATTCAGGGACATTAAAAGACAACAAGACATTAAAGAAGCGTTGTACCTTTATTTACTTGAAAAACGTGAAGAAGCTGCTATTACGCATGGAGTCTCTTCCCCTAATGCCAAAATTGTTGACAAAGCGTATGTTTCAAACCAACCAGTTTCACCCAAGGTACCATTAATTCTACTCGCTGGGTTGATACTCGGTTTAGCGGTACCAGTCGGGTTTGTTTACTTAATTGACTTATTAGATGATAAGGTTCATAACATTTCCGATATCAAAAAAGCCCTTTCCGTTCCTTTTATTGGAGACATCCCAAGATCAAACAAAAAACAACATTTGATATCCAAAGTAGACTACTCACCAAAGGCTGAAGCTTTTAGAATGGTTCGAACGAATATTGATTTCATGCTTCAGAATATATCCGACAGAGCCAAAATTATCTTTGTCACGTCCACTACAAGTAAGGAAGGGAAATCTCATAGCTCTATTAATTTGGCTTTATCCCTAGCCTATTCCGATAAAAAAGTTCTCTTAATCGAAACTGATATTCGGGTTCCTAGAGCTACTAATTATTTGGATGTTGAGAATAAAACAGGTGTTACCAATTTCATTGGAAACCATCATTTAGGCATCCATGAAGTTATTTCAAAATATCCGGGATCCGAATATTTAGACATCATTCCATCTGGAACCATC
The DNA here is from genome assembly GCF_001280515.1 of Mangrovimonas sp. ST2L15. Lineage (GTDB taxonomy): Bacteria > Bacteroidota > Bacteroidia > Flavobacteriales > Flavobacteriaceae > Mangrovimonas > Mangrovimonas futianensis. The sequence continues at coordinate 153,908 of NZ_LBIQ01000052.1, read as the reverse complement.
CCTCCGAATCCGGCTGAATTATTAATGAGTAACAGGGTCAAAGATATGTTTGATTCCGTAAAAAATTCTTATGATTATATCATTGTTGATACGGCCGCTGTTGGTCTGGTAACCGATACGCTCTTAATCAGCAAGTTTGCAGACTTGTTTATATATGTAGTGCGCGCCAATTACCTTAGAAAAGATCAGCTGGAGATAGCTCAAAGAATGTATGATGAAAAACGCCTTCCAAACATGGCTATTCTTTTAAATGGAGTTGACCACAAACGTGGATATGGCTATGGCTATGGTTACGGAAAGATGCCTTCCAAAAAGAAAGCATGGTGGAAGTTTAAATAATTTAATCTTCTTTTTCGTTTTTCCTTCTTTCCTTTTCTTTGGTTAACAACATCAATTCCCGACCAGTTTGACCGGCAACCGAAGTATTTTCTTCCGCTCTCCTAATAAGATAAGGCAACACATCTTTGACGGGGCCAAATGGGACATATTTTGCTACATTATAGCCTTTTTCAGCTAAGTTAAAGCTAATATGGTCACTCATACCATACAACTGCCCAAACCACACTCTTTCGTCATTATTTGCGATATTCTTTTGAGCCATTAAATCCATGATCAGATAACTACTGAATTCATTATGTGTACCAGCAAATAAGGATATTTGATCCAAATGATCTAAAATATAAGTAGCTGCAGTATTGAAATTCTCATCAGTCTCAGCCTTATTGGCACATATCGGGGTTGGATACCCCATCTCCTCTGCACGCTCATTTTCCTTCTCCATATAGGCGCCTCTTACGATTTTGTAACCCAAAAAATAGCCCTTTTCATTGGCTCTTTGGTGTTCTCGTTTAAGAAAATCCATGCGGTCATGACGGTACATTTGAAGCGTATTGAATACTATTGGCTTTTCTGTATTATACTTCGCCATCAAATGGCTTACCAAATCATCAGCTGCGTCTTGCATCCAACTCTCTTCAGCATCAATCAAAAGCTCTACATCCAGCTCTTTGGCTAATTTTCCAATTTGATCAAATCGATTCACTACACGTTCCCATTCTTGTTTTTCTGAATCGGTAAGTGGACCTTTTTCTCCAATTTTTTGATACAATTTCAACCTACCAAACCCAGTTGGTTTAAAAACTGCTATTGGCATCGCGTCTTTATTGGCTGAAAATCTGATGATTTCTAGGGTTTTTTCCATTGCAAAATCAAAATGCGCTTCGTTTTCCTTCCCTTCAACAGAGAAATCCAAAACTGAGGACACCCCTTTTTCAAACATTTGGTCAATTACGGGTAGGCAATCTTTCTCATTCACTCCACCACAAAAATGGTCAAATACCGTTGCTCTAATAACGCTTTCTACCGGTAAATTGGATTTGATTGCAAAATTACTTAACGCCTTCCCAACCTTTACTAAAGGTTCAAATGAAATCATCTTAAATAATAAATAAGCACGATTCAATTCAACATTGCTTTTTAACGAAAAAGCAACCTTGGTGTTATCAAAAATACGTTCGTTATTCATTTCAAAAAATTGGTGTGCAAATATAATTTATCGCAAGCTTTTTTGGTATTAAATTAACGCTTATTTTCACACTTAAAATGACTATTTTTGAACATGAATTCTATTATAAGTAAAGGTTGCCCCATTCATTTCAATAATGAATGTTATAAGCAACTAAACCAGCACCTAAAAGAGGTTCGTTATTCTAAAATTTTTGTTCTTGTTGACGAGAATACACACGAGTTTTGCTTGCCTTCCCTTTTGTCTCAAATAGAAACCACTTGTGACATAGAAATTATAGAAATTGAATCTGGGGAAGAACATAAAAACATAGAAACCTGCCTTGGTGTTTGGGAAGCCCTTTCGGAATTGGAAGCAGACAGAAAAAGTTTGCTTATCAATGTAGGAGGAGGCGTCATTACAGATTTAGGCGGATTTGTAGCCTGTACTTTCAAAAGAGGAATGGCTTATATCAATGTTCCCACTTCCCTACTTTCTATGGTCGATGCCTCTATTGGCGGAAAAACAGGCGTAGATTTAGGTCATTTAAAAAATCAGATTGGGGTTATTAGTTCAGGTGAAATGGTTTTAATCGACACTTCCTTTTTATCTACTCTACCAGAAAACCAATTTAGATCTGGTGTCGCTGAAATGCTAAAACATGGCCTCATACAAGATGAAACTTACTTCAATACTTTCAAAAAGATGGAATTGTTGGAAACAGACCAATTTGATCAATTAATCCATCAATCCATATTAATTAAAAAGGATGTAGTTGAAAAAGATCCCAACGAGAACAATTTGCGAAAAACTCTCAATTATGGTCATACACTAGGGCACGCCATTGAATCCTATTACTTAAGCCATCCCGAAAAAAATCCTTTCCTACATGGTGAAGCCATTGTAATAGGAATGATTTTAGAAACTTATATTTCCTTTAAACAACTAGGCTTTCCAGAACATAAACTAGTTGAAATCACTAAAACTTTGATTGAAATATTTGACCATCACCCCATTGCAGAAGGGGATTTTCAACCTATTATAGAGTTACTTAAATACGACAAGAAAAATGATTATGGGCAAATTAATTTTGTTCTTTTAGAGGATATAGGATTGCCAAAAATTGATTGCCAAGTAGACAATAATTTAATAGAGGAAGCTTTCATTTTTTACAACAACCAATAAATTTATTTTGTATTTTTATAAAAAGTTGCTGGAGAAAAGGTTGTAAACTGCATCAATAACACCTAAATCCTTGGTAATGAGAAAAATTATAGTTGACTATAAAAGACTCACACCTGAAATTCTCAAATTACTAACCGAGAAATTCCCCGATGGTTATGGTGATGACGATATCATAACCTTTGACAATCATCACAACCAAACCATTGAAGCCGTTGAAGTTAGAACTGAAGATGCCATTTACTTGGTAAAAGTAAGTAGCAAATTACATTATACTATGACCAACTTTGAAAGCATTGAAGATTTAGAAGTTGATGACTTAGGTAATGTTATTATTAATGAAGATTTTAAGGGTGAGGTTTATAATGATGACGAAGAAGAATAATCTTGCAAATACCTTTCTTCAAGAACTTGCAAATGATGCTGGCAATGTCCTATTATTACAAAACCCAGCGCCCTAACGGTCATCATTCCATTATTGGCAGTACCTGCCAAGGTTAACTTCTCATCACTAAAGCTTTCAAATAATAGAATGTTGCTTTTTCTGACCGTTTCAAATTCCGACTTAAGAGATTCCCAACTACGATTAGTTGCTTCAGCAGTTTTTGCATAATCATTCTCATCAAACCCTGGTAAGCTTGTTTGATCTCCTCTTGAAAATCTTAAGGCGCGATAAGCAAAAACTCTTTCAACATCAATCATATGCTGGATAACATCCTTAATAGTCCATTTATCTTCTTGGTAACAATAACCGTGTTTTTCAACAGGTATCTTGTCAAAAAACTCTAGTGACTCCTTTAAATTTGTTTTAAGTCCCCCTATCAAGACCATATCCCCTAATTTATCCATATATGGCTTATAAAAGGGATGAAATTCTGCAGGAAGGATATTTGATGCTTTCATATAAAAAACAAGCCCCTTTAATTTTAAAGAGGCTTGGCAGATAATAAGTTAAACAATAATATTATAACATATCATTAAAAATAGAATGCATCAAACGCTTCTTGTCGTTAATACTTTCTTCCAATGATATCATAGTTTCTGTTCTGTAAACCCCTTCTATGTCGTCCAGCATAAATATTACATCTTTGGCGTGATCTGTATTTTTAGCTCTTACTTTGCAGAATACATTGAATTTGCCAGTTGTAATGTGCGCCACGGTAACAAAAGGTATTTCGTTAATACGCTCCAAAACAAATTTAGTTTGTGAAGTGTTTTGAAGAAAAATCCCCACATAGGCAATAAACGAATACCCTAACTTTTTGTAATCTAATGTTAATGAAGAACCTTGGATTATTCCAGCTTCTTCCATTTTTTTCACACGTACATGTACCGTACCTGCAGAGATAACCAATTTTTTTGCAATATCAGTAAAGGGAACCCTAGTATTATCAATCAACATATCCAAAATTTGGTGATCGATTTCGTCTAGTTTAAATTTAGCCATAGCGTTTTCGTTATTTTTAATAAAAATCAAAATTAATACATTATTATTAAATAATATGCATCTTTTATTAAGATTTTATCAGTTATAATGAGAATTTCTTAGAATTTATCTCAACGAAATCGATTTCGATACCCTCTGAAATAAGTGTTCCTTTATCACTTAATACCTTGTGTTTATTGGCATTGTAGACCATATGAGCGAAGAATTTTGACAAATTGGAAATTTTTTCAACTTTTGGTATAAATTTAATAGTGTTTTGGTCCAATTTTTCCTGATACTGAATTCCTATATCATAATCAGGACCTTCCATTACATTTCTTATAATGATGTCAAAGAAATTCTTTTCATTATTTGGAATACTAAAATACCCTTCACTCCTATCTCCTTGTACTTCATTTTCTGATATATAGGATAAAGCACGTAATAATGAAAGAAATATAAAATACCTCGTTTCCTCCCGATTATAATCATCATCATAATGACCTGCCTCAAACAAAACCGTAGGAGTTCCTAGATTCTGAAACGTATCCCCAACACAATTAATATTGAAACTATCGTCATAAATCCCTATCTGCCCAGGAATAACTCTTTGAAGCTCGTCATTCATAGCTGAGATAAGCTCCATAGCTACCTTTCTTGTAGTATTTACGGTTCTTTCTGGGTCTGCAGCTGGAGATAAATAAGAAACCGTAGCCGATTTTCCAGTATCTCCCACACCAAAGATGGTGCGCTGACCATGCAGATTAAAACAAAAATGCGGTTGATATTTATTATAATAATCCCTCAATACAACACTTTCAGGTTGACTAAGATTGACAGCGTCTCGATTCAAATCTACTTCATTGGCATTAACCCTTGTATATTGTTCAGCTCCATCTGGATTTAAAATAGGAATAATAGCAATAGAACAACTATTAAGAATAGTATCGGAATCCATATTGGATTGTGAAAGAAGATTCAGTAGATCAAATACAGCTTTTGTAGTTGTACTTTCGTTCCCATGCATTTGTGACCACATCAAAATCCTTTTGGGTCCATTACCTAACTCTATAGCATAAATAGGCTTATTTAAAACAGAACGTCCAATTTCAGTTACTCTAAAAACGCTCTTCAAATTGTCTAAAAGAGGTAGTACATGATCGTTGCAAATGTACCTTCCAAACAATGTTTTCTCTTTGACAAGGTTAAAAATTTCCTGCTGTTTAGTTGCCATATGATTTTAAAAATACAAATGTAAACATTTACTTTTTTACAACTGTAAACAGAAGTTTCATAATAATTTGTATACATCGATAAACACTCTCAAGGTCATTTAGAGAGTCTTCCTGATATTTAAAGTGTATAATTTAAGAAGTAAATATGAATAAATATTAACATATTGTTTTTCAGTACTATAAATAGTGTTTAGTAAAGTATAAATTCAATATATTTTTTACATATCTAAACAAATATTTGAGAAATCCCTATTTAAATATTACATTTGTAACATGTAGTTTTTGAAAATGTAATTTACAATGGTAAACAGCTCCGAATTCGCCATCCGACTCCAAAAAATCATGGAATACTATCAAGAATCTGCCTCCTCATTTGCAGAAAAAATTGGTGTACAACGATCCAGTATCTCACATATACTTTCTGGAAGAAATAAACCTAGTTTGGATTTTGTTTTAAAAATTCTCTCATCCTACCCTGAAGTAGAATTGTATTGGCTATTGAATGGAAAAGGACAATTTCCAGATGAAGGTCAAGAAAAGAACACTCTTTTTTCAAACGAAGATTTGGATGTGAAAGAAAATAAAAAATCCCCTGAAAAAACATCGAACGAAGTTGTTTCAGAGGAATTCAAAAAAGATGGCAATAAAATAGAACGAATTGTTATTTTTTATAAAGACGGTACTTTCAGAAATTTCGAACCATCCTAATTTCCTATTTTACAAATCTAGAATGCCAGCTTTCACTAGCGGGCACTTCCCAGTTTTCTTTAAATTCAGCAATGTTATTCACCAAATTATTAAATACAATGGTATTTTTTGAAACAGCTTTATCCTTGGCCATTTTTCTAAATTCGATTAAAGGCTTATAAGCGACGAATTCTCCTTGCTTATAGGACACATTCATTTTGTCCATCAAATCTACCTGGTAACCCTGCTCCAATTGCTGAATAAAATTCACGGAAGCGTCAATGGAACACCCAGTAGCTGATTGCAACTCCTGATCCAAACCAATAATAATAAAACGCTTGTATTTTATTGTATATCCTGCTTTTAGGTCACTACCATGAGCCGTCCAAGCTTCTAAAAAGACTTTTAATTTTTCTTCAATATCAGACAATTCCTCATCTGAAAAAGATCTGTTTGCCTGATAGATCCAAACTCGGGATTCATCTGGCAGTGTATCAAAATCAACTAGCATAGTTATTTATTTTCGTAGTAATTAAATCTATTTGCAAAGGTCATAAATCCGCCAAAGAAAAGAAAATGGAATACAAATTTCCACACGTTAAAATCATGATCTACAAACCAATCAAATCCAGCCATCAATAAGGCAAAAATCCCTCCATTGATTACATATATCTTGATTAATTCTTTTCTTGGTTTTAACTTTCTATTACTCATTGCTCTTACTCCTTCGTTTTTTTGATTGAATTGAATCAACTAAAATAAGCCCACCAATAAAGAAGGCAACTTGGAACAACAAGCTACCAAAAGAAATCTCCTCTTTTCTTATATACAAGGTTTCACAAATCATGAATACTCCAAAAATCAAGCCGGCAAATATGGCCGTAATTACCTTTCTCTTCATTACTAAAATTTTAAAACAGCCGTAAGCCCCAGTCGATCACCTCCAAAATAAGGTAAAATAACTGCATTTTGGTCGTGATTTTCCTTTTTAAATATTTTATTTTCTATCCAAGGCACCAACCAATAGGCTATTTTGGTACTAGCCATTCCTATTCCCGCTCCCATGACTACATCATTAAACCAGTGCCTGTCATTATATACTCTAAATGCTCCAGTGGTCACAGCCAATGAATATCCTAACACACCATACCAAACTGATTTATCCTTATACTCCTGCCACAAAAATTCTGCACTCATAAAAGCTGTTGCCGTATGGCCTGAAGGAAAAGAATTATAAGAAGATCCATCTGGTCTAAGAACTGTAGACGAAGATTTTAAAATCATTACGGTTGTGGTCATAATGGCGTGAGCCGTCAAAATCCGTTTCGTTCGTCCCTTGAAATTATGTTTGGCTTTCACTCCAAAAGCATCAAGGCCATAAACAAGAGCTACAGGTGTATACTGTGTAAAATCATCAATAGTCAATTTTTTATCAATGTGTTCATGAACTTCGTCCTTAAGCTGGTCATTAATATCCAATAAAGTATGACTCTCCAAACCAATAATTCCAACCGTCATTAATGTGGCCGGAATGATAAAGGATTTTAGTTTAATGTTTGTCTCTGGATTCTCAGGAATGCTATCTGTTTTTATCTGGGCGTGAAGTTGGACAACGAAAAAGATAACTATAAAAAATAAAATAATATGCTTCATTATGGTATGCTAGGTACAGATCATTGAGCTTCCTATTCCAACAAGTCGATATGTCTATCATGATAACCCAATAGATAAAGTACGCCGTCCAATCCGATACTTGAAATGGAATTTTGAGCATTGTTTTTAACAGTGGGTTTAGCATGAAAAGCAATCCCCAAACCAGCTAGATTTAGCATTGGCAAATCATTGGCTCCATCACCAACCGCAATAGTCTGACTGATATTTATCCCTTCTTTATCAGCAATCTCCTTGAGGTATTCTGCCTTTTTTAAGCCATCCACAATTTCACCAACATACCCTCCTGTCAATTTTCCATCTTTTATTTCCAGTTGGTTAGCATAGACATAATCCATGCCCAATTCCTTTTGTAAATAATGACCAAAATAAGTAAAGCCTCCAGATAAGATAGCTGTTTTAAAGCCATAACTTTTTAACGTGTCAATCAATCTTCTAGCGCCTTTTGTTATAGGCAGGTTTTTAGCAACATCTTGAAGCACTTCCTCGTTCAAACCTTCCAATAATTTCATACGTTGCGTAAAACTCTCCTTGAAATCAATCTCTCCCTGCATTGCTGATTCGGTAATAGCCTTCACTTGTTCTCCTACCCCCGCCAATTCAGCCAACTCATCAATAACTTCTGTTTGAATTAACGTAGAGTCCATATCAAAACAAACCAATCTTCTGTTTCTTCGGTAGATGTTATCTTCCTGAAAAGCAATATCTACATCCAAATCCTGTGATATTTGCATAAATTTTTCAGTGAATTCAGATTTATCATTGATGCACCCTCTAATGGAGAGTTCGATACAGGCGCGTGGATATTCTTCTTCCTTATTTAAAGAAATCCGCCCTGTTAGTCTTTTAATGGCATCAATATTTAAATTTTTCTCTGAAATAACTTTAGTAACCTTGGTTATTTGTTCCGCGCTTAATTTTTCACCTAAAAGCGTAACGATATAGCGGTCCTTTCCTTGAAAGCTTACCCATTTTTCATAGTTCTCAGAAGTAATTGGCGTAAACTTTGCTGTGATTCCTAATTCATAGGCTTTGAAAAGCAAATCTTTAAGAACAGCCGCAGACTTGGCTTTTGACTTTATTTCGAACAAGATTCCTAAAGATAGGGTATCATGAATATTAGCTTGACCAATATCGAGAACTTTCGCTCCGTAATCGGCCAAAACTTCTGTTAACGCCGATGTTAACCCTGGTTTATCTTGTCCTGAAATATTTAAAAGGAATATCTCTTTAGTCATGTCTATTTTATTTTTTTTGGGCTGAATAAAAAACTAACTATGAATTGAAAACAAATTCAAATAAATTTAAGAAGTCCTAAAACAATTAAGTAATCTTGAGATTGTGCGAAAGATATTTTCACCTAAAAGTTATAAATCTTGGGAATTTGCAATTAATTCAGCGACATCCAATACTTGTATACTATTCTCCTTCTCCTTCGACTTAACACCATCTGTCATCATAGTATTACAATAAGGACAACCCGTTGCTATAATTTCAGGTTGGGTTTCAAGAGCATCTTCTGTTCTTAAAACATTAATATCCTTATCACCTTTCTCGGGTTCTTTAAACATTTGAGCTCCACCAGCACCACAGCATAAGGCTGTTCTCCTATTTCGCTTCATCTCCTTAAGGTCTACCCCCAAAGTCTTCAGTAGATTTCTAGGAACTTCAAAAACTTCATTGGCGCGACCTAAATAACAAGGATCATGAAAGGTTACTCGTTTTCCATTTAATTTGGAACTGCTCTCTAGTTTCAGACGACCATTTTGTAATAATTCCTCAATGTATTCAGTATGGTGCTGCACGTGATAGTTTCCTCCTAATGAAGGATATTCATTTTTAAGTGTATTATATGAATGCGGACAAGCGGTCACGATTCGTTTTACTTCATAGCCATTTAAAACCTCTATATTCATCATAGCCTGCATTTGAAACAAAAATTCATTTCCTGCTCGTTTGGCTACATCGCCTGTACAACTCTCTTCAGTTCCTAATACCGCAAAATCAACTTGAGCTTTGTTTAAAATCTTAACAAAAGCTCTGGTGATTTTTTTGGCTCTATCATCATAACTTCCAGCTGAACCCACCCAAAACAAAATTTCGGGTTGCTTTCCTTCGGCCATAAAATCAGCCATGGTTTTTACTATCAATTGGCTCATGTCGTTTAAAATCTTTTTAAATTCAAGTTATTCATTTACCCAATTAAGACGGTCCATTTGGTTGTAAGGCCAAGGGGCACCATTATTTTCAATATTGGTCATCATGTTATTCAATTCCATGGGTGCAGCACTTTGTTCCATAACTAAATAACGTCTCATTTCCATAATAATGGACAACGGATCGATGCTCACTGGACAAGCTTCTACACAAGCATTACAGGTAGTACAAGCCCAAAGTTCTTCATTCGTTATATAGTCACCAAGCAGCTGTTTACCATCGTCTTTAAATTCTCCTTTATTGGCATCGATGTTTTTACCAACTTCCTCCAAACGGTCTCTGGTATCCATCATGATTTTTCTAGGAGATAATTTTTTACCTGTTTGGTTAGCCGGACATTCACTGGTACATCTTCCACACTCGGTGCATGTATAGGCATTTAATAACTGAACCCAATTCAAATCCATGACATCACTAGCTCCAAATTTTGCAGGAACAGTTGCCTCGGCTCCTTCTGCAGGTGCTGCAAATGGGTCTACATTGGGATCCATCATCATTTTCACCTCATTGGTAACGGCTTCCAAATTATTGAATTGTCCTTTTGGCGTAACACGACCATAATAGGTGTTTGGAAAGGCCAACAGAATATGTAAGTGCTTTGAAAAATATAGGTAATTAAGAAAAACCAAAATCCCCAAAATATGTAACCACCAAGCTGCACGCTCGATCGTATGCAAGGTTCCAACTGATAAACCTTCAATCCATGGAGCAATCATTTGACTTATAATATTTCCTGAATTCATCTCCTGAAAGTGAACATCTGTAGCATTCATGACTAAAAATAAAGTCATCAATACCATTTCAAAATAAAGGATGAAATTTCCGTCGTTTTTTGGCCAACCCTTCATTTCGGGCTTCCAAAAACGCTGAAGTTTAATTACATTTCTTCGAATCCAAAAAATAATTACCGAAACAAAAACCAATAAAGCCAATACTTCAAAAGACCCTATCAAGAAGCCATAGAAACTCCCTAACCCAGACATGATACGATGCGTTCCAAAAAGACCATCGATTATAATTTCAAGTACTTCAATATTTATAATAATGAAGCCTGCATAAACAATAATATGAAGAAATCCAGCTATTGGACGGTTGACCATTTTGGACTGCCCCAAAGCTATTCTCATCATATTACGCCACCTTTGTGGCTTTTGATCGCTTACATCTACATCATGGCCTAGGCGAATATTCCTTAAAAGTTTTTTGACATTTTTAGCAAAATAGCCAATGCCCAAAATTAAAGATAAGGCAAATAAAATATTTGGTAAGTAGTTCATTTATTGATTTTTAAATCACTGTCTTTCATCTTCTGGTTTAACGTATTCCTCTTTGTTTTTCCCACCAAAAACAGACACGTTAACATAGCGTTTTGGATTCAGTTTGAAATCTTGCAACAGTTCTCTTAACTGCAAAGAAGCAACCTCTAGATTATGGTAAAGCTTATCATCAGTAAGTAATTTACCTAAAGATCCTTCACCATTATTTAAACCAGCCATTATTGAATTCACATTGTCTAGGGTTCCTTCTAAATCATTAACCGTTTTAGATAACTGAACTCCTTTAAGATCTTCAGTGAAAACCGCTAAATCTGTTGTTATTTTATTGAAATTAGCAATAGCCATACTCAAACTATCCTCATTTTGAACGATTAAGGATCTAACATTGTTAGAGGTAGACCTAAAAGACGCCAACGTTAAATTCAACTCCATAACAGCGTGCTTCAGCCCCTCCTCGCCTTCATCTTGTATAATTCTATTGACATTCAACAGTAAGGAATCGGCTCTTCTTAAGGTGATATCCAAGCCTGTACTCAAACCAGAAAAGTTCTTACTTAAACTTTGAACCAAACCTTGTTCTACTTCAGAATTTAGAAAATCACCATCCTTGGCTACAGCCGCTCCATCTTCTGCAGGAATAATAGCAATCCCGTTGCCTCCCATCAGACCCATTTCATACATTCTTATTCGACTGTTCTTTGAAAATTCCAAACGACTGTCCACAGTGAAAGAAACTCTGGTTTTTCCCGATTCTATCTCATATTTTATTTCATGAACTTTACCAATATTATTCCCTTTAATTGTAACGGGTGAGGATGTAGTAAGAGCATTATAATCAAACTCTGTATAATATGTATTGTTGGACTCCAACAAATCTTCTCCTTTTAAATAGTTATAACTGAAAATTAGAAGAACAATTCCAAGTATAACTAATAAAGCTGTTTTTACTTCTCTAGATAATTTCAACTTATGCGTTTTAGGTTAGAAACAAAATTAGGAATAAATTATAAAGTGGCATGATTTAAATACTATTTTAAGGCTTCATCCAATGAAATCTGCTGCCCATTTTTAAAAGCTACAACAAAGCTAGACGGGTAACCTTTTGATTTTGCTATACTTTGCATGCGTTTAATTTGAGTGTAACTTGAAGTGTAACCGTAATAGTATTTATAAAGATTTCCTATTTTTTCTCTTGAGATATCATCAAGGCCGTTAAAATTAAAAGGCTTTGGTTCTAACTGTTTGGAGCTTGCTGCAATTTGAACTTTAAAAACCACATTCTCATAAACTTGCTCATTAGAATTGTCTAAATCATCTTCACCAACATGCTCGTCAACAATCACATGAGAAATTGACAATTTACCTGTGTTCTGTTCAATGGCGGTCTTATAATCCAAAATCGCCTTAGCAATATTTTTGGAAATTTCAGACTGCCCCTTTTTAGAATTTAAATAATCACCTTCATTTTTATTAGTTACAAACCCTGTTTCTATTAAAACACTTGGCATTATTGTTTGATGTAATACTATCAGTCCAGCCTGCTTAACACCTCTACTTTTGCGTTTTAGAACTTTTGAAAAATTATCTTCAATGTAACGTGCCAACAATATACTTTGATCCAAATACTCTTCCTGCATAAGTGTTAAGCCTATATAAGATTCGGGTGCATTTGGGTCAAATCCGGCATAATTCTCTTCATAATTATCCTCCAAATAAATTACCTCATTTTCCGCTTTGGCTACATTAAAATTGGTTTGGTTTCTATGAATTCCCAACACATAAGTTTCAGTACCGTAGGCCTGAGAATTGTGGGCATTACAATGAACAGAGACAAAGAGATCTGCCTTGGCTTCATTTGCTATTTTACCTCGAACAAACAAATCAACAAAAACATCTTTATCTCTAGTGTAGACCACTTTTACATTTGGAGTTTTCTCCAGAATTTTACCCACGGTCAAAACCACATTAAGAGCGATATCTTTCTCCTTATAACCATATTGAGAGGGTTTACCAGGGTCCTTTCCGCCATGTCCAGCATCCAAAACCACCACAAATTGGCCGCTTGATGATTGGGAATAAAGCGATTGGAGTGAAATATTTGTTAAACCTAAAAATATTAATAAGAAAAGGGTAATAGGGCGCGTTTTCATACAGATATAACAGCTTTTTTGCCGGTTTATTTTATTGCTCAAAATTTGGGGATTATTAATTTAATCACAAAAAATATATGTACTTTTGGCAATTCAAAAACCGAGCCATACTTTTACAAAAATACACTTAAAAGCATTGCGTACAAACATCTTCCACATACTTTTTACCCTAAGTTTTACAGTGCTTATCAACACTTTTTCCATGGCTCAAGACCTGCCAGGAAAAAGCACTGAGATAAAACCAAAGTTAGAAGATGACACCATTCAAAATGACAGCCTAAATTTGAATGCTGCCGATTTTGAAAAAATGGAACTTTCTGAGAGAAATCAAGACAGCACTCTTCAAGACTCGGTAAAACCAAAAAGAGAGACGCTCACAGGCCCCATAAAATATAAAGCCACAGATTACACTAGGTTCAACATGAAAGAACAGAAGCTTTATTTATACAATGAAGCAGAAGTTCTTTATGAGGACATGCAAATTACGGCCGGTATAATCGTTATTGATTATAATAAAAAAGAAGTTTACGCCGGAAGAATCAAAGACTCTCTAGGAAACTACACTCAAAAACCAGTCTTTAAACAAGGGGATAACGTTGCGGAACCGGATTCCATTCGATTCAATTACGAAACGGAAAAAGCTCTGGTATTCAATACAAACACAGAACAAGGAGGCATGAAAATTTATGCTCCTATAACCAAAAAGGAAAACGACTCTACCATCTTTTTATATAAAGGACGTTTTACCACTTCAGAAAACATTGAAGATCCAGAATATTATTTTCAATCGAACCGGATTAAAATGGTTCCAAAAAAGAAAATTGTAGTTGGATTCACTGATATGTACATCTATGACGTGCCAACTCCTATCCTACTACCCTTTGGTTTTTTTCCTTTAACCGAAAAGCACACCTCTGGGGTAATCATTCCAACACCTGGGGAAGATAGCAATAGAGGATATTTTCTTCAAAATGGAGGATATTATTTTGCCATAAATGATTATGTCGATTTGGCTGTCCTTGGAGATTATTATACAAATGGAAGTTACGGATTAAGAATGGAAAGTAATTATTCCAAAAGATATAGATACAGCGGAAATGCTGGTTTTAGATATGAAAGTCTTATACAAGAAGAAAGAGGGTTTCCAAATTACGCCAAGACTTCTATATACAACCTAAGGTGGACTCACAGTCAGGATGCCAAAGCCAGTCCTAATTCAAGGTTTACAGCTTCGGTCAACATGGGTTCTAGCCGTTATTATCAACAATCAATCAACCAAGTTAATTCACCCAGTTTTTTAAATAACACGCTGGCATCTTCCGTATCCTATTCAAAAACCTTTGTTGGTGAACCTCAAGTAAATTTAAGTTTAACAGCAACCCATTCACAAAACACCCAAACGGAAGCCATCAACATGACCTTGCCTACTTTACAAGCGAGTGTAAGCAGGATTTTTCCGTTTGAACCAAAAACGGGCACTAAGAAAGGAATCATTCAAAACATCAATTTCCAATATAACGTCAGAGGAGAAAATAGAATTCAAACGACTGATTCGCTTTTCTTCCAGAAGGAAATGTGGGATGATGCTAGAATGGGTTTAAGACATTCCATTCCATTGACAACGAACTTTAAAGTACTAAAATATTTAAGTCTAAGTGCCGGAACCAATTATGATGAAACTTGGGTCTTTGAAACTTACAGAAGATCTTATGATAATGAGGAACAAGAAGTTATTACTACAAAGGAAAATGGTTTTGCATCTTACAGAACTTATAATTTCAATTCCAGTTTAGGTACCACTATATATGGAATGTTTCCTTTTGAAAAGCAAGGAGAAGACAGGAAAATAAAAGCAATCAGACACGTCATGAGACCGTCTGTAAGCTACAATATTAATCCTGGGTTTGAACAGTATTATGATACCTATACTGTAATTAGTGCCGATGGTTTGACATCTGAAGAGGTAGAATACTCAAGATTTCAAGGAACTTTATATGGCGCTCCCAACCAAAATTATTCGAGTTCCATGGGATTTAGCCTTTCCAATAACATTGAAATGAAAGTAAGGGACAAGGACTCCACTGCCACCGAAGCCAAAAAAATCAAGTTATTGGATAACCTTAATTTTTCTACGGGTTATAATTTTTCTGCAGATTCTCTGAATTGGAGTGCTGTGAGAATGACAGGAAGCACCAAAATTTTTGACCAAAAAATGGCCATCAACTTCGGAGCAACCTTAGACCCCTACGCGCTAGATAACAACAATAGAAAAATAAACACCTTTAATATCGATAATGGAGGTAGTCTATTTAGATTAACAAGTGCCAATTTAACCACTAGTTACACCCTTTCTAATAGTACCTTTAATGGTGGGCAAAGTGATGAAAGTAAAGAAGAAACTCTACGAAGTGGTGGTAGAAATGATGACATGTTTGGTAGATCTCAAACTTATTATGATGAAGGTTTTTATGATGAAGAAGAAGACGGTACAGATGAAGAAGAGGAAACACCCAACGATCTTTACACCCATAAAATTCCTTGGAATTTAAGGCTGGCTTATGCCGTCAATTATTCCAATTCAAGAAGGGAAAATGAAATTTCGTCACATTCCTTAATGTTTTCTGGTGATATCGAATTAACCAAACGTTGGACCGTGGGAGCCTCCTCTGGATATGACTTTAAAAATCAAGGATTTACATATACACAATTACGTTTTGAGAGGGATTTATTAAGTTGGAGAATGAGTTTTAACTGGATTCCTTTCAGCACTAGAAGTTCTTGGAATTTCTTTATTGGTATCAAATCCAACATGTTGAAAGACATTAAATACGATAAACGTAAGCAACCAGACCAACGATTATAAATCAATGACCATGAAAAAAATTATTCAAACTCCGCATGCCCCCGCCCCTATTGGACCTTACAACCAAGCAGTTTTAACCAATGGCATGCTGTTTACCTCAGGACAAATCGCCCTTCATCCTGAAACTGGTGATTTAATCATGGGATCCATTGAAGAGGAAACCAAACAGGTCATGGAAAATTTGAAGGCCGTCTTGGAAGCAGCAGAAATGTCCTTTGAAAATGTGATTAAATCGTCTATTTTCATTAGTGACATGAACAATTTTGGTAAAATCAACGAGGTTTATGGTTCTTACTTTGATGAAGCTACTGCTCCAGCAAGAGAAACAGTTGAAGTAGCTAATCTACCAAAATACGTGAATGTTGAAATCAGTATGATTGCTGTTAAATAATTTGGTTTGACCAAAAAAGAACTTAAGGAATTTCTTGATCAAAAAGCGGCGCTTTACAATAACACCGATTTTATTTCTACAGATCCCATTCAAATTCCACATCAATTTTCATTAAAGGAAGACATAGAAATTACAAGCTTTCTCACAGCCTCTATTGCTTGGGGCAATAGAAAAAGCATTATCACCAATGCTAAAAATTTGATGTTACTTTTAGACGAAAGTCCGTATGATTTCATCATGAATCATGAAGATTCTGATTTGTACAAAATGCAATCCTTTGTGCATCGTACGTTCAACGGTTTAGATTTAATCACTTTTATAAAGGGGCTTAAGCACATTTATTCTAATCACGCAGGTTTAGAGGGTATTTTCAACAAATATCAGGAAAAAGATTCCTTGCAATTTGCTATCCATAAATTAAAGGAACATATTTTTGAGATTGAGCATTTACCACGAACCCAAAAACACGTAAGTGATCCTTTAAAAAACTCAGCCGCGAAACGAATAAACATGTTTTTAAGATGGATGATAAGACCCAATAATACCGGTGTTGATTTTGGAATATGGCAGGATATCTCTACTTCCAAACTGTCCATGCCATTAGATGTTCATACTGGAAATATTGGAAGAAAACTAGGTCTTTTAACAAGAAAACAAAATGATGCCAAGGCATTGAAGGAGTTGGATCTGGCGCTCAGAAAATTTGATCCCATGGATCCAGTTAAATATGATTTTGCGCTTTTTGGCCTTGGTGCATTTGAAAAATTTTAACTTTAAGGCTCTAATTCTTTGAGTCTTATGAAAAAATTATTCTTTTCCCTTCTTCTTTTGGTTCTTATTATTCCAAATGCGTTTTCTCAAAAACGTGAGATTCCTACCGATACAGTAATTACCACAAGCCATCAAGCAACCATCAATGGTCAAAATTTCAACTATGAAGCTAATGTGGGAACACTTCCGGTTTGGAACAAAGACAATGAACCAATTGCCACCTTATTCTATACCTATTATAAACGTTCCTTAAGTAAACCAGATGACAGCAGGCCCCTAGTCTTTTCTTTTAATGGCGGCCCCGGCTCTGCTTCTGTTTGGATGCACATTGGCTACACGGGTCCGAAAATCTTGAATTTAGATAAAGAAGGCATGCCCGTGCAACCCTATGGCGTTAAGGATAATCCTTATTCCATTTTGGACGTGGCAGATATTGTATATGTGGATCCGGTGAATACTGGATATTCCAGAATGGTGAAAAATAAAGATGGAAAAGATCCAGACAGAAGTCAATTTTTTGGAATCAATGCCGACATAAAATATCTGGCAGAATGGATGAATACCTTTGTTTCCCGATACAATCGCTGGAACTCCCCAAAATTTATCATTGGAGAAAGCTATGGCGGAACGCGAGTTATGGGATTAGCTGAAGAACTACAAAACAAACAATGGATGTATTTGAATGGTGTAATCATGGTTTCCCCAGCAGATTACAAGCTTTATAATAACGGTTTAATTTCTACTGCTATAAATATACCCTATTACACAGCCGCTGCCTGGTATCATAACAAACTACCTTCTGATCTGCAAAACAGAGAATTAGAATCCATCTTACCAGAATCAGAGCAATTTGCTATCAACGAAGTTCTTCCGGCCTTGGTCAATGGAGCTTTTTTAAATGAATCAAGAAAACAGCAACTAGCTGAAAAAATGGCAAAATATACTGGTTTGGATAAAGAACGTATTCTAGATCAAAACTTAGACCTATCAACCTTCTATTTCTGGAAAGAATTGCTCAGAGATGATAAAATGATCATAGGTAGATTGGATTCGAGGTATTTGGGAATCGACAAAAAGGATACAGGAGACAGACCTGAGTATTTTCCTGAATTAACCTCATGGAATCATTCTTTTACACCGCCTATAAATCATTATTTAAAAAATGATTTAGAATTCGTCACAGATACAAAATACAATATGTTTGGAGATGTACATCCATGGGATTTAACCGAAAACAACACTAGGGACAGGCTAAGGCAGGCTATGGCTCAAAACCCATATCTCAATGTTTTGGTGCAATCTGGATACTATGACGGAGCTACCACTTATTTCCAGGCGAAATTAACGATGGGACTTGTTGACCCCAGTGGAAAAATGAAAGACAGGCTCACCTTTAAGGCTTATAAAAGCGGACACATGATGTATGTAAGAGATGAAGATTTAAAACAGTCTGCGGCCGATTTAAGAAATTTCATTCTTAAATCTATAGGTCACAAAACGTCAGCAAAATATGATAATACGAAAAACTAAATTAGATTCATTTTAAACAGTAAGGGTAAATTAACAAACCTAACATTGACATAACTATTTCTTCATTTAATACCAATTTTTAGTTAACAGACTGGATAAGTATTACTTATAATTTTAGAAAATCATTAATCCATCTAAAAAACTAAAAAATGAAGAAAGTTTTTCTATTGTCTTCTTTAGCAGTTTGCTCCTTTTTCTCATGTGAAAAAGAATTAACTACAGAAGAGTTAAACCAAACAACTACAAACGAGGCTAGCCTTGAAAAAAAGGCTGGAATGAACCTGGAAAATCACTCCATCACTCCCTCTTTTCTTGATTTGAAGCAAGAATTCAAAAACCTAAAAGTGTATCCTATTTTATCCTCTGAGGATGTTCTTGAAAATTCCCCAGAATTCGTTTACGGATCTATGGCCGATGGTGCCGGTTTGTTAAAAAACGAGGATGGAACCTACACTCTTATCAATAACATCGAAGCCGACTATTCCATTGCCAGAATTACATTAGACCAAAACTTAAAACCCGTTCATGGTGAATACATTCTCAATGCAGCTGCAACTGCAGCTACAGCTCAATGTTCAGGTTCTTTAATTACTCCAGAAGAACACGGCTTTGGACCTCTTTATCTTTCTGGAGGGGAATGGGGAGGAGCTTCAAAAGGTGTTTTTGCAACAAACCCTTTTAAAGATGCCAATGACGCATCGGTAGCTACGCTTTTGCCTGCCATGGGACAATGGTCTACTGAAAATGCAGTAGCTATAGGAAAAGACGCTTACCCAGGAAAAACCGTTGTATTCATTGGAGATGACCACTCAGATAACACGGTTCCTTCAGGGCAACTTGGTATGTATGTTGGCAACCAAGGAGATTTAGACGGTGGTAATCTCTATGGTTTAAAGGTAACTGATCCTAGCGTCTTATTTGAAATGGACATGGAAGAAGGGCAATCCTATCCTATGGAGTTTGTACAACTGGAAGAAACCCAAATTGATCTTTTAGATGCCGAATGCAAGCAAAAAGGCGTTATGGGATTCTCTAGATTAGAAGATATTGACTGGAGAAAAGGGTCGGCAGAGAACAACAGAGAGATTTATTTCTGTGTAACTGGTCGTGATAAGCCAGATTTAGTTGGAAAAGGAACTAAATATGGTCGTGTTTATAAAGTGACTTTAAATCCAGAAGACCCTACAGCTGCAGGAACCATTACCTGTATTTTGGATGGAGACAATTTAACCGGAAAAGCTAAAGCATTCCATAGTCCAGATAACATAGTCGTTACCAATAATTATGTTTACATTCAAGAAGATCCAAATGGATATTATGACAACCCCAATAAAGATCACTTCGCATCTCTTTATGAATACAATATAAATTCTCAAAAGTTAAAAACCGTATTAGAATGTGATCAAACAGCTGCTCAGGCTTTAGGGTATGGAACTACTAGTAGTAAATGGGAAATTACAGGAATGATTGATATATCTGATGTTGTGGACGTAAACAAAACTTTTATTTTGATCACCCAAAATCATGGTTGGGAAGATCCTGGATTTACAGATCCGAATGCTAACCCAACAACAGCCTCAAATGAAGGAAGTATGTTGTATGTTATTCAAGGATTAAAAAGATAAGTGCCTGCTACTATCTAAAAATAAAGCCTGACCGTTTTGGTCAGGCTTTTCTTCTATAGTTAGTGAATACCGATTATCCTCTTAACCAAGCTTCACGTAATTTCTTTTGAGATTCGGTAGCGTCTTCAACAGGTCTTAAAGATTCTCCTTCTGTGAAGGATTGCTCTAAAGTTCCTTTTAGTTCAATATCCTGCCCTTCTCTTGAAATAACCATTTCAAATTCCATTCCAGGTTGCCACATAAATACTTCTTGGAAAATGTTGTTAGCATTTTGCAACGTTACCTGCTCTCCTCCTACTGATTTAATAACATCATTTGGTTGTACCCCTTGTTCTTTCCAGAAACTGTTGTTTTGAACTGCATCAGAGAAAAAGATAGTTCCATCTTGCGGATTGGCACCAACAATCAACACGCCATCATTTTGGATATAATTTGTCTTTACTTTAGCCTTAGACTTTGCTAACCCTACCTTTTTAAAGAAATCATTATAATTGATTGGAATATCACCTACCACATGATCTTTTAAAAATTCTCCAATTGATGGATAAGTCATAGCCGTGATTTCCTCAATTATTTTATCATCCTCAAACGGTTTGTTCTTTCCATATTTCATTGAAAGCTCTTTCATTAATGATAAAATACCTCTTTGACCATTGCTTTCTTCTCTCAATAAAATATCAATGCACATGCCTATTAAAGCTCCTTTTTGATAGACATTGTAATATTGACTAGCATAAGGTTCGTCCAAAACATTTTCACTCATAATGGTAAAACTCATGGAGTCATTCATCATGGCTGCTGTTTTGATTTTTTCTTCAATTTTATCATAAAAATCGTCATCAGAAACCAAACCTTGATCTACTTGGAATAAAGTAGCAAAGTACTCAGTTACTCCTTCATACATCCACAAATGCTTAGAAAAAGTAGGCTTGTCATAGTCGAAATAATGAACATCTTCTGAATGAACACTCAAAGGCGTAACAATATGGAAAAATTCGTGAGATACCACATCTATCATGCTTTCATCTAAAGCGGCTTCTGGCATAGATTCCGGCATAACAACTACAGTAGACGTATGGTGCTCTAAAGCTCCAAAACCTTTAGGAGATTGTTCATCGCCTCTTGACAAGTACAAGTAAATATCATATCTAGGTGTGCTATTGATGTCTCCTAAATAGGTTTTTTGTCCTTTCATCATCTTAAACATAGTTTCCTTCAACTTCTTGGCTGTATGTGCCTTGGTTGGAGAATAAACACTTAAAACAATTTTGATATCGCCCACTTGAAACTCTTCTACATCTAGATTTCCATACATCATTGGGTTATCAGTAATATCAAAATATCTAGGCGCATAATAACTGGAAGTCATTGTTTGCCCATCATCACTTTTGGAAGTTCCTACTACTTGTAAAGCAGACGTTCTAACAAAATCTGAAGGAGCTGTAACATCCAATTTGTATTGGGCATTTTTTAAAGAATCGAAATAACCAACAAATCCATGAAGGTTTAACACATAATTATCAGGCTCGATATTAGTTCCTGCAGGAGAAAACGGCGTATCGCCTCCAATGCCTCCAGTAACTTCAACATCAAAGGTATCATTGACGTAATAAGTCACATAATCAAGATTTGATGCTTGATTGATTTGCCAGGAATTGGTGTCAATTTTTTCAGTTGGAATTTCTTTACCTTCATAATCAAAGGCTTTGAAATCCTCAATATATTTTCCAAAATCACTAACCGAATAAGTTCCTTGTACCACTCTTGGAAGACGGTAAATTTCAGTTTCACTTGTAAATCGTCCAGGGTTGATGATCACTGGAACCTTATCATCTTTTACTTTGGTCAAGTCTATAGAAGACTCAATCGGATTGCTAATAGCAAGATTTTTAGTAGTTTGGTTAGTTGTTCCGCATGCCATCATAAGCACACCAACTCCTACCGCGGTTAGGATTCTGTTCATTATAAGTTAATTTTCGTTTAAGTTTATGACGCCCAAATTTACAATGTGTTACAGATATAAAACCTAACTTTATGTTAAAAAGTTACTGTTTCAAAGGCTTGCTCACCTATTTATGATTAATTTGATCAAATTGAATTTATTTTCAATACAAACACTATTTTTGTAAATAAATCCTCGGAATGCAGTTTAAACACCCAGAACTTCTTTATGCTCTTTTTGCACTGCTCATCCCCATTATAGTTCATTTATTCCAGTTAAGAAAATTCAAGAAACAGCCTTTTACAAATGTGGCTTTTCTTAAAAAAATAAAATTTGAAACTAGAAAAAGTTCGCAACTTAAGAAATGGTTAACCTTATTGACCAGAATGATGCTTTTAGCTTGTATCATTTTTGCTTTTGCCCAACCCTATTATGCAAAAAAAGGAACTTTTCAAACTAAGAAGGAAACGGTTATTTATTTAGACAACTCCTACAGTATGCAAGCCAAGGGTGATAAAGGAGAATTATTAAAGCGGGCTGTACAGGATTTATTGGAACAAGGTGATGTCTCAGAAAAACTTTCCTTGCTCACCAATGACCAAACTTTTAAAGACATAACCATAAAAGGCGTTCAAAAGGAACTATTGGATTTAGGATACACTTCAAATCAATTAGAAAAAGACGCGGTGCTTTTAAAATTAAAAAAGTTATTGTCACAAGAAAACACGATTAAAGATGTGATTTGGATCTCCGATTTCCAACAAAAGGAAGAACCATTTTCCCTTGAAAGTGATTCAACACTCAACGTTCATTTGGTACAACTAAAACCAGAGAAAACAAATAATCTATCTATCGACAGTTTATATATTGAAGATAAAACGGCGTCAGAAATGGAGTTGGTCGTTATTGTTAATGGTGAAATGGAATCTGCCATTCCTGTTTCGTTATTCAATGGAGATACACTAATAGGAAAGACAACAATTGCCAAAGAACAAGACCCAGCTACGGCTCGATTTACCCTTCCAACCAATAATGGTCTGAATGGTGTTGTCACTTTGGATGATAATCACTTGGAATTTGATAATACCTTCTACTTTTCGATTAACAAAAACAAAAAAATCAATGTTTTAAGCATCAATGCCATTTCAGATGATTTTTTAAAGAAAATTTATACTGAGGAAGAATTCAACTTTAAAGGATCAACTTTGGAACAATTGAACTACAGTTCCATTGAAAACCAAAATTTAATTATTCTGAATGAGCTACAACAGCTGCCCATATCTTTAACAAATGCCCTAAGAGTGTTTAAAGAAAATGGTGGTAATTTGGTCATTATTCCTGGAATTGATATAGACATGGAATCATATAATGCCTTGACTTCCATGTTTCAAATAAACTATTCAAGCAAAAGTAGAAACGAGCGCAAAATTACCACGATAAATTTTTCACACCCCATATACTCCAATGTATTTAATAAACAGGTAACCAACTTCCAGTACCCCAATGTAAGCGAGTTCTATGCTTTAACTTCTCCACATTCCAATCCTTTACAATTTGAAGATGGTAGGCCTTTTTTAACTTCTGGTGAAAACATATTTGTCTTTAGTGCTGCGATAGATAGTGAAAATTCAAATTTCAAGTTGTCTCCCTTAATTGTCCCAACACTATATAACATTGGAAAGCAAAGTTTAAAAATACCAAACCTTTATTATACTATTGGGCAACCGAACGAATTTGATGTCACAGTAGAATTAAAACAAGATAATATTTTAACACTTTCAAAAGACGGGAAAGAAATTATTCCGCAACAACAGTATTTCAATAATAAAGTAAAAGTCAAAACCAACGAATCCCCAACTGAATCAGGAATTTATGCAGTCAAAGACAAAGGAACGGTTTTGGAATATGTGAGTTTTAATGATAATCGGTCTGAAAGTCAATTAATCTATAATGACTTAAGCCAAATAAAATCTGCTACCCTTTCCAATTCCTTAAATCAAACCTTAGAGGATATAAAAAGTAACTCTAAAGTTAACGAGCTATGGAAATGGTTTGTTATTTTTGCATTGATTTTTCTGGTTCTTGAAATTCTCATATTAAAATTCTTCAAATGAACGCACTTATAAAATCAGCCAAAATTATTGACCCAAAGAGTGATTTTCATAATCAAACGGTTGATATTCTTATTGAAGAAGGCTTGATTACCCAAATTTCCAACGACATTAAAAACAATAAAAACTTCAAAGAAATTAGCTTTGAAAACCTTCATGTGTCCCAAGGATGGTTTGATAGTAGCGTTTCCTTTGGTGAACCAGGGTTTGAAGAGCGCGAAACTATTGATAATGGTTTAAAAACCGCTGGGAAATCAGGATTTACGGCTGTGGCATTAAATCCCAGTACCAATCCAATTATTGATACGAATTCCAGTATTTCTTTTGTAAAGTCTAAGGCTTCAAATCATGCAACAGGCCTGTACCCAATAGGTGCATTAACAGCAGGCTCTAAAGGTGACGATTTAGCAGAATTATTTGATATGAAAAATGCTGGTGCAGTAGCATTTGGCGATTATAAAAGTCCTATTACCAATCCAAACCTTGTGAAAATTGCATTGCAATATGTTGAAGGATTTGACGGGTTGGTATGCTCCTTCCCTTTTGAGCCTAAGATAGCAGGTAAAGGGGTTATGAATGAAAACATCACTAGTACTAGATTGGGCCTAAAAGGTATTCCTAGCCTGTCTGAGGAACTACATATTACTCGAGATCTGTTTATTTTGGAATACACCCAAGGAAAACTTCACATCCCAACGATTTCTACGGCAAAATCAGTTGAATTGATTAGAGATGCCAAAAGTAAAGGACTTAATGTAAGCTGCAGTGTTGCCATTCACAACTTAGTTTTGAATGATGATGCATTAACTACGTTTGACACCAATTTTAAGGTGCTTCCACCATTAAGAACTGAAGAAGACAGACAAGCCCTTATTGAGGGACTTAAAGATGGAACCATCGATATGATTACTAGTGATCACAATCCTTTGGATGTGGAACATAAAAAAGTGGAATTTGATAATGCTGCCTATGGAACCATAGGATTGGAATCTGCATTTGGAGCCTTGAATAAGATTTTTACTACCAAACAAACGATTGAATTCTTAACAAAAGGAAAAAAACGTTTTGGAATTGAATCACATTCGGTTCAAGTGGGAAATAAAACAGAATTGACGCTCTTTAACCCTGATGGCAAACAAACCTTTGAAAAATCAGATATTTTATCCACTTCCAAAAATGCCATTTTCCTAAACCAGGAACTTAAAGGAACTGTATATGGTATCTTTGCTAACAATAAAATGGAATTGAAATCATGATGTCACAACAAACCATACAAGAAGGTAAAACATGGGCTATTGTTAGTTATTTTACCTTCATAGGCCTCATAATAGCCATTGTTATGAACATTGAAAAGAAAAACCCTTTCACATCTTTCCATATTAGACAGATGCTAGGGCTCATCCTTATGCTTATTGTTTCTAATGTTACAGAAGCTTATGTCAATTCATGGTTAGGAACCGTTTTATGGATTATTACTTTTGTTTGCTGGATTTTTGGTCTTTATCATGCCATCAAGGAAGAAGCCAAACCCATTCCCGTAATTGGAGGGAAATTTCAGGATTGGTTTAGAAATCTTTAATAAATTACACTTTGAGTTTAGAATATATCACCAGACCATCATCTCTTCAAGAAAACGCACCTTTACTTATCATGTGTCATGGCTACGGCAGTGATGAAAACGACCTGTTTTCTTTTGCTTCGGAATTGCCTGAAGAATTATTTATCATCTCTTTAAAGGCTCCATTTAAACTGGAACCTTATGGAAATGCTTGGTACGCCATTAATTTTGATGCCGAAAAAGGAAAATGGAGTGATGATGAACAAGCAAAGCAGTCTCGTGATTTGATTTCCAATTTTATAGACGAAGCTTGTGAAAAATATCCGGTGAACCCATCAAATGTGACCTTATTAGGTTTTAGCCAAGGCTCTATTTTAAGCTATGCTGTAGCATTAACTTACCCCGAAAAGGTTAAAAATGTGGTGGCCTTAAGTGGTTATATTAATCCCAACATTTTACCGTCAGAATTTACCAATAAAGATTATTCCAATCTTAGTATCTATGCTTCCCATGGAAGTGTAGATCAAGTAATTCCAGTGCAATGGGCTCAGCAAACCCCTAAATTTTTGAGTCAACTAGGCATTGAGCATGCCTATTCTGAGTTTCCTGTAGGCCACGGCGTTGCTCCCCAAAACTTTTATGAATTTAGAGAGTGGTTAAAAAAACACTTGTAATCTAGTATTCCTTGGTATAAAGTAAATGATCAATCAGTTTGAAATTTAATTGCTTGTCGTCTGTAAATTCATAACGCAATAAAATTTCTCCCCAATATTTACCGTCTGAGAAATTGGCAATTATCCATCTATGGTTTAAAATTCTGATGTCATCTATAGCCATTTTGGAATTGGTCATAGAAACATAAGGTATTAAAGGATGCTCCTCTCCTTTTTGCAAATTCAATTCATACAATTGGTCCTTGATGTAAGGAATAACTTTTGAAATACTGTACCCTTGCTCTTCTAAATAGGTCATGGCCGATTCATTTTCATCCAATTTAAATTGTGATAAATCCAAAATTCGATCTTGCAATTGATTTATAGTATCCTCACAATGCATATCCTGCCCTTCCACTTTAGATAATTTAGATTCATAATCTTCTAATATCTTTTTTGAGTTGACATATTGAAAAATCACCAACAATAAGGTGAAAATAAAGAGGTACATGAATATTCTACTTTTCATTCTATGGTTATGGTTAAGTTATCGTATGCTAAAAAAACGCCATCTGGCAAAGATTGTTGTACGTCGTCATGAAATCCTAACAAATGGCTAATATGCGTTAAAAAGGCTCTCTTTGGTTTTAATTTTTTAATGAGATCTAAGGCTTCTTCTAAATTGTAGTGGGAAGGATGTGGATCTATCCTTAAAGCATTCACCACCAATACTTCCAATCCTTTTAATTTTTTCAATTCCTTGTCTGCGATCGTTTTCATATCGGTCAAGTAAGCAAAATTACCAAATCGAAAACCAAAAACCTGCAAATTATAATGCATGCCGTCTATGGGAATTACCTCCAAATTTCCCAGTTTGAAAGGCTCATTTTTAATTTCATTGCAAACTACACTTGGAGCTCCTGGATATTTATTTTCGGTTTCAAAAATATATCCAAATCGATGCTCCAACTCTCCCAAGACCCTTTTATGGGCATAAATGGGAATATCTCCTTGTCTAAAGAAAAAGGGTCTAATATCATCCAATCCCGCTGTGTGGTCGGCATGTTCATGAGTAAAAACAATGCCATCCATACGTTCACAATTAACCCGAATCATTTGTTGTCTAAAATCTGGTCCGCAATCCACAACATAAGTATAGTCATCCCATTCGATTAATATTGACACCCTTAGACGTTTATCTTTAGGGTTCTCACTTAAACATACGGGGTGTTTGCTCCCTATGATTGGGATTCCTTGGGATGTTCCTGTACCTAGAAATGTAACTTTCAACAGCGCTAGCGTTTGGAACAAAAATAAACTTATTTTTTTGTAAAACATGGCTTTTTAATACCTTTGTCTTAATGATAACCTCTGAATTCAAACATGGAAATAACCCTTAAAGGAGATAAGGAATTTGATGATATTCCATCAATAAAAACCAAGGCGCTCCGGATTAATTTAAACGAAAATATTTACGGAACTTTTGCCGAAATTGGTGCCGGCCAAGAAACTGTAAGAAACTTTTTTAGGGCTGGTGGTGCTTCAGGCACAATCGCAAAGGCCATGTCAGCTTATGATAAAGATTTTAGTGATTCAATCTACGGAACTGAAGAAGATGGAAGATATGTGACAGAGGCGCGTCTCAGAAAAATGCTTTATCATGAAATAGGGTTAATTGAAAAACGATTAATTCGGGAAAAACACCCTAATAAATTGTTCTTTTCATATGCCAATACGGTTACTACTATTGATTTTGCCAAACAATTTAAGGGTCATGGTTGGGTAGGAATTAAATACCAGTTAGATCCCAACCAAAAAGAATACAACGAGATTATCCTCCACATCCGTTTTAAGGAGAATGACGCCAGATTACAGCAAGAAACTCTGGGAATTCTAGGAACTAATTTGATTTATGGTGCTTTCTATAAATATAACCAACCTAAAAAGTTGTTGAGATATTTATATGACCATTTGGATAAGGATCAAATTGAAATAGATACCATCAATTTTTCAGGTCCCATTTATAAAGATGTTGATAACCGATTGATGAGTTTGCAATTGGTCAAAAATGGTATGACTGATGCGGTAATGTTTTCGCCTGATGGAAACAATGTCCTTCCAGCAAGAATTCTTTATAAAAGAAATATTCTGGCATTTAGAGGTAGTTTTAGACCCGTGACTAAAGTAAACATGGATATGTATAAAAATGCATATGAAATGTTTATCAAGGAAAATAAAGTAGACGTTAATAAAACTCAGGTTATATTCGAGATTACCTTATCAAACCTAAGGGCAGAAGGTGAAATTGACGAACAAGACTTTATGGATCGAGCTAAATTGCTTTGCTCATTAGGTCAAACCGTTCTAATTTCCAATTTCCAGGAATATTACAAATTAGTTGAGTATTTCTCTCAATATACCAAGAATAGAATGGGATTGGCCATGGGCGTCAACAATTTGGTTGATATTTTTGATGAAAAATACTATAGACATTTAAGCGGTGGTATTTTGGAAGCATTTGGTAAATTGTTCTTCAAAGACCTTCGGGTTTATCTCTATCCTATGGTTGGAGAAGATGGCCACGTTATAAATAGTGAAAACCTGAAAGTACACCCACGTATGAAAGAATTGTATAAATTCTTTAAATACAATGGCAAGGTAGTAGATATTACTGATTACGATCCGAAAATACTTACTGTTTTCTCAAGAAGAGTGCTTAAAATGATTACTGGAGGAGAAGATGGTTGGGAAGAAATGTTGCCAAAAGGTGTTTCCAAACTTATTAAAGAAAAACATCTATTTGGACACCGAAGCAAAGAAGAAGTATTAAAAGATAATTAACAAAAAAGCGACTGTAAAAGTCGCTTTTTTTTATTTCAGAATTTGATCGGAATGTTCCTTAGTTTTTACTTTGGAAATAACGTCTTCAATCATACCATTTTCATCAATAATAAAAGTCGTTCTATGAATCCCATCATATTCCTTTCCCATAAATTTTTTAGGTCCCCAAACACCATAGGCATTAATGACCTCTTTATCTTCATCTGCTAATAAGGGATAAGGGAAATTATATTTATTTCTAAAATTAGATTGTCTCTTTTCAGAATCAGCACTCACACCCAAAATATCATAACCCTTAGATTTAAAGGCTTCATAATTGTCACTTAAGTTACAGGCCTCTGCAGTACATCCCGGTGTGCTTGCTTTAGGATAAAAAAACAAAACCAGTTTTTTACCTTTATAGTCACTTAAAGAAACATATTCACCATCTTGATTTTTCACTTTAAAATTTGGTGCTTGATCTCCTGGTTTTAATTGTGTCATAATGTTTAAATTTGAATGTTCATTACAAAAATACAATCCATAAATGACTAAGCAAGAAAAGGTAGACTTTGTTATGAAAACTTTAGACAATATCTACCCTACCATTCCCATTCCATTAGACCACAAAGACCCTTATACTCTACTGATAGCCGTTTTGTTATCTGCTCAAAGTACCGATGTTAGAGTGAATCAAATCACTCCAAAACTGTTTTCAAAAGCTGATAATCCATATGATATGGTTAAACTAACGGTAGAAGAAATTAGGGATATCATTAAACCGGTTGGGCTATCCCCTATGAAAAGCAAAGGTATTTATGGCTTATCTAAAATTCTAATAGAACAACATAACGGACAAGTTCCTCAAACTTATGAAGAACTAGAGGCGCTTCCGGCGGTAGGTCATAAAACCGCTGCTGTTGTATTATCTCAAGCTTTTGGCATACCAGCTTTTCCTGTAGACACTCACATTCATCGCTTAATGTACAGATGGAATCTTTCCAACGGAAAGAATGTTGTTCAAACTGAAAAAGATGCGAAACGATTATTTCCAGAGGAATCCTGGAATAAATTACACTTACAAATAATCTGGTATGGGAGAGAATATTGTCAAGCTCGTGGTTGGGATTTGGAAAATGATATCATTACCAAAACCATCGGAAGAAAATCAGTTCTTGACACCTACTATAAAACAAAAAAGTCCTGATTGCTCAGGACTTTTTTCAAAGTTTAGTTGAGAAGTGCTTCAAACTTCAAATTATTAATATTTATAACACTTAAAGCCTTAGAATAATTCAAAAGAAACTCAATAGTTTCATCTTTTGGGTTAAGTTTACCAGTTTGATTCTTTAGGGATTTTTGAGAGTAAATTTTTGCCATTAATACTGTTTTTATCTGTTACACACATTATTAACGGACTATATAAACCTTTATTGTTTAGTTTGTTAAAATTATTTGGTGTTTATCAATAATCTTTCTCATATTGATTAAAGCATAACGCATCCTTCCCAAAGCTGTATTAATACTAACCCCCGTTATTTCTGATATTTCTTTAAAACTCATATCCTTATAAATACGCATCATCAAAACTTCCTTTTGATCTTTTGGCAATTCTTCGATAACCATCTTTAGATGGCTTTCTACTTGATCCTTAATTAAAGCTTTTTCAGCATTTGGTGAATTATCACTTAATACCGAAAAAATATTAAAATCTTCCGTATTGCTAAATTTAGGCATACGGGTATTTTTTCTAAAATGATCAATAACTAAGTTATGAGCTATACGCATCACCCAAGGAAGAAATTTTCCTTCTTCATTATATTTCCCTCGTTTCAACGTTTTTATTACTTTAATAAAAGTGTCTTGAAAAATATCTTCAGCGATATCTCTATCCAAAACTTTGGAATAAATAAAGCTATAAATACGTTGTTTGTGTCTGTGTATTAAGATTTCAAGAGAAGACTCATCTCCTCGAATATAGCTCTTAACCAATTGGGCATCAGTGATAAGTTCATTTTGCATAATCATTACTTTTTAAGCATAGAAAGCTTCTATGTTGGGGTTAAATAGATTAAAAGAGTAATGTTATGCTATAGGCTATATTCGTGATTTTAAGATTAATAAAACCAAATATAACAACAATCATTCCTAAAAAACAAATTCACCAATTAATTTAACATTTAAACCTTTATTAATCTATTTTACATCCTAAGAAACAAATGATATCTTTGTGGGATTAGTCTTTTAGATTCCATGGCAACAGATATTTCACAAGTAAATCCTAAGCAAAACATAATTATAAAAGGAGCAAAACTGCACAATCTCAAGAATATTGATGTGGTTATTCCCAGAAACAAACTAGTTGTAATTACTGGTTTATCGGGTTCTGGAAAATCCAGTTTGGCCTTTGATACGCTTTATACCGAGGGTCAAAGAAGGTATGTTGAAAGTTTATCCTCTTACGCCAGACAATTCCTAGGTAGGCTTAATAAACCCAAAGTTGATTACATCAAGGGAATTGCTCCCGCCATTGCTATCGAGCAAAAAGTGAATTCAACCAACCCAAGGTCTACCGTAGGCACTACTACCGAAATTTATGACTATTTAAAACTTCTCTATGCTAGAATAGGAAGAACCTTCTCTCCTATTTCTGGTGAAGAAGTGAGGAAAGATTCGGTCTCCAATGTTTTAGATTATATTAAAACCTATGATGAAGGTGAAAAGTGTTTGCTTTTGGCACCAATCCATCTGGAGGAAGGTCGCAAAATGCCTGATAAAATTAAGGTACTTCAACAACAGGGTTATGCCCGAATTAAAATAAACGACCAAGTTTTAAGATTAGATCAAATTGATCCTAACGAGGTTCCAAACGATTGTTTTTTGGTGGTGGATAGAATCATTACTAAAAATGATGAAGATTTTTATAACCGATTGGCTGATGCCACTCAAACTGCCTTTTTTGAGGGCAAAGGAGAATGTATCGTTGAAAGTCTTATAGACGGGAAACAAAAGCATTTCAGTAATAAGTTTGAACTGGATGGCATGAATTTTCTGGAACCTAATATCCATTTGTTCAGTTTCAATAACCCATACGGGGCCTGTCCCAAATGTGAAGGCTATGGTGATGTTATTGGTATTGATGAAGATTTGGTGATTCCTAATACTGCTTTATCTATCTATGAAAATGCCATTTTTCCTTGGCGTGGAGAAAGCATGAGTTGGTATCGAGACCAATTGGTTAACAATTCCCATAAATTTGATTTTCCGATTCATAAACCCTATTTCAAACTTTCGGAAGAACAAAAAAACTTAATCTGGGAAGGCAACTCCTTTTTCACAGGCTTGAATGAGTTTTTTGGCGAATTGGAAGCAAAGGCCTATAAAATTCAAAACCGCGTCATGTTATCCAGGTATCGCGGAAAAACCAAATGTAAAACGTGTCATGGTAAACGCCTTCGGAAAGAAGCTGAGTACGTTAAGGTAGGAGGTAAATCTATTTCTAATTTGGTGGATATGCCTTTGGAAAAGCTAGCCATTTTCTTCCAGGATTTGGAATTGAGGGAATTTGAACAAAAAGTAGCGGATAGACTTCTAAAAGAAATCAACAATCGTTTATCTTATTTATCTAATGTCGGATTAAGCTATTTAACCCTAAACAGAAAGTCTAATACCCTATCGGGTGGGGAGAGTCAAAGAATTAATCTAGCCACTTCCTTAGGAAGCAGTTTGGTAGGTTCTATGTATATTCTAGATGAGCCAAGTATTGGTCTGCATCCCAAAGACACCGAAAAATTAATTGAAGTTCTCAAATCGTTGCGTGATCTTGGAAATACGGTTATTGTTGTGGAACATGATGAGGATATCATGAAAGCAGCAGATGAAATTATTGATATCGGACCAGAGGCTGGCACATTGGGTGGTGAAGTAGTAGCATTTGGAACATATAAAGACATTCTCAATTCCAAGTCTTTAACAGCTGGTTACCTTAACGGAAATCTGGAGATTGAAATACCCAAAAAGCGTCGCACTTCAAAATATCAGGTTGAAATTACTGGGGCACGTGAAAACAACTTAAAGAACATTGATGTCACGTTACCATTAGGAATGCTTACCGTGGTAACTGGTGTTTCCGGTAGTGGAAAAAGTACCTTAATCAAAAAGATTGTCTATCCCGTACTTCAAAAGAAGCTTACTGATTTTGGAGATAAACCTGGCCAATTTTCTGAGCTCAAAGGAAACTTTTCCAACATCAAGCAAATTGAATTTGTGGATCAGAACCCCATAGGACGCTCATCTAGGTCCAATCCAGTGACCTACATTAAAGCATATGATGATATCAGAAACCTCTTTGCCAAACAAAAACTAAGTAAAATAAGAAACTACCAACCCAAACACTTTTCTTTCAACGTAGATGGCGGAAGATGTGAAACCTGTAAAGGAGAGGGTGAAGTAACCATAGAAATGCAGTTTATGGCAGATGTTCACCTTACCTGTGAAACTTGTAATGGTAAACGATTCAAAAAAGATGTTTTGGAAGTGACATTTAATGATAAAAACATTGATGATGTTTTAAATATGACCATTGACGACGCCATTTCATTTTTCACTGAACAGAAACAAGAGAAAATCCAAAGTAAACTACAGCCTTTGCAAGATGTTGGTTTGGGCTATGTCACACTGGGGCAAAGTTCCTCAACCCTATCTGGTGGAGAGGCTCAACGTATCAAATTGGCAACATTTTTAGGAAAGGGAAACCGAAGTGATAAAGCGCTTTTCATTTTTGATGAGCCCACCACAGGACTCCATTTTCATGACATTAAAAAACTTTTGAAATCATTTAATGCCTTAATCGAGGTTGGTCATTCCATAATTGTAGTTGAACATAACTTGGATTTAATTAAATGTGCTGATTACATATTAGATCTTGGCCCTGAAGGTGGTGAAAAGGGAGGCCTACTAGTTGCTTCAGGAACACCCGAGGAAATAGCATTAAATGCGGAATCCTTCACAGGTAAATACCTAAAAGAAAAACTGCATTAATCTAATAAAACATAAAGGCAAACATCATAAGCAGAATGGACGCTGGTATCATCAAAATACCAAAAACGGTAGCAACGATACTTGTTTTAATATAAGTTAAAAACCAACCTTGACCATAAAACCTTTTTAAGGCAATCATTAAATAGAAAAAGGTAGATAAGATTATTAAAAAATTGGCCCAAGCTGGAAATTTTGCCCAGATTAATGAAACCAACACCAAGATGCTAAATACCACAAAAACAAAAGCAAAAAAGTAAAAACTGAACACCAGATGATGTGCATAACGGCCTTTGTTGTAATATAGCACCTTAAGAATAAGCGCAAATAGTGGTAGAAGGAAAAACATGGCTATAGGCAAGGAATCATAGAAAGCTTTCAATAAAGACCCTCCACTCCTATTCCTATAAAACTTTAAGCCTTGTTGATACATTCTTGTTTTAAAGTAACCTGACTCCTGCTCCAATCCCATTACCTTCAAAATTTCCTCATCTGAAGCCCCTGCTTGAATCAGAGAATCAACTTCTTTTTCCTTCTCACCAAAAACCCAACTGGTTTTGACATTATTTTTATTCTTCTTAATAGCAGTACTTCCAGCGTTTATAATAGAATCCAATTCCTTTTTATCTAAATCCTTTAATCCTAACTGATCCTTGTTTTCATTATAAACTTGCAAAACTTCATCAACCTTTGCACTATCTACGGGCTGTTCAGAAATTGAGTCCATAGTATGTCTAACTTGGTCAAAATCTTTTTTCAAAGCTTGATCAAATTTTTCCTCTTGATTGCGGGCGACAAATGAAAACAAAAAGAAAAATACCACGGACACGAATAAATACATTTGTGCCGGATGCAGATATAGAAGGCGTTTTCCTGCTAAAAATTTCCTAGCTAAATATCCTGGTTTGGCCATTAATGGCCAAAAGCTCTTAAAGAAACGGGCATCAACAGAAAAATAATTGGCAATCGTATTACTAAACAATACACCAATGGTTAATTCCTCTTTATCATTTTGTCCACAATAGGGACAATAATTAAAGGCATCGTCAAAAATTTGTTCACAATTTTTACAGGTGGTTTCTTTAATAGCCATAAAGTTGGGATTAGCATTCATAAAAGTAAAAAAATAATGACTATAACAAATACCAACGATAAAGAATCTACCAAAAATGGAAGAAACCAAAGTTTTCCAAGCTTTTAAAAATCAATCACTTAAACACTTCAAGAAAGTTTGGCACATATATTGGATTCCAAATAATATAGCGTAAGCCGAAAAGCTAAAGAGTAGGCATCACTTAAATTTTAGAAATTATGAAAAAATTTTTACTATTTGGAATAAGCATGATGTTTGGAACCATGCTTACTATGGAAGCTGAGAATACTATGATCAATAATGTTGAGCTTCAATCACGCTATCATTTTGCCCAACCCATTTCTTTTATAGAACGTGGTATTGAGTTTTTGATTTTTCCTGATGGCAGTTTTGATTTCAATACCCATTTTGAAGGCAATTTATATGGTGGTGACATGTATTACAGGAATAATACCAGAAGAGCGTCTGTAAATGGAACCTTTGGGGCTCCAAGAACATCTTTAGGAAATCCTGTAAGATATTCTCAACCTAATCCAATGGGTGTATTGATAGAGCATGATAGAGATGGGAAGGTAAGACGTATTGGAAATGTTTTTATCAATTATGACAGATATGGTAAAATTAAAAGAGCTGGATCGGTTTATATGAGTTACAACCGAGGCAACACTGGTCTATTAACTCAAGTGGGAGGTTTAAAGGTGACTTATAACCACTGGGGTGAATTAGTTCATAGTTACGGTTACGTGAACAGACTGAATACAGGCCTTACCTATGGTAATAGTGCATCAAGTAATGGTTCGGTAGTCTTTAACGATTCCTACACAAATACAAGTAATGAGGATTTCTATTATTACAAACAAAACGGTGAAGTTAAAAAGAAAGAAAAACTAAAAAAATAGGCTACTTATAATAAATGAAACCCTTCAATAGCTTAAACATTGGAGGGTTTTTTAATCCATGGTAACTTTTTCAACGACATTTTCTCCCGTTGTATAGTCAGTACCTTCCAACAAGATATACTTGGCTTGTACACTAAGACTCGTTAAGGAATCATCCAGCTCCAAAAACATACGATCTAAATAAATTTTACGTCCGTTAACGTTAACAAATACTCTAGGAATGCCTTTACTTGTCATAATTAAGAAAAAAACAAGTTCTTTGGAAGCTGCCAAAGTGAAACGATATAGATTGGTTTTTACAAACTGTACATGAGTACCGTATGCCATCTTTTTTTGAATTGGGCTTAAAGGTTTTTTTACACCACCTTCTGTATAAACAATACGATATTCATTAACTGGATTATTTTTTTTAAAATAGCTGCCATCTAAATTGGCATCGTAAACATAGGTGTTATGATTGAAGCTATGTTGAATATAAAAAAGTCTATGAGGTGTCCTTTTTGGAATAGGATAATTCTCCTGACCAAAGGCTATGACATGGAAAACAAGAAAACATCCCATGACAATTACTTTTAAATATCTTACCATAAAGAAAACAAAAATTTGTCCTTGTGCTTTTGTTGATGGGTTTGGATTTTAAGGAAAGCACAGTCTTAAAGATATTAAAAAGAACCTATTTTCAAAATTTAGTTCGTTGAATGGAAACCTAGAATTCATTCCATTTTCACCTTAAAAAATCCATTTCTATTTCATAATAAGGATGCAACTATCTCAAAATAAGTGCTCAATGACATGTCCACATGGCTTAAATAAGTTCTTGATTTTGATATAAAAAGTTACAATTCTTTTATTATAAACTTAATCAGGTATTTAAAGATAATGGACTTTCTACCAAATTGTAATTCGATCCTCTTCCTTCAGAAACATGGCTTCATCAGGTTGCACATCAAAGGCTTCATAAAATGGTGTCGTATTCATTAATGGACCATTAACCCTCCAAATAGGTGGTGAATGTGGATTATTATTAATCCATAACCGCAAATATTCATCCTTCATCTTAACACGCCATATTTTAGCTACCGAAAGAAAAAAGCGCTGATCTGGTGTAAATCCACCCAATTTAGTGGTATCCTGACCTTGAGGAGTCATTTTAAAGGCATCATAGGCAACGGCTATTCCCGCTATATCAGCAGTATTCTCTCCCACTGTCATGGCGCCGTTTATATGTAATGTGTCCAAAACAGTAAAGGTGTCATATAAATCAATGACTTGCTGTATTCTTCCCTTAAACTTCTTATAATCTGAGTCCGTCCACCAATTATTGACATTACCTTCCTTATCAAATTGCGCTCCTTGATCATCAAAAGTATGCGTGAATTCATGTCCGATGACCATCCCAATTCCACCATAGTTTAGCGCGTCATCGGCATCATTATTAAAATAAGGGGGTTGCAAAATACCTGCGGGGAAAACAATCTCGTTGGCCGAAGGATTATTGTAGGCTGTGACAGTTGATGGTGTTGTAAACCATTCTTCTTTATCGACTGGCTTTCCAAGGTTATCCAAATTTGTTTGAAACAAATTTGCAGAAGCCGAAAGTACATTTTCAAAGTATTGATCCCGATCAATATGCACTTTACTATAATCTTTCCAAACATCAGGATAACCTATTTTTTTGCTGATGGCAAACAACTTTTCTTGTGCCTTTTGTTTGGTACTATCACTCATCCACTCTAACTTATCAATTCTTGCTGCATACGCCTTTTGCACATTGTTAACCAAATCCAACATTCGTGCTTTGGCTGATTCAGGAAAATAGGCCTTGACATATAACTGCCCTAGAGCTTCTCCCAAATAGCCATCTACCGCACTTGCCATCTTTTCTCCACGTGATTTTTGAATTGCTTGACCAGAAAGTACTTTTGTAAATTTAAAAGAAGCATCAACAAAAGGCGTGCTCAAGTAATCTGCATAGTTTGTTAAGGTTTTAGCTTTTAAATAGACTTTCCAATCTTTAAGAGGAACACTATTTAATATTGTATTTAAGGTTTCATAATAAGCAGGTTGTGCAACGTTTATTGAGTCTGTTTGGGTATTCAAATAACCTAAAAATTTGCTCCATTCAATGAATGGTTGATCTGTATTGAGGTTAGCTACTGCCATTTTGTTATAATTAGCTTTGATATCGCGTCGTTCTACCCTAGTCTTATGTGATTTGGCCATTTGCTTTTCTAAATCATAAACCAAGTTTGCTTGTTTGACTGCAACATCTTTATCAGTTCCAATAAGTTGAAGTAAGCTAGCAAGATATTCTTTGTAAGCATTTTGAATTTCTAAAGTAGCAGCATCTGTTTTAAAGTAATAATCTCTATCTGGTAACCCAATGCCCGTTTGATAAGCATGCGCCATATTCATGGCACTATTTTTATCATCAGGACCTACATATAGGCCCATAAAAGAATTGTTGTTCATCTTCATAGCTTCCGCTACAAACCTCATAATTTCCGACTTATTTTTAATGTCCTCTACATTATTAAGAATTCCTTTTATGGGGTCGTAACCTCTTTTTTCTATGGTAATCGTATCCATTCCCGAAGCGTAAAAATCCCCTACTATTTGTTCGATACTTCCTTCCTGATATTCATGACTAGAAACACTATCCAATATACTTTTCAACTTAATGCGTTGAGGGTAATTCATAAACCGATAGGCACCCACCCCTGCTTGTGTAGATGGAATACTTACCGTATCATACCATTTTGCATTGACATACCTAAAAAAGTCATCTCCAGGCCTCAAGTTTTCATCAATTCCAGTAATTTCAATAACAGGTTTGTTTTCAATTTTGGAAGTTTTATTACACGAGGTTAAACAGAGAAGTGCAATAAAGATTACAAATATGTTTTTCATGATTTAGATGATTGGTTTTCAAAAATTATAGTAGGAAAGAAACTTTAAGATTGGAATCTAGCTAAAGATAATCATTTTTATTAGAGGGATTTAAGGATTTAAAAAAAGGATTTTCCAAGTAAGGTTGGACTTTTAGGTATTTAAAATGGATTGTGATCCTATTTGCCTAAATTCAAAAAATTGAGGAGCCACTATTATCTAAATAAAAGCTAGAAAATTGAACAACTAAACTTATTAACTTGGCTAACCTTTTTCATTTAGTGAAATTATTTATTTCCTCTACTGATTGATAGAATGGAAAAGGAATATCATTAGTAATGGTTCCATTTTTAGCAATAAAGGAATACGTTGCTCCTCCGTAACAGAAGGCAGAAATATTTTTATCACTAAAGCTCTTTAATGTAGATTCATTTCCCTCAATAGATAAAAAATAGTGTTTAGCTTTCCAATCATTATCAATTATCCTTGCCGCCCATAGGTTCTTATGAGCTAAGTTATCTATG
The DNA here is from genome assembly GCF_001280515.1 of Mangrovimonas sp. ST2L15. Classification (GTDB taxonomy): domain Bacteria; phylum Bacteroidota; class Bacteroidia; order Flavobacteriales; family Flavobacteriaceae; genus Mangrovimonas; species Mangrovimonas futianensis. The sequence goes on along the minus strand of NZ_LBIQ01000052.1, from coordinate 113,853 downwards.
CATATATAAAGGACGTTTACCCTTTCTTTATTCGTTTCTTCAAACTCTTTTATTACAGGTAAATTATTTACCAAAGATGAACCGGCAAATTGCGCAGACCAAAATACAATGAATAAAGGCTTGTTCTTATAATTTTCTAGCAACCCATTAAATTGCTCATGATCTAACAAATTGTCACTTAAATTATACTCTGCATTATACAGTCCATTTTTCAACAAAGAATTAAAGAATTTAAGTCTTGACACATATTTATTCCCTGAGTTCATTGTGTCTAGTTTTTTATAATATACATTATGGTCATACCCCAAAGTCATGCTATATCCAGATAATGTTGAAAAATATTTAGAAAAAATATCGTTGTTGAAATTCTTTTTTAGGAAGTTTGCCGCCCATTCCATATAGTTTTCATAACGAGGGCCACTAAAAAAAGACTGCCAATTTCCATAAGTGATTTTAACTCCTTCCTTTTGTTTTAAATTTCGTAAATACTCTACTTTCAAAATGCTTTCTAAGCTATTTCCAAAATTCCAATCATTTATGTTATCTAAACTTCTATAGGCATTGCTATTGAAGACATCAAAGGCTTTTGAATTTAAGTTAATTTCTAAGGTCTCAGACTTTTTTTGTTCTGATATCATTGATAAAAAATGAGTCACTAAAGTATATTGCTGATAATTTATACGATTAACTAGGAAATTATATTCTTTTCTGGTCAAAGGAGATTCTAATATAATTTTTTCTATTTCAGCTTTGTTATCGGCTTTAAGAACCCAATCACTTTTTATGTCTTTATAATATATACTATTTAACAGGTTCATTTGTCCTGTAATTACCTCTTCAATATGTTTTGTAAATACAGTGAGGGTCTTATTGTTGTCAAAATCAAAATTATTATATCCAAATTGTTCTAAACGAATTGTATTTATTTTACCAGCTCCTCGACCTTTAACAAATAGAGAATTACTTGGGTTTTTCATATCAAATTCAAGCTGGATACTATCTCCCTGAAACAAAATAAGAGGTATTGAATACTTATTAAATTCTAAAATATAATTTGCCCCATCCGTGATGTGATCTGAATTAAAATTAAATTGGCCTCTTGAATTAATATGAGTAACAAGGCTTCTAAAGTTATCAAAGTTGAGGTTCCCTCGAATTCTTGAAACATAGCTTAAGCAAACATGCTCTTTGTTTGAATTCTTCACATACCCATCAATATAAACTTTTTGAATGTTACCAGAATTTGGTTTAAATGAAACGAGAAGAATAAATAAAATGAAAGCTGTAGAAATGTTTTTCATATTTGTTTAATTAGGTCTAAAGATTGATGGTTTGATCTATTTATTACCGTCATTATTCACCTCCCATTATTTTCAAACAGATTATTCTAGTTTTTATTGTAACCAATAAATAGGAAATTTCACCAGTACATCAGAATCAATTTGGAAATTAAAAATTCTATCAACCACGAATATAACTCCTCATAATCAATTATTTAGTCTAAAAAAGAGGATTCATTCACATATCAATAAAAAAGAACAAAAAATCTTTGGCACGTTGTTTGTAAAACTTAAAAACGAGTTTAATTCAAAACCCTTTCAAAATGAAAAATTTAATAGCTCTTATATTTACAACATTATTAGCCATACCCATGGTGAGTGCTAATACAAATCTTGATAACAAAGCCCAATCTACAACTTTGAGAGGTTATGGAAATTCTTTCATTTTTGTAGAAGGCGGAATTGAATTCTCCATATTTCCAGATGGTCAATTTGATTTTTACATGCCCAGTTATGGTCCTAATGTGAACGTAGCGGTAAATGTTCCTGGAGTAAGCATTAGTTTTAACTCTGGATATGATTATGGTGCCTATGTTCAATATGATGATTTTGGTGCTGTCGTGCAAATTGAAAACACTCCTATTTTTTATGATTACTATGGACGTGTTTCTCAAATAGGTAATGTGTTTATCAATTACAACGGATTTGGTTATGTATCCAGAGTCGGAGGCTTATATGTACATTACAACAATAGGGTTTTCACACATTGTACTGGTTTCATCAATGTTTATAATCGTGTTTATGTTTATAGACCTTGGCATCGATTTTATATGATTCCGCCAGCACCTTATTGTGTTGTTTACAATAGACCTTACAGAAGGTATTACACTCCTGTAAGATACCATTACACCAATCCGTACGTTAATAATTATAGAAGAACAACGGCAGTGGCAAGTAGACGTGGTACTACGGTTAGAAGAAACAGTGCTTTAGCTACACATACGAGAGGAAATGCAACAACTAGAAGAAATGCAACAACAAGAAGTAACCAAGCCCAATCTAGAAACAATCGTGCAACACAAGCAACTAGAAGCAATAGGTCTAACTCACAAACTAGAACGGCCTCTTCGAATAGCAGAAATAATAACTCTAGATCTGTGAACTCATCTCAAGGTAGATCAAGGAATCAAGCAAGCCAAAGAACTACTGGCAATAGATCCAATTCTATTCAAAGAAATCGAGTGGCCATGAATAACCAAGGTTCTCAAAGAACTTATTCCAATCAAAGGAATTCAGGTAATTCTGTTAAGGAAAACCAAAGAAAAACGACCAATAACCGTCAAAGTGTTGGAAAATCGTTAAATAATAGAAATAACTCACGTGTAAATAAACCAAATAACTCAAATACACGTAATTCTAATAGAAATGCACAACAAACAAGAAGTGCATCAAACAGATCGAATAGAAGATAGAATAAATTTTTTGGTTGGTTAGTTAGAAAGTCCTGCGATTAAGTTTGCCTCAAAGCAAATTCGCGGGATTTTCTCGTTTTACCTGTTAAGTAGTTTATTAATAATTTGATTGATATCTTCGGATAGATTGAGCGTATATACAATTATACCGTATCCCAAGGCAATCAATAACGATTTCAAGCCTATATTGACAATAGGATGAAATGAAAAGTCCCAGAAATAAAAAGCTCCCATACAAACCAAAATAAGGATAAATACTTTTACCGTATTGGAAGTGAATGGAGACATTCTAAACTTTTTATACACAAACCCTACCTTTGAAGCACTGTAAAAAAACATAGCCAATAATGTGGCAAATGCAGCACCATTAATGCCAAATAAAGGAATAAATAAAGCATTCAGGATGACGGTCAAAATAGCCAAAAAAACACCAAGGATTAACACCATTCTATAATAATCGCTATTGAACAAAATAGCATTATTATTACCGATTATACCTTCCATCAATTTGGCCAAACCAATTACAAATACCACAACCAAACCATCAGCATATCCAGATTCTAGCATCATATAGAGTTGATTTATATTTAGAACAATAATCAGAAAAATAAACCCTGTTATAATAAATAAGTTGATGGAACTTTTTTGATACAACAACTTTAATCCATCTCTATCCTTTTCATTTAACAATTTAGCTGTTAAAGGACTTGTAATCTGATGAAGAGATCTTGAAGGGACTCCAATAACCGTAGCAATGTAAATAGCCACACCGTAGAAGGCAACATTTTCAATGGGTACATAATAATTGATCATGAATTTATCAATTTCCAAAATAACATTGGCTACAGAACCCGCTATAATAATCAAGGCTGAATATTTTAAAATAGCTCTTACATTCGGGATTTTACTCAATTTAAAAGATGGAAATCGCAAGCTGTAAGCATATAATTTCATAACTATCATCCTTAAAATATAGATACCTACAATACCCCAGATCAATTGGTCTACAGTTAACCAATCCAAATAGAGGAAAACCAATAATAGTGTGGTTAAAATACGATGAAATACCTCCTTCATAAAATTCCCGAACACTGATTGCATTTGAACACGACTCCAGGCGTAAAAGACCTCAAAATAAGCAAAGGATACCGCTGCTATGTATATATGCCAAACATAATCCTTAACAATAGGATTATCACCAGACAACCATTCACTAATAGAAGAAAAAAATAGACATCCCAAAATGCCTGCAGGTATGATTATCGCAAAAGGCAAAAACAACATTAAAATTAAAAAACTGTTCTGGGACTGTTTGCTCCTGAAAGAGGAATAAAATTTGATAATCGTGTTATGAACACCAAAAGCCATTAAAGGCATTAAAATATTGGCAGTAGACAGTATATAGGTAATCAATCCAAAATACTCTGGACTAAGAAATTTGGTATATAAAAACAAGACATTTATAGCGCCAATACCAAATCCAAGGTAGGTCAATACCGTGTTCTTTGCCGATTGATTTAAAACTATTCCCATCGAATCAAATTAGACAAAACTTTAGTCAGTTCCCGTCTATGGTACTTCTGAACCCCAATAGGATTAGTTTTTAAGGAACCGCTTTGGAATTCAAGATAATACTTTAAAATGACTTCCTTTAAAGCAGGTTTGGAATCATAATAAAAATAACTTCCAGTATTGCTTTGGGTAATGATTCGCTCTACATCAGAACCTTTAGGGCCCAAAGCTATAATAGGTCTGTTGGCAGCCATATACTCAAAAAGCTTACCTGGAATAATAGCCTTGGTTTCCTCAGAATCAATCTCAATCAAAAGTAATAATTGAGATTTTTTCTGAAACACAATAGATTCATTATGTGACACATAACCTACTTCATTTACAAATTTAGTTAAACTATAAAGATTCATACTTTCCAATACTTCCTTACTCACAGATCCTACAAAATCCAATCCTAAATCGGTCGCAAAAGATGGGACATCTTGAACCAGCTCACTTAAAACTTGCCACAAAATTTGCGGGTTTCTTTTGGACAACAAAGAACCAATATGCGACAATGAAAATTTAGTGTCCAAAGGTGGTTGATTTACCTTCTCATCATCAAATCCATTGGTAATTACAGAAATGGGTTGTTGCGTAAGGCCTGAAAATTCATCTTTGGTAACTTGGCTTGTAACAATTATATGATCGGCAGAATTTAATACTAAGTGTTCCAATGCCTTGTGCTTCTTTTGGGCAAATGGCAAGAGTTTTAATTCTTTATGATACCCAATACTCGTCCATGGATCCCTGAAATCTGCAATCCAATGCACCCCCAATTGTTTCTTCAATTCTAACCCTATTAAATGGAGACTATGAGGTGGTCCCGTTGTAATTACCGTATCAATGCTATGAATCTTTAAATAGTCTTCCAAATACGTTACAGAAGGTTTCACCCAGGATTTCCTTGCATCAGGAATAAAAAAATTACCCCTTATAAATAACATGAGCTTCTCCACCACTCCTTGCTTCCTTTTATCTGGAATAATCCCTTTACTAATGGTTTTAGATTTATTTTTGGAAAACCTACTGGCTAACTTATAGGGTTCTTTAATAGGTGTCTTAATAACAGTAACATGCTCTGACACTTCGCTTTCAAGAGAAGAATCAGTTAAAGGGTAAGTTGGATTCTCTGGAACAAAAACAATGGGTTCTACATCAAACTGCGGTAGATATTTTACAAACTTGAGCCATCTTTGTACGCCTGGTCCACCGGCAGGTGGCCAATAATACGTTATGATGAGTACTTTTTTAAGCACTTTCCTCCTTTTTAGTCCTAAAGATGTAAAATAAGCCTCCTAAAAATAGTAAACCAAAGATTATGGAGCTTGCCATGGCAATTGTGCTTCCCTTAGAAATAACCTCAGGCTCAAATTTAAACGCCACTTCATGGGTTCCGGAAAGAATAAACATCCCTCTCAGAACATAATTGACTCGTACATGAGGAACTTTCTTTCCATCTAAATAAGCATTCCAACCTTGCTGATAATAAATCTCAGAGAATACTGCAAAACCATCTGAAGCATTATTGGTAACATATTTAATCTTATTGGGTTCATAGTCCTGTACCTTGATACTAGCCAAAGAATCGGTAACAAATTGAGTGGATTTTAAAGTCTTGAGATAGTCATCAAAAACACTTGCATCTATAATGGCCTCTTGTTTTGTATTTAAACTATCCAATGCCAAAATCTCCTCATTGCTATTCGACACGCTCTTCAAGGAATTGATAAACCAAGCATTACCATTGGCATCAGGATTAGTAAAAGGAAAAGGACTTCCTTTCTCATCTTCAGCAATGATATATTTGGTATTCAGCATATTCAAAACTTCCATATTATTTTTAGCAATGTGGAAATCATATAATTCGTCAAAACGTTTCAGTTTAGCAGCGTGATACCCACTCAATGAATTATAAAAGTAAGAAGCTCTTGCAGGTTCCCTATTGAATAAATCAAGCACCCGAAATTCTGTAGTGTCTTTACGAATGTATTGATCCAACTGATTTTCTTGGTAAGGTTTATTCACCTTGATTGAAGCTGTAAAATTCTCATTATTGACATATCTTCTATCAACTCCAACCAAATCAAACACTATTATAATTGCAAAGCCTATTATAACGGCATTTTGCGAGAGTTTTTTTCTTAAAAAGAAAAATATCATTCCAGCAGATATAAGCACTAATATCAAAGTTCTAAACGTATCTTTCATAAAGAAGGACAAACGATCTTCTTTGACGGCATCGATAAATTCCTGACCATAATTCTGACGATAAAACCCATCATTTCCTCCTGCAAAATCAAAAGACGATTTAAACAATAAAAGTAATATGGCTAAACCACCAGTAATGGCAGCCGTATATTTTAAAGCTTTTAATTTCTCCTCTTCTCTAACAACATCATTAAACAAACGAACCAATGCAAAAACTCCCAAAACAGGCATACACAATTCCAAAATTACCTGAATGGAAGTAATAGCTCTAAACTTATCGTAAAGTGGAACTACGTTGATGAAAAAATCGGTCAAAAAGGCTATATGATATCCATAAGATAGCAATAGTGATAAAATAGTACCTCCTACTAACCACCATTTAAGTCTGCCTTTGACCAAAAATAACCCCAGAACAAACAAAAAGATAATAACGGCTCCAACATAGGCAGGTGCTTCTAATATAGGCTGTTCTCCCCAATAAGTGGGAATTCGCTTAGTTTGCTCTAAAGCCTGAACCGGTGTTGCTCCCAATCTTAAAAAATACTGGTAGGAAGCGGATTCCTTTCCTACATCTTCCAAACTTCCTCCTCCCATTAATCTTGGAACAAACAAGTTTAAAGATTCTAAAAATCCATAGCTATATTCGGTAATCTTATCCTTATCAAGTCCGCTGGTGATCTCTTTTGGAGAACCATCCGGGTTAATAGTCAACGTTGATTTCCCACGTGTACTTTCTTTGGCATATTCTTGAGTTGCCATGATGTTTGTAGCATTTAATCCAATCGCTAAAACAACTGCTCCAACCATAATACCTACCGACTTAAAATAATGAGGTAGTTCTTTTTTCCTGCAGGCATCAACTAAATAGGCAATTCCCAAAACCACAACCAAAAACAGCAAATAATAAGTCATTTGAAAATGGTTGGCCACCAACTCCAAAGCCATCGCAATGGTCAATACTAAAAAGCCAGTAATATATTTTTTCCTAAAGGTTAAAATGATACCGCTTAATACCAATGGCATATAAGCTATAGCATGAGCCTTACTATTATGGCCTACTCCCAATATGATAATTAAATAAGTTGAAAACCCGAAAGCTAACGCCCCCAATGCTGATAACTTATAATCTACTTTTAGACATAACAAAAGAATATAGAAACCGATGAAATACAAGAACAAATAATCGGCTGGCCTTGGCAAAAATCTAATAGCCAAATCCAATTTTTTAATATAATTATGAGGATACTTTGCTCCTAATTGATAGGTAGGCATCCCACCAAAAGCACTATTGGTCCAATAGGTTTCTTCTCCGGTAGCTTCACGAAAATCGTTTTGCTGTTTAGACATGCCTATGTAATGAAGGATGTCACTCTGATAGATTTCCTGACCTTTTAAAACGGGATTGAAATAAGCAAGGGAAACAACCACAAAACCTATAAGTACCAAGAAATGTGGAAGTAACTTTTTAAAAGTAAACTGCATCAAATTATGTTAAATCTTGAAGGGGAAAATTAATCAATTTCTTCGTAATCTACATATTCTCCCACCTTTTTATTTGAAGATTGGCGAGATTGCGGCATCTTGTCAATGGTGACTTCTCCCTCCTTATTTTGTTGGGTTTTGTTTTGATAATTATTGAAACCACCATTAAAACGCTCCTCAGCCTTTTTTGCTACATACTTTACCAATACAGGCGCAAAAATTCTTGATAGAATTTTCAATCCATAATATATCAATAGAATGATTAAAATGGTCCTTAGTAAACCAGTAAATGAAGCGTATTGCAACATGCGTTTAGTTTTCAACAAAAATACAATTATCAAATCTTTTATTCCGTTTTAAATACTTAAAAAATCTATAAAATCAATATATTTGATTTTTAACTTTAGTGAAAAAACATAGTGATTTAAGGAGTTCAGAGCAATTGAATTTCTTATTTTAATTCCAAAACCAAAATTTAATGAAAGCTATAAAGCCCTTATTATCTGCACTTACCTTTTTTGCCTGCTTGAATGGATTTTCCCAATATACGGAGGTTATAAACTCCAACAGACCGGGAGTTTCAAAAAGCGCCTTTGCTGTTGGCACCAATGTTCTCCAATTTGAAGCTGGTCCCTACATGCTTACTGAAAAACACAATTTAGCCAATAGAAAAGACAATAGTTTTGGACTTGATTTTGCAGCTAGATATGGTTTGTTATGGTCTCCTTTAGAAATAAATGTCGAAGGTACCTTTCAATCAACCAAGAGAACATATTCTAATAATTTGGCAGAAGATGACAGATTCTCAAATTTTAAAACTTTAACAATAGGTGCTAAATATTTGGTGTATGATCCCTACAAGAACTCCGAAGAAGAAAAACCAAATATTTATAGCTGGAAAGCAAACCATAGCTTCAAATGGAAAAATTTAATTCCTGCCGTTGCTGTTTATGTAGGCGCTAACTTTGACACCAAAGACAACCCTTTTACGGATTATGGCGTTGAAGGATTTAGTCCCAAAGTTATGCTGGCGACGCAAAACAACTTAGCTGGAGGCTGGGTGTTTGTAACTAATTTTATTTTAGACCGCATCGGAACCGATCAAAATGATTTTTCCTATATATTAACCTTAACCAAGTCTATAACAGACCAGTGGGTGGCATTTGGTGAAACACAAGGAATCAAAAGTGATTTCTATGCTGATAACTTATTCCGTTTTGGGGGTGCTTATCTTTGGAGTAAAAACTTCCAATTGGATGCTGGCGTTACCTTAAACACAAAAGACACGCCCTCTGTTTTTGGAGCAACTTTAGGGGCCTCATACCGCTTGGATTTCCATGTAGACAAGAAAATAGACAATGCTAATTCTGCTGAAGAAGAATTGGAAAGAGAAATGAATTCTCGAGGAGAGAATAAAAAAGAAAAGAAAAGACAGCGTAAGCAGAATAGAAAAAAACAAAAAGACGTCGATTTTGATAGTTAGACTAAAAGTGCCTTATGAGTAATGTGACGTTAAAAAAAGTTTCCAACAAGAAGGAACTTAAGGAATTTGTAACCTTCCCATTCAAAATATATCAAGGTTCCAAATACTGGGTACCACCTTTGATTGCTGAGGAAATGACCACTTTCAATCAGGATAAAAATCCAGTTTTTGAAAATGCTGAAGCGCAATTATTTCTCGCTTATAAAAATGGTGAGGTGGTTGGACGTATTGCAGCGTTAATCAATTGGATTGAAATCAATGAACAACAGATTAAACGGATGCGTTTTGGTTGGATGGACTTCATTGATGACCTCGAAGTTTCAAAAGCCTTATTGGATCAAGCTGAAGAAATAGGTAGAGAAAATAACTTAGACTTTATTGAAGGGCCGCTCGGATTTTCCAACTTGGACAAAGCTGGAGCTTTGACCTTTGGATATGACCATATAGGTACCATGGCTACATGGTATAACCACCCCTATTATATTGAACATTTTGGTAAATTGGGTTATTTAGAGGAAAAGGAATATGTAGAGAGCAAATTTAAATTGGAGTCCCTAATTAATTCTAGATTCCTAAAAGCATATAATGCCATCGTCACTCGATATGGATATAAACCGAGAAACTTTTATAAAACCAAGGAAATCATTCCGCATATTGATGACATGTTTGCCCTGTTGGATCGCTCTTTTGGGGATCTACCATCTTATGTTCCTATCAGCGCCAAAGAACGCACCTATTTAAAGAAGAAATTTATCAACTTTGTAAATCCAGAATATATCAAATTTGTTTTTGACAAAGATGAACGTTTGATAGCCTTTGGAGTTGCTTTACCATCTTTCTCGAAAGCACTTCAAGAAATCAATGGGAAATTATGGCCTCTAGGCTTTCTTAAGTTGTTAAAAGCCAAAAAAGAAACCGAAACACTTTTGCTTTATTTAATAGGTGTTGATCCAGAATATCAGAATAAGGCTGCTCATGCTGTAGTCTTTCATGAATTCTATCAAACTTTTAAGATTAAAGGAGTTGTAAATTGTATTAGGTTACCAGAATTGGCAAACAACACTGCCGAACAACAAATTTGGAAGGATTCAGGTAGTGAAGTGATTAAGCGTAGAAAAACATTTAAGAAAAGTCTTTAAACTACAAATATAAAAACCAGCTTTTTCAAGCTGGTTTTTTTTATGAAATACTCTATATCATTTACTCTCCCATAGCTGCAGATACAGCCGCTGAAAGTCTTTTGTATGTACCGTTTTCAAGTCTATCCCTAATTGCTGAAAACGCATTTAAGGTCTCCTCAACATCTTCTAATGTATGTGTTGCCGTAGGAATCAAACGTAATAGAATTAATCCCTTTGGTATAACTGGATACACTACGATTGAACAGAAAATACCGTAGTTTTCACGAAGATCCTTTACTAAAGCCATTGCCTCAGGAATGCTTCCTTTTAGATAAACTGGAGTCACACAACTTTGTGTCGTACCCAAATCAAAACCGCGATCTCTCAATCCATTTTGAAGTGCATTTACGTTTTCCCAAAGCTTGTTTTTAAGCTCAGGCATGGTTTTAAGCATATCCAAACGCTTTAAAGCTCCTTTAACCAATTGCATTTGCAATGATTTAGCAAACATTTGAGAACGTAAATTGTATTTTAAATAATCGATGATTTCTTGATCGGCAGCAATAAAAGCTCCAGTACTTGCCAAAGATTTTGCAAAGGTTGCAAAATACACATCAATACCATCTTGTACACCTTGCTCCTCACCTGCTCCAGCACCGGTTTTACCTAAAGTACCAAATCCGTGCGCATCATCTACCAAGAATCTAAACTTGAATTTCTTTTTAAGCTCAACAATCTCCTTCAATCTTCCTTGTTCACCACGCATACCAAAAACACCTTCAGAAATCACAAGGATACCTCCCCCTGTTTGTTCTGCCATTTTAGTAGCTCTTTCTAGGTTCTTTTCCAGACTTTCAACATCATTGTGCTTATAAGTAAAACGTTTACCCATATGAAGTCTAACGCCATCAATAATACAGGCATGAGCATCTACATCATATACAATAATATCATCTTTAGAAACCAAAGCGTCAATAGTGGAAACCATTCCTTGATAACCAAAATTCAAAAGATATGCAGCTTCTTTACTTACAAATGCTGCTAATTCTTTTTGAAGCTTTTCATGTAAATCTGTATGTCCAGACATCATTCTGGCTCCCATTGGGTAGGCAGAACCATATTCAATTCCTGCCTCGGCATCAACTTTTCTTACCTCTGGATGATTTGCTAATCCCAAATAATCATTAATACTCCAGGTGATAACATCTTTACCCTGAAACTTCATTCTGTTAGAAATTTGACCCTCCAATTTTGGGAATACGAAATATCCCTCTGCTTGAGAAGCCCATTTTCCTAACGGTCCTTTATCCCTGTAAATCTTATCAAATAAATCTCTCATAGTTTAGCTATAATCAAAATTGCATATCATGCAAATGTATATATTTAAATGAATTTTGCATAATATTTTTATGAACTCTTGTTAACAACAAAGCCGCTCTAATTTCATTGTTTAGAACGGCTTTATTTTTATGTAGTAAAGGTAATTTATTTTACATATTGAATGCTTTGAGCAGCTTCTTCATTTTCAGTATCAAAAAATCCTTGATCACTCATCCATTGATCACTATAAACTTTACTCATATATCTCGACCCATGGTCTGGGAATATAACAACTACTTCATCCCCTTCCTTAAACTCTCCTTCTTCATTAAGCTGTTTGATAGCTTGCATTGCTGCTCCAGAAGTATATCCTACAAACAAACCTTCTTTATGGGCTATTTCTCTAGCTGTATGGGCACTTTCTTGATCGGTTACTTTGATAAATTCATCAATCGCATCAAAATCAGTTGCAGAAGGAATTAAATTTTTCCCTAAACCTTCAATGCGGTAAGGATAAATTTCGTTTTCATCAAATTCTTTGGTTTCATGATACTTTTTAATAACAGAACCAAAGGCATCAACTCCAATGACTTTAATATTAGGATTCATTTCCTTTAAAAATCTTGCTGTACCAGAAATGGTTCCACCGGTACCACTGCATGCTACCAAATGGGTGATTTCACCATTCATTTGATTCCAAATTTCTGGACCAGTTGATTGGTAGTGTGCATCAATATTCAACTCATTAAAATATTGATTGATATATACAGAACCTTTAATTTCTTCATGTAATCTCTTCGCCACCTGATAGTATGATCTTGGGTCATCTGCACTTACATGAGCCGGGCAAACATAAACCTTAGCACCCATAGCTTTCAGCATATCAATCTTATCAGCCGAAGATTTTGAACTCACCGCCAAAATACATTCGTAACCTTTGATGATACTAACCATTGCAATACTAAATCCTGTATTACCAGACGTAGTTTCAATAATGGTGTCGCCAGGTTTAAGAATTCCCTTTTTCTCGGCTTGTTCAATAATGTAAAGTGCTATTCTATCTTTTGAGGAGTGACCGGGATTAAAAGCTTCTACTTTTGCATAATAGTTTCCCTTGAATGAAGATGTCATGTTTTTTAGCTTAATGATCGGTGTGTTACCTACTAAATCTAAGACATTTTCACATACTTGCTTTTTTTGTTCCATAGAGAAAATTTAGAATAAGGCAATCTTAAACTGCCTCTCAAACCTGACAAAAGTAAAAAAAAATTTTAACTATTCCTTAATTCCTTCCAAATCTAATAAGAATGCATACTCTAAAGCGACTTCTTTCAAGCTTTCAAATCGCCCTGAAGCCCCACCATGCCCCGAATCCATATCCGTATAAAGCAATAGAATATTTTCATCTGTTTTTAAATCTCGCAATTTAGCAACCCATTTTGCTGGCTCCCAATATTGTACTTGGGAATCATGTAGTCCGGTTGTTACCAAAACATTGGGGTAATCTTGGCTTTTTACATTATCATAAGGTGAATACGATTTCATGTACCTGTAATAGGTCTTTTTATTAGGATTTCCCCATTCATCATATTCTCCTGTCGTTAAAGGAATACTATCATCCAGCATAGTCGTTACCACATCTACAAATGGAACGGCGGCAATAATTCCTTGATATAATTCTGGGTTCATATTCATTACAACTCCCATCAATAAGCCACCAGCAGAGCCTCCATAAGCATATAAATGTCCTTTAGCCGCTATTTTTTCATCTAAAAGAAACTTGGAGCAATCAATGTAATCGTAAAATGTATTTTTCTTTTTTAATAGCTTACCTGTTTCATACCAATCCCTTCCTAAATATTCACCGCCTCTCACGTGAGCTATCGCATAAACAAATCCTCTGTCCAACAAACTTAACCTGATGCTTGAAAAATAAGGGTCAATAGTTGATCCATAGGAACCGTAAGCATATAGCAATAAGGGATTTCCTTCTGCTTTTTTAAACTTTTTATGATAAACCAAAGAAATAGGAATTTTAACCCCATCTCTTGCTGTTGCCCAAATTCTATGAGACTCATAATTCGTCTTCTCAAATGTGGGATCCAAAACAGCTTGCTCTTTCTTAACAACCTTGGTTTTGGTTTTAAAATTATAGTCAATAACAGAACTAGGAGTGGTTAAGGAATTATAAGAATAGCGCAAAACATCGCTATTAAAGTCTGGGTTATTTCCTACATAGGCGGTATAAGTTTCACTTGAAAATGGTAAATGGTAATCTTCTTCTCCATTCCAACTGATAATTCTTAAATTGTTCAGTCCCTGCTCCCTTTCACTAACCACTAAATAATCTTTGAAAATATCGATGTCTTCAATAAGTACTTCTTCGCGATGAGGAATAACATCCTGCCAAAACTGCTTATCAGTTTTGTCGGTGGTTGTTTTCATTACCTTAAAATTATCAGCCTTATCCTTGTTTGTGATAATATAAAAATGATCTTCAAAATGAGCTATCGCATACTCCAGCTTTCTGGTACGTTTGCTAAATATCTTGAAGTCATCTTCTGGATTATCTGCATCCAAAATTCTGTATTCAGTTGTTAGGGTACTTGAAGAGCCAATGACAATATACTTCCTGGATTTGGTTTTGTATACATAGGTATTATACGTCTCATCCTTTTCATGAAATACTTCTTTATCGTTCTCAACCTTAGAATGAAGTAAATGTTTAAAAATCTTATGAGATCTTAAAGTTTGCTCATCTTTTCTGGCATAAAACAAGGTTTTGTTATCATTGGCCCACGTAACACTCCCAGTAGTATTTAAGATTTTAGTCGAATAAATTTCTTGGGTTTCCAAGTTTTTTACTTGAATGATATATTGCCTTCTACTAACTAAATCCACTGAAAAAGCCGCCAATTTATTATCGGGGCTAACAGAAATACTCCCAAGTTTAAAGTAAGAGTGTCCTTTGGCCATGTCATTACAATCAAACAACACTTCCTCCTCAGCTTCCAAGGTTTCCTTTTTTCTAGTATATATGGGATAATCCTTTCCCGTTTCATATCTAGTGATATACCAATACCCGTTAAGTTTATAAGGAACCGATTCATCATCTTCCTTAATTCTACTTTTCATTTCCTGAAACAATTTTTCCTGAAAAGGTTCTGTATGCTCCATCACCTTTTTAGTGTAACTGTTTTCAGCGTTCAAATAATCTATGACCTCAGGATTGTCTCGTTCGTTCAACCAATAATAATCGTCAATTCTAACGTCATTATGTGCCTCAAGTTCCATGGGGAATTTTTTTGCCTTTACGGGGAAAATGTCCTTATTCAAAGAGAGAAAATTATAGGGTATTAATCGACCAAAAATATAAAAATTAAATAGTTTTGCATTAATAAACTAAAAATATAGAAGATATGTTTGGAGATATGATGGGTATGATGAACAAATTGAAAGAAACCCAACAAAAAGTTGAAGACACCAAAAAAAGACTGGATACGGTACTAATTGATGAGTCAAGCAATGACAATAAACTAAAAGTAACCATAACTGCCAATAGAAAAATTAAATCTATAGAAATTGACGAAAGCCTGTTAGAAGATAAAGAAGAGCTGGAAGATTATCTGATCCTAACGCTTAATAAAGCGATAGAAAAGGCAACAAGCATCAACGAAAATGAAATTGGCGCCGTTGCCAAGGAAGGCATGCCAAATATTCCTGGTTTAGATATGTTTAAATAAATAAGAACTCCCAAAAAGGGAGTTTTTTTATGATTCTAAAGTCGACAGAACTTCCAAAAACCTCTCATGCATTTCCTGGGTATAATCTAAATGGGTAACTATTCTTAATTTTCCATTCCCCATACCACTTAACACAATTTTATTTTCCTGAAGATGATTTAAAAATGTTTTTTCATCTTCTTTTTGGTTCAATTCAAAAATAACAATATTGGTCTCTACAGGAGTCACTAGCTTCACCATGTCCAATTTCTTTAAAGCTATTTCAATTTCCTTAGCTCTTTGATGATCCTCTTTAAGTCTTTCAATATGATTATCCAGCGCATACAAACCTGCGGCTCCCAAATATCCGACCTGCCTCATCCCTCCTCCCAATATCTTTCTAATCCTCATGGCATTCTTCATCAACTCCTTTTTACCAACCAAAACGGAACCTACCGGACAACCCAGTCCTTTACTGAGGCAAACAGAAATAGTATCAAACAGTTTTCCATATTGTTTCGGCGACTCATTCTTGGCGATTAGGGCATTCCACAGACGTGCACCATCAAGATGAAACCCAAGGTGGTTTTGGTCACAAATTGCTCTAATTTTTTTCAGTTCCTCAAAATCCCAACAAGAACCTCCTCCTCTATTTGCTGTGTTTTCAACTTCTACTAATGCCGTAAGCGGACTGTGATAAAAATCTGGGGGATTAATCGCCTCGATTACCTGCCCAGATGTAAACATTCCTTTGTCTCCCTGGACCAGTTTACAAGATACACCACTATTGAATGAAGCACCACCTCCTTCATAATGATAAATATGTGCATCTTTATCACATATAACTTGATCTCCTGGTTGTGTGTGCAATTTTATGGCAGTTTGGTTGGCCATAGTTCCGGTTGGGAAAAATAAAGCCTGTTCCATCCCAAACATATCGGCTATTCGCTCTTCAAGTAAATTTATTGTAGCATCCTCTTTATAAACATCATCCCCTACTTTAGCCTGAAACATGGCTTCCAACATTCTTTCAGTTGGTTTGGTGACTGTATCGCTTCTTAAATCTATCATAACCTTAAATTATCCTTAAAACTAAAAATTTAATGTTTGAAAATTTTACTCACATGGACTTTAATTATAAATTTGGTGAAAATTTAACTTCTTATGATAACATCAGATCAGGTAAAAGATCTTATTGAACGCCTTGGTGCGTTAAGGAGGTATCTTTGACTTAGATGCCAAACTCATCGAAATTCAAAACGAAGAAGAACAAACCTTTGACCCCAACTTTTGGAACGATTCCCAAGCGGCGGAAGAAGTCATGAAATCCCTTAGAGGTAAGAAAAAATGGGTTCAAGACTACGATGCAGCCAAAACTTTTATTGAAGACCTTGAGGTCATCTATGAGTTCTATAAAGAGAATGAAGCGACTGCCGAAGACGTTGAAGAACGCTACGGTAAGGCTTTAGAAAAGATTGAAGATCTTGAATTCAGAAACATGCTTTCCGATGAAGGTGACAACCTAAGCGCTGTCTTACAAATAACTGCAGGTGCCGGAGGAACAGAGAGCTGTGATTGGGCCAGTATGCTAATGCGTATGTATCTTATGTTTGCTGAAAAAAGCGGCTTTAAAGTAAAAGAACTTAACCTTCAAGAAGGAGATGTAGCTGGGATTAAAACCGTTACTCTAGAAATTGAGGGGGAATTTGCTTTTGGTTGGCTTAAAGGTGAAAATGGCGTACATCGATTGGTTAGAATTTCACCTTTTGACAGTAATGCCAAACGTCATACAAGTTTTGCATCCGTTTATGTATATCCATTGGTTGACGATTCCATTGAGATTGAAATCAATCCAGCGGATATTGAAATTACCACGGCAAGATCCAGTGGTGCTGGAGGGCAAAATGTAAACAAGGTAGAAACCAAGGTACAATTGACCCATAAGCCTACGGGAATACAAATTTCTTGTTCAGAGACTAGATCGCAACATGATAACCGGTCTAGAGCATTACAAATGTTGAAGTCGCAATTATATGAGATTGAACTTCAAAAGCGCATGGAACAACGGGAAGATATTGAGGCTGAAAAAATGAAAATTGAGTGGGGAAGCCAAATTAGGAATTATGTCATGCATCCTTACAAATTGGTCAAAGACGTTCGTACAAGCCACGAA
Organism: Mangrovimonas sp. ST2L15; assembly: GCF_001280515.1. Lineage (GTDB taxonomy): Bacteria > Bacteroidota > Bacteroidia > Flavobacteriales > Flavobacteriaceae > Mangrovimonas > Mangrovimonas futianensis. The sequence continues at coordinate 96,038 of NZ_LBIQ01000052.1, read as the reverse complement.
ACTGGGAATGTAGATGATGTCATGAATGGTAATATCGAACCCTTTTTAAAGTCATACCTCATGATGATGGGACAGAAAACTGAAGATTCAAATGAGTTATGATGAAACCCATTAATACCATCATTTTTGATTTAGGAGGTGTCCTTATAGATTGGAACCCAGCCTATGTATTTCGTGACGTTTTTCAGGATGAGGAAAAAATGAACTGGTTCTTTGAAAATATCTGTACTAGCGACTGGAATGAAAATCAAGATGCAGGATATCCCATTTCACAAGCAACCGAAGATTTAGTTACCAAATATCCTGAGCATGAACAGTGGATTAGAATGTATTATGGTCAGTGGGAAAACATGTTGGGAGGTGAAATTTCTGGAACAGTTAACATTTTAAAATCTTTGATTGAGAATCCCCATTACAAAGTGGTGGCCCTTACCAACTGGAGTAGCGAAACTTTCCCTATTGCGCAGAAACGCTTTGATTTTTTGAGTTGGTTTGAAGGAATCGTTGTTTCAGGTGAAGAAAAAACTAGAAAACCTTTCAAGGAAATCTATGAAATCACTTTAAGTCGATTTGATCTGCAGCCTGAATGTTCCCTTTTCATTGATGATAACTTTAGAAATATTGAGGCAGCCCAAAAATTAGGTATCAATGGCATTCATTTTAAAGACCCAGATCAACTTCAAGAATGCTTGAAAAAATTTCAAATTAACATTTAATAATTATAACAAATGATTCAGATTTATCACAATCCCAGATGCTCAAAATCAAGACAAGGATTGGCCATTTTAGAAAATAGTGGAAAGGAATTTGAGGTCATCAAATATTTGGAGGATATTCCTTCGGAAAAAGAGTTTAAAGAAGTTCTAAAGAAGCTTGGTATTTCCCCCATAGAATTGGTTAGAAAAAATGAAGCTGTTTGGAAATCCGATTTTAAAGGAAAAGATTTATCCGATGATGAACTCATTCAAATCATGTTGGAACATCCCAAACTCATTGAGCGACCCATTGTTGTAAATAAAAATAAGGCAGTCATAGGAAGACCTCCAGAGAAAATCGAATCCATAATTTAACACCAAGCCCTGATTTTTCAGGGTTTTTTATTTAACAAACATTTAACCAATCCCCACTAAACCATAGGTTATTTTTGCCGTCTTACTTCCAAAACAACCGAGAATATGAACAAATACCTGCTTTTAGCACTAACTTTTATTTTTACTTCCGTAAGTCTTTCTGCCCAACCAGATAAGAATATTACCGTGACTGGAAAAGTAATTGATCAGTCATCAAAACAACCCTTAGAATACGCCACTATTGCATTTTATAGCACAAACGACAACCAATTGGTCACTGGAGGAGTCACAGATGAAAATGGAAATTTTGAACTGACACTTAAAAGTGGGATTTACAATGTGACTATTGAATTTATGAGCTTTAAGAAGAAAACATTGAGCAATCAACAATTGAGCTCCAGTAAAGATTTTGGAACCATTTCTTTGGAACCCTCTACGGAAGCCTTGGATGAAGTTGAGATTATTGCAGAAAAGACTACTGTTGAAATTCAATTGGATAAAAAAATATACAACATTGGAAAAGACCTTACTACCGCCGGTGGTACCGTGAGTGACGCCTTAAACAACGTACCATCTGTTTCTGTGGACGTTGAAGGAGCTATCAGCTTGAGGGGAAATGAAAATGTTAGAATTCTTATTAATGGTAAGCCCTCTGCTATGGCTGGGTTTGGAGACACCAATTTATTGAGTCAATTACCTGCCGAGGCTATTGAACGTGTTGAGGTGATCACCTCGCCTTCTGCCAGATATGATGCCGAAGGTACAGCCGGAATCCTAAATATTATTTTAAGACAAAAAGAAACTTTAGGTTTTAATGGATCGGTTAACTTAACAGTTGGTCATCCTGATAATGTGAGTACGAATTTCAATTTAAACTATCGAACTGAGAAATACAATCTCTTTTCTAATGTCGGCTGGAGATACTTTGACGCTCCTAGAATAAGCTTTAATGATGCTACCTATTTTCCAACTCTGGACGAGGATGGAAATGTAGTGCAGCCTACCTATGACAGAGTAAGAGAAGACCAGGATGTGGAACGCTTGAACAGAAATTACAATGCCAATGTTGGTATGGAATATTTTCTATCAAAGAAAACTTCATTAACTGGTAGTATATTTTACAGATATGGTTCTGATGCCGATCTTTCATTAAACACTAGTGATCGTTTTTCTAATGGTAGTAATGTAGAAAGAACCTTAAGAAGGGAAAAGCAAACAGAAAGTGATAATAGTTATCAAATTTCATTGAATTACATCACCAAATTTGATGATAAAGGTCACCAACTGACCGCAGACTTTCAATATGAAAACGACAAAGAGGATCAATACACAAATTACAATGAGTTTTATGTGTTTACTAACCAAATGGACCCTGAAAATATAGCTAGAGAACAGATATTTACTACAGAAGATCAGAATGAATTTCTATTTCAAGTAGATTATGTTAAACCATTAGGTGAGAATGGTAGATTCGAGGCAGGATATCGAGGGAATTTTCAAAATCAAGTGACCGATTATAAATTAGAGCAAGAAGATACTAATGGTAATTATGTGGTCAATGATACCTTGACAAATATTTTTGACTACACCCAAAATATCAATGCCATTTACAGCCAATATGGAAACAAAATAGGAAGATTCTCCTATTTATTGGGGCTAAGATTTGAGCAGACTCAATTAAAAGGAGACATAAGCTCGTTATTAACACAGGATGAATTACAAGAGGCTTTTGGATTTCCAATTGAAACCAAATTTGACAACAAGTTTTTTGGTGTGTTCCCTACTGTTAATATCATTTACAACTTAGCAGGAAGTCAAGAAGACAGTGAAGAGAATTTGAGTTTTGGATATAACAGAAGGGTCAATAGGCCTAGGAGTTGGTTTATCAATCCATTCCCATCTAGATCCTCAAGAACCAATGTATTTCAAGGAAACCCTAATTTAGATCCTGCTTTTGCAAGCGCTTTCGATTTAGGCTATTTAAAAAGATGGGGAGAATTAACTTTAACCTCTTCTGTGTACTATCAGTATGAATCAGACTCTGTAGAATGGGTAGAAGAAAATACAGGTTATCAAACTTCGGATGGAATTGATATCATCAGAACCATTCCTGTGAATTTATCAAGTAACACCAGAATTGGTGGGGAACTTGGCCTAATGTATAATCCTACTAAATGGTTAAGATTAAATTCTAGTTTCAACTTTTTCCAATTTGAAACTAAGGGAGATTTTAATGATGTAAATTATGATACAAAAAACACCAGTTGGTTTGCAAGATTCAGCTCTAAAGTAAGCTTACCTTGGAAAATCGATTGGCAAACAAATGCGCATTATAGAGGGCCTCAACAGGATGCTCAAACTTACAGAAAAGGAATGTTTGCTATGGACTTAGCATTCAGTAAAGAAATCATGAATGACAATGCTACAATTTCTTTAAACGTAAGAGATGTATTCAATTCAAGAAAAAGATTAGCAACCACCACCACTGACTTCTTTGAAAGATATAGTGAGAATCAATGGAGACAAAGATCAATCAACCTATCTTTTATCTATAGATTTAACCAACAGAAAAGACAACAACAAAGAAACGGTAACGGTGATATGAATGGAGATATGGAATTTGATGGTTAAAACCTTCAAATTCCACTAAACAAAAAGGGAAGCAAATGCTTCCCTTTTTTTATTATTATATATTTTAAACGAAATTAGGCTTGACCTCTTTTAGCTTTCTTCTCAGCTCTTATTTCTTTCCATCTTTCAATTGCAGAACCAAAAATCCAATAAGGAACTACGAACGTTGCTAAGAAAATCAATAACCAAAAACCAATGGTCAAAATGGTTAAAAATGCTAAAAATCCTAAATATTGATCAAATTCAAACATGTTGGTTTATTTTTTGTTCTTTTTGCAAAGATAAAACAAAGGTAATTGTTACACAATACCCTACTAACATTTATCAACAGGGTTATAAACAGTTTTAAGTATTTAAAATTAAACACATATAAATCAGACAGATATAACAACTCATTTCAAAATGAATTGATTAACTTTCTTCTAAAAATTAATCTCATGATCTATTTTTTACTTTCAAACACTTTTTACAAACAAGGAAAAACCTAATTTCAAACAAAATCTATTATTTCTTTGAGCCATTCAATTTGGTTATTTTGAATACAATCTTAGAAACAATGGAAATGAGACTTTCATCTCCTCACCTTGCCAAAACCCTTTGACATCTTCAACCAAATTCGGAACTGGATTTATACCTTTATTTGCTTTGATATAATTTTGAACAGCAGACCACGAGTTAAAGAAACCTTCAAATTGAGTCATATTCCATAAGGTATCTATATAAAACTCATGATTAGATTTGATGTATTTCAACCCCAACGTCAAGTTTTCATATTGTTCTTCGATATGCCGTCTTTCAAAATTCCAATAATCACCCACAATTTCATGGTAAAAATGATCGACTTTTTCATCTATTTCTGTTGAAATTCTTCCCAAACCATACCCCCAAACCGCAACCAAACCGTTAGGTTTTAAAACACGTTTTACCTCTTTGGAAAAAACCTTCATATCAAACCAGTGTATGGCCTGAGCCACAGTAATGAGATCGAAAGAATCATCAGGAAAATGGGTCTTCTCTGCTCTTTGAATGCTATATTGAATATTCTCTTTAGAAATTGCCCATTCAAGTTGTTGCTGACTGATATCTGAGGCATAAACAGATTTAAATTTATTGCCTAAAACAGCAGCTACCTGCCCGTTTCCTGTTGCACAATCCCAAGCAGATTCAAAATTGGAACATTGAGAAAATAAAAAATCATACAATTCCTGAGGATAGGTAGGCCGAAACTTTTTATAAGCTCCTGATTGCGCCGAAAAATTATCGATTGGTTTTTTCATAATAAAAAAAGCACCAAAATATGGTGCTTATCTTTAATTTAAATTCGGTTGAGGTGTTGTGCGTAAATATGGTTTTATTTCCTTGTAGCCCTTGGAGAAATGCTTAGGTATATCTTCCGTTGCAATGGACGGAACAACTACACAATCATCCCCATTTTGCCAATTTGCTGGTGTGGCTACCTGGTGGTAAGCTGTTAATTGTAAAGAATCAATTACCCTTATTAATTCGTCAAAATTCCTCCCTGTTGATGCTGGATAAGTAATTATCAACTTGACTTTTTTGGCAGGATCGATTACAAAAACCGAACGTACTGTTGCCTTCTCACTGGCATTGGGGTGAATCATATCATATAATTCTGAAACAGTTCGGTCTTCATCTGCAATAATTGGAAAGTTAACCGTTGTGTTCTGGGTTTCATTTATATCACTAATCCAACCTTTATGAGATTCCAATCCATCTACACTCAATGCCGCTACTTTTACGTTACGTTTGTCAAACTCAGGTTTATATTTAGCTACTGTTCCTAACTCTGTAGTACAAACTGGCGTATAATCTGCAGGGTGCGAAAATAACACTCCCCAACTGTCACCTAACCAGTCATGAAATTGAATTTCTCCTTCTGATGTTTGAGCCTTAAAATCGGGCGCAACATCTCCTAATCTTATTGTTGCCATAATTTGATTTGTTTTGATTTATAAATCAAAGATAAATATAATTCCCACTTAATAAGTAGGAATTAAGACCTTTATCATTTCTTTAAGATATCTAACCTTTATAAAAAAGAATAGACTAAATTAAAGTTATCGAATTAAACAGCATAAAATCAAAGTTTAACACGCTTTTAAACAAAACATTTTACGCTGACCTCGGCCGGCGATAGGCATAGTAACTTAAAACTATTTTGAGAGCCTCTTCTATCGCTTTGTTAATAGGCATTAATTTAGAACAAAGATCACCATCTATACTTTGTAATTTAAAATAATAATGGCGCATAATGGGTGTATCCTTTCCCTCCATTATGTGGCTGTTTGCCTTTTCTACAGCATCTGGGTAAGTTTCCTTAATGGATTTGCATGTTACCAATTCTGGATTTCCATATTTATTTAAAGCAGCCGAAAAACCAAATAATCTGCATATCAATCCTCTATAAGGATATTCTGAACAAAACCCTGGTTTATCTGGAATCAAAAGTGGTGATAAAACAATACAATTGGAATTTGGATGATCCTTAATCCGATCCAAATATTCCAAAGCCAAACCTCGTTTGTAAAGGTGATAAGCAAAAGGTAAAAATTCCAATGGAGAAGCACTTATATCTGGTTTGTTGCAACATTTTCCACAACCTACCAAGCACTCAAGCCTTGTGACATGTTTAAAGGCCGCCACATCCTTTTCCAATCCTTTGAACACCCGTTCCACGGCTTGGATTTTTCGGTATAATGTCATCGCTAAATAACGATGCTAATGTAAAACAAAATGCAATTCGAAATGATATGTAACTTCAAAAAAAGTTATATCATTCAGACAATAATTATTGACCTATTAAAAGGATAAATATCATGTTATTCTTCATTATAATTCTATATGAAAAAGGGAATAAATTAAACATCTTCACAGACCTTAAAAAAATTCCATTTAGTCCGTAACTATTTAAAAATCGATGGCAAAAAGACCAACCAAAAACCTTAAATTTGTTGGAAATTTATAACGTATCTCACAATGAACTATCGTATAGAAAAAGACACGATGGGCGAAGTAAAAGTCCCTGCAGATAAACTTTGGGGTGCCCAAACTGAAAGATCTAGAAATAATTTTAAAATAGGTGCTCCTGCATCCATGCCTTTAGAAATAGTTTATGGTTTTGCTTACCTCAAGAAAGCTGCTGCATATGCCAACCATGAATTGGGTGTTTTAGATGAAAGTAAACGAAATTTAATTGCTCAGGTATGTGATGAGATTTTAGCTGGGAAACATGATGATCAATTTCCATTAGTTATTTGGCAAACTGGATCTGGAACCCAAAGTAATATGAATGTTAATGAGGTTGTGGCCAATAGAGCACATCAATTGGCAGGTAAAACCATAGGAGAAGGCGAAAAAACCATTCAACCAAATGATGATGTTAATAAATCGCAATCTTCAAACGACACCTTCCCTACCGGAATGCACATCGCTATCTACAAAAAGATAGTAGAAACTACTATTCCAGGAGTAATCAAATTAAGAAATACGCTTTATGAAAAATCACAAGCGTTTAAAGATGTTGTGAAAATTGGTAGAACGCATTTAATGGATGCAACGCCTTTAACCTTAGGTCAAGAATTCTCTGGTTATGTAGCACAATTAGATCATGGTATTAAAGCCGTTGAAAACACGCTTCACCATTTAGCTGAATTAGCTTTAGGAGGAACCGCAGTTGGAACTGGATTAAATACCCCTAAAGGCTATGATGTTTTGGTTGCCAAATACATTGCAGATTTCACTGGCTTACCGTTTATCACAGCTAAAAATAAATTTGAAGCTTTGGCTGCACATGATGCATTGGTTGAATCACACGGTGCTCTAAAACAATTGGCTGTTTCTTTAAATAAAATAGCAAATGATATAAGAATGATGGCTTCTGGTCCTCGTTCAGGGATTGGAGAAATTATTATTCCAGCAAATGAACCTGGAAGTTCTATAATGCCTGGAAAGGTAAATCCAACGCAGTGTGAGGCAATGACTATGGTTTGCGCCCAAGTTATGGGGAATGATGTAGCCGTTACCGTTGGAGGTACACAAGGACATTATGAATTGAATGTTTTTAAACCTGTTATGGCTGCAAATCTTTTACAGTCTGCCCAATTGATAGGAGATGCATGTGTAAGTTTTAATGACCACTGTGCTGATGGAATCGAACCTAACTATGATGTTATCAAAACACTTTTGAACAATTCATTGATGCTGGTTACAGCACTTAATACCAAAATTGGCTATTACAAAGCCGCAGAAATTGCTAATACTGCTCATAAAAATGGTACCACCCTACGTGAGGAGGCCATTAATTTAGGGTATGTAACGGCAGAAGATTACGATTCTTGGGTTAAACCCGAAGAAATGGTAGGCAGTTTAAAATAATTAGAATTTATCATATTTTTAAAACGCTAAGGGATTTCTATTAGCGTTTTTTTTATTTTTATCAAAAACCAACCTAATAATTTGCATTTTGACTATTTTAATTAAAAACATCAAAGAGCTCCTTCAAACTCGAACCACAAACGTAACCGTTTTAAATGGTGAAGAAATGAAAGAGTTGCCCTCCATTAAAAATGCCTACTTACTCATTGAACATGATACGATTGTTGAATTTGGAAAAATGGACGATTTTGAAGACATGGATGCAGATGAAGTAATCGATGCCTCAGGAAAAATGGTACTACCCACATGGTGCGATTCCCACACTCACATAGTCTATGCAGGAAATAGAGAGCAAGAGTTTGTAGATAGAATTAATGGACTTAGTTATGAAGAAATTGCTAATCGTGGTGGAGGCATCCTAAATTCTGCTGAAAAGCTTCAAAATACTTCTGAAAACGACTTGTATGATCAATCTGCGCAACGGCTAACAGAGGTCATGAAAATGGGAACTGGAGCTATCGAAATAAAATCAGGATACGGATTGACTTTAGATGCCGAATTAAAAATGCTTCGTGTCATAAAAAGATTAAAACACGATTTCCCCGTTAAGGTGATATCCACATTTTTGGGGGCACATGCCATTCCAAAAGAGTTTAAAGATAATCCCGACGGCTATGTAAATGTTATCATAGAGGAAATGATTCCTCAAATAGCTAAAGAGCAGTTATCCCAATATATAGATGTTTTTTGTGAAAAAGGGTACTTCTCTTTAGAACAAACCGAACACATCTTACAAGCGGGAGCATCTTACGGGTTAACTCCAAAAATTCACGTCAATCAGTTTAATACTTTTGGGGGAATTGCTCTAGGAGTAAAATACGATGCTTTATCAGTAGATCATCTTGAAGAATTATCAGAGGAAGATATTGCTGTTCTCAAAGATAGTAATACCATGCCTGTGGCCTTACCTTCATGTTCCTACTTCTTGAGCATTCCTTATACACCTGCAAGAAAACTTCTAGATGCTGGGATTCCAATAGCTTTGGCTTCAGACTACAATCCAGGTTCTACCCCAAGCGGGAATATGAATTTTGTGGTGAGTACCGCTTGTATCAAAATGAAAATGACGCCAGAAGAGGCTATTAATGCAGCAACCATCAATGGTGCTTATGCCATGGGAATTAGTAATATGTATGGAAGTATTTGTCGGGGCAAAAAGGCCAATATAATGATTACCAAAGAAATTCCAAGTTATCACTACCTACCCTATGCTTTTGGAGATAATCACATTGAAGCCGTTTACATCAATGGCGTAAAGATTTAAATTTACATAAAAGAAAACCCCGAAAGTAAATCACTTGCGGGGTTTATTTTATTTTCTAAGTTTTGTATTACTTCAGAGTAAATTCAGTTGAAGAAATCAATTCTTTATCGTTGTAAACATTTACTTTATATCGTCCATCTTCAAATTTATCATTTAAAGGCTCAACAAACTCGCAAATATTCAAATTGGTATTTTCATAATTAAAAGTGCTAACGAGACTGTAATTGATTGTTTCTTCTCCCATTTGAATTTGTTCATTTACTCCTAAAATTTGATTATTAGGTCCAACAACTTGAACATATAATTCTTGTTCCCCAGCTTGAACCAACTTATTTTTAGCCACGGTGAAACAAACTCTTATTTTATCAGAACGTCTTGCTCTCTCAGTTGGTATTAATTTTCCAGAAGAACGCTCAATAACGCCAAACCCTTTTAAATCAACTGTTTGTAACACAGAAGCATCACTCATTACTTCAGCAAGGGCAGTATTTTGAACTAACAAAGAGTCAGTAAACATGGTTCTTTCTTCAAGTCTGATTTTTGTACTATCCAATGAAGTAGCCAATAGTTGATTTTCAATTTTCAATTTATCATTTTCAGCCATTAACACATCCATTTCTTGTTGAAGGTTCAAATATTTCTTTTTGTATCTCCAAAGGCTTTGAACATTGGTTTCCGATACTTTTAAAGAATCAATTAATCCTTCAATACGTGCTTTAGCATCTACCAAATTTTGGTTTGAAATTTCATTATCTTTAATAGCTAGATCATATTGTTTGGCCAATTTATCATAATCATTAATGACCATTTGTTTCTCTTTAGTCAATTGAGCTTCAGTTTCCTTTTTCTCGTTTAGTAGGCTAAAAGAGTAAAATGCCGCACCAAGAAATAAAACTAGGGCAATACCTAATGCAACTTTTAATCCTGTATTACTCTTATTGTTTTCCATAATAACTCGTTTTAATTTTTAGATTTACTAATTTTAGTTTAGGTTAGAATAACAATTTTAAACATTATATGCCAAACTTGATGGACAATTTCATTTTATTCGATAAAAGTAACTTGAAAGGTTATTTAAATAAAAGAACGGCCGAATCAAAACTTGGGGAACAAATAAAAAAGTTAACCACCATTTCTTCTATATACGATCAACTCAAGGACTTAGACGTTTCTTATGTCATTTTTGGCATAAATGAAAATGCTGGAGTGTTTGCACACAATGGAAATTCTGGGACTTACGATATTTGGGAAGAGACGCTTAAAGTTTTGTTAAACACGCAAAGCAACCCATTCACTCCTGCCAAGAAAGTGATGATTTTAGGTCATTTCGATTTTAAAAATTATGAGAAGAAACTGGAAAAACTAGAACCGAAAAAGAAAAAAGACCAGATCAAAGCCCGTAAATATGTATCAAAAATAGATGTTGAAGTAAGCTATTTAGTTTATCAAATTGTCAAAGCTGGTAAAATTCCAATCGTCATTGGAGGTGGACAAAATAATGCCTATGGCTGTCTTAAAGGTAGTGCTTTAGGCTTTCAAAAACCCATTAATGCGATCAATTTCGATATTCAGGCAGATTTCAATAAAGAAGATGGACGTCATAGCTCCAATTCTTTTAGTTATGCCTTTAGTGAAGGTTTTCTAAACAAGTATTTTATTTTTGGAATGCATGAGAGTTATATTCTTGAATCAAACCTAGCAACCCTAAATAAATTGAATGAAATTGAATTCAATACTTTCGATGCCTTTAATAGGAAAGAATTGAAGTTTAAACAAGAACTTAAAAGAGCAAGCGAATTTATTTGTGATGACTCCTTTGGAATCGAAATTGACTGTAAATCAATTCAACATGCTTCGGGCTCCCAATCCAATCCAAGCGGATTCAATTTGAATAAGGTAAGAAAGTATATCACCTATTTTGGGCAAAAACCCAATGCTTCCTACCTCCATATTTCTGAAGGATTTATTAATGAAGATAAACCATCAAATCCTATTGGTAAGGTAATTTCATATCTGATAACAGATTTTATAAAAGCCCACGAAATCAAATAAAAAAAGCACCTCAAAACTGAGGTGCTCAACTAAATAACACCTAACTAAAATTGGGCTACTTCTGTACTATCTTTCATAGCAACAGTAGTAGAAGCTCCTGATGTAACCGTATTTTGGATAGCATCAAAATAGGTAGTTCCCACAAATCCTTGGTGCTTGACGGCATGAAAGCCTTCTTTTTGCAAAGCAAATTCACGTTCTTGTAATTCTGAGTAACCTGCCATTCCTCTGCTTTTATAAGCCTTTGACAATTCAAACATGCTGGTATTTAAGGCATGGAAGCCTGCCAATGTAATAAACTGGAATTTATAACCCATTTTTGCCAATTCCTCTCTAAAAGATTCCATTTCAGAAACACTTAATTTAGCCGCCCAATTAAAAGATGGAGAGCAATTATAAGCCAACATTTTGCCTGGATACTTAGCATGTATGGCATCTGCAAACTTCTTAGCTTGTGCCAAATCTGGAGTAGAGGTTTCCATCCATAATAAATCGGCATAAGGCGCGTAGCTTAACCCTCGATCTATCCCTTGCTCTACTCCATTTTTCACATAAAAGAACCCTTCCGAACTTCTTTCTCCCGTTACAAATTTCTTATCACGTGCATCGATATCACTAGTTAGTAAATTAGCTGCATCTGCGTCAGTTCTAGCAATAATTAAAGAAGGAACCCCCATAACATCACTAGCCAATCTAGCGGCAATTAATTTATTGATCGCTTCTTGAGTTGGCACCAAAACCTTCCCTCCTAGATGTCCGCACTTTTTGGCAGAGCTAAGCTGATCCTCAAAATGAACCCCAGAAGCTCCTGCTTCTATCATGGCTTTCATCAGTTCAAAGGCATTCAAATTTCCTCCAAACCCAGCCTCGGCATCAGCAACGATAGGCACCAAATAATCCAATTTATCTGCAACCCCATTTACTGATTGTATTTGGTCTCTTCTTAAAAGTGCATTATTGATTCTTTTAACCACTTGAGGAACACTGTTAGCCGGATATAAAGATTGATCTGGATACATTTCCCCTGCTAAATTGGCATCTGCAGCTACTTGCCAACCACTCAGATAAATAGCTTCCAATCCAGCCTCAACTTCTTGAATAGCTTGATTGCCTGTTAATGCACCTAGACCAGCCACATAATCCTTAGTTTTCAACTTTTCCCATAATTTTTGAGCTCCCAATTTGGCAATGCTATGCTCTAGTTTATAGGATCCTTGAAGTTTGATAACTTCTTCTGCTGTGTAAGGTCTTTCAATGCCTTTCCACCTTGGGTTTACAGTCCAATCTGTAATTAATTCTTGAATTCTGTCATTAGTTTTCATAGTTTTGTAATGGGTATTAAAATGTTAATATTCAAATCCTGTGGAGTGTGCCAGCACTCTCAGGATTTTTTTTTATAAATATTGATACGCTGATAGCGTTAAAAATTCTTCAAAATCATTGCTGATTACCAAATCGTTAAATAGTTTTATAGCTAAATCAAATTTGGATTTTCTAACGTATTCCTGTCCATACTCCTTAATGAGTTTTTCTACTTCATCGTCAAAAATATCTGCATATAATTGAGTTGTAAATTCTCTTCCATCCTCTAACAGGACTCCGTTCTTCAACCACTGCCAAACCTGAGTTCTGGAAATTTCTGCTGTGGCAGCATCTTCCATTAAATGATAAAGTGCTACGGCTCCTTGTCCTCTTAACCAAGATTCCAAATAAAGGATTCCCACATTAATATTTTTTCTGATTCCGGCTTCAGTTACTGTTCCTTGAGGTACTTCCACCAAATCTTTTGCAGTCACATAAACATCTTCCCTTAAAACCTCCAATTGGTTGGATTGAGGCATGTATTGATTAAAAATAGTCATTGCGATTTCTACTAGTCCAGGATGAGCCACCCAAGTACCATCATGTCCATTAGTTACCTCTCTTAATTTATCTTGTCTTACTTTTTCAATGGCCAATTCATTGGCATATGAATCATTCTTAATAGGAATTTGAGCCGCCATACCACCAATGGCAAGAATTCCTCTTTTATGGCAGCGTTGTATGACCAATTTACTGTAAGCATCCATAAAAGGAGCTGTCATGGTCACTTGATCCCTATTGGGAACAACAAAATCCTTATGGTTTCTAAATTTCTTGATATAAGAAAAAATATAATCCCATCTCCCACAATTCAACCCTACTATGTGGTCTTTTAGTTCATAAATGATTTCATCCAATTGAAAACTGGCAGTAATGGTCTCTATTAAAACCGTTGCCTTAAAAGTACCAATTGGTACACTTAGGAATTCTTGAGCAAACTTGAAGACATCATTCCACCACCTTGCTTCTAAATAGTGTTCAAGCTTAGGCAAATAAAAATAAGGAGCGGTTCCTTTCTCGCGTAAAACTTTAGTGTTATTAAAGACATATAATCCAAAATCTACCAAACTACCCGATGCTTGTTCACCATTAATCAATAGGTGCTTTTCATTTAAATGTAAGCCCCTTGGTCTCACTAATAAAACAGCATGTTCTTCATTAAGAGTATAAGATTTATTTCTCTTGACATCAGTTAGCGAAATCGTTTTCGTATTGGCATCAAATAAATTTTGTTGCCCTTGGATGGTATTATACCAAGTTGGGGCATTGCTATCTTCAAAGTCAGCCATAAAGGTCTTGGCACCAGAATTAAGAGCATTTATAACCATTTTTCTATCTACCGGACCAGTAATTTCAACTCGTCTATCTAGTAAATCTTTCGGGATACAACCTGCCTTCCACTCTCCATCTCGAATATGCTTGGTTTCAATTGGAAAGTCTGGAAATTGCCCTTTATCAAATATAGCTTGCTGTTTGATTCTTCTTTCTAAAAGTTCCAAACGGGAGCTATTAAACTTCTCATGAAGTGCTACTAGAAACTCCAAAGCCTCATCGGTTAAAATATCTGGATAGTAGTGATCCACTTCTTTCGCGTAGCGAACTCGTTCTGCAATTATTGAATTTTGAAACATGGTAAAGTATTTAAGATGAGAACAATATTAAAACAAAGAATTTGAAAAAACAAGCGAACGTTCGCTATTTTTTATTTTACGCTAAAAATAGAAGTTCGCAAAATTGATTATATTTGTTGTTATGGAGGAAGAATATATCAAGCTTATTTTTGGTTTAAAACTAAGACAGATAAGGACTGACAGAGATCTTTCCTTATTTGGTCTATCCAAATTATCAGGTCTTTCCAAGTCTTATTTAAATGAGATAGAAAAAGGAAAAAAATATCCAAAACCGGATAAAATTGTTTTGCTTTCAGAAAAATTGGATGTGCCTTATGACCAATTGGTATCCTTAAAATTGGATAAGAATTTAGCGCCAATTGGTGAAATTCTTCAATCTAAAATTTTAAAAGAGATTCCCTTGGATCTTTTCGGTATCCATGAAAATGATTTGATAGACATCATCAGTAATGCTCCTGCAAAAGTCAATACGTTTATTAGTACCATTATTGAAATTGCCCAGAACTACAACTTTGGCAAGGAAAGTTTTTACTTAGCATCCGTTCGCACTTTTCAGGAGACTAACAACAACTATTTTGATGATTTGGAAAAGAAAGTAGCGTCTTTTGCTAAATCCTATCACATTGATCTCGATCACCCCATATCTCCAAAAGAGCTTGAAGAAATATTGATTGAGGAATTTGGTTACACCATAAACAAAGAAGAACTTAAACAGCATAAAAGCTTGGATAACTTAAGGTCTGTATTTGTTCCGAAGACAAAAACATTGTTATTGGCGGATCAAATGGACGATGCTCAAAGAAATTTTATCTTTGCCAAAGAAATAGCCTATAATTATTTAAAGATTACCGAAAGGCTCTATACCTTTTCTTGGATAAAATTTGATCATTTTGATCAGGTATTAAATAATTTCTATGCCTCCTATTTTGCGGGAGCCCTTATCATTCCAAAAAAACAGCTTAGTCAGGAATTGACAAATCTATTTTCCAAAGATTATTTTGATACCGATCTCTTTTTAAACACATTAAATACTTTTAACGCCTCTCCAGAATCCTTTTTTCAGAGGCTAACAAACATCCTTCCAGAAGCATTCAACCTGCAAAACTTATTCTTTTTAAGATTCCAAAACAGGGAAGGAAGCGACCATTTTCAATTGGATAAAGAATTACATTTATCACACCACCACTCCCCCAGAGCTAATGAAACTAACGAACATTATTGCAGAAGGTGGATTGCATTGAAGGTTTTGGAAAAAATAAAAACAAACAAATCAAACCACGAATTTGATATTCAAATTTCAAATTATCCGTCCGACGGCTTTAAATACTTAGTTTTATCATCAGCAACCAAAGATCCATTTAAGGAAGGTTATTACCGCAGCATTACTTTAGGATTGTTGATCAATAAGCAACTTCAGAACAAGGTTAAATTCCTGAATGATCCGCATATTGAATCTAAACAAGTGGGTGTCACCTGTGAGCGCTGCCAAATTAAAAACTGTGAAGTCAGAAAGGCAGAACCCATCAAGATTTTAAAACAACAAAAACACATGGAAATAGCCCACGTGGTTGAGGAAATTAACAAAAAATTCAGTTAATTATTCTCCGTTGATAGCTTTTAAAGAATCGATTCTTTTTTGGAGTTGCTCAATTTCCTTTTCATTCCTATTGATATTTGGCAATACAGGAACCGAATCAGTTGCTGTTTTTATATCTGTTTCCTTGATTTCATCTTGATAAAAATACCCGATACCTTCACTGGATCTCCATGCTTCATTTAATTGCTTGTATACATCAAGGTCCCACTGACTTGGATGCTTGACATCAATCCAAATGACATCACGATATTCGGCATCGATTAAGGCTAGATCTGGAGTTGCCGACCCATCAAAATTCTTATCGCCTTCACGTACCGCAGAAACCGTACTGAGATAAAACAATCTTTTTCTACCGGCAATATCTTTGATATAAGGTCTAAATTCCACGGGTTTGTTCACAGACCAATCATACTCTTTTCGAGATTCTATAACCTTGAGGGGCATAGCTGAAACTCCGGCATACCCTTGTTTTTTGGATGCGTGATCATAATAGAATAATTTGTCTGTGCCGTCGGCTGGTATAAAAACACTATAAGACAAACTGGTGCGTTCATCTCCTACTGGCTCCAATCCAAACCAATGATACAACCCATTATAAGCAGGAATTCCAGTTCCTGAAAAGTCGAAATCGGTTACAAATGGCTGCTCATTTTGATCATCTGGCAAATCAGGAATTTTAACGGCTGTTTGCATATTCCAAGGCAATGGATCACTAAATCCTCCCAAAAACTTTAAAGATTCGGCTTGCAGTCTTGATACTTTTTCTGATAAGGTATTTTGTCTTTGCAGGAATTCGTGATTTTTCATTTCCTCAGGACTGATATAAGTTCCTTTCCCAATTAAAATGCGTTCCACATAATCATTAAAATCATGAGCACCATTATCAATGACCATAACTCCTCCAAAGGTGGGGTACGGAAAGAAAAATCCTTTCCAATTGATTAAACTCACCACTTCAACCCATTCATCAGAATCATTCTTCATATAAAATACATCTCCTGGTTCATAGGAAAGCAGTTTCCAAAGACCAAATCTTTGAACGACGGCATTGTAGGTATTACGGCTAAATTTTAAGGATTCCCCTATAGAAAAAGTGACCGGTATCCTATTATCACTTGAAAACCTGGGAAAAGGTGTTGTACTTGACACTGAAAATACTTCTTCTGTATTATCACTGATACGTTGCCATACATATTTCTCTGTAGGCTGAATAGCCATGGTCCATTTGTTCTCATTATCAACCCTTACCAAATGCGGTAAAGATACATCCTTGGTCTCTCCTACACTTTCATTGGCCATTGAGAAGATATTTCTCATTGGTTGAATGCGCTCATTTTGCGTCAATGGCAATTCACTCACTTCAACACGATTTAAATGAAGAAATACATTGTAGGTCTTCATATAATCATACATTTTAAAATGCCAACCTATGATATAGAGCAATGCAAAAAAAGCAATAAGCATTCCCAAGATGCCCAAACGTCCTCCTGTTCCTGCTGTTTTTCGAAATTTCCTAAATCCAAAATATAAGAACAAACCTGCTAAAAGAAGGACGAAAATATATTTCCTAATGAATAGTAGTGCAGGCTGGTAATCATCCCGTAAAACAAACAACAAAATTAAAATAACGATAGACACGAAAATGGTTATACGTTTTTGCTTTTTGCCCTTATTCCAGTAATTCTTAATCATTTTTTGTGTGTTATTTTGAAACGGATTCAATAAATGCTTCTTCTTCGTTATTCAACGGAAATGCATTGTAATTTTCCCAAAAATTCTCTGTAAAGCTAGTCCCGGCTTCATAAATCGTTCTATTATCATAACCATCATCAGGGATCTCCACGTCATTTTCAAAAGCATAGACAAATAAATCTGAACTGAAATTGAAATTATCATCTACATATTTTCCAAACTTCAAATACATCCCAACAGATTTCTGATTGTATGATAAGACATATTTGTCCTCAATGACTCTAAATTTCGTCCAAATAAGAAGGCTATTGACCTTTACTTTCATAATCAACATCACATTTTGAAGTTTAGAGTATTTAAGATGATCACTTGATGTATAAAATTTAAGTTCTAAAACATCTCCTGTTTTTGGATCAATGACCACATAGCCTTTGAAAAGAAGTTCTTCCACATCACTTTTAGGGCTAACCTCAATGTATTCGTATTCTAACCCGCCTTCCTCTTTTTTTATTTTTCTGACAAAATCATAATTTTTATCCTTGAGAAGTTTCTTTATAAACTTATAGTTATAGGCATTTTTCACGTATTCATCCAAAGTAAATGCCGAATTAATGTTGTCTATACTTGCAAAGTCCTCTTCACTAATTTTATCGCTTTTAAATGCCCGATGTTGCGGTAAGGTAATAACAGACTTCCCATTCCCTTTTTTCACATAATAATTTACCAAACCATCAGAAAATTTAGTGTATTCATCATTTACCTTAACAATTTCACGACAATAACTTTTAAATAGGGTGTTCTTATCAATCTTATTGTCTGCAGCCTTAATGATACTTTTTAAATAATCTTCTGCCGACACATCTGAAATGACAACTTCATCCAAAACAAAATCTTTAGGTTTTAAAAATATTTCGTTAAAGCCATCTTGAAGTTCCACTTCCTTTTCCTCATAACCTAAGTAGCTAAAAGTGACTTTAGAGCCGTTATCCATGATAGAAAACTCGCCTTCTCCATTGGAGATAGAACCAGTATAATTTGAATCTGGACCATTATCAATATAAACACTCACAAACTCCAAAGGTTCTTTAGTGTCTGCATCTTTTATTATTCCTGTTTTCCGTTCTTGGCTAATGGCAAATTGTGTAATTGTAAAAATAAGTAGGAAGAAAATATGTTTCATTCTTGTCTGGTTGTTATAGTAATCCTTTATCTTTTAAGCGTTCTCTAGCACTTTTTTCTTCTGGTTTTGGGGATTCCTTAATTTCAGTTTTTGGCTCCTCCAATTGCTTTTCATCCCTATCCTGTAAATCTTCTAAAAAATCCTTCCCTTTTTCAATAGTCTGTTTGAACTTATCTTCAATCAGCCCACCTTCTTCTTCTATAATCTCATTTGACTTGAAAATAAAACTGGCCAAATAAGTTCCAATTAACGTTCCTACAATCATGGAAGCAAACAAGGAAATGGTCGCTATATCTATCGGTATTAAAAATCTTACAATGACAATAGCTACAAGAAAAAAAGCTGAAATGAATACCAAACGCAACAGAAAGGATTGCTGGAATACAAAACCAGTACGATCATTTGATTTCATTTGAAGCTCCTTGGAATATATCATTTTGTTAAAAAAGCGATACAATTTATTTCCATTGGATTCCCTCCAATAGATAAGCGCTCCAAATAAAATAGCAGCAATAAAAATTATAAGTTCCAGTGTCATAAGGCTTAAGATTGTTGGTTTCTATAAAATTAGTCTAATAAAATCAAATATTGTTACGTATTTGTTCAATCACCCAATCCTGAAAGGAGTCATCCCATGTTTGGTAAGCTTTATAAAATTGCTCTTTGTCATACCAAAATAAAAATAAGACATCCTTTGGAGAAATATTGACTAAAAGCTTCCAAATCAAATCTTGATGAATTGGCTCCAATGAGGAGTGGGGCTGATGTAAGGCATGATAAAAATCCAAATCAACCATATCCTCCAATTTGTATTGATTGCTACGTTGCAAACGCTCCAAATAAATTTCAACGCCATTGATTTTTTTGAGAGAATTCAATTCAATTTTGTTTAAATAGCTTTTAAATAAAATCTTGTCTTCCAATATTTCTTTTATCGGATGAAATCCATTTTTTAATTCTTGATGGAATTCAAACTTTTTGATACGTTCATAACGTGGTGTTTGAACCACTTGATCTAAATGGCATTCTGCAATCAAGTGATCTCTTAATTTTTCCACCAACTCATCATGATCAATATGAAACATCAAAATATCATATGAGGTATCATCAATAGCCTTCTTGAACATGGTTTCATCCTCAAAGATGATCATGTCCTTTATAAAATCTTTCAAAACATAAACCCCACCAAAAGCTCTAGAAAAATAAGAGCTTACTTCATATTTCAATTCAGGTAAATCTAAATTTCTATGTCTTAAATCTCCATATTTTTTAGCCGAGTCCAATAATTGGGCATGAATCTTTTCATCAATAAAATTGTTTCCTGATTTAAACTTCTCAATCAGCTGAAATTGCTCTTGTTGCGCTTTACCAATACCGTGAATCAACTTAAATCGAACAATGACCTCTCGATAACGCAACATATCCAATGGCTCATAAAAAGCATCAATCCCTTGATCAAAATCCAAACATATGGCCGAATCTCTTGTAATATCAGTAATCTGATCGGAATAAGTTTTAAAAATTAACTTCATCAACTCCCTATCAAAGGAATGGTTGGGCATGTAAACCGGTGCTCCCTTTTGCAATGGGGAAACTATAATACCATGGGAGTTGGCTTCTCCGTGATTTAAGAAATATACATTATCTCTCTCTTCAGCGATTTCAGGACTCCAACCCAAACCATCAATTGAAAAAGCCACTAAATTGGTTGGTTCAAATCCCAAAGTTTTAAGGCAATCATTGTAGCGTTCTACCATTTTACCTCCTATAGGAATCAATTGTCCCCGAAAAAGATGTGCTTCCTTTAGTTTCTGCATTACTCCATCAATTTATGTACCTGAGCATATTGCAATAATATACAGGTTTTAGCATCTTGGATTTCACCATTTTCAAGCATGTCTATAACCGTTTTAAACGGCAACTCCATGACCTCAATATCTTCGTGCTCACAGTCTAACCCTCCACCATCACTCACTTTCATGGAATCATCATATTCTGCTATGAAATAAAAAAGTTTTTCGGTCATCGCTCCTGGAGACGAATACATTTCAAATATTTTTGTGGCAGAAGGTACTTTATAACCTGTTTCCTCTTCCGCTTCCCTGATGATGCATGTAACAGGGTCATCTTTATCAAGCATACCCGCACAGGCCTCAATCATAAAACCAGCTTGTGGATCATTGGCAAAGGCAGGCATCCTAAACTGCCTAGTAAGAATAACCGTTTTCTTTATAGGATTATATAACAATACCACGGCACCATCGCCTCTATGATACGTTTCTCGGGACTGTCTAATCCATTGACCATTTTCCAATTGATAATCAAAATCAATTTTATTCAGTTTGGCCCAATGATCAGAAAGTACCGTGTCAGAAATATTTTTTATTCTTTTAGTTTCCTTCATACATTTTCCTTGCTTCCATTTCAATATTTAGTTGATTAACCCTCGCCTCCACTTGTCGCTTAAAATCGGTATCGGCTATGGTTGCCACATTATCCAAATATCTAATGACTTCTTGTTTTCTGATATCTGAAAAGTTTAACCCTTTCATATTGGCCTTCATAAGTTCTTGAAGCATATGAAATTTAGTTTGATAATCTTTTTTGAAATAGGTTTCTGGGTTTTCAAACCAATCAGATTCCAAATCAAAATCTGTCAATCTCAAGGAAATTGCAGATTGGATATTCCTAACATCTCGAGAAGAGAAAAACGGAAATATTTTTTGTATTTCTTTGTATAGTGAGGCATAAAACATGTGATCATCGTCTTTGTGAAGGCTTTCAACTTTGTCAAACGTTTCCAATACACGTTCTTCTGAAGGTCTTTCTAAGGACTGAAGAATATCACCCATGTTTTTGGCTAACCCTTGATTACTTAAAAACTCATATCCATTTGGATTATTCATGTTGACAAAACTTGGCATGGTCTTTTCAAACTTTTTCCACCACAAATAATCTTGATCCAAGAAATCATGCTCTGTTCGAGCTCCATCTATTTTGAAACGTCCCTGAACACGGGAAATGACTGCTTTATCAAGCATTTCAGGTAAATTAGTAAACAATCCAATGGAACTATTTCCATAGTTAACGGCATAAGCCCCTTCTGTGTACCTTAAAAAAACACCTATTACTTCCTTCACCCCTGCCGAAACTCCTTGTGCAGTTCTTTCTTGAAGATTGTTTTCTGCATCGTCAATAGGAGCAAAAATTAATTTGGAAGGATCCTGTAAAGGTTTCATCCATTCCACCATTTTTTCTGCCGATCCCCCTTGAAACGTACTTATTAAAGTATCTGGCATCGGATGAAAAAGAAAAGGAATTTCTAATTGATCACAATGGTCTTTAAGCTTGGTGGCAATAGCAGCAATCAACATACTTTTTCCTGTACCAGGTATTCCATACCCCATAAAAACGGGCATAAACCCACCTAACTCCTGAAATGGATTTTTCTTTTCAGCAAAGTCGTAACTCAACATCCTTTCAGTCAACCTTCGTGCAAAGTGTTTGGCATCTCGGTTTCCTACAATTTGTTCAAATTGTACTTTATTGAATTCGATACTTTTGGCTGCTCCTGAAAAGACATTATCCCAACCAGAAATTGAAAAATCAGATTTTTCCAATTTGTAAGTTCTATCCAATATGGTTTCTTGATATTCCAAAGTGCTTTTGCGCATTTGAATTTCAGCAATAAGCGCCTCAAAATATACCATAGTAAAATCGACGACATCTTGGTCATTTGTTATAATTTCAGGATGGTCCAAGTATTTATCATAATAAAATAACGCACATGAAATACCTTTTAAGGGAGACAATAAGGAAACCTCTGGAATCCCAGCAAATTTCTGCTTCATCACACTTAAGTCATCCGATGCACTATTTCTTAAATCGTGTAATATTTTATAGGCCATAGAGAATAACATAAATGCTGTAGCAGTATGCTGCTTGCTTTCAAATTCTCTTTTCCCAGAATGATCTAATGCGGGCCTTCGTTCACTTAAACTGGACAAGCCCGATGCATCATAAAAACTATCACGAATCCAAAGTCCTAGGGTAATCCCTTCTTGAACTGCAAATAGCGATTGATTTAAATGTAAAGGAATAGCCACCGATTCTGGGAGCAGCCTTTTTTTAAGACCTAAAATAGTTTTTGATACTGAGGTTATATGAGCTTGACTACCGTTATTGGCACGAGATAAATAAAGTAATATGGAACTATCATTTTGATCTTTATCCCGATTTTTAGCTCGTTGCCCTTGCTCCCATTGAATACTCTTTAAATAGGATGTCGCCTCATCACGAAGCATATCCAATTCGTTTTGTTTTATGGGAAATGTTGAGTTATGTTGCATTTTTTAATTTCAATATTCGGTGAGCAGCAGAGAACTACTCTTTTTTAATTAATCTCCATTGGTTGGCAAACTACTCATTTGAATAGGTGGTTTTGCCAATCCATTCATCCAATCTGGCGTTTTGTTGTATAACATTTGAATAACCCTGTGCGGTGCAAACACATATTTTTGTTGCAAGACGTCGCTCCAGTTTTGAAGAACTTGTTTATTAAAAAAGTTCCCTTCTTTAAATTCACCCTTAGAAAAAACTTCATCCACCGTAAGCGAAATGGCATAGGACTCCAGAGGAATTTCCTTTTTACCTATGCTCTCCAATAATGCGTGCGTCAAATCGTGTTCATCTTTGGCAAAAATGTTATGTAAAGGACCTAAATCAATTCGCTTGACCTGCTTAGGATGAATATTTGGTAATTTTCTATCAATAGCATAAGCCATGGTATCCAAATTCATTTCGCGGTCTGCAATTTGCTTCAAGGCCTGATACATTTCCTCCTTTTCCTCTAAAATATTGGAACCATCATAATCAAAATACATAAAACAAACGAATGGTCTATTGTGTGTTACATCATAAAAACTCCAACTGGTCATCAATTTTGCCAAGGGATTATCTTCCACCTCTATGATTTTGCCTTGAACAAAACGGTTAAAAATATATTGTTTATTAACCGTCTTGTAATAGGCAATAGAAGCTGCTTGAAAAAGTCTATTTCGTTTGACAGGCTGCTTTTTTCTTAAAAGGGTATCTAGAAACTCCTCTTCCAATTGCTGAATAGGCGTTAATTTTTCTAAATAATGGTCTCGCAATTCGAGATCATTAAACAAATAACGAAACTCTAAATAGTTTGGAAATCCGGAATCTGTCAAATCAACCTTCATGTGTTCCTCATCATCAAACATATATTTGATTCGCATTGCTTCTATGGAATACAACAACAAATCACAATATTGTTTAAAAAAGGTAAGTTCCTGACCAGTACACAACCCTTGATATTGAATACTCACAATCAATTCCTTGAGCACAAAATCTACCATTCTATGGTAAAACACATAATGCTCCTTGGAATCTAATTGTGCTGAATCTAACGGCGTTACAATCATTCGTTAAAAATCAAAATTTGATTGTATCATTTAAGCCTAGGATAATAAATCATCATCACCTGACTTTGGTTCAGGTTTCGCACTTTCTCCTTCAGGCTTAGAAGGCTCATTTTCGGCTGCGTAATAATC
Organism: Mangrovimonas sp. ST2L15; assembly: GCF_001280515.1. Lineage (GTDB taxonomy): Bacteria > Bacteroidota > Bacteroidia > Flavobacteriales > Flavobacteriaceae > Mangrovimonas > Mangrovimonas futianensis. The sequence continues at coordinate 71,528 of NZ_LBIQ01000052.1, read as the reverse complement.
TTCAAAAATTTGCTTCATATCAATACCGTAACGTTCAGCAAAATTCTTTTGAATATCAACATCTTTAGCCCTTATTTCCTGTAATGCTTCAGCATAACTACTGTAAACACCTTGCATTACTTTTTCATGAACCGGGATGTTATCCATCATTTCTTGACGTGCTTTGGCACTTGCTGTGTGCATTGCAGCCAATGTTTCACCAATGTGCTCATCGGTTTTCACCCCTAGATGCTCTAAAATGGCAGCAAATTCTTGATCTGTTCTAGCCTTTAAAGCAACTACATAACCGTCATAATATTTCAATCGCTCTTCGGTATCACTTTTTAGTTTCGCACGATGGGTTTGGAGATTACTTCTTAAAGAAGTCAATACTTTTATTGTTAAATTATGCTTATGAACAAAGCTATCTTTACTTGCCGCTAAGGTGGTGTAGGCATTTTTCAAACCTTCCAATTCCTCTACTTTTTGCTCAAGAGTTGTTACTTTTCCAACTGCCTCAGCATATTCTGCAGACTGTTTATCTACAATTTCTTCCAAACCTTGGCGCGCTTGTTTTAATAAAGCATATTGTTCTTCTAATTTAGTTTCAACTTCTTTCTTCTTCTCTAATGCTTTGGTATGATTTTTAGTTGCTTCAACAATTGCATCTTGCAACTTGTCTTCTACTTCCTTGATTTCAACTTCACGATCTTTCAACCTTTTTACGGCTGCCTGACTCTTAAATGACAACTCATTTAAAAGGGTTTGCACATCCGCACTTTCAATACGTTGTTGAAACATGGCCTTAGCTTTAGTATCGGCTTCATCTCTTGCCTTTTGGGCAGCTTTAAGCTCTTCTTCTGCCTTTCTGATTTTGGCCTTTCTTCCCCATAGGTTATTCCACCAAGTATCTGGTTTAGCCTCTGCATCCTCCAATTCAACTCTTGCCCTTTCCAATCTCTTGATGGCATTGTCTATTACCTTCTGCTCCTCAGCATTAAGAGAGGAAAAAGCTTCAAAAATAATACCCACCTCATCTTGGTAATCGGTCAAATCTTTAATGGCATCCAAAAGTGTAGTTCTATCCTTTTCAGCCATATGCACCACATCATCTAAAGTGGCATTTAAGATTTTTTGACGCACCTCGGGATCATCTTCCTGGGCTAATTTTGATTTCATAGTGTCTATGGCCTTTCCCCAATTGACATCTACTTTGGATTGTTTTTCATTGGAATTGGTTTCCAGTAAGTCAAATTCGTCTGACATATTAAGTCGTGTTAATGTTTAACAATAGTTAGGGTAAGCAATTTCGCTAAATTTTACGATTATAAAAATTAAACTTGCTCAAATTATCAGTACGAATTTATATTTAATTGTTACAAAAGATGTTAAAAATAAATGACAATCTGTATCTTTAAGGATAAGCAGAATAAATTTCTTAATACAAGGAAAACAATTCTAATATCAAACTTAAAACCTAGTAAAGATCAAACTCATGAAAAAAATTTATTTACTCCTATTTGCTTCTATTCTAATTGTGGGGTGTCAATTTAATAACAAGAAATCTGAAGACGCTACGGATATGGAGATGACAGAGGACTCTATCACCATAGAGGCCCCTTCAGTAATTGAAGATAAGGAAGCTGCTGATGAAAGTTATGCCATAAGCTATGATACGGATGATGTAAAAATTACTCCAATTAGTCATGCCACCTTTGTCTTGGAAACAGACAATACGGTCATTTATGTAGATCCCGTAGGAGGTGCTGAAGCCTTCGAAAATTTCCCGAAACCACAAATCATTTTGGTAACTGACATTCATGGAGACCATTTAAATGCCGAAACCTTAGAAGGGCTTTACAAGCCAAACGTACAATTGGTGGTGCCTAAAGAGGTTAAAAAACAATTACCTGAATCTATTAAAGAAAAAACCGATGTCCTTTCAAATGGTCAGAGTATTAGTTTAAAAACTAGTAAAATGAATGTCGATATAGAGGCTATCCCTATGTACAACATTAGACCCGAAGCATTGCAATATCATGAACCTGGGAGAGGGAATGGTTACATTCTAACAGTGGGAGGAAAACGTATTTATATTTCTGGAGACACCGAAGACATTCCAGAAATGAGAAATTTAGAAAATATTGATTTGGCATTAGTTTGTATGAATCTCCCATATACAATGACTGTAGAAAGTGCTGCCGATGCCGTTTTGGAATTTAAGCCTAAAAAAGTTTTTCCTTACCACTACAGAGGAACTGATGGGTTAAGTGATGTAAAAATGTTTAAAAAGTTGGTTAGCGCTGGAAATAAAGACATTCAAGTAGTACAATTAGAATGGTATCCAAGCTACTAAATATTTCATTTTTAATTGTTTACTAAATAAAAAAGATTATCTTTGACCGAGCTATTAACCCAATCTATTAAAACCTACGTAAATGACTTTAAACTCTATTCCTCCACCGGTTTTTCTAATTGAACAAAGCAGTATTGTGATGTTGCTTTCAATTAGTGTTGTTTTCTTTTTAATTCTTTTGATTCTTGGGATTAGAAAATCTTATAAGTTAAAAAAGGAGAATGAGCGTTTGGCAAATAAAAGTCAATTGAGCTCTACAGAGGACAACAAAACCTATAAAGATTTTACAGATGGCCATCTTTATGAGTGATTATCATAAATTATACAAATAGTTGTTATTCAAAAATTTACAAAGCCTTTAAGAAATTAAAGGCTTTTTTTTGGAAAATATGGAGCTAATCCCAAAAAACTAATATATCAAATTGAAACCTTAAATTCGCTTTACCTACAAAAACATTACAAAAACTATCTTATTATCAGTATTTTAATTAAAATCGTAAGATTTTTAAATAATTTATTTTGATTATAAATAGTGTTTTTAATGGTTTTTTAGCTGTTTCAATAAATCATTAATAATATTATATATTTTAAATAAATAGAATACATAAATAAATCCTTAATTTTTTAAACAAATCTCATTTCATTAAGAATAACACTTTTAACATTCAGCTTATTTGGTTCTTTTCTTGATAAACCTATTTTTGGCACTGATTAATTGTAAACCAAGAATATTAAATTTATGAAAAGATTATTTTTATTAAGCACTCTTTTATTTAGCGGGCTTGCTTTCGTGTCATGTAGTAGTGATGATGACAGTACTTCAGACAATGGAGGAAATGGAGACGGTAACACAGAAACACCAGTAGCTACTTCTATTACTTTAGCATCTGATGTAACAACTGTTGATTTAGGTGACACTTTCACTTTCACTGTTATGAATGATTTGGATGAAAATGTAACAACCACTTCTTCATTTCAAATCAATGAAATGGAAGCAACCACAAACAACACTTTTACAGCAACCGAAGCTGGAACTTACAACGTGACCGCTACAAATGGTGATTTAACCAGTAACACTATTTCTTTAACTGTAAACGATCCTGTTTCAGCTGAACCAAATTCTGTTTTTTATAATGGCGTTAATTACCCAATCAATAGTTCTACAATTGTATTATGGGGCGGTGTAGACCCTAATAATACAGGGGCAGTGACTCATATCTGGGGGAGCATCATTGGAACGAACGGGACAAATGCTGATCTTGCTACTTTAATTGATGATTTATACGGGGAGAATGGAGATGAAAGTATTGATATCTCTACTTATGTTGACACATATGTCGAAATAGACTTCTATGCTGAATTAAATGCAACTCTTGATAATTTTGCTTCTCCTAATTCTATTATATACGTAGGTGTGTACAACTTAGTAAATGGAGGAACTGTTATTGTAGATGAAGCTAATTTAGATGAAACAAACAACGTCTTTTCTATTAATACTGACTTAGCAACTTTACTTTTAGATGAGAACGCTTCTACATTTGATTACGATTTAGACTCTACTTTGGATGGAGTTAGTACTATTATCGATTACAATAGCACCTTTACCTGGGATGTTACTGCGCGTCAAGCAAATGAGATCAATTTAGATTATTTCACTTTAGAAAATATTACTTCAACACCTATTAGCGTAAAGTCGTTAAAGTAATTTTCTTAAGAAAGACTTTTTTAACTAACTTACTTACCAATACTAACCAAAAAATGAAAAGGGCTGTTTTAATAAGAGCCCTTTTTTATATAAAAGTAATCCTTCTTTCTTGTAAATGACAGTCTCTGCTTTTCAAGACTCAAAAGGTTGTAATACCTAATAATTTAGCTTACCTACTCTTCTCTTGCCCGCTATTAAATTTATAGCTTATTCCCAACATAATCATGGAAGTTGTCATATCGTATGAGACCTCACTATAAGGAATTGCCCCATATGGTGGATATGCATCAGCAAACATAGGATTTAGCAATGAACCCGATGTCTTTCCAGAACTATCACCGTAGTGGAAAACTCCATCCAATTGCCAGTTTTTATTGACCAAATAACTTAAACCAAATTGATAGGCATTCTTAATAACAGCTGTGGCTGGGATATTATAGAAAGTTACTTCGCTTGGGATTGGATTTGAATTATAAGTATATCCCAATCGTAAGGGTAACTTATTAATACCCCTAAATTGTATTCCAGCTGAAACTATGGATATGTTATTCCAGCCAAATCCCGCAACCGATGCATTTTCTGTCCACCCTGTATTGGCGAAACCTTCTGTGTTCTCATAATCAACAAAACGATAATCTAAGGCAAAATCAAAATTGGATAACGAATACCCCAACCCAATAGAGAAAATTGCTGGATAGTCCATTTGGAAATTGTTTTTAGCGGTTTCACCATTTGGATACGTATTATCAAATTCAAAATCAGCGAAAGATTGTTTTGTTTTATAGGAAACCCCAGCTTTAAGTCCAAATTCCGACTTATAGAACACTCCAAATTGAGCTCCAAAACCTAGAGCAGATGCTTTATCTGTACTTGGATAACCTGATGAATTTGGGTACATCGTGGGATTCGGCATAAGTTCAAGGGTGGCAAAATCAAAATTTGGCTGTACCCCAATGGAAAATTTTTCTGAAAGTTCATAAGCCCAAGAGAGACCTATTTGCAATAGCATATAATCAGATTCAATGCGTCCAAATCCTCCCATTGACTGTGGCATATTAACTGGATTAGTCATACTTTCTGGAAAGGTGACTCCAAAGCCACTTATTCCAAACGCAGAAAAACCAAAGGTGTGTTTACTGCCTTCTTTACTCCAAATATAAGCTAGGTTAGGCATAACAGAAGAACCTCTATCATCGGCTGTACTACCACTAAAAAAATTGCCAGTTGGCTGACCGTCTTGACCAAATTCTGGTACCGTCGAATAAAGTTTTGGTGATGAAAAAAAGAGTCCCACATCTAACTTCAAAGTGTTATGATCAAATTGTGAAATAGCAGCGGGGTTCCACTGTAAAGCGCCAGAAATATCTAATGGCTGACCGGTTGCTGCCCCTCCCATAGACATATTAACTGCTCCTACTCCCTGCATGATATGACCAGATTGAGCAAAAAACATAGTTGTGACTAGCAAAAGTAACGGTGTTATAATTTGTGTTTTCATAGGAATGAATTTAAACTATGGAGATCCTGATAGTTGTTTAGCTTCTTACTATAACAAATTTACAATTGCATTATGCCATTTATCATGATTTAAATCATATAAATGATTAAGGTTCCCAACCAAATAAGAAAACTGAAGGATATAAAAAAGCCTGCTAAAAGCAGGCTTACAAATTACTATCTAATAAGTTTTTTATACTTAATCCGTTTGGGCATCAAATCACCTCCTAGACGTTTCTTTTTATTTTCTTCATAGTCACTAAAACTTCCTTCAAAGAAATACACTTGGCTGTCTCCTTCAAACGCCAAGATATGCGTACATATCCTGTCTAAAAACCAACGGTCGTGAGATATGACTACAGCACATCCTGCAAAGTTTTCCAAACCTTCCTCTAAAGCTCTAAGTGTATTCACATCCAAATCGTTGGTAGGCTCATCCAATAACAATACGTTACCTTCTTCCTTTAACGTCATTGCCAAATGCAATCTGTTTCTTTCCCCTCCAGAAAGTAAATTCACTTTTTTATTTTGTTCACTACCTGAGAAATTGAAACGACTTAGATAAGCTCTGGAGTTGACCTGTCTGCCACCCATCATGACCAACTCTTGCTCATCACTAAAATTTTGCCAAATGGTTTTGTTCGGATCAATATTGGAATGGCTTTGATCTACATAGGCAATTTTTGCCGTATCCCCAACTTCAAATGTTCCTTTGTCTGGTGTTTCTTCGCCCATTATCATTCTGAAAATAGTTGTTTTACCAGCTCCATTGGGACCAATCACTCCCACAATACCTGCTTGTGGTAATTTAAAATTTAAATCTTCATATAACAATTTATCATCATAAGCCTTACTAACGCCTTTGGCTTCAATTACATTAGTACCAAGTCTTGGACCGTTAGGTATATATATTTCCAATTTCTCATCCAATTGTTTTTGGTCTTGACTCATAAGTTTGTCATAATTGTTCAAACGGGCCTTCTGCTTAGCTTGACGACCTTTAGGAGCCATCTTAACCCACTCCAACTCGCGCTCCAAAGTTTTTTGACGCTTACTCGCTTGTTTTTGTTCTTGAGCCAATCGCTTTGATTTTTGATCCAACCAAGAAGAATAATTTCCTTTCCAAGGAATACCTTCTCCTCGATCCAATTCCAATATCCACCCAGCGACATTATCCAAGAAATAACGGTCGTGAGTCACAGCAATCACAGTTCCTTTATACTGTGCTAAGTGATGCTCTAACCAATGAACAGATTCCGCATCCAAGTGGTTGGTAGGCTCATCAAGCAGCAACACATCTGGTTCTTGCAAAAGCAAGCGACATAATGCAACACGACGTCTTTCACCTCCCGATAAAACTCCAATTTTTTTATCAGCGTCTGGCGTTCTAAGAGCATCCATGGCTATCTCTAGTTTAGTATCTAGTTCCCAAGCATTGGAGGCATCAATTTTATCCTGAAGTTCTGCTTGACGATTCATCAACTTTTCCATTTTGTCTGGGTCACTATAGACTTCTTCCAAACCAAACATATCGTTGATTTTATTGTACTCCTCTAAAATGGCTACTGTTTCTGCTGCGCCTTCCTTGACTACCTCTAAAACCGTTTTATTCTCATCCAATTGAGGTTCTTGCTCCAAATAGCCAACCGAATAACCCGGAGAAAAAACTACATCTCCTTGGTAATTCTTGTCAACTCCTGCAATAATTTTTAAAAGGGTCGATTTACCAGAACCATTCAATCCTAGGATACCAATCTTGGCCCCATAAAAGAAGCTTAAATAGATGTTTTTTAGAACTGGTGTATTGGCACTTTGGTATGTTTTAGTAACACCGGCCATTGAAAAAATGACTTTTTTATCGTCGCTCATAAATTGTAATTGTTTTAAGTAAAATAAATTTGAAGATAAGATTTAGCTATACCCTTCCTTTCAAAGCATTAAAAACCCATGCTATGGCAAAAAATCCGATACCCACTGAAGCAAAGCCCCAACCAGCTACATCATCATATCTAAAAGCTCCCAACGCTATTAAACTCAATCCTACTAATATCATGATCCATGTCGCCCAGGCTAACACAGTATTTTTGTTCATTGCCATCTTTAATTTGTTTTTAATTTTAAAATACAAATATCGTGTTTTTTAAAATAAAAAAAAGCACCACTTACGTGATGCTTCCTTTGAAGTTCCAAAGCTTATTTATAACACAATCATGGGCACTTCAATAAATAGCAACTGACTTTCAGTTATTGCTTTTAGAGAAAAATCATTAGTTTCTGAAATACCTATGGCATCTCGAGTCTTTAATTCTTGACTTTCAATAGCAATATCGCCATCAATCACCATCATATAGACACCGTGGTTTTCACTAGAAACTTTATAAGTGAACTCTTTATTAGTATCTAAATCTATTCTAGAGATTTTGGCATCTTGGTGAATTTTCAAACTGCCATCATATCCAGAATTCATACCACTGACAAGCACTTGCAATTCATTTTTTCTGTCTTCATCAGAAAATGTCTTTTGATCATACCTAGGCGAAACCCCTTGGGTATCTGGAATAATCCAAATCTGAAACAAATTAAGGTATTCATCGCTGGTTCCATTTATTTCGGAATGTTGAACACCTGTTCCAGCTGACATTACTTGTACTTCACCAGGAACTACTGGCTGCCATTTTTCATGCATATTGTCCCTATGTTTCAACACCCCTTTCAAAGGAATCGTTATAATTTCCATGTTATCATGAGGATGAGTTCCAAATCCCATATCAGGAGCCACTATGTCATCATTCAAAACACGTAAGGCGCCAAAATGAATCCTCTCAGGATCAAACCATCTTGCAAAGCTAAAGGAATGATTCGCCTGCAACCAACCATGGTTTGCAAACCCTCTGGATTCTGCTTTATGTACTACTGTTTTCATTTTTTAATCTCCTTTCTTCATCTTAGTTTATCGAGCAAATCACTTAATTGTGTTGCCTCTTCTTCTGAAATATTTTTAAGCCATTCGTCATTAAAGTCGTCTGAAATCTCATCCAAAAGCTCCAAACCTTTATTGGTAATTACCACATGAACTACCCTTCTGTCTTCTTTACAATCAAAACGCTCTACTAAGCCTTTAGCGCATAGTTTATCCATCAAACGAGTTGCATTGGGAGAACGTTCTATCATACGTTCTTTAACAACTTGAGCTCTTAAAGGGCCTTTGGCTCCCTTTAAAATTCTTAAAATATTGTATTGCTGCGGTGATAATCCAAACGTTCCAAAAAAAGTATTTTGTTTGGCTGTTATCCAGCCCGCCGTGTATAGAATATTTATCAAAGCCTTGGTATGCTGGTCTTTGAATTTGGAATTTACATCTTTTGAAATATCACCCATAATTTAAAATTTATACTAATTGCGCTTCAGTTACAACGGCTGCCTGGAAGATATCTAAGTAACGATTGAGTTCCATCTTTAAATCTTCATTAACAATATCTCCATCTACAAAATTGTCATAAAACATGGGCATTGAAAAAGTACCTGTAATGTCGGCAGCATGAAAAGGAAACCTATTTTCTGCAATATTTAAAACCGATTTTCCACCACGAGGACCTGGCGCCGTAGCCATCAAAAATACTGGTTTACCTTCAAAAAACTCTCCCATTATCCTAGAAACCCAGTCCATCAAATTCTTAAACCCAGCAGAATAAGCGCCATTATGCTCTGCTAAAGAAATCACTATACCGTCTGCTTCTTGTAATTTTTTAAAAAATGAATGAGCATTGGCTGGTTGCCCTCCCATTTCAGCTTCTAAATCGACACTATAAATGGGTAAAGGAAAATCATTTAAATCCAGAACCTCATAGTCTACCCCTTCCATTAACTCTCCAACATAACTTGCTAATTGCTTGTTGATGGATGCTTTCCCAATACTGGCTCCAAATGCTATTATTTTTTTCATATCCTATTTAATTTATTTTCCATGGCAAATATATGACAATTTAATTTATTTTCCAAGGAAACTAATTAAAAGCTTACTACCTTCATTTTTCTGACTAGAGCGATTTGAGTCCTAACAAGTTTTGTATTTTAGCACACACAAACTTTACAAACATGGATATTAACTTCAATAAGAACGAAGATTATAATAAACTTTTAGTTTCCGATTTAAAAAGCAAATTGGCCCAAGTGAAAATGGGTGGTGGAAAAAGTCGGATTGAAAAACAGCATTCTCAGGGCAAATTAACGGCCAGGGAACGCATCGATTACTTGCTGGACAAAGACTCCAAAAATATAGAAATTGGTGCTTTTGCAGGGGATGGTATGTATGCCGAACATGGTGGCTGTCCCTCTGGAGGCGTTGTTGTAAAAATAGGCTACATCCAAGGGAAACAATGTATTGTAGTCGCTAACGATGCGACTGTAAAAGCCGGGGCCTGGTTCCCTATCACAGGTAAAAAAAACCTGAGAGCTCAAGAGATTGCTATAGAAAATAAACTACCAATCATTTATTTAGTAGATTCTGCCGGGGTTTATTTACCCATGCAAGATGAAATTTTTCCAGATAAGGAGCATTTTGGACGCATTTTTAGAAACAATGCCGTAATGAGCAGTATGGGGATTACCCAAATTGCTGCTGTTATGGGCAGTTGTGTTGCCGGTGGGGCTTACCTTCCTATCATGAGTGATGAAGCTTTGATCGTTGATAAAACGGGAAGCATCTTTTTGGCAGGAAGTTATTTGGTAAAAGCTGCCATAGGTGAATCTATTGATAATGAAACCTTAGGAGGTGCCACTACACATTGTGAGGTGAGTGGCGTTACTGATTATAAGGCCAAGGACGATAAAGATGCTTTGGATACTATTAAAAATATTGTAGATAAAATAGGAGATTTTGACAAAGCAGGATTCAACAGAAAAGATGCCATAAAACCTAAAGAAAATCCAAGTGATATTTATGGTATTTTACCTAAGAGTAGAGCCGATCAATACGATATGTATGAAATTATCAAACGCTTGGTAGATGGTTCAGAATTTGAAGAATACAAGGCAGGTTATGGTAAAACCATTATCACGGGTTATGCAAGGATTGACGGTTGGTCTGTTGGTATTGTTGCCAATCAACGGACGTTAGTAAAAACGACAAAATCTAAAACCAAACCAAGTGAAATGCAGTTTGGTGGCGTGATCTACAATGATTCTGCCGATAAAGCGACCCGATTTATAGCTAACTGCAACCAAAAGAAAATACCCTTGGTTTTTTTACAGGATGTGACGGGCTTTATGGTAGGGAGTAAAAGTGAACATAGTGGCATCATTAAGGATGGAGCAAAAATGGTGAATGCAGTTAGTAACTCGGTTGTTCCTAAATTCACCATCGTCATAGGAAATAGCTACGGAGCAGGAAACTATGCTATGTGCGGTAAAGCCTATGACCCTAGATTGATTGTAGCCTGGCCTAGTGCTGAGCTTGCTGTCATGAGTGGTAATTCGGCAGCTAAAGTTTTACTTCAAATTGAAAAGGCATCCTTAGAAAAACAGGGAGAAAAGATTACCAAAGAGAAAGAAGAAAAGTTATTTAATCAAATCAAGGCAAGATACGACAATCAAGTGTCCCCTTACTATGCCGCAGCTAGATTGTGGACCGATGCCGTCATTGATCCTTTGGACACCAGAAAATGGATTTCAATGGGAATAGAGGCCGCCAATCATGCTCCTATTGAGAAACAATTTAATTTAGGGGTGTTACAAGTTTAGAATAATCGTGTTTTTTTCGTACCTTAAGCATTAACAATCAACAAATTAATAGCGATGGGAACAATTAAAACACTTAACAAGTGGGCAAATGCGCATACGTATTACCCATTAGATGCCGTACGGGTGGCTCTAGGTGTCTTTCTTTTTATTAAAGGAATACACTTCATGAGCAACACCCAAATATTAATGGATCTCTTTACTCCTATTCAAAATTTAGCGGGAGGTATGATTACTGTTCATTATGTGGCTCCTGCACATTTTATTGGAGGTATGTTGATAGCTTTCGGTCTATTGACACGTTGGGCCATAATTGCCCAATTACCAATTTTGATTGGAGCTATAATGATCAATTTTGTAGGAGAAATGCATGTAGGCAACCTTATTGTCGCCACAGCCACACTGATGGTATGTATTTTCTTCATTTTTTATGGCTCGGGAAAGCATTCTGCTGACTATTACTTTAAAATGCAACAGTAAAAAAAGCGACCAATTGGTCGCTTTTTTTTTAAATTCCTTGATAGGTTTGAATCAGTCGGATAAATTCTGCGCGATACCCATTTCTATCTGGCCCTCTACCCTCTTTCGCCAAAGCAACAACATCTTCTAGGCTGGTATCATTGGCATATTTAGAATGTCGTAACTGCATACCAGCCAAGGCTACTGCTGCACTAAACTTCATATCAACACTTGGAGAATTCAACTCATCCCGTTGCACATGTACCATCTCAATACTGGAGTTTTCATCAGGCTTTTTGTATCTAAATTTTACGGTAAATAATTCATTCGAAGCGTTGACATTTGTTGGTTTTGTATATTTCAAATCTGGTGTTTCTCTTAAATATTTACTGCTGACACCCACGGGAATTACCTCATACAAAGCGGTAACCGTGTGACCACTGCCTAATTCTCCCGCATCTTTTGTATCATCAATAAAGTCTTCATCTGCCAACATTCTGTTTTCATATCCTATTAATCTATAGGCTTGTATTTTAGCTGGGTTGAACTCTATTTGAATCTTTACATCCTTGGCGATGGTGAAAAGGGTGCCTCCAAACTCTTTCCCAAATACCTTTTGAGCTTCTTGCATGTTATCTATATAGGCATGATTGCCATTCCCTTTATCTGCCAAAGTTTCAAGCTTAGAATCTTTGTAATTACCATATCCAAACCCAAGTACCGATAAAAACACACCCGATTTTCTTTTTTCTTCTATCAGTTGCTTCATATCCTTATCACTTGAGGCTCCGACATTAAAATCTCCATCAGTGGCCAAAATCACACGGTTATTCCCTCCTTTTATAAAATGCTTTTCGGCCAATTCATAAGCCAAAGTAATCCCGGCACCACCGGCCGTGGATCCACCGGCTTCCAATCGGTCCAAAGCATTGATTATTTTAGATTTAAACTTTCCTGAAGTAGGCTCTAAAACCATTCCAGCAGCCCCTGCATAAACCACTATAGAAACCTTGTCATCCTCTCGTAATTGATTGACCAAAAGTTTAAATGCTTGCTTTAAAAGCGGGAGCTTATTTTCTGAACCCATAGAGCCAGAGACATCTATCAAGAAAGTTAAATTGGATGGTGGTAAATTCTTGTTTTCAATGGTTTTTCCCTGCAAACCAATACGTATCAATTTGGAGTCATTATTCCACGGTGTTTCCACCACCTCTGTATTAATGGAAAAGGGATGCTCTCCCGTAGGCTGCGGATAATCATAAGAAAAATAATTCACCATTTCTTCAATTTTGACGGCATCAGGTTCCACAACATAACCACTATTAATCATTCGCCTAATGTTGCTATATGCTGCCTTATCTACATCTATAGAAAATGTAGACAAAGGTGAGGAATGAACATTCTCAAAATTGTTTTCTTGGATCGTTGCATAACTTTCGTTATCAGAAATTCTAAAATTCCCACCTTGTGTTGTGATTACAATACAACCATTTTTAGCTATTCTCCCGAATTTCTTTTTAGCCTCCGCTTTGTCATAAACAACCTTTGAGTGAATACTGTCCTTTGCAATGGATTCAACCAATGAATTATTATCTTGGGCTATGGGCATTCCATCTACAATATATAAGGGCGCTTCTTTAATTTTTTTGGATTTGCCCTGACTTTTTGTTTGAACTACCAAGACGCCGTTACCTCCTTGAGCCCCATATAATGCAGCTCCATTGGCTCCTTTTAAAATCTCTACATTTTTGATATTCTTCTGGTTTATTTTGGATAATTCCTTCTCTGAGGAAATAACCCCGTCAATAACAATTATAGTATTGCTATTTCTATTTACTGAGCGGTTTCCCCTTAAAACTATGCGCGTATTCTGCTTTTTATTAGGATTTCCATTATTAATTTGTAGGCCAGAAACCTTTCCAGATAAGCTATTGACTAAATTTGGGTTTTGTGCCTGACTTAGTTCTTCTGCCTTTATCACTTGGCTAGATGTTGTAATTTGATTAAGACTTCTCTTGGTGCCAAGAACGGATATTACAACTTCATCTATGCTTTGAACATCAGGCTCCATGGCAAAACTGAAACCTGTCTGCCTTTCAACTTTTTTTTCAGTAGTCACATAACCTACATAGGTATAAACCAAAACATCGCCGACCTGAGCTTTAATGGTATATTTTCCATCAAAATCTGTTTGGGTGCCTTCTTGGGTTCCTTTAATTACAATGTTGACTCCGGGTAATGGTAAACCATTTTCGTCTGCTATCATTCCAGAAACGGTCATTTCCTGAGCTGATATTTGTAAGCTAATTAAGCAAACAAATAAGGTATTTAAAATTGCTTTCATGATTAGTGTGTTTATTGATTTAGCATAAAACTAAATCCTACAAACCAATCAAAACAATGATATTTAGGCAACTATACCTTTGGCTTAGGGAAGCATCAGCATGAACTAGTCAGTGCTTAAAATTCGATCTTGGAGAGAATTTGTTCTTTCTTTTTCGGCAAGAGCCTTATCACTTTGATCTCCTGAGTTTCTTCGGGTTTACCATAATTCTTAAATACGGTAAGCTTTAAATAAACAGGTTTATCAGATTTATTTTGATAGTCTGCCATAAGATAATATGCTCCCATTTGAGCCGTAGAATTGGTATATTCTACTAAACCGTACATGCTAAAAAAATTACCTCCCATTTCGGTCTTCATATGGTCATTACTGCTTATTTCTCTATTGGGATCAATCAATTTCAAATTGATATCCACATCATCCCGATTGGAATCTACCAATATTCGCAACTTGTATTGAATTTTTAAATTTTTGTCGGCATAATCCTCAAGTTGCATCAACACCTTACCCACATCATTATAACTTACTTCCTGAACCTTCTGATAGTTGGAGACTTCCAACTTTTCCATAAGATCCTTATTGTACAATTTATTAAATAGATTATAGGCATTTTCAAACTGACCCACTTCGTAATTGGATAAAGCCAGTTGGCGATAAGACCTGCCATCCTGAGGTTGTAAGGAAAGTATTTTATTGTAAAACAAATTGGCCGCTTCCAATTGACCTTCACTCTCCAATTGGTAAGCCATAGCCCTTAATGTGAAATGGTTTGTAAATGAGCTGTCCAACAGCTGCTTTAAGATAGAAGCAGCTTTATCCTCCTGTCCTTGGGATGAGAAAAATTTATAGCCCTCTACATAATATGAGGTAATTTCATTCTTTTTCGGACTATAATTGGTATAAACGCTTGAAGCCTCATCCATACTCCCTGCCCTTTCAAGTTTGTTAATAAAATCAGGAGTCTTTTCCTTTAAATCAACTTTTGGTGTTTTGAAATAAAAGGTTTCAGTGGAATAATTGGGAACATAATTTTCTTGACGACCAGTTTGAACAGATTTCTTCGTTTTTACCATAACCACTCCATTGCCTGCTCGCGCCCCGTATAAAACAGCTGCATTTGCTCCCTTTAAAATAGTAACAGACTCTATCAATCTGGGGTCTAAATTTGCAAAATGTTGATAAGTTGAAGGAATTCCATCAATTACAACTAAAGCAGAATTGTTTGTCGTTAAAAACCTGATTCCTCTTAACCTAATTTCTTTTGTTTCTTCTGCCCTTTTTACAACAGATGATCCTGGATTAGGAGTCGTCAGAGTTAATCCACTTACCTTACTATCTAAAGCCTCTATGACATTAGAACTCCTCCCAATGTTTAAATCTTCTGAATTTACTGTTTGATAGGCATAAACGATGGAGTTCGGATCTTTTTTCATTCCTAAAGCGCCGTCTGCAGGTTTAGATCGTCTCTGATCTTCAAACACTGGTTCCCGCCTCATATAAACTACCTGTAATGTGGTATTTCCCACAATGGTACGTTTAGGTAAATAACCATTCTTATGAAAATCTAGCGTATCGTTGGCTTTAACTTTTATAGTAAAAGTTCCCTCCTCATCCGTTTTCGTTTTTTCAAAAAATCCTTTACGGGTAACCTGAACTCCTGAAAAAGGCTTTAATTCTTCATCATAAACTGTTCCATAAAGATTCCTGATTGGTTCATTTTGGGCGTATAGATTCACCCCCAGCAATATCAGGAAAATCATCAGTAGATTTCTCATAACTTAAGTAGTTTACCTACTAAAAATACAAGAAATTCTTACGAATCACAAAATCCTTTTAAGCGTTTCCTCTCTCCTTACTTTTCCAGAAGAAGTTTCTTCAAATTGAGGTATATTGTAAATGGCTTTGGGCTTCTCATAGGTATCCAAAGCTTCAAAAACTTTCGGCTCTACCACATTGAAATCTCCTTCAACCACCAAAATGACCTTCTCTCCTAATGTAGGATCTGGTTGGGAGGCGAAAAAGAAACGTCTATCCATTTGGTCCTGAATCTTGGCTTCCATCAACTCTGGAAGTAATTTTATCCCACCTGAATTAATAACATTATCAACTCTTCCTAACCAATCAAATTCAGTTTCAGAATAAATCTCAACCAAATCATTGGTAACAATAGGTTCCTGAGATAATCTAGGGGCATTGATAACCAAACATCCCCTGTCATCCTTGGAAACCGTAATTTTAGGTAGCGTTCTGTATGGAGCGTTCTTTTTTGTGGTATGATTTAATTTTTTTAACCCAATATGGCTTAAAGTTTCAGCCATACCATAAGTCATATAAACACGGGTAGAAATGTGTTGGATTTTGGCCACCAATTCTTTTGAAATGGGAGCTCCTCCAACGATTAAAATTTTGACATGTTCAATGGTGTCCAAGCTATTTTCCAATTGCATAGGTGTCATGGCAGCAAAATCATAGTCTTTGGTTAAAACTATTTTGGATTTAGGTTCAACAACATCCAATTCCAAGCCCAAAATAAGACCTCTAACCAACATCATTTCCCCAGCAATAAAATTAATAGGTAAACAATGTAAGGCGCTATCACCTGGTTTTAATTTGAAAAAATCACCGGTAGAAATCGCCGAATTAACCATGGCTTGTTTTTCTACATGAAATTCTTTTGGAGCACCTGTAGAACCAGAAGATTGAATGGTAATGAGCGGACTGTCATCCATCCAGTTATTAATAAAATCACCCACCTTCTTCTCATAGGGTAAACCTTCTTTTATGTAGCTATAAGCGACTTCCTTTAAATCATCTTGAGCAAAATGATACTCGTTGAGTTTGAAACGGTTATGGATTTTATCGAACTTTGGAATCATCAGTCTAAAATTTTATAATCTTCTTTAATAGGTTCTTCTACATGACCAAAAAGCTTGTCCTTCCAATTGGTCCATCGATATTTCTTCGAAAATATGAATAATAAGATTGGGAATAAAACAAAAACGGGTAAAAAAACGTCAAAAAAACCAGCAGCAGTCGGATTGGAAATATCCTTTAAAATGGAGTGTGTTTGAAACGCTGTCCAATCTGCGGTAACCAACAAAGCAGTAAACAAATTATTGGCCGCATGGAAACCCAAAGCCAATTCCATACCATCATCCATAAGGGTCATAATTCCAAGAAAAAGTCCCGTTCCTATGTAATAAATCATAATGATGTAGCCCATTTTTTCTACTTCGGGATTTGCAATATGTAACAAACCGAAAATAAGTGAAGTAATTGCTAAAGGCAACCATCTAGTTTTTGATATAACACCTAATCCCTGCATTAAATAGCCCCGGAACAAATACTCTTCAAAACTGGTTTGCAAGGGGATAAACACCACAGAAATCAACAAGAGGATTAAAAATGGGATCATTTTAAAATTCCATTGGTAATTTTCTGGGTTCATATAATAATCTGCTACAACAAAGGAAGAACTCAAAATGCCCCAAAGCAAAAAGGCAAATAAAATACGCCCCCAATCTATTTTTTTTCGTGCTGTTGTTAAGGAAGTAATTGTTTGTTTATGTAAAGTCCTGACCACAAAAAAGACGCCAACCAAACCTGCTGCAAAAGACAATAACATGAGAAATAAATTAAGGTTGGATTCCAACATGCCCATCATTTGGGTTTCATCCATACCAAATATATTCTCGCCGCTTTCAAATGCCTTAAAAAATACGGCTACCGTGAAGGGTATTTGACCAATAATTACGGCAAAAATAACAACTAAAAGACCTATCAAATAGCGCCACCAATCATGCAGCACATTAAACGCTTGGGTTATATACATAAACTACAAGTTAAATTTCCAATTTAAATTATTCTGGTACTCTAACGTACCATCACTTACCGTTAGAGGGCTGTCAAAATTATTAGTAAAAAGACCACCAGTCCCTAACCCTTGTGGCATCCTATTTTTTAGTGTGTAAGTCCATTGCGCAATAGCGTTAAGACCCACATTACTTTCCAATGCACTAGTAATCCACCAACCTATATTCTCTCTTTCTGCCAAATTAATCCATTCTTGGCTTCCTTGCCATCCTCCCACAAAACTAGGTTTTAAAATAATGTATTGTGGCTTGATGGTTTGTAGCAATTCCTGCTTACTTGTTACATCAAAAACACCAATTAATTCTTCATCTAAGGCTATAGGAAAAGGCGTAAGCTCACAAAGTTGTGCCATTTCTTGAAATTGACCTTGTTTTATGGGTTGCTCAATGGAATGCAAATCCAATTCAGCCAATTTTTTTAATTTATCCAAGGCTTCTGAAGGATGAAAAGCACCATTAGCATCCACTCTTATTTCTATTTCTTCTTTAGAAAAGCTTTTTCTTATGGACTTTAACAACTTGAATTCGGTCTCAAAATCAATGGCACCAATTTTCATTTTAATACAATTGAAGCCAGTGGACAGTTTAGATTCAATCTGCTCTTTCATAAAATCTTCATTGCCCATCCAAATAAGACCATTGATAGCGATAGAATCCTCTCCTTTTGTAAATGCAGAAGGAAACAGTTCAAATGGTGTTTGGCTTTCTAGAGATTTAAAGGCCATTTCCAATCCAAACTGAATACTGGGGAATTCTTTATTAGCCTCGTATAGTGCGGGTAGCCCCAATGAAATGTTGTGGCATGTCCATTTTAATTGATGCTCATAATCAGGTCTATCATCGGCACTTAGTCCTCTTAATATACCACATTCTCCTATTCCCCTTTTACCATTCTGTTCTAAAATGAAAAACCACGTTTCTTTGGTTTTTAATATGCCTCTTGATGTACCGCTAGGTTTTTTAAACTGAAGTTGGTGTTGTTTGTACTCTGCTGTCATCACATCTCAAAATTACTGATAAAAATGGTTATTTTAGAGAGATTTTTTAAAAGATATATGCCAGATTTTCCAAATATTATTTTATTCGCCATTCCATTTTTTATTTTGGCTATGTTGGTGGAATTGTTTGTAACAACACGCTCAAAATTTAAGGAAACCAAGGGCTATGAAGTTAAAGATGCCTTTGCATCTATTGCTATGGGATTGGGCAATGTCTTTTTAGGCTTTTTGAGTAAAGCCATCGTTTTAGGATGCCTTTTTCTGGTTTACGAACATCTTAGATTTTTTACTATTCCCGTTACTTGGTGGAGCTTTGTCTTGTTATTTTTTGCTGATGATCTATCCTACTATTGGTTTCATCGTGTTTCACACGAATGCCGCTTATTTTGGGCTTCACACGTGGTTCACCATTCGTCACAACATTACAATTTAAGTACGGCTCTTAGACAAACGTGGTCTGGCAGTTTCTATTCCTTTATTTTTTGGCTTTGGTTGCCGTTGGTAGGGTTTCACCCAGCCATGATCATGCTTCAGATGTCAATTAGTCTTCTTTATCAATTTTGGATTCATACGGAGGCTATTGACAAACTACCAAAATGGTTTGAAGCTATATTTAATACACCTTCCCATCATCGTGTACATCATGGAAGTAATCCCATTTATTTAGACAGAAACCATGCTGGCATTCTAATAGTATGGGACAAACTTTTTGGTACGTTTCAACCCGAATTGGAAACCGAAAAGGTCAAATACGGACTAGTTAAAAACCTCAACACCTTCAATCCCATTAAAATTGCATTTTTAGAATGGGTTTATATGTTTAAAGATGTTTTTACGGGAAAGAAAACCTTAAAAGACCGCTGGAATTATGTAACCAAACCACCAGGATGGAAACATGATGGCACTGGAAAATTAAGCAATGACTTGCGAGAGGAGTGGTTCAAAACCTCAAAGAAATCAGTCTGATAAAAGGTCCTTAAGTTTAATTCGAAACCCACTTGAGTCCAACAATCGATATAATTAACGTCGAAATAAAAAAGAGTCTCCAGAACGTCGCTGGTTCCTTGAACACAAAAATACCTATAAGCACAGTTCCCACAGCTCCTATTCCTGTCCAAACCGCATAAGCAGTTCCTATGGGTAGTTCTTTAGACACTTTCACTAATAGCAACATACTTATCGCTAAACAAATTAAAAAGCCCAAATACCAATATGTGGCTTCGCTTCCTGACGACTCCTTGGCTTTCCCTAAACAAGCAGCAAAGGCTACTTCAAATAATCCGGCAATAATAAGTAAAACCCAATTCATAATTGATGTTTGAAATTATAATTACTCATAAGATATACTTATTTGCCTCCCCTGCTCTTTTAAAAAAATAATATTGGAAGGTACTTTCTCAGGAAGCTTTTCATTGGGATACAGATGATAAATCCCAAACATTTTGGTTTCTACAGGAATTCTCTCATTTTGCAAATTCATAAACATCCATGGGTTCATAAATGCCAAATCCAATTCTTTCAAGCTTTTAATTACCTCAACATCCCCAGTATCACCAGAGAGGAAAATTCGTTTTCCATGCCACGTAATCACATAGGAATAATGTTTAAAAGATATACCATAAACCTTGTGTTCTGTTCTAAAAGGTTCAATTTGAAAATCTAAACTTTTCGATTCCAATTCTTTTAATTCTTCAACATTCCAAGGGCCATATTTCTCACCCTCAAACGGTTTTAATAGTTTATATGAATAATGATCTGCATGCTTATGGGTAAATAAAAAAATGGCATTCTCCTTAATTTGCTCAATTTCCTCATTCTCGTATTCCATATAACTATAAGCTCCCGATTTATAGGGAAAATCGACATACAAATTGATGGTTCCATCAGTCATGAACAAGCCACAATTCCCAATGAATTTAATTTGTATTTCATTGGTTTGACTAGTGATAAAAAGTGGTGCCAAACCGATACTAAAATACAGTAATAATTTAGTTAAAAAGTTAATCATGAGCCTGCTATAATAATTCTTAAAAAGCCAAACGTTGGAATTTATACTAAAGTAATAAAAATAAGCTCTAAATCTATTATATGAAAGTGGAACGCCTAACCAAAACAAAAAAAAATCTTGCCGATTACAGTATCAAGTCATTTTCTTATAAATCAATTACTTATATTTAACTATCTAAAATCAATCTCTAAATGAAAATTTTAAAACTCTTTTCCATTGCCCTTGTTTTATTTCTTCAATTTACAATTCAAGCCCAACAAAAAACAAAACCAGCCGACAGTCTAAAAAAAGCTACCAAAGAATTACCTCTGGAACCAGAAAGAACTATTTCCTTTAGCACAGATAAAGGAACCTGGATTTCTGTGGATGTTAGCCCAGATGGTAAAACCATAGCCTTTGACCTGATGGGAGATATTTATACCATTCCGATTTCTGGTGGTAAAGCCACCCAGATCACTCAGGGTATGGCATATGATGTACATCCACGTTTTAGCCCAGATGGTAAATCTCTGGCTTTTATTTCAGATAAAAGTGGTTGCGATAACATTTGGATCTTAGATTTGGAAACCAAAAAAGACAAACAAATTAGCGAAGAGAAAAAGCATAATTTCTTTTCTGTAGTCTGGACTCCTGATGGTGATTATCTCATAGGCAGTAAAGGTCGCAGAAATATCAAACTTCACGTCTACCATAAAGATGGAGGCTCTGGAAGTCAGTTATTTGATAAGCCAAAAGATCTAAAGGCCATTGATCAAGCTTTTGGAGCGGATGGTAAATTGCTCTATTTCTCACAACGTAACAAAGCTTGGAATTATAACGCTCAGTTGCCCCAATATCAAATAGGAACCTATGATATGGAAGACGCAGATATGGCTGTTATTACCTCCAGATATGGCTCCGCCTTCACTCCTACCCTATCACCAGATGGCAAATGGTTGGTTTACGGAACACGGTTTGAGGCTGAAACAGGTTTAATACTTCGCAACTTAAGTTCGGGTGAAGAACGATGGTTAGCCTATCCGGTTCAACGAGACGAACAAGAGTCCATTGCGCCTTTAGGTGTTCTTCCTGGTATGTCGTTTACACCCGATAGTAAAAACTTAATCGCTTCATACGGTGGGAAAATCTATTCCATTTCTATCGAATCCAATACAGCCAAGGAAATCCCTTTCACTGTGGATTTAAAATTGCATTTAGGTCCTCGAGTAAAATTCAATTACCCTATCGAGGATAGTGAAGAAGCTTTGATTACGCAAATACGTGATGCCAAACCGTCTCCAGATGGTTCCAAATTGGCCTTTACAGCCTTAAATAGATTATACATTATGGAACTTCCTGATGGAAAACCCAAACGACTTACAGACAATGCCTTTACTGAAGCACATCCTTCATGGTCTCCAGATGGAAGTCAAATTGTATTTACTACCTGGAAAAATGATGGCGGTCATTTATATAAAGTCAGCGCAAATGGAAAAGGAAAACCAATACAACTTACCAAAGAACCTGGAATCTACACCTTCCCTAGGTGGTCTTACAAACAAAATCGAATTGCCTTTCACAGAAGTTCGGCGCAAACCTATAAAGATGTCATTGGTCCTGTAGCAGAAAGAGCCAATGAGGATTTGGTTTGGATTTCTTCAGATGGCGGTGACATTACTTTTATAGATAAGACCAAAGGCAGGGAAAAGCCACATTTCACAAAAGTGGATGACCGCATTTATTTAAGTCATCCGGAGAAAGGTTTGCTTTCTGTTCGTTGGGACGGCACAGATGAAAAAAGCCATTTAAAACTAAAAGGAATTGAAACTTTTGGATCCTATGATGTGTTTAGCGACCATCATAGCGAAGGTCATGAACCGAGTCTTTTGCCACAAATGGATGACAATCGAGCTGAAGATGATAAATCTTCCAAGCCTAGTGAAGTGTTCATTTCACCAGATGGCAAAAGAGCCTTAGCACAAATTAATAATGATATTTTTAGCATTACCATTCCGCGTTATGGAAAAACGCCTACCATTTCTGTTGCCAAAGCAGAAAAAGCAGCATTTCCAGCGATGAAATTAACCGTTTTAGGAGGCGAATTCCCTGCCTGGTCAAATGATAGTAACACCATCCATTGGTCTCTTGGATCCAGTCATTTCCGATATGATCTAGCCGAGGGCAAACGCTTCAATGATAGTATAGCTGAACTAAAAAAGCAGCAAAAAGAGAAATTGGAAGCAACCAAGAAATTGGATAGCACGGTCAAAGATATTATCATGGACAAAAAGGAAGAAAAATTTGATGATTTTGAAGCGGAAGAGATAAAAATTAAGGTTTTTTACAAAAAAGATACTCCGAAAGGGAATTTATTATTGCAGGGAGCTCGCATTATAACCATGAAGGATGACGAGGTCATTGAAAATGGAGACCTTCTTATTGAAAATAATCGCATCAAAGCCATTGGTTCCTCCGGAAGCTTAAATATTCCTTCGGGCACCCAAGTGATTGATGTGACGGGAAAAACAATTACACCAGGTTTTGTAGACACTCACGCCCATATGTGGCCTACTTGGGGTGTTCATAAAAATCAAATGTGGATGTATTCGGCCAATTTAGCTTATGGCGTTACAACTACCAGAGATCCTCAAACCATGACCACCGATGTTCTAACCTATGCCGATATGGTTGATGCTGGTATGCTAGCTGGACCTAGAGTCTATAGTACAGGACCAGGTGTAGGTTACTGGATGTACCAAATTGAAAGCTTGGATCATGCCAAGAAAGTTTTGAAACAATACAGTGAATACTACCAAACAAAAACCATCAAAATGTACTTGGTGGGTAACCGCCAACAACGCCAATGGGTCATCATGGCAGCCAAAGAACTCGGCTTAATGCCAACAACTGAAGGAGGTTTGGATTTTAAATTGAATATGACACAATTATTAGATGGATACCCTGGGCATGAACACGCCCTACCTATCTATCCTATTTATGAGGATGTGGTTAAAACAATTGCGCAATCACAAATGGCAGTAACCCCTACCCTTTTGGTAGCCTATGGAGGTCCTTGGGGAGAGAATTACTTTTACTCCAGAGAGAATGTTTGGGGCGATCAAAAACTTCAATATTTCACTCCTTATGAAGAATTGGCACAAAAAAGTCGCAGAAGACCAGCATGGTTTATGGATGAAGAACATGTATTTAAAAAGCATGCCGTATTTATGAAGGACTTGGTAGAAACTGATGGACTGGCAGGTATTGGAAGCCACGGACAATTACAAGGACTAGGTTATCATTGGGAACTATGGGCGGTAGCTAGTGCCGGCATGAAAAATCATGATGCGCTAAAGGTAGCTACGATTATTGGTGCCACAGCTCTAGGACTTGAAAAAGATCTTGGTTCCATTGAGATTGGAAAATTAGCCGATATCAATATCATGGATGAAAACCCATTGGAAGAATTAAGAAATACCAATACCCTCAAATATGTTGTTAAAAACGGAAAGGTTTATGACGCCAACAATTTAGACGAAGTATGGCCTAAGGAACAAAAAGCTGAAACGTTTCACTGGCAAACTAAAAAGCCCGAAGGATTACCTGGAATAGGTAATTAATCCATACAAAAAATAAAGGTTGCTAAATTAGCAACCTTTATTTTTTGTTTAAAGTTTAAAGAAATTAAACAGCAGTGTAACCACCATCGGCTATAAAATAACCTCCAGTGGTAAAGGATGACTTATCTGAATTTAAAAACACCACCAATTCTGCAATTTCTTCAGCCTTACCCAATCGGTTCATACTGGCTTTGCTTGCTATAAAAGCTTTGGTTTCCTCGTCTAGATTTTCATCTAGTAAAGGTGTAGCTATATAACCAGGCCCCACTGCATTACAACGTATGTTTTTCTGCCCATATTCAGCAGCTATATTTTTGGTTAATCCTACCACTCCATGTTTTGAAGCCGTATATGCTGGACTCATAGGAGCTGCTACCATTCCGTGAATGGACGCCATGTTTACAATGCTTCCGCCACCATTTTTTTCCATCTGCTCCAATTGGTATCTACACGCATAAAAAACGCCATTTAAGTTCAAGGCAATTACTTTATCCCAAGCATCTATTGCGTATTCTCCTGTTATGGCAACTTGCCCACCAATACCAGCATTATTACACGCCACATCCAAACGGCCATAGGCCGCCACAATTTCTTTTACAATGCGTTCGTTATCTTCAGCTTTTGAAGAATCTGCCAAAATAAACAAGGCTTCACCTCCATTTTTAATGATTTCATCAACTACAGTTTTTCCATGATCTTCATTTATATCTGAAAGGGCTACTTTTGCACCTTCCCTAGCATAACATAGGGCAATAGCTTTCCCTATTCCAGATCCACCTCCAGAAACATATGCTATTTTATTATCTAATAATGACATTTTTTACATTTTTAAGTTCACTATCAAATTTACGAAATCCCCTACCCTTCAAAGTTCTAAAAGCCTTATAATTCTGTTAAATTAAGAACAGGACACTAAGATTTTCATCCCAGTCTTATTTCTTTAACATTCGAACGGAAAAGAATCCTAGAATTAAAATAATCAATATCATAATTCCCCAAAGCCAGAACTTACTTTTAAAAAGTGGTTCTTTATGATGCAATCCTTTTTTTTCTATCTTTTCTTCTATTCCCAGATCTAATACGATTAAAGAATCAGGTATTTGCGAACTAAATCGCGAGATATCATAATCTGCCTTTAAGGCTCTTTTATTTCCGTATGTGAGATAATATTTTGCAGGCTCTACAAAACGCGCCTTCAATTGGTATAAGAAGCCTTTTACTTCTATATCTTCTATAATTAAAGGATGATTGTTGTTGTTGTCAATAATCACCATAAAATTTTTAACCGTTGTACTTTCAAAGGGAAACGTATTGTCCTTTACAGAAGCCAAAGTCCCTCTTGTAAGTAAATTATATTGATTCTTCCAGCCGTTTTGAGTTTGAATACTATCTGCCAAATATTCGATTTTTAGAGGCCTATAAAAATCAAAGGTATCCTTCACATTGATTTTAATACTACTCATACGAACGGGCATAAGTAGTTCCACATCCAAAAGCGTCTGTTTATTAATTTTGTCTTGCTCAACCTCCATTTTTTTAATGGCATAGGTTTTTAAGGTTCCCGTAATTTTCTCATTTTTTACAAGCCTGGCCGATTTTAGATCTGGCTTTTGGTCTGTCTGAATATGAACTCGAAAAAACCTGTACTTGGAATCTGGGAAATTTAATGTTGTAAATTTGAAGTTGGTTTGGCCATTACTAATAGACAATATCCTATAATCCTCCATGACAGTAAACCATTCCTGCTGGTCCTGACTTCCTTGTAAAGTAAGATGCCAATCAAAATTTTCATTTTCAAAATCCAAGATCATTTGGTTCATAACCTCTTCGGAGGGAATTTCAAAAGTGAAATAATACCCTGTGCTATGTAATGACGTATTAAGTAATTTAAACTGAATTTCATTTACAATAAACTGATCAGAGGTATCCTCCAAAAGAAAAGGAGCTTGTATGGTATCATTATCTTTCGTCAATCCAAAAATGCGAACATCAGAGAGATCTTGTGAAATCTTACCAAACATATCGGTTGGTAGAATCACTTTATGCCATGGTTGGGATATACCTAGTAATTCCCTTTGGTGGTCATATTGACTCATTTGGCCAAAAAACTTAAAGCAAGCTGTGAAAAGAAATATTAGACACAATTGTTTATTGAGGCGTTTCATCGGAAATTTTATGTGTGAATTTGTTGTATAAAAATGATATAATCAGCAGCAATACGCCTAATGAGACAAATACAATGGTTTTTGCTATGGTATCTAGGTGGGAAATATCATAGAAAAAGAGTTTTATTAGCGTCAGTCCAAATAAAACTATGGCACCAATACGAAGAGGTTTGTTTCTTTTCCATATACCTAATGCTATAAGGAAAAGGGAATAAACTCCCCACAAAATACTCAAACCAAGTTTATAAGATTGAGAAGACTCAGCCATATCTAGCCAATGAATTAATTCACTACTTACAACCCATAAAATGGTAGTGTGCAACAAAAAATCAAAGGCCCGTTTGTATTTATTTTTTCGATATGATTCTTGAAGGTATTTGTAGATAGTAATCAGAAGTAGTACTACAAACACAAACGACAAATATCTTATTAAAATATGCATGATACTTGTCCTATAATATGGTAATTTAGTTGGATCCAAATAACTCTCCCGTAATTCACTTAGCGCATACAAACCATTGGTTAAAAACACTAATAACACGAAAACAATGAAACCCAAATTAACTAAACCTAAAGACTTGTTTTTCAACCACCTTATATTAACAATCCCAAGCAATGACATAAATAACATAGAATAATTGACAACCCAAACAGTTTCAAATTTGAGTAAATCATAATTCCAATAAGTCATAAGATATTGCTGGTTATCTTCATTAATTTTAAGTAATGAATCTGTAAAAAG
Organism: Mangrovimonas sp. ST2L15; assembly: GCF_001280515.1. GTDB lineage: Bacteria > Bacteroidota > Bacteroidia > Flavobacteriales > Flavobacteriaceae > Mangrovimonas > Mangrovimonas futianensis. The sequence goes on along the minus strand of NZ_LBIQ01000052.1, from coordinate 44,068 downwards.
TTGCCCCCAATAATTTACAATTTCCATTCTAAAAGCAAAGTAAATGCCCAATAAAAAAATAGCAGGTATACCGAAAGAAACCATTTTTGAAAGTATCTTATTTGACTTCCAAGCTGCATCATATTTTTGATTGAAATGTAACTTTAAAATAAACCCAAAGCCGGCAATAAAACATAAGGATGTTAAAAATTGAATGTTAAGCAAAGGCATCATCCTATCCTCAGGTGTTGAAGGAGTATAGGCATTATAAAACACAATCCAATCATGGATGATACTCAAAAAAGCCAGCAGCATCAAAGGGTAGGACAACTTTTCATAAACCGGCACCTTTTTGGTTCTTCCAATCCAAAATAAAAGAACAGCTTCCCCTATCCAAAGGAAGGTCACCCAATTTCCATCTAATTGAACCGGAATGGCAATGGTGATGAAGACCAAAACCAATCCTACTACCAAATAAAATAAATTCTTATCCCCTAACTTTTGTCTATAAATCACCAGACTTACGAAAAAGTGAACCAATGCGTTACCTAAAGTAAAAAGTCCTAATAATTGCTTTCCTGTTTCATGACCAGAAAGTATCACATAGGCATTTCCATAAAATATAAACGAGTTAAATAGTAATAAGGCAATATCACTTCTTTCAAATTTTTCCTTTTGCAGCAGTTTATAAGCCAAAAAAGTCGCGTAAAAAATGAAGAAAAACAGACTAAGAAAGGTTAAAGCCAATCCAAAATATTCTGAAGTTCTATAATCACTAATAAACCAAGTAAAATAAATAGCCCAAGTAAGACCAAAAGCTACATAGTAAAGTAGCTTCCAATATTTTTTAAAGGCAATGACCAAAATCCCAATATTGATTATGGCCATATAACCAAATAATATTTCTGGCCTACCAGATTCGTTACTCAAAACAAAAGGTACCGCATAAGCACCCACCAGGCCAATATGAGCAATCACTTGCCTATTATAATTTAAGGCAGCCAGCACGGTAAAAATTGTAAATATGACCATAAGCACAAAGGCCAAGGCTTGAGGTATTAACTGATAGAAATTATAGGCAGAGAAGGAAATAAAATAAAAAATGGCCATAGCCCCACTAACAAGTACGGCACTATAGTTTTCATATTTGGTTTTCAGTTTGATTCCAAAGCCCAAAAGGCCCAAACCGGCAAGGTAACCTAAAATGACCCTGGTAAGCGGACTTATCAAATCGTGTTCTATGGAATATTTCACACCAATGAAAACACCAATAACCGTAATGATTATTCCTATTTTATTGATAAGATTTTCGCCTATAAATTTTTCAAGATCTGACTTTACTTTTGCAGTATCTCTTTTTGGTTCAACAGGACGAATACGAGGTTGTATGGATTTTAAAGTATCTGAGGGTGTTTCTTCTTCAATAGAGCTTAAAGAGTCTCTCTTTTGCTTTACCTCATTATCTGTAAATTCCTGCTTTTTTATTTCAGGTTCTTGAACTTCCTCTAGTTGCGAGTTTTGCAGCTTTTCTATAGCGTGCTTTAAATCATCTATTTCCTTAGAAAAACCTCGTTGTTTTTCCACAAGACTATTAAGTCGGTTAAGCAGTTGATTTATTTGATCTTGATGGCTAGTCATTTGGTTAATTAGTATGGAGCTAAATTTGAGGGCAAATTAGCCAATTAGTTATAGCATCTAATTTAACAAATAACGAGGTAATAGAAAACAGATTGTAAGAAAATGTCCCCTGACTTAAGCGCTTCTAATCTTCAGTAACCGAACCCCAATTTTCGCCCGTTTTAATACGATAAAGCTGCATGGTTGATATACCGAATTGTTTGGCTATCATTTTCATACGGGTTCGACGATTTGGATCGTTGATCTTACGCTTAATCAATTTGACTTTATTTTCGGTAAGTTTTGAATAAGTACGTCTTTTAGGTGCGTTAATATATTCTGGATTACTGAATTGATGAACTTCCTTTTCTCGTTTGGTAGCCCATCTCAAGTTAGCTATGCGATTATCTGTTTTGTCATAATTGAGGTGAATCACATAAATACCCTCATCTCGCTTTAAAAAATGCTCTGCTACCAATTTATGGACATATCTACAAGTCCATCTTTTCTTCTCTTTCAAATGAAGACGTAATATTTGATACCCGTTAACAAAGGATACTTTGGGAATAAACTCCTTCTCTTGCTTGCAATTGATAACTCGTCCATAATTTGAAATCTTAAATTTTTCAGTTTCGTGAATTTTATCGTCAAAAACAACCTCTTTCCATTCCTCATTACGGTAATTTCTTATCATTTTAGTTTTATTTAAGTTGTTATTTTAAAACTATCAATTCGTTTAGAGGCCATTTTAGCTAGCTATGGCTATAAATAAGGAGTACAAACCAAATATAGTGATTTTCAATTAATTACAAAACAGAAAAGGTTGTAACTATTTGAAAATGAATATGTAGAATGTAAAAATATGAGTTTTCATTAGATCCAAAGTATCAGGTCAATCCATTCATTTATTCCCACATCTGTTTTCCTTCTGACTTCAGCCTTTATGGGAAGTAAATAAGTATCCCTTTTAGTATCAAACCAAATAGCAGTTTGCCATTCCAGTCCTTTAAGTTGAGCCCTGGCTTTCATTCTTCCCCAACCTTCTTCTTGCCATCTTAAATGTTCACGGATTTCTTTTGAAAGTGAATTAGGTAGTGACACAAAATACCAACCTCCGGTTCCCTCATGTTTCCAGATAGTTTCTGAAAATTGATATCTTATTGTAGTTTCCATTTTAATTTTTGAATTTAATAAAACACCTATTTTAACAGAGGGAACTTAGACTTACTTTGATGCCTGTGTCTCTTTTAGCTCTGGCTTTATTAAATCTTCAATAACCTTAATGCCATTTTCAGGTTTTTTTGAGGTTTCCAAAAATTGAACAAACTCCTTAGAAAATGATTGCCTCCTTAGTTGCCACCATTCTTGAATGCCCTCCAAATAGAAATAAGAAATGATTGTGTTTTTATTACTCACCCATAACCATGGCTCTAGAACTTTCATCTTGTTTTGATAATACAAATTTTCCCAAATTCGGAACATTTGGATGTATAGAAAATTAGAAGTTCTTTTATCTTCCTCGTTCAAGTTGCTCCATGACTTCGTTCCTTTTTCAAATAGTTTTCCTAAATCCCTATCCATAATCAATTGATTTAGGAATTCCCGATTGGAGTTAGCAAAAGAATCGTAAAAATTAGAACGGACTGCCTGGGTGTTCTTTTTAATTTCGATGGCCAGAAAAATAACCGAAATGATAACACCTATGGAAGTCAATAAATTAATGAGCAATTCTAAAGTCATGTCATCGTTTTTAAACCAAGCCTTTAATCACCTCAAAACAAGAGATTTGCAAAATCACCTAATAAAGATAATTAAAAGAAACAGGATATACTATAAACTGATGCATATACAAGGATGTTACAGTGAAAATGGAGTTAATTTTTATATCGGTAATGTCCTATAATCTTAAAATCAAAAAGACAATCCTCCAAAACTTGCCCTTTACCAATATTATGGACAATCAAAGGTCTCTTCCCATCGATCGATGTTTTATCTGCCACTATACCGATATGGGTTATGGCCCCTCCCAAATTCCAACATACAATATCTCCTGGTAAGTAGTCTTCTCCCTTTTGAGATATTGCCAATTCCGTGCCCATCCGATTAAAAAACGTCATCAAATTAGGCACCCTTCTATGATCAATGTTCCTATCAGTTGTTTTTAATCCCCAAAGTTTTGGATATTCATTAAAATGATTTTTCATATCCTCATGAACTTCTTTTTGCAAGTCTACACCCATTTTTCTATATGCCCTAATTATCACATCAGTACAAACCCCTTTATCACTTGGAACATCGCCATTAGGATAATCAATGGAAAAATACCTAGGGTCATAAGTAACCTGCTGTTTGGTTAGTTCTAAGGCACAATCAGATAAGTCCCTACGGTCTGTTTCAGTTTGTGAAAAGCCAAAATTGAATAGAAAAAGGATGGCAATAAGCCAAAGGTTTTTTCTTAAACTTTCTTTTATTAATTGAGCCATTCTATCTAGATATATCTTCATTGCAACTACTTACTTAGCTTTAGAATTCTCCAAGCACCCTGAACTACCAAAACAAATACAATGGTTCCTATAATTAAATCGGGTTTGTTTGAATTTAACCAATGTACCAAAAGACCAGCCACAATTACACCTAGATTGATAATGACATCATTAGATGTAAAAATCATACTCGCCTTCATATGGGCTTCTTCTTTGCTTTTTGATTTTTGTAGAATGTAAAGACATAGACCATTGGCAATAAGCGCTAAAACGGATATAACTATCATGGTTGAAAAATTTGGTAAATGTTCTGCCCCCAAGAAACGCCTCAAAACTTCAACAAAACCAACAACCGCCAAAAACATCTGAAAATATCCGGCCAGTTTGGCAATTTGTTTTTTTCTAACTAAAGATCCTCCTACGGCAAACAAACTAATGCCATAAACAAAACTATCTGCTAACATGTCAAGACTATCTGCCACCAAACCCATTGATTTTGAAACCAGACCTGTGATCATTTCCAAAATGAAAAAAGTAAAATTGATAGCTAGTACTATCCATAGCACCTTTTTTTGATTGGTGTGTTCCTTAATCTCGGTTTGGACAGATGTTTCAGTGGAAAGAAATGTGCTTCCTAAGTTAAGTTCATCTATACTTTTCTCAATAGAATCTATTCCCCCATGGTGGAAAACCGTCAAAATTCTATTTGGAATATCAAATTCCAAATGGACTAAACCAGTCATCCCGTCCAATTTCATGCGGATTAAATTTTCTTCTGAAGGACAATCCATTTTTGATATTTCAAATACGGTTTTGTTCATGGTTTTTAGGTCACATCTAAATTCCAAAATTTATATTCCCACCAAATGCTATTCTAAAAAAAAGGTTGTTTACCATCTTAATTTATTTCATTGGTAATCAACAATAAAATAGAGTTCAAATCTTCCATAAGAGGTTCGTAATGCGCCTTTTCCATGGCCTTCACGGTTAGAATAAACATCAAAATATTATTTTCAAATTTTCGAGAATCCAATAAATCCAGATTGCTTAAGTTAAGCTCGGTTTCTTTTAATCCTAGTTCATCATTTACACCTGTTAATTCAAAAATCGTTCTTAAACTATTACTATCCTCTCTAAAAATATCGAGAACTTTTTCTCTTTGAATTCCAAGTTCATTTTCTTGTTTTGTAACATCCTCTATGGTAGAAATCCAATTAGTCAATTGGATCCTCAAATCTTTGTTTGAAATATCTTTTAAACTTCCAGAATTTATTATTTCATTCAAAAGTGAATTATTGGGATTAAAAGAAATATCAGAAGAAAATGTATTAAACAGCAACTCTGAATATTGCTTTTCAGTTGGTCTCTCATTTTTATCTGATATAAATTCCAAAAGTTGTTTAGCTCCATAAAAATTATTCTTATTGACCTCAATTAGGTTGCCCAATTTAATTTTACTAATCTGGAATTCTGCTTTTAAACCGTTCAAATAAGTTTGTTCTTTTTCTCTCGTAACACGATGTTGATTACTATTGTTAATAGCAAGAGCTATTAAAATCCCTATAACTACCAAAATGATTTCTCCTACCGCATATATTAGGTATTTACTGAATTTATTTTCCTTCAGCATATTTTGCCTGATTTTCCTAAAAAATTTAATCATTTTTATAGTTATCAATTATAAGTTTCATTTTTGAAAACGATGTTACCAAATAAACCATCTGTATCTGAACCTTTATTAATTAGACTTACCCAAAGGAATCCCAACCGAAAAAAACAAACGCAATTTATTAATCCCATTGACATAGGATAAATCCAAATGAACAGGGCCTAAAAAGGAATCATATGATAGAGTCGCCCCCCCAGTAATAAGTAAACCTGAATTTAAATTGGTATGCCAACTTGTAGTTTGACTGGAAAAATTTTCAAAATATTCTTTAAACCCTTCATATCCCAAGGAGGCCAAATGAAAATGTGGTGAAAAATAAATATTTCTGGTTGGCTCCCATTGTAATCCAACAGACCCCATGATTACTTGACTGGCAAAAAGCTCGGTTTCGTACAATCCGGGGAAAGTAAAATTATCGGGGATGGGACTGGGATTATAACCTCCTAGAGAATATTGCGATGATATACCAAAATCGGCATAAGAGATTTCATTGTCGTCCAATTTGTTAATTATAGTAAAATATCCCGATCCTGAAAATAAAAATGCTAAATGCCGGTCCAGATGGATGCGCTTTTCAAAATGGGCTCCAAACTTTGTAAACCCATTGGTTGAACCTTCGCTAATAGTCTCAGAAGAAACGGTACTTTGCAATCTGATATGCCGCCATAAAGAACGTTTTATAAAAGCATTGATAAGAGTTCCTCTTTTAGGAAAAAAAACGCTCTCCATACTATTGGAAAAAAAATGCACCCCAGCTTCCAAGTTATGAAAACCATATTTTCTTAAACCAAAAACATTATCTCCCAAATCGGGATCTGTTTTGGGTCGCAAATAGTCGTATTGATGATTTATCCCAAAACCCACATAGCTTTTAAAGGGAAAGAGGTTTCTATTGAATTGGCTTTGAAACAAAACAACATCGTGATTCACATCATCAGCTCTCCTACCCTCAATGTAAACACTTTCATTAAGCAGCTGTCCCAACAAATCCGTTCGCCACCACCAATTTTTTTGAACTCCAAAAATCTTTTGATGTTGTAACCTTAAGCTAGGTTGTTCTGCAATATCTATAGATACCAAAGATCTAGAAGCTTTGCCAATGATGTTTCTTCCTGTATAATTCATAAGTAAACCCACACCTCTGTATGTATCATAATGTAAAGCTCCTTTTACGGTATGTCTTGAGCGCTCCAATCCTTCCAATTCAATTCCCAAACTATCCTTTTTAACCAACGGATTAAAATAAATGGCATCAAAGAGGTTCGTGCCCATTAATCGGTTGATACCAGAGTTCAAATCATTTACGTTATAGGTCTGTCCTGGCTCAATTCTGATGCGAGCCCGGACCAAATCAAGATTGTCTTTAGAAATATTTTTATAGACGATGGTATCTAAAGTGAATTTTGGAGCTATTTTAGGCAAATTAGGACGAGGTTTGGGATACTTCTTTAAAATTTCGGCTAACTGCTCCAAAGCATCCATATTTTGAATCAAAGCTTCTTTCCCCTCCACATAAATTTCATTGGCCTTTACAAAATCTCCTGTGGAATAGGTTAAGTGTTTTTCATGATTCAATAAAATATCACATAATGCCCTATTCTCTTCTACAATTAAATTACTAGTAAGCATGCTTGTTTGAAAAATAAGCTTAATTGGGTCACTTAATTTATCTCGAGTTAGCATACCGCCTCCTACATCACTACCAATGATAATGTCGGCACCCATGCTTTTTGCTATATCCGTAGGGAAATTGTTTAAAATACCTCCATCAACAAGAAGCGTATTTTCATATCTTACTGGTTTAAAAACTGTTGGAATAGACATACTAGCTCTCATAGCTTGAGCCAGTGATCCGCGATCTAAAATAACTAATTCTCCATTGACAATATCTGTGGCTACAGCACGGTAAGGAATGGGCAAATCATCAAAAGACTCGATTCGGTAAACGGGATAGGTTAATTGAGACAAAAATTCTCGCAGTAGTTGATCATTGAGAATGGCCGGATTGATATTAGGTTTTCCATTCACTAAATTCAATTCGAAAAGATACCTGCCAAACTCACTTTTCTCCTCAACTCCAACACTAGATAATAGGGTTTTCCCCCCTAGCAGCTTTCGCCAATTAGCCTGATGAGCAATTTGAGAGATGCTGTCACCAGAATATCCCATGGCATACAAGCCACCTACAATACTTCCCATACTTGTACCTACAACAAAATCTGGTACAATATTCAAGGAATCTAAAGCTTGAAGCAAAGGGATATGAGCAATACCCTTAGCACCTCCACCACTTAAAACTAGAGCAATTTTAGGTTTCCGGTTTTCAGTTGTTTCAGGCATTTTGAAATCCTGACCCCATATTTGTAGACTGGCGAAAAAAATGCCTAATATGATAAGAGATTTCGGGCCTATTAAAGATTTTATTCCAAGATTCATGAATTGGAAGCTGTTAATGTGAAACTTTTTGATGCTTCAGCCAGTTTACTTATTTGGCTTTCACGCTTGTTTACAATTCAATACTCTCTCCTATATCCAACAGCATCAAATCTTTCCCTTTATCAAAAAATTTTCTTTTGGCCTCTTCGTGGTCTATTTTAATATATCCAAAAGTATCGAAGTGATATCCAAGCACCTTATCGCACTGCACAAAGTCACTGGCAATTATGGCATCGTCCACACCCATTGTGAAATTGTCTCCGATAGGCAAAATGGCCAAATCCAATTGGGTACGCATAGGAATAAGTTTCATATCCATGGTCAGCGCAGTATCTCCAGCAATATAAATATTTTTATGTTCTCCTTCAATCACAAAACCTCCTGGTTGTCCACCATAACTTCCATCTGGAAATGAAGATGTATGATGTGCAATAACATATTTAACCACACCAAATTCAAAATCCCAAGCTCCTCCATGATTCATAGGATGAACCTCAAACCCTTTATTTTCATAATGACTTGCAATCTCAAAGTTTGAAACGATAACGGCATCAGTTTGTTTAGCTATGGTTTCGACATCCAGAATATGATCTTGATGTGCATGGGTTAATAATATGTAATCAGCCTTTAGGCTTGAAATATCGATGTTTGCAGCCGCTTCATTGGCAGAGATAAAAGGATCTACTAAAATTTGGACATCTCCAACTTCTATTCCAAGACTAGCATGACCGTAAAATGTAATTTTCATCAGGTAAGTGTTTAATTGAAGATTGAAAATACAAAAAAACTCAAACAAATCCTTGAATCTGTTTGAGTTTTCAATCCCCAAAATATGAAGTCATTTATACACTTCATTATGTTGATAAAGGACTTACCAACACCCTAATATACGACTTATAAAACTGAAAAACAATATTTTAACTTTTCCCTACAAAAGATGTCCTACAGCCAACAGAACACTTAATAAAAAGGTTGAAAGAGCCAACTTTTTAAGTTCCTGGTCTAACTTAACAGGTTCAATACAGTTGTGTACCTTCTTCATGTGGATAATCAACGGAATATAAGCAATAAAAAAAATAAAATTGTATGGAGAATTATAATATAAAATTCCAAACAAAAAAGAGAGACATATTGCACCACCGACCAAGAACATATGATACCTTTTTGCCTTTTTAAATCCCATTTTTACAGCCATCGTAATTTTGTTGGCTTTTTTATCAGACTCTATATCCCTTAAATTGTTAAGGTTTAAAACCGCAGTACTTAAAAAACCTATAGTGATTGCTGGTAAAATAGTAACGTGGTCTATTTGTTTTGCAAAAAGCACATAAGCACCAATAACACTTAACAATCCAAAGAAGATAAAAACAAAAATATCACCTAGGCCTCTATAACCATAAGCATTACCACCTATGGTATATTTCAAGGCAGCATAAATGGATAACATACCCAAAACCAAAAACAATAAACCCAAAAGGAAATACTTCGAACCAAAAGCCACATAAATGGTAAAAACAGCTAGAAAAATACTGATCAAAATATTAATTCGGATAGCAAAAAACATACTCGTAGGAGTTATTTCACCACTTTGAATGGCTCTTTGCGGTCCTATTCGGTCCATGTTATCAGTTCCCTTCACGCCGTCACCATAATCATTGGCCAGATTAGACAATATTTGGAAACTTAATGTAGTTAATATTGCCATTGTAAATATCCCCCAATGAAAAAGGCCATTATACTCAGCTAAGGAGCCAGCTACAATAATACCTGATACAGATAGAGGTAAAGTTCTTAACCTAAGAGCAGATACCCAGGTTTTAAATGATGCCATAACAATCGATTTGGGTTCCTATGGAATGTATTTTTTATCAAAATTTGGTTTCCGCTTTTCCAAAAAGGCATTTCTTCCTTCAATAGCCTCGTCGGTCATGTATGCCAATCTAGTAGCTTCTCCTGCAAACACTTGTTGGCCTACCATTCCGTCATCTGTTAAGTTCATTGCAAATTTCAACATTTTAATAGACAATGGTGATTTGCCTAGGATTTCCTGAGCCCATTCATAAGCGGTAGCTTCTAATTCATCATGTGGAATAACTGCATTGACCATACCCATTTCATAGGCGTCTTGTGCTGAATAATTTCTTCCTAAAAAGAAAATTTCCCGAGCCTTTTTTTGTCCGACCATTTTCGCCAAATATGCCGAACCATACCCCCCATCAAAACTAGTAACATCAGCATCGGTTTGCTTAAAAATAGCATGTTCTTTACTAGCCAAGGTTAAATCACAAACGACATGCAAACTATGTCCACCTCCAACAGCCCATCCTGGTACCACAGCAATCACCACTTTTGGCATGAAACGTATTAGACGCTGAACCTCCAATATGTTTAAACGATGGTAACCATCTTCTCCAACATAACCTTGATGACCTCTCGCTTTTTGATCACCTCCACTACAAAAACTCCAGATGCCATCTTTAGAGGATGGCCCTTCTGCCGATAGTAAAACAACACCAATGTTAGTATCTTCATTAGCATCATAAAAAGCGTCATAAAGCTCACTTGTTGTCTTAGGTCTAAAGGCATTCCTGACATCTGGTCTGTTAAAGGCAATTCTTGCTACACCACCACATTTTTTATATGTGATGTCTTCGTATTCTTTGGCTATTTTCCAGTCTGCTACACTCATTTTTTTTATTTTAGCCAAAAATAAATGTTTTTACCAATATAGCTCCCTAAGCATGAAAATTTATACATTCTTGACTCTAATTTTAATAGGGTCTTTTTCACTTTATTCCCAAAAATATGAGTTCACACCAATAATCGATCTAGATGCCACGGAAGTGGTTAGTCAAGGCATCACAGGAACCTGTTGGAGCTTTTCCACAACCTCCTTTTTGGAAAGTGAAATCATTAGGAAAACGGGTAAGTTTATTGATCTCTCAGAAATGTACTCAGTTAGGCAAACCTATCCTAAGAAAGCCTGGAATTATTTAATGAGACAAGGCAATGCACAGTTTAGCCAAGGTGGTTTGGCACATGATGTTATTAATAGTGCTCGTGATGCTGGATTGGTTCCGCAAGTAGTTTACACCGGTTTTTTAAACGGTCAAACAAAATACAACCATATTGAACTGGAAGAGGTATTAAAAAATGTATTGGACACCTACATAGAAAATCCAGCTAAAACCTTATCTCCAACTTGGAAAACGGTTGTAGATGGCATTTTGGATGCCTATTTAGGAAAACAAGTGGAGTCCTTTACTTTTGAAGGTTCATCCTACACGCCAAAATCGTTTATGGAAATGGTGCAAATAAACCCTGATGATTACATCAGTTTTACAAGTTTTACTCACCAACCATACAATTCTAAATTTATTCTAAATATTCCAGACAATTTTTCAAATGGCAGCTTTTACAATCTACCTTTAGATGATTTGATGCAAGTAATTACTCATGCCTTAGAAAATGGTTATACAGTTGAGCTAGATTGTGATGTAAGCGAAAAAACCTTTTCTGCCAAACACGGTGTCGCTGTAATTCCTGAAGATGAAAGTATGATCAAAGAGATTCTTACTGAAATTAGATTAGAAAAGGCTATTACCCCAGAATTCCGACAACAGGAATTCGAGAATTTTCACACAACAGATGACCATTTAATGCATATTACAGGTTTAGCCAAAGACCAAAAAGGAAATACTTATTTCAAGGTTAAAAATTCGTGGGGAACTGATGAAAGCCGTGTTACTCATGGTGGTTATGTGTATTTTAGCGAAGCTTATATGAGGTTAAAAGCCATATCCATTTTGATTCATAAAGAAGCCTTACCTAAAGGGATAAAACAAAGATTGAGCATTCAATAGAAACTAATAATTTTTTAAAATTCTCTTAGTGTTAAATTAAACTAGTTTGATTTGTAATTGGAAGATAAATATTACTTTTATAATCCTTTTGATTAACTAGCTAAACTAATATGACCGTTAAAAATAGCGCCTTAAAAAGCGATATTCAAAACAGTTTTAAATTGAGTATTGGAACTGTTTATTTTTTTGAGAATTACTTACTTACTGAAATGGATGAAGGTGCAAATGTCGACCTTATAAATGGCCAAGAATTGATTTACGCAATTCGGGAGCATTTTTCTGATGGCCGACCATATGGTATGATTTGCAACAGAATAAATTCATTCTCCATCAATTTATTAGATCTTGAGAAATTACATAACGCCGCCAACGGATTAGTAGCAAGAGCTATAGTGACTTACTCCAAGCAATCTGAAAAGGCTATAGAACTTGAAAACCACTTTTGTTCATTTCCCAACAAAAAACAGTTTAAATCCTTATTATCTGCTGAAAAATGGGTTCAGGAGCAGCTAAATCTATTTAAATTGACTAATAAAATACCTAGACTAAATAAATTCCATCAGGCTTAATCTCAATCAATCGCTGTTTGTACAATGAGCCGACAGCCTTTTTGAAGCTCTTTTTACTCATTTCCAATAATTCTTTTATTTCTTCTGGATTTGATTTATCGTGAAGTGGTAAAAAACCACTGTTATCATTTAAGACATCCATAACTTTTTGGGCACTTGGTTCAATATTTTTATAACCTATCGGCTGTAATACAATATCCAGTTTATTGTCATTACGTACCTTTTTCACGTAACCCTTTAATCGATCACCAACCTCTACATCACCATATAAATCATCTTTATAAATTAAGCCCGAATGCAAGTTGTTAACCACCACGACCATTCCCAAATCTGTAGGATGGGAAACAATTAAATCTACTTCCTGAAACTTTTCAACTGTTAGTTGGGTATTGTCCAGAAACTTATTGGTTTTGCTTGAAGCTACCAAGCGATCGGTCTTTTCATCGAGATAACAATGAACAAAATAATAATGACCTGCTGTCATTTTAAATACTTGTTCTTTAAAAGGACAAAACAATTCCTTGACCAAACCCCAATCTAAAAAGGCCCCGTATTGATTCACTTGATTACAACGTAAAAGACCAAATTGATTTTTAATGATATATGGTTTATCGGTGGTAGCAACAATTCTCTCTTCGTTATCTAAATAAACAAACACCTCTATTTCATCACCTATTTCAAATGATTGAGGAACATATCGGTTAGGCAAAAGAACTTCATTATCTTCTTGGTCCCCTAAAAACAATCCTGGCTCTGTATCCCTTAATATAGTGAGGGTATTGAATTCTCCTAAGTGTATCATGTGGCAAAGGTATAACGAATTAACTTACCGAAAATAAAAAAGCGCCACAACTTGTGACGCTCGTTTCTTAATTTTATAAACGCTCCCTAATAAATAGAAGCCTTATTAAAATGTTTTACCAATAAATAATAAACTACTGCTCGATATTTATTGCGATTTGAAACACCATATTGTTCCATCACTTTAGCTATTACCTCATCTAATTCTGGTCCATCTTTCAAACCAAGTTTCTTGATTAAAAAATTGGTTTTAACACGTTCAACTTCCGAAGCATCAGACCCAGAAACCGTTGAGGAATCAGCATTGTAGATAGATGGGCCTAAACCTATGGTTACTTTTGTCAAAAGATCCATATCTGCAGTTTCTCCAATTTTATCTTTAATATCGGCTGCATATTTTTCAATTAGTTCATCTCTTTTACTCATTTGATTATTTTTTAGATTGATAATAACTTTAAAATTACATTATTAAAAACCCAAACAAAAAGGAAATGACACTTGTAACATTTATTTAATATACTTGAAGTAATTCAGAAGAATCTCATCGTTTAAAGTTCGAGGTGTAAAAATTTCCAATAGCTTTGTTTTATTTGATTCACTATAGAAACTTTCTAGTTCGTTTTTTAGTTCGGTTTCGTCTTGAGCTGAATGATAATCCAAACCATACATGGCACATAAATGTTGGGCATTTAGTTGATGCTTGGTTTCAAAATAGGTGTCAAAGTTATCAGTATTCTTTTCCCCCGGAAGAATTCTAAAGATACCGCCGCCGCCATTATTAACTACTATAATCCTAAAATGGTTGGGAATGTAATTATTCCAAAGTGCATTACTGTCGTAAAAGAATCCCAAATCACCCGTAATAAAAGTGGTTGGCCTATCATTAGCCACAGAAAAACCAACAGCAGTACTTGTTGACCCATCAATGCCGCTAGTTCCTCTATTGCAATACACATCTATAGTTTCATCCAAATTGAACAATTGGGAATACCTGATTGCCGAACTATTACTAATCTGTAAACTACTTTTCTTTGGTAATTTATTTAATACCCAATTAAAAGCCTTAAAATCAGAAAAAGGGATGTCTTGAAGATAACTATCATGCCTTTCCAAGCGTTTTTTCTTTACTTCCTTCCAAATAGTCCTGTAGTTACTCTTTTTAAAATGTGTCAACTTTGGTAGAAACTCAGAAAAGAAATGATTCGGCGTGGTTTTTAAATGGTTATCTAAACAGAAAAAAGTATCGTTTGCTTGATGCAAATCAATATGCCAATGATGTTTTGGTTGGTAATTTCTTAAAAATGCTTTTATTTTTTTCGACACGATCAGCCCTCCAAAAGTCACCAAAATATCGGGTTGTAACTCTTGAAATTCTGTCTCATCTAAAGGAGCAATAATAGTATCGATACTAGGAAAAAATTCGGGATGATGCAGGTTTGAGGTTGTTTCGGTAAATACCAAAACACTTTGGTCAGAAGCTAATTCTTCAAGCCACTTTTCTTCAATACTATTAGGTTGATTTACACCAACCAAAATCATTTTTTTTGAAGCATTACTCCAATCTTCCAGAAGCCCCTTTAATTCAGATTGGTCTATTCTTTTGGGTTTTGTTTCAAGTTCAACAACCTCAGGTTGTACACTCAATTTCTCCTCGGTTAAATACAAAGGTTCCTCAAACGGAATGTTGATATGAACAGGTCCTTCTAACGATATACTTTTATTAATAGCTATGTTTATTTCATCTACATTCTCTTCATGAATGGCTTGTTTTAGTCCCAATAATCGCTCCAGTTTGCTTTCAATATTTTTGATTATAGCTGGCTCAGTTTCATCCAAATGCTTTGGTTTCTTTTCAGAGCTTACTTTCAAATTAGCAGAATATAAAATATGATTTTCATAGACATTTTCCTGATTGATGGTCTGTCCATCTCCAATTCCTATTAAATAATCGGGCCTATCTGCAGATAAAACTACCAAAGGAATATGACTGTAAAAAGCCTCTGCAACGGCAGGATAATAATTTAATAACGCACTTCCCGACGAACAAACTACAGCTACAGGATGTGTTATTTTTTGGGCAATTCCCATGGCAAAGAAAGCAGCTGAACGCTCATCCACGATACTATAACAAGTAAAAAAAGGATCATTGGTAAAACCAATGGTAAGAGGTGCGTTTCGGCTACCGGGTGAAATAACAATATGTTGAATATTTTTAGCCTTACAAAGTTGAATTACTGTTTGGGCTAAAGGGATTTTGGGATAAATCATGTAATAGAAAAAATAGTCGCACAAAATTACAGAAACTTTGGGGCAAATGGTACAAATAACGCCTAATTATTCATAATTCTTTTTCGATAAAACATTTCATAAATCACCTTGAACACCCTATAAAAGACCCTCATATTATATGGTGTTTACAGAGGTTATCAGTATCTTTACAAGGCTTAATGAAATCCCAAAATGAAGGCATACAAACCTAAAAACAGACTTTCTGCCCAAGAATATATCAATGGTATTTTAAACGGAGATCGCGTCATTCTGTCTCGCGCCATTACCATCATCGAAAGCAGCTTGGAAAGCGACAAAAAGCTAGCAAAAAAAATCATTCAAGGTATTTTGCCTGCTTCCGGAAAATCACTCCGAATTGGGATTACTGGAGTCCCTGGTGTAGGTAAAAGCACCTTCATTGAAGCATTTGGAAAATTCTTGATTAAAAACGGGCATCGGGTTGCCATTTTGAGCATTGACCCAAGTAGCCAACGTTCTAAAGGGAGTATTTTGGGTGATAAAACTCGAATGGAGGAACTTAGCGGGATGGATGAAGCCTATATCAGACCTTCAGCATCTGGAGAAACCTTAGGTGGTGTTGCCAATAAAACAGCAGAAAGCATGTTACTTTGTGAAGCTGCTGGTTATGATATTATTTTAATTGAAACCGTAGGTGTTGGTCAATCGGAAACAGCGGTGCATGGAATGACAGATTTCTTCCTATTATTAATGTTGGCTGGAGCTGGTGATGAACTCCAAGGGATCAAAAAGGGAATCATGGAAATGGCTGACATGGTTGTTATTAATAAGGCCGATGGGGACAATATAAAACAAAGCGATAGAGCCCGAATTCAATACCAAAATGCATTGCATTTATTTCCACCTGCAGCATCTGGATGGACACCCGTGGTAACCAAAGCTTCTGCTTTAAAAGGCATGGGTATTGAAACTATTTGGGAAGAAATCCTCAAATTCAAACAACAGGTGACAGAAAGTGGCTACTTTGAGAAAAACCGAAATCATCAAAAATTGCGCTGGATGTATGATAACATCAATGAAGATCTCAAACAACTCTTCTATGGAAACCCAGAGATTTCAGAACAGTTAATTCAATTGAAAAAAGAAGTTCTAGACTCTCATATATCTCCTGTTGAGGCCGCACAACTTATATTGAATAGCTTCAAAAAATCTTTATAATAAAAAAAACCCGATACTTTTCAGTACCGGGTTTAATTTTTAGGTTTTATTGAAAATTATTCTTGTTCCAAATATTTTTCCATGATGGTAATAGCCGATTTGGCTATCACAGTACCTGGTCCAAAGATGGCAGCAACCTTTCTATCTAGAAGGTATTGGTAATCCTGTTCTGGAATCACCCCACCAGCAAACACCATAATATCTGGTCTTCCCAATCTTTCTAATTCTTCTATCAATTGAGGAATCAATGTCTTGTGACCAGCAGCTAAACTGGAGGCACCAACGAAATGTACGTCATTTTCTATAGCTTGTTTTGCCACTTCTTCTGGTGTTTGAAACAAAGGTCCCATATCGACATCAAATCCCAAGTCAGCAAAACTTGAGGCAACCACTTTAGCACCACGGTCGTGACCATCTTGTCCCATTTTTGCAATCATAACCCTAGGACGACGCCCTTCTATTTCAGCAAAATGATCTGCCAACTTTTGAGCCTGTTCAAACACGCTATCGTTTTTCACTTCTTTTCTATACACACCACTTATTAATTGCGTATCAGCCTTGTGACGTCCAAAATGAACTTCCAAAGCATCAGATATTTCACCTAAAGTAGCGAAATTTTCTGCCGCCTCAACGGCCAATTCCAATAAATTACCCTTACCACTCTCTGCACATGCAGATAAGGCTTTTAATTTGGCATCAACCACATTTTGATCTCTGTTGGCTTTCAGCTTTTTAAGTCGCTCAATTTGTGAATTTCTAACCGCTGAATTGTCAACTTCCAAGATTTCAATCTGTGACTTCTCGTCCGTTTGATATTTGTTCACACCTACCAAGATATCTTGACCAGAATCCAATCTTGCCTGTTTGCGGGCCGCTGCTTCCTCAATTCTCATTTTAGGAACTCCGGTTTCAATAGCTTTGGCCATACCACCCAATTCCTCTACTTCCTCAATAAGCTTCCACGCTTTTTTAGCAATTTCCTTAGTCAAATATTCCACATAATATGAACCGGCCCAAGGATCTACAGATTTAGTAATCTGTGTTTCCTCTTGTATATAAATTTGTGTGTTTCGTGCAATTCTAGCTGAGAAATCAGTAGGCAACGCGATAGCCTCATCCAATGCATTGGTATGTAAAGACTGTGTACCACCCAAACCAGCAGCCATCGCCTCAATACAGGTTCTTGCCACATTGTTGAACGGATCTTGTTCACTCAAACTCCAACCAGAAGTCTGGCTATGCGTTCTCAATGCCATAGATTTTGGATTCTGCGGATTGAACTGCTTAATGATCTTAGCCCAAAGCATTCTGGCCGCCCTCATTTTCGCAATTTCCATAAAATGATTCATCCCTATAGCCCAAAAGAAAGACAATCTAGGCGCAAAATCATCGATTTTTAATCCGGAAGACAATCCCGTACGAATGTATTCCAATCCATCGGCCAACGTATAAGCCAATTCTATATCGGCTGTTGCTCCTGCTTCTTGCATGTGGTATCCACTAATGGAAATGGAATTAAAACGAGGCATATATTTGGTCGTATATTCAAAAATATCCCCAATAATTCTCATAGATGGTTGCGGTGGATAAATGTAAGTGTTACGCACCATAAACTCTTTCAGAATATCATTCTGAATGGTTCCACTTAATTGATCTAAAGCCACCCCTTGCTTTTTAGCCGCTGCTATATAAAAAGCCATCACAGGTAATACAGCTCCATTCATGGTCATGGAAACCGACATTTTATCCAATGGAATCTGGTCAAAAAGCACTTCCATATCCAAAATAGAATCAATGGCTACACCAGCTTTACCTACATCACCAGTCACCCTTGGATGATCTGAATCATACCCACGGTGTGTTGCTAAATCAAAGGCAACAGAAAGTCCCTTTTGACCTGCAGCCAAATTTCTTCTATAGAAAGCATTAGACTCTTCTGCCGTTGAAAAACCAGCATATTGTCTAATGGTCCATGGCCTTGTGGTGTACATTGTGCTATATGGCCCTCTTGTAAACGGAGGTAAACCAGCCGCAAACCCTAAGTGTTCTGCGTCTTCAATATCTGCTTTTGAAAAATGTTTCTTCACAGGAATCCCTTCTGGGGTATTCCAAATATCTTGATCCTCTACTGGAGGTTTATTTGAAGTCTTTACCGTATCTAATGTTAGATTTGAAAAATCTTTTCTCATACTTCTAAAGATTTATAATGTTCTTGAACTTTATTCTGAATGGCTGTTAAGGTTTGAATGACATCCGACTTTATGTGCAAACAACCATCGAGTCCGGCTTCTTTTAATTGGTCGAGTAAATCTACTGGATTTCCAGCCAACAATAAGACCTTTTCAGAATTCTTACTTCGGAAAGTTTCAACAAAGTTTAAGGCACTTTCATGATAATCTGGATCGGAACTGCAAATAACAACAACCTCTGAATCAGATTCTGCACTCGCTTCTGCTGCTGATTGAGCCGTTTCATAACTTTTCTCATCTAAAACTTTAAATCCTGACACCCCTAGAAAATCATAGGAGAAAGCGGCTCTTGCCTTTCTCATGGTTAAATTTCCAAAACTACAAAGCTCAATAACAGGTCTTTTACCAATAGATTCTACCAATAATTCAGTTGCTTTTCTAACAACCTCTATTTCTAGCGATGCTCTTCTCGGTTTTAAAAGTTTTTGGTCTGAAGACGCTCCTGAGGATAAAACTTCTGAAGAAATTGTTTCCATAAGGTTAGGATATTTATTGACTCCTACCAATGGTAACCTTCTTTGGCTAATCCATTTTATTTTTTCTTGTCTTATTTCAGAAATTTGATCCTGAATCAAGCCTTTTTCAAAGGCTTCAAAAAAGCCTCCTTGAGCTTCAACCTCCTTGAATAAAATCAAGGCTTTTTCAGCAATCTTTTGAGTAGCTTCTTCAATATAATAAGATCCGTCAACCGGGTTAGCCACTTTTCCTAAATAGGATTCTTCTTTTAATATGGTGGCAATATTTCCTGCTATACGATTTGAGAATTGTGATGCTTCATTGAATTCTTTATCATAGGGATCCACTAAAACACCATCAACATTACCAAGAATTGCAGACATAGCCTCAGTAGTAGCTCTCAACAAATTGGTATGGGCATCTGTAACCGATTTACTCCAAACTGAAGTTTTAGCCGTTATAAATGGATTAAAATCTGTAACTCCATATTCATTGGCCAGCAAATTTAAAAGACTATGAAAGGCTCTAAACTTAGCTATCTCTATAAAATACTCTGACCCTATCGCCAATTCCACATGTAAGCCTTGAAAAATTTGGTTGGCGTCAACACCTTTTTCCAACAATTTTTCAACAACAAATACCAATGAATTTAATGAATAGGCAACCTCTTGCACTTGGTTGGAACCTGAATCCAAATAAGAAGCCCCAGTAATAGTAAATGCTTTAAAGTTTGGGAAAGCTCCCGTAAGTTTCAATAATTCCACAGAATTGTCAAAAAAAGCTTTATTTAAAGAACCATTTGTGACATAATTTGAAATACCTCTAAAGTCAAAATAACCTTTTAAGTTTTCCTTTTGCTTCAATGTTGAAACTGCATAAATCAAAAAGGATTTGGCAAAGTCTATTTGATCAAATTGAATTAAAAAACTTATGGCAACTTTATTGAGATCGACGCCATTTAAAAGGGCTTCGACCTGAATTTTACCATCAATTTCAAACAACAAACCATTCACCCCTTCATTTATGGCCAGTTTTGCCAACTGGTTCCCTTCTTCTGAAGTGTTTACTTTAATACTTCTAAAGTTAACTAAGTCTTGAGAATTAAGGCCCGTATTTGGCAAACTCTCTATACCATCTTCTGAATTATAAAACGGTTGAAAATTTAGACCGTTAAAATTCTTCCAAATCAATTTATTAAAATCCACACCTTTTAAATCGGTGTCCACTTTATCTTTCCATTCCTGCTTGGAGGTAGGACTGAAATTTGAAAAAAGTGATTTATTCTGAGTACTCATACAAAATGTATTACAATTTACTTTATACTTTAAAATAATGTTAGCCTAAAAAGCTTAGAATAATACCTGCCGCAATGGCTGATCCAATAACTCCAGCCACATTTGGGGCCATAGCATGCATTAGTAAATAATTCTTAGGATCTGCTTTTAAACCTTCAGCATGTACCACCCTTGCACTATCTGGAACAGCAGAAACTCCTGAAGCTCCTATTAAAGGATTTATTTTGTTATCTCCCTTAAGGAACAAATTCATGAATTTAGCAAAAATAAGACCTCCCATAGTGGCTATAACAAAGGAAATAGCTCCCAACCCAAAGATCAACATAGAGTCCTTGGTGATAAAAATATCTGCTTGGGTAGAAGCTCCCACGGTCACACCCAAAAGAATGGTTACGATGTCTATCATTTTGGTCCTTGCAGTCTCTGCTAGACGTTCTGTTCTACCAGATTCCTTCAACAAATTTCCAAAGAACAACATTCCCAATAATGGTAATGAACTTGGTGAGATAAAGGTAGTCAATAATAAGGCAACAACAGGAAAAATCATTTTTTCTTTTTGAGAAACTGCTCTTGGTGGTTTCATTCTAATGAGTCGTTCATTTTTGGTAGTCAACAACTTCATGATTGGAGGTTGAATGACTGGTACCAATGCCATATAAGAATAGGCTGCAATGGCAATAGGACCAATTAGGTTTTTAACCGTTGTCCCATCTGGTAAAAGATTCACACCATTGGCCAATTTAGATGATAAGAAAATCGCTGTTGGACCATCAGCCCCACCAATGATTCCTATCGCTCCTGCCTCGGGTAAATTAAAACCTAAATATAGCGCTCCCAAAAAGGTTCCAAAAACCCCTATTTGCGCCGCAGCCCCCAAAAGCATTAATTTCGGATTGGCAATTAACGATGAGAAATCGGTCATAGCACCTATCCCTAAGAAAATTAAAGGAGGATAAATTCCCTTAACCACCCCAAAGTAAAGGTAATTCAAAACAGATCCTGTTTCATAAATCCCGGTTTGATTCCCTGCAACAAATGGAATATTCCCTATAATCACCCCTACTCCAATCGGAATCAGTAAAAGGGGTTCATAGTCAAATTTAATTCCCAAGTAAATGAAAACAATTCCAATTACGATCATAATGATATTACCCGCTTGGGCATTAGCAAAACCCGTATAACTTAAAAACTGTTTAACACCACTAATTCCTTCTGAAATAAAACTATCCTCCTGCTCGTCCTCTGTTATACTTGTCACAGCAGTAGTTTCCACTGTATTTGAAGCTGAAGTCAACCCCAAAATAGGTCTCATTGAGATGAGAAGGGAGATTACACCTATTATCAATAATATTTTTTTCATTGTGTAGTTTTTTACGCTTAATTAGCCGTAAAGACAATAAGCATTCTCAATTCTATTCAATCTCTATCATTACTTCTCCTTGTAATACTTGCTGACCAGGTTTTACATTAATAGCAGTAACGGTTCCTGATTTTTCTGATACGATATTGTTTTCCATTTTCATGGCTTCCAAAATCATCAAGGAATCATTGGCTTTAATTGTATCTCCAACCTGAACTTTAAGAGATAACACAACACCTGGAATAGGTGCGGTAATGGTTGTTTTTGAAGAACTTGGATTGACCTTAACTGGCTCAACTGGTGCTGTTGTTGAAGGTTTACGCACTAAAGTAGGTGTCTTCCTGCTTTTTATTTCTTCCTTCATTTTCACCAAGTAATTTGTTCCGTTGACTTCTAACTCGATGGTGTTATCTTCTTGCGATAAGATTCTAACACTGTAGCTATTCTCGTTTATATTGAATGTGAAATTTTTCATGATCTTTAGATTTTCTAAATAAATGGGTTAAAATCTATTGTTATAGGCACCATAAATTTTTGAGCTCCATGGTGAATACATTTTCCTGGCTTGCTTAATGGTAAGTATGGCATTTTCATTGTCATGCTGTTCATCGAGATACATATGTACTGCCACCGAAATAGCTGCTGCAATTTCCCCGGTGAAATTTTCATTGACTGTTGGCGAAATTTCTGTAACCTTCTTGTCTGGGCCTTTAGTAATCAACTTATAGATATAAAGCATAAAAGGCAATCCATACTTAAAGAATAACGTAAGTAATAGTAGTCCTCCAAAGACAATCAAAAGTCCTGTCATCAGGATGATATATCCCTCATCCAAAACATCGGTATATAATAGGATCGTTTTCATTACAATGGAATATTTGAATGTTTCTTAGGTGGATTCACCTCTTTCTTATTAGCTAATAGTTCCAAGGCTCTAATAATTCGGAATCTTGTATTTCTTGGCTCAATCACATCGTCTATAAAACCATATTTGGCTGCCACATAAGGGTTGGCAAATTTGGCGGTATATTCGTTTTCTTTTTCCTCGATATAATGTTGCTTCTCATCATCATCTTCAATTTTTCTGATATTGGAACCTTCCAAAACTTCCACCGCTCCTTTCGCTCCCATTACTGCTATTTCTGCAGTTGGCCAGGCATAGTTTAAATCTCCCCGGAGTTGTTTACAGCTCATTACATCATGGGCACCTCCGTAAGATTTCCTTAAGGTAATGGTTACTTTCGGCACTGTTGCCTCACCATAAGCAAACAACAGTTTCGCTCCGTGCAGAATAATTCCAGCATATTCCTGACCTGTTCCTGGTAAAAATCCAGGGACATCAACTAAAGTAACCAATGGTATGTTGAAAGCGTCACAAAAACGAACAAAACGCGCTGCCTTTCTAGAAGCTTCTGTATCTAAAACTCCAGCATAAAATTTAGGTTGGTTTGCAACGACTCCTACGGAACGGCCATTAAATCTTGCAAACCCAACAACAATGTTTTTAGCATAGTTTCTGTGAACCTCTAAAAATTCCCCATTGTCGGTAATTGTGCTGATCACATCCAAAATGTCATAAGGTTGATTCGGATTTTCAGGTATGATGGTATTTAAGACATCATCCAATCTATCTATTGGATCAGACGTTGAAATTATTGGTGGATCTTCCAAATTATTTGAAGGCATGTAGCTAAGAAGCTTTCTTATCAACAATAAATTTTCTTCGTCATTTTCAGCTAAAAAGTGAGAAACCCCCGATTTTGTAGAATGGATATTTGCCCCTCCCAACTGTTCAGTGGTAACATTTTCACCTGTTACCGATTGTACTACTTTAGGCCCAGTTACAAACATATAACTGGTTTGGTCTGTCATGATGGTAAAATCGGTTAATGCAGGAGAATAAACTGCTCCACCAGCACAAGGCCCTAATATTGAAGATATTTGAGGAATCACTCCCGAAGCCATAATGTTACGCTGGAATATCTCAGCATAACCAGCCAAAGATCTCACTCCTTCTTGAATACGTGCCCCTCCACTATCGTTAAGCCCAATAACAGGTGCACCTACCTTCATGGCCATATCCATAATTTTACAAATCTTCAAAGCGTAGGTTTCAGAAAGTGATCCTCCAAAAACGGTAAAATCTTGTCCAAATACGTAGACAATTCTACCATCTATGGTACCGTGACCTGTTACCACACCATCTGAAAGAAATATTTGTTTATCCAACCCAAATGATTTCGTTCTATGGGTAACAAACATGTCAAACTCTTCAAAGCTATCATCATCCAAAAGAATTTCTATTCTTTCTCTTGCTGTTAATTTTCCTTTAGCATGTTGTGAATCAATTCTCTTTTCACCTCCACCCAATCGTGCTTTAGCACGTTTTTCTATAAGTTCGTTGATTTTATCTTGCGTTGTCATAAGTTCCAAACTTTATAAATTATTTATCTTATTATAGCTCTTTGGAGCAAAGTTCTGTTAGAACGCCGTTTGTTGACTTTGGATGAAGAAAGCCAATATTAAGTCCTTCTGCACCTTTTCTAGATTGGGCATCTATCAATCTCACTCCACGTTCCTCCGCTTGTTTTAAGGCTTTATTAGCACTATCCACAGCAAAAGCTAAGTGATGTATTCCAGGCCCTCTTTTTTCAATGTATTTTCCTATTGGACCATCAGGTGAAGTGCTTTCCAATAATTCAATTTTAGTATCACCAACCAGAAAGAAAGCCGTCTTTACTTTTTGATCCTTTACCTCTTCAATAGAGTAGCATGTTAACCCCAATACATTTTCATAATATTGAATGGATTCTTCCAAGTTATCTACCGCAATTCCAATGTGTTCTATGTGCGAAATATTCATGACTTAAAATGATTAATCATTATTATACATCAAAGTTAGAGTAGTTGTAAAGAGGGTTTCATGATAAAAATCATGTTCAAATTTTTCCCGGAAAACGAAATCGATTTAGTTTATAATTTTTATAAAATCTTAATTATGTTTTCAATACGATTTATAAAAATCAATGGAATTGATAAAAAAAAAGGAGCCAATTTGGCTCCTTTTAAAATAAGTTTGAATATGAATCATTGACTTTTTAGTGTCTTCATAAAAGCACTAAACGCTGGATAAAATGATTCAAAAATTGGATGGTTTCTATTTTTTAGCATCACTTCACTAAAAAGCTTAAGTCCTAAGGCAAATTCTTGAGCCTGACTTTCACTTTCAAACAACTGCTTTTGTTTGACGATATCCATAATTTTAAAAATGTCATCATGATTATCAAATTCCAAAGTGATCGGATCTTTAAGAGGTTCATTGGGATCTTTTAAAATCACCTCCTCCATTGTTAATCTATAGTGATTGGCTTTCTTACCCATTACCTTAGGCGTTACCATAC
Organism: Mangrovimonas sp. ST2L15; assembly: GCF_001280515.1. Classification (GTDB taxonomy): domain Bacteria; phylum Bacteroidota; class Bacteroidia; order Flavobacteriales; family Flavobacteriaceae; genus Mangrovimonas; species Mangrovimonas futianensis. The sequence goes on along the minus strand of NZ_LBIQ01000052.1, from coordinate 18,425 downwards.
ATATTAGATTCACCACCATCTATGGCTATTACCTGACCGTTGACATAATTACAGTCATCACTTAACAAATAGGCTACCAAACTTGCAACTTCCTCAGGTTTACCTAATCGTCTGGTTGGATTTCTTTGTGCATAATCTGCTTCCGCTGCTTTTGGATCATCTGGATTAACCTGTTTAAAAGCCTCAGCAACCATAGGTGTTAAAATTGCCCCAGGTGCAATGGCATTAGTGAAAATTTGGTGCTTACCATATTCTAAGGCTGCATTTTTAGTCATTCCAGCCACAGCGTGTTTTGAAGCCACATAAGGTGTTTGGTTCAATACCCCTCGAATTCCCCCTACAGAGGCCACGTTTACAATCCGTCCACCACCATTGGCAACCAATTCTGGAAGTACGTAACGTAAACCATAATAAACACCCATCAAGTTGATATCAATCACCTTTTTGAATACGTCTAGATCATAATCCACCATATCGGCTTGTCGACCTTCAATTCCAGCATTATTATAGAATCCATCAATCTTACCAAAAGCCTCTTTGGCCTTAGCTACGTATTCTTTTACACTTTCTTCTTTAGATACATCTGCAACAACAGAAACAACTCTTATTGAGAATGTATCCTTCAATTCCTTAGCTGTTTCTTCTAGCGTTTCTTTATTAAAATCCACCAAGGTAAGATCTGCTCCTTTTTCGGCTAAAAATTTTGCAGTTGCATAACCTAATCCCATCGCGGCTCCTGTTATAATAATTGATTTATTTTTAAAAGTTTTCATATGTATATATTTTGATTTTTATCCTATAAAATTACGAGCGATAACTATGAAAGCATCAATATTTATAGGCTTTAACGTATTTTTAAATTTATGGAATGATAGATAAAATTTATCCAATTTTAACGGATGTCATGGTTAAAGAACCCGCTACCGCCTGATCATTAAAAAATTCAATCCTGTCATTTTTAGTTTGCAACCCCAAAGTGTATAGCAAAGGATAGTAATGGTCTGGAGTGGGCACTGCTTTAGCGATATTCTTATGCAGTTTTTGATAATTCATTTAATCTTGATGATTTCCATCCAAGATTTTAGATTTGAAAATATCATTTATTTCTAACGTCCAGTCATAACCATAGGTGTCCTCCATTTTATCCCAAGCCACCATTCTTAAATTATGAACCATATTTCCGCTACCTACTATCAACACACCTTTTTTACGTAAATCCAAAAGCTGTTGCGCTAATTCATAATGGTATTCTGGCGGCTTAAAATAATTGATGCTCAATTGCACAACTGGAATATTGGCTTTAGGGTACATATGTTTAATGACACTCCACGCCCCATGGTCTAATCCCCATTCTTCATCCAAACCTACATGAGTAGACGTTAAATGATGTTTAATCTCCTCTGCCAAAGTTGGTTTTCCTTTTACTGGATATTCTACTTCAAAAAGCTGTTGGGGAAATCCGCCAAAATCATGAATAGTTCTAGGAGCTTCCATGTTAGTCACAAAAGTACCATTGGTCAACCAATGTGCTGAAATACACAATATGGCGACTGGAGGTTCTAATGATTCTCCTAATTGGTTCCATTGTTTGGTAAACTGATTGTCTTGAATGGCGTTCATGGGAGAACCATGTCCTATAAATAACACAGGTTGAGTCGTGTCTTTATAGGGTAAGGCGCTCTGCCAGTTTTTAAGGTCTTTGGTTGTCATTGGATGAATTATAGATGATACAATTTATGGATTATTCACCAATAAATGTTGCTTCAAGAAAGGTAGAAAGCGATAATAACTCATGTCCTAAAATATCCTTTAAAGTGGTTGTAGGTTGATCAAATTCACCCGCGGCAATACCTTGGCTGAATCCAACTGTCACATCAATAGCACCTTGAGGAACTCCTGCTTCGCTTAAAGCATTAACAAAGTCTTCTATCGTTGGACTTACATACGAGATATCCTTTCCAGATAACTTAGATAAAATCTCGGCTACATCTTTCATTCCATAAGATAACTCTCCTCCAAACTCATAGGTTTTACCTTCATGACCACTTGTTGAAAGAATAATAGCAGCCCCTTGAGCCATATCTGCCCTAGATGCAAAAGAAACCTTACCTTCATCTGCTGGTAAAAATAGCGTTTGAGTTTCCAAAACATTGTCACCTATAAAAAGTGGTATTACCTCAAGATACAAACCGTGTTTTAAAATGGTATAAGGTATTCCAGACTCCCTTATAAGGTCTTCTGTTTTAATATGTGATTCGGCAACAAATTGAATGATTGAATCCAATTCGTCTGTTTGGCGTTGAAAACTTGTATAAACAATATGTTTTAATTCTGCTTCTTTAGCCGCTTTAACCACATTTTCATGTTGTTTCATTCTTGAGGCAATATCATTTCCAGATACAAAATAAAGAGAATCAACTCCTTTAAAAGCCTTGACAAGAGAATCATAATCATCATAATCGCCCTGTCTTACTTCTACACCCAATTCCTTAAATTTATTGACTTTTTCAACGTTTCTTGACAAAACTGCCATTTGAGATGCTTCTACTCTATTTAAAAGTTCATTAACAACTGCTGCTCCTAAATGGCCACTGGCCCCTGTAATTAATATCATTTGTATTCTTTTTATAGTTTATTAAATATATTTACTTACTTTTGGTTAGTCAAAGATAAAAAGTAAGTTTCTTTTAAACAAGAACGCACCTGAACATCAAATACTTACCTAAAAGTTAGTATTATTAAAAACCAGTTGATTATCATGAATAAAGAATTTGTTAATTTTAGTGAATCATCAAATTGCCCCGTAAGAAACATTTTAGATCGCATAGGTGATAAATGGTCACTTCTCATTTTAATGGTTTTGGAACAGCAGGAGGTCTTGCGTTTTAATGAAATACATCAAGCCATTGGTGATATATCTCAAAAAATGCTTTCGGTATCTTTAAAAAATTTGGAAGCAGATGGATTGGTCAATAGAAAAGTGTATCCACAAATACCCCCTAAGGTAGAATATAGACTAACCGATTTGGGAAAAAGTCTAATTCCTTATGTAGATGCCTTATCAGATTGGTCAAAGCAGCACTTGGCAACAATTTTAAAAAATCGGGAAGCTTACCAAGAAAAAATTCAATCATAAAGAATTGTTATTGATGAACTCAAAGAACTTGGACTTATACTGTTCGGAAACCGTGATGCGTTGTTGATTGATAATGATTTGACTGCGCTCTATCACATCGATATTTTTCAAGGATACTATAAACGACCTGTGTACACGCATAAAATCACTTTCAGGGAGTTCGTTTTCTAAGGATTTCAAACTCATTAAGGTAAGGATAGGTTTGGGTTCGTTTTTTAACCAAATCTTGATATAATCTTTTAATCCTTCAAAGTATAAGACATCATCAAGTTTAATTTTAAGTTGCTTATACTCTGATTTAACAAATAAAAACTCTTTAGTTGTTACCTCTTGCCCTTGAACAATATTTCTATTTTCCTCACTTTTTTTAACTAAGTTGAACCAATCCTTTGCTTTATTTGCTGCTACCAGAAATTCAGAATAATCAAAAGGTTTTAATAAGTAATCTAAGGCATCAACTTTAAATCCTTCTAAAGCATATTGATCGAAGGCCGTCGTAAATATCACTTTTGTTTTTTTTGGTATCATTTTGGATAATTCAATCCCAGTTAGGTCGGGCATTTGGATATCTAAAAAAAGGACATCTACTGGATGTTCTGACACATAATTCATTGCCTCTATAGCATTACTACACGATTTTTGAAGCTGTAAAAATGGCGTCTTTGTTACATAGCTTTCAACCAATTGTAACGCCATTGGTTCATCATCAACAACCACGCAATTTAACTTGAAATCAGTCATTCAAATCAATCATTAATTTAACTTTAAACAGGTTCTTTTCTGCCCCATGGCGAAATGTATATTTATTGGGATACAATAATCTCAAACGCTTTTCTATATTTAAAAGTCCAATACCTGAACCACTTTTATCCATATCTGTTTTAGGGAAATCACGGTTTGTGGTTTCAAAAATGATCTTATCATTCTTCAAGTGCATTTCAAAATGAATGCGACTCTCTTCACTTGAAGACACGCCATGTTTAAAAGCATTTTCAACCAATGAAATAAATAATAATGGTGCTATTTGTACATCATGAGACACCTCTGGAAATTGATAGGATACTTTTGTTCTATCTGTCAATCTCAATTTCATCAACTCAATGTACTTTTCAATAAACTGAATTTCTTTATTTAAAGTGACTCTTTCAACATTGGTTTCATACAACAAATAGCGCATCAATTTACTTAGGCTATGTATGGTAGATTTTGCCTTATCTGGAGAGATATCAACCAACGAATAAATGTTATTTAAAGAATTAAAAAAGAAATGAGGCTGCAATTGATATTTTAAATGCTGTAATTCTGATTCTAATTTGATCTTTTCGGCTTCTTGTCTATCGGCTTCCGTTTTTAAATAGCGTTCGGCCATTTTCAATGCTAAAGAGAATATAATAGGAATTAGAAATGATAAAATTTGAACATAAATAAACAACGTTTTTGGAGGCGCATTTTTTTCCGACATTTTCGGGAATATATCTTGAAAAAATAGATCATTAACGAGACTCCTAGACCAAATACACAAGGCTATTAAACCTGCATTAATTAGTAAAAACCAGACTATTTTCCTCTTGTAAAAGAAATTCTCAACTAAAATCAAATAGTTGACATAAAATAGAGCAGCATACATCAATAAAGGTACCCACGAATGTGCAATCACCCGCATCAAGACTTGATCTTGACCGGATGATAGCAAATATGGAAAGCTAAACAAAACCACCCATACCAAAGCATGAAAAAAAATGGTAATGCCTTTATTCTTAATATTGATATTCATATTATTCGTATCTCAATGCATTAATAGGATCTAAGGCAGCTGCTTTTCTAGCTGGGTACCATCCAAAGAATATCCCTGTTACTGCACAAACGGCAAAGGAAATGATAATGGAATAGCTGGTAACACTTGTTGGCCAACTTAGCATATTTTCTATAAAAACCGTTGCTAACATACCCAAAGATACACCAATTAATCCACCTGTAATACTGATTAAAATAGCTTCAATAAGAAACTGCCAAAGGATATCACTTCCTTTACCACCTACGGCCATACGTAAACCAATTTCTCTGGTTCTTTCTTTAACCGAAACATACATAATATTCATAATTCCAATCCCTCCTATTAATAGGGATATACTTGCAATAGCCACCAATAAAACAGTAAGCATTTCACTGGTAGAACTAAAGGTAGAGATCAATTCATCCATTGAAAACACATTAAAGTCATCTTCCTCATTATCAGAAATATGATGTTGCTCTCTCAAGATATCAGACACTTGACTTACAGCATTTTGAGCTAATTCTTCACTAACAGCGGAAGCTACAATGGTTTGAAGATAGTCAATCGCTAAAATACGCTTTTGAACTGTGGTGTAGGGAGACAGTATCACATCATCCTGATCTTGACCAAAGGTATTCTCTCCCTTTTCACTGAGTACTCCAATCACTTTAAAAGGCGTGGTACCAAAACGAATCATCTTACCTATAGGATCTTCTCCATTAGGAAATAAATTTTCAACAATGGTTTGACCAATAACAGCTACTTTAGAAAAGGAATTCACTTCGGCCTCCGTAAACATACTTCCTTCTTCAATGGTAAACTTCTTAATGTCTATAAAATTTGGAGCTACGCCATAAATGGATGTCGGCCAGTTATTAGCGCCATTGATAGCCTGACCACTTCCAGATACTTGAGGGGAAACATCTGTAAGTAAATCGGCTTGTTCTTTTAAGGCTGTAAAATCGGCTAATTTTAAAGATTGCATCTCACTTGGGTCTAACCTCACTCCTCCACGCATATCTGCTCCTGGCCGAATGTTTATCATATTGGATCCCATACTTGATATTTGTGTTCTAATACTCTCTTTAGATCCTTCTCCAATAGCCAACATAGCGATGACCGAAGCGACACCAATAATAATCCCTAACATGGTTAACAACGTTCTTACCTTATTAAGTAAGATCGCTTTCCATGCTGTTTTTGTTAAATTTAATAGTCTCATATTAATCTTCCTTTGGTAATGCAGCCAATGCTTCTGCAGCATCTAATACATTGGAGTTATATTCATCTTTTATAATATGACCATCCTTAAGTACAATCGTTCTACTACTGAACTCTGCAATATCAGGTTCGTGAGTAACAAAAACGATGGTCTTTCCTTGTCTGTTTAATTCCTGAAAAAGCGACATGATTTCATAAGATGTTCTGGTATCTAAATTCCCTGTTGCTTCATCGGCTAGGATAACTACGGGATCATTCACCAACGATCTGGCAATAGCAACCCGTTGTTGTTGTCCTCCAGACAATTGCGCTGGGGTATGATCTAATCGTTCGCCTAAACCCACTAACTTTAAAGAGCTAACAGCACGATCATAGCGGTCTTGAGTTCCTACTTTACTGTTATAGAGCAAAGGCAATTCGGCATTTTCAATGGCTGATGTTCTGGGTAACAAATTATAGGATTGAAAAATAAAACCTATTTTTTCATTTCTGATGTTTGCCAGTTCGTTTCTATTAAGCTCCTTTACCATCACCCCGTCGATTTGATAAGTCCCAGAAGATGGTTGATCTAAACATCCTAAAATGTTTAACATGGTACTTTTTCCCGAACCACTAGACCCCATTATGGTTACAAACTCACCTTCATATATCGTATAAGAGATTCCTTTTAAGGCATGAACCGTTTCATTACCCATTTTAAATTCTCTTTTAAGATTTTCTATTTTAATAATCTCTTTACTCATGATTATTTCCTTTTATTCTTTCCTGGTGGTTTTGGCATAAACGGACTTTCATTACTCCCTGCTTCAACCACTTCACCAGATGTTGATTCCATATGGTACACTAACTGATCACCTTCACTTAAACCACTTTTTATTTCTATATTTACGCCATCACTTTGTCCTAACACCACCTCTTGTGGTTGAATAGACTTGTTATTTTTTAACCAAACTATAGATTGACTACTCGTTGGTTCTAAACTTGATTTTGGCATAGCAACTTCTTCCTGAGCTTCATAGGCTTGTAATAAACTCATGTCTGGTTTAAAATTAGCCGCCTTAGCTTCTATCGTTAAGACATCTTTTAACTCTAAAGTGTAGATATACACAGTCGCTGTTAAACCTGGCTTTAATTTTAACTCTGGGTTATCTGCTTTAATAACTACTGTATAGGTGATAACATTAGATTCTTCGGTTGGATCCAATCGAACTTGCGTAATGGTTCCTTCAAATTCCTGACCTTGATAAGCATCAACAGTAAAGCTTACTCTTTGTCCTTCTTCTACTTCACCTATGTCTGCCTCATCTACATCTGCTTCTACCTGCATTTCTTTTAAATCTTTGGCTATTGTAAATAAGGTTGGTGTTTCATAACTAGCAGCCACTGTTTGTCCTTCATCGACTTCTCGAGATAATACAACACCGTCTATGGGCGAATAAATTTCAGCATAACTTAAGTTAGTTTGGGCTTCTTGTAAATCTGAATAACGTTGTTCAACAGTATTTTTAGCTGTATTTAGGTTATACAAAGCCTCATCGTAATCTGCTTGACTGATTACTTTATTATCGAATAATGATTTTTGTCTATCGTAGATAGATTGCAAATAATTTTTTTCGTTTAAAGCACTGTTATAACTAGCTCTTGCTTGTGCCAAAGACGCTTTTAAATTGGTTTTATCTAATTCGGCAATAAGCTGTCCTTTTTTTACGATACTGTTGTAATCAACATATATTTTTTCAACTTCCCCCGATACCTGAGTTCCTACTTCAACTTCGGTTAAAGGCTGTACTGTTCCAGTGGCAGTAACCATTTTAGTAACTGTTCCTTTTTTTACCGTTAAGGTATCAACCGTAATAACCGTGTCTTCAGTTTGTCCCCATTTCCAGTAAATTCCTCCAGCAACTATTAATATAACAATAACAAGAGTGAGTATTTTTGTGGTTTTATTTTTCATGTCCTTAAATTTTTATGTCGTTTCCTTGGTAGAACTCCAATAACTGAGTGTATAAAATGTTTAGATATTTTGCTTGTAAATAGTTTTGTTGTGCATTGGTAAAAGTGTTTTGACTAACCACTAAATCGGTAGCACTTAACCCACCTAGATCGTATTTTTTTTGCGCAAGTTTATAAGACTCTTCGGCCGCATTGCTTGCCGACTGAGCAGCTACCAATTGCTCTTGAGTCGCTAAGACATTTTGATAAGCCGTTTCAATTTTTTGATAAATTTCCTTTTCAACCGTACGTTGTTGCAGTTGCGATTGGTCTATGGCTATTTTTGCTTTTTGTACTTCTGCTTTGGTTTGATTTTTATTAAAGATTGGGATGGTTAAAGACAGTCCTACACGTTGATTGAAATTTCCATTAATTTGATCATTAAATGCTAAATCTTGTACACTGGTATATCCTGAACCTAAACTTCCCGTTAAAGCTAGAATTGGTAAGTAATTACCTTTGGCTATATCCAAATCCTTTTCAGATACATCTACATTTAACTTAGATGCTTTATACTCTGGCAAATACTCCAAAGCTGCTTGATATACGTCTAGTTTAGCTGGTATCAATGGTGATTGATAGTCATCTGTTTCTGGAGTCACAACATCAAAATTATCTGTAGGTTGAAGCTCTAATAGCTGTTTTAGAACGATAACTTGTTGGGCATAAGAATTTTTAGCATCTATTAAGTTGTAATTATTGGTTGCCTCTTGAGATAATGCATCTGAATAATCTTGCATTGCAAAACTTCCCGCTTCATAACGAGCCTTTGCTGTTGTCGCTTCTTGAGTGGAAGCTTGTAAGTTCTTTTCAGCTATAATAATTCCTTCTTTAGCATACAAGGCCTGTAAATAGGCTTCAGCAACGCTTAATATGATATTATTTTTAGCCTCTTCTACATAGAGTGAATTTTGATCAACAAGTAGTTTATTTTGTTTGATTTGATTATTTAATTGATTCCCTTGAAATAATGTTACTGAGGTATTTAAACCCAAACTTGTTGAATGAATTTGCTGGTTCACAAAATCACTAGTAATGGGGTCAATAGACTGCCCGTTGGTAAAACTTTGCGTCGCGCTACCACTTAAACTTGGTAATCTATTGTCCTTGGATTGTTTGTAAGTAACATCTGCTGTTTGCTTGGTATACTCTGCATCTTTAATCGTTATATTGTTTTCTATGGCATAGTCTATACACTCTTGAAGTGTCCAAACTTTATTCCCGCTATCTTCTACAACACCAACTTCTTGTGCTTGAATAACAAACCCAGTAAAGAAAATTAGTATGGTTAATATTTGTTTCATTTTTGAAATGTGTTTGAGTTTCACACTCCAAAATTCTAACAAACCTCATTATATATAAAGGACAATAGAAGTTCTAGGGAATTGACTCGACGAACTAGGTCTTTGAATCGATAGGATTTTTACAATAATACCTGCTTGATGGTTTTAGCTTTTTGAACCGTTTCCTCCCATTCTAGTTCTGGAATTGAATCTTTGGTTATACCACCACCAATAAATAGGTGAGCTTCGTTATTTATAATCTCCATACTACGCAAGTTTACAAATAACTCTGATAGCGTTTTTACCATACTGTAGGCATTATTTTCCACGTTACGTCTGTTGGTATTTCTAGTCGTTTTATCCTTAACATTTAACTCTCCTAAATACCCTGAATAATAGGTTCTTTTATAGTGTTCGTGTAATTGAATAAATGCCTTTGACTCTTTTTTGGGAAGACCACAAACAGCTGGTGTAGGATGTAATTTTTGAATGACATTCTTTAAGTTATTTTGCAACACCCCAGTTATCTTTGTTTGTATATGAAGTAGGTTTCCTGCTTTAATGGTCGTAGGTTCCCCTACATGTGTGTTTTTAACTGTTCCTTGAAGACTTTCTTCAATAAAATCAGTCACAAATTGCTGTTCTTGCTTTTCTTTGTCTTTCCACTCTACATCTATGGAACCCTTATAAACCTGGGTTCCAGCGAGTGCCATGGTAGAAAACCTGTTATTCTCAACTTTTAGTAACGTTTCGGGAGTCGCTCCCAGCCACAACCCAATTTTTGGATGGTACCAACAGTATACGAAAGCAGTGTGATATGTTTGCAATAACCTTTTAAAAACAACTATGGGGTCTAATTCAACTCCTTTTATGACTTCCTTTCTGGATAAAACAACCTTTTGAAATTGTCGTTTCAAGATGGCATCGACTCCTTGTTGTACAAGGCTTAAATGAGGTTCCTTTTCAGAATCGTCCAATTTAGGTAATTCATCAAGCTTTTTAGATGTTTGTTCCAGAATAGTACTATTTGCAACTAGTAATTTTGAAACATCTGAGGGGATGATGATGGTCTCTTCATGATCGTCAAAAGGGGCAAATACAAACCCACATTCGGTAAACTCTGAAACAGTATATAATTCTGAATTATCTTGAAGAAAAGCCTTCACCAAGTCTTGGTTTGGTTTTCTATAGGCAACAAAGGGCAATTGCTTTTGAAACTGTAATTCAATTTCTGAGAAAAAAAGATCTTGATCCATTATTTCTTTCTTGGAAGCGAAATGGTAGACAATCTACAAATGGAAATGAGGTTATCTTGGTCATCTGTAACACGGATATCCAATAATTGCGTTGTCTGCCCCCGGTGAATAAAAGTAGCCTTAGCATAAACATAACCCTCGGTCACACTTTTTAAATGGTTTGCCGTAATTTCAATACCACGAACAAATTTCTCTTCAATGTTGGTAAAAATATGAGATGCAAAACTACCTACACTTTCTGCCAAAGCCGCCGTAGCACCTCCATGAAGAACCCCATCTGGTTGATAAACCCTAGAATTAACTGGCATTCTTGCCGTTAAAAAATCTTCACCAAAATCAATCATTTCAATTTCCAAGGTTTCCATTAAGGTGTTTTTACTTGCCAAATTGGCTTGGGCAAGAACGTCTTCTTTAGATAGTGGCATAAATTTGATGTATTTTTAGGAGCTGTAAAAATACAAAACGAGCTGTTAAAATGAATTCAACCCAAAAGGAAATATCCTATCAAACCTCCAACACTTATGAAACACTCAATTCTTTGACAGATAAAACAAAGAATATTTGGTTTGTTTGTCACGGGATGGGCTTTTTAAGCAGATACTTTTTAAGATATTTTGAATCTTTAAATAAGGAAGAAAATTTCATCATCGCACCTCAAGCACCAAGCAAATATTACCTACCTCCTAAAATGAGACATGTAGGAGCTAGTTGGCTTACCAAGGAGAATACCCCATTGGAAATGGAAAATATAGTTAGGTATTTTGATGGCCTCTTCAAACAAGAAAATCTACCTCCACAAGGCAACTTTATTGTCTTGGGATTTTCTCAAGGAGTTAGTGTCGCTCTAAGATATTTAGCAAAAAGGGAGATTTTATGTAATCAAATTATTATTCATTCCGGTAAAATACCACACGAATTGAATCCCCTTGATTTTAAATATCTATCAGATAAAACCCAAGTCCATCTTATTTATGGGAATCATGATGAATATTTAGTAGCTAAAGGATACATTGAAACAGAAATAAGTCATGCCCAATCACTCTTTGGGGAACGATTAAAAATTCATCCCTTTGATGGAAAACATGAAATAAATATGAATCTCGTATCCAAACTTACTCAAGAATGAAAATCAATTATCTTTTCTAAACATCAATAGTTCCCCGTTAGGATTTGATAATGTCAATCGATCATTATCAACTTTAAAGGTAATACTTGATTTCAGTGCCTGCAAGAAAGCCTGTTCTTGTCCGTTATCGGGAACACACATTTTTTTAGTGGTTATAATGTCTTTAAACCTCAAAAGATTAGGCTCGAAAAATAATGACCCTTTCATGTCATTGCAACCAGTGTGGCCAATAAAAATATTCTTTTCCGAATCGATTATAAGTGATGGAATTTTATTTGGATATTGACTCCTGTCTATAGCATTCCCGTTCATTGCTTCCAGACTCCAGATGTCATTTAATTTTGGATCTGTCAAAAAATAACCACATCCATAAAGAGGTTTAATTTCAGAATCACCAGTAGATTTTAATTCCATTTTCACCGAATATGGAAAATTTTCTCCAGACATTTGATTTTCACAAGGATCCTGAATAATTACAATCCTTAGAGCGTAAGCCTCAGTTTCCACATCATATTGTTTCACATTGGCATCCATAGCCTTAATGCTTTTAGGATTTGGTACTGTAATAGTGTCCTCCATCATTTTTAAGGTAATGGATTGCTCATCAATCTCCAAGCTCCAAAAAGGCTCTGTACCATTAGCTTTGAAATAACTTTTATCGGTGATTTCTTGTTTATCAAATCGTACGTTCACAGAAGTCTCATTAGCATCATTTTCTAAATCAGAGGCTTTAAAGATTAGCAAAGTTTCGCTCTCTGAAACTAGTTTAAGCTTGCCTTCATCATCTACCTCGTAATGAGTAATTTTCTTTAAAGCATCACGAAACAAATTTTCTCCCTCGCCACAATACATCATTGTTGTTGGACCAGGCTCACCAAAGGACATTTGATTTTCACTAATTTTATATTCTGAGGTATACCCATTGCATCCACTATTTCCCTTTACAGATCCTTCTTGGGTGAATTCCAAAAAAGGTTTTTTACCTGGAAACAATTCTTCAAAAGATTTATCAGTATTGGAGATGGCTTCCAATTCCCATCCCGACCCTAATAATAAATCACTTTGTTTAGTAACTTCCTTTTGGCAGGAAGAAATCAACACCATTAACACAATAAAAACAGAAGGGAATAACTTTTTCATAATATATGATTAAATAAGATGACGAATTTAAATCTTTAAAAATTGAAAATCAAATCCAAATTTTAAATTCCTTTTGAAGCATTTAGAATCTAAAAAGAACCTTAATGAATCAGCTTTTCTACAATATCTTTTACTGGTAAAATTTGTTTGGTATGTTCAATACTGGGACCTGCCACCCACACTGTTTTATAAGTTGCTTGTTGGGCTGCCTTTTCTGTGGCCTTCATACCAATATAAAATCGTAACATCTTCACCCACTTTTTAAGTTTTTTATTTTTATTGAGGGTGCGTTCTAGCCAAGGGGATTTGGTTCCTATTTTTTGAACATAAGGGGTGTTTATCACCGTACATGGTGTCCCTGAAATACGTTCGGTCATTACAATATCCTGAGCTCCAAAATCGACGCAAGCCTGTTTATATTCCTCCGTAATATTTGATTCTTTGGAAGCTATGAACGGACTTCCTACTGAAACCCCAATAGCTCCGTATGACAGCATTTTATCTAATTCCTCTTTGGTTCCCACACCTCCAGCAGAAATGACCGGAATTTTACAACGTTCGTTCAACAAGGAGATTAGTTCTTTCGGCTTCATTTCACCCCGGTGCCCACCTGCTTGATTATTTACAGCTATTACGGCATCCGCTCCTAGTGCCTCTACCTTTTGGGCATAAGCTAAATCTGTGATATCACAAAACACTTTTATTCCTACCTCATGCGCTTTTCGTATGGTTTCTTGCGGACTTCCCAAAGAGGTGATTATAAAATCACAACCTTCTTCACAAAGAATTTGCAGCTGCTCCTGATACTTAACGTTGGACTTATTGACAATTAAATTAAAACCAAATGCGCCACCAGCCACTTTAGCTGCCTTTAATTCTTGAATAGCAGAACGTAATTCAGCTAAGGTACGGTAGTTTAATGCAGGAATGCATCCAGCTATACCGCAAGCCATAGCTTCTTTTACCATGGCTACATTTGACACCAAAAACATAGGAGCCATAATAATAGGATGCTTGATATCAAGCATTTTGGTAAGTGTGGTATCAGTCATATTAAATTAGTTTGTATCACAAATATAACTGTTTTTATTATGCGTGCATAATTTAAAAAATTGCTATAAAAAATGGAATCATTTATGGTTGTGTTTTGTTAATTGTAACTAATTAAAATCCACCCTTAATCCTATAGAAAGATTGTGAATTTCTGCTGGATTTCTCTTAAAAATAGAATTAGCATCATATTTGGCATAAATACTTACATCTTTAAATCCCAGATATGCGCTTGGACCAAAAGTTAACGTATTAACATTAAAATTATCACGTTCTACTTTTCTGACTTTCTTTCCATCTTCATCATATTTTATAACCTGATTGGTATAGTACCTAACACCTACATACCCTCCTATCCCCATTCGGAATCCCGTTTGAGAACGCAAATAACTTTGATTTGATTTTTTATCAAATTGAGGTTTTGAAAAGTCAAGTTCTAAATGAATCGGGATACTAATGTAACCTATATTAAGAGTCGATTTTTTTATGTCAAACCCGGCATCATCAAGATAGGTCTCATTACCATTCTTAACTAAGATATCATTGTCAGAATCTGGTTTGATTTCATGAAACATGACCGAAAACCCAGCTTTAAGATTCCATAAATTTTGATCTTCCTTTAAACGGTATTTGAATGAAAAACCTACTTCACCATATCCAAAAGGTACAGTTTTAAATCCGTTACCATAATGAGCATGGTCATCTTGAAGTACTGTATTCATACCCAGGATAAAAACCAACTGTGAAGTAAATCGTCTCTCCATTTTTAACCCCGTTAAACTATCCCTAACCAAATTATCTTGCTCTAAAGAACTTAAGAAGGTTTGACTCATCCAGCTTTTATCGGTTTCTTCTTCCAGATTATTATCAACTTTGTCCTTTATCAATTGCTGTAACTTTGTTTCTTCAATAGCTACTTGCTTATTAATGATGTCGGCATGTAATGTGGCTATCTCCATCTTTTGGGATTGGGCTTCCTCTTGAGAAACCTCTCCATTTACTAACTTTTTATCAATAACCTTTAATTCCTTTTTCATTAAAAGTTTCTGCGAAATCGTGATAGAATCTATTCGTTTCGCAATATTAACCGCTTGTTTTTCAAATGTTTTCTCTTGAGCTTTGGTGTTCAGGATAAGACATAAGAATGCCATGATGAAAGTGTAAAGTTTCATTTTTTTGATTGTGTAAATTTGTTTAATAATTAATCTTTGTAATTTCTATCGGCGAGAGTTTCTTGAACCCTCTTTAATTGTTTACCCACTTTCTTAAAGACATCATTATGGTCTTCTTCAAACAATTGAGCTTCCATTTTAGTTAACAATTTATCCGATTCAATAAATGAACTCGATTTTGGGGTCTTTGTCTTATGGGGAATGATTGTGTCCTCTTGTTCCAAACTTGCCAATAAGGCTTCCGGAGTAATAAATAAATGTTTCCCATCCTCCTCTTCGGGTGAATTTTCTTCTCGGGGAGTTACTTTGATTTCCTCACTAGGGGATTGAATTTCAATCTCGTCCTTAGGATTATATACAGACTCATCAACCATGGTTGTTTCTAGTCTGTAAGAATGTGATTTTTGTTCGGCAGAACTTTCAAGTTTATTAAGTGATTGTTCAACTACCTCGTGGTTGGTTAGTTCATCTTTGTTTGTAGTGGGTATGATTTTAGATTCTATCGACTCTCCTTTTTCTTCTTCAATGACAACCTTGGGTTCTATGATAATTTTAGAATCATCCATCATGTTTATGCCTGCAACAAAAAACAGACCTATCACAGCTGTTGCCGCGACAAACCAAGGCCAAACCTGGTTAGAAGTCTTTTTATTTTCAGATTTGTTAAGTAACTCCTTTAACTTGTCTCTACTTTCTAAGGAGGGGACTACTTCCCTATCCTTCAAAGCCTGTTTTATACTATGTTCAAAATTATCTTGATGCATCGTTTTTTGAATTTAAATGAGAAAGCTGACTTTGCAACAATTTTCTAGCATGCGCCAATTGTGATTTGGAAGTCCCTACACTTACCTCCAGCAACTCTGCAATTTCATAATGTTTGTATCCTTCAATTACGTATAGGTTAAAAATGGTTTTACAGCCTACAGGAAGTGCATCGATTGCCATTTGTATCTCTTCGGAATCATCACTAGGGTCCTGATTTGGTTTTTGATAAAAATGACCTTCGTTAACCTCTACCACATCAAATTTGTTCTTCTGAACCCTTAAATAAGAAATGCTCTCCCTAACCATAATTCTTCTCAACCACCCTTCAAAGCTTCCATAAGGCTCGTAGGCTTGAATACTTTCCAAAGCTTTATGAAAAGCTCCAATCATGACATCTTCTGCAAAATGTTGGTCCCTAATATAATGTCTGCAAACACCTAACATCTTGGCTGAGTATCTATCATACAGTGCCAATTGAGCTTGTTGATTGGATTTTTTTGCCAATCTGATAAGCTCATCAACCTCTAAATTCATCGATACTATTTTTGCCATATTAAATGTGGTTCTCTATTTAAAGAAACGTGCTAAAAATAAAAAAGGTTGGATGACCCAGTAATTTTTTTTAATAAAAAAAGGGCAAATGAAATCATTTACCCTTTTTACTGTACCTATCATTTGATTAAAGGTACACATATTTAATAGCTACTATTACTTTGCTACAATTTTCTTAATCTTGATTCCCTGATCAGTAATTAATCTAACAAATAACATTTGACTATTTGTTTTGGTCAAGTCAATAGTTTCCATACCATTGGTTCCTTTTACATAATTTTGAATGTTTTTGGTGTAAACCAAACGACCACTTAAATCAATGATTTCCAAGGTAACTTCGGTATCAAAATCAAAACGATAACTAATATTGACTATATCCTTAAATGGCACTGGATAGGCTTTAAAATCTACAGCTACAGTCTCATTTTGTATCGGTTCAACCTTAGCTGTCTCAGCCAATTTAACCGCTGTTGGCGCTGAAATCATAGGCTCCGTTGTACAAATCTCAACCTCGGCATGAACAATCACATAAAGGTTGTCCAAACAATAAGATCCGTTATTCAAAGTTACGGTATCATCAACATCAATGGTGACAACACCTTCAGAATTACCATTACCATTACCACTGGCGTTGTATTGCCCAGGTGCTACCGTATAAACAGTCTTCTTTTTGCCTCTTTTCTTAGTTGCGAATTGTTTACAGCCAATATTCACATGCAAACCGTAAAGTGCGTAATAGGTATCTTCAGTATCATCAATTAAGTTATATGACACAGTTATATCATCTCCATTTCTAGTAATGGTGGCTGTACCTACATACTGTCCAGGGCCATCTGTTGGCATACAATCGTTCCCATTTCCGGCATATAAGTCAACCGTATAACTGTTGTATTGCATACCCATATCATCACTGATATCAGACTCTAAATCGATTCCTGAAAGTGTCCATCCCCATCGGTTCTCATTTAATTCGTCTTCATAATCCAAGAAACATAGGTTATCAACTCCTGTACATTGGGTGTTATAGGCATAGGCCGTTTCATCGCTACAGCAATCATAAACCATAACATCATAACTACAAGTAGAAGTACAATTGGTTGTTACATTTGTAACTGTTAACCATACTTTATTATTTCCTTCAGAATCAAATAAAACTTCAACAGAAGTTCCATTGTCAGCTCCTATTATAGTACCACCATTTACAGTCCACTCAAAGGTTAAACCTGTGGTATTTCCCTCAAAACTATACACATAACCAGATCCATCCGGCGATTGTAAACAAACTTCAGTAGAGCCAGAAATTTGACAAGGAGGAGCGTCATATTCACTATAGCCTACCGTATCGGAAGCATCACAACCGTTACCATCGGTATAGGTATAAGTGAACGGTGCGTTGGCCGGATCAGCATCCGTAGCATCGGATACTGCTGTACCGCCACCATAGGTCCAACTTCCACCGGTTTGTCCTCCTGGCTCTAAGGCGGTTAAATCAACACTTGTTGTCCCTGGACATACCATCTGATCGTCAATGGATACTGGGGTTACTGTATAATTACTATAGCCTACCGTATCGGAAGCATCACAACCGTTACCATCGGTATAAGTATAAGTGAACGGTGCGTTGGCTGGGTCGGCATCCGTAGCATCAGATACTGCTGTACCGCCACCATAGGTCCAACTTCCACCGGTTTGTCCTCCTGGCTCTAAGGCAGTTAAATCTACACTTGTTGTCCCTGGACATACCATCTGATCGTCAATCGATACCGGGGTTACTGTATAATTACTATAGCCTACCGTATCGGAAGCATCACAACCGTTACCATCGGTATAAGTATAAGTGAACGGTGCGTTGGCTGGGTCGGCATCCGTGGCATCAGATACTGCTGTACCGCCACCATAGGTCCAACTTCCACCGGTTTGTCCTCCTGGCTCTAAGGCAGTTAAATCTACACTTGTTG
>NZ_LBIQ01000051.1 GCF_001280515.1 Mangrovimonas sp. ST2L15 | reverse complement strand
TTTCTGATGATTGTGGGGAAACTGGTTCGGCTACAGTAACTTTTACTGCCACTGATGGTTGTGGAAATGCAGCATCTACTACCGCTACATTTACTATTATAGACACAATTGCTCCGGTTGCTCCTGACGCTCCTGCAGATATCACTTACGAGTGTATCGGCGATATGCCTGCTGCTGGCGAGTTGACTGCTACAGACAACTGTGCTGGTGATATTACAGCTACTGCTGTAGATAGCATGGACGACACAGATCCTTGTAACATCGTGGTGACCAGAACGTGGACATTCACTGATGCATGTAACAATTCATCTTCGGTGTCACAGACCATCACCATTCAAG
>NZ_LBIQ01000050.1 GCF_001280515.1 Mangrovimonas sp. ST2L15 | reverse complement strand
AGTGAATGTCCACGTTCTGGTCACCACAATGTTACAAGGATCTGTATCGTCCATGCTATCCACAGCAGTAGCTGTAAAGTCACCAGCACAGCTATGTGAACCGGCCAACTCTCCAGCAGCAGGCATGTCGCCGCAACACTCGTAAGTGATATCTGCAGGAGCGTCAGGAGCAACCGGAGCTGTTGTATCTTGAATAGTGATGGTCTGCGACACCGAAGATGAATTGTTACACGCATCAGTAAATGTCCACGTTCTGGTCACCACGATGTTACAAGCATCTGTATCGTACATGCTATCTACAGCAGTAGCTGTAATCTCACCAGCACAGTTGTCTGTAGTAGTCAACTCACCAGAAGCAGGCATGTCGCCGATATAACCGTAAGTGACAT
>NZ_LBIQ01000005.1 GCF_001280515.1 Mangrovimonas sp. ST2L15 | reverse complement strand
TTTCTGATGATTGTGGGGAAACTGGTTCGGCTACAGTAACTTTTACTGCCACTGATGGTTGTGGAAATGCAGCATCTACTACCGCTACATTTACTATTATAGACACAATTGCTCCGGTTGCTCCGGATGCACCTGCAGATATCACTTATGAGTGTATCGGCGACATGCCTGCTGCTGGTGAGTTAACTGCTACAGACAACTGTGCTGGTGACATTACAGCTACTGCTGTAGATAGCATGGACGATACAGATCCTTGTAACATTGTGGTGACCAGAACGTGGACATTCACTGATGCGTGTAACAACTCATCTTCGGTGTCACAGACCATCACCATTCAAGATACAACTGCTCCGGTGGCTCCTGAGGCTCCTGCAGATATCACTTACGAGTGTATCGGCGACATGCCTGCTGCTGGTGAGTTGACTGCTACAGACAACTGTGCTGGTGACATTACAGCTACTGCTGTGGATAGCATGGACGATACAGATCCTTGTAACATCGTGGTGACCAGAA
>NZ_LBIQ01000049.1 GCF_001280515.1 Mangrovimonas sp. ST2L15 | reverse complement strand
GTCCATAATGGATTGTTTGGATTTCCGTGGCAATGAAAGCAGTCGCCTCTGCCTTCATCCATAAAAACAGCTAAACCATTTTGTTCTTGTGGCGTCAAGCTGGCTGTGCCTAGAAAGTAATTGTTAAATTTTGAGTTGGCAGAAATTAGTGTTCTTTCAAATTGGCCTAAGGCTTTGGTTGCCAAATCACGCGAGATGGGTGCATTTCCAAAAGCGTCTTGAAATAATTCTGGGTACTAAGGGTGGTTATTTAATCTGTCCACAACTGTTTTCCATGTATTTGCCATTTCAGTAGGGTCTTCAACTGGTAGGGAGGCCTGATGTTCCATACCGAAGGAGCGCCTATCCCAAAAAAAATGTTTATCAAAATTCCAAGCTAACTTGAATAAGCG
>NZ_LBIQ01000048.1 GCF_001280515.1 Mangrovimonas sp. ST2L15 | reverse complement strand
CGCAGTCTACAATCGGGGGTCAGGTGGAAGCGCGGGAGTCTACATATGCTGCCTATGCACTATATATATTTTTGATTGAGCGGGGCCGCTGGAAAGCAAGACTATACTGTCCTCTTCGTGGGCAGCGTCATATGTGTATAAGCGGAAGATCTGGTGATAGTGGTTTATGGCTCACAGAGGAATAGGTATGTCACTGGATCAGGTCAAACAGTTGATAGTGTTGAGTTTAAAAATGAGCCTGTGCCACAACTCGTTCGGACATTACAAGGAAAAATTACTGGTGATCAAATTATTCAAAATACCGGGATACCTGGACAAGGTATGACCGTAAGCGTTAGGGGATCGGCTTCAAGCTCTACTGGAATTGATCTACCTTATGATGGAGATGGATATCCTTT
>NZ_LBIQ01000047.1 GCF_001280515.1 Mangrovimonas sp. ST2L15 | reverse complement strand
ACGTCCCGTTGTTGAGGTCATGACTTCTGACAACTTGGTGACGGCTTAGGAAGGTACTTCTTTGATGGCTGCTGAGGTCATTTTACAAGTAAACAAAATAGAAAAACTTCCGGTTGTAGATAAGGATTTCAAATTGGTACGATTGATTACGTTTATAGATATTACCAAATTGACTCAAAAAACAAAGGCTAATAAAGATCAGATTGGTCGTTTGAGAGTAGCAGCGGCTGTAGGTGTTAAAGGTGATGCTGTTGAACGAGTTGAAGCTTTGGTTCATGCAGGAGTAGACGCGGTAATTATTGGAAACGCGCACGGATATAGCAAAGGTGAGGTTGCTGTATTGAAAGGAGGAAAAACAGAACTTCCGTAAGTAGGTGAGGTCGGTGTGAAGATGGCCAAG
>NZ_LBIQ01000046.1 GCF_001280515.1 Mangrovimonas sp. ST2L15 | reverse complement strand
GAGTGTATCGGCGACATGCCTGCTGCTGGTGAGTTGACTGCTACAGACAACTGTGCTGGTGACATTACAGCTACTGCTGTGGATAGCATGGACGATACAGATCCTTGTAACATCGTGGTGACCAGAACGTGGACATTCACTGATGCGTGTAACAACTCATCTTCAGTGTCACAAACAATCAATATTCAAGATACAACTGCTCCAGTGGCTCCTGACGCTCCTGCAGATATCACTTACGAGTGTATCGGCGATATGCCTGCTGCTGGTGAGTTGACTGCTACAGACAACTGTGCTGGTGACATTAC
>NZ_LBIQ01000045.1 GCF_001280515.1 Mangrovimonas sp. ST2L15 | reverse complement strand
GGTACCGCACAAAACTGTAAATATGTCAAGAGGTTCATCCAATTCCCAAAGGTGTGTGGAAGCATGGGTACGTGGATTGGTAGTCGAGCAGAAGACGGCGGACGCGGACGAGTAAGGTCTCGTGGACTCGGAAATGTGTATAACAGACAAGGTGTAAGTTCCTTCAGCATCCACTGTTGGATCAAACAATCCAGTGCCACTGGCAAGAACGGGAGACCATGTACCACCAGTATCAGGAGTACCTCCAAGAACGGCTCTTATACACATCTGATCATCCCGACCAAGACCATAATGATGACCCCTACTGTCCGCCCTTGCTGGCACAAACACAACAACGGTACCAGTAGCAGAACCAGCACCTCACCGATCTGTCCCAGACAACGAGTACGGCGAAACAAGAT
>NZ_LBIQ01000044.1 GCF_001280515.1 Mangrovimonas sp. ST2L15 | reverse complement strand
GGATTGGATTAATGGTTTTTACTTTCAAGACCTGTTCAGGTTTGAGCCAGAGCTATAGAAGATGATGAGCGAATCCATAGAAATGGGAAGTGCCTTTATTATTAAGGAATACCAGCAAAAACAAATGCCATTGTTTTTGCTTTGGAAGGGGAATGTACATACTACTTTACGTTTCCCGGAGCATAAATTCCGCATTGGAGGTGTAAGTATTAGTAATCAATTCTCCACTTTCTCAACATCATTGATGATTGAGATTATGACGTCCCGTTATTACGATCCTTATTTGGCGCCATTTGTGAGACCAAAGTAAGAGTTTAAGGTGAGGTTCATGGATGAGGATTAGGACTTTGTTTTCGATGAAACTTGGGCCGACGTAACTAAGCTTGATACATTTATTGCTGTGGT
>NZ_LBIQ01000043.1 GCF_001280515.1 Mangrovimonas sp. ST2L15 | reverse complement strand
GGTGGCGCATCATTGGTTGCCGGATTAACGCCACAGTTATCAGCTGTAGTGGGTGTTCCAAGAGCCACACCAGTGGCTTGACATGAAGCATTGGCACTAACGGTTACGTCAACAGGTGCAGTAATGGTAGGGTCTGTATTGTCTTCGACAGTTACTATTTGGGTATCAGTAGCCGAATTACCAGCTGCATCAGTTACGGTCCAGGTTACTGTTGTATTACCTATTGGGAATGTAGCCGGCGCATCATTGGTTGCCGGATTAACGCCACAGTTATCAGCTGTAGTGGGTGTTCCAAGAGCCACACCAGTGGCTTGACATGAAGCGTTCGCACTAACGGTTACATCTATAGGTGCAGTAATGGTTGGGTCTGTATTGTCTTCGACAGTTACTAATTGGGTATCAGTAGCCGAATTACCAGCTGCATCAGTTACGGTCCAGGTTACTGTTGTATTACCTATTGGGAATGTGGCCGGCGCATCATTGGTTGCCGGATTAGCCCCACAGTTATCAGCTGTAGTGGGTGTTCCAAGAGCCACACCAGTGGCTTGACATGAAGCATTGGCACTTACGGTTACCTCCGCAGGTGCCGTAATAGTAGGGTCTGTATTGTCTTCGACAGTTACTATTTGGGTATCAGTAGCCGAATTACCAGCTGCATCAGTTACGGTCCAGGTTACTGTTGTATTACCTATTGGGAATGTAGCCGGCGCATCATTGGTTGCCGGATTAACGCCACAGTTATCAGCTGTAGTGGGTGTTCCAAGAGCCACACCAGTGGCTTGACATGAAGCGTTCGCACTAACGGTTACATCTATAGGTGCAGTAATGGTTGGGTCTGTATTGTCTTCGACAGTTACTAATTGGGTATCAGTAGCCGAATTACCAGCTGCATCAGTTACGGTCCAGGTTACTGTTGTATTACCTATTGGGAATGTGGCCGGCGCATCATTGGTTGCCGGATTAGCCCCACAGTTATCAGCTGTAGTGGGTGTTCCAAGAGCCACACCAGTGGCTTGACATGAAGCATTGGCACTTACGGTTACGTCAGCAGGTGCTGTAATAGTAGGGTCTGTATTGTCTTCGACAGTTACTATTTGGGTATCAGTAGCCGAATTACCAGCTGCATCAGTTACGGTCCAGGTTACTGTTGTATTACCTATTGGGAATGTAGCCGGCGCATCATTGGTTGCCGGATTAGCCCCACAGTTATCAGCTGTAGTGGGTGTTCCAAGAGCCACACCAGTGGCTTGACATGAAGCATTGGCACTAACGGTTACGTCAGCAGGTGCTATAATAG
>NZ_LBIQ01000042.1 GCF_001280515.1 Mangrovimonas sp. ST2L15 | reverse complement strand
GGAGAGTTAGCGAAAAGTATATAATGTGCTTTGACTGTACGTATATTGGCGTATAGGCCGAATGTTTTTCTTAGTTTCATTAACCATGTTTCTGGGCGAACTTGAGCATTGGAAGCGTGATCATATTTAGGGTCTCCAATAGTTCCAAATAAAACGGCATCACTTGTTTTGCATAACTCAAGGGTGCTGTCCGGTAGTGGATTTCCAGTTGCATCAATCGCAATAGCTCCAACTGGAGCCGATGTGAAAAGGATGGAGTGATAATATTCTATAGCTATAGCTTTAAATACTTCGATGGCTTGCTCGGTTACTTCGGGACTAATGCCATCTCCTGTTAAAACAGCAATATTCAGTTTCATGAGCGTTTTTGTTCGTTGCTGTTTTGGTCGTTTACCTTCGGGCAGCGTTTTTTGTTATAT
>NZ_LBIQ01000041.1 GCF_001280515.1 Mangrovimonas sp. ST2L15 | reverse complement strand
TGGCATCACATTCTACGGTCACATCGGCAGGAACGCCAACAAGCACCGGAGGCGTGTTGTCCTCCACGGTAATGGTTTGGGTTTGTGTTGTTGTATTGCCATCGTTATCAGTTACGGACCATTCACGGATGATAGTTCCAACACCATCATTGACAGTATTGGTAGTTTCTGAATAGCTAACTGTAAGGGTTGTATCACAGTTGTCTGTTGCGGTAACCACAGCAGGAGCGGGTATGGCATCACATTCTACGGTCACATCGGCAGGAACGCCAACAAGCACCGGAGGCGTATTGTCCTCCACGGTAATGGTTTGGGTTTGTGTTGTTGTATTGCCATCGTTATCAGTTACGGACCATTCACGAACGATAGTTCCAACACCATCATTGACGGTATTGGTAGTTTCTGAATAGCTAACTGTAAGGGTTGTATCACAGTTGTCTGTTGCGGTAACCACAGCAGGAGCGGGTATGGCATCACATTCTACGGTCACA
>NZ_LBIQ01000040.1 GCF_001280515.1 Mangrovimonas sp. ST2L15 | reverse complement strand
TCAGGAGCAACCGGAGCAATTGTGTCTATAATAGTAAATGTAGCGGTAGTAGATGCTGCATTTCCACAACCATCAGTGGCAGTAAAAGTTACTGTAGCCGAACCAGTTTCCCCACAATCATCAGAAAGGGCAGAGAAGTCGTTAGACCAAGCCACGGCAGAACAGTCATCAGAAGCAGTAGCCCCACCGTTTGACGCCAACCAATCGTTTAGATCATCTAAGTTTCCAGAACCGTCACATTCCACGGTAGAGGAGGTTGCATCTGTAATGGTAGGCGGTGTTGTATCCTGAACAGCATAGGAAGCCGTAGAGGATACAGAGTTTCCACATGCATCTGTAGCAGTGAAGGTTACAGCAATAGCTTGAGAACAATCTGAAGCATCGCCACCATAGTTGTTTGTCCAAGTGATCTCACCATTACAATTATCTGTAGCAGTAGCACCACCATTTGAAGCCAACCAAGCTTCGATACCACCTTGGTCACCATCAGCACTACACTCAATGGCAATGTCAGAGGCAGGTG
>NZ_LBIQ01000004.1 GCF_001280515.1 Mangrovimonas sp. ST2L15 | reverse complement strand
CTTACCTCAATACTCTGGGTCACGGCCCCGTTGCTCCACTGATAGCCCTCACCACCGGTTGCGGTCAACACAACTGTGGATCCTACTTCCATGCTCACATCTGATCCTGCATCGGCAGTTGGTAAGGCATTGACGTTGACAGTCACACTGGCGCTTCCGCTCTGCTCTCCTTGGCTCACGGTCACTGTATATTCCGTAGTGGTATTTGGTGATACCTCAATACTTTGGGTAGTGGCACCGTTGTTCCACTGATAGCTCTCTCCTTCTGAGGCGGTCAATACAGCAGTACTTCCCTCACAGATGGTTACATCATCTCCTGCAGATACAACCAATTCTGGTGTTTCAGGTTGGGTCACTGTAACCGTTACTGAATCTGTGGAAGAACACTCGCCGGTTGTTACCGTTACCTCATAGGTCGTGGTTGCCGATGGGCTTACCTCAATACTCTGGGTCACGGCCCCGTTGCTCCACTGATAGCCCTCACCACCGGTTGCGGTCAACACAACTGTGGATCCTACTTCCATGCTCACATCTGATCCTGCATCGGCAGTTGGTAAGGCATTGACGTCGACAGTCACACTGGCGCTTCCGCTCTGCTCTCCTTGGCTCACGGTCACTGTATATTCCGTAGTGGTATTTGGTGATACCTCAATACTTTGGGTAGTGGCACCGTTGTTCCACTGATAGCTCTCTCCTTCTGAGGCGGTCAATACAGCAGTACTTCCCTCACAGATGGTTACATCATCTCCTGCAGATACAACCAATTCTGGTGTTTCAGGTTGGGTCACTGTAACCGTTACTGAATCTGTGGAAGAACACTCGCCGGTTGTTACCGTTACCTCATAGGTCGTGGTTGCCGATGG
>NZ_LBIQ01000039.1 GCF_001280515.1 Mangrovimonas sp. ST2L15 | reverse complement strand
TCAACGGTGGGGCCTTCCAGACACAAAGTACGCCGTTTACCATTTCCAACCTATACTCTGGAACCCATACCGTGGAGGTACAGGATGCCAACGGCTGTGGAAACTTAGTGTCCGTGACCATCGAAGCTCCTCTAGGTATCACTCCTGAGGCTACTGCCCTACCATCATGTAACGACGATGACGGTGTGATTACCGTAACCGGTACTGGAGGTTCTGGCAACTATACCTATACCATGAATCCCAACCCTGCTTCGGTCAGTTTATCTGGAAATGTGTTTTCTGGAGTTCCGGCAGGAATGTATACCATCACCATTACCGATACCGATACAGGATGTTCTGAGGAAGTGAGCATCTCATTACCGGCCGCTACGCCTCCGTCATTTACGACCGTACCTACTGCCGTGACCTGTTACGGGGATAGTTCAGGTGCATTTGACATCAATGTAAGCGGATACTCGGGAAGCTATACCTATGAGGTATTCGATACCAACGGTGTCTCTGTGACCGGTGCAGTGGCAGCCAACACGTCCACCAACCCGATAACGGTTACCGGAATGGCAGCAGGAACCTTTACCG
>NZ_LBIQ01000038.1 GCF_001280515.1 Mangrovimonas sp. ST2L15 | reverse complement strand
TCAACGGTGGGGCCTTCCAGACACAAAGTACGCCGTTTACCATTTCCAACCTATACTCTGGAACCCATACCGTGGAGGTACAGGATGCCAACGGCTGTGGAAACTTAGTGTCCGTGACCATCGAAGCACCCCTAGGTATCACTCCTGAGGCTACTGCCCTACCATCATGTAACGACGATGACGGTGTGATTACCGTAACCGGTACTGGAGGTTCTGGCAACTTTACGTATGCCATAACACCTAGCTCTGGCTCAATAAGTTTATCTGGAAATGTGTTTTCTGGAGTTCCGGCAGGAATGTATACCATCACCATTACCGATACCGATACAGGATGTACCGAGGAAGTGGGCATCTCATTACCGGCCGCTACGCCTCCGTCATTTACGACCGTACCTACTGCCGTGACCTGTTACGGGGACAGTTCAGGTGCATTTGACATCAATGTAAGTGGATACTCGGGAAGCTATACCTATGAGGTATTCGATACCAACGGTGTCTCTGTGACCGGTGCAGTGGCAGCCAACACGTCCACCAACCCGATAACGGTTACCGGAATGGCAGCAGGAACCTTTACCG
>NZ_LBIQ01000037.1 GCF_001280515.1 Mangrovimonas sp. ST2L15 | reverse complement strand
CAGGAGCGGGTATGGCATCACATTCTACGGTCACATCGGCAGGAACGCCAACAAGCACCGGAGGCGTGTTGTCCTCCACGGTAATGGTTTGGGTTTGTGTTGTTGTATTGCCATCGTTATCAGTTACGGACCATTCACGGATGATAGTTCCAACACCATCATTGACAGTATTGGTAGTTTCTGAATAGCTAACTGTAAGGGTTGTATCACAGTTGTCTGTTGCGGTAACCACAGCAGGAGCGGGTATGGCATCACATTCTACGGTCACA
>NZ_LBIQ01000036.1 GCF_001280515.1 Mangrovimonas sp. ST2L15 | reverse complement strand
CTACGTTAACGTACTCAGATTCTTTCCGAAGGTGTTTACCATGACAAGTTTTACATTTGGTTTTTCCGCGAAACCTGGATAACATGACGAGGATTTGAATTTTATAGGCCTTTGCTTCCAATTCGTCAAAAAACTCATTCAAGAATGTGAAAAAGGAGTTGCCTTCGCAGATTAAGTTTTTTTGTTCTTCCGAAAGTTTGAAATAGGGCTTATGAATCGGAAAATCAAATTTATTGGAATTGTTAACCAATTGGTCTCGATACCAACTCATGCTCTCTCCACGCCAAGGCAAAATGGCATTTTCATAGATAGATAAAGCAGTATTAGGAATCACCAAATATTCATCAATACCAATAACATCACCATAGCCTTTACATTTGGGTCAGGCACTGTATGGGATATTGAAACTGAACAAATGGTTATTTG
>NZ_LBIQ01000035.1 GCF_001280515.1 Mangrovimonas sp. ST2L15 | reverse complement strand
TGTGACCGTAGAATGTGATGCCATACCCGCTCCTGCTGTGGTTACCGCAACAGACAACTGTGATACAACCCTTACAGTTAGCTATTCAGAAACTACCAATACCGTCAACGATGGTGTTGGAACTATCGTTCGTGAATGGTCCGTAACTGATAACGATGGCAATACAACAACACAAACCCAAACCATTACCGTGGAGGACAATACGCCTCCGGTGCTTGTTGGCGTTCCTGCCGATGTGACCGTAGAATGTGATGCCATACCCGCTCCTGCTGTGGTTACCGCAACAGACAACTGTGATACAACCCTTACAGTTAGCTATTCAGAAACTACCAATACCGTCAACGATGGTGTTGGAACTATCGTTCGTGAATGGTCCGTAACTGATAACGATGGCAATACAACAACACAAACCCAAACCATTACCGTGGAGGACAACACGCCTCCTACAGCTGACTTAGCTAATTTAGCGAATGTAACTGCACAATGTTCTGTAACATCCTTGATTGCACCATCGGCGACGGACAATTGCGGTGGATCAGTAACTGTAACAAACAATGCTTCTCTACCTATCTCCGCCCAGGGTACAACAGTTGTAACATGGATATATACAGATGTGAATGGTAATGCTTCAACACAGACACAGAACGTTGTTATTAATGATACCACTGCTCCATTAGCTCCTATTCTATCCGATGTCAATGGACAATGCTCTGCTACTGCCCCTACACCCACTACAACCGATAACTGTACCGGAACCATAACAGGAACCACTTCCAATCCCCTGACCTATAATACCCAAGGAATACACATAATTACTTGGACCTTTGACGATGGAAATGGCAATGCCATAACAGTTAACCAAAATGTGATCATCGAGGATACTACAGCACCCACTATATCATGTCAAAGTGATATAATAACAATCAATGATACAGGACTTTGCTCAGCGGTAGTGACTTACATTACACCAACAGGTTCTGACAACTGTATTGGAGCAACCACAATACAAACCACAGGTTTGCCTTCTGGAAGTGTCTTCCCGGTAGGTACTACAACCAATACATTTGTAATTACTGATGTTGCTGGAAATTCTTCCACTTGTTCAATTGATATAACTGTTATAGACAATGAAGATCCTGAGATTCCAGTCCTTGAACCTATCATTGCAGATTGTTACATAGAAGTAACTCCTCCAACCACTAATGACAATTGTGATGGAACTATTATCGGAACATCTAATGTTAGTTTAATTTTTGACTCTGTTGGTACAGAAACAATTTATTGGACCTTTTCAGACAGTGCAGGCAACAGTATTATTGTACCACAAGATGTTACAGTCGTTGACAATGAAAGTCCTGTACCAAACAGTCCTTCATTAACTGCCTTATCATTTACTGGTTGTCAAATTTCAAGTATTTCAGAATTGACCATTCCAACCGCTACAGATGGATGTGATGGTATCATTGAAGGAACTTTGTCTCCTGACTTTATATTTCCATTTTCTTTTTCTGGGACTGAGACCATTGATTGGCAATTCATAGATAGTAATGGTAACATAACTATACAAACCCAAGATATTACAATGACTCCCCCTTCCATTGATGGAGGAACGCTTCAAGGTACCTTTGAGGGCACCACATTTTCTAGTCAAATTGATATTTCTTCATGTCAAGAAGAAATTAATATTGATTTAGACTTAACTGGGGAAACAGGAACCATCATTCAATGGGAGCAATTCGCAGTGAATCAAGGTATTTGGAGCATTATTTCAAATACTACAGATAGTCATTCAATAACCTTTGCTATAGGAGAATTGGAATCAACCTATTACAGAGTTCTAATCCAAGTAGGAAATTGTAGTGTATATTCAAGCTTGTTTTATGTCAGGTCACTACCACCTGGATCTGCACCAACCATCGAAAGTTTAGATTCTGACCCAAATTATTGTTTGGGGGATGAAGTCAATCTATTGGCTACAAGTAATTATTTGGCAACAGAGGAGGCTTTTCCTGATTACCCTCCAGGGGATTTTAATCAAGGCCAGCTTAACACTCAAGATCCTAATGGCTGGTTGGTTGATGGAGAGACTGGAGGATTTACTGCTGGTGGAAGCGCAACAAAACCTCGAAATTGGTCTGCAAAAACTTGTAACAATCAAGAGAATGGTGACATTGTATATTGCGGTAATGATGGTAAGTATACTATAGCTTATGGTAATTTTAGTTCTCCCCAATATAACGGAGCCATACCAACAACACTTGAAACTCCTATTATGGATTTATCTAATGTTGCTTCAGCAAGTTTAGATTTTGACCAAGCTTATTATTTTTCAGATCAAGACTATGCCATTATAGAAATATCTATAGATGGTGGTGTCAACTATTCGACCTTGGTACTTATGCATGCCGTAGGAAGTGGTGATTCAGATTGGTTTACTGCAGGAACTGCAGAATCTGTTGCCGGATCAACACCTACCGAATATAATTTTGAAACAGACAATACTTCTATTTCTTTGGACGCCTATATTGGAGAAAGTAATGTTAGAATTAGATGGTCTTTTACAGGTACTACAAATCAAAGTGCCTGGGCAATGGATAATATTTTTGTTTACCAAGAGGTCTACGTCGATACAGAACTGGAATGGACTGATGGAATTGGGGATCCTAGTGAAGATCCAATTGTAACAGGTGAAACACAAGTTCCTATTTCATTTATTCCAGAAGTACCTGGGACCCATAATTATGGTGCGACAGCTTTAATAAATGGCTGTAGGTCCTATGATGAAGACGGTACAGATTTAATTGAAATAAAAGTGTTCTATTCTTATGCTGGTGAGGATGTGGCTTTTACCCCTGAAGAATGTGGACAAAACACGGTTCAATTAAATGCCTATGACAATAGGTTAACCGCTACTCAAAATGCGGCTAAAGGAGCCTATACACTTCCTAATAACTGTGTCAACTGTGATGATGAAGGCGCCATGGAAGATACAGAAATTGCGGGTGAATGGGCTGTGATTTCAAGCAGTAGTTGCGGTGGAAATTTTACAATTTCTGATGTTAATGACCCTGATGCAGAATTTACAGGAGATGCCGGAATTTACAACTTGACATGGACAGTTAACGGATGTTCAAGTAATATGAGCATCGAAATAATCAATTGTGATTTGGTAGATTTTGATGGTACAGATGATTATGTGGATTTTGGAGAAAATAACTACGATTTATCCAGCAATGACTTTAGTATTGAGGTTTGGATAAAGCCTGAATCAATTGCTGGTATTCAAACCATCTTGTCGAAGCGCGATGCCAGTTTTTCTGGGAATGCACATGGTTACGATTTACGTATTAATAGTGCTGGTCATATTGCATTTCGTTGGAATAAAACTGGATATTTAAATTCTACTCCCTATACAATTGACTCCTCAAGGTGGTATCACATTGCATTGGTGCGAAATGGAAATGAGTATCGACTTTACATCGATGGCATATTAATTAAAACGGGAGGTGGAGGACATCCATCAAGCAATAATTACAAGACCCTTCTAGGAGCAATGGATGAAGCATCGTCTTCTGTTCCAACCAACCATTTTAATGGCTGGATAGATGAATTACGTATTTGGAATAAAGCCCTATCAACAGAACATATTAGACAAATGATGAATCAAGAAATAGAACCCGATGGAGTTGATGTGAGAGGTGTAGTTCTAGGTTCAAAAATCAATGGTCCAGATGCCAATCAAGATGGTATTGATGATAATCCGTTATTATGGTCTAATCTGGAAGGCTATTATCGAATGGATATTGCTTGTGGTAGTTTGTCCCCTAATTTTTCAGCAGGAACAAACGGTCGATTGAAAAATATTACATCTAGTCAACAGGAAACCGCTCCACTACCCTATACAACAACACAAGCAGGAGATTGGGATAATGATAACACATCGGCTTCTCCCTGGACCAATTATTCCGTTTGGAATTATCCAAATAGCGTTGGAGTAAATGGCTCAAAGATTGATTGGAATATTGTTGAAACGGCTCATGATGTCAACTCTCACAATGATAATATCACCCTTTTGGGATTATTAAATAATTCAGGTTCTGAAATCATTATTTCAAACCCTAATACAACGCAAGATGAAAATAATAGCGGTAACGCTTTATGGGTAACCCATTATCTAAAGCTTAATGGACAAATAGATTTAGTCGGACAATCACAATTAGTTCAAAAAAGATATAATATAGACCAATTGAATGATAGTGAATTGGAACCAAATAGTCTTGGGTTTATTGAAAGAGATCAGCAAGGAACTAAAAATCTATATAATTACAATTATTGGAGTTCACCAGTAAGCGGCATTGGTGCTGCAACTAATTCTAATTATACTGTAGGAAGTATTATGATGGATGGTACCCCCTCACCCAATCCCGCCACAATCACATGGATTGGTGGCTACGATGCCACTCCTGGACCACCTATTTCATTACCAAATTATTGGCTTTGGACCTACAATGCCATAGCTAATACCTATCAACAATGGAATCAAGTTGGAAGCACAGGAAACATACCCACTGGAAATGGGTTTACCATGAAAGGCAGTGGCACTAACAATGATTATCAAAACTATGTATTCCTAGGAAAGCCCCACAATGGATTGATTCAAAATACCAACACTGCTGTTTCCAATGGAAATCAAATATTAATTGGAAACCCATACCCAAGTGCGATAGATGCTGACGAATTTATAAAAGATAACATTCCAAATGGAAGTACGGCAAACCCTAGCTCTACAAGCGCCATTGATGGTGCTCTTTATTTCTGGGTACACTATTTAAGTAGTAATTCCCATTTCCTTGTAAACTATGAAGGAGGGTATGCCACTTACAACTTGAGTGGAGGTGAAATTCCAACTACTCCATCCATAACAGAAGATGGTTATGAAATCAGTGATTTAGGCTCTTCCTCATTAATGCCTGGAAGGTATATTCCGGTTGGACAAGGTTTTTTTGTTGGAGCTTTGGAACCAGAAACAGGAGGTCAAATCAAATTTGAAAATGACCAGCGGATCTTTAGAAGAGAATCCGGTTCAGGGTCCTCGATTTTCTTGAAGACTATAGATAGTCCAAACTTAACTTACACAGATGGTGAAAATGAATCTGTAATTCAAAGGGTAAGGTTAACGGCAACCACACCAAATAATTTAAATAGGCATATAATGTTAGCTTTCGTTCCTAATAGCAATGCTTCTGATGGTTATGATTTTGGCTATGACGCTAAAAACATAGACGACTATACGACTGATGTATCATGGAATGTTGAGAATACTAATTTTATTATTCAAGGGGTAGGCGAATTTGATTCTACTAAACAATATCCCTTAAATGTTAAATTGGCTCAAGCTGGAGATTTGGCAATTAACCTTAGAATGCTAGAAAACTTTGATGAGGAAATCGATGTATTTATTTACGATTCTTTAACTGGCGAATATTCTCAATTTAATGAGGTTCCATTCTCTATTAATTTGGAAGCGGGGGAATATAACAGCCGATTCTTCCTGACATTTGAATCAGATGAATCCACCTTAAGCATTATTGAAGATTTAACCAATGAGATTAGCGTCAACTACCTAAATAATTCAGGTGAAATCTTTATCAATACTTACAATAAAGTTAAAGTCAACCGCGTACAACTAATTGATATGGCCGGAAAAGTTTTACAAACTTGGAACAGTTCTCAAGTTACTGAACTTGCCAATTCCAAGATCAAACTACCTGTAAGACACATTTCAAGTGGTAACCACATTATCAAATTAGATACAGGCCTTGGCACAAGTATTAATAAAAAGGTGATTATTGAATAACTTCAAAAATCAGCCTCCAATTTTAAAGCGGTAAACAAAATTTACCGCTTTTTTTATATAATTTCCTATAACACAATGCATTTCATCGATTTTTTTTGCATTTAAAAGATATAAACTTATCTTTGTTGAGCTTTTGATTTAGCCCCAAACTAAACCAATCTACTTATGCGAAACAATACTTTTTCAATATGTAAAAGTATCATTGTCATGCTTTTACTATTTTCATGTAAAATAGCTCTAACCCAAACAACCATAGGTTTCTATGACTTTGAAAATGGTTTACAGGGTTGGACGGATGGTGGCAATGATGCAGGCTTGAGCAACTCTTCCTATTACTCTTGTTTTGGGAACCGCTCCATCTATTCCAAAGATGATCAAGAGAATCAAAATAGAGTCACTTCACCAATTCTAGATTTCACACCTTACTCAAACATCACAATTTCATTTTGTTCTAAAAATAATGGCCTTGAAAATGGAGAAGGTTTCAAGCTTGAATATTATGATGGTTCGACATGGTCACTTCTCTATACGTTTAAAAAAGGGGTTGATTTTTCTGTTTCGGGTTATTCGTCTTACGATCTTGTATATACATTTGCCAGTGACACTTATTCATTTAGTACTAATTCCAGAATGCGGTTTTCGAGTACAGCAAATCAAAATTCAGAATACAATTACTTTGACAATATCCTCATTGAAGGAATCGAAAATGAGCCTGAAGTAACCATTCAAGATTTTTATGATAGTGATGGAGATGGAGTCTATGATGATGTGGATATAGATGACGATAACGATGGTATTTTGGATTCCGATGAGGAGCTCAGTTGTAAAAATTCAGCCATATCAACTTACGTAAATTATAAGTTCCTCAATGAAACTTTTGGAACTGGAACCAATCGCACCACTATAAACACCACTTACGATGCGCAAACAAGCTATTGCTATGAAGATGGTAGCGGATCCTGTAATAGCAATCAAGATTTAAATGATGGAGAGTACACTGTTTACCACAAAGCATGTGATGGAGATGGCACTAATGACACACCAAATAATGAAGTTGCTTCATGGGCCGACGAATATTGGTATTCTGGTCTAGACCACACTTCAGGTGATACCAACGGGCGTATGGCGATGTTTAATGCTTCCTATGATCCTGGGTTGTTTTACACGGCTCACATCCAAGGGGCACTTCCCAATGTGCCAATCACCTATAGTTTTTGGGTAATCAATTTGGACAACCATGATGCTCCTGGTATCAGTTCACGTTTGAGACCTGATATTTTGGTTGAATTCCGAGATGAAAATGGAAATATCTTGAACTCCTTAACAACAGGAAGCATCCCTCCCAACAATCCTGCCTCTGCTAATAACGGTTGGATCAACTTTACGGCAGATTTAACATTTAACGTTGATGAATTTTACGTTTATTTTTTCAATAACGAAACAGGAGGTCTTGGAAATGATTTAGCTCTTGATGACATTGTCATTTCTCAAACGCTTTGTGATACAGATGGTGATGGCGTTGCTGATATTTTTGATTTAGATTCTGACAATGATGGAATACCTGATGTTGTTGAAGCAGGCTTGGGAGCATACAGTGAAGGAAAAGCAACCTTAACAAACGTATCAACTTGGGTAGATGCCAATGGTAATGGCATGCACGATTTGGTTGAAGGGCACATTCCTTTAGATTCAGATGGTGACAGCATACCAAATTATCTAGATTTAGACAGTGATAACGACACCCTTTTTGATGTAGACGAGTCAGGGGCTGGAAATCTAGCCGATACTTCCTTTCAAAATGGCGATGGAGACATCAATGGAGATGGTGTGGGTGATGGTACTGATACAGATGCCGTAAGAGAAACAGATGTAGAATCCGATGGAATTGTTGAATATTTTACCGATGGTATATTGGATTTATATGACTACTACAACGGAAGTATATTTGAAGAAGCATATGGTAATAGTAACCAGGGAATAGGATACACTTACTACGTAAAAGATGCAGATGGCGATGGTTTGCCCGATTATATGGATATCGATTCTAACGACGATGGCATCTATGATATCGCCAGTACCTTATATTACGCTTTAGATGCTAATAATGATGGGGTCATTGATGATATGACCGATTTGGACAGCGATGGAATAATGGATCTCTTTGATACATATGACAATCTATTTGGATCCCCAAGAGATTTGAATCAAAAATTGCTGTTATACTTTGATGGAAGGAATGATTATGTTGAAGATACTCAAATACTGAGTGGTCTTTCTAACGTTTCTTTCATGACATGGATTAAAATTGACCCAACTTTCACAGGTAGAGCAATCATTCTTGGGCAAGCCAATTTTGAATTGGAAGTAGAAAATTACGGGGATGTTACCATTACAGCACATGCTGATAACAAACAATTTTCCACTGGTGATATTCCATTGAATCAATGGGTTCATGTAGCTGCTACTACAAGCAGTTCAACAAATCAAATGATACTTTATATCAATGGAGAAAACCGAGGCAGCGTCAATGGTATAGGTGGCTCCTTGAATACCAATACCTATAATTTTACAATTGGTAAGTCTGCTGATCCAGCAGACAGTGACACCTATTTTAAAGGTTTCATAGATGAAGTTAGAATATTTACCAAGACATTATCCGATGACGAAATTCACAAAATGGTGTATCAAGAAATCGGGAATAATGCCGGTAATGTAAGAGGGGAAGTTATCCCTCGAGATATCACCGACTTTGTTGATGTAGACAATAATTCTCCTTTATCATGGTCTTCCCTGCTAAGATATTTCAGGATGGATGTGTATAAAGATGATATAATTGATGATTTGACAACCCTTGGTTTTGATACGGTTGGCGCAAAAATTTACAATGTTAAAAATATTGGTAATCAAAGCGCACCACTCCCTTTTATCACCCAACATGGCAATGATCTTTTACCAGAAACTCTAGACATTCCGGAAGACGGTGTGAATGGTTATGACGCCACAACCTATGATTGGAGCATCATAAAAGTGCTCCACAATAATATTTCTTATAATGAAAACTCATCTCATTTGGCATTCTTTTTGGAAGAAAATGATTCCAATAATGACCCCATAGAATTTAGTATTGAAAATGATTCTGAGTTCAATGTGAGCTGGTATTTGAAATTAGATGGGCTTTTAGATTTAACGGGAGAATCCCAATTGGTTCAAGGAATGGACAGCGAATTGGATACCACGAGCACTGGGCGTATAGAAATTGACCAACAAGGAACCAAAGATTTATTCACTTATAATTATTGGTCTTCACCAGTTGGTTTAATCAACAATACCATAAATAATATGGAATACCATGTTCCAGATGTGCTATTTGATGGATCTGACCCAGATGAGGTACAAGAAATTAACTTCATTTCAGGATATAATGGAAATTCGGGATCACCCATAAGCATTGCCCATTATTGGATTTGGAAATTCAATAATTTTCCAACTGATGATTACGCCTCTTGGCAACACGTCAGAAATACAGGAACCATGTATGTAGGTGAAGGATATACTATGAAAGGAGTCGCCAATACCAATGGAAATGTATCCGAAGAGCAAAATTATGTTTTCGTTGGGAAACCTAACAACGGAGACATTGCTCTCACAATTAATGAAAATAATGACTATTTGGTAGGAAACCCCTACCCTTCAGCCATAGACGCAGTTCAATTTATATTAGATAATGGAAGCATCATTGAAGGAAACGGGAACCTATCTGGCACGCTCTATTTCTGGGAACACTGGGGTGGTGGCTCACATATTCTTGCTGAATATCAAGGAGGCTATGCCACTTACAATTTATCAGGAGGAGCACCATCTGCCTCTTATGGAACCAATGACCCAGATGTGGGCACGGGAGGTGTTCCAACAAAAATTCCTGGCAGGTATATTCCTGTAGGTCAAGGATTTTTTGTAATTGGAGAAAGTGATGGCCAAATCAAATTCAACAACGGACAACGTGTCTTCAGAAAAGAAGAGAATGGAGTCTCTGTTTTTGTAAAACAAGCTAATTCCAATACAAATGTGACCAATGATGAGGAAAATCCAGAAGACTATTATGATACACGATTAAAAATTAGATTAGGTTATAATTCGGTAAATACAATTCACAGACAACTCTTAGTTACTGAAGATCCACAAGCATCAGCAGGTATTGATTGGGGTTATGAAGGTATTTTGAATGAGAATCAAATGGACGATATGTTTTGGCAAATATCTGATGATAAATTCGTGATTCAAGGAATCGATGTGATTGATGAAGCTACCATATTGCCAATTGGTATCAAAACCGATACACAAGGAATCAACACCATCATGATTGATGCTTTGGAAAACGTTCCAGATGACTTAAACATCTATCTATATGACAGCGAACAAAACCTATATCATGATCTAAGGGTTAGTAATTTTTCTGTCACTCTTAGTGCCGGAAATCACCTCAACCGATTTGAACTGAGATTCTCAGCTGAAACACTAAGCATGGAGGAAGATACTTTAGCTGAAAGCCTGTCTATTTTCTATGCTAATGACCAACAAGAAATTGTCATTTACAATCCAAAACTTTGGGATATACAAACAGTAGAAATATATAACACACTAGGCCAATCAGTCTATCAATTAAACAACCTAAACCAAGAAGAATATTCTAAAATACAATCAAATAACTTAAGTCAGGGCGCCTACATTATTTCAGTTTCCACTAAACTGTACGGCACATTCAACAAAAAAGTTATCATTAAATAGAGATCTTAAGCGTAAGTCCCAAATCTAGCTTTTAGATTTGACTGTGCCCGGGAGCCTCGAACAAAGTTCGGGGCTTCCTTTTTTTATTTAAATTTAGCAATAAGCTCTGTTAAAGTTAAAGAAACTTGCTCCCCAGATTTCATGTGTTTTAAAGTAAAGGTCTGTTGTTCCATTTCTTTTTCACCCACCAACACGACATATGGAAGCCCTCTTTTATCGGCATGCTTCATTTGTTTGCCCATTTTAGCCGTATCAGGGTAGAGTTCTGAGTGGATTCCTTGTTCCCTTAAAGCTTTAATTGCTTTCATGGCATAAAGGGCTTCATCGGTGCCAAAATTGATAAACAAAACATCCAGAGTCTTGGTCACTGTTTCAGGAAATAATCCAAGCTCTTCCAATACCAAGTAAATACGATCCAAACCAAAACTGATACCGACGCCACTCATATTTTTCAACCCAAAAATTCCGGTCAAATCATCATAACGCCCACCTCCGCCGATGGATCCCATTTGAACTCCTTTTGGCGCCACGACTTCAAAAATAGCTCCTGTATAGTAATTTAAACCTCTAGCCAAGGTGACATCCAATTGCAATTGGGCCGTTTTTAAACCTAGCTCAGCAATGGCTTTTTCAATAAATTGTAATTCCTCAATTCCTTTTTTTCCTTCCTCAGAGGTACTTAAAATATCCTGCAATTGAGAAATCTGAGCACCAAAATCACCACTTAAAGAAAAAAGCGGTTGAAGCTTTTCAATTCCTTCATGAGAAATTCCTTTACCTATCATTTCTTCCTTAACCTTCTCCTCTCCTATTTTATCCAGCTTATCCAAAGCCACTGTAAAATCAATCAATTTATCACTGGCGCCAATCACCTCTGCAATTCCAGATAGGATTTTACGGTTGTTGATTTTGATGGTAACTCCCTCTAGGCTTAAGGCAGTGAAAACAGCATCATACAATTGTACAAACTCCACCTCTTGCCATAAAGAATCAGATCCCACCACATCGGCATCACATTGATAAAACTCTCTAAAACGTCCTTTTTGAGGTCTGTCTGCTCTCCAAACAGGTTGCATTTGATACCGCTTAAAAGGAAATTCTATCTCATTTTGATGTTGTACCACATAACGTGCAAATGGTACGGTTAAATCATAACGTAAGGCTTTTTCTGAAATATCTACAGCTAACTTTGTAGAATCCTTTGTTTGGTAAGCTGCTTCATCCACCTTTTTTAGGTAATCACCCGAATTCAGAATTTTAAAAATCAAGCGATCCCCTTCATCTCCATATTTTCCCATTAAGGTTTCCGAATTTTCAAAACTCGGCGTTTCAATAGGTTGAAAGCCGTAAGTCTCAAATTGGGAACGGATGGTAGAAAATATATAGTTTCTTTTAGCTACCTCGCTCGGGCTAAAATCTCTGGTTCCTTTAGGAATGCTTGGTTTTTGTGCCATGTTATTCTGTGAAATTTACCGCAAAAATAGAACTAGTTAATCAATTTATCAAAGTAATTGAACAATTCACCTTTGGTAATAACGCCACCTTGACGAATCAATTGAAATTTATCCAAATTTCTATCTTCAGAATAGTCTTTCTTGGCCTGTAAAAACTCCACCTCATCACTCATAAGGTTCTGGCGTAACCACCCATAACCTTCATCTGTGGTGATGTCTTGATCATTTTTAACTTTTACAGCAATAACATGCATGTTCTTGTCATTCAAATAAAAAAGATGCATCTGTTGTGGGGAGATGTGTTCAATATAACCAACTTGATTTAAAACGCCTTCCCAAATCAAATCACTAAACACGTCCAATTCCTGTTCAGCTAATTCAGGTTTGTTGACCTTTAAATGATCCCACTCCTCTGCCGTAACCGATTGGGTAGCCAAAAAGTTGATAAATTCTTGATGCAGTTCTTCAAACTGCTCTTTGGTTAATCTTGCGTACTTCATAATAAATTCAATAAAAAAAGCCCCAACGTTGGTTGAGGCTTTTTGATGTTTTGAGTGAAATTAGTTACTTGCAGGAATTACCTCAAATGGGAATTCAAAAATAACGTCTCTATGCAAACGGATTACGGCATTGTACTGCCCTAAACGCTTGATGTTTCCACCAACTATAGTTACAAATCTTTTATCGATGCTGTGACCTTCTTTCTCAATAGCGTCTACCAAATCCATAGTAGTAACTGATCCAAAAAGTTTATCTCCAGCAGAAGCTCCTTCAGTTGATTTAGCAGGGATTTTAATCTCCAATGCTTTAACTGCTTCAGCTACTTTTTGAGCATCTTCAACAATTTTCTTTTCTTTAAAAGCTCTTTGCTTTAAATTTTCTGCCAATACTTTTTTAGCTGATCCTGTAGCTAAAACGGCAAACCCTTGAGGAATTAAAAAGTTTCTACCATAACCGTTCTTAACTGTTACAATATCGTCTTTAAATCCTAAATTCTCAACGTCTTGTTTTAATATAAGTTCCATCGTTATGATATTTTTATTTTAATAAATCTGCCACGTAAGGCATTAAAGCTAAATGACGTGCTCTTTTGATAGCTACAGATACTTTTCTTTGGTACTTTAAAGAAGTTCCTGTTAAACGTCTTGGTAAAATTTTACCTTGTTCATTTACAAATTTCAATAAGAAATCTGGATCTTTATAATCGATATACTTGATTCCAGACTTTTTGAAACGACAATACTTCTTAGCTTTGTTAGTTTCTATATTAAGCGGAGTAAGATATCTGATTTCTCCGTCTTTCTTTCCTTTTGCTTGTTGTTCTATAGATGACATAATTACGCTTTTTGTTTGTTTCTGTTTCTTCTTTTCTCAGCCCAAGCAGCAGCGTGCTTGTCTAGTTTTACAGTTAAGTAACGCATAAAACGCTCGTCACGTCTGAATTCAAGCTCTAATTGAGTGATAGCATCACCTTCTACTTGATATTCAAATAAGTGATAAAAACCACTTTTCTTGTTTTGGATTGGGTAAGCCAATTTTTTTAGACCCCAATCTTCTTTCGAGATCATTTTTGCTCCTCTGGAAGTCAGAAACTCTTCGTATTTCTGTACTGTTTCCTTTATCTGTGTTTCAGATAAAACGGGATTCAAAATGAAAACAGTTTCGTAATGATTCATAATTGTTTATCTATTAATGTTAAAAATGGGTGCAAAAATAATTATTTATTTCTTATATTGCAAAGTAATCCCCTTAATTTTTCTCCCTCATTCAAACATTGTTAATATTTTGTTAAAAATGTATTTTATCGATGTTTTTTGGTTTTTAACCGAATTTTTTGTACTATTGTCGATATCTTAACCGAAATAAATTAAATGTTATGACTTTAAACTGCGTAGTAGTTGACGATTCAGCCATACAGCGACTATCAATAGTCAAACTAATTGAGAGTCATCCAGCTCTTAATTTAATTGCTGAGTACAACAGTGCCCTAGAAACCAAAAACGGTTTAAATACTCATAAGGTAGATCTAATATTCTTGGATATTGAAATGCCCGTATTGAATGGATTTGAATTACTGGATGTATTAAATAATAAACCCCAAATTATTTTTGTGACCGGTAAAACAGAATATGCTTTTAAAGCATTTAATTATGATGCTACCGATTACTTACACAAACCGATTACCAAAGAGCGTTTTAATACGGCTGTTGAAAAAGCTATTGAGCAGCACAAATTAAGACATGATTTCAACGAAGAAGAAGGTGAACACATCTTTGTAAAGAGTAACCTTAAAAAACGTAAGGTTTATATTAAAGACATTAAATGGATTGAAGCCCTTGGTGACTATGTAAAATTAGTTACCGAAGATACCAGTTTGGTGGTGCTTTCTACTATGAAAGCATTTGAAAAGGAATTACCAGAAGGTAAATTCTTGAGAATTCACAAATCTTATATTGTGAACTTGGATAAAATTGATCGTTTCAACAGTAAAAATGTTGAAGTTGGGGCTTACGAAATACCATTAAGTAGAAATAAAAAGACGCAGTTGGTTGACGCACTTAATAATATTTAGTAGTTATCTACATTTAATATTACCCGAACCGACCTAAAATCTTTTACACTCAAGAAGCTATTATTAATTTTAATGATAGCTTCTTTTGTTTTTGACAACGACTGTTTGGGAGGTATTTTGATCAATATGTGTTTGATATATTGGTTTCTTATTCTAGCCACGGGGGGATACTCAGGACCTAAAACCCCACTTTTAAAAACCATACGCAATGATTTGGCATACCACTCGGCCCCTAAATTAACCTTATTGTAATCCTTATGTTTTAAGGATATTTTTATCAATCTATAGATAGGAGGATATTTATAATTATGGCGTTCATCCATTTGCTCCTTAAACATCTCCAAATAAGAGTTGGTAGAAACCTGTTGCAAGATGGTATGATATGGATTATAAGTCTGTATAAATACTTTCCCTCTTTCTTTAGTTCTACCTGCCCTTCCAGAAACCTGAACCATCAATTGAAAACTCCGTTCGTGAGCCCTAAAATCAGGGAAATTAAGCATATTATCAGCATTCATAATACCAACCAACTTGATGTTTCTGAAGTCCAGCCCTTTTGTTAGCATTTGAGTACCCACCAAAATATCAATTTCCTGCTGCTCAAAAGCATTGATTATTTTTTCATACCCATACTTCCCTTTAGTGGTATCCAAATCCATCCGAGCGATTTTGGCATCAGGGAATAACACGTTGGCCTCCTGCTCCACCTGCTGCGTCCCAAAACCCTTAGTATCCAATTCAACACTTCCACAAGCTTCACAAGTCTTAACCATGACCGTGTGATATCCACAATAGTGGCACCGCAACTGATCTCGATATTGATGGTAGGTTAGACTTACATCGCAATTGGGGCATTGCGGGGAATGACCACAGGTTTGGCATTCAATAATAGGTGAATACCCCCTCCTATTTTGAAACAAGATAATCTGATAACCCTCAGCCAAAGTTTCTCGCATTTCTTCAATCAATCGATCACTAAAATGACCCGTCATTCTCTTTTTGCGATGCTTTTCTTTGATATCCACTAGTTCTATGTCTGGCATCAGAACATCATTAAATCTCGTAAACAAAGAAACCAATCCATATTTACCTTGCTTCGCATTATAAAAGGTTTCCAAACTAGGTGTCGCCGATCCCAACAAGGTTTTGGCTTGAAACAAATGCGCTAGAATGACAGCCGTATCCCTACCGTGATACCTAGGAGCAGGATCAAATTGCTTGAAAGATTGCTCATGTTCTTCATCTACAATGATCAATCCCAAATTTTTAAATGGCAATAGTACAGCCGATCTGGCTCCGAGAACAATTTGAGCCTTTGGTGAGTTTTCCAAAATTTGGTTCCAAACTTCTACGCGTTCGTTAGAAGAATACTTGGAATGAAAGACCGCTACTTTTTCACCAAAATAGGTTTGAAGACGATTAACCAGCTGTGTGGTTAATGCAATTTCAGGTAGCAAATAAAGGACTTGTTTGCCGAGATCCAAAACCTCCTGAATAAGCTTAACGTAGATTTCTGTTTTCCCTGAAGAAGTCACGCCATGAAGCAAAACAATATCTTTCTCTTCAAAAGTTTTTTTGATTTCTTGGAAGGCCCGATCCTGATCTTCAGAAAGAAATTTGGTTTCAGAAGATACCTCACCTTCAAATTGAATTCTATCTGTTTGAAAGTAAAACTCAGTTAAAACGCCCTTATCAATCAGTGCCTTTACTATGGCGCTTGAAGCACCACTCTCCTCGGTTAATGTAGATACTTTAATCGGTTTTTTGGTTTTTGCCGATAATGAGAAAAGTGTCATTACCACATCACGTTGCTTACGGGCACGACTTAACTCTTCCAATAACCCATGCAGTCCTACTTCAGAGGTATATTCATCTCCCAATTTGACATATCGCACCAACTTTGGAGTATATTTTTCAAAGACTTCTTCCTGAACAGAAATAGCCTGCTTTTCCAAAAGTCTTTTAATAACTGGAAGCACATTCTTTTTATCCAAAATCCCCATGACATCCTGAATCTTTAGAGAGGATTGATGATGTAAAGCTTCCCACAACATGAATTCATCATCTTCCAAATCAGCATCGCTTATTTCAACATCCTGACTTTTTAAAATAACCGTTTCACTTTCCAATATAAAGGCATTGGGCAATGAAGCTCTCATAACCTCTCCCACTGTGCACATGTAGTAATCGGCGATCCAATGCCATAGTCTCATTTGTCTTGAGGTGACTATGGGCGACTCATCGAGTATTTGCTCTATGGGTTTGGCCTCATAAACCAAAGGTGCTTGTTCATGTATTTTATATACAATACCTGTATAAATCTTGCTTTTACCAAAAGGAACTGACACCCTAACTCCTGGAA
This sequence comes from Mangrovimonas sp. ST2L15, assembly GCF_001280515.1. Lineage (GTDB taxonomy): Bacteria > Bacteroidota > Bacteroidia > Flavobacteriales > Flavobacteriaceae > Mangrovimonas > Mangrovimonas futianensis. The sequence continues at coordinate 406,989 of NZ_LBIQ01000035.1, read as the reverse complement.
TTAGGAATGTTGCCTCAGCTTCTGTTATACTATAAGTAAACAGATTGGATATAGGAATGGGAATAATGACATCAATAAAGTATGACATCTGCCTAAGCGTTTTTTCTATTTTGTTTTTTCAATCGGTTTAAGGTAGCATTTAGCTCATACCCTAAAAGCAAAATAGTAGAGTTAAGCCATAGATAAAACATTAAAATCAGTAAAGCCCCTATGGAACCATAGAGTTCATTATACCTTCCAAAATTCTCTATATACAAACCAAACAAATAAGAATTCAAGATAATCAATAAGGTAGTAAACAAAGCACCTATAGAGAAAAATTTAGAATGTCTCCCTTCCTTGGTTCCAAAATAATACAAAGTCGCAGTAGCCAAAAAAGCCGTTAGCACAAAAAAAGCATATTTGGCTAGGTTTAACCATTGGGGCACATTCTGTTTATCTACTAAACCATATTGCTCCAGATTCTGACTGATATAGATTTGTATGTACCCAAGTACCACGACGTTCAAAATCAATAAAAAGGCTAAAATCAAAGCTACCCCAAGAGCAAAAACATATTGTTTAAAAGGATTTCTGGTCAATTGCTCGTGATAGGAACTTTCAAATCCAGAAAAAACAGCATTGATACCATTGGCCATCAAAAAAATGGAGGCAAACAACACTGATGAAATCAAACCTCCGTTCGCCGTATTATCAATATTGACAAAAATATTATCAAAAAAGAAGTCTGACGTACTGGAAGGCAAAAAAGAATTTAAAAACTTTAGAAATTCAATTTTAAAATCGTCAATCGGAATATACGGTATAACGATTAACACAAACAATAAAAATGGAAATAGGGCTGTAAAAAAACTAAAGGCAATAGCACTGGCTCGGGTGGTAAGAGCTCCTTTAACAATCCCTATCCCATATAGTTCTAAAAGGTCATAAACTGAAAGTCCCTCCAGACCGGGTAGTTTTAATCCTTTTAGCAGTTTCACCAACAGATTAACAATTGGAATTTTTTCCAGTTTGTCTTCTACCTGTTTGGTCATATTACACTGCTTTTAGGCTCAAATCCATATTATAAACGGAATGGGTCAAGGCTCCAGATGAAACAAAATCGACACCACATTCAGCATATTGTCTTACAGTTCTTTCATTGATATTACCCGACGATTCAGTTTGACATGCATCCCCAATCAAAGCAACAGCTGCCCGGGTTTCATCAAAATCAAAATTATCTAATAGAATGCGATCAACACCTCCACTGGCTAAAATTTCCTTGATTTCATTTAAATCGCGCGCTTCAACTATAATTTTTAAATCCTTATGATGGTCTTCTAGGTATTGTTTTGTTTTTTCAATAGCTTCTGAGATTCCTCCAGCAAAATCAATATGGTTGTCCTTTAACATAATCATATCATAAAGTGCAAACCGATGATTCTCTCCTCCTCCTATCTTAACGGCCCATTTTTCGAGTGCCCGAATACCTGGAGTTGTTTTTCTCGTATCTAAAATTTGGGTTTTCGTTCCTTCCAATAAATCAACAAACATTCTTGTTTTTGTCGCAATGGCACTCATTCTTTGCATTGCATTCAAAACCAAGCGTTCCGCTTTCAAAATGGCTTGAGAAGGACCTTCTACAAAGAAAACAATATCACCTCGTTTTACATTTCTTCCATCATTGATAAACGTTTTCATCTTTAAGCGTTTATCAACATACCGAAACACTTTACGAGCAAATTCTACACCAGCTATCACACCTTCATCCTTCACTAACAATTTGGCTTTTCCCATAGCATCTTCAGGTATACAAGCCAGTGAGCTATGATCTCCATCACCTACATCTTCTCTGATTGCATTGGCAATAATAAGATCTAATTCAGTTTCAAATTGTTTTTGACTTATCATAAGTGGTGTATTTTAATGTAAAAATACTAATTGATTTTTGAATTATTCACGACCAGCCCAATTTAAACTGAAATCTAAAAAAGTTAAAAAATATGATGCCTTTTAAACCAAAGTCAAAGAATACCTTAGAAAAAGGTATACCCCAGTATGGCAGAAACACTTGTAAAATTGGTATTCCAATTGGCATATTCTCCCAGTAAGTTCCGATTGGTCGAATATCTAATCTCTGCACTCATTCTATCCATGAATTTATACCCCAACCCAAATGCAAAAAACCCTTGGCTTTTAATATCTAAATCACTTCTCCCATCAAAATCCACTTTTGAATCACCAAAGTTTATCACAAAGGCATGGGAAGCATTGATAAATAATTTGGACTTTTCACTTAGCACAAAATAATGTCTTAAACCCAAATTCAAATCTAGAGCCTGATAATCTATGGTTGTTTCATATTCAAAAATTCCGATAGGTTCTTCATTACTCGCCTTAAATGCTTGATAAGTGGGCTCAAAAAAAACGGCCCATTTGTTTTTACCCGCAGGAAGGACTAATTCCAATTCAACTCCCACTCTTATACCTGTCTGTTCTCCATAATCAACATCTCCAAGCACAATACTAGTAGGATCAGGGGATAACAACTCTAAAGAAGAGAATGTTACACCTGGTCTTAAAGACACATTAAGGTCTAACTTACCTTGACTTTTTTTTGTAAACCAAATAATTCGAATTTTGACATTCGTTATAATCAATAAATAATTTAGATAAATCCCGCTCCTTATATCTAGCGTTTCTTATTTCCGAATCCTGAATACCTTCACATTTCAACTGGCTATAAATCTGCTTTTTAAAAGTGTTATTCTCAGTAATTTTATAGCTCCCATCCAACAAATAGGTTTTATATATCAAGGGCTCTAGCTCTCCCTCATTCATCTGATAATAAAAAGATGGTCTTTTAGGGCCATCATAGAAATAAAGGTTAGCGTCACCTTCTACTATAGCTCTTAAAAATATTTCTTGCTCTTCAAATACAGGCTCTTGATTGTAATCCAAATCCTCTAATGCTGAAGAAGAAACATCAACCTTTGCCATTCTTTTGATGTATTTTATTTGTTCTGGCACTCCAAATTCTGTAATAGTTTCCATACGTACTGACTGTATATCACTATTTTCAGAAGATTTATACTCCAAATTTGCCGGTAATTTTAAATAGGATACATCTTTAATCAGGCAATCCGTGCGGTTTCCTGATTCATTGATAAAGTATCCGGCAATAAAATGGTTCTGAGCAAATGTGGAAAAACCGAATAAAAAGGCAAACCAATAGAAGTAAGTAGATTTCATGTAAAATAGTTAGTTAAAATTTAGGCTTTGCGAAAATACATTTCTCGAAATGAAAAACCACAAAGTTTAATTTTTAAAAATGTATCTTAGATTAATTTGAAAAATCAAATTACCTTTAGCTACCTCAAAATCTATCAACTTATAAAATGAAATTTTTCTTTAAATTATCCATTCTATTTTTGTCAATACTTTTTACGCGGAATAGCATCTTGCTAGCCCAAACCAACTCAAAAACAATAATTTACCTTGATGAAAATCAAAATCAAACCAATGAATCCATATTTGTAACAAAACGCAAAAACTTTCTATACACTTCCACAACATATAAATCAGACTCTTTAGACATACATCTGTTGGTGAATGCCTATGAATTTGGAAAGTTAAATCAGCAAGAAAACAAGCAAATAAGAAACCTCATCTCAAGAGACAAGGCTCAAGAAATCAATGAGGATAAAAATATCATAATAAGCTACATGGATACCCTGAGAGGGTATAAGCCTTATTATAAAGGAAATTCAAATCAACTGGTTACATCAGAAAAAAAACACACTAATAGATTAGTAAAATTTGATAATAGGCAAGAAAAATGTAAAGAACAATTTAATGTATTTAATACAGAAGTAATATACTATTTCGGGTCAAAAGAAAACTTCAACTATAAGCCCAAACATTTTGAATGGAAACCCATACCGCAACCAATTTTTGACATCTGTTTTCAAACTCATTTTTCTAGACACATCTTATTAAAACCCAATGGAGAATATTTTATTTACCGATATATGCCAGAAAAAATATTGAAAAAGTTAATAGGTACTCCGTGGGATTCTTACTTTAATGATTTTGAAACAGCAAAAAAAACAGGCACCTATAATCGTCCCGGAATTTTCAGTAAAATTGTACCTTCTTACTACCATTCAAATAAAGAATGTTATCGGGATTCCTATTTTTAATTAACTGAAAACTAATATGACTATCAAACTCATTGCCATAGGAAAAACAGACAATAAGAACCTCCAAACTTTAATGGACGATTACCAGAAGAGATTGGGGTTTTATATCAAGTTTGAGTTTGAAATTATTCCCGATATCAAAAATTCTAAAAACCTGAGTGAGGACCAACAAAAGCAAAAGGAAGGAGAACAAATCCTTTCTAGGGTGACTAACTCAGATATTTTGGTTTTACTTGATGAAGGAGGCAAACAAATGGATTCGGTAGGGTTTTCTGAATATTTACAGAAACACATGAATTCCGGCATCAAACAATTGGTATTTGTCATAGGCGGCCCCTATGGGTTTTCACCTGAAGTATATGCCAAAAGCAATGGGAAACTGTCACTTTCAAAAATGACCTTTTCCCATCAAATGATTCGTCTATTTTTTATAGAACAATTATATCGAGGATTCACCATTTTAAGGAATGAACCCTATCATCATAGATAAATTAATGCGTTGAAAACGTATGCTTCCGTTTTTTTAATTGTTTATCCAAATCGCTAATAGTTTCTTTAACGGCCGATTCAAAGTTTTTCTCATTAGATGTAGCAAAAATTCGTGGCCCAGGTAGGCTTAATTCCATATTACAAATATGCCCTTGCTCCTTTTGGTTGTTATCCAACTTGAAAGACACATCGCATTTAATTAACCAATCGTATTTGTCAAAGATAGATCTTAATTTCTTCTCAGTATAAGCAGAAAGAGCTTCACTGGCATCCATATTAACGTATTGAATATGTACAGTCATAATTAATAGTTTTAAAATTATTACTTAATAAAAATACAACCTATTTCACAGAAATCAGCTGATGAAAATCACAATTTAATGATAAAATTCCTTTCTAGAATCAGGAATCTTTAGGTACCTCACTAAATGTCATTATCTTTACTTCAAGAAACATGTTTTTATGAAAATTGTCTTTGCTACCCATAATCTCAACAAACTAAAAGAAGTCCAAAAAATAGTACCTGAGGGCATTGAGTTACTCAGCTTGAACGATATCAATTGCTTTGAAGAAGTACCAGAAACCCAATTAACCATAAAGGGGAACGCACTTCAAAAGGCAGAATTTATTAAACAACACTATCATGTAGATTGTTTTGCTGACGATACAGGTCTTGAAGTTGATGCGCTTAATGGCGAACCTGGTGTTTTCTCTGCTAGATATGCTGGCCCACAAAGAGATTCTGAGGACAACATCCAAAAGCTATTGACAAACCTCCAGGACCAAACCAATAGAAAAGCTCAATTTAAAACAGTGATCGCCCTAAGCCTCGGAGGTGAGATGCACACCTTCACCGGAATCTGCGAAGGAGAGATCACCAAAGAAAAACATGGAGACGGCGGTTTTGGTTATGATCCTGTGTTTAAGGCTACTGGTTATTCACAAACCTTTGCTGAAATCTCTATGGAAGAAAAAAACAAAATTGGACACCGCGGAAAAGCCATCCAACAATTAGTTTCTTTCCTTAAATCATTAGAAGTCAAATAAAAGTGTATCTTTGCGCCTTAATTCCTCAGGGTGAGGATGTGTTACAAGAAGTTTTGGTTATAAGTATGTCGATTCGCTTCTAGGTAACACCTGTTAATAAATCGCATACTTATTATTAAATGAACGCATTCCAAAAACTTGGTCTTGAGGAACCTATTCTTCATGCCATCAATGACATGGGCTTTAAAACCCCAAGTGAAGTACAAGAAAAAGCCATTCCTATTTTATTATCTGAAGACAGAGACCTTGTAGCTCTAGCTCAAACAGGAACAGGTAAAACGGCAGCTTTTGGGTTTCCCATGTTACAAAAAATCAATGTTGATAGTCGTACGACCCAAGGACTTATTTTATCACCAACACGTGAATTATGTCTTCAAATCACTAACGAACTGCAACAATACGGAAAGTACTATAAGGGCCTTAACGTTACAGCTGTTTATGGTGGAGCCAGTATTACCGAGCAAGCCAAACAACTTAAACGAGGATCTCAAATTGTGGTAGCCACTCCGGGAAGAATGAAAGATATGATCAGTCGTAAAATGATTGACATTTCAAAAATTGAATATGCCGTTTTGGATGAAGCCGATGAGATGTTAAACATGGGCTTCTATGAAGATATCAATGATATTTTATCACATACGCCAATAGAAAAGAATACCTGGTTATTTTCAGCTACCATGCCTAAAGAGGTTCACGTTATTGCACAGAAATTCATGGTTAATCCACTGGAAGTAACTGTGGGTAGCAAGAACGTTGGTAGTTCTCAAGTAAGCCATGAATACTATGTAGTAAACGGACGAGATAGATATTTGGCTTTAAAAAGATTGGCCGATGCCAATCCAGATATTTTCTCTGTAGTGTTCTGTAGAACCAAAAGAGACACTCAAAAAGTAGCTGAAAAACTAATTGAAGATGGATACAATGCTGGTGCACTTCACGGGGACTTAAGTCAAAATCAACGTGACCTCGTTATGAAGGCATTCAGAAACAACCAAATCCAAATGTTGGTTGCTACCGATGTTGCTGCAAGGGGAATTGATGTTGATGATATTACCCACGTTATCAACTACCAATTACCAGATGAGATTGAAACCTACACACACAGAAGTGGTAGAACAGGTCGTGCTGGTAAAACAGGTGTTTCTATGGTTATTGTTCCTAAAAGTGAACTTAGGAAGATAAAAGCCATTGAAAAAGTCATCAAAAAAGAGTTCGTTAAAAAAGACATTCCAAGCGGAATGGAAATTTGCGAAGTTCAATTGATGTCCTTAGCTAATAAAGTGCACAACACAGAAATTAATCATGAAATTGATGGTTACTTAGATACCATCAACGATTTGTTTCAAGATACAACCAAGGAAGACTTGATTAAAAAGTTCTTCTCTGTTGAGTTTACAAGATTCTTTGAATATTATAAAGGTTCCAAAGACCTCAATTCCGAAGCAAAACATAGTTCTGAAAGAGACACCAGTAATGAACAATCCACAAGATTTTTCATCAATGTTGGAAAGAAAGATGGCTACAGCTGGACCAGTTTAAAAGATTTCTTACGTGAAATTCTTCAAATGGGACAAGATGATATCTTTAAGGTAGATGTTATGGATAGCTTCTCCTTCTTCAACACGGAATCCCATTTAGAAAAGCAGGTATTGGATTTCTTTACCGACTTTAAATACAACGGTAGATTTGTTAATGTAGAAGTCTCTGATAACAAAGGCGGCGGAGGCGGAAGAGACCGTAAAAGAGGGCGTGGTAAGAGACGTGATGGCAAAGGATTCAAATCTGAAGGAAGAGGTTTTAAATCTGATAAAGGATTTAAAAAAGGAAAAGGGGCCAAAAGCTCTGGATCATCTAGACCAAGACGTTCCAGACGTTAAACCTTTCTGTTAATTTTTAGTCAAAAATAAACAGGAAATTAACGGTTTTCTTTTAGTTTAGTATTTTTATGGCTAACTTATGATAGAATGAAACAACTCATCCTCCTAATAACTTTATGCTTTTGCTCTGTTGTTGTGTTTGCACAAGAACCTACAACGGTGCTGGGTAAAGTAATTAATGCTACTGACGGTTCCACCATGGAAAAGGTTAATATTGTAAATATCAACCAAGTGAAAGGAACAGCCACCAATGGCGAGGGGAAGTTTGAAATACAAGCCAAAGCAAACGATACGCTTTATTTTTCATATTTAGGTTTTAAATCTATCAAGGTGCGCGTTACCAATGACTGGTTGAAATATGGTGAGTCCACCATTGAAATGACAGAATTGGCCTTCGCTCTGGAAGAGGTGGTCATCAATCAGTTTAATCTGACTGGTGTCCTGGAAGTCGATATCAAACAGGTACCAATCAATAATAATTACAGGTACAGCATTTCTGGGTTGCCATCAACAGGATATGAAGCAGGTCGTTCTTCTAATGCGGTAACACGTGTTTTAGGAGCCGTATTTAATCCAGCCGATTTTCTTTATAGCGTCTTTGGGAAAGAACCCAACGAAATGAAAAAGCTAAAGAAAATGAAGCAGGATGATGAAATCAGAAACCTGTTGGCCAACCGTTTTGACAGAGAAATGTTGACAGCTCTTTTACAAGTCGATCGTGTGGATTTAGACGAAATTGTAAGACAATGTAATTATTCCAAAGGCTTTATAGAAACGGCCAACGATTTGCAAATTTTGGATGCCATCAGTCAGTGTTATGAAGAATACAAAGTTCTAAGCCGAACGAAACGTTCGGGACGTTTATAAAAAATAAAAAGGCGAAGTAATTACTTCGCCTTTTTTATGCCCTAGAATGTAAGGCTATTCGATTACCTTCACTATCTATAAATGCTGCCATATATCCATGTTCAGGGGATATTTGTGTCTTTGGTTGGTATATCTTTCCTCCTGCAGATTCGATTCGATCCAATTCTATTTGCACATCATCACTCATAAAATAAATCAACGTACCTTTTTCACTGGGAATGTAGGTGTCCTGCTTGATTAAGGTTCCTTGAGCACCTATAACTTCTCCTCGATCGGGAAACCAGCCCATTAAAAGCCCTCCAAAATCATGTACTGCAATTTCAACGTTAAAAACCGTTTCGTAAAATGTTTTGGCGCGCTCCATATCAGTTACTGGAATTTCAAACCAACCTACCATATTTCGATTCATGACATTTCGTTTAAATTAAGATACTTAAGTTACGGAATTTTTGGATGCCTCGTAACGTTTTAAAATCTCGTCAAAAGTTTTAATGGACTTTTTAGCCCAATCAAAACGCTTCTCTAATTTTTCTTGTTCAGACAATTGCCAAGGAATAGCACTTAATTTTAATTGGGTGGTAACATGTTGCAAAATAATAGCAGCCGAAACCGATATGTTTAAACTTTCAGTAAAACCTACCATAGGAATTTTTAAATAGCAATCGGCCTCATCCAAAACTTCCTGAGACAAACCTTGTTGTTCTCTTCCAAAGAAAAAGCAGGACTTTTTGGTCGCGTCAAACTCATGCAACAAACAATCATTGGTATGTGGCGTGGTTGCTACAATTTGATATCCCTGCTGTTTCATTTCTTTTAAACAGTCCTTTACTGAATGATACCTATGAATATCAACCCACTTTTGGGCACCCATCGCAATTTCCCTATCGATGCGTTTAGCATTTTGCTCCTCAATCACCTGAACATCCTGAATCCCAAATACGTCACAACTCCTTATAACCGCGCTGGTATTGTGTAATTGATAAACATCTTCCGTAGCAACTGTAAAATGTCTCGTTCGTCCTTCCAAAACCTCCAAAAAACGATCTCTTCGAGATTCGGTCATAAAGGATTCTAAATATTCAATAAGTTTTAAATCGGTCATTTTTCAAAGATAATTGAAATTCATAATTTGCAAGGACAATACGCAATAGGAATCATAATGAAACATTTGGTAGTATTAACTGGAGCTGGTATGAGTGCCGAAAGCGGCATTAAAACATTTAGAGATGCAGATGGCCTCTGGGAAGGACATGATGTTATGCAAGTGGCCTCTCCTCAAGGATTTTCACAAAATCCAGAATTGGTCCTAGACTTTTACAATCAAAGAAGAAAACAACTTCTAGAAGTTTCACCTAATGATGCCCATCTAGCTTTAGCTGCACTAGAAAATAATTTCAAAATGTCCATCATCACTCAAAATATTGATGATTTGCATGAACGTGCTGGAAGTTCAAACGTGTTGCATTTGCATGGAGAATTACTGAAAGCCAAAAGCACCAAGGATGAATCCCATATTGTTTCTTGGACCAAGGATATAAACCTAGGTGATCTTTGCCCAAATGGGTATCAAATGAGACCACATGTTGTTTGGTTTGGAGAAGCGGTTCCAATGATAGAAAAAGCGGTAGATATTTGTTTAACGGCAGACATCCTTCTGATAATAGGAACTTCCATGCAAGTCTACCCTGCTGCTAGCTTAATGCATTATGTGGCAGATGATATTCCTATTTATTTTATTGATCCCAATCCAGCCATGACATCCAATAACAAAATTACCGTAATACCTGAAAAAGCATCAACAGGCATGAAACTATTTGAAAAACTGGTAACCTCTTGATTTACCTTTTTTGAGGTTTAGGGGGCATGGTTCCAAATACTTTGTCCCAAAACGTATTAGAAACCCCATAAGCCTTGTCTGGGTATTGGAAATGGTGTAAGTTATGATGATGCCATAAATGCTTAAAACGCTTTGGTGGACGCTTTACATGTATAGCACGGTGCACAAAGGAGTACATTAAATATCCTAAAAAGAAACCTGGAAAGTATCCCCATGTTAAATTAGGAAATCCAAAAATCCAAAATAGCAGATAAAAAATACCAAACAATAAGGAAGCTAAAATCAATCCTGGAACTGGAGGCATCAATAAACGCTCTTCATCTTTAGGATATTGATGGTGTGACCCATGCATGATAAAGTGAAACCTTTTGGTCCATTTCCATTCATTATACCAATGAAACAGGTATCTATGAAGCAAATATTCGGCTAAAGTCCACGACGCAAATCCAATGGCAAATAAACCTAAAAATCCAAGTACAGAAATACCCTTCATAGCAATAGCTACATAGGCTATGGCCGCAATGGTAATTCCATAAACAATGATATTGGAAATGGGATTGGTTTTGGTCAAGCTTTCCAAAAATGGATTTTTAAAAATCTGAGCTTGTCCAGTTTGAAAATCGGTGGTGACCCTATGTGGTTTCATATAAGATGAAATTTTAAGGTGTAAAGATAAAAAAGATGCTTGATACTCAAAAGTAGAATAAGCTAAACCCCTAAAAAAAAACAGATTCTTAAAAGAAATCCGAGATATGGGATATTATGGCATTAAATCGACGAGATTTTGTATTTTACAGCAAAATTAATCCTGTATAGTATTGAATTTAAAATCCTTCTTATACACATTTGGCACATTAGCTGTTGTTATGACATGCCTGCCTTTACTACCTTTAGACGCTTGGTGGATTAGAATGTTTGATTTTCCTCATGTACAACTAACGGTTTTCACCTTAATCGCCTTGGTGTCCTTTGTTACCAAATTTAAAATAGATGATTGGAAAGAATATGTCTTTGTTGGAGCATTGATAAGTTGTTTTATTTATCAAGGCATCAAAGTATATCCTTACACACCTACAGCCTCTTTAGAAGTTCAGGACAGCTCCAAAACTCAAAAAAATCAAGTTTTAAAACTGTACACAGCCAATGTCCTTCAAAAAAACAAGCACTATGATACCATAAACCAACAGATTCACACCTTAAAACCTGATATCATCTTATTGACCGAAACCAACAAAAAATGGCGAAATGCTATAGTTTCTCAACTACCGAGTGACTATAAATACCGAAAGGAGGCTCCGTTGGACAATACATATGGTATGGTGCTTTATTCTAAATTGGAATTAAAAAATCCAGAAACCCATTTTTTGGTAAATGATAGCATCCCCTCTATGAGTAGTGAGGTAAAACTGCCTGATGGAAGTTGGATTCAATTATACACCATCCATCCTACTCCTCCCATGCCACAAGAAAATCCCATGTCAACTGATCGGGATGCTGAAATGATGATTGTGGCAGAAAAATGTAGAAATTCAAAACTACCTGTCGTCGTTTTGGGAGATTTTAATGATGTAGCATGGTCAAAAACCACCAACCTTTTCCAACGTACAGGTGAATTACTGGATTTGAGAAAAGGTCGCGGATTTTATTGTTCCTATGATGCCAATAACATGATTTTTAGATGGCCTTTGGACCATCTTTTCATTTCTGACGAATTCAGACTGAAAAAAGTCATGCTTTGCGATAAAACAGGATCTGATCATTTTCCTTTTTACACAGAGTTAACCTATGAACCCAATTTGGCACATGAACAAACTCCTGAACCTCCAACAGAATTAGAGTTAAAACAAGCTAATGATCAGATTAAACGACTTAGGAAAAAAAGACCTATCGCGAATAATTAGGTGATTCCTTAGTGATGGTCACATCATGTGGATGACTTTCATTGATTCCCGATGCCGTAATTTTCACAAAACGACCATTTTCTTTTAAGGTCTCAATATCCTTAGCACCACAATAACCCATTCCAGCTCGTAAACCACCTACAAATTGGTGAATGCTCTCAAACAACTCACCTTTATATGGCACACGACCAACAATTCCTTCTGGAACCAATTTTTTAATATCGTCTTCTACATCTTGGAAATAACGATCTTTACTTCCTTTCTCCATGGCTTCCAAAGATCCCATTCCTCGGTAAGATTTAAATTTTCTTCCTTCATAGATAATGGTCTCACCCGGAGATTCTTTTGTTCCGGCCAATAGAGAACCTAACATCACACTATCAGCACCAGCAGCAATGGCCTTTGGAATATCCCCTGTATAACGAATACCACCATCAGCAATAACTGGAACACCTGAACCTTTGATAGATGCAGCTACTTCCAATACAGCAGAAAATTGAGGGAACCCAACCCCTGCTACTACTCTAGTAGTACAAATAGAACCAGGACCTATACCCACTTTGACAGCATCAGCACCTGCTTCAACCAAATACTTGGCTGCTTCTGGAGTGGCAATGTTTCCAACGACCACATCTAATTGCGGAAATTTGGTTTTTACTTCTTTCAATACAGCAACCACACCTTTGGTATGTCCGTGAGCGGTATCAATAATAACCGCGTCTACTCCTGCATGAACCAAAGCTTCAACACGTTCAACAGCATCACCTGTAACACCTACAGCCGCTGCTACTCTCAAACGACCAAACTGATCTTTATTAGCCTTTGGTTTTTGAGTCAATTTGGTAATATCTCTAAACGTAATCAAGCCTACCAATTTGAAATCCTTATCAACAACCGGAAGTTTTTCTATTTTGTTTTCTTGTAAAATGACCTCAGCATCCATCAAAGAAGTACCTTCCCCAGCCGTCACCAAGTTTTCAGAAGTCATGACCTCAACAATGGGACGTTGGTTGTTTCTTTCAAAACGCAAATCGCGATTAGTAACAATTCCTTTTAAAACCCCTTGATCGTCAACAATAGGAATTCCTCCAATGCTATGCTCAGCCATGTTTTGTTTGGCATCAACCACCTTAGCACTTAAAGGCAATGTCACAGGGTCTATAATCATCCCACTTTCAGCACGCTTAACACGTCTTACTTTGTTGGCTTGCTGTTCAATAGTCATGTTTTTATGCAACACACCAATTCCTCCTTCCCTAGCAATAGCAATAGCCATCCTACTTTCTGTCACCGTATCCATAGCGGCAGAAACAATAGGGGTATTTAAAGTAATATTTCTTGAAAATTTAGTCTCTATACTAACTTCGCGAGGAAGAACTTCAGAATAAGCTGGAACTAAAAGGACGTCATCATAGGTTAAACCTTCACCTAGAATCTTGTTTTGATGTGCAGTCATGTTGCAATTACGTTTATAATTGCGGGCAAATTTACATATTTTTTTTCACTTTAAATCCCATGGAAATTATAAATGAACGTTAAGTTTCATATTTATTCCTCGTTAGTGTAAATTTTCTTTTTAAAATGAGGCCTTAGCGTTTCTAAGGCATATTGGTAGCGTACATCTGCATTGGTTATATCTCCTTGAAAACGAATATCTTTAGGAACCATCAATCCATAAAAGCCTTTCCCTTTTGCCATTTTTTCAATGGTATGTAAAGTCTTTTCGTCCACCTCACTATAAATGGGTCCCAACCATTGAAATTGTTCCATTTTCAACATGTCCTGATCCCAAGAGAGCGCTTCATCTCCTTTAATAACTTCTCCTTTCAGCAATTTATCGACGGGATCAAAACAAGCATTAAAGACGGTAACACTCCCCATCTCTGCATAAGTTTTTATATCCTTACTGGTAAAAATGGAATATGGAAATACCTTTATCAAAGCCAATTTTTTAGAAATATAATGAGCCATAGTAGGCCAAACAATCTCATACCCCCTTGCCACTAAAGTCTCATTGAGCCACACATAAAAATCACGACGTTGTTTGATGGTGGTATACTCCTGAGGTAATTGATGTTCTAAATTATAGAAATTCGCCTTTTCCCAAACCAGAGTGTTTTGCTTTCTATCTTTTTTCAACCAGTCTGAGGGACCTAATTCTTTCAGATTTGTAGTCTTTTGATAGGTTTTTAGACATGACCACTCCTTGGAATATATAGGGTGAGCTAAAAGAAAACAGAATAATCCTAAAATATATAGTTGCTTCATATGCCAATAAGCGAAACACTAAAATAAAGATTTAAAAGAAATCTCAAAATTTTAGGCATAAATTGGTTTCTTACCCCTCTAATATTTCTTTCCTAAATTTTTATTTGTAGGGTGGCATACCAATTTCTAGGTGCCGAAGGAATAATTCCTGGACCAGGATATCCAGTTGCTCGTCTAGTAAAATAAGCGTTATCCAATAAATTATTGATTCCTGTTTCCAACTTAAATCGGTTGTAAGTATAAGACAAGGACACATCTAAAATATCGTAACTTGGAATCTGACCTACAACCCCGCTTATATTTCCACCCACTGAATTGGTAGCATCTGTAAATTGTTCTGATAAATAAGTATATTGAATACTTGAGGATAGGTTTTTATATCCAAACTTTAAACCTGTTTTTAAATTAACATCTGGCACAAACTCTACTTTATTCCCTTCAACACCCACTGCCTCAGAAGCAATGTATTCCGAATTGATAAATGAGGTGTTGATAAAGTAATTTAACCTAAAATCATTTGTCAAACCAAATACCTGTTTTAAGTTAAAATCAAATAGCGATTCGACTCCATACATGACTGCATCACCTATATTACCACGTTCACTTTTAATTCCTTGATCTGTTTCTATTTGTTTGAATCCAATTCGTCCATTATAAAAAAGTCCAAAAACACCTAAATCATAGGAAACTATATTTTTCACATTTCCACGAATTCCCAAGTCCGAGGTAAAACCTTTTTCATCAGTAATATCTGGGTTGATTATAAAAGCAGGATTATTAATATTTATATCTGAAAAGGTTACCGATCGATAGTTTTGAGATATGTTTCCATACATCTCTAGGCTACTAGTGGGCTTATAACTGACACCTAAACCAAACAAGACAAAAGCACGATCAAAGTCTCTCTGGTCTGGGACTATTTCCTCAAAAATGACATTCCCTGCTCCATCTGTGTTAATATTCTTGTAAAAACCTTCACTTTGCGTTCTAATGTATTCAAAACGGAAACCTGGTGTTATTGATAGTTTTTCATTTAGATAAAAGATATTTTCACCAAATACCGCCACGTTCAAATTTGGTAAATCAAACTGTGATTGACTAGGGTAATTAGGGAATTCCTCTGTATAAAAATTAAAATTAGGATCCATTCCATCGCTTCCCGGCCCCTGTTGTTGATAATTATTGGCTTTATAAAACTTTCCTCCTATTAAGAAAGTAGCATCCTTTTTTAATAGTTTATATTCACTCAATAAACGGGTTTCAAAACCAAAATTTTTAAAATCCCCTTTTATTAGATCGCGTTCTTTGAAAGGGTCTACTTGATCTACTCGGTTAGTTCTAAACCCTAAAGCATTTCTTGAAGCATTTAGACCGAAAAAATTAAAGGTGAAATGCGTTTGCTCTGAAAACTTATGATCCAAATTCAAATTGTATAAGAACCAATCGACCTGGAACCAGTTTCGCTCCCGATTGCTTTGATAGGGATCCGCATTAAACATAGCATCTGTTAAGCCTCCTCCTTGTTGTGCCAAATATCTTAAGTAAGTAATTTCTCCAGAAATTTTGGTCTGTTCATTAAACTGATATCCCAAGTGAGCAAAGACATTTTTGGACTCAAACTCTGAAAAGGGTCGAAAACCATCTCCTTTTTTATAATTGAAATAACCGTAGTAACTAAACTTATCCGAGGTTCCGCTTACACTGGTGAAATTGGTGTAGAGACCAAAACTACCTAAAGTATTTCTGGTAATCAATTCCAAAGGCTTATTGGGATTGGGTTCCTTCATTTTAAAGTTAATCAACCCACCAAACTGGGTTCCGTATTGCAAAGATGCCGCCCCTCTTATAACTTGTAATTCTTGTAATCCCTCAGACGCCGGGGTATAATAACTTTCTGGATATCCCAAGACATCGGCACTAATGTCATAACCATTTTGACGAGTATTGAAATTGGCTGTTCTATTAGGGTCCAATCCCCGACCTCCAACATTTAACTGAAGTCCAGCATCATCATTTTGATAAATATTCAATCCTGCTACCTGACTGAAAATCTGACGGGCATTGTTAGAGGCCAAGTTGGCTAATGATTGATCTACCAACACGACTTCCGTCTTTTTCCCAGCATATATAGCTGTTCCTTCAACATCTTTTAAACGAGATAATTCAAATAACTTAGCTTTTCTAGCGGTTAGTTCTACTTCAGAAAGTGTGCCTCCCAAACTTTGTAAAACAACATCCACAGTTTTGTTTTCATTGACCTCCAAAACTATTTCAGTCACCTCATACTCATATGCAAAAAAAGACAAAGTGAGCCACTCTTTTTCGGTTATAAATTCATAAAATCCCTGCTCATTAGTGGTTGCCAATAAACCAGATGCCTTATCATATACTTGCACATTCCCTAAGGGCGATTGATTGCTAGAATTGGTAACAATTCCTGAAATCTTGTATTGACCACTCATAACTGTAGTGATCAATAAAGCAACCAATAAATTAAAATCCTTTAATCTCATCATTAAATGGTAAAATCCACGTTTTATGTTTAAATGATTCTTTTTCTTGATATAAATCGACTGTTTGGTCGATATACGACTGACTCAGCCTACCGTTAAGCCCCACATAACTTTCAGCGAATACTTGAACTTCTTCAACACCTTCTTGAGAATAATGGTCTCCTAGAAAATGTGCATATTCCAAAATAAAATCTGGTTGGAAGCTCATCTGCTTTTCCTGAAATGGAGTTAAAAACTGAGAGTTATCCACTGTAAAAACAGCTCCAGTTTGGGCACTCTTTATTTTGAATGTGGTATAACCCATCTTTTCCATGAGCATAACACGCCATGAAAACCGATATCCTTCCTCGGTCCAAAACAATTCTCCGGGATAGGATAAATAACGAAATGGAAATACCAATTGAATTACAAAAAAGATAACAATAATGGGCATAACAAAACCTCGGTGTTTTGGATTCAAATGCTCTTTAACTGTAATGGTTTCTATGTTTTTTTTGAACAATGCATTGATTATCCTATCAATCCCCAATATGATTTTTTTATGAAAATCAGCTTCAAAGAAAATCAAGGTGGAGACTATCATTATAAACGGGAACATTCCTATTGGAAATAAAATGCGTGTAAACACATGGAAGAAAACCACAAATCCGAAGGCTATCCATCTTGTGCGTTTATAAAGCAATAAAAAAGGAATACTTAGATCGTACAGCATGCCACCCCAACTCATAGCAAAATGAAACCATTCTTGCTGCATGATATTTTCACCCAAAATAGGCAAATCATACTTTGAAGGCAGCCAAATTTTTAACGGCATTGCCCTAAATAACCAATCCGAATTAAGTTTGGCCAAACCGGCATAGAAATAAACAATTCCCAATAAAAGTTTGATGCTATCAATAGTCCACCTGGGAATGTTTTTATAAGTTTTTTTCTTTAAATAGGCATCTATGGATGTACAGGCATTAGCTGGTAAAAATATGAGTAAAAAACTCAAAATACTTATAAAGTAATAATGGTTTAAATAGGTAGTTTTATCCATCAACTCGATATAAGTAAAACTTAAAAAAAAGGTTATAATAGCCAATCGATACTTGTATCCTAGGGCTACCAACAAGGCAGACAAACCACAAATAATAAACAACAAATAGGTAAACTCTCCTAAGGGTTTAACCCACTCAAATCCAAAATAGGTAAAGTGAAATTGTGGTTCAACATATAGTTTTTTTATCCATCCATTGTTCCAAAAACGCACAATACTTAGGACCATCATGGACCCAAATAAAATGCGAAAAACAGCCAGTGGGGCCGCCGATGTTTGTTTACCTATATATGTTCTATAACCAAACCTCATATAACAAAAAAAGATTCTCTAATATATTAGAGAATCTTCATTGCTTTATATTAAATTTTTCTAATCGCCATCTGCATCAATATAATCCACACTGATGTTTAGAGCCTGTACCATATCCAATTTTAAGAGCACTACTACTTTTTGAAGCTCATCATAAGCTTCGGTCATTTTGGAATTATCAGAATTGATTTGAGTGACAAAATTGCCGTCCAAAACTTGAATTTTACTTCTGGCTAGATTAATTTGATTATTTATTAAATCACTTAGATTTTCACCATTTTTAACGACATTCAAATAATCTAAATAGGCTTTATAACTATTGGCAATACTGCTTCCGTCATATGCCGTCCCATTGAAAAAATCTTGGGTCGCTCTTAATGCTTCCAAGGTCAACTCTTTGGATATCTCTTGATGGTAATAAGCCTCTACTTTATCAGGCAACGGCATTGTAGAAAAGACTCCGGCGGGAATTCCCACTTTGTTAGCCCTTAAACCCTTTTCGAAATAATATATAAAATCATTTGTCAGCTTGTTAACAGAACTAGTTGTTGTATTTCCCGTACTAGCATTAAAAACACCTTGGTATACCGTGGTCCAATCGTTTAGAACAGTCCCTGTTAATAGTTGCATACGATCAATCACATCAGATAAATATGCTTTGTAACCACTGGCATTGTCGTTAGTTGTATAGGTTTCTATTATGGCTGAATCATCGGCTCCTACACCGTATAAAAGATAATCAACAGCAGGAAAACCAACAGCATCGTTATTGTTGACATGACTTAAATCGTAGGTGCCATTGGCAATGTTGGTTTCTATATCGGTTACAGAAGTTGGAAATATGTTCATTTGTTCATAATACATGACTTGCTCAGCCTTTCCAATATTGAACATTTCAACATACTGCCATACTTTATAAGCATCTATCCAAGCTACCCGAAAAGCATCTAAATTTGCTTGGTTTGGAGTAGTTAAAAACTCGTCCTTAACACCAACTAGAGTATTCAATTTATCATCCAAATCTTGAAAAGCTGGAATGATAATATTACTTGACCAATTGGTTACCAAAGTGCTCCTATCAAAAGAATCCGTAGCACTTCCAGTTTCGGAATCATCCGAGCTTGAACAAGCCAACAAACTCACCAAAACAATTACAGAAAGAAAAAACTTTTTAATCATACCATATCTATTTAAATCACCTGAACAAACAAGCTAAAATGTAATTCTGAAAATGTATCCTTTTTAGTTGGCAGCTGCTTCTACTGAAAAATTGAATCGTGCCGCCACTTCTGCGGAAATGGTATCTAAAGTTTCAGAAGAAACTTCCCAAAAACCATTACCTGATGTAAGTTCAGTAACATATGCCATCACTTCTTCATGTGAAAAATAAGGAGCATCTGTATTAGGGTCTCTTGTGAATTGCAAACTATATAAAAAACCAAAACCTTCTGATAACTCGTGGAATGCCAAAGCCATATCGCCATCTGCGATTGCTCCTTTTCCACCTTGCAAATAGTGAACCGCTCTCACAGCCAACACCTTTGATAATTGGGTTCTAATAATATCTGCCTGTGTATCTCTAAGGTCATAATCCTTTGCTACCAATGCGGCTCTACCCAATGCAAAAGCATCAAAAACGGTTTGTGCAATTCCAGCAAAATCAGCATCGCTATTAACTACAGCCAAATACTCATTCAAGAAGCTATCAGCTTCCAAAACCGGACTTGCAGGATTCGCTTCAGCCCCATAAAGGTAACCGTAAGCTTCATCCCATTTATGCTCCATTGTCGTAAAGTTCTCGCCTTCCTCAACAACGCCATTGTTATTATCGGCAACGTTTGAAGCTTCATCCAATATGGCCGTACTTAAATAATTATTGGCAATTTGGTCCAACATTAATCCTCCTATCAATCCTTTGGCTACAACTTGGTTGATTTCCAAACCTTGCGCATTCACATAGCGGGTAGATCCTCCTCCTGCTTGTTGTAAGTTTCCAGCGTTACCCGCGGTTGCTGTTGTTAACCAATTAGGAAATACGTTAGTGGCTTGATCTGCAATCCATGTATCAAAATCGGCCTTTATTGTATTTGAAAGCGTGGTATTGGTTGAAAAATAATCGTAAGAAGCAGCTACTTTACTACGGATATTCTTTCCTGAAGCATTTAAATCGGCATCAGAAAAATTACTTTCTCCTTCTACATGAGCAAACATACCATCCAAATCTGCTTCTGTTTTAGAAGGATCGACCAAAGCCGATTTCAATTCGGTAGCCATTGCAATCCGGGTCGTTTGCCCTCCAAAATAAACGGTAGACTCACCATTTCTTGTGAATTCGTAGGTTGTAGGTGTTTGTAATTGGTTGTCTTCAATAACGAATTGGTCATCATCACTGGAACAAGATGTGATTAATCCTGTTATTATTGCAGCTCGAAATAAAATTTGCTTCATGTTTATTTAGACTTATTTCAAATAGTTGTTAATTTCAAGTGCAAAATTACAAGACAATCTTAAAGTACCAAAAACTATTTAGATTAAATTAAAATTAAATTCTCTAAATATTATTTTTCTTATAAAACAGAGGATTAATAATAAATACTGAAAATTTTGGTGGCCTCGTTGTGGGCACTTTCAAAACTGAAGGCATTCAAACCTGAAGCTTTTTTTGTGGTAAAATAAGAAAGTAATTTTTCAGTTGGCATATTACCAATGAGTTCATCTTTGGCCATAGGACAACCTCCAAACCCCTGAATGGCTCCATCAAACCGGACACATCCAGCTTTATAAGCAGCATCTACCTTTTCAAACCAAGTGGTTGGTGTGGTGTGTAAATGAGCTCCAAATTCGATATGTGGGTATTTAGGTATTAAATTGGAAAAAAGGTAGTCTATTGTCTCTGGATCTGAAGTACCTACGGTATCACTCAAGGACAGTATTTTAACACCCATGTTGGCTAACCTTTCGGTCCACTCCCCTACTATATCCACATTCCATGGATCGCCATAAGGATTTCCAAATCCCATAGAAATATAAACCACGACTTCCTTATCAGACTTATTAGCTATTTCCAAAATCTCGCTTAAAGTGTCAACCGATTGGCCTATGGTTTTGTGAGTGTTCCGCATTTGAAAGTTCTCTGAAATTGAAAACGGATATCCCAAATAATCTATTTCTGAATGTATAGAAGCATCTTGGGCACCACGGGTATTGGCAACAATGGCCAATAATTTACTTTTGGTAGCACTTAAATCCAGTTGTGACAATACCTCTGCCGTATCAACCATTTGAGGGATGGCTTTAGGTGATACAAAACTACCAAAATCTATAGTATCAAACCCCACCCTTAAAAGGGATTGAATGTATTGAACTTTCTTTTCGGTTGGAATAAATGCCTTGATACCTTGCATTGCATCTCTGGGGCATTCAATGATTTTTACGGTGTCACTCATAGAAGCTCAAAGATAAGAAAGATTCACATCTGCGAAAACGTTTTCTTATCCCTAAATTTTCTTATTTTGAATTTTCTAATTATTACATTTTGATTAAAGCAGTAACCAAACCTAAAGAAATAAAAAGAATAGCCCAATTAGCTCACCGCATTTGGAACCAACATTATGTGCCCATTATTGGTCAAGCACAAGTAGATTATATGGTTGATAAATTTCAAAGTGAAGCAGCCATAACTGCCCAAATAGATAACGGCTATCTCTATTATTTAATCTATTGTGAAGATTTGCCTGCTGGTTATTTGGCACTTGTTCCGGACTTAACAGCTAAGAAATTAATGATTAGTAAAATTTATATAGCACAAGAGTTTAGAGGAAAACACCTCGGTCAGCAACTTATAAATTTTTCGGTAAGTCAAGCAATTGAACTTTACGCCTCCTTCCTATGGTTAACCGTAAACAAAGACAATCTGAAATCCATAGAATGGTACCAAGCCCAAGGTTTTAAAATCAAAGAAAAAGTGGAGTTTGATATTGGCAATGGCTTTATAATGGACGATTACCTCATGGAAAAGAAGCTTTAAGCCTTCTTCAATACCGCTTTATTAATAGCCTTCACTAACTTTGGACCTTCGTAAATAAACCCGGTATAAACTTGAACTAAATCGGCACCTGCCTCAAGCTTCTCTAAGGCATCTTCTGCAGAGTGAATACCACCCACACCAATAATGGGGAATGCTTTTCCACTTTTATCTGCGAGATACTTTATGGTTTGGGTACTCTTTTTCTTAATGGGTTGTCCACTTAATCCGCCATTTCCAATCTCTTGCAAACGTTCTGATGAAGTCGTTAGACCACTTCGATCCACACTCGTATTACTGGCAATGACACCATCCAACTTCGTTTGCGCCATAATTTCTATGATTTCATCCAACTGAAATTCATTCAAATCTGGAGCAATTTTTAAAAGGATGGGCTTCTGCTTTGAAAAAGATGTATTACAGTTTTGCACCGCTTCAATCAATTCAATCAAATAATCCTTATCGCTTAATTTAGCATGACTTCCTACATTGGGACAGCTTACATTCAGTACAAAATAATCGACATAAGGATGTAGCGCTTCAAAACAAGCTAGATAATCTGCGGTATAATGCTCGGGAGCAGTCTGGGTGTTTTTCCCGATGTTCCCGCCAATAATCATTCGGTGTTTGTTTTTCTTCAGCTGGGAGATAGCAGCCTCCAGCCCCTTATTGTTAAAACCCATTCGGTTAATCAGTCCCTGATCCTCTTTAAGTCGAAACAGGCGTTTTTTCGGATTCCCTGCTTGCGCCTTGGGAGTTACCGTTCCTATTTCTACAAATCCGAAACCAAAAGACCCCAATTCGTTATATAATTCGGCATTTTTATCAAATCCAGCAGCCAATCCCACTGGGTTTTTAAAAGTAAGACCAAACAGATTGCGCTCCAATCGTTTATCCTCTAAGTGATACATCGATTTAACCAAGGCTCCCATACCAGGCACCTTATGTAGTGCTTTTATAAAACTAAAGGTAAAATGATGGATGCGTTCTGGATCGAAGGAGAATAATAGAGGCCGAATAAAAGCTTTGTACATATTGGCAGAATTGTGGTGCAAAAATAGTATTTTTGAAGGTCTTTTTATAGCGAACACAAACAAAACTTATTTCATGTTAAATAAACAGCATATAATCGACAGGTTTACGAAGTATGTTACCATCGATACGGAATCAGATCCAGATTCTAAAACAACTCCTAGCACTGAAAAACAATGGGACTTAGCCAATTTATTGGCCGAGGAATTAAAGGCCATAGGCATGACCAATGTGTCCATAGATGAAAATGCCTATATCATGGCTACCTTACCAAGTAATGTTGATCATGAGGTACCTTCCATTGGATTTATTTCCCATTTTGATACCTCCCCTGACTTTACTGGGGCGAATGTGAAACCTAGAATCATTGAAAATTATGATGGAAAGGATATCACGCTCAATGAGGAAGAAAATATCATTTTGTCTCCAGACTATTTTGATGATCTGTTACAATATAAAGGTCAGACCCTAATTGTAACTGATGGAACAACCCTTTTAGGTGCTGATGACAAAGCAGGTATTTGTGAAATTGTTTCTGCAATGGAGTACTTAATCAATCATCCTGAAATTAAGCACGGGGATATTAAAGTAGGATTTACCCCAGATGAAGAAATTGGTCGTGGTGCCCACAAGTTTGATGTAGAAAAATTTGGAGCCGATTGGGCCTACACCATGGATGGAAGCCAAATTGGTGAATTGGAATACGAAAACTTTAATGCTGCTGGAGCCACTGTAAAAGTGAAAGGAAAAATTGTACACCCTGGATATGCCAAGGGCAAATTGGTCAACTCCATGTATATAGCGACCGAGTTTATCAATTCCCTACCAAGGCTTGAAACACCTGAGCATACTGAAGGTTACCAAGGCTTTTTCCATTTGCATGACATGGAAGGCCATGTAGAAGAAACCGTTTTGAAATATATCATACGAGATCACGATAAAAATCATTTTGAGGCTAGAAAGGAAGTGATGTCCAAACTGGCTACTGAAATCAATCAGCAATACGGTAAAGAAGTGATTGAAATTGAGATCAAAGACCAATACTTCAATATGAAGGAAAAGGTAGAGCCTGTGATGCATATTGTGGATATTGCAGAAGAAGCGATGAAGCAACTCAATATCACCCCCATCATCAAACCTATTCGTGGAGGGACCGATGGGTCGCAATTAAGCTACATGGGATTACCTTGTCCTAATATTTTTGCTGGAGGACATAATTTTCACGGACGTTATGAGTATGTGCCTGTAGAGAGCATTATGAAGGCTACGGAAGTTATTTGTAAAATTGCCAAAATAACAGCTGAAAAACACAAATAATAAAACACTATTATAACAAAAAAAGCAGTCTAAATGACTGCTTTTTTTATTGTTTGAATGTTTCTTAGAACTGATAAGTTAACACACCTGAGAAATTTCGAGGGTCAGTTTGATTGATAAAACTTGTTCTGTAAGCATTATATCCTATTTCATTAAACACATTGTTTAATAGCAACCTAACGTTCCAATGGTTATTGATTCGGTATCCCGCTTGTAGATTTACAAGCGTATACGCATCCACATTAAATGGCTTTTGGCCAGGAACAATTCCTTCATGGGTCACAGCCCCAGAACTCCAGTCATTGATAGGTCTTTCACCTGTATAATAGGCTCCTGCTCCAATTGAAAATCCTTCCAAAGCACCTCTAAATTGGTAGTTTCCATATAGGTTTGCTGTGTGCTTGGGTGTATTTAAAGGCGATGAACCACTTACATAGGCTGTATGCTCCTTGTACTGGGCATCTATGTAACTATACCCTGCAATCACCTCTAGGTTTTCCAATATTCTTCCAGTCAATTCTACTTCAACCCCTTGACGTTGGTCATTTCCTCCTTTTTGATAATATAAAATGGTAGTCCACGTATCATCATAAACAGGCAAGTTGATGTCCTTGTTATTAATTCGGAATAGAGTTAAGTTAAACCTAAGACGGTCTTCCAACCAAGTGGTTTTAACACCTGCTTCCAATTGGTCGTAACGCTCATTACCCAGTTCTTCGCCATTTTCTCCCAATCGGGCAGCTGTTCGTGGATAAGAACTGTTGGTATAGGAGGCAAAAATATTGATGTTCTTTGTAGGTGAAACCACAATACCTCCCAGAGGATTAAAGGCATCACTCATCGTATTTTCTACCTCGCCTATGGTCTCCGTGGTACTGTATCTCAAGCCCACAAAAGTTTGGAACCAATCAGTCCAGGATACTACATCTTGGGCTACAAAGCCAAGAGACCTTGTTTTACCACCTCCCAATCGGGCATCTCCTAAGGACAAATTAGGTAACTTATTGCTCACACTACCAAAAACATCAATAGTATCAACCGTTGAAACCGACTGACTTGAAGTGCTGTATTTAGTAGTTCGGTAATCAAAACCTACTTGTAAAGTGTGTTTCACCTTCCCGGTATAGATGTCTTGTCCTATAAGGTCAAATTGTAACACGCTGTTGTCATCGGTTCTATTGGAAACCGAATACCCACGTCTTTTCAAGTTGTAAATGGTCTCTCCATCCTGTTCGATGGCACTTCCCAAACTAGCTCCTTTATCATCCAACTGTAAATGGGATTTATAAAAGGCTGCCTTTAAGGTTAATTGGTCACTTAACTCCCTGTCAAATCTGATGGAATAGGTACTGTTTTGAGTAATGGAACGGTCATTGGCAAACCCTAGAAATTGATCATAAGGCAAATCATAAATGGCATTGGTGTCATTTTCAGCCAAATTGATGGTTCCTACATCTGGCGTACGGCTGTCATCAAAATAATCCATTTCTACTGTGAAACGAGACTTGTCATCTACCTTCCACTGAAAGGAAGGGTTGATATAAAACCTTTCTGAAGAAATTCCATCACGGTAACTATTGGCTCGCTCAAGAGCACCATTGATTCTATAGGCTACCTTATCATTGCTATCCATAGGTCCATAGACATCAAAGGTGGGACGTACTTGTCCAAAACTACCCACCCTCATAGAGGCTTGTCCACCAAACTCATATTTTGGTGTTTTGGTCACAATATTGATTACACCTCCCGGACTTCCTAAATCGGTGGCTACACCCTGAGTAACGGAGGCAGATCCTTTTAAAACTTGGATGTTATCTACCCCTTGCATGTCGGTAAGGATACCAACACCTCTAAAATCGGAATGCACCCTGACACCGTTTTTCAAAATCGGAATTCCCCTAAACCCTCTGGAAGACATACTTTCACGTTTGTTACCATAAGTAGCGAAAGTATAAACCCCAGGCACATTTTTAGTGACTTCAGAAATACTTAGTCCACCTTGGTTCTCAATTAACTTCTCCCCAATAACCGAAATACTTTGAATTTGTTTATAGGGTTCTAGTGGCAATCTGGTAAGCGCCTCAATCTTATCTGGATTTTTAAGACGTCTTCCAAAAACCTCAACGGCATTTAAATCGTTGTTAAACTCCAAGCTAACATTTAAGCTATAAACCTTAGTTTCTGAAAAGTCTATAGTCTGACTTTGGGTTTCAAACCCCATATTGAATACCATTACCTCATATCTCCCAAAAGGAATATCCTTAATAAGGAATTCTCCTTCATCATTGGTCATCGTTCCTATGGATGTCCCTTGAAGGGTCACATAGGCATTGGGAATAGGTTCTTGATTGGTTTCTGTAATAATTCCTTGCAAACTGGCTTGTGCAAAAGAAAATTGTATGAATACTAACGCTAGTAAAATAAGTGTAAATTGGCGCATGAACTATCAGTGTTTTTATTTAGATTTATTTAAAATAACGATGCAAATATACTTCCCTTCATATATCTCACCAACTTATTTAGAATGATTTTAAACAAAAATCTATAAGTGACTAAGCCAATGAAAATTAGAAGTTGTATTTTTATACATAAACAAAAAAATACCCATGAAAAAAGCCACTTCCGTTGAAGAATACATTGAGAACAATGCCCATTTCAAAGAGGAATTGACTCTGTTAAGAGACCTTTTATTGCAAACAGAATTAGAAGAAACCCTCAAATGGAGTGCGCCTGTTTACACTATAAATGGAAAAAATGTTGTGGGTTTAGGAGCCTTTAAAAACCACTTTGGCATTTGGTTTTTTAATGGCGTGTTTCTAAAGGATGAACAAGGTTTGTTAATTAATGCCCAAGAGGACAAAACCAAAGCCTTGAGACAAATGAGATTTGAAAACCTTACAGAAATCAAAAAAGAAGCTGTTCTCTCCTATGTCAAGGAAGCAATAGACAATCAAAAATTGGGTAAAACTGTGAAACCAGCCAAAAAGGTTACCAAGGATACCTTAGAGATCCCAACCGAACTATCCCAATTTTTAAAGCAAGATAAGAATCTTTTAAAATCTTTTGAAGCACTTACCCCTTTCAAGCAAAAGGAATATGCCGAGTATATTGCCACCGCTAAAAGAGAAGCCACCAAAACGTCCAGATTGGAAAAAATAAAGCCCATGATAGAAAACGGGCAAGGTCTTAATGACAAATACCGGAATTGTTAGCATAAAAAAAGCCACTTAAAAAGTGGCTTTCCTTATATTGTACTAAACTGAAACTATTTGGCTTTAGCAGGTTCGTTAAGCTTTCTACTTCCTTCCATAGAGATGGCAGAACGATCAAACTTAATTTTTCCAGCTAAGGTTTCAATGACACAGCTACTGTCTTTCTCATTCAATTCAACAATTTTACCGTGCATACCACTTTTGGTAATCACCTTATCCCCTTTTTTAATTTCAGCGAGGTATTTCTTTTCTTGTTTTTGACGCTTAATTTGAGGGGCTATCATGAAAAAATAGACCACAGCAAACATCAAAATAAGCGGCAAAAAACTTCCAATTCCTTCCATATTCTTATTTTACAGCAGGTGCTTTAGAAATTGCTTTTGAAGGAGCGTTAGGATCTTCTTTTACAAAAGCTTTGATCTTTACCATTTCCTTACCTTTTTCAGTGTTGGCAGTAACAGTAATTGTTTTACTTACGTTTCCTTTACCAGAACCGTTGTACTTAACAGTAAACTGTCCAGACTCTCCAGCAGCTAAAGGCTCTTTACTCCAGTCTTTAGGAACTGTACATCCGCAAGAACTTTTTATATCTGTGATAACCAAAGGAGCTTCTCCTGTGTTAGTATATTTAAATACAGTCTCAACAGATTGCTTTGATTCAATTTGACCAAAATCATGTTCAGTCTTATCGAAAGAAATTTCAGGATACTTGGTAGCCTGAGCATCTCTTGCAGAAGCTTCTGCTACGTTTTCTTCACTAATTTTTTTTGAAGCATCCTCCTTACAAGAAGTAAATGCCACTAAGCATAAGGCAGATAAGCCTAATATTACTTTTTTCATAATCATTTATTTTTTGAGTTCGGGTGGTAAATGTAACAATAAATTCTTATTACATCAACCCTCGCCCTATTTTATTTAGGTTCCCTTGGTCTTCATATTCCTTTACCAACTTGTCCAAAATACCATTAATAAAGATGCTACTTTTAGGCGTAGAATATTCTTTGGCTATCTCTAAATACTCATTAATAGTAACTTTAACAGGTATCGTAGGAAACTTTTGCAATTCACACATGGCCATTTTCAACAAAACAGTATCAATGATGGCAATTCGGTCTGCATCCCAATTTTGGGTTTTCTCCTCTATGATTTTGGCATAAGAAGATTGGTTCAACAAAGTTTTTTTAAACAAAGCAACCGCATAATCCTTATCATCCAAATCCTTGAATAAAGGCGGTAAAAAGAATTCGTCATTCGATTTAGCCTTTACCTTTCTCAATAATTTTAAAATCACCGTATTCACCAAGGGTAAATCATCTAACCAAGTTAGGTTTTTGTCCTCTAGATAATCGTAAAGCTTTTCGTTAGGTGCAATAATTTCCTTGAAAAGGTCAATAACAAACTCCTTATCTTCCTGGAATGTGGAAGTCTTGGTTTTCATGTAATCCTTATAAAGATCACTCTTCATAAGCTCCTTAAACAACACATCAATGTACTCGTCGTCCAATTCCCAATTGCGAATGTGACGATCTGCCATGGCTTCCTGAAAAGGTTCATTATTGATTAATTTTTGTAGAACTTCATTGTTTACCAGCTTTCGGTTGGGATTTTTGTCCTCAGAGGTAGCCAAATACTTTTTACTAGACCTGTCTAAATGGTCATCGGCTTTCTTTTGCAATTCAATTAAAATGGATAGCAATAATAAATACAAGTTATACATGTTATCCATACTTTGAAGAAGAAACTTTTGTTCCTTTCCAAAATCATCTCCTTCTCCACCTTGGAAGGAATAAATGGTTTGCATGACCTTAATTCTAATTTGTCTCCTGTTAAGCATATAAACAAAGAACTTTTATAACATTAAAAAGGGCAAAAGCTGCTTGAACTTTTGCCCGACAAAATTAATATTATTTTGAAGAATTACTTCTTGTTTTCTTTTTTTCTTGTCTCAATTCGATCTTGAGCCATCTTTAAAGCCGCTTGGTGGGTTGTGATATCCTCATTTTCAGCTTTATTCAAAATATCTAAAGTGGTATTATAGATGTTTTCGGTTTTACGGATGATTTCATCTTTACCATAACCTTCCAATTCTGCATACACATTGATGATACCTCCCGCATTAATCAAGAAATCAGGAGCATATACAATCCCCTTCTCTCTTAATATGCGTCCGTGTTTTTGCTCTTCAGCCAATTGGTTATTAGCAGCACCAGCAATTACTTTTGCTTGAATTTGGTTGATGGTAGCATCATTGATGGTTGCTCCCAAAGCACAAGGTGCATAGATATCCATAGCTTCTTGGTACATGTTATCTCCCGTATAAATAGTAGCACCATAAGTTTTGGCAACTTCAAATAAGCGATCTTGATTGATGTCAACGATGGTTACTTGCGCTCCTTCTTCGGTTAAATGTTTTACCAAAGTTTCACCCACATGGCCAATACCTTGCACAAACACTTTTTTACCTTCCAACTTGTCTGTTCCAAATTGGTATTTAGTAGCTGCCTTTAATCCCATAAATACCCCATAGGCTGTTATAGGTGACGGATTACCTGAACCTCCTTTGGCTTCAGAAATACCGGTAACGTAGGGTGTCGTTTCTCTTACCAAATCCATGTCTGCTGTTTCCATTCCAACATCTTCGGCAGTAATATATTTTCCACCTAAAGAATGTACAAACTCAGCAAAGCGAGTCATTAATTCAGGCTTTTTTTGGGTTTTGGCATCTCCAATAATAACGGCCTTTCCACCTCCTAAGTTCAAACCAGTAATAGCCGACTTAAAAGTCATCCCTCTCGAAAGACGTAAAACGTCATTTAGGGCTTCCCATTCATTGTTGTAATTCCACATTCTAGTACCGCCAAGGGCTGGTCCTAAGGTCGTATTATGGATACCGATTATTGCTTTTAAACCTGTATCTTTGTCGTTGCAAAAAACAACTTGTTCATGATTGTCAAAAGAAAGTTGACCAAAAACAGGGTCTACTTTTTTTAACTCTTGTGGGTTTAGGACGTCTGAAATCATTTAATGAAATATTAGGTTAAACGTTTACGTGATTTAAAAATCATTAAAATCACCGCGCAAAATTAAATCAAAATTATCAATATGTCAAAATTAACGTATCAAAAATAACAAATCGTTAATTTGATGAGTAATTTCTGTTAAATCAATATATGAAGGAACTTCGCCATCTCAATAAATATTTCCTAAAATATAAAGGCAAATTGCTTTTAGGAATCATCATTACCATCATTGCCAGAATCTTTCTATTGTTTACCCCAAGACTCATCAGGGAATCGGTGAATGTGGTAGATGAATTTCGAAAAGGCGGACTCTCTATGCAAGAAGTGCAGGATGAATTGCTTCAGGACATCATTTATATCATCATAGCGGCTGTGATTGCAGGAATTTTCACGTTTTTAATGAGGCAAACCATTATCAATGTGTCCCGGTTCATTGAATATGACCTAAAAAATGAGGTCTACCAACAATACCAGAAACTATCTCTTAACTTTTACAAGCAAAATCGAACTGGGGATTTAATGAACCGGATCAGTGAAGATGTGGGACGAGTAAGAATGTATGCAGGTCCAGCTATAATGTATAGCATCAACACGGTGACCCTGTTTGTGATTGCGCTTATCTATATGTTTAATGAGGCTCCTAAACTAACCCTGTATACGGTGTTGCCATTGCCTATCCTTTCTGTAGCTATTTATAAACTGAGTAAGGAAATCCATAAACGCAGTACTATTGTTCAGGAGTTTCTTTCCAAATTATCCTCTTCCACTCAGGAAAGTTTTAGTGGTATTGCCATTATAAAGGCGTATGGTTTGGAACCCATGACTTCAAATTCTTTTAATGAATTGGCTTCAGAAAGCCGTGACAAGCAAATGGATTTAGTCAAAGTTAGATCCCTATTCTTCCCTATGATGATCCTATTAATAGGTGTCAGCAATTTAATGGTGATATATATAGGAGGAAAACAATACATAGATGGTGAGATAGAAACCTTAGGGACTATTGCCGAGTTTATTATTTATGTCAATATGTTGACCTGGCCAGTAGCCACGGTAGGTTGGGTGACTTCTATTGTACAACAGGCAGAAGCCTCACAAAAACGCATCAATGAGTTTTTAAAAATCCAACCGGAAATAAACAATAACAATACAGAGCCAACTAACATCGTTGGCGATATCGAATTTAAAGATGTGTCTTTTACCTATGATGACACCAACATTCAGGCATTGAAGCATGTATCCTTTAAACTTAATCATGGTGAAACTTTGGCGATTATTGGCAAAACAGGATCTGGGAAGTCTACCGTTTTAGATTTAATAGGACGCCTATATGATGTGACTGATGGAACCATCCTTATAGACAACAAACCCGTTGAAGATATTAACCTAACCTCTTTAAGAGACCATATAGGTTATGTCCCTCAAGATGCCTTTTTGTTTTCTGATTCCATCAGCAACAACATAAAATTTGGTAAAGAAGAGGCTACCGAGGAGGAAGTCATTCAAGCGGCGAAATATGCCCAAGTTCATAAAAACATTATGGGCTTTAGTAAGGGATATGAAACCGTATTGGGTGAAAGGGGGATTACCCTTTCTGGCGGACAAAAACAAAGGGTATCTATTGCCAGAGCCATTGTCAAAAATCCGAATATCTTACTATTAGATGATTCCCTTTCAGCAGTGGATACAGAAACTGAAGAAAAAATCCTAAGACACCTAAAGGAAATAGCTAAAAACAAAACTACTATTATCGTGAGCCATCGAGTGTCATCGGCTAAAAATGCAGATAAAATACTCGTTTTGGAAGATGGAAAAATCATCCAACAAGGAAACCACCAAACCTTGTCTGCACAAGATGGATATTATAAGAAATTGTATTTGGAACAACTGAGTGAAACTCATTCTTAAGAGGATTCCTATTAAAATTTCTTAAAATCAGCCAAAAAAGAAATAACACAAATTGTTGGTTAATATGGTTTTTTTTTAGATTTTTGGACTTCTTAAAATTGATAATTTAACAATTAGACTATGAGTAATAATGATATGATGGAGAAAGAGGAAATATTCTCTAAAGTGCTAAGGGCAGGTAGAAGAACCTATTTCTTTGATGTAAGATCTACTAAGGCTGGAGACTACTACCTAACGATTACTGAGAGCAAGAAATTTACCAATGACGATGGTTCATTTCACTACAAAAAGCACAAAATTTATCTATACAAAGAGGACTTTACTGACTTCAATGAAATCATGCAAGAGATGACTGAATACATTATTGATGAAAAAGGCAATGAGGTAATCAGTGAGCGTCACCAAAAGGATTTCAAAAAGGAGTATGAAGAGGAAACTGTAGGAGAAACCAGTTCTGCAGACAAGTTTACCGATATTGATTTTGATGATATTTAATCATTAATCTTACTAAAAGACTAACAAAGAAAAAGCCATTACAATGTAATGGCTTTTTTATTTTTAAGATACTGTGCTTCCGTTAGGAACTACCTGCGATGGATGCAACAACAAGACGTCTTTTTCCTTGACCGCACCCATGACCAAACATTCACTCATGAACTGAGCTATTTGTTTTCTCGGAAAATTGACAACAGCCACAATTTGCCTTCCTAATAAATCTTCTTTTGTGTACAATTGAGTGATTTGCGCCGAAGTTTTACGAATCCCCAACGCTCCAAAATCAATGCGCATTTGATAAGCCGGTTTTCGGGCTTCAGGAAAATCATTTACCTCAATTATCGTCCCTACTCTGAGGTCTACTTTAACAAACGCTTCAAAATTTATTTCTGGTTTCATTCCTCAAAAGTATCATTTTTTGCGTTATTTTGAAGTAAATAAAATACGATGGCAAATACACCTTCAAACATGCTTCCCCTAGGAACCAAAGCTCCAGATTTCACATTACGAGATGTGGTTTCAAACGATGAGATTTCGCTAGATGATGCCAAAGGACTTAAAGGCACCTTGATTATGTTTATTTGCAACCACTGTCCGTTTGTAAAACATGTGAATGAACAGATCAGCCTTTTGGCCAAAGATTATAAATCAAAGGGTATTACATGTGTTGCTATTTCCAGTAACGATGTGGAAAACTATCCACAGGATGGACCGGAAGAAATGAAAGTTAATGCCATAGAACAAGACTTTATCTTTCCTTATTTATATGATCAAACCCAAGAAGTAGCCAGAAACTATGACGCTGCCTGCACGCCAGACTTTTTTCTATTTGACGACCAGCTCACTTTGGTGTATCGTGGACAATTAGATGATTCGAGACCTGGAAATAGTGTTCCCGTGACAGGAAAAGACTTAAGACACGCTATGGATTGCCTGCTTGAGAATGAAACCAATACTTGGAACCAAAAACCAAGCATTGGGTGCAACATTAAGTGGAAGTCTTAATTAGTGCCAGTGGTTTCTAATGATTAAGTGCTCAATATGGGCATAGTGATGCAAACTGTGCCACGAGTACATACCTAGATTGACTTTTAAAGGAATCTCACTGTGGGTTTCTGGATGAATAAAGGATTTCTCAAAATCTTCGGGAGACAAACCTTTTAATAGATATACCAACCTGCCATGGACTGCCGTCAAGTGATCGAGTGACAATTGTATGGGTGCTGTTTTTGAATCAAACAAATCAGCCCATCGGTCTTCATAATAAGCCTTTATGACCGGCTTGTTTTCGGTGAGTGCCCATTTAAATCGAGCGTAGCTGTGGTGGTGACTGTCTGCGATGTGGTGAATCAATTGCCTAACCGTCCAACCATAAGGTCGGTATGGCGTTTCTAGTTGCTCGTCTGTTAACGGACGTACCAAAAGTGTCAATCTTTTGGGAAAGGTCTCCAATACATCTATCCATTCCTCGATATGTGCCGGGGTAATCGTGCTAGGTAGCTCAAAGTTACCTATGGGATATTTCAGTTTTTCCAGTTGCGCTTCGGTCATACCTAAAATTAAAAAAAGCTGTTCATTTGGAACAGCTTTTTAACGTTTTATATAAGGCGCGAGCTTCTTATTTCACATCCACAAGTTCGACATCAAATACCAAAGTAGCATGAGGAGGAATAACACCTCCAGCACCTCTGGCACCATAACCCAAGTCACTTGGGATCACCAAACGAGCCTTATCACCTACCTTCAATAGACCGATACCTTCATCCCATCCTGGAATCACTTGTCCTACCCCTAATGGAAAATCAATAGGTGCATTTCTTTTGTATGAGGAGTCAAATACAGTACCATCGGCCAATTGCCCTTTGTAGTGTACTGAAACAGTTTGTCCTTTTTGGGCTGCTTTACCAGAACCTTCTTGTAATATTTGGTAACGTAGACCACTATCTGTTCTTTTGAAACCTGCTGCCAACTTATCCAACTCGGCTTCTCTAGCAGCTTGTTCTTCTAAAAGTCTTTTTTCACGAGCCCCTTCAAAGGTTCTAAAAGCCTCTACGGCGTGGAACTTTTCTGCAGCTTCACCTTGACGAATGATCTCAACGTGGTCTATGGTATCACCTTGTGCAATGGCATCTACTACGTCTTGACCTTCTACCACTTTCCCAAAAACGGTATGATTGTTATCCAACCAAGGGGTTTCTACGTGGGTGATAAAAAATTGGCTTCCGTTGGTTCCCGGTCCCGCATTGGCCATAGAAAGTACCCCTGGGCCATCGTGTTTTAAATCGGGGTGGAACTCGTCATCAAACTGGTATCCTGGGTTACCAGAACCGGTGCCTTGAGGGCAACCGCCTTGAATCATAAAATCTGGAATGACGCGGTGAAATTTCAAGCCATCATAATAAGGTTTTCCTTGCGGTCTGGCTTCGTTTTCCAAATTTCCTTCTGCCAAGGCCACAAAGTTTCCTACGGTGCCTGGGGTTTTTTCATATTCCAAGTTAACTAGGATATCTCCCTTTGGGGTTTGGAATTTTGCATATAATCCGTCTTGCATGTTCTTGTTTTTAAATGAGGTGCAAAGATACATGTTTTGAACTTAAGAAGGAAGTGTGTAGGCTGTTTGGTTGGGAGTGTTTTTTGTGATGGTATACATGGTTTGGTCATGCTGGAATTAATGCCTGTAAAAAGTGAGGAATGGGTATTTAATTTATTTAATTTTGAATTCATAAGGTGCTAAGCTCTAGCCCTTGATATTTCAAATTTAAGAATTCTAGATGCCATTAAAAAATTTGACATATAATCCTAAAAAGAATTCGATTCTAATACTTGGAATTTGCCTGACAGGAATGTTAGTTGGAAATTACGTTCAACGATTTCGAATTTCTGACCACCATTGGATTTATCAATATGGTAGTTATATAAATATGGCTATGGTTCTTGTTTCTATAACTTGGTCAATGTTTCATCCATTAATAATATTTACCGAGCATAAAATTATCTGGAGAGAAAATATATTATGGATTTTTATAGGGCTTATTCCTTCCTTGTATTTTGGAATTGGAACATTATTTTCATAAATAAAACAATTGAATAAATAGGATACTTCTTAGCGTTCATAATTACAAATAGTTTTGAAAGCATTAGCTGCTTCTGTCATGCTGAGCTTGTTTAAGCATCTTGTTATTATGAACACCATTTAAAGACAGGCCCTGAAATGAATTCAGGGTGATTGGAGCTGGTGTATTGTAGGAATTTATCTATTTTAGGGGAAAATCTAATAAAATTTAACTCATTGACGTGTATATTTGCTCATAGTACCCAATTTTGAAAAATCCCAAGAACATAAAAGAATTATTACAAATTGATATTGATTTCCTTTATCAAAATTCTCTATTCAAATCGGACTCAAAAAATGACCAAAATGATACTCTGAATTTTTTACTTTTCCATTTGGAGTCAAAATTTTTAGATTTATTTGACCAATTTCAAATAACACTATTTGACGGAAATGCTCGTCATTTGGAGTTAATTTCCAAAGATATCAATTCCGATAAGATGAAAGAGATTATTGAATTGATAATAAGTCAATATGGAGTTGACGAAAATAATCAAACCATATCAGATTGGAATACTTCAAAATATCTGTCGTGGTGGTTTAAAAATTCCAATCATCAACAAACAATTGATGAACCAGAAAACTCAGACGAATTGTATTACGGCATAGTGATTGACGGAATGAAAAATAACCAATTAAATATAGTATTGCTTGACTATATAAATATTGACCCAAAACTGAATAATAAAAACTGGTTATAACGTCGTGTCCAATAAAAAGCCTTCTGTCATGCTAGACGTGTTTCAGTATCTCGTGGTGAAGAATTAAGATTGACGTTTAGCTCCTGAAATAAATTTAGGGTGACATCGTGCTTGCACGATGTTTTTGAACGTAAGAAGTTAAAATAAAAATAGTTACCTTTAGACGAACCCGATTCTACCCTGCATAAAACTGTTAGGCATTTTACCGAGAACCCAAACTTCGCATGAAAACGGGATAGCCGAAAACCGACCAAAGTAGGCACTAAACCATTTGAATTATGAAAAAAGCAACCAACCAACTGCCTTTATTTGCTACCCTTATCATTCTAATCTTAAACCTTCAAAGTTGCGAGCAAAAACAAAAAGAAGCTACAAAAGAAATGGAAAAAGAAATAATCGTAAAATCGGAAAAACCAGAATATTTCCTGTTGCGACCTGAGGTAGAAAAAGCATATGGCTATTCTCATGCCGTAAAAATTGGAAATGATATAAAAATTTCTGGAGCAGTCAGTATGGACGATGAGGGAAATCCTACTGCTATTGGCGATTTGGAGCAACAAATGAAAAACTGCTACTCCGATTTAGAAAAGATTTTAAAGCACTATGGCTGTAAATTTGATGATGTAGTAGTTGAAAACATTTTTACAACAAACATGCCCTTAATGCTGGAAAAATCTGCATATCGAGCTGAAATTTACAAAAATGGTTTCCCCACAGGTTCTTGGCTTGGGGTTAAGGAATTGGCACTTCCTGAATTTATGATTGAAATTGAGTTGGAAGTGCATAAACCTTAAAAATTAAAAAGGAGGTTTTGAACTCTCAAGGAAAGTTTGCAGTGGGTTTCGGGTAACAAAGGTCTGTAGTAGTAGGATCTTATGACTTATAACATGTTAAATCAAAATTCATTACCTTTAGTTTGATTCGATTCCGAATTTGAAAATCTAGGTGAACTAACCTAATGAAACCGTAGTTTGACTTTTGTGTTCTGAATTATTTCTAAATACCTTTTTGTTAATAAAATTACCTGAAGACGCATGAAAAAAATACTTCCTATTTTATTATTTATTACGACCATGGGGTATTCTCATATATTAAAACCAGTAAAATGGACTACTGCAACCAAAAAGATATCTGAAACCGAATACGATTTGATTTTTACCGCAGATATTGAAGCTACTTACCACCTATACTCCCAAAAAATCCCTGACAATGGTCCAAGACCAACAGCATTTATTTTTGAGGAAAGCAATTTTTTTGAGTTAATAGGAAATGTAAAAGAAGATAATGGACATACTGTGTATGATCCTACTTTTAAAATGAAGATTAAATATTTTGATACGAAGGCAACCTTAAAGCAAAGAATAAAAATCAAGAATGAGAGTAACTCGACAGTTAATTGTGAAATTGAGTTTATGACTTGCAATAATTCTAATTGTGTTTTGGGTTATGAAGATGTTGAATTGACTGTCAATTGATTCTGAAATTCTGCTGCTTCTATTAACGTTAGTACAAAGGACGAGGCAAGCACAAAAGAAAATAAAGCTCATCTTCACCATAGGTTTATCAATACGATTACAGTATTTTTATGGTGTCACTTTCAAAAGGAAAACCAAGGTATGCAATCTAACGTCGGACTCATTTTAGAAGAAAAAGCAGCTGATATTGGCAATTTTATGGTGGGAAGACTACTCCCCTTCAGACAAAAACGAGCCGTTGGTCCGTTTGTGTTTATTGACCACATGGGACCAGCCTGTTTGGAGTCTTATCAAAATCTAGACGTGCCGCCACACCCCCATATAGGCCTCTCTACACTTACCTATCTATTTGAAGGAGCCATTTTCCACAGAGACAGTTTGGGCAATGCCATAGAAATCAAACCAGAAGAAGTCAACTGGATGACAGCCGGCAAAGGTGTGGTGCATTCAGAGCGAACACCAGAATACCTGAGACAAAAAGACAAATTTCTTCACGGACTCCAAATTTGGATTGGATTACCTAAAGATTTAGAGCAATCAGAACCCTCCTTCTACCATATCAGCAAAGAAGATATTCCAACGTGGAACGTCCATGACGTTTCCTATAAGTTGATTGCAGGTAAGCTCGGTGATAAAAAATCGCCTGTTCCAGTACATAGTCCGTTATATTTTTTGGAAATAAAAACCCAATCAGCGCAAAAAATTAAGATTGGCGACCAACTTTATGGTGAGGTGGGCATGTATGTTTTAGAGGGTAATGTCACTATTGAAAACAACACCTATGGCACCAAACAATTGTTGATTGCCAAAGAAGCAACTTTATGTGAATTTGAAACCAATGGGGAAACCACTTTGTATCTTTTTGGTGGCGAACCCTTTGAAGAGGAACGCTTCATGTTTTGGAATTTCGTAAACTCCGATAAAGCGATTTTGGAGCATGCTAAAGCCAACTGGAAAGAACAAAACTTAGAAGCCTTCCCAAAAATACCTGGTGACTCAGAAGAATATGTGCCCCTACCTGAGTATAAGTTTAAAAGGAACAACTAAAAAGGATATTTCAAAATTATCAAGATCACATGGAACAAGAAAAATAGCTCATTGCCAAAAAACTTCTCGGTTCACGATTCACCCTCTTTCAGTAGACATCAACCAAATAATACAATGTTAACCTGAGACTTACCATAAGAAGCCAAACAGGATCAAAAAGCCACCAAAAACCAACAACTAAAAACAAAAAACCAGCAACAACTAATTAGCCACCTCACTGATAAATTTGATGCGGTACAATCGCAATTCCTCATCGTCATAATCGCCATCAAACTCATCTATAGCCGTTGAAATCTTATCAGATTCTGATTCCATAAAATATTCATGAATTTCTTCCTGTTGATCATCATCCAGAACATCATCAATCCAATAATCAATGTTCAGTTTGGTCCCTGAATACACAATTGCCTCCATCTCCTTGATGAAATCTGGCATATCCATCCCTTTAGCAGCAGCAATGTCGTCTAAAGGTAATTTTCGATCGATACTCTGAATGATATAGAGTTTTAGAGCAGAATTGGTCCCCGTAGATTTCACAATCATGTCATCGGGACGCGTGATATCGTTATCTTCCACATATTGGGCTATCAAACTCACAAAATCCCGACCATATTTTTTGGCTTTTCCTTCTCCTACGCCATGAACATTTCCAAGCTCCTCCAAAGAAGTGGGATATTTCAATGCCATATCCTCAAGGGACGGATCTTGAAAAATCACAAACGGAGGAACTCCCAATTTCTTGGCATTTCGCTTTCTTAGGTCTTTCAACATACCCAACAAAACTTCATCTGTAGAGGCACCACCGCCTTTGGCCGCGGTTACAACCGTTTCATCACTGGAATCATCAAACACATGATCCTCAGTCATCATAAAACTCTCAGGAGATTTTAAAAAGGCCCTTCCTTCTGGACTCATTTTAATAACCCCATAAGTCTCAATATCTTTATTTAGGTAACCGGCCACCAAAATTTGACGTACCAAAGCCATCCAATAGGACTTCTCCTTGTCTTTCCCCATTCCAAAGAAAGACTGCTCATCTGTTCTATGGGATTTAATCATCGCATTGGCTTTACCCACAATGACATTAACCAAATCTTTGGCTTTATACTTTTCATTTGTTTTTGAGACAGTTTCCAAAACCACCACCACATCATCCTGGGCTTCATGTTTCTTTTTGGGATGACGCACATTGTCATCCATATCACCGCCTTCTCCAGTTTCGTTGTCAAACTCTTCCCCAAAATAATGTAGGATGAATTTTCTTCTGGACATGGAGGTTTCTGCATAAGCCACCACTTCCTGCAATAAGGCATGCCCTATTTCCTGTTCGGCGACAGGTTTGCCGGACATGAATTTCTCTAGTTTCTCAATGTCCTTATAGGAATAAAACGCCAAACAATGACCTTCTCCACCGTCCCGTCCAGCTCTACCAGTCTCTTGATAATAACTTTCGATACTTTTTGGAATATCGTGATGGATCACAAACCGTACATCGGGCTTGTCAATACCCATTCCAAAAGCAATCGTTGCAACCACCACATCCACATCTTCCATCAAAAACATATCCTGATGATTGGCTCTGGTCTTGGCATCCAAACCAGCATGATAAGGCACCGCCTTAATCCCATTTACTTGCAATACTTGCGCTAACTCCTCTACCCGCTTTCTACTCAAGCAATAAATAATACCCGATTTTCCAGGGTGCTGTCTCACATACCTTATGATATCGGCATCTACTTGCTTGGTCTTGGGTCTAACTTCATAATACAAATTAGGCCTGTTAAAAGACGCCTTAAAAGTATTAGCATCGGTCATTCCCAAATTCTTCAGAATATCTTCTTGAACCTTGGGGGTGGCCGTAGCCGTTAAAGCAATCATAGGAATGTTTTCCCCTATACGCTTGATGATGTGTCTTAAATTTCGGTATTCTGGTCTAAAATCGTGCCCCCATTCACTAATACAGTGGGCTTCATCTATGGCGACAAATGAAATGGAAACCGATCTTAAAAAATCGACATTTTCTTCCTTGGTCAAGGATTCTGGTGCCACATAAAGTAACTTGGTCACTCCATTGACCACATCGGCCTTCACATTTTTGATTTCGGTTTTGGTAAGGGATGAATTCAGTACATGGGCTACGCCATTATCATTAGAGACACCCCGTATGGCATCTACCTGATTTTTCATCAGGGCTATCAAAGGCGAAACAACAATTGCCGTTCCCTCTTGCATGAGAGCAGGTAATTGATAACACAGGGATTTACCACCACCTGTGGGCATGATTACAAAAGTGTTTTGTTTAGAAAGGATGCTATTAACTACTTGTTCTTGTAAACCTTTAAACTGGCTAAACCCAAAATACTTCTTTAAAGCAGATCGCAAATCTTGCTCAACTATCGACATGTATCACTATTGTTTAATTTACACTAAAAGAGAATTTACACTAATCCAAAGATAGTTTAGTTATAGAAACTCCAAGCAATTTTTTCGTTAGCTTTGCAGCACAAAAAATGCAATTAGAGTTTACTCATTAACTTTAAAGATAAAAAAATCTTTAGAAGCATCAACCCAAAAAATATTAAAATTTTGAATAATCATTCAACCATTTTAGAAAATGCACGCCAAACCATTGAAATGGAAACAGAAGCCATTTCTAATTTGAGTCAACTATTGGATCAAGATTTTGCCGAAGCGGTTCAACTAATCTATAATTCCAAAGGAAGAGTCATTATTACTGGGGTTGGTAAAAGTGCTATCATTGCCACAAAAATTGTGGCCACTTTAAATTCTACAGGAACACCTTCAGTTTTTATGCATGCCGCCGATGCCATTCATGGCGATTTGGGGCTCATTCTTGAAGATGATGTTGTGATTTGCATTTCAAAAAGTGGTAACACACCAGAAATAAAGGTTTTGGTTCCATTGATAAAAAATGCCCAAAACAAAATGATTGCCATTACGGGTAAAAAGGATTCCTTTTTAGGGCAACAAGCCGATTTTGTATTGAATGCCTATGTAGAAAAAGAAGCTTGCCCAAACAATCTAGCACCAACCACCAGCACTACCGCCCAATTGGTTTTAGGTGATGCCCTAGCAGTTTGCTTGTTAAAGCTAAGAGGTTTTTCCAGCAAAGATTTTGCTAAATACCACCCAGGTGGTTCACTAGGTAAAAAACTATACTTAAGAGTTAAAGATTTATCAGAAGTGAATCTAAAACCTCAAGTAAGCCCAGAAACCTCTTTAAAGGATGTGATCATTGAAATTTCAGAAAAAATGTTGGGGGTGACTGCTGTTTTGGAAAACGATGAGATCATTGGGATTATTACCGATGGGGATTTAAGACGAATGCTCTCCAAGGCAGAAGATTTTAATACCTTAACAGCTAAGGATATCATGAGTAAAAATCCCAAACGAATCCAAGGAGATGCCATGGCTGTCGATGCTATGGAGTTGATGGAAGAAAACAACATCTCCCAATTATTGGTTGAAAAAGACGGTAAATACGCTGGAGTGGTTCATATTCATGATTTAGTTAAAGAGGGTATTTTATAATGGCAACTAAGAATGTAAACGACATGTCCTTCCTAGACCATTTGGAGGACTTGAGATGGCACATCATAAGAGCTGTTCTGGCCATAGTGGTGGGCGGAATTATCGCTTTTATTTTCAAGAGCTTTATTTTTGACACCATCATTTTGGGGCCCAAGCACATGGACTTCCCAACTTACAAATGGCTGTGCAAAATGGCGCAGACCTTAAGCATGGATACCACCTTTTGTGCCGATGAATTTCCGTTTATTATTCAAAACAGAACCATGGCCGGTCAGTTTACGGCACACATCTGGACTTCTATCTATGCCGGATTAGTCATTGCCTTCCCCTATGTTATCTATCAAATGTGGAAGTTCATTAGCCCAGGGATGCATAGCAGTGAAAAAAAATATTCCAGAGGATTTATCATAATTTGCTCCCTGCTGTTCTTTACGGGAGTACTTTTTGGATATTACATTGTCACCCCACTTTCAATCAATTTCTTGGGTACTTACAGCGTGAGTAATGAGATTTCAAATCAAATAGATATTAGCTCCTACATTTCGTTAGTTAGGTCTTCAGCTTTGGCCTCAGGTATTATTTTTGAATTGCCAATACTCATTTATTTCCTCACAAAAATTGGATTGGTAAACCCAACCATGCTTCGCAAATACCGAAAATTTGCTTTGGTTATTGTTTTAGTCGTGTCTGCAGTAATTACACCGCCAGATATTGCCAGCCAGATTATTGTAGCAATCCCAGTATTAATTCTATATGAAG
The DNA here is from genome assembly GCF_001280515.1 of Mangrovimonas sp. ST2L15. Classification (GTDB taxonomy): domain Bacteria; phylum Bacteroidota; class Bacteroidia; order Flavobacteriales; family Flavobacteriaceae; genus Mangrovimonas; species Mangrovimonas futianensis. The sequence continues at coordinate 363,004 of NZ_LBIQ01000035.1, read as the reverse complement.
TAAGTATTTATATCTCGGCGTTTATTTTAAAAAGAAACAAATCTAAAGCCTAAGCTATGTCACAAATAGTAGATGATTTCAACAGTTACCGTTCCAAGATGAACGAAAAGATTTTGTCAGACAATAACAAAATCATTAAAAGAATCTTCAACTTAGATACCAATGCCTTCCAGGAAGGAGCTTTGGATGTAAAAACCAAAGAATTACTCGGTTTGGTAGCTTCGGCGGTACTGCGTTGTGATGATTGTGTCAAGTATCATTTGGAAAAATGCCATGAGGAAGGACTTACCAAGCCGCAAATTGTTGAAGCGCTTTCTATAGCTACATTGATTGGTGGAACCATTGTTATTCCACATTTAAGAAGAGCCTACGAGTATCTGGAAGCCTTAGAAGAGACGCGTTAAACTTTTAATAAACTCCTTAGGCCTCCTTCGGTCTCTGGGATTATTTTTTATTTTAGCAACAAGTATTATAATATCATGAAGTTAGTAGCAACCAATTTAATGAAGTCCTACAGTGGACGAAAAGTGGTAAAGGATGTTTCATTGGAAGTGAACCAAGGTGAAATCGTTGGATTACTTGGACCCAATGGAGCGGGAAAAACAACTTCATTCTACATGATTGTGGGACTAATCAAACCCAATGGGGGTACCATCTTCATGGATAATACAGATATTACCAAATTCCCCATGTACAAAAGAGCACAAAACGGAATTGGGTACTTGGCACAAGAAGCTTCGGTTTTTAGAAAGTTAAGTATTGAAGACAATATTTTGAGTGTGCTGCAATTGACCAAATTAAGCAAGAAGGAACAACTTCATAAAATGGAATCCTTGATAGAAGAATTTGGTTTAAACCACATTCGTAAAAACCGAGGAGATTTATTGTCTGGAGGGGAAAGAAGACGTACCGAAATAGCAAGAGCTCTTGCTACCGACCCCAACTTCATTCTATTGGATGAACCATTTGCAGGAGTAGATCCCGTGGCCGTGGAAGACATCCAGCGCATTGTAGCCCAATTGACCAAAAAGAACATTGGAATCCTAATTACAGACCACAACGTACAGGAAACCTTAGCTATTACAGACAGAACCTATTTGATGTTTGAAGGAAGCATCCTAAAAGCAGGAGTTCCAGAGGAATTGGCCAATGATCAAATGGTAAGAAAAGTGTACTTGGGTCAAAACTTCGAATTACGTAAAAAGAAAATCAGAACTTAGAAGTGAGTAGTGAGTAGTGAGTAGTGAGTAGTGAAAAAAAGCCTCAATGTATAACTCATAACTTTTATTTAATTTATTTTTTTAAAAAAGATCAGCCTTTATAAAAACTCTTGACTCAAGACCCTATTCAAATCTATTTTCTATATTCTATTCTCTATATTCTATCTTCTTTACTCTCACAATTAGTCTTGACTCCTGACTCCTGACTCTTGAATCTTGGCTCTTGACTATTGGTTCTCCTATTTCAGGCACCAAAAAACTATTCCTTCTTAAATAACTTTTTAATAAGCATCACGACACCTAGAACGACAAATCCAATCACCAATCCCATCAAAAAATCACGGATAAAGGATGGCCAAGTGTCCAATAAATGATGAAAGAAAGGAACGTTATGGGTAAAAATACCTCCAGCAACCAAAACTAGGGCTATGGTTCCTACAAAGGATAAACCTTTGACGATTTTAGGAAGCACCCATACCAAGAAATTTCCAATGGTATCGGTAAAACTTTCATCGCGATCGTTAAAATTAATCAATCGCAAGCCCAAGTCATCCAGTCTTACAATCATGGCAACAATACCATAAACCCCAACAGTTGCAAGTATCGCGACAATAGAAACAACCATGATTTGCACAGATATGGGTTGGTCCATAACCGTTCCTAAGGCAATGATGACAATCTCAACCGAAAGAATAAAATCAGTGACAATGGCCGATTTTATTTTTTGCTTTTCCAATGCCAAAACCGCTTCCTTATCAACAGTTTCAGACAAGTCTACGGCCGCATGATTTTCCTTATGTTTGGAAAAATAGTGAAAGATTTTTTCGGCACCTTCATAAGACAAATAAAGCCCCCCAATAACCAAAATGATGGTTACGGCAATAGGCACAAAAGCACTTAACAAAAAGGCGATAGGTAAAATAATAAGTTTATTCAGGAACGAACCTTTAGTGATGGCCCATAATACAGGGAGTTCCCTAGAAGATACAAATCCCGAGGCCTTTTCAGCATTCACAGCTAAATCATCTCCCAGAATACCTGCTGTTTTTTTGGTACTTACTTTGGCCATCACAGCCACATCATCCATTAGGGAAGCGATATCATCTAAAAGTGCAAAAAATCCGGATGCCATATTGTTTTAATGTTTGGTTTTTAGTGTTTGGTTGTTGGTACTTGGTTGTTGGTTGCAAGATTGAGCATTTTGGTCTCATGTCAAGCGCTGTCCAGACATCTCTTAATCATACCTCTAATTATTATCTACTGTTTACTGATTACTAATTACTGTTTACTGACTACTGGTTACTGTTTACTGACTACTGTCTACGACTTCACAAACCAATAGCGCTTAAATACCACAGAGACTAAGACATATCCTATAATGATCATGGGAATAGCAGCAAATTGAAAAAATACAATAGCCAAAATACAGAACAGCAAAAACCCATAGCGCACTAAATTATCCTTTAAGGCATATGTTTTTACTTTCAACGAGAACAGCTTGATAGGCGACACCAATAAATAGGAACTTAAAAAGGTTAATCCAATCAAAAACCAGGGATTCAGTATCAAATTGGTTAGCCATATTTGTTGTTGAAATTCCGCTGCCAATGGCAAAGAAACGATTAATAAGGCATTGGCTGGGGTAGGCAATCCTTTAAAATAAGTCTGCTGATCCTCATCCAAATTAAACTTGGCCAACCGATAACAGGAAGCCAACGTAATCACAAACCCAAGCAAAGCATAGGGCACAAAGGAAACATCAAACCAAGACAAGGCATATTGCCAGTTCTCAAGTCCGTTTTCTGGTTCCGCGACGGCGGTTAATAACCTAAACATGACCATCCCGGGAACCAAGCCACTAGTTACCAAATCGGCCAAAGAATCCAATTGAATCCCCAACGGACTCTGAACGCCCAATATCCGAGCCAGAAAACCATCAAAAAAATCAAATAAAATTCCTAAAGCCAAAAACAAGGCAGCCATTGTAAAATTGTTTTGGGAAGCCAAAGTGACAGCCAAACAACCACAAAATAAATTTAGAAGGGTAACCAGATTAGGTATGTGTCTAATCATTAAAAAAAGATTTACAACGTAAAAATAGCAAACTATTTCCGTCTAATCCAAACCAGGCACAATATCTTAAAATAAATCAAGTTTATTATATTGAAAAATAAGTGCATCTTTGCACAAAGAATGAGCTATTTGAAAAAGATTTTAACCGCTATTTGCTTAGTTATTTCTTACGGTGCCGTTGCGCAAACGGCGCGCAAGTACTCCAATGAATTTATGAATATAGGAGTCGATGCAGCCGCTATGGGAATGGCCAATGCAGTGACTGCTTATTCGGCCGATGTCAATTCGGGGTATTGGAATCCTGCCGGTTTAGTCCATTTGGAAGATAACCAATTGGCCCTGATGCACTCCAGCTATTTTGCTAACATTGCCAATTACGATTATATTGGATTTGCGATGCCTTTAGACGACCGAAGTGCCATGGGAATTTCTATTATTCGTTTTGCTGTTGATGACATTTTGGATACCACCCAATTAATTGATGATGAAGGAAACATCAATTATGATCGCATCAGCCAATTTTCTACGGCAGATTATGGAGTTACCTTTTCCTATTCAAGACACCTCCTATTTGAAGGTTTAAACTACGGTATCAATGCCAAGGTCATCAGACGAATTATTGGTGATTTTGCATCTGCATGGGGGTTTGGATTGGATGCTGCCATTCAGTTTCAAACCAAGAACGACTGGAAGTTCGGAATCATGGCAAGAGATATCACTACCACCTACAATGCGTGGAGCATCAACGAAGAGGAGTTCGCAAAAATTCAAAATGCTGTTGAAGGACAAAACCAAGAACTGCCAGAATCCACAGAAATTACCATTCCGAAATTACAAATTGGAGCCGCTAAAAAGTTTGTCATCCGTCACGATTACTCCCTTTTGGCTGAAATAGATCTAAATGTTCGTTTTGCTGAAACCAATGATGTGATCTCTACCTCTTTTGCCAGCATCAATCCGGCTTTGGGATTGGAGTTTGGATACATAGACATGATTTATTTAAGAGGCGGATTGGGCAATTTTCAAAACGAGTTGCAATTAGATAACTCCAAAAGAGTAGGTTTCCAACCCAGTATGGGAGTGGGCTTTAAATACAAAGGCATTCAGGTAGATTATGCCTTTACCGATATTGGGGATCAAAGTGTCGCGCTTTATTCCAATGTCTTTTCCCTAAAACTCGATTTTAGTATCTTTAGATAAAATTCCCAACCCATGCTTAAAAAGCTTTTAGTTTCCATTTTCTTTGTACCGCTATTAGCATTTTCTCAAGAAATTTTATCTCCAGAAGCTGAAATAAGTGTGCTTACTGTCGGCCCTGGAAACAACCTCAACGATGCCTTTGGCCACAATGCCTTCCGAGTCAAAGACCCCAGCCAAGGCTTGGATGTCACCTTTGACTATGGCCGTTATGATTTTAATGCACCTAATTTTTATCTTAAGTTCGCACAAGGAAAACTGGACTATGCCATTGGCAAGACCAATTACTCAGACTTTTTAGGCTTTTACATTTGGCAAAAAAGAACGGTTAGAGAACAAGTTTTAAACCTAAAACCCTTTCAAAAAGAAGCACTTTATAAGTTTCTGGAACACAATTACCAACCAGAAAACCGCAATTACAAATACGATTTCTTTTACGACAACTGCGCCACCAAAATCAAAGATGTTTTAGTAAAGGCGCAACCAGAAAAAATCAAATTTGAAAAACCAACCAACTACGAACCTCAAACTTTCAGAACCCTTATTCAAAGAGAATTGCATTGGAACACCTGGGGTAGTTTGGGCATAGATATCGCTTTAGGTTCGGTCATTGACCAAATGGCTACAACAGAAGAACAGATGTTTTTACCAAAATACATTCATGCCTATTTTGAAAAGGCTCAAATAGGAAGCCAACCCCTGGTAAAAGAGGAAAAAACAGTTTATCAAGCTCCAGACAAAGTATTAAGCACGTCCTTCTGGATGAGTCCCATGTTTATTTTTTCCATCATAGCACTTTTCATTTTATTCCAAACATATAAGAACTATACGAACCAATCCCGAAGCCGCTATTTAGACTCCATTATTTTTGTTCTTACAGGATTTATTGGCTTGGTACTACTGTTACTTTGGTTAGCTACAGATCATTCAGCTACAGCGGCTAATTACAACCTCCTATGGGCATTCCCCTTGAACCTTCTGATATGGCCGCAGCTATTTTCAAAACAACCCAAACCATGGTTGAACCGCTATCTTAAATTTTTGGTTATTATGCTTTGCCTTATGGGGCTTCATTGGATTATTGGGGTGCAACGCTTTGCTCCTAGCCTGATACCATTAGTTTTCGCCTTAGGCATCAGATATATGTATTTGATAAAAAAGATGAAATAGGGATTAGGAGTTAGGAGAAAAAATAATAGTCACTTGGACCTTTGTCACTATTGAAAATACAGATCTTTTGCATCTGAACATTAATCGACGGGATAATTCCAGCTAGAAAAGCGTATCGAGAATTAGTCTATATTCTTTGTTCTATTCTCTATTCTCTTTTAATTTTTCTCTTTTCACTGCCCCCTGTAAAAAATAATGGTACTTAAAGTTTTCACAAGTATATTGGCATCCAAAAAGAAACTACGGTGTTTGATATAATATAAATCATACTGAAGTTTAAGAAGGCTATCCTCCACGGTTTCTCCATAACGAACCTTTACTTGAGCCCAACCGGTAAGCCCAGGTTTAATTACATGACGCGTTTCATAAAACGGAATGACTTGAGAGAGATCTTGAACAAAAATAGGACGTTCGGGTCTGGGTCCTATCAAACTCATATCTCCTTTTAGAACATTCCAAAATTGAGGAAACTCATCCAAACGGGAACGTCTTAAAAACTTTCCAAAGTATGTGATGCGAACATCATCTTTACTGGCCATTTGAGCTCCTGAGGCCTCAGCATCCTTAACCATGGTTCGAAATTTAAGAATTTGAAACGTCTTGCCATTCTGTCCAACCCGTTCCTGTCGGTAAAACAGAGAGCCTCGATTACCAAATACATTTCCTATAAGAATAAGGGGTAGTAAACAAAATCCCACGAATAAACCTATCACAGAAATGAACCAATCAAACAGACTATGAAAAAACAGATAAAACTTATTTCTATTGCTACGACTAAAAGGAAAATAACGGTAAAAATCTTTCCCCACATAGTGCACGGGAATACGGTGAACCATCTCCTCAAATACTTGACTATATTCCCTAATAGACACCCCTTTTTCCAAAAGACCGATCAAACCTTGGTATAGTTCTGGGGTAATATGATCGGCATTATAAGCGGATACCACAATTTCAGTCACCTTTTTTTCATTTACTAAGCGCGTTAAATCAGACACGCCAAATTCAGACACCCCACCATAACGAGAAGCTTCTTTGTGGTTTCCCGCACTGTTAATAATTCCAACAATATAGAAATTAGGATCGGCCTTTCTAAAAGCCGTGACAATCTGCTCCATTTGATCGACTTCCCCTACTAAAAGGACACGTCTGTAAAACCGAGGCCTAGTAACGACCATCAAATAAAAGACCCGCCATAAAAGGATTGGCAACAGGATAGAAAAGAAAAAATAAAGAATCTGCATCCGGTTGGATGGCAGCAGGGGGGTTAAAAAGGGTGTTAACAAATAGAATAATACCGTTACCGAAACCGTAATGCCCACATTGGGGATCACTCGGTGCAACATGGCAGAGCCCTGTATATCATAAATTTCAAAAATGGTCCCAAAAACCATAAGATACAAGCCCAGGACCCCAACCCACATCCAATTCTTGGAAGAAATGGTAAAATAGTCAAAATCAAAATACGAAGACACCAACATAAGCGTAAAGAAAACCACCCCCAAATCGATAACTCGCAAAAGGATTTTACGCTCCGAAATATTAAAATGAATATCTAAGGCTGACACAAATGTTGGTTAATAGCACCCTAAAGATATAAAGAATGCAAACCACTCCAAGCCAAATCGATAAAATCGTATGAAATTTGTTTAATAGAACGTGTTTTTATAAAGTCAACCCTTAAAAAAGAGGACCTCAATCCTTGTAGACTTCCAAATCCCATAAAACGAATTCAATTAAATCGACCTAACTTTTTACTCATAACCAAAGTCAAACCAAATTTCGGTAAAGCCGAAAACAATCGACCTAATTTTTAGGCCGTAGTAAAATCAAAAACCTGCTTTGCTTGGACAGCGAAGCGCCGGACTAGCGAAGCGATTGTGGCGCGCACGATAAAGCTGGTTTGCTAGATTTTCAAGGTATAGAAAGTAAGTCTAGAATTTTTTGTTACTTTTTTGGGCAATGCAAAAAAGTAAATTAATCCAAGCTTTTTCATAACTCATCTACAAAAAATTCAAATCAAAACCTATGGTAGCTATCGAAAGATAGCTAATGGCATCAGAACATCAAGGACTTTTTGGTTCGTTTTTGGTCCTTCAAAAATGAACAAATAATTGAAACAATAAAAAAGAAAAAAATCTCTAATCTTCTAACAAACCAACACTCTAAAGACTCCCCTCTTTAGACAAAGAGGGGTGAACATTACAAAATACACTTGGGGCTGAACGGGGTGTTTGATCCATTTTTGTAGATTCTTTACCATGTCCAATAAACAAACCCTCCGACCAGACCTAAAAAGTTCTCGATACACCGCCCTACGGTCGGCAATCGAACTGACATCAACTTTTCTTTGTCACTTCGAGCTTGTACAGACCGTAGCGTCTGGAGATATTATAAAGCTTAGGAAAAAAATCGCATCGAAAAGTCTTCAACAACCAGCAACGAACAACCATCTATTCATTCATTAGATCTAACCTTCTAAAAACTAACCACTCTATACTTCTGAATACTAATTAAGTAAAGGACTCATCTTAAATCTACTATCCCTTTAAATGGACCTATTTTTTAAGACGTAGAAAATCAAAAACCTTCCTTGCTCGGGCAGAGGAGCGCCGGACGAGCGCAGCGGTTGTGGCGCACATGATAAAGGAAGTTTGCCAGATTTTCAAGACTTAAAAAGTAAGTCTTGATGTTTTGGTTCGTTTTACATCAAGGTAAAATGAACATGAAAACTAAATTAACTTATCATTTCAACAAACCAACCCACTGTTTCTTCACCACTTCCCAATCAAACCCCTCCACCTTCTTCCTAGCCTCCAAAGCAATGGAGCTAGCCACCTCTGGATGCTCAAATAAATAGATTAAAGTCTCTACAAAAGCCTTGGTGTCATTAGGTGGCACCAACCACCCATCTTTCTCATGTGAAACTAAATAAGGCATCCCTCCTACATGGGTAGACACCACGGGTAATCCTAAGGCCATGGCTTCAATAACACTTAAGGGCATGTTATCAAAATTGGTGGTATTGATAAAAAAGTTGTGGGATTTGGAAAGTTCATGCCAGTTTGTCTTGGACAATTTTCCTGTAAATGTTACGGTCACCTCCAATTGGTTTGCCAAATCCTGCACCTTCTTCAAACTCCCATCACTATCGGGACCTACCATCGTCAAAGAAGCGTCATAGCCCAAGTCTTGCAAGCGTTTTAAAATTTGAACCGCTAAACTTGGATGGTAAATTTCAGAAAAGGAACGTACCCACAACAAGCGAATGGATTCAAAGGAGCGTTGATCAAAAGGATATTTAGAAATTTGAATGCTATTGGGAATATAAACTGATGGATACCCATAGGTTTCAAAGGTGTCTTTCATAAAAAGCGAAGGTGACACCAAAGTATGTGCATGCCCAAACACGCAGATCGATAATTTAGGATTTCTTTGTAGTCGCTTTTCCAAATTCCCGCCATGAAGTATGGGAATATAAGGCAAGTGTAACAAACGACACAATTGACTCACTGCCAAAGCATAATAAAAATTAGTAGTGCTATAGGTATCGATCAAAACCACATCAGCCCACCGTCGTTTCACTAAAACACACCAACACATATCAAGCAAACGCAACCATTTATGGCGTATACTAGAGGTATACCACAACTTAAAACCAAAAGCTTCCAGTCTAGCCCCTAAAACATGGATACTGGAAACGTTACTCTTTGATTGCTGCAGGTTGTTGCCTACGTAAAGGACGTTTTTCATAAGTAACATTTAATAAGGCCAAGGCATATACAAAAGCAGGGGCCGCAATACGCATACTAGAATGATTAACGGTCGCAAACCAAAAAGCCAAAAAGGCATAAAAGAACACATTGCGCTTATTCCGACTTCGAATGGACACAGGTTTAAACAATAAAATCACCAACATGGCAATCCCAAAAATCCCATGTTCAGCCAGGGTTCGACTCACCTCATTGTGGGAGGTCACTCCTTGCCCTTCTTCTTCCTTTCTTTGGTCCTTAGATCGACTTGAACCTATACCCAAAAAAGGATGCTCGATAAACCCTTCCAATTCTTCCATAAATAAGGTACTCCTACCAGTAGTTATATCCCCTTTTTCTCGTCCACGTGAATCCTTATTAGCATAACGAAGCTCAATATAACCTGAAGTTTCGGAATTACTGATTACCCAAACCGAAAAACTAATACCAAAAAACAAACATAACATTACAGCTAATTCAGTCCGTCGTTTCAAATTACTAGATTTAAAATAATAAAATAAAAATATTATCAAAGTAAGATAAGCTGCAATAACGCCACCCCGACTAAAGGTGACCAAAGCACGATACCCAATCAATCCAAACAAAAGGAGATTAAACAACTTCATAAAAAGGTTTGGAGACTTCATAAAAAAACGAATGGCTACCAAAAACATACCCAAACCTAAAGTAGTCGCAACTTGATTAGCTCCAAAACCTCCAGAAGCGGCTCTGTTAGACGCATTAGATGAAAGGACCTCTTCAATACTTGGATTATAAAAATAGATATACATAGTATGAGATATAATAGGCAACAACATTAAAAACAAGATTTCATAAAGCTGATTTTGAGTAATACGTTTGTCATAGGTAAATAATGCAGCAAGTCCTAAACAAACGGGCCCACTCAACACAAAGGCGATATTGGTTCGAAAATGGGCATCAAAACTCAAGGTCGTAGAGGCCACAAAGATAGAGGGAATCATACATAAAAGGTAGATAAAATAGGGGTACCCCTTCCCTGAAACACCTTTATAAAACATCCCCAAGACACAGAAGGCAATAACCAGATATTTTCCCGCTTCATAAGATATCCCTCCTCTAGTTGTTCTGAATAATACTTCTGCCCCAACAAAATAACCACAAGCTTTTAAAACCTCAAATACACGTTCGTTATTGCTACTTGTGATTATCCTGTAAAGAAAAATTATTAAAGCTATAAGAAAATAAACCCTAGCTATGGGTTCATATAAATACAAGACAATGCCAATCAATGCATGTAAAATCACTAAACCAAAAAATGATTGATTTCTAAAATCCAAAAAATAATACTTTTTTTGAGAAAGTTAGGAAAATATTCTTTGAAACCGATCCAATGGAAATAGGTAATAGTAGCTCTTTCGCAATAAATAAATCCAAAAGTGAATGACAAACACAGGAACAATTTTAGGCGCCAATTTTAAACACCGATCGTAAGTTCGATTAGAATAATTACAAATCAAAAAAGGTATCGTTGATTTTTGAAAATAATTTCGTTCCAGGGCCATATCATCTACACGCATACCTTCCTTAAAGCATTCAACCGAAATAGAATTTCCGCGCCTCTGAGCATCGAAAAATTCCATGACCGACAGAGGCTTCTGAGTTTCTGAATAAAATAACAGACAATAATAAACATCCACCATGACCCATTGATCCAATTCCTTGCAAAAAACCTCATTAAAACTATGACCGCCATAAACAGGATCAAAAGGAGCCCGCGTTGTTCCCCACTCCCGTATTTCTAGGTCATTAAGCACACAAAAATTGTTAAAAATTTGAGCCATATCACTACATACCCCACCTTTGCCAGCCAACATCAACCTCAAAGCTTCTTCTGATGGTTTGCTTAAACCTGGACCTCCCGGAATATGGTCATGCAACCAAACACTCAACTTTTTTAAATTGTCTAAATCGTCAGTAAAAGTACCTCCCATAAAAATAATATCATTGATAACCTTAAAATAAGCAGGAATCTCCGTTTTGGGATTATTAGAGTTAAAATTTATGTCCGCCATACTTTGCTCATTTCCATTTTGAGATAATAAACGAAATCGAGTTAAATAAAAAAATGGGTGGCGCTTAATGAACCGCGTAAAACTCTTTTTGGGCATTTTAAACTTCCTTTAACACCTCTAAAATAGATTAATTTTGTAAAACACAACAATTTTCACTCAATTGTCTGAATAAAATTCTAGAACTTAAACCTTTATAAAATGACCTCTTTTAAATGTTCACCATAGGAGGCATAGGAGAACTTCTTAACGCCATCCAAACATTGCTTACCCATATTTTGATAGGTCTCTGTAGTCAAATCCAAAAAAGATGATAAAATTTTCACCAAGGTTTCAATTTTCAAATCATCCAACAAAAAGCCTTTATCAACAGTCACATACTGACCAATAGCAGAAACCGAGGAGACCATAGGTACGCACCCATATGCCATAGCTTCAGAAATGACTTTGGGAAAACCTTCCGATTGAGTGGGAAGCACAATACCATGACTTTTGGCATAGATCTTATGGACATCAACCCGAGACAAAAGACCATGAAATAAGACTGGTTTACTAAAACCTGCCATGAAATTTTGATATCGAGCAATCTCAGGGCCGGTGCCTACCACGTGAACCTGGTCCAATTGTTTTAGAAGGGAGTGGGGTAATTCCTTCAAGGCATTCAAAAAAACATCCATGCCTTTGGCTTCTTCCAATCGTCCAACAAAACAGAGAACCACCCCTTCAGCTATAGGTTTTTTAGTTTGGAAGGCGGATACTCCTTTTTCAAGTTCAGTTTCCGTTAAACATGGATTCTCAAAGGTCAAACATTGATTTGGTTGATCGGGCCAATGCCCATTAATGGTCACCTTCCGTTTTTGATGGATCAACAGCCACCGTTGAAAACGGTATGACCAAGGTGCTGCCTCCTGTTTCCAGTTTCCTGCATATTTAAACCAACCTGATTTTTGAATACACATCAAGTAAGGAATCACATATACCCCTATACCCGTAGGAGACCGAAATTGGAACCAGTCACTTTCTGCCACTGCCTTTTTAACCTGACTTAGCACCATAGGAGCTTGCCAAAGCACCCTTAATTTGTCGGTCATTTTTGGTCCTCCTATGGCTGGCATCCTCCGAAACTCAATCCGCTCATCCTGATAAGCCATAGCATGGGCAGGTGGCGTTCCATCGTGTAACATCGCCACATGAACAATCCGATCAAAAAGGTTTAAAAGACTATTGATTTCCATTACGGTTGGCCCAAACCCCACAATCTGGCCATTGGCTGTTTTATAATGTTCCGTATGTGAAATAATGGTCAAAGTCATAAAGAATGGTTTGCCAATCAAATATAGTCCATTACCCCAAACCACCAAATGTATTTGTTAAAGATACTTTCAATTCTAAGACCCACATAATACAAATACCCGTTGTCACTTCGAGTGGTTTTATGAAGCGCAGTGCAATAAAATTGTATCGAGAAGCAACCATCAACTAAAAACTAAAAACAATAAACTAAAATCGTCTTGACCCTTGATTTTTGAATACAACTTTTCACGAACTCCTAAATACCAACTACAGTTTACTGTTTATTGTTTACTGATTCCTAAATCCTTCAATCACCTCCACATATCCTTTAACAACCTGCTCCCAAACATGGGTCTCAGCCCAAGCCTTCGCACCTTCCGAATAAGCTTTATAATGACTCAAAATCTCCTGAATGGCTTCTATTATGGCTTGAGGATCTTCAGAATCCACCAATTTCCCAGAAACCCCATTCTGTATGGCATCTTCCACCCCACTTCCCAAGCCTCCTAAGGCGGGAATCCCAAAACCATTAGCTTCCAAAATCGCAATCCCAAAGCCCTCAACATCACCAGTAGCTGTCTCCTGACTCAGCATCACAAAGATATCGGGGTCTTTTAAATAGGAAGCCACCTCATCTGTAGACAACCTTCCATGAAAACTCACATGTGACTCGACCCCCAACCGTTCGGCCTCTTTTTGAAATTTGGAAACTTCGGTTGGCAGTCCTACACAGTGATAATGTAGGTCTGGAAAAACACGAAGCAATTCAGGCAATAACTTAATAACCTGCAATTGTCCTTTTCGTTCATGAACGTTCCCCACGGTAATCAGTTTAGGGTTCCCTTTCAAAGTAACTGGAATAAGATGGGTGTTTGCCCATTTATCCTTCGCATACCCATTGGGAATCACGCAAACCTTATCCTGGAACTGAGAAACCTTAGAGGCTGTAAAATTGGATACGGCAACCAAACGATCAAATGTTTGCAATGCCTTATCAATACTTTCCTTTAAAGCAGTTTTATGGAAATTGACTTCAAACCCATGCAGAATCCCTATACTAGGCTTTTTATAAAGCCATTTGGTAAAACCCACCAACCACAAAGAAAATTTCCCACTGGCAAGAACCACATCCGTATGGGCTGCCAATTCACGATACTGTTGAATACGCTGAAAATACATCTGCCACCGAGAACTTCGAAGTGCAGTACGAACTACCTGAAACGGGAGAGCTTCGTCAAATTTATGTTCTTCAAGACCTTCCGAAACTCGTTGATCGCTCAAGACGGTGATGTGATAACCTAATCGATGCAGTTGTTTCGCCAATTGGTAAGCATGCTCACCAATCCCCCCTGGCAAGGGCGGAAACTCAGATGTTACGATTAATAAATTTTTATTTTTCAACGATTCAAACATTTTTTAAAATTCGACCAATAGAACTGCTCCCATATCACTTGACATTAAAAATGAAATCGTCTTGTCTCTTGTCTCTTGATTCCAACCACCAACGAACAACCATCAACGAACATTTTTCACTTTTCACTACTCACCGACAACCATCAACTAAATACCATCAACCAACGTGTCACTTCGAGCTTGTCCAGACCGCACCGTCTGGAGATTTTGCGACGGTTGGAGCAAAATAGTATCGAGAAGGCTAACAATAACCCTCCTGAATAACGCATTTCTCACTACTAACTACTGACTACTAACTACTAACTAATGACTACTATTTTCTATTTTCTATTTTCAATTCTCTATTCTCTATTTTCTATTTTCTTTTCTAAATCTACACACCCACTCATCTGCATATCCTCTGATCTACACATTTGCACATCCGCACATCCGCAAATTCCCACATCTACTCATCATTTAACCTCTCAATCTTTGGTCCCTCTTTAAGTTTCAGACGTGCCAAATACCAGGAACGTCCCACCTGAATCAAAACAAGAGGTAACAGCAACAAGCTGATTAAGCCACCTAAAACCATCATCGACTTACTTTTTTTTAACTGATAAGGCATCACCGAAAAAGGTACGGTTCGCAAAAGGCTATATATAGTTGCCTGATTTCCAAAATACCTTCTAAAATAATAAATAACACTAGGAATAGGTCTAGGTGCCAACCAATGCTTGGGTCGAAACGCATCCCAACTCCCCATATCACGTAATCCTCCAACACCAGCCTTCACATCCAAACAAAAAGCCAGCGGATTAGAGACACTTTTAAGGCCTGCCAAATAACACCGTATTCCAAATTCCCCATCACCCATCCGTTGCTTCTCAAACTGACGATCAAATAGACCCACTAGCTTAAAAACATCTTTATGCAACAGAGCGTTACCCGTAGCAAATTGGCTAGCCAAAGTAAAAAACGAACGTTCTTTGGGCATATGTCCACCTTCTGGGTAAAAAACACCGGCAGAAATATCTGCTTTGAAATAGTCCATACATTTTAAATGCTGTTCAATCCAATCCTTGGGAATTCGTACATCATCCTCTGATAAAGCGATGTAAGTTCCGTAAGCAGCTTTGACGGACTGATTTCGAGCCAACCAAAGAGCCTTTTCTTCCTGTCGGATAACACGGATAGTTAAATCAAACCCTTGATAAAACTCCGGTCGAAAGGGTTCGGATTGATCCACCACCAAAATTTCAAAATGGGTATAGGTTTGTGCCTCAAAATCCTTTAAAACATCATGAAGATACGTATAACGATTGAGAGTAGGAATGACCACACTCACCAAAGGAGAGACCTGTATTAAACTGGAATCATAGGCATCATAATCTGGATAGCGTATGTTTTTTTGATCAACAGTTGCCCGCGTATTGGTTTTAGAAGCCTTCCAAGAAGCTATTTCCTTTAGGGGAGCATGCAACTCAAATAGTCGAAGTGCTAGAACATAAAACACCCAAACGGAATGAAATTGCTTTCTCAAAAACCGATACTCATCCACCAAAGGCAACGGGTCAAATACTGCATAAGTAGGGCTATCAACTAAATACCCATATTGAACCGCTTGCCATGATAAATCATATTGGGTTGCCAAATCGGATTCATATCCTAAATCAGGCTGCAACTGGTTAAGGACTTCTTTAGGTAATTCGCTGGCTATAGGAAACACAGATTGACCATTCGTTCGAAAGCGTTGAAAATAATGGGTGGGCTGTAAATACTTTAAAAGTTTAAATAGCATTATAAAGATTCTGGTAATGTACTGGCCTCAGCAATTCCTGTCAAATAGCCTGGATAAGATTTTTCTTCAGGAAGCAATAATAAATGATATTTTCCACGATGCTCTACAGGTTTGGGTGAAGTTAAAAGAGTCCCAGTCTTTAAATACCACGCATTATAGGCTACCGATACACACCAATCCAAAACCATTTGAGTATTATTTACCATGGTAAGTTGGTCATTACAATGCATTTCAATAAAAAAACCACACTTCGACTTGTCTGCAAGCTTTTTAGATCCAGCCAAGACTAGAGCCTCTGCTCCTTCCACATCAATTTTGACCAAATCAGGCAATACCTCATAAAAGCTCATTAGATAATCCAAGGTTACTGACTTCACATTCATAAAGGAGTTCGTTTGTGATGCTGTTTTGGCATGGGAAGCATACATACTGCCTGCTGCTCCTGTTCCTATGGTATAAAATGTAACAGCTTCGTCACAAGTATCACTCACAAAAGCGGAATAATAGTTGGCACGAAACCCTATTTGATTCTCTAAAAACATCTTTGAAGCAGCTTGTAACGCTTTTGGATTAGGATCAACCAACAGGATTTGTCTATTAGGGTTTTGAATAAGAGCAAGCAAGGACATATATCCTACATTACTTCCAATGTCGAATATAATATTATGATGTTTAGTTAAAAAAAACCACCAAGCATCATCCTTGTCTTGTTGCAATCTAATAGAGTTCTTTAAAACCTTTAATGGCACACCACATAAGGAAACATCCACAAAAGAAGACTCTCTTTTCGGAATATATTTTTTTATACCATTTACAAAATATTTCACTTTTAACACTTATTTCCTTTTAACTATTTCTACTCATTCAGGCATTTAAAAATCCTAAATTATTTCAACAACCTTTGATTTTAATTAAACTTTCAAGATACAATTCTTTATATCAAATCTTCAATCCTTTATCCTAAAATCTGATACAATCTTAAGTAGAAATAGCTCACAAAACACTTATTTTTTTGGATCACTCACAAAATTTCATGAGTTTAATAATACACATTTGATTTGCTTATAAATTATATCAACATCAAAATATCGTTCATAAAGCGCTCTAAAATAATGCCTTTCCATTCCCTGTCCTTGCATATAGGGCAAGAACCGTTGAGTGAGGGAAGCTATCTCCCTTGGGTCAAAAACAAATCGATCCAAGATCTCTTCACTTTCCTGAACATACCCTAATGCCCCAAAGGCCGACGATACCAGAACGGGGCACCCCATGGCCAGCGCCTCGATAAACACCAATCCAAAAGCTTCATGCAAACTTGGCAATACAATGACATCCATTTCCTGATAAAATTCAATCATTTCCGTATGGGATAAATGGCCCAAAAATACCACATGCTCCTCAAGTTGCAGATCGACAGTTAATTGGTTTAAGAAAACTTCATCACCGCCTTGGCCTGCCAAAAACAATTTAAAATGGGCAATTCCGGAATCCTTTAATTGGTTTAATGCTTGAAGAACCATTCTCTGATTTTTATGGGTTTCCAAACGCCCAGGACACCCTATTTTAAGCAGTCTATCACTAGAACGCTCTTGTTGAAGTTCACTCCCGTCTTTTAGTATTTGATGTATAGGCGTCCAAAATGGGACAGCCTTAACCCTAGAATCCAAAAGACCATAAATGGATATGAGTTCCTCCTTGGTCCTTTTGGAATTGGCAATGACCAAATCGGCCAATTTCAAAAACTGCTTTTTTATGAAAATTTGTTTTCTAGAGGCTCCAGTCTGCTCATTTAGAGAATGATACCAAACAATATTTTTTTTAACGCCCAAAATGCGACCAAACAAAAGAGCAGGATTCACATAGCTAAAATTAGAAACCACCACATCCGGTTGAACGCTCTTTAGTATATTATAAACCTCATAATAGTTCCTAAGATAACCTCCTTTTTTTTTGATAATCAATTCAAAAGGGTGGGAATCATCTACCTTCCTTTGCCCTTTCAAGCTAAAAAAAGTTACTCGATAGCCATCATTGGAAAGTCTTGTTGCCAATTCACTATAATATTGTGACAACAGACCTTTATTAAACGTATATAAAAATAGAATATGCACTAATACCCTTTTTTTAAATTCCAATAAAAGGATCTTAAATCCCGGTACCACTTATAAGTGGGAAGCCTTCTTCGTCCATTATTTCGTCCATGAGGAAAAGCTTCACTTGGAATATCCTGAATGTTTAGAAAGCCACATAAAGTCTCATAATTAAAATCCTTCTTCATGTCCATAACCAAAAAGTGGGGCTTGCCAGAAAAAAAGAATTGAACCTCCTTATTATACTGTTGATAGACTTCTAAGTATCTAGATTCATAGCTCTCGGCACAAGGCACACCATAAATTTTTTGATGCAAAGGAAAACGAATACTTCCAAAAAACTGAACAACACTTTGAATCCAAGACTGAGGATCTCTAACTGTTAAAATAAAATACGCTTCGGGATAAAGCTCAAATAACTGTTTATAAAATATGGGCCAGGGCATATCCTGAACCGCATCCCAATTCTGTAAAGTTTTCTGGATATAAGTCTTGAGTTCTATTGTATTTTGAAATTTCATTAGGTTTTTATCGCCACCATAAACCCGAAAGCCCAACCTTTGTAAAGCTAACTCCAATGAGGTGGTACCTGTCTTTTGAAAACCTATTACAAAAACCTTAGTTTTATCTATCACAGCTCCCTATTTAAATTCCATTTTTTCTCAAAAAAAGCATCAATTTTTGCCAACGCTTAACTCCTATGATAGGAATCCAGAAGTTCCTAATTCTTTTAATCAAAAGATACTTTTTTTTCTGACCTCGCTGATAGTTCAATTGATTAACATGTGGCTTTTTAACAATTTTCCCCCATAGATTTTTGGGGATGGGTTCGTTCAAAAAAACACACAAGTCTTGCCAAGAAAGGTTTTTTATATCTACGCTCAAAACTTTTTGAGGATGCTCTTTTTTATAGGAAGCAAAATGGTCATAGTACTGCTCAAAAAATTCCAAAAAGCCCTCTTGGTTCTCTTTAGATTTCGCTATCTTAAAATAAGGGTATGACAAATAATTAGTTTCCTTTCCACCATAAGAATCATAAAAACTTCGCCACCAAGCGGCTTTTTCTCTTTTTAATTCAATAAACAAAACCCGATCATCTTCTCGAAACCGCCACCATTCAAAACACCAAGGGTAATCTTGAAAGCCATCAAAAATTTCAAATTGTTTTTTCAAATATGGTGTATTCCCTATTTCAAAATGAATATCGGGTCCAGTGACTTCATATCCCAATATCCGTAACATGACGGTTATAGTCGAAGTTCCTGTTTTGGGTAAGCCTATAACAATGACTTTTAATTTTTTAAAACTCAAATCAAACTACTTTTTATAGAATTCAACAAATTTCCTTTGCTGCACTTCCATATTAAACTTATCAGAAACCCGTTCTTTTGCCATATTTCTTATTTCTGTTAATTTACTAACATCCATCAAAAGAATCTCCTTTATTTTATTGGCTAAAATAATCGGGGCTCTTTTAGGTATTACCCAACCCGTTTTTCCGTCTAATATATTCTCAGCCAATCCTTCGGCATTAGAAACCACACAGGGTATGCCCATGGCTTGGGCTTCCAAAACCGCATTGCAAAAGCCTTCCTGAATACTATACTGTAGATAGATATCGGCCTCTTTGTAAGCCTGTTTGACTTGTGCAGGCGATTGCTTCCCTATAAACCGAACTTCCTTTACTAAATCCAATTGGTGAACAGCAAAGACTAGGCGCTCATATTGATCACCTTCACCGATTATTGTATATTGAAAATCAATTCCCTCATTTTTAAGATGAGCTAATGCTTCCAAAGTATATTCCAAACCCTTTTTCCAGTGTAACCGAGTAACACTTAAAAACTTTAATGGATATGAAAACACTATGTCATTTACTTCTGAACGAAAAAAATCAACATCAATAGCAGGATAGATAACCTCTATGTGATTTGAATTCACTCCCTGATTAGTAAGGTCCAATCTCATTTCCTGTGAAAGTACATGATACCTACATGAAGTCGCAAATAATTCCTTATAAATATCGGGTTGTTTCAAAGGTGAAAGATATAAATCATATCCCCTAAAACTCACTGCCATGGAAGCTCCAATTACCTTAGCCACAAATTCCCTATTAACAGCCAAAACTCCAAAGCCAAAATGCAGCCAATCCAAGGATTCATTTAATATGGGTTGAGCAAGAAGAACATTTTTGAAACTCCTAACTCTTGACCTTAAGGATTTTCGATGCATTCTAAAAAGCTTGTAAGACCTTTGTGGATGTGAAAAAAGGATATTCCATATCGAAAGAACCATTTTGAAATATCGCTTCCATTTCAAAGGATCTCCATAAGGCATACATTTTATTTTACAAATGAAATCCTTAGGAATTCCTACATTTTGATCTACAAAGAGAATAACCTCAATGCCTTGATTCTGCAATCCAACGATTTTGTTTACCAAAAAAGTTTCAGAATAACCGGGAACACGCGTTAATACAATACCTATTCTTTGGGGTTTATTCATTTATCAAAAAATAATGTTTTAGAATAAAGGCCTGTCATTTTATTAATCATTTCTTCAATATCGTGCTGTCTTTCAATTGTGTCCCTTGCATTCATCACTATGGTTTCATAAGTTGAATCCGTCATTTCAGATACTTCTTTTAAAGCCTCTGCAATAGCCTCTGGATCTCTTACAGCCACCAATAGACCGTTAACCTTGTGTTCGATAACTTCATTCATCCCTCCGCAATCAGAACTCACCACTAAAGTACCCAAAGCCATAGCCTCCAAAACTACATTAGCGATCCCTTCCTCAATACTAGGCAATAGCAAAACATCAGCCTCCTGAATATAAAAACGAACTAAATCCATAGGCAAGTGAGATTCTATTTTCACATGCGATTCCAAATTAGAATCTTTAAGCTGATATAATACTTCAAAATCTGGATTCAAACCAACAATTTGATAGTGAAAATCCATTCCTTGATTCTTTAATTTGCTACATGCATCCAAACTATAGTGGTAACCCTTTTTCCAATGGTCCCTTCCTATGGATAAAATTCTAAAAACCGGAGATTTTGATCTTCTTTTAGAAAATGGAAAGCTTTTTAAGTCCAAACCACTTAAAATGGTTAGCATTTTATTTTTATCAGCCCCATAAATGACTGCTTCCTTTCCAATGGCATTTGAAACAGCATGAAACGCATCCAATTTTGGGAAATTTTGTTTGTATACTTCTGCCAAATTTCGATCAGCAAGAGGCGAATAATTTATGTGCGCACCTCTCAAACTTAAAATTATTTTTATACCAAAATCCTGAACCCACATCCAATCTTGAATACCCTTTGCCCATTGAATATGAAAAATATCAGGTTTATACCAAAGAACAGGATAGACTTTTATCAAAACATTTAAGTGATATCTTGATAACTTTTTTAATTTACGGTGTAAACGTTTCTTGTCCCTATTTCTAAAAATTGTAAGCCTTAACCAATAACTTAGTAAATAAACAATCTTAAAAAACCTGTAATTTCTATAGCCAAAATTCTTAACATTCTTCTTATTGGGATAATGGTTTGATGCTTTCACCCCAAACAAAAGAACATGGCAATCACTCCTTTCCAATCCTTGAATAAGACGCTCAATAAAGGTCGTGCTTGGAATTTCTCCAGAATAAACAGCTATTTTCATGGGCCTTTTCATTTCTGTATAAGATTCAAATATAACACCTGGTGATTTTGAATAAATTCTTCAATTGAAAAAGATTCTATAACATGGTTCCGCATCCTTTTGGCCAATTTCTCTCTTGCCTTTAAATCAACCGAATACCAATAAGCAATTTTCTGTGCCAGCTCATTAATGTTGTCTGCCATAAACATACAATCTTGAAATTCTTCCAAGATATCCTTAATTCCTGATATACAAGAGCCCAACACAATACGTTCCATTGCCATGGCTTCTAATGGTGCATTAGGAATACCTTCTCTTCTACCTACATCTTTGGTTGGTATCACAAACAAATCCGATAGCGCCAAAAAAGGTTTGACATCCAATTGTTTGCCCATAAACTTTATAAAACTCTTATTTGAATAAATAGATTTCATTCTTAAAGCATATTCATTAGTATCATCTCCTACTATAAGAACCTTTATTTGAGGGTTGTCTAGTTTTATTACCGCCTCTATTAAGGTTTCAATACCTTTTACTTTTACCAAATTTGCAACGGTAATTATAACAAAATCATTTTCTAAATATCCTAATTCTTTTCTCAAATATAACGTGCCTGAGTTTGGTGCATAAACCTTAGTATCAATTGCTAAAGGAAAATTAGAAACCTTATGAGACATATTGGTGAAATATTCCTTCATCATATCCTTGTTTACAGCAATGATTTTAGAGCTTAACCTTGATCGCCATTTCCAAAACCTGCTATGCCAGCCCATGGCTTTCTTGGTGTATACATAAGGTATTCCTGCTATTTTTGCCGCTAAAGGCTCACTAATATCAGAACTCCAATGCCAAGAATGAATCAAATCGAATTGGTTGCTTTTAAAAAACCGACTTATTTTTAGCACGCGAAAAAAGAAACCTGAATAAGGTTTATAAGTGGTTGTAAAAGGAAATAAGTGAATCTTTACTCCCAAGGCTTCAATTTCATTATAAAAAGCCCCTTTTGCATGAAAACAACAAACTTCGGGTTCAAAAATAGAGCGATCTAACCCTTTTACTAAATCATAAACTGACCTGCCACTACCCGCGGTATTAAAATTGGGGATTGTATATAGAATCTTAATCCGTTGACTCCTCATTTAATTACCTTTAAAATTCCGTTGATACCAAACAGACAAAGTCAACAACATACTTACTGGATGAGAATAAGGAATAGCATTAACCTTCCTAAACCTATTGTAAAAATCTTCAATAATAGCTCTTGGAATCCATTCATTAAACTTCTCATTATACAAAAAGCCTTTCAAACATTCCTCATTGTTTTCACCAAGAAATTGTAATTCCCAGTTTCTTTGAACGTAGGGATGTCCTAAAAAGCCTTGACCCAATCGCTTAAATTTACTCAAAACTCTATGGGGAAGGTTAAAAGGCATCTTATTTATAGAATAATTGTTGATATTAAATGGTCTTTGAGCTTGCCAAGTTATATTTGCGATCGTTTTATCTTGTCTTAAATGGCCTATTTGAAGTCTTCTATCAGCTAAATAGGCTTCTGGAATGGAACAAATAAATTCACACATTCGGTTATCATAATAAGGCATCGATATAGGGTGAGCTTCCTTGAAAATGGATAAATTAGTAGTTGTCCAACGATGCCCCCATTGGATTGTTTTAAATGCCCGTACTTTGGCACTTATATTGTCAATTTTTATTTTTTTCAATCCTGTTTCTATACGAGCTATTAAATATGATTTGAAATCTCCATCCAACCCCCAATGTTCCCACAAGCATTGGGCTAACTCTAGCCCCTTAGGTTTAACCATTTTTTTAAACACAAACGAAACTATCTCAGACTCATTAATACCTTCAGGCACCCCTCTATCAAATAACACATCGCCCCAATGTCCTAAGGAAAAAACTCCTTGGACCTGTTTTAATTCATTTAAAACAGCCATCTGACGGGGATGAGTGAATTCAGAATAACAACCATTGATGGTCGCCAAATCCTTAATACAATTCCAAAGGTATCCTTGTTTTATTATAAACTCATTAAAATCAAAACCACAGACAGAGGCTACTTTTTTTGCTATTTGATGTTCTGGATATCCGTTTTGAAATGAATAACTAAATGCATGAACTGGATTTGATAACTTTTTAAGAACCAATGCCTGACTGCGGCTATCCAAACCTCCCGACAATGGAAGGATAACTTCTCTTCCATTAGTTTGTTCTTTCAAAACTTGGGTTAATAGAGCAACATATTCTTCTAAAGCTTGATCAAAACTAATTTTCCTAGGAGTATAATGCCATTGAAAATTTGGCGAACTTTTAATAAGTCCTCCATTTGAATCAAATTCATGGTCATGTGCAGAAGCTAAACAAACCAAATCCTTCCAATAAGTATCTTCATCCATAAAAAAGCCGGTAGCCACAAAGACACAAATAGCCTCTAAATGAAGTGTGTGTTTTACATTTGACTTTTTTGCAAAAACATGTTCTTTAGGAAGAATAGAAGAACTAATTACCATAACTATTTATAAATAACGAATATAGCAATTATCATCAAACTCCCTATTCTCATAAGTATTAATACCTAGAAATTACTTTAATTTAGTTGATTCAACCCAAGTATCAAATGAACTCAAATTTAAATGTTCTTCCCTAAACTTATTTAAAATTGAAAATTCGTAAAATTCGTTTTGAATACCATCCTGAATTTGATTAAAAAACGGATAGGGATGCTTGGATAGTACCGCCACTCCCCAATCGCAATCAAAACAAATAGTAAATAAATCTCTTTGGTGTCTTACTTTATAATAGGCTTTCCAAGTAGTTCCATTCCAAAAAGATCTAGCTGGGGACCACATAAAACCATAAGTTTCCCTTTGATGGTATTCAGTAGGAGGATTACAGTCATGCAAAATGATGACTCCTTTTTCTGAAAGATATTCAAGGCTATTCGAAATATCTTTTTCCACTTGATTGGCCAAGTGCAAACCATCAATAAAGATCACATCAAATTTTTCTTGAGGATTAATTTCTAATTCATTCTTTGCCAGCCTTTCAAAAAACAAATCCGAAGTCATCTTAAAATCAACTGGGTTCTCTTCAAATTCCACACCAGGATCTACAGAAAACTTTATAGGACATTGAAGTCGGTTAAAATTTTTTTCAGGGTTTCTAACTCCGATTTCCAAATATCTCTGTGCATCAACGAAACCAATAAAATAATTGATAATTTCGGTACGTCTCGGTGCTTTTAAAATCTCTAATTGAGAAAGCTCTTTAGTTTTGGTGAAATAAACATCTGAATCTATGGCCTTCCCTAACTTATAAAATTTGGTCTTTTCAACTAAAAATTGCTTTATAGGATTTATCATTTTAAAAATTTACTACGAATGCGACTTGTTATGTTATTAATGTACCGTCTATCTGTTGGACATTTTAAGTAATACTGAAACCAGTTAAAAAGATATGACGTGCTGGATTTTCGACCTAATTCTAAAAGATATTGTGTTCTCATAGCATAGTCGAAGTCCCTTTGATTAATATACTGAGGAAATTCATAAGCAAAAGCCCGAAGCAATTCCCTAGTTGCTTTAAATTGTTTTGTTTTATTAGAAGTTACTGAATCCCGGTCTGGTCGGCGGTCCAAGCGTACTAGAACTTGTGGTAGACCATGTATGTTTGAAACAAGTGAAAATCGTAAAATGTAAGTCCAGTCAACACTAATACTAGGATAGTGCTGAGAAAAATACAGTCCGTTATCTTTATGGATGTCCTTTCTAAACATAATACAACTATTCACAACCTTTAGATGATTCCTATAGTTGAGCAAAAACATTTCAACACCTTGCGGGTACTTCTCCCCTCGAACCAATAGCCCAGGAAATTTACCTACTACCTCCCTACCATTGTAAAATTCAGCGATACCAGAAACCAATCCAATTGACGGATTGTTATTTAAGACATCAACTTGAAGCTGTAATCGTTCAGGATAGTAATAATCATCTTGTTCAGCTATGGCGATATATTTTCCCTTAGCCTCATGAACTAACCTGTTCATTGTTGGTCCGAGACCTCGGTTTAATTCATTTTTTAGAATAGTTATTTTTTTGAACTGAGACCCATACTCCCTTAAGATCAGTTCAGAATTGTCTTGGCTGCCATCAATACAAGCAATAACTTCAAAATTCTTGTAGGTTTGAGCTAATAAACTGTCTAACGTACTGCAAAGCGTTTTTTCTCCGTTATAAATGGGCAATACAACCGATACTTCTATCATACCTGCTAATATAATAGAGATTTAACCAAACACAAAGGTCTACAAGGACATAAATTTATTTCATCAGCTTACTTGAATAAATAGCGATTCCATTTCAGAAATAAAGAATCAGAAATTAATTGATACCGATACAGAAAAAGTAGAATAATTCCTTGGGCGGATTGATAAAAATTAATAAACCTTTTCTCTCTAAAAAGTATTAGACTTTGTTTGACAAAAACAACATCGCTTCTATTCTTTGTTCTTTGCAAATTTTTCACACAGGCAAAATAGTAAGCCTTTAGCAATTTAATCTGGCTAGCATTCAAAGAGTATCTCTGTTCTATCTTTGAAATCAAATAATTTACTGACCGACAAGACCTTTCAACTATGTCTGTTTTTGATCGAATTGGATTCGGAGTGTAATAAAAATCAATTTTATTATCTATCACTTGAAACTGATTACCAAGAAGCAACCCTCTAATAGAGAGCTCAACATCTTGCAATCGCTCTAAATTGGGATCAAATTGCCCAATTTGATTAAAAAATGATTTCTTCCACAAAATAGTACTCGTTTGCCATATAAATTTAGCATTCAAAAAACAGTTTAAATAGTCTTGTCTTTTGGTTCCCTTATTTACTTGACTACCATCTGCACCCAAAACAGCCCAATTTTTAAAAACCACAAAATCATTAAAAACCAAATGTCGATTCTTTACAAAATCTTTGGAAATTGTGTCATCAGCATCCAAAAATATCAGGCTTTCAAATCTTGCTTTAGTTGCCCCTTGATTCCGACACACTGATGCATTGGTTTTTTCAGAATTGCAAACAAGAAGCACACGCTCATCATTAATTTGCTGATACCATTTTTTAGTAGCAGTTACTATAGCTTCATCAGAAAAATCATCCACAATAACCCATTGCCAATTCTTAAGAGTTTGCACTTTCAAGCAAGAATAAATTTTCTCTAGCCCCTTTATATAATTATAATGGGGGGTGATGATACTTAAACCGTAATTCATTAACTAGCTATATCCATATTAAATTAATAGTTATTACGAATATAAAAACATATTTAAGCAAAACATGGATATCTAAAAACCAATTCTTAATACCTTCAAAATTTATAGGTTTTTTCTAAGAAAAAATTAAATTGCAATAGAACTGGTTGTGTGACTCAAACAATATTAAAACTATTAATTTATGATCAACTAATAATTGATTGAATATATATAAATGACAACTAGAAAATATTTTCATTGCTATGCAACCGCTAATGATTCTCGCTTATATCTAAAAGATTTGAGGAATCTTAATCGAATAAAAAATATGGACTCTGGGGTTGACAAAGTATTTTTATTTATTGGTATTAGTAAGGTTCATAATGTGAATTTTTTTGATAAAATTTTTGTGTGTATTATAAAAGTTATGTTCATGAATCATCGTTCAATAGAGCTTAAACAGATTTTTTATAAAAGTAATCTTGGTAGAGATTTTAGCTCATATCAAATGATGCTTGAAAAAATTAAACCTATATCCACTGAAAATGATTATATATTTTTTCAAAATAGGAGTGGATATGGTCCTTTTCGAAAAAATTGGTACAAAAAATTCATTGAACAATTTGAAAAATTCGAGTCGATTGCTATAAGTGGTAGTACAATTAACTTCACTGATCATCCTTCTAGAAGCTTAAGAAATGATTTACCTCATGTACAGACTTATTCCTTTATTTCAAAAATGTATTTCTTAAAAATGCTTGATAATGAATTCCCTGGTGTAAAGGAGAAAATTAAAAGACATATTATTACCAACGGGGAAATAGAATTAAGTCAATTTTTTCTTAAAAAAGGGTATAAAATAACTTGTATTGAGTGGCCAGATATAGCTATTACAAGTCAAACTCCTACATTATGTAATTCAGATATTAAGAAAAATGTAAAATCAGAACATTATTTCTACCATAGAACATATTTTAAAAAGGAAAATGCATAATAAAAAGTTACATTCAGTGCCATAAAATAATGGTTTCATTGAATTGAATAAATTATAATTTAAGTTTAATACTTAATTTATAAAAGAGTAAGTATTTTATTTGAAGTACTCAATGTAAAATAATGTTGAAAAACAATAAGATTAAAGTTTCAGTTATAATACCCAATTACAATCATAAACTGTATTTAAAGCAGCGTATAGAGAGTATTTTAAAGCAAACATATCTAGACTATGAAGTAATTATTTTAGACGATTGTTCTACCGATTCGAGCAAAACAATAATAGAAAGCTATAGAAACCACCCAAAGGTTTCAAATATTCTGTACAATCAAGAAAATTCAGGCTCTCCTTTTAATCAATGGATGAAAGGAATTGACTTGGCAAAAGGAGATTACATATGGATAGCTGAAAGTGACGATTACGCTTCACCTAATTTTTTGGAAGTAATCATGAAAGTCTTTACTTCTGATGAGAAAATTGACGTAGTTTTCACAAAAACAACTAATGTTGATAAACATGATAAAGATATTGGAAATACTACTCGAATAGAACGTAAATATAAAGACTTATTATCTTGTGATTTTAAGATTAAAGGAAATGACTTTTTGAAACTTTTCTTACCAGATTATTGCATAATTCGAAATGTTAGTAGTGCGGTTATCAAAAAAAAACACGCTATTTTGATAAGGAAAGTTAAAGACTACAAGACAATTGGTGACTTTTATTTTTGGATTAAACTATGTCTAAAGAATTGTAATTTTTGCTATGTTAACGAAAAACTTAACTTTATGCGAAGCCATTCCGGGAATGTTAGGAATAATCCAAAAAAAACTACATTCAAAAAGGCAGAATATAAGCGTATACATTGGGAAGTTTTTAAAAAGCGATGGTATTATTTTTCTGTATTGCAAATTCTCCTTATTCATTATTTGAAAAAGCTTCATTCTAAATTATGAAGATATTATTGGTCACAGCAAATTTTTATTGGTCTGAAGGTACTATAGCCAAAGCACTCGTTAAAATACTTCCTGATTTTGAAATCTATTTTTTTTCTATTCATGAGTTCAAGTACCGTTTTGATGAATTTAATGAACTCCTAGAAAAAGTAGACGTTATACATTGGTTGTTTAATGTTGTTCATCTGGCCGAAAATTACAAACTATTTTTTAGGGAAATATCTATTCCTCAAATCTCCACCATACATCATGTGTGTAAAGAAGAATTCCAAAAAATTGAAGAGGCCTCTAAGGCTACTCTAATTCATGTAGTGGCACCAGAATGGTTAAGCTTTATAAGACAAAAAACAAATACTCCTATATTTTTAGCCTCTTTAGGAATTAATATAGAATCCTTTAAAGGAAGAAAAATAAACCTTTATCACGGAGAAGGTGTTTTTAAAATAGGAATGATGGGATCTTATCCTGGAAAATATAATAGAAAACGTTTGGATGTTGCCTTTGATGTGTTAAGTGAATTAATAAAAAAAAATGAAAATGTAGAACTGATTTTACAAGGAAATGGTTGGGAAAATTTATATGAAGTTATGGAAAGTCTCAATATTAAATACACCCATTTTAGGCAAACCTCTGACAAAAATGCCCATAAATTTTTTGAAAAAATACATCTTTATTTATGTACATCCGATTACGAAGGTGGTCCTTTACCTGTATTAGAAGCAATGGCTTGTGGAATTCCTGTCGTTTCTACAGACGTAGGAATGGCATCTGTGGCCTTATCTAAAGGAGGAGGTATTTTATGCCCTAGAGGAAATATCAAAGTTATTACTAAAAGCATACTTATTCTCAAAAACAATAATAAGCAATATTTAGATTATGCCAATCAAACCAAATTATTAATCAAATCTTTTGATTGGAAACAACAAAAAAACTCATATGAAGAATTATATAGAAGTGCTATAATATTGTGGGAGAAAAAGAATAAAAGGTCTTGGAGGTTTAAAGAAAAAAAAACGAAAGCTATAAAACAACGCAAAAAGGAATTAATTTATGATAGTTCCAGAGAGTCTATAAGCTTATTCCAAAAAGGTAATTTCAAACAAGGCCTTTTAATAAGTTCAAAGTATTTGTTTAGTTCTAAGGTGGATTTAATTAGAAAAAAAATGATGCTTTATAGAATTTTAAGAATAATTGTAAAAACCAAATGAGTTAGTCACAAAAAACATAGAAAAGAAATAAAAATCAAATCACAATACAATATAACTATTATATTTAAAAATCTTAGCAGCACCCCAATTTTAGATAAAAAAGCTATTAAACACCTCAATATGACTTTCGATCAAGTAAACCAAAAAGTTAAAGGCGTGCCTTACATCTCAAAAAATAACGCCAAATCTCTATATGATTTCATTATAAAAAACAGACCCAAACACATTTTGGAATTGGGCATTGCTCATGGCACTGCCAGTTGCTATATGGCTGCAGCACTTGATGAAATTGGAGGAGGAGAGCTAACTTGTGTAGACCTTTTAGAGGTCAAAGACAGTTTCAAACCCTCCATAGAAGAACAACTTAAATCATTGGATTTGGAAACCTATGTAGAAATTCACAGAATGACCTCTGGATACAATTGGTTCTTGCATAACGATATTAAATCTAGCTCCGCCAATGAGAATAAAATCTGCAAACCAAAGTATGATTTAATCATCATTGATGGGCCAAAAAACTGGACCATCGATAGTAGTTCATTTTTTCTTTGTGACAAGTTATTGAATCAAAACGGTTGGATCATTTGGGACGATTATAAATGGACCTATGCAAGAGCAAACAAAAGAAAAGATGCTACTGACGGGATAACCCATAGAAGCATGTCTCAACAAGAATTGACAACACCTCATATTAAGGAAATTTTTGAACTGTTGGTTATGCAACATTCCAATTACGATAATTTTATAATTCAAGAAGATTCTGATTGGGTATGGGCACAAAAAACCAAACATACATCAACTAAAAAAATAACATATTCCCATTCCCACTCCATTCAATATTACATCATTCAGAAAATAAGAAAATTTCTAAGAAACTAAATACCCATGCTATTTAACTCCATCGATTTTGCTATTTTCTTACCAATTATTTTTTTCCTTTATTGGATCGTTACCAAAAATAATTTAAGGCTACAAAATCTTTTAATTGTCTTAGCGAGCTATGTGTTTTATGGTTGGTGGGATTGGCGGTTCTTATCCTTGATTGTTTTTAGCACCTTGGTCGACTATACGATAGGCCTTTCTCTACAAAAAGAGTCCAGGCAAATTAAGCGTAAAGCTTTACTATGGACAAGTATTTTGGTTAATTTGGGCTTTTTAGGCTTTTTTAAATATTATAATTTCTTCTTAGAAAACTTTATAACCGCTTTTTCCTTTTTTGGGCACAAATTAAATGTCAGACATTTAAACATTATTTTACCTGTAGGAATTAGTTTTTATACCTTTCAAACATTGAGCTATAGCATCGATGTATATCGAAAAAAACTAGAGCCAACTAAAGATATTATTGCCTTTGCCGCTTTTGTTAGTTTCTTTCCTCAATTGGTTGCGGGTCCCATTGAGCGTGCCACCAACCTATTACCTCAATTTTACATTAGAAGACAATTTCAGCATGCCAAAGCCGTAGATGGGTTGCGACAAATACTTTGGGGGTTATTTAAAAAAATGGTCATTGCAGATAACTGTGCTGCTGTGGTTAATACAGTTTTCAATGAGCCTCAAGATTTCTCAGGAAGCACCTTGGCTTTAGGAGCTATATTTTTCGCCTTCCAAATTTATGGCGATTTTTCAGGCTATTCAGATATCGCCATTGGTACGTCCAGACTTTTCGGGTTCAACCTCAAGCAAAACTTTGCATTTCCTTACTTTTCTAGAGACATCGCCGAATTTTGGCGTAGGTGGCACATCTCTCTCTCCACATGGTTTAGAGACTATTTATACATTCCACTAGGAGGCAGTAGAGGCTCTAGAATAAAAGTGATTAGAAATGTATTTATCATCTTTATTATAAGTGGCTTTTGGCATGGTGCCAATTGGACCTTCATTATATGGGGAGCTTTAAACGCCATATACTTTTTACCATTATTGTTGACCCATAGAAATAGATCTCATTTGGATGTGGTGGCATCTCACTCTAGATGGCCTTCCTTTAAGTCATTCTTAAGCATGTTGGGGACCTTTGGGTTAACAACTATTGCCTGGATTTTCTTTAGAGCAGAAAACATGCACCAAGCCATTTTATACATAAAAGGTTTATTCAATAAATCCCTGTTTTCTATCCCTGAAATAAGACCAACAAATATTTTAGTTCTCCTTATGATCTTCATTTGGATCGAGTGGCTGGGAAGAAGAGATCTGTATGCTATTGAAACACTGGGTCTAAAATGGAAACGGCCTTTGAGACTGGCGTTTTATTACATCGTGGTCATTATCATTTTCTTGTTTAGTAAAAACGAAAAAACGTTTATTTATTTTCAGTTCTGAACCAATGAAGGCATTTACAAAAAAAACAATCTTCTTTTTTAGCCTTCTTTATATAGGTATTCTAGCATCAGTGGGCTTGAGTAATGGGGTCATCAATTCAAAAGCTAACTTCAAACTAGAACCTAACATCAACAAAATAGTCTTAGGCAACTCCCATCCTGCAGGCACGTTTAATGATTCCTTGATTTCAAACTTTAAAAATTTGGCAGACCCTGGGGACTGTTATTTTTATGGATACCTAAAATTAAAAGAGCTATTAAAACAAAATCCCCAAATAGATACCGTTTTTATTGAATTCAATCCCAAAACCATACTCAAGTGGGAAGATAGCAAGCTATGGCGAAAACATCAAATACCAAATTACCTCCCATTTTTTGAATGGCAAGATCATTACTTACTTGCTACAAGCAATGCATTAGCTTATCAACAAGAACTGATAAAAGGAATAGTCAAAAACATAAAACGCATCAAAGAAAACCAATACCAATACATTGATTCCATTGGTGGTTTTAGGCATGTCACTGCCTCCCGTATACATGCTATTCTTGACACCATTACATACAACCCAAAGAAACAATATAAAATGTCGGATATCCAGCTTTCGGAATATGACATAAAATATCTTAAAAAAATGGTAGCATTGGGAAAGGATAAAAACATTCAATTAATTTTTGTAAGATCACCCTACCATAAAAAATTTGATGCTCGCAACTATGAAGACCTATTTCAAGCCTATAGAAAAGCGCATTTTGGAACGATTCCTTTCTTAGATTTTAAAGACTTCAATGTTGATGATTTAGAGTTTAAAGACCCTGAACATATAAATTATAAAGGAGCTAGAAAATTCTCGGTTTGGTTCGAAAAACAATCTCTGAAAAATGAGTAATATGAATTATTTATTTCTCATCAATCCAGTTAGCGATGATTGTTGATACAACCTTTCCTGACTCTTTTTGTAAATGATTCCCATCAGTATAATGAAATTCTGTATTTAGCGATGTTATATCGAGATAGCCGTCACTCAAATCAATAGCACTTTCAATATCTTTATCAAAATAAGGCATTAAGTAATCATCCAGTTCCATCATTTTAGGATGCACGGGTAACCTGACTAAATAAACTTCTCCATTTTCTTTTAGAAATTTAATCGTTTCCTTCAAATACTTAAACCGGTTTTGTGAAAATTGAGCATTTTGAAGCATCCCTTCTCGGTACTTTTTAACTTTCTTAGAAACATTTTCTATTTCAGTAAGGGAATCAAGCTCTACATTAACTTCAAGCCACCCATTGTCATGTAAAAACATATTTGATTGCTTATCAATTATTAAGTCGTAGTACCTGCCTTCCCTATTTAATAATAAATAAAAAGGATTAGGTTTAATATTTACAACGGGGGTATTTCCTAGTGCCAATTTTACCTCTCTAAAGGATAAAGAATCATCAGGTACTTTTGTAAAACTACTCAAGCTCCAAGGGTCTACTGTAACTATAAAAATACCTTGCTTTGAACTAGCGTCTAGTTTTTTCTTAACACTGTTTAAATAAGTACTACCATAAGGGCTGTGTATTACCGAAAAAGAATAATTAGAAAATTTTATTTTAAGGATAGAATCAAATACTTTTGGTTGCAACCCTTGTGCCGCCCTTGAAGTACCTAAAATTAAGCTGCTTTGTTTTGGGGTAGTAAACTTAATATAAAAAGAATCTGAGTATCCATCGGCTTTTGAAAAAATGCCAAACAGTAATAAAAGAGAAACAAACAAAAAGACACCTGTTTTGAAGATAAAAGGTTTCATGCTTGGATAAATTTATTTTTTATAAAACCATTTACTTAAAACCTCCTGTTCAACAAGCTCATCTAAGCCCAATAATTCATTATAAAAATAAGTGTCTAAAAATTTTTTGGTTTCAGGGTTTATTACGGGTGGCGCCTGCTCTTTTCTCGGATTTAATTTTGAATGAAGTTTATTCACTACCTTAACGAAAAATGGCCGGTTTTTCTCTTCCTGAGCCCAGATAAAAGGCAAGTCATTAGTGTATTTCATATTACCCAAGCCACGTAACAAATTATTTTTTTGAATTTGAAGCTTGGTACTTTTTGGTAGCACAGCCTTATTGGTATGGTTATCCCAGACTTGTTTGGGAAATTCAGCAAACTCTATATTTAGAAATTCGCACAAATCTTTGATAACAACCTGTTGATTACTGATTAAGTCTTCAAATACAATAATTTTAATTTTTTCTTTAGGAATAAATTTAAAGTAATTTTCAATCTGGTCTTTATAAAGACTTCTATGGACTACAGAAAAGGGATTAAATCTTAAGGTATCCTCAAAAGTATAAGTAGCTCTTCCCGTTCGTAATAGGTGGTAATAATTGGAATAGGCTCTCATGGTTGGCTGTCTTAAAACAAAAATAAGTTTAATTTCCTTCTTCTGTAAGGCAATCCTTTTAGCGGCTACTTTAGAGGCTAAATAGGTAGTTGAGTCTTCTCCCTTTAACAAAGATTCCTTACCCCTAAACTTGCTATGATACCAATCCCACATGACCCTAGGATTTTCTTCCATAGATTGAAAAACCCACTTTTTATTATTGTAAAAATTGAAATCACTATGTTCTAATATATTGTCAATATCAAAAAAACCAATCTCCTTTTTTGGGATAAATATTTTAGGGTGACTGCTTAAAATTCGGTGAATCGTACTCGTTCCACTTTTCATAGCACCTCCAATAATAAAATCTGGTAACAAGTCTTCTTCTGGAGCAATCCAATTAGTCATAAGTTTTAATTTTTGTACAAATTAATAAAGCGCTCAGTCATCAATTCCAATGAGAAATTAGTCATAGCAAAGTCTCTTGCTTTTAGACTCATCTTCTTGTATAGAGACTGCTGTTCTAAAAATGTCAAAATAGCCTGAGCATAAGCTTCTGCATCCTTTTCTTTAACCAACCTCCCTGTTTCACCATCCTGTATGGTATAGGGAATGCCTCCATTATTAAAGGCAACCACGGGCAAGCCCATGGCTTGAGCCTCTGCTGTTACTACCCCCTGGGTCTCACAACGTCCTTTAGAATCGGTTATGGAACACATTAGATATAAATGATGGGTTTCTAATTCTTTTTTAATCTCCTGTTGAGACAACCTCCCTTCTAATTTAACTTTGTCTTTGAGCCCTAAAGCCTCTATTTGTTGCCGCAAACTAATATCTAAAGGCCCATCACCCACTATGGTATAAACCACCTCCACTCCTTGATCAATCAACAATTTAACAGCTTGAATGGCATAATTAAAACCTTTAAACTCAATGAATCTTCCAACTGATATTAATCTTACAGCTCCTTTAAGCGGTAATTCCTTGCCTATTTCCCCCTTAAAATAACCCAGATCAACCCCCATTGGGATCACGTGTATTCTTTCCCTTTTACATCCCAATGCGAGAACCTTATCCTCCAAATAAGGAGTATTTACCGTTACATGTTCACTTTCTTGAAACAAGGTTTTATATATACGTTTCAGATGATTTAGTTCATTAGCGTTTTTAACATGGGCATCATGCCCATGAAAGGTGGTGATAATTTTGCCCTTAATGAGACCTGCCTCCTTCATTTCCGCAAGACCTATACCTCCCGAGGCAAACTGCACATGAAACACATCAATGCCTTGAAGCTTTCTGTAAAATCTAATCAAGTAAGGTCTGTTTAATAGACCATGTCTTAAGGTTCCCTTGAAGGATTGCCGCCAATATTTAAAAAATCGAACAGCCAAAATCCCTCCCAACAATAACTGTTTCCATTTTGTTTCAGGAATATGATAATTAATCATCAAAGTATCCTTCAATAAATCATGAGCTTCAAGAAGTTCTTTCTGTGATGATTGTTCTAAAGATCCCAACCTATGGGTTAAGACCTGTACATTAAATCCCCGGTTTTTAGCCGCTATCATTTGATTGACCACAAAAGTTTCAGAAACACTGGGAAAGTCTGGCACAACAAAACAAATGGTTTTCATGAGATTTAAAATAACTTCAAATAATCAATAGAAAGCTCTTTTTTTTAAGAGCCCAAATAGGTTGCAACCAATTATAAAATTGTGCCCCACGATAAAGTCCAAACCATTGGATAAACCTCCAATAATATGTTTTTTGACTTAAAAAACTGGGAGCCCTAATGTCATCAAACCGTTTAGCAGCCCGCTTAGCTAATTTAGGAAACCTTTTCCTTATTCGCCTATATTGCATGTAATATAAGCGTTTCGGATAGCTCAACAATAAAGGATCACAATCAACCAATAACGCTTCTATTTTAATGTAACTATTAAAAGATGATTTTACCTTAGCTTCACTATTTAATTTCCCCAAGCTATTAGGCAACTGCCTATAGTAAGCTAAGATTTCGTTACAACAAACTACTTTTTCAGCCCAAAATAATATTCTCGAAAAATACTCACCATCATTATTGTTCAATATTTTAACATCCCATATACCCGCTTTAGTAATCAAGGACTTTTTAACCAGCCAAGAAACGGTAAGTATAAACCAGTTCTCCATCCCAAAACTAATCATTAGTTCTTTCCCAGTTCGAACCTGATCATGTTCTAAGTAAGTAAAACGAAATTGCTTTTGGGCATCTTCCAAAGTGTTTTTAAAATTTATCCAAGGACTATAACATAAATCAGCATCATGCTGCTGCATGAGGTTTATCTGTTTTTCAATTTTAGTTGGCACCAAAAGATCATCGGCATCCAAGAACTGAAAATAGTCCCCAGTAGCTTTGCCTAAACCAAAATTTCGAGCATTAGAAGCGCCACCGTTAGGTATACTGTAACATTGAACCCCTTGAGATTGAAATTCAGGAAACAAATCTAGGGTGCCATCGGTAGAACCGTCATCCACCACTATTATTTCAATATGCTGAAAGGTTTGGTTTAGGGCACTATTAACTGCCTGCTTTAAATAATTCTTTGAATTAAAGGTTGGGATGATAATGCTTACTAAAACATTACTTTGAATCATATTCTTTTCTTTAATAGTAGGCTTTCTTTTCGCTTCTGTAGCCATAAGGCAATTTTAACTATTCTATGACCCCTCAATTTATTATAAGCTTTGTTCTGTTTTTTGTATTCCTTGAGGAGTTTCAAAAAATATGGGTCAAAATTTTCCCGTAAATAACGTTTACGTTCTTGATGTCTTAACTCAAAATCACTACTTATGCCAGGGTTTTCAAAATAGCAAACAACCAAATCTATGTACCTAGAAGAGGCATTTTTGAAAATTATTGCTTGGATGGTTAAATTCCTATCACTGCTGCATTTATAACTAGTATCATATCTCAAACCATCTTGAAACAACGATTGTTTATAAAACTCCGCTTGATGAGCTAGAGTATTAACCAAAACAGTTCCAATGTTTAAAGTTGTGGGCATATATTTCCTACTCCATCCTTTACCACTTCTTACCAAAGGATCGCCATAAACAATGTCTTCTACAGGTTTAAAGGCAACAAAATTTTCTATTACTTTAGAGTGTACTAACCAGTCGCCACTATTTAAAAATAATAAGTAAGCCCCAGTAGCTTTTTCAATGCCTTTGTTCATGGCATGATAAATCCCCTTATCAGGTTCACTCACCGAATAGGCCAATTGGTCATTATTTTGCTCTATAACCTCCACACTCCCATCGGTAGAGCCTCCGTCAATCACAATATATTCTATTAACTCATAGGTTTGCTCCAACACACTGGTCATGGTTTTTTTCAAACCTTCATCATTATTGTAATTTATGGTGATAATGGAAATTAGCATTTGAATAATTAATTTAAATTTTTTAAAAAATCATTCACTTTAAAAAAGTTTTCTTCTATTTTTTTTAAAATTCTTTCGTCTTCATCCCACCATTTCAATTTTAGTAACTTATCTATTACCTCATCTTCAAATCGGTATTTTATTATTTTAATGGGAGAACCTACAGCAATAGCAAAAGGAGGTATATCCTTAGATACTACTGCTCCAGCACCTATAATTGCTCCATCTCCTATTGATACACCATCTAAAACAGTAACATTTGCACCAATGAATACATCATTACCAATCTTGACAGTCAATTTTTCTTCTATTTTGTCAATACTACTCAATGTCATTCCATTTTGTTTTAGGGTAGAATAAAACATCGGATGGGTTGAGATGCCATTAGAAGGATGGACACCCCAACCTGAAAAAAAATTCGGCCCAATGGAACAAAATTTACCTATAACGGTATTACTGATAATTGATTTTTTTGAAATATAAGTATAGTCGCCAATAGCACAATTTCGTAAACTGGCTTCAGGATAGATTTTTGTAAATTTCCCCAGAGTAGTATTTATTATTCTTAAACCAGATTTATTTTTTAAGACCCCCTTAATTTCTGGAA
Source organism: Mangrovimonas sp. ST2L15 (assembly GCF_001280515.1). GTDB lineage: Bacteria > Bacteroidota > Bacteroidia > Flavobacteriales > Flavobacteriaceae > Mangrovimonas > Mangrovimonas futianensis. Next base: position 324,160 of record NZ_LBIQ01000035.1, on the reverse strand, counting down.
TTGATGCAATAATAATTCTTCTAAACCATCCTTTTAAAACCTTTTTAAACATATTAATTCCTTATTAGAGATAACCAAAGTGTTCTAACTCTTTAAAAGCCTCCTCATTAAATTTAGTTATTAAATCAGAAGGCATTTCGGTTTTGTAATTACCTATCATACCCTTTCTAAAAAAACTTTCAGAGGTACTTGTTCCTTTATATTTATTTTGATAATCCCAACCATATTTAACCACCTTTTTTCGTAATATTTCAATCGAATTAGAATTATAAATTTTCATAACATCATTATCCGTAATCTCTATTTCAATAAATTTAGAAATTCTTTGAAGTGTTGATATAGGGTTGTTCAATAAGTCTTCATATTTAACTATAATTAGTTCCGCTTCAAAAGGGTTTTTTATCCACTCTCTAGTATGTAAATGCCATTTGGTCGGGTAAACACCCTTACCATCTAAAACCATTGCTTCCAAAGTATTAGAATAACTAGGATCTCTTGATTTCTCCATTTTATAGTAAGAAACCATAGCGTCTCTACCATCTCTAACTAAATGAATTACTCTTCTATACTCCTTTTTTGGTAGGTCATGGGTTTTAAAAATCATGCTATTAAAAAGTCTTTTATAATAATGTTTAGCATGAACATCTGGCACTATTTCACTAACAATTTGAGGTGATATTCTTTCAGATGTAGAATTTAAAATTATACCTGTAAGTAAATTTTGCATCCATGTATTACCAGATTTTGGAAATCCTGCTACAAAAATATCCTCGGGTTTAGTGTTACCAATTTGATCAAAATGGTGCTGCCTCAAAATAGTCTCAGCTCTTTCCTTAACAAGCTTGTCTATTTTAAAATATCTTCTTACTAATTTTTTATAATTAAGCATCTAACTTCCACTGTATTTTAGGAGCTACCAATCCAGGCCATTTTTCAATGTATGTGGAGCCACTTGAATAATCATTTTGAATATCAATTACTAAAACATCAATAGGCTCGATTAAAACTTGCCTTCCCGGCACTCCAGCATTTAGCATTAACACATACTGTTTATTATTTAATAGATTTGAAGGTAATGTTAATTCAAGTGAATATTCTCCTTCACTTAGTAAGTGCTTCGTTTTTTCATGAGAACTTGTCGCAAACGCAATTTCTTGAGCGGAATTTTTCACCGTTAGATTAAATCGTAAACCTTTAATATTTTCATTCAAATAGAATTTAATTTTAACTATAATATTTTCTGATTGTAGAAAAGTTGATCTCAGTTTTCCGTAGTCATCTTCTGTTGACACTTTCAATAACTTAACACCTAAATCTCCAACAGGATTTTCAGAGTAATCAATTTCACTTGATCCTTGACTGCTATTTTCTTCAAGGTTTAAATAAAAATCCACCCCATCTTGAGCCGTTCCTTCAAACGCCGTTTGCCCATGGACCAATACAATAGCCCGAGTGCACAAGCTTTTAACCGCTGCCATATTATGGCTCACAAACAAAACGGTACGCCCTTCACCTTGACTTATATCCTGCATCTTCCCAATGGCTTTTTTTTGAAACTCGGCATCTCCTACAGCCAAAACTTCATCAATAACCAAAATATCAGGTTCTAAAAAAGCAGCTACGGCAAAAGCCAGTCGCACCCGCATCCCACTGCTATATCGTTTTACAGGCGTATCCACATAGCGAGCACACCCACTAAAATCGATAATTTCTGCTTCCTTGGCCCGTATTTCCTTTTTGGTCATCCCCAAGATGGCCCCATTCAAATAAATATTCTCCCGGCCCGTGAGCTCTGGGTGAAAGCCAGTGCCTACTTCAAGCAAACTGGCAATCCGTCCTCGGGTTTTGATTTCCCCCGTAGTTGGCGAGGTCACCCGTGATAGTATTTTAAGCAATGTACTCTTTCCGGCACCATTCTTCCCAATAATCCCCAACACTTCGCCTTGTTGCACCTCAAAATTAATATCTTTAAGAGCCCATACGTACTCGCTATCAGCCTCTGTACTTCTATCATTCACACTCCCCACCTTCAAATAAGGATCCTCTTTCCCACGCACCCGGTGCCACCACCTGTTAAGATCATGACTTAAGGTACCGGTACCCACCGTTCCGAGACGGTATTGTTTACTAATGTTTTCGGCTTTTAAAATAACTTGACTCATAAACTACACAGAATCCACAAAGGTTTTTTCAGTTTTATTAAAAACAAGCAACCCAATAAAGAAAGTAAAAACGCTTATGATAAAAGTAAGTAACAACTTACTCCAATCAAAAGTTCCCGAACTTAAAAACATAATACGAAATCCTTCCACAATTTGAGAAACTGGATTATACGCAACAAACTGAGCTACAAAATCTGGGAATTTTCTTTGGGCTTCGGCAATAGGATAGGGTACCGCCGAAAGATACATCAATAAAGACACTCCAAAACCCAATAAAACATTCAAATCTCGATATTTGGTGGTCCAAGAGGAAACCAACATCCCCAATCCCAATCCCAGCAAAGCCATCATTAGCACATAGATAGGAAACAAGAATAAGTAAATATTGGGACTAATGGTTTTCCCATCAATAACATAATAAATATAAAAACAACCGAAAATAAATAATTGAATGCCAAACTTAAGCAAGTTGGAAAAAGTAATGGATAAAGGCATAATTGCCCTAGGAAAATAGACCTTCCCAAAAATCCCTTGGTTCTTCAAAAAGGTACTTGAAGTCCCCATAAAACATTCCTTAAAATAGTTCCAAGCAGTAATACCTGCCAAATTGAAAAGAAATGGTGGCACAGGACCCGTTTGAATCCCTCCCATACGGTTAAAAATTAAAGTAAAAATAACCGACGTGAACAATGGCTGAATAAGATACCATAAAGGACCCAGAATGGTTTGCTTATAAACAGTGACAATATCCCGCTTGACAAACAAAAACAACAAATCACGATACCGCCAAATCTCCTTCAAATTGAGATCCAACAACGAATGCTTAGAAGATATGGTATAAAGCCAAGGGGCTTCTTGCTTGGTATTCAAAAATAGCTTGATTAATAGGTTGATGCTAAGATAAGAATTGCAGAACCTTATAAAAATGTTTTGGTGAAAAATGGATGAAGTTGTTAATAAAATGGATGTTTTTGAAAAAGTATCAAGTTGAAGGTAGAAGTCAGGTGATGTTTAAGCAAATAAGAAAACCACAACTCAATCCCACTTGGCTTGGTTCTCGATACACCTCCTTACAGTCGGCACTCAAACTGACAACGTCTTTTTAACCTCCCCATGTCACTTCGAGTGATTTTATGGAGCGCAGCGGAATAAAATTGTATCGAGAAGCTTGTCACTTCGAGCTTTGTCACGGCATTCATCGTCGGGATCGTTCAAGGAACAACGGAGAACGATTGTATCGAGAAGTCAATTAACAAAGGACTCACTATTCCCCATTCACTATTCTATTTTCTATGCTCTATATTCTTTTTTCTTAAACACTAGCCATCTTGACTCCTGGCTCTAGCATCCTGAATCTCAATTTCCTTATTTTTCATTAAAAACCTTCCAAGTCAAACCCAACCCTTCCTTAACAGTTACTTCGGGCTCATAGCCCAATAAGCGCTGACCTTTAGAAATATCTGCCAACGAATCACGCACATCCCCCATACGTGGCGGACCATAAATGGCTTCAAGTTCTGATTCTGCGGCTTCCTTTAAAGTATGCCACAAAGTATTGACCGAGATTCGTTCTCCACAAGCCACATTAAACACCTCATTGGCTGCCTCCTTGCTGGCAAAAAGGCCTTTAACATTGGCTTGCACCGCATTGGCCACATAGGTGAAATCACGGGTCTGCTCCCCATCGCCATTAATCTTAGGCGGTTTATTTGTTTTCAGGGCTTGCATAAACAAAGGAATAACCGCGGCATAGGCACCATTCGGACTTTGCTTGGGGCCGAAAACATTAAAGTAGCGCAGTCCAATGACATCAGTACCATAGGTTTTACCAAACACATCGGCATACAATTCATTCACATATTTGGTTACCGCATAGGGCGATAAAGGCTTTCCAATAACAGCTTCCACTTTTGGTAAACTGGCACTATCCCCATAAGTGGAACTAGATGCCGCATAGACCATTCGTTTCACAGATGGACTATCTTTCAAGGCAATCAACATATTTAAAAAACCAGAAATGTTCACGGCATTGGTAGTCGCTGGATCATCTATCGATCTGGGCACCGATCCCAAAGCTGCTTGGTGAGAGACATAATCCATCCCTACCATGGCCTTATGGCACATATCCAAATCACGAATGTCTCCTTCCCAAAGTTCAAATTGAGGGTGCTCCATAAACTCAGTAAGATTCTCCCGGTATCCATTGGAAAAATTATCCAACACTCGCACTTTCTTGGCTCCATGAGCCAATAAATAGGCTACTAAATTAGAACCGATAAAACCTGCACCACCAGTCACTAAAAATGAACATTCCTTGATTTGATCTGTTACCATACCTTGTCTTTAAGTAACGTAAAGATAGCGCTTTATATAGGCTTTAAAAATCATCTAGCCAGATTTTAATCGAAATTATGGAATGAAGAAAGTTCCCTCTCCCTTTATTTTCACTCATTATCTTCACTAAACCTGAAAACTCCCCTCTTTAGACAAAGTGGGGTGGACAGCTACAAGTGCGCTTGGAGCTGGACGGGGTGTTTGAACTGTTTTTATGTATCTTTAAACATGCCCAACAAGCAAAACATTCACAACAGATTAAACCTGAAAGAAAAAAGGCAGGATCTAAGGAATCATTTAACTCCTGCTGAAGCCTTTTTATGGACCCACCTCAAGAGCAAAAAACTAAAGGGTAGAAAATTCAACAGACAACATAGTATTGGAAATTACATTGTCGATTTCTATTGTGCCTCAGAAAAATTGATTATTGAATTGGATGGTGAAGTCCATAATAACCCCATTGCGGAGGAATACGACAAACACAGAACTGAATATCTGAACCAATTGGGGTATCAAGTTTTAAGATTTGAAAACAAAATGGTGTTTGACTATTTGGATTCTGTTCTCAAAGAAATTAAAGATTCGTTTAAAGATGTATAGCAAACCCTCCGTCCAGACCAAAAAGGCCTGGACACCTCCCTTTAACTAAAGGGAGGAGCCATATCTGATATCCTTGAGACTACAATTAAAACCCATTGCGCTAATTTTTATATGTATCAAAAGTCAAAACCATATTTCGGCAACGCCGAAAAACCGATGGTCTGCAAACTCATGAGTCCATAAAAAATAATGATTCACTGTATCTCCCCAAGCGCAGTCGAGGGGTTAATTTAAAACCGTTATTCTTCCAAGAGGTCTCGACTGCGCTCGACCTGACAACCATTTTTAGTCCCATGTCAATTCAAATTGATCCACCTGTGAGGTAAATTGTTCAAAGAGCAACGAAGAACGATTGTATCAAGAAGTCTATATTCCTTTTTCATTGTTCTTTTCTCTAAAAAACCAAATCTGTCTTGGCTCTTGTTTCTTGTTTCTTGATTCTTGACTCCTGATTCCAATCAAGGCCCTATAATCTAGCATCCACCAACTCCTTGGGCAGTAAAGACTTCACATCAAAAACAACCGTTTTATCAGCTTTCATCCCAGCAATATCCAATCCTAAAAACTCTTTATGTGATACCGCCAAAATAACAGCATCATAGGTGGCTGCCAATTGGGAAGCATCATTTATCAAGGGAAGCCCATACTCCTCAAGCACCTCATCCTCAGAAGCCCAAGGATCATAAACATCCACTTCGATATCATAGGTTTGAAGCTCTTCAATAATATCAATAACGCGCGAATTACGGATATCAGGGCAATTCTCTTTAAAGGTGATACCGAGTACCAAGACCTTAGCTCCTTTAATGGTTGCTCCCTTCTTGATCATCATTTTCACGGTTTCAGTCGCTACATAGCCGCCCATACTGTCATTCATTTTACGACCAGCTAAAATAATCTCAGGATCATAACCCGCTTCAATGGCTTTTTGTGCCAGATAATAAGGATCTACACCGATACAATGTCCTCCTACTAATCCTGGGGTAAATTTGATAAAATTCCACTTGGTTCCTGCTGCTTCCAAGACCGCTTGGGTATCAATATCCAAAAGACGGAAGATTTTAGAAAGCTCATTGACAAAGGCGATATTGATATCCCTCTGGGAATTCTCGATCACCTTAGCTGCTTCTGCCACTTTAATGGAGGGCGCTAAATGCGTACCTGCTGAGATAATGGAACGATACAAAGCATCAACTTCTTGGGCCACCTCGGGTGTACTTCCAGAAGTCACCTTTAAAATCTTGGTCACCGTATGCGTTTTATCTCCAGGGTTGATACGTTCAGGTGAATAGCCTGCAAAAAAATCTTGATTGTATTTCAAACCAGACATCTGTTCCAAAATAGGGACACAAAACTCTTCGGTAACTCCCGGATAAACGGTCGATTCATAAATAACAATGTCGCCTTTTTTAAGCACTTGCCCCACAGTTTCACTCGCCTTTTGCAAAGGGGTAAGTACAGGTCGCTTCAGAGCATCAGTGGGTGTGGGAACCGTAACAATATAGATTTGGGAGGCAGCCAGATCCTGCACCTCTTTAGTAATTTTCAGACCAATATCTTGGGAACTTTCCGATAAAACAGCTTTTAAGTCTTCAGAAGACACCTCAAGCGTATGGTCCTCTCCTTGTTGCAATTCACGCACCCGTTTGCTATTGATATCAAAACCAATAGTGGCATAGGCTTTACCAAACTCAACGGCCAATGGGAGTCCCACATAGCCCAAACCAATTACTGCAATCTGTTTATCCATCAAAATGTATCCTTAAAATCGTTTAATAAACTGCTTAACCTTTTCCCATCTCGAAACGCGTCCATTTTGATGATAGGCATTTCCATAAACACCATAGCCATAGCCATAGCCGTAACCATAGCCATATCCGTATCCATAATTATGGTTGGATTTATGCTTATAAAAGTTAAGTACAAAATGAACATTCTTCATCTCTCCGTTGCGATATTTGGCATTAACCAATTGCAACATCCCTTTTTTGGTGTAATCCAACCGCACCATAAATAAGGTCGTATCGGCATATTTTGTCAATTCCAAAGCATCTGTTACCAATCCCAATGGTGGCGTATCCAACACGATGATATCATAAGTTTGTTTGAGTTCTGCCATCAAGGTGGCCATTTTCGGACTCATCAGCAATTCTGAGGGATTGGGCGGAATAGGTCCCGAAGTGACCACATCCAAATTTTCGATATGGGTAGCACTCTTTACATCTTCAAAGCTTCTTTCCCCAATAAAATAATTAACCAAACCATATTCGTTGGTCAAATCAAAATCATCAAAGATTTTAGGTTTCCTTAAATCCAAACCTAACAAAATGGTTTTCTTTCCAGAAAGCGCATACACCGTAGCCAAATTAATCGAGCAAAACGTCTTTCCTTCCCCACTAACCGAAGAGGTAACCATAACTGTTTTTCCTCCTGTGGATTCCTCTTTATTCAGTATAAATTGCAAACTAGAGCGAATGGCCCGAAAGGATTCGGCGACCGCCGATTTCGGTTTCTCAAACACCACCAAATTATTGTGGTAGCGGTATTTCCCTAATAACCCAATAATTGGAATTCGGGAAAGGGTTTCCACTTCATCAGACCCATGTATGGTATTATCCAATAAAAAGAGAACAAAAATAAAAGCCAAAGGGATAAAGGTTCCCATCATCAAGGCCATCATATAGTTCAAATTGTGATTGGGACCTATACGTCCGCCTCCAATATCCTTGGCTTCATCAATCACCGTAATATCCGATACATTGGCTGCTTTGATAATCGCTGCCTCACTGCGCTTCTTCAAATAAATATCATAAGCTTCTTGGCTCAAATCCAATTCCCTTTGGATTTTCAAAAAGGTTTGCTGTTCCTCAGGCAGATTAGAAAGTTTGCCATTCAAACGCCCCATTTCCTTTGAAATACTGTTTAAATTAAGTTGAATGGTATTCCTAGTGGCATCAATGGTTTCCAAAAGCACGTTCTTCTCAGAATCAATCCGTCGATCCAATTCATCAAACAATTCCGAATCCTCACGGGTGGTATATTCCAAATTTTGTCGTTCAATGGCCAGTCCCGTAATTTTACTTACACTGCTGAGGATATTCCCTTCATTGATTCCTACCGAAGTGGGAGCCGCTATATTGACATAGTTGTCTTTGGTTCTCAAATAATTTTCTAAATTGTCTAGATATAAAATCTTGGCTTCCTCTTCCCGCTTTTGTTGTTCAAACCCTTTTAAGCGCTCCGAGGTCTCCAACATTTCATCCTGTATCGTTAACACCTGATTCTTTTTCCGGAATTCATTCATCTGGTCATTGACTTGAACCAAGTCGGTATTGACCTTGTTTAGGGTACTATCTATAAATCGAATGGTATTGGTGGCATAAAGATTTTTTCGTGCCAACTCCTCCCGACTTAAAATAGCAGCCGTGGTATTCAAATAATCGACAATCTTCGCCTTATTGGTTCCCGATAAGTATAACTTAATAACAGAAGAAGCATTTTTCTCAAAAGGAGACACCTTTACATAATTTTTGTATTGATTAACAATGCCATCAAAATTTAAAAACTGCACAAAAAACTCACTCCCGGGTTTGACCGGCTTCACCAAGTTGATTGTTCCATTGAAAAATGGCAAATGAATGGGTTGGTTTATAGCAAAGGTTTCTTTGTATTCGCCCAAAGGTAAAGTGACTTCTTCCTTTTCCTTTGTTACATAATTCTGAATGGTTCCGGCTGAGTTTTCAAAGGTAGCAAACAATTCAACTTTGTTACCTTCCAAAAAACGCAATCCCAAAGGAAATCCCAACAACTGTCCTCCAGTAGTATCCAAACTGACCCGAAAGGGAGCCTGGTGATAAATATCCTCTTTGCGGTATTTCCCCTCCTTAAGATATTCCATATAAAACTGCAAGGAGTCAACCACCTTTTCGTTGTGATTGCGGGTCCCCAAGGTGGTCATGGTTTTCCCCATTTTACCGGAAACACCACCCCAATTAAAGGAAATACTAGTAGTTGTAGTAAAAAACGGGCTTTGGTCGTTTTCCACAGATATTAAAGAGGTCAAGGCATAAACATTGGGCTTTCGCACGTTCACCATATAAGCCACCAACATGGCTAGACCAACACATACCAAAATCAGCTTCCAATTATTCAAGATTTTAAACAAATACCCTCTAAAATCAAAAGTGATTCGAGATTCTTGGGTTTCTAAATCTTGTATATCAAATTGAGACATCTTACAAACGATCGATTAAAAGAAGTGTGGTTGACACAACTGTAATAATTGAAAAAACAGTCAAGAAAGTATCCTTCCCAGTGGTTCCAAAACCCCAACTGACTTGTTTCAATGGTTTCACATAAATAATATCATTGGGCTGGATATAATAATAAGGAGACTCCATCACTTTCACATCTGTCAAATCAATGTGATGAATTTGTTGTCCTTGGGGGTATTGACGAATTATCAACACATCCTTTTTATTTCCAGTCATAGGAATCTCCCCCGCATTGGCAATGGCCTGAAACACATTAACACGCTCTTGAAACAAGGTATTTGTTCCTGGACTTCCAATTTCGCCATTGACAGTATATCGTAAACCTGTTAATTTTACTGTGACAAAAATTTGGGCAGTCTCTTTAAAATGCTCAGTCAATAACTTCTCCTTAATCATGCCTTCAATCTCCTCCAAGGTATAGCCCAACACATTCATTTTACCTAATAAAGGAATACGGATTTCTCCGTGCAAGTCCACCGTAAACCCATCAAAATAGGCTCTTTGATCACTATCGGCATTCAGGTTTTCTTCCCCCACCGGGTTAAAAATGGTCAGTTTCTCTTGATCCAATCCCCGAACACGAATGTTCAACACATCATTGATTTGAACCCGATAGGGTTTCTGGGTTTCTGTAATACGAGGAATCGTATCGGCTCCATAAGCCTGTTCCTTATTTTGTAAATACACCAAATCCTTATGGGGAATGCAGGAAGTAAAAAAAAGGGTGATCACCACCCCTACAAGCATACACACGTTCTTCATTTGAAAGCGCCTAGTTTAGTAACAAATATAAGTTTTAGATACTAATATCAAAACTAAAGGAGCTAAATTTGGGTTTTATACGTTTATTTGCAAAAAAATAGCACCCTTGAATTATTTAACGGTTGAAAATATAGCCAAATCCTATGGAGAAGTCACCTTGTTTCAAGACCTCTCCTTTAGTGTCCATAAAGATCAAAAAATTGCTTTCGTTGCCAAAAACGGAACAGGTAAAACCTCTATCCTTAACATGTTGGCCGGAAAGGATGTCCCCGACTCTGGAAACATCATTTACCGAAACAATCTAAAGGTAGCCTTTCTACCGCAGGAACCAGAGCTAGATGATACACTTACCGTAGAGGCTTCCATTTTTGATGGTGACAACCCCATTTTGGATGTCATTAACCGTTATGAAAAGGCCCTTTTAAATCCGGAAGATACCGAAGCCTACCAAAAGGCTTTTGAAGCCATGGACCGCCACCAAGCTTGGGATTTTGAGACCCAATACAAACAAATCCTGTTTCAATTGAAACTGGAACAATTGGATCAAAAAGTTGGGATGCTTTCCGGAGGACAAAAAAAACGGTTGGCCTTGGCCATGGCCCTATTAAAAAAGCCAGACCTTTTGATTTTGGATGAGCCTACCAACCACCTAGACTTGGAAATGATTGAATGGTTGGAGTCCTTTTTCGCTAAAGAGCAACTCACCCTTTTTATGGTTACTCACGATCGCTATTTCTTAGAGCGCGTGTGCAATGAAATTATAGAATTAGACCATGGGCAACTCTTTAGCTATAAAGGGAACTATTCTTATTACCTAGAGAAAAGAGAAGAACGTATCGATCGTGAAACGGTGGAAACGGGAAAGGCAAAACAACTTTATAAAAAAGAATTGGACTGGATGCGACGCCAACCTAAGGCCCGTACCACCAAATCAAAATCCCGAATAGACGATTTCCACGATATCAAACAAAAAGCGCACCAACGTAGAAAAGACCATGTGGTGCAATTGGAATTGAATATGGAGCGCTTAGGAAACAAGGTGGTCGAATTCCATAAGGTTTCCAAGAGTTTCAAAGACAAGACCATTCTCAACCAATTTGAATACAATTTTCAACCTGGCGAACGGGTAGGTATCATTGGAAAAAATGGAACTGGTAAATCTACCTTCCTCAACCTTTTGACAAAATCCATAGCTCCAGATGGCGGAAAAATTGTGCATGGAGAAACGGTCAAATTGGGATACTATACCCAACAAGGGATTAACATAAAACCCCAGCAAAAAGTAATTGAAGTCATCAAAGAGTTTGGGGAGTTTATCCCTTTGAAAAAAGGAAAACAAATCAGCGCGCAACAACTCTTAGAGCGCTTTCTATTTGACCGAAAGAAACAATATGATTTTGTAGAGAAGTTAAGCGGTGGAGAGCGGAAGCGCCTGTACCTTTGTACCGTTTTAATCCAAAATCCCAACTTTTTGATTCTGGATGAGCCAACCAACGATTTGGATATTGTAACCTTAAATGTCTTAGAAGATTTCCTTTTAGATTTTCCAGGTTGCTTTATAGTGGTTTCTCACGACCGGTATTTTATGGATAAAATTGTGGATCATTTACTGGTATTTAAGGGAGAGGGAGAAATTGATGACTTTCCAGGTAACTATACCGATTACCGAGTGTATGAAGATAGCCGACCACAAGAAACGGAAAGTGATAAAAAGGAGAAAAAGGAGTGGAAAAAAGACAGCAATAGCAAACTATCTTACAATGTGCAAAAGGAGTTCAATAATCTGGAAAGCAAAATAAAGGCTTTGGAAAAAGACAAGTTGGAATTAGAAACCCTGTTCCATGATACCAGCCTAACCAATGACCAGATCCAAGAGCTCTCCCAAAAACTCCAATCCCTACTGGATGATATTGAAGAAAAGGAACTGAGATGGCTAGAACTCTCCGAAAAAATGGAAGACTAGTATAGTGTATCGTTGTTGGTTGTTGGTTGTTGGTTCTTGATCCTAAATACTAATGAATCATTGCTAATTGCTAATTGCTAATTGTTAATTGTAAATGGTCTACCAAATTATTTCTCATTTAAAATTTCTGAAGCGCTCCACCAACCAGCATGGGGTGCATTCGCCATTTGTCTATGATTTGGTCACCAAGTGCTTTTACCTAAAACAACCATTTTACGATTATAAAAGACTGAAAGCCTATCGCAAAACCTTGCTCAAAGACAAACAACCTCTAAAAATGCTGGATTTGGGAAAAGGCTCCCGAAAAATCCAATCGCAATTTCGTACCCCATCAGAATTGGCCAAAACAGCTGGCACCCCATTAAAAAGAGCCAAACTCCTCTTAAGATTAACCAATTACTTTCATTTTGAGACTATTTTGGAATTGGGAACCTCTCTAGGAATGGCAACCCATGCCATGACCTTAGGAAATCCAAAAGCTCAAATAACCTCTGTGGACGGAAACACAGAAGTGGCCGCTTATGCGGCAAATAAATTGGCCAAATGGAAGAACATCCATATTCTTAAAGGAAGTTTTGAGGAACACCTCCCAAATTTAAAAGAACAAAAGTGGGATGCCATTTTCTTTGATGGGAATCATACAAAAAAAGCCACCCTGGAATATTTTGAAACCCTTCTCCCTTCAGCACACAATGACTCCGTTTTCATCTTTGATGATATTTATTGGTCTCCAGAAATGACCGAAGCTTGGGAAATTATTAAAAGCAATCCGCAAGTGACCGTTACAATCGATACGTATTACTGGGGGTTGGTATTCTTTAGAAAAGAACAACAAAAAGAACATTTCACCATCCGAGTTTAATTTATCCTGCTTACTGTCTAGTTTCTGCTGTCCACTGTCTACTACTTACTGCCCAATAACTTCTTTGAATTACCTACCATAAAACGTACCTTTGAATCCACGAACATTCGAAACTAATTTTATGAAAATATATACCAAAACTGGAGATCAAGGCACCACCGCATTATTTGGGGGTACACGGGTATCCAAAAATCACATCCGCATTGAAAGCTATGGCACCGTTGATGAGCTAAATTCATACATCGGTCTAGTTAGAGATCAAGACATCCCCTCCCAAGACAAAGAGCTTCTAATACATATTCAGGATCGCTTGTTTACCGTTGGAGCCATTTTGGCCACAGACCCTGAAAAAGCGACCTTAAAAAATGGTAAAGACCGTTTAAACATCCCAAAAATTTCAGAGGAAGATATCCTGCGGTTGGAACATGAAATGGACCTAATGAACGAGTCCTTGCCTCCTATGACACATTTTGTGTTACCCGGCGGACACCAAACAGTGTCATTCTGTCACATAACACGATGTATTTGCAGAAGGGCTGAGCGATTAGCCGTGTCATTAAACGAGGTAGAACCTGTTAATCCAAACACTTTAAAGTATTTAAATAGGCTTTCAGATTATCTATTTGTATTGGCACGGAAATTGTCTCATCATGTGCATGCCGAAGAAGTAAAATGGATACCTGAAAAATATTAATCCATTAATGCCCGGGGTATAAAACCGTTAAAAACGAATGCATTACCCTTGTTTTACGGCACCTTTCAAACGTTCTTAATAATAATGTATAAATAATTCATTTTTTTCTTGACTTTTTGAAGTAAAAATTTATTTTTGCAGAAATTAAAAAAACTAATGAATCATGTATTGGACTTTAGAATTAGCTTCCTATTTAAGTGATGCACCATGGCCAGCAACTAAGGATGAATTGATTGATTACTCCATTAGAACTGGAGCACCGCTTGAAGTTGTTGAGAACCTTCAGTCTATTGAAGATGAAGGAGACCAATATGAATCCATCCAAGAGATTTGGTCAGATTATCCAACAGACGAAGATTACCTCTGGAACGAGGATGAATATTAATAACATCACTGTTTAAAAAGTCTCTTCAAGAGACTTTTTTTTTATTGTTAACTATTCCTAAAAACCATACAGTAACTTATAAATCGCCGTATTTTTACAGCGGTAAGATCTTATTATCATGGTTGGAGACAACCATAAACATAAAAACATCAATAATATGAGTATTTTAGATTCCGTACTTAAAATCTTTGTCGGAGACAAATCAAAACAAGACGTCAAGGCTATTATGCCTATCGTCAACAAAATAAAATCCTTTGAGGGAGACTTGGAAAAGTTATCCCATGACGAACTGAGAGCCAAAACCACCTATTTCAAAGACCAAATTGCCGAAGCACGAAAACCCTTCATGGATCACATTGCTGAACTGGAATCTAAAGCGGAAGCCACTGAAGATATCGATGAACGCGATGAAATCTACCAAGAAATAGACCGAATTCAAGATGATATTTTTGAAGCTACTGAAAAGGTGTTAAACGACATCCTTCCAGAAGCTTTTGGAGTGGTTAAGGAAACGGCCAAACGTTTTGTTAACAACACCGAAATTACAGTAACAGCTAGTGCTTTTGACCGTGAGATTTCAGGAACCAAAGCCTATGTAACCCTAGATGATGACGAAGCCATTTGGGCCAATTCTTGGGATGCCGCTGGAAAAGAGGTGACTTGGGATATGGTGCATTATGACGTGCAGTTAATTGGAGGTATCGCTCTTCACCAAGGTAAAATTGCCGAAATGCAAACAGGGGAAGGTAAAACTTTGGTTGCGACCTTACCTGTTTATTTAAATGCTCTATCAGGAAAAGGGGTTCACCTTGTAACGGTGAATGACTACTTGGCAAAAAGGGATAGTGCTTGGATGGCGCCTATTTTTGAATTCCATGGTTTGAGTGTTGATTGTATAGATTATCACCAACCGAATTCCGCGGCCAGAAAGAAAGCCTACAATGCTGATATTACTTACGGAACCAACAACGAGTTTGGTTTTGATTACCTAAGGGATAACATGGCCCATTCACCAAATGATTTGGTACAACGCCCCCATCACTATGCCATCGTCGATGAGGTGGATTCGGTATTGGTGGATGACGCTAGAACGCCATTGATTATTTCGGGTCCCATTCCGCAAGGAGATAGACATGAATTTAATGAACTTAAACCCAAAGTAGATAGTATTGTTGGGGTTCAAAGAAAATATTTAACAGGTGTCTTAGCCGAAGCTAAAAAACTGATTGCTTCTGGAGATACTAAGGAAGGTGGATTCCAATTGTTACGCGTGTACAGGGGGATGCCTAAAAACAAGGCTCTGATCAAATTCTTGAGTGAAGAAGGTGTGAAACAATTACTTCAAAAGACCGAGAATTTCTACATGCAGGACAACAACCGTGAGATGCCTAAGATTGATGCCGAGTTGTACTACGTAATCGACGAGAAAAACAACCAAATCGAATTAACCGATAAAGGGGTTGAATTCTTATCAGGTGCAGACGATCCAAACTTTTTCGTCATGCCTGAAATCGGAACGGAAATCGCCAAAATAGAGAACAAAAATTTAAGCAAAGAAGACGAAGCCGCAGAAAAAGAAGAGTTATTCCGTGACTTTGGAATCAAATCAGAACGTATCCATACTTTAAACCAATTACTGAAAGCTTATGCCTTATTTGAAAAGGACGTACAGTATGTGGTTATGGATAACAAGGTAATGATTGTAGATGAGCAAACCGGACGTATTATGGACGGTCGTCGTTATAGCGATGGATTACATCAAGCCATTGAAGCCAAGGAAAATGTAAAAATTGAGGCTGCCACACAAACCTTTGCTACCATTACGCTTCAAAACTACTTTAGAATGTACCGCAAACTATCTGGTATGACCGGTACAGCGGTAACAGAAGCAGGAGAGTTCTGGGAAATCTATGAATTGGATGTAGTGGAAATTCCAACAAACAGACCCATCGCCAGGGATGATAAAGACGATTTGGTTTATAAAACCAAACGTGAAAAATACAATGCCATTATTGATGAAGTTACCAAAATTTCACAATCAGGCCGCCCTGTTTTGATTGGTACCACATCAGTAGACATCAGTGAATTGCTATCAAAGATGCTTCACATCCGTAAGGTGCCACACAACGTATTGAACGCCAAATTACATAAAAAGGAAGCTGATATTGTTGCTGAAGCAGGTCAAGCTGGTCAGGTTACCATAGCCACCAACATGGCGGGTCGTGGTACCGACATTAAACTGCAAGGTGCTGTTAAGGACGCTGGAGGTTTAGCTATCATTGGTACTGAACGCCACGATTCTAGACGTGTTGACCGTCAGTTAAGAGGTCGTTCGGGACGTCAAGGAGATCCGGGAAGTTCTCAATTCTATGTCTCATTGGAAGATAACCTAATGCGCTTGTTTGGTAGTGAACGTATTGCCAAAATGATGGACCGTATGGGACTGCAGGAAGGCGAAGTGATTCAACACTCAATGATTTCAAAATCCATTGAAAGAGCCCAGAAAAAAGTTGAAGAGAATAACTTCGGGATCCGTAAGCGTCTATTAGAATATGATGACGTCATGAACTCGCAAAGAGAGGTGGTTTACAAACGTAGGCACCACGCGTTATTTGGTGAACGTCTACGAGTGGATCTAGCCAATATGATTTATGACACTTCTGAAGGTATTGCTGAATCTAATAAAGCAGCAAATGATTTTAAGAACTTCGAATTTGAATTAATTCGTTTCTTCTCCATGAGCTCGCCTATTTCTGAAGAAGATTTTGGAAAAATGACTGCTATGGAAATGGCAGGTAAAGTTTACAAAGCAGCTTTCCAACATTACCGCGAAAAAATGGAACGCAATGCAGAAATAGCATTTCCAGTAATCAAAAATGTTTACGAGACCCAACGCGATAAATTCAAACGCATTGTAGTACCATTTACAGATGGGGTTAAGACCTTACAAGTAGTCACAGACTTGGAGAAAGCCTATGAAACTCAAGGGAAACAACTTATCACCGATTTTGAAAAGAACATCACTTTAGCCATAATTGATGATTCTTGGAAGACCCATTTACGTAAAATGGATGAATTAAAACAATCGGTTCAGTTGGCTGTTCACGAACAGAAAGATCCTTTATTGATTTATAAATTTGAGGCATTTGAATTGTTCAAATCCATGATTGATCAAGTTAATAAGGATGTTATTTCTTTCCTTTTCAAAGGAGAATTACCATCGGAAGACTCAACTGCAATTAGTGAGGCTAGACAGTCTAAACCGAAGGAGAAATTAGAAACTTCCAAAGAGGAGATTCCAAATATGGACGAAAGAGCTGCTCAAAATAGAGCCGTTGGAAACACTCAAAAACAGGAGGTTGTAGAAACCATTGTTAGACAACAGCCCAAGATTGGAAGAAATGAAAAAGTGACGATTAAACATGTCATGAGCGGTGAAAATAAAACCCTAAAATTCAAACAAGCAGAACCTTTAATTACCAATGGTGATTGGGTGATTGTAGAAGATTAATACACACTTCATTTTAAAGGAAAAGCCAAGAATTTGATTCTTGGCTTTTCTGTTTATGGGCATGATGTCCGAAAAATAATCGTTTTAACGAAAAGCTAACATTTCACTCCTAAAATTCCTCAATTATTTACTAAATTCACACTCCAATCCTCCCCGATAATTTTTTTCGATTAATAGCGCCAATACAACAAATCTTGAAAAAAATTGTAAAATGTCTTTTAATTGTTTTAAAACAAACTATTTAGCTAGATGGGCATTCCTAGCAATACTAAGTATTTTTTGGTCCCAACACACCCATTCACAAACCATTAGTTTTGGTTCTACCGGCCTCATTGGTGAAGGAGTATTAAATCCTACCTCTTTAGAATTTGGCCCTGATGACCGCTTGTATGTTTCCCAACAAAACGGAACTATTTGGGCTTATACCATAGAGCGCGATAATGCACCTGCGGGAAATGGCACCTACACGGTTACAGATGTTGAGGAAATTACCATGATTCGTGACTACACGAAAAACCACACAGATTTGGGTGAATTAACACCAGTTATCACTAGACAAATCACTGGAATTAAACTTTCCGGAACAGCTGAAAACCCAATTATCTATGCCTCTTCATCAGACAACCTCATCGGTGGTGGTGGTGCTGGAGAAGATACCAATTTAGATACCAACTCTGGAGTACTTTCCAGATTAACTTGGGACGGCTCCAACTGGATAAAAGTAGATTTAATAAGAGGATTACCAAGATGTGAAGAAAACCACTCTACCAATGGTATGACCCTTTTCGAACGTGAGGGCACCGAATTTATGTTACTTTGCCAAGGAGGGAATACCAATAAAGGGGCTCCTTCAAACAATTTTGCTGCAACCCCTGAATATCTTTATTCAGGCAATGTATTGATTATTGACATGGACCAATTGGAATCTATGCCCATTTATAATGACCCAAGAACAGGAACTGATTTTGTTTATGATCTACCCACTTTAAACGACCCAACAAGAGCTGACATCGATAATACAAGCCCTTATTTTCCATATCCTTCTGGTCACCCTCTTTATAACGCTACCATCGATTTAAACGATCCCTTTGGTGGACATAACAGTTTAAATCAAGCTATTTTTGAGGCAGGTTCCCCGATTGAAGTCTTTGCTCCCGGTTTCAGAAACACTTATGACATCGTGGTCACAGAGAGCGGAAGGATCTATCTATCTGACAATGGTCCAAACAACACCTGGGGTGGAACTCCTAAAATTTATGATATCAATACCGATGAATTTCTAGGTTACCAAAACACCGTAGATTATGATCCTGCCAACCATTACATCACTAACGAATTAAGTGAGGAAAACAGTTCTTTATATGGAGATCCACTTCATTTTGTAGGTACCATTAACGATGCAAATTTCACCTATTATGGCGGGCATCCAAACCCCATTTTTGCATTCCCCAATAAAACAGGAATCATTGGTTACCTCAATTCTGGAGGTACCTGGATAGAAGAATACAACGGATCTTTGGAATCTCTTTTAGGAGGTGTTACCGGATACTTTCAATCCTCTTTCATTATAGAGGATTTCCCAGTAAGACCAGAACTAGGAGAGTACCAATGTGATTTACCTGTTTCCAGTCCTGAAAATAATATTTTGGATGTGATCAACTTTTCAACAAATGGAATTGCTGAATATACAGCGACCAATTTTGAAGGGGCTATGCAGGGAAGTATCCTTACAGCATCTTTTGGAGGTGATATCAATAGATATGTTTTTAATGAAACAGGAGGCCAAGTCATTGAATATGAAGCCATTTTCTCAGGTTTTGGTAGCATCCCATTGGATGTCATTGCTCAAGGCGATGCTGATATTTTTCCAGGAACTGTTTGGGCGGCTACCTATGGCTCAAACAGCATCACCATTTTTGAACCTCAGGATATTGATTGTATAGATCCTCTGGATCCAGCATTTGACCCCTTGGCAGACTATGATGGTGATGGATTTACCAATCAAGATGAAATCGATAACAATACCAACTATTGTTCACAAGGAAGTAAGCCAAACGATAATGATGGCGATTTTATTTCAGATTTGAATGATGACGATGATGACAATGATGGCATCTTGGACGTGAATGATGCTTTTGCTATAGATGCTGATAACGGAACAACCACCAACCTTCCTATTCTTTATCCATTTTGGAATAATGATCCCGGAACTGGAATGTTTGGTTTAGGTTTTACAGGATTAATGCTAGACCCAACCGGATCTACTGATTATTTAACGCAATATGACCCAAATGATTTATCTTTTGGTGGTGCTGCCGGTAAGGCTACCGTTGATTACATTTCTCCGGGTGATTCCTTTGAATCCTTTAATGATCAGCAATACGGTTTTCAATTTGGAGCCAATGTAGACACCAATTCCAATCCTTTTACGATACATACCCGAATAGAATCCCCCTATTTTGGAATTAATGGTTCTCAAACCAATCCTCAAGATTTTCAATCCTATGGGTTACAAATTGGAAATGGCGATCAAGACAACTATTTGAAAATAGTTATCATGAACGGAACTTCTAATGCAGATAACATTAATGGACTTCAAGTGGTCCTTGAGGAAGATGGTATTGTATCAACGAACTATACAGAGGATGTAACAGACCTTTTAATTGCTAATGCCATTGACTTATACTTTGCCATTGATCCAGCTACCAATTCAGCACAACCCTATTATTCGTTAGATAAAGGGCAAAACTTATTTTTATTTGGATCGCCAATAACCCTACCTACTTCCTTTTTAGATGCTACAGATAATCAAGGATTAGCCATAGGAATGATAGGGACTTCAAGAGGTTCTGATTATTTTGCTGCTACTTGGGATTTTATAAATATAGAGGAAAACGAAAGCGGTATCCTATCCACAACCCCTAGCTCCATTGATTTTGGGCATACCCCAAACAATATCAATTATCGTATTAAATACTTTGAATTACAGAATAATGGAGGTCCGACAGATGATCCCATCACTATTACAGATATGTCTATAACGGGAACAGATGCTGCTTTATTTACCATTGAAGAAACCACACCTTTTGTTCTAAATCCGGCAGCCTCTATGCAAATCCCTGTACTATTCCATGCGGATGGAACAGTTGGAACAAAAGAAGCCCTGTTGACCATTACACATGATGGAACCAACACTCCTATTCTATTTGATTTGGCTGGAGAACTTACAGAAAATTATTCACCCATTGTTCGTATTAACACAGGAGGTTTGGGATTTGATGCCACAGATGGCGGCCCCAATTGGGAGGCCAATCCTTCAGGTGATAGTGGAATTGGAGAATCATTTGTAGTAGACGGTGGTGATGGAACTTATAGTAACGGGCCTTTAGATTTCGGCCTTAAGGATCCTTCTATTCCTGATTATATAGATCAAGCAACCTATGAGGCCATAATGCATACCCACAGAAACTCTTTGGATATAACCATACCTATGACTTACCATATCTCAGTACCAAATGGGAAATACATTGTGAATTTATATGAAGCTTCTCTCTATTCTGGTTCATCCCAACCCGGCGAAGTAGTTTTCAGTATTAATATGGAAGGACAGCGTGTCTTCTCCCATTTTGATCCCAATGACATGTTTGGTTTTGGTAGAGCTGGTATGCTTCAGTTTAATGTGACTGTTACAGATAATGATTTAAATATTGAATTTATTGAAGAGATTGAGCGTTCCAGAGTGGTCGCTATTGAAGTATTAGGACTCACCTTCCCTCCTCTGGAAATCGATCCTCTTGAAAATATAACCAGTTGTGAAAATGCCATTGCTGATATCACTGCTTCGGCTACTGGAGGAAATCCTGCAGACAATTTAACCTATGCCATAAGCGGGCAACCTGATGGTATTGGTATAGAACCAACAAATGGTATCATTTTTGGTCAAATTGCATCATCTTCTTTGACAGGCGGACCTAATGGTGATGGCGTGTTTAATGTAACCGTAACCGTTTCAAAAGACAATAGTTTTGATGCTACCGAAACCTTTACCTGGACCGTATTTGAAGACATTGAAAATCCAACTATAACCTGTCCAGAAAACATTACAGAATTCATTGATGAAGGTGAAATAGAAGGCATAGTCACTATTGAAGAACCAACAGGATCCGATGACTGCTCTTTAGGGTCACAACTTGAATATTTAGGAACTCGAGCTGATGGCCTAGAGTTAACTGATCCATTTCCATTAGGAGATACCATTATTACATGGACCGTGACAGATGCCAGTGGAAACACTTCTGACGCATGTGAACAGACCGTGACCGTGGAGGTGGGACAATATACCTTGGACCTATCTGTAACACTTCAAGGAAGAATAGACTACTCTGAAGATTATGATATTATACTTTATCGTACCAACGATTTAGTAACACCTGCCTACATTTTTAGTGAAACAGCAGATAGTGCTGGAAATATTACTATTGGAAGTACGATTGGGCAAGGATCATATAAAGTGCTAGTGAAAACGTCCTTGTATTTGCAACGGATGATTGAAGTAAATTTAACAGAAAATAGTTCCGAAACAATTCCAGTCCTATTAGCTGGAGATGCTAATAACGACAATATCATTAACATTGCCGATCTTGGTATCTTCTCAGGTGCTTATGGAAGCACTTCTGGGGACGCCAATTACTCAGAATCGGCTGATTTCAATAATGATTCTGTCATTAACATTGCAGATCTTGGCCTGTTTTCGGGTAATTATTTCGCAATTGGAGAAGACCAAAACAATTAAACAAAAATATCTATGAAAACTTTAACCAAATCAATTTTTTTAGGCGCCTTCCTGATGCTTTGTTTTTCTTTAAAAGCTCAGGTAGATATGGTGGCGGCTGTTAATGTAACTCCGCCGTTGAGTATTGGCCAAACCTTTGATTACACCTTGGAAGCTCAGTCTGATGGCACCCCATACACAGCAGCCCAAGTGAAAATCACTTATGACCCTACATTATTACAGGTAAATAGTTTGACCAATGGTGATCTTTTTGCCAATACAATTATCACTAATACTGGAACACCTGGTGTTATTCAATATGTAGCAGGATCAGCTGGAATTACACATACAGGCAATGGAACTATCTTTACTGTGGAATTTGAAGTTTTAAACGGAGATGAATCGATTACCATCGTCAATGATACCAATTTAGTGGACGGTGCTTATATTTCTGATCCAGATGGTATTAATGTACTTGGAACTACTAATGATGTGGTTCTAGAAACTTTATCACTAAATGCTAAATGGAAAGCGCAATTAAAAGTCTTTCCAAACCCTGCAGACAAAGATCTCTTTATTCAACTATCTGAACCTTCAAAAGTATCCCATATCAATCTTTATTCCTTAGAAGGAAAATTGGTAAAAACTTTTGATCAATTGGATGTAGAGGATAATCAAATTCATTTAAAACTACAGAACATCCCAAGTACCTTCTATTTGGTAAAAGTCATTTCCCATTCAGATGAACAGGCCACCTTTAAAATATCGGTGTCCCATTAAAAACTTTTAATAGCAAATTTGGATCTGGGCATAATTCTTTGAATTTGTCCAGATTTTTTTTGCTACAAACACCAGGAAAATCACCATAATATCCCTGCATATCCCTAATAATTTGAAAATGTAAATGAGGTGCATAATCTCCATTTACTTCTGGGGCTCCCAAAGCAGCAATAATTTGTCCTTTTGAAAATGATTGACCCACTTCCAAATTGGTAATAGATTCCTTAGTCAAATGCCCGTAAAGAGTAAAGAAGCAAATTCCTTGAATATGATGCTCCAAAATAATTGTTGGTCCGTAATCACCAAATTGAATATTATCCCTAAAGCTATGTATTTTTCCATCTAAAGGTGCGAGAATAGCGGTTTCTTTAGCTGCCCATAAATCCATACCTAGATGAATGTTTCGTTCTGTCTCTTTATCAGATTTATTAAAATGCTTGCTACGCTTGTATATATCTCTTGTTTCCAAATAGCCTCCGTAAGCTACCTGTGCCTCATGCTTTTTTAAATAATCATTGATAAAGACTTCCCAATCCTTTGAAGAGGTGACATCAAATTGATGCAATTGTGTTTGGTTTTCAGAAATATCTATGGAAACATAGGATGACAAAGGAATCGTGTCATCAATAACCCTAAGGGGTTCTGGAGAAATCTGGGATAAAAAGGAGTTGAATGTGTTTGGGTCCATAGCCCAAAGGTAGGAAACTATTTCATAACCACTTGGCTAAACTTGGCGTTTACCACAATGGTTTTACCACTGCCCAAATCTCCGGTAGAAAAAGAAGACACCATGGCTTCATTAGTTGATTTTGGGTGCTTAAAACTAGAGTTTTTCCCTTTGAATTGTAGGTTATAATTTGTTTGAGGCAGTGAAATTAAAGCATCACTGTTTTCTAAAACAATATTTAAATTCTGAAACCCAGAATCAATGTCACCTATAACCAAATCTCCAAAGCTCCCATCAATAATAGCGCTACCTGAAAGTTTGTCTAAAATAATGTTTGAAGAATTAGCACTTAAAACCAATTGTTTAACTTGATTAATTTGGGCATCATCCACATATTTAAGCTTTAGTTCCCCAGCCAACCATTGGTTTATTTTTACAGGGGAATAGGAGGCATTGATGGAAGTTTTACTTCCATCAATGCTATTGGCTACTAAAGCCGTATAAGTTAGATCTGCTTTTAAATCCTGAATATTGGAAGCAAATTTCAATTCACCATGCCTTACATTCATATTTAATTTGGCCTTTTTAGGTATCTTAATTCTTATCGTCTTAATTACACCTTGGGAATCTGGACCAACATGTCTTAATTTATAATTCCTAGACTTTTCTCTCATTTTTTGCCTTTCCTCTTGCATTTTTTCACGCTCCACTTGCATTTTTTCACGTTCATGAATTCGCTGTTGTCTTATAGCTTCTCTTTGTTCCAGTCTATGAGCTTGTTGTTCCATTTGACGACCAAATTGTTCTCCCCATCGTTCCATGTCCTTTCCAAATTGCTCACCCCATTTCTCCATGTCTTTCCCAAACTTTTCACCAAATTCTTTACCAAATTGTTCTCCCCACGCTTCCATTTGTTTTTCAAACTCACGCATTTCTGGACTCTCTTCCCATTTCTTAGCCCATTCTTCCATTTTTTTGGCATATTCATCACCATACTTTTCTCCATATTCCTTGCTCCATTGTTCCATATAGGCCTCCCCTTCCCTTTGATATTTGTCGTAATCAAATTGATATTCACTCACTCCTTTTGGTAATTTAGGAAGCTTAGGCATTGCAGGAAGAGGTGGCATATCAGACAACCCTTCTAAAGTAGGTGCTACGACCAATTCAGGTAACCTAGCCAGTTCTAATTCCAAAATTCTTAAGGCATCTGAAGATTCGTCATCAAAGTATACAAGCCTGTTGTTCCAAGAGCCGTACATGCCTTCAGTGGTGATTGATACTTGATCTTTGGATCCATCTACAGAGATTTTCCAATCTTTTAAAACTTCATTCAGTTCCTCTTTTGAAAGTTTATCGCTTTCAATATAGGCTTCCACCTCAATAATGTCTTTATTCCAGGTATCTATAACCAAATTGGTATAACTGGTATTGAGGTCGATGACCACCTCATCATTAACATTAATAGACTGCGATATCTTTTCAAGCTTTTGCTGTGCTGACATACTCAAGCAAATACAAAAGATGCATAGGTTCAATAGTGTTTTCATGATATATTAACTCGTTTTTTGATTGTATTGATTTTCGTTTAATAATTTTAATTGTTCTCTAAGGCGGTGCAACAAATTCAAACGTAACTTTAAATTATTGATAAGAGCGGTCACTGTAAACTCGTTTGGTCCTTTTTCAGTCAGTTCAACCGAAAGTTTTTGATATTCACTATTCAACTCTTCCAATCTTTTAACATAGCCGTCAAACA
The DNA here is from genome assembly GCF_001280515.1 of Mangrovimonas sp. ST2L15. GTDB lineage: Bacteria > Bacteroidota > Bacteroidia > Flavobacteriales > Flavobacteriaceae > Mangrovimonas > Mangrovimonas futianensis. Next base: position 298,636 of record NZ_LBIQ01000035.1, on the reverse strand, counting down.
ATTCTTTGTTTTCAGGAGTAACCTTCACTTTTGACAATTCAAAATTGATGCTCGCCAAATAATAGTCCTCCACTTGCTTTAATTCTGGAGACACATCTCCCAAAGATTTTGTTTCCTCTTCATTAGTTTTTGACGATGTATCCACAACTTGTGGATTGGTATCCAATGGTTCATTATCCATCCACTTAAATCCAGAATACACCAACCCAACAAGCACCACGATACTTGCTGCCACATACATCCAAGATCGATTTTTAACTGGTTTTTCCTTTGGAAATTCCTGATCCAAACGATCCATGAAACGGCTTCTATGACCTTCTGGCATTTGCATCTCCCCTTTGCCTTGGTTTTCTTCAAAGAGTTTTCTAATATCTTGAGCCATGTCTTAAGGGATTTAAAAGTTCTTGTAATTTTGCACGTCCGCGAGATAACTGGGTTCGGGAAGCGACTTCCGTGATGTCCAAAATCTCTGAAATTTCTTGATGATCATATCCTTCCAAAATGTAAAGTGAAACGACATACCGGTACTTGTCTGGCAATTGGTCTATTGCCTTCTGAACATTCTCTTTGGTAATCTCATCTTCTACCAACCATTTGTCTTCATAGGTTGTATCGACCACTTTTAAATGGTTTTGCTGCAACTCAATAAGCTGTTGCTTTCTAGATTTAAGCACATCAATACATCTGTTGATGACAATACGTTTTAACCAAGCACCAAAAGTCACCTCTGCATTGAATTGATGCAGTTTTCTGAAAGCCTTTATAAAAGCTTCTTGAACCACATCTTCAGCTTCTGCTTCATTTTTCATAAATCGATAAGCCACAATGTACATCCCATGACAATATTGGTCATATAACTGCATTTGAGCTAAACGATTATTCTCCTTGCATTGTTCAATAATGCTATCTAGAAGCATAAAATCACTTTTGGTTTATGATTAGTTCACTTGAAAGACGATAGAAAAAAACGGATGTTGCAAAAAATTAAAAGTTTTTTTAAGTTACGTAAAATCTGTTAAAGATTATTGAATGCCAATACAACTTGGTAGTGTAATTAAGTATCTTTATCAATCAAAATATTTTTCTAAAATGAATAGATTTTTAAAGTGGGTCTTGTATTTCTTGGTTTTTGTAGCGGTGGGAACCTTTATATATGCCTATTTTGTGGATGATAGCTTGTTTCAAAAACGTCTAAGTCCTAAAGACACTGTTTCTTTGGTGAAAAACGATTTGAAAATGGAAGTATTTTACAACAGACCTTCCAAAAGGGGTCGTGAAATTTTTGGGGGCTTAGTGCCGTACGAAAAAGTATGGCGTACAGGGGCAAATGAAGCAACCACTTTTAAAACAAACAAAGCTTTAAAAATCAAAAATGATTCCCTACCCGCAGGAAAATATACCCTTTGGACCATCCCTAATGATTCAACTTGGCATGTCATGTTTAACTCCAAAGATTATCCATGGGGTGTTGATATGGAAATGAATCCAATGAGAGAACCTCAATTTGATGTAGTAAATGTGGAAGTTCCTGTTGAAATGATTAATACCACCGTTGAGGAATTTACTATTGGTTTTGATAATTCTTTAGATGATTTATCGCTAACCATGGTTTGGGATGACATCAAGGTGGCAGTCCCTATTGAAACCTACAACTAATTCTTTAAGAAAAATATTTTTTATACCAAGCAACCTGTTTTTCAACAGCTTCTAAAAGGGTTGTTTGCGGATTGTAATCTAACAATTTTCTTGCTTTATCAATATTAGCTTTAGTTCGTAATTGGTCTCCTGGACGCTTTGGAATAACATTTATTTCAATTTGCTTACCAAGCACCTTTTCTACGGCTTCAATACCTTCCTGCGTTGTATGCTCGACCTCAGTGCCTAAATTAATAACCTCACCATCCACTTGAGATTCTTTACCAATAACGCTAACCACGCCATCAACAATGTCACCGACATAGGTAAAGCTTCTTAAATGCTTATCACTACCTTCAAAAAGAGGGAAAGCCTCGTCATTTAAACCGTTGGCAATTAATTTAGTATACATCTTTTCAGGACGCTCCCTTGGACCAATCACTGAATACAATCTCAAGGAACATCCTTTCATTTGTTTTTCCCTGGACTTCTGAAGCACTAATTGTTCGGCAGCCAATTTAGTGACACCATAATGGGAAGCTGGCTTAGGAGCACGCTCTTCCGGGTAGGTTGCCTCCAAACCATAAATGGAAGAAGTACCAATATTTACAAACATTTTCAAATTGGGCAATTGCAACGCATAATCAATCAGATTTTTTGTTGCAATAATATTGTTTGAAAAATAATCTTCGAAAGTAGATGTTGACGAAATTCCTGGTTGAGCTGCATAATGAAATATATACTCCACATCCGTAGGTAACTTCTCAATTAAATTAGCTTCTCTTAAATCTAATTGTAATACTGAAATTCCTAAATCATTAAGAGCTTTTTCATTCAGTTTTTTTAATTCTTCACTATAATAGGGAGAGAAATTATCAACGCCAATAACTTGATGACCCAATTTTTGAAGTCTTTCCGAAGTATGTGAGCCTATAAACCCAACAGCTCCTGTAACTAGAATTTTCATAATGATTGATTGTCACACAAAGAAACATTTTTTTTTCTAAAGAATATAATTATTCAAAAAAGAATACTTTTGTAACGTAACTAATATTTCATGACATACGAGTTCACCATTATTGTTCCTGTTTATAATGAAGAAGCCAATTTGAACCGAGTTGAAAAGGAACTTTCTGATTATTCAAAAATAGCCTCAAAACCCACAAAAATACTTTTTGTTAACGATGGGTCTAAAGACCGAAGTCAAGAGATTATTGAGGATATTTGTTCAAGACAAACTAATTTTCATTACATTTCTTTTGCTGAAAACAGAGGCCTAAGCGCTGCAATTAAGGCTGGATTTGATCATGCGGACACGCCTCTATTGGGATATATTGATTCTGATTTACAGACAGCTCCAGAGGATTTCAACCTATTGTTGGAACATATCGGATCTAATGACCTGGTGACAGGTGTTCGTTCCGACAGAAAAGATTCCTTTGTAAAAAATATGTCCTCCAAAATTGCCAACGGCATTAGAAGATCTTTCACTCATGATGGCATGGACGACACCGGATGTCCGCTTAAAGTGATTAAAAGTGAATATGCTAAGCGCATCCCAATGTTTCGAGGGTTACACCGTTTTCTACCGGCGATGATTTTGTTACAACATGGTACAATCAAGCAAATTCCGGTGCGACATTTCCCAAGGATAGCGGGTACAGCTAATTTTGGACTTTGGAACAGATTATTGGGTCCTTTAATGGATTGTTTTGCCTATTTATGGATGAAGAAAAAATACATTAATTATACGGTAGCCAAAAAAGGATAATGGAAAATCATTGGTTGGTATATAGCGTTGGATTTTTGGCTCAAATATTATTTTCCTCCCGATTGATCATCCAATGGATCACTTCTGAAAAGCAAAAACGAGTCATAACACCTAGTTTGTTTTGGGTGCTGAGTTTGATCGCTTCTTTTCTGTTATTTGTTTATGGGTATCTCAGAAATGATTTTGCTATTATGTTGGGCCAAGCCCTTACCTATTACATCTACATAAGAAATTTACAATTACAGGGGCATTGGAATAAATTACCTAGACTAGGGAGATGGATTTTATGGATTTTCCCAGGATTGATTGTCATTTATTATTATAACAATAACATCATTGATATTGAACGGTTATTTCAAAATGAGAGCATCCCATTATGGTTATTAACACTTGGTATAATCTCGCAAACTGTTTTCACTTTTCGATTTATTTATCAATGGCTATATTCCGAAAAAAATAAGGAATCTTCCCTGCCTTTAGGATTTTGGATATTGAGCATCACAGGATCTTTATTAATTTTAAGTTATGCCATCTTTAGAAAAGACCCTGTTTTATTTGTTGGGCATTTGTTGGGAGCCATTATTTACACCAGAAATTTGATTATTCTTCATAAACAACATGACTGATTTTCTTAAAAAACATCCCATTTTAACCATTTGTCTTTTCACGGCAGTGATGCTTCTACCCAACCTACATGTCATGGATGTGACAATCATGGAGGCTAGAAATTTTATTTCCGCTAGAGAAATGGTTCAGGAGGGCCATTGGCTGTTAACGACCATGAACGGTGAAGCTCGATATCAAAAACCTCCAATGCCCACATGGATAACAGCGGTTTCAGGTTCCCTATTCGGAATCAGCAGTGTTTACGCTTTACGACTTCCTACTGTATTTTTTGTCATGCTCATTGGTATATTTATCTATAAGATATCCCTTTTACTCGTGAAAAATAAATCACACAGTTTAAGAAACGGCCTTATAGGGGTAACTTCCTTTTATGTTATTGGAATCACCATGGAGGCACCTTGGGACATTTACACCCATGGTTTTATGATAGCTGGGATATATTTTTTAATTAAAATTTTCAGCTTCAATGATTTAAAAATAAAATGGATTGCTTTAGCCACCCTATTCCTAGGACTATCATTTTTATGCAAAGGTCCTGTTTCCTATTACGCTTTAATGTTGCCATTTCTAATCGCCTATGGATTTACCTATAAATATCAATGGTCTGGTAAATTAGTTTTTACCTTAATTGGAATATTAATCCTCTCTTTAGTCATTGGAGGTTGGTGGTTTATTTATGTAAGACAAGCAGACCCAGCTACTTTTAAATCGATTGCTAATATAGAAACCTCTAATTGGGGAAGTTATAACGTGAGACCCTTTTACTATTATTGGAGCTTTTTTGTACAAAGTGGACTATGGACCATTCCAGCATTTATTAGCCTTTTATACCCTTATATAAAATCACGCGTCTCACATTTAAAAGCCTATCAATTTAGTTTACTTTGGACATTATTTGCCGTTGTATTACTTTCCATAATTCCAGAAAAAAAATCCAGATATTTAATGCCTGTTTTAATTCCATTGGCCATCAACATTGGGTTTTACATTCAGTATCTGATCACACATTTTAAGGAACTTAAAAACAAAAAAGAAATGGTTCCAGTCTATTTTAATTTTGGACTTATTGGATTAATCGGACTCGCATTTCCCATTTTAGGATATATCCTTTTAAAGGGACATTTTCATTCCCATTGGATTTCTTACCTTTTGGCATCCTTAGTTCTTTTTGGACTGGGGCTCATGATTTATGTCTTTCTGATTAAGAAAAATATGAAAATGGTTTTTTATTTGACGGTTACGTTCTTTGCCAGTATTCTGGTTACGGCATTACCTTTAAGTAAAGCAACCACTACGGAAAATTTTAAGCCCATTTGGAATCTAAAAAATCAATTAGAAGCTCAAAACCTCAAACTTTATGGCAACAATATCTCACCTGAAGTTATTTGGCATTACGGCACAACAATCCCATTTGCCGATTTGAATAACATGCCTAATGAAGAGGAATTTGGCTTTATCACAGGAACCTTGAGTGAATCTTCAATTGAGAAGATACAAGAACATTATACTATTGAAGAAAAAATGGTTTTTGATATGAACCGTGTGGAAGTTTCTTCAAGTCGTCACAATGACCGATTGCAAAATGAATATTACTTGCTAAAAAGAAAACCTTAAAGTTGGTATTTCTTTCTAACAAACTCATTGAGCTTATAAAACATCCATCCAGCAAGACCTCCAAAAATGAGACCACTAAGGACATCTAATGGGTAGTGAACCCCTATGTAAACTCTACTGTAGGCCATAAGTATTGCCCATAAAATCATAAGAGGCATAAGATATTTAAACCTACTTTTAAGGAGTAGACCACTAAAAATAGCCACTCCCATGGCATTAGACGCATGCCCCGAAAAATACCCATAAGCACCACCGCAATACGATTTCACCAATCTCATTAAATCTATAAGACCTTCTTCATGACAAGGTCTAGGTCGCATAACATTGTGCTTAAAAAAATTGGACACTTGGTCTGTAAAAGTGACTAAAGCACCAATAATAACCAAAGTCACCAAAAACATTTTCCAATGCTCTTTTTTGAATATGAAAAACACCAAAATCGCATACAGGGGAATCCAATAGAATTTGGTGGTGTAAGCCATCCAAAATCCATCCCATCGCTCGGTACCAAGTCCGTTTAAAAATAAAAATAGTTGTTTATCTAATTCAATGATTTGATCTATCATATCTATTCTTCATAACGTTCTACTTCCCTATCATAAAAATCCATGGCCTGCTGAATTAAGTTTTCAGCCTCCATTTCTAGCTCCTCCTGATCATGTTGATCAAAATCTTCCAACCATTCAACATCATCATTTTCAAGATTAATAATGAATCTTGGAAAATCTGTATGAATCACAAAAATAGCATCAGGAAAATCGGTGTTATCACCAAGTAAAAATTTAGGAAGTTCCATGTTTTGTTTCGATTAATTTATTAGTTAAAAAGTGAAATCTAATATACAATAAAATTGCCGCCGATGTCAATCCGGCCAATAATCCAATCCAAATCCCTACACTTCCCAATCGGTCTTCTTTTCCCAAAAGTATTGACACAGGAAAACCGATAACCCAATAGGCTACAAAAGTGATAATGGTTGGAATTTTAACATCCTGCAACCCTCTTAGTGCACCCAAAACAATTACTTGTATGCTATCACTTATTTGAAAAACGGCTGCTACCAATAATAAGGTTGCTCCTATTTTTACCACTTCCAAATTGTCTTGCAGATTATTTAAATCACCAAGGTCTACATACAGTCTTGGTAGATATTGGTGCATGACCGTAAAAAATAGCCCAAATAGAATGGCAAACAAGGTTCCCATAATAAAAATAGAAAATGCAATTCTTTTGAGTTCGATATAATTACCCAAACCTTTTTGGTTTCCAACGCGAATCATGGCAGCCACACTCAATCCTGTAGCCACCATAAAGGTCATGGATGATAAATTTAAGGCTATTTGGTTGGCAGCTTGTGGATTCTTGCCCAACAAACCACTTAACCAGATGGCTGCTGTAAAAATCGCCACCTCAAAAAACATCTGCATGGAACTTGGAGCGCCCAAATGAATTATTTTTTTCAACATCAAACGATCCAATTGGAAAAACTTGATTTGGGTGACATAATTAACGGATTTATTGTTTTTAGTTAACAACCACCAAAGCAATACAACCAATACAAAACGAGAAATAAGGGTGCCATAGGCGGCACCAACAATTCCCATCGCTGGAAAACCAAATTTTCCAAAAATAAGAATGTAATTAAAAAATACATTGACCACATTGGCGAGCAACGTGGCATACATGGGATACTTTGTCAATGAAAGTCCATCACTGAATTGTTTAAAGGCTTGAAAGACCACCAGTGGAATTAAGGAAAAAGCCACCAAATCCAAATAAGGAATTGCATAAGCTACAACCTCTTCTGGCTGGTTCATTAAATACATAATGGGTTTGGCAAAAAATACCATTAAAAACAGACTAATACCCAAAACGGTACACAAAAACAAGCCATGTTTAAATGAGGATTTTCCCTGCGCAAAATTTTTAGCTGTATCCGCCTCGGCAACCAATGGGGTAATAGCAGTAGAGAAACCTATACCCAAAGACATGGCAATAAACATAAAACTATTACCCAAAGAAACGGCAGCTAATTCTGCGGTTCCTAATTGCCCTACCATGATGTTGTCTATAAAGCTCACAAAAGTGTGACCTAGCATACCCAACATTACAGGAGCCGCCAATTTCCAGTTGTATTTAAATTCTTTGGTGTAGTTTTCTAAAACCATTGTGCAAAAGTAAGAGATAGTATTTGTTTTCCCTCTCTTTCCTTGTTATTAATTAGAATTTCCCAATTACTACATTTTTTAATTATGTACCTTCGCTTGAAACTCCAAAAAATGCCAAAAAAAGCCATCCTATTCATGATTATAAGTGCATTAGCATTTACACTGATGAATATCACGGCTAAAAAAATGGCCCATTATTCTCCATTTCAAATGGTATTTTTTAGATCATTAGGAACCTTAGTATTCACTTCGTCCTACCTCGTCTATAAGAAAATCAATTACTTCGGAACCCATAAAAAATTATTGTTTTTTAGGTCTATCGCGGGTATGACCTCCATGTTATTGTTCTTTACATCCTTATCCTACCTTCCCGTAGGAACAGCAGTTACCCTAAGGTATCTTTCCCCTATTTTTGCCGCTATTTTTTCAGTTTTTCTGATTAAGGAAAAAATTGTTCCCATTCGCTGGCTATTTTTCATTCTTGCCTTTGTGGGAGTACTCATTTTAAAGCTTACAGATCTTCAATTTAACATAATTGGTTTGGTTGTCATTATAGGATCAGCAGTTTGTGGTGGCTTAGTTTATAATTCCATTAAGTTAATTGGTGACAAGGAGCATCCTTACACCATTGTCAATCATTTTATGCTACTTTGTGCCCTTGTTGGCGGTGTGGTTTCCATATTCCACTGGAAGCCTATACAGAGTGAAGATTATATACCATTGTTGAGCTTAGGCCTCTATGGATATGTTGGCCAATTAAACATGACCAAAGCATTTCAATTGGGAGAAATAAATAAGGTTGCCCCAATAAAATACACCGAAGCCATTTTTACCTTGCTCATAGGAATTTCATTTTTTGGAGACAGTTACTCCCTTTGGAGTCTAATGGGCATGGGTTTGATCATAACCGCTTTACTATTGAACCTGCTTTTTAAACCTAAAGGTTCTTAACTTCATTTTTGGCACGTTCAAATTCGGAAATCATATCATCTACAATTTCTGATACAGGTTTGATATCGTGAATCAACCCTGCAATTTGTCCGATTTCGAGTTCGCCATCTTCTAAATCGCCTTCAAACATACCTCTTTTTGATCGAGCTCTTCCCAAAAGTTCCTTGAGCTGTTCTACAGTTGGTGCTTGTTTATAAAGTTCTTGAACGTCGTTAAAGAATTTATTTTTGATCAACCTGACAGGAGCCAATTCCTTCAAAGTTAACATGGTATCCCCTTCCTTGGTGTTTACGACCACTTCTTTGAAAGCTGGATGTGCCGAACTTTCTTCACTCGCTACAAATCTGCTTCCTACCTGAACACCATCTGCTCCTAATACCATAGCTGCTAACATAGCTTTACCGGTGGCAATACCACCAGCTGCTATCAAAGGAATTTCCAACTGCTCTTTTACCATAGGAATCAAGGTTAAAGTAGTGGTTTCATCACGACCATTATGTCCACCAGCTTCAAAACCTTCAGCAACGATAGCATTCACCCCAGCTTCTTGAGCCTTGAGGGCAAACTTCACACTACTTACCACATGAACCACCGTAATTCCCTTTTCTTGAAGCCATGAGGTCCAAGTCCTAGGGTTACCGGCTGATGTAAAAACGATTTTCACACCTTCCTCCACGATAATGTTCATGATTTCTTCTATGTTGGGGTACAACATAGGCACATTCACCCCAAAAGGTTTATCCGTTGCTTGTCTGCATTTTTGAATGTGTTCTCTTAAAACATCGGGATACATACTCCCCGCCCCAATTAAACCTAGGATACCAGAATTGCTTGCAGCAGATGCTAACCTCCAACCGCTATTCCAGATCATTCCAGCCTGTATAATGGGGTATTGAATTCCAAAAAGTTGTGTGATTCTATTTTGAGACATTAATCTTTAACGAGTTTGATGGTTTTATGATAATTTCCAGACTCTAACTGTAATAGATAAATACCACGATCCAAATGCTTCACATTAATGCTATTATTGGTGTTGGTAAGTTTTTGTTGCATCACCATTTTACCCAAGACATTATAAAGTTTTATTGTGGCCGAAGTCCACTCATCGGGTAAGTAAATATTCAAATTAGTCTTTACTGGATTGGGATATACCTTAACTTCCGGAAGGTTTATAGTATTATTATCAGTGGACAAGGCTAAATTTAAGGCTAGCGATAAATCAGGAATACCATAACCTAATAAATAATCTGGGGAGTCAAATTGTGAGGCCGATTCCCTAACTAATTGCATAATCTCACCATTATCTAAATCTGGTAAGGCTTGCCATAAACAAGCGATTCCCCCCGCTAAAATAGGAGAACTAAATGAGGTACCGCTAGCAGTTACAATTTGATCATTAGAATTTATTACAGTAGAGCTTTGACCCTGAGCGGCTACATCGGGTTTGATGACCGGTTGAAAATCACTTCCTTGACTACTAAAGAGCGCATAAACACCACTGGAATTAACAGCTCCAATTGAAAACACAAATTCAGAATCTGCGGGTGCATTAACTCCATTTTCACCAGCGTTACCCGCCGAATTCACAATAAGAAGTCCTTTTTCATACCCTATGTTGGCCCCTTGTGTAATAAAAGCTGTCTCGCCATCCATCTCTTCAGAGCTATAATTATAGGCTGCATTATCATAATAATCTTTATACCCCAAAGAGGAATTTACTAAATCAACTCCTAAACTGTCGGCGCGTTCCAAAGCTTCTACCCACAAACTTTCTTCTACTGGGTTTTCATTTGGGGCATTCTCAGTTCGAAATAAATAATACTCAGCATCAGGTGCTGTCCCTACAAATTGATCTTCAACATAACCTGCCATATCGCTTAAAACCAAAGTACCATGTGAACTGGAGGTATTGGCATAAACATCTTCATTTCTATCATAAAAATCATACCCTCCTAAAATGCCATTATTGGTTCTTAACCGATCAAAACCATCCATGGTATCAACGTTGGGAAAGCCTGCATCTATAACGGCGATAACCATTCCCGCTCCCGTGAAATCCATTTCATGAAGCACATCTCCATTAAACATCTCAATTTGATTTCCTGAATTGCCATAAACAAAATCAACCATCACTTCCTCAGTTTCAAATTTGTTAGATATTTCACCTGGGCGTGCATTCAAACTACCATCGGCATAAACGATTTCATCTACAATTTCTAAACTCAGAAGTTCTGATATGGCCTCAAACTCTCCTCTTACATGAACACAGTTCATCCATTTGGATTTGGCTAAAACCGTAATACCTTCTTGATTTTTGATTTCGGATATGTAAGATTCAGTGACTGGAACATCACGGGTATCAATAAGTACGCCATGAGCAGCCTTTCTATCGATAGCTCTTTGAGTTAAAATGCTAATAGGATTTGCTAAAGACTCAGTAACATTTTCTTTATCCACAAAATAAACCCAAGCATCTTGTTGGGCAAAATTAGATATACTGAAAATACAAAAAATGAATAGTGTAATTTTTCTCATCATAAGCGTTTAAATTCAATTTAGGATATCACTCCAGATCCAATCAACTCATCACCAAGATACCATGCGGCAAACTGTCCCTCTGTTATAGCCGATTGTGGCTCAACGAACTCTATATATAATCCTGAATCCACTTGATATAATTTGGCTTCCTGAAGTTTTTGTCGATATCTTATCCTAGCCATAACTTCCATGGTACCATCAATAGGTAGCTTTAAATCTTCCCGTACCCAATGCACTTCATCATTTTTAATAAAAAGTGCTCTTTTAAACAGGCCAGGATGCGATTTCCCTTGCCCAGTAAAAATGATATTCTCTTTGACATCGGTATCGATAACGAAAAGTGGTTCAGTTGTACCACCAACGGCTAATCCTTTTCTTTGGCCTTTAGTAAAAAAGTGAGCCCCTTGATGTTTGCCAACAACCTTGCCATCGGTTAAAGCAAAATGATGCTTTCTAGATAAATAAGCCAACTTTTCTTCTTCTGAATTGAAATCTACAGACTCCTGAAGAAACTTCTCATCATTCTCAGGAATTTCAACAATAACGCCTTCTTTTGGTTTTAACTGTTGTTGGAGAAAATCGGGCAATCTAACCTTTCCTATGAAACATAACCCTTGAGAGTCCTTTTTATCTGCTGTAATGAGATCTAAACGTGATGCTATTTCCCTAACCTCTGGTTTTGTTAATTCTCCTATAGGGAATAAAGAACGTGATAGTTGCTCTTGACTTAATTGACAAAGAAAATAGGATTGATCTTTATTAGAGTCTACTCCTGCCAATAGTTGATAGATTTCTTTTCCATCTTGTACCAAAGTTCCTTTTCTACAATAGTGACCAGTTGCAACGTAGTCTGCTCCAAGTTCTAAGGCAATCTTCAAGAACACATCAAACTTAATTTCTCTATTACAAAGAACGTCCGGATTTGGCGTTCTTCCTTGTTCATACTCATTGAACATATAATCAACAATCCGTTCCTTATACTGTTCACTTAAATCCACAGTTTGAAATGGGATCCCCAATTTATCAGCCACCAACATGGCATCATTACTATCATCTAACCATGGGCATTCATTTGAAATAGTTACAGATTCATCATGCCAATTCTTCATAAATAAGCCGATAACCTCGTAACCCTGCTCTTTTAACAAGTATGCCGCTACACTGGAGTCAACACCTCCAGACAATCCAACTATGACTCTTTTTCCTTCCATATTTAAGTGCAAAGATACATTTTTTAAACATCAAATTTGGATTCCTTTAGAAATCCAAAATTCAAAACTGTTTAAGTTTTTTTACAATTTATTAAACATTTAACATCTTTTTGTTTAATCTTTTATTAGTTTTGTTAAACAACAATTTAAAATCACTGATTATGAAAACATTAAAACTATTAGCAATCTTATTTATTGCTCCTTTTCTCATAACTAATTGTAGTGACGATGATGACATGACTCCAATTAATACTCCTACTCCAACGGCAACCACTATTGTTGATTTAGCTATAGATACACCCGAACTAAGCTCTCTTGTGGCAGCTTTGCAACAAGCTGATGGAGATTTGACCACCGTATTGAGTGGTGATGGACCCTTTACTGTCCTTGCACCAACTAATGCAGCCTTTGCAACCTTTTTGAGTGCGAACGGTTTTGCTTCCTTAGACGAGGTTCCTACTGATATCCTTTCAAAAATATTATTGAATCACGTTATTTCTGGAAATGTTATGTCCACCGATTTAGTAGCCTTGGGTGAAGGATACACTTCCACCAGTACCAATGGTGCTGGAGGAATGCCCATGAGTCTTTATTTTAATACAAGCAATGGTGTTATGTTCAATGGTATATCTTCAGTAGAACAAGCGGATATAGAAGCTTCAAACGGTACCATTCATATTGTGGATGCTGTGATAGGCTTACCAAATTTAGTAGACCATGCCTTGGCCAATCCTAACTTTACTAATTTGGTAGGAGCCTTATCAGCTGCAGATGGAGATCTTGTGGATGTCGTTGGCAACAATGGTCCGTTTACCATACTCGCTCCAGGTAACAATGCCTTCGGTACATTTTTAACTAATAACGGTTTTGCTTCATTAGATGAAGTACCTACGGACATTTTGGCACAAGTATTACTAAACCATGTCTTATCCGGAAGTATATCATCTTCCAATTTAGTAGAAGCAGGGGCAGGTTACACTTCTACAAGTGCTACCGCAGCACCAGATGGAAATGCCTTAAGCCTTTACTTTAATACAAGCGATGGTGTTAGTTTTAACGGTGTTTCTAACGTTGCTACACCTGATATTGTGGCGACCAATGGTATTATCCATGCTGTTGATGGCGTTATAGGATTACCAACTGTTGTTGATTTTGCTTTGGCAGATCCAAACTTTACCACTTTAGTAAGCGCTTTAACTCGCGATGATTTGACTTTTGATTATGTAGGAGCTTTATCTACACCTAATGGAACTGCACCCGCACCTTTCACAGTATTCGCCCCTACAAATGATGCATTCGCTTCTTTATTAGACGAACTGGGAATCTCAGGCTTAAATGATATTTCTGAACCAGTTTTAAAAGCAACTTTAGATCACCATGCCGTAGCTCAAGCCAATGTATTATCCTCAGATTTAATGGATGGAATGACTATATCTACCTTAGGTGGAAATATCACCGCACAATTAGAAGGTGGTGCTGCCTTGGTGGATGCCAACGGAAGAATTTGCCATATAATAGCTGTGGATGTACAAGCTTCTAATGGTGTAATACATGTTATAGATAAGGTTGTTTTACCACCTTTATAAAAAATAACAGAATAAAAAACGCTGTTAATTAGATCGTTATATTATTTTCGATTAAAAGCCTGATTAAAAATTTGGGTGTGATGTAACAATTACATATCTTCGGAATCGTTATTTTTAGGTAACTTCCCACAAATAGATTGATTAATAGCTTATTCAAAAATGTGATAATTGATACCTAAAAAAGAAAAGCTCCTTTTTCAAGGAGCTTTTTCTTTTAATAAATTTAATATACCTACTTTTTCTTATATGGATTTTTACTAACTCTAGTGAAGTCTTTTTCCTCCTTCAATTCACCATTTTCGTAATATTTCCATATACCATCCTTTCTGTCATTTTTATATCTTCCCTCTTGCACTAACTTCCCAGAGCCATCATAAAACTTTGCCTCTCCATGCAATAATCCATCTTTGTAATGGTAGATCTTAGTCACCACCCCTTGATCTGAATACCATGTAGCCTTCCCGTCTACGTTTCCATTTTTAAACATGCGTTTTTCAGCAATGTTTCCATTGGTGAAATAAACAATGCTCTCTCCTTCTAATACACCTCGTTCATTATAATTCTCTCGGTTCATGACGGCATTTTTATCCTTATGATAATAAATCCATTCACCTGTATGAAGCTTTCCTTTCATTTTGCCCTCACTTATCTTTTTACCTTTCGATGAGTAAAAAGTCACCTTAGCCTTACCATCTGGCAAAAATTCACGAGTAGCGGCCAACACAGCCTTTCCATTGATGTTTTTATAATATTTAAAGGTTCCTACTTCTTTACCATGGTTAAATTCACCTTCATACCTTAGCACATCAGAGTCTTCAAACTTTTTCTTCCAAACTCCATGTCGTTGCCCTTTATCATCCATTTGGTTTATATCTTGGGCATTCAAAACCATCGTTCCCGTGAAGAAACATATTAATACCACAACAATTATTGATTTCATTCCTGTCATATTGTTCTCTTTTATATCCTTAAATAACAAAAAAGCTGCCAATTTATTTGACAGCTCCTTTAATTATTTTTTGCGATTCTGATTTCGTTGCTGTTGTTCCGCCTGTTCCATCATTTCCTTCATCTTCCTCTGGAACTTGCTTTCCTTTTTAGGCTGAGCCTTTTTAACTTGAATTTGTGCATGAATTTTATCTTCATCCAAAATGTAGTTTTTGATGACTATCATAATTCCAATACTAATCAAATTGGATATAAAGTAATACAAACTCAATCCCGAAGCATAGTTATTAAAGAACACCAACATTAATAAAGGAGAGAAATAAATCATCACCTTCATCATTTTCTGCATATCAGGCATCCCCTCTTGCTGTGGTTGTGACATGGCAGTCTGTTGGCCTGTTGTCATTTTCATGTAGAAGAAAATTGCAATAGCCGCCAAAATAGGGAACAAACTTACGTGCTCTCCGTAAAAAGGTATCTTAACAGGCAATTGAGCTACCACATCATAAGAAGATAAATCTTCTGCCCATAAGAAACTTTTCTGTCTCAAATCAAATGCAGATGGGAAAAACTGAAACAGTGCATAAAAAACCGGGAGCTGTATCAGAGCTGGCAAACATCCACTTAACGGACTGGCACCAACCTGAGTTTGTAAAGCCATAGTTTCTTGTTGGATCTTCATCTTATTATCCTTGTGCTTTTCTCTAATTTGATCCAATTCTGGTTTGATCACCTTTAATTTAGCTTGAGACAAGAACTGTTTGTACTGAACGAAAGACATCAAAAGTTTGATCAAAATGGTCATGACAATGATAGCTCCCCCATAAGGCAAAATAGTAATCAAGAAGTTAAATAGAGGGATAAATAAGTATCTATTGATCCAACCAAAAATTCCCCAACCTAGTGGAATGGAATCTTCTAGGTCATAATCATAATTCTTTAGAACCTTGTGATCTGTAGGTCCAAAGTACAATTTCAAATTTTCATTCAATTCTCCGGCATTTAAAGCCATAGGTATTTTAGAACCGAATGTTTTGGTAAATAGTGTATCAACATCCTCATCTTCCACCATATTTTCTGAAGTCAATTTTACAGACTTAAATGGTTTTTCAGAAATTAAAATGGAACTAAAGAAGTGCTGTCTATAAGATAACCAAGTTAAATCTTCTACACTTTCATCATCAGATCCTGTAGGTGATAATTTACTAATTTTACCATCATCATGTTGATAGGTTAATCTCGTATATCGATTTTCATAACTGATACTCTTATCATTTCTGAAACCTTTAAGACTCCAATCCAAATTTACTTCTTGGGAGCCATTGATTACTTGGCTAAGACCTTGCGATTGGATTGAAAAATCCATCATATAGTCATTGGGTTTCAGAACATATCGGTACTCCAAATACTTAGTTGCAGAAACCTTCAATTTCATTGAAACCACTGTATTCTCTCCATTTTTGGTTACAGATGGTTCAAAATATAAATCCTTAGTGTTTAAAATTCTGCTATCAGTCGTTCCAAAATTAACATTAAAGGTACTATTATTCTCTTTGATCAAGTAGATAGGAATGGAATCATAATCTACAAAAGGCTTTAAGCGGACTTCCTTTAAAAACCCACCCTTATTGCTAAATTTCAAATCCAATAACTCGGTTTCTACCTGCGTAAATTCATCCTTAGCTGATGGTAAAGTAGCTGAGTAGGCAAATGCTCCCAGTTTATTTTGTAATTCCAAAAACTTTAGTGAATCTTGTGCACTAGCGGCCGAGAAATCTTCTGAAGTTGCAACTTTAGGCTCTTGTTCCTGTTGCTTTTTTTGTTGTTCTACCTGTTCTTGCTTTTGTTTAGCCTCCAACTCCTCTTGGGTTGGTGTTTGCATGTAGAACATGTACAATAAAATTCCGAAAATAAGTACAAACCCTATTATCGAATTAATGTCTAATTTCTTTTCTTCCATTTAAGTATAATTAGTCCTATTCTCCTTGAAGAGAATTAATAACATCATTGTGCAACTCAAAAAGTTGTCCAATTTTATTTTTGTGCCATACTGACACTTTTATTTTTCTTATGCTTGAATGCAGCTTTAACGAAAGCTACAAATAAAGGGTGTGGGTTGGCCACCGTACTTTTATATTCTGGGTGGTACTGAACACCTACAAACCATGGGTGTTCTGGTACCTCAACGATCTCAACCAATCCAGTATCTGGATTCAATCCCGTAGCAATCATACCTGCTTCTTCGATACGTTGCTTGTAATCGTTATTAAATTCATAACGGTGTCTGTGACGCTCTTGAATCAGGTCTTTCTTATAAATTTGTTTAGCTAAAGACCCATCTTTAATTTCGCAATCCCAAGCTCCTAACCTCATGGTACCACCCTTATCGGTGATATGCTTTTGTTCTTCCATGATATCTATGACCGGGTCTGGGGTATCTGCTCTCATTTCGGTAGAACTGGCCTCAGACAATCCCAAAACATTTCTAGAATATTCAATAACAGCCATTTGCATTCCTAAACAAATTCCAAAGAAAGGAATGTTATTTTCACGAACATATCTTACGGCATCAATTTTACCTTCAATACCTCGTTCTCCAAATCCGGGAGCTACCAACACACCATTCAAATGAGAAAGTTTGATTTTTACATTATCCTCATTTAAATATTCTGAGTGAATAGGCTCCACGTTAACCTTTACTTCATTGGCAGCACCTGCATGAATAAAGGCCTCTAATATAGATTTATAAGAATCTTGAAGTTCTACATATTTACCAATAAGACCAATGGTAATTTCGGTAATTGGATTTTTATGTCTTTGAAGAAATTTATTCCATTGCGTTAAGTCTGGATCAGAAGCCTCCAATCCAAGTTTTTTTAAAACTACCTTATCCAAACCTTGTTTCAACATTAAGTTTGGTACATCATAAATGGTAGACGCATCGATAGATTGAATTACAGCTTCTTCCCTTACATTACAGAATAAAGCCAATTTGGTGCGAAGCTCGATTGGTAAATCGTGTTCGGTTCTACAAACCAAAACATCTGCCTGAACCCCACTTTCCATAAGGGTTTTCACACTATGTTGGGTAGGTTTAGTTTTTAATTCTCCTGCAGCAGATAAAAATGGTACTAAAGTCAAGTGAATCACAATACCATTGTTTTCTCCCAAATCCCATTTTAACTGACGAACTGCTTCAATGTAAGGCAATGATTCAATATCCCCTACAGTTCCACCAATCTCTGTGATAACGATATCCCACTCTCCAGATTTACCCAGTAATTGAATGCGTTCCTTGATTTCGTCAGTGATATGAGGAATGACCTGAACAGTTTTCCCTAAGAATTCACCTCTTCGTTCTTTCTCAATAACACTTTGGTAGATTCTACCTGTAGTCACATTGTTAGCCTGACTGGTAGGTACATTTAAAAAACGCTCATAATGACCTAAATCCAAATCAGTTTCGGCTCCATCATCGGTTACATAACACTCCCCATGCTCATAAGGATTCAAGGTACCTGGATCAACATTAATATAGGGATCCAACTTTTGAATGGTTGTTCTATATCCTTGGGCTTGAAGTAATTTGGCTAGAGAGGCAGCTATGATTCCTTTTCCTAACGAGGAAGTCACACCACCGGTTACAAAGATGTACTTGGTATTCGTATTTGTTGTCATGTTGCGCTTTTAAACGCAGGCAAATTTACAAAATTAAAACCGTTAATAAAGGAATGTAGCAGTAGAAAAATAAGATTTATTAACACTGGTCATTTTGAAACCATCCAATTAAATATCAATCGCTTAGAAACTTACTTGGGATAATTCTCACGAATGTTTCTCACCAAAATTTCCAAGCCGTTTACTTTAAGTTCGTAAACCGTTTGAAGCATCTCCCCTAACTGACCTTTTGGGAATCCTTTATTATGATACCAAACCACATAGTACTCGGGTAAATCTATTAGGTATCTATCCTTATATTTACCAAAGGGCATTTTTGTATGAGCCAACTTAATTAAAAACTCTTTGCTTGGTCCTAAATTCATTTATACGATTCCAATTGTTTTAATTGGGTTGAAATATAAGCTTGCCATTTTAATTGATTGGCTAAATCTCGAGAAAAATTGGTTTCACGATCATAGTCTTCTTGCATTTTTGCCCAATCCCTATTAATCTGTACATGCAATCTATCTATGTCCTGAACTAGTTGCCGTGAAATTTCAACAGCATCCAATTCCTTTCTAAAACGGCGGGCATGTAATTCCGTAATATCAAAATGCAACTGTTCATGATTCAATATAACCGAGGTAGTATCAGCTAGCTTTACCCAAGATTTTTCAGGATAAAAAAAGGCATTCACCTTGGGTTCAAATCCTATTATGTTATCATCTGATGTTTTTAGAGCGTATTCAAACACAATACCTGATGCGGTAAGTGCCACTGCCTTGGTATTGTTATTGGGTTTCCCCTTAAAATCGTCCCATTGCAACTTTTGAGCTCCACTCCATTTTATGGAAGGATCTGAACTTTTATCTGATATGAAAAAGGGAGACAAGCAAAGCAATATCCAAAAAACTAGTTTCATAGATAAACCATTTACTAGTTAAAACGAATAATCAACAAACTTTATTACTTGACTACAACAATCTTAAGATTATCATATTTCACTAAATAAGACGTATCATTATAGTACCCCCCAAACAATTTTTTCTTGTATGCGAATTTATTTTCCACATACTCTGTCATAGGAGCATCTATAACCGACTGATATAGATCTGGCGAAGTCACCAATCTTAAAACAACATCCATAGTTAAATCAAAACCTCTTGTCGCCACCTTGTTAGGGGTAATGTCAAAACGCTTTTCATAAGCCTTAACAAATGGATTTTGGTCATCTTCATTATATGATTTGGCAATGGATGGAAAATGGAATTGCAAATTAGACAAATGGTAATTTGAAACCTCATCATCCCTAAAAGCATCATTCATATTAGTGGTTGCAAGAATAATGGATTTATCTTCCAAATTAGTCATGGAATTCAATTTACTGGTCACGTTTGAAATAAACCCTGGATTATCCGACTCAAGGAAAACCAAGTTGACACCCTCCTTTAATCTACTCAATATATCATCATCCAAAACATAGAAAGCATCCTTACCTTCCTTATCTTTTCTTGAAAATACTTGAGAAGCATACATAAACTGACGCTTCAACTCATCTGCTGCCTTTGTATGTTTTTGGTCTGAAATTATAATGGTATTCTGAATGAGACTATCTGCTTTAAAATAGTCTAATACGGTATTGTATAACAAATCTTCGGATGGTCTTGATTGGAATACATTATCAAACAACTGAACATTTTTTGTTACCGGCGAAATAACCGGAACGTTAAATGCTTTTAATTCAGATGCTACCCTTTCAATATTTGAAGGCATCAATGGACCAATGACAGCATCAACATTTTCAAAAGAATGATCTCTTAAAATCTCATTGATGGTGCTAATTTGGTTTTTGGTATCATAGGTGTCCACTTTTAAATTAACACCTAATTTTTGAAGCGAATCAAACGCTACGACAACCCCCGAATAAAAGTCTAACGACATATTTAAAAAAGGATCAGTATGCATCTGCTCCTTGGTATCCTGAATAGAATCCATTTCAAGTTTATTCAACTTAAATGGCAGCATCACAGCAATATGCTTTAACTCTCTTGATAATGGTTTTTCATCCAAACTAACCTCAGGTGTATCAATAGCAACACCATTCGCTTCCAACGTTGGATCGTAAGGCACCTTTAAAATCATACCTTCTTTCAATCCATCTATTTTCAAATCTGGATTTAAGGCTTCTAATTGACTTTGATCCAATCCCAATTTAATTTTTAACCTATAAAAACCTTCTTTTGGATTTACCTTATAATAAGAGTATTGATTGTCTATTGGTTTTTCAATTTCTGCAGAGATATTTGGCACATTAATCACTTGCCCCACATCCAAAGTATCTGCTATACCAGGATTAAGTTCATCTAACTCTTGAACAGAAATACCATATTTATATGCGATTCGCCATTTACCTTCTTTAGGAAGAACGGTGTATTTTTTTGTTTTTGAATTATCTACGATATCAACAACTTCCTCCACCGTTTTATAGACTGGGATTTTTATTTTATCACCTTTTTTCAGGTTACTGGCATATAAATCTGGATTGTGTTTTTTAATTTCTGAAACCTCAACCTGATATTCCTTAGAAAGACTAAACAAAGTCTCTTTTTTCTTGACCCGGTGCTCTTTAAAACCAATCAATTCCTTGGTTATTTTTGGTTCTGCTTTAACCTCTGCTCCTGATTTTGGGACAATAAGAACGGTGTTTGGCTTCAACTCTTTTTTGGCATCTGGATTCAGTGCATAAAGCGTTGAAGTTGAAACATTGTAGGTCTTTGCAATACTTTGAATAGTCTCTCCATGCTTGACTTTATGGGTTCCGTAG
Organism: Mangrovimonas sp. ST2L15; assembly: GCF_001280515.1. GTDB lineage: Bacteria > Bacteroidota > Bacteroidia > Flavobacteriales > Flavobacteriaceae > Mangrovimonas > Mangrovimonas futianensis. The sequence goes on along the minus strand of NZ_LBIQ01000035.1, from coordinate 277,103 downwards.
TTTTGAGCCTGTACAGACGTCAAAATCCCCAGTCCAAGCATGAAAATAGTTACTAAAAATATTTTTTTCATGAATGAGGTTTTACACTTCTTGATAAAGTTAATGGAATATCCGGTAATTCAAAATTTAATGAATATACGTTCTATTCCCACTCTATGGTTGCCGGTGGTTTAGAACTAATATCATATACTACTCTATTCACACCTTTAACTTTATTAATGATTTCATTTGAAGTCTTTTGCAAAAACTCATAGGGTAAGTTAACCCAATCGGCTGTCATTCCATCTGTACTTTCTACAGCTCTTAAGGCCACACACTTCTCATATGTTCTTTCATCTCCCATTACACCCACACTATTTACAGGAAGTAACATGGCTCCAGCTTGCCACACAGAATCATAAAGACCCCATGATTTCAAATTACTAATAAAAATGGCATCTACCTCTTGAAGGATTCTCACTTTTTCTGCTGTGATATCTCCCAATATTCTGATTCCTAAACCTGGGCCTGGAAATGGATGTCTTCCCAATAAATTTGGACTCATTCCCATAGAAGCACCAACTCGTCTTACTTCATCTTTAAACAACAGTTTAAGAGGTTCTACAACCTTCAATTTCATGAAATCTGGCAATCCCCCAACATTGTGGTGACTTTTTATGGTAGCACTTGGACCTCCAGTGGCCGAAACACTCTCGATTACATCTGGATAAATAGTTCCTTGAGCCAACCATTTTACATCACTTATAGCATGAGCTTCATCATCAAAAACTTCAATGAACACGCGACCAATAATTTTTCTTTTACCTTCTGGGTCACTTTCACCTTTAAGAGCATCCAAAAAACGTGCCGAAGCATCAACGCCTTTTACATTTAACCCCATTCCTTTGTATTGTTCCAAAACATCTTGGAACTCATTCTTCCTTAGCAACCCGTTATTAACGAAGATACAGTATAGGTTTTCACCTATGGCCTTATTCAATAACATAGCAGCCACAGAAGAATCTACACCTCCAGACAAACCAAGGACCACTTTATCGTTTCCTAATTTCTCCTTCAGCTCTTCTACTGTTTCTTCTACAAAGGATTGTGGTGTCCAGTCTTGATTTACACCAGCTATTTGAACTAAAAAGTTTTCTAAGATTCTTTTACCATCCATGGAGTGATAAACCTCTGGATGAAATTGAATGGCATACGTTGTTTCTCCTTCAATTTTATATGCAGCATTTTCCACATCGTGAGTACTGGCAAGAAGAACGCCATTAGTTGGTAAATGTTTAATAGTATCACTATGGCTCATCCATACCTGACTTCCTTCTGATACACCTTCAAAAAATTCATCTTCTTTAATGAATGACAAGTTTGCTCTACCGTACTCCCGTGTATTTGAAGGAGCTACTTCTCCACCAGAAAAGTGTGCTAAATATTGTGCTCCGTAACAAACTCCCAATAAAGGTTTTTTTGCTCGAATGTTTGAAAGATCTGGGTGTGGAACTTCTTCTGACCTTACTGATGAAGGACTTCCTGAAAGGATTACAGCTTTATAACCATCAATATCTTCTGGAACTTTATTGAACGGGTGGATTTCACAATAAATGTTGAGTTCTCTAACTCTTCGGGCAATCAACTGCGTGTATTGGGACCCGAAATCTAAAATAAGTACCTTGTTGTGTTGCATGCGCAAAATTAAAATTTATAGCTGAAATAGCCAGCTACTTTTTAAAATTATATCATAGACTCCAATATCAACTGGATATCTTGTTCGGTTGTATCAGGATTAATAAAACAAAAACGGGAAACAGTTTCAAATCCACTTTTTGATTTCCACTTGGTTGGTGTCACCAATGCAAACCCAGATTTATGGTTTTTATAGGTCCATTCTCTATAATCTTGAGGCTCCCAGTCTTTTCTTCTGAATAAAACACAGGACAAGCTAGGTTCCCTAACCAGCTCTACATGATCCATTTCTTCAATCATTTTCCCGGCTATTTGAGCTAGCTCCAATCCACGTTCAATAGCTTCTTTGTAAGTATTTGTTCCATGCATTGCTAAAGAAAACCACAAAGGCAATCCTCTCACACGGCGTGTCAACTGAATTTGATATTCTGTAGGATTAAAACCAATAGCGCCTTCATCATTAAATATTTCCAAATAGGATCCTTCTTGATGATGCGCTAATTTAGCTAGTTCTGGTTGCTTGTAAATGACAGCTCCACAATCATAAGGAGAAAACATCCATTTATGAGGGTCAATAGTAATACTATCAGATTTCTCAATTCCTTTAAACAAATGTCTTACGGAATCAGCCGCCAGTGCTCCACCTCCGTAGGCAGCATCAACATGAAACCATAAATTTTCACGTTCACAGACATCTGCGATTTCATCAAGTTCATCAATAATTCCTGCATTGGTTGTTCCGCCTGTTGCTACTACGGCAAACAACCTTCTCCTTTCAGCCTCCGAAAGTGAATCAATCATTTCAGTTAATTCCTTACCTGAAAGCTTTTCTTCAGAATCAACCAACATAATATCAACATCTGCAACCTTGGCCATAGCTTTAATAGATGAATGCGCTCCTATAGAGGTAATGATCAATCCTTTTTCGCCTTTAAATTCTTCCTTCTGCCTCCAACTTTCTCTTGCTGTTACTATTGCCGATAAATTAGCAGCTGTACCACCACTGGTAAAAACCCCAAAGGCACCTTCAGGCAAACCTGTTAAAGAAACTATCCACCTCATGGCTTCATTTTCACAATAAATACCACCAGCTCCTTCCATCCAATAGGCTCCATGAATACAAGAGGCCGAAGTCACCAAATCAAACATAACCGCTGCTCTCGAGGGCGATGCTGGAACGAAGGCTAAATGCCTAGGATGATCGACAGGTACATTTGCTTTGGATAAATGTTCTTTCCATAGATTAAAGGCATTTTCTCCCCCAATCCCTTTTTCGGTAATGGTTTCACCCACTAAAGATTTTAGTTCCTTTTCTGATTTTGGATGACCTATGGGTTGGTCGGCGACGGTAATTCTATCAATAGCGTATTTCATGACGTCTAAGGTCATGGCAACCAAATTAAAATCTATTTTGTGCATGCTTAATCTAAGTTTAGTATTAAAAACTCACCTGACAGAGGTTGCAAATTTAACACTAACTGTTGGATTAATTGGTCTCCATACTCCAAATAAAACTCTGAAAAATTGGCTTGACGTTCTTGAAGACTTTGGCTAGGAAAAAGTTCATTTTGCAGGTTAGAAGCCCTGTCCAAAACATCGTGCCATTTTCTTTTCTGGGCTTTTAAAAGTCTTTTCTCCAAATGCTCCAGACCTTTTATTTGTTTTCTTTCCTGTGCTCCTACCGCTCCAATAAACGAAGGGTCTGTTTGCTGAGCTACTTTATAAAGCTCTTCAAATTGATTTTGAAGAAACTGCTTTTGCTCAGAAAAGTCGATGTCAACCTCGGAAAGCTGCTTGGTTAATTTTGTTTTTAATTCAGACTGTTTTAAAAATAAATCCTGAATCTTGAGATTAAGTTTATCCAACTTAAGGCGCTGCTTTTTATTGGTGATTAAAACAGAGTTCCGAAGTAAAAGAACAGGAAATACCACTTGATTTTTATCAAAATTAGACTTTAACTGAAACCAATAAGCTAATTCACCACCACCTCCAATATAACATAAATTAGGAAGGATTACTTCTTGGTACAATGGTCGTAAAATAACATTAGGACTAAATCTTTCAGGGTAGTTTTCCAGTTCATTTAATATTCCATCCTTATCCCACGACATATTGGTTTCCAAAACGGAATAGGTACCCTCCTGCTCTACAATACGTTCGCGTATTCCTCCATGAATATAGAATAAATTGATTTCACGTGGATTTACCTGAATCTTATAATTTTTGGGTAATTGATAGATGGATTCATTTGTTTTTGAAACTTCTTGAAAAGAGGACTGCTCCAATAGCTCCTTTTTCATGTAAGGAACAAACAAGTTTTTTAACTCATGACTATTGGCATCGATAATCACCAAACCGTATTCAGAGAACAACTCATTAGCCAAATACCTAGTAGCATCTGCCAAATTGCTGCTTTCCAAATAGGTATTTTGAAAAAGCTTTTTTAAATACGTTGCATTTTTACTAGCGTTCAATTGATTTGAGAATACCTCAAAAACTTGGTCTAAACCATCCAAACGCAATTCACCCACCACGCCACTAGATGCTCTATCCCACTTTATTTTTTTACCATCAAAATTGAAGTAATTGATTTCTTCAAAATCATGATCTTCTGAAGCCATCCAATAAATGGGAACAAAATTATAATTTGGGTAGGTCTCTCTTAATTCTTTACACAGATTAATCGTTGAAATGATTTTATATAAAAAATATAAGGGTCCTGTGAATAAATTTAATTGATGCCCTGTTGTAATTGTAAAAGTATTTTCATTTCCTAAGGCAGTTATATTTTGCTGGGTCTGTTCTGATATGTTCAAACCCTTATATTGCCTATTTAATGATTCAAGTAAAATCCGTCTGCTTTCAATTGGGTAGTTTAATTGCTTCTCTTCAATTTGTTTTGAAAAATTCTCTTTACTTGGGAAATGATTGTAAAAGTGTTTTAATTCTTCCTTTTGGTCTAGATAATCGTTTATTAAATCAGAAAAATAATTGCTCTCTTTAAAGGAAATACAGTCGGTTGGCATATATTAATTCAAAATTTCTGTAAATATACGGCTATTCCAATTTGAGAATTCTAAAAAATAAGTTAAGAGAATACCTTTATCCATTTGACAGGATTGCGTCTTTATATTATTGAATTGCAAACGAAAACCTAAAAACATTATCAAATTCAGAAAAATTCCGTATCTTATCAAAAGAAAATTAGGTAGACAAAACTAATAATCTATGAAGTCTCATGAAAACTTTACGCGTAACTTCACATTTCCCCAAGTCGTTGCTCCTTCTAGCTGCCTTTTTACTTTCGGCATGTTATTTTAATGTTTCTGCTTTTTCAACTGAAAACACAACCTCAATTCAACAAAATTATGACGAATACAAAGGAAGTGTTTATGATGCCAAAACTAAAGATCCGCTCACTTTTGCAGATATCACTTTGAAAGGAACCAATATAAGCACCATCACCAATACTGAAGGTGAGTTTATGTTAAAAGTTCCAAAAGATCAAAACAATGGTATCATTGAAATTTCATTCTTGGGCTATACCAAGAAAGAATTAAGCTTAACTGAATTTAAAAACAATTCTAAAATCTATTTAGAACCTTCCGTTTCAGAACTAAGTGAAGTGGTCATCAACAGACCAGAAACAGCATTAGCTCTGGTTGAGGCTACTTTGAAAAAGAAAGGTGAAAACTACATCAACCAACAAAATATTATGACTGGTTTTTATAGGGAAACCATTAAAAAACGTCGCAAAAACGCCTCCCTCTCTGAGGCCGTTGTAGAAATATACAAACAACCCTACAATTCCAATAAAAAGGACAAAGTAAAAGTCATTAAATCAAGAAAAGATGTAGACTACTCTAGGTTAGACACCTTAGCTCTTAAACTTCAAGGTGGTCCTTTTAGCACCCTGTATGTTGATATGATTAAATACAATGAGTTTATTTTTGATTTTGACACGATGAAATACTATGATTTCAGTTTTGATAATTCTACTCAAATCAATAATCAAAATGTTTTCGTGGTAAACTTCAAGCAAAAACCTGAGGTCGATTCTCCTCTTTATTATGGTAAGCTCTTTATAGACACTGAAAATTATGCCTTAGTAAGTGCCGTCTATAATTTAAATGTGGAAGATGAGAAAGAAGCGAGTAAGCTCTTTGTCAAGAAAAAACCAGCAAGGGTTGACGTTTATCCTAAGGAAGCCGCCTATCGTGTAGACTACAGAACACATAATGGAAAGTGGCATTACAGATATAGTAATGTGCAACTCATGTTTGTGGTCGATTGGAAAGGAAAATTATTTAATAGTAGGTATTCGCTTAATAGTGAAATGGCTATTACCGATTGGAAAGAAGATGCTTCTAAAAGATTGTCATCTGGCGAAAGCTTTAAACCTAGCATGATTTTAATGGAAGAAGCCTCTGGATTTTCTGATCCCGAGTTTTGGGGAGAGTACAATATTATCGAACCTGAAAAGTCTATAGAATCAGCCATTGAAAAAATCAGTAAAAAAATGGCTAAAAACTAATTTCAATACTTACCAAAAACTGAAAAGAGGCCGTCAAAATTCATGACAGCCTCTTTTTTATTTTATTAAACTAGTTTTCAATTAATACCTTCCTAAGTCAGTGACTTTCGCCCATGCTTCTACAAAATCATTTACAAATTTGTCTTTGGCATCTGCACTGGCATAAACTTCGGTCAATGCCCGCAATTCAGAATTAGATCCAAAAATTAAATCAGCTCTGGTTCCAGTCCATTTCTTTTCTCCTGTGGCTCTATCTTTTCCTTCAAACAACTCATTTTCCTCAGAAATAGCGCTCCATTTGGTACCCATATCCAAGATATTCACAAAATAGTCATTGGTTAAAGTTCCTGGACTATTTGTTAATACACCATGGCTGGATCCGTCATAATTAATATTAATGACCTTTAATCCTCCCATCAAAGCAGTAAGCTCAGGAGCTGTTAAAGTTAGAAGTTGCGCTTTATCAATCAACAATTCCTCTGAACTAACAGGAAACTTGGTCCCTCTGTAACTTCTAAATCCATCTGCAAATGGCTCTAGATAATCAAAAGCCTCAACATCAGTCTGTTCTTGAGATGCATCCATTCTACCCGGGGTAAATGGCACTGACACATTTTTACCTGCATTCTTAGCAGCTTTTTCCACCCCTGCATTACCAGCAAGAATAATCAAATCGGCCAGTGACACCTTTTTATTACCAACTTGGGAATCGTTAAAATCTTTTTGAATACCTTCTAAAACACCCAACACTTTGGATAATTGTGCCGGATTATTTACTGTCCAATCTTTCTGAGGTTCCAGTCGAACTCTAGCGCCATTAGACCCGCCACGTTTATCTGACCCTCTAAATGTTGAAGCAGAAGCCCATGCAGTACCAACCAATTCCGAAACGGACAAACCGCTTTCTAAAATTTTTGATTTAAGTGATTCTGCATCATCACTAGTGATCAAATCGTGATTAACTTCAGGCACAGGATCTTGCCAAATTAATTCTTCTTGCGGCACTTCTGGACCTAAATATCGCTCTACAGGGCCCATATCTCTATGAGTTAATTTATACCATGCTCTAGCAAAGGCATCGGCAAACTCATCTGGGTTTTCATAGAATCTTCTTGATATTTTTTCATATTCTGGGTCAAACCTTAAGGACAAATCTGTAGTCAACATGGTTGGACGGTGTTTTTTATTTGAATCAAAAGCATCTGGGATACTTTCCTCTGTACTTTTAGCTACCCATTGTTTAGCACCGGCTGGACTTTTGGTCAGCTCCCATTCATTTTCAAATAAATTCTTAAAGAAAAAATTACTCCATTGTGTAGGCGTTTGTGTCCAGGTCACTTCTGGTCCGCCGGTAATAGCATCTTTTCCACTTCCTGTTTGAAAGCTACTTTTCCATCCAAATCCCATTTCTTCTATAGCAGCGGCTTCTGGTTCAGCTCCCACATATTTACTTGGATCAGCCATTCCATGTGTTTTCCCAAAGGAATGTCCGCCTGCAATTAAAGCAACGGTTTCTTCATCATTCATGGCCATTCTTTTAAATGTTTCCCTAATATCAACTGCTGCTGAAAGCGGATCACCATTTCCATTGGGTCCTTCAGGATCTACATAAATCAATCCCATAACCACAGCTGCTAACGGGTCTTCCAAATCTCTCTCACCAGAATAACGTTTATCACCTAGCCACTCCTTTTCAGAACCCCAATACACATCTTCTTCTGGCTCCCACACATCTTCACGACCGCCACCAAAACCAAAGGTTTTGAAGCCCATGCTCTCTAACGCCACATTTCCAGCTAAAATCATTAGATCTGCCCAAGAAATCTTATTACCATACTTTTGTTTGATTGGCCACAACAATCTTCGTGCTTTATCTAGATTAGCATTGTCTGGCCAACTGTTCAGAGGTGCATAACGTTGCTGTCCAGCTCCTGCTCCACCTCTACCATCACCTATTCTATAGGTTCCGGCACTATGCCAAGCCATTCTAATAAAAAGTCCTCCGTAATGTCCAAAATCTGCTGGCCACCAATCTTGTGAATCGGTCATCAAATCATTCAAATCTTTCTTTAATGCATCATAATCCAAACTTTCAAAAGCTTCTTTATAATTATAATCTTTATCCATTGGATTGGACAGTTCAGAAAACTGACGTAGAATATTTACTCGCAATTGGTTAGGCCACCAATCTCGGTTTCGAGTTCCTCCACCAGCCGCTTTTTGAGGCGCTGCCCCAGAAAAAGGACATTTGGCACTTGACTCATTAACTTCCCAGGCATTTCCTTGATCATGCCCATTTGAATGCATATGATTTCCCATATTTAATATGTTTTAGTTTATGTTTCTTAAAATTACAATAATCAAATCTTATGAAATCTAATTTTCAATCAATAAAATTTATATCGATATAAACCTCATAAAACACCTTTAATTTACGGAATTTCAAAGAGGTATAAAAGACCTAAACGTTAATAAGGTATTAATTAAATACCGTTCTAAATAAACCTACATATTCTACATCTACTACTTATTTTTATCTGATATGATTATAAATTACCAACAAACCTATTTTTAATGTAATACATGTTACACAAGTTACGTTTGTTATTTATTAATTTCATCCTCATGAAACACATATGGATTGGTTGCTTTTTCTTTTTAGCAACCCAAATGACAATCGGTCAAAACTGGATGACCAATTTTACGCAAGCAAAGAGTTTAGCAGCTAAAGAACATAAACCAATTGTTCTTGTATTTCAAGGATCAGATTGGTGTGCTCCTTGTATCAAATTAGATAAAGAAATTTGGAGTACCGAAGAATTTAAATCGTATTCCAAAGATCATTTTGTCATGCTCAAGGCAGACTTTCCACGGAAAAAAAAGAATACCCTTTCTTCAGAATTGCAAAAACAAAATGGTGAATTGGCTGAAAGGTACAATCCCAATGGATTTTTCCCTTATGTTTTAGTATTGGATGAAAAAGGGCTGGTCAAAGGAAGTACGGGCTACCAAAAAACAACACCCAAAGAATTTATAAAAATCTTAGAATCATATCATTGAGAAAACTTATTCTCATCGGGTTCGTAATTTTATTGGCTACCTCCCTGCAAGCCCAGACACCTTTCAAAAGGGTTTTGAAATTGATGGGAAGCCGCTTTGAAATTACTGTAGTGGCCAACTCTCAAAACGAGGCAGACCAATATATAGATCTGGCTGTTGATGAAATGAGTCGGATTGAAAAGCTTATCTCCTCATGGGATCCAACATCCCAAACATCCAAAATCAATGCCATGGCGGGGATAGAACCTGTTCAAGTGGACAAAGAGTTATTTGATTTAATCAAACGGGCTATTGGAATATCAAAAATTACTGATGGCGCCTTTGATATCACCTATGCTTCCATGGATAAAATCTGGAAGTTTGATGGTAGCATGACCGAGATGCCTTCCCCGGAAGCCATTAAAAATTCGGTTTCAAAAGTGGGTTATCAGCATATCGTTTTGAATGAAAAGGAGCTTTCGGTTTACCTGGATCAAGAGGGGATGAAAATTGGCTTTGGCGCTATTGGAAAAGGCTATGCCGCAGATGTAGCCAAAAATTTATTAATGAGTAAAGGCGTTGTTTCTGGAATCATCAATGCCTCTGGCGATATGAATACTTGGGGAAAACAACCCAATGGAGAGCCATGGCAAGTGGCTATCACCAATCCTATGGACAAAGATAAAGCGTTTGGACTATTGCCAATCGAACATGGAGCTGTCGTAACTTCTGGGAATTATGAAAAATATGTCACCTTCAATGGTATCAGATATACCCATATTATTGACCCCAGAACTGGTTACCCCGCCACAGGTATTATAAGTGCTACCGTATTTGCACCCAAAGCCGAACTGGCTGATGCCTTAGCAACTTCCATTTTTGTTATGGGAAAAGAAGTTGGATTAAATCGAATCAATCAATTACCACAAATTGAATGTATTATCGTGGACGAAAACGGCCATGTTTTTACCTCAAAGAACATTAAAATTAATTAGTAGCTATGAAAAAATTAGGTCTTGCTATTGTTATTCTTTCAACTGTCACTTCTTGCATGACCGTTAAGGAATATGAAAAAATCAACATCAACGATCCAGATATGGCCCTTTCGGACAAACCTGCAGATCGTAACGTGACCACCTTCCACTCCTACAGAGAAGCCGCTTCTGGAGCCAACGGAGGAAAAACAGGAGGCGGTTGCGGATGTAATTAACCTTAATTTAAAAAAAGATGACAATTAAATCTCTCATATTTACCTCTGTAATCAGTCTGGGATTTGGAAGAGTTGTACAAGCACAAAACTCGCCCGTTTCAGATTCTACAAGAGTTTACAAAAAAAGAGTTCTTGAAAGTACTGAAGTGGATATCTTAAGCAGTTACTACAGTCAAGACGGAGACAATGCCGCCGTTTCAGGAGGTATCGGAACCGAAGAACTTACCGATGCAACGGGAACCATCATTGTGTCGATTCCACTTAATGATGATGATGTACTGACTATTGATGCCGGAATTTCAGCATATACTTCTGCTTCGTCAAGTAATATCAATCCATTTGACAGTAACGATCCGGCAGATCCTTTCACAGCAAGTTCTGGAGCTTCCTCAGGCGATATTTGGGTTAACGGGAATATTGGTTACAGTCATTCTTCAGATGATAGAAATACCATTTATTCAGGAAAAGTATCGGTAGCCTCAGAATTTGATTATTTCTCTTTGGGATTTGGTGGAAGCATCACCAAATTATTTAACGAGAAAAATACCGAACTGAGTTTACATGCTAGTGTCTATCTAGATACTTGGAAAATCCTATACCCTTATGAATTAAGGCCATTTGCTGATAACGGACCAGGTTTGAATGATGAATTTTATCAGGGTCGCATCATTACAGGTAATCCAGATTATGCCCCCTCTTTACATGAAATAGATAGCGAGGGACGAAACTCCTATTCTGGTGGATTGAACTTTTCACAGATATTGTCAAAAAATATGCAGGGGTCCATCGCTTTGGATGTGGTAAAACAACAAGGCCAATTAGGAACGCCTTTCCAAAGGGTTTACTTTGCCGATGTAGCCAATTCCTATATTGAGAATTTTCAATTGGCAGATGACATCGAACAATTACCGGATTCGCGATTCAAAATAGCCATTGGTGGCCGTTTGCACTACTACATCAATGAATTCCTGGTGCTGCGAACCTATTACCGCTATTATTCTGATGATTGGGGAATCAATTCACATACCGCCAGTTTGGAAGTGCCAGTTAAGATATCAGATAAATTTACGCTTTACCCTTCATATCGCTATTACAATCAAACCGCCGCTGATTATTTTGCACCATACGAAACCCATTTATCCACTCAACACTATTATACTTCAGATTATGACCTTTCAAAATATTCGGCCAACCAATACGGTTTTGGAGTCTCATACACCGATATTTTCACCAAGGCCCATATTTGGAAGTTTGGTTTAAAAAGCGTCGACTTAAAATACTATCATTACGACAGAAACACATCCTTTAATTCTAACATCATTACGGTGGGTATAAAGTTTGTTCAGTAGATATTCAAATTAGGTTGTATGGGTGTAATTTCTTATTATTATGAGAAATTAACATCACATGAAAAACAAATACATGGGGCTAGGTGTCGCTCTAGGAGTTGGATTAGGCACCCTTATTGGCTCTCTCTTTGATCAAACAAGTGTTGGACTAGCCATTGGAATTGCCATAGGCATTTCATTTGGTTTGATGATGGATAGGAGAAAGAAGAAATAAAGTCTAGCATTACAGTAAATGCCTATGCAATTTAAAATAATTTTCATTTTTCTTTTAATATCAACAAATCTTTGCGCTCATAAGGATAAAGTTATTGCCAAAAACTATGGCAATATCAAAATTTATATTAAAACTGGTTTTAACTATTCTGAAATAGATAAAATTCAAATAATAGGTCAATTGTCTGAAAAATTAGCTTCGAGGTTGCAATATCAGGACACCTTACTTATTGAATACATTCATGATTACATTGATAATTTCAAGGATAATTTATATTTATTGGAACCCAATAATTCTAACTATAAACTGGCATATGGCCTTAATTTAGAGGATCCTATTCCTTCTAATCACCAAGGACTTTCTGTTAGGATTTATGCAGATAGTGTTGACATAGTCAAAATTTTACATCTAGTGGAATACAGTATTCTTAATCACCAGAACCTTAGCAAACAAATCATAAAAACAACTATGGGGTATAATGTTTATGAGGATGAAGTTCTTCTAGAACCACTGGTTGTAATAGCCACAAACGAAAAATTAATTGAGGAAATCTTTAATGCTGAAAGCTCAAAAAGTATTAAAGATATTATCTCAGAAAGAATTCCTATTATCTTAAGAAAGCATTATGGAATGGAAATATATTGGAGTAACAATACTTTCTTTTTTGAGTATAAAAATTATGAGAAGCGGACACCAGTTTATGAAATTAAGGATTACTACTATCATTTATTTCCCAATCAAAACTTTGCTTTATTATTTATAGATGAACAGTCCTTTTATTACCTAGACGACTCCAACAATTCCCCAAAAAAGCTAATGACCTGTACTGTGGGAAGCAACGCTCCTATAAGAACAATGAATTTTGGGGACAAGGTATTATTACAGCACTGGAGAGATCTAAGTAGAATTAATATGCTACTCACCAAAAAAAATAAAGTCATTACTAAATTTGAGTAACCCTACTACAACTTTATTTCTCAATTAGATTTCGATTTTTTACCAGCTATTGAAAAACCTTTTTCTAAAAATATTTACTATCCCAAAAAATTATCCCTTATTTTTAGAGAGTAACTTATCACTTTTATGAATATCTATATCATCGCGGCCATTCTGGTTTCCCTGTCAGCCGTATTCGGTTATATCAATACCCGATTTATTAAATTACCCAATACCATTGGTCTCATGCTTGTGACCATCATCTTTACCTTTTTTGCCTTTTTGGTAGGCTATTTTGATGATACCATACTAGATGCAGAAACAAATTTTGTGAAACAAATTGATTTTGAAACCGTTCTAATGGACGTCATGTTGAGCTTTCTGTTGTTTGCAGGAGCTTTACATACCAATTTCGAACAACTAAAAGTACAACGCTGGCCGATATTATTATTCTCTACGTTAGGCGTTGTTACTTCCACATTTTTGATAGGTGGTTTGACCTATGGCTTACTGGCATTATTGGATTTTAATATCTCATTTATATACTGCTTACTTTTTGGCGCCCTAATTTCCCCCACCGATCCTATTGCTGTTTTGGGTATATTAAAACAAGCAGGTGCTCCAAAAAAATTGGAAACCAAAATCGTAGGTGAATCGCTGTTCAATGATGGTGTGGGTGTTGTTGTATTTCTAACCATTTTCAAAATTGCTTCTGGAGGAACCGATATTGAAGTTAGCGAAGTGTTGCTCCTATTTGTTGAAGAAGTGTTTGGTGGTATTTTATTAGGAGGTGTTTTAGGTTTTATAAGCTACCGACTCATGAAGTCTATTGATAATTATGATATAGAAGTGATTATAACATTGGCTGCAGTGATGTTGGGTACGGTTATCGCACAACAATTGCATGTATCTGCCCCTTTGGCTATGGTCACAGCTGGCTTAATTGTAGGGAATGACACTGTTAGAAAACATACCATGTCTGAAATCACCGAAACCTATGTGGATAAGTTTTGGGAGCTTATAGACGTTCTTTTAAACAATATCTTATTCGTATTAATTGGATTGGAAATCTTAATTCTATCTGTTGAAAAAAACTACGTTCTTGCGGGCGTATTAATGATTCCGATAGTGTTGGCTTCAAGATTTCTATCTCTATTGATTCCGGTAAATGCTTTAAAGAAAAAACTTGATTTTGTTCCTAACACCAATTTGGTGATGACGTGGGGCGGATTACGGGGAGGGATATCCATCGCCTTGGCTTTGTCGCTTTCTCAAGATATGCACCGTGATTTGTTTTTAGTGATTACCTATGCCGTGGTGGTATTTTCAATCGTGGTACAAGGCTTGAGTGTAGGAACCTTGATTAAAAAATTAGGAATTAATGTGGAGCCTACTGAGGGTGGACATTAAAAAAATTCAGAACTAGTAAACGAATTGTAAAAAAACTAAAAAAGTTTAAAACTTAGATACTTGAATCAATAATCAACATTGAATGAATCATAATCAGTTTTACTAACAAAAGATTTATATTTACACTTCAAAATTCCATTTTAATATAATCACAATTGTGTTGTGATTTCTATAAACAACTGATAACCGTCCCAATGAAATTAAAAACCTATCTATTAAGCATCTTATTATTTTCATTTTTAATCAATAATATGTCTGGTCAAACTGAGCAAACAAATTTTGATTATGGAGAAATCGATAATAATACTTATAAGAATTCATTTTTCAACTTTACGATTAATATACCAACTGATTGGGCCATTCAAAATAAGGAACAAATTGAAGCCATGAAAAGGCATGGAGAAGCTTTAATGGCTGGTGACAATTCACAAATGAAAGCTATCCTGAAGGCCTCCGAAATTAATTCTGCCATCCTTTTAGGGGCATTCAAATATGAGCTTGGATCAGCAGTAGAGTACAATCCAGGAATAAGTATCGTGGTAGAAAATATAAAAAATTTCCCGGGGATAAAAAGTGGAAATGAATATTTATATCAGGCTCGAAGAATCATGAAAAACTCTCAAATTAAGTATGACCATATTGATGAGGAATTTGAAAAAATTGAAATTGATGGTCTAGAATTTTACCGTATGAATGCCGAAATGAACTATATGGAACTAAACATTAAGCAAATATACTATTCAACTACTTTAAACGGATTTGGGTTTTCAATCATTGTGTCTTTTGTTAAGGAATCTAATAAGGAAGAATTGATGAATATTTTAAATACAATAAAATTTAGAGATTAAATAAAAGAAGATAGTCCAATCCTTAGGTGAATTTGATAATTTCATTATTTATTTCAAAATATTGCTAACCATATGTTATAATAAACCCATCTGAATTGATGGGTTTCATATTATATCTTAAAACAAATTTAAACAACTACTTCCCCGTACAAATCAAAATCAGCGGCATCCGTAATTTTCACCTTGGTAAATTCTCCTGTTTTCAAATAAGTTGTTGAAGCATCGATTAACACTTCGTTATCGACATCTGGTGAATCAAATTCGGTTCTTCCCACAAAATAATTCCCCTCTTTTCTGTCTATTACCACCTTAAATTCTTTACCAATTTTTTCCTGATTCAGTTCCCAAGAAATTTGTGATTGAATCTCCATAATCTCATTGGCGCGATCTTGCTTGACTTCTTCTGGCACATCATTTTCTAAATTAAAAGCATGTGTGTTTTCCTCATGAGAATAGGTAAAACAACCCAAACGCTCAAAACGCATGTCTTGAACCCATTGTTTCAATTCTTGAAAATCCTCCTCAGTTTCCCCCGGGTATCCAACAATTAAAGTCGTTCTTATGGTCATTCCTGGAACTGCCTTTCTAAATTCTTGAAGCAGTTTGGTAGTCTTCTCTTTGGTGGTACCACGTCTCATACTTTTTAAGATGTGATCAGAAATATGTTGTAAAGGAATATCAATATAATTACACACTTTCTCCTCACGGTTCATGACTTCCAATACATCCATTGGAAATCCAGTAGGGAAGGCATAATGCAAGCGAATCCATTCAATTCCTTCCACTTTTACCAAAGCTTCCAATAACTCAGCTAAATTGCGCTTTTTATAAAGATCCAGGCCATAATAGGTTAAATCCTGTGCAATCAGTATCAACTCCTTAACGCCACTTGCTGCCAATTTTTCTGCTTCAATGACCAATTCTTCAATAGGTGTGCTTTTGTGCTTTCCTCTCATAAGCGGAATCGCACAGAAACTACACGGACGGTCACAACCCTCGGCAATTTTTAAATAGGCATAGTTCTTTGGAGTGGTTGTCAAGCGCTCCCCAATCAACTCATGCTTATAATCTGCTCCAAGTGCCTTTAATAATTGAGGAAGTTCTGTGGTACCAAAATATTGGTCCACATTTGGAATTTCCTTTTGTAAGTCTGGCTTATAGCGTTCACTTAAACAACCGGTTACAAAAACCTTATCCACCTCACCAGCTTCCTTTTTCTGCATAAACTCCAAAATGGTGTTGACGCTCTCTTCCTTGGCATTATTAATAAAACCACAGGTATTTATAACGACGACATTTCCCTCTTCTTCATGAACAACTTCCTTCCCACTTGCCTTTAATTGTCCCATCAAAACCTCACTGTCGTAAACATTTTTACTACAGCCTAAGGTTACCACATTGATTTTATTCTTTTTAAGTGATTTGGTTCTCATAATAAATTTTAAGGATGCAAAGATACAACCTTAATTAAACCTTTTATATTTTTATACATCTAAATGTAAAACATTGTTATGAAGCGCCTTATCTACCTATCTTTATTTTTATTACTGTATGTATTTGGTTGTCAATCGTCTGACGACGCGCCCAATACAGACCCAGAAAACAATCTTCCCGAAACTCAAGATATTTATTTCCCTCCTTTGAATTCTGAAGAATGGGAATCTACAACTCCAACTTCATTGGGATATAATGACAGTCAAATTCAACCCTTGTTGGATTTTTTAGAAGAAAAAAACACCAAAAGCTTTATAATGCTCCACCATGGTAAAATTGTGTTGGAAGCTTACATGAATGGTCACCAAGCAGGAACACCTTGGTATTGGGCAAGTGCCGGTAAAACACTATCTGCAACGGTTGCCGGCATCGCACAAGATCAAGGCTTTTTAAATATTGAAACACCTGTTTCCAATTACTTGGGAACTGGTTGGACTAGTGCCCCTTTGGAAAAAGAAAATTTAATAATCAACAAGCACCTACTTACCATGACCTCGGGTCTAGATGACAGTTTGGGTGATGACGTCTCTTCGGAAAACTTGCAATACCTTGCAGACGCCGGTAGCCGATGGGCCTACCACAATGTTTATGTAAAAATTCAGGATGTGGTTGCAGCTGCCACAAACCAAAATTGGGACACCTATTTTGAAAATCAATTGAAAAATAAAATAGGGATGTCGGGAAGTTGGATTGATCTAGACAATTTAAATGTCTATTTCAGTAACACAAGAAGTATGGCTAGGTTTGGACTAATGATTTATTCCAATGGTAAATGGGAAGATGAACAAATCGTTTCTGAATCCTATTTACAACAAGCGACCAACACCTCACAAGACATTAATCTAGCTTACGGGTATTTATGGTGGTTAAACGGTAAGTCTAGTTTTCATCTGCCTCAATCGCAATTAGAATTTCCAGGAGAGCTTATTCCTAATGCACCAGCCGATATGTATGCTGGTTTAGGAAAAAATGACCAAAAGATTTATGTTGTTCCCAGTAAACAATTGGTCATTATAAGAATGGGAGAATCTGCCGATGACAGTAATTTTGCCCTATCTAATTTTGACAATGACTTATGGGAAAAGATAAATGCGGTGATTCAGTAGTTAGTTTCTATTTTCAAAAGGAATTATGGTGCCTTTTTCAAGGTAGTCTTTAAGTCCGTTGAGTAACATGCCCCAACAAAACGAAGAGAATTTTAGGTGATCATTCATCTCGGGCCAATTGACATGACTAAACCTGACATAGGTTCCTTGGTCGTGTTCTTGTAAATCAAATCCAAAAGTAGTAGGATCCCAATCCTTGTCACTCTTGGTCATTTTTATATGGAAAGAATTATTTGGTTCACAAACCACTACTTCACCATACCAATCATACGCATCAGTAAAATTCAAATTGTAGGTTGTCCCCAGTTTTGGTTCACCAGAACTTTTTAGTGGCCACCAATTGTCCAAATGTTGTGGTTGTGACACAGCGTCAAACACGCCTTTTTGGGGAGCTTTAATAATGAAGTTATGATATATGGAATGAGATGACATAAGCAACTATTCCTTTAAAGATACAAAATTCTTTACTTGAAAAATGAATCTACAAATTCATACTTATTGAAAACTTGAAGATCTTCAATTCCTTCACCCACGCCTATATACTTCACTGGGATTTTAAATTGATCAGAAATTCCTATCACCACACCGCCTTTAGCAGTTCCATCCAATTTGGTGACAGCTAATGAGGTAACCTCTGTAGCAGCGGTGAATTGTTTGGCCTGTTCAAAGGCATTTTGACCTGTAGAACCATCCAAAACAAGTAGAACATCATGAGGTGCATCACCCACCACTTTTTGCATCACACGCTTCACTTTGGTAAGCTCGTTCATCAAATTCACTTTATTGTGCAAACGACCTGCCGTATCTATAATAACGACATCAGCATTTTGGTTAACCGCGCTTTGTAAGGTATCAAAAGCAACAGATGCCGGATCACTTCCCATAGCTTGCTTTACAATAGGTACATCTACCCTATCTGCCCATACCTGAAGTTGATCAATAGCGGCTGCCCTAAACGTATCGGCAGCACCCAAGACCACCTTCAATCCTTTCTTCTTAAATTGGTAAGCCAATTTACCAATGGTTGTGGTTTTTCCAACACCATTGACACCTACCACCATCATAACATAAAGTTTCTTATTTTCAGGAACAACAAATTCGGTAGCATCTCCATAGTTGGTTTCACTCAACAAGGCCGCAATTTCTTCTCTAAGGATTTGATTAAGCTCATCGGTACCAAGATATTTATCTCTAGATACACGTTCTTCAATACGTTCAATGACCTTAAGCGTCGTATTTACACCCACGTCACTTGTTACCAATACTTCTTCAAGATTATCCAAAACATCATCATCTACTTTGGACTTTCCAGCTACAGCTTTGCTTAATTTATTTAAAAATGAAGTTTTGGACTTTTCAAGTCCCTTATCTAAAGTTTCCTTTTTTTCTGAAGAAAATATTTTTTTAAAAAAACTCATGGTCTGTTGATTATTGACAATAAGCAAGTCAAAATGCTTGCCTAATTTTCAAAAGTGAAAATTTGTCATTAGTTGAAGAGCAAATATAAAACAAAAGCAGCTTTCAAAATATTGAAAGCTGCTTGTATATCTTAAAAAACTTACTGCTTGGTTTAGTTTTGTTTGCTTAACCAATCGTTAACTTCTTCAGGAGTCATAATTGATTCTACAAATGTATATGCCCCACTCTTAGGAGATTTAACCATTTTGATAGCTTTAGTTAATCTCTTAGATCCTGTTTGTAATGATGCTACTGATTTCTTTGCCATGATTCAAATGTTCTTTGAAATTTTTACAAAATGTAAAAAATCCTAATTATTTAATTTCTTTATGAATTGTCATACGCTTAAGAATTGGATTAAATTTCTTAATCTCCATTCTATCTGGCGTATTCTTTTTGTTCTTAGTAGTAATGTAACGAGAAGTACCTGGCATTCCAGACTCTTTATGCTCTGTACACTCTAATATAACCTGTATTCTATTCCCTTTCTTTGCCATTGTAGGTGTTTTTTCGCGTTATCTATTATTTTAAATATCCTTTAGCTTTCGCTTGTTTGATAGCGGCAGAAATACCAATTCTGTTGATCGTTTTCAAAGCGGCTGTAGAAACCTTTAAGGTTACCCACTTATCTTCTTCAGGAATATAAAAACGTTTTTTGATCAAATTTGCATCAAATTTACGTTTTGTTTTATTCATCGCGTGAGAAACATTGTTCCCAACCATTGCTTTCTTACCAGTAAGTTCACAAACTCTAGACATCTTTTTCTGACTTTAAATTGTTCTTATTTCAAAACAGGGTGCAAATTTAGTAAAACTTATCTATATCAACAAACTAATATTATTACTTTTTTAAAATTTCTTTATGTAATAATTCCAAAGCTTTATTTGCAGCCTTATTTATGACCCGTTCCCGATGGCTCCCAAAATGAAATTCATGCGTCAAAACCCCTTGTTTAGTGGCAATAGCAATAAATACCGTCCCCACTTCTGCTTCTGAGTCTCCTTTATCTGGACCTGCATTACCCGTTGTTGCTATAGCGTAATCCGTATTAAAAAGTAGTCGAGCTCTTTCTGCCATGGCTTGAGCTACCTCGGCACTCACTACCGAATATTTTTCAATCAATTCTTCCGAAAGACCCAAAACCTTCACCTTGGTTTCAGTTGCATAAGTCACCACACTTCCCTTAAAATAGTGGGAAGCTCCCGGATGTGATGTAAACATTTCAGCAATTTTTCCACCTGTACAGCTTTCGGCAGTTGCAATGGTTTGATGGTTTGCCTCTAAAGCCCCACCTATTAGTTCCTCAATACTTCCATCGTTCTCAAATCCTACAAACACATCTTCTATTTGAGGCATCAACAAATCGATTTGTTGCTTGATCTCATTTTGGATTACGGCTTTATCCATTCCCTTTGCGGAAAGACGTAATCGAACCCTTCCCAAATTTGGCAAATAGGCCAACTTGACAAACTTAGGTAATTGGTCTTCCCATGTTTCAATTCGTTCTGCTAAAGCACTCTCCCCTATACCGTGGGTTAGAACTGTTTGATGTTCTATATATGGAAACTTAAATTTCTTACGGAGTCTTGGCAATACCTCATCAGTCATTAAAGCCTTCATCTCAAATGGCACTCCAGGCATGGAAACAAATACTTTCCCATTCCTTACCAACCACATACCGGGAGCACTCCCGTTTACATTCATTAAAGCGGTTGCTTTTGAAGGCACCAGAGCTTGATCAATATTAACCTGAATCAGCGGTTTTTTTATATAGGTATCCCAGATGCGACGAATGTTTTCAAGAACAGCTTCATCCCTAATTAAGGTATCATCAAAATACTCGGCAATGGTTTTTTTGGTAATATCATCTTTGGTGGGCCCCAGTCCACCAGTAATCAAAATAATATCGGCGTTCTCCTCAGCTTCAGCTAAAGCCTTTAGAATATGTTCCCGATCATCTTGAACGGAGGTGATTTGATATACCGAAACCCCTATTTGATTAAGGGCTTTACTAATAAACGCGGAATTGGTATCAACGATTTGGCCGATTAAAATCTCATCGCCAATGGTAATAATTTCTGCTTGCATGGGTTACAATCCAAAATCGGACTTGATTTCCTCAACAGCTTGGTCAACGGCAGTCAAAACAATGTCCAACTCATCAGATATATCCAAACCGGTTTTTTCAAACTTTCCCCAATCCTGAACTTCAATCAAGTTTGACAAAACACCCAATTCAAACAAATCTACGGTTGGTTTCATTTTATGGGCAGCCTGATAAGCCGTATAATAATCTTTTTCTGCTACTGCTTTTTTCAATCGTTCAGCATCTTCTGGAACTTCCTCCAAAAAAGCTGCAGCCAATGCAGCAACAAAATCCTCATCGCCATCAGCCATTTCCCTTACTCTATATAATTTATAATGCGCTTCCATAGTTATTTTACAGTTACGGTAAACATAGGTTGATTACCAATGTAACCTATTAATTCATCATTCGCTTCTACTTTACTCACACCGGCAGGTGTTCCTGTAAAGATAATATCTCCAATTTTTAAAGTGAAATATTTGGACACATATTCTATTATCTCATCAATTTTCCAGAGCATAAGACTCGTATTTCCCTCCTGTACCTTGTTTCCATTTTTGGTTAATGAAAACGAGACATCATTCAAGTTTTCAAATTTCTCTTTTGGCAACCAGTCTCCAATAACGGCAGCGCCATCAAATCCCTTAGCCTTTTCCCACGGCAATCCTTTGGATTTTAATTGTGCCTGCAAATCTCTAGCCGTAAAATCAATTCCCAAACCTATTTGGTCATAATATTTATGAGCAAATTTTTTATCGATATGTTTTCCTACTTTACTGATTTTTACAAGAATTTCAACTTCATGATGTACGTCATCAGAAAAATCAGGAATAAAAAATGGGTGTTTAGCTGGTAAAATAGACGTGTCTGGTTTCATAAAGATGACCGGATCTGTTGGTCTTTCATTTGCCAACTCTGCAATATGATCGGTGTAATTTCTACCAATACAAATGAGCTTCATTCTAACTCAATTTATTATTAAAGTTTCTCAATTTAATAGCTGTCAGCACTTTTTTGGTATACAAGGGAAAATCGGCATTTAACAACCAACCAAAATAGCCTGGTTCTTCTGTAAGTACGTCCTCGACTCTTTTACCCTTATGTTTACCAAAGGAAAAGCACTCCTCTCCTTTTTTATTAAAGGCAATAAAACCAGCAAAATCGGCATATTGCTTTCTGGAGCTAAACTCGGCCAAAAACTTCATGTCATTTTCCAAGGCTTCATAACGCTCTACTTGAGCCTTTAAAACCTCATAAGTTGCTTTGGTATCTGCCTCGGCACTGTGGGCATCCTCTAAGTTTTTATCACAATAGAATTTATAGGCTGCACTAAGTGTACGTTGTTCCATTTTATGAAAAATAGCCTGAACATCCACGGCCAATCTGTTTTTCATATCAAAATCTACTTCAGCCCTAAGCATCTCTTCGGCCAACAATGGAATATCAAACCTATTGGAATTAAATCCTCCCAAATCGGCATCTTTAATCATTTGACTCACCTCCTTGGCAATTTCTTTAAAGGTAGGCTTATCTGCTACATCAGCATCTGAAATGCCATGTACTTTAGTTGTTTCTGCAGGAATGGGAATCGTTGGATTGACCAACTGTGTATAAATATCCTCCTTGCCGTTTGGATGGACTTTTAGAATGGAAATCTCAACAATTCGGTCTTTTGAAATATTGATTCCTGTTGTTTCTAAATCAAAAAAGCAAATAGGTTTGTTTAATTTAAGAGACATGCTACAATTTTTGGTAAAGATAAATAAATAAAAAGGCCTTAATCAACATTAAGGCCCTATATATTCTAAATTTAAATCTCTCGATTAGGATCCCAAGCTTCCAAATAATTTTTTACTGCTTGAACAAATTGTCCTCCCAGTGCTCCATTTACCACTCGGTGATCATAAGAGTGTGATAAGAACATGCGGTATCTAATACCAATAAAATCACCTTCTGGTGTTTCTACCACAGCTGGCACTTTTCTAATGGCACCCAAGGCTAAAATACCTACCTGCGGCTGGTTGATAATGGGTGTTCCCATGACACTTCCAAAGGTTCCTACATTTGTAACTGTGTAAGTTCCCCCTTGAATCTCGTCTGGCTTTAATTGATTCAATCGAGATCTATTAGCCAGGTCATTGACTTTTTTAGTCATTCCTACCAAGTTCAATTGGTCAGCATCCTTGATCACTGGAACAATTAAGTTGCCATCTGGTAAAGCTGCCGCCATCCCTAGGTTGATATGTTTCTTTTTAATTATTTTATCATCTTGAACAGAAATGTTCATCATTGGGAAATCTCTAAGAGCCTTTGCAATAGCTTCCATGAAGATTGGTGTAAACGTCAAGTTTTCACCTTCACGCTTAGCAAAACTGTCTTTAACCTTTTTACGCCAGTTCCAAATTTTGGTTACGTCGGCTTCAATAAAACTTTGAACATGGGCAGAGGTTTGCACCGACTGAACCATATGATGTGAAATGAGTTTCCCCATTCTTGTCATTTCAATTACTTCATCATCTCCTGAAGGAATTGGAGCTGGTTTAGGAGCTTCCTTAATAGGTTCTGATTTTTGAGAAGCAGAAACAGCTTGCTGTTTTACTGGCGTCGCATCAGTTCTATTTTCCAAATAACCTAAAATATCATTTTTGGTAACGCGACCGTCTTTTCCTGTTCCAGGTAAGGCATCCAGTTCCTCTTGAGAAATATTTTCTTTTTGAGCTATATTTTTCACCAAAGGTGAGTAAAAACGATCTCCAGATGAAATTACTGGTGCTGCCGTATCTTTTGCCACCTCAACGGTTTGATTAATTTCAGCCACAACATCAGCATCAACACTTTCCTCGGCTTCAACTTGGGTCTCCTCCTTTTTAGGTGCACTTGCTTCCCCATCGGTTTCAATAATGGCGATAGTCTGCCCTACTTGGACAACCTCATCGGCTTCAAATAATTTTTCCACCAAAACTCCATCCACCTCACTAGGGACTTCACTATCTACTTTATCAGTTGCAATTTCCAATACTGCCTCATCGGCTTCAATGGTATCACCAACTTCTTTTAACCAAGATGTGATGGTTGCTTCTGCAACACTTTCACCCATTTTAGGGAGCTTTAATTCGAATTTTGCCATATCCTCAATAAAATGATGTTTTTTTATTTTTCGACTGCAAAATTACTGAAAAAATATCCAATTCACTGAAATTTTGCTAATCATTATTTTTTAAATAGATTAATTCACCTCGATTTTTTGAGCTATTACTACCTACTAAGTAATGTGATTTTTGCATTAAAAACTTAAAGGTAAGACTTTTACTTTCCCGCCACTCCAAAAGAAATCCTATAATTTCCTTAAATGTCAAAAAGTCGGTATCAAACACTACTTCATCCTCTTCCTGCAAATTTCCTATATCTTCCAACAACTTGACCGGTTTATTCAATTTCTGCCTTAAATCTGAAGGAATTTTATCAGAAAACAGCACATAACGCTCCACTTGTTTCCTTTCCTCTTTGGGTTCTCGCCTCATTAAAAAGGCCAATTTTATGCCCAACCAAACAACGGCGTTAAACAACGGGTTCTTTTTAAAATGCTTTTGATAAAAAATCTGCATTGCTCCATAGAACCTTTTGGCATAATGTAAATTCTTTAAAGTACTTTCTCCCTTAAAATGAATGACGGTAGTATCACCAAAATAATAGTTTTGATACCCTTTCTTTATCGCTTTATAAGAAATATCCACATCCTCTCCATACATAAAATAATCTTCATCAAATCCGCCTATATCTTGATACACCTCACGCTTTAAAAACATAAATGCCCCCACCAAAATAGGAACCACTCCTTGCTGGGTTTCCTCCAATTGATTGGCGTAATAGGCATTGGATTTTCCAATCATCTTTTTCAAAGCAACATAAGGTTTTGGAATATTTCTTTTGCTTTCTGGCAGAAATTTACCTTTCCCATCTATTAATCTGCAGCCTACAATACCGAGATTTTCTTTAGAATCAGAAAAGGATAATAACTTCTCAAAAGTATCTTCTGCAACAACCGTATCTGGGTTAAGAATACAGATAAACTCTCCCTGAGCCTGCGCTACTCCAATGTTATTCCCTTTTGAAAACCCTACATTTTCTTTATTTTCAATAAGCTTTACATTAGGAAATAGTTTTTTAACCATCTCGCAACTCTCATCTGAAGACCGATTGTCCACCACAATAATTTCGGCATCCAAATGTCTAATAGCTGACTCAACACTTTTTAGACATAATTCTAAAAAATAGCGAACATTATAGTTTAATATGACAACTGAAAGTTTCAAAAATGTGGTGTTACGATTTTATAGACACCTCAAAAGGAATACGGTTTATGATACTTCTTCCCAAAGTAATTTCATCTGTGTATTCCAATTCATTCCCAACTGAAATTCCTCTAGCTATTGTAGTTGTTTGAACTTCGTAGTCCTGAATTTGCTTGTAGATGTAGAAATTTGTGGTATCGCCTTCCATAGTAGATCCTAAAGCAAAAATAAGCTCTTTCACCTCACCCTGCTTTACCTTATCTACCAAAGGTTGAATATTAAGATCATTGGGGCCAATACCATCCATAGGAGAAATTTTACCTCCCAATACGTGATAAAGCCCTTTAAAGGAGCTGGTATTTTCAATGGCCATGACGTCTCGTATATCTTCCACCACACAAATAATCTCTGGATTTCTGCGGGGATTGGAACATATATCGCACAATTCCGTATCACTGATGTTATTGCAACTTTTACATAGTTTAATTTGCTGTCTCAGCGACTTTAGGGCATCTGCCAATTGTATTGTTTGCCCCTCTGGCTGTCTCAATAAATGCAAGACCAACCTAAGTGCTGTTCGCTTCCCTATGCCCGGTAATTGTGACATTTCGTCAACAGCTTTAGCCAACAATTTTGATGAAAATTCCATAAGTGCGAAGTTACAACTTTACATTAAAGAAATACTTATACATTTGTAATTTGTAACCAGGAATTCTTAGCTTCATGTCGCCCATTGTTATTGCCAGTCTTATATTAGGTTATTTTATTGTTTTAATCGCCATTTCCTATTTTACAGGAAAAGAAGACACCAACGAAGCCTTTTTTAAAGCCAACAAATCAGCCCCTTGGTATTTGGTTGCTTTTGGTATGATTGGAGCTTCCCTTTCTGGAGTCACCTTTATTTCGGTCCCTGGTGCCGTAGAAGACAAACAATTTGGTTACATGCAAGTAGTTTTTGGCTATTTGTTTGGTTACATAGCCATAGCTTATGTACTCCTACCCATTTATTACAAACTCAATCTGACTTCCATTTACACCTATTTAAGGGACCGTTTTGGAAACGTTTCTTATAAAACAGGTGCCATTGCTTTTTTGGTTTCTAGGATTGTAGGAGCTGCTTTCAGGCTCTTTTTGGTAGCCAATGTCATGCAACTATTGATTTTTGATCAGTTCAACATTCCTTTTGTGGTAACCGTATTGATTACCATAGGTCTTATTTGGCTTTATACTTTTAGAGGAGGAATAAAGACCATTATTTTCACCGATACCCTACAGACCTTATTCATGCTGGTCTCAGTTATTGTTACTATCATTTTTGTGGCTAGTAAAATGAACCTAAATGGCATTGGAGATATTTACCAAACGGTGGTTGCTAGCCCTATGAGCAAAATGTTTTTCTTTGATGACATTAACGATTCCCAATATTTTGTAAAAAGCTTTTTATCTGGAATGTTTATCACCATTACCATGACTGGTTTGGATCAGGACATGATGCAGAAAAATTTGACCTGTAAAAATCTAAAAGAAGCACAAAAGAACATGATATCATTTAGTGTGATCTTGATTTTTGTGAACCTTCTTTTTTTAACCTTGGGACTATTATTGACCCAATATGCCAGACAAAATGGCTTTGATGTCAACAAAGATGATTTATTTCCTACCATTGCCATGTTACCAGATATCGGACTGGCCATTTCCGCCTTTTTTATTCTTGGTTTGATTGCCTCGGCATACTCCAGTGCCGACTCTGCTTTAACTTCCTTGACAACCTCCTTTTGTATTGATATTATAGAATTGGATAAAAAACCGCAATCCAAACAAAAAGATATCAGAAAGATTGTTCATGTTTGCATGAGCCTTGTTTTAGTACTGGTCATTCTTATTTACGACCTCATTTTTAAAGATGTATCTGTTATCTGGGAACTTTTTAAAGCCGCTGGTTATACCTATGGGCCACTATTAGGGCTATTCGCTTTTGGTATTTTCACCAAGCAACAAATTAAAGATCACTGGGTATGGATCATAGGCATAGTAGCCCCGATTCTTTCCTATTTTATCAACCAATATTCCACCGTCATGTTTAATGGTTACCAAATAGGGTTTGAAATTTTGATCATCAACGGGTTGTTGATGTTTTTGGGCTTAGTACTGATTCGTAGAAAGCAGCACTAAAGTACAAGACGCCTCAAAAGGAATCTTTGCCTCTCTTAATATTTGATATAGCTCTGGATTTTCGGTTCCTGGATTGAAAATAACCCGCTTCGGATTTAAGGAAACGATATAATCATAGTATGCCGTTTGATTTTTAGGACCAAGATATAATGTTATTGTATGGACATCTTCATAAGGAACTAGCTCTGTTTCGATAGATATCCCAGACACTTGTCCTTCTCTTTTACCAAAAGCGACCACATCATATCCTCTATCTATTAGTCGTTCCAATGCATAATTGGAATATCTGTTAGGTTTTGTCGATGCCCCCATCACTAAAGTTTTTTTGCTCATATGTTAAAGTGTTGTTAAGGATTTTTAAAGATAGTAACATCCGTCCACAACAGACGTCTATACTTTAATCAATCAAAAAATCGATCATCAAAGAATGAAATCATTTATTTTATTTCTTGGCTTGTTCATGTGTTTTACATTTACCTATAGCCAAACTTCAGTAAACTTATTGGATAAACAAGGACTAATTACCGGAAAAGTATTAGACTCCAAACTCCAACAACCCCTTCCCTATGTAACCATTGTAGTAAAAAACAAATCAGGTATAACCATAACCGGAGGCATCACCGATGACAATGGCGACTTTAAAATCACATCCGTTCCTGATGGCGATTTGGTAGTAAGTGTGCAGTATATAGGATATAAAACCGTTTCAAGGAACATTACCATTGATAAAAACAATAAAAACATTGAGTTAGGTAATATTCTCCTAGAGGAAGAAGCAACGAGTCTCAATGAAGTGACTATCGTGGCCGAAACTTCTACAATCGAACAAAAAGTAGACAGAAAAGTGATCAATGTGGGAAAAGATTTAACTACTTCTGGGGTATCGGCTTCTGATATCATGAACAACATCCCATCGGTGAGTGTGGATCAACAAACTGGAAACATTAGTTTAAGAGGGAATGAGAATGTAAGGGTAATGGTAGATGGAAAGCTTTCTAATGTACCCGTGGCCCAACTTTTGAAACAAATCCCTTCCACATCCATTAAAAGCATTGAATTGATCACGAACCCTTCAGCTAAATACAATCCAGAGGGAATGAGCGGGATCATCAATATCATCCTTCATAAAAACACCAAACTTGGATTTAATGGAAATTTGAATTTTGGATTGACCAAAGAAATCAATGCGCGATTCAACAGTTCCATCGATATGAATTACCGAAATGGGAAATTTAATTTATATGGTAATTACGGAAACAATATTGGAAGCAACACCAATTACGGGACTATTTATAGAGCATTTAACGAGTCAGAACAGAATGTAAACTTCCTTAACAATAATAAATCCCATTTATATAAAGTTGGTTTGGATTTTTACATGAACGATAAAAACACGCTTTCGTTTTTTACCAATCAAAACCTTTATGACGGGAAAGGAAATGGAGTTACAACTATCTTTTATGACAATGCCCCTACAGAAATCCAAGATTCCAATGATGAAACAGATAATAATACCTCACAATATAACCTAGCCTACAAAAGGGAATTTAAAAAGGAAGGTGAGCAACTGGACATCGAAGTTGACTACAATGTTTTTGATCAAAACCAAACGGCCAACTTTGATTTCACCAATATTCCAACTACGGATTATACGGATCATGTGGATACCAATAGAGACCAAACAACTATTAACGTTGATTATGTCAATCCATTAAATGACAACACCAAATTGGAATTGGGAGGTGAAGTGCGTTTGTTTAATAGTGACATTTATTATGACTCCTCTGGGTTTACTTTTAATTCTGAAGGCAATATAGCCCCAACTCCAAGTACCGATTTTGATTATGGCAGAAATATCTATTCGGCCTATGCTACCTTTGGAAGGAACTACGAAAAATGGACCTATCAAGTTGGTGCTCGTTTTGAAAGTGTCACGGTTGATGCCGAGGCATTACGCTATACAGAATCAGGCACAGAAGTAATCCCTTTTGAAAATGATTACATCCAAGTGTATCCTTCCGCCTTTTTAACTTATAATCCTAGCGATAAAAATACTTATCAGTTAAGCTTTAGTAGACGTGTAGATAGACCTGGCTTACAACAAGTCAATCCCATCAGAGAATGGAGCACGCCTTTAATTTCCTCTTATGGGAATACAGAATTACAACCACAGTTTACGAACTCCATAGAAAGTAACTACACCCGAAAGCTTAAAAATGGTTCTTTGACCGCAGGTGTTTTTTACAGAATTATAGAAGACGAAATCAACCGTGCGGTTTTTATTGACCGATTAGATTTGGAAAAAGTCATCCTGTCTTATGATAACTTTAGCAACACCTCGGCTTATGGTCTAGAACTATCCAGTAATTACAGACCAACCAAATGGTGGAGCTTTAATGCCAGTTTTGATTTGTACTCCAGAAAACAAAAAGGAGTAACCGAAATCCTTTCAACAACGTTAGATAATGCAACCATTGATGATATTTCTACCCAAACAGTTACTGCAGACAATGTGGTATGGAATTTTAGAGTTTTCAATAATTTTAAAGTCACCAAACAACTTGCCTTATCGTTGTTTGCCATGTATCGTGGACGTGAAGAAGGCATTCAGCTTAATAGAAAACCCATGTATTTTGTTAATAGTGGGTTAAGGTATTCGTTTTTACAAGATCAACGTGCTACCTTTAGCTTTAATTACAATGACATATTCAACACCATGCAGTTTAGGTTTGACGGGGACACGCCCTATCCATCTACTGGTGAGTTCAACTGGGAAAGCAATACCTGGAATGTCAGTTTAGCCTATAGATTTGGTGGTGGAAAATATAGAGCCTTAAGCAGAAAGCAACGTGACAATAACGTTAAATCTGGTGAAGGTGGATTTATGTAAGATATTTAATAGCCAATACATAATAGTTGATGGTTAGTGTTAATGTCAGGCTATTAAATAAGAAAACCCAAAGTGTCACTGCTTTGGGTTTTCGATTTGTATAAGGTTTGTTAAAACCTAGTTAAATGTGTTAATATTTGAAATAATTTCAAGGTTTTACCGTCTATATAAATGAGTGATAAGTTTTAAGTAATTAAGGATTTATAGAACATTCTAATAAAACAGTTTCGTTTTATAAATTTAGTGTTAGTTAAGTTGGTTAATAGTGAAAAACCCGAGGTAATTTTAAAATGCCCCGGGTTTTTCTTTTTATTTTAATCCTATTTTGAAATTTACCATTTTATAATGGCACTTCCCCAAGTGAAACCACTTCCAAAGGCTGCCAACACAACCGTATCTCCTTCCTTAATCTTCCCTTTTTCCCATGCCTCTGTCAAGGCAATTGGAATGGAAGCCGCAGTGGTATTTCCATATTTTTGAATGTTGTTGTAAACCTGGTCGTCAGACAATTTAAACTTCTTTTGAATGAATTGTGCAATTCTCAAATTGGCTTGATGCGGAATCAACATGTCAATATCCTGAGGCGTCAATTCATTTTTATTCAATCCTTCCATGATCACTTCACTAAAGCGAACCACTGCATTTTTAAAAACAAACTGTCCATTCATATACGGATAGTAGCTTTCATCCTGCTCACTGTTATCAGCCAATATATCGGTCACCCATCTTTTCCCCATTCCAGGAGCGATAAGACTTAATTCTTCAGCATGTTCCCCTTCAGAATGCAAGTGGGTGGATAATATTCCTTTTGTTGTATCCTCCGTTCTCGATAAAACGGCTGCTCCAGCCCCATCTCCAAATATCACCGAAACGCCTCGTCCCCTTGTGGTTTTATCCAAACCATGAGAATGAAGTTCGCTACCAATAACCAAAACATGTTTATACATACCTGTTTTAATAAATTGGTCTGCCACAGATAATCCATAAACAAATCCAGAACATTGATTTCTCACATCAAGTGCTCCTACCGTTTTGATACCCAATTCCTTTTGAACAGTAACACCTGGACCTGGAAAGTAGTAATCAGGGCTTAAGGTCGCAAAGACAATAAAATCAATTTCATTTTTATCTATTCCGGCGCGTTCAATCGCAATTTTAGCTGCTTTAACGCCCATAGAAGAAGTTGTTTCCCCAGAACCGGGTTTCACCCAACGACGTTCTTGAATTCCAGTTCTTTCTTGAATCCATTCATCACTGGTATCCATCAATTGGGTCAAATCATCATTACTGACTACGTGGTCTGGCACATAATAACCTAACCCACTAATTTTTGAATTGTACATAAAATTTAGAACATATTTGCTTGTGCAATTTAATTAATTCACCCCTATTTTATCAATAAAACAAAAGCTATCGTTATGCATGCATAACATATACAAAATGTCACTTTGTCATCTTTTTTCGGTTGGTATTTTTTTTGACTACCACTTTTCGAAAATTATTAAAAAACAGAAATTAAATTTTAGATACTATGGCAAAAGGAAATATTAATGTTTCGGTTGAAAATATCTTTCCATTAATTAAGAAATTCCTGTACAGTGATCACGAAATCTTTTTGCGTGAGCTAATCAGTAACGCAACAGATGCGACTTTAAAACTAAAGCATCTTACAGGTATAGGAGAAGCCAAGGTTGAATATGGCAATCCTCTTATTGAGATAAAATTAGATAAAGATCAAAAAACGCTTCACATCATTGACCAAGGTATTGGTATGACGGCTGAAGAGGTAGAAAAATATATAAATGAGGTAGCTTTTTCGGGTGCCGAAGAGTTTTTAAATAAGTATAAAGACTCTGCCAAAGATAGTGGCATAATTGGGCACTTCGGATTAGGTTTTTACTCAGCATTTATGGTGGCCAATAAAGTTGAAATCATTACTAAATCTTATTTAGAAAATGAGGAAGCTGTACACTGGACTTGTGATGGGTCTCCAGAATTTACCCTTGAACCACATAATAAAACCGAAAGAGGTACTGAGATCATTCTTCACATCAATGATGAAGACAAGGAATTTTTAGAAGATTCAAGAATTAGGGAGTTGTTGGTGAAATACAACAAGTTTATGCCTATTCCAATTAAGTTTGGAACAAAAACGGAAACCCTACCAAAACCAGAGGATGCTAAAGAAGATGATCCAGCTCCAACCCAAGAGGTTGATGATATCATCAACAACCCAACTCCGGCTTGGACCAAACAGCCAACCGATTTAGAAAATGAAGACTATAAAAACTTCTATCGTGAGCTTTACCCAATGCAATTTGAGGAGCCATTGTTCCACATTCATTTGAACGTAGATTATCCTTTCAATTTAACGGGAATCCTTTATTTCCCTAAAATGACCAATGACCTAAACGTTCAAAAGGATCGCATTCAATTGTACCAAAACCAAGTGTTTGTTACCGATAATGTAGAAGGAATTGTTCCTGAATTTTTAACCATGTTGCGAGGGGTTATTGACTCTCCAGACATCCCTTTGAATGTTTCGCGTTCTTATTTACAAGCTGATGGCGCGGTTAAGAAAATTTCTTCTTACATCACCAGAAAAGTAGCCGATAAATTAAAATCTCTTTTCAACAACAATCGTGAAGATTTTGAAAAGAAATGGAATGACATCAAAATTGTTATTGAATACGGAATGCTTTCAGAAGAAAAATTCTTTGAAAAAGCTGAAGCATTTGCTCTTTATCCAACAGTTGATGGCAAATATTATACATATGAAGAATTGTATAACGCCATTAAAGCAAAACAAACTGACAAGGACGATAAATTAGTCATCCTTTATGCCTCTGATAAAGATGCCCAACACAGTTATATTGAAGCAGCTCAAGCCAAAGGCTATGAAGTATTGTTCCTTGACTCACCTATTGTTTCTCACTTAATGCAGAAATTGGAAGGATCTAAGGAAAATATCACTTTTACCCGTGTGGATGCAGATCACGTTGACAATTTGATCAAAAAGGATGAAAATAAAATCTCTAAATTAACAGAAGACCAACAAAAGGAATTGGATGAGTTATTAAAAGAGGTGATTCCTGCGGAGAAGTTTACCGTGAAATTAGAGAACATGGATAGCGATGCTGCACCATTTATGATTACCCAACCAGAATTTATGCGTCGAATGAAAGAAATGCAAATGACTGGTGGTGGTATGTTTGGAATGGGTAACATGCCAGATATGTACAACCTAATTGTCAACACAAATTCAGAATTAGTTGGAGAAATCATTAGCACCAAAACCCGTAAGAAACAAGAACGTTTAATCAACCAAAGTTTGGATTTAGCGCGCTTGTCCCAAGGTTTACTTAAGGGTGAAGAATTGACTAACTTCATTAAAAGAAGTTATGAAATGATCAAGTAAATGGTCTTTACATAAATGAAAAATAAAAGCCACTTCCCAACGAAGTGGCTTTTTTATTGGCGACAGCCTCATTAAATAGCCCCCTTAACTCAACCAAAGGGAGCTTTTGCTAAGTATGGATTTTATCATGGGTAATTCTTGAATAGGTTTGAGAAACTTTAAATTTCTAAATCATGAAAAATCAATTTAACTTAAACATCAAAACACCTTGCCAAGAGAATTTCAATTCATTTAGCAAAACCCCTAACGGTGGATTTTGTCAATCCTGCAAGCATGAAGTAGTCGATTTCACGACTATGGACCATAAAGAAATCTCTCTTTACTTCAGTTCAAAAGAGAATAATAATACCTGTGGTAGATTTAAGCAATCACAATTAGCCGCTTTTGCAACTCCGATAAGCAAGACTAAGATTAATTTCTTTAAAGGCATTGGATTGGCTTGTATTTCCTTTTTCTCTCTACACAATTTACAAGCCCAAGATGTAATCAAACAAACAGACTCCATTAATAATAGGGATAACATACAAAACCAGGTTGTAAATAACCCTATAACAGTTTCAGGTGTGGTTATGGAAAATTCAATACCATTACCTGGCGTAACCATTCTTTTACAAGGAACGAATATTGGAACAACCTCAAATTTTGATGGGTATTTTGAGTTTCCTAAAAAATTAAAAAAAGGCGATGTGCTTTTGTTTAGCTTTATAGGTATGGAATCCCAAAAAGTGGTTATAGAGGATGAATCTTCACCTCAATTAGAACTAAAAGTCAACATGAATTCCGATTCCTATATCTTAATGGGAAAAGTTGCTGTAAAAGAAGTTTATAAATCCAAGTAAACCATGAAGTATTCCTTTTTGATAGGCTTGTTCTTCATTTGGAAGTTAAGCTTTGGGCAAATTTCAGATTTCAATACGGTAGATTTTGCAAAGGCCGATTACATGGCCAAATTAAATCACGGCAGGAGCATTGACAATTTACCCTTACTTGCTCAGCGCTTAACTTCCAATCTCACCACTGATGTTGAAAAATTCAGAGCTATTTATACGTGGGTTTGTTATAATATTCAAGGGGATGCTTCTCAGGATTCTAAGGTTAGTAGGAAACGGAAAAAATTTAAAAATGATAGTATTTCCTATTTAGACTGGAATGACTCCTTCAAAAAAAAGGCGTTTAAACAGCTTCTCAAAAATAAAAAAACCATGTGCACGGGTTATGCTTATTTAATAAAGGAGTTATGCTTTTTAGCGAATATTGAATGTCAGATTATTAATGGATATGCACGAACAGCCGAGGCCAATATTGAAGAACTTGATATCGCAAATCATTCTTGGAATGCAGTGAAACTAAATAATAAGTGGTATTTATGTGACGCTACTTGGTCCAGTGGATATTTTATAAGGGATGTATTCATTAAAGATTTTAATGAAGGTTACTTTTTAGCAGATCCTGTGCTTTTTTCTCTAAGCCATCGTCCGTTGGACAAAAAATGGTTGATTAACGATGATCTGGCTCAAAATCCATTTGTTCCAGCCCCTATCGTTTATGGAGAAACCTTTAAAAACCAAGTAGTCCCAGTTTATCCAAGGGAATTCCAAATTGCAACCAAGAAGGGTCAGGAAGTTATTTTTAGTTTACATCCTCTAAATCCGAAATTTGAAGATTCCATCTCCTTAGTACATTTTGTGGGTGTGGAACAACGGCCCTTTTCTATATATGATATAAAAAATGAAGGCGAACAGATTTCTTTTAAATATGCTTTTAAACATAAAGGGACTTATGATGTCCATTTAAAAGTTGGCGATGACATTGTGGCTACCCATACAGTAAAGGTTGGTGACAAATAAAAAAAGCTCTCAAGAGAAATCCTGAGAGCTCATTTAGTTGGTTAATTAGGAGTTTATTTTTAATTTACAGACAAGCTACCATTGTTCAAGCTAATAACTTTTGAATCTGTTGGATCAGTACATCCAACCCAAGTATAGGTTTCATCATAGATGGGTACCGCATTATTCACATTGCAATGACCATTTGCAGATTCAGCTGATGCATTTACGCCAGTTGGCAAATACAAAATATATCCGGGGAATAGCTCAAGTTCCTCATATTCACTTATCAAGTTATAATTGAACGTTCCTTGCGGTCCATCAACACAAGTGCTCGTATGAGTAGACATAAATGTTGCGATACTTAGAATAGCACCTGAAGGATCAGTTGTATGAATTGAAAACTTGGCTTTGCCATTAGGCATTTGTTGTATTGTCCCCAATCCTCCAATAAAAATTAATTCCTCTTCGGTAATAGCGAAATATGTCAAACTATAACCATCAGAAAGCAAACCTAGACCATTTCCTTCTCCTTTTTTTTGGAGTTGTCTATCCGCAATGATTTCCTTGAATTCTTGACTTTCAGAAAGTCGATTTGTAAGTTCAACCATATAGTTGCTTTTCCCCAAATTAAGGTCTTGCTCAATACTATCATTCACTCCCTCATCAGAGCACGAAAAAGTAATAACCGATAGCACAAATAAAAGTAAAATTGAATTTTTCATAATAGTTAGATTTTAGATTAATAGCACATTATTTTGAAACGATTAATTAGGCGGAAATCATTTCTACGAGCAATATTAAAACCTAATCTATTGATTTTTAAATTGTTTTTATCCTATAGAAACATTCTTATCAAACGGTTGATCAAACGGTAGTTTTTGTATAAAAAACCGTTTGATTAAATATTTAATAACTTATAAATAAATGCATTAACTTTAAGAATCTCCTTTATAGAATTATTATGACCAGTCATAGCCACCATACCAAATACATCAACCTTGAACATGTTTATGGCATATCAAGAGGTGACAAGGACAAAATTCTCAAATACCTCAACCAGTTCAACGAATTGATTCCAGAAAGACTAGACTTACTTAATCGGGCTTTGCTTTTAAAGAATCGAGAGCAGGTTAGGCAAATCATTCACAAAATGAGTCCACAGCTACAGTTTTTTGGTATTCAATCAATTAGTCATCATATTCATAAATTAGAGCTCGATTTTAAAACCATGCCTTTCTCAGAGCTTACTGCGATGGTTAACGATATAATTCTTAATTTAGAACAAGCTATTAAAGAGGTGCACAGCACCATTATCGATCTTGAAACTAACTAACAAAATATCCGCATTGCGGTGCGTCATTGTTGATGACGATCCCTTTATTCAAGAATTATTAAAGGATAAACTGCTCAATTACTTTCCAGAAATTTCTTTGGAAGGTGTTGCTTCCAATGGCCATGAAGGCATTCAGCTTATTAAAAAACTAAATCCCGATTTGGTTTTTTTGGATGTGGAAATGACTGATATGACCGGGTTTGAAATGCTCGCAATGTTTGATGAGCTCCCTTTTAAAATCATCTTCATTACTTCCTATAAACATTATGCCATTAAGGCCATACGATCCAATGCTTTGGACTATTTATTAAAACCTTTTGACCTGGAAGAATTAAAAAATGCCATTTCCAGATTCAAAAAAAATCATTTGGATCAAACCCAGAACTTAAAAAATACTATAAGTACCCTTAAGACTAAATCAAACAAAGATGACTTACTAACATTAAAAACACAACAAGGAGACTTATTCATACCGCTCGATGATATTATTCATATTGAAGGAGAGCGTAATTACAGTCTAATCCATTTGGTCAATCAGAAAAAGGAATTGGTATCCAAAACACTTTCAAACCTTGAAGACCTTT
The DNA here is from genome assembly GCF_001280515.1 of Mangrovimonas sp. ST2L15. Taxonomy (GTDB): domain Bacteria; phylum Bacteroidota; class Bacteroidia; order Flavobacteriales; family Flavobacteriaceae; genus Mangrovimonas; species Mangrovimonas futianensis. The sequence continues at coordinate 239,226 of NZ_LBIQ01000035.1, read as the reverse complement.
TAAAGGGTAAAGGTTTTTTTAGGTGTCATAAATCTTTTATCATCAATAAATCTCACATTCTGGAAGAATCCAACCATAACTATGTGGTTCTTTCAAACCATAAAGAAATACCTATTTCAAGACGTAGGAAGGATACCTTTTCAAATTGGAATCGAAATTTATAACCATTAACCTTAAGGTAAATCATTTTCTGAGTTGAAAAAAATAGTCCTCATAGCAATTTTACTTGGCCACCTCAGCTTTATGGCCCAAGAACCTAGAGTAACATTTGAACTGGACAGTCTCAAATTATTATTAGATAAAGCAACTTCAAATGAGGATATCGAAAATGAAATCTTGATAAGGGAGAAACTATTTCGCCTAGAATTAGAGAAAATTGCCAACTACGGTCAAGCACTTAGCGATGGTCTATCTCTTGAACCACTTGTAAATAAAAATATTCATATTGCAAGCATCCTTAATATAGCACCATCTGTTTATGGTGGTATTGCCTGGTTACACCATTCCAATGCGGATTATGAGAAGAGCAATGACTACTATCTAAAAGCCATTGATTATGCCAAAAAGGCAAATCAAAATAAGAACGTTTTCAAATTTAGAAGCAGTATCGGTTTTAATGAATACCTATTGGGCAGAAAAGATGAAGCCCAGGAAATTATGCAAGAACTATACATTGAAGCCGAAAAATTAAAGGATACGGAAATGCTATCTGATAGCCATTACGGTTTTTATACCATCCTTATCGAAGAAAACCCTACCGAAGCATTAAAACATGCCAAATTAAGTCTTAACACTACAAATTCAAGAAACCTAAGTCACAGAAACATCAACATTGGCACCTGTTTCTTAAACATGCAGGAAGCTGACAGCGCTCTTTACTATACCAAAATAGGAGAAAAGATTGCCATTGAAAACAAACTGATCCAACAACAGGCGAATGCCTTTAGTCAGTTAAAGGACATTTACGGCATACTCGGAGATTATAAAAATGCCATTTATTATTTTGAATTGTATGATCAATTGGACAGACAAATAAATTCCTATAAAAATTCCCTAGAACTTCTGGTTTCCCAAAGAAACCAAATGCAACTTCGTGAGGCACTCAATGAGGAAAAATTAACCAATCAGAAAAGAATTAAATGGATAGGGTTTATGGTTGCCTTTATTTTAGGTATGTTGCTCATTTATCTATTTAATAGACTGCAATTTATTCAGAAACAGAAAAAATTAATCGAGGTTCAAAAAACGAGGGCCGAACAATCAGAAAAATACAAAGAGCAATTTTTGGCCAACATGAGCCATGAAATAAGAACGCCTATGCATGCCATTTCGGGCATCACGAACAACTTAATCAGAAATAAACATCCCGAATATCAACAGCCCTATTTGGAGGCTATGAAAACAAGTTCAGACAATCTTTTGGTACTATTGGATGATATATTGGACTTATCAAAAATAGAATCAGGCAAACTAAAAATTGAAGAAAAATGGTTTTCTCCAAAAGGCGTTGTTCAGAGTACAGTGCAATCCCTGCAATATAGAGCAGAGGAAAAAGGATTATGTATGGAAACCCACTTCTCCCAAAACTTTCCAGATCAAATTTTGGGAGATGCAGCAAGACTTAGTCAAGTGTTGATCAACCTTATCAGCAACGCCATAAAATTTAGTGATAAGGGAACCATATCTATCTCTGTGGAGTCTAAAAACACACCAAGTAGTCTGATATTCAAAATTTCTGACCAAGGAATAGGAATCCCAACCTCTCAAATTGATAAAATATTTGAAACTTTTGAACAAGGAGCCAAATCGAAATCACAAATTTACAAGGGTACTGGACTGGGCTTGAGTATATCCAAAAGACTCATTGAACTACAAGGTGGCAGGATTTGGGTTAACAGTAAAGAAAATAGAGGTAGTGATTTTTATTTTGAATTGCCGGCAAAAACCCAAAATTATATTACCAATACTGAAAATGATCTTCAAGGAATTTCTTTAGACCAACTAGGAAAAAGCCTTACAGGCCTAACTGTGCTTTTAGTTGAGGATGACGAATTCAATATTATGGTTGTTCAAGATGATTTGAATTACTACATCCCTGATGTAAATATGACACTTGCAAAAAACGGAAAAGAAGCCATAGATCTTTATAAAAAACAGGCTTTTGATATCATACTAATGGACATGCACATGCCGATAATGGATGGTTGTGAAGCAACCGAGATGATAAGAAAACTAGAAATCGAAGCTTCTCAATCACAAATTCCCATTATTGCCATGACTGCCAACAGCATTACTTCAGAAATACAAAAGTGTTTGGCCTCAGGTATGACCGACTACATTTCAAAGCCCTACAAGATTGAGATATTATTATCAAAAATTGCCAAATATCAGGATTCATCCAATTGATGTTTGTTTCCTTAAGGTATTGCTATAAAATTAATTACCTTTAGAATACTTATTTAAAATCATAGATATGCTTATTTCTAAAAGGGTGCGAATTACCCGAGTTATTGAAGGAACTTGGAAGCATTTCGTTATAAACATCATTATCTGTATAGTCACCTATTTTTCTTATCACTTTATTATTCAACATCATATACAGATACCTTTGCTATTACCTTCCATTCTAGGGACAGCGCTTTCTTTCTTTATTGGGTTTAAAAACAGTCAGGCTTATGATAGATGGTGGGAAGCCCGAAAAATTTGGGGCGAATTGGTCAATGACTCGAGAAGTTGGAGCAGGCAAATTTTGAGCTATTTAAACTCCGAAGATGACCAGTTGGGTGACGATTTAAAACAGAGAGCTATTTACAATCATTTGGGATTTTTATATGCCCTGAAGAAAAATCTAAGAGCATCTGATGATTTTGACTACAGAAAATTTCTGGAGCCCGAAGACTTAACATAGGTGGAAACCTATTCAAACATTCCCAATGGCATACTGGGTTTACAAACTAATTTACTGAACGATTTCTACCAAAGAGGCCTTATTGACGGATTTAAATTTATGGAGTTGAATCGAGCCAACACGCGTTTTTGTGATCAAATGGGTAAATCAGAAAGGATTGCCAATACGGTATTTCCTCCCAGCTATAACTATTACACCAAAATGTTTATTTGGATTTTTATTATTTGCGTGACCCTAGTATCATCAGACTACATAAGCTATTGGTCGATTTTTGCAGGCATCCTAATTGGATATGTCTTTCTTACAACCTATAAAATTGGGGTGTCCTTATTAAATCCATTTGAAGACATTGCTTCAGGAATTCCTTTAGACCAAATTACTCGAACCATAGAAATTAATTTGCTTGAAGCTTTGGGGCAAGAAAACATTCCTGAACCCGTCCAACCCATTGACGGAGAATATATCATGTGAAAAACTTTCCAACCCCACTCCTATTCCGCTATTATTAAAATACTTACATCCAAATTTATTTTATTTTTTATATTTTTAAGTTAAAGCTATTAACAATGAAAAAACCAAAAATCCCTCAACCATTTCTACTGCTCCTTTTTCTGTCAACAATTTTAAATGCCAGTCTTTTCGCCCAATCCATTGAAGATGACATAAGCGCCTTAGCTAGTAAAGAATATCCCGAAGGAGGACCAGGGGTATCAATTTTAGTAGCCAAAAATGGGAAACCCATTTATAAAGAAGCATTTGGAATGGCCAGTATCGAATTGAACGTTGCTATGAAACCTGACAATGTATTTGAAATTGGCTCTATTACCAAACAGTTTACTGCAATTGCTGTTCTTATGTTAAAAGAACAAGGAAAGCTGAAGCTTGAAGATGACATTACAAAGTTCCTTCCAGATTACCCAACACATGGAAAGTCAATCACGATTCACCATCTTCTTAATCATACCTCGGGCATCAAAAGCTATACAGATATGCCCAGTTTTATTCAAGAAGCACGAACCGACTTCACCCCGCAGGAATTGATCGACACCTTTAAAAACGAACCCATGGATTTTGAGCCGGGAGAAAAGTTTAGATATAATAATTCTGGATATATCCTTTTAGGCTATATCATTGAAAAAGCAAGCGGTGAAACCTATGAAGATTTTATTGACAACCATATTTTTAAACCATTGGGCATGTCTAGTTCCTATTATGGCTCTAACTTAGAAATAATAATGAAAAGGGCCTCTGGATACCAACAAGTGGAACAAGGGTTTGCTAACTCAAATTATATTAGCATGACCATTCCATATGCAGCCGGTTCTTTGATGTCTACCACCACAGATTTATTGAAATGGCAAAATGCCCTCAATTCTTACAAACTGATTACCAATGCCTCCTATGAATTGGCCATTCATGGTTCTACCCTTAACAATGGTGAGCATATTGATTATGGGTATGGCTTAAGTGAAATGACTATTCAAGGTTCCCAAGCCATTTCACATGGAGGGGGAATTTTTGGTTATACAACCATGGGAATTTACTTTCCAAAAGAAGACATATTTGTTTCTGCTTTAAGTAATTGTTCCTGCAAAAATGTAACTGGTTTAGCCAATAAAATTGCAGCCATCGCGATTGGAAAACCGCTTCCTAATGTTAAAGACGCTATTACTTTAAATGAGACCCAATTAAATAAATGGTTAGGTGCTTATCAATTTGAAAATGATATTGTAAGACATATCACTTTAGACGAAGGCAAACTATACAGTCAAAGAGAAGGAAGCACCAAGCTTCCTATTTTTCCATTATCAGAGAATCAATATCTATTTGAAGATGTTATTTATACGTATGATTTTTTTGAGGAAGACGGTGTCAAAAAGGTTACATTCAAATCACCATCCAATACCCAAATAGGCATCTTTACAAACAAACTTCCTCCTGCGGAAAGAAAAACTATCACCTTGACCGAAAAAGAAATAGAGCCCTATGTTGGTAAATATGAATTGATGCCTGGATTCATACTTACCTTTACCAAAAATGGAAACAAACTTTTCACCCAAGCTACAGGACAGCCGCAATTTGAAGTTTTCCCTGAAAGTAAAGACACCTTTTTTCTAAAAGTAGTTGAAGCGAAAATCATATTTAAAAAAGACACTCAAGGTAAAATTACCAGTCTTGATTTACACCAAAATGGCGTCATTCAGAATGCCAAAAAAATTGAATAAAGCCTGATGACCATTCAAGACAAAGAATTTATGCAAAGAGCTATTGACTTAGCTAAAGAGGGCATGGATAAAAATGCAGGAGGCCCATTTGGTTGTGTGATTGTGAAAAATGGAAACATCATAGCCGAGGCACATAACTGTGTTACATCCTCCAATGACCCTACGGCCCATGCAGAAGTAACAGCCATAAGGAATGCATGTCAACATTTAAACGATTTTCAACTTGAAGATTGTGTTATTTATACCTCATGTGAACCCTGCCCCATGTGTTTAGGTGCCATTTATTGGGCACGTCCCAAAAAAGTTTTTTACGCATGCAATAAAGATGATGCTCGTGAAATTGGCTTTGATGACCATTTTATTTATGAGGAAATAGATAAAAAGACAACTGAAAGATTGATACCATTTCAACAGATCTTACAAGAAAAGGGAATAAAAATCTTTGAAAATTGGAAGGAAAAAATTGACAAAACTCCCTATTAATTTTTTATCTTTAGTACTCGCAATTACCTGATCATCAATATTATGAAAAGACATCTAATTCAATCTCCGTTTCTTTACTTTCTATTATTTATGCTTTGTAATTTTCAATTAATGGGACAAAATGATACCATTGTTCTTAAAAACAAAGACAAATTAGTTGGAGAAATAAAACAAATGGAAAAGGGCGTCCTGACTGTCGAAACCGATTATAGTGAAGATGATTTTACCATTACATGGGTTGAGGTTGGAGAAATTCTTAGTTCGCAATCTTATTTAATTACCCTTTCTGATGGTAGAAGAATTAGTGGCACCATTCATACAATAGATGATCATTTTGGTAAAGTTTTAATTAAAGGAGACGGTGAGGAATTTGAAGCCGACATTTCAGATATTGTATTTCTTAAAGCTGTGAAAAGTAGTTTTAAATCCAGATTAACCGCATCTCTTTCGGTAGGTTTTAACTACACTAAAAGTAATAATCTATCACAATTCACTGTTAGAAGTACCATAAGTTACACTACCTTCAGATGGTTACTTACAGGAAGCTACAACTCGGTAAGAAGCAATCAAGACAATGTGAGCGAAACACATCGTACAGACGCCAATGTTACCTACAAGTATTTCATGAATAAAAATAGGTATTATGAATTAACCTCTGCTTGGTTATCCAATGATGAACAGTTGTTAAAATTACGTACCACTATCAGAAGTGGTTTGGGACAATATTTTATAAGAAATAATAAACTTTATTTAGGTGCTGGTGTAGGTTTAGCTTGGAACAACGAACAGTTTATTCCAGAAGCCAATCAAAGTGTTCAAAATTCAATGGAAGCCTATGGTGCAGTGGTTTTCAATATGTTTGATGTTAAAGATTTTAGTTTGAATACCAGTTTGGCAGTCTATCCTAGCTTAACGGAAGGTAGTCGTATAAGATGTGATTACACATTAGACCTCAAATATGATCTCCCTCTTGACTTTTTTATAAAATTGGGTCTGACTTATAACTATGATAGCAAACCTGTTGCTGGAGCTTCTACAAGTGATTATATTTTTCAAACGACTTTCGGCTGGGAATTCAACTAAACTATGTTGAAAAAAAAACAGGTGTTTCTTTCATCTTTTATTCACACAACTTGAAAAGAGGTGTGCTTTTGAGTTCTTTATTAAAAACCAAGTCGTTTGTTATAAAAATGTTTCATCCAACTTACTTGAACCAACAACATCAAACCTAGAACCAATAAGGCGTACATGACTACTTGAGGCCAGTTTGTAGAAAAAGAAATTGCTGGAAGATTAAAGAATTGATCAAAGTCTATTTGACTAAACCATGAACTATTAACCATGGTTGTTTTAGAAACCAAATATCCCATAAACGCCAAAAACAAACCACCTATTACAAACCAAACAGGCTTTGAAATTAAAGGTTTGTACTGAATTAACTCTTTCCCCCTCTTATTAGGAAGATTATCCATAACATGTGATAAAAAATCATGAGAGGGACTGTCCAACTCTGTTGATGACATGATTCTTTTAACAAATGCATCCAATTCTTTATTTTCTCGCTCTTCCATAACTTTCAATAATTTCTGGTTCCAGTTGGCTCTTTAGAATTGACGCCAGCTTTTTCCTAATTCGAAATAACTTAACCTTGACATGATTTGATTCGAGTGAAACAATCTTTGAAATTTCGTCCATACTCAAATCTTCAAAATAATATAATGTAATCAAAAACGCATCCTCACTAGGCAACTGTTCTAAACAAAATTGTATTTTCTGCTTTTGTTCCTGTTCCACCAACTGATTAAAGGCATTTTCCATTACTTCCACCTGTATAGGTCTGTCTCCATCCATAGATACATCTAAATAATGTCTTTTGTTCTTTTTCAATCTATCTAAACAAGCATGATAAGCTATCCTATAAATCCAAGTTGATAATTTAGAGTCTCCTTTAAAATTTGACAAAGACTTATATACTTTAATGAACGTATCTTGAGACACCTCTTCAGCTTCTTCACGATGTTTCATCATTCTTAAAGCTAAAGTAAAAACCAAATCCTTATAGCGATCTACCAGTATAGCAAATTGCTTACTGTCACCGGCATTAATTTGATTGATGATTATTTCGTCGCTGGTTGGTGTCATGTTTTCTTTGGACGACACCACTACTCAAACGGTTACAAATGAAATAAAAATATTTTTTGAAAAAACTGTAACCACAAGAAAAGTTATATCGTCATAGGCTATAAACAATTAAAATTAATAAATTAAAAACAAACAGTATGGGATCAGAATTTATCATCATGCCTCTTTTAATAGCGGCCATTTTTGGAGTATTTTACCTTTTTTATTCTACCAGAAATAAAGAGCGTATGGCTCTTATAGAAAAAGGAGCCGATGCTAGTATATTTATCCAAGGAAAGAAACGAACAGCTCCCATTTGGAAGGTTGTTATTCTAAATTTAGCCCTACTACTTATGGGTATTGGTATAGGTATTTTTCTAGCGTCCTTATTAGACACTTATTCATCATTAGCTTCTGATGCCATTTACCCAGCTACCATTTTTACTATGGCAGGAGTAGGTCTCTTCATTGGCTTTCATATGACTAAAAAATTAGATCAGGAATAAATTAAGTTATCTAAACTCCTAATAGGCAACCATCTTTTATCAAAGATGGTTTTTTTTATTTAGAACTTTTTGAAAAAATAAGTATAACCTAGTAATAAACCAATAGAGCTGTATTTAGCCTCGGTAATGGTGGTGGCTCCTTTAAGAAGACTTCCTTCCGTAGGATTATTTAAATTTCCTTTTTGTTCATAATCATCCTTAGTACCCGTACTAAAAAGTAAACCAAGGCTCAAGCTACTATTCTCTCTTTTAAAAATAGCCCCAGCAGTAAAATGTATTAAGTCCCAAGAGCTTACTGTTGTTTTAATACCACCGTTATCTGCTCCTGTCTTATCCTTATCGTAATATGACATATCATTACGAACACTGGCCAATAAGGATAAATGATCCTTTAACCGATATTCATAACCCAAGGCCACATTAACAACAGAACGCGCTCCACCCCTCACACTCAAAAATTGATCACTACTCAACTCAGGAGCTAAATCTGCTGGACGAACAAATGTCCTAGCTACAACATCCATGATTTCATAAGAATCCAATCCCGAATAATAATTAACCGATAACCCCAAAAATGATTTTCCTTGATCGTAATTAACACCTACCCCTATTTGAAGTGGCGATTTAAACTTCGTTTTTAATTCTGCCTGCCTATCTGTGGCCACTCCGCTTTGCCTATCAACACCATTAAATTTAACATTCCTAGCTGCAATATTGGAAGCCACTGTTCCCTGACCTCCAATATTTAGGGAAGGCGTAGTAAATGTTGCTCCAAAGCTCCAAGATTCCATTTTATAAATAGCTCCTAATTTTAAAGCCACCCTTATGTTATAATAATCCACATTTTGGGAAAGATTCCCACCCACGAGAGATTCTTCTACATCATTTAAGAAAATATAGGCCGAATAGTTTCTATTATAGGTTTGAGAACGCACCGTAAACAAAGCGCTTGCTCCCACAGAAAAATTTTCACTGATGACCCTACCTGCTCCAAAGGCAAATAAAACTTCACTTAACTTGGAAGTTAAGCTACTCTCACCTACTAACTCTTCCAGTCCCGGACTCTCAGCTTCTTCTATAACATCATAATCCCCATCAACACGAGCTATCCCTTTAAAACTAAAATCTGTAGGAGCCATAAAACCATATCCTAATTTCCATTTAGGATCCTTCAATTTTATCATTCCGCCTGCCAATAATGGTACTGTTCCTAAATTGCTGCTTTTAAAATCAGCTCTATCTCCAAGGGCATTAAAGATTTTTATATTCTCAATACGATATGCATTTGCATTTACTGACAAGGAAGTATTTTCTAACAAGCCCAATCCTCCTGGATTATAAAACACCATGGAGTTGTCATCAATCCCCCCTAAAATGGCTCCTGAAAGTAAAGCTGTTCTCGTTCCAAATTGTTGAGAAGCATAATGGGTGTCTTGAGCATAAAGTTTAGAAAAAAAAGCAAAGGAAATAGAAATAATGACCCAGCAACGAAATGAAATTTTCATAAATAAGAATTTAAGGTTTGATCTTCCAACTTCATTATTTTATTAGACAACCTCAATCTTACAAACACCGTGGAAGAAAATAAAAATAACACAAGTAACTTTAATGTTTCGTAAATATCATGTAACTTACTACTAAAAATAAACAATTAAATATCAATTCTTTATAAAAATATAATTTAATTCCATGTCCTTTTAACAGATACTCTATCATCCTATGAAAAAATCACTTTATTCTAGTTTTTTAATACTGTTTTTTACTGTTTGTGGTTTCGCTCAAGAGGGCGAAATGGAGTTAGAAAATGAATCCTTTGAAAGACATCAAATAGGTTTGTTGATTTCTCATGTCCATACTCCAAACACTTATAGTGGCGATAAAAAACAATGGCGAGCCCTCCCTGGTTTTTCTCTTTATTACAACTTTTGGCTCAATAAACATTGGGCCATAGGTCTGCATACCGACTTCATCAATGAAACCTTTCAAGTTGAGAAATATTTAAGCTCAGAGGAAGAGTCACTATTAGAAAGAGAACGACCTATAGCACCGGCTTTAATGGGCGTCTATAAACCGGGAGAGCATTTTGCTTTTTTATTGGGTGCTGGAGGCGAATTTGCCAAAGGGGACAATTTATTTTTAATAAGGGCCGAGGTTGCATACACATTAGAAATCCATAATGGACTGGAGTTTGAAGTGACTTTTGGAGATGATTTCAGAATTGATGCTTACAACACCCTTACACTGGGTGTAGGTTTATCTAAATCGTTCTAATAAAATGGATCATCACGTGGAATAAAACCTTAATTATGAGCCTAAACACCTTAACCATAGGACTTTTAATTATAGCTTCATTTTTTTGTCTTGCTAGCAATGCCCAAGAGCAACCTAAAGATTCTGTGCTTCTCGATTTTCACCCCTACGGAAGCTTTAGAGCCCATATGGCATACTACGACGATGAGTTGGAACTTCAAGAAAATGTCTCTAGAATTGGTTTTCAAATTGGCGTCACAAATAAAAAAGGGCTTCGTTTTTTTGTTGGTGCTGAATTAGCGATGAATTTATTTAAGGGTCCTGTTCAGTTTAATACTGATGGAAATACCAATAGTGGTTTTTTGGCTATTCAAAATTCCCAAAACCGTCAGGTATTTTCCACTAGACTGGGTTACGTGGGCATTGATTTTAAAAAATATGGAACAATCCAGATGGGAAAGCAATGGAGTGTATATTACGACATTACTCAATTTACCGATAAATTTAATGTGTTTGGTGGACAAGGAAGCGCCACTTATGTAGGCAATTCAGATGGGGGTGGTTCAGGAACAGGAAGAGCTAACCAATCCGTTACCTATCGATTGCATTGGCGCAACTGGTTTTTGGGTCTTCAAGGGCAATTTGACAGTACCTCTAACAACTATTTAGTAGATGGATATGGAATAAGTTTGCAATACGAGCTATTAGATGGATTAAAAATAGGTTCTGCCATTAATAAAAAACACCTTTCACGAAGTATTAGAGAAAATACCCTAGGACTCGATGGCAACCCTCTTTATTGGAGTCTAGGGGCTTCCTTTGAGAATTCCCATTGGGATCTTGGATTTGTTTATGCCTATCAAGAAAATGGTGATTATGCAGATACTGTAATTGAAAATGAATTGATTATTGGCATTTATGATGCTATTGGTCTGGAACTTTTCACCAAATTTAAACAACCGCGCTATTCATTAATAGCCGGTTTTAATACGTATCAACCCAAAATTTCAAATGTTAAATTTCAATCAGACTTAAAACATAATTATATCATTCTGGGAGGGGAATACAAACCTTTTCGGTTTGGATTTATTTACTTAGAATATCGAATTTCTAATGCCACAGATGAATTTGGAGTTAGTGATTTTAATGTGTTAACTGCTGGATTAAGATTGGATTTAGAAACCAAGGGTTCCAAATTCTTAAAATTCCCAAAACTCTCACAAGAGCCATAAAAAAGTAATGCCCACAGTATCAAATACTGAAGGCATTACATAAAACAAAACATAAATGAAATTTATTTTTCTTCTTTGACTTCTACGATTTCATACATATTCTTGCCATCCACCTGAATAGGTTGATAATAAGTTTCTCCAAACTGCACATATGTTTGTTCTCCAATTTTAACTTCTTCTCCACCTTCAGGCAAATGAGGAACAATAGTTCCGGCGGTTGCAGGAACAACAATATACCCTTGATCATTTTCTTCGTAAAAAGCGCCTCCATAATAGTAATTATTTGTAGTCTCATTTACCGTTACCTTTTCCTTTTCTTCAGGCAATGAAGGTACTTGCGCTCCTACAGGCGGCTGCACAGCGACAAACCCATCTTCTGTTTTAAGATAGTAGGTTCCATTATCATAGTGGTACTCAGCTTTTTCATCTTCCTCATTTTCATGGATAATACTTACTATGATTGCCGTAGTTGCCAAAGAGGTAACAAAATACCCCCAAGGATGGTAATAAGGTCCCCAATAGAAAGGCACATAAGGATGATAAAAATAAGGTCTATGACAATAATACCCAAAGCCACCAAAGATGTAAGGCGGTCTCACATAACGAACGGAGCTACTTCTTACTCTGGTATTTCGCACGTTGTAATGCCGGCTGTTATTGATATTGATGTTTACATCACCTCTATTTCTACTTCGATCCATGTTTACCTTATTTCTATCTTTGGTTTTAATATTTGAGGTTGGACGATTTCTAGTAGTTGCATTCCCCCGGTTAACCGTTTTCTCTCGTGTCTTAATTTTGGAATTAGCCCTATTATTATTGCTCGTTCTTGAAGGGGTTCTATTCTGAGTAGCTCTGTTGTTTGACGGTTTTGTAAAATTTCTAGAACTAGTTCTTTGGTGTCCGCCATTAATGGAACCTCCCCTATTGGTAGGTCTTGCCGCGGGTCGTTGCATACTTCTACTTGGAGAATGGGACATGGTTCTAGCCCCTCCTCTTGAAGCTCCATGTCGCATTCTTTGAGCCTCCATATTTAAAGGCAGAATGAAAACTAGTAGGGTAGCAAACAATAATACTTTATAATTGAATGTGAATTTTAATTTAGATACCATTTGAAAGAGTTTAAATTAGGATTTAGCTAGGATACTGATCAACTTCGCATTGGGAGGCGGTGTGAAAGAAAAAATCGATTCCGGAATATCAGGATTTAAAATCCATTTTTCAAACGTAGCTTCATATTGCAAGGAATGGTCGTTTTTATAAACAATCAATAATTTTTTAGGTAGCATTTGACTATCATTGGTTACCCACAATTGGACTTGCATTTCTGAATTAGCTGCTGTTATATAAAAGCAAGGTGTATCATCTACTTGGCGCTTACCTATATATCTCACTGTATCATATCCTTCTATGATATCATCCGTAAAGTTTGGATAGAAAAAATCGGCAGCTGGAAATTTAAAATCATAGGCAACGTGCATACTGTCGATCATGGTTAAAATGGTATCTGGGGCTTCCAACGTCACATAATTATTCTCGTTATATGAATAATAGGACAAATAATCTCCGTCATACCAATAACCATATTCCCCTTTATCTCCTTGAACAATGGCCGTAAATTTATTCGGTCCCACCATTGAAACCTCACTATGCGCAAAATAGGTGGATAGTTCTCCATGAGCATTTAATTCATCTACTGATGTTTCCATTGAGAATTGAACAGCTTGCAGATCTCCTATGACATCTGCCATTTTATCCAAAATGTAAATAGCAGTGGAATCTTTCTGTTTTTCGTTTTGTGCTAAAAGAAAACTGGGACAAAGGCAAACTCCCAGAATAAAGAGTTTGACCTTAAAATTACAATACTTCATAAATGGGTTAGTTTAAAGTTTAAGATAATACGTCGTGGTGCACTAATTCTTTAAAAGGGATATTAAAATTAGGCAAATAATCATTTGAAAACAAACAAATTAAGTTAACATCTAGCAATAATTTCTGATTTATAAATAGTCTTTAAAAACTCAGAAATACCATTTGAATATTTTAAGTCTTACCTAAACCAATTCTGACATCAATTAGAATGTTTGAAGAAAGAAGGCAAACAAGCATCTTAAAAAGTTCTCAAGATCCTGAAACGAACCACCAAATCATTAGTTCTAATCAATTTATTATCGTCTGCTCCCTGTTTTGTATAATGGTAGGCCAAACTGAATAGGAATTTAAAATCTGGATTAACTTGATACCCGATACCAGGGGAAATTCTAAACACATCATTAAACTGGGACACTTTTACTAAATTAAAGAAAGCCTCTATGGAAACGGGAAGGTAGAACCCACGGCCCTGTTGAAAAAGCAACCCCTTAAGATCAATGGTTCCGGTTACTTGGTACCGCAATCTCAAGCCAAAAAACTTATGGCTTTCATTGTTTGTAAACAAAAAGCGTTCTTCTGCTCTTAGCAGCTGTCCCAAATTGAAACGTGGACTGATATTAAATCCTAGACTATAACCTTGAAATGGTCTGATTTCAAAACTATTTGGCTGGTAATCGCTCATAAAGAAAAAAGTCCCCACCCCATACTGAAGCCCCTCACTATGTTTAAAGCCTTTAAATAAAATACTGTCTTTACTGGTGCGTTTGGATGCCCGAAAAATCAATCTATGCCAGCTTTTGGGTTCAACTGTTCGATAGCTCACTTCTCCAACTAATTTACTTTGCTCACTTAAATGCCAAGATGGCTCCAAGTCAAACCATAATTGCCTAGTAAAATCATGATCCTCTATGGGGTCATCATTTTCTACTTGAGTCCAACCATTTGAGTATACAAGAAAGAGAACCGAAAAAATAAGGATCGTATATTTTTTCAAGACCAGATCTTTGTTTAGAATTGTTAATAATTGCTGCTTACAAAATAAAAAAGTCTAAGTTTAGAACTTAGACTTTTCTATTACTTGAATATTAAGGTTACTGATGTCCCTTTTTAACAACGGCATCCATCACACTAGACATATCAAAACTTTTACCCCCTTGTACTGGTGGGTAATCCAAAAGTGTTTTAATATGTTTATTCATTTGCTCTCCCATTGGGGCCATTAACCAAGATACCTTTTGCATAAGATGCCCATAAGCATCTTCAGAGTCATAGCTTTCAAAAGGATCCATTCTTAAATTAAATATTAATGGTGCCGTTCTGGCCTCAGCTGTTCCATAATAAGTTTCCTTATATATAAAGTGGAATTTCCATGGTCCCATTCTTACGGCATTTAGCTTACTCTCATAATAATAATAAAACATATCTCTTTCCGATCTATTGGTTTCCCCCTTCCAATACGGCAGATTGTTAACGCCATCAATGTATTGTTTCTTTTGCTTCATCAACAAATCGGCCGCATCTGGCACACCTGCAGCAGCAGCTAAAGAAGTGAACATATCCATATGTGCCTGAATTCCATTTTTGACTTGTCCGGGCTCAATAACTCCTGGCCATTTTACCATACTTGGTACTCTTACACCTCCTTCAGTAGTCCCCATTTTTTCTCCCCTAAAAGGAGTAGTTCCTCCGTGAGGCCAAGAATTGTGTTCAGGACCATTATCTGTTGAATACCAAATAATGGTATTTTCATCAAGACCATTGGCTTTTAAAAATTCCAACACCAATCCCACATCATGATCATGTTGCATCATCCCGCTACCATAATAATCAGCTTCTGAAGTATATTTCTCTGCGGCGTATCGCCACTCCTCATTTAAGCGCGTATACAAGTGCATTCTTGAAGTATTTAACCAAACAAAGAAGGGTTTACCATCCGCTTTAGCGCGTTTCATAAAATCTTCGGCAACAGGAATAACCTCACCTGCATCAAAATTTTTCATGCGCTCTTGAGTAAGAGGCCCCGTGTCTTCAATTCGTTGCTTCCCAACAACGCCAAATCTGGGATCATCGGTATTATCCATTTTATTGGTAGCCC
Source organism: Mangrovimonas sp. ST2L15 (assembly GCF_001280515.1). Lineage (GTDB taxonomy): Bacteria > Bacteroidota > Bacteroidia > Flavobacteriales > Flavobacteriaceae > Mangrovimonas > Mangrovimonas futianensis. The sequence continues at coordinate 223,534 of NZ_LBIQ01000035.1, read as the reverse complement.
ACGAGTGAATAACACCTCGCGTTCCAAATTTCTTTTCGTAACTTTCTAAATCTCCAGAATACTCTTTAGCAAAATTTTGATAATCACGTTGCTCAGACTCCTCTTGAGTATTTAAATGATATAAATTACCATAGAACTCATCAAAACCATGTGCAGTAGGCAAATGTTCATTACGGTCTCCTAAGTGATTTTTACCAAAATGTCCTGTAGCATATCCCTCTGCCTTCAACACCTCAGCCAAACATGGAGATGCAGCTTGCAAGCCTAAGGCATCCCCTGGTTGCCCCACTGTGGTCATCCCACTTCTTATGGGATACTGCCCAGTAATAAAGGCTGCCCTTCCCGCTGTACAACTGGGTTGCGCATAGTGATCGGTAAATTTAATTCCATCATTCCCAATTTTATCAATGTTGGGTGTTGTATACCCCATAGTCCCCATTCCATAGGCACTTACATTTTGCCAGCCAATGTCATCCCCCCAAATCACCAAGATATTGGGTTTTTGCTGGCTCCATCCCAATAGTGGCAATAAAAACACTATTGGGATAATAATCCGTTTACGTAAAAAAGTACTCATAAATTTAACTTTAGAATTAATAACTTGATTTATTAGCTTTGAGTTTATGATAATGATCATTATCAAAAAACATTATTTTAATTCAAATACTACTTCACCCTCTTTAATCGTTTTAAACACTTTTATGTCTTTAATTTTCATAGGGTCAATTTTTAATGGATTTTTATCTAAAATTACAAGGTCAGCCATTTTGCCCGGTGCAAGGGTACCTTTTCGATCTTCTTCAAAATGTTGGTAGGCTCCCCAAATGGTAATGGCCTTTAACGCCTCATAGGGCGTCAATTTTTCAGTCTCTCCAATTACTTTACTGCTTCTAGAAACCCTGTTTACAGTAGTCCAAAGAATCATCATTAAATTAGGCAGTGCCACCGGAGCATCTGTATGGCTCGTCACGACTCCACATTTTTCCAAGGCAGTTTTGATAGGGCTGATTTTATCACCTAGCTCTTCTCCAATTATTTGTTTATGCCAATCTCCCCAATAATAGGTATGCATTGGGAAAAGCGATGGTATGATATCATATTTCGCCAAGCTGTCAATTTGATCATACCTAAGATACTGACCATGAATTAAAACATTTCTCCTTTCCGTATTTCCATATTTTTCAGCAGCTTTTGATATGGCGTTTATCATTTGATCAATGGCGGCATCTCCATTGGCATGAGTTAATAACTGCCAATTATTTGCAAAGCATGTATCAACTATTTTCTGAACCTTTGCCTCATCTGGAAGTGCTGGGTACCCTTTATAATTCTTATCTGCCCCAGGAGGAGGCATTAAATAAGGTTGCGTTCTCCAAGCTGTCCTTCCTTGTGGTGATCCATCCAAGGTAAGTTTATATCCAGCGATACGATAGTGATTTTTATAGGTTTTACTGAACCATTCGGTAGCCATGAGTTCTGGCCTGGAGTAATCAATATAAGCAGGTACATCAATTTTAAGTTTGCCACTTTGTGCAAAACTTGTTAAAGCTTCATGGCTCGAGGTAGTTCTACCTTCCTGAGCTGTTGTATAACCATAACTAAAAGCCAACTTTTGAGCGGCATCCGTAAATTTATCAATCTTATCAGGCTCGGTTGGAGAAAGTATCTTCAACATATGAGGAATTGCAGCTAGCTCATCTAAGGTGCCGTCTGGTTCCATTGTACCATTGACCCTTCTTATTTGGCCCCCTTCTGGATCTTTTATTTCAGATGTTATACCTAGTACCTCGAGACCCTTACTGTTCACAGTCATGAAATGACCAGAAATATGGGTTGCCATAACTGGAATATCGATTGAAACTTTATTAAGGTCGTTTTTATTGGGGTGCCTTCCTAGGATGGCATCATCATAACCAATACCAACAATCCAGCCCCCAAATAAAGACGTATCATTATTTTCGGACCAATCTATAAGCTCAGCAACCAAATTATCAACCGTTTCTACTTTTCCATCGGGTTCAGCTAGTAAATTAGCAGCCAATGCTTGGGATCCTAACGCTGAAAAATGAATGTGCCCATCAACAAAGCCAGGAACCATGGTTTTACCTTCCAGATCAACTTGTTTGGCATTTTCATAATTGGTTAAAGCCAAATCTTTTGCTCCCACAAAAATAATCTTACCATCCTCTTCCACTAGAGCTTCGGCATAGTCAGGAGCATCTCCTTCCATGGTAATGATATCCCCATTGAAATACATGGTTTGGTTTGAAGAAATAGCTTCTGGTTCCTTCTCCTTTTTTTGATTACACGAAAACAGCGTTAAAAGGGCAATGAAAATAAGACCTGATTTTCTTATCATGGTTCATGGATTATTAATTCTTACTCGATATGCGAGATTTAAATCCTCTGCAATCCAGATATAAAATCTCGGATGCAGTTACCTTCTGTATTTCAGGGACAAAAGGAACTGGAATATTTTGGCTTTTCTAGTTCCTTTTTGTTTTCTTTTAAATTATTTAGTTTTATCTAGTCAATATAAATTTCCTATTGTTTACCTTCTCCTAGTTGTTTTACAAGTTCAGAGAAATCTAACGTGGCTGCTTTTTGTACAGGCGGATATTCTTGAAGTGATTTAATATGTTCACCAAGAATTTCTTGAACAGGTTCATTTAAGAATTGTTTCTTTTGTACGATATCTGAACGATCTGTTAGGTTATCAAAACTTTCATAAGGATCGAAATGGATGTTATACATAATAGGAAACTTTTGTTTTTCATATGGCGCGTAATAGTTTTCGCTTGTTTCAAAGTGTAGCTTCCATTGATTAATTCTAATAGCTCTTATCGTAGATTCGTGATAATATATAAAGTTATTACGATTACTATTTTCACTTTTACCTAACCAATAATCCAGGTTATTAACCCCATCGATATATTGTTTTTTCTCTTTCATCATTTTATCGGCTACATCAGGAACACCTGCCGCGGCTGCTATAGTTGTAAAAATATCCATATGCGATTGAATGCCACTAAGTGTTTTACCAGCAGGAATATGATCTTTCCACATAACCATCATAGGAACGCGAACGCCGCCTTCATATGTGGTCATCTTTTCACCTCTAAATGGTGTGGTCCCACCATGTAAACGAGCACTGTGTTCTGGTCCATTATCAGTAGAATAGACAACAATGGTGTTTTCTAAAGCACCCATTTTTTCTAGTTTATCCAGCATTTCACCTATCATCATATCATGTTCCATCATACCACTACCATAAAAGTCGTGTTCTGTAGTATAAGGCTGTGCTAAATAGCGGTTTTCTGGTTTTAAATGGGTATACATGTGCATTCTACTTGGATTAAACCAAACAAAGTAAGGTTTACCATCTTTTTGAGCTCTTTTAATAAAATCGATGGACGCTGCCATAAACTCTTCATCTACGGTTTCCATGCGTTCTTTTGAAAGTTGCCCAGTGTCTTCAATCTTTTGTTTACCGACCTTACCAAAACGTGGATCTACAGTAGTATCGTCGCCATCAGTAGCCCAGGTATGTAATACCCCACGAGTCCCATATTTTTTAAAAAACTCTGGATCTTGCGGATAGTCCTTTTGCTGATATTCTTCTTGTGTATTTAGATGATATAGGTTTCCAAAGAATTCATCAAACCCATGAACCGTTGGCAAATGGGAATTAAGATCACCTAAATGGTTTTTCCCAAATTGTCCAGTGGCATAGCCTTGTTCTTTAAGTACTTCGGCAAGGGTTGGAGACTCCTTTTTAAGTCCAAGTGGGCCACCTGGTCTACCTACGGTAGTCATACCACTTCTTATAGGGTATTGCCCAGTTATTAGTGCAGCGCGTCCTGCCGTACAGCTTGGCTGTGCATAATGCTCGGTAAACTTAACCCCTTCCTCAGCGATGCGGTCTATGTTAGGCGTTGTGTATCCCATAACGCCATTGCCATACGCACTTACGTTACTCCAACCCACATCATCTGGAAAAATGATTAAAATGTTGGGTTTCTTGTCTTGAGAAAACGATAAAATGGAAAATAAAAGAAGATTGAGTATAACTAATCTTTTAATAGCAACTTGTTTTTTCATAAGAGTTACGTTTATATAAGTTTATAATTAAAATGAACTCGTTTGATTGCTATTAACTTAAAAGGAGCATGAAGTTAATAAAAATCAACCAAATACCACCTTAAAAATAGAAACAAAAATGATTTTAACAGTCAATTATTGTAAGTAAATTCCACAAAATATTTTATATAGAATTAATAAAAAAAGAGCCATAAATTATGGCTCTTTATATTAAATGAGATGAATTTTTATCGACCCCCCATAGTTGATTTTAGTTTTTCTTCGATGGAACTCAAATTAAAAGAACCAGGTGTTTGACTAGGAGGATACTCTTTCATAGTCATTAAAAATTGAGCTGCCAATTGTTGAATAGGCACTAAAACATAAGCGCGATCTAATAACCAATCATAATACACATTGGCATTATGTTGGGCTTTTTCAAACGGATCTCTTCTTAAATTTTCAATCACAGGAACACGTAATTCTGTAAAGGGCTCCATCCATACTCCAAACTGCACGCCTCTATTTTCAAGAAACACCACCTTCCAATCATCATATCGTGCTGCTACAATTTGACCATCATCATTAACATACCAAAATTCATGTCGGGGGGATTCTTCGGTTTTTCCAGATAAATAATCATTCATGTCATATCCATCAATGTAGTTTTTATAGCTGCGTCCATTTAAAGTGACTCCAGCTTTGATTTTCTCTTTAATTCCAGGTGCTCCTGCAGCAGCAGCAAAGGTTGGCAACCAGTCTTCATGGGCTACAATACCATTTAGAGTAACATCCTTTTGCCAATGCCCTGGCCATTTTACAAAAGCAGGTACGCGATAGGCTCCCTCCCAGTTAGAGTTTTTCTCACCTCTAAAAGGCGTTGTTCCAGCATCTGGCCATGTGTTGTAGTGTGGTCCATTATCAGTGGAATACATTACGATAGTATTATCAGTAATTCCTAATTCGTCTAATAAAGTCAAAAATTTACCCACATGCATATCGTGTTCAATCATTCCGTCAGTGTATTCGTCATGACCTTTGTGTCTGCGCTCTTCTTTCACGTGGGTTCTAAAGTGCATTCTTGTTCCATTCCACCAAACAAAAAAGGGCTTACCTGCCTTCACTTGCTTTTTGATAAATTCTATCGCTGCATCTGATGTTTCATCATCTATGGTTTCCATTCTCTTTTTGGTTAATGGGCCCGTATCTTCTATGCGTTGACCTCCCTTACCATCTGCCCAGGTATGAAGTACACCTCTAGGCCCAAACTTTTCTCTAAAAGTTTGGCCATCCTTCATGACCATATCTCCAGGATAATCATAATTCTCTGGTTCTTCCTCTGCATTTAGATGGTAAAGATTCCCCAAGAATTCATCAAAACCATGATTAGTAGGTAAATGCGTATCTAAATCGCCTTGATGGTTTTTACCAAATTGCCCTGTAGCATATCCTTGACTTTTTAAAACAGTCGCCATAGTCACATCTGTTTCTTGCCAGCCCTGTTCGGCTCCAGGTAAACCAACTTTGGTCATTCCGGTTCTCACGGGTACATTACCACCTATAAAAGCCGCACGACCAGCAGTACAAGATTGTTGTGCATAGTAATCTGTAAATGCGACACCTTCTTTAGCTATTTTGTCAATATTTGGCGTTTTGTAACCCATCATACCACGATTATTGTGGCTGATGTTCCAAGTACCGATATCGTCTCCCCAAAGCACCAAAATATTTGGCTTTTTTTGGGCAATCGATAAACAAGGAATAAGCATTAAAGTCAAAACAAGTGTTTTGAAGTAATTTAATTTTCTCATAATAGATTGTTTAAAATTAAAGATGTTTGATAGCTTAAAAATTAAATGGCTTAACCAATACAATTCCTAAGTTACTGAAAAAAAGAACACTACAATAGAAACTATTTAAAATTACTGTTAAGAAACTACTTATATTCTCACCATAAATAGCAGAAAGTTTGAAACTCCAGAGTATAACTAGGAATTTTAAAGAATCAAGCCTAATAAAATTCCCATTTTTACTTTTTAAATCTTATGACATTTATTATTTAACTCACTATTTACCATATGATTTAAACTAGAAATCTCATGAAATTTATGTATCTTTTCAATAGAATAATTTCAAGAATTAATCATTAAGATATTACAGTTTCATGAAAGCAAAGGGTTTATTCATTTATTTATTCATCTTTCTTTTGCCTCTCATGGTTTTAGCTCAAGACAAAGAGCAAAAGAAGGATAGTACCTATACCCCTTACGATTTAATTTCCACCTATTATAATTCCAAATTCAAACCCTTTAAGAAGCGTAACGTTTATGTAGGTTTTGCCATGTCTCTTGAAGACAGAAAATTGGAAAACACAGACCTTCTTTTGCGTCAGGTAATTGATGGTAACCAAAATAAATATGACCTTAATTTAAAGGGCGGATATTTTATTGGGAATTATGCCATGTTGGGGGTAAACCTGAATTACAATCAAGATAAATTTAGTGGATTAGTCCTAAAAGACAGTGACACCATTTATTCTAATACGATCTCTCGAGGATTTGCCATCACGCCATTTTTGAGAACAGCAGTTCCATTAACAGCCAATGAGCGTTTAAGCTTTTTTACAGAAATTGGGATTACCTACGGTAGAAGCACGAGCCTTACCAGGGATATTTCAAACATGGATGAAATCAATAAGACGTACACTACCAATAATAGGTTTCGTTTAGGTTTGAGTCCAGGAGTCACCTTTTTTGCGATGGAAAACTTTGCTCTTGAAATTGGATTGAATGTCCTTGGATATGAGATAAATACACGAGAACGAACCGTCAATAACACGGAAGCATCTAAAAGAACCACTCAAAATGTTGATTTTGAAATCAATATTTTATCCCTTCAACTAGGTCTTGCCTATTATTTTGGAGCTGGAAAATAACAATGGGAATCATGAAAAAGATCATCTTTATTTTTTTAATTACGTTAGCTAGCTCATTCTTGAATTCATGTGTTGAAGAAGATTATTTTGGAGCATCTTCCTACGGCAATATCAAAGAGATTTTGGTTAGCAACCAAGCTGGAAATGCCATTATATTAACCGACAGTCTTCTGGTTAAGGTAGAAATTCCAGGCGGTGTGGATTTAACGCAAATTACTCTTGAAACATTAGAAATATCATCTTTTGCTTATGCCGATAAATCTGTAGGCGATGTTTTGAATCTTCAGGAAAATCAAATTATAATGGTTACTGCAGAGGATGGTTCTGTCCATCCTTGGACCATTGAAGCTATTGTCGCTTCAGAAACGCCCCAATTAAGCAATGGAGATTTAAATCTATGGTATCTCACTTCATCAAATTATTATGAACCTGGCTCTGATGCCAACACAACCATATGGGGTACTGGAAACCAAGGCACTCAAATTCTAGGTGATTTAGCAACTTTCCCAGAAGATCTGGGCAACGGTAATTTGGCGGCCAAATTAATCACCTTAGACTTAGGACCATTGGCAGGAACCTTTGGAACCCCCATTGCAGCTGGGTCTCTTTTTACAGGTTATTTCAATCCGGATAATATAGAAATAAGTGATCCTGAAGCGGCTATTGAATTCGGAACCCCTTTTGCTGCTAGACCCACCAAACTTCGGTTCAAATACCAATACACACCTGGGCCGGAAAACGAAGATCAAGATGGCAATCCTTTAAATTATGGAGATGCCTGCGACATTTATGCCCTTTTGGAAATAAGGCAATCTGGAAATATTCAAAGGTTGGCAACTGCCTGGTTTAGAAGTGATGCAGAACAGGGAAGTCTTACTACACAAGAGGTGGACTTTATTTATGGCGAATTAGATAACAGTTACCCAGACTATATGTTCCCGGAGAATGGCATTTTTGTAAGTGATGATCTGGCTCAATTTGGGCTTTCTACCCATATAACCTTTGTGGCTTCATCAAGCTTTGATGGCGCTCATTTTGCTGGAGCGGTTGATAGTGTTTTAATAATAGATGACATTGAATTGGTATACGAGTAAATTTGAACTAAAAAGCTTCTCCAATTCTAAAATAAATACCCCAGTCGTCTTTACCCAACGCAGCATCCAAACCGATGTTAAACTTGGTTTGTTTAAAGGCCTGATATCTATAACCTATTCCTCCGCCTGGAAGAAACTCTCCATTGAAATCCTCATTGTCGGAGTCAAATAAGGTTGCAACCCCCACAAATCCAACAAAGCCTATTCGATTTATGTTGTAACGGTACTCGCCTTGAAGTGCCATAACGATATTGCCTCGGTACTTTCCTTCCGAATATCCTCTTATATCCTTCCCTCCCACTACTGTTTGTTGCTCAAAAGGCACACTGCCCAGGCCAAAGTCCCCTGAAAATCGAGCTGCCAAAACATCTTTTTCATGTCTCATTGGGAAATAGGTGTTATAAGCTGTTTTAATTCGATTGGTTACCTCATCATTTCCAAACCAAGTAGGGTATGTAATCCATTTGGCATTCACCTTTACACCTGAATGTGGGTAATACACATTATCTCTCGTATCATATAATAAGTTGAAATCTAAACCGTGAGTAATGGTAGTAGTTGCCTCCAAGATTTGGTCTTCATAGTCTGTATCATATTTAGCATAGTTATAGCTAAGTCCCCCATAAAAACCCTTAATAATCTTCTTTTGGACACCAACACTTAACATGGTGGCATTTGTTGTATAATTATAAAAACCAGCATTTTCAAAACCATCCATAAAAAATTGGGAGTTAACATCTCCGTTAAAAAGATAAAAAGTCCCTCTCCAATTGTCTTCTTTAAAATAAAATCTATTAAAGAGACCCACTACATATGACTTATTAGTCGTATAAACTGCTGAAACACCAGATAAGGATTTAGGAGAAATTGTATCATTTTCTTGAAGACGATACATGACCATAGGAATGACTCCAATCATGAAATCTAAATTTCTATTGTAGCTTATAAAGGGCATAACTGTGAAATCGGCCTTTTTATCCTTTTCCTTATTATTCATAAGGCTGTCATTCTCCTTTTGCTGACCTAAAATAGGCATAGACACAAAAAGAAGGGAAAAGATGAATAGTGCTTTTTTCATTAATAATGAATTGTTTGGTTATTAGTAATGAAATAATTCTAAATCTGAGCTTATGTTTAAACTTAAGTAATCAAGATGAAAAATCTATTTAAATAAAAAAGGCCCAGAATCCATCAAGGACTAAAGGCCTCTTCCTATTTTTCAATTGTATTCTGATTTAAAATTATTTATTGAAGCCCATTTTTCTGTAAACAGAGTGCACAAAGGTTTCGACGCTTTCCAAATGTATCTGGTACTGTTCTTCACTTAATAGGCCCTTGGCCTCTATATTTAATTTTTTTATTTCATCATCGAACTTCTCTTTCATTTCTGGAAGGCTTAAGTTTTGATCTAAATCGTTCAACCTACTTACTTTGTAATAATGATAGCCTATTATGGAATTATAATCATCTCGCAAATCATCGTTCATATTCATTTTCTCCACTTGATCGTTGAACCAAACTTGCCTATTCCAACGCTCTTCTTGAGTTATTAAGGTATCAACCTTATATTCCTCTCGAGCCAATTGTTTAGCCGATTTTTTTTGAGAAAAACCATTTTGAGCAATCAACACAAAGAAAAGCAGTAAAAAGAATTTGAAGATTTTCATTATTTAAAAGACTTAAGATTAGACAACCCTAATTTAATAAATATGATTTTAACAATTGAAACTTTTTACATTTAAAATTTTGTAAATTAAACAATTACATAAAACACAAAACAAAAAAAACGTGAATATAAAATCACGTTTTTTTATCAAAATTCCCAAAGAAATAATTTAATCCAAAGAAGATTCCGGGTATTTTAAATCAAATCGATCCAGTTTCATGACTTTATCCCAAGCATTAACAAAATCTTTTATAAATTGTTCCTTAGAACCTTGGCTCCCATAAACTTCTGCCAAGGCCCTTAATTCTGAATTCGACCCGAAAATCAAGTCTACTCTGGTTCCTCTGAAAATTTCTTTTCCATCACCCCTATTTTTTCCAATAAAAAGCTCCTTGGAATCATCAGCGGCCTCCCATTCAATATCCATATTCAATAAATTGACAAAGAAATCATTATTTAGAACATTAATATCTTCAGTAAAAATTCCCGTTTTGGAAGCATTGTAATTAATCCCTAATGAACGCATACCTCCCACAAGAACAGTCATTTCTGGAGCTGTCAAGGTTAACAATTGTGCTTTATCAATTAATAGTTCCTCGGTAGGTATAGTATACTGAGTCTTTAAATAATTTCTGAATCCATCTGCCATTGGCTCTAATAAATTAAATGAGGCTACATCTGTTTGTTCAGCCAAAGCATCCATACGCCCTGGAACAAAGGGAATAGTCACATCTATGCCACTATTAGCTGCAGCTCTTTCTACAGCTGCGTCCCCAGCCAAGACAATAAGGTCTGCCATTGAAATTTGTGTAGGAATATGGTTTGCATTGAACTCTTTTTGGATTTCTTCTAAAACTCCCAATACTTTAGCGAGTTGCTTAGGCTGGTTTACTTCCCAATTTTTTTGTGGAGCTAATCTAATTCTGGCTCCATTAGCACCTCCTCTTCTATCAGATCCTCGATAAGTGGATGCAGAAGCCCATGCTGTACTAACCAATTCCTGAATGCTTAACTCAGAATCCAACAAGTCCTTCTTAAGTTCTGTGATTTGTTTAGAATTAATCAAAGGATGATTTACGGAAGGAATAGGATCTTGCCATATCAAATCTTCTGTTGGAGCTTCTGGACCCAAATAAGTAGTTTTAGGCCCCATATCCCTGTGGGTCAATTTAAACCAAGCTCTTGCAAAGGCCTCATTGAACAACTCAGGATTTTCATAAAATCTTCTTGAAATTTTTTCAAATCCAGGGTCGAATCTCAAAGATAAGTCAGTTGTAAACATGGTTGGCTTATGTTGTTTTTCGGAATCATAAGCATCTGGAACCATCATTTTAGGTTCTCCTTTTGCTACCCATTGATGACCTCCAGCGGGACTTTTTGTCAATTCCCATTCATTTTCAAATAAACTAAAGAAAAACATATGGCTCCATTTGGTTGGAGTGGCTGTCCAAGTAACTTCTAGACCTGAAGTAATAGCATCTGCACCTTTCCCTGATTTATAATTACTTTTCCATCCGAATCCTTGAGCCTCAATATCAGATCCCTCCGGGTCTGCTCCTACATGTGATGCCTTTCCAGCGCCATGGGCTTTTCCTAAGGTATGGCCACCTGCAATAAGAGCAACTGTTTCTTCATCATTCATTCCCATACGACCAAAAGTCGCACGAATATCCTCCGCCGCCAATAATGGATCAGGATTTCCATTCGGACCTTCAGGATTTACATAAATCAATCCCATTTGAACCGCTGCCAAAGGGTTTTCTAATTCACGTTCACTGGAATAACGCGTTTCATCACTTAGCCATTTTTTTTCAGCGCCCCAATACACATCTAATTCTGGTTCCCATGTATCTTCTCTACCTCCAGCAAAGCCGTATGTTTTAAAGCCCATATCTTCAAGTGCCACATTGCCCGTCAAGACCATTAAATCTGCCCAAGAAATTTGATTCCCATATTTTTGCTTGATTGGCCATATCAATCGCCTAGCCTTATCTAAATTAGCATTATCGGGCCAGCTGTTTAAAGGAGCAAATCGTTGTTGTCCAGAACGTGACCCTCCTCTGCCATCTCCAGTCCTATAAGTTCCAGCACTGTGCCAAGCCATTCTGATAAATAACCCTCCATAATGACCAAAATCTGCCGGCCACCATTCTTGAGAGTCGGTAAGCACCAATCTAATATCCTCCTTTAATGCTTGATAATCTATTTGGTTGAAGGCTTTTGCGTAATCAAAATCCTCCGCCATAGGATTACTTAAATTGGAATGTTGCCTCAACAAACCTAAGTTAAGTTGATTAGGCCACCAATCACTGTTACTTGTGGCTTTCATTTGGGACCTGCTTTTTTTGGTAGCCCCTGATAAAGTATCTACCTGCCCATCAGATTCTTTCTTGGATTGACAGGATAACAATGCTATAAAGGTTACGGTAAGTAGCGTAACTAACAATTTTAATTTCCTCATCGGTTAATTATTTATATTGAATATGTTTTTGGCAATATTAATTGCATAAGGGCACACTCAAACTATAAATAATATTGATTGTTATAATAAAACGATAGTAAAAATCAATTACTAAATATATTATACTTGAAAGTTCACTTTTCTATTGTTCCATTTATTTTTCAAATGGATAGATTATCGACCAGTCTTTGGCCATATCAACAATAGTCCACCCCTTATCAACGGCTTCATCCCAACCTTTGTCAAAACCACCTATATGGGAACCTCTGTCATAAGACCATTCCCTAACAGAATCGGTATGATGAATATACAATTCGAAGTTTTTATAATCGGAAGACGCTGTCCATTGTAACATTTGAAGATCTCCGTCAGAGTTTCCAGCAGCAAAAACAGGTTTTTTCCCAATAAAATGCTGTATTCCAACTGGTTTGCCCTCTTTATCATCTATGAAATCTAATTCTGGTAAACGCACCAAACGAGGGCCTTCATCGGTCATTTCAAATTGCGTTTTTATAACACTTCCTACTATTTGATCTTCTGGAATGCCATAAGCGTCAACGGCCCAAGCCCTCATAAAGTCTATGCCACCACCCGAAACAATATAGGTCTTAAAATCATGCTTTCTCAAGAATTCTAAAAGTTCCAACATGGGTTGAAAAATCATTTGATTGTAGGGTTGCTCTGTTTTGGGATGTTTTGCTGTAGCCATCCAGTTGACAACTTCTTCTTCAAAATCATCTGTGCTCATACCAGCATGGGTTGTCATTATCAAAGTCACAATAGCCTTCATGCCTTGTTTTGATAGAGAAGTCATATCTCCATCAATAACAGCTTGGTATGGTTGCTTCCCTTCCCACTCCGGATGGTCTTTGGCCATTTTTTTTACCTGATCTATAGCAAACAATAGTTGAAAATAAGCGGGTTGCTCACTCCATAAGGTACCATCATTGTCAAAAACCGCAACTCGATCTTTTATTGGAATAAATTCAGCTCCTCCTTCTTTAGTAACCGCATTCACATAATCTATAATGGCTTGTTTATTTTTCGTATCGTTCCAAGAGGGTAAGACATCCGTTATTTGTTCTTGTTGACCAACTGTTTCCTCTTGAATCGATTTTGGTTCCTCATTTGGTGATTTACAGGAGCTCAAAAAGAATAGGACAGCGATTGCTGAGAATATTGGCTTTAAAAATGATTTTTTCATGATTTAAGAGGATTTAAGTTTACAGTATTAAGCATATAGGATTAAAAAATAGCTCATCTAAGGTAACAAAAATCACATCAACCTCAAACACAAAAACAACTGTAAATCAAAGTTTTAAAATAAAAAAAACCACTAACGCAAATGTTAGTGGTCTTCTGAGTTCTAATTTTTATAAGAAAATCTCTATTCTGATTTTAATACACCATCTTCAATCATCTGATGTATGATAGCTTCCGAATAACTTTTGATGAAATCTTCCATATCTGCCGGATCATAGGTCTTTGACTGTGCAGACCAAAGCAACTCTTCAGTTTCTACATCATAAAGATTGGTTTCCAAATAAAAAGTTTTGGTTGTATCATAATATCCTGGCGTATATGTAATGGGAAAGGAATAATTATAATAGCCATAAAAGCTGTTATAATAGCCATACATATAAGGTGAATAACCAGACACATACATTTCATTTCCAGGATGGTATCTTGTTGTGGTTTCCTTGTCTTGTAGGTTGACCGTAAAAATAGTCTTTGCACCAGTAGCCTTAATTTCCCTTAAAAGATATTCTTTGGAAGGCATATCCTCTTTGGTGAATTTTTGTATAAAGATGTCCTTACTCTTGGTTGCTTTAATACCTCGTTGACCAGCTTGAAAGGCAATTTCTTCTTCCATAACATTTTTGGCCTGAGTATTATTGGTCATTGCCAAAATAAACACAGAACCTTTAGTCCTAGTGGCCAATTTATCTTTATTGGTCCAAGCACCTACAATTTTTGTTGATGACCCGCAGGAAACCAGTAACACACTAATACATAAAATAAGTAATTTTTTCATTGAATGATTTTATAGATTGATTATTGATTAACATTTATTATTAGGATAGCTAATGAAAGTTATTGCTTTTTAGGATAAAGCAATACTAGTCCAAACCGAACACCAAAATCAGCAGCATTACCATTGCCATAATGAATTCTTGGTCCCAATAAAAGCTGTGCCATTTGGCTTCCCATAGTGATTACTTTAGATCCAACAATATTAATAGAACCAGAAGTAGATTTATAATCCCAATTTTGGGTCAATTCTGTATTAAGTGCCAAGGCATAACCTCCCGCAAAGTTTTTAGCAAGAAACGGTTGTAAAAATGTAGCATTGACATCTTGTCGATTACTATCTCCAGCCACAGACCAAATATGGTTTACCAAAGCACCGGCAGTTAAAGTACCTAACTGCTTCAAGACAACTGCCGTGGGTCCCACCCCAAATTTTTTAGTTCCTAAATAATCATCGGTTGCTGTAGGCACCAACAACACGGGTCCAGCACCCCAAATTAATCCTCCTGATGTCGGCTCCTTAGGCGAAAAGAACGCACTTACTACGGCATCACTTAACCCTGTTTGATTTCCGCTGTTACCATAGATGTCGGTTTGAGAAACAACGGGCAAAATAACTCTACCTATTAAATTCCAATTTTCGCTAATACTTATAGGAATGACTGGTTGGATGTTTAAGGTAAATTTGGTTCCGTTTTCTGGGTCATAACCGAAATCCAAATTCCCTTGAAACGGAACACTTATCAAACTAGCAACAGGGTTTTGAAGTTGCTTAGCTAGGGCATCTGCAGAGCTTGTCTCGTCTTGGGCATAAATAGAATATCCAAATAGTAGTGCTGTGGCAAGCAAGCATTTTGAAAATAAAGACTTCATATAATAATTTTTCATAAAAAACTTGTTTCCAAATTATCCCCCAATGGGCCTCATATAATTTCGAATTTAGAACCTAATACTTTAAACTCCGTAAGGCTTCTAAACGTTTCTCTTTGAGCGTCAATCAAATGTACTATTTATTTGACAGATGTTAACTTTTTGGATTCATTTTTTGAAACACACTTTGAAATTTTAAATCTCCCAAATGTGTTTTTTAAAACTTACACTATAAAAGAATCGACATCAGATTTGACTTTGACCATATTTTATTAATATCTTTTGACTATGAAAAAATGCATCCTTTTAATAGTCCTTTTAAGCTTTGGATTGAACTTTGCACAAACCAAAATAATTGACAAAAAAACCAATGACCCTGTTTCATTTGCAACCATATCATTTGGTGATGGATTTGGAGTCTTTGCCAATGATCAAGGTAGCTTTACTTTTACAAAAAAACTTTATCCCGATATTGACACTTTATACATTTCTGCTTTAGGTTATAAGGACCTTAATATTCCTGCTGAACCACTCCCAGAGACCATCTTTATGGAGGAAGAAATAGATCACCTAGACGAAGTGGTAATTTATGCTAATTTAGAAGATCGCAAATACAAAGTAGAAAAACTAAAACCCTATTTAGATGATGACTATTACAGTTGCTGGCTTCCAACTTTGGAATCAGAAATTGCCGTGTTTTTCAAGAATGAGGGGTCCGAATTAAAGCAATTAACTTCTGTACAGTTTCCCATTGCCTTGGAATCTGAAGATTGGAACAAACGGAAACGGTCCAATGCTGATAAAAAAGAATTTTCGACCTTATTTAAAGCCCAATTTTATAAAAACGAAGGTGGTTATCCAGGAGACCCATTGACTTACCAACAAGTCACTTTTAGAGTTACCGAGGAAGATGGCGACCAATATGACTTGGATGTCACATCTAACCAAATCTTTATTCCAGAAAACGGTTTGTTTATTTCCATTCAGGTGATGGGTTATACTGATGAACAGGGAAATCTACTTCCTAACAAGCAATATAAAGAAATCAAATCAAGAAGCGGTATGGTTAAAATACCTACCAACTTTAGACCTTTGTTACCTTTTACAGATGAAATTCGGGAAACAAGAACCTTTATAAAAAGGGTGTTTCAATATACCAATGAATGGTCACCATTCCAAAAAGGAAGCTTTCAAGGATCTACCCTTTTAAAGGCAGGTAAAAACAATTACGGCATGGGAATAAGTTACAGGAAGTATAAAGATGAATAGCAACCCTTGGCATCTGTACCTCATGGGAGGTCTCTACATCCTAGCAGGGTTGATGCATTTTATCAAACCCAAGATGTATATGAGGATTATTCCTCTTTATTTGCCTAACCACAAACTTCTGGTCTATTTGAGTGGTATCATGGAAATCCTCCTAGGCATTACTGTTTGTATCAAGACCACAAGACCTTTTGCTGTTTTAGGAATCATTTGCATGCTACTAGTATTTTTAACGGTTCATTTCTATATGTTGAATGATGAAAAAATCAGTGCGAAAATCCCAAAATGGATTTTAATCTTAAGAATACCTTTACAGTTTGTTTTAATGTATTGGGCTTTTTCTTACTTCTAACTAAAAGAACTCTCGGTATTGCATCACCCTAAAATCAAAGGTTGTAAAACTCGGGTTTCGCTGTTTTATTTGTTTGTATAAAGGCATACTACCAACAGCCCTATTAGCACTACCGGAAGGCGCCGTCAACGAAACTGTTCTTATAGTGCGAGTCATATTTTTTTTATCCTTAATATCAAAAATATGAATTCTAGGAACCTCTTGATTTATTGGTGTAAGATTCAATCCATTCAATTTTAAATGTTTTCTGAAAAAATATTCCGGGCCATTTTTACTGTTGCCTCCCGTAAACAATAAGGTATCTATATTAGGATGAACTTTAATATGTCCCAGAAGATTTCTTAACACCACATCTTGCATGCCTATGTCGGAGGCATCTACTTTTTCTCGAAGCGCACTTTCAACCATATCACAAATACCAATGCCTTGTGATTTCAAAAAATCTTTACGCTGATCAATGGCATATTTGGTGTTTTCATAGACAAGGTTTAAGTCAAACAATTGGTCTAAAATTCGCCACAATTGCCCATCCCTACTTCCATAACAAAAGTCCACGTCGTCTGGTTTTAGATTGCCCGTTGTGAATCTGGGAGGCGGCAGAGTACCTACTATTAATTTTGTAGCCTGCTTTGGAATGAATGGTTTATATGGATGCTTATGAATGAACATGTTTGTCCTTTTGTCCTATTTTTTGTAAATTAAGTTGCTAAATCTACTGATAAAAATGGGCAAAGGAGACAAAAAAACCAAACGCGGTAAAATTAATAGAGGTTCACACGGGGTAAGGAGACCCCGAATCAAAAAGAAACCAAAACCTGAAGATAAGATAAACGTTAACAAAAAAGCACAGTAAGAATCCTACGTACTTATCTCTCTAAATTATCTAGTGAAAACCAATTCAGTTTTAGAAGATAGTTCTTCGCTGAAACCATAGCCTTCATAATTAAATCCTTTAAGGTCTTCAACGGTTTGAGCATTTGTTTCAATAATATATCTTGCCATCAACCCACGGGCTAGTTTCGCAAAAATAGCTATGTTTTTATACTCACCTCCTTTAAATTCTTTAAAGGTTGCTGTAATCACAGGTACTTTTAACGCTTTAGAATCAATAGCTTTGTAATACTCATTACTTGCCAAATTCAGGAACAATTCGTCATCTTCTAATTCCTCATTAAGCGCTTGGGTTACTTTCTTCTTCCAAAACTCATAAAGGTTTTTATTCTTCCCAACGGGCATTTTGGTTCCCATTTCCAAACGATATGGTTGAATTAAATCCAAAGGCTTAAGGACCCCATACAAACCTGATAAAATTCTCACTGTATTTTGTACCCTATCCAATTTATCTAAAGAAATCTCATAAGCATCCAATCCACGATACACATCACCATTGAAAGCATATACAGCCGGTCTTGAATTTTCTAGTGTAAACGGCAATTCCCATTCTTGATTTCTCTCATAATTCAATTGCCCTAAACTATCGGATATATGCATCAATTTTGAAAGACTTTTGGCCGACTTCTTTTTTAATAATTTATTCAGTCTATCCGCCTCTTTTAAAAAACAGGCTTCGGTGTGTTTGTCTGTAGGCAATTGACTTTCGTAATCTAAAGATTTAGCGGGTGATAATACCAGTTTCATAAATTGATTTATTTACTCCAAAAATACAAATGGAAAGGCTATTCAGCAACCACATTCTTAAGAGTTTTACAATAAAGGAATAAGGAAAAATTATAATAGTTCCTGATGTTTTGCATAATTGCGCCATTTCTCTATACACAGCTGCATATCTTCAGGCAACTCTGTATCAAAACGTAATGTTTCTCCAGTTTTTGGATGAACAAAACCTAGTGTTTTTGCATGAAGCGCTTGTCTAGGCAAAGTCTTAAAACAATTTTCTACAAATTGCTTATATTTTGTGAAAGTGGTCCCTTTTAAAATAAGATGTCCCCCATAACGTTCGTCACTAAACAAAGTATGTCCTATATGTTTCATATGCACACGGATTTGATGGGTTCTTCCGGTTTCCAACTTACAGGAAACCAACGTTACATATCCTAATCGCTCCAATACCTTGAAATGGGTAATAGCTGGTTTTCCTTTATCAGCTTCATCTCCTTCAAAAACTGTATTTTGTAATCTATTCTTTGGGTGACGCCCAATATGGCCTTCTATGGTTCCTTCATCTTCCTCCACATTTCCCCAGACCAAGGCTACATATTCCCGTTCACTGGTTTTATCAAAAAACTGTTTGGAAAGATGCGTCATGGACTCTTCAGTTTTGGCAATGACCAATAAACCACTCGTATCCTTATCAATTCTATGAACCAAGCCTGGTCTATTACTAGAATTATTGGGCAAATTTTCAAAATGATATATCAAGGCATTGATTAAGGTTCCGGAGTAATTACCATGGCCTGGATGCACAACCAATCCAGCTGGTTTATTAATGACCAATACCTCATCATCCTCATAGACAATATCCAACGGTATATCTTCGGGCGTCAATAAATATTCATAAGGTGGATGTTCAAACATCACCCTGATTTTATCAAAAGGTTTGACTTTGTAATTTTGTTTTACAGGAATATCGTTGACATAGATATTTCCACTTTTTGCGGCCGCTTGAATTTTATTTCTGGTTGCATTCTCAATAAAATTCATAAGGTATTTATCTATGCGTAAAGGTTGTTGCCCTTTCTCTGCAGTAAAAGCATAGTGTTCATAGAGCTCATCATCCTGCTCATCGATATCATTGATTACCTCAGCCATAACCTATTCTGGTCTATTTCCGTTTCCTAATACTAAATCTATTTTGGATTTTTTGGGCAGCATTTCACCAGCCTCCAAAGGTTTTCCATCATAAATCACTCCTAAAACCACATCTTTCGCAATGTTGTCTTTATACGTTAATTCGCCCAATTCAAAACCCAAAGCCTCCAAGGTTGGTTTGGCCTGTCTTAAGGTTCTCTCCCTTAACTCTGGAACCATAACTTTTCTGTAACCGGATGGATTCAAGGTTAAATAGATTTTTCGGTCCTCCTTAACTTGTTTCCCAGCTGGCGGATCTTGTTCTATAACCGAATACTTTGGATAATCGGGATTAAAATTTGAAGAATCCAATACTTCCATTTGCAAGTGGTTATCATCCAAAGCTATTTTAGCAACTTCTATGGATTTCCCCGTTAAATCTGGAACAGTCTCAAATTCACCATGATTGGTGGTACTATTCAACCATCTCAACAACAAAAAGCTGATAACAAAAATGGCTACTACAGCCAAGACAATTTGTTTTAAAAAAGCTTTACTTCTCAGGAAATTAATCAGACTCATTTATAATTTTTTACCCAACAAATATATAAAAACCGAACTGTTTTTACTTTTGATTTATTAGTGATATTTTAGCTTAACGATATTTTACCATCGTTTCTTATCTACATGAAAAAAAACATAGCCATCATAATGGGAGGATATTCGAGTGAATATGAAATATCCTTAAAAAGCGGTAACGTAGTATACGAAACCTTAAACTCCAATAAATATACCCCTTATAGAATTCACATTTTCAAAAACAAATGGGTTTATGTGAATGACAATGACATTGAATTTCCAGTTGATAAAAATGATTTTTCAATTATCCATGATGGAGAAAAAATCACTTTTGACTGTGTTTTCAATGCTATACATGGTAGCCCTGGTGAAGATGGTTTTATGCAAGCCTACTTTAATTTATTAGGAATTCCCCAAACCAGCTGTGGGATGTATCAAGCAGCCTTAACATTTAATAAAAGAGACTGTCTTAGTGTTTTAAAACCATATGGCATCGCAACAGCAGAATCCTTCTATTTGAATTTTGGGGATGATATTGATGAAGAAGCTATAATCAAAAAAGTTGGGTTACCTTGTTTTGTAAAAGCTAATAAAGCCGGAAGCAGTTTTGGAGTCACCAAAGTTTATGAAAAGGAAAAATTGAAAGACGCTATTAATATTGCTTTTAAGGAAGATGATGAAATCATTATTGAATCATTTTTGGATGGGACCGAAGTTTCAGTGGGAGTCATCTCCTACCAGGGAGAAATCAAAGTATTGCCGATTACTGAAATTGTAAGCGACAATGATTTTTTTGATTACCAAGCTAAATACTTGG
The DNA here is from genome assembly GCF_001280515.1 of Mangrovimonas sp. ST2L15. Lineage (GTDB taxonomy): Bacteria > Bacteroidota > Bacteroidia > Flavobacteriales > Flavobacteriaceae > Mangrovimonas > Mangrovimonas futianensis. The sequence goes on along the minus strand of NZ_LBIQ01000035.1, from coordinate 202,635 downwards.
GACAATCTCAAGAAATCACCCCAGCCAGAATAAGTGATGAGTGGACCTACAAGGTTTCGGAAAAAGCCAAAAAGATTTATCAAGTTTTAAAAATGACTGGCTTTTCAAGAAGTGAATTTATTTTTAAGGATGGAGAGCCGCATTTGTTGGAAGTCAATACCGTTCCTGGCCTAACAAAAGAGAGTATTTTACCTCAACAAGCCAAAGCAGCTGGAATATCCTTGTCTGAACTCTTTGAAAATGCCATTGAAGAAGCTTTGAAATAAAATCTGTAATTTTATAACCTCGAAGGTTTATAACTATCAATCAAAATCTGCTACAAAATATTAATCGATGAAACGAGCTATATTTCCTGGATCTTTTGACCCAATCACATTAGGCCATTATGATATTATTCAAAGAGGCGTCAAGCTGTTTGATGAAATTATTGTTGCCATTGGAATAAACTCCGACAAGAAATATATGTTTTCACTGGAAGAGCGAAAAAAGTTTATTGAAGACGCCTTTAAAGATGAATCCAAGGTGAAAGTGGTAACCTATACTGGTCTTACCATTGATTTTTGTAATGAAATAGAAGTTCCCTTTATCTTGCGAGGTCTGAGAAATCCAGCTGATTTTGAGTTTGAAAAGGCCATTGCACACACCAACAGACATCTTTCTGGAGGTATTGAGACTGTTTTCCTTTTAACGGCAGCCAAGACCTCCTACATCAGCTCCAGCATTGTTAGGGATGTTATCAAAAACAATGGGAACTACACCCAATTGGTTCCCGATAGCGTAGTCATTAAATAAACCTTTTAGAAATCGTATTCAGATAGTGATTTGGTAAACTTTTCAGGATTGGCAGCCAAATGATATCTGGGGTCATCAATATCTTCTACTACCACTTCCCTAAATTTAGGACTGGATTTATAAAGCAATTCTTTACAATCTTCACTTAAGTGTTTCAACTTGATTGACTTTCCTGCTTCTTCATATTTGTTAACCAAATTGTAAACTGCTTCCAAGGCAGAATGGTCACTAATTCTAGATTCCACAAAATCAATTTCTACCTTTTCTGGATCATTTTTAACGTCAAACTTTTCATTAAATGCCTTAATAGATCCAAAGAAAAGTGGTCCCCAAATTTCATAAATTTTAGTACCATCGGCACGCATTCTTTTTCTAGCTCTAATGCGTTTGGCGTTTTCCCAAGCAAAAACCAAGGCACTGACTATCACTCCTGAAAACACCGCTATGGCCAAATCAAAAATCACAGTTAACCCAGAAACAAGAATTAAAACAAAAAGATCACTTCGAGGAATTTTATTGAAAATTCTAAAACTACTCCATGCAAAGGTCCCTATGACTACCATGAACATTACACCTACTAAAGCTGCAATAGGCACTTGCTCAATAAGCGAAGAACCAAAAAGAATAAACATGAGTAATCCTATAGCGGCCACAATTCCTGATAATCGTGTTCTTCCACCTCCCTTGATATTGATAATTGATTGTCCAATCATGGCACAGCCACCCATTCCGCCAAATAAGCCAGTTACAATATTTGCCCCTCCTTGAGCTAAACATTCCCTATTGGCATTTCCTCTGGTTTCGGTTAATTCATCAATAAGATTTAAAGTCATTAAAGATTCTATTAACCCAACCGCTGCTAAAATCAGTGCATATGGCGCAATGAATTTTAAGGTTTGTAAATTAAGAGGTACTTTATTAAAAATATCCCATTGGAAAGAAGGAAGTCCACCTTCGAGACCACTACCTCCACCTTCACGAATAAAACTTCCTACGGTAGCAACATCCAAACCGCCAAAAATAACAATGGCCGATACCACTAATATAGCTATTAGGGCCTCTGGAAGTTTTTTGGTCAATTTAGGCAACCCAAACATAATTCCCATGGTAAGAACTACCAGACCAATCATTACCCATAATTCTTTTCCATGCATCCAAACTGCCGTTCCATTTTCTATGGATGTAAACATCCCAAGTTGGGCAATAAAAATAACGATGGCCAAACCATTGACAAATCCCATCATTACGGGGTGTGGAATCAGTCTTACAAATTTTCCAAGTTTAAAAACACCAGCCAACATTTGAATGATCCCCATTAAAATAACTGTTGCAAACAGGTAATATAATCCTAAGTTCTCCCCTTCTGCCCCCATCGCATTTCCTTCGGCAACCAGATGAACCATCACTACAGCCAGTGCCCCAGTGGCACCACTTATCATTCCAGGACGGCCTCCAAAAATGGATGTGATCAAACCAATCATAAAGGCTGCATATAAACCAACTAAAGGATCAACGCCGGCTACAAAAGCAAAAGCAACCGCTTCTGGCACTAAAGCCAGAGCTACCGTAATTCCACTTAAAATATCATTTTTGGCATTTGCCGCTCTCTTTCTGATGAATTCCGTCATGATAAGTTGGTTTAAGCTGCAAAAATAAGGTTAATATCCAAGTTTACAAGTTTTAGAAGCAAACATAGTAGTCTGCCCCTCTATTCTAGAATGCCTTTAATGAAGATTCAAAATTGCCTATCTGAAATAAAATTTACAATTTTAGTCCCTAATTATTTTCTTCAAAAAGGAATTCCATGAAAAAAAGATTTTTTTACATCATTATAGGAATCTTATGCCTTTGGTTTAAGTATGGTTTTTGCCAAGAAAATTTCGTTACACAATTTGAAAAATCCAATGGATTGGAAACAGCAGCCTACTATGACGTCATTGCCTATTACCAGAACTTGGCAGCGGCCTATCCAACAATTACTGTGGACAGTATGGGCATTACCGATTCAGGGGAGCGACTTCACCTAGTCACCTTTGATCCTGAAAGGAATTTTGATTTTGATTCAAACAGAAAAAACAAGGGTATCCTCTTAATCAATAATGGTATTCACCCAGGAGAACCAGATGGTATTGATGCTACCATGATGCTTTTTAGAGATTACGCCAGTGGCCAGCTTAAAGCTCCTAAAAATACGATTATAGCAACCATTCCTATTTATAATATTGGCGGTAGCTTGAATAGAAATTCAGGAACCAGAGCCAATCAAAATGGACCTAAGGAATATGGTTTTAGAGGCAATAGCCGAAATTATGACCTGAATAGGGATTTTATAAAATGTGATACCGAGAATGCTAAATCCTTTGCAGAAATATACCACTTGGTAAATCCAGATGTGTTTATAGACAATCACGTGAGTAACGGTGCCGATTATCAATATGTTCTCACACATTTATTTACACAACACAATAAAATGGGAGGCCCCATGGGTGCCTTTATCCATGAAACATTCAGACCTCAACTGGAGCAAGAACTTGCATCAAAATCATGGGACATAACGCCTTATGTCAATGTATTTAACGCAGTTCCCGAAAAAGGATTCAGTCAATTTATGGACTATCCACGCTATTCCACAGGCTATACAACTTTATGGGGCACACTGGGAATGATGCTTGAAACCCACATGCTCAAACCCTACAAGCAACGTGTTGAAGGCACCTACTTATTCATGCAGACCCTTGTGAACTTGACCGAGACACATGGAGAAAAAATTCGAGCTTTAAAGGAACTACAAGCGACTCATTATAAACCTAACCAAAGCTACCCTTTAGATTACAAAATCGATACTACCAGATTTTCGACACTTGAATTTAAAGGTTATGAAGGAGAAATTATTACCAGTGAAGTCACGGGTTTAAATCGTTTAAAATACCATCGCGACCAACCTTTTTCAAAAAAAGTCAATTATCAAAATTATTTTGTGCCTTCGGTTGAAGTGGATATCCCAAAGGCTTATGTCATTCCGCAAGGTTGGCATCATGTGATTGAGCTTTTAAAACTGAATCAAATAGAAATGACCCAGATTCAAAAGGATACCACCATTTCTGTAGAAAGTTATAGAATCCAATCTTTCGAAACACGAAATTCTCCTTATGAAGGTCATTACCTTCATTACAATACTCGAATTCTTTCGTCAAAAGTTGAAAAAACATTTAGAGCAGGAGATTATATCATCAATACACAGCAGAAAGGTATCAGATATTTGCTGGAAACTTTAGAGCCTCAAGCACCAGATTCCTTTTTCAATTGGAATTTCTTTGATACTATTCTGCAGCAAAAAGAAGGCTTCTCCCCCTATGTTTGGGAAGATAAGGCATTTGAAATGCTGAAGCAGAACCCCAATTTGAAACGGGAATTTGAAAACAAAAAGTATACCGATAGTAACTTTGCAAAAAATTGGTATGCCCAATTGGAATGGTTATTTCAAAGAAGCGATAATTACGAGCCTGCCCACTTGAATTACCCGATTTATCGTATTAATTAATAGAAAAGTTAAAATAAGTATCGGGGAATGGTTCATTTCTCAAAGTGAAATGCCACCATTCCTTGGAATAGCTTCTAAATCCATGTTTCTGCATGACCCTTTGTAGACGTAAACGGTTCTCCTTTTGTTTTGCCGAAATATTTTGATAAGATACCCAAGATTGAACACCAAAAAAATCATACGGACTTCCCATGTCAAGGGGTTCTGAAGTCTCTGCATCAATAATGGTCAAATCTACAGTGCTCCCTCTACTATGTCCCGATTTGGAAGCTATGTAACCTTCTTTAAAAAGGTTATGCTTCTTGACATCTGGATAGAATTCCTCTTTATTTATAGTATCATTTAATTCCCTTGCCCAATGCACAAAGTGATTAACTGCCTGTTGTGGTCTATAACCATCATACACTTTTAGACATAAATTTTCATTTTCTAAATCTTCTTGAACCATTTTTAAAGCCTCTGCCGTCTCCAAGGTGAGAATCAATCTATTGGCATGATATCCGGCAATGGTATCGCCTACAAAATTATGTATGGAATAATAACGTAATTCAACTTCTAAATCAGGGATGATTTCATCAACATAAACAAAGCCTTCCGGAATTGGTTCCTTTTGGGTGGAAAAAAAACCGAAAATCACAAAGATTAAAACACTTATTGTATATTTCATAGAAAGCTAATTTAAATAAAATGTATGACTCTTTTTCCTAAGGATTTACAGACATTCCAATTACCAGATGCTGAGCTAATATATAACCCTTGTTTCTATGATAACACCTCAGCTCTTCAAATTTTCAATTCACTAAAAGAAGAGATTCTTTGGCAGCAAGACGAGATCACACTTTTTGGTAAAACTCATAAACAACCTAGGTTAACATCGTTATATGCCACCAATAGCATTCCTTACTCCTATTCAAATATTACTATGAGGCCTCATAAAATGACTCAACTTTTGTTAAAGCTTTTAAAGGATGTAGAATCGGCAACCAATGAAAAATTCACCAGCATCCTTTTAAACTTTTACAGACATGGTAAGGATAGTAATGGATGGCATGCCGATAATGAGAAAGAATTGGGCTCTTCACCTACGATTGCATCCTTAAGTTTTGGAGAAACAAGAAAATTTCAATTTAAGCACAGAAATTTAAAAACAGAAAAACATCAATTGGATTTAACTTCGGGGAGCTTATTAATCATGAAACCACCCATGCAACAATTTTGGTTGCATCAAATTCCAAAAACGCAAAAAGAAGTAGGAGAAAGAATTAATTTGACCTTTAGGAAAATTGAATAAAAAAACCGAGGCCCCTCAACCTCGGTTTAGTTTTATTTGCATCTTTTATAATGTAGTTAGATTTAGGGTCTCTAGTATCAACAACATAATGCAAATATTAATTAATTAATCCATTGAACTAAAAAGTATGTCTTTTAGTACATTTCAAAAGTATTATTTAATTTGATTTTAAACGTTTAAATACATCTTTTTTCGATGAAATACATATTTTTTTAACATATGTAGGTGAAATAACGCTTTTAATCGACGAATTACACAAAAAATAGAATGATAATTTATCATAAAATTCCATGGTAAATAAATTATTTGGTAGGATATTTACGTTATAGAAGTAGTTGCTAAATCTATCCTTATTATTGTTTTATGTATATTAAATATTTTGTCATTGTCCTTTTCTTTTTGTCCGCCACTATAAAGGCACAGGAAAATGTGGATCTAGAGGAAGAAAACATTGCTATCAATGCCATGATTGACGGTAGTTTGTTATCTCCAAAAGAAACCACCCAGACTCTGGCAATCATTATTGCTGATTCTGGCCCTACCGATAGAGATGGCAATCAAAATTTCCAAAAGAACAACTCCTTAAAAAAATTGGCTATAGGCTTGGCCCAAAATGATATCGCCACTTTTAGATATGATAAGAGAACCGTTAAACAAATAAGAAGAGGCAATCTAGATTCTGATATTGTATTTAATGATTTTGTTACAGATGCAAAAGCTATAGTGGATTACTTTAAAATTGAACGTCCCTTTGATAAAATTTTCATAATAGGTCACGGACAGGGAAGTTTGGTAGGAATGCTATCGAGCGAACAGCATGTAGATGGTTTTATCTCACTCGCTGGATCGGGAAAATCTTTTGATGACGTTCTTATTAAGGAAATTGAAAAAACAGCTCCCATGTATAAGGCAGATTCAGAAAGAGTCATTGCCCTTTTAAAGGAAGGAAAAACAACAAGCGAATACCCGCAACAGCTTTCTTCTATATTCAATGAAAGTATTCAGCCTTTTATGAGCAGTTGGTTTCAATACAAACCTATAGAAGTTTTGTCTCAACTGTCTATACCTGTTTTGATTGTTAATGGCTCCAAAGATTTACAAGTCCCCATTGAAGAAGCAGAATCTTTGCACAAAGCATCAAAAAATTCAAAATTGGTGATTATTGACAATATGAACCATGTTTTGTTTACCATAGAAGGTGATGATTTGGAAAATTCCAAATCTTATGCAGAAACCTTTAGAAAAGTAAACCCCGAATTGCTTACTACCCTGACAAAGTTTATAAAAAACCCTTCCAAGTAAATCGAAAAAAGCACCCCGAAAGGTGCTTTTTTACTTAACTAACCAACCAAAAAATATGAAAAAGTACTACACGCTTTTCAAGTAACCACACTGTCCAAGCACAATGTGTAGTAACATCTTATATAAGGCAATTCCCGTGCCAAAGTTACCAAGTACAAGATTTTAAGAAATTATTAGCACCTATTAATTAATTTTAATATATTTATGATATCATTTTAATATCATAATCATGAAAGAAGAAAAAACTATTGTTCCTGCCAACGGTTATCTCATGTTGTTTGTTTTCCTTATTCTATTTTTTGGAGGTATTGCAAGCACCATTATTACTCAAAATCCGTTATTTCTTTTAATCATTGTACTTTCCTTACTCGTAGCTCCAGGTTTTATTATGGTACAGCCTAACGGTTCCAGGGTATTGTTGCTATTTGGAAAATATGTAGGTAGTGTGAAACAAAATGGATTTTATTGGGTTAATCCGTTATATACTAAAAAGAAGATTTCTTTACGAGCTAGCAATTTTGATAGTGAACGATTAAAGGTAAATGACAAATTGGGAAATCCAGTTATGATAAGTACCATTTTGGTATGGAGAGTTCAAGACACCTACAAAGCAGCTTTTGATGTAGATAATTATGAGAACTTCGTAAAAGTTCAGACAGATGCCGCCGTGAGAAAACTGGCAAGTATGTATCCCTATGATAATTTTGCTGATGACGGCCATGAAGAAGACATTACCCTTCGGTCAAGCGTTAACGAGGTGAGTGAAGCTCTTGAAAAAGAAGTAGACGAACGCCTTTCAATAGCAGGCATAGAAGTTTTGGAGGCCAGAATTGGCTACCTTGCATATGCTCAGGAAATAGCCAACGCCATGTTGAAACGCCAACAAGCAACAGCCATTGTAGCAGCCAGACATAAAATTGTTGAAGGCGCCGTAAGCATGGTAGAAATGGCTTTAAACGAACTTGGAAAGAAAGAAATAGTAGAACTTGATGACGAGCGTAAAGCTGCTATGGTGAGTAACCTCATGGTGATACTTTGTGGAGATAAAGATGCCTCTCCCATAGTAAATGCAGGCACATTAAACCATTAGAAATGAAAGAATATAAAGTAGTTAATACAAAGGCTGGAGTGATAAAGCGTAATGAAAAGCTGGAAACACTCCTAAATCAATACTCTCGAGAAGGTTGGGAATTAAAATTTATGCATCAAACTTTTTCAGTGGCCATCTTTGAACGCGATAAAAACAGATAGTAGAAACATGATTAAAGAATTTAACGAAACCCAACGCGTAGGGAATTGGATTTACATACTATTAGGCACCGATTTACTTGTCGTTTCACTTATTCTTTACAATGATGTCAAAAAAGGTAATATGAGTATGAATGAATTTATGTTTAGCCTAGGAATGATTTTATTGCTAAATGTTTTCATTGCTCTTTTTATAAGATTTTCCGCTTTGTACACCAAAGTGGATGCCCAGGGAGTTTCTTATAAGTATCCCCCTTTTTGTAGAAACTGGAAGTTAATTCCTTTTGAAAATATCAATGATTTTCAAATTCAAAATTATTCCAGCATGAATCATGGCTACGGTGTAGGTAAGTGGAATTTTTTTTCTAAAACGGATAGTATCACTTCCATTGGCACAGATAAAGCAATCAAAATAAAATATAATTCAAAAAAACCCATTTTAATAGGAACTCAGAAAGCTTCAGAATTTTACAATGCCATAAGAAAATTCAAGTCGAAAGAGTACGAAATATAAAACCAGTACTATGAGCAAAAAGAAAGCCTTTGCGTTACGAATCAACGAAGACATGCTGAAAGCCATAGAAAAATGGGCTTCGGATGAATTTCGAAGTACCAATGGTCAAATAGAATGGATGCTCATGCAAAGTCTGAAAGAAGCCAAAAGAGAACCCAAAAAAGATAAAAACGACCGGTAGGTCGTTTTTTGTTTTATAAAGTATTCGGTAATTTGCCACTTTAACTTTTTATTTATGATAAAGGAAACTGTTTTTACCAATGATGCCATCGTTTTTGGTTTATTAATGCTGGCCTTAGGCTTTGTATTTTATACTGAATCTAGAAAAACAGGTTTTTGGCCTAAGTTCTACAAATACATTCCAGGACTCTTAATGTGCTATTTTATTCCGGCCATCTTTAGTTCTTTAAATTTAATTTCTGATGAGATTTCCAAAACCTATTTTATCGCCAGTAGATATCTTCTACCCGCATCTCTGGTTTTACTCACTCTAAGCATCGATTTAAAAGCGGTCTTTAATTTGGGTTGGAAAGCACTAGTTATGTTCTTTACTGGCACTATAGGAATTATCATTGGTGGACCTATCGCCATTTTAATCATTTCCATATTTTCTCCCGAAACGGTTGGTGGTGCCGGATTTGATGCCGTTTGGAGGGGATTGGCTACTTTGGCTGGAAGTTGGATAGGTGGTGGAGCCAACCAAGCAGCCATGTTGGAAATATATGAATTCAACCAAGAACTTTATGGCGGTATGGTCTTAGTTGACATTGTAGTGGCCAATATTTGGATGGCAGTTATCCTATTGGGAATCGGGAAACGAAAAAAAATCGACTCTTGGTTACAAGCTGATAATACAGCAATAGACGAACTTCAAACCAAAGTTCAAAACTTTAGTGAAAAAATAAAAAGAGTACCCACGGTAACCGATTACATGCTCATATTAATGTGTGCCTTTGTGGCGGTAGGATTAGCGCATTTTGGCTCAGAAAAAATCTCCACTTTTTTAAGCAGTCATTTCGAAATTATTAGTGACCCTAAAAGCGCTTTATCATCCTTTGGAAGCGGGTTCTTTTGGCTTATTTCTATTGCTACTTTGATTGGTATCCTCCTTTCTTTCACAAAGGCCAAAAATCTAGAAGGCGCCGGAGCCAGTAAAATTGGAAGTGTTTTTATTTACATATTGGTGGCCACCATAGGAATGAAAATGGATCTCACCAAATTGTTTGAAAACCCTGGACTTATTTTAATTGGACTGGTTTGGATGCTAATTCATGTTATTCTTTTGATTGTAGTAGCTAAAATGATAAAAGCACCTTATTTTTTCTTGGCCGTTGGTAGTCAAGCCAATGTTGGTGGTGCAGCCTCGGCCCCAGTGGTTGCAGCTGCTTTTCATCCCTCATTGGCGACAGTTGGTGCTCTTTTGGCCGTCTTTGGTTATGTGGTGGGAACCTATGGCGCTATTGCTTGTGCCGAATTAATGAAAATAGCCTCGGGAGGTTAGTAAAAAACCAATAATTATAAGATATTTGCTTCCATTAAAATTTGAATTAACTCAATGAAACATCTAGCAGCCCTTATCTGTTTATTAGCCATTCTCTCTTGTAGTAAAGAACGTGATCTTACTGTAAAAGGACATATTGAAGGACTAAAAAAAGGAACCATTTATTTAGAAAAACAACAAGATTCTACCATTGTAACTGTGGACTCTGTTGCCTTGAATGGCTCCTCAGATTTTATACTTTATAGTGATATAGAAACTCCAGAAGCTTTCTATCTAAGCTTAGATAAGAACAACCAAAGCAAACCGGATGAAAAAATTGTCTTTTTTGCAGACAAGGGGACTACCGAGATAAACTCTACCCTAAAAAACTTTATGGTAGATGCCAAAATTAATGGGTCTGAACAACAAAAACTTTATGAAGATTACCTAAAGGTTATTACAAGATACAAGGATAAAAATCTGGAATTGATCAAGGAAGAATTTGAAGCCAAAAAAGCTGGAGATAGTGCCTTGATTGAAAAAAATATTCAAGATTGGGAGAAGTTACTAAAAAGCAAGTATTTATTTACCGTAAACTTTGCAATCAATAATAAAGACAGTGAAGTAGCTCCTTATATTACCTTAACCGAGATTTACGATGCCCAAACCAAATGGCTAGATACCATTTACCAATCACTCACTCCAAAAGTGCAGGCCTCTAAATACGGGAAGATGCTTGAAAAGCATATAGCAGACAATAAAGAATAAAAAAATTCCACCTAATAGGTGGAATTTTTTTTGAGCCTCCAGAGGGACTCGAACCCACGACCTGCTGATTACAAATCAGCTGCTCTAGCCAACTGAGCTATGGAGGCAAAACGGCTGCAAATATCAATCATGGATTTGACATCTGCAAACATTTTTTTTAAATCTTAGCTCAGTTTATTTACTTTTTCTATCAGTTCTTTTCCTTTGCTTTCCAATTCTTGGTTAATAGATTTAAAGTGTGCTTTTTTATCTTCAACACTTCTATCACTAACCTTTGCCATTAATGAATCAAAAGTTTCAATTGCTTCATCAATAATTGCCTCACTTTTTTTAGTGTCTTTTTCTGGATTGGAATATTCCCAAACGTAAACAGCTTCAATAATATCACCTAAAACATAATTGATGTCTTTCTTAAGGTCTCTTTTACTTGCCATAATTTATAATTTTAATGTATCTGCAAAATTATACATAAACTTCCAATAGCTTTGCATTCTTAGCCAATATTTTAAAATGCTCTACAGCTGCTGGAAGAAGTACGGTTTCTCCTTGCTTAATGGTTTCTTTGTAATCTTGGGTTTGAATTTCTGCTTCCCCTTCCACACACATATAAATCAAAAAGGAATCCTTACTGTTATGCTTAATTAAGGTATCTGTCAAATGGATGAAGTTGGTTTTAAAATAGGGACATTCTACCATCTCATTTGTTTGGTTAACCGTCTTCTCATATGATATTTTGAAATTATCAGGCATATCATAGTTAATGGCATCTATAGCCAAATCATTATGAAGCTCCCTGGAATTTCCATGGTCATCTAGGCGATCCCAATCATAAACCCTATAGGTAATATCAGATGTTTGTTGGATCTCAGCTACCATAACTCCCGCACCTATAGCATGTATTCTACCTACTTCAATAAAAAAGGTATCACCTGCTTTCACTTTCTCAGTATTCAGAATAGCCGGTAAGGTTTTATTTTCCAGATTTTCCAAGTAAACTCCTGGAGTCACCTTCTGATTAAATCCCACAATCAAATTGGCATTTTCATCGGCCTGTACCACATACCACATTTCGGTCTTTCCAAAAGAATTATGGCGCTCCTTTGCCAATTGGTCATTTGGGTGCAATTGAATTGACAAATCTTCCTTAGCATCAATAAACTTGATTAGCAAAGGAAACTGTTCATTAAAGATTTTATAATTCTGAAGTCCGATAAGCCCTCCTCTATATTTAGTGAGTAATTCCTTCAATGTTGTTCCTTGTAAAGGTCCATTGGATACCACAGAGGTATCCCCTTTTACATCACTTATTTCCCAGCTCTCTCCTACTTTTTCCAATTTGCTGGATTTTCCAAAATACGTTTTAAGCTTGGTACCTCCCCAAATTCGTTCCTTAAGTATAGGTTCAAATTTAATGGGGTATAATAATTCATTCATATAATTAACTACCTGTATAGGTTACAAAATTTCTTGGGGTTTCATAAAGGGTAACTTCCAAATCTACTTGTTCTCGTAATTTGGGACGTAATTTTTTATAAATAACGACAGCTATATTCTCGGCGGTTGGGTTTAAATCTTTAAATTCTTCAACTTCTAGATTGAGATTCTTATGATCAAAAGCCTCCTCTATTTCTTCTCTAATCAATTCCTTAAGAAACTTCATATCTATTACAAATCCAGTCTCAGGATTGATTCGCCCAGTGACACTTACAATTAACTCGTAATTATGACCATGGAAATGGGGATTACTGCATTTACCAAACACCTCAAAGTTTTTTTCATCACTCCAATCCTTTCTGAATAATCTATGAGCTGCATTAAAATGTGCTTTTCTACTAACCGTTAATCTCATGCTTTTGAAATATTGATATGTTCGTAAAATTTATCAAAGATTATTTTAAACCACGCTGTATATTTTTCGGGATGTGAAGCTATGTCAGCATGAACTTCTTCCAACGACATCCATTTCCAATCCATAACTTCATCTGGGTTGAGTTGTGGAGCTTCATTATAGTGCCCTATTAGAATGTGGTCAAATTCGTGTTCTGTCAATCCATTGTCAAAAGGTGCCTTATAAATAAAGGATATTGTATCCTCTAAATCACACGAAAATCCCATTTCCTCCATCAACCTCCTTTTTCCTGCTTCTATATTGCTTTCCCCTTCTCTTTGATGGCTACAACAGGTATTGGTCCATAAAAACGGGGAATGGTATTTATGGGCAGCCCTTTGCTGCAACATAAGTTCATTTCTATCATTAAAAACAAATACTGAAAAAGCTCTGTGAAGCAAACCCTTTTCATGTGCTTCCATTTTTTCCATCAACCCAATGGGTTCATCCTTTTCGTTAACTAAAATAACTTTCTCCTCTTTCATAGTGTAAAAATACCAATCCTGATTTAAAAATTTAATCAAACTTATATTAAAATTAAATCATAGACATACTCACTATCGATATGACATTAATAATAGTATCTTTGCAACCCATTTGAGTGAAAATATGAGTTTTATAAAAGAAATCAACAGAAGACGAACCTTTGGAATTATTTCGCATCCAGATGCAGGTAAAACAACCTTAACGGAGAAGCTACTTTTATTTGGAGGTGCTATTCAAGAAGCAGGTGCTGTAAAAAGCAACAAAATAAAGAAAGGAGCAACTAGTGACTTTATGGAAATTGAACGTCAACGTGGAATTTCCGTTGCAACCTCTGTTCTAGCTTTTGAATATGATGGTTTTAAAATTAACATTTTGGACACTCCCGGGCACAAGGATTTTGCCGAAGACACCTTTAGAACCTTAACGGCTGTAGATAGTGTAATTGTAGTAATTGATGTGGCTAAAGGGGTTGAGGAACAAACTGAAAAGTTGGTTGAAGTTTGTAGGATGAGAAACATTCCTATGATTGTTTTCATCAATAAATTAGACCGAGAAGGAAAGGATGCCTTTGACCTATTGGATGAAATCGAACAAAAATTAGGGCTTCACGTAGTGCCATTAAGTTTTCCTATAGGTATGGGATATGAATTTAAAGGTATCTATAATATCTGGGAGAAAAATATCAATCTATTTACAGGTGATAGTAGAAAGGATATAGAGGAAACTATAGAAATCAATGATCTTAGTGCTCCCGAATTAGATAAATTAGTAGGCGAAAAAGCAGCCAATACTTTAAGGGAAGAGGTTGAGTTGGTTGAAGGCATCTACCCTACCTTTGATAAAGAGGCTTACTTAAATGGAGAACAGCAACCAGTATTTTTTGGCTCTGCTCTTAATAATTTCGGGGTGCGTGAACTTTTAGATTGCTTTGTGGAGATCGCACCGAAACCCAGACCTAAACAAAGTGAAGAACGCTTGGTACAACCTGATGAAACAAGTTTTTCCGGATTTGTATTTAAAATCCATGCCAACATGGATCCCAATCACAGAGACCGATTGGCCTTTATAAAAATTGTTTCTGGAGAATTTAAGCGCAATACACCTTACCTACACGTACGCCATGGTAAAAAATTAAAATTCTCAAGTCCGAATGCTTTTTTTGCTGAGAAAAAAGAAATTGTAGATATCTCCTTTCCAGGAGATATAGTGGGACTTCACGATACAGGAAACTTTAAAATTGGAGATACCTTGACGGAAGGAGAAGAAATCCATTACAAAGGAATTCCTAGTTTCTCTCCAGAGCACTTTAGATACATCAATAACGCTGATCCGCTAAAATCAAAACAGCTAAATAAAGGTATTGATCAATTAATGGATGAAGGTGTTGCCCAGTTATTTACATTGGAACTCAACGGCCGTAAAGTCATTGGAACCGTAGGAGCACTTCAATATGAAGTCATACAATATCGATTGGAGCATGAATATGGGGCTAAATGTACTTATGAAAGTGTTGCGGTACACAAAGCATGCTGGGTAGATCCTGATGATCCAAAAAATGAAGAATACAAAGAATTCTTAAGAGTAAAACAACGCTATTTGGCTAAAGATAAAAGAGGCCAACTCGTATTTTTGGCAGACTCGATGTTTTCATTACAAATGACACAACAAAAATATCCTAGTATTAAATTTCATTTGACATCAGAATTTAATTAATAATTTAAATAACGATATCAATTCCGTAAGAATTATTATACGAAATTGAGAATATTTAAAAATAATGGTGCTGATTGTCGATTATTTTATGAAAATATTAAAAACAATCTGTAAATTCATACTTGATTATAAACCCCAAAAATAATCTACTTATGGAAACACATGCCAATGTGTACAGTAATGAAGACATTACTGTAACCTACGAACCTAGGTTGTGTATTCATGCCGAAAGATGTGCTAAAGAGCTTTCGGATGTTTTTAGAACATCAGTTATTCCATGGGTTAAACTCGATGGTGCTGAGTCTGAAAGAATTATCAACCAAATCAAGAAATGCCCTTCAAAAGCTTTGAAGTATTGTAGAAATACAAAGAAACGAGCAAGCTAGCTAACTTTTAAAAAACAAAAAACCCTTTGAATATTCAAAGGGTTTTTAATTTTAATTAGGCTTCACCTGTTGGCCCAAAATTCAATGGAATCGGTGGTTGCTCATAATCTTTGATTTCACCATGATTATTTTCAAATCTTTGCACATTATCGGCTAAGGCTTTCAACAAACGTTTGGCATGTTGTGGTGTCAAAATAATACGAGATTTCACCTTACTCTTAGGTGTTCCTGGCATAATACTTATAAAATCCACTACAAATTCTGAAACCGAATGATTGATTATAGCCAGATTGGAATAAGTTCCTTCTGCTACTTTTTCATCCAATTCAATATTGATTTGTCCTGGCTTTTTATTTTTTTGATCTTCTGCCATAATACTTTGATATGAATTAAAAAAAGAATCCCGCTTAACGCGGGAATTCTTTTTAGTTATAATTTACTTCTTGTTTGGCTTGCATCATTTCTTCAAACTCTTCTTTAGAACCAACTATTATATTGTCATAGGTTCTCATACCAGTACCAGCTGGAATTCTGTGACCTACAATAACATTTTCTTTTAGTCCTTCAAGATAGTCCACTTTACCATTTACAGCTGCTTCGTTAAGAACTTTAGTAGTTTCCTGGAAGGAAGCTGCAGAGATAAATGACTTCGTTTGTAGTGACGCTCTTGTAATACCTTGTAATATCGGAGAAGCTGTAGCTGGTCTAGCGTCTCTAGCTACAACCAGATTCTTATCTTCTCTACGTAAAATAGAATTCTCATCTCTCAATTCTCTTGGAGTAAGAATTTGACCCGGCTTCAAGTTATCAGAATCACCAGCATCTTCAACAACCTTCATTCCGAAAATCTTGTCATTTTCGTTAATGAAATCAGATTTATGAGCTAATTGATCTTCTAAGAACGTGGTATCACCAGAATCAATGATTTGTACCTTACGCATCATTTGTCTTACAATAACCTCAAAGTGCTTATCATTAATCTTCACCCCTTGTAAACGGTATACTTCTTGAACTTCGTTCACTAAGTACTGTTGTACAGCAGATGGTCCTTTGATATTTAAGATATCATCTGGAGTAATTGATCCATCAGACAATGGCATACCAGCTTTCACAAAGTCATTCTCTTGTACCAAGATTTGATTTGATAGTTTAACTAAGTACTTCTTAATTTCTCCTAATTTGGACTCAACGATAATTTCACGGTTACCTCTCTTGATTTTTCCGAAGGAAACAACACCATCAATTTCACTTACCACTGCTGGGTTAGAAGGATTACGTGCTTCAAACAATTCTGTTACACGTGGTAAACCTCCCGTAATATCCCCTGCCTTAGCAGATTTACGAGGTATCTTAACCAAGATTTTACCTACTTTAATCTTCTCACCATCATTAATCATCAAGTGAGCGCCAACCGGTAGGTTGTAAGATCTAATAGTTTCTCCCTTAGAATCTTCGATATGAAGTGTAGGGATTAACTTTTTATTTCTAGATTCAGAAATTACTTTTTCTTGAAATCCTGTTTGCTCATCGATTTCAACTTGATATGTTACACCTTGTTCGATGTTTTCATATTTCACCTTACCAGCAAACTCAGAGATAATTACCCCGTTATATGGATCCCATTGACATACTACATCACCTTTCTTAAGATCTTGACCATCTTTAATAAAGATGCTAGAACCATAAGGAATGTTGTTTGTACTTAATACAATTCCTGTTTTCTTATCAACAAGTTTAAGTTCCGATGTTCTAGAGATAACGATATCTACTTCATTACCTTCATTATCTTCTCCCTTAACAGTTTTAAGGTCATCGATTTCAGCAACACCATCAAACTTAACGATCAATTTATTTTCTTCTGAAATGTTACCTGCAATACCTCCCACGTGGAACGTACGAAGTGTTAACTGAGTACCAGGCTCACCAATGGACTGTGCTGCAACAACACCAACAGCCTCACCTCTTTGAACCATCTTACCAGTAGCTAAATTGCTACCATAACATTTAGAACAGATACCTTGTTGTGCCTCACATGTTAATGGAGAACGTGCTTCAATAGACTCTAATGGAGAGTTTTCAATAGCCTTGGCAATTTTCTCATCAATTAGGTCACCTGAAGAAACCAATAACTCATCAGTTAACGGATCGTATACATCATTCAATGAAATACGTCCAATTAATCTGTCAGATAATGACTCAACAATCTCATCATTTTTCTTAAGTGCAGAAACCTCTACTCCTCTTAACGTACCACAATCCTCAGTGTTGATAATAACATCTTGAGACACATCCACCAAACGACGGGTTAAGTAACCAGCATCTGCCGTTTTAAGAGCCGTATCCGCAAGACCTTTACGAGCACCGTGCGTAGAAATAAAGTATTCAAGAATTGAAAGACCTTCCTTAAAGTTAGAAAGAATTGGGTTTTCAATAATTTCACCACCACCAGCAGTTGATTTTTTAGGCTTAGCCATCAAACCACGCATACCAGTTAACTGACGAATCTGTTCTTTAGATCCCCTTGCACCAGAGTCAAGCATCATATATACCGAGTTGAATCCTTGTTGATCTTCTCTAATACGTTTCATTGACAATTCAGTCAATTCAGCATTGGTAGAGGTCCAAATATCAATCACCTGGTTATAACGCTCATTATTGGTAATCAATCCCATGTTATAGTTCATCATGATACCGTCAACTTGTGTATTGGCACGGTCAATCATGCTTTGCTTCTCAGCAGGGATGATAATATCACCTAAACTAAATGATAATCCACCTTGGAAAGCGAAACGATATCCTAATTCTTTGATTTCATCCAAGAAATCAGCTGTTTCAGGAACACTAGTAACTTTCAAGATTCTACCGATGATATTTCTTAAAGATTTTTTAGTTAAAACCTCATTGATATATCCGGCAGAATGTGGAACAGTTTGATTAAACAATACACGTCCTACGGTAGTTTCTATAATTTGAAGTGCAATTTTTCCTTCTTCATTGAAATCAAAGGTTCTTACTTTAATTGCAGCATTCAAGTTAACACGCTTCTCATTATAAGCAATGACTACTTCTTCAGGAGAATAGAATGTCAATCCTTCTCCGTTGATTTTAACTTCATCAGTAGAACGACGCTCTTTGGTCATATAATAAAGACCAAGTACCATATCCTGAGAAGGAACCGCTACAGGAGATCCGTTTGCTGGATTCAAGATATTGTGAGAAGCCAACATTAATAATTGAGCTTCCAAAATAGCTTCTGGTCCTAATGGTAAGTGAACTGCCATTTGATCCCCATCAAAGTCGGCGTTAAAAGCCGTAGTTACCAATGGGTGCAACTGGATTGCCTTACCTTCAATTAATTTAGGCTGAAACGCTTGAATACCTAAGCGGTGTAATGTAGGAGCACGGTTTAGTAATACTGGATGTCCTTTAATGACATTATCCAAAATATCCCAAACCACAGGCTCTCTTCTATCTATAATTTTCTTAGCAGACTTAACCGTTTTTACAATACCTCTTTCAATCAATTTACGGATTACAAAAGGTTTGTAAAGTTCAGCCGCCATATCTTTTGGTAAACCACACTCATACAATTTCAATTCTGGTCCTACAACAATTACAGAACGAGCAGAATAGTCAACACGCTTACCTAATAAGTTTTGACGGAAACGTCCTTGCTTACCTTTAAGCGAGTCTGATAAAGATTTAAGTGGTCTATTTGAATCTGTTTTAACAGCAGAAGACTTACGAGTGTTATCAAATAATGAATCTACAGACTCTTGTAACATACGCTTCTCATTACGCAAAATCACTTCTGGAGCCTTGATTTCTACCAAACGCTTCAAACGATTGTTACGGATGATTACACGACGGTATAAGTCATTTAAATCTGAAGTTGCGAAACGACCACCATCTAATGGCACTAACGGACGTAATTCTGGTGGAATAACTGGAATCACCTTCATAATCATCCATTCTGGACGGTTTTCCCTGTTTTCGTTAGATTCACGTAACGCTTCAACAACTTGCAAACGCTTTAAAGCTTCTGTTTTACGTTGCTTAGAAGTTTCATTATTAGCCTTATGTCTTAACTCATATGATAAGCCATCAAGGTCAATTCTTTCTAACAATTCAATCAAACATTCAGCACCCATTTTGGCGATGAACTTGTTTGGATCTGTATCTTCTAAGTATTGATTTTCTTGTGGAATCGATTCTAAAATATTTAGATATTCTTCCTCCGTTAAGAAATCCATTTTTTGTAAAGGTTCTCCTTCTGCATTTTTAGCAATACCAGGTTGGATAACTACATATCTTTCGTAGTAAATAATCATATCCAACTTTTTGGAAGGCAATCCTAATAAATAACCAATTTTGTTTGGTAAAGAACGAAAATACCAAATATGTGCTACAGGAACAACTAGGTTAATATGTCCAACGCGATCACGACGAACCTTCTTCTCAGTCACTTCAACACCACATCTGTCGCAAATAATTCCTTTATATCTGATACGCTTATATTTTCCACAAGCACATTCGTAATCCTTAACAGGACCAAAAATACGCTCACAGAACAAACCATCACGCTCTGGTTTGTGAGTTCGATAATTAATAGTTTCTGGCTTTAGAACTTCACCTCTAGATTCTGCTAAAATAGATTCAGGAGAAGCCAAACCAATAGAGATTTTATTAAATCTCTGTACTGTATTCTTATCTTGTTTTCTTGCCATAATATATGGTACTATCGAATTAATTGTAAACTAATATTCACCACCAAAAAATTGGTGGTGAACGATATATTATTCCTCTAATCTAATGTCTAGTCCAAGACCTTTCAATTCATGCATCAATACGTTGAAAGACTCTGGTAATCCAGGTTCTGGCATAGGCTCACCTTTAACAATACTTTCGTATGTTTTAGCTCTTCCTATAACGTCATCAGATTTAACGGTCAAGATTTCTCTTAGAGTACTTGAAGCACCATAAGCTTCAAGAGCCCAAACCTCCATCTCACCAAAACGCTGACCTCCAAATTGTGCTTTACCACCTAAAGGCTGTTGCGTAATCAATGAGTATGGACCAATAGAACGGGCGTGCATCTTATCATCAACCATGTGACCTAATTTCAACATGTAGATAACACCAACAGTTGCAGGTTGGTCAAAACGATCACCTGTTCCACCGTCATATAAGTAAGTATGTCCAAATCTTGGGATTCCAGCTTCATCAGTAAACTCATTGATCTGGTCTAGAGTAGCACCATCAAAAATAGGAGTAGCAAATTTCTTCCCTAACTTTTGACCAGCCCATCCAAGAACCGTTTCATAAATCTGACCAATGTTCATACGAGATGGTACCCCTAGTGGGTTTAACACGATATCAACTGGTGTTCCATCTTCAAGGAATGGCATATCTTCTTCTCTTACGATACGGGCAACAATACCTTTGTTACCGTGACGACCTGCCATCTTATCCCCTACTTTCAGTTTACGTTTTTTAGCAATATAAACTTTAGCTAGTTTGATGATCCCTGCTGGCAATTCATCTCCTACAGAAATGGTAAACTTCTCACGTCTTAAAGAACCTTGTAAGTCGTTTTCCTTGATTTTGTAGTTGTGAATTAAATCAGCAACCAATTTGTTCGTATAATCATCAGTAGTCCAAGAACCTGAAGTTAAATGCGTGTAATCATCAACAGCATGTAACATTTTCAAGGTATATTTCTTACCTTTTGGCAATACTTCTTCCCCTAGATCATTAAAGATACCTTGAGCAGTTTTTCCATTCACAATAGCGAATAATTTATCTACCAAGTTATCCTTTAACTCATCAAATTTACTAGTGTAAGCTGCTTCAAGTTGCGCGATATCCTCCTTATCTTTTGCACGTTTGCGCTTATCTTTGATAGCACGAGCAAATAATTTTTTATCGATAACAACACCATTCAATGAAGGAGATGCTTTTAAAGAGGCATCTTTAACATCACCAGCCTTATCACCGAAGATAGCTCTCAATAATTTTTCTTCTGGAGTTGGGTCAGATTCTCCTTTAGGTGTAATCTTACCTATCAAAATATCTCCAGGTTTTACTTCAGCACCTACTCTAATCATACCGTTTTCATCAAGGTCCTTAGTAGCCTCTTCTGAAACGTTAGGAATATCATTTGTCAATTCTTCATTACCTAATTTGGTATCACGAACTTCCAATGAGTATTCATCAATATGAATAGAAGTAAAGATGTCTTCTCTTACTACTTTTTCAGAAATCACAATCGCATCCTCAAAGTTATACCCTTTCCAAGGCATGAAGGCTACTTTCATGTTTCTACCTAGCGCTAATTCTCCAGTTTGAGTTGCATAACCTTCACAAAGTACTTGTCCTTTAGAAACTTTATCACCTTTTCTAACAATTGGCTTCAAGTTAATAGAAGTACCTTGGTTGGTTTTTCTGAATTTAACTAACGGATAGGTTTTGGTTTCAGCATCAAAACTAACTTTGGCTTCATCCTCAGTTCTATCGTAACGAATAGTAATTTCTCTAGCATCAACATATTCAACAACTCCTTCTCCTTCAGCATTAATCAATACTCTTGAATCTTTCGCTACTTGTCTTTCAAGACCAGTACCAACAATTGGAGAATCAGGACGTAACAATGGTACAGCCTGACGCATCATGTTAGATCCCATCAAAGCACGGTTCGCATCATCATGTTCCAAGAAAGGAATTAATGAAGCTGAAATAGAAGCTACTTGGTTTGGCGCAACGTCTGTGTAATGAACTTTATCTGGTTCAACAACAGGGAAGTCACCTTCCATTCTAGCAATAACCTTATCATTCAATACCTTTCCAGCGTCATCAACTTTTACGGTTGCCTGAGCAATCAATTTCTCTTCTTCCTCTTCGGCACTTAGATAGATTGGTTCTCCCTTAATATCAACAACACCATCTACAACAGGACGATAAGGCGTTTCAATGAATCCCATCGAGTTTACTTTTGCGTAAACTGAAAGAGAAGAAATCAAACCAATATTCGGTCCTTCTGGTGTTTCAATAGGACATAAACGTCCGTAGTGTGTATAGTGAACGTCACGAACCTCAAATCCAGCTCTTTCTCTAGATAAACCTCCAGGTCCTAAAGCTGATAGACGACGTTTGTGAGTGATCTCAGCCAATGGGTTCGTTTGATCCATGAACTGAGATAACTGGTTGGTACCAAAGAATGAGTTGATTACAGATGATAATGTCTTAGCATTGATCAAATCGATAGGAGTAAACACCTCATTATCACGAACGTTCATACGCTCACGAATGGTACGAGCCATACGAGCTAAACCAACACCAAACTGAGATGATAATTGCTCACCTACGGTACGTACACGACGGTTTGATAAGTGATCGATATCATCAATTTCAGCTTTTGAGTTGATTAACTCAATTAAATATTTAATAATGGTAATGATGTCTTCTTTGGTAAGCACTTGCTTATCCATTCCGATATCAAGACCTAATTTTTTATTCATTCTATAACGCCCTACTTCACCTAATGAATAACGTTGATCACTGAAGAATAATTTATCAATGATACCACGAGCCGTTTCCTCATCTGGCGGTTCTGCATTACGCAATTGACGGTAGATGTGCTCTACTGCCTCTTTCTCAGAGTTTGTAGGGTCTTTTTGCAAGGTGTTATGGATAATAGCATAATCACCTTGTTGTGCATTTTCCTTGTGCAATAAGATCGTTTTTACACTAGTCTCAAGGATTTCTTCTATATTATCCTTGTCCAATACGGTATCACGATCTAAAATGATTTCGTTTCTTTCAATAGAAACTACTTCTCCTGTATCCTCATCAACGAAATCCTCATGCCATGTATTAAGTACACGAGCAGCCAATTTACGGCCAATAACTTTTTTCAATCCTGCTTTTGAAACCTTAACTTCTTCAGCAAGGTCAAAAATTTCAAGAATGTCTTTATCTCTTTCAAATCCAATAGCTCTGAAAAGAGTGGTAACAGGTAACTTTTTCTTACGGTCAATGTAAGCATACATTACACTGTTGATATCTGTAGCGAATTCTATCCAAGAACCCTTGAATGGAATAACTCTAGCAGAATATAATTTGGTTCCATTTGCATGGAAAGATTGTCCAAAGAAAACTCCTGGTGAACGGTGCAATTGGGATACAACAACACGTTCAGCACCATTGATAACAAACGTACCGCTTGGAGTCATGTATGGTATGGTTCCTAAATATACATCCTGAACGATGGTTTCGAAGTCCTCATGTTCTGGGTCTGTACAATAAAGCTTAAGTCTAGCTTTTAAAGGAACACTATAGGTAAGTCCTCTTTCAATACATTCCTCGATGGTATATCTAGGAGGGTCAATAAAGTAATCTAAAAATTCTAAAACAAATTGATTACGTGTGTCAGTTATAGGGAAATTTTCCATGAAGGTGTTATAAAGACCTTCTTTCCCTCTCTCTTCTGATTTAGTTTCCAACTGGAAGAAATCCTGGAAGGATTGAATCTGAATGTCCAAGAAATCGGGGTACTCAGTTCTATTGATAATAGAAGAGAAGTTTGTTCTTTCAGCTTGTTTTGCTAACATCAATGGACGGAATTTTGATTAAAAAATAAAAAGGTGTGCGTACGGTGCATTTATATACGCAAAATGGTCTAGGCCTAAAAGTGTATAAACTTTAGGCCTAAACCTTTATAAGTTTGAGCGTTTAAGCTTATTTAAGCTCAACTTCTGCTCCAGCTTCTTCTAAAGAAGATTTTAAGCCTTCAGCTTCGTCTTTAGCAATACCCTCTTTGATTGGGCTAGGTGCGTTATCAACTAATTCTTTAGCTTCTTTTAATCCTAAACCAGTTAATTCTTTAACTAATTTAACTACTGCTAATTTAGAAGCACCCGCTGCTTTAAGAATAACATCAAATTCAGTTTTTTCTTCAGCAGCAGCATCTCCACCACCAGCGGCTGGACCAGCTACAGCTACAGCAGCAGCTGCAGGCTCGATACCATATTCTTCTTTTAAGATATCAGCTAACTCGTTTACTTCTTTTACTGTTAAGTTAACTAATTGTTCTGCGAAATCTTTTAAATCTGCCATTTTTTCTATCGTTTTAAAATGTAATTAATTTATTTGTTGTAAAAAGTGCGTACTTATCAAATATTATCCTTCTTTCTCGGATAACGTTTTCAAAATACCTGCTAATTTTCCTCCTCCAGATTGAAGCGCTGAAACAACGTTCTTCGCAGGAGATTGTAACAATGCAATGATGTCTGCTATAACTTCTTCTTTAGACTTGATATTAACTAAAGCGTCAAGTTGTTCATCACCAATGTAAATTGCTTCCTCAATAAACGCTCCTTTTAATAAAGGTTTGTCTGATTTTTTACGAAAGTTTTTGATTACTTTGGCTGGACCATTACCAGTTTCAGAATACATAACAGAAGTGTTTCCTTTCAAAATAGAAGGAAGGTCACCAAAGTCTTTTTCTGAAGCTTCCATTGCCTTGGATAACAAGGTATTTTTAACAACTGCAAGCTTGATGTTAGCTTTAAAGCAAGCACGACGTAAATTAGAAGTGCTATCTGCATCCAAACCAGAAATATCTGCTAAATAGATATTAGGGTTATCGGCTAACTGTGCAGTTAATTCTTCAATTACTTGTGATTTTTCTTCTCTTGTCATAATGAATTTATTTAACTACTTAACCGACTTTTGGATCTACAGCTACACTAGGACTCATAGTGCTAGACATGTGAATGCTTTTCACATAAGTTCCCTTTGCTGCAGTTGGTTTAAGTTTGATTAATGTATGTATTAATTCGTTTGCGTTTCCTGCAATCTTATCTGGGCTAAATGATGCCTTTCCGATAGATGCATGAACGATACCAGTTTTATCAACTTTGAAGTCAATTTTACCTGCCTTTACATCGCTTACTGCTTTAGCAACATCCATGGTTACTGTACCAGTCTTAGGGTTTGGCATTAAACCACGAGGTCCTAATATACGACCTAATGGACCTAATTTACCCATTACAGCTGGCATAGTGATGATAACGTCAACGTCTGTCCATCCACCTTTGATTTTATCAAGGTATTCGTCCAATCCAACGTAATCTGCTCCAGCTTCTTTAGCTTCCGCTTCTTTGTCTGGAGTTACCAATGCTAAAACTTTCACGTCTTTACCAGTACCATGTGGAAGGGTTACAACCCCTCTTACCATTTGATTTGCTTTTCTAGGATCTACTCCCAAACGTACAGCAATATCCACAGAGGCATCAAATTTGGTATTGGTAATTTCTTTTACTAATGCTGATGCTTCAGCAACAGAATAAAGTCTTCCTTTTTCTATTTTCGCTAAAGCCTCTTTTTGCTTTCTAGTTAATCTTCCCATTTAATAAATTTTTAGATTACTTAGGGGCTTCGCCTCCTTTTACAGATATTCCCATTGATCTGGCTGTACCGGCTACCATTCTCATAGCAGAATCGATAGTAAATGCATTTAAATCTTGCATTTTGTCTTCAGCAATGGTTCTTATCTGATCCCAAGAAACTTTAGCTACTTTTTTAATATGAGGTTCTCCTGAACCCTTCTTCACCTTGGCCGCTTCTAATAATTGTACAGCTGCCGGAGGGGTTTTAACAACAAAGTCAAAAGACTTGTCCTTATAAACCGAAATAACAACAGGCAATACTTTACCTGGTTTGTCTTGGGTTCTAGCATTAAATTGCTTACAGAACTCCATGATGTTAACTCCAGCGGCACCTAAAGCGGGTCCAACCGGTGGCGACGGATTCGCAGCACCTCCCCTAACTTGTAGTTTAACTACTTTACTTAACTCTTTTGCCATTTTTAAAATAAAATTTAAAAGCGATGCATTTCTTTAAGTTGGAAGCAAAAGAACTGCACCTATCTATAATGTAACAACTATTATACTTTTTCTACCTGCATATAACTTAATTCCAATGGTGTCTTTCTTCCAAAGATCTTCACCATTACCTCAAGCTTACGCTTTTCCTCGTTAATTTTCTCAATAGTACCATCAAATCCATTGAATGGCCCATCAATTACTTTTACAGTCTCACCAACTTTGTAAGGAATCATCACATTAGAATCTGCTTCTACTGATAATTCATCAACCTTACCTAACATTCTATTCACCTCAGACTGTCTTAACGGCACTGGATCACCTCCCTTGGTTTCACCTAAAAATCCGATAACATTGGTTACAGATTTGATGATATGAGGAATTTCACCAGTTAAATTGGCTTGAATCATTATGTAACCCGGAAAATAAACCTTCTCTTTGTTTATTTTCTTACCGTTACGTATCTGAACCACCTTTTCCGTAGGAACCAAAACCTGATCAACATAATCATCTAAACCTAATCGAGCTATTTCATTCTCGATATAGTTTTTAATCTTATTCTCTTGACCACTAACGGCTCTGACTACGTACCATTTTTTCTCGCTCACTTCAGACATAATCGTATATTAACCGTTAATCAATTTAAAGTAGTAACCCACAACTTTACCAAAAACAGTATCTACTCCCCAAGTTGCCAAGGCAAAAATTACAGAGAACACTGCTACTAGTACAGTTAAACTTTGTGCCTCAGGCCAAGCTGGCCAAGTCACGTGGTTTTTCAATTCTTCAAATGATTCTTTTATATAGTTTACAATTCCAGCCATTATAATATCTATTTGCACGGGTTGAGAGACTCGAACTCCCGACACCTGGTTTTGGAGACCAGTGCTCTACCAACTGAGCTAAACCCGTAAATACAAGTCAAGGCATTCCGATATTTCGGAATACCTTAACTCTATATTTATTAACTAAATTAGTCTAAAATTTCTGTTACCTGACCAGCTCCAACTGTTCTACCTCCTTCACGGATAGCAAAACGTAAACCTTGGTTTAATGCAATTGGTTGAATCAAGTCAACAGTAATAGTTAAGTTATCACCTGGCATTACCATTTCAACACCTTCTGGTAAAACAATGTTACCAGTTACGTCAGTTGTACGTACGTAGAACTGAGGACGGTAGTTGTTGTGGAATGGCGTGTGACGTCCACCTTCTTCTTTTTTAAGGATATAAACCTCTGCTTTAAATTTAGCGTGAGGAGTAATAGAACCTGGCTTACAGATAACCATACCACGACGGATATCAGTTTTCTCGATACCTCTTAATAAGATACCAACGTTATCACCAGCTTCACCTCTATCTAAGATTTTACGGAACATCTCAACCCCTGTGATAGTAGAAGTCAATTTTTCAGCTCCCATACCGATGATCTCAACTGGATCTCCAGTGTTAGCAACACCAGTCTCGATACGACCAGTAGCAACAGTACCACGACCAGTAATAGAGAATACATCTTCGATAGGCATCAAGAATGGCTTGTCAACTTCACGCATTGGCTCTTCGATCCAGTTATCAACTGCATCCATCAATTCCATTACAGTGTCAACCCATTTTTGCTCACCATTAAGAGCACCTAAAGCCGAACCAGAAATTACAGGTCCGTTATCTCCATCATACTCATAGAAGTTCAATAAATCTCTAACTTCCATTTCAACAAGCTCTAATAATTCTTCGTCATCAACCATGTCCACTTTGTTCAAGAAAACAACGATACGAGGAATACCTACCTGACGTCCTAATAGGATGTGCTCACGAGTTTGTGGCATAGGACCATCTGTAGCAGCTACCACTAAGATAGCACCATCCATTTGAGCCGCACCAGTTACCATGTTCTTTACGTAATCCGCGTGACCTGGACAGTCAACGTGAGCATAGTGACGGTTAGCTGTTTGATATTCTACGTGAGATGTATTAATAGTAATACCTCTTTCTTTTTCTTCTGGAGCGTTATCGATTGAATCGAAGCTTCTCAGTTCAGATAAACCAGCGTTAGCTAATACAGTAGTAATAGCAGCTGTCAAAGTTGTTTTACCGTGATCAACGTGTCCAATTGTACCAATATTTAAGTGGGGTTTGGAACGATCAAAAGTTTCCTTTGCCATTTTTAATAAATTTAATCTTAGTTATATAATAATATTAGTGTCCTTTTTCCTGTTAAAACAGATAGAGCCAATGACGGGATTTGAACCCGTGACCTCTTCCTTACCAAGGAAACGCTCTACCCCTGAGCTACACCGGCTTTAAAAAAGAGCGGGAGACCGGGTTCGAACCGGCGACATTCAGCTTGGAAGGCTGACGCTCTACCAACTGAGCTACTCCCGCCTGATTTTAGAATAAAAAACCTCAGTTTTTCATTCAGCTCGGGGTAAACCCGAATTCAGTTTTTTTTCAATCTGTGCTTTACAGGAAAACAAACGTTTCAAAAGCCAATTGAAATTTAAAATGTGGGGAGAGCAGGATTCGAACCTGCGAAGTTAAAAAACAACAGATTTACAGTCTGTCCTCGTTGGCCGCTTGAGTATCTCCCCATTACCTTATTTTCTATATTTTTTAAAGAACTTATGAGCCTCCAGAGGGACTCGAACCCACGACCTGCTGATTACAAATCAGCTGCTCTAGCCAACTGAGCTATGGAGGCTTTTCACTGCTTTTTTATCTAAAAAAAAGCCCGCTATTTCTAACGGACTGCAAATGTATATATTTATTTTCTTATTCAAAACATTTTTTGAAAAATTTTCTCATAAATGTGGTCTTAATTTTTCTTTTCTTCTTTTTAACTGTCTTTCTAAAGAGGCTACAGCCATATCTGCTCCCTCTTCAAAGGTCTTACATTGTTTTTTAACTACCAGACTATCACCGGGTACACTTATTTTTGCCTCAAATATTTTGTTGGCTTTGTCACTCGTGTTAGCGACCTTTAGAAAAACATCGGATTGAATCACCCGATCATAAAACAAATCTAACTTGTTCATACGCTTTTGGATAAAGTCTATCAATTTTCTGTCGGCAGAAAAGTTGACTGATTGCGTGTTTACTTTCATACTACATTGTTTTTAGTTAGACAAAAAGGCTATTTGATTTAATTTTGGTTTCTAGGGTGGGCATCTAGATAAACTTTTTTAAGTTCGGCAATACTATTATGGGTGTACACTTGAGTAGCTGCCAAACTAGAATGCCCTAATAATTCTTTTACTGAGTTCAAATCGGCACCCTGGTTCAATAAGTGCGTCGCAAACGAATGCCTCAAAATATGCGGACTCTTTTTCACCTTATAGGATGCTAAACTAAAATACTCATTTATGATTCGGTAAACAAGATTTTCATATACTTTAACGCCCTTTTTGGTTAAAAATAACATCTCTTTATCGATGATCTGCACTAAGCTATTTCTTTCCTCCAAATAACTTTTTAAGCTAGTTAAAACCGAAGGTAACAATGGTACAAAGCGCTCTTTATTTCTTTTCCCCAAAACCTTAAGAAGTTGATTGGAGGTATCTATGTTATGTAATTTAATATTGATCAGTTCAATTCTTCTTATTCCTGTAGAATAAAACAGCTCAATCATCAATTTATCCCTTAAGCTTTCAAAATCATCCCCAAACTCAAAATCATCTAGCACAACTCCCACCTCCTTTTCTGAAAAAGGGACTTGAATTTTTTTACTTGTTTTTAAAGCTTTGTGTTTGGCCAATGGATTCACTTCTAAATCCCCAACCTTAATTAAAAACTTGTAATAGGTATTTAATGCTGAAATTTTGCGGTTGACACTTCTATTCGAAATACCACTTTCAACCATAAAAACAATCCAACTCCTAATTTGAGAATAATGAATATCTGAAATGTCGGTTGTTTGGTATTCCTTTTCAGTAAATTCTAAGAAACTATTTAAATCCCGATGATAGGCATCAACAGTGTGTTTGGAATAATTCTTTTCCAGAAGTAGGTAGTCTAAAAAGAATTTAAAAGGCATTTAGTTGGGTTTTAGGTAACATTAAATATACTAAATTCTTTCCAACAATCTTTAATGAAATAAAAAATCCCGCAAGTAACTTGCGGGATTTTCAAATATTATCTAACTCAAATTAGATATTCTCCTGATCTCTCAATCTTTGAATATACTGAGCTTTTTGTACTTGAGATCTTTTCTCTACAGAAGGTTTAGTAAACTGCTTACGTTCTTGCAACGCACGTTTAACTCCAGTTCTATCAAACTTTCGTTTGTAACGCTTTAAAGCTCTATCGATATTTTCTCCTTCTTTTACTGGTATAATTAACATAGAAACATCACCTCCTCTCTTTTAGTCATTTCGGTGCGCAAATATACTAACTAAATCTAGTTGCACAACAAAAAAAATATTTTTTTTAGCGCTGACCGCTAACTAGTTACAATTCAAGGCTATTGTTATATTCCTACTCTTTATATAAGGAGTACTTTTGGGTTAAATCTTCTATAAGTTTTTCCTCCTCTTCGCTTTCTAATAAGGTGTTGTAACTTTTCCAAAATGACTTATCATAAGGTTTCGGTGAAAACATATCGGCATCCCAAGATTTACCAACAATTTGTTCTTGCACCTCTTCAGGATCTACAACTATCTCTGTAAACAAGACCTCCTGAACCGTATAATAATAGCGTTCATCATTATTAGCGTTGTCTTGATTTGACTTATCACCCACATTAACCAATTTTGGTGTTTCATAATATATGTAATTGAGATACATTCTTTCGTCATACTCCATATAAGATAATTCCAACTTGTGATTTACATACGTATCAAAAAGCGTTTTACTTCTACTTTTTTGTGCATCTGAGGCAGCAACCAATTCATACTCTATTTTTTTTATAGCATAGTTGTCCCAGTAAACATAGATCCAACCTTGAGCTTGAAACCCGTTATTAAAAATGCCTTTGGTATGGAGGTCTACAAAATCATTCCCTTCCTCTATTTTAATCTTATAGATCTTTCTTTCATTATCTACCAAAATAGTATCTAATTCAAACTGGTGACTTTCCAACATATTTTCACCGAACAATGCCTTGGGATCATGTGAGTTTCGAACCAAATTCAATTTACCTTTAAACAGGTTTTCCAATCCATTCACGCGACCGTCATTCCAGCGAATGGCTTTTACCAATGACGATGTCCTGATGGTGTCTCTTTTTAGGTTCCTTGATTTCATTTTGAAATTCCTAACATGATTTTTCAAGTATGAAGTATAAACCAATAGACTGTCAACATCTCTTAAATCATAGCTCTTTCTTACTTGATCTACATTTATTTTGATGTTCTCATTAGCCGCAGATGGAAAACTGGAATCATACAACGTAATGGCACTTTCAATGAGCCATTTAAATTCCCTCTTATTTCGTTCCTTGTGTCTAATAAAACCCTTTTGAAGATATGGAGATTCTGGCAAATTACGCGGAAGGCGCTCTAGCGCTCTTTCAATAATTTCGTTAGCTGTTTCTGGCCTCGTATCGGCAACCAGCAAGACCTCATTCAAGGAAGCAATATCCTCCTCCAGAATAATTTCCATGGAGTCATCAAATTCGTTTACCGGAATTTTATAACTTTTATAACCGATATTGGAGACAATCAACGTATCAGTCTGATGCCTTTCTGGTATCAATAAAACAAACTTACCATCCTCATTAGTCACAGTTCCTATGGTAGTATTCTTCACATATACACTACAGTTTTCCAATGGAAGGAAGGACTGGAAATCCACCACTTTGTTTTTAATTTCAATTTGGGAATGACCAATAAACCCTATCATTCCTATTACCAAAAAGAGAATCAGTCTTTTCATATTATTTTGGGGCGTGTTCTAAAGCAGGTTTATATTCTATCTTATCGATAATCATTTTTGACAAAACTTCTTTTAGAATTTCGGCAGTTCCTCCACCAATAGGTCCCAACCTACTATCTCTAAACAAGCGAGCCATAGGGTACTCTTCCATATAGCCATATCCACCTAAAAATTGAATACATTCGTAAGCCACTTCATCAGCCATTTTTGTGGATTTTAATTTAGCCATAGTCGCTTCTTTAACCACATACTCTCCTTGATTCATTCTGTAAGCGATACCATAATTAAACTCTTTACAGAAGGTCATGTCAGTATATAGGTCAACAAACTTATGTCTCAACGCCTGAAACTCGGTAAGGGATTTACCGAAAGCCCTTCTGTTATTCATATAATCAAGAGCATATTCCAGAGCAAATTCAGCCCTTGCATGTGCATTGATCCCCATAATTAAACGTTCCAATGCAAAATGCTGCATGATATAAGAAAAGCCCTTGCCTTCCTCACCCATTAGATGGGATACGGGCACCTTCACATTATCAAATGCAATTTCTGCTGTATCTGATGCACGCCAACCTAATTTATCCAATTTGGTTGCTGAAATACCTGGAGTATCTCTATCGATTAAGATGATACTAATACCTTTGTGACCTAAATCGGGGTTCGTTTTTGCTGCAACTACCAAATAATCACTATAAACACCGTTGGTAATAAACGTTTTGGAGCCATTTATGATATAATGATCACCGTCACGAACAGCCGTCGTTCTCATTCCAGCCACATCACTACCTCCAAAAGGTTCTGAAATACAAAGACATCCAATCAAATCTCCATGAATACTACCCGACAAGTATTTTGCCTTTAACTCCGGACTTGCTTCTGCATTTACGTGTGTCATCGCTAAATAGGCATGTGCCCAAATATTGGCTGCAAATCCTCCAGAATTTATTTTCTGCAATTCTTCCAGTAGAATAACAGTATAGAAAAAGTCTAAATTCAATCCGCCGTATTCCTCTGGGGATGCTAACCCCAAATACCCCATATCACCAAATTTCTTCCAGATAAACCTCTCTACGGTTCCTGACTTTTCCCATTTATCTATATGAGGAACCACTTCTTTTTTAAGAAAATCCTTCAGGCTTTCTCTAAATAAATGATGTTCCTCTCCAAAATATAAATTGTTCATTAATTTCTAAGTCTTATTTTTTGTGTTTTTCTAATCTAAAGTCAAATACAATTTAATTATTTCCAATTTCACAATCGGAAAATCTTTAATTTTTAACAATTCATTAAAATTTTTAAACCCATCTCGCAAGGTTCTTTCTTCTATTATTTCATGAGCAATTTCATAATCAATATACTTGATTTGTACCAACTCATTTACCGAGGCCGAATTTAAGGCTATTTTGTCAATATGCCTTGGGGTTTTTATGGTAAAGTGCTTCCCTATTTCCTCAATAACTTCTGAAGATAGACCATAAACCTCAGACAGTTCAACCTGATCGGCAAAGCCATTTATCTTTGTACGGAATTTTATAATCCTTTCTGAAAGCGTTGGCCCAATACCGCGCACCTTTTGTAAATCACCTGCAGTGGCTAGATTCAAATCCTTTTTTTCTGAAGGGTAATTACTATTGTTCGAAAACGAATTGGTCTTTTGTTTATTGTTAGAGCTTTTTGTCCATTCAGGAAACTTGAAATAGGGCGATATTTCTTTTAACAGGGAATCTGAAACTAAGGTTACTTTTTGAAATTCGCTAACAGAATTCACCCATTTATTTTGCTCTCGATACTTTAACAACCGATCTATTTCTTCATTGGTCATCCCCAACACATAGCCTTTGTAATCTGTGATATAATTGGGATTGAAAGGATAAATTTTAGGCTTGCTGTTTTCCTCATAAACCTTAACCAAAGAATCCCTTTCTTTCAAAAAAGCATCAATCTCCTCTTGATTTCCAAAATCAATAGGCTTTGTAAAATCTGACACATAATAAATTGCCTGAACAGCCAACACCACAAGGATCAATAAAAAAATCCCATTTCGTTGTCTTCTTGTAAACAGGAAATGGGATTTCATCATATCTTATTTTAAAAAAATTACATGTGCTTAGTCAAATCTTCAGCCCCTTCATCCAAGGCCTCATGTTTCACATTAATAGCCTTCATATATTTCCTTAATTCTTTGCTAATGATTGGAGATAAAATGACAACCCCAATAATATTAGGTACTACCATGGCAAAAATCATAGCATCTGAAAAGTCAATAACCGCTCCTAAACTAATTGAGGAACCTAATACCACGAATATCAAGAAAAGTATTTTATAAACTAGATCACTTACTTTTCCTTTTCCGAATAAATATACCCATCCTTGCATTCCATAATAAGACCATGAAATCATAGTTGAAAAGGCAAATAAAATAACTGCAATGGTCAAAATAATAGAGAAATGCGGGATAACAGAATCAAACGCAGTTGCTGTTAGCTCTACCCCTTCCTTAATAGGAACACCATATTCCATAAATCCGCCTTCATAATTGGTGATAATGATTACCAATGCTGTCATAGTACAAATCACTACAGTATCAACAAAAGGCTCTAATAACGCTACTATTCCTTCAGATGCTGGGTATTTGGTACGAACAGCAGAGTGAGCAATTGCAGCAGAACCAACGCCTGCTTCATTAGAGAATGCCCCTCTTCTAATACCTTGAATCATAACTCCTACTAAACCTCCCGCAATTCCTAATCCTGAAAAAGCACCTTCAAAAATCAATCCGAAAGCATCACCAATATGCTTGTAGTTAGCTCCTAAAATAATTAGTGAAGCCAAAACGTAAATTCCAGCCATAAAAGGAACTATTTTCTCAGTAACCGAAGCAATCCTTTTAATACCACCTATAATTACCACGGCTACGATAACCGCCATAACCATACCGAAATACATTCCAGCATTATCACTTTGAAAATCAAATAATTTGGTGAATTGTGCTGCAGCTTGATTGGCTTGGAACATATTACCTCCTCCAAAAGAGCCTCCAATCACAAAAATGGCAAAAATAACGGCCAGCACTTTTCCTATTCCCCCCATTCCTTTCTCTCTGAATCCTTTTGTTAGGTAGTACATTGGTCCTCCATAGACTGTTCCGTCTTCACCTACATCTCTATACTTGACACCAAGGGTACATTCAGCAAACTTAGAAGCCATACCTAAAAGTCCGGCAACAATCATCCAAAAAGTAGCCCCAGGACCACCAATCGATAATGCTACGGCAACACCAGCAATATTTCCCAATCCAACGGTTGCGGAAAGAGCAGCTGTTAAAGCTTGAAAGTGAGAAACCTCACCATGGGCACTATCATCTCGTAAGGTCTCAATGATATTATGATCTTCATTTGGTGTTTGATCACCATATAGTGTATCGGCACCATGCTTTTCAATATCCTCATATTTCCCTTGCACCACACGTAAAGCCGTTCTAAACCCAGTAATGTTGATGAACTTAAAATAAATAGTAAAGAATATTGCACCTCCTATCAAAACAATTAAAACCCATGGAATTTGGTAATTTTCAGAAAAAGGAATTTCATAAAAAATACCTTCAACAAACCAGCCAGTATACTCCTTGAAAATTCTATCAAATTTTTCAGAGGCCGATTCTTGGGCAAAGGTGATAAGGGGTAAAATCAAAGTAAAAATTGTAAGAAGATATCTTCTCATGCTATTTTAAGTTTTAGTTAGATTTATATTTCTTTTTTGTAAAGGGCGACAAGATGCAAAAAAAAATGCAGTTATTAAAACATTGATTGTTAAAAACCCTTAGCTCAAGTTGAATTCAGAATTGAGCTTTTGGATCTGCTCTGGCCTTCCCAAAACGATAATTTTTGAGTTGGGAACTAGATTAATATCAGCATCTGGATTAACTATATATTCTCCTTCTGGACTTTTAAAACCAATCACATTACATCCTGTCTTTTTCCTTAGGTCTAAATCTCGAATGGTTTTTACAGTACTGGTATCATAAAGTTTTTCAACCTCTACTTCCTCGATGTTGATATTGGACTTTCCTACAATAGAAAGGTTATCTATAAATTCTATTAAATCTGGAATAACTACTAAAGAAGCCATATGGTCGCCACCAATTCGGTCTGGTAAAATAACGTTATTAGCACCCGCAAATTTCAACTTTTCATAGGAAGTTTCTTGGGACGCTCTACTAATAATTGTCAACTTACTGTTTATTTGTCTAGCAGAAAGAACCACAAATACATTATCTGCATCATTTGGCAAAGCGGAAATCAATGTGCTCGCTCTTTCAATTCCAGCTTCCTTTAATACATCATCTTCATTGGCATTTCCATTGACATACAAAATGTTCTCTTCATCCAATTTCTGTAAAAGTTCCTTATTTCTCTCAACCACCACAAACTGCTTTTTATAAGCCTTTAATTTTCGTGCTGCCTGACTCCCATTGCGACCATATCCACAAATGATAATATGGTTATTAAGCGCTTCCATTTCCTTTTGCATCTTTTTGATCTTTAAATCTTCATAGTTATTTCTACTTAAAATGTATTCCGTAATCACGCTTATGGCATAACCCACAATAATGACACTCGTTAAAATTAAAATGATGGTGAAAATTTTCGAGGCATCATCCAAAGGCTGGACTTCACTGAAACCTACTGTGGTCATAGTAATGACCGTCATGTAAAGGGCGTTTATCCAAGAATAACCGGACAGAATTTTAAACCCTACCACCCCAGTCCCGACCAATAATGCTAGCAGGAACATCGCTGTGTAGATTTTAGATCTAAAAATTCTAAAAAAAGCTACTCTGGAAATCATAGATCGAAAACAGATGAACGCTTTGTATAAACCAAATCTTTAATACGCATCCAAAATGCGATGAACAAATACAAAGCAAAACCAAACCCTAAGGTTACAAATGTCAAGTACATAAAGGAAGTCCTAACCACCTTAGCCCTAATCCCCAATCTATCTGCAATTCGCTGACATACATGATACCCCCGTTTCTGGAAATAAAGTAAGCTATTGTAAAATATATTCATACCGCAAGATAAACATTTATTTGTACTATGAAATGTTGGTTTGCTCAAGATATCCTGAACCAAACCTTAATAAATCATTTAACTATCAATGCATTTCCTATGGCACATTGAAGGCATTTATTTTTATCACAATATTCTGTTTTCAGCTGCAGTAACCCTTGGGTTTGCAAAGAAGAAAAACCCACTTTTTTTAGTTGATCAAAAGCTTGGACTATATGATTTTTTTCAGGTTTAATTTCATGGGCCAATTGAAACAAATCCTCGGAAGGATCTTTTCCTAAAGATTGGTAATATGCAAATTTAAGAGGGATTATAGTATTGATCAAAAGCAAGTCAACAAACGACTTGCTCATTATCTTTTTGGACGTTTTGGATTCCTTTCCAAAACTATAATGAGAGTCCCAATAAGGAGAGGTCGATTTACGCAACAATTTATAAAATACCTCCTTTTTGTTAAGGTCCATCAATTGAGAAAACAAATGTTCCTCTTCATGATATAACGTGGCTAGCTGTGACAATCGCAAAGTTGGAAAATTTTGAGGTCTCAATCGAAAAAACTGAATGGGCAAAACTCCTTGATTAGACAACTGAAACTTTTGTTTCAAAAATTGATATTCCTTATTAAGGCTTTTAAAATAACCATCCTCCTGTTCGCCATCCAATAAACCAGCTTGCCCAAACAGTAATGCTTCAGTGGCCATTTGATTGGATCGTACCTTTCTTACCACATTAAAATCCAATGATTCTGCTAAACTTTGAAAAGCCTCTCCATTAACCTTAAGGCCAAAGTTCTTTGCTAGTAAAACAAATAAAACGGCCTCCCAATTGTTCTTTGTCTTTTCTAGAAGTTTAAATACGGTTTGAGATTTTCTATCCAACCTTTCAACAAACAAGCGCTCCAACCAATTATTAATTGTAAATCCATGAACCTCGGAAAAATGGGTTTCACAATTAATCCATTTATCCTGCTTTGAAAAAAGCTCACGATATCCTGCTACAGTTCTTTCATCTAAGTAAGGTTTCAACTCCACGGTTGGTAACGTTGAATTATCACTACGGAAGACCTCAGTGTCATGTTGATAAACCACATGCAGAATCACATTATTATAGGCGGGGTCATTTTCATGATTATGCTGAAACCAGTCACTGGAATTCATATGAATTTCCACATTTCCAGCCCAAAGCTGGTCCCCTATTTTAATTTGAGCATTAAAAAAATCTGGACCAGAATTATGGTTATGGGTTCCTACATTCCAAATTTCAACAGGCTCATATTGGGTTGTTTCCAATTGCTCCTGATGAAATTTTTTATGTTTCCAGATAAAATGTAGAAAATCCTCTTGCATGGATTAAATTTAGCAGATATTAATCTCAAATGCAATAAATTAAAAATCCTCTTTTAGGATTGCAGTTATATTAAACTGTAAACTTGTCTAGCAATTTCCAATTCTTCATTTGTTGGGACAACCAGAATAGAAACTCGAGAATCTTGACCATGAATTGTCCTAACCTCTCTAGATCTTTTTTCATTCTTATCCAAATCCAATTGAATTCCCAGATAATCCATATCCCTACAAACCAAAGACCTCAACATAGAACTGTTTTCACCTATTCCCGCTGTAAACACAATGGCATCGAGACCGTTCATAGCAGCTGCATAACTACCTATGTACTTTTTAATTCGATACGCATTCATTTCTAATGCCAATTGACAATTTTTATTTCCTTTTTCAGCCTCGGATTCTATATCTCTCAAATCACTAAACCCTGTCAGACCCAACATGCCACTCTTTTTGTTGAGTAATTCATTAATTTCTTTAGAGGAATACCCATACTTATCAATCAAATAGAATATTACCGATTGGTCAATATCTCCAGAGCGTGTCCCCATGATCAACCCATTCATAGGTCCAAAACCTAATGAATGATCGATACAGATTCCATCTTTCACGGCTGATATGCTACAGCCATTTCCTAAGTGCACGGTTACCAATTTGGAGTTTTTTAGTTCCAACACTTCATTTGCTTTCTCTGAAACATATTTATGGCTCGTTCCATGGAACCCATAAAGTCTGATTTTTTTCTCGTAAAACTCGTTGGGAATGGCATATTTGTGTGCCTTTTCAGGAATAGTGGTATGAAAAGCGGTATCGAAAATAGCCAATTGTTTCGCGGATGGGAAAATTTCCTCTGCTACCTCAATTCCTTTAAAATTGGGAACATTATGCAAGGGAGCCAATGAAAATAGATCTTTTATTTTATCCTTTACCTCTTGATTCACAAAGGTTGTTTTGGTGAAATTTGCTCCACCATGAACCACCCTGTGTCCAACAGCATCTATATCATCCTTATTTTCAACGACTCCATTTTCCTTATCCAATAATAGTTGGGAAAGAATATTTAAGGCTTGGGTATGATCAGAAACATTTTCTTCCTTTTCGATAGAAAACGATTCCGATTCATATTTTATATTTGATTGCTCCAGTCCTATTCTATCTACCATTCCAGAAGCTAAAACCTCTTCGTTAGGCATTTGCAATAATTGAAATTTGATTGAAGAACTTCCGGAGTTTATTACTAAAATTTGTTTCATTTGATATCCATCAACAATATTAATACTATAGTTTTAGATCTTGGCAAAACCAATTATAATTGAGCCTGAATAGCAGTTATAATAATGGTATTGTATACATCATCAACTGTACATCCTCTACTTAAATCGTTTACAGGTTTATTTAGACCTTGAAGCATGGGACCTATTGCCAGCGCACCTGTTTCTCTTTGTACCGCTTTATAGGTATTATTCCCTGTATTTAAATCAGGAAATATCAATACATTGGCTTGACCAGCCACCTCAGAATCTGGCATTTTGCTTTTTCCAACAGCCATATCTACTGCGGCATCATATTGAATAGGGCCTTCTATTTTTAGATCTGGTCTTTGTTTTTTCACTATTTCGGTCGCTTCGCGCACTCGGTCCACATCTTCTCCTTTCCCTGAAGTACCTGAAGAATAGGACAACATGGCAATCTTCGGTTCAATACCAAATGTTTTACTACTTTCTGCCGATGTAATAGCAATTTCAGCTAATTCAGCAGCAGTAGGATTTGGGTTAATGGCACAATCTCCAAAAATGGAAACTCGATCTTCCAAACACATAAAGAAAATGGAAGATACCACAGAAACACCAGGCTTAGTTTTAATAAATTGAAGTGCTGGCCTAATGGTATGCTGTGTAGTATGTGCTGCTCCAGATACCATACCGTCGGCATGTCCTTTGTAAATCATCATGGTTCCAAAAT
Organism: Mangrovimonas sp. ST2L15; assembly: GCF_001280515.1. Classification (GTDB taxonomy): domain Bacteria; phylum Bacteroidota; class Bacteroidia; order Flavobacteriales; family Flavobacteriaceae; genus Mangrovimonas; species Mangrovimonas futianensis. The sequence goes on along the minus strand of NZ_LBIQ01000035.1, from coordinate 162,102 downwards.
AGGAAACATCACTCATCCAATCCCTGGCGATATCCATATTGACATTTTTATGCTTTCTCAATTCATAAAACGTAGAAACATAATCTTCAAAATAATCGCTTTCAACTGGATTGATAATAGAAACTGTATTTAAATCCAATGGAATTCCATGGAGCATGACTAATTCTTCAATTTTATCCTTTTCTCCCAACAAGGTTAAATCAACCAAGTTTAAACCTGATAGTCTTGCCGCCGCTTGAAGAATACGTACGTCATTACCCTCAGGTAAAACAATATGTTTTTTCGTTTTTTGGGCTCTTTGCAACAATCCATATTGGAACATTCTAGGTGTCATTCCTATAGGCTTGAAATTGATTAATTTTTCAACCATGGGATCTATGGGAACATATTTTTCAAAGGCATTAAGACAAGTCTCTATCTTTTGAGAACTACTGGCATAAATTCTTGATTTTATTTGACCTATTTTATTCGTCACAGAAAATGTTCCTCCTTTAACAGAAATGATGGGAACAATTTGAGACAATCCCTCTATTAATTTCAAAATAGGCTCTTCAGGAATCAACCCTCCAGTCAACACGATTCCGGAAACTCTCGGGTAACTAGCAGAAATATTGGCTTGAAGTGCGCCCAAAATTATATCTGCACGATCCCCCGGAGTGATCACCAAGGCATCTTCCCTGAGAAATGTCAAATAATTTCTTAATTGCATTGCCCCAACCGCATAACTTCCTGTTTGATTATTAAGATATCCTTCTCCAAACAACACCGTTCCTTCTAGCTCATCTATTACCTCTTTAATTGTTGGGTTGGCCAAAGTTGGAATTTCTGGGATGGCATAAACTGCTACATCACTACCAAAAAATGCCTGAAGTTCCTTCTTTGTAGGTTTTAAATTGTCCTGCGAAACTTTATTGGCAATTACTCCCAGCACAGGCACCTCTTTTTGAGAGAATGATTGAAAGGCCATTTCCAAACCGTTTAACATCTCAGCTTGCGATTTATCTTGACCACTCCCAATTATAATAGCAGGAATTCTAAGATTTTTAGCCATTAACACATTAAAATCAAACTCAAACACCGTACCGTCAACCAAAAAGTCACTGCCCTCGACCAAAACGAAGTCAAAATCGTTTTCAAGTTGCTTGTATTTGTGAATGATTAAATCTAAAACCTGTCCAGACTTTCCTTGGTTAAGCATTTGTACCAATTGCGGTCTGGTGTAAGCATAAGCCTGCTCATAATCCAATTTTAAGTCAAAATTGGACAAAACCGTATCAAGATGGTTATCAACTCCGGTTTTATGGGTATCTATAATCGGTCTGAAATAAGCAACTCTAGCTACTTTTCCCAAAAGCGAATTCATTAGACCTAATGTAATCAGCGACTTACCACTATGAGATTCCATAGTGGCAACATATAGTCCTTTATTCATGATTAATTTTGTTGTATTAATTTTCAGATACTTCTGATAATGAACGAGTAAAGGTAGAACTTTAATAGTTAAATTTACTGATGTTTGTCATACTTTTGCTTGTAAAATTTGATAAGCAAGTAGGAAAAATTGCAACTTTTCAGGTATTTTCCTTCAAAAAAAAACCACTCCAAAATTTTGGAATGGCCTTAAAATTAAAACGACTGATCACACCATTACTGCCAACCGCCACCTAAATTTCTATATAGGGTAACTCGAGCCAATAATTGTTCTTTTTTGGTTTCTACCAGTTCAATTCTAGATTCCAATGCATCTCTTTGAGTTAACAGAACTTCCATATAATCTGCCCTTGCTGATTTAAACAGTTTATTGGTAATATCTATAGATTGGTTTAAAGCATCTACTTGATTCTCTTTGAGCTCATAGCTCTTTTTTAAATTGTCGATTTTAGACATTTCAGTCACCACTTCTATATAGGCATTTAAAATGGTCCTTTCATACTCAAAAATGGCTTGAATTTGCTTGTCGTTGGCATTGAAATATTCAGCTTTAATAGCATTTCTATTGATTACAGGTGCCACCATATCACCCACCACTGAATACAATAGAGAAGCCGGGGATGTAGTCAAATATTTTAGGTTAAAAGACTCAAATCCCACACCTGCTTTAATAGTGAAAGAAGGATAAAAATTAGCTTTAGCCACTTTGACATCCAACTTGGCTGCAGCCAATTCATATTCCGCCTTTCTAATATCGGGTCTATTATTGAGTAATTGCGAAGGCACACCCGAGAACAAAGTATCCAATTCCTTTTCTACAAACACATCAGAATTTCGAGCAATGTGTTGTGGCGTTCTTCCTATGAGAAAGTTGATTCTATTTTCGGTCTCTACAATTTCTTGTTTGACTGAAAATAGTTCACTTCGGTTCTTATAAACCTCGGCCTGCAATCTTTGCACTCCCAATTCTGTAGCCCGAGCCGCCTGTTTTTGAAGCTCAACTGTTTTTAAGGCGTCGTTTTGAAGTTTTAGGTTTTGCTGAATAATCCCAAGCTTATTGTCCAGAGCTTCCAACTCGTAATAGGAGTCAGCGATTTCGGAAATCAAATTGGTAACCATAAAGTTTTTTCCTTCAACAGTGGCCAAATAATCCATCATAGCGGCCTTTTTGGAATTTCGTAGCTTTTTCCACACATCCAATTCCCATGTAGCAAACGCACCAACTTGATAATTTGGAAGTGGTTCTGGAAATTCCTCACCCGGTCTAATGTCGGTATTGGCATCATTAGCTCCTTGACTTGTGTATCTACCAACTTTCTCAACCTCTCCGGCTGCCTGAATTCCAACAAAAGGTAAGTACTCTCCTTTCCTAGCTCTAATTTCATTTTTAGACATATCCACCTGCATCATTAATATATTTAACTCTTGGTTGTTCACCAAGGCTGTATCAATAAGTGCTATTAATTGATCGTCATTAAAAAAGCTTTTCCAATTAATGGTAGCTACATTTGTGGTATCTCCAGAAATTTCTTCCTGATAACTTTGGGGAAGTGAGGTGTTCTCTTCCCTTAATTCCTTTGTAGGAACACAACTATAAAATAATAGTATCGCTAACCCCAAAAGACTCCAAGATTGAGGTATATTATATTTAAAGATTAAGTTACTTTTCATTTTTTCGATTCTTCATTAATTTTTTCAATTGCTTATTCATCTCATTTAATTTCTGTCTTAAGCCACTTTGCTCCTCTCCATGTCTCATAAATTCCTCTGACATAGGCTCAAGATTTTCGTCCTTGATTAAGCTTCTGCCTTCAGCCATTTTTCCAAAAATGAAATACAATCCAGGAATTACCAAAACCCCAAATACGGTTCCAATCAACATGCCTCCTAAAGATGAACCTCCAATGGTTCTATTTCCAATAGCTCCTGCACCTGAGGCTAGAACCAAAGGAATCAAACCGGCAATGAAAGCAAATGAGGTCATTAAAATAGGTCTGAACCTCATCTTTGCTCCTGCAATTGCTGACTCAAGGATGCTAGCTCCTTGCCTATTTTTTTGCACCGCAAACTCGACAATCAACACCGCATTCTTACTTAATAATCCCACCAGCATAATCATCCCAATCTGGGCATAGACATCATTGGAAAGTCCCATAAGTTTTAGCATTAAAAAGGAACCAAAAACCCCAATGGGTAAGGATAAAAGCACCGCAAAAGGCAACAAAAAACTTTCGTATTGGGCAGCCAAAACAAAATAAACAAAAATGAGAACCACTATAAAGACATAAAGGGCATCATTACCTCGTTGTGCTTCATCATAGGACAATCCTTCCCAAGCAATATCATAACCTCTTGGTAATGTTTCCTTCGCTACTTCTTGAATCGCCTTTATCGCATCATCACTCGTATAACCTTTGGCTGGCAACCCTCTAATTGCAGCCGAATTGTATAAATTATAACGCGTTATTTCGTTAGGTCCCAGCTTTTTTTCCAAAGTCATAAAAGAAGAATAAGGCACCATTTGTCCTTCTTCGTTTTTCACAAAGAGTTTTTCAAGGTCGGTAGGAAGGCTTCTGTATTCTGGAGCTGCTTGGGTATATACCTTAAAGAAGCGACCAAATTTGATAAAACCTTGCTCATAGGTACTACCAATTAAAATGTTCAAATTTTCCATGGCTTTCCCTATTGAAACACCTTTTTGCATAGCCGCCTTATTATTAATCTTCAAATCGTACTGCGGATAATTGGCTGCAAAAAAGGTAAACAGACCGCTCAACTCTTTGCGTTCTCCCAAGGCTTCCAAAAATTCGTTATTGATTCTTTCAAACTCATGGTAATCAGTGCCATTGGTTTTATCAAGCAGTCTCATAGAAAAACCTCCCGAAGACCCAAATCCAGGAACTGCAGGAGGTTCGAAATATTCAATAACCGCCCCAAGATTCTTACCTTCTTCTTCCAATTCCTCCATAATCTCATGAACCGAATGCTTCCGGTCAGACCAAGGTTTTAAGTTGATCAAACAAGTACCTGCATTAGATCCACGTCCTTCTGTCATAATCTCATAACCAGCCAAAGATGACACAGATTCCACGCCTTCTATTTCCTCACAAATGGCTTGAAGTTTACGTGCCACATCATTGGTACGTTCCAAAGTTGCACCTGGTGGGGTTTGGATAATGGCGTAGATCATCCCTTGATCTTCACTTGGGATAAATCCGGAAGGCAATATTTTATTCACCAATCCTGTTCCTACACAAAATGCAATTAGAACTCCAAAAGTAATTACCCTTCTATGCACTATATGCTTCAAAACGCCTACATAGCGCCCCGTCAACCTTTCAAAAAGTCTGTTAAAACTATCGATGAAACGATTCATTAAGGACTTTTTCCTAGGCTGCCCATGAGTATTCTTTAAAATCATAGCACACAACACAGGAGTCAAAGTCAAGGCCACAATAGCCGAAATCACTATTGAACCGGCCATAGTTATGGAAAACTGTCGATAGAATACCCCTACCGGTCCTGTCAAGAAAGAAATAGGAATAAACACGGAAACCATGACCAATGTAATAGCGATAATAGCACCACCTATTTCACCCAAAACCGCCTGAGAGGCCTTATAAGGACTAAGATGTTCTTCTTCCATTTTTATGTGGACCGCCTCCACGACCACAATGGCATCATCCACAACAATACCAATGGCCAAAACCAAGGCAAATAGGGTAATCAAATTGATGGAGAGTCCGAAAATTTGCATGATAAAAAATGCCCCTACCAAGGATACTGGAACTGCAATTATCGGGATCAGGGTCGAGCGCCAATCTCCTAAAAATAGAAATACAACAATGGCCACTAAAATAAAGGCATCCCTTAAAGTATGAAGTACCTGTTCGATGGAAGCATCGAGGAAATTTGACACATCATAACTTATCTTATAGTCAATTCCTGGAGGCAAGTCTTCTTTGAGTTCCTTGAGCTTCTCCTTGACAGCATCTATGACATCACTACCATTACTTCCAAAGGTTTGCTTTAGCACAATTGATGCCGAAGGTTTTCCATCCAAATTAGAATAAATATCAAAAAACTCACTTCCCAATTCCACATCGGCAATATCTCCAAGGGTTATCATCTCCCCTTCCGCATTTGCTCTAATGATAATGTCCTTATACTGTTGTGGTTCACTATACCTATCTTGATAGGTCAACACATACTCCAAGGCCTGGGATTTTTTACCGGAACTTCGACCAATTCTACCGGGACGTGCCAAAATACTTTGGTCCTGCATTGCTTCCAGAACTTCTTCGGCTGAAATATTATAGGCTCGCATTCTGTCTGGCTTCAGCCATACCCTCATGGCAAACTTACGGCTACCTAAAATCTGGGCACTGGCAATACCGTTTATCCTCTGGATTTCAGGTACAATTCTGGTGTAAGCATAATTATAAAGGAATTTTTCATCGGTATTATCCTTCTTGCTATAAAGGTTGACATACATCAACATACTGGGCTGCACAGGAGTTATGATAACCCCTTCCCTTTGAACCAATTCAGGTAGCAAAGGCATCACCTGATCAACCCTAGTTTTCACCCGGACTACCGCATCGTTGGGATCGGTCCCTGGATCAAAAATAATTCTCACTGTTCCTTCTCCTGCACTGGTGGCATCGGAAGCGATATATCTCATACCTTGAACACCATTGATAGCCGTTTCTAACGGAATCAAGGTTGATTTCACCAACACATCGGCACTAGAACCTGGGTAGGCTATAAAAATATTTACCGTGGTTGGTGCAATTTGCGGAAACTGCGAAATGGGCAGTTGTTTTATGGCCAAGAATCCCGTAAAAACAATAATTACAGAGATGACAATGGCCAATACTGGTCTTTGGATAAACTTTTTAAACATTGTCTGATAGTTTTGGGATTTCTACTCGGCGTATATGTCTAAATGAGCTAAAACGTCATCTGCCTTTTCCAGCTGAAATTTTATTTTCTGACCATCCTTTACAAGTCGGATCCCTTCTAACAAAACTTTATCGTTTTCCTCAAGACCTTGAGTGACTTCAAACAAATTGGATAATTCGGCGCCAACCTTGACTTCTCGTTGCCTAACTACATTATCCTGATCAACAACAAAAACGAAATGTTTATCCAACACCTCAAATGTGGCTTTCTGAGGAATCAACAAGGCATGATTCAAAGCCGTTTTCATAAGAACTGTTCCTGTTTCTCCATGTCGTAAAATGCCATCAGGATTGGGGAAAGTGGCCCTAAAAGCTATATTCCCGGTCTCATTATTGAACTCACCTTCAATGGTTTCTACAATACCATTTTGATTGAACTTTTTATTGTTGGCCATGAGCAAGCTTACTTCCTTTTTTTCCTCTTTCTTGGCGCTCATGATATAATCTAAATATTCAGCTTCAGGAACATTAAAATATACCCACATCTGACTGTTATCTGAAAGGGTCGTAAGTAATTCTCCTTCTTCAAGCATACTTCCTTCTCTTACATGCAAATGATCCATGATCCCGTCAAAAGGCGCTTTAATATTGGTAAAACCTAAATGTGTTTCTGCCAGTTTCACTTCAGCTTTCGATTTTTCAAAATTGGCTTTTGCAAGTGCTAACTCATTGGGAGAAACCACTTCATTATCTGCCAAAAGCTTGGTGTTTTGATATTCAATGGAAGCCGCATCGTTTTCTGCTTTCGCTTTTTGAAGTTCAGCTTGATATATGTTTGGCATGATTTGGAACATCATCTGTCCCTTTTGGACTTTTTGTCCTTCATCTACCTTAATTTCTTGAAGGTAGCCCTTTTCCATAGCTCTCAGTTCTATATTCCTGATGGAGTGAACCTGACAAACATATTCTTTGGTGATAGATGTATCTTTGTAAATGGGATTGGTTACTTGAAAAGTGCGTTCTTCGTGCTTCTCCTCTTTGTGGGATTCGCAACCAATACTAGTAATAAACATGACCAACAGGCCCATGTAAATTGGGTATTTTTTCATAGTACAATGAAATTTAAAATGAATAAATGTTGATAAGTAGTAGCCTGACTTATTTCTAGGACAGGCTCATTTTGGGTAATGAAACGGATTCAAAAAATGGTAAATGAGATTTTACCATTGAAGATTTTCAGATTCTAAAAACTTGAAATTGGATATACTTCTTGTATACAGTCCTTGATAAGGATTCTTTTCGATCAAAAAGCGGGTTAGAATGTGCTTCTAATGTTCTTAAACAAGAAAAAGCATATAAAAAGGCAATACTTACCTGGTGGTGAAAAGAAATGGAATTGCCATTTTGATCATGACTACCTTCAACCTCCTCACTTTCCGTGATTTCAGTAAAAAACTTTTCGAAATCGAAATGACCCTGATTGTCTTTTGAAGATAAGGTCAACTGATTTGTATTGGAAGCTTCGGAAACATTTCCTATGATATCCTCTACAGAATCAACATTAAAATTGGAAGTTGCAAACAATTGGGCTATACCTCCTAAAAGGATAGCGATACCAAGCAGATATTTTGCAAAAGTTTGCCTCATGATTTCGCACAAAAGTATTTTGGGGTTTTAATATGCACAAGAAAAATTTGTTAAATTCATGATAAACCTTCGACTTAACAATATAAAGGTTAACATTTCATTTATATGACAATTTAGGGCCCTAATATTTGAATAATTACCAACAAAAATTCTCCAAAAGAGGACTTAACCCACTGACAAAGTTGATTGCTTTTATTTTTTTTAGTATCTTTAAAGGAAATAGTATTCACTTCCTGAAGAGCAATCCGTAGCATGGAATTGTATGATTTGGATTCCTTTTTGAAATTCAAACATTAGTTTTTTTATCTATCCCTAAAATTGGCCCCTAGGTTATTTGTCCCACTTCGATAATTAATGACATATTGAAGACCAATTTCTAACCTTAATTCAAACATTATGAAACGACTAGGGATTTTAATTGTACTCATTTTCGGATTTGAAATGAGTGCTATATCACAAGAAACCAGTAATACCGATCAATTACAAATTAAAGAAGCTATCGACACCTATTTTGTAACTATGTGGGAATTAGATAATGTTACCTATGTAGAAGAATTTAATCACAAAGGCCCCAACAGTTCCTCTTATTTTGAATCAGAAGTTTTAAAAAATTATAGCAAATACCATATTGACAAAATTAACCTCTTGTCTTCTAATAACGTAATAAGTAATTCACAATTGGATCAAGAAAAGGCAGAAGTCAAAGTCTATTTCGACACCTACGAAAGTGGGGGATTCTCTCATTGTGGCATGAAAATATTCAAACTCTCAAAAAGTTTAGGAGATTGGCGAATCAAATCTGTTGAATCTTTTGTACACCCAGAGGTGTGTCCTGAAATTGTAGATTAAAACATTTTTTTATTTCATAGAATTGAAAAATTAAAATGTCTATTAAGGATTTTAGCTGCTTATTGTTCTAGCTTATTCAGTCGTTGATTTTTATTAAACTGCACCATGGCCAATAAATTAAAATGATTATATTTAGCTGAATAACAACCTGCTATTAATCTAAATGCAATACATAAAACAACTTGACAGCTTACGAGCTATAGCTGTACTCTTTGTTATATTTCATCATTGGAAACCTGCCCAACATGTTAATAGATTCTCTTTAGGAGCTATGGGTGTCTATATATTTTTTGTAATTAGTGGATTTCTTATTTCCTCCATTCTTCTATTTGCCAAAAAAGATCACGAAACCAATCATACCTCAAAAAAGACCATTTTAAAAAGTTTCTACCTAAGAAGGGTTTTAAGAATATTCCCTCTATATTATTTTGCAATTACCTTAGGTTATATACTACAAAATCATATCAATCTGTATGTTGATTTTGAAAAGCTTCTTCCCTATCTCGCTACCTTTACTACCAATTATTACTTTTTATTCAACGAAACTTGGGGAGGTTTGTTCTCTCATTTTTGGTCTCTCGCTGTCGAAGAACAATTCTATTTAATTTGGCCTTGGATTTTGGTCTATTGCCACAAAAAATACCTGCCGGTGGTGATCATTATTTTCATCTTTATAGGAATTGGACACCAATATCTTTCTAATTATAAAATTGAACAAGTCGGTATCTCAACCCTTTCTTGTTTTGATGCCTTGGGTTTGGGGTCATTACTAGCCTTTTACTATGTATATCACCCTCCTACATTAATTAAATTTCAAAAAGTACTTGCTCCTTTGGGTATTATTATACTTGTATTATTCTTAATGAAATACCTATTCTTATATGGCGTAATTTTTATCCCAAATTTACCCTTAGGAACCTCAATGACCATTATGACCACTGCTCTAATCAACCACTTCATAGTTAATCATCAGAACAATAATTTTATAGAAGCTTTCTTCTTTAAAAATAAGATTCTAATTTGGATGGGGAAACTGAGTTATGGTCTGTATGTGTACCATTACTTTATTCCAGAAATATTTGGCCCTATTATTTTTGGCCAAAACACACAAACATTCAAAAATCAAAATTTTAGTTTAAATCATTCGCTGCAGTTTGTTACCTACCTCCTTATTTCTTTGTTTATTTCATTCATTTCTTATAGATTCTTAGAGCAAAGATTTTTAAAACTTAAAAACCTATTTAAATATTAGTTCTATTCTATCAAACTACTGAAGTACAAGCAAATATTAACTTTTCAAATTTATATTTAAAGTAAAAAACTTGTATCTTTATTAACATCTTATGATACCTATAAATCATTTTAAATTCATACATCATGTTTGCGGTTATCTATTCTTTCAAAGTAAAACCTGGATTGGAGTCAACCTTTGAAAGAGCATGGAATGAAGTCACAAGATTAATTAAGATGCATGAAGGGGGATTAGGTGCCGTACTGCACAAAAAATGTCAACAACACTATATTGCTTATATGCAATGGCCAGATGAGGATACTTGGCAGCTGGCTGGTAAAAACCTGCCTTTAACTTCCAATAAAATAAGGAAGTTTATGAAAGATTCTTGCAATTCCATTGAAACCTTATTCAAATTAGAGGTTTTAGATGGCGTACAAGGTTCCTTTATTCAACAACATTAATTTTAAGTAAACTCTCATTCTCATTTTCTTTCAATCCATAGGTATCGGCATATACCTTAGTGAATTGCGCTCCAAAAAAGAAAATTAAGGATGCGTAACTAGCCCATAAGAGAACTAAAACCAGTCCTCCTGCAGCTCCATAAGTAGACCCAGGATCTGATTTCCCAAAGTATAGCCCGAGTAAAAATTGGCCCAAAACAAACAAAACTGCTGTAAAAAATGCACCTATCCATACATTTTTCCATTCAATTTTACGGTCTGGCATATATCTAAACATCAAGCCAAACAAAAGAAAAATAATAGCTGATGATAGGATTCCGTCCAAGCCGTAAGCCAAATAAACCACCAAATCTGGAAAAAGAGTTCCCAAATAATCAGTAGTTGCTGATAAAACTGCCGTCAAAGCAAAACTAATCAGTAATAAAAAACCAATGACCAAAATGAACGCAAAGCTTCTTGCTCTATCTGTAATCAATTCCCAAATTTGGTTTTTAAAATGTTTTTTCGTGGATTCGACACGCCACAATTTATTCAATGAAATTTGTAGTTGATAAAAAACACCGGTAGATCCATAAATCAAGGTGGCTGACCCAATCACGGTAGACCAAATACTTTTCTTTTGATCTTGAGTATCTTCTACAATAGCCACAATTGTTTGGGCAGCATCGGCCCCCAAAGCTGATTTTATTTCATTGATCAACCCACCTCTAATTAATTCTGCACCCCAAATCCCACCAATGACATTGATAATAACTACCAACAAGCCAGGTAAAGACAATACAGCGTAATAAGCCACAACCGCACTCATTCTCCAAGGGTCTGAAGCCATCCAAGCCTTAAAGGTTTTGGCAGTTAATTTTGGTAAATGCTTGAATTTAAATTTTTGCTCAGTCATGTTAAAAGGTTGAATAGGATTCCCACTCAAACCTTGAAGCTAATCATTTTGATTTGTAAAGGAAAATTTACTCTTGTTTTTTAAAGATTCATTCAATTCAAGCCTATTCCTCCAAAAAACCCATTTTTTTCATCCAATCATTATTGAACATCTTGCCAACATACCGGCTACCGTGGTCATGAAACAATACCACCACAACATCATCTTTTGAGAAATGTTCCTTTAGCTGTAATACCCCTTTAATGGCGGCACCAGCAGAATTTCCTAAAAACATACCTTCTTCCTTAGCCAATTTTTGCGTAAAAATGGCAGCATCCTTATCGGTTACTTTGGTGAAACCATCAATGATATTGAAATCAACATTCTTTGGAAGAATATCTTCACCTATACCTTCAGTAATGTAAGGATAGATTTCATTTTCATCAAAAACCCCAGTTTCGTGATACTTTTTAAATACACTACCATAGGTATCCACTCCCCATATTTTAATATCTGGATTTTGCTCTTTTAAATATTTTCCAACACCAGAAATGGTTCCCCCAGTTCCTACACCCACCACAAAATGAGTAATTTTACCTTCTGTTTGTTTCCAAATTTCTGGACCTGTACTTTCATAATGTGCCAAAGCATTACTAGGATTATCATATTGATTGACATACCAGGAGTTAGGTGTCTCCTCAGCTAGTCTTTTAGATACTGAATAGTAACTACGAGGATCATCCGGTGCCACAGCGGTAGGGCAGACCACCACTTCTGCTCCCATAGCTCTGAGTACATCCATTTTTTCCTTGGACTGTTTATCGTTTATTACAAAAACACATTTATATCCTTTTACAATGGCAGCTAAAGCTAATCCCATACCTGTATTTCCAGAAGTACCTTCAATAATTGTTCCTCCCGGTTTTAACCTCCCATCCGCCTCAGCATCTTCAATCATCTTTAAGGCCATTCGGTCCTTAACAGAGTTTCCTGGATTAAACGTTTCATATTTGGCTAATACCAAACAAGGTAATTCCTTGGTGAGTTTATTAATTTTCACCAAAGGTGTATTACCTATGGTTTCCAAGATATTTTTAGCGTATTCCATAATGCGGTTTTGGTTGGCAAAAATAGGGAAAAGAAAAAAGTTTCATAAAAATCCATTCTTAAATCCTTGAACTATTCAAATCTAATTGCCTTGACGGGAGAAATTTTAGTGATGATTATCGAAGGTATTAAAAGCATTGCAAGACATAATAGAAATGTCCCCAAGTTAAGGGCTAAAATATATCCCAAACTCATATAAACAGGGGCTTCTGTCACATAATAGACTTCTGGATTTAAAGGAAATAGTTTTAAGTACTTTTGAGCAAATAACAATCCCAACCCAATCAGATTCCCCCAAAACAACCCTAAGACAATTAAATAGGATGCATTGTATAGAAAGATTTTACGGATGCTCCAGTTATCACTTCCCAAAGCTTTTAAAATTCCAATCATTTGTGTTCTTTCTAGAATTAGTACCAATAGAGCCGTTATCATATTAATCCCGGCAACAATAATCATAATACCAATAATTCCATAGATGTTTTTATCAAAAATCTTTATCCATTCAAAAATAGAGGGGAATTTTTCCTCAACACTATAAGTATTCAACATAGAAGGTGTGTTCTGATAGACTTCCATCATTTTCTCATTTATTTGGCTATAGTCATCCAAATAAATTTCAAAATTCCCTACTTCATTTGGCCCCCATCCATTCAATCTTTGTAAGTGACGAATATCACCAACGATATAAGTTTCATCAAATTCCTTAAATCCAGAGTTGTAAATTCCAACCACATTATAAGTAATCATGCTTGGTGGTTTATTAGGATCTTCCTTTCTGAACAGAGTTGTAATCCGGTCCCCCACTTTAAAATGCATTCTATTTGCCAAATAATCTGAAATCAACACCTCTTCATTTCTTCCCTTTGAATAATCAGGGAGACGCCCTTCAAGAAGAAACTCTTTAAAATAGTTCCAATGATAATCCTGCCCAACTCCTTTCACTATGATGGCTTCAAAGTCATCCTCTGTCCTTATAACACCAAATTTGGAAGCCACTCCTTGAATATGTTTGATACCAGAAACCGATTTGAACTCCGGATAAAAATCTTGATCTAGAGAAACAGGGACACCACTTTCTTGGGAATTGTTACTATCAAAATTGGAAATAATAAGGTGCCCATTAAACGCTGAAACCTTTTCTCTTATTTTTTGCTGAAGCCCTATCCCCGTTGCTATAGCAACAAGCATAACGATAATTCCAATGGCAATTGCCGTGATTCCTATTTTTATAATTGGAGCCGAAACGCTACTTTTATACGTTTTACTATCAATTATACGTTTAGCTGTAAAATATTCGAAATTCAAATTATGATTCACGGTTTAAAGATTCTCAAAAATACCATTTTATTCTTTGTCTTGATACTCATTTCCTGTGGAAACATTTCTAGACCAAAAGATTCTTTAAATAATCGAGAAATGTCTTCGTCTAATAACGAAATAGCGGACAAACCTATTATAGTTGGTGCCAACAGAACCGAAATTTATTTACCGGAATTAAAAGGAAAGAAAGTTGGTATAGTAGCCAACCAAACCAGTGTCATTTTTAAAAACGACCAAAGCCATACCCACCTTGTTGATTCTCTTGTTTCCTTGAACGTCTCTATTAAAGCTGTTTTTGCTCCAGAACATGGATTTAGAGGTAAGGCTGATGCAGGTGAACATATAAAAGACGGCATGGATTCAAAAACAGGCTTACCAATCATTTCTCTTTATGGCAACAATAAAAAACCAAAAGCTGAACAACTTGAAGACATTGACGTTCTTGTTTTTGACATTCAGGATGTAGGTGCTCGGTTTTACACATATATATCGACCTTACACTATGTTATGGAAGCTTGTGCTGAACTGAACATTTCTATAATTATCTTAGACCGTCCTAACCCAAACGGACATTATGTTGATGGTCCTATTTTAGAGCCCGAATTTCAAAGTTTTGTTGGAATGCATCCCATTCCAGTAGTTCATGGTATGACTATAGGTGAATATGCCCAAATGATTAATGCTGAGGGTTGGTTAAAAGATAAAATCACCTGTGATTTACTGGTAGTCCCTATGGATAATTACAATCATAAAAAATCTTATGATTTGCCAATAAAACCTTCTCCAAACCTTCCAAATGCACACGCTATTAATTTATATCCCAGCTTGTGCTTTTTTGAGGGCACTAATGTAAACGCAGGAAGAGGAACTGAAAAGCAATTTCAGGTTTTTGGTAGTCCGGATTTAAGCGCTTCCACTTTTTCCTATTCTTATACTCCTGAGCCTAATGAAGGGGCCAAACACCCCAAGCATGAAGGCAAGCTTTGCTATGGTATGGACTTATCCAATATAGAACCTTTAAATCAACTAGATTTATCTTATATCATTAAAGCCTACCAACATACAACTAATCAAGAAGCGTTTTTCAATTCTTTCTTTGATAAATTGGCTGGAACCAAAAAGTTAAAACAACAAATAATGGATGGCCTTTCAAATGAAGAAATAAGAGCCTCTTGGAAAGAAGGATTGGAAGTCTTCAGAATGAAAAGAGAAAGGTATTTGATATATCCGTAAATGAAAAAGGATGGCATCTGCCATCCTTTTTTAAAATATTATTCTACTAATTAAAGCTGTAAGACACTCTTGCATTAAAGGTATTCAACCCTGTTCTGTCTGCAAAGTTTAAAACTTTGGTATTTGCTATATATCTAATTCCAAAATTGAATTGTGATATATCAACACCCACTCCTAATTGCAGACCATAAATTACATCTCTTGCATCAAATACATAATGGTTCTCTACTTCAACATTATCCTTGCGTTGGTCAACCTCTAAAGAACCTGATAACGCATAATTAAAGCTTGGACCAGCCTCCAAGAAAGGAACAATTTTTTGATTATTAGTATTGAAACGGTATCGTACTATTAAATTTAAATAGATTGTAGATAAATCAAATTCCAGGTTTTGGTGGCTTTTATAATCTAAAGCGGGACTATAAACAAAGGAATATTCATACGAATCTTGAACAGAAAAATATCCCAACTCACCTAAAACAGACCACTTTTCAAGACTATTATTTATAAATAACTCATAAAATCCGCCTACGGTATAACTCACGGCATACTCTGGTTCAAATCCTTCAAAAACCCCACTTGTTCTTTCAAATTTTAATTTAGTCAATCCCACACCTGCAAAAACTCCGTAATTACTTTTTACTTTATTCTGCTTTTGATATGTATATTCAGTTTCTCCACAATGATTGTATTTTTCAACCACCTCAATTAAATCATCTCT
Organism: Mangrovimonas sp. ST2L15; assembly: GCF_001280515.1. GTDB lineage: Bacteria > Bacteroidota > Bacteroidia > Flavobacteriales > Flavobacteriaceae > Mangrovimonas > Mangrovimonas futianensis. The sequence goes on along the minus strand of NZ_LBIQ01000035.1, from coordinate 146,318 downwards.
TTTGTAATCCAGTGAATTACTCACTTTCAAACTTTTACAATCTGAAAACAGCAAGTTCAATTGTCCGATAAAATTTTTCTGTGGCCTCAATTTTGAATCCTTCGTCAACATTTGCCTATAATTCAACTCTCTAAAATCGTCTCCTTTCTCGACAAAATAATGACTTCTACTATCAAAATACTCATAAAGATTTATGGTCCCGCTAACAATTTGTTTCATAAAAATGTGCACATCCATGAACTCGACTGGCGTATCTGCATGCATTTTATCTAAGTTTTGTTCGGTCACATCCAATGATGTATATCGAGAAATATAGGTTTCCTGATTTACAGTAAATTCCTGAAGTAAATCTGGAGTATAAATGATATTTTCATCACCAATACGAAACTCAATTTGCTTGGGAGATCGTTTCCAGTCTTGAAAATTAATTTCCCCATTCCTAGTGGTTCCGTCCATAGTGGTTATACTTCCTGGAATAAAATTATTTTGTGCATGCAATAGCACAGTAATAAATAAAAAGCTTAAAAATGAAATTTTTGTTCTCATGTTGATTTAAAATATAAATAAGTGATTAATTAAAATTGTAGTAAGCTCTAAGCATGAAAGTTTGTATGTCACTGGAATCAGAAAAACTAAAAACTTTAGAAACAAACCCATACCTTAATTCTAGGGCAAATTTGGATATTTCCAAACCAGCTCCAAGAGATAAACCAAAGTTCATCTTCCTAGGCTCAAACTTGTAATGATTTGTTCCTTCAGACCCATCTTTTGTCTGAAATACTTCTAAATTTCCTGTTGTGAAATTTACACCAACACCTCCCCCTACAAATGGAATCAATTTTTGATTATTTGTATTGAAACGATATCTAATTAATAAATTAAGGTCTACAGAAGAAATTTGATAATCAAACTTTTGACGGTTATAATATTCAAACAATTCAAAATATATGTTTGAATATTCTCTTTTACCCTTAACAGAGAAAAATCCCAATTCTCCTAAAACCGACCATTTCTTTAAATCTTTATTGATGAATAATTCATAGAACCCGCCAAAATTGATCGACATATCATTTTCTGCATTATAATTAACAAAAGCTGATTCTGAATCATCTGTATTCAAATTTAGTTTTGTGGCTCCAACCCCAATAAATCCGCCGTAGCCGTTTTCAATTTCTCTCTTTTTTTTGTAAACATAGGTTTGGTCTCCACAATGGTTGTACTCATTTATCAATTTGACCAATTGTTCCTTTTTATAGCTCATTGATTCCTTGATACCAACATCTTTGCAATCAGAAAGCAATAAATTCAATTGGCCAATAAAGGTTTTCTGAGGTTTTAACTTCAAATTATCAGTTAACATTTCTCGATAATTCAACTCTCTAAAAACGTCATCTTTTTCAAAAAAATAGTGAGACCGATAATCAAAATATTCATAAAGATTAATGGTGCCTGCAACCAGTTGTTTTAAAAATATATGAACATCCATAAACTCAACAGGAGTTGAAGGATGCATTTTATTCAAATTTTGTTCGGTAACATCCAATGAGGTTAATCTCGAGATATAAGTTTCGTCCCCTACTGTAAATCCTAGTAATCTCTCAGGGCTAAAAGTAATGGTACCATCACCGTTTCGAAATTCTATTTGTTTTGGAGATCGTTTCCAATCTTGAAAATTAATATCTCCCTTAAGGATAGTTCCATCTAATTTTGTGATACTACCGGGAATAAAATTGTTTTGTCCATGCATAAGCACAGAAAGAAAAAATAAAAATAAAATGGTTCCTGTTTTTCTCATTCTTGTTAAAAAATATATAGTGATTAATTAAAGTTTGCTTATCTATTTGGCAAAAGATTGCCTGTTCAAATAATCTTTGAACACTGTATCTTAAAAAACTCGTAATGAATTAATTAATAAATTTTTCTAGTAAATCTCCCTGTAATGATTGCTGAGATCATATTGATGGGATAAAGTTGAAAGTTGAATCATGTAGGTTAAATATTTTTGGTTTTTTTAATTTATTAGGGCTATTAATCTATCTGGGTAATCGGTAATTATACTATTCACTTCATAAGCTATCATCCGTTCCATGTCCTCTGGATCATTAACGGTCCAGGGAATTACTAAAAATCCTTGATTTTGGTAGGCACTCACAGTTTCTTTGGACAATAGTTCAAAGTAAGGACTTAAAATTTTTGGCGTAAAACTTAGTTCTTTCAGCTTGTCTTCAATTGATTCCTTTTCATCTATCAACAGGGCGACAACCATATCAGGATCTTGTTTTTTGATTTCCTCTAGAACTCTGACATCAAAAGATTGCAAATTACAACGAGAAGCCACACCATATCTTCTAACCTCATCCAAAACTAGGCTAACAAACTCATGTGGTTTAGGAGTATATAGGTCATCAAAATCTGGTTTTGATTTGATTTCAATATTATATTTAATATTTGGATTTAAGGAATCTGATAATTTAAAGACCTCTCCTAACAATGGTTTATGGGTCTTAAAATTCCTTTGATCTGGAAACCTAGGGTGCTGTTTACTGCCGCAGTCAAATTGTTTAATTGAATCATAGGTCATTTGAAAAAAATTGTACTTCATATCCAATCTTCTTGGAATAACCTCTCCATATGAATCCAAGCAATAATAACGACTAATAAAAGGTTCGTGAGACACTACAACTTGCCGGTCTTTTGAAATGGCTAAATCTAGTTCAAGCGTGTTCACTCCCAACTCTATGGCCTTTTGAAACGCGGGCAATGTGTTTTCTGGTAGCAATCCGCGACATCCTCTATGTCCCTGAACACCGATATTTGGATTTGATTCACAACTCATAATAACCAGGGTTGTTAAAATGAAAACAAAGGATTTAATGAGATTCATTCGTTGGTAAAACCGTTGGCTTTTTATATTTCTGAAAGGGCTGAGTCAATAGATTGACTAAATTCCCATTTTCCTTTTCATTAGGGAACACATCTACCCCATAGACTAATTCATCTCTATTTAGCTCCATGTATGTACCAAAGATACGATCCCAAATGGAGAAAATATTTCCATAATTAGAATCGGTATAAGGCAACACATGGTGATGATGTACTTTATGCATATCTGGGGATACAAAAAAATAACTAATCATTTTATCCAATTTGGGCGGCATCTTTATGTTGGCATGTGTTAACTGAGTAAAAACAACTGATAGGGATTGATACATAAAAACTAGCGCTATAGGTGTTCCTACCACCAATACCCCCAATGTTGTAAACGCAAATCTAATAACACTTTCGATAGGATGGTGACGGTTTCCCGTAGTGGTATCCACATGATGGTCTGTATGATGTACTAAATGGACCATCCATAAAGGTTTAATCTTATGCTCCACAAAATGAGCCAGATAAGCTCCAAAAAAGTCCAAAAGCATTACCCCTAATAAAGCATATAACCACAAAGGCATATCGGGCAACCAATTGATTATTCCAAAGTTATTGGCTTTAACCCAATCGGCTGTTTTCAATAAAACGAAAGCCAAACTGAAATTAATCAAGATGGTTGTAAAGGTGAAAAAGAAATTTGGAAAGGCATGACGCCATTTTTTATACTTAAAATGGAATAGTGGGACGGCACTTTCCATAAGCCAAAAACAGGTAATCCCCCCAACCAGAATAAGGCTCCTGTGTAAAGATGGAATGGTTTCGAAGTAGGAAATGATTGATTCCAAACTAATTGCCTGTATGATTAATTAATTGCATGATTTTTTTTAAGTCTAACATCGACATCTTCGAGCGCCATTGAGAAGCATTATCTTCATCATTCAACATTCTGTAAGCCGAAAAGTACAAAAAAGCGAGCAATTTTTCATTGGCTTTATCCAATTCAGTTGTATCAATTCTATTCAACTGCCTTAACACCTTTTTAGGTTTATTTGTCAGTAATGAGGATTGTATTTCAAGTAGCTCAATTCGTTCCAGCATGACTTTTTTATCTTCTTCCTCGGGAATTCCGTTCAAAAATTCCAGAGCCTCCTCCAGATAAATCAAAGATAAATCGGTTACTTCTGGTCTGATATCTTCCTTAAGAAAAAAGGCAAAATCCATATACTTGGCTGCCAAATAAAATGCAGAATAAAAGTTTTTTTCCTGTCTGTAATTAATGTATTCATTTTTTATGAGTGACACATCCAACCCATATTTTCCAATGAACTTGGAAAGATTAGTCAAATAAACGTCTTCATCCATTTTGTTAAGGATGTTGCCATTGACATCCATAATTTTCATACTATCATCATTGAATTTCTGAATATAATCATAGGATCGATCCTTAATCTTGGCATACAAATCTGGGTATGCATCTTCACTTAAAACAACAGGTACAAAATGGGCCCACACAAGACTATCTATAACGGGAGAATTGTAACTGTCTTCAATAAGAACCTCTTTCCCTTGCTCGTTATAAAGTATGGCAGGTGTCTTTTGATAAAAGGCATTTTCCCAAACAACCAACAACAATTTATTCTGAAATAAGGCCAATCGTTCTGCAATCTCTAAGTTGGTCATCCAATCTTGTGATTGTCCAACAAAGCAAACCAAGAACATCAAAATTGTCAATACCTTTCTCATGGTTTTATCATTTACTTTATTCGCTTTTTCATTTCTTCAACAATATTAAAAGCTGCAGGACAAATGGCCACATTCTTTAAAGTCAAATTAGATATTTGCTGAAACTTTTTCCGATCGGTATGTGGATACTCTCTACAAGCCTTTGGTCTTACCTCATAAATTGAGCAATAATTATCTGCCCCCAAAAAGGTACAGGGAACCTGTTGCAGTACATAATCCTGATCTTCATCAATACGCAAATAGGTATCAATGAACTGCTGGGGTTTCATTTTGAAATGCTTTGAAATACGCTCCACATCTTTATCTGTAAACAAAGGTCCCGTGGTTTTACAGCAATTAGCACACTTCAGACAGTCCGTTCGCTCAAACTCTTCTTCATGCAATTCCTGCATGATATAATCCAGATCCTTTGGAGGCTTCTTTTTAAGCTTCTGAAAGAATGATTTATTTTCCTTATGCTTATCTTTGGCCAATTCTGGCAGATGTTTAATGACCTCTTCCATAACACAAAAATAGTGTTTTAATATACAACCTTGACAAGGCCTAAAAACCTGATTCTTTAATAACCATGAAAGATATTTTTGGACTAGCCCTTTTAGATTTTCAAAACGGAAATTATACAGAAGATTTGATTACTTGGACTAACATTTCTGACGAAGATGAACTCCCACTTCCCTATTTGTTCAGAAGCTTTAAAGACATGCCTGCTTTAGAGCAAAAGGCCTTGAAACTATCTAAAGGGACTGTTTTAGATGTGGGTTGTGGAGCAGGTAGCCATAGTCTTTACCTTCAAAAAAAGGGAATTCAGGTCAAAGCCATTGACATTTCTCCAGGAGCTGTCAAGGTTGCCAAGGCCCGAGGTGTCATCTCAGTTGAGAAATTAGATATATTGGCTGAAACCGGAACCTATGACACCATCTTATTGCTCATGAACGGAACCGGAATTTTTAAGGAACTTTCACAAGTGGCCACTTACTTGAAACATTTAAAAAGCCTATTAAAACCCAATGGACAAATCCTTATTGACTCATCAGACATTCAATATATGTATGAAGACGAAGATGGTGGTCTGTGGATAGACACGCACGCCAACTACTACGGTGAATTGGATTATTTCTTGAGCTACAAAGGACAGGAAGAAATTCCCATGACCTGGTTGTATCTGGATTTCAATACACTTTATACGGCGTGTACTGCTCTAGGTTTAACATGTGAATTGGTAGCTGAAGGTGACCATTATGACTATTTAGCCAAACTTTCACTTTCGTAAACTACCTCACCACCAATAACAGTCTGTAAAACCTTAGTCTGCGGAATCTTCGCAACTTCTTCAGTCATCAAATCTTGATCAAGAATGACAAAGTCGGCCAATTTCCCTATTTCAATACTTCCTTTTTCGTTTTCTTCAAAGTTTGAATAAGCTGCCCAAATGGTCATCCCTTTAAGTGTCTCCTCTCGACTCAAGTGGTTTTCCATTTGAAATCCTCCTTCTGGAAAACCTTTTAAATCTTGGCGTCCAACAGCAGCATAAAATGTTAAGAAGGGGTTCACTTGCTCAACAGGAAAATCGGTCCCTAAGGCTATCTTGCCATAAGCATCCAAAAGTTCTTTGTAAGCATAAGCCCCTTTAATTCGCTCCTCACCCAACCGTTCCTCTGCCCAATACATATCACTTGTTGCATGCGTAGGCTGGACAGAGGGCAAAATGTTATTGAATTTAGAAAAATCATCTGGGGCTATTACTTGGGCATGCTCCATTCTCCAACGTCTATCATTTTGTCCCTCCAGGGCCTTCTCATAGGTATTTAAAAGTAAGTGATTGGCAGAATCCCCAATGGCATGGGTATTCATCTGGAAATCAGATTTGGCTAATCGACCGGCAATTTCAGTTAATTCTGAAACTGGAGTTAATAACAACCCAAAATGATTGTCTTTATCCTGATAAGGCGCCCTCAACAAAGCACCTCTAGACCCAAGCGCTCCGTCGGCATAAACCTTAAAGGAACGTACATTAAGACGGTCTGTTTTATAAATGCCTTTGTTTAAATAAAGATCCAAATTCTTTGGACTATTAGACACCATGGCATAAACTCTTGTTTTAAGGCTTCCCTCCTTTTGCATTTGGTCAATCATATCAATAATTGCTGGTTCCAAACCTGCGTCATCCACGGTTGTCAATCCAAATTTTGAACAAATGGCTTGCGCATCCAACAAACCTTTTGAAATTTCCTTTTCGGTTGGCCGTGGCCATTGGTCTAAAACCAAACTTACCGCATTGTCAATTAAAATTCCCGTTAGCTTTCCATCCTTCACTTCAATCTCACCACCATCAACTTTGGTATTGACCGTGATCTTACCCAGGTCTAAAGCAGCTTGATTACAAATAGCTGCATGTCCATCAACACGCCTAAGTATAACTGGCATATCAGGAAATAATCTATTTAAAAGCATATTGCTTGGAAGTGTTTTATCTTCCCAGTCGGTTTCATCCCATCCTCTTGCTTCAATTTGTCGCGGTTGCGTTTGGTTATTGAAATCCAAAACCCGTTTCATGACATCATCAAAATTTCGTGTTCCTACCAGATCAACGGTTTGCTGATTCATCCCCATACCATAGAAATGGCAATGGGCATCAAATAACCCAGGAAAAACAGGTTTCCCTTTAAGATCTATGGTGTTTTGCGACTGGTATGTTTCGTTTATCTTTTTGGTGGTTCCCACATCAACAAACTTACCATCCTTGATTGCAAAAGCCTCTGCAATGGCAAAATCTTGGTTAACCGTATATACTTGGGCATTGAAAATTATGGTATCTACTTCTTCCTTATTTTGGCAGGATAGTGCCAAAATAAGAACAAACAAAAGGGCGATTTTTTTCATTGGGTTGTTAGTTTTATGGAGCATAAAAATAAAAATTATGAATGAATTGGAATTCGGTAAGGCCAAGGAATTAAATGCTCCCTACTTTCAGCAAACCTACCACTTTAATAAATTCAAACTAAAACATTAATTATAAGCAACTTAAAACATCACCTACTTTTTGGATGTTTTGTTCGAGAGTTCTCCGGGAGTTCTTCGAGAGCGCTTTTTAAAAAAGCCGTTTTCACATATAATGAACCAGAATCGAGCACCCCCAGAGTAAAGGGTCTAAAATTGCTTAATACCCCATGGGGAATTATGATAAAAGAGTATATTTGGCACATACAAAGCGTTGTAAACAAGCTTAAAAACGAAAACTATGATACATTTAATTTGGTCAATAATAAACGGAATAATTGTTATTTACTTTCTTTATCTGATTGTTGGATTTATCGCAAAAGGAAGGAAAATATTTAAACCACAATTTAAAGTTGTCTCAATCTTCATAATGGTAATTGGAATTGTTCAAATAATTTCAGCTTCAAATTCTGAGAAAAATTCAAACCGAATTTCAATAGCTAAAGATTACAACAGAAAAGGCAACGCAGCAATAAAACAAGTAAAATTGGAAGAAAATTGGACTTTTGATATAAATATGCTTTTAAAATATTCGATTGAACAAAACCAATATATCCCAATTGAAAGTAACAGTTTTTTGACTGGACTTGTGAGCGGTTATGTGTGGGAATTTAATTCGATTGACACAAGCAACTTGAACTCGAATGGAAAGGCTGAATTTATAGCCGACGGAATATTAAAGTGGAATCTTTTTGGAATCACTGTTTATAGTGAATCCAAAACATTTAATGGAACAATTGAATAAAAGCCATTTTACAACATTGTATCCTGTAAAAAGACCTAGCCCAGTTCTTTAAACAAATCTTTACAATTCTAAAAGCATACAAAAAACCGCCCATAAGGCGGTTTTTATATTAATATCATATTTTTTAAAGACTTTTAAAAATTAAACTTATAGGTCACGCCTCCCAAAACTTGAATGCCTTGAACGGGAAAGTTCATCCATCTTTGGTAGTTTTGACTCGCTAGGTTATTACCTTTTAAAAACACCGACCAACGATCATTAATGTGGTAACCTGCATGCAGGTTCAAATCAAAATAACCATCCAAAGAAACTACCGAAGACTCCATGGGCACTAAGGAATTGGCAAATACCAACTCATCCTTTCTTTCTCCAACAAAAAACATGCTCGCACCTGCAAACCAATGTTCGTCTATTTGGAAATCCCCAAACAATGAGCCTTTAAAATTAGGCAAGTTCCACGCCTCGGTTTGATCATCTGTACCATAGATAAAGTAATCGGCTTTCACTCCCACTGTAATGTTTCTATTTAAATCCACGCTCAGCTCACCTCCAATATTGAACGTATTGACATCGTCATAAACCACATTAAAGGAATTTCCGTTTTGGTAAACTTCCTCGGCGCCCACGACCAAAACTTCATTGCTTTTGAATAACGCTTTACCTCTATCGGCCATATAGCCTCCAGAAATGGTATAACTCATGGTATTGCTTACCTTTCCTCGTAACCCTACATAGGCATTATACTGCTGATCGGTCGGCATAATATTCAACGTTGGTGATATAAATGGGTTCTCTTGGGCAAAATCATAATAAGAGTTCTGGATCAAGCCTCCTTTAATTCCTCCATAAGCAATTAGTACGTCGTTTACAATACGATAGGAAGCTTCAATATTCGGGTAGATATAGAACTTGTTACCGCCATTTTCAAAGTCATTTAAATAATAGGTGCTCACCCCTAAATCAAGGGTTAAATCATCTTGAATCAATCGGTAAGAAGGCGCCAGTCCGATATTGAAATTCCCATATTTAATTTCATCGGAAGTCCAATAATTTCTATCAAAAGAACCTCCTACATAATCAAACATAATATCTGCCGTGATAGCTGCCTCACCAATAGTCACATCTCCTGAAACTTTGGCATTGAATCTATTTTCTCCAGAACCGTTATTATCTCCAAAATGCCTTAACAACACCTTCGCGGTTTTAATATATCCATCTTCAAAGCCTATATCTCCTCCTATATTCCCACCATAAAATGTGTGACTCACGCCAAGAGAACTTTGCTCAGATAGTGGTGTGAAGAATGGTTGTGGCAATCCATACCAATTATAAACTTGATGGATAAATCCAGCATCTACATTCCAAGTTAAATCCCGTAAATATCTCGAATAATTCAAATCAATTTTAGAATCATAAAAATAATGATCCAATAAGGCTTCGTCAATACCGGTTTGGGATGAATGATGGCTTACAGAAGCACCCACATGATCTGTCCTGCTTAAGGCATAATTTAAATACACATCACCTACAAGGGTTGTATAGCTTCCACCTGCTAGTGTGGCATAATTATCAAACAATTTGGCAGGGGTTGTTTTTTCCAAAGTAGCGGCTTTTCCCTTTGCTGGTGTAAACGTAGAAGCTACTGGAACTGATAAAATATTGTATTGTACATCCTTTTTGGTTGTATTGACATCGTCATCCAAATTAGGCGTTTCCTTGACCTTAAAAGCGTCTGAAATAGATGGCGTGTATGGTTTGACAACATTAATGACCCCTGTTTGTAAAGTATCATTGTCTTTATCTTGAGCCCATAGGCTCCCTACCGTTACAAATAAAAATATGTATAAAATATAAATGTGCTTGCGCATAGAATCGTTTTAAAAATGATGAAATTAATTACCTGCCTCTGGTTGAATAGATGAATTTGTTTTAGCTTGCTCTTTCTTGATTTTTGAAAGTTCGGCTTGAGCTTCCTCTACCACGTCTTCAAAATCCTTGAAATTTTCAATAACACTTTCGAGAATATAGGTTGCTTGAAAAGCATCTCCCAATTCATTGAAGTTTTTGGCCATGACAACCAAACCTTTGGCACTGTAATATTTATATCCTGAATAATCCTTAACTAATTTTTGAATGGACTCATTGGAAGCTTCATAGGCTCCTTCCTTATTTTTGAAGAAAGCATTATAAAACAATGCTTCTGCAGCAGCCTCACCTATGGCAGTTTTTTCTACTTCGGCATAAGCCGCCTTGGCTCTTTGCTCATTTCCAGTCTTTATGGCCGAACGTGCTATGATGATTTGAGCATCGCTTTTTATTTTATTATCGATACTGGTTTGGGCCAATACTTTTTCGGCATAGTTTACCGCTTCGTTATACTTATTCAGCTGGTAATTGGCCTTCATAAGGTTTGACTGTGCAAAAACAATATTCTGAGGGAAACTCGATTCGTTTTCAAGTCTTTTTAATACCGGTATGGCCTCCACCCAATTCTTTTTTTCCAAATAAATTTGGGAAACCCTAGATAATGATTCCTCGGTAAACTCACTAGGTGTTGCCTCCAGAACAAATTGGTAATGTGGTAAGGCGTTTTCGCCTAATTCCTTTTTGGTGTACAATTGCGCCAAATAGAAATGGGCCGACAAAGCATTCATTCCGCGAGGAAACTCATTAAGATACTTATTGAACTGACGGATGGCGTCATCTGTTTTGTTATCCAAGTATTTTTTCTCGGCAGATTCATAAGTCGCATTATCCAAATCGGCATCAGTAACATCCACATAATCCAAGGTTCTTACCCACGATGCATAGTCCTCAACTTTACCCATATCGATATAGATCAAACGGGCTGTCGATACAGCTTGATTTGCTTCTGGTGTACCAGGATAATCAGTTGCCACTTCCTTAAACTTCACAAGGGCATAGTCATTTTTCCCTGCATTGTAATGAATCAAACCTTGACGCAGCAACGCCTTAGGAACAAAGGCACTCATTTGATACTCGACTCTTAAGCGGTCATAAATTTTTATTGCGTTTACATCTTCTCCAGCCTTCACATAGGAATTACCCAACTCGTACATGGCATCATCCCTAAGCGGGGAATCTGGATACTTTTGAATAAAGGTTTCCATTTCAGATATTTTTTTAGAAGCATTCCCCATATAACCATAACTGATAGACTTCTGGAAAAAAGCATACCCTGGATCGACATTGTTCATAGCAATGGCTTCAGAATACGCATCGATGGCTTTGTTGTATTCACTAGAAACAAAATAGGCATCACCCAACCTTAAATAGGCATCATTTAACCTGATGTCATCACTAGGATTACTTTGAATATACTGATTGAAAAAAGATAAGGCTTGCGAATAATTTTTTTGTTTAAAATAGGTATAGCCCAAATTGTAATCAATGTTTTGGCTTTCTGGAACTGAAATTCCCGAAGACATACTCTTGAATTGCTTTAATACAATCAAAGCCTCTTCAAAATTGGATAAGTGATAATCGGTTTCTGCCTTCCAGAAGATAGCTCTTGCTGTAAAAGTTTCATCAATGGCCTCTTTGGCAGATTTTTCAAATAAGGCTTGTGCCTCTTTATAATTCCCATCATTATAAAGCTCCAATCCTCTGTAAAAGGCAACCTTCTGGTAAGCCTTTTTATTTTCAAAACTTCTTCTTCCTTCCAACAACAATAAAGCCTCTTCATAATTCTTTGAAGTGATATAAGAATCAATAAGTAAAGTTTCAACTTCTTCCCGATGTGCCGATTCTGGGTAGGATTTCAAATAGCCATCCAAAACTTGTGGAACCGATTGATACGGATTCCCTATCTCATAACTGATTTTTGCATAATTTAAAAGGGCATCTTCCTTTATTTGAGCATCATATTCCATTTGAGAGGCGTTTCTAAAAGCATTCAATGCCTCTTGCTTCTTACCTTGCTCTACATAACTTTCCCCTAAATGATAATAGGCATTCTGGGCAACGAAGTCGTTACCTCCAATGATTTTATTGAATTCAGAAATGGCTTTTTCAAAGTCATTTTGTTTATAGTAAGCATAGCCCAATTGGTAATAATCGGTATTGCTCCATTTACCACGCTTACCTTGGTATTGGGTTAGATAAGGGAGTGCCTGATCATACTGCTCTAAATTGAAATAACTTTCACCTATAATTTTATTAAGCTCTGAAACTTCATTTCTATCGCTTTTTGGAAGTTGTTCCTTTGCTAATTTGATGGCTTCTTCAAACTTCCCCAATTTGAAATTCAAATCGGCTTGATAGTAAGAAAGCTTCTCTTTGTATTTCTCATTATCTCCAACCTGCTCAAAATATTGATTGGCTTGTTGATAATCATCGCCCTGGTAGGCCATATAGCCAATATAATATTTGGCTTGAGCACCATATTTTTTAGAGTTTTCTACCTTACTCAAGTATGATTTGGCATCGTTATAATTTTTTGTAGAAAATGCTACATACCCATTATTAAAATTGAATTTTTCCCTTTCATTAATAGCTAGAGAACCCTCATCTACCTTATCATACCATTTCTTGGCATATGCATATTTGGCATTATTGAAATAATATTCTGCCACATCCACATAAGCAGTATTGCGCTTGGGACTGGTGGGGTATTCCTCCACAAATCGTTCCATTAATTGATCGGCATTCTGCTGATTTAACCTCACAGCACAATTGGCTATGTAAAAAGCGCAATCAGATTTCACCACATCTGTAGAAGCTTGATTTTTAACCTCTTTAAACAATGATTGAGCAGCCAAATATTGATCATTGTTGTACAAGGACAATGCTTTTTGGAAATCTACCAAGTCACTGGTATATGCTGCTGTTTGTTGTGAATATATATGTAGGGAAATACTTAATGTTAGAATGAAAAAAAGGATGCTTTTTCGCGTCATATAACTTGTTTTTATCACCATCAAAGATAATTTAATCTAACTTCTATAACGTAGAATTAGTAGGATAATTATAAACACATTTATTAAAGTTTTGCTTTTGTCTTCAAAGGAGAACAGACAGTCATGCTTTTTAGCTTTTGGTTTTTCTAATTTGGTTTTTAGTGATACATTTACAAATGAAAATTAAAGTTTAGCACATGTCAAATCCCGTATTAAAGTTGAAGGACGTTTCTATTTTTCAAGGAGACAATCTCGTATTATCTGATGTCAATGTAGAAGTCAACAAAGGAGATTTCGTTTATTTGATTGGTAAGACAGGAACGGGTAAAAGTAGTTTGATGAAAACTTTATATGGTGATTTACCTTTGACCAAAGGTGAAGGTCACATTGTAGATTATGACTTGAGCCAACTGAAGGAAAAAGAAATTCCTTTTTTAAGACGAAAATTGGGAGTCGTTTTTCAAGATTTCCAACTTTTATCTGATAGGACGGTAAACGGCAATTTGGAATTTGTATTGAAAGCAACAGGCTGGAAAGACAAAAAAGAAATTTCTGCTAGAATTGAAACGGTACTTGCCAAAGTTGGAATGAAAACCAAGGGTTTTAAATTCCCTCATGAACTTTCTGGGGGTGAACAACAACGTGTCGCTATCGCGCGTGCCTTATTGAATAACCCAGAACTCATTTTGGCCGATGAGCCCACTGGTAATCTAGACCCACAAACCAGTATTGAAGTGATGGAAGTGCTGCAGGATATTAACAAAAATGGTAACACCATTTTGATGGCAACCCATGATTATGCCCTGTTATTAAAATATCCCAGTAAGACACTAAAATGTGATGAAGGACAAGTTTTTGAAGTGGTTCAACGTAAGGCGTCAGCTGGTTAAAAGCATACCTTTGTTTTTGAATTTAGACCAGAGACAAATTCCTCAAGAATACGACATTTAAATTCAGATAAGATGCATTCATGCTTTCCATCTTAATCCCTACATATCATTATAATGCCTTCCCATTGGCTTCTAATGTTGTTTCTCAAGCGGAAAAGGAACAAATTCCCTTTGAGTTATTATGTATTGACGATGGCTCAAATTCTGAGTTAAATAGTGAGAATCATAAAATAAATGATTTAAAAAACAGCTCCTTCATTTCTTTGAAAGAGAATGTAGGTAGATCTTCAGTAAGGCGAATACTTGCTGAAAAAGCCAAATTTGATTGGTTACTATTTTTGGACGCAGACGTTATTCCCAAGTCCAACGACTTTTTAAAAAATTACATCCAATTAATAAATGGAGATTTTGAGGCCATATTCGGTGGATTTGCATATACAAGCAATTATGAAAGTTCGGGTAAAGAACTTCGGATTACTTTTGGAAAAAATCGTGAAGAAGTACCTGGATCAATAAGGAATAAAACGCCCTACAAAGTCATTATTTCTGCCAACTTTTTGATAAAAAGGAATATTTACACAGACGGTTTAAATATCAGTCAAGACAACCTTTACGGCATGGATTATTTATTTGGTGCCCTACTTAAAAAACATCAAATAAAAATAAAACATATTGACAATGAGGTTTATCATCTAGGAATAGATTCCAATGACCTTTTTTTAGAGAAGACCAAGAAAGCGGTAGAAACATTGGCATATTTGGTGCGCGCTGATAAAATGAAAGAACATCAGAATTCACTTTTAAAAACATATAAATTTCTAAAATCCATGCATTTTGACACTTTGTATGGTAAATTGAGTAAAATGATTAACCCCCAATTGGAGAAAAATTTGAGGGGATCCAATCCAAATTTATTTGTATTTGACTTATATCGATTAGGCTATTTGTGCCAAATTATGAATTAAACCTCTTTTGATTTCAAAAAGTTATTAAAATCCCTAATATAATCTCCCTCTTCAAACACATCTGACGCAAGTACCAAACATACAGCGCCAGAAGAAAAATTATCCAATTCTCTCCAGATACCTGTGGGTATTAGCAATCCTTTATTAGGTTTGTTGAGAGTCACACGCCTAGAGCCCATACCATCATTTAAAATCACATCAAAACTACCGCTAACCGCAATCAAAAATTCCAATTGTTCTTTATGAGCATGCCCACCTCTATAAGCGTCACTGGGGACATCATATAAGTAATACACCCGATTAATTTTAAAAGGAATGGTATCCTTTTCTATAACCGAAAGGTTCCCACGAGTATCTGCTATTTTTGGAACCTCCATTATTTTAATATCCTCAAGTGATGTTTTCATACCAAATAAAACTATTAAAAAGACAATTTATTTCTTTTCCAATCCTTTAAAATCTCTGATTCCTTTAAATCCCATGCTCACCTTATTATAAAATTCGTTGGCCTCAATCTCTCCTTTCCTCCAAACTAAATACAAATATTTCAATATCCTTACGTAACCTAAATACCCAGAATATTTATAAAATAAAGCTCCTCGAGCATAAACTATTCGATCACTACCTGCATCTTGACCCGAACTCATTTTAGGATGAGACAAAATAACTTTGGGTTGATAGTAAATTTGAAGGTTGGCAGAGAGGGCGTTCCGTAAAAAAACATATTCATTTGCGGTTTGGAAGGTTGATCCAATACCAAAATGCTCATCAAATTTAACTTCTTTATTTTTGACTGCTTTCAAAAAAAAACTAATCACTACAGAATTAGCTGTGCTTATGCTTTTTTTGTCGTGTTTGCTTTTATTTGGATAATCCCTGAACAAATTCCCCTCATCATCCTCCATTTGAAAAGTTATCATTTCTGCCCTCTCATTTTCCTGATAGGATTCTAAAATACTCTTTTCAAAATCTTTAGCATATATGACGTCGTCATCAGCAATTAAACAGATATCCCCTAAGGCATGCTTCAAGGCTAAGTTCCTGCTGGTCGGCAACCCTTTTTCAAATGTATTTACTACCCTAATTTTTTCGATTTCGGAAATCAATAAATTATCCGGTGAGGTCTGGTTAATAATTAAAATATTATAATCCTTACCTTGATTATTAATAAACATGTCATCCAAGAAGCTCAAAGAACTTCTATTCATTGTAGAAATTAGAATTTCTAAATTGAATGCTTCTATGTTTGGATTAATCATTAACAACTATATTTATGGCAAAAATAAGATAATGAAGATTCTTTTAATAGGAGAATTTAGCCGATTACATAATTCATTGAAAGAAGGTCTAATATCATTGGGCCATGAAGTTACTTTAGCAGGCACTTCTGATGGTTTTAAAAATTTCCCAGTGGATTTAGATTATGGCGTAAAAATTCTATCCAAACCAATCTTCAAACCTCTAGTCAAAGTAACACACAAGTTTTTTGGTTTTGATCTATTTGCACTTGAACCCTATTGTAGATTTAAAAGTTTTCTCCCTGATTTAAAAAACTTTGACGTGGTTCAAATCATCAATGAAAATAGCATTAAAACCACACCTACTTTAGAAAAAAAGCTTCTTCATTCCATATTCAGTAACAATAGAAAAGTATTTCTTCTTTCCTGCGGCACAGATTATATCAGTGTAAAATATGCCCATGACCAAAAGTTTAAATATTCCATTTTGACTCCTTATTTTGAAAATCCTGAATTAAAAAATTATTATCAATTTATCTTAAAAAAAATATCTAAAAAGCAATATCAATTACATCAATACATTTATAACCATATCGCAGGAGTTATTGCTTCAGACATGGATTACCACATACCTCTTTTAGGGCATCCTAAATACCTCGGCATGATTCCAAACCCCATTAACTCTGAATCAATAAAAAAAACCGAATTAGACGTATCTCATAAAATAATTATTTTTCACGGAGTTAATAGAAGCAACTATTTTAAAAAAGGAAATGACATTTTCGAAAATGCTCTCGAGCTACTAAGGGAAAAATATGCTTCCCAAATTGAAATTATTCAAACCGAAGATGTTCCTTATCAAAAGTATATTGAAAGCTACAACAAAGCTCATATCATCTTAGACCAAGTATATGCCTATGACCAAGGTTATAATGCCTTAGAAGCCATGGCTAAAGGCAAAGTAGTTTTTACTGGCGCCGAGGAAGAATGGTTAAATTACTACCAATTAGAAGAAGATACAGTTGCAATTAATGCTTTACCTGACAGCCAACTAATTTTCAAAAAATTAGAATGGTTGGTTACGCATCCAGATAAAATTTTAGAAATTTCGAAGAATGCCAGAAATTTCATAGTTAGTCATCACGATTATAAAAAAATTGCTCAAAACTATGTTGCTATATGGAATTCTAATTAAGCAAATCACTTAACTTGACCAATAACCCTTGCTGGGTTTCCTGCAATAATAACATCATTTGGAAAACTTTTGGTCACCACAGAATTTGACCCGATCACAGAATTCGCTCCAATAACAACACCTTTTAGAATAGTCACATCATTACCTATAAATACATTTCTATCAATGATTACTTCTTGTGGGCTAGGATCTGTTTGGTTTCTTTTTTCAGCATTCAAATCGTGAAAGTTACTATCTGTTATCTTACAATTCAACCCAATAAGTACGTGGTCATTTATGGTAATTCTCTTTTCTGAAACTGCTGAAAAATTGTTGTTAACACTAATATTGTTACCAAAAACAACCTTTGCTTCCTTGTCTCTTGCTTCTAAATAGGCATAACTATTATGATAAAAAGGCGAATTCACCACGCCCATTTGTACATTTTCTCCTATGATGATTTCTCCCTGACCTCTGAAGACAACAGGATACTTACCCTTAAATCTTCCCGACACAAACTTATTGTTGGACCAAAAGGAATATTTTAATTTCCTAAATTTTAAACATAAATCCCTAATCATTTTCATGGTCTAAATCCTCATTATCATTTTGTAATAGTTCCTCTTCTGGTAACACTCCAAAAAGTGAATGATTAAAAATGAATAAAATAAGTGCAAAATGCAAGACTTGGGTTACAAAATGCCCTATCACTGCTCCTTGAACGCCAAAAATATCAACAAACAAAATACTCGAAATATATAGGATTGAAACAGAAAAAGCCTCCACTATCAAATAATGCCAAACCATATTTTTTGCCAAAAATTGATATGCTATGACTATAGATAACACATTAATAAAATCTCCTAAAAGTTGCCATAGAAACAAGCTTTCAACTGGTTTAAACTCACTTGAAAAAATAACAGCTATCAGTATATGCCTCATTAAATAGATAGCCAACAAACCTAAACCAAAAATAGGGAGAACGGTTTTGTAGAAATTAAAAACCTCAGTTCTAAATTCCTTGATGGTATTAATTTCAGAAAATCTAGGAAGGATATAAAGAGACATTAATGAGCTGATGAACATTAAATAATATTTAGAAATCCGGTTCATCGCTTCCCAAAAACCAGCTTCTTTAAAACCTACATGATCTATTAAATAAGTTCTGATTGCTATAGCGACTAAAGGCAGCGCCATAGCCGAAAATATTTTCATTATTGAAAAAGAACTTAACTTTTTTACGAAATCTAATCTGAAATGACTCAACTTTAAAAGAGGCGCCAAAGACCTTTGATTAGAAATACCAACTAGCGTAATTAGAAAAATAAGGGATTCAGAAATAGCTACTGAAATGAGGGCCCCATCTATTCTTTCCTGATAAATCAATAATAATGTAATAGAAGCAGCTAAAATCTGCCCAATTATATTGATGATAATAAGAATCTTAAACTTTGAAAAACCATTTAAAATAGAATATGTAAACATATTCAAAGAATAAAATGGCAAAGCCAAGGCAAAGATTCTTATGATATAGGCGTAATCATTATAAGTTGGAAAAAGGTAATTATTGATTTCATTTGAAAAGAAATAACACAAAAACCCACAAAGCACAGTGGAAATAAAACCCATATAGTAGGCCGTAGACAACATTTTACTGAGTTCCTTGGTGCTATTCTTAAACTCAGCGACATACTTCACTACACCATTATAAAGCCCTAAAATAGAGAAGGATTGCAACGTCCCAACAAAATTTCTAAAATTACCTATCAAAGCCAAACCTTCAGCTCCTACAAACAAGGCAATGGCTTTAGAAGTAAGAAAACCAGCAATAATTCGAGTAATTACCGAGGCAGAATTTAATGAGGCAACCCTTACCAATACATTGTTATTAATGTACTCTACAAACTTTTTCAACTAGTAATGGTTTATGGTTTGAATAACATAATCAATTTCATTCTTTTCAAGAACCGGACTTATAGGCAAACTTACCACTCTCTCATGAATGGATTTGGTAATAGGCAATTCCAATTCTTGAAATTGTAGAAAAGCTTCCTGTTCTGAAGGGGAAATAGGATAATGGATTAAGGATTCAATATTACTATTTTTTAAATACTCAATGAAATTTTTTCGATGATCTACCATCACCACAAACACATGAAACACATGATTTTCAGAACCATCGTATTGGGGGAGCACTAGTTTTTCATTATTTATTTCGTTAAGATACCTTTTTGCAATCTGCCTTCTTCTCATGTTATCTGCATCCAAAGTGGCCAATTTAATATTTAAAATACCAGCTTGAAATTCGTCCAAACGGTTATTGAATCCAGCATATTGATTGATGTACTTTTCTTTATTTCCGTAATTACGAAGTTTTCCTATGACCTCTTTCAACTCCAAATCATTGGTTGTTACCGCTCCAGCATCACCTAATGCTCCTAAATTTTTAGACGGGTAAAAACTGAATCCGGACGCATATCCAAAATTACCAGCTCTAACACCTAAATTATTTTGTGCTCCATGTGCTTGAGCCGCATCCTCTATGACCAATAATCCATTGGCTTCTGCAATGGGCCCTATTTGATTCATATCAGCTAATTGACCATACAAATGAACAACTAGAATAGCCTTTGTTTTAGAAGTTATTTTATCAAGAATATGATTGGGAGAAATGTTATAAGTATGCAAATCTGGCTCAATAAAAATAGGATTTAAACCGGCATGTAAAACGCTTAAGATACTCGCTATATAAGTATTTGCAGGAACTAAAACCTCATCCCCTTCCTTCAGCTTTCCCAATTGTTTTAATGCCTCAAATATTAGGATTAAAGCATCTAGACCATTACTTGTACCCACACAATATTTAGTTCCACAGTAAGACGCAAAGTCTTCTTCAAATTTTAATACTTCTTTACCAAGGATATAATGTCCCGAATCTAAAAAAGACTTGAATTTTTCCTGAAATTCCGTTTCAAAACGAGTATTCAGTTTATGAAGATCTAAAAACTTGATCATATAAAAACTTGTTTCAGTTTAGAATGGTTTGTCACATCAACCCTGTAAAAATCCTGAGTAATGGTTCTAGCCCCAAAACCTTCTTTCCAATATTGCAAACCTTGGTTGACATGTCTTCCTTGACTTTCATTTGAAATTCCAAAGTCAAAATAGGATTTGTTTTGGAATACGTTTTTCAATAAATAATCATGTAAAAAGTCCAAACTACCCAAACTATTTTTATCTGGATTCCCCGAAATATACTGAGAATGAGCGACAAGTTTCGATATAAAAATAGTGGTTCCTGCAACCAATTTATTATTATGGTATACATTGAACTGTTTAATTTGAGCAGGAAATTTTTTCTTTAAGGACTTTATTTCATTCAAGGTGTGCACCGGTTTCGCTTGATGTTTTCCTTTCAGGTTTGGGATAAGTATGGTGTTCCAAAAGTCATCAAACACATCATCTTCCACTATTTGAAGTTCATTTTTAAAACCTCGTTTAATGCCATCTCTTCTATCTTTAGAGTATTTATATGGAATCTGTAAATTCAGAACAGATAAAGAATCCCTTCTTAGCAATTGAGCGTCCAATAAAAACATCAAGTACGAAAGTTCTTCATTCGGGTATTCAGGATAAATAGGAGGAAGCATTTTAAGTTCCAAAAATTTAATTCTTTTAGTTTCACAATACTGCAATACAGAAGCAAATATGTCTAAAACCTGATGAAACTTTAATTTATGATGGTAAATTAAACCACCGTAGGTGAGCCCCTGATGAGAATAAAGCACATCACCCAAAATATTGGCTGGAAGGAGAGCAATTAGAATATCCCCTTTAAAAATCATTAGGGAGTGGTCTTTAAATCTATCCTGATGATAATCCATAAAGTCTCGATAAAACAAAAAAGTACTATTTTTTGCTTTCGAAACGAATTGATCCCATGTTTTCTGGAATCTTGAATTATAAATTACAACTGAAAAAATAGAATTTAGTTTTTAGAGAATTCAACGTAAAAATAAAGTTAATATTTATTTTCGACCAACATTTTTGTTTTTAGATCAATTAGATCCTTGTCTTTACGCATTCGACAAAGCCCTTTCAAGTTATAAATTAGAAAAATGCAAATACCGTTTCGTTTTATTTTTCAGCTTCTCTCTTAATATTCTAGAACTTAGAACGTAAAAATAAGACATTGCCCTTTTAAGAATTCAAATTAACAAAGAAGAAGTCCTTAATAAAAAAGCCAACTCTAAGGAGTTGGCTTTTTTAAATTTATATCGCTTTACTTCGTTTTCTATCAACATCCTTTAATAGGATTTTTCTAATACGTAAGTGGTTTGGTGTCACCTCTACATATTCATCTTTCTGAATGTATTCCAAAGCTTCTTCCAATGAAAATTTAATAGCAGGAACAATTCGAGCCTTATCATCGGCACCAGAACTACGCACGTTACTTAATTTTTTGGTTTTAGTCACATTGACAACCATATCATCTTGACGGGAATTCTCTCCTATTACCTGTCCTTCATAAATATCCTCTCCCGGATCAACAAAGAATTTACCTCTATCTTGAAGTTTATCTATAGAATAAGGAATCGCTGTACCTGTTTCCATAGAAACCAAAGAACCATTTTGTCTTTCTGGAATACCACCTTTTATTGGTTGATATTCCTTAAATCTGTGCGCCATAATAGCTTCTCCGGCGGTAGCTGTCAAAATTTGATTTCTCAAACCAATGATACCTCTTGAAGGAATGATAAACTCACAAACCATACGTTCTCCTTTGGCCTCCATACTTAGCATCTCCCCTTTTCTCATAGTCACCAATTCGATGGCTTTCCCAGATACAACCTCTGGCAAATCAATAGTCATTTCTTCAACGGGCTCACACTTAACACCATCAATCTCCTTGATAATTACCTGCGGTTGACCAATTTGAAGTTCGTAGCCTTCACGTCTCATAGTTTCAATCAAAACAGATAAGTGTAATACACCACGTCCGAAAACCATAAACTTATCGGCGCTATCTGTTTCTTGAACTCTCAAGGCTAAATTTTTCTCTAATTCCTTAGTCAAACGATCCTTAATATGACGAGAGGTCACAAACTTTCCATCTTTTCCAAAGAAAGGCGAATCATTAATAGTGAATAACATGCTCATTGTTGGTTCATCTATGGCAATAGATTTCAATCCTTCAGGATTTTCAAAATCGGCAATCGTATCACCAATTTCAAAACCTTCCAAACCAACCACAGCACAAATATCTCCAGCAGTCACTTCCTCAACCTTAAGTCTTCCAAGACCTTCAAATGTAAACAGCTCCTTGATACGTGATTTGGCAATACTTCCATCACGCTTCACCAAAGAAACAGGCATTCCCGCTTTAAGAATTCCACGTTGAAGTCTACCAATAGCAATTCGTCCTGTAAATGAAGAGAAATCCAAAGAAGTAATCAACATTTGCGGTGAACCTTCAACATCTACTTTTGGTTCTGGGATATGCTCCACTACCATATCTAACAACGGTTCAATGTTTGAGGTTTGATTTTTCCAATCTTCACTCATCCAATTGTTCTTGGCCGATCCATATACAGTTGGGAAATCCAACTGCCATTCTTCTGCCCCTAATTCAAACATCAAATCAAAAACGGCTTCATGTACTTCATCTGGCGTACAGTTTTCCTTGTCAACCTTATTAACGACTACACAAGGCTTTAATCCTAGACTAATGGCTTTTTGCAAAACAAAACGTGTTTGTGGCATTGGCCCCTCAAAGGCATCAACCAACAAAAGCACACCATCTGCCATGTTAAGAACACGTTCTACCTCACCCCCAAAATCGGCGTGACCAGGAGTATCAATAATATTGATTTTGGTTCCTTTGTAAACAACAGAAACGTTCTTTGAAGTAATGGTAATTCCTCTTTCACGCTCCAAGTCGTTGTTATCCAGAATCAAATCCCCGGTATTTTCATTTTCACGGAACAGTTGACAGTGATACATAATTTTATCTACCAAAGTTGTTTTACCGTGATCTACGTGTGCAATAATTGCAATGTTTCTCATATTAGCCATAAGTGAAGCCTTGTTTTAAGCGCGCAAAGGTAAGCTATATTTTAACATCTTGGACAGGTATTTACTAATTTTTAGTTAATTATATGTTAGACCCTTTCCCCTTGAAAATATGGATTGTTATATTTCGTTCACATAAAAAGTGTTTACTAATCAACCAAATCATGTAAACCTTTAAACAAACCCTTATGAATTTAATTAGCAAATACGCCAAGTTCATCCCCTATCTCTATTATATAACGGTTATTGCCTTTTGGTTCACCTCCATCAATAGAGCTGAAGGATTGATAGCTTATCCCATCCTTTTAGCAGGGGTACCTTTTTTATGGCAATTGGTTAAGCCAAATAAAAAACTAAATGCTTTATTGGGTATCACATTTGCCTGTCTTTCATCCTACATGATTATTGCATATGTTTCAGATAAAATACATGTCATACACCTTTCTTATGGTCTTAAGGAATATTTCTTCTACGGAGGTTTCTTTGTCCTGACCAATTTTGTGATGGCTGTTTGGATGATTAAAAATGCTTTAAGGCAAAGCTTTTAATGTCTATCTTTGTGCTTTAAATAAAAGCAAATGACACTTACTGATATACCTCAAATAAAACATACCCAATCCGACAATTTCTTTTTATTGGCAGGCCCATGCGCCATTGAAGGCGAGGAGATGGCGTTAAGAATTGCCGAAAAAATTGTTGAAATAACCAACAAGCTTGAGATTCCTTACGTTTTTAAGGGTAGCTTTAAGAAAGCAAATAGAAGTCGTATTGATAGTTTTACAGGTATTGGTGATGAGAAAGCTTTGAAAATTTTAAGAAAGGTTTCTGAAACCTTTGATATACCAACCATTACAGATATCCATGAAAATAGTGATGCCCAAATGGCTGCTGAATATGTGGATGTCCTTCAAATACCAGCTTTTTTAGTTCGCCAAACAGACTTGGTGGTAGCTGCGGCGGAAACAGCCAAAGTTGTCAACCTTAAAAAGGGACAATTCATGAGTCCTGAAGCGATGAAACATGCCGTTCAAAAAGTAAAGGATACGGGCAGTGATAAAGCATGGATCACCGACCGAGGAACTATGTTTGGCTATCAAGATATGATTGTTGATTTTAGGGGTATTCCAACTATGAAAACCTATGCCCCGGTAGTTATGGACGTTACACATTCCTTGCAACAGCCCAACCAGACTAAAGGTGTTACTGGGGGCAGACCAGATATGATTGAGACAATAGCAAGAGCTGCTGTTGTAAATCATGTGGATGGCTTATTTATTGAAACCCATTTTGATCCGGCAAACGCCAAAAGCGATGGAGCAAATATGTTGCATTTAGACAATTTGGAAGGCCTGCTTACCCGCTTGGTAGCTATTAGAAAAACAATTACTTCCTTCTAAAAATTTAGACAAGAAAAATTTTATATGCTATTGGAAAACTGAAATATAATTACTTACTTTGTTTTTCAAAGTACTTTATATGGAATCATCAAAAGACTATTTGAAAGACATTTCTGAGATCAAAAACCTCATGAACAAATCCTCGCGATTTATCTCACTGAGTGGACTTTCAGGTATTATGGCTGGTATTTATGCCATAGTTGGGGCGGTAATAGCCTACTACCTTGTCATCAATTACAGTAATGGCACCCTATTACTGGATGGAAAAATATTCAGATGGGTCATGTTCGATTTGTTTATGATTGCCTTTTTAAGTGCTGTAACTGCCATAGTCTTGACTACCAGAAAAGCTAAAAAAAATGGAGCCAGCATGTGGGATCCTTCATCAAAACGCTTGATCATAAACTTTTTAATTCCCATGGCTGTAGGAGGCATATACATATTAACCATATTGAGTCAACAAAAGTATGGACAAACAGGAGCCCTCATGTTGATATTTTATGGTTTGGCTTTGGTCAACGCATCAAAATATAGTTTGGGAGATATCAGGTATTTAGGATATTGTGAAATTGTTTTAGGCCTTATTTGTGCCATTTACCCAGGATTTGGATTTTGGTTATGGGTATTAGGTTTTGGCATTTTGCACATAGTATATGGCACTGTGATGTACCTAAAATATGACAGACAATAGTTTTGAGCATTATAAACAATATAAATAAAGCATTTGACCACCGCATCAGACTAGGCATTATGTCTGTTTTGATGGTCAATGAGTATGCCGATTTCTCTACTTTAAAAGAGCTTCTAGGTGCTACAGATGGCAATTTGGCCAGTCACGCCAAAGCCTTGGAAAAAGAAGGATATATTAAAGTTGAAAAGCAGTTTATAGGTCGAAAGCCAAATACTAGATACTCAACAACCAAATCTGGAAGGGAGGCTTTTCAAAAGCACATAGATGCTTTGGAAAAATTAATAGGCAAACCATAATTTTTTTATCAATTCACTTTGAATTTCAAAGTAAAAAAAGATAACATGACACATAAATTAATCTTCAATAAAGCATTAGATTTCAAACGCTTATTAAAACGAACCAAAATTTCGTGGCTTGTGGCCACATCACTTCTAGTTCTATTCTTAATACAAATTTCTTTCAAAGTAGGAAAAATAGAATCATGGATGTGGGTACCTATAGTAACTGTATCAGTTGGCAGTATTGCCGCGGGAATTTTATACTATTTCCTAGTTGACCACCTAGCTTCAACACCTAAAATCAAGTTTCTGATGACATTTGTTTCCGTTTTGGGTTTTATTGTAGCCTGTTGGTTGTCTTTTATTTTCGCCCTTGATCAGGTTGGTTTGTGGCATTAATCAAATAACAATTTACCTATGAAACCTTTTGTAAACAAAAATTCCATCGTTCGAGAAATTTGGGGGAAAAGTGATACCATTCTTTTCGTCTTCGCTGGAGCATCTGCAGAATTCGCCTTAAATAAAGCAGTGGATTGGCTCTATTATACTGGTAAACTTCCTAAAGATCCTCTAGGTCGTTTGTTCTCAACCGTTGCTTATGCCCGTCATATTGTTTTTTCGGATGAGTCTACCGCATATCAATCCATAGATATGATTAATAAAATCCATCAGAATGTAGAATACAGTCGGCAAATGAACATTCCAGATTGGGCCTATAAAGATGTTCTCTTTATGTTGATTGATTACTCTATCAGATCCTATGAAATGTTGGAACGAAAACTGAGTTTGAAGGAAAAAGAAGATGTTCTTGAAGTATTTAACAGGGTTGGAACTAGAATGAACATCAAAGACCTCCCCCCTACCTTTGAAAAGTTTGAAAAAATGCGTCTGCAGCATATGGAATCCGATCTTCAATTTGCTGTATACACACAAGATCTTTACAACCAATACCGAAAACATCTAGGTTGGTTGAGATACAAATTACTATTGGAAGTCCAAATTAAGTTGCTCCCAACCCCAGTACGCTCCAAATTGAACCTAAGAAAACATTCATTT
This sequence comes from Mangrovimonas sp. ST2L15, assembly GCF_001280515.1. Classification (GTDB taxonomy): domain Bacteria; phylum Bacteroidota; class Bacteroidia; order Flavobacteriales; family Flavobacteriaceae; genus Mangrovimonas; species Mangrovimonas futianensis. The sequence continues at coordinate 119,282 of NZ_LBIQ01000035.1, read as the reverse complement.
ATTGAAATACCTTTAATCGCCTATAAATGGAGCCGATTATTACGAATCGATTGGTTTATAAAAGAGCTCATTTTACCATCAGAATACAAACCTAATATCAAAGCCTTAGATAAAATGGCTGCCTAAAACAAAAATTTTTAACTATACACTTTGTATTTCAAAGCACTTTAACAATTAAAAAAACATTATGGAACATTCATCACCTCAAAACAGCAACAAATTTGGAAACTGGTTTAAAACTTCAATCACTGCACGAATGCTTATGGTTGGTTTTTTAGTCTTAATTTTATTAATCCCTTTAGCTTTTATTGACAACCTAATCTTAGAACGCTCTCACCGACAGGATGAAGTTGTTGATGAAATTAATGATAAATGGGGTAGCGATGTTTTGGTATACGGTCCCATGGTAAAATTGCCTTATAAAACTTATTCTGAAACAAAAACTTATCATGAACCCACAAAAACATACATTAAAGAAATTCAAACCCATATCAACTATGCCTATATTTTTCCTGAGGAACTGGCAGTAGACACCAAGGTTACTTCCAAATCCTTAAAACGAAACAATTATGAATCGGCCGTATTTACTACAAACATGTCTTTTAGCGGCCAATTTTCTCAGATCGATTTATTAAAAAAGGATATAAAAAATGAAGATATTATTTGGGATAAGGCCAAACTACTAATCAAAACTTCTAACTTAAAAGGTATTAAAAATGAAATCATTGCTTCTATCAATGACCATCCCTATCCTTTTGAAACAATTGCAGACAATTCTAATGAATACTCTGGTTCTCTAGATGGTTTGGAAACTTCATTCTTAACCGAAAAAGATTTCTCTAAAGAGTTAATAACCTCTTTTAAGTTAGAAATGAACTTTAATGGTTCTAAAAGCATAAAAATAATCCCAGTGGGCAAAACCACCAAAATGTCCATGACCTCCAATTGGGCCAACCCTAGTTTCACAGGAAACTATTTACCAGATGACGAAACCAAAGAGATTACCCCTCAAGGTTTTAAAGCCAATTGGAAAATTCTACATATCAATAGACCCTTCTCACAAGAATATTTGAATAAAGTTCCTGTACTTAAAAAGTTTGCTTTTGGCACTGACTTTATAGTATTAGTTGATCAATATCAAAAAAGTCAACGGTCTTCAAAATATGGCTTTTTGGTTATCGGATTAACCTTTTTAATTTTCTTTTTAATTCAAACATTAAGTAAAATTTCAATTCATCCGTTCCAATATCTCATGATTGGATTAGCATTAACCATGTTTTACACCCTATTGATTTCAATTTCGGAACATAGTACGTTTCTAAAGGCATATCTAATAGCAGGCATATCAGTCATAGGCTTAATTACCCTTTACTCTAAAACAATTTTAAAGTCCACCAAATTTTCAATTTTTATCGGATTATCTTTAACCTTGCTTTACACCTTTATTTATGTCATTATCCAATTGGAGAATTATGCTTTATTAGTAGGAAGTATAGGCTTATTTTTAATCTTGGCTTCCGTTATGTTTATTTCTAGAAAAATAGACTGGAACCATGATTAATAATATCATCCTCCTTAATGAATTCATTGGGGAGGATATCATTTAATCCAGATTCAATAATAAAACTCACCTAAGATTCCCTAAAAACATGAACCTCACTTTCAACCTAAAATATTTCATGGCATTTTTGGTGCTTTTTATTACAGAGGCTCTCATCGCCTATTTCCTAAAGTCTGGTTTTATAAGGCACACTTTTGGAGACTTTTTGATTGTCATTTTGATGTATTGCTTTTTTAAAAGCTTCTTAATCATAACTCCAAAGAAGGCTGCATTGCTAGTATTAGTAATTTCATTTGCTATAGAAACTTTACAATACTTCAACCAGAATCATTTTTTGGGACTACAAGATTCCCATTTAGCCAAACTCATCTTAGGAAGTACTTTCCAGTGGTCCGACCTGTTGGCCTATTGCCTAGGTGTCCTATTTGTTTTAATACTAGAATCTCTATCAACCAAAACGTCAAAATCATGAAATCTTTCTTATTTAAACATTACTCTATATTATCTCAACTATTCCTATCCATGGGTTTTAGCATTTTCCTATTGATGGTTCGCATGAAACTCAATCAATCCTTTTTCCTATTATTTATGGTCTGGAATTTGTTTTTGGCAATCATTCCTTATGCCATTTCCAGCTACCTACTTAGCAAAAAACAACCGTCAAAATTAACCGTACTAACAGGATTGACTTTGTGGTTGTTGTTTTTACCCAATGCCCCCTACATGATTACTGATTTATTACATTTAAAACACAATGCCACTTCCCTAATTTGGTTAGATATTTTGGTAATTACATCTTTTGCCTTAAACGGACTCGCTCTCTTCTTTATATCAATTTTTGATGTCAAAAAACTTCTTTCCTCCATTCTAAAACCTGTTTGGGTACAGATATTAAGTATTACCATTTTAATTGCTACAGCTTTCGGCATTTACTTGGGAAGGTTTTTAAGATACAACTCATGGGAAATACTCCATAAACCGGGAGAACTGTTACTTGACATCGGAAATATTCTTTTGTTCCCCAAGCAACATACAACCGCATGGTTGTTTACCTTTTGTTTCTCCACTTTTCTTTGGTTTGGGTATAAATTTGCTGGACATTTTCTTATAATTAACAGAAAATACTGACAAAAATAAATGATAGTTTTCTATATTTGACTGAATGTGAACCATTAGCACTTTTAATGTTTTAATCAAATCTCAATCTTTCCATGAAAAATCCAATTATTTATTTAGCCATTTTATGTACCATATTATCTTGTAAAAAGGACGAAAAAGAGGTGGTACTTAAAAAGCAAACATTAGGTCATTTCACCCTATCTAAGGACAAAATACAACCGGGTGACACCCTACAAATATCCTATAACGGAGAAGACTCAGACATGTCTGCCATCTATTATTATATGGTTAATAATACTTATTTCCCTGAAGATATCGAGTTTAAAGAAAAGGAATCTCAAATTATAGTTCCTGATTCGGCTACGGGATTGGCATTCAATTTTAAGGAAAATGGACAATATGATTCCAATAACAAGAAAGGTTATTTACTTCCATTATATACTGAAGATGGAGAAATGCTCCCAGCTAGTCAACCATCTTTATATTATTACACTTTAAACGAAGGAAAAAACTATGATATTGAATTTGAGAAGGAAAGCATCTTAGATTCCTTAAATAAAGCTGTTTCAACCAATTCTGAGTTAAAAGAATTGTGGGGAGATAACTACATATACTTTCTTTATAGACAAGACAAAGAGGCTGGGAAAACGCTTATGGAAGATGAAGTAGTAGCATTAAATGCTAACGATGACCTCACCGAAGATGATGCCATTAGACTCTACGGTTTTAAGAATGCCTTAGGAGAAAAAGAATATGCAGATTCTCTAAAAACTGTGATTTTAGAAAAGTATCCCAATGGAAGTTTTGCCAATAGGCAAATCGTCATGGAGTATAGTAAGGAAAAAGATTTCAACAAGAAATTAGAACTCTACAATTCATACCAAAGCCCAGTTGAAGGAGAGGATAATAAGAAAAATTACATGTTAAGCCAAATCGCCAATTACTATGCTGGTCAAGGAGATTTTGAAAATTTTAAAAAATATGCTCAGCAAATGGATAGCAATTCTTCTAAAGCATCTTTATTTAACAGTGTTGCTTGGGACAATGCTGAAAAGGGACAATATCTAGAAGAGATGTCAGTGATTTCAAAGCAATCCTTAGATCTAATTAAAGGGTTGGAAAACGCCCCAGAAAACAAACCAAATTACCTTACTATATCTCAGTACAAAAAGAATCTTGAAAGAAGCTATGGTATGTATGCGGACACCTATGCCTACATTCTTTATAAAACGGGCAACTTAAAAGAGGCTCTTGAATTCCAAAAAGTGGCTTATGAACAATATGAGGATGTGGAAATTGCCGAGAGATATCTAGAATACCTTGTAGAAGATAAGCAATATGAAAAAACGGAGAAAGAAGCTTCAAACATGATTGAAAATAGTATTTCTTCTGATAAGATTATCAATCTTTTTGAAACAGCTTACAAAGAGACCAAACCTAACGATACTAATTTTAGTGAAACCGTATCCAAACTTGAAAAAATAGCCTTTGACAAAGAAACTGAAGAGATCCGAAATAAGATGGTTGACAAATCTGCTTATGACTTTACACTAAAAGATATATCAGGCAAAGAGGTTTCTTTAGCAAGTTTGAAAGGCAAAACTGTGGTTTTAGATTTCTGGGCCACTTGGTGCGGTCCCTGTAAAGCATCGTTCCCTGGTATGCAACAAGTAGTTAATAAGTATAAAGATGATGAAAACATAGAAATATTGTTTATTGACACTTTTGAAAATGGACCCAAGCGCGAACAGCAAGTAGCTGAATTTATTAAAAACAATAAATATACCTTCCATGTTCTTTTTGATAAATCTGAAGAAAAATCAAATGGTTTTGAAGTAGCAGAAGCCTATGGAGTAACTGGTATTCCCACTAAAATAATCATAGGCCCTGATGGCAAAATAAAATATGAACAGGTTGGTTTTTCGGGAACTGAAAAGTTGGTTCAAGAATTGGAAATCCTTTTTGAAATCTTGAAAAATTCTTAGTTATAAGATAAAATAAATTAGAAAGCCAAAGAAAATTCTTTGGCTTTCTTTTATTGGTTATTTACCATCCACATAATCCTGAAGATAACTAAAACGCTCGGTTAATTTACCATTTTCGGTGATTTTGGCCCTTTCTAAAACACCATCTTTATCACCATTAAAAAAGGCCGGGATGACATGCTCTAAAAACATTTCCCCAAAACCTTCACTGGCATCCTTAGGCAATTCACATGGTAAATTATCCACAGCCATGACTACAATGGCGTGTTCATCCATAAAATCAACTTCGCTTTCAGTTTGTGGATCATATCCATAAACGGGTTCCGCAATAGTAGAAGGCCTGATAGTAGAAGCAACTGGCCCATCTATATCACAACTGATATCAGCCACCAGTTTAATATTAAAATCGTCTGACTTGGCATCTTCCCTAGTAAATAAATAGGGTGAGCCATCTCCATAAAAATGGCCAGCGATAAACATATCAGACACTTTGGCAAAACGCATAAAGTTTGATTCATAAGCCTCAGGATGCTCATAAAAATCTTGATTATCCAAACTTCTTCCATCTTTCCTTTGGTTGTAATCCAACACATCAATCAAACAATATACAGGCTCATTGAAAGATTCCTTTAAATACGCTTCAACAGAAACCTGTCTCACGTTCATGGCATCCAACATTTCTTTGGCTCCAAAGGCCACCTTTCCACTTCCAGTCAATAGCACCTTAATTGGTGGTACTTCACATTGTTTTAATTCTTTAATCAATGCTTGTTGATCCGCCAATGTTTCCGCCTTTGGTAATTTCCAAGATTGGTATTTCAAACCCCAAGCCCGAAAACCATTATAAGCACCCACAATACCAGCGTACCTTCCAAAACCAATCAATCGAGCGCCGTTTGCCTTAACAATGGTTTCATGATCATATAGCTCAATGTTCTTCTCTAAAATGGTTTTTAGCAATTCCCGATTATAGGGCTGTTTTTTAATAGTATGCGAAAAGAAAAAATATTTTTTATTCGGAATGAGTGCCTCTTTAGGCACCTCTTTCACTCCCAACATGACATCACATGAACTCACATCAACTGAAACATGAAACCCTTTTTCCTGATAACTAGCATCAGAAAACACTCTAATATCAGATGATTCCACCTCAAATTCAGCGTCAGGAAATTGCTCCCTAGCTTTCACTAATTCGTCTGGAGAAAATACCACACGTCTATCAGGTGGATTCTTGCGTTCTTTAATGATGGCAAACTTCATGTAAATATCATTTTTATTGAAACCTGACACCGCCAGGTTGGTATGGAATTTGCACGAAAATACATAGAATTGGAAGGTTGCACAACATTTTTTAGTAACTTCGCCATCCATTTAAAAATGGTCTTTGAATTAATGGGGTCGACTGGTTTTGACAGCGAGACTTATTGAACTGTAAGCATGCCGTGTAATGAAATTGAAACACGTTAAAGGCTATTTCAACAGTTAAACGGCGAGAATAACTACGCTTTAGCTGCTTAATAACTGAATTACAGTAAGTTATAGCCTTTGTCCCGCGAGGCGGGAAAGCTAAATGTTCCTGAAAAGCCTTGGTTAGCGGCGTTTCGCCAAGGAGCATCGTAAAAGTTAACATAGAACGGTTCTTGTTTCGATAACCGTTTGAAATTTAAGAAACTAAGCTGGAGGTGGGTTGTTTTTTGCCAGCCTATAGCCGACAATTAAGTTAAAACTAAGCATGTAGAAAGCACTTTGATGGCTTGTTTGGACGAGGGTTCGAACCCCTCCGACTCCACACGAAAAAACCTTGTAAACAAAAAGTTTACAAGGTTTTTTATTTAGAATGGAACTTTCAAATTTAATTCCTACACATCATCTGAAGAATTTACCCAGCTTGTATAAATTTGGTGCATTATTGCCAAGACTACGGTCCCTACAAACAATCCAATAATACCATGAAGCATAACACCTCCTATGGCTCCCAAAAATATTATAACCGTAGGCGTTTTTAGACCTTTAGACAGCATAATAGGCTTTAAGAAGTTATCCAATAAAGAAACCACAACAATATAAATGGTGAAAATAATCGCATGTGTGGTATTATCCATAAGAGAAAAAGCCAAAGCTATTGGAGGGATAACTGCCAATGTTACCGGAACCTGAATAATAGCACAGAAAAGAACTAATAGAGTGAATAATCCAGCCAATGGAATGCCAGCTATTTTAAGGCCAATAAAGCTCAACAGGGCCTGTATAATGGCCACCAACAAAATACCTTTTACAACACTACGAATGGTATTCCTCGAAATTATAACAAAATCCTCGCCATCTTTACCAATGACTTTTTTTGCAAATTTTAGAGCTGTTCCATAGGAGGAATCAGCATTAGACATGAAAACAACTGCTATAATGAATGACACGATAAATAAGAGAAGGGTTCCCATAAGCCCTAGCAAGCTTCCAAAAATATTTTTCCCTTTTTCAAGTAGATATTCTCTATGATCTATAGCATATTCCTTGGTATCTATTGACAATTGATGCCATTCCCGATACAATTTTTCTCCAAATAAAGGCAGCGTTTTCACCTTTTCGGAAGGAGGTGAAATTTCAAAAGTACCAGCCTTTAGGTCCTTTAAAACTTCGGTAGTACTTTCAATAGCAGAACTAAAGACCATATATGACGGCACAGCCATAATAGCTATTACCACAATTGAAAAAATGAAACTTTTCAACTTAGACCCTTCAATCCTTTTTTTATAAAAAGGATAAATCGAAACGGCTAAAATAACAGCCCAAGCAAGTACCCCAATGAATGGCGACAACAATTTAAAGGTCCAAATCAGCAATAGAGAAACAAGGGCAATCCTGATAAAAATGGTTAATGTAGACTTATTCATAAGATTACTTTTTAATTGATTATTATGATTGATTCAAACTCCAACCACCTCCTAAAGCCAGATATAATTTAACAATAGAATGTAATTGCAGTTTATAGCTTTCCGATGCATTTAACTGCGCTTCAAATAGCGAATTTTGAAGGTTTAAAAATTCTAAAAAAGACGAAACTCCTTCATTGTACCTTACCCAAGATAGATTTAAGGCTTCTTCAGACAGCAACAATTGTTCATTACGAATGTCTACCTCCATCTTATAGGTATTGATGGCAATTAAGGCATCCTCTATTTCTTGAAGAGCGACTAAATAAGCCTGTTTATATTCATTCTCCAATTGTTTATAAACTTCTCCCTGTAAAGCAATGGCATTTTTGATTTTATGGCTGTTAAAAATAGGGCCGACTAATTCACCAATTATTGAGGAAAACAACATAGAAGGGTTTGTTAATTGACCTCCCAAATCAAATGAAAGAGTAATATTTGGATATTGTAACGCCTCTGTGGCTCCTACCGTTGCCAGTTGTGATTTCAATCGATGTTCTAATACCATAATTGAAGGGCGACGTTGTAATAATTGAGATGAGACACCAACCGGTAATTCTGAAGGAAAAACTTGTTCTTGCAACAACAATCCTCTTGGGATAGATTTTGGTTCACTACCCAAAGCAATGCTAATAGCATTCTCTAATTGCTTTCTAGCCCGTAAAAGAGTTTGCAGTGCAATTTCAACATCCTTTATTTCAATGGTAATTTGATTTACATCTACCTTAGAAATAAACCCGCCATCATAACGAGCATCTATAATGTTTTTGTAGTCATTCATGGAACTCACCATATTCTCTGCAACTATAATTTTGTTATCCACATCTCGCAACGAAAAATAGAGCGTAGCAATTTGGGTTACTAAAGTTGCTTGCACCTGATAATATGCCATTTCAGTAGTAAGATAGGCTTCAAAAGCAGCAAGGTTTTCATTTTTTATCCTACCCCAAAGATCTATAGTATATGAAACATTGGCAGCTATTAATGCTTGATCTGTAATGTCTGAAGTGATGGAATTGGTGGAAGCTTGGTATGAGGCACCATAATTAATGGCTGGAAATAAATCGGCACGCGCGATGTTATATTGCAGCTGTGATTGTTTAAGAGCAATAATGGTATTTTGTAGTGACAGGTTATTTTCTAAGCCTTCTTCAATAAGCTGGGTTAATGTTGGGTCATTGAATATGTCCCACCATTTTGTATCTGCAAAACTGATTGAATCTGAAGTTTTATCACCTATGACATACGAATCTGCCACTTCAGGTGATACATAGCTTTTTTGAACGGAACACGACATGAATGTTGTCATCCAACCAAAAACACCCAACAAATATGCAGCCCTAAGCAGTTTCATTTTCAAGAAAAGGATTATTTAATGTGTTAACTGTTTTGAAAGCCACTATGAGATATAAGATAGCAAGCCCCAACTGTAATAACCTGTCGGAAATAGTACTGGCTGCTGATGTATCTGAAACGGAAACAGAACCCATAACCACAAAAAAAGTTTTAAAAGCGAGGTCATAAATAGCAGCTGTTTGCTGGCCAGAAAATATTTTTTGCACAAAATAACCTCCTATGGAAATGATTAATAAAATATAAATCAAATAATTTGGTGCAATAACCAATATATTATAGGCCAAAAGCCCTAAAGCACCACCAAGCACATTACCTATAAGCATAACTTTTCCTTTGTTAGAGCGGTACATAAAAGGATCAAATCCCAAAATAACTATAAACACCAGGGTTATTGGAAGAATGTTAAGGTTATAAATTAAGAATATAGCCACTACAGGTAGCATGACCAACATACCATTGAGAGCAAGTTTGTCTAAATTAAGTTTTGGCTTTTCTAATGGCTTTTTCTGTTTTTCAGTTTGGATTGGAGTCGATACGGGAAAAAGAAGGAATGAAAACTGAATGACAGCCAAAGCAATTGCTAAATGCAGCAATAAAAGTTTCACAACAAATGTCCCTAAAAAATTTCCTTGAACATTTACAAATGTCAATAAAACAGCAAGCATTAAAAATAATAACCTAACGGCTGCAGGTATTTTGTCTAGGCGATAGCTCCAAAAAATAATGAGTCCAAGAATGGGAAGAACAACTAATGGCATATCAATTAGATACTTACCAATGGAATTGCCAATAACGCCCAATAGACCAAATGCAATCAAAATTAAGATTGATTTCTTAATTGTTGGTCTTTCCCCTTCCTTTCCCAAAAACATGAGGGTTAGAATAGGAGTTATGTGGGGTGTAAATAAATTAATAGAAGTTGTCAAAATGAGGGATAAACTGACACCGAATAGACATCTTAGTAATGCATTGTCCGTTTTTATTTGGAGCCTTATGTAATTTATCCTATCTAACATAAGAGAGTTTTGAAAGTAGCCATATTCTAAAGGCAGCTAAACCGTTAAGCACAAAGTTATTCCCAGTGTAAACAACAACCTCAGCTTGACTTCCCTGTCGTAGTTCTTTAATGATTTCACTATTTTCTATTTGAATAATTACTGGAAATCGCTGTGGATCTCGCAACCAACCCTGAGACGAGTTTACAGTCGGCAAATCACTGGAATTCGTTCTATCTGTACTGACGCCATAAGCTACGCTACTAACAGCACCCTTATAAACCTTTCCAGGTCGTATATCAAATACAATTGAAACTTCATCCCCAATTTCAATATTCCCAAGATTATTCTCTTTGAGATTAGCTTGGATCCAAATATTCTGATTTGATACCAGAGTTACTAGTGAATTTCCAGCTCTTGCAAAATAACCCTTCTCTATATTAAAGCTTTCAATAATCCCATCAGATGGAGCAACTATGGCAGTATTGGATAAATCCCATTGTGCTTTCTCAATTTGATTCAAAACCGCTTTAATGTTTGGATTGTTTTCATCAGTTGGCCCCAAAGCCGCACGTTGTTGGTCCAAAGCTGCTTGAGCTGAAACCACTTGTTCTACAGCATTTAAATAAGAAGCTTCAGAACGATCTTTGTCTGCCTCAGACAAGGCACCAACATGTTTTGTAATCACTCGCTGGGTGCGTTCCCAGTTCTTGGATGCTCTATCTAAATTAACCTTAGCTCGATTTAAACGAGCCACAGCGGACTTGATTGCAGAGGTTCCCGCATCTACAGATTGGGTTGCGTTTTCTAAGTTACTTTCGGCAATCCTCAGAGCAATTTCAAAAGGTTCTTTATCTATAAGGAAAAGAGTGTCTCCTTGCTTTACCTCACTGTGAAGTCCTACATTTACTTGGGTAACATAGCCGCTCACCATGGGCGCCATAGGTAAAATTAAACCTTTTACTCGAGCCTGATCTGTACTAGGAGTAAGTCTATCTGAGAATATATTCCAAATGAATATCAAAACCGTAAACAACAAAGTATAACGGGTAATAGCCTTGGTGGCACTTCCTTTTTTGGGAGATTTTGTCATCTTTCGGAGTATTTTTTTGTGAATTTTTGTAATAATGAATACATCATTGCTGTTGTCCAACCAATCAGCATAATACCATTAATAGCCTCAAAACCTGATAACAACCGCCAATTACTATTTAAAGTAATATCTCCATAACCTAAGGTTGTAAAAGTGACCATAGAAAAATAAAGTGCCTCAAAATAATCATTAAAACTGGAGGTCGTTAATGGGTTATAGTAATAACCCAACGCCCAAATGGCCGTTTGAACAAAGTGCAAAAGAGAAAAAACCAAAAAAGAAAGAATTAAAAGTTTTAAAACCTCATGCGTATTTAATCTTCTTTCATTTAAATACTTAGAAACTTTTTTTAGCCAAAAAAGGGTACAATAAGCTTGTAGCAAAACACTTATAGCGACCAGAATACATCCAATTAACAGCAGACTAATCATTTAAATTATGTTATTCATAGCAGAATTAAACTTACTTAAAATCGAAGATCGGAAGAAACGCATACAACAGTCTAAACTTCAATTCTATAACTAATGTAAGAAATAAAATACTTAATTCGCCTCTACTTAATAAAAGTTGTTCTTTCTAGAAGAATAATAGGGTTCACTACTATTAATTTCTTTGTAATTATAATCGCAAACATCCTTATTTCTTATTCTAAAATTCGAAATAGAAACCCCTTGATAGTATATTTGAAAAGAAATTACAGATTTAACACACCTCCAATTCACTTTTCTCAAATAGCACTAAACTTTAATTTTTAAGGTTCTACTAATTAAAATTCAGAGGTTTTCTCTATTCTGCTCTAATTCCTTTAGCCTGTATTCCATTTTAAATTGCGGTTCGGCGACCATGGTTTCTGGATCAAACTGATCAAGAATCTCTAACTGAATGGCGGTATTGGGTACGACTGTAGCTAGATAGGTTTTCATTTGACGCATAAGTGCCTCTCCATATTGATTGACCAAAGAATCAGATGTGGCAGTCATTTCTGAAGGGATAGTCAATTCATTAATAGGCCTGCCCTCTACATTTTCTTCTCTAGAAGCATTGTTTTGCTCCTGCACTGTAGATGCCTGAGAGGTTTGCAATATCAGCTTTTTTAGTTCTAGTGGGTCAACAGCATAACTCATTGTAATTTGCAATTCGGGCTTGAGTTGTTCCAGTTCCAAAATCTTTTTGAGCTGTTTTTTATGACCCTCTGTCAGTAAGGTATCGGGGTATTGGAATACCAATTGTTGCAATTCCTCGGGTTTAGCATCTACCAACTTGGCCAATCTTTTGGTAGGGTTATCTGTAGCTCCAAAAATGATCTTTTTTAAGGTAGTGCCCACCAAAGACCATACGTCCACCTCGGGTTCGTTTAAGTTACCTCTTACGGGTACTTCCAACTCTATATCGCCGTTTTTATCCTTCAGCAGAAAAATGGCAAATTTCAACGGCAAAGACATCAAACCATTTTTATTGTTCTCTACAGACACATCCTTGATCAACAGTTGGTTTTCACTTTCAATATTTCCCTGCTCAAACTCAGTCTGCGAAAAATAATACATGTCTCCCTGCAAGATGGAATGCCCGGTATAGTAATTGGAATAAATATTCAGGTCAGACAACACAAAGTCTTTAATGGCAATATCGATTTTGGCATTTAAAGGATCAACTGGGTTGACACCAACCTTGGCTTTTAAAGTTCCCCTATTGTTCAATAACATATCAGAGGTGACATCTACCCACTGGCTATCGCTAGTGATGCTATCGGTGTCCACCTTGATGTCAATGAGGTGATAACTGAAAGGCTTCCCAGTTAAATTATCGGTATAATCCATCACGCCTCCCGTGACTTTTAGATTGTTAATTGCATAGTAAAAAGCACTGCTATCAGCCACCTGTGCATTTGCAGCACCTACTTCCTCGGTATCACTTTCGGTATCAATATTAAAAATACGGAACCAATTGTTGGAAACCGAATCCAGCTGAAACTCTATAAAAGGTTGTTCTACAAGCACCTTCTTGATGTTGACTGCTTGCTTTAAGGCTTTGATCTCACCATACTCGGCATACATTCGTTCTGCGGCATAAAATTTGGCGTCACTTTGGTCAGTCATTGAGAAATTGAGCACTTCGGTATCTCCGGTAATCACCATGTCTTCCAGCTTATCCATATTCCCAGAGAGATTGATATGGGCATTTAAGGAACCCGCCACACTATTTATGTTGGCATAAGAAGCCACGTGTTTGATAAAGGATGATAGACCTATTTTATTTAGAACAAACTGGCCTTCAAAATTCAAAGTCTTGGGATGGGCATTAAAAGCGGCTTGCAGGCTGCCGCCTCTTTCAAAATTTAAGGTCATGTCTGCCTTACTATCATTTTCTTGATCCCAAGCCACATAGGGAATAGCAAAAGAGATATTTTGCAATCTGGTGGTGTTGTCTATATCGGCCTCATAGAGATTGATGGCCGCTTCTTTTAATTCGATATTTTGCAACAGGTATTTAAATTCCTCGGCTTTTTCTGGATCTTCTGGAATGGAATCCGCCTGGGTATAAAACCGAACCAAATCATCAAAATTGTATGTGCTGTCCTTTTTTATAATTTGAACTTGAAGCCCTTTGAGGTAGCATTGATCAAGTGCTTTTGTATTTGAAAAATATTTATAGGGAATGGTATTTACAAGCAAGGTATCAAAGGAAGTAAACACGTCTGTTTCATTGCTTTCATACATTTTAAATCCAGTAAGCTGTATGGAGCTGCGCCAGTAATTGATAGAAATGTCGTCTATATGGAGCTTGCGGCCCGTTAGTTCTTTTCCGTGCTTGATTAGATAGTTTTTTGATATCCCCGGAAGCAACACCATGGCTAGAACAACCAATAAAATTATTGTTCCCCCTATAAAAAACAGCCATCTTTTTTTTTTTCAAATTCACTAGTTACATTATTTTGAGAACTAAAATTAAAGAAAAATAATTAGTTGATTTCAAGGGCTTACCCAGATTATTTTCATTGTTAACCTAAAAATAAAACGGCTTTATTTTAATTGATATTGACTCACCATTTTTGTTATCTTCAATCAATAATTCTTAAAAGCACTTAAATGTTCACAACAGAAGTAAAAAATAATAAATCGTCTTCAACAAATTTTTTTTACTTGACACTTCAAATTTTAGGGGTTGCTTTTTCACTCCTATTTACTACTTCTTGCAATCAAAAAGGATACAACAAAATCCCTCAAAAGCCCTCTGAAACTTCTCCCCAAGCAAACAACCCAGAATTCGCTCCCTTCCCAGACTATGCAGAGAAAACAAAAAAGCATGCGACTTTTAATGGTAAAGTAAGTGAGTTTATTTGGCAAATTTTCCAAGACAAAAACGCACATTATTGGTTTGGAACAAACCATGATGGCATCTTATTCTATGATAATAACTCACTAAAACACTACACATCAAAAGATGGCATAGGTGGAAATGCCGTAAGAGCCATTTTAGAAGATCAAGAAGGCAACTTATGGTTTGGAACCTCTAATGGCCTGACCAATTACAACGGTAATATCTTTAAAAATTATACTGTAGCAGACGGCTTGATAGATAATGAAATTTGGTCCTTATCAATTGATAGAAATGGGCTGATTTGGATTGGAACAGTTGGCGGTGTCAGCGCCTTTAATGGTAAAACCTTTAAAACATTTGAGGTGCCAAAGCCTCAAATATACAATGCAGAACCCATGCTATCACAAAATAGAGTTAGTGATATTTTAATTGATAAAGACAATAAGATATGGTTCGTAAATGATGGTTATGGGGTGACCAAATACAATGGTCATACTTTTGAATTTTACAGCGAAGAAAATGGACTAACAGACAATAGTGTAGCTGACCTATTTGAAGACAGTAATGGTACCATTTGGATTGGCACGTATTATGGTGGGGTTAGCACTTATGACGGCAATGACTTTAGCAACTTCACCGAAAAAGGTATCATTAAAGGAAACGAAACCTATAATTTTTTTGAAGACAAGCAAGGTGACATTTGGTTTTCAGCTGAAAATCTAGGGGTCTATTGTTACAATGGTAACGAATTCAAACTATATACAATGGCAGACGGATTGGCAACCAATGGCATTCAAAGCATCTTCCAGGATCATAAGGGGCAAGTGTGGTTTAGCACCTGGGATGGTTTAAGCCTTTTTGATGGCAACCAAATAGTTAATGCTTCTGAAAGAGAGCCTTGGACAGATTAATAAATCATTTGTTTTTGATTTTTCTATCAGAAGTGTGAAAGCATTTTAATAGTATCTACAAAAAACCCTGCAACATAGTTACAGGGTTTGAGTATCATAATTCCTTTCAGTTTTATTAATCATCATCAGTCATATATGTAACAGCTCCTTTGGGTTCCAAGATTCCGTCCACAACTAGCCAATATATAATCATTCTTCTTCCAACCATGATGCTTAAGGCATGTCTACCTATAGGCATTTTATCTATTGGTATATCAATTTTATTGGCATTGACTTGTACCTCATAATTAAATTCGTCACTAAAAATTTCTACATCCTTGATTTTGGTAAGACTTGTAATTTTCAAGGTATCGTTCATAACATCAGTCGTTATCCCCTTACCGTTTACATTCGGCATGACATAACTTTGTCCGCATACCCAAAAGGGTATTAACAAAAATAGTAGGTTCTTCATTTGGTAGTAGATTTGGGTTAATCTTCATTAAAAACGTCTCATTCTGGAATTTATTCTATTCCAGATTTTTTATCATCTAATAAACGTACTTTTCAATTCGGATTAACTTCTGGGTAAGGATAAATATAGGTTAAAATTTTTAATATGGAGCATTTTCAATTAATTTAACGACAAAACGATTATCTAAAAAATACATATTATCATTTAAAAATCAATCATTTACAATCGATATTTTGTCGCCATCAGTTTGAAGTCGTTCTATTTTCCAAACTCTTTTTCTTTTTTCTTTTTCCCAAAAAGACGTTTAAAAAACCCATCTCGCTTTTCGGGATTACAGTCCAAAGATTCCAAGACTTCTTTTGAAGGAGCATTAAATTGAGCCAAAGTATAAGTTCGATAGTCTCGGCCATTATTCAACTCAACTAAAAAATTAGCAACAATAGGCAAAGCCGAGTTGGCACCTTGTCCTATAGCTGTTGTTTTAAAACCTATTTGATGGTGGTCATTTCCTACCCAAGATGCCATAATTAAATGGGGCGTAATCCCAACAAACCAACCATCTTTATTATCCTGTGTAGTTCCCGTTTTACCTGCGATATCATTCTTTAAACCATAGGTTGAGCGAAGACGTCTGGCGGTCCCTTCATTTACAGTAGACTTCATAAACTCTATCATGGTTTCTCTGGTTCTGTCTGAATAAGCCGGTTGAAAAGAAGCTTCAGGCCTATACTCATATAAAACAGTTCCTGATCTATCTTCTATTTTATTAATAAAATATGGTTTCACCGAAACATTGGAATTTGCAAATCCGGTATAGGCAGTAGACAACTCAAGAAGTGAAAGTTCTGCTGTTCCTAAGGCCAAGGAAGGGACTTCTGGCAATTCGGAGGTTATTCCCATATTTTCTGCAAGCTGCACTACAGGCAGTATACCCACCTCATCCAAAACTTTAACGGCAATCGTATTAACCGAATGACTTAAGGCTTTTTCTAAAGAGTAATTCATATGAGGATCATTCTCATCTTTAGAGGCATTTGAAGGAGTCCATCCTTCTTGATCCGTATATGTTACTTCCTTAATAGAGAAATAAGTGCACGGATCCATTCCATTTTCTATGGCTGCCGTATAGACAATTGGTTTAAAGGTAGAACCCACTTGTCGCTTTCCCATACTCACATGATCATATTTAAAATGCTCAAAGTTGATACCCCCCACATAAGCCCTTACTGCTCCCGTATGTGGATCTAAGGCCACAAAACCAGCATTTAAAAACTTGAGATAGTGTTTTAAACTATCAATGGTTGACACCTCCATAATGGTATCTCCCTCAAGGGTGAAAAGAGATTTCTTTTCCTTTCTTTTCAGAGAATCTAAAATTTGTGATTCAGATAATCCTTTTTTCTGAAGTTCCTTATACTTGGGAAGATTTTTCACCAATTGATTTAATAGCTTTTCATCCGTAATCCAAGGTGCTGAATTTCCATAAGAAGCCTCAAACTGTTGTTGCAATTTTCCCATGTGCTTATCTGTAGCCCGTTCTGCATAGGTTTGCATGCCATTATCCAGGGTGGTAGTAATTTTCAACCCATCTGTGTACAAATTATAAGATGATCCATTTTCGTTTTTGATAGAATCCAAAATAGCTTCCGCCTCAAGCCTTACATGCTCTCTAAAATAAGAGCCTAAGCCTTCATTATATGAAAATTTATGATAATCAATTTCCAGCGGTTGGTTACTAACTTCCTGTCTCTTGATTTCATCGATGTAACCGTATTTTTCCATTTGCTGAAGAACAACATCCCTTCTCAGCTGACTTCTTTCTGGAAACAATCTAGGGTTGTAGCTGTGATTAGCTTTTAAAGTACCAACTAATGTAGCTGCCTCTGATAAGCTAAGGTTTTGGGTATTGGTATTAAAGAATTTTTGGGAAGCACTCTCAATACCAAAGGTATTCTCACTAAACGGGACGGTATTCAGGTATAGTTCAATAATTTCTTCTTTACTGTAAACCTCTTCAATGCGAGAGGCAGTAATCATCTCCTTTATTTTATTAACTGGCATTGAAAATGGCCCATAGCTCTTGCGACCAAATAAATTTTTGGCTAATTGTTGTGTGATAGTACTACCTCCACCACTCGATGCATCTTGCATCAAAATACTTTTGAAGGCCACCCTAAAAAAACTGGTGTAGTCAATACCATGATGGTCGTAGAATCTAGCATCCTCGGTCGCTACCAATCCATCCACTAGATATTTTGGCAAGTCCTCATATTTGACAATCTGCCTATCAAAAACAAAATATTTCCCAAGGATTTTTTGATTGTGATCAAATACAATACTAGCCTCTGCTTGTTTGAAATTCTTTAAATCCTTCTTTGAGGGTAAGCTACCCCATAATCCCACATAAATACTTAGAAAAAAAAGTAATGAAAACAGTGCCAAGGCACCAATTATCTTAAGAAGTTTGGAAAGCCATTTTTTTTTGTTAGCTCTAGTTTTTTTATTCACAAAATAGGATTTGAAATCTTTAGTTCCTGTTAACTAATAAGTTTATACGTCTAAAAGGTAAAAATAGATTTCAAAATAGGCATTAGAATTAAGAGTTTCTTATGAAATGTAGTATCCAAAAAATACATGTATGATTTACAAACTATTTTCCATTCTATAAATCAGGGAAAAAATTATTCTGGTAAAATGACTTTTAAGCCTTCGTGCTCCCATGCCGAAATACCGCCGTCCAAATCATAGACTTTTACAAATCCAGCTTCAATCATCTTTTTGGCACATCTAGCGCTTCTGCCTCCGGTGCGGCAATAAAGAATTACAGGTTTTGTTTTGTCCAGTTTTTGAATATCCTCATTAAAGGTTTCCGATTCAAAATCAATATTTTGGGCACCAGCAATAAAGCCCTCGTCAAACTCCTCCGGTGTTCTGACATCCAATAGTTGCACATCATCCATTTCCAGTAAAGTTTGCATTTCTTCCGTGCTAATTTCCTCTATTCCGTCATAATTTTCATTAATACAGCTTGACACTGCCAACAAAATTGACATCAGGAAAAGGAATACCCATTTTTTCATAACCAATTACTTTGTTACTACATCACCTTCCCATTCTATAAAACCACCCAAAAGGTTGTAGGCTTTATCAATGCCTATTTGGTTTAAAATGGAACAAGCTTGCCCGCTTCTAACCCCAGAACGGCAATAGATATAGTAGGATTTATTTTTATCAAATTTTTGAATTTCATCCATGAATTCCTGTGACTCGTAAATATCCAAATGTAGAGCATTAGGAATCATACCTAACTCCTCTAATTCTTCTTCGGTTCTTACATCTAAGATCACTGCATTTTCATCATGTGATAATTGCTCCATCCACGTTTCTTGTGATAGATCTGCCATATGTTTGTTTAAAAAGGTTTGGAACAAAATTAATGTTTCTTCCGAAATATTAACGAAAAAATCCGAAGAGTTAGTACCCCTCGGATTTCTTAAAACTCACTAAACATTCACTTTAGTTACACCTTAATGGTACAACCAATAGCTCTTGTGGTCTTTTCTTTAATTTCTTTTCCAGCTAAAAGAGCATCAACTGCATCTTCAACATACTTTTGGTTCACAGCGTTCGCGTCTTGGAAATTATCATCTATAGCTCCAATATATTTAACTTCATTTCCTTTTGAAGTTTTTTGTAGCACATAAACATGAGGTGTTTTGGTAGCGCCGTATTGTGGATAAATTTTTTGTCCTTTATCCATTAAGTAAGGAAAGGTGTAGCCTTTGGCTTTGGCTCTTGCTTTCATTTCTTCCATACTATCTCCTGGTTTCACATCGGTATTGTTGGGCATAATAGCAATAACAGGATACCCTTTTGATGCATATTTCTTGTCTAAAGCGATAATTCGATCTTCATAAGCGATGGCATATGGACAGGTATTACAAGTAAAAACAACAATAAATCCTTTTGCGTCTTTGTAATCAGATAAAGAGACCATAGTCCCATCAATATTCTCTAGTTCAAAATCGGTCGCCATATCGCCAATTTTATAACCATCGCTATCACTCTTTATAGTGAAAGCAGATAAGGCGACGAAAACCACCATTACTAATAAAGTTTGTAAAGTTTTCATAGGTATTTTAGTTTAAAAAAGGTTTTAGTTCATTCTCCAATTCTTCAAGCGTAAATGATTTCTCAAAGAATTTTCTGGTTTCCTTATTATAGATAACTGTTGCGGGAATAGCGCCAGACCAACCTTCATCCACTTTAGGAATCCATGTGTTCATATCAGGGTCGTTCAAAGCAACCACTTTAGAGGTCAGCTTTTTCTCTTGGATAAACGGCTTCAATTTACTATCATATTGGTTTGGAAAATCCAAGCTCACCAAAAGCACTTCCACATCCTCATCTTTATATTTTTGATTTAATTCCTCGAAATGAGGAAGCTCTTTGACACAAGGCACACACCAAGTCGCCCAAAAATTTACCACATACGTCTTTTCATCCTTTTTATTCAAAAGACTCTCGAGACCATCAAAATCGTAGATCTCCAAAGCCACTTCTGGACTTTCAACTTTAGTTTCTTCAACCGCCGGAACCTCATCGACAGAAGATTCAGGATGAGACGATTGGTTCTCCTTGCAACTGAAGGCAAGAAGCAACGCAATCCATAAGATCATTTTATTCATAAGTTAAAGTTAACAAGGGTATTTAAAGAGGCTTTGGTTTTTAACAAAAGATTATAAAATACCCATAATATATGAATTATAAGATCCCTTAACAAGTATTCCCCCCATCATAAAAAAATCAAAACTATTTGAAAATCAATTTAGGATTTCTATCTTTGAACTCTATTTCAAACAGAATGAAACATTTATTAAATAACAATTGGTGGTGGAGCTTCCGAAAATCAAACTTCGTGAAGTAGATTTCCTATTGTATATTTATCTAAAAATATAAAGGCTTGTCTTCACGACAAGCCTTTTTTAATTGAAAAAAATGAAGAAATTCAGCCTTTACACCCATTACAAAAAAATCCTCGCAGACACCATTACCCCTGTGAGCATTTACTTAAAGCTTAGGGATAAATATCCTAAAAGCATTTTATTGGAAAGTAGTGATTACCATACCAATGACAACAGTTTCTCATACATCTGTTGCAACCCAATCGCCACCTTTAAAATTAAGAATCACGAAATCACAGAAACCTTCCCAGATGGTAGTCAAATGTCTTCTAAAATTGACAAAGAAACCCAAGTTTCTGAGAAGATCCACAAATTCACTAGACGTTTTCGAGTCAACTCTGATGCCCATTTTAAATTTATTAATAATGGCATTTTCGGATATATGGCTTATGATGCCGTCACTTATTTTGAAGACGTTGATATTTCAAAAAAAGAAGGGACGTTAGGTATTCCCGATGTTTTTTATGCTGTTTACCAAAATATCATTGCAATCAATCACTTTAAGAATGAGGCCTATATTTTTGCTCATTGTTTTAATTCAGAAAACAACATTGACGAAATCCATCATGCCATACAATCTAAAAACTTTACCTCTTTTTCATTCCAACCAGACGGTGAAACGCAATCCAATTTAACTGATGACGAATATAAAGGTCATGTGGAACTGGCAAAAAAACATTGTGCGCGAGGTGACGTCTTTCAGCTTGTCCTATCCAAAAAGTTCACTCAAAGGTTCAAGGGTGATGAATTCAATGTGTATCGCGCTTTAAGAAGTATAAACCCTTCCCCTTATCTCTTTTATTTTGACTATGGTGACTTTAAGATCTTCGGAAGTTCGCCAGAGGCGCAACTTATCGTTAAAGAAGGAAAAGCAGAAATTCATCCCATTGCGGGAACCTTTAGAAGAACCGGAAATGATGAACAAGATGCCGAGTTAGCCAAAAAGCTATCAGAAGACCAAAAAGAAAATAGCGAACATGTGATGTTGGTAGATTTGGCCAGAAATGACCTAAGCCGACATGGTCGTCAAGTGCAAGTTGAAACCTATCGAGAAGTTCAGTTTTTCTCCCATGTGATTCATTTAGTAAGCAAGGTAACTAGTATGAAAGATAAAGAATCAACTACCATGGAGGTAGTCGCCGATACTTTTCCTGCTGGAACCCTTAGTGGTGCTCCTAAACACCGCGCTATGCAATTAATAGAACAATATGAAAAAACAAGCAGGGAGTTCTATGGTGGCGCTATTGGTTTTATGGACTTCCAAGGTAATTTCAACCACGCCATCATGATCCGGACCTTTTTAAGCAAAAACCATGAATTACATTGGCAAGCTGGTGCTGGCCTGGTATCAAAATCCAATCCAGACCAAGAATTACAGGAAGTGTATAACAAACTTGGTGCTTTAACAAAAGCCATCGAACTAGCAGAAACCTTATAAAATGAAAAAGATTTTAGTCATAGATAATTACGATAGTTTCACTTATAACTTGGTGCACTATTTAGAGGATTTGGATTGTGATGTGACAGTCATAAGAAATGACCAATTAACATTAGAAGAAGTAGAACCCTTTGAAAAGATCCTATTATCCCCTGGCCCAGGTATTCCGAATGAAGCAGGCCTATTAAAGGATATTATTAAGACTTATGCCAACTCCAAAAGTATTTTCGGGGTTTGTTTGGGACAGCAAGCCATAGGCGAGGTTTTTGGGGGAAGTTTACAAAATTTGGACACCGTTTATCATGGTGTCGCTACTACTATTGATGTTTGTGTAGATGACGAACCTATTTTCAAGAATCTACCAAAGCAAATGGAAGTAGGCCGGTATCATTCGTGGGTGGTCATCAATGAGCTTCCAGATGAATTGGAAGCTACTTCATTTGATGAAAACGGACAAATCATGTCTCTAAGACACAAAACGCTAGATGTTAAAGGGGTCCAATTTCACCCCGAATCCGTATTAACACCAAACGGTAAAGACATGTTGAAAAACTGGATAAATAGTTAAGATGAAAAACATTTTAAATAGATTGATCAACCAAGAGAGCATCTCAACAGAAGAGGCCAAACAAGTCTTGGTGAACATTTCAAAAGGTGATTACAACCAAAGCCAAATTGCTTCCTTCTTGACCGTTTACATGATGCGCACCATCACAGTTGAGGAGCTGCAAGGGTTTAGAGACGCCTTATTAGAGTTGTGCATTCCAGTAGAATTGGAAGGATACAACACCATTGATTTATGTGGTACTGGTGGTGATGGAAAAAACACATTCAATATCTCAACACTGGCGTCCTTTGTAACTGCTGGCGCTGGAATTCCTGTGACCAAACATGGTAACTATGGTGTATCATCTGTTTCAGGATCCAGTAATGTGATGGAATACTTCGGAATTAAATTCAGTAGTGATATTGATTTTTTAAAAACCTGTTTAGACAAAGCGAATATTTGTGTTTTGCATGCCCCACTTTTCCATCCCGCTATGAAACATGTAGCGCCCATCAGACGGGAATTAGGCGTCAAAACCTTTTTCAATATGCTAGGTCCTATGGTGAATCCAGCCTTTCCAAAGAACCAATTAGTAGGAGTTTTTAGCTTGGAATTACTAAGGCTGTACAGTTACCTTTATGAAAATTCAAATAAAAATTACTGCATCGTTCATGCCATGGACGGCTATGATGAAATTTCACTGACCAGTGATGCCAAAATAGTCAAAAATCAAGAAGAACTGATTCTAACACCAGAGCATTTTTATTCTCCAAGATATGACCAATCAACAATTCATGGTGGAGAAACCATAGAAAGTTCAGCGAAAATCTTTGAACATATTATCATGGGACAAGGTACCGAAGCCCAAAATAATGTGGTCTGTGCTAACGCCGCTTTGGCTATTTCAACCGCCAAAGGATGCTCCATCCAAGATGGCTTTGGTGAAGCGGTTGACTCCCTATTAAGCGGCGCAGCTAGAGAACAATTTGAAACCCTAATTGAATTAAGCAAATGACCATTTTAGACCAAATCATTAACGATAAACGCCAAGAGGTCAGTCTTAAAAAAGGTTTGATTCCTTTATCCCAATTGGAATCCTCAGTTTTATTTTCAAAACCCACATTTTCCTTGTGTTCAGCCCTAAAAAAAAGTGCTTCAGGTATTATTGCCGAACACAAAAGACGTTCGCCCTCAAAAGCAGTTATAAATCAAAACTTAGACGTTGAAGCCGTAGCCAAGGGATATGAAAAAGCTGGCGCTTGTGGGATGTCTGTTTTAACGGATGGAAAATATTTTGGGGGTTCTTTAGATGATTTGTTACTTGCTAGAGCCTCATGCCAACTTCCTTTACTTCGGAAAGAATTCATCATCGATGAGTACCAAATCATCGAGGCTAAAGCTTATGGTGCGGATGTGATTCTACTTATTGCTGCTGTTTTAACACAACAAGAAATCAAGAAGTTTTCAGAACTAGCCAAATCCCTAAACCTAGAAGTCCTTTTGGAAGTTCACAATTTAACTGAATTGGAAAAATCCATCATGCCAAGTTTGGATATGATTGGCGTTAATAATCGCAACCTTAAAACCTTTGAGGTAAGTTTGGAGATCAGTAAAGATTTGGCATCGCAAATTCCAAATGATTTTGTTAAAGTGTCTGAAAGCGGTATCAATTCGGTTGAGGCTATCAAGGCATTGCAGCCTTTTGGATATAAGGGATTTTTGATAGGCGAGAATTTTATGAAAACAGATGAGCCAGGTGAAAGTGCTCTGGAATTTATTAAACAACTTGAGTCATGAAATTGAAGGTGTGCGGCATGAAATATGGGGAAAACATCCAGGCAGTTAGTCAATTGCAACCTGACTATATGGGCTTTATTTTTTATGATCAATCTGCCCGTTATTTTGATGGTGACATCCCTGAGATATCGGAAAGCATCAAAAAAGTGGGGGTCTTTGTAAATGCCTCTTTGGACGAAATCACTTCCAAAATAAACACGTATCAATTACAGGCGGTCCAACTGCACGGGGATGAATCTCCTGACCTTTGTAAAGCGTTGAAGCATTATTTTCCCAAATTGGAAATCATTAAAGTGTTCTCTATTTCTAATCATTTTGATTTTAAAAAATTTCAACCCTATGAAACATATGTTGATGCCTTCCTTTTTGACACTAAAGGAAAACTCCCAGGGGGAAACGGCTATACTTTTGATTGGAACGCTTTGGAAGGATATCCTTCCGAAAAGCCGTTCATATTAAGTGGTGGTATTGGCTTGGATGAAGCACCCCAATTGAAAACCTTCTTAAAATCGCCCCTATCCAAACACTGTTTGGCAGTTGACGTCAACAGTCAATTTGAAATCGAGCCTGGACTAAAAAACGTTCAAAAACTTAAAGAATTTAAATCTGAATTATGAGCTATCACATCGATAAAGACGGATATTATGGAATATTTGGCGGCGCCTATATTCCCGAAATGCTCTATCCGAATGTGGAAGAGTTAAAACAAAACTATATCCAAATCATGGAAGACCCTTCGTTTCAAGAAGAATTCCATCAGCTATTGAGGGATTATGTTGGTCGACCCTCTCCATTATACTTTGCCAAACGTCTTTCAGAACATTACGGCACCAAAATCTATCTAAAACGTGAAGATCTCAATCACACAGGTGCCCATAAAATCAACAATACAATTGGACAAATATTGGTTGCCAAAAGATTGGGTAAAAAAAGGATCATTGCCGAAACAGGTGCCGGACAGCATGGAGTGGCTACTGCCACAGTTTGCGCCCTAATGGGTATTGAGTGTGTGGTTTATATGGGAGAAATTGATATTGCCAGACAAGCACCCAATGTAGCCAGAATGAAGATGTTGGGAGCGACTGTGATTCCGGCTACTTCGGGAAGTAAAACGCTTAAAGACGCTACCAATGAAGCCATTAGGGATTGGATTAACAATCCGGTGGACACCCATTACATCATTGGCAGTGTGGTGGGCCCCCATCCGTATCCCGATATGGTCGCTCGATTTCAAAGCATCATTTCTGAAGAAACCAAAAAGCAGTTATTAGAAAAGGAAGGCAAAGAAAACCCCAATTATGTCATGGCTTGTGTAGGTGGCGGCAGTAATGCAGCCGGTGCTTACTATCATTATTTAGATGATGTCGATGTAAAGCTGATTGCTGTTGAAGCCGCAGGCCATGGTATTGATTCAGGTGAAAGTGCTGCTACGTCGGTATTGGGTCACGAAGGGATTATTCATGGTAGTAAAACCCTTTTGATGCAAACCCCGGACGGTCAAATAACCGAACCCTACTCCATTTCCGCAGGATTGGATTATCCTGGGGTGGGTCCGTTACATGCTCATTTGCACCAATCAGGACGTGCCGAGTTTATTGCAATTACGGATGACGAGGCCATGAAATCTGGTATGGAATTGTGTCAATTGGAAGGCATCATTCCCGCTATAGAAAGTGCGCATGCTTTGGCGGCCTTAAACAAAAAGACGTTTAATCCCGACGACATTGTGGTATTATGTCTCTCGGGACGCGGAGACAAAGACTTAGAAACGTATATCAACTATTTTAATCTATAAGATGGCAAACCGAATTCAAAACAAATTACTGGAAGATAAAAAACTCCTTTCCATTTACTTTACGGCAGGTTACCCCCATTTGAATGATACCGTCAATATCATAAAAGATTTGGAACAGGCTGGTGTGGATTTTATAGAAATCGGATTACCGTTTAGTGATCCCTTGGCAGACGGCCCTACCATTCAGGAAAGTTCGACTCAAGCGTTAAAAAACGGAATGACTACGGAAGTTCTTTTTGAACAACTCAAGGACATTAGAAAATCGGTTTCCATTCCGTTGATTTTAATGGGATATTTCAACCCGATGTTACAGTACGGCATTGAAAAATTCTGCCAAAAGTGTTCGGAAATAGGTATTGACGGACTCATCATCCCCGATTTACCTGTGGATGTTTACCACAAACAATACCAAGCTATTTTTGAAGCCCATGGCCTGACTAACATTTTCTTGATTACACCACAAACTTCAGAGGAACGCATTAGGTATATCGATTCCACATCCAACGGATTTATCTACATGGTTAGTTCGGCGAGCACCACCGGATCACAATCTGGATTTGGAGAGGAGCAACAAGCCTATTTTAAACGGATTGCAGATATGAACCTCAACAATCCACAAATTATTGGTTTTGGGATCAACAATAAAGAAACCTTTCAAACCGCGACCCAATTTGCTAAAGGCGCCATCATAGGAAGTGCGTTTATAAAGCATGTAACTGAAAAAGGAACACAAAACATTTCTGAGTTTGTAAACAAGATCATTGACTGATTTTAGGATAGTTTTAATAAAATTAGAGTTTCTATTGCTTATCTTATTTATAAACCCAAAAAACAAAAATGATGAGTATTACAGAAGACAAAAGAAAGTTTAAACGTAAAAAAGAGCAAACTAATCCTACCAACCCAACTGGGAATAGGAATATCGATACCAACGATTTTGATATTGATAAAAAAACCATCAAAGATCAACAAAACAAGAAATAATTACCTATTAATGTATTGAAAATAAAAAGGGCACTGTAAATTACAGTGCCCTTTTTATAATATTTAAAGCAGGATTCTACATTCTATCAGGCACCTGAATCCCCAACAAACTAAACCCGTTTTTAATAATCTGTCCTACCGAATGCGCCAATTGCACTCTAAATATTTTTTCGTTGGCATCATCAGCGCCTAAAATGGATACATTTTGATAGAACGAATTGAACTCCTTCACCAAGTCGTACACATAATTAGCAATCAACGCCGGACTTAAATTTTCAGCAGCCTGTTGAATCACTTCTGGGAACAGTTGCATTTGTTTCAGAAGTTCCTGTTCTTTTTCGTGAAGTTCGATGTCTGTAATTTCAGCTGTTAAATCCAAACCATCCGCTTTTCTAAGAATGGATTGAATTCTCGCATAGGTATATTGAATAAAAGGTCCGGTATTCCCTTGGAAATCGATAGATTCCTTAGGATCAAAAAGAATACGCTTCTTAGGATCGACCTTTAAGATATAATATTTCAAAGCCCCCAAACCAATGGTTTGGTACAGGTCTTTTTTCTCTCCTTCAGAATAACCGTCCAGTTTACCTAATTCCTCTGAAATCTCCTCGGCTGTATCGGCCATTTCTTGAATCAAATCATCGGCATCTACCACGGTTCCCTCTCTACTTTTCATTTTCCCACTAGGAAGATCGACCATTCCATAACTCAAATGGTACAGGTGTTGCGCCCAATCATATCCCAATTTCTGCAAAATCAAAAACAGCACCTTAAAGTGGTAATCCTGTTCGTTCCCTACGGTATAAACCAAGCCACCCACATCTGGATAATCCTTGATTCTTTGTATAGCCGTACCAATATCTTGAGTCATGTAAACAGCTGTTCCGTCTGCTCTCAACACCAACTTTTCATCCAAGCCTTCATCCGTCAAATTACACCATACTGAACCATCCTCCTTCTTGAAGAAGACCCCTTTTTCCAGTCCAATTGCGACAACTTCTTTTCCAAGCAAATAAGTATCGCTTTCATAATACAAGCAATCAAAATTGACACCCAAATTCTCATAAGTAACATCAAACCCTTTATATACCCAACCGTTCATGGTTTTCCATAAAGTAACTACTTCTGGATCACCTGCCTCCCATTTTCTGAGCATTTCCTGGGCTTCCAATAAAATAGGTGCTTCCGCTTTAGCCTCCTCTTCGGTTTTTCCGGCAGCCATTAATTCTGTAATCTCCTTCTTGTATTCCTGGTCAAATTTAACGTAGTAATTCCCTACCAATTTGTCTCCCTTAATATCTGAAGACTCTGGAGTTTCACCATTTCCGAAGCGTTTCCAAGCCAACATACTCTTACAAATATGAATCCCTCGGTCGTTAATGATTTGTGTCTTATAAACCTTTTTACCAGATGCTTTTAGAATTTCAGAAACACTATAACCCAACAAAATATTTCTGATATGCCCCAAGTGTAGTGGTTTGTTGGTATTGGGAGAAGAATATTCTACCATCATGGACTTTTCACCTTCCTGAACCGGAACAAATCCGTAATTGGTTTGTCCTTTCATTCCATTAAAAAAGTCCAAGTAAAATTGTGGATCAATTTCTACATTCAAAAACCCTTTGACCACATTGTATCCCTTTACGGTCTCAACATGTTTCACCAAGTGTTCTCCAATGGCTTCACCAATCTGCACCGGATTTCCTTTTACCACTCGCAGCATGGGAAATACAACAACGGTAATATCGCCAGCAAATTCCTTTCTGGTGGCTTGAAATTCTACAGTTTCCAATTCTTGGCCGTAAATATTTTTTACTGCTTCCTTAACGTGTTGAGCGAGGGTGTCCTGAAGGTTCATTGTCTTAACTTTAAATGAATGTGCAAATTTAAAATTTTATGTAGGGAAATTCGATAAACTTTAGAAGAATTTATCTGTTTAAAAAATGACCAAAAGCGAATCCATTTCATGAAAAAAATCGACGAAATGCATCAGCTAAATCCATTTTTAAAATTGTGCATTTCATCGACAAAAGTGCCGTTATTCCTATATATTTGCCTTTTGTCGAAGTTCAAAAATCGGGCGAAAAAATAAGGCATCCTTTCGTCTAATTTTTTGGCAATAAAACGCATAAATTAGTTAAAGAATAGCCTTTTTACAAAATTTGTTTGTCAATGCTATTTAGACCCCAAATGAATTTTCTTAAACTAACTAAAGACTTTACACTTGTAATTAGAGTAAGCTAACTTAGCTTAAACATGTTGCGGTGACCGTTATAATGAAAAAGTTAACTACTTTAATTGCCTTTCTATTGGTAAGTAATTTTTGTTTCTCACAAACAAGGGAACAAGATAGTCTTACTATTCAGTTAGCTTTTCAAAAACCAGATACGGCAAAGGTTAAAACGTCTTTAAGGCTTATTCAATCGCTATACGATTCCCAAGAATATACAAAGGCTCTACAATATATTTCCCAAAGTGAGAAGCTATCAAACGATTTAAACTTTGAAGTAGGTATTGCTGAAATCACTTATTTCAAAGCTCTTATATATGCCGAAAAAGGAGACTATATCAATGCTGTCAATAACTACCTAAAATCAAAAGAACTTTATTCCAAACTACAGGATACTTTAAGTTTAGCTAAGGTGAACAACCGTATCGGTTTGATTGAGATAGAAAGAGGCAATTATGAAAAAGGGTTAGAATTTTCACTTTCAGCCATTGATATTTTTGAAAAACGAGGACTCACAAAAGACCTGCTGTGTGCCTATAATAACTTA
Organism: Mangrovimonas sp. ST2L15; assembly: GCF_001280515.1. GTDB lineage: Bacteria > Bacteroidota > Bacteroidia > Flavobacteriales > Flavobacteriaceae > Mangrovimonas > Mangrovimonas futianensis. The sequence goes on along the minus strand of NZ_LBIQ01000035.1, from coordinate 89,258 downwards.
GCAAATGCCTATCATAGTATTCACAACTATGAAAAGGCCATTGAGTTTTACGAGAAAACTTTGGAGCTTGAAAAACAGCTTAACAAACAAGGTTCCATTAATACTTTACAAAGGTTAGCCGAATTGTATTCTCAAAAACGTGAAAACCGTAAAGCAATAGACTATTACGAAAAAGCTTTGATAGTTGCCGCTTCCAATGATTCTGTAAGAGGTGAAATTCTTCCCAAACTTGGTGGAGAATATTTACTTTTTAAAGACTATGAGAAATCGGCAGATTATTTGGTTGAAGGATTAAAACTGAACAGACGCACAAAGAATGAAAACGGTCTCCTTATCTCTTTAAATGCCTTAGGTGACCTAAACTTGCAAAGAAGTTATTTGAAGTATGCTGAAGATCAATTGATGGAAGCTTTAAGCATTGCTGAAAAAGTTGACAATAAAAGCGAGCAATTAAAAAACTACAAACTTTTAAAGGCTTTAGATTCGACTAAAAAGAAATACGACCGTGCTTTCGTTTGGCAGAGAAAATATTACGATCTCAAAAGCGACATAGATGATGAAAACCGTCCTAATTTTGAGAGGTCATATACTAGCAATTTATTATTTACTCCAGACTTAACTACTAAAACAAAGGAGCCTACCCCTGAAACAGATTTAGTTACTGAGCAACAAGTTCTGGACAGTCAAAAAGAACTTAATAGATTAAAGCTTATTTTCTATGCTTTGATAGGAGCACTTTTGGTAGTATCTACATTTTTGGTACTCATTTACATGAAACGAAACAATCGCATTAAATACATGCGTGAGTTAGAGGAGAAAAACAAAAAAATTGAACTTCAAAAGGAAGCGCTCTCAGAACAGGCGCAACACCTAGAAGAAATAAATAAAGTTAAGGACAAGTTATTTTCTATTGTTTCCCATGACCTAAAAGACTCTTTGACATCCATCAAAGGGTTTATTGATTTACTTAGGGATGGTTCTTTGACCAAGGAAGAATTCAACAACCTAATTCCTGAACTTAGTGAAAACGCAAACAATGCCTCCCTTCTACTTTTCAATCTATTGAATTGGTCCAAATCACAAATGCAATCTTTGGAGGCCAAACCTACCTTGTTTGATGTTCAGGAGGTATTTGAGGAAAAAGTACAGTTATTGGAGCAAAAACTTCAGAATAAGTCCATTAAATTGAGAGATAAAACGTTAAAGGACTTTATTTATGCCGACAAGAGTATGGTAGAAATCATTATTCAAAATTTAATGACTAATGCCATCAAGTTTAGCCGCCCAGGTGATACCATCACTGTTTCAAATCATATCAGTGGAGGAAAAGCCATTATAAGCATTTCTGATACCGGCGTTGGTATTTCCAAAGAGAATATTGACAAACTCTTTAAAAATACTTCCTTCACAACAACGGGAACCAACAATGAAAAAGGAACTGGTCTTGGTTTGACGATTTGTAAAGAATTAGTCGAGCTAAACCATGGACAAATTTGGGTTGAGAGTGATTTGAATGTAGGAACTACTTTCTATGTGGAACTCCCTAAATCAAAACCACAGCACTTAGACTAGGCTTTTGGTAAAAACACCTCTGCCATCATACATCTGGCACTTCCGCCTCCGCATGCTTCTATAGTATCTAAAGAACTTGTAATAATTTCACAGTGTTTTTCTATAGCCTTTACTTGTTCTGGTTTTAAAGAATTATAGGCCGCCTGACTCATTACCAAATATTTTTGGTTTTCTGTCCCAGACACTTGTAGCATATTACCGGCAAAATTATTGACTTGTTCCTCTGAAATAGAAATAAGCTCCAAACCGTCTTCTTTCAAACTATTTGCTACAGCTTTTCGCTCCTTTTTATCGTCAATACAATCCAAACAAATAACAGCAAACGTTTCTGCAACACACATCATGACATTGGTGTGGTAAATCAACTTTCGCTCATTATTAAACGTTTGGAATGCGTGAAATATAATGGGAGTATATTCAAAATCTTCACAAAATTCTATAAAAAGGTCTTCGTCTGCTCTTGGTGAAAGTGCGCAATAGGCTTTCTGATGTTTTCTATCTAAAACAATACTGCCTGTTCCTTCTAGAAATATATCTTCTTCCTCTGCCGAAGTATAATCAAAAACTTGATCAATATGGAATCCATCATTCTCTATTTGCTCCAAAATATCCTCGCGACGTTCCAATCTTCTGTTTTCAGCAAACATAGGATATAGCGCAATATTACCAGACTGATGGAATGAAATCCAATTATTAGGGAAAATGGAATCTGGGGTATCAAATTCGCTTGAATCTTGAGCAACAATCACTTGAATTCCCTTAGCTCTCAATTTATCTACATAGGTATCAAATTCTTGTTGAGCCTTGGCATTCACCGTTTGTGGCATTAAATTATCCAGTACTTTTTGGTAATAATTGTTAACGGCCGTTTGTTCGTTCATCCTAAAATTAATAGGGCGAACCATAAGTATGGTATTAGTTGTTTGTTGCATCCTGAGTTATTTTCCAGGCACAAAATTAATCCAAATATTAGGAAAGATATGTTAAAAGAAAAAAATCTGTAGTTACTCTTTGGCGACCAGCATAAATTCTATAGGACCGCCATCTATCATAGCACACTTCAACATGCCGTTGTCATAAACATATTTATTGCCACGTTTTCGAAGATCCATTTTCACATAAGTATGCTCCCCAACCTGTTTAATTTGATTAAACTCACCTAATTGTTCTGAGTAACAAATATCTTGATCCTTCGGCTCAAAGAAATAAAGCATGATTGCGGTAAAAGGAATATCAGTTTCAACCCTTATGCGATCCTCATCTTTATGAATAATGTAACCATCATGCTTTTTAACCGTGACAGTCTCTGTATGAGATTTCCCATCAAGATCTACCTGCACCTCTGATCTCTCTAATACACCATCTTTGTAGACAACCTCATAGTGGTAATCTATTTGCAACTTTTTAAAAAACACATCAGCCAATACTGAAGTCTCACATGAATAATGGATTTCATTTTGATTTTCGGTCATGGTAATACCCAAAGTGCCATAAACCTTATTCTCATAAACAATGTCAAAATCAACAATTTTCTCTTGGGACAAAAGCCCGATTGGAACCACAATACTTATCAATAAAAGCATGTATGGTCGTGTAAATAGGGCTACAATTCTCATAAGCGTTAAGGTGTTGAATTAGATACCTGTAATAATTTTCCGTTATAAAATTTATTGCTATTGAGGGAGAATTCAACTATATAATCGGCCATTTCTATAGCCGTAATTGGAGCTTGATAACCTGGAAAGGCCTCCTGCAGCATTTCTGTTTGGACCGCTCCAAGAGCTAAAACATTAAAAGAAATTCCAGAGTCCTTATATTCTTCGGCAAGTAATTCAATTAGGGTTATAACAGCTCCTTTGCTTGAACTATAGGCTGATAAACCTGCAAATTTCATACTACCTTGTACCCCTCCCATTGAACTTATAGTAACGATATGGGCCTTAGGTTTCATAAAAGAAATAACTGTTTGAATCATTTTTGCAACACCAAACACATTTGTAGCATACACCCTTTCAAAATCTTTCATAGACGTTTCAGAAAAGGGTTTATTCACCAAAGCACCCGCGTTGTTTATTAGAACATCAACATGAGACCAATTTTCACTTACAAAGTGATTGACTTTCTCAAAATCATCCTCTTTTGAAAGGTCAAAAGAAAAGCTAGTTACACCTTTTAGCTCTAGTATATCAATGGGATTTGAATTTCTTGACAAAGCCAGAACGTTATGTCCCATCCCTGATAAAATTTTAACCATTTCAAAACCAATGCCTCTACTTGTACCTGTAATGATGATGTTTTTTGACAAATCTTAAATTTTAAAGCTTATTAAATATAAAAAAATCCTGCTTGTTGCAGGATTTTAATATTTGTTTTTAATGAATTCTTGCGAATTCATATTTAAAATTTTTATTCTTTTAATTAATTAAGTCTCTATTTAATTTTTAACAATAACTTTCTCTGAATGATTATTCCAATTCAAAATATAAACACCAGCAGAAACAAATGAAGGTATCGTAATTCGTGCTATTCCATTACCTAAATCATAGCTCACTTTTTGAATTTGAATATCTCGACCACTTAAATCATATAATTTAAACTGGGTTTCACTATTTATTTGGGTTACTAAAATTTCTTGACCAGATTGTACAGGGTTTGGATATAATTTAGAATAAACCATAAAATCAGGCACACTTAAAGTACCGTAGAAATATGGTACGGCAAAATCATAAGCTTCCACTCCAATATCAGCCCCCATCAACCTACCCGGAACATCATCTGATGGTGGGTGAATACCACCCCAAATACGAGACAAACTACATTGATCTGAAGCATCTCTATAAGTCGCCCATTGCAAAATAACATCCACAGATGGTCCTTCTTCAAATACTAAAAATTCATTTTGTCTGGCCACAAACTCACCCATTCCTCCAGGAAAATATTCATCCCCAGTAATTAAGGTCATCACTTCAGCTGCCGCCCTCGAGAATGTAGAATGACCCGAAACATATCCCGCAAATGGTGGAGTCACGAAAGATGGTCTTTGATAAGGCCACCAATTTTCTGATAGAATCCAACCTACTCCGGCCGTATCTGTATTTGGATCGTAAACAGCGCTATGTCCCAACCAAGAATACAATTTTATTTTTCCTGCAAATTGGTTTTCTGCTCCTGCTAGAGGGTCTCCTTCTTGAACCAATTCTACATAACCTGGAATTAATGGAATGCCTTGAGCATTATAACTAGGAAGGTTCTCATCGCTACTTTGTCCCATGCTGGCCATATAGCGTATGGCTGATATGGGTCTGATGTAATCATACCACCCTTTTACACTCCAAGCACTGATGGCTGAATCATGCATTGCACCTCCCAGAATGAAATAGGTTTTAACATCCCATTCTAAACTTGGAAGTACGTCTCCCTGTCCGTTTAACTTCTTTTCCAATAAGGGATGATCGGACACATAGTTTAAGATAGTAAACCAATGCCCGGGAGGTGTTTCAGAATGAGGTCCATCTGCCCAAAACTCGGCCAGTACTCTTGTATAATCACCTCTAGGCACCAATTGTTCTTCATACGGCATTCCTGTAGATGGATTGATGTCATGGCCTGTTCCAGGGTCACCTCCATCAAAAAAATCATAAAAATTAGGATGCTCTAAATAACTTGTTGGCAACGACTCCAAAGTCAGTCCACCGATGCTATTTGGTGAAACATCCCACATAACCCCATCGGTTGGATCTAAATGAGAACCCCAAACCGACACCATTTCAAATGCCCACTTGTAAGCCTCACTAGAAGTACCTATACCATCTTCAGATAAATACGGAGGATCTGAAGGGTCGTGAAATACATAATAAATATCTCCATCCCGTTGGTAAGTAGATTGATCTTCATCTGAAAGTGAAAAACCATGAACATTACCCCATTCTGGCCCTAAAAAATCGATCATATCTCCCTCTATCAAATTACCACTCTGATCTATATAAACATCCAAACTTAATGGCTGCCAACGATTGGGATTCAATACCGTGCTATTTTCATACTGTGGTGAAAGTGGGGGGTTTACTGATTCATAATACTCATTGGCATAACCTCCAGATTCATTAGATCCATCTCCTAACCCATAATTAATAATCGTTTCAGCTATATAATTTCCTAAAGCGGCTGGATCGCCGTTAATGTAATCAGTGGCTGTATTATTTATATCATAATTCAGTTGATCCATGAGATAATCAAACCGAGCCTGTGTTTGGGCATGATTAGGAGACTCCTGGAATCTATGAGTTAAAAGTCGATACATAGCAAAACTAATAGCCTTATTTCTGGAGTCTGGAATGTCTTCATTGGACACAAAATCCTCAAGACCACTACTAAAACCATGAACTGTCTTACCCACCAAATAAGTTGTAGCTTCTTCATCATAGGCCGCCCATGCGTCATACATTGCGACACTTGAATGAAATAAGTTCCTAGCATGTACTGTAGGTCTAGCATAATCTTTTCTTATGGCCGCCAATAAAGCTTCATTCCATAATCGCGCTACAGATACATCTTCTGGAACCCCTTCGTTACCTAAAACAATTGACAAAGATGTTGATTGACTTACACAATCTCCATTATTTTCAATGACTGAAATTTCACCAGCTTGATTTAACCCCCATTTCACAAAAATACTTCCGGTCCCCTGTCCTTCTAGCAATTCTCCTCCAGTTACTTGCCATTGTGCGGAAGACCCAACCGATATTGGATATACATAGGTCTCTTCAGACAAAAAGCCTACTGCACTAGGCCCTGAAATTTCTTGAGGTGTTAAATAAATACAACTATCATCACTCAAAGTAGCTTCTGGATTATAATTACAAGAACTAGGATCTGTACATCCGTAAATTTTAGGACTTGGAGCAATATTCAAATTGACTATTCCCTCTCCTTCTGTGGCCTTAAAGAATGAATTAATTAATAATTCTTCAGAATAAATTTCTTCAAGTCCAGAAGGCCACTTAATAATTAACTCCTGAATAGTTTCGTCGGCTTGAAGCCCAAAATGTAAGGGCTTGATACTTTGGCCTAAAAAACCAACTCCTGAAAAATACCGATGAATGGTTCTATTTTCAGTGATAAGAATAGTAGTCGTTCCTATAGCATTCCTGTTTGATTCGGTTCCTTCCAAAGAAAGTTTAAACCAGTTAGCATTGCTAACTTCAGAATCAAAATTCAATAATTTATTTTCATAGAAAAAAGAAAAGGTATCAGAATTAGATAGAAACAAATCCAAATCACCATCATTGTCATAATCAAAATCAACAGTACTGATACTAACAGTTGATTCTGAAAACCCAACCTCATTTGCTTGGTTAGTAAAAACATTTTGTGGTGCATTAGGATCATTCACATAATAGAAGTTGTTATATGAACCAGAATTATAATAGCCATTGGCAACAAACAAGTCCTCATCACCATCACAATCAAAATCGGCAAAAATAGGAGCCCATGCCCAACTATTATTAAAAACTCCCTCATCAGAAGCCACATTAACATAAGATCCTTGATCTGATTTCAAAAGAGCTGACTCTCCAATACCTGTGACAAAAAAATCAAAATTCCCATCTAAATTAAAATCACCCACAGCTACTCCCATATCATCAATCATACTGTTTACACCATAACTAGAAGCTCCTTCTGCAAATGATCCATTTCCTTGGTTCATGTACAAATAGTTAGGGGCATCAAAATCATTGGTAACATATAAATCCATCCATCCATCAGCATTAAAATCAAAAGGCACCGCCACAAAACTGTATCTAGAATTGGTTTCTAAAATGTTAGATTCTTCTGTAACATTGGAGAAAGTACCATTGGCATTATTTTTAAACAAGAGATTTGAATCACAATTACCCCACTCACTGATATAGATATCCAAAAACCCATCGTTATTATAATCAAACCAAGTGGCACCTGTGTATTGGCAATCAGTGGCTAGAGAAAAACCAGCGGATTCGGTCACATCAATAAATGTTCCATCACCTTGGTTTTTAAATAGTAAAACATTGTATGTGTTTGTTAAAAAAAGGTCTAGATGACCATCATTATCGTAATCGCCCCAAAAAGCACCAACTTTAGGTCCATCAAAAACATAAAAGGTATTGTCTTGACTGTAATCTTGATCCAACATATTGCTTAATCCAGCCTCCTCTGTCACATCTGTAAAAGCTCCATTATTCTCATTTCTAAAAAGTCGACTACGAGACCATTCCAAACCATTTTGATCTAGAGCTTTTGCAACAACAAAAAGGTCTAAATCGTTATCCCCATCATAGTCAGCGACAGAAACGCCATGGTTTTCTTTGAGAATCCCTAAGCCAACTACATTATCGACCCTTTCAAAAGTTTGAGACCATGAATTAAAAACAGAAAAAGTAAAGGAAATGAATAAAAAACAAGGAAGTAATTTTTTTACCATAAGCTATTGTTATTGGAAAAATGCTATTAGTTAATTAGAGCGGTAATTTAACATAATTTTAGCAATTCACTAACATTTTAACAACAATCCTTTCAATCCTACGGATTGAAAGAAAAAACCTTCATAAAATAAAAAATCCCACCTTTTAAAGGTGGGATTCATATTATAGAAAATATTTTGACAATATTCTTAAACCAGCATGGTTACAGGGTTTTCTATGTACCCTTTTAACGTTTGTAAAAACTGTGCTCCCGTAGCCCCATCAACAGTTCTATGATCACAAGCCAAACATAATTTCATTGTGTTTCCTGGTACCACTTGACCATTCTTAACAACAGGCTTTTGGACAATAGCTCCCACAGAAAGAATCGCAGAATTCGGTTGGTTGATGATTGAAGTGAAACTTTCAATTCCAAACATTCCTAAATTAGATACAGTGAAGGTACTTCCTTCCATTTCCTGCGGTGTTAATTTTTTATTTCTTGCTTTAACTGCAAAATCCTTAACTGCAGCTCCTATTTGAGGTAAGCTCATTTCGTTAGCAAACTTAACTACAGGAACAACCAAGCCATCAGGAACAGCAACAGCCACACCCACATGCACATGATTATTCATTCGCATTTTATCTGCAAACCACTGAGAATTTACCTGAGGGTGCTGTTTTAATGCCAAAGCACAAGCCTTAACAACGATATCATTAAATGATATTTTGATATCTGGCAATGAGTTATACTGCTCACGGAATGCAATTGCATTATCCATATCAAATTCAACATTCAAATAATAATGTGGAGCTGTAAACTTAGACTCTGCCAAACGCTTAGCTATTGTCTTGCGCATTTGAGAATTTGCTACTTCATCAAAATCTTCTTGTCCGGCTGGAACAAATTTACCTACCGAAGCAGCAGAAGCAGCTGGTGTATAATTTTCAATATCACGTCTAATGATACGACCGTTCTCACCACTTCCTTTAACTTGAGATAAATTTATATTTTTCTCTTCAGCCATTTTTTTGGCCAATGGTGAAACAAATATGCGTTCTCCACTACTTGCAGTAGCAACTGTTTCTTGTACTTGAGGCTTAGCTACCTCTTGTTTAGGTGCTTCTTTTGGCGCCTCCGCTTTAGGAGTCGCTGCTTTCTCAGCTTTGGGTTCATCTACTTTTTGAGAAGCCCCACCAACTTTAAAGTTTTTGGCAACATCAGAAACATCAGTTCCTTCTGGGCCAATGATAGCTAATAAAGAATCTACTTTTGCAGATTGTCCCTCTTCAAGTCCGATAAATAGTAAGGTACCCGATTGAAAAGATTCAAATTCCATAGTAGCTTTATCTGTTTCAATTTCAGCTAAAATATCTCCTTCCTCAACAGCATCACCTACTTTCTTTAACCAAGTGGCAACAGTTCCTTCTTCCATGGTGTCACTTAATCGTGGCATGGTTACAACAGTTACGCCATCAGGTAATTCGGCAGTCTCATTAGAAGTTTCTTCCTTTGAATTTGATTCAGCTTTTTCTTCCTTTTCTTCTGAAGTTTCTGGCGATGCTTCTTTTTTAGTCTCTACAGGCGAACCATTTACCAAATCAGAAACATCTTCTCCTTCCTCCCCTATAATAGCTAATAACTCATCTACTTTAGTTGTCTCTCCCTCCTGTACCCCTATGTACAATAAGGTCCCTTCATGAAAGGACTCAAATTCCATAGTTGCTTTATCTGTTTCTATTTCAGCTAATATATCTCCTTCTTCAACCTTGTCACCTACTTTTTTTAACCAAGTAGCAACAGTTCCTTCCTCCATGGTGTCACTCAAACGAGGCATGTTAATTACTTCTGCCATAACTATAGTTTATGTTGTAAAAATGGATAATCTTCTTGCTCGTAAACTGAATCATACATCACATTTAGCTCTGGGAATGGAGATTCTTCTGCAAATTTTTCGCATTCGCTTACCAAATCTTTTACACGCTTATCAATCTTTTTGATTTCAGCTTCAGTAGCATATTTATTTTCAAGAATAACTTCTTTCACCTGGGTAATAGGATCGATCTTTTTATATTCTTCAACTTCTTCTTTGGTTCTATAATGTTGGGCATCACTCATAGAATGACCTCTGTATCGGTAGGTTTTCAATTCCAAGAAAGTTGGTCCATCACCTCTTCTTGCCCTTTGAATGGCTTCATCAAAGGCCTCTGCTACTTTCACAGGGTTCATTCCGTCTACTGGTCCACAAGGCATTTCATAACCCAAACCTAATTTCCAAACATCTGTATGGTTTGCAGTACGTTCTACCGAGGTACCCATGGCATAACCATTGTTTTCACAAACGTATACTACAGGAAGTTTCCATAACATGGCCAAGTTAAAAGACTCATGCAACGCCCCTTGTCTAGCAGCACCATCACCAAAACAGCAAATAGTTACGGCTTCTTTTCCTCCAAACTTATCTCCAAAAGCCATTCCGGTTCCTAAAGGAATTTGACCTCCAACAATACCATGACCGCCATAAAAACCGTGCTCTTTAGAAAAGATATGCATAGAACCTCCTAAACCTTGTGAAGTCCCTGTGGCTTTACCATAAAGCTCAGCCATAACCCTTTTGGGATCAACTCCCATACCAATAGGTTGCACGTGGTTACGATAGGCCGTAATCATTTTATCCTTACTTAAATCCATAGCGTGTAAGGCACCAGCCAACACCGCTTCCTGACCATTATAAAGGTGAAGAAATCCTCTAACCTTTTGTTGAATATAAACTGCAGCTAGTTTGTCTTCAAACTTTCTCCAGAATAACATGTCCTCGTACCATTTCAGGTATACTTCTTTCGTTATTTTTTGCATCGATTACATTATAAATTATGAACGGGATAACAAAAATACTACTTTGTTTACTAATGGAAAAACTGTAAATAGTAAAAAATTACCGAAATCGTTATAGAACGGAGCGATCGAAAATAAGTGGAAGCAAATTTGCCAAAGATTTTGATTTCACCACCTTACCAGTCTCACCCATAAAATAAATTTCTATCGATTCTTTTTGATTTACCTCATACTCTGCAATGGCTTGTCGGCAAGCCCCACACGGTGGAATGGGCTCTGTAGTGGGATGCAAATTGGACCCTGCAATTATGGCCATCATTTTCATTTTGGAATGGGGAAACTTGGCTCCAGCATAATAAATTGCAGTTCTTTCTGCACATAAGCCCGAAGGATAGGATGCATTTTCTTGATTGCTCCCAGTGACGATCTCTCCATTTTCCAATAGCAAAGCGGCTCCCACACTAAAATTGGAATAGGGGGAATAGGAATCCAGACGAGCTTCTTTGGCTCGATTCATAAGCTCTTGAACGGGCTTAGGAAGCTCATCCAGTTGCTCGTAAACCTCTAGTACGGTCTCAATTTTAATTTCTTTCATAGACAAATATTATATTAAATGTAACCATTTTAAACAAAAAAGCCATCGTTTCTTCAACAATGGCTTCTTTAATTTTTATATAGACAGTTTTAATATTCGCGGTATGCTTCCCTATCGATATTAAATGACAAGGAAAACCTAAGGGTATTTTCTAAAGGACTAGGAACCTTTGAAGCCGAAAATAAATAAGAAATATCCAAGCCTACAATATTGTAATTAAAACCGGCGCCTAAAGCAAAGAATTTCCTTGCTCCCTTATCATCACTTTCGTTAAAATAACCTGCTCTGAAAGCAAACGAATCCTGATAAGAATACTCTGCTCCCAATGCCCAAGTTATTTCTTTCATTTCTTCACTGAATCCTCCCGGGGCATCACCAAAAGACTGAAACATCCCTTTTACAAATCCCACATCATCATCTTTTCCTTCTACAATATAATTGGGATCATAGGCCAATAAATTATCTTCATCTGAATCAAACTCACCATTTCCATTTATATCTTCATATTGCCTGTAGGTTCCTCTAATTGGTGGTGTAGGCACTAAAAGTTTAGTAACCTCTGCGGTCACTCCTAATTTATTATAATTATCAAAGATGAAATCAAATCCACCTCCCAATCTTAGGGTTGTTGGTTGAAAATTTTCACGACCCTGTTCGTCATATTTAAATTTAGGTCCTACATTTTGAATAGCGAATCCCAATCGGGTTCTTCCGTTAAAGCTATTGAAAGCCTCCTCTTCACTTTGATAATATCCTGATATATCCACTCCAAACGTACCTGCTGCCTTAGTATCTGTAAATTCAGAAGGAATTCTTAAATCGGAATTCAGATACCTCATGGTCACTGCCATTGAGAATTGTTGACTTAATTTTAAGGCATAAGAAACGTCAACTGTAAACTCATTAGGTCTTTGTACTAGAGGAATTGAAAATTCATCTTGCACAAACTCAATATCTCCCAATGAAAAATATCTAAAACTAGCTGCAAAAGCACTCTTTTCATCAATTCGATTAAAATAAGTAATGCTCCCCAAGAAAATATCTTTCACCAACTTGGTTAAATAAGGTGTATAACTTACACCCACCCCCTGTTTAGTTTCTGAAAACGCATATTTTGAAGCATTCCATTGTTGAGAAAAGGCATCAACTGATGTGGCTACCCCCATATCTCCCAAAGAACCTGCACGGGCATCAGCAGCAATCAAAAGAAACGGCACTCCAGTTGTTATCACCCTTGTATCAAAGGGGTTTGGAGTAATTTCGGTGATGACTTCCTGGGCCTTTATGTTTAAAGTTAAAAGAAAAAATCCAAGAATTAAAATCTGGTGTCTCATGTGTTATTTTTAGTTCGACAAATATAATGCTTTATTAAAGTATCACAAGCTTTTCAATCTTCTCAACCGTTTTATTCAGGCTAGGAGAATGTACTTTAAGCTTATAAATATAGACTCCCTTCCCTATACGGTCTCCGAAATCATCTCGTCCATCCCAAATCATATCTCTTGAAAGGGATGAATTCCCATTATTACAGCAATTTGAGGTGTTGGTTTGTCCGTTAATCGTTTTAACCAATTTACCTGAAACAGTAAATATTTGTACTGAAACGTCTAAAGGCTGTGAACTATTGTGGTTAAACCAAAATTCTGTGTAGTTTACAAAAGGATTTGGATAATTAAGAACTTTATCGATAACGAGTTCTTGATTTTCGTTCTGCACCATGAATTGTATTTCTGCGGTGGCCGAATTGTTATAAACATCCCATGCTTTTACCGTTAACGTATGTAAACCATTTTCTAGATCTCTAAATGGATAGTTTACAGTACCTCTTTGGTAATCATCAAGCTCCGTTTCATAATAATCATTAAGTACATATGGAGAAGTTTCATCACCATCCAAAATAGCTACAATATCATGTCCAATACCACTTGCCGTATTTATACCATTGTCATCTTGAAGCTTCAGCAAAAGGGCCGGAGAATTATTGGTAAGGCCTCCAGACACAAAACTTTCATCATTCATGAAAACTTTAATCAAAGGTCCCTGTTCATCCGTTTCAGCATTTGGGTTCAATCCCCCTATTTTTACTGTTTCTACACTTGCTCCTGATCGATCAAAAAGGACTCCATCTTGTTTGGCATAAAAACTTACCTTGCCGTAGCCTTCGGGGATAGCGATATCTCTAGGAACAACAAACTCCATTTCAAACTGACCTTCTGTAATGGTAGATTGCCCTTTAAATATAGTGGGACCCAAAGTTTCAAAATCCATAATAATCAAACCATTTGAGCCAGTGACACCATTGTTCCCAAGAGTTTGCCTCTCTATGTTTTTATCAAATACCGTAGTAGATAAAACACCGTTAAAATTGGAAAGTAAATTTCCTGAACCATCGATTACTTCACCCGCCAATTTAACTTTACTGAGAGCTTGTAATACGTCTGTATTTCCACTAATTGGCTCATCATTAATAGTTGTCAATTGAATATTGGGTTTACCAAAGGTTAGCTTCATTGCTGGGTCACCTATAAAAAACACCAATCTTCTTTGATCATAACCAGAAATTTCGGGATCAATTTTGGTTAACCTAAGTGCTTCGGCCATAGATGGGTATTCGCCTTCTGCAAAACTATCATCATAACCAAAAAGGAACTTCTCCAAGTGGACATTAAAGTCGATACCCACGTTAACAATTACCTGTCTTGTGGTGGTTATCAAACCAATTGCCCCTCCTTGCGTATTCCAGAAAGTATATTCTCCTGCTGTTGGCCTTAATGGATTATCAAACCGAGTGAATTCACAAGTAACTGTAACAAAGCAATTCAACTGACAAATATTATTTAAACTCTGAGCATCTGATCTTTCAAAAATCCGTTCTCGGGCCAATCCATCCTCACCTCCATGTCCAAAATAATTAACAACCAAAGCTCCTTTTTCCAAGGCATTAACTATTGCGGTATTTACTGTAGGGTAACGATCTCCTCCAGAAGAGGATTCCTGCTCAAAGGCATCGGAATGTATTTTTACTACATTGATAAATGGTTTTTCCTCAGATATTTCATCTGATATATTATCAGTGGTTTGCTGCAATTGAGCCTCCCAGGCCTCATCCACATCATCAGAAATGAAAACAGCAGTATTTCTCCAATTTCCAAAGGATGCTTCTGAATGATAGTTTTGAATTTTATCCACCATTTCTTTAGCTTGTTGTGGTGAATCAGCCAATACTCTACCAACAGCAATATCCAACAAATTACTAATTGACATATCCCCTTCGTTTTCATCCATCATTCCAAAAAAATCATCGGACACATATGAACTAGTTAAATTAAAACTTTCATAGGCATGCCAACTCGGAACAAAATTGGTATTGTTTGGAAGTCTGTTTTTATAATCAAATGAGGCATCTCCAAACAGACATAAATATTTCAAACGTTGACTTGGACTACTGGCATTATCATATATATATTTCACAAAATTCCTAATGGCACCAATATCTGGATTTCCAGTACTAAACTCATTATAAATCAAACCCAATGGAACCACTTTAACATTCAATCCGTATTGGTCTCTATTGATTTGAGCCAATCTATTAGCTTGTCCCAAAAATACTTGAGGTGTTAAGATTAAATAATCAATATCTTGAAAATTACCTAGGTCATTATTAAAAATAGTCCCTTTTAAATTTTGGTTAAAAACTTGTGAGTTGGACTCCCGGAGGGGCGTGTAAAAATCAGAAGAAGTCACCAAAGTATAAGATTTCTCAGAGCCCATTTGAGATTTAAAGCTCAAAGTTGAATTACCGTCACCATTAACAAGGGTCGTCACGTTATACAAATCGCTTACATCCCAAATTTCAGAAACTTGGGAAGTATTCGTCACGGTATATTGAGCGATACCTGTCTCGTTGGTAGTTTCTAAATTCCTAAATGTATATTGGTTACCTGAAAAATTTAAATTCCTTTTCGCTCTTACAGCAACGTAATCCACATAAGCCAATGCTGAGGGACTGCCATTATTATTGTATTGCAGAGTTACATTGATGTTAGATGATGTAATTGGCACATAATTAGCAAAAGTAGCACCTACAGCAAGATTATAATTTGAAGTTGCAGGGAGGTTAAGCGTCGTTACATTAGTGCCATTTACTGTCAAGCCCATGGTGCTCGTAGCTGGAGATGTAGAAGCAACAACTACATTTAAATAAATAGGTTCTGATTCTATCCTATCTGGAAACGAAAATTCAAAAGATTTTGTATCCTCAATATCAAAGCGATCTCCAAACCACCTTCTACCTACATTTACGAGATTATACTCATCCAGTTCATGAAATTTATAATCATCAAATGTACTTATCTCCATATCTACGGATCCAGAAGGCTGAATAAAAGGCTGAACCCGCTTACCATTACCCGGACTTATATTTATATAATAATAAGTCTTATCTGTGTAACTATTAATATGTGTACGCTTTTCAGAATCCCATCCTCTCGGTCCTTGGGCATAGAATAAGATATAATCGGAATCATTAAATTGTGCATCGCTCTCACCAACCACCCTAATAGCATTTTCAACCACATCAAAAGGATAGTCTTGGTCATTCCCGAAAGGAATCATCTTACCGCCATTACCATAAAGTTTAATGGTACGGGGATCAACCTGATTGACATTAACTCCCAGATCAGCCAAAAACGATTTGGATATTCTATGCACTCCTGATCTTTCTACATAAAACTTATACCAACTTCCACTACTTAATGCAGAATTGGTGATTTGCTGCATTTGAAATGAGTTGGATGTTCTAGCGCCAGGATTACTATTATATATTAAGGTAAAAGAGATCAATTTTTTGTATCCATTATTCTCCTTTATAATAGGTGTAACCTCCAAAAGGGCAAACTGCTCATTTCTGGCCCTAGAATTTTTTAAGGATACTTTGAGCTGGTTTGGAATAAGCTGAGCATCTAAATCCTTTAAATCAGAAATCGAAATGGGTTCAAAAACTTGGTTTTGAATGACAACTGATTGTTCATTTATTGGATTGGAAACCGACCATCTAGAAACAAAAGTCATTCCATCAGTTGGATTATAATTTAATATCCCTCCTGAAAATGAAGGTATTTCTCTTTTTACAAAATTTGTAGAAACATCCTTGACCCCATCCCAATTAAGATTAAACGTTTTTTGTTGGGAAAAGATACTGAAGGAGGTAATTAAGATGGTAAGTAAGATAATTTTCTTTTTCATTGATAAAATAACGGCAATAAAAAGGTGTTATTATTGATAATCCAACAATTTTTAAAAAACGTTTCAAAATTACAATAATATTTTATAATTATGCGCGTTCTAAGAAACACTATTAACCGGTAAAAAACGCAAAAATCATCGGTGTAACGTTCAATAAATAGGACGAAATGCATATTTTTTCATCAAAATTTGTTCTTTTCTCTTGTTTTGTAACCGATAATTACTATATTGCGTCACCAAAAATATTATAAGCTTACTTAAACGTATGGATATGAAAAAAGTAACAGCACTAAAGTTCTTGATGATTTTCGCCGTCGGATTGACGTTCGTCGGTTGTAAAAGGTCATCAAACGCTAACAGCTCCAGAGCTACTGGATGGGATATCAATTCCAAGGACGGTGGTTTTCAATACAACACCGACTTTAAAGAGCAAGAAACTGCTCCAGGATTGGTATTTGTAGAAGGAGGAACTTTTACCATGGGTAGAGTTCAAGATGATGTCATGCACGATTGGAACAATACTCCTAACCAACAGCACGTGCAATCCTTCTATATGGATGAGACCGAGGTTACCAATAAAATGTATTTAGAATACCTAGATTGGATCAAGCGTGTTTATCCTCCAACTGAAGAAAATTACAGAGGCATTTATGATGGTGCCCTTCCTGACACTTTGGTTTGGAGAAACCGATTAGGATTTAATGAAGTTATGACCGAAAACTATTTACGTCACCCTGCATATGGAGAATATCCTGTGGTTGGTGTAAGTTGGATTCAGGCGGTAGAATTTGCCAACTGGAGAACTGATCGTGTCAATGAGTTATACTTAGAAGAATCTGGATATATTGTTCGCGATGCCAAAATTGCTGTTGAGGCAGGTGAAACCTTTAGTACCGATACTTATATCAATGCACCTACACTAACCTATGGTGGAAATGATAGTATCACTAACCCAGAAAATTCAAGAAGAAGAGTTCAAACTACTGCTTCAGGAGACACTATTAACGTTTACGCAGGAAGAGAAACTGGGGTTCTTACACCAGATTATAGACTTCCTACCGAGGCAGAATGGGAATATGCTGCTTTAGGATTGACTGAGTTAAGATCTTATAATATCTATAGAGGAAGAAAAAAATATCCTTGGGATGGTCAATATACACGTTCAGGAAAACGTAAAACAAGAGGTGACCATTTAGCAAACTTTAAGCAAGGTAAAGGAGATTACGGCGGAATCGCTGGTTGGTCTGATGATAACGCTGATATCACAAACAAAGTAAAATCTTATGAGCCAAACGACTTTGGATTATATGATATGGCTGGAAATGTGGCCGAATGGGTAGCTGACGTTTACAGACCTATAGTTGATGATGAATTCAATGACTTCAACTACTATCGTGGTAACGTTTACACCAAAAATCAAATTAATGACGATGGTACAGTTAAAATCGTAACTCCAGAAGAAATTGTATTTGATACATTACCTAATGGTAAATTAATCGCGAGAGATTTACCAGGAGAAATTGCTCAAGTACCAATCGACGAAAATGAAACTTATCTAAGAATCAATTTCGACGGAAGTGACAACAGAAACTTTAGAGACGGAGATAAAAGCTCTTCTAGAATGTATAGAGAAAGCTTTGATGAATTTAGTGATGAGTCTGCTGAAGATGCTACTACCAGTAAAATGTACAACTCTCCAAAACACCATATTTCTGTAGATTCTACAGGAGAAATGATCAGAGAGTATGATAAATCTGATAAGAGAACTTCTTTAATCAATGATGAAGTAAGAGTTTATAAAGGAGGTTCTTGGAAAGACAGATCTTACTGGTTGGATCCAGCACAAAGACGCTACTATCCACAAAATATGGCAACAGACTATATTGGATTTAGATGTGCTATGTCTAGAGTTGGTTCTAAATCAAAATCTCAAAACAAAACTAAGCACTAAAAGAATTCTAGTGATTATACTTTAAAGTCCTGATGAAAATCAGGACTTTTTTTATACATTTAATTTTATGGAAATAGCTAAAATACATGAACTGTTTCTGGAATGTCATGCCGTTTGCACAGATACCAGAAAACTAGAACCTCAAGATTTGTTTTTCGCTTTGAAAGGAGACAATTTTGACGGACATAAATTTGCCGAAATGGCATTAGAGATGGGCGCTAACTATGCCATTATAGACGATCCCGCTTATCAGGTTTCAGAAGCATATATTTTAGTTACAGATGTTCTTAAATGTTTGCAGGACTTGGCAGCCTTCCATAGAAGATATCTTGAAATACCTATTCTTTCTTTAACAGGAAGCAACGGTAAAACAACCACCAAAGAACTTATAAACGCTGTTTTATCAAAAAAATTCAAAACAACCGCCACACAAGGTAATTTAAACAATCATATTGGCGTTCCGTTGACCTTGCTTTCCATGAACAAAGAAACAGAACTCGGTATTGTTGAAATGGGCGCCAACCACCATCATGAAATTGACTTTTTATGCCAAATTGCACAACCTGACTTTGGGTTGATAACCAACTTTGGGAAAGCCCATTTAGAAGGATTCGGTAGCTTGGAAGGAGTTGTAAAAGCTAAATCAGAACTCTACGATTACTTAAAATTTCATCACAAAACTATTTTTGTAAATACAGATGACCCAAAACAACTAGAACAGGTTGGGAGCTACGAAAAGATTGTCACCTTTGGAAAACACGACAAGCATACCAAAATAGAGCTGTTTGATGCGCAACCATATGTTTCAATATCCTTTGACACCTTGCAAATTACTAGCGCCCTTACGGGTATCTATAATTTCAATAACATTGCAGCATCTATTGCTATTGGTTCTTATTTTGGTGTTCCACATCACGAAATAAAAGAAGCTATTGAAACTTATGTCCCGACTAATAATAGATCGCAAATTATTTTAAAAGGTTCTAATAAAATATTAATGGATGCCTATAATGCCAATCCAACTAGCATGATGGCTGCTTTAAATAATTTCAATAGTTATGAGGAAGTTAATAAAATGGTCATATTGGGCGATATGTTTGAATTAGGTGATGATGCCCTACAAGAACACCAAACCATTGTAAATTTCCTTGAAAACACTAGTATTCCACACATCTTTTTGTTAGGCAATACTTTTTCACATACCCGTTTTAATTCGGAAGCAATTAGAGCCTTTAGCACCTTTGAAGATTTTGAAATCTTTGTGAAAGAAGAGAATTCAATGCTAAAAAATCAATTCATTTTAATTAAAGGGTCTAGAGGAATGAAATTGGAACGCGTTTTAGACCTAATATAAAAAAAGTGTTTACAAATTTTACATTTTAATGCAAAACCGTAAACACTTAACATCCCTTTGATTAATAATAGCTAATACAAATGTGCTTAAAACATCACTTTCTTACAATACTCAAATTGAGTATTTTTAAAAGAGTCCCTTGTTTGATTTATAGAGCCCTATAAGCTCACCTGTTGAATTGATTTTCAATTTTCTTAGAATATTTCGCCTATGGGTATCTACGGTGTTTGGACTAATATTCAACTTTAAAGCAATTTCTTTACTACTCTTTTTGAGTACCAACAACCTTATGATATCTCGCTCTCTATTACTAATGTTAGATTCTAACAACTTTTGTGAAAAGGTATTGAAATACTTGGTTTCATAAGTATTGGAATCATTCAAATACTTGGCAGTAGCAGTCACTTCAAACTTTAATCCGGGCTCTACTATGGTATAGTGCGCCAATCCAATAATAGGTTTCTTAAAGGCATCAAATGCAAGCGGTGTGGTATTTTGTATAACATTGACATATTCGTCCTGCCCATTCTTAAAACGATAGTTCCAAGTATAACTCATTCTGTGCCTTTCTTCTTCTGAAATCTCATTCATGGTATACTCCATTAGAGAATTTAACGCTTCCAGCCATTGCTCCACATCATCTGGATGAATTCTACTCCAAAAATATTTCATAGCTTGGGTTTTAAACAAATGAGGCTCTATTCCAATGCAGGAATACATATTTTTACTCACATACTCAAAACCTAATTCCTGGGTATTCGTTATACAAAAAAATGTCGAGTTATGTGGAAGAAAGGCATCCAGTTCGATAATCTTTTTTATATGCTCTTCAATGGAAGGTGTTTTATAGGACTGAAAGATATCCTCATATAGCTTTTTGATATTTTTTAAAATCATGTAGTTAAAGTAGTGTGGAATAAATCTACTAAAAAAGCTATAAATATCAGAAAAATTGTGGGTCATACTGGATTCGAACCAGTGACTTCTACCCTGTCAAGGTAACACTCTGAACCAACTGAGTTAATGACCCTTTTTAAGTTACAAGGTAAAAAAAATCTCAACACTTCAGTATTGAGATTTTTTACTCTTGTGGGCGCTGAGGGATTCGAACCCCCGACCCCCTCGGTGTAAACGAGGTGCTCTGAACCAACTGAGCTAAGCGCCCTTGCTAACGGAATGCAAAGATAAGGCAGTTTTTGATATGGCAAAACTTTTTTTGCAAAAAAAATTAAATTATTTCTGCCACCACAAAAGTACTCCCACCCACAAAAATAAGGTCCTTTGAATTCGCCTGATTTTTAGCTTTTGTTAAAGCCTGATTTACACTATTATACGCACTTCCTGTATAACCTTTTGCATGAAATTGCTTCATTAAAAGATCAGCATCCAATCCTCTAGGAACATCCGGTTTACAAAAATAATACGTGGCTTTTTTAGGAAGCAATGTCCAAACATCTGTCAAATCTTTATCATTTACTACTCCAAACACTATATGAAGATGCTCAAATTCCAGATTATTTATTTGACTCATAGAATAGGTCAACCCCTCTTTATTATGACCTGTGTCACAAATCACCAACGGATCGTTGCCAATTATTTCCCATCGCCCTCTTAATCCTGTATTTTTAACCACATTTAAAAGGCCTGCTTGCACATGTGCTTCGGAAATAGCATACCCCTTAGATCGAAGAACTTTTACAGTAGCAACAACCGTTTGAATGTTCTTTTTTTGATATTCGCCTTTCAAATCACTCTCATATAAGTGACTATCTGTTTGATCAGCAAAATAAATATCCGATTCACAATTTTCAGCCATTTCAATGAACACCTGTTCTGTTTCCGATTGGGTTTCACCAATGATCACCGGAATATGAGCCTTAATAATCCCTGCCTTTTCCGCCGCTATCTTTTCCAAGGTATTCCCCAAGAACTGTACATGATCCTTTCCTATATTTGTTATCACAGAGGTCACTGGCTTAATAATATTAGTGGAGTCCAATCGCCCACCCAGACCAACTTCAATTACAGCGATATCGACTTTCTTTTGGTAGAAATACTCAAATGCCATTCCTGTTGTCATTTCAAAAAAAGACAGGCTTTCTTGTTCGAAAAACGAACGGAATCTTTGTATAAATCCAATCACAAATGCCTTTGACACAACCTGCCCATTGATCCTTATACGTTCCCGGAAATCCTTCAAATGTGGCGATGTAAATAAACCTGTTGTATATCCTGCTTCCTGAAGTATGGAAGCTAACATATGACTGGTAGACCCTTTACCATTGGTTCCCGCCACATGAATCGTTTTGATTTTTTGTTCGGGGTGGTTTAAATGTTTGGCTAGTTTTTGAATATTGGCTAAATCTGCGCGAAATGCAGACTGACCTTGACGTTGGTACATAGGCAATTTACCAAACATCCATTTTAAGGTTTCTTGATAGGTCACAACTTTATTGTCCTAAAGTAAAATTAACTCTTACAAATCCGATTTGCTTTGCTGGAGCCTTACTATCTGGGCGCCATTTATGGGATAAAGCTATTTTCCTTGCTGGCTCCAATAAACAAGAAGCCGTATTAGTGGTTCCTTTAACCCCTGGAGTTGCCTCTATCACATCTCCATTACGGTTAACTACAATTTTAACAATGACCATTCCGGCCTCATTACAATCTTGTCTTAAGGTTTGGTAGGTTGCTTTTCCCCTTCCATTCAAACCGTATCCTACACCACCACTTCCGCTACCTGGACCACCGAAATAACTTGGCGCATAGGGATCACCATCCAATTGACCTTTATCTCCGGCCCGATTATCATCCCCTTCACTACTTGAAGACGTCCCATCAGATTTACTGACACCTCCAATCAAGGCATCCAGTTTTTTCTTTTTGGCCTCCTGTTCTGCTTTTTCCTTGGCTACCCTTTCTGCTTCGGCTTTTGCTTTAGCGTCAGCCTCTGCTTGAGCTTTTGCCTTGGCTTCGGCTTCTGCCCTTGCTTTCGCATCAGCCTCCTTTTGTTTCTTTATAGCAATCGCATCTTCTGTGTTTTGCGTTACAACTTCTTCTGCTTTAGCCTGTTCAGCAGCTGCAGGCTGGGATTCAACTTGCTCGGGCTGTGCTGCTTCCTCGGGTTGCCTATTAACCTCTCGAGGTTCGGATTTAACAGGTTCCTTTGGCTGAATATTACCCGAACCAAAATCTAAATTACCAAAGTTGACGGCAACTCCATATTCCTCAGGAGGATCCATATAAGGTGGACCAACAACAAACAACAACAGCAAGATAATCACCACTATCAATGTGGTAATCTTAGCTGAATCCTTCTCGTGTTTGGTCTCTAAATATTTCATCTTAGTTAGGGCGAACTGCCAAAATAACTTTATACTTATTTCTGTTGGCTATATCCATAACCTTCACAACATTATCCACCGGCACCGACTTTTCAGCACGTAAAACAATAACAGGATTGTCTTGGCTAGAAAGTGCTTTCTTTAATTCACCCTCAAGCATACTTTCTCCCACAACGCGTTGGTCTATGTAATAGGTCAAATCTTTTTTAATGCTAACAGCTACGGTTCTTTTATTCTCAGTTTTACCACTCGCTTTAGGCAACAAAATATCTATAGCATTAGTGGTAACCAAGGTAGAAGCCAACATAAAAAAGATGAGCAACAGAAAAACAATATCCGTCATGGACGACATATTGAATTCTGGTGTTACTTTATTTCTTCCTCTAATATTCATATTAGATAGGCTCGTTTAAGTGATCTAAAAACTCCAAGGAATTTGCTTCCATTTGATAAACAACCTTGTCTGTTTTAACCACTAAGTGGTTATAAGCCATATAGGCTACAATACCAACAATTAAGCCTCCAACTGTGGTGGTCATTGCAGTGTAAAGTCCATCAGCCAAAAGTTTAATATCGATATTTCCTCCAGAATTGGCGATTTCGAAAATAGATAAAATCATACCGATTACCGTTCCCAAGAACCCAATCATAGGAGCCGCACCCGAAATTGTTGCCAGTACACTCACATTTTTCTCTAGGTTATAGATTTCCAAGCGACCTGCATTTTCCAGTGCCGTGTTAATGTCGGCAAGCGGTTTTCCAATTCTTGTAATTCCTTTAGAAATCAATCGGGAAACTGGGGTGTTCACCTGAGCACATAACATTTGTGCTGAATCAATTTTGCCATGAGATACATGGTCTTTTATTTGATTCATAAAATTGGCATCAATTTTTGAGGCAGCTTTGATGGCCAAAATACGTTCAAAGTAGATATAGATAGCACCAACCAGTAAAATAAAAAGTACCAAAATGATAAAGATACCAGCGCTTCCACCACTGGAAATCAATTCGATAATTGAAAGTGTTTTTTCAACAGACTCCTGATCGGTTAGTACTTCAGCGCCTTCCTGAACGTCTTGTAAAAGTAGGTTTAACATATAAATTGGTTTTGGATAGCTTAAACGCTAATTATATAACAAAATTGTATTTAAAAAATTGTTCTTGTAAACATAAAGGTAATGGCTCCTGCTAAAAAGCCCACTAGAGCCAACCATGAAATCTTTTTTAGATACCAAAAGAAATCAATCTTCTCCATACCCATAGCTACCACTCCAGCAGCCGATCCTATAATTAGCATACTTCCTCCAGTACCCGCCGAATAAGCTATAAAATGCCAAAGTTCATTATCCATCGGTTCAGAGAACATTCCCAAACTGGCGGCTACCAATGGAACATTATCAATAACTGCCGATCCAACACCGAGTAATAAAACTACCAAATCGGATACTCCTGCATGGTGTAATTCCGTTCCCAACATGGGGGTATTAGCCTGTAGGGACTGAGCAAATTCAAATAAAATCCCTAAAGATTCTAAAGCAGCTACAGCCATTAAAATACCCAAGAAAAACAAGATACTTGGCATTTCAATTCGTGACAAGGAATGATGCACGGGACTATGATGTCCTTCATAATCGTTTCCTTCTCCTTCTGCTTGCGTAATGCTAAATCTAGTACTACTGTAAATCTCGGCAAAAATCGCTACAACACCCAACGCCAGCATCATTCCGACATAAGGGGGCAAATGAGTGATAGTTTTAAAAATTGGAACAGATACAATCCCTCCCAATCCTAAATACAACATGGTAGAACTGAATCTATTTTTTGGTTTATCTTCAGTTTCTTCTTCCTCAATTTCACCTTTAAAAATAGGCAAGAATGAAGCTATAAAAGTTGGCACGACCATACAAATAAGAGAAGGCAAGAACAAATAGACAAACAAATGCCCTGAAGATACTTTTTTACCAATCCAAAGCATGGTTGTTGTTACATCTCCAATTGGTGACCAAGCCCCACCAGCGTTAGCTCCAATGATTATTAAACCTGCAAACCAGATTCTTAATTCTCGTTCCTTAATTATTTTTTGAAGAATCGATATTAATACAATCGTAGCGGTTAAATTATCGATGATAGCTGAAAGACCAAAAGCTAAAAAGCCAAACATCCATAGAATACGTCTTTTGCTTTTGGTTTTAACATATCCCTTTATGGTAGAAAAACCATCAAAATAGTCTATAATTTCAACTATAGTCATCGCTCCCAATAAGAAGACAACAATCTCTGCAGTTTTACCCAAATGATGGAGCAAGGTTTCCTCCATCAGTTCGATTTTTGCTTCATGACCCAAAGTCCCAAAGGCTTCCATCAAATGATGCTCTGCAGAATCAAACCAATGCGGAAAAGCATCTATTCCCAACGCAATAATAGCCCAACAAATGGCCATCATAAGCAATGCTGGAATTAATTTGTCAATTTTTAAATTGTGCTCCAAGGTTATGGCCAAATAGCCAAGAACGAATGTGAGAACGATAATAGTTTCCATAAATATGTTTATTAAATAAGCTGGCTCAAGGCAATCTCAAAAGCGGTCTCGCTTATACCAGTCTTGTTTTGATTTTTCTCATAAACTTTTTCCAAAGCTCTTCTAATTGTGTCTGATGTATCAGAAAAAATGGATTCGTCAGTCATTTGTACACGACGTTCCATAAAATAAGCAAATACTCGAGCCATTCCACAATTGGAAATGAAATCTGGAATTAAACTTACTCGGTTATCTGTATGCTCCATAATAGGACCAAAGAAAATTTCTTTATCGGCAAATGGCACATTAGCTCCACATGAAATTACTTCAAGTCCCGTATCGATCATTTCATCTATTTGTCCTTTAGTAATCAATCTAGAAGCGGCACATGGTGCAAAAATCTCGGTTCTTAATGACCATACCCTCTGATTCATTTCTTCAAAAGGTATTAAATTTTCAGCGATTAACTTATTACCCTGTTTAGCCAAAAACAAATCGGTGATTTCTTCAAAGGTAAATCCTTCCTCTTTAATTAATCCACCTGCGATATCGATAATTCCAACAATTTTGGCTCCCATCTGAGACAGATAAAAAGCAGCTGCTGATCCTACATTTCCAAATCCTTGCACAATGGCACGTTTGCCTTCTACTGTACCTCCGTATATGTGATAATATTGCTTGACTGCTTCTGCTACACCAAAACCAGTTATCATATCAGCAATGGTATACTTTCTCTGAACACTTGGCGAAAAATAAGGATTCTCAATAACCTTAATAACTCCTTGTCGCAATTGTCCAATCCTATTAATCTTATCGGCTTCTGTTGGCTTAAAATGTCCACTAAAAACCCCTTCTTGAGGATGCCATACGCCACTCTCTTCAGTAATAGGAATCACTTCATGAATTTCATCAACGTTCAAGTCTCCTCCAGTACCATAATAACTTTTCAACAAAGGAGATACTGCTTGATACCAACGCTCTAAAACGCCTTTTTTTCGAGGATCATTTGGATCGAAATTAATACCTGATTTTGCACCTCCGATAGGTGGTCCAGACACAGTAAATTTCACTTCCATGGTTTTAGCCAAAGACAACACTTCATTCATATCCAATCCCTTTCTCATTCGGGTTCCACCTCCGGCAGCACCACCTCTTAGGGAGTTAATAACTGTCCATCCTTCTGCCTCGGTTTCTGGATCTTTCCAATTAAAAATAATTTCTGGTTCTTTAGCTTCGTACTTTTGAAGTAATTCTTTCATTCTAGGTTAGTAATTGAAGTTAACAAATATAAAAAACTTGCTATCCTTAAAAGTTAATTTTGCAATAATTTTAAGGATAATATATCATTCCGGAACTATGGTCTTTCCTAGCTCCCGTAACACTTTTTAAACAATTGATTTCATTCTGCATTTTTAACACACCCAAAAAGCCGAATACAATAGCTTCTTTAAAATCAACGATTAAGGTTTCTGGTATAATAACGGATGGTTTTGCATGAGATTTGATGCGCTCCATTAAGAATTGGTTGTGCGCTCCTCCCCCAGTAACCAAAATATTTTGAGAAGATACTCCATGAAGATTTTGTCCAATTTGAAAAGCGATATGCTCTACAAAAGTCCTTAATATAATTGGTAGTTCTATGCTACAACTATCTATTCTAGGATAAACCTCTGTATTCACCCATTCCAATCCCAAAGATTTTGGATAGGATTCGCCATAGAATGGTATTGCATTTAATTCTTTCAACAATTCTTGATCAACATCCCCAGACTTGGCTAATACACCACCTGCATCAAATTCCTTCCCTACTTTACTCATGTAATGGTTCAACACAATATTTACTGGACATATATCATAGGCAATTCGGTTACCATCAACCTGCATCGACACATTTGCAAACCCTCCTAAATTGAGACAATAATCATAAGATCCAAATAACAATTGGTCGCCAATGGGTACCAGAGGAGCTCCTTGCCCACCCAGAGCCACATCCTCGATCCTAAAATCACACACTACGGGCAACCCTATCTTCTTGGATATTTCTGGTAAATTTCCAATTTGATAAGTCAAGCCCCTTTCAGGTTGATGTAAGGCGGTATGACCATGGGAACAAACCATATCAATTGTTCCTTTGGGATACCGTTCAACAAAATCTACAATAATATGAGCTAAAAAATCGGTGTATTCAACATCCAAATCCAATAAATCATCCTTAGAAAACCCGACTAACCCCTGAAGTTTACGCTTCCAATTTGGGGGGTAAGAAACAGTCACTGCATCATGACAATCAAATTGCCAAGTTCCGTTTAATTTAGTGAATGTAACATAGGCCAAGTCTATTCCATCTAAAGAAGTTCCAGACATCACCCCTACAACATTAAATGTTTCCATTATCATATGGCGTAAAAATATAAATCATTATTGAAAAAATGATACTAAAAGGTTATATTTGGCAACAATTTTTATCAAATCATTAATAAACAATCGTTTCTATGGATTTTTCATTAACTGAAGAACATATCATGATTCGTGATGCCGCTCGCGATTTTGCGAATACCGAACTTTTACCTGGCGTCATTGAAAGAGATGAAAAACAACAATTCCCGAAGGAATTGGTCAAAAAAATGGCCGACCTTGGTTTTATGGGAATTATGGTCGATCCCAAATACGGAGGAAGTGGCATGGATACCATTTCATATGTATTGATCATGGAAGAATTATCTAAAATTGATGCCTCGGCATCTGTAATGGTTTCTGTTAACAATTCCCTAGTTTGCTACGGTCTTGAAAAATATGGAAGCGAAGAACAAAAACAAAAGTATCTGACCAAATTGGCCTCAGGTGAGTTTATAGGAGCGTTTTGTCTTAGTGAACCAGAAGCAGGAAGTGATGCCACTTCACAAAAAACAACAGCCATTGACATGGGAGATCATTACCTTTTAAATGGTACCAAAAACTGGATCACCAGTGGAGGACGTGCCGATGTTTACTTAGTCATTGCTCAAACAGACAGAGACAAGGGACACCATGGAATCAATGCCCTAATTGTTGAAAAAGGAATGCCTGGATTTGATGTGGGCCCTAAAGAAGACAAATTAGGAATCAGAGGTAGTGACACGCACACGCTTCAGTTTAATGATGTAAAAGTTCCTAAAGAAAATAGAATAGGAGAAGATGGTTTTGGATTTAAGTTTGCCATGAAAACGCTTTCTGGAGGTCGTATCGGTATTGCTTCTCAAGCATTGGGAATCGCCTCTGGAGCTTACGAACTGGCAAAAAAATATTCTAAAGAAAGAAAAGCCTTTGGAACAGAGATCTGCAACCATCAGGCCATTGCCTTTAAATTGGCAGATATGGCAACAGAAATTGAAGCTGCCAGACATTTGGTTATGAAAGCTGCTTGGGATAAAGACCAAGGAAACAACTATGATACATCCAGTGCTATGGCCAAAGTGTATGCCAGTAAAGTTGCCATGGACACAACTGTTGAAGCGGTACAAGTTCACGGTGGTAATGGTTTTGTAAAAGAATACCACGTAGAAAGATTAATGCGTGACGCCAAAATCACCCAAATCTATGAAGGGACTTCAGAAATTCAAAAAATAGTTATTTCAAGAAGTATTTTAAGAGATTAAAAAAATCATTTTATAAATGAAAAGGCCCAAACTATGTTAGTTGGGCCTTTTTCCTTTATCGCTTATTGTGTTTTAAATTAACAGTAAGAATATACCCTTCTGCCAAAAAATACTTCTCTGATTTAATAACGTTAAGTAACCAATCCAAATGGTTTTTTGTACGTCTTTTAAAAGTGTAGTTGAGTGTGGGTTTCATAGGTTGTTGGTTTTAAAGTTCAACAAATATTTCACCGGCTAGTATTTAAATTTAGGCACGAAACAGTTAACTAGTTGATTGCCAATTGAAATTTTAGTTAAAAGGAAGAAATAATCCCTTCTACCGTTAGATTTTGCTATTTTCTTCGATTAAAAACATAATGAAAATCATATTTTGGGGATCTTTCACCAAACAAAAGACATATCTTATCTTTAGTTTTATGCTTAAATAAAAGAAAACAAATAAATTAGCAAATGAATTCTACCTAAAGGTCGATTCGAAAAATATCATTCTATTTCAATGAAAGTTAAAAGCCTTTTCTTATGCCTTATGTTTTCAAACCTTTGGATGTTTGCCCAAAACTGGTGCCTCACAACACAGTTTGAAAATCAGCTTAAAGAAATAGATTCCTCATATTTAAAATCCCTTCAAGAACAAAATCTAAAATGGGCTTTTTATAACGGTAAAAAGCTTTATAAAAAAGAGTTTTCTACCAATGACATTTACCAAATCCCCATTGTCATTCATGTCATTCATACAGGTGAAACCATTGGCACACCTAAAAACCCAAGTGATGCCACCTTATTTGCATTGGTTGATGAATTAAACCAAGAATATGCCGCCACTTGGTTTGAAAACCCCAATCAAGATGAAGGAGGGACACCGATTCCTTTTGAATTCATTCTAGCACAAAGAACACCTGATTGTGAAGAAACAAATGGCATTGTCAGAATAGACGGCAGTGCTTTGGATGGCTATTCGGAATATGGCGTAGCATACCCGGGAGAAACCACTGGCGCCCTCGACTCAGATTTAAAAGCTTTGAGCATCTGGCCTAATACGGATTATTTAAATATTTGGATTGTTTCAAATATTCAAGGCGGCTTGGAGGGCAGCGGTGTAGCGGGATACGCCTATTATCCAGGGGTGGACCCAAGTATTGACGGCGTGGTACTTCACCACAGTTATACCAATTGGGCCATTACTCATGAAGTTGGTCACTCCTTCGGACTTCGACATACTTTTGAAGGTGCAGAAGGTGACATTTGCCCAATTAATGACGACTGTACTACCCAAGGTGATTTGGTATGCGATACCGACCCACATCTACTGGTAAGTGGATGTCCTACCAATACAAATACATGTACTGGAACCTCCTTTGATCCCGTCAATCACAATTTCATGAACTATTCTTGGTGTCCCGACAGGTTTTCTGAAGGGCAAAAGGAGCGACTGATATTTATACTTGAAAACTATCGTCATGGTTTAATTACTTCCTTAGGCACTACCTTACCAGAAGAGAATCCAAATGTTCCTTCAGAACCCATAGCCGCCAATTGTGAACCTTCTAGCATTTTGGTTCCCAATAACGAATTCAACGTTGGGATATTCAATGTCAATTTATCCGATTTACAATATACATCCTCAGGCTATACAGGTGATGGTTATCAATTCTATATAGACCACACGTTACAACAAGACTGCTATACACAGTTACCCCTTATTGCTAACTTAGCAGTAGAAACAACCTATACTATAAGTATTACCACAGGCTTCAACTCTGAAAACGTGAGAGGCTGGATTGATTTTAACAACAACGGTATTTTTGAAGTTGAGGAATTAATCATATCAAGTGATGCAACGGGAGGTAGTTATGAAATACATACAGCAAACTTTGAAGTACCCAATAGCGCCATTCTTTCAGAAACCTTGAGGATGCGTATTGCCAGTGATTATCAAGATTCCGCTATTCCTCAACCCTGCTCATCTCCAACCTTTGGGCAAACAGAAGATTTCATGGTCATTATTCAAGAAACTTTGAGTGTTGCATCGTTTCAAGTCTCAAATTTCAAGATATATCCAAATCCAACCAAACACATGATACAGGTCAGCAAAGATTTGAAACAATCCAAAGTTTACAACATGAGCGGTAAGCAAGTCTTAATTTTTGGTAACCAAAACAAGTTAGATGTTTCCCAATTATCATCAGGCATTTATTTTTTGGAATGTGAATTATGGACTGGAGAAAGACACATTAAAAAATTTGTAAAAATCTAACAGACAATCCGTCTTTGACCAAAAATTTAAAGCATAAAAAACCCGAGATAATCTCGGGTTTTAGTTTTAATAATAATCTTAAAACTCTACATATTTCGTCGATACTGTCCTCCAACCTCAAACAGTGCCGAGGTAATTTGCCCTAAAGAACAAACCTTTGCCGCTTCCATCAATTCCTCAAACATATTTTCATTTTCTAAAGCAGCACGTTGTACTTTTTTCAAAGTATCTTCAATTCTATCAGCATAGGTGGCATGCAATTGCTCCAATGTTTTTATTTGGTTCTGCTTTTCTTCCTCTGTTGCTCTAATGACCTCTTTTGGCTGAACCGTTGGTGATCCCTTGCTACTTAAAAAGGTATTCACTCCAATTATCGGAAAATCACCATTGTGTTTTAAGGTTTCGTAATACAGACTTTCTTCTTGAATCTTGCTGCGTTGATACATCGTTTCCATAGCACCCAAAACACCTCCACGTTCGGTAATACGATCAAATTCTTGCAATACTGCTTCTTCCACAAGATCAGTTAATTCTTCAATAATAAAAGCACCCTGAATAGGATTCTCATTTTTAGCCAATCCCAGCTCTTTATTAATAATCAACTGAATCGCCATAGCCCTTCTTACAGACTCTTCAGTTGGCGTTGTAATTGCTTCATCATAGGCATTGGTATGCAATGAATTACAGTTGTCGTATATCGCATAAAGCGCTTGAAGCGTTGTACGAATATCATTGAAATCAATTTCTTGAGCATGCAAACTCCTACCTGAAGTTTGAATGTGATATTTCAACATTTGAGCTCTAGCATTGGCTCCGTATTTATTTTTTAAGGCCTTAGCCCAAATTCGTCTAGCTACACGACCTATAACAGCATACTCGGGATCGATTCCATTACTAAAGAAAAAGGACAAATTAGGACCAAACTTATTGATATCCATCCCTCTACTCAAATAATACTCGACGTAAGTGAACCCATTAGCCAGTGTAAAAGCCAACTGGGTTATAGGGTTTGCACCGGCTTCCGCAATATGATAACCTGAAATGGAAACCGAATAAAAGTTCCTTACATTATTTTGGATAAAATATTCCTGAACATCCCCCATCAAACGTAGGGCAAATTCTGTAGAAAAAATACAAGTGTTTTGAGCTTGATCTTCTTTCAAAATATCTGCCTGAACAGTTCCCCTAACTTGTGAAATGGTTCTAGCTTTTATTGTTTCATAAACCTCTTTTGGCAACACTTGATCCCCTGTTACACCTAGCAGCATCAACCCCAAACCATCATTTCCTTCTGGTAGTTCTCCAAAATATCGAGGCCTTTCCTTACCTTCATAAATAGCATTTATCTTGGCCTCAACCTCAGCTTCCAAGTTATTTTCCTTAATATAAAGCTCACACTGTTGATCAATAGCTGCATTCATAAAAAAACCTAACAACATAGGCGCCGGACCATTAATGGTCATACTCACAGAAGTCATTGCATCAGCCAAATTAAATCCGGAATACAATTTCTTAGCATCATCCAAACAACAAATACTCACCCCTGCATTACCAATTTTCCCATAAATATCGGGGCGGTAGTCAGGATCATTTCCATATAAAGTCACACTATCAAATGCTGTTGAAAGTCTTTTGGCCGGCATGCCTAAACTCACATAATGAAAACGTCTGTTTGTACGCTCTGGCCCTCCCTCACCGGCAAACATCCTGGTAGGATCTTCCCCTGTTCTTTTAAAAGGGTACAAACCGGAAGTGAACGGAAACTCACCAGGAACATTTTCCTGTAAGACCCACTTCAGAATATCTCCCCATGCCGAATACTTTGGCAATGCTACCTTCGGAATTTGTGTATGGGATAAAGACTCAGTATGTGTTTCTATTTTAATTTCCTTATCCCTTACCATGAAGGAATAAATCGGCTGTCTGTATTTATTAACTTTTTCATCCCAGCCTAAAATAACCTCCCAATTGTAAGGATCCAAATTCATTTTTACTCTATCAAATTCTTTCTTCAAGAGGTCAATAAATTCAGAATTCCCATTTTCTTTAGAAGCCTCCAAAACCTCATCGTCAATGCCATAGGCATTTAGTTTCAGTGAAGCATTTGAAACGCTTTCCAAAGCGGTAAAAATTCCAAATAATTTTTGGGCTACCTCAACCTGAGCTTCAACTTGCTTATCATAAGCCCGATTATTTTCTGAAATTTCAGAAAGATAACGGGTTCTAGCCGGTGGAATTACAAAAATCTTCTCACTCATTTCTTTAGAAACTTCAAACGTAGATTCTAAATCAGCTTGAGCTTTATCCACTAACT
The DNA here is from genome assembly GCF_001280515.1 of Mangrovimonas sp. ST2L15. Classification (GTDB taxonomy): domain Bacteria; phylum Bacteroidota; class Bacteroidia; order Flavobacteriales; family Flavobacteriaceae; genus Mangrovimonas; species Mangrovimonas futianensis. The sequence goes on along the minus strand of NZ_LBIQ01000035.1, from coordinate 55,201 downwards.
CATCCATAACGGCTTTATAAAGGGAATTCATTCCAGGGTCGTTAAACTGAGATGCAATAGTACCAAAAACCGGCATATCATCTGGATTGGCATGCCACAGGTTGTGATTACGCATATATTGCTTTTTCACATCCCTAAGAGCATCTTGAGCTCCTCGTTTATCAAATTTGTTGATTGCTACCAAATCAGCAAAATCCAACATATCTATTTTTTCCAACTGTGTGGCAGCTCCAAACTCAGGAGTCATTACATATAGAGACACATCGCTATGTTCCAAAATTTCGGTATCGGACTGGCCAATACCTGAAGTTTCCAAAATAATTAAATCAAACTGAGCGGCTTTTAAAACTTCAATAGCTTCATTCACGTGCTTAGATAGGGCCAAATTGGATTGACGTGTTGCCAAACTACGCATATAGACTCTTGGCGAATTAATGGCATTCATTCTGATTCGGTCTCCCAATAGGGCTCCCCCTGTTTTTCTTTTAGATGGATCTACAGAAATAATACCGATGGTTTTTTCAGGAAAGTCAATAAGGAATCGACGCACCAACTCATCTACCAAACTAGATTTACCAGCACCTCCTGTTCCTGTGATTCCTAAAACAGGTGATTTAGCTGTTTTATTTCTATCGTGAATAATATTTAGTGTATCCTTTGCAACTTCCGGGAAATTCTCAGCCGAAGAAATAACTCTAGCAATGGATTTAACATCTCTGGATTCCAAATGATTTACTTCACCATTTAAATCATTGCCAACGGCAAAATCTGACTTCTCTACCAAATCATTGATCATTCCTTGCAATCCCATTTCCCTACCATCATCAGGGGAGTAAATTCTAGTGATTCCATAAGCCATAAGCTCCTCTATCTCTTCTGGAAGGATAACACCACCGCCACCACCAAAAATTTTGATATGGTCAGCACCTTTCTCCTTTAGTAAATCATACATGTATTTAAAATACTCATTATGCCCACCCTGATAGGAGGTCATTGCAATAGCATTGGCATCTTCCTGTATCGCTGTATTGACAACTTCCTCAACACTTCTGTCGTGACCTAGGTGAATAACCTCAACGCCAGTAGCTTGAATAATACGACGCATGATATTGATAGCTGCATCATGACCATCAAAAAGAGAGGCCGCAGTAACAATTCTAACTTTATTTTTGGGTTTATATGGTGTTATTTGTTCCATTGATAAAAAAACAGTTTTAAAGCGGAACAAATTTAAAGAATATTCAACAAAAGGAAGTATCTACTTTAAATATTCTAAAAAAATAGATTAAAAAAATGGGATATAAAATAAGTTAATTGATATGCTGATTGCTTAACCCGTCCTCCAATAGTTTCTGAAATGCTGGATATGAGTGATTATGAAGGATAAAAATTTGTTGGACCGCTCTTATAAATGGTAAAACTTTAAATAAGATTGGACCATTTTCTGAGGATTCCAAAAGTTCCTTCTGCCAGACCAAAAACAGCTCATTGAATAACTCTTTATGTGCCTCATAATTATTTTCAATCTGGAACAGCATACTTCTGGAATAACTCTTAAACAATAACGGCATATTAATGATGCGATTAAAAAAACATTTGGTTTGCTCAGCAATTTCCAATTCACTGTTCATGGTTCTAACTATGAAATCGTTCCTTTTCCTACCTTTAGTAGTCACCAATAGCAAAAAGGCACTAACAATCAAATCATCATGTGACACTTCACTTCTGTAATAAAAATCAACTCCTATATTAGTATTGATAATCATGACATTTCTTTTTAGCAAATCCTTTAAAAAATGTTGTAACGTAAAAACATCTTTTGGTGTAACCAACAATTGACGTTTGTAGGCCTTATCAGAAATGCTAATTATTTTTAAATGAAAATGAGGTGTCATAACTTTTATCGAATTACTAAATTTAAAAATAAAAAGCGATATAATTAAACATTTATCAAAATACGACCCTGTTTTTATCTATTTTGATAATTATTTAATGTGAAATTGGCACTCCTTCTTAAATTATTACGCTTTGGCACACGGGTAACAAACCAATAATTCGCAATGAAGTTGATTGGCAATTAGTATCTTTACTCTCAAATTTAACCTCAAAATACGAATGAAAACAAAATTTCTAGCCCTTTGCTTAACCTTTACTATTTTTAGTTGTGCCGAATTGCAAGATGTAGTCAACAACCTTCCAGACACTACTCAAACTCCCGGTATAGGAAATTCAGAAATTGCTGCTGGCTTAAGACAAGCCTTAGATAAAGGCATACAAGAACAAGTAAGCAAACTCACTCAAACAGATGGTTTTTATAAAAATGACATAGTCAAAATTTTGCTTCCTGATGAATTGAAAAAAGTTGACAAAACATTAAGAGACATAGGCCTAGGTAATCTAGCTGATGAAGGTTTAAAACTTTTGAATAGAGCTGCTGAAGATGCCGTTAGTGAAGCCACCCCTATATTTGTTGATGCGGTAAAAGGAATCACCTTTAATGACGCTAAAAACATTTTACTAGGATCTGACAATGCCGCCACCCTTTACCTTGAAAATAAAACACAGGTAGCTCTATATGAGAAGTTCCATCCGGTTATCAATAAGTCTTTTTCCAAAGTAGGTGCAGACCAAATTTGGGCTACCTTAATTCAGAAATATAATTCAGTTCCATTTACTGATGACGTAAATCCAGACTTAACCGATTATGTGACTACCGAAGCACTTCAAGGTGTCTACAAAATGATTGCTGTTGAAGAAAAGGACATCAGAAACAATATAGGATCCAGATCCACCGATCTGCTGAGAAAAGTATTTGCTCTACAGGATTAAATCTGAAATCATAGACCACAGAACCGAATAGCGTAAGTTATTCGGTTTTTTTATATAAACCGTCAAACACGATCTTAGGATCTTTTCCTTCTGTAAAGGTTTGCCAAAACTGCCTTACGGTTCCATCGGGATTATTAGTCCAAGTAATTTGATGATAGCTCTTTCTACCTTCTTGATCCATAAACCCATCTGATTTTAAAATCATTTGATTTCCACTCAAACCGCCTCTTAAATGTAATTGCCCGCCTTGATTATCAATCCATAATTGTTCCCATTGGTCAGTTGCAGCATTATAAAAACTGTAACTACTACCGGTAAAATTACCATTAGCACTTTTCCAGTTTTCTTGAAGCGCACATCCATCCTGAACTTTAACAATTTTATTTGAACCTGCCTTAGTGCCATCGAGTTTATAAACCTGCCAATTTCCTACCCAAAAATCAAAGGCCTGATGGCTTTCTGCGCAGCAACCACAATTTGGTTCTGTTTGAGCAGAAAGCTGCAAACCGATAAAAACAAACACAAGATTAATTAATCTACTCATAATCTATCATTTACAGTTAAAATTATTTAATTACAATTAATAAAAAGCTAATATTAACATAACATTAGACTTGAATTTTTACAACATCTTTGCACTACGCTATCAAGGCGTCACTTCACCATAAAATTTGAATTAGTAAGAGTTAGTTAGTTTAAGGAATCGGGTCAAGTCCTTTGACCCGATTTTTTTATCAACAATTACAAAATTTAACTTGCTGTTTTCCAAGTTTTTAAATATATTTAATTTCTAACGCGTTGTTACAATGAAAAATCTCACAAAAATTAGGACAACCCAATCTCGACTACTTAAACGCTATAAACAACTTATGGAGCAGGCTTATAATTTTCGAGAAACGGATTCAGCTTTGAGTGATATTTCAGAGTATGATGCTATCAAGCTTTTAAATAAAATAAATCGATTAAAGTACCTTCACATCGATGAAGTTACAAGCATACCTCCCCCTTTGAATAATTAATATAATTTTAACCTTTTAAATACATCTAGCACACTTTAATTAACGTAATTACATATAAAATTCAATCCTTTATATGAAATCACATTTTTGTAGAGTTGGCAGAAGAACAGTAAGCCCTCTAAGCAATAACAATTTAGACGAATTGAAAAAAAATCACGATAATATGGTGGAGCAAGCATATAGCACTATGCATACTGATTCTAGTTTAAGTGATTTACTTTTTCATGAAGCGTCAAAAATTAAGAAGAAAATTTTGAGCCTTAAGAATGATCTTAATGCGTCAAATCTAGATGCAGCGTTTTAAAGTATTTAAACGCATATTGCAACCTGGATCCATACCAGGAAAAAAATTCGCCATCAGCAAGGACTAATTGGGAATTGGGGAAATTTTTTCTTAATAAGTTTTTATGCTCTACATTGAAGGGGTAAGGCTCCGAAGAGAGTAGTACCAAATTAACCTCGTCATACACTTCATTCAACGCCACCTCTGGATATCTCTCCAATGATTTGAAATAATTTTCAAAATGATTTTGTTGCAACATGGCATTTATAAAAGTTTGGTTGGCAGCAACCATCCATGGATCTTTCCAAATAAAATAAGCAACCTTTTTTGAAGGCTTCCCATCCATCCAATAAGTAAATTTTTGATACTCTTTTGTGATTGTTGAAATAAGATCTTGTGCCCTTGTTTGAACTTGAAAGACCTCTTGATACATCCCTATTAATTCAAACACATCCTCCAAATTGAAAATATCACTTAAATGTATTGGAGCAATTTGTACCAGTTCCTGAATCATTTCTAGTGTATTCTCTTCTTTGTTGCACAAAATTATATCTGGCTGAAGCGACTTTATTTTTTCAAAATTCACTTGTTTAGTTCCTCCCACAACAGTCACTTCTTTTCGTATGTGTCTTGGGTGTACACAAAATTTTGTAACACCAACCAATTGACTTTCTAGTCCCAAGTCACAAATAAGCTCTGTAATACTTGGCACTAAGGATATGATTCTAGTTGGAGATTTGGAAAAGTATAGTTTTCTATTTAGTTGGTCTCTAAACTCCATTATAGATTTTCCAGAAAAGACTCCATTTGCCTTTGTAATTCTTGCGCTTTTTGACACGCAACTTCTGCATAATCCGCTTGATTGGAAGCATAAATAATTCCTCTGGATGAATTGACCAACAGGCCGCAGTCTTTAGTCATTCCATATTTACAAACATCTTCCAAACTTCCACCTTGGGCACCAACTCCTGGCACCAATAAAAAGCTTTCTGGAACAATTTGCCTGATCTCCTTTAGATACTCTGCTTTGGTTGCACCCACCACATACATCAAATTTTGAGCATTCTCATAGGATTTAGACGTTTCCAAAACATGTTTGTAAAGCTCTGTACCATCAATTTTTTTTGTCTGAAAATCAAATGCTCCTTCGTTGGAAGTCAAGGCTAACAAAATGGTGTGTTTATCTGGAAAGGATAAAAAAGGCTCAACAGAATCTTTCCCCATATAAGGTGCTATTGTCACACTATCAAATCCTAAGTCTTCAAAAAAGGCTTTAGCATACATCTTACTTGTGTTTCCAATATCTCCTCTTTTAGCATCAGCTATCGTAAAAACCTCTGGATACTTATCATTGATATAGTCTATGGTCTTTTTCAAAGATTGCCACCCTTTGATTCCATAGGCTTCAAAAAAAGCAATATTAGGCTTATAAGCCACAGCCAAATGATGGGTTGCATCAATAATAGCCTTATTAAATGAGAAAATGGGATCTTCCTCCTTCAATAAAAATTCTGGAATTTTGTTTAAATCGACATCCAATCCAACACATAGAAAGGATTTCTTTTTTTTGATTTGCTCAATGAGTTGTTGCGTAGTCATAATCAGTTATAAAAAAAGCCCCGTTAGAGGCTTTTTATTAAATAGTTTCATCACTTGCTTTTAATTTCTGAGTGTTTTCAGCAAGCATTAATTCATCTATAATTTTTTGAATGTCGCCATTCATAATATTTTGTAAGTCGTATAAAGTCAAACCAATTCTGTGATCTGTTACTCGTCCTTGAGGGTAGTTATAAGTTCTAATTTTAGCACTTCTATCACCAGAACTTACCATACTTCCTCTTTTGGCTGCTTCTTCCTCCTGCTTCTTAGCCAATTCCATATCATATAATCTGGAACGTAATACACGGAAGGCCTTCTCTTTGTTTTTGTGCTGCGATTTTTGATCTTGACATTGCGCTACCAACCCAGTTGGAATGTGAGTCAATCTTACCGCTGAATAAGTGGTATTTACCGATTGTCCACCAGGACCAGACGAACAGAAATAATCAATTCGCACATCCTTTGGATCTATTTCCACATCAAACTCTTCAGCCTCAGGAAAAACCATACATGTAGCTGCACTGGTATGAACCCTCCCCTGAGTTTCTGTTTGAGGAACACGTTGCACGCGGTGCACTCCTGCCTCAAATTTTAATGTGCCATAGACATCCTCACCGTTTACTTCAAACTGAATTTCTTTGAATCCACCATTGGTTCCTTCACTAAAATCCACGGTACTTACAGACCAACCTTTGCTTTCACAATATTTGGTATACATTCTGAACAAATCACCTGCAAAAATACTTGCTTCATCACCTCCGGTTCCTGCACGTAACTCAACCACCGCATTTTTAGAATCCTCAGGGTCTTTTGGAATTAAAAGAAACCTAATTTCATCTTCCAGAACTGGAATCTGTTCCTTGGCTTCATCATATTGCATTTTGGCCATTTCAACCATTTCAGCATCACTACCATCAGAAATAATTTCTTCAGCTTCTTCCAATCTATCTAAAACCTGCTTGTACTCATCACGCTTGTCAACTAGTACTTTCAGGTCTTTATATTCTTTATTTAACTCAACATAACGTTTTTGATCTGCAATAATATCAGGCTGAATGATTAAATCACTCACCTCATCAAAACGCTGTTTAACTATGTTTAATTTATCTAACATACAGATACCTCGAATTAGGCTGCGAAATTACGAAAAAATAGTTTAAGCCTAATGTTCGTATTTAGGAGTTGTCATTATTTTTTATATTCGCCTAAAACCAATTATTTAACACCTATTGAAACTCCTTAGACTACTATTATTTTGCCCCCTACTCATCCTTGCACAAACACCAAACACCTCTTACCTGGCCCCTGAAATTCAGTTAGGAAAAACTCTGGAAGCCAATGATGGATTTCCCAACACCCAGCTCCAAAAAAGCTTTTTTTTAAGCTGGGGAAATTATAATAATCACAGGGATCAAGAATGGGTTTACAGACTCAACCAACCAAAAACAGGAGTTACTTTAGGCTTCATTGACTTTGGAAATAGCGAAGCTATTGGCACCGGTTTATCTGCTATGACTTTCATTGACTTTTCATTGAACAAATCCAAAAAACTAAGATTAAAGATGGGCTTAGGTACATCCTATTTTAACAAACAATATGATAGCATCTACAACCCAATGAATAGAGCTATAAGCACCAATTTTACCTGGTCTTTCAATTCCTTTCTCTACTATCACATACATCAATCTGAAAATATAGACTATAACTTAGGCCTAGGATATTACCACCATTCTAACGGCCACACCAAACTGCCCAACCAAGGCTTAAATTCCCTATTAGTGAGTTTCTCAGCAGATATTAGATGGCAACCCATAAACCAAACCGAGGAACCAATAACTAATGATTTTAAGAGAAATAGCTATAGATACTTTTCGAGTGCATTTGGTCTGGGTTGGAACACCTTATCAAATAAATTCAATTCCACCAAAAATGTTTACAACCTGACTCTTTCTTATGGTAAGGTGATCAATAGAACCTTCAAGTTTGGTTTTGGAGCTTATTATAGATTCTATGAACATTATTATGACTATATTAAAAATGAAGAAACACTAATATTAGATGAATATCCACAATTTAAAGACAATCCTTATGGATATGCTACTAATATTGGTCTATTAGGAAAAGGTGAATTACTTCTGAATCATTTTGGCTTGGAATTTCAAATTGGAATAAATATTTACAAACCTTTTTACGCGATTGATTGGAAACTAAACCAAGGTTATACTTATGAAAGACCTACAGAAAATGGACCTGTAACCGTTGAAGTTCTGGGTGAACTCGACTGGTATTATGAAGTAAAACGAACGATCTCCAGTAAAATGGGAATCAATTATTACTTTATTGGAACTGATAAAACTCCCAAACACAATTTTTTCATTGGCGCCCATATCAATGCTAATTTAGGGCAAGCGGATTTCACAGAACTTTCAGCTGGCTATGTTTACAGTTTTCATTTTAGAAAATAAATCTTTTATCTAGTCGTTTTTAATACATGAATCAATTGGGAGCTATACTACTTTTCTACAAACCCTATGTTTTATGGTCTTTCGCCATTAATACTTTATTACTGGCCTACAATCCGGATATCATCCCTCTCATATTTACTAAATTCTTTCTTGTTCTTTTATTGTGGTTCATCATTAAGGAATCCCATGCCAGAAAAAAGCTCGTTTTTTACAAAAACTTAGGTATTAGTACCTTCAAATTATTCTCCACTTTATTTTTCATAGACATTTTCGTTTCCTTAACTTTCATCTTGACTTTAAAAGTATTTATATGATCCTGGAAGTTGATAATGTTGAATTATCATTTAACAACAAAACCATTCTTAACAGCGTCTATTTTAAGGCAGAACAAGGGAAAATCACTAGTTTTATTGGTAAAAACGGCTCTGGTAAAAGTTGCTTGCTTGAAATCATTTTTGGTTCGTTACAACCTAAATACAAACTAATAAGAATAAACAAAAAACCCTTTTTAAAGCCTTTACACTTATACAAGAATAAAGTTGGCTTTCTACCACAACACCAAATTAGCCCAAATAGGTTAAAAATTAAATCAATTTTCAAGTTGTTTGGAGTTTCATTAAACCAATTTATGATTGACTTTGAGAGCTTTAATAAATACAGAAACTCAAGAATCAATGAGCTTTCAAGTGGCGAGATTAGAATTCTTGAAACGTATGTGATTTTAAAAAGCCAGATGGATATTATTTTGCTAGACGAACCCTTTTCTTATCTAGCCCCCATAGCCGTTTTTAAATTAAAGGAATTAATAAAAGAAGAAAAGGAGAAAAAAATCATCATTCTCACCGACCACCAATACCGAGAGGTCTTAGATATTTCAGACACCTGTTACTTTTTAAGTCAAGGAGGAACAAAATTGATTTCATCAGAAAAGGATCTACAAAACCAAAACTATATATCATAAAAAAGCGCTTCGTTATCGAAGCGCTTTTCATTTGAATTAGCCTTGGCTTAACCACATTTGGAGGACCCACAATCTGTACAGGTCAAACATCCTTCTTGGTAAACCAATTTATCTGAATTACAATTACTACATCTTCCTTTGGCTTGTGTACCATCTTCCACAAAACGCTTCAAAGCTCTTACAACACCATTTTTCCACGTATTAATTGACTCGTTATCCAATTGCAAACTATTAATCAAGTCAACAATCTTGTCAATTGGCATACCGTGTCTCAAGGTACTTGAAATCAGTTTTGCATAGTTCCAAAACTCAGGATTAAATTTATGGCTTAGGCCTTCAATGGTAGTTTTGTAACCTCTCTTATTCTTGTATTGGAAATCGTAACGAGAAGTTCCATCTTCATTTCTATTTTTGATGATTAATCCATCGGTAGCCCAACGAGGAATCAGGATGCCATCTTCATCATCAGCTAGCCCGGTGAAAATTTCATATGGCTTACCATCAATCAAACCAATAAATGCAATCCACTTTTCCTTATTGTTTTGGAATCTTACCACATCAGCCTCTAGAACCTGTGGACGTTTCGTTGGGAAAGCAGTCAATGTTTCTTGATCTTCTTCCTTTTTTTCTTCATTGGTAATCAAAACTCCAGAACGAGATCCATCACGATAAACAGTCACACCTTTACAACCAACTTCCCATGCTTTAAGATACAAATCACCTACCAAGTCCTCTGAAACATCATTTGGTAAATTAATGGTCACACTAATGGAATGATCTACCCATTTTTGGACCGCTCCCTGCATGCTCACCTTACTTAACCAATCCACATCATTTGAAGTAGCCTTATAATAAGGAGATTTCTTAACCAAAGCATCTAATTCTGACTGTGTATAATTTTTATCGGTATCAATACCGTTAACTCTCATCCACTCCTTGAACCTGTGATGGAAAACCACATACTCTTCCCAAGAATCACCAACTTCATCAACAAAATCAACTCGAACACCTTTGTCATTAGGGTTCACTTTACGACGACGTTTATAAACAGGAAGAAAAACAGGTTCGATTCCAGAAGATGTTTGAGTCATTAAGCTTGTTGTTCCCGTAGGAGCAATCGTTAACAACGCAATGTTTCTACGGCCATATTCCATCATTTCATAATAAAGTTTTTCATCAGCTTCCTTCAATCTTAAGATGAACGGGTTGTCTTTTTCACGTTCTGCATCAAAAATTGAAAAAGCACCACGCTCTTTAGCTGTATAAACAGACCCACGATATGCTGCTATAGCCAATGTTTTATGGACTTCAACAGAAAAAGCATTTCCTTCGTCAGACCCGTATCTGATACCTAAAGCCGCCAACATATCGCCTTCAGCCGTGATCCCTATTCCAGTTCTTCTTCCCTCATAGGCTTTTTGACGAATGTTCAACCAAAGGTTTTTCTCCACAGATTTAATTTCCTCATTCTCAGGATCGGCATCAATTTTAGCTAAAATAGCATCAATTTTCTCCAATTCCAGATCAATAATATCATCCATCATTCTTTGAGCAAATCCTACATGCTTTTTGAATAATTCAAAATTGAATTTAGCTTTATCCGTAAACGGGTTTTCTACATAGGATAACAAATTGATAGCCAATAAACGGCAAGAATCATAAGGACACAAAGGAATTTCACCACAAGGATTTGTGGAAACCGTTTTATAACCTAAATCGGCATAGCAATCGGGCACAGACTCTTTGGCAATGGTATCCCAAAACAAAATACCAGGTTCTGCAGATCTCCATGCATTATGCACTATCTTTTTCCAAATACCATTGGCGTCAATCGTTTTTGAAAATTGAGGGGATTCACTGAAAATTGGATATTTTTGCGTGTATTCGCTACCATTTTTAACCGCTTTCATAAAATCATCATCGATACGCACAGACACATTGGCTCCTGTGACTTTCCCTTGCTCTAATTTGGCATCAATAAAATCTTCTGAATCTGGATGGTTAATAGATATGGATAACATCAATGCTCCTCGACGCCCATCCTGCGCCACTTCTCTGGTAGAATTGGAATAACGCTCCATAAAAGGAACAATCCCCGTTGAAGTCAACGCAGAATTCTTCACATGACTCCCCTTTGGTCTAATATGAGACAAATCATGACCTACACCACCGCGACGCTTCATCAATTGAACCTGTTCTTGGTCAATTTTCATAATCCCACCATAAGAATCAGAATCTCCATTATTGCCTATCACAAAACAGTTGGATAATGATGCAATTTGGTATGGATTACCAATACCCGCCATAGGACTTCCTTGAGGAACGATATACTTAAATTCCTTAATCAAATCAAACACCTCATCTTCCGTCAATGGATTGGGATATTTTGCCTCAACTCTTGCAAGTTCTTTTGCAATTCTGCGATGCATATCATCTGGGGTTAATTCATAAATATGCCCTTCAGAATCTTTGAGAGCATACTTATTCACCCAAACCCTTGCAGCTAAATCATCTCCTTTAAAATATTTGAGGGATGCTTCAAATGCTTCTTCTGGTGTATAAGTCTTCTTAGACACGCCAACTGTATCTGTCTTCATTTAGTAATAGTTTGTTTGGATTAATATGAGTATTGAACAAATCGAATTTCGATATGTGAACTTACTAAAAATTTAAAACACCACACATGATAAATATCAGAAAGTTATCAAGATAAATGTGTTAATTTATTAATTATCAATAAGTTATTTATTTATCAACATAAAAAAGTTGACAAATTTTTATTTTTTGTTTAAAATTAATTTGGATGTTTTTTTTGGAAATACGAACTAAAAATCTACTACTACCCCTAGTCCTAAAATTTGTTTCCACTGAATTCTAGCGCCTTTCTCCACCAAATCCCCATCCTCAGCTTCTTCAAGGATTTTAATATCATCATCATACTTGAGGTGTGATGCCAAAGTGGCCCTTACGTAGTTATTCACTTTACAATCTAGACTAACTTGCCAATCTACATCTACATTTCCAAAGTTATTGATGTAATCTGTATAAAGGCTAATCCCATTCTTGAGATAGATGTTGTAGAAAATCTGTGATTCATAGGCGCTTGTAAACAAAATCCCTAATTCACGCCTTACTTTTTGGCCTCTTCTAATTAGGTTACCCTCTTCATCGTAAACAGCTGGATCAACACCAAAAGACCCCAAATTTGCCAAACGCTCATCTAAAACGAAGGTTGACTTGAGGGTTAAGGGTGAAAAATACATTGAAAACTTTTCTATATTCTTGCCATATTCCATACCGCCCCCAAGGAATAAATAACCTGGAGCCATAAATCTAGAAATAGCATTTTCGGTATCTGGATAATTATAACCATTGGAAAACTGGGACTTAAAATTGAATCGTGCAGAGAAATACCAATTACTTAAGGTATCCCTTCGATACCCTAAGTTTGATGTGATATCCATTAAATCATCAGTCTTCCTTAGCGTTTGCTCCTCCTGCTTATTAACACCATATCGTGCTGTTGCTACGTTAACCCATGTTAAGTTCTTCGTCTCATACTTCAGTGAGCTTTCAAACCCTAGTAACCCAGAAATAGAGTTGGTACCCCCTGCATTCCAATTCACAAATGCCACCTGAGTTATATCAACACCAGCCTTGTTTTTAAGTGTCCAAAGCGGCTCCTCAGTCTTCAGCTTTTCTTTTTCAAAAAAAAGGGAGTCCGGTTGACCCACCATATTTTTCGAACAAAGAACAACCAAAAGGAGAATAAGTCCTTTAACAAATTTCTGCATTCAATCAATAATTAAATTCTCCAAATTCACTTTTGATAGTTAATTTTTTGACTTCAGAAGCCTCCACTCTACCAATGATTTGAGCATTAACGTTAAATGATTTTGAAATTGCTATAATATCATCTGCAATCTCTGGCTTCACATACAATTCCATTCTGTGCCCACAATTAAATACTTGGTACATTTCTTTCCAGTCGGTATTAGACTGCTCCTGTATCAATTTAAACAACGGCGGAACCGGAAACATATTATCTTTTACAATATGAAGATTCTCAACGAAATGAAGTATTTTAGTTTGAGCTCCACCACTACAATGCACCATTCCATGCAGAGACTCTTTATCGTATTTAGAAAGAATAGCTTTTATTATTGGAGCATAAGTTCTGGTAGGCGACAAAACCAATTTACCTGCATCGATTGGCGAACCTTCGACAGCATCGGTCAATTTCACACCTCCAGAATATATCAACTCTTCCGGAACAGAAGGGTCAAAACTTTCAGGGTACTTCTTCATTAAATAATTATGAAAAACATCATGACGCGCAGATGTCAGCCCATTACTACCCATACCACCATTATACCCTTTTTCATAAGTAGCTTGACCGAATGATTCCAGCCCTACAATCACATCGCCTTCATCAATATTTGAATTATCTATAACAGCATTTCTTTTTATTCGAGCAGTTACGGTTGAATCCACAATAATCGTCCTTACTAAATCCCCTACATCAGCGGTTTCTCCACCCGTAGAATGTATGGTTACTCCAAATTCTTTCAACTCAGAAATAAGGTCCTCTGTACCATTTATTATGGCAGATATCACTTCTCCAGGAATCAAATTTTTGTTTCTCCCTATCGTTGAGGAGAGCATAATGTTATCAGTAGCCCCAACACATAGAAGGTCATCCACGTTCATTATCAAAGCATCTTGTGCAATTCCTTTCCAAACGGACAAATCCCCAGTCTCCTTCCAATACATATAAGCCAAAGAGCTCTTAGTTCCAGCACCATCTGCATGCATAACTAAACAATAATCATCATCATTGGTTAAATAATCTGGAACAATTTTACAGAAAGCCTTAGGAAACAATCCTTTATCAATATTTTTAATGGCATTGTGAACATCCTCCTTTGAAGCCGAAACACCTCTCTGAGAATATCTTTTGCTTACTTCTTCGCTCATAAGTTTGGTTTGAAATGCAAAAGTAATAATTGTAATTTATTTAACGCTGAAGAATCGTTTTGGAATTTTTTCAAAATGATAGAATCCGAAACCAAAATAGAATTGGATTCTAATCCCTCTTCCCTCTCAAGAATAAAAATAAAAAAAAGATCTATCGCCCATAATAGCAACAGATCCTCGTCTCTTAAAATTGGAACATAAGAATATTATTTTCCTTGCATTTGTTCCAAGTGAATTTCGTCTAAATTTGATTTCGCAACTTTCTTATCAACTGACCTCTGAGAAAAAATCAAGGTTGCAGCCATAAGCATAAGAACACTTACAATAAGCCTTTTCATGTTAAAATTAAGAATTGATTAATAGCAGTACTAAAGTACAAATAAATATCCTATGATATTTGTCATACTTTTCCTTTTCGTTAATCGCACATGAAATCAAGATGAAATGCAACGCTCAAAAAAAACCCGTAAAAAATACGGGTTTATAACATTTAAAAAACACCAAAGCTTATTTGGTAAATAGTAGTTCTCTATACTTGGTAAGAGGCCAAAGCTCATCATCAACTTCCAGCTCCAATTTATCACAATGGTATCTTATCTCCGTTAAGTAAGGCTTAACATTTTCGCAATAACCATGGGCCTTTTTATCAAGATCAATCAATTGATTCAATGTTTTTCGTTCCTCAATCATTTTAGTGACATTGGAATTGATTGCTGCAATATGTGATGATATATCTTCGATAAGACTTAATTGCTCGTTCGCTAATTTTTTATAATCCTTTCCATATATCTCCTTTAGTCCTCTCACGTTTTCTATAAGCAAATTTTGATATCTAACTGCCGTGGGGACCACATGATTTCTTGCAATATCACCCAGCACTCTACTTTCTATTTGAAGTCTCATGATATATTCTTCCACTTCAATCTCATACCTTGCCTTAGACTCCACTTCATTCATGACCCCAAGGTCTTTAAACAACTTGATGGCTTCCTTGGAAATCTTAACCTTTAAGGCTTCGGGAGTTGTCTTATTATTGCTTAAACCACGTTTGTGCGCTTCCTTTTCCCAAGCTTCACTGTACCCATTACCCTCAAACAAAATGTTACGGGATTTTTTGATATAATCTCGTAATATATTAAATATCGCCTCATCCTTTTTTAGGTTTTTCTTAGCGATAAGCTTATCCACTTCCCCTTTAAAATCGATTAATTGTCTGGCAACAATCGTATTTAAAACCGTCATCGGACTGGCACAATTTGATTTTGAACCTACAGCCCTGAACTCAAATTTATTCCCTGTAAATGCGAAAGGGGAAGTCCGGTTCCTATCTGTGTTATCTAATAAAATTTCAGGAATCTTTCCAACAACATTCAATTTAAGATCTGTTTTTTCCTCTGGAGAAAGTTTTCCAGAAGTGACATTCTCCAATTCATCCAACACCCTAGTCAATTGCTCACCTATAAAAACAGAAATAATAGCAGGAGGCGCTTCATTGGCTCCCAAACGATGGTCATTGCTGGCCGAAGTTATAGAAGCCCTAAGCAACTCTTCATAATCATAGACCGCCTTTATGGTATTTATAAAGAAGGTGAGAAATTGCAAGTTACTCATAGGTGTTTTACCTGGACCAAGCAAATTAACCCCAGTATCTGTACTTAAACTCCAGTTGTTATGCTTTCCTGAACCATTAACTCCTGCAAACGGCTTTTCATGAAGCAAAACTTTAAAATTATGACGCTCTGCCACTTTCTCCATGACATCCATTAGAAGGGAATTATGATCAACAGCCAAATTAGCTTCTTCATAAATTGGAGCCAACTCAAATTGGTTAGGTGCCACTTCATTATGCCTGGTCTTTACCGGAATACCCAACAAAATACACTGATGCTCTAAATCACGCATATAAGCCATCGCTCTATTGGGAATAGTACCAAAATAATGATCATCTAATTGCTGCCCTTTTGCAGCAGAATGCCCTAACAAGGTTCTTCCGGTTTGTACTATATCTGGTCTGGATGCTGCCAAACCACTATCAATAAGAAAATACTCCTGCTCCCAACCTAGGGAAGCATTTACTTTCTTTACATTTTTATCAAAATATTTACAAACCTCTACCGCAGCATTATCCACAGCTTGAAGTGCTCTCAAAAGCGGGGTTTTATAATCTAAAGCTTCACCTGTATATGCTACAAATACGGTAGGTATACAAAGCGTTGTTCCATAAATAAAAGCGGGAGAAGTAGGATCCCATGCCGTATAACCTCTCGCCTCAAAAGTGTTTCTTATACCTCCATTTGGAAAACTAGAAGCATCAGGTTCTTGTTGAACCAACTGTCCGCCACCAAATTTCTCTATTGCCTGCCCCCCGCCTATTGGCTCAAAAAAGGCATCATGCTTCTCTGCTGTAGAACCCGTCAACGGTTGAAACCAATGCGTGTAATGCGTTGCTCCCTTTGATATTGCCCACTCCTTCATTCCTGTAGCAATATGCTCTGATACTACCCTATCAATTTTAGCCCCCTTCCTAATAGCGTCCATGACACTAGTGTAGGCCTCTTTAGTCAGATACTGAAGCATGGAGTGCTCGTTAAATACGTGGTTACCAAAAATTGAAGACCTACGCTCATCTTCATTGACACTTAATGGCCTTTTATTAATAGCTTCTTTTAAAGCATGAAATCTTAAAGTTGACATATAGAAAAATTATTATTCTGATTACAATATTAAAAGCTAAGAAATTACGAAAAAAACAGATTAAGACATAATTATTAACAAATATTCACCCGAAGCCTATCAAAATTAAAATTTATCAAACACACCCCTATCTTTCATAGGGCACCCTAAAAAGAAATGTAAAATTTATCAAAAACCACCCTTCATAAATAGCAGATAAGTTAAAATAACATATATTTGCCCCATTATTGAATTATCAAAAATTAATTTAAAAAATGGCAAAATCTAAACTTGAGTATATATGGTTAGATGGTTACTATCCAACTCAAAACATGAGAAGTAAAACCAAAGTTGAAGATGACTTTAGCGGGAAGTTGGAAGACTGCCCAATTTGGTCATTTGATGGAAGTTCTACTAAACAGGCAGAAGGCGGGTCATCTGACTGTCTTTTAAAACCGGTTGCAATTTATCCAGATCCTGCAAGAAGAAATGGATACTTAGTAATGACAGAAGTTTTAAACGCTGATGGAACTCCTCACGAATCAAATGGAAGAGCTACTATTGACGATGATGATAATGATTTTTGGTTCGGTTTTGAACAGGAATACTTCATCATGGATAAGAAAACACAATTGCCATTAGGATTTCCAGTAGGTGGATATCCAGGACCACAAGGATTATATTATTGCTCTGTAGGCGGGTTAAACACCCACGGAAGAGCCTTTGTTGAAGAACATGCTGATTTATGTATAGATGCTGGATTAAACTTCGAGGGAATTAACCAAGAAGTCGCTTCAGGTCAGTGGGAATTCCAATTGTTTGCAAAAGGAGCTAAGAAAGCAGGAGATGAAATTTGGATTGCCCGTTACTTACTTGACCGCTTAACTGAAAAATACGGTTATTATATTGAATACCATCCTAAACCAGTTAAAGGAGACTGGAATGGTTCTGGAATGCATGCAAACTTCTCTAATTCAGTATTGAGAACATGTGGAGACAAAGAAACCTACATGAAAATTTGTGAAGCTTTCAGACCAGTGACTAAAGAACATATTGAAGTTTATGGTGAGTTTAACGACCAACGTTTAACTGGAAAACACGAAACCGCTTCAATTAACGATTTCAGCTATGGCGTATCAGATAGAGGAGCTTCTATAAGAATTCCTATTATCACTGTAGAAAAAGGATGGAAAGGATGGTTAGAAGACCGTCGTCCAGCTTCTAATGGTGATCCTTATAAAATTGCAGGTAGAATTGTTAAAACAGTTAAATCTGCTATTTTAGACTAGACTGCCTCATTAATTTGTTCATAATAAAAAAGCTTACGGTATCGTAAGCTTTTTTTTATTTTAAATAATTCTACAAACAAACTTATTTTATAGCCATATAAACAAATAAAATGTAGGCTCCTAATAGAACAAAACCCTTATACCTATAAATTTCAAATCGACGCGGGATATATACCATAGGTAATAGTACAGCAGCAATTCCTATCATCCAAAAAATATTAGTGGATAGAATTTCAGGAGTTGCAGGATTAACTTGAATTGGTTTAATGATAGCTGTTAGCCCCAAAACAGAACAAATATTAAAAATATTGGATCCTATCAAATTACCAAGTGAAATGGCCTTTTCCTTTTTCAATGCCGCAATCACCGATGCCGCTAGCTCTGGAACACTCGTACCAATAGCAATCACCGTAACTGAAATAGCATATTCAGAGACCCCTAGCGCTAAGGCCAATTCCTTGGCTCCAAAAACCAACCATTCACTACCAAAATATAATGCCAAAGCACCTATCAACAACCACATAAATATTTTAAAACCAGATACTTCTTTTAAAGCATCGTCTACTTCTTCCAAATTAATTGTCAAAGTCTTTCGGGAATCCCTTATCAGAATGATTAAAAACAGGATCAAAACAGCCATAAAAGAAACGCCCTCCCATTTGCTCAATAACTGATCGTTTTTTAGAAAAACATAAAGCAACAGAGACAT
This sequence comes from Mangrovimonas sp. ST2L15, assembly GCF_001280515.1. GTDB lineage: Bacteria > Bacteroidota > Bacteroidia > Flavobacteriales > Flavobacteriaceae > Mangrovimonas > Mangrovimonas futianensis. Next base: position 36,397 of record NZ_LBIQ01000035.1, on the reverse strand, counting down.
TATCATCATCATGGGCCAATTTAATTTGAAAAAACTGCGATCCACTATCAAGGGCGAAATTATCGCTGTCACTCCTAAAACCAACCCAATATTAGCTATATTAGAACCTATAACATTACCCAAAGAAATATCTGAAGAACCATCCAAGGCTGCCTGAAGACTCACCAACAATTCTGGCGCTGAAGTTGCAAACGACACAACAGTCATCCCGATGACCAGTTTAGATAATTTCAGCTTAAAAGATAGTGCGACTGACGACCTTACCAAAAATTCTCCTCCCACGACTAAAAGTAAAAGCCCTAAAAGCACCCAGACAAAACTCATATTACATTTTTGTGCGAAGATAGACAACAGGAATTTCTTTTCACAATGGAACTAGAAAAAGGTAGAATTGAGTACTTTTTAAAATCATATTAATATTCTTTCACAGTATTTAACAATTAAGGTCATTTTCGACCTAAAGTCATGTTAAACTTTTACAGAAATCAAACTTCCGTTGTAATTTTGACTAAGAAATTTAAATGAGATTATAATATACTACATGACCATGTAGTTGTTTTCATAAATAGTTAGTTAGTTAAGAGTTAAAAACGTGCCGATGGCACGTTTTTTTTTACTCCTTCTTGAAAAAACTAAAAAAACAGTTAAAAAACTACAAATTTAGTTGTGTAACTATTTTTTTAGTTATATGTTTGAATTAGAACAGTCAAATTTTAGATCGTTATGCAAAAGCTCACAAACAAAGAAGAAGAAATCATGCACATTTTATGGAGGCTTGAAAAAGCCTTTGTAAAGGATGTTTTAGCTGAAATTCATGACGACAAGCCACACTACAACACCCTTTCCACTATAATTAGAAACCTAGAAGATAAGGGCTATGTAACCTATAATGCCTATGGCAAGACCCACCAGTACTACCCTATTGTTTCTAAAGAGGATTACAAAAAGAAATTCATGAACACGGCCATTGAAAGCTTTTTCAATAATTCTTATAAAAATGTCGTATCCTTTTTTGCCAAAGAAGAGAAAATAAGTGTAGAGGAGCTTAAGGAAATAATCGATTTAATCGAAAATAAGAAATGATATGGAATATTTCATTAAGGCTTCGAGCATTTTAACCATTTTCTATTTGGTTTATTTCTTATTCCTAAAACAGGAAACTTTCTTCCAAAGCAATCGGTTATTTTTGCTGACTGGGATTATATGTGCAATCATTTTACCTAATATTCTCATTCCTATTTATGTTGAACTAGAGCCTCAAACAATAAATTTAGACTTACCACAAGGCGTCTTGATTGAACCTACTGAAATTACCTCAAAGTTCGATTGGCTTATTCTTATTCCTTATACCTATTTTACTGTTACCATCGTTTTATTGGGTAAATTTTTAATAGAGATTACCTCAATTTTTGGTCTTATAAAACGGGGGGATGTAAGAGATTCGGAAGATTTCAAAATGGTAGAGACCATTGATCCCATTTCGCCCTTCTCCTTTTTTAAATGGATTTTTTACCATCCAAAACAATTTCACCTTAGTGAACTCGAGTTAATCATAAACCACGAAAAGGCTCACGCAAAACAATACCACTCCCTAGATGTCCTATTTATGGAACTGACATGTATTATATTCTGGTTTAATCCTATTTCATGGATTTACAAAAAATCTCTAAAACAAAATTTGGAGTTTATAGCTGATAAGGAAACGCAAAAATCATCTCATTGTCAAAAGACCTATCAAAGATTACTTTTAAAAACAAGTCTCAAAAATCATCACATGGCCCTGGCCAACCCTTTTTATAATTCATTAATCAAAAAACGAATAGTTATGTTACAAAAATCAAAATCAAGTAAAATTAAGGCATGGAAATACATCCTTATTCTTCCCCTTTTAGCAGGGTTTCTTATGAGCTTTAATACCAAGGAAGTGTTTCTAACCAAGAAGACAGAACCTACTAGTACCAATCAAATAACAGTGAGGGCTTCATCAACCACTCAAGAATTGAATAAGATAGAGGATATGTTCACCAACAAGAATTTACAATTTAAATTTACAGATCTTACAAGAAATTCAAATCAGCTTATTGAAACGATTTCTATCAGCACCAAAAAGTTTAATGATTCAAAATTTACCAAACGCCTAACTATTAATAAACAAGATAATGCAGAAGGGATTGCTTCCTTTAAAATTTCAAAACAGGGTGATGGCGATGACATTTTATTTCAATTAGCAGACAATAAACGTTTTCCCCAATCGAATCCAACCGTGCTTTTGGGAGAAAGAACAATAGGAATGTTTAAAGAAGCGGAAAAAGAGGAAAAGACGTTAGGAGACTCTCCACTTTACATTGTTAATGGAAAACCTTTAAAAACACACCAAATTCCCTCCAAACAATTTACTGTAGACAGCTCTATCAAACTTATACCAAAAAAAGAAGCTATTAAAACCTACGGTAATCAAGCGAAGGATGGAGCAATCATTTTTAATGGAAAGGTTTCCTTTGACCAAAATAAAACAATCACAGAAATAATTATTAATAAGGATTTCACAGAAGCAGACTTGGTCAAGGTCAAGAATGATTTCAAAAAGGAAGGTATTGAAATTAAATTCAAAGGAATTAAGCGTAACGAAACAGGTGAAATAATAGCAATTAAAATAACGGCCAAGGGAACCAATTTAAGCGCCAATTATCAAATATCAACAAGTACTCCCATAAACCCAATCGTTATTCAATACAATTCAGATGGCAACAAAATATCAATCGGTAATTGGAAACAAAAAGAAAAGGGAGAACCTATATATGTCATAAGGAAACCTCAGGATGACACAGTAGAAATCAAGGTTGATGGAAATGGTGAAGGCGATATGATCTTTATAGATGAAGATGGAGAAAAACAAACAGTCAAAGTTGCGGGTACAACTAAATTTCGAAAAAAAGATTCACAAGAAATAATTGAAATCAAAACCGATAAAGATGGAAAAGTGTCAAAGAATGTTTGGGTTACTAAATCTGAAGGTCAACCTCTGATTTGGAGATCTGATGAAAACGTAGAGATTGAAATTAACTCAGAAAAATCTGGTGATTTCTTCTTCACCAGTCCATCAAATGCAAATCCGCTTTACTTAATCAACGGAAAGGAAGTTTCTAAAGAGGAGGTCTTGAAAATAGATAAGGAGAAAATTGAATCTATTGATGTGCTTAAGGGCAAAAAAGCCCTAGAAACTTACGGTGATAAAGCCAAAGATGGTGTCATAAGCATTAAAACGAAGTAAAGAAAAATAAAGTTTATTTATTTAAAACCAGCTAAATTTAGCTGGTTTTGTGCTTTCATTGCGATTCTTTTTCTTTCCTATACAACTATTGTTTTCTTCACACAGAAAGATGAAACACACCCAAAACCATCCAAAATGTGTCCATTTTTAGAAGATAGAGCCAAAAAACCATCAAAAATCACCTAGAAAAGTTACAAAACAAAACTTAAAGAACGAATTTAAACTATATTTTGAAACCACCCTCAAGGGATTAATGTTTCTTTTTGAAATAATAAACAACCAAAACACTTTTAAATCAGAAATCAATTTCATCAATTTCAAGCAAAACATTTGGAGACAATTATTCGGTCATTGTATATTGAAAAAACAATTAAACTATTAACCTTTAAAACCTCAAAATTATGATCGTTATTGCTTTGTATCTCATTGACCTTATTTGTTCAATGTTCTAAAAATGTTTCTGTAAAACTTAGTTCTAGAATAAGTTTTACTATTTTTAAACATTACAGAGTATTACGAAACATGAAATCCAGGTTTTTTAAGTTTTTAGCTTCAATAAATAAGTACGTCTTACCAAGTTTCACCAAACAAAAATTAGATCTTGCAAAAGCTAAAAAATGGCAATTAGCCATTATTGGGTGGCGGGCTTATGTGACCAAACAAGCCTTAGATTAAAAAAAAACCACGAAAAGATTCCGTGGTTCATCGCTATTAATAATTACCTAGTTCTTAGTGTGGTAATTTATTTCTTAATAATCCGTAAACATAAGTTCCTAAAAGAGCAGATACGATCACTACCAAGATTGGCAGAAACCCTGCTCCCAATAAAGTAAACATAGGACCCGGACAGGCTCCTGCAAGTCCCCATCCCAGTCCAAAAATAATGCCTCCTATTAAATAGCGGCTAATACTCATGTCCTTAGGCGAAAAGCTAATTTCCTTTCCAGTTGTATCTTTTATATGTTTTCTTTTAATGACTTGAACCATAACTACGCCTATAGCCAATGCAGATCCAATTATACCATACATATGGAAAGCATCAAATTGAAACATTTCATAAATCCTAAACCATGAAGCCGCTTCTGATTTAAACATGGTAATTCCAAAAAGCATTCCTATCACCAAATATGTTATTGTTTTCTTCATCATAATCTAAAATATTAATGGGAATAATAAATGCACCATCACTAAACCTCCAATAAAGAAGCCTATAACAGCAATTAATGAAGGTAGTTGTAAATTACTCAAACCCGAAATGGCATGACCCGAAGTACATCCACCTGCATATCTTGATCCAAATCCAATGAGAAAACCTCCAATAATCAATAATGACAAGATTTTAAAATTTGATAAAACAGATAAATCAAACATTTCTGAAGGCAAATAAGAAGAGCCTGCACTGTCAAAACCCAACTCCTTTAAAGAAGCTATAGAATTAGCACTGATATCAACTGCTGTGGAGTTAGATAAATAATGAGAGGCAATAAAACCTCCAATGATTGTACCTACAACCACCACCAAATTCCAACGTTGCTTCTTCCAGTCAAAACAAAAGAACTCGCAATTCTTATCTGCACCACATATGGTACATAAAGTTCTCAAGTTAGAAGACATTCCAAATTCCTTTCCTACTTTTAAAAGTAGAAACATCACAAACGCTATTAATGGCCCAGACACATACCAAGGCCATGGCTCCAAAATAAAATCCATAATTTTATTCAAATTAATTATTGTACAAAGTAACGGCAATATAAGCCTATTGTATGTAACATTTGTTACTTAATCACCCAAAAACTTAGTGTTCTCCATAGCTCACATGATCCATTTTACCTTTAAAAACCTTGTATTGAATGAAAAAATAAACTGCCACTAATAGAATCGCAACAACAAACCACTTAATCCCTACGGACAACCCATAATCATCGGCTGCCATATTGTAAATAGTTAATGAGGGGTTTAAAGAATTGGTAGATGGCAACAAGTTTGGAAAGATGGAAGCCGCAGTTGATGCAAAACCACCAACAAGAAATAACGTTGAGAAAATAAGTCCTGTACCGTCCTTCTTAAAGCTTCTAATACGAAACAATCCAAATAGCCCGACAACCATTAAAACTGGAAACACCCATAAATATGGGTTCTTTATAAAATTATCAAATGGATTTGGTTCAATAATATGCCATGTTAAAACAGAAACAATTACCAAAGCCATTAGAATAAAGTTCAAAATAAATATGGCCTTTCTTAATTTCTTATTCAAAGAAGAATTGGTTTTAAAAATGATCCAATTGGCTCCATGGATGGTTAAAATAACAACTGCAATTATACCCAGAAGAATGGTAAACCAATCTATAATACCCAAATGCACCGCTTTCGGACTAAAAGTAGGATTCCATAATGGCAGAAAAAAATAATGAGGTTCATGTGCAGACACTCCATTTTCAACCATTCCCAAGTTCACACCTCTTACCACATTTCCTAGAGCTATCCCAAAAAACAATGCCAACAATAAACTTGAGATACCAAATGCCTTATCCCAGATACTTTCCCACATTTTATTGTGAACTTGCCCTCTCAATTCCAAACCTACGGCTCTAAAAATTAACAACCATAAAATCATCATTAAGGGCAAATAAAAACCACTGAATGAAGAGGCATACAACGTAGGGAAAGCAAAAAACAAAACACCCCCAGAAGCAATCAACCAGACCTCATTAGCATCCCAAAATGGACCTATAGATTTAGTAATTGCTTTTTTATCTTCCTCTGATTTTGCGAAAAACAAATGAATAATACCAGCTCCAAAGTCATAACCATCTAAAACCACATATATGGCTAACATAAACATAAGTACGATATACCAAAATAATTCCATAATTACGATTTTACGGGATGTGGCCCTTTATAAATAATTTTCCCCACTAAAATTAAAAACAACATTCCTAACAGTAAATAAAGGCCGATAAACCCTAAAAGCGTAAACAAGGTATTCCCTGAAGACACTGTTGGTGAGGCCCCTTCTGAGGTTCTCAGTAAATTATAGACCAACCATGGTTGTCTACCCAGTTCTGCCGTATACCAACCTGTAGTATTGGCGATATACGGAAATGGAACCATAAACAATAGCGCCCATAATAACTTTTTGGTTTGAAATAGTTTCTTTCGCTTCAACTGTATAAAAGCTAAAAGCATTAACCCAATAAAAATGGTTCCCAGACCCACCATAATGTGGTAAGAATAATACAATCCAGGAATATTGGTTGGATACAAATCGGCATCAAATTCATTTAATCCTTTAATTTCAGCATCCCACTTTTGATAGGTCAAAAAGCTTAAAATGTTAGGAACCGCAATTTTATTGTCTAACTTCTTATCTAAGATATTAGGTTGTCCTATAAGGATTATTTCAGAACCCCCATCTTCTGTTTCAAAAATACCTTCCATAGCAGCAAAGGTTACCGGTTGATGTTCCACCACATTTTTAGCTGCTAAATCTCCAGTAGGAAATGCTACCAAAATTGTTGAAATCAAACCAAAAATAATGCCCGTTTTTAGGAATAATTTTCCAAACTCAAGATGTTTATTATTCAAAATATAGAAGGCTCCAACAGCAGTCACTACAAAGGAACTAGTCACTACAGAAGCAGCTTGATTATGTAAAAACGAGGGCCACAACCAAGGATTTGAAAATAGTGCTGAAAAATTGTTCAAAACAAACTTTCCGTTTTCTAGAATCTCATACCCCACTGGATATTGCATCCAGGAATGAGTGGCAATGATAAGGAAACCACTTGCCCAAGAGCCAAGAAAAACCAAAAAACCAGTTACAAAATGAAGTTTATGGCCTAAAAGTTTTTCTCCAAAAAGAAACAAACCAAGAAAAGAAGATTCCAAGAAAAAGGAAAACATCCCCTCCATGGCTAAGGTTTGTCCTATAATACCTCCAGTTAGTTCCGAAAATTTAGCCCAATTGGTTCCAAATTGAAATTCCATTGGGATTCCTGTCACCACTCCCATAGCAAAATTAAGAGCAAAAATTTTCATCCAAAACTTGGCGGCATCATTGTACTTCTCTAAATGAGACCGAAGATATTTCCATTTAAAGTAGACAATCATTAAAGACAGTCCCATGGTAAGTTGTGGAAATAAATAATGGAAGGTTATTGTGAACGCAAATTGCATTCGATCGTAGAAAAGCATATCCTCCATAAAGGCAATTAATTTTAGCTTATCAAATTTAAGAATTTAACTAAGGAACACAGCCATAAATACCAATAATAAAACTTCATTTCTAGCTGTAATTAAAAATTTAACACAAGTGATTTTTAGTAAAAAAACTCTAACTATCATTTCATACTTCAAAAGGCTTTTTTTGCAAAAAACCTGATGACTGAGGCTTCACCTTGATGATATTCACCCTCATCAAGAATAATAAAATCTTTTCTCAATTCTAAAAATTCCAGACCATCAAAATAGTCCTTTACCTCATCCAGTGAGAACAACATATCTTTATCTTTTGGTCCACCAGAACTAAAATTCAATTGTTCTTTTGAAAAACCCTCAAAAATCACATGCCCCCCTGGCTTCAAAAATTTCAATAGGTTTTGGAATACTTGTTTTTGGATGGATACAGGAAAATGAGTAAAACTAAATCCTATCACATCAAACAGTGTTTCTGATTCAAAATCTAAAGCATCGCAGACTTGATATTTAAATTCCACCCCATTCTTGGTAGCCAATTCAAGTGCTTTCTTCCTTCCTACTTCACTGTAATCAAAGGCCGTAACCCCCCAATTTTGTAATGCGGCATAAACCGCATTTCTACCTTGACCTTCGGCAGGTAATAGAAGGCTTCCCTGATTTAAATCCCGCAACTTTCCCTTAAGATATTCATTGGGCCTTGTGCCATAGGTATACTCCTCTTCTTGATATCTGTTATTCCAAAAGTCTTTCATACTCAAATAACGTTAAAAGAGAAGAGATGGATTCTACCATCTCTTCCCTACCTAACTAAAAATCTAATTACATCAATCTAATTATACATTTTGGCCTTTTAACATTTTGTTCCAATACAAATAAGGCAATCCATATTTTTTCAACAACCACAATCTATAATGCTCCTTAGAACTATCAAAAATTAGCATTTGTTTTAACTTAGGGTCTGGAGTAAAATTGCCGTCATAGTCAAATTCAGCCAAAGCCATTTTACCATATCCAGTTATCAAAGGACAAGAAGAATATCCGTTATATTTCTTGTTGGTTGCTTTCTGTGACGCCATAAGTTTTTTTATGTTATCAATTACTACAGGCACTTGTTTTCTAACTGCAGCCCCTGTTTTTGCGGTTGGCAACCCTGCAACATCTCCCAAGCCAAATATGTTTTCATACTTGTTATGCTGTAACGAGTGTAAGTCAACATCTAACCAGCCATCAGCGTTTACCAGACTTGATTCCTTAACAAATTTTGGTGCCGTTTGAGGTGGTGCTAAATGCAACATATCAAATGGCATTTCAACTACTGTTTCTCCAGACATTTTTTCTCCTAAAGAATTGTCTTCAGTCACATAACAATTGCTTTCATCAGGGTCAACATTTTTAAAATAAACCAATTTTTTATCCGCATCAATCTTCACTGGAGCATAAAAAGGTTTGAAATGCATACCATATCTATTGATAACCTTCTCTAATGTTTTTTTAATGGGTTTCACACCAAAAATAACACTACCTGGGGTAGCAAATACCACATTAGTTTTATCCAAAAGATCATGTTTTCTGAAATAATCAGCAGATAAGTAAGCTATTTTTTGTGGTGCCCCACCACATTTTATTGGCGTTGTTGGCTGGGTAAACACGGCATTACCTCCTTTAAAATTTTTCAAGGTTTCCCATACATGTTTTGGATTGGTATAAATACTACAAACCACTCCTTTCTCCATAGCTTCAGGAAGTCCTTCAATGAGCTCTGGTGCCATCACCAATCCTGGTGCAACCACTAGATAATCATAGGAAATATCCCCATTCTCTTTGGTTGAAACAGTATTATTCTCTGGAATAAATCCAGTTGCAAAATCCTTAATCCAAGTCACCCCAGAAGGAATAACCTCTTTCATAGGCTTTGAGGTATCTTCATAATCATAAGTCCCAGCTGCTACCAAAGTAAATGCTGGTTGATAGTAATGAGTATCTGATGGCTCTATGATTGCAACATCAAAATTTTTATTTTGATTTTTTAATTGGGCTGCAGTCATAATACCAGCCGTCCCTCCTCCAATAATAAGTATTTGATAATGTGATTTCATCTCGTCAAAATTTTACACTATAAAGATACCTCAAGGTCACAATTTATTCAGTAACCTTTGTTACAGATTGTTTATTTACAAAGAACTTAGAAATCTGACTAAAATCTATTTCTTACAAGTATTTATTCCTAAAATAGGATATAGCGGACAAAAACCGACCAAGCTGGTTAGGATAAAAACTGCTGCCAAAACGTACAGAATAATTGCAATCGTACCTTCTATGATATTAAAAAACCCTAAGGCAATAAAAACGACAGCCAATAAAAGTCGAATGGTCCTGTCTGGATTTCCCATGTTATTTTTCATGACATTAATCTTTTAGCAAGTTTATAGTTTATCTAAAGTTAAGCAATAATATGCTCTAAAACATACATTTACACTTATATCTAACCAAAAACATTACATTCCTTTTGATCCTTTATTATAAAAGTCCTAAATGGATGTTAGAATTTTCTGGGTCAAATCTCTTTCTTGAAGAACACCAGGTTGTTTCCACAAAATTTCCCCTTGCTTAAATAACATAAGGGTAGGTATGCTTCTAATGGCATATTTTGCTGATAAGGCTTGATTCTTGTCCACGTCAATTTTGATAATCCTAACCTTATCACCCAAGCTTTCTTTAACCTGTTCTAGGATAGGAGCCATCATTTTGCACGGACCACACCAATCGGCATAAAAGTCAACCAAAGTAGGTTGAGATGAAGCAACTATTTCTGAAAATTTTGCCATAACTAATTGCGTTTAAATTTTTAAATAATTTTATAAGTCAAAGTGGTTTCCCAAATATGATTTGTCACAAATGAATCTGAGTTGAGTTTCAAATACACATCGTGATACCCACTTCTGATTGATACCTTATCATTAATTCGATACTTCAATCCCAAGAACATCCAATTCTGATTGAGCGACTTAGGCCTTACACCCTGATCCAAATTTAATAAAACCTCATCATAAGCCGTAACCTGTAATTTGGTTTTCAATTCCTCCTTAAAAATGGGAATATTAACTATGAAACGGTATCGAAACCTATGATTAAACTTAGTTCCCTCAATTTGATAAACGCCTTGGTTGTTCACCAAGCGATCTTTAAATCGTTGTTCCAATCTTAATCTATGCGCCAGATTGAAGTTCTTATACTTATTTTTGAGTATCAACTGCTCCCAGACATTATTTTCCAATACATCAAGTCTAGTGCTAAAACTTGAATACGCATAATTTTTAATGTATGAATATCCGATTGAAAGATCCACTTCCTCTTTTGAAATATAATGAAACGAGGGTCTAACAATAAACTGCTCCCAATCTGTCGTAAAGTTGGTGCGTCTAAAATTAAATTCGGTACTCACATAATATTTAGCACTAATAGCACCTTCTAAGATTAGGGTATTCCAACTACTATAATGCTTGTAATTTGTATCTTGAGATTGTGCCTGTGGTATTACTAAAAGTAATAAAATACCCCACAAACAACTTTTTAAATTCTTCATTTAGCTTTTTAATTACAGAAGAAAGCTTATTGGCTAAAGTCTTTTGTTCTGACATCCCTGCTTTTGATGGTCTTTAAACCATTCTGGCTGGTTCAATTCATTGTCAAACATATAATCTGCAATCAACCTAATGTCTTCCTCACTAAATGCTTGTTTGGGCATCAATTTAAACTTCCTGACGGCCCCAGGCATTTGGGATTTTTCCAGAGTAGGTTCTTTAACAAACTCCCAAATCGCAGATTTAAAATCTTCTTTACTAGTTTCTGATCCCAAATAGTGCATTTTCACAGCTTGCATAGGTGGAGCCAACCTATTATCCATTGTAGCCGTAGGACTGTGACAAACTGCACATTTTGAATCTAAAAGTGCTTTCCCTGGATGATTTTCACGACTAGTCTCTACACGGTCTGCCGCTAGTAGATAGTTCTCTTTTTTTTCGGGTTGTTCACAAGCATTCAAGCCTATAAAAACCATTACTAATGCCACTATTTTTTTCATAATTAACTTATTTTACCTGTCATACAACTTACCATTGACTTGGCTTTTGCTGTTAGACCATTTTCTTCATCAATTGATGGATATCCCAATGACTTTAAAGTCTCTTTTACCTTCAAACTATCTGCTTCTGAATTACTGTGAAAAGAAACTTTGGATTGCATCACGTCAACCTCAACGTCAGAAATATTCTGTATTTCAGACACTTTGGAAATGATTGTTTTTGCACAACCTCCACATTTTAGATTTTGAACTATTATTGCTGTTTTCATTTGAATTAAAAATTTTTCTCCCAGGCGAGATATCCTCCTTTGAGATCATATATTTGAATGAATCCCATTTTTTTCAAAACTTTTGCAGCATTGAAGCTACGCTGTCCTGATCTGCAAAAAACATAAACGGGTTTTGATTTGTCCATTTTGGAAAAACCTTCTCGAAAAGATCCCTGATCAAAATAATCTAAATTCAAGGCATTTTTAATAGTGCCTCTTTGGTATTCTTCAGGTGTTCTGACGTCTACCAGTTGCACATTGTCTTGAATAGCCTTTTTATATTCTGAAATTTCAAGGACATCTATTCCTTCTATATTCTGGGCACCTAGCCCCATTAAATCACTTAAAAATGACATACTTACTAATTTTTGTTTAATGAATTGAGTTTGGGTTTATTGGTTTAAAGTGGATGGACATACATAATCTGTAACAGGAACTCCCGCTTCTTTAAGACCATCAATCCCTCCATTTATATCAATTAAATTATGATATCCTCTACTTTTTAAAATTGAAGCTGTAATCATACTTCTATAGCCTCCAGCACAATGCAGATAAAATGTATCATCCTTAGGGAACTTTGATAAATAATCATTAAGATAATCTAAAGGTGTATTTTCTACATCCAACAAGTGCTCTGAAAAATACTCGCTCTCCTTTCTAACATCAAAAACTTCAATGGGTGCTTCAGTTTCCAAAATTTCCTTAAAGGTTTCTGAAGAAATGGAGCAAACCGAATCATAATCTTTTGATTCTGTTTTCCAGGATTCAAACCCACCTTTTAAATAACCTAAAGTTTGGTCAAATCCTACTCTTGACAATCTAGTAACTGCCTCTTCGACACGATCCTCTTCAACTACCAACAACAAGGGTTGAGCAATATCTGCTATCAATGCTCCTACCCAAGGTGCAAAATTGCCATCTAAACCAATAAATATGGACCTTGGGATATGACCTTTTGAAAATTCTTCTTCTGATCTAACATCCAACACAATAGCTCCTGTTTCATTAGCTGCCAATTCAAACTCATTAGGTGTTAAAGCTCTAGTACCTTGAGCCAAAACCTTATCTATATCCTCATAACCTTCTTTATTCAATTTGACATTCAAAGGAAAATATTCAGGTGGAGGCAAAAGACCATCTGTTACTTCTCTTACAAACTCCTCTTTGGTCATATCTGCTCTCAAAGCATAATTCATTTCCTTTTGGTGACCTAAGGTATCTACAGTTTCCTTCATCATGTTTTTACCACAGGCTGAACCAGCACCATGTGCCGGATAAACCACTACGTCATCTGATAAAGGCATAATTTTATCCCTTAAGGAATCAAAAAGGGTTTCTGCTAATTGTTCTTGGGTCATATCTGCCGCCTTTTGAGCTAAATCAGGTCTTCCTACATCTCCCAGAAACAAGGTGTCTCCACTAAAAATAGCATGATCCTTACCATGTTCATCTCGCAACAAATAGGTCGTACTTTCCATTGTATGACCTGGAGTATGCAAAACTTTAATGGTAACAGCCCCCAAAGAAAATTCTTGCCCATCTTTTGCTATAATAGCATCAAAACTAGGGTTCGCATTTGGACCATATATAATTGGGGCTCCTGTTTTCTTGGAAAGGGTAACGTGTCCGCTAACAAAATCAGCATGAAAATGCGTTTCAAAGATATATTTGATTTTAGCATTTCTGCAATTAGCTTTTTTTATATATGGCTGAACCTCTCTAAGCGGATCAATAATAGCGACCTCACCATTGCTTTCAATATAATAAGCTCCTTGAGCTAAACATCCGGTATAAATTTGTTCTATAGTCATTCGTTCTATTTTATTTTCAAAAATAATTTCAAACCTATTGTCTTACAGTAACATTGGTTACATTCCCGTGATACCCACAAAAAAAAGCAGCATTGACATAATCAATGCTGCTTTCTAAGAAAATGAGTAGGTACTTTGACGAGTACTTTATAATAACGTTGTGGGACAGACGTAATCTGTTTTCGGAATTTGGGTGTTGGCAGAGATTTCATCAAGACCTCCTTCAACATCTACAAAATTTTCCCATCCTCTTTGTTTTAAAATAGAGGCTGCAATCATACTTCTGTAACCTCCTGCGCAATGTAAAACAAATGGTTTGTCCTTCGGAAATTCGGACAAGTGTTTATTGATTTCATTTAAAGGTACATTTACCGCATCGATAATATGTTCAGAATCAAACTCACTCTTTTTTCTGACATCAATAATAAGTGGTTTGTCTTCATATCTTTTTTCTAACTCTTTAGGAGAAATTCGGGATACGGAATCAACTTCCTTTCCGCTTTCTTTCCAGCTTTCAAATCCACCTTTTAAATAACCTATAGAATGGTCATACCCCACTCTAGATAATCTTGTGATCGTTTCTTCTTCCTTCCCTGGATAAGTGATAAATAATATTTCCTGTTTCACATCGGGGATCATTTCTCCTACCCACATAGCAAAATTACTTTCCAAACCAATATTGATACTATTTGGAACGAACCCTTTTGCAAAGTCTTCATTCTCTCTAGTATCTAACAACAAGGCCCCAGTTTCATTGGCTATGACTTCAAATTCCTCTGGCGTTAAAGCTTTGGTAGCGCGATCCATAATGGTATCCAAACTTTCATACCCCTTGATGTTCATTAAAACGTTCTGAGGAAAATAACCAGGAGGTGTAGTAAGCCCAGTAAGCAATTCCTTAATGAATTCCTCTTTGGTCATATCTGCTCTTAAAGCATAATTGGTTTTCTTTTGATTTCCTAAAGTATCTGTTGTCTCAGTACTCATTTTTTTCCCACAAGCTGAACCAGCTCCATGGTTAGGATAAACAATTAGGTCATCACTTAAAGGCATAATTTTATTACGCAAGGAGTCAAATAAATGAGCCGCCAACTTCTCTTCTGTCAAATCTGCCACCACATGTTGGGCCAAATCAGGTCGTCCTACATCTCCAATAAATAAAGTGTCACCCGTAATAATACCGTGTTCCTTTCCTTTATCATCGATTAAAAGGTAAGTCGTACTTTCCATAGTATGCCCAGGGGTATGAATTACTTTTACTTGATAATTTCCAACCTTAAATATTTGACCATCTTCAGCTACAATAGCTTCATAACCTGGTTTGGCGTTAGGTCCAAAAACAATATCAGCTCCAGTTTTTGCTCTCAGGTCAAGGTGACCACTTACAAAATCGGCATGGAAGTGAGTTTCAAAAACATATTTGATTTTAGCTCCATCTTCTTTAGCTCTGTCAATATAGGGACCTACTTCCCTTAACGGATCAAATACCGCTGCTTCCCCATTATTTTCAATATAATAGGCGGCATGCGCTAAACATCCTGTATAAATTTGTTCTACTTTCATTGTAATTAGATTTAAATTAATTTGATATAATTCAAAATTAAAAGGTAAACTCCTTCTTTTCAGTAACTTTGGTTACATTTAATTTTTCACAAAGAATTCCATATAAAATATGAAAAAAGCCATTACGAAAATGAAATATCCAAATCCTTTTTTTAGTTTTTTACCATCTATAAAATTACTTAAATAGCTTCCGATAAAAATTCCTACAAAAGAGATTGATGTAAAGACCAAAAGAAAGGTCCAGTCAATATTCATAGTTAATGCATCTCCCAAGAAAAAGCCCATTAGTGATTTTAAAGCAATGATAATAAGAGATGTCCCTACCGCCACTTTCATTTCAACATTGGCTAAGATCACTAAGGCTGGAATAATTAAAAATCCACCACCAGCACCAATCATTCCTGTGATTCCTCCTACAATTAATCCTTCCAAAAGAATTAGTGGATAATTATATTTGACTTCTTGTTTTTCAACAGCCTTTAATTCTTTTTTGACTTTCTTGTTTTTTAACATAGAAAACGCCGCCGGAATCATTAATGCAGCAAAAAGCCCAAACATTCCCATCCTTCTTGTAAACTCGAAAGAACCTATTTCAAACAAAACTTCTGGTAGTGCTGGAACTACATAATGTCTTACAACAGACACTCCAATGATGGCTGGCGCTCCAAAAACAAAAGCAGTCCTCCAATCTACATATCCCTTGAAATGTTGTTTTATCCCTCCTACTAAAGCACTTGCTCCCACAATAAAAAGGGAATACGCTGTAGCTGCTTTTTCATTAATTAAAAACAAATAAGCTAAAACAGGGACCGCTAAGATGGATCCTCCTCCACCTATAAGGCCTAAAGAAATCCCAATAATTAAAGCGCTGATATAGCCAAAAATTTCTAGTAGTGTCATGATTTTGATTTCGTTTTAAGGCAAATTTATGGGGAGACACTCAGGCTCGCAGTAACAAGTGTTACATAAAACTACAAATCAATTATTTCAAGATAATTTCTATGCAGCTCTATCTTTCCCATTTGCTCTAGCTTTTTCAGCAACCTAGATATGACCACCCTTGATGTATGCAAATCATAGGCAATTTCTTGATGGGTATTTTTAATAATATTTTCCTTATTTACACGAGCCTTTTCCTTTAGATATTGAATAAGGCGTTCGTCCATTTGGTAAAAGGCTATACTATCTATTGTTGATAACAGCTCGTTGATGCGATTATGATAACTTTCAAAGATAAAGTTCCTCCAACTTTTATATTTGGAAGTCCACTCTTCCATTTTGGCTATAGGCACCATAATCAATTTTGAATCGACTTCGGCAATCGCTCTAATCTGACTTCTATGCTGCCCCATACAGCAAGCCATAGTCATAGAACAGGTATCTCCCTTTTCTAAATAATATAAAAGTAGTTCATCACCATCTTGATCTTCTCTTAAAACCTTAATAGCCCCAGATATCAATAGAGGCATAGACTTTACAAACTCACCTATTTCCATCATTTTATGACCTGCGGGAATTTCCTTAAAGGTTCCAACCTGAATGATATCGTTGATTAAAGCTTTTTCAAATATATGACCGTATCCTTCGGTGAGTTCCTGTATCATAATTAATGTGAAGTTTTTTGATCTTCCTTTTTAAACTTAAAAAAAAGATTGGCCCAAATAATTTTGGACAATCTATATAATATTGGAGCTAAGATAACCAAAGATACCAAGAAAGTCACAAAAAGAAACCCAGGACCTTTATCTGGGAAAAACAATAGTTTTAAAACCCATATGGCTACAAACAATGCCACTCCCAAACTATAAGAAACATAGTATGAGCCCTGATAAAAACTTGGCTCCATATGATATTTCATTTGGCATTTAGGGCAATGGTCTCTCACTTTTCCAATATTGGAAACATCAAAAATAGACCCTTCAAAAAAGGCTCCCTCTTGACATCTTGGACATGTCATAGTAAATATGCTGTACAGTTTTGTTCCTTTCAACATTTTTAAAAATTTGAAGTAAAACTAAACCTTTCAAAAAGGTTTAAAAGTAACATTGGTTACATATAAGTCTGCCGGGAAATAAAAAACCCTATCAAAATTGACAGGGTTTTATGTTGTGACCTCGGCAGGATTCAAACCTGCAACCTTCTGAGCCGTAATCAGATGCGCTATTCAGTTGCGCCACGAGGCCTTTTTAAAGTGGGTGCAAATATAAATCAATTATTTATTATCCGAAAGGGATTTAAAAAAAAATAAAAGTTTATACAATTTCTGCACTCAAACCAGCATCCAATAACATACTGCAACGCGGTCTTAAATCATCAAAATCACCTGTTTTTACCGTACACTTTCCTTTATAGTGAACTATAATGGAACACTGTTCTGCCTGTTCAGGAGTGTGGTCACAAGCATAAATTAAGGTGTTAATTACATGATCAAAGGTATTTACATCATCATTGTACAAGACAATCTCATTTTGGTTTTGTACTTCTTCTTCAAGGAGTACATCGACTGAAACTTTTTCCTTGATACTCATAAGCTATTAATTTCTACTAATTTATAAATTTTAGGGCAACCCAATGGTTCTTTTCCAGAGTTTCAACGAGTTTTAACATATGCTTATTGCACTCAGCCTCAATGGATGGGATGTCCTCTCGGTAAAAACCACTCAACAAAAGTGTGCCATTCTCATTCAACGAAGCCACATATGTCTTTATGTCATTAAGAAGGATATTCCTGTTGATATTGGCAATGATGACATCATAGCTTCTATTAGCAAGCATATTGGCATCTCCTTCATAAACATTAATATGGCTGCAATTATTACGCTCAACATTCTCCAAACTATTGATATAGCACCAATTATCAATATCTATGGCGTCCAAATGTGTTGCGCCTCTCATTTCTGCCAAGATGGCCAAAACACCTGTACCGCACCCCATGTCCAGGACCGATTTCCCTTCAAACTCATTTTTCAATACGTATTGAATCATCATATGGGTTGTTTCATGATGCCCTGTACCAAAACTCATTTTGGGCTCAATAACAATGTCATACTTGGTATCAAATTTCTCGTGAAAAGGCGCTCTAATAGCACAAAGGTCATCAACAATAATTGGAGAAAAATTCCGCTCCCATTCCTCATTCCAATTCACCTGTTCTATATCCTCAAAATGATAGGAAATTTCAAACTCATCAGATTTTAAAATCTGTATATCGTCCAATATGTTTTCCCTCCATTCGTCTTTAAGAATATAAGCAGACACACCTTCTTCGGTTTCAACAAAGCTATCAAATCCTACATAGCCTAATTCTGCGATTAAAATCTCAACAGCAGGTTCCAAAGGTTGAACCTTAAAATAGTAGCCAATATAAATCATGGGAGGTTAATTTTTTGGCAAAAGTACTAATCGTTTTAGTGCCAAATAGAATTTTATATTTCTTTTTGCATTTTCCCATTATACCTTCCTGCAAAAAATCTAGTTTAGAAAGGTTGCCATCAGAATTGAAACATAAATCTTGAAGAGACCCTATAGAAATTTCCAATGGCTACAAGAAAGGTTGAATAAAAAAGGGGTGAAAATTTCACCCCTTTTGATCTATTTAAAATGCGTTTACAATCGCAAAGAAATCGTCTGCTTTTAAGGAGGCTCCTCCTATAAGACCTCCATCAACATCCGGTTTTGAAAAAATCTCTTTCGCATTATCAGGTTTAACACTACCTCCGTATAAAATGGAAACCGAATCTGCGACATCTTCTCCATACTTATCAGCCAAGGTCTTTCTGATAAAAGCATGCATATCTTGAGCTTGTTCTGGAGAAGCAGTTTCTCCTGTACCAATAGCCCAGACCGGCTCATAAGCTAAAACAATACTCTTAAAAACCTCTTTTGGTAAATGGAATAAGGCTTCTGAAATCTGGCTTTTTACTACATCTTCTTCTTTCCCCGATTTTCTATCACTTAATTCTTCACCAAAACAATAAATCACACTCATATCGTTATCCAAAGCAGCATCTACTTTCTTGGCCAACAATTCATTCGTCTCATTAAAATATGCTCTTCTTTCACTATGACCTAAAATAACCGTGGTTACCCCAATACTCTTTAGCATTTGCGCGCTTATTTCTCCCGTGTATGCTCCACTTTCTGCAAAGTGCATGTTTTGCGCGATTACCTCAATATCACTTTGACGCAATGATTCAAAAGCCATCCAAAGATTCGTAAAAGTTGGTGCAATCATTACCTCAGCAATGGAGGTGTTTTTTTGTTTTTTAAGGTCCGAAATCAAAGACTCGGTATGTGCCAAATCATTGTTCATTTTCCAGTTACCTGCAACAATTTTTTTTCTCATTTTAATACAGATTTTAAATTGGTATCATCAGCCTTAATGGCTTTGTAAATTTTGATGTTGCCTTTTTCATCAACAACCATATATCTTGGAATCCAATCCAGTTTCAAGAAAGTACCAAAATCTCCTTTCCAACCAGATTGCATAAAATAGTGCTCCCCTTTAACTTCATATTTGTCGATACCCTTTTCCCAACTCTCGATGGACTTATCCAAGGACAAGAACACAAAGTCTATTGCCTCATTTTCCTTTTGCAGTTCTTTTACTTTAGGCATGC
The DNA here is from genome assembly GCF_001280515.1 of Mangrovimonas sp. ST2L15. Lineage (GTDB taxonomy): Bacteria > Bacteroidota > Bacteroidia > Flavobacteriales > Flavobacteriaceae > Mangrovimonas > Mangrovimonas futianensis. The sequence continues at coordinate 16,583 of NZ_LBIQ01000035.1, read as the reverse complement.
CTTTAATACAATCACTGCACCAAGAAGCCCAAACTTCAATGAAGAGCATTTTTCCCTGATGTTTCTCAAGAATGGATTGAAAGCTAACAGAATCACCATCCAAAGTAATGAAAGTATCATTAAGGGCTTTTTCAGAAAAAACTGTTGGATTTTCCTGCGCCTGAGTTGTTATATACATTAGGGCAGCTACAAATAAAAGGGCTATTTTTTTAATCATGTTATTCTAATTTGACTTTAGGATCTAGGTAAACATAGATGATATCTACAAAAATATTGATAATAATAAACAAAAGCGCAATAATTAACACGGAACCCATTATAACCGGTAAATCTAGCGTGTTCAAAGCGTTGACGATTTCTTTTCCAAGACCATTCCAACCAAAAATATATTCAACAAAAACAGCTCCTGCCAGCATGGATGCAAACCATCCTGAAATAGCTGTCACCACAGGATTCAAAGCATTTTTGATTGCATGTCTCTTCACTATTTGAAATTCACTTAATCCCTTGGCTCTTGCCGTTCTGATATAATCTTGATTGAATACTTCCAACAACGAATTTCGCATTAATTGAATTACCACCGCCAAAGGCCGAATACCCAAAACTACGGCTGGAAGCAATAAGTTTTTCCAACGAATGTGTATGGATTCCCCAAAATCATCCAACTCAAATAAGCTACCTGTCATTTCCAAATGGGTATATTTATGCAACACAAATCCAAAAAACCAAGCAAAAAGAATAGCACTAAAAAAAGAAGGTATACTCATCCCAAAAGTGGAACCTATTTGAATGACCTTATCCAGCAATTTATCCTTAAATAGAGCCGAAACAATTCCCAAAACAACCCCAAGGAACATAGCCATCGTAATCGCTGAAACCGCTAAAACAAAAGTATTGGGAAGTGTTTCCGCCAATACGGAACTAACTTTTTTTCCTTGTTTTGTAAATGACTCTCTTAGGTAGGGAAATTTAACAACAATAGTAGAACTCCCAATTGAAAAAAGTTGAGAAGCCGTATATTTCCCTTTTTGTAAATAGGTATAATCGCCTTCATTTTTTGAATGAAAAGAAATGGGACTTAAATCATTCAAGTAATAAAAGTACTGAGTCAATAAGGGCTTATCAAAACCATATTTGGCCTTAACCATGGCCAACTGCTCACTATCTTCATTTTGACCCAACATCATTTGCGCTGGATCCCCTGGTAGCACATTAAAAAGAAAAAAGATGACCGTCACTACACCAAACATAGTGAGGAAGGCATAAAAAGCTTTATTTAAAAAATACTTGATCAATTACAACTTCAAATCTTCTACATCATTCCAATGAACTTTTTGGGTAATGGTTCCATTATTTAGAACCAAAATTCCCGGACTAGCCCTTACAATAGTTTTTAAAGCAGTTTCATCGCAGAAATAGAAATCAAAATCTAAACTGTAGTCTTTTTTTACCCTATTTTGGGTTTCTGGACCACTAGCTGTCATCCCTATCACTTTATAACCTTTAGCTTTTGCTTCCTTTTCCAAAGAACTTAATTTGCTCAAACCTTCAGCCTCTGCATTTTTCAAGTTGTAAGTCACAATCATAACCAGCTTGTCCTCATTCAACATATCCTCTGTATAGTCTTCTCCATCCCTTTCAATTGAAAAATCATGAATAGGCGGTTCGTATCCTGGAGTGACTTCCTCGGTATCCACACCAATAAACTCACCGTTAACCGTTGGATACTCCCCTCTGGTTGTAATGATTTTTTCCTCTCCATTTACTTTGAATTTCCAATGGTAATCATTGACCGCTTTTGGAGCCCCTTCAGGGACTATCATATTTTCGTTGATATTAGCACCCACTTTATATGGTCTAAAATCTTTTGAAGGCAAATGCATTAAAACGTGATATCCAAACCATAAACTACCTAAAAATCCAACCAGCGCAACAACAGTAACCACAAAGGTGCTAAATATGGGTTTGATATATTTTACCCCAATAAACAAAAATAGTATCATGACCAGTAAAGCCACATCCTTCCAAAAACTTTCCCAAGGAGTCAATTTTAAAGCATCACCAAAACATCCACAATCCTTTACCTTATTGAAATAGGCCGAATAAAAAGTAAGAAACGTGAAAAACACTATCATCCCCAGTAAGCTCCAAACTGTGAATTTGGGTTTATATCCAATAAGAAGAAAAACACCCAAAACAACTTCAAAAACAACCACGAACACCGAAATTAACAAAGCATAAGGCTCTAACGCCGGAAGGTTTAAAACTTGTTCACTAAAATACTCTTGTAACTTGTAGGAGAAACCTAAGGGGTCATTCAGTTTAATTAACCCTGAAATAATGAATAATACACCAACTAAGATTCGGAAAACAGTAACTAATATCTTCATAATTTAATTTAAATGGATTAAGGCAAAAACGGCATAGTTGATCATGTCTTGATAATTGGCATCAATTCCTTCACTCACTAAGGTCTTTCCTTGATTATCTTCAATTTGCTTGACCCTCAATAATTTTTGCAGAATCAAATCGGTTAAAGAACTTACACGCATATCCCTCCAGGCCTCACCATAATCATGATTTTTGTCCATCATTAAGTTCTTGGTCACTTCTACTTTTTCATCATATAGTTTGGTAGCTTCTTCCACGGATAAATCGGGTTGCTCAACCACACCTTTGTCCAATTGAATCAAAGCCATCACGCTGTAATTAATGATTCCAATAAACTCACTGACTTCGCCCTCGTTTACTTTCCTTACATCATTTTCTTGCAAGCCGCGAATTCTTTGGGCTTTAATAAAAATTTGATCAGTAAGGGAAGGTAATCTTAAAATCCTCCAGGCGCTTCCGTAGTCTTTCATTTTATTCACAAAGAGGTCCCGACATGTTTTAATAACATCGTCGTATTGTTTTGAGGTATCCTGCATAAATTGAAATGAATTTTGTGTAAATTTCGCTTAAATTGTTTAAAGTTTCAAGTAATCCAAGCCTAAAGTTGATACCTCTTTGCGATTCCATATTTTTGTTGCATCATTCAACCATTGCAATGTTATTTAGACTCTAATTATTATGACCATAAACTGTAAAGGCAACTTAATTGATCTTTCCATCCCTAAAGTGATGGGAATTTTAAACGTCACTCCTGATTCCTTTTTTGATGGTGGGAAATATAAATCTGAAAGTGACATTTTAAGCCAAGTTGAAGCAATGCTTGAGCAAGGTGCCACTTTTATCGATCTTGGAGCTTACAGCTCTCGTCCCAACGCGAATTTTGTTTCGGAAAGTGAAGAACTTCAAAAAAGCATTCCCATTGTTGAGTTATTGATAAAAGAATTCCCTCAAATTCTCATCTCAATTGACACCTTTAGAAGTAAAGTAGCCAAGAACTGCATTGAAGCAGGGGCAGCCGTAGTAAATGATATTTCAGCTGGTCATCTGGACGACCAAATGATAGAGGTGGTTGGAAAATTAAAAGTGCCATACATCATGATGCACATGAGGGGAACACCCCAAACGATGCAGCAAATGACTTCCTATGACGATTTATTGAAAGAAATGATCTATTACTTTTCTGAAAGAATCCAATTGGCAAAATCCAAAGGTATTGTTGATATGATTATAGACCCAGGGTTTGGATTTGCAAAGAGCACCAAACAAAATTTTGAATTGCTGAACAAATTAGAATTATTGAATATCATCGATAAGCCTTTACTAGTGGGAGCATCTAGAAAATCCATGATATACAAAACTTTAGAGACCACCGCAGATCAAGCATTAAATGGAACCACCAGCATTAATACCATCAGCCTTTTAAAAGGGACAAAAATATTGAGAGTTCATGATGTAAAAGAAGCTATAGAGACTGTGAAATTATTTAATGAAATGATTTCAAACTAATTGGAAATTTTTATTTTTACCTAAACGCCTTTCACTTGGAAATCTTTAATGAGCTTTTAAAATTCACGGTTGTCGACATCATTGATGTCATACTGGTCGCCTTCCTACTCTATTACATATACAAGCTTCTTAAAGGCACTGTAGCCATCAATATTTTCATAGGTATTGTAATCATATATTTTATCTTCTTAATTACAGATGCGCTTCAAATGAAAATGCTTAGTAAAATATTGGGCGGATTCATGAGTGTGGGTATTATTGCGTTAATCGTGGTTTTCCAACCAGAAATCAGGAAATTTTTATTGATGATTGGATCTACTAATTTCAGAAAAGGCGGGAACTTTTTCAAGCAATTCAATTTTTTGAAAACAGAACAAGTTTTAGATATGGATGTGGATTCCATAATCTCTGCTTGTAACAAAATGGCAACCACAAAAACCGGAGCTTTAATTGTTTTAGAACGAAACAACAACTTAGATTTCCTCTGTAAAACGGGAGACGACATGAATATTAAAGTAACACAGGCCATTCTAGAAAGCATCTTTTTTAAAAACAGTCCGCTTCACGATGGCGCCGCAATAATTTCTGGAAATATCGTGAAAGCTACAAGGGTTATTCTTCCAGTAAACAATGAAAAAAGTCTACCAAATCGTTTCGGCCTAAGGCATAGAGCGGCAGTTGGTGTTACTGAAAAAACTGACGCCTTGGCCATAGTGGTAAGCGAAGAAACTGGACAAATCTCCTATTTCATGGATGGTGAATTTATCATGTTCAATGATACCCAAGAATTGATTGATATGATTAAAAAAGATCTGTCCTAGGAGCGTATGACTTGTAAAAATTGTGAATCCCATCTTGAAGAAACCGACAACTTTTGTAGGAACTGCGGTGCTCAAATCATCAGAAATAGGCTGACCATTGGAAACATTTTCAACTACATTGGTGAACAATATTTCAATATAGACAATAGATTTCTTCAAACCTTCATCACCTTGTTTACCAAGCCCGAAGAGGTTATTGAAAGCTACATTAATGGAACAAGAAAAAAATATGCAGATGCGATTAGTTACTTTGCGGTTGCTGTTACCATGGCCGGTTTGCAACTTTTTGTAATCAACAAATTCTTCCCAGATGCCATGGATTTTTCTAAGATGAATAAAGATGGTAATCAGTTTACTATTGATATGCAAAATGACATTCAAAATTGGACAAGTGAATATCATACCATCATTATGATGTTTTACATTCCCCTTTATGCACTTTTCTCAAAATTGATTTTTATAAATATTAAGAAATTTAATTATACAGAGCACTTGGTGATCTTCATGTATATCCAATCTCAATATTCTATATTCTCCTTTTTCTATACCATAATACTTCTAGCTTTAGATTTACCGTTCACTATTGTCGGCTTCTCTCTTATGCCCCTTCTCATTCTCTATTCGGCATATTGCTTGAAGCGGCTTCACAGCTTAAGTTTGGCTGGAATTATTCTTAAAACCATAATTTTCAGCATAACCTTCTTCATTTTATTTGTTCTGGCTTCTCTTGCTGTAGCTGCCGTTTACATTTTAATCAATGGTGTTCCTGACACTCTTTAAGCAGTTTCCTTTTGCAAAAATTGAACTTCATAAAGATTCTTGTAGTATCCGTTTTCTTTTTTAAGAAGTTCTTTGTGTGTCCCCTGCTCCACAATTTGACCAGAATCCATAACAATAATTTTGTCAGCCTTTTTAACGGTAGCCAATCTATGGGCAATAATGATAGATGTTCTTCCTTGGGTGATTTTCTCTGTAGCCGTTTGAATTAATTTTTCTGAATAGGAATCCACCGATGAAGTTGCTTCATCCAGCACCAAAATACTCGGATTGGTTACATAAGCCCTTAAAAAAGAAATGAGCTGCCTCTGTCCAGATGACAACATAACTCCGCGCTCTTTTACGTTGTAAAAATAACCATTTGGCAAACTCATGATAAAGTCATGAATCCCTATATCCTTAGCTGCTTGTTGCACATCCTCTAGTGTAATTTCCGGATGATTTAAAGTAATATTACTGAAAATGGTGTCAGCAAATAAAAACACATCTTGCAGCACAACTGCTATTTGAGTCCTTAAAGAAGCTAGTGTAATGTCTTTAATATTTGTGTTATCCACTAAAATGGTTCCGTCAGTAATATCATAAAAGCGATTCAACAGATTAATGATAGTCGATTTACCAGCTCCAGTCGCCCCTACTATGGCCACAGTTTCTCCTGCCTTTACATCAAAGGAAATACCTTTTAAAACTTCTTCATCTGCTACATAGCTAAATCTAACCTTATCAAAATTGAGATCACCTTTCAAGGCATCAATTTCCGTGGTTCCAGAATCATCAATCTGCGAGGTGGTATCCAAAACCTTAAAGACTCTGTTAGCGGCTACCATTCCCATTTGTAGGGTGTTGAAATTATCGGCAATTTGTCTTAATGGTCTAAACAACATGGGAATCATCATAATAAAGGCCGTTAAATCTCCCAAAGACGTACTTTGGTCCAAAACAGCATTGTTCCCTCCGTACCATACTACCAATCCAATAGTTATAGAAGAGGACAATTCTGCAATGGGGAAAAATATCGAATTATACCAAACGGTTTTTAACCATGCTTTTTTATGGCGTTCATTGATTTCTTTGAATTTTCTATATTCTGTATCTTCTCTTGTAAAAAGTTGAAGGATTTTCATCCCCGTTAAACGTTCCTGAACAAACGAATTAAGATTGGAAACCTCGGTTCTCACCTCTTCAAATGCCAATTTCATATACTTTTGAAAGACACGAGTAGCATACAACACCAACGGCAGCATCAGAAATACGATAAGACTTAATTCCCAATCCATAAAAACCATCACTATAGACACGACTATCATGGTTAAGAAATCCCTAAAAATCATAAAAAGACCTTCACCAAACACATCGGCTATACGTTCCATATCCGTTACGGCTCTTGTAATCAAAACCCCTACCGATGAATTATCAAAGTATTTCATTCGGAAGCGGATCATGTGATTGAAAAGCTTAACCCGAATATCCCTAACCACATTTTGCCCTAAAAAGCCCGAGTAAAAAATAAATAAGTACTGACACAAGACTTCACCAATCAACATAGCTCCCATAATTAATATATAGGGCATGAAGCCTTCCAAAGTTCTAGTTGCAATGTTGTTGTCAATAGCCAGCTGAAGAATTTTAGGTCTAGCAGCGGTAAATCCAGCTAATAAAACAACGGCTACCAACACACCATAAAAAACCCTTTTATATGGCTTGATGTATGTAAATAATCTTTTTAAAAGATTGATATCGTAAACTTTGGTACTACTCATTAAAAATATCTTGTGGGTAACAAATTTCCTTTAAATATAAACCGTGAGCTGGTACAGAATAACCTGCCTGCCCTCTATCTTTTGACCTAATAATATCATGTACAGAAGCCACTGGTATTTTCCCTAAACCAACATTCAATAGTGTTCCTACAATGGCCCTCACCATATTTCTTAAAAACCGATCTGCCTTGATATAAAAATGCCATTCCTTATCGACGACCGTCCAATGCGCCTCCATAATATCACACAAATAGGTTTTCACATCGGTATTGCTTTTAGAAAAACACTGAAAATCCTCATATTCAAAAAGGATTTTTGTCGCTTCCTGCATTGCCTCCAAGTTCAATTTTGTTTTTAAAAAATAGGCACTGTCAAAATTAAAGGGATTTTTCTCAATAGCTAACCTATAAACATAAGACCTACTTGTAGCGTCAAATCTTGCATGAGCTTCAGAACTCACTTGAGTGATTCCGTAGATAGCAATATCCTTGGGCAAAAACGAATTTAACTTATAAATCAAATCATCGCTATCCAAAGAGCTTTCATAATCAAAATGGGCATACATTTGTAAGGCGTGAACACCCGCATCGGTTCTTCCGGCACCAACAATTTCAATGGATTCTCCCAATAATTTTGATAAGGCATCTTCCAAAACTTCTTGCACTGAAATGGCATCTGGCTGGTTTTGCCAACCATGATATGCCTTACCATTATAAGAGAGTTCAATAAAATATCTCAAGGATTGATTAATTTTGTAAGTTGAAGATACAAAGATACACAGTTTTAAGAGTTTCCTTTTTAGATTAACATTAAATGAAGAAAATCCTCCTACTCTCTGATTCACACAACTATATAGATGATGACATCATAAAATATGTCAAACAGGCGGATGAAGTATGGCATGCTGGAGATATTGGAGCTCTCTCTGTAACCGACGAAATCAAAAAATGGAAACCTCTCAAAGCAGTTCATGGCAATATAGATGACAACAAGGTTAGACAGGAGTTTCCTGAGAACTTAAGATTCTTCTGTGAAGAAGTCGATGTGTGGATTACCCATATAGGCGGTTACCCTCCTAAATACAATCCTCGAGTCAAACCAGAAATTTACACCCATCCTCCCAAAATTTTTATCTGCGGACATTCACATATTTTAAAAGTCATGCCCGATAAAAAACTAAACCTCATTCATATGAATCCAGGGGCAGTAGGCAAACATGGATTTCATAAAGTAAGAACCATGTTAAGGTTTACCATTGATGGAAAAAAAATTGATAATTTGGAAGTGATTGAGTTTAAGAAATAGCCCAAAATAAATGTTTATGTATGGGCTACTATCATTTTAAGGTATTTAAATTTTATAGGGAATAATAACCGTAAATTAAAAAGCTTAACACAAAGGCTATCACTAATCCCATTTTCTTAATTTTTAAAATGTTTACTGTTTTATCTCTAAAAACAAAAAACATTGCGATCAGGGAAATAACATTAATAGCAATCAAAATATAAAAATCTACCTGCTCATTAAATAAATCCAATTGTTTGGTAACAATCAAATACAAAACGATCAATACAATGGGTAGGTTTTTAAGTAGTTTAAAAGACATAGACTATTGAAGGAAAGGATTAAAGTAATTGGATAAATTATATTAGGAACCAAGGTAGGAAATCTAAATTATAAACATAAAAAACCCAGACAAAAATCTGGGTTTTAACGCACTAATACTACTAAGATGTTAGGTTTACCGTAATCTATCTACTGATTTTACAAGATCTTCATCCTTTTTAATGGCTTTATTGGCTAAAGCCAGTAATACGATAGAAACAATAGGAAGAAAAATCCCAATACCTTTCTCTGAAACAACTGTTTCTCCAGATAAATTTAGAGATCGATACACGAAAAATCCTAGTAAAATAAAGTTTAATATGATGTTAAGTCTGCCCATTACGAACTGAGACTTTCTATTTTTAAAATTAAATATCGAAATCAATGATAACAAGGTGGAACCAAAAAACAATCCCAAAAACAACAATTCATCCTTAGCAAAAACAATTGCTTCCTCATTGGTCACCCATAAGTGGAAAACAAAAATCAATCCACCAGTAACGATAGCCGATAAAAGAAGGTATAAAGTTTGAATGCGTTGTATCATCTAATTTTCTTAAACGAGGCCACAAAAATAGAAGATTATTTTTAGAAAATAAACCCAATTTGTAAAAATAATGTTGTATAATTGCAATACAAAGGGCAACATCCACAGTTGTACTGAATTAAATCTTCCGATTAAAAAAGTCATTTTTTTCAAAATCATTCTAATTCAAATTCAATCACGAATTTTCAATTCAACAATCTAATGTTTGAAATATCACAATTAAAAGAAAAAAAGCTTCCTGAATTACAGGAAATAGCACAAAAATTGAACGTTCCTAAATTTCGTTCACTCAAAAAATTGGATCTTGTTTACCAAATCTTAGACCATCAAGCATCCAACCCAAAGGCAGTACAAGAAGTAGTAAAAGAGGAAAAAAAAGAAGAATCCCAGCCACAAAAAAGGTCTAGAAAAAGAATTCAAAAGTCAGATAATGCTCCGCAAACTGACAACAAGCCACAGGCCACTAAAAAACCTGAAAGCAAACCAGCACAACAACAACAACAAAATAAAACTGAGGATCAAACGAAGCCGGCCAAACCGGCAGCTCAAGAAAAACCAAAACCTCGCGATAATTCCAATAAAGACCAGAACTCTAATAAAGATCAAAATAAAGGTCGCCAAAAGAATACCAATCATAAGAATCAAAATCAAAACCAAAATCAGAATCAGAATAAAGGAAACCAACCTAACGGCAACAAAGACAGTAGAAACCGTTACAGAGAGCCTGATTTTGAATTTGATGCCATTATTGAAAGTGAAGGTGTCCTAGACATCATGCAGGATGGTTATGGATTTTTAAGATCATCTGACTATAACTATTTATCATCTCCTGATGACATCTATGTATCCCAATCACAAATCAGGTTGTTTGGCCTTAAAAAAGGAGATACCGTTTTAGGAAACGTAAGACCTCCAAAAGAAGGAGAAAAATATTTCCCTTTAATCAAAGTAAATAAGATTAACGGTTTAGACCCTCAAGTGGTTAGAGATCGTGTTTCTTTTGAACACCTTACTCCACTTTTCCCTAAGGAAAAATTCAATTTAGCTGAAAGACAAAGTACAATTTCTACAAGAATCATGGATCTTTTCGCTCCTATTGGAAAAGGACAACGTGGAATGATTGTTTCCCAACCAAAGACAGGAAAAACCATGTTATTAAAGGATGTGGCTAATGCTATTGCTGCAAACCACCCTGAGGTTTACCAAATGATTTTGTTGATTGATGAAAGACCAGAAGAGGTAACCGACATGCAACGTAATGTGCGTGGTGAAGTTATTGCTTCTACTTTTGACAAGGAAGCCCATGAGCATGTGAAAATTGCCGATATCGTTTTGGAAAAAGCAAAAAGATTAGTTGAATGCGGACATGATGTGGTTATTTTATTAGATTCAATCACAAGATTGGCCAGAGCCTATAATACCGTTCAACCTGCCTCAGGAAAAATATTAAGTGGGGGTGTTGATGCCAACGCACTGCACAAACCAAAGCGTTTCTTTGGAGCGGCACGTAATATAGAAAATGGAGGATCTTTAACCATCATTGCAACTGCCCTTACTGAAACAGGTTCCAAAATGGACGAAGTCATCTTCGAAGAATTTAAAGGTACGGGTAACATGGAACTTCAATTGGATAGAAGAATTGCCAATAGAAGAATATTCCCTGCTATTGACCTAATCTCTTCCAGTACTCGTAGAGATGATTTATTACTCGATGAGACTACAGTACAACGCATGTGGATTATGAGAAAATATCTAGCAGATATGAACCCCGTAGAAGCCATGGAATTCATCAATGATAGATTTAAACAAACAAGAAACAATGAAGAGTTTTTAATATCCATGAATGGATAATCAAAACTTAATGATAAACAAAAAAAGCCTTGGAAAAATTTCCGAGGCTTTTTTTATTTCATCTTTAAACCACATTACGTTATTCTCGTAATGGTACAAAATAAAAAAGCTTCCCATAAGGAAGCTCTTTCATTATTATATAACCTTTAACCAAATAATTATAGAGCAGCTACATGCTTAGCCAAACTAGACTTAAGGTTAGCAGCCTTATTTGAATGAATAATATTCTTCTTAGCTAATTTATCTACCATAGATGCTACAGAAGGATATAAAGATTCTGCTTCTTTCTTATCAGTTAATTCACGTAACTTTTTAATAGCATTACGAGTTGTTTTGTGCTGGTATCTGTTAAGCACTCTCTTTGCTTCGTTACTTCTGATTCTCTTTAATGCTGACTTATGATTTGCCATTTTCTAACTTCTTTCCTTTTATAAAAAAATTGTAGCCCGTAGGGGAATCGAACCCCTCTTACCAGGATGAAAACCTGGCGTCCTAGCCGATAGACGAACGGGCCATTTTTTTGAGTGTGCAAATATAAAATAAAAATTTAAACTTGCAAAATTTTTCAAAAAACGTTCAATGTTTCCATTGCGGATGCAAAAATACAACTATTTTTAAATGTTGCAACACCTAATCTAATTTTTTTTAAAAAAATTTAATAGGCCTTTGCAAAAAGCACCCTCTTACTAGAAGGATTCCCTGTTAACACACAGTTTCCGGACTCCTCTTTAGCATCTACAGGGATACATCTAATGGTAGCTTTGGTCAATTCCTTGATTTTAGCCTCGGTCTCTGCTGTACCATCCCAATGGGCTGAAATAAAGCCTCCCTTAGTCTCTAATACTTCTTTAAACGCTTCAAATGAATCTACCTCGGTTATGTGATCATCTCTAAACTCCAGAGCTCTTTTATATAGACTCACCTGAATCTCTTCCATCAAGCCTTCTATTTTTCCTGTTAAAGTATCCAATGGAACAATTTCTTTGGTTAGAGTATCCCTTCTCGCCAATTCAACCGTTCGATTTTCCAAATCTTTTGGCCCAATGGCAATTCTAACTGGAACTCCTTGTAATTCGTGTTGAGCAAACTTAGCTCCTGGTCTTAAAGTATCTCTATCATCCAACTTGGCAGAAACTCCCTTTTCCTTTAATTCAGAAATTATGACTTGAGCTAATTCAGAAATTTCATCCAATTGCTCCATTGATTTGTAGATAGGAACAATAACCACTTGATCAGGCGCTAAATTTGGAGGCAAAACCAACCCATTGTCATCACTGTGGGTCATTATTAACGCACCCATTAATCGTGTAGAAACCCCCCATGAGGTAGCCCAAACATAATCTAAATTTCCTTCCTTATTAGCAAACTTCACATCAAATGCCTTTGCAAAATTCTGCCCCAAGAAATGAGATGTTCCTGCCTGCAATGCTTTACCGTCTTGCATTAATGCCTCTATACAATAAGTATCCACAGCACCAGCAAATCGTTCACTTTCTGTTTTCACACCTTTAATCACAGGTATAGCCATAAAGTTTTCTGCAAAACTAGCATACACATTGTTCATCAACTCCGTTTCCCTTACAGCTTCTTCCCTAGTGGCATGGGCCGTATGGCCTTCTTGCCATAAAAATTCTGCCGTTCTTAAAAATAGGCGTGTCCGCATCTCCCATCGTACCACATTGGCCCATTGATTGATTAAAATCGGTAAATCTCTATAAGATTGAATCCAACCTTTATAGGTGTTCCAAATAACCGCCTCACTGGTTGGCCTCACAACAAGCTCTTCTTCTAATTTTGCTTCTGGATCAACTCTTAGTTTTCCTGGTTTGTCGGGATCATTTTGAAGGCGATAATGTGTAACTACTGCACATTCTTTGGCAAATCCTTCTGCATTCTTTTCTTCTGCCTCAAATAAACTTTTTGGAACAAATAAGGGGAAATAGGCATTTTTATGTCCAGTTTCCTTAAACATTCGGTCTAATTCGGCTTGCATTTTCTCCCAAATGGCGTATCCATAAGGTTTGATAACCATGCAACCTCTAACTGCTGAATTTTCAGCTAAATCAGCCTTGACAACCAACTCGTTATACCACTTGGAATAATCCTCTGCTCTACTTGTAAGTTTTTTACTCATGTACAGTGTTTTGGCACAAATATTGTGCTTTTGTTAAATAAGGGAAATAGTTCGGCAAAACTAACTATTTTTGTTATGTTCAACAATAAAAATTAAGAGTTATGAGATTTATTTACAATATGATCAAAGTACCGGTAATGCCTGTTTTAGGAATTATGGTTCTTTTGACTTCTTGCGGGTCATCCCAATATGCAAATCAAAACAACGACGGTATTTATGGTTCAGGAAATAGTGTTGAATACCAAGAAGAATTAGCAGTTCAACCTGATAATTCTGCTTACTACCAAAATTTATTCAAAGAGAAATCCATGGATTATCAAATGCCAGCAGATCAGCAAGGGGAAGTTTTCACCGATATTGATTCTTACCAAGGCAATTATGATGACCAATACTATGCTGAAGATGGCTATACAGGATACGCCGGTTGGGGCCAATCATCAAGTAATATCTCTGTAAACGTTTACAATGACAGTTGGTGGTGGGGCAACCCATATTGGTCTTTAGGATGGGGCTATGCCAACCCTTACTGGGGTTGGGGATATGGCTGGGGCTGGGGAGCTGGCTACTGGGGTGGTTATTGGGGCGGCTACTGGGGCTGGGGCTCTGGATGGTATGGTTCTGGTTATTATTACCCTTATTATAACAACCCCTACTATTATAATAGAGTTTCTACAAGAAGAGGTTACTCAAGATATGCCTACGCTGATAGAGGTTTTAACTCTCGAAATTCTGCAGTTACTAGAAGATCTAGCAGCCAGATGAGAAACAGAAGTAATTTAAATACGAGATCCAACAATTCGGTAAGAACAATGAGATCTACCAGAAATACTACTGTGCGACCTCAAACTAATATAAGAAATAATAATTCTACAAGAAGCACTAGGACGACGAGATCTTATAACAATAGATCAACCTCACCTTCTAGAAGTTATTCTACACCAAGTAGAAGCTCTAGCGGTGGCGGAATGAGATCTGGCGGCGGAGGATCTAGATCAAGTGGAGGCGGTGGTCGACGCTAGTCCTAACTAATTACTTATCTGAAAAGAAAAATATTTATGAAAAAAATTGCCCTTTTGACCCTTTTAATGGGAATGACACAATTTGGTTTTTCCCAAGACATTACAGATGCTGTGAGATATTCAGAAGACAATATCCAAGGTACCGCTCGATTTAGAGCTTTAAGTGGTGCTTTTGGAGCTTTAGGCGGTGACATGAGCGCTGTAAGTATCAACCCCGCTGGTTCGTCTATTTTTAACGATAGCCATATCTCTATTTCTACAGCTATTAACATCAAAAATAACGATGTTCAATATTACAACGGATTTAATAACTCTAAAAAAACGAACTTTGACCTTAATCAAACCGGTGCTGCCTTTGTTTTTTATAATAGAAATCCAGATTCTAAATGGAAGAAATTTGCTTTTGGAGCCTCTTATGATAAGGTAGAAGATTACGACAACAATTGGTTGGCAAGAGGAACCAGTAATTCCTCCATCGATAACTACTTCCTTTCTATTACTCAAAACCAAGCAATTCCATTCGGTGTTTTAAAATTGCAACCTGGAGAATATATTGAAGATGCCTATGCAAATATTGGAGCCAATCCTAATTACGGTTATTCAGTCCAACAAGTCTTTTTAGGGTATTGGGCCGGAATTATTGATCCTGTCAATTTAAATGACCAGACCAATGACGAAGAAACCAATTATCTGTCTAATATAGCTCCGGCGGATTCTTTTAATCAAAGTTACATTTATAATTCTACAGGATATAATGGGAAATTCTCTCTTAATTTCTCTTCACAATTTACTGATAGGATTTATTTTGGTATAAACCTGAATTCCCATTTCATTAACTATGATAAAATCACTCAATATTATGAATCGAATTCTCACCCAGACGCGTTAGTCAATAATGTATATTTTGAAAATATTCTATCTACCTACGGTTCTGGTTTTTCGTTTCAATTAGGATCTATTGTAAAAGTCACCCAAAGTTTAAGAGTTGGATTAACCTATTACTCTCCTACTTGGTATCGTATTGAAGAAGAAAGCAGCCAAAATATAGATTCAAATTATGCTGATCCTGAAATAGGATACATCGGTGATATTATAAATGTGTACCCAGCATACAATCTAAAATCACCTGGGAAATTTACTGGAAGTTTAGCTTATGTTTTCGGAAAATATGGTCTCATTAGTTTTGACTATTCTTTAAGAGATTACAGCAGCACTAAATTTAAACCATCTTCAGACCCCCATTTTTCAGAGCAAAATAGTATTATAAACAATCTTCTTACTACCGCATCAACTTATAAGATTGGAGGTGAATTAAGATTAAATCAATTGAGTATAAGAGGTGGTTATCGATTTGAAGAAAGCCCATACAAGGATAGCTTCTATCAAAGTGATTTGAATGGTTACTCTGTTGGTCTTGGATATTCCTTTGGTAATTTCAATATGGATTTAACCTTTGATCAGGCACAACGAGATTCCAATTACCGCTTATATAGCAATCCAGGCTTTTCAAATAGAGCTTTTATTGATAACAAGCAATCCAACATTACTTTTACCGTTGGTTTCAATCTATAACAACTTTCCACAATTGGATCAAGTCAAAAAAAGAAAACCAGAGAATATATTTTCTGGTTTTCTTTTTTTATAATGACTTAGTCTCACTGATTCATCTTTTCATCATATTAGACAGTCCCAATTTTAATGTTAGACTTATTCTGGAGCTTAAGGGAACTGCAACTAAGAAACTATAAATCCCAAAACCCAATTCTCGTTAGATTCCAGCTGATTAATTAAAATCAATGTCGATGCCAATTCCATATTATAAAAGGAAGCCATTCAATAAAATCATTCAACCAAAACTAAAATAAAAAAGCCCCTGATTTCTCAGGAGCTTTTTAGGTTTATAATGAAGTTAGTTTAAGAGTTTCCTTTATTAACGCTTGAGGGTAAAATGTTCCTTTAGGATCTTTGTTTCCCCGTTGCTTTCTCCCGGTTCGGTGTACTCGACCGTGAACCAGTAGTCGCTCGATGGCATCAGCTCCCCGTTGTAGGTACCGTCCCATCCCTCGCCAGTGGGGCTCAATTGCTTGAGCAGCTTTCCATAGCGGTCAAATATATAAATTTTAGCGTTAACTTGGGTGTTAATATTGTAAATCTGCCAAGTGTCGTTGTCCC
>NZ_LBIQ01000034.1 GCF_001280515.1 Mangrovimonas sp. ST2L15 | reverse complement strand
GGATACTCGGGAAGCTATACCTATGAGGTATTCGATACCAACGGTGTCTCTGTGACCGGTGCAGTGGCAGCCAACACGTCCACCAACCCGATAACGGTTACCGGAATGGCAGCAGGAACCTTTACCGTAGAGATCATCGAGACCGAAAGTCCGTTCTGTAGTACCACATCCACTGTGGTCATCAGTTCGCCTACCGAGACCCTGGACCTTGTGGCAGATATCACTTCGGATGTGACCTGTGACAATACAAACGGAACCATTAACGTAATGGCCAATGGCGGTTGGGGAGATTACCAATATGAACTTACCGGGGATGCAACTGTTGCATACTCGACCAACAATAACTTTACGGAACTATCCGCGGGAAGCTACACCGTAAACGTCATGGATGCCGGAGGGTGTATCGCATCAGTGGATGTGGTGCTATCTGAACCAGAGCCCATTGCTGCTACCATGACCCCAAGTGCCACCATGCTGGATTGTTTTGGTGACCAAAATGCTTCCATAACCGTGGAGAACGTAACGGGAGGACAGGGATCAAACTATACCTATACCTTGAACATGACCGCTCCAACGGCAAGTTCCTCGGGACCGCAGACTTCCAATGTGTTTGCAAACCTAGGGGCAGGTACCTATACCGTGACCGTGACCGATGGATACAACTGTGAGTTCGTATCCGGACAGATCGTCATTGACCAACCAGAGATCCTGGATGCCGCCCTGGTAACGGAAAGTACGGCAACTTGTTTGAACGAGGCGCAGCTGACCTTGGGTGCTACCGGTGGAACGCCGCCATACACTTATAGCTCGACTCCGAACGGGACCTCCCTGGGAACCTTTAACACATCGGTAACCTTCTCTGTGTCTCCTGGAACACACCAATTCTATGTACAGGATGCCAACGGGTGTACCACTGGGGTGACCAATGAGATTACCATTGAAGAACTACCAGATCTAATTGTCAATCTGGAATCAACAAACCCGACCATCAACTGTGCCGGTGACAATACCGGAGCCATCGTGGCAAGTGCACAGGGCGGTCTGGGCGACTATGTCTACACCTTACAGGATACCTCTGGGAACACCATCAACGCGGTACAGAACACCCCGGGTGTATTTACCGAACTTTTGGCTGGTACTTATGTGGTACAGGTAGAAAGTGGTGACTGTCTGGCAACCACTGCCAACATCAGTATTACGGAACCCCAAAATCCGTTGGAGGCCACTTTTGAGGTCAACGATGTCACATGTTTTGGAAGCAGTGACGGTTCCATTGTCATCAATGCCACGGGTGGTACGGGCGTTATCATGTATGCCATATCACCACAGATGAACCAGTTCTTCCAGACCAATGTCTTTGAAGACTTGGCCCCTGGGGATTACGAAGTGATCGTGCAGGATGAATTGGGATGTTATTTGACATTTGAGTTCTCCATAGCAGAACCAGAACCAGTGATTATTGGTATCGTACCGGATTCCATGTACCCTGAGGTATGTGCCGGAGACCAGGACGGTGAGTTCAGCATTGAGGTTTCTGGTGGTACCGCGCCATACAGCGTGAGCTTGGACAACTATGACGGCCCTTATACACAAGGTGCCCCTGGACAGACCCTGTTTGAGTTTACGGGATTGGGTGGCGGAGACCACATCGTATATGTGCGAGACAGCGAGGGATGTGAATCTGAGTGGAACATCACCTTCCCTGAGGCGGCCAACATACAGGCTGTGGTAACGGTTGAGTACCTATGTGTAAACAACTTATCCAGCAATACGGTAACCGTGACCGTCGACGAGACACTGACCGATATCTCACAACTGGACTATTCACTTGACGGTGGACCATACCAGATGAGCAACGTATTCAACGACGTGCCTCCGGGAGCGGGACACTATATCGAGGTAAGACATACCAATGGATGTATCGTGGTTACCGACCTGTTCGACATTGAAGGATACGACCCGCTGGCACTTGTGCTGGTCGAGGGGGACATGAACGAGATCATCGCACAGGCCACAGGTGGAAACGGTGAGTATGAATTTACTTTTAACGGTGAAGACTATGGCCAGGAAAATTCCTTTATGATCACCCAGACCGGTACACATACCGTAACGGTGACAGACAGTGCGGGATGTACCGCCATGGCAACCATCTACCTCGAGTTCATAGACCCATGTATACCCAACTACTTTACCCCCAACGGGGACGGAGTTGCCGATACCTGGGGACCTGACTGTGTGGACAACTACCCGGACCTCGAGTTCTCGATTTTCGACAGGTACGGAAGAAAGATCGTCACACTTAAGGTCGGACAGAAATGGGACGGTAAGTACGACGGAAAGGAACTCCCTACCGGGGATTACTGGTACGTGGTAAACCTGAACAGCGCACAGGTGGACAAGGATTTTGTCGGACACTTTACCCTATATAGATAATGATAAACATGTAGCCCCACTACCCTAACAAAAACTGATGATTATGAAAAACCTACTTATATTCCTCATGCTAGCCTGTACCACGGGGAGCTTTGCCCAAGAGCTCAACCTGCCGGTATGGACACAGTACCTGGCCGATAATGACTTTGTCCTATCCCCAACATATGCGGGGATAGGTGACAACCTAAGGGTCAGACTCAACGGGCTCACACAGTGGGTCGGGATCAAGGACGCACCGGACAACCAGTCACTGTACGTCGATGCAAGGGTCACAAACAAAAACGGGGTGGGGCTCTCACTCTACAACGACAGCAACGGGAACACAAGACAGAAAGGACTCAAGGTCTCTTTCTCTCACCACCTGACACTGGACTACCCGTCAAGGCAGTTCCTGTCATTCGGGATTTCATACAACCTGAACCATTTCAGGATCAACATTGAAGATTTTCAGACAACATACAACGATCCGGTAATTGACCCCTACGTCACAGATGATAGGGCCACTTCAAACAATAATTTCGACGTGGGGGCTCTGTACCGTTGGGGAGGCTATTACTTTAGCTTCAACGTAAACAACCTGCTGGACAAAAAATGGAACGATGACTACGATTTCTCAAAGATCGAGCCGGAACTCCTCAGGAACTACCAGATATATACAGGATATGTCATCAAGAGCAAGAACAACAAGTTCATCGAAATGGAACCGTCCATTTTCTACCAGAACTTCTCAAGTGACGGAAGGTCTACAACAGATGTCAACTTCAAGTACAGAAAGTTCAACAGAAAAGAAGATTACTACTGGATAGGCGCCTCTTACAGGTTCCTGAACGACCAGTTCTTCAAACCGCTGAACATTGGGCCCATGGCAGGGATCATGAAGTCCAAGTTCTATTTTGCATACTCGTACCAGATCACCATGAACGACCTGATAGGCTACAACTCCGG
>NZ_LBIQ01000033.1 GCF_001280515.1 Mangrovimonas sp. ST2L15 | reverse complement strand
GTATAAGTGAACGGTGCGTTGGCTGGGTCGGCATCCGTGGCATCAGATACTGCTGTACCGCCACCATAGGTCCAACTTCCACCGGTTTGTCCTCCTGGCTCTAAGGCGGTTAAATCTACACTTGTTGTCCCTGGACATACCATCTGATCATCAATCGATACTGGGGTTACTGTATAATTACTATAGCCTACCGTATCGGAAGCATCACAACCGTTACCATCGGTATAAGTATAAGTGAACGGTGCGTTGGCTGGGTCGGCATCCGTGGCATCAGATACTGCTGTACCGCCACCATAGGTCCAACTTCCACCGGTTTGTCCTCCTGGCTCTAAGGC
>NZ_LBIQ01000032.1 GCF_001280515.1 Mangrovimonas sp. ST2L15 | reverse complement strand
CGTTTCTGATTTTGCAGATGCAAGTGTAAGTTTTGATAATTTCGAGATTGTTGAAATTCCGTCTTGTCCACAACCTACTTCATTGACGGTGGAATTAGTTGATATGACAACTGCTATAGTGGAATGGACTGAGTATGGTACAGCTACTTCATGGAATATCGAGATCGTAAATGTTGATCTTGGTGAAACACCAGCTGGTGTTTCACCAAGATCAACATTTACGATCTCGATATTCCATGAAGTAGCTGTACCATACTCAGTCCATTCCACTATAGCAGTTGTCATATCAACTAATTCCACCGTCAATGAAGTAGGTTGTGGACAAGACGGAATTTCAACAATCTCGAAATTATCAAAACTTACACTTGCATCTGCAAAATCAGAAACG
>NZ_LBIQ01000031.1 GCF_001280515.1 Mangrovimonas sp. ST2L15 | reverse complement strand
CGGTCCAGGTTACTGTTGTATTACCTATTGGGAATGTAGCCGGCGCATCATTGGTTGCCGGATTAACGCCACAGTTATCAGCTGTAGTGGGTGTTCCAAGAGCCACACCAGTGGCTTGACATGAAGCGTTCGCACTAACGGTTACATCTATAGGTGCAGTAATGGTTGGGTCTGTAGTATCCTGCACAGTAACCTGTGCAGTACAAGAGTCAATAATTGATGAAGTACTTATTTGAATTACAGTTAAAGTAACTGTAACAGGTGATCCAATATCATTACAATCGAAAGTATCTTGATCAAGACTAATAGAATAGGCTGAGTTGCCTCCATATGTTCCATCCTCCAATTGGTTGGGTGTAATAGTAACACTACCTGTGTCGTCTAGATCTACAGTGATGTCTTGGCAGGGAGGAAGTAGATTAGTACTGCTAAAAGAAGAACTATTTACTATTTCTAAATACTCATCATAGGTACAAATAGAATCGTTCCCGCTATTTTTTAAAATGTGGGAATTGGTATGTTTAGGGATTGCAGCAAAACTTATGGTAGAAAGTAAAACTGCAAAAAGCAGAACGTAAAATTTCCTCATAGTGTTGATATTTTTAATTATAAAAATATACCGTGACAACGTCAATAGGTTGGGGCCGGTTATTGTCTGTTAACTACTAAAATCTGAGGGAGTTAGATCAAAAGTATTCGGTTGATTTTCAGTTGAAAAATATATTCGTTGAAATACTTTATTAGTCTATATAATTCAATGAAAAGCTTTTAAATACTACAGAATACCAAAAATGCTTTATTTAATGGGTTAATAATCGATTAATAGCTATTTACAAATGCAATATATATAAAAATTCGAAAAAAATCCATGAAGTGTATAAAAAAATCGACAAAATGCATTTAATCTACCTTCTTATGTAAGGAATTTGTTGTTTGGTAGGTGCTGGCTTACTTTAAAATTAAAAACTCACATCTTCTGTTTATGGAGTGTTCAGCTTCAGTACATTCAGTGCCGCAATCTACTAAAGGTTTTCTTTCTCCATATCCTTTAGATTTTAAACGGTTTCTATCAATACCTTGTGAAACAATATATTCCAAAGTAGCTTCTGCTCTGTTTCTTGACAAACGTAAGTTATATAGGTCTGATGCCCTATTGTCTGTGTGTGCTCCTAGCTGTACTTCCATTCTAGGGTATTTTCTTAGAAGGTTAACTAAAACATCCAACACTTGGGCTGCCTGTGGCTTGATTTCCCATTTATTAAGGTCAAAATAAATGTTCTCTAATTCAATATAAACATATCCGTCATCTTTTGTTACAACAATGTCTTCGGCATCATCATAAGATTCGATTTCCAATTGAATATCAAAAAAGACTCTACCATCCTCATTGGTTGTGAAAGATTGACTACTTGGTATATAAAAATCTTTATGAGCTTCGATGGTGTAAGTAGTATTTGGTCTAGTGTTGAAAATATAGGTAGCATCTGATCCAGTTACCATTTGTCCTACTAATTCACCATTCTCATCAAAAAGCGTTACGGTTGTGCCAGGAAGTAGTTCTTTGGAATGCTTATCAGTAACTTCGCCTTCAACTGCAAATTTTCTGGTATTAGACATTCTAACAAAAGAATATAAATTATCGCCCCCTTCACGGTTTGAAGAGAAAAATCCTTTTGTTTGGTTTTCATGAAGTACAAAAGCAAAATCATCCATTTCCGAATTGATAGTTTCACCTAAATTTAGCGGTTTAGTATAGGCATTATCAATTTTTTGACTCATGAAAAGATCTAAATTACCCAATCCTTCGTGCCCATCTGAAGTGAAATAAAGCATATTATCCTTGTCCATAAAAGGAAATTGGTCTCGTTGTTTAGTGTTGATGGTCTCTCCAAGATTAATAGGCGTTCCAAATCCATCATCTAAGATTTCTACTGAATAGATGTCAAAAGATCCTAAAGAACCTGGCATATCACTCGAAAAGTAAAGAGTTTTTCCATCTGGACTAACCGCTGGGTGCATGGTGGAGTAGGTGTCACTGGAAAATGGCAATTCAGTTACATTGGTCCATTCATCTTCAACTCTTTCAGCTTTAAATAGTTTGACCGTGGCAATTTTGATACCATCAATTTTGACTCTTTTTTCATTGGTTCGAGAAAAATACATGGTTAACCCATCTGGACTGAAGGCGGCATTGCTTTCATGGGTTTCGGTATTGATTTCATCTGAAAAAGGTTCGATATGTTCCAATTCAAAATCTTCGGTCATATCAGCTTTGTAAAGATCTAAATATGGTCGGTCATTCCATCCATATTTTGGATTGTCCGAATTTCTTACTGAAGAAAAAATAATTTTATTGAAATAATACGACACCCCAAAATCGCCGGTGGAAGAATTACGTGATACTCTTTTGATCATGTAATTATAGGGGACAATACCATTCAGATTTTCAGAGAATTTAGGAGTATCTACGGGGTAACCCAAATATTCTCCCATGACTTGATCTCCATTTTCATAATCTTTGAGTCCTTTTAATACTTGTGCATATTTAAAAAGTGCTTCTTCGGGCATGGAATCTCTATATTCCACATAAAGATTGGTGTAGGGAGTTCGGGCTTGTTCCATTCTACCGTTAAAGTAAAAGCAGTCTCCCAACCTTTCCAAAATTTCTGGGGTAGCCTCTAACTGCTTGTACATATTGGCAGCTTCCACATAGGATCTGTTTTCAAAAAGGTTGTTAGCCTTTTTCAAACTTGGTTTTTGGGCCCACAGTATGGTTTGCCCGAAAACTAATAATATGAACAGCATCCAATTTTTCATCATACTTTTTTTAAAAGAACCTTGGAGATTTATCATAGCCCTTGCCAAGTGTACTTATATCAAATAATATCATTATCTCGTGTGAACCATTATTGAACTTCCCTAAATTAGAAAGGGTATAGTCATAGGCATAACCTATTCTGAGGTTACTTAACACCCTAAAATTTATAAGACCAGATATGGCATCATCAAACCGGTAACCAGCACCCAATTCCAAACGTTCTCTCCAAAGGAAATTGGCTGTTAGGTCAAACGAAAGGGGAGCTCCTGAAACTGCCTTTGTCATAAAGGCAGGTTTGAACTTTAACTGATCGTTAAGCTCAAACACATAACCTCCAGTTAAAAACATGTGTATTTCCTCAACTCCGTTGGCCACAACACCGTCATTGTTCTCTAAATGTTTACTTTTTAAAAGGTTTGGAGCAGAGAAGCCGATATAATAATTTTTTCCGAAGAAAAACGCTCCTACACCTACATTGGGGTATGTTCTGGAAATATTTTCAGCAAATGCAGGATCGGGTAATGGATCGGAATATACAAACCCATCAAAATTGGTGCTAAAAAAAGTAGCTCCAAATTTTATTCCCAAAGAGAGTTTGGAAGTTTTACCGGTTTGTAAAACATATGCAACATCTGCATAGACATTGGTTTCCTTAACTACATCTCCAATTTGATCGTGGACTATGGAGAGTCCTCCTTCTATGTTTTTATAAAGTGTTGTGTGTCCAAATAAGGTTCCAGTTGTTGGGCCACCCACAGAACCCGTCCATTGATTACGATAGAATACCCCTAAACTGATTTCGTCTGAAGCATCTTTTGCATAAGCCGGATTAATCACACTCATGTTATACATGTATTGTGTGAATTGCGGATCTTGTTGCGCTAGCATCTGAAAACCTACTAAGGCAAAAAGGATGAAAATTATATGTCTTTTTAAGGATTTAACCATAAAAACGTTATCTGTTAAGATAGACTCGACCTTGAATACTATCTGTCTGACCATCATTAAAATTTAAAATATAGAAATAAACACCATTTGGAAGTTCTCCATTTCCTAAAGTTGTTCCTTCCTTTGATGTTCCATCCCAGTTAGGAGTGCCACTATTTCCTTTAAATAATAGATTGCCGTATCTGTTATATATTTCTATATCGAAATTGGGATATAGTTCCCTTATGTTTACAAGATCAAAAGTATCATTAATACCGTCCCCATTAGGTGAAAATCCATCAGGAATAATCAAATCCTCGGTGCATTTTTCAACGATAACTGTAACCTCAAGTCTCAATCTACTTTCACATCCCATTTGTGATGAGATAGCAGCATAATAGGTTTCTCCATCTTCTAATTGGGTTTCGCTAGTTATAACGATTCCTCCATCAGGTGCATCGTACCAAACAATGGGACTTTCGTTAACAAAGGATGTTAAATCTTCAATTGTTGGTGAATCTTCGGAACAAAAGTAATCCCCGCCGTCAACTAGAGTTGGAGTAGCGGTATCTTCAATATTAAAAGTTACCGACTCCACTAAAGTAACATCACCCGAACAATCATCCGTAGAGCGAATAAAATAGATAATCGTAAATGTTGTAGATCCTGAGTTAATAAGAATGTCATTAGGAATAATAATTTCTCCGTTTCCATCAGAAATGTCAACATCAGTTGTCTCGTTGGAATTATTGGCTCCTGATATGGTGTAGTTTATTTGATATGTTCCATTTTCCAAAAATTCAGCATTCGAAATAAAAACAGTATTGGAATCATTTAAACAAATATCAGCTGCAGATAAAACCATTCCAGAAATATCAGGAATAGGTTGAATGATGATGTTAACCTCAGAGGTTTCTGTGCCGCAAGAGTTAGAAACAGTGTACGTGTAAGTCCCCTCAGCATCCACCGTTGGATCAAACAATCCAGTGCCACTTGCAAGAACGGGAGACCATGTACCTCCAGTATCTGGAGTGCCTCCAAGAAGGGTAAATAAGTCTATCGGGTCATCATTTCCACAGATATTAGCACTACCATTAATTCCAGCATTTGGAGGCGGAATGATAGTGACGGTCACAGTAGCAGAGGCAGGACCACATGGGTCTGTTCCAGCTACGGTATAAGTATAAGTTCCTTCAGCGTCGATTGTGGGATCAAACAATCCCGAGCCGCTGTTAAGAGCTGGAGACCATGTACCATCTACATCAGGCGTACCGCCCAAAACTGTAAATAGATCAATAAGATCATCCAATTCACAAAGGTTTATGGAAGCATCTGTACCTGGATTGGCAGGCGTTTCCACCGAAATAGTTACCGAAGCAGAAGCAGGTCCACAAGCGTCAGTTCCTTCCACGGTATAGGTGTAAGTTCCTTCAGCATCCACTGTTGGATCAAACAATCCAGTGCCACTGGCAAGAACGGGAGACCATGTACCTCCAGTATCTGGAGTACCTCCAAGAAGGGTAAACAAGTCTATCGGGTCATCATTTCCACAGATATTAGCACTACCATTAAGTCCAGCATTTGGAGGCGGAATGATAGTGACGGTCACAGTAGCAGAGGCAGGACCACATGGGTCTGTTCCAGCTACGGTATAAGTATAAGTTCCTTCAGCGTCGATTGTGGGATCAAACAATCCCGAGCCGCTGTTAAGAGCTGGAGACCATGTACCATCTACATCAGGCGTACCGCCCAAAACTGTAAATAGATCAATAGGATCATCCAATTCACAAAGGTTTATGGAAGCATCGGTACCTGGATTGGCAGGCGTTTCCACCGAAATGGTTACCGAAGCAGAAGCAGGTCCACAAGCATCAGTTCCTTCAACAGTATAGGTATAAGTTCCTTCCGCATCCATAGTTGGATCAAATAGTCCTGTACCACTGGCAAGAACGGGAGACCATGTGCCACCAGTATCTGGAGTACCTCCGAGAAGGGTAAACAAGTCTATCGGGTCATCATTTCCACAGATATTGGCACTACCATCAGTTCCGGCATTTGGTGGCGGAATAATAGTTACTGTCACAGTAGCAGAGGCAGGACCACAAGGGTCTGTTCCATCTACAGTATAAGTATAAGTTCCTTCAACATCGATTGTAGGATCAAACAATCCCGAACCACTGTTAAGAGCTGGAGACCATATACCACCAACATCAGGGGTACCGCTCAAAACTGTAAATAGATCAATAGGATCATCCAATTCACAAAGGTTTATGGAAGCATCGGTACCTGGATTGGCAGGCGTTTCCACCGAAATGGTTACCGAAGCAGAAGCAGGTCCACAAGCGTCAGTTCCTTCCACGGTATAAGTATAGGTTCCCTCAGCATCCACGGTTGGATCAAAAAGTCCTGTGCCACTGGCAAGAACGGGAGACCATGTACCACCAGTATCAGGAGTACCTCCAAGAAGGGTAAACAAGTCTATTGGGTCATCATTTCCACAGATATTAGCACTACCATCAGTTCCAGCATTTGGTGGTGGAATGATAGTTACCGTCACAGTAGCAGAGGCAGGACCACAAGGGTCTGTTCCGTCTACAGTATATGTATAAATTCCTTCAGCGTCGATTGTAGGATCAAACAATCCCGAACCGCTGTTGAGTGTCGGTGACCATGTGCCACCTACATCAGGTGTACCACCTAAAACGGTAAATAGGTCAATTGGGCTATCATTTTGACAAATGTCAACGCTGCCGTTAGTTCCAGCATTTGGAGGTGTTTCCAAAGAAATAGTCATAGTAGCTGAAGCGGTTCCACAAGGATCCGTTCCTTCCACGGTGTATGTGTAGGTTCCTTCAGCATCCACGGTTGGATCAAAAAGTCCAGTGCCGCTGGCAAGAACGGGAGACCATGTACCACCAGTATCTGGATTACCTCCAAGAAGGGTAAATAGGTCCATTGGGTCAACATTTCCACAGATATTAGCACTACCATCAGTTCCAGCATTTGGTGGTGGAATTATAGTGACGGTCACAGTAGCAGAGGCAGGTCCACAAGGGTCTGTTCCATCTACAGTATATGTATAAATTCCTTCAGCGTCGATTGCAGGGTCAAACAATCCCGAACCGCTGTTGAGTGTCGGTGACCATGTGCCACCTACATCAGGTGTACCACCTAAAACGGTAAATAGGTCAATTGGGCTATCATTTTGACAAATGTCAACGCTGCCGTTAGTTCCAGCATTTGGAGGTGTTTCCAAAGAAATAGTCACAGTAGCCGAAGCGGGTCCACAAGGATCCGTTCCTTCCACGGTATAAGTATAGGTTCCCTCAGCATCCACGGTTGGATCAAAAAGTCCAGTGCCACTTGCAAGAACGGGAGACCAAGTACCACCAGTATCTGGAGTACCTCCAAGAAGGGTAAATAGGTCAATCGGGTCATCATTTCCACAGATATTGGCACTACCATTAGTTCCAGCATCTGGTGGTGGAATGATACCTATGGTAACCGAAGCCGACGCCGAACCGCAAGGAGGGGCACCGTCTACAGTATAGGTATAAGTTCCTTCAGCATCGATTGTAGGATCAAATAATCCCGAACCACTGTTAAGAGCTGGAGACCAAGTACCTCCTGAATCTGGCGTACCGCCCAAAACAGTAAACAAGTCTATAGGAGCATCATTAGAACATATATCTATAGAAGCGCTATTCCCAGCATTTGGTTCCGGAGTCATAGTTACAGAAATAACTGCTGTATCATCATCACAAGGGAACAAAGAAACAGTATATGTATAATCTCCGGCAGAATCAAATTGCGGGTCAAAAATACTTGATCCACTATTCAAAGGTGGAGACCAAGTACCTCCTAGATCTGGATTACCATTAATATAATCAAACAGATCTACTGGTGTTCCATCAGAACAAACCGTAATGTCTCCATCATTTCCTGCATTTGGAGGGGGTAAAATACTTATTGTGATAGTCGCAGATGTTGTTCCACACGGATTATTATCATCAATGTTATATGTAAATACATATGGGCTGTTACCAATGTTTAACCCATTCATACTTAAGGTTCCTAAGTGATCGTTAGTGGTTGTAACAGGTCCACTCCATTCCCCATTAGTGTCTGGATTGCCTCCTAAATAGGTGAAAAGATCTATGGAGCCAATGGTATTCAATCCATTGTTACAAAATTCCAACGAATTGCTTTCACCAGCATTATTTGGTGGCACAAATTGAATAATTACTTCTAAACGATCTTCACTTTCACAAGGAGGGTCAACTGTGGTGGCATAATAGGTTTCGCCAGCTACTAATGGTGTATTTAAATCTAATGGTACAGCTGAAGAATTAGTGGCATACCAATTATTGTTTCCCGAAGCCACCAAGTCCGCCACTGTAGGCGGTGGGTTCTGAGTACCACAAAAGAATTGAAGGCTGTCACCTGAGGGTACAGGTACATAACCTACATTGACCAAAACGGATAGTCGGGAGGTTCTGCAGCCCGTATCTGGATTTTCTTGATCTGCATAGTAAAGTGTATTGTCAGATAAAATGGTCGTGGGAGCTAAAGCGGTTCCTCCGTTGGGTACAGTATACCATTGCACATTATTTCCCACTGCAAACAAATCTGAAATTGTTGCTTCTGAAAGATCATCGACGCAAACCCCTTGAAAATTTAAACCTGTTGGGGCACCATATATTGTTACAGTAACTTCTTGTCTACTGCCACAATCACCATTTGTATTATCAACATAGTAGACGGTGGCATTTTCTAATCCTAAATCAGAGGCCAATGGCGTGGTTGAAGTTGGTGAATCAAACCAATTGATGCCTGAACCATTATCCACAGCAACCAAATCGGCTATGATAGGTGAATCGATATCACAAAAGGACTGAGAATTTTCCGTAATAGTTGGGCATTGGGAAAAAGCAATACTGCTCCATAGGAAGATCAGTCCTAAAGAAAAAAGTAGGTGGTTATAAAAGATTGGGTGCGTACTTTTTTTCATTGATCTTAGCTAGTTAGCGCTAAATCTTTAATACAATAATAGTAAAGATTTTTTATTTAGTTGGTTTTTGATTTTATTCTGAAACCTTATTTCACTTTGCTTCGGTCCGAATTTGAGTCAAATTTAAGAATATATACACCATTATTCTTATAATTTTCCCCTGAATTCTTTTCGTATTCAAACTTTAAAGCACTATGCTCAGATACATCCTTCATGTTGGGTTGATTTTCCTTTTGGAAATAGCGCAAAAGGGTATCGAAGGTGGTATCAAAGCCGTACTTAGAGACAATGGTAGGAGTAGATCCAAAAACCTGTTTGTATTTTAATTCAAAAATCATTTCGGCATAATTTGGCTCAGAAGGTTCCATTGAGGGGTACAATAAATTTAAGACTTTATAACGCATTTTAGAAACTTCTACCTCATTTGGCAAATCTTTTTGTGACAGGACTGCAAGTTGAATAAAATTCTTTGATGATTCGGCTAGTAAAGGTGTCGTAACGTTTAGGTATACCTTTGTTTGGTTGGTATTGAGTAAAATAATGTTTTTTACATCTTTTTTTAATGATGAAATTAGCTTGTTATTATCTATTAATCCATTACCCGATATTTCAAAATAAGTAGGGTTTGATAACTCCGAGGAAATTAATGTTTTGTTAGATGCCCTATCGGAATCATGAATAACCAAAACATTAGCGTTTAATGAGTTGATGTATTTTAATAAAACTTTGGCTTGGGTTTCTTCGGATGGTACGGATTCAATAATTGATTTATTTTGGAAGGCGTTGGAATTTGTTAAAGTTACAATGGGTGAATCATTCAAGTGCTCATCTATAGCGGTGACAAACTGGTCATCAAAATAAGGTAGGAAAACCAATTGATAATCTTCTAAATCAGATTTTTTAATGAAAGCTTTGATGCTTTTAGAATCAGTTTCCTTAATGGAGGTCACCAATTCATAATCCAAGGATAAACCTAAATTTTTCAGAGAATCCATGGCTATAGAAGCACCCTCATAGAAGGCTACATTGTTTTTTGTTAATGAGTCTGCAGTAGAAGTTGATCCAGATTTACTCAAATTTTTAAATTCGCCTTTGGTAAAAGGAAGTACAAAAGCGACCTTTTTCATTTGATTCTTATCCAGATTTTTGGTTAGGTCAGTATATTTAATGTTAGGATTAACATATTCAGGATCTGTTTCATAGGTGGTGCTGCCATCTAACCGAATATTGGCTGGCATTTTAATGACCTCACCAATTTTCACGCCATCTGAAAGAGAAGGATTCAACTTTAAAAATTCTGGAATGCTCATCTCGGCAGCTTTTGATAAGCCATAGAGCGTTTCTTTTGGTTTAACGGTGTATGAGATATATTTCTGTGGTTGCTCAACTTGTTTAGGAGCAGTTTTTGTAGGTTGATTTACAACTGAGGAAGCTATGTTTGTATCAGATTCTTTTAATTTGGTTTGGTCAAAAGTTAAAACTTGACCTACCTGTAGCGATTTTTTAGTTTGAGGATTTAAGGTTTCCAATTGTTCAATGGTCATCCCAAATTTCTCAGCAAGACTAAATTTGGTATCACCAGTTTTAACCACATAAGTTGTTGATTTAGGTTTGCTTGGAGAAGAAAGTGCTTTGTCAGTTTGAACGGTTAAAGTTTGTCCAGCAATCAGCGTTGGGACAATCTGTGGATTTTGCGATTCTAATTCATCTATACTGATTCCAAAATTCTTCGCTAAGCTATATTTCGTATCTCCTGATTTTACTTTATAAGTTATCTTTTTGAGTTCTTGAATCTCAGGAGTTGCAATTTCAGTTTTTTTGACCTTGGATTTTGGTATATTGAGTTCCATGCCCTCCTTAATGCCATCAGAAGCGCCTGGATTCAATTGAAATATGTCATAGGGAGTGACATAGTATGTGTTGGCTATTTCTAAAATACTTTCCCCTTTTTTTACAATATGCTTTCTTTCTGGTTCTTGAGAATATGACCATTGGATACCCAAAAGCAACATCACACATAGGCATAGGATTCTATTCATAAGTGAAATCTTCTCGTTTTTACTAAAAGGGAGTTTTTGTAAGTATAAAAGTACTAAATTATCGATATGATTTATGCATTTTATAAGTAATTATCAATATGTTATTAACAAATTGATATTTAAGCTTTTGATTTTTGCTTATACCGTAATTAATGATCGGTTGTTGTTAAAGGACCTAAAACTTTATTTTTTTATATTTTCAACCAACTAAATCATCTGTCCGCCAGACACTTCTATTCGTTGCCCCGTAATCCATTTGGCGTCTTCTGTGCAAAGAAATGCCACAACACCACCTATGTCATCTGGTAAACCCACGCGTCCTAAGGCTGTATTTGATGCGATAAAGGCATTCAAATCTTGATTGTCTCTTACAGCGCCACCACCAAAATCGGTTTCGATGGCCCCAGGGGCCACTACGTTGCATCTGATTTTTCTTTCTCCTAATTCCTTTGCTTGATATTTACTTAAGGTTTCGATGGCTGTTTTCATGGAGGAATAGGCTGCATATCCTCCAATGGCAAATCGCGTTAATCCAGAAGAAATATTAACAATGCCACCACCATTATTCATTATGGGAAGTGCTGCTTGAGTAATCATAAATACGCTCTTAAAATGAATTTGATACATGAGGTCTAGTTGTTCTTCCGTAGTCTCCATAATGGAACTGTAAGTGCCAACACCGGCATTGTTAATTAGAAAGTCAAATTTCTCAGAGTGGAATGTCACTTTCAAATGTTCTTGGACTTGATCAAAGAATTTGTTGAATGAAGAGGGAGCACTAACGTTTAATTGAATGGCAGCTGCCTTTTGTCCTAATTGTTTGATTCGGTTAACAACGTCATCAGCTTTTTCTGAATTTTGATTAAAGGTAAGAATTACATCCAGTCCCTTTTGGGCTAGGGATAGGGCCATGTTTTCGCCTAGGCCTCTACTTCCTCCAGTTACCAATGCTATTTTTGTTTTTATCATGGCTAAAGATTTAATCGTTAAAAGTTATAGTCTGCATAATATAAAGATACGGAAAATGGAAGGACTGCTCCATTTCTAATTACTGGCTTTTGAAAATCAATTAAATCAAGCGGTAAAAAGGACTTAAGCGTTACTCTAGTTTTTTAAAAGATAAATAATAAGGAGTCTCTTTTCTTATTTTTTTTAAAGTGAACTACTTTAAAAAAAGCATAAACATTCAGCCTCTACTTTTTTTAGCTTCATGGTTTAGAGGTTTTAACCGAATAGTAGAAATAGAATTTTTGTGAATGGAGATAAAATTTGTTTGCCAAAAGAGAATTTTGAATTCGTCTTTAAAATCACTCATAGGCGAAAATTAGAAGTAATTAAACTTAAACTTCAAAATTGAATCCTTTTTGGGTCAATTTTTTGTAAATATCATAATCAAATCGATACAGTTTAGCGGCCCGATGAGATACGTCCTTTTGTTTTTCATCCAACACTTGCAATAACTTCATTCTAAGTATTTTTCTTCTAAAATTTGATTTATCTAATTCAATACCTAGTATTTCTTCATAAAGCTGCATGAGTTCCAGGAGCGTGAATTTTTTAGGGAGAAGATTAAACCCGATAGGAGCTTGCTTTACTCTATTCCTTAAATGTTTAAGGCTGTAATTTAAAATCGTATTGTGGTCGTAAATAAGCTCAGGAACATCTTTAATGTTGTACCATTTGACATCAGATGCTGTGAAACCGGCTTTAATATCAAAATCGTCAATTTTAATAAGAGCGTAATAACCTATAGTTATAACTCTGCCTAAAGGGAAACGATCTGGTTCTCCAAAGGCTTTTAATTGTTCTAAGTAGATGTTGCTTAATCCGGTTAGTTCTTTTAACAAGCGTTGTGCTGCATGATCAATACTTTCTTCTTCTTTTATCCATCCTCCAGGCAGTGCCCATTTTCCTTTACTAATCCCTTCAGCATGTTCAATTAACAAAACTTTTAAGGATCCTTTGTCAAATCCGAAAATCACACAGTCAATTGTTATGGCATTCATCACAGAACTTTCTATGATCTTACCAGATTCCTCATCAAAAAATTTCTTGAAAATCATTTTATTAAATAAAGGTAAATATAGACTTAATAAGATTTAAGTGCTCACTTCATGCAGAAAAAACCTTTTTAAAAATCATTCAAAGGTCGATAATTGTTTAATTATTAACAAGTATTATGTTGAGATTGTAGGAAAAAGGCGGTTCAAAATTACGGTGTTAATAAAAACTATAGAATTATTTAAAGAAATCTTAAAAAAATAAATCAAATAATTGTCAAAATGAAAAATCCTTCGTAAACTTGTAGTCAAAATAACCATAAGATATGGTTTAAATGACAATAAATATGAATGTTACCTCTCAAAGTTTAAAATCTACCTACCTAATTACCATTGTAGCAAGTTTGGGGGGATTGTTATTTGGGTATGATACAGCAGTTATTTCTGGAGCAGTAGGGGCGCTTGAAACATTTTTTGTTAAAGCCTTGGATTCCAGTGTTGAAATGGCGACGCAATCTATACTTCATTTCAAAATTATTTTGACCTTATGTTTGCTGACTATTTTTGGGTTACTCAGCTCTTTTATCTATAAGTTTTATAATAAAAAGATAGCAACCATAATTGTAGTTTTGTTTTTCTTCATTGTTGGTGTCTTTTATTATTTCGGGTTTTTGAATTCTTCAGATGGATTGACTGATAATTTAAAGAACTCGATTTTTGGTTTTATGGTAAGTAGTGCCCTTGTGGGGTGTATCATTGGGGCATCAATGGGAGACAAAATTGCCAACTCGATCGGTCGTCGAAATGGCTTGTTAATAGCAGCGGTTTTATTTATTGTTTCAGCCTGCGGGTCTGGATATCCTGATAGCTTGAATGTCTTTGGAGGTAACGCCCTTACGTCTTTTATAATTTTTAGAATTATAGGAGGAATTGGTGTGGGATTAGCTAGTATGCTATCCCCTTTATATATAGCAGAAATGGCTCCAGCCAATATAAGAGGGAAATTGGTTTCCTTTAATCAGTTTGCTATAGTAGGTGGGATGCTTATCGTCTATTTTGTAAATTATTTTATCGTTAAAGGTCAAACGGCTGAGTGGATTAATACTATCGGTTGGAGAAACATGTTCCTCTCAGAAAATGTTCCAGCGATACTGTTTCTAGTTTGTCTGTTTTTGGTGCCAAAAACGCCAAGGTTCCAAGTGATGAAAGGTCATGACGAAGACGCGGTAAAGGTTCTTACCAAGTTGAATGGGAAGGAAAAAGCCTTGAAAATCATTCAGGAAATTAAAAATTCATTTAATCAGAAGAAAGCGCATTGGCTTACCTATGGTTGGGGTATAGTAATCATCGGAATCTTGTTGTCGGTATTCCAACAGTTTGTTGGTATTAATGTGGTGTTGTATTATGCTCCTGAAATCTTTAAGGGCATGGGTATGGAGACCGATGCTTCCATGCTTCAAACCATCATTGTGGGTGCTATTAATTTGTTGTTTACAGTGTTAGCCATTTTTACGGTAGATAATTTTGGAAGAAAGAAATTGATGTTGATAGGAAGTGTGGTTATGGCCATTAGTATGATAGGTCTTGGTTTCTCTTTGTTTATGCAATCTACGGGTATCGCTTCACTTTTATTTATGTTGGGTTATATAGCCGCTTTTGCCATGTCTTGGGGGCCTGTAACCTGGGTGTTGCTTTCAGAAATTTTCCCTAATAAAATTAAAGGAGTGCTTGCCGTTGCTGTGGCTGCACAGTGGTTGGCCAATTTAGTGGTCTCATGGACCTTCCCTATGATGAATAATAATATAAAATTAACCGAATTGTTCCATAATGGCTTTTCATATTGGATTTATGGATTTATGGCCATTTTATCGGCACTCTTCATTTGGAAGTTTGTGCCAGAGACAAAAGGGAAGACCCTAGAGGAGATGGAACAATTGTGGGATAAAAACAATAAATAGTTAAGAATGTATTTTTTAGGTGTCGATATAGGCAGTTCATCCATTAAACTCTCAGTTTTCAATGCTGAAATTGGACTGGAAATAAAAGCAATTACGGTTCCTGATTTTGAAACACCTATTCTTTCACCTCAATCGGGGTGGGCAGAACAAGACCCTAATTTATGGTGGCAATACATTAAGGATGGCATTTTAAAGTTAAGGCATCAAGAAGGAATTGATATCAGTAAAATTCAGGGAATTGGAATTGGTTATCAAATGCATGGATTGGTTTTGGTGGATGAAAATTTAGAGCCTGTAAGATCTTCAATTATATGGTGTGATGGACGTGCAGCTGAAATTGGAAGGCAATGGTATCAAACCATTGGTGTTGATGCCTGTCAAAGTCAAATATTAGGAAGCCCTGGAAATTTCACAGCATCCAAATTAAAGTGGGTTCAAGAAAATCAACCTGAAATTTTTGAAAAGGCTGCTTACATGATGCTTCCTGGTGATTTTATTGCGGCTAAGTTTACGGGTGTTGCCCAGACTAGTACTTCTGGACTTTCTGAAGCCGCCTTATGGAATTTCAAAGAAGGCGGTCTAGCCAATGGTATTTTGAATGGAATGGGGTTGTCAGAGAAATTAATTCCAGAGGTTGTACCCACATTTGGACATCAAGCAACTATTGACTCTAAGATAGCTTCAGAATTAGGTTTGGATACGCAAGTTAAAGTGACGTATCGGGCAGGTGACCAACCAAATAATGCCTTGTCTTTGCAGGTTTTAAATCCTGGTGAGGTAGGTGCCAATGCTGGTACTTCTGCAGTTATTTATTCGGTAACCGATCAAGATGCCTTCGATAAAAACAATAGAGTCAATACATTTCTTCATGTGAACAATACAAAAGAGCATAAACGTAATGGTGTGCTTTTATGTATCAATGGGTCTGGTATTCTATACCAATGGCTAAGAAAATTGATGTCCGTTGGAGCCACAGCTTCGATACCTTATGACCTACTTAACGATCTAGCTACCAAAGCACCGTTAGGTAGTGAGGGATTGAGATTTTATCCATTCGGAAATGGCGTAGAGCGCATTTTTGATAATAAGGAAGTGAATTCAGGTATTGAATTCTTAAACTTCAATATTCATCAACCAGAACATGTGGTAAGAGCTGCCTGTGAAGGGATTGTTTTTGCTATGAATTATGGCTTTGATGTAATGAAATCCATTGGTGCATCTGGAAATTCAGTTAAGGCTTCTTATGCCAATCTGTTTTTAAGCCCTTTATTCCGGGAGATTTTTGTAAACACAACTAATACCGTTTTAAACCTATATGAAACTTCAGGTGCTGATGGAGCAGCAAGAGGAGCAGCTTACGGTTGGGGCTATTATAAATCCTTAAAGGAAGCTTTTGGGAATATTAAATTAATGGAAGAGTTAGAGCCAAATAGAAATTTGGTGAATCAATATCAAGATGTTTATCAACATTGGAAAGAACAAATTAAAATTCAAGATTAAGATTATGAATACAACAACGTTACAAAGTTTTTTTAAGGGGATCGATGCTGTAAAGTATGAAGGCAGAGAGAGCGATAACCCTTTGGCCTTTAAGTGGTATGATGAAAACCGAGTGGTGGCTGGTAAGACTTTAAAGGAACATTTGCGATTTGCAATGGCTTATTGGCACACACTATGTAATAAAGGAGATGATCCTTTTGGTAAGCAAACTGAAACTTTTTCTTGGGACAATTCCGAAAACGTTTTAGAAAGAGCACGATTAAAAATGGATGCAGGGTTTGAATTTATGAGCAAACTGGGTATTCCATTTTATTGTTTTCATGATGTCGATTTAGTAGATGAAGCTCCAACTTTAGCTGAGTTTGAAACCAGAATTCAGCACATGGTTGATTATGCGAAACAAAAACAAGCGGATACCGGAATTGAATTGTTATGGGGTACTTCAAACCTTTTTTCAAATCCGAGATTCATGAACGGTGCTTCTACCAATCCAAACTTTGACGTGGTGGCGTATGCCGGTGGACAAGCAAAATTGGCTATAGATGCAACCATTGCATTAGGCGGACAGAACTATGTGTTCTGGGGAGGTAGAGAAGGGTACATGAGCCTTTTGAATACCGATATGAAGCGTGAGCAAGACCATTTGGCTAGATTTTTAACTATGTGCAGAGATTATGCACGTAAGCAAGGTTTTAAAGGAACTTTCTTGATTGAGCCAAAACCTATGGAGCCTACGAAGCATCAATATGATTTTGACGCAGCTACTTCTATTGGCTTTATTAATAAATATGGATTGCAGGAAGACTTCAAGTTAAACTTGGAAGTAAACCATGCGACTTTGGCAGGTCATACCTTCCAACATGAACTTCAAGTAGCTGTTGATGCTGGCCTTTTAGGAAGTATTGATGCTAATAGAGGTGACTATCAAAACGGATGGGATACCGATCAATTCCCAATCAATGTTTATGAAATCACTCAGGCTATGTTAGTCATATTAGAAGGTGGTGGTATTCAAGGCGGAGGTATCAATTTTGATGCTAAAGTGAGAAGAAATTCAACCGATTTAGAAGATAAATTTATCGCACACATAGCAGGAATGGATGTATTTGCGCGAGGATTAATTTGTGCTGACGAAATCCTTAAGAATACGGACTATTTAAAATTAAGAAAAGAACGATATGAATCTTTTGACTCAGGTAATGGAGCCAAGTTTGAAAAAGGAGACCTTTCTTTAGAAGACTTAAGTAAAATTGCCAGAGCCAATGGAGAACCAAAAATTATAAGTGGTAGGCAAGAATTGTATGAGCAAATCATTGCAAACGCTTATTAGACTATTTCAAACTCAAACAATAAGTATTTAACTAACTTTTTTCATTATGAGAAGTAAATTTTATGAATCTACAAGGTTTTTCACCTTTTTTGCTGTAGTATTCTTTTTTGTCCTCGGCTCTCAAACGGGTTTTGCGCAAGAAAATATTACGGTTTCGGGTACAGTGACAGATGCCTCTGATGGCATGCCAGTCCCAGGTGCTTCGGTTATTTTAAGAGGAGATCAAACCAAGGGAACTTCAACAGATTTTGATGGAAACTTCGTTTTGGAAGTACCATCAAATGCTGTTTTGCAGGTAAGCTACATAGGGTATTCAACCCTCGATGTAGAAGTCAATGGTCAGACAACATTAACCATTCAAATTGAAGCCAATATTGAGGCTCTAGGAGAAGTAGTTGTTATTGGTTATGGTGTCCAAAAAAAGGATTTGACCACCGGAGCTAATCTTCAGGTAGATGGAGAAGCGCTTCAAAAACAAAGTACGACTAACGCACTACAAGCAATGCAGGGTCAGGCAGCTGGTGTTCAGATTACCTCTACATCTGGGCAACCAGGCTCTAGTCTAAATGTAGCTATTAGAGGTTTAGGAACTATTGGTAACAATTCACCTTTGTATGTAGTAGATGGGGTTTTAACCAATGATATTTCGTATCTTAATAACGCTGATATTGAGACGATTTCCGTTTTGAAAGATGCAGCGTCTTCGGCGATTTATGGATCTCAGGCAGCAAACGGTGTTATTTTAGTGACTACTAAAAAAGGTAAAAAGGGTAAAGCCCAAATAACTTTTGATCAATTCTACGGAATACAGACGCTTGCTAAAAAAATGGATTTATTGAATTCTTATGAATACATGACCATTATGAATGAAGCTTCTATTAATTCTGGTCAAGCTAGAATTTTCTCAGATAATCAGATTGCTAATGCTGGAACAGGAACAGATTGGTTGGATGAAATGTTTCAAGATGCCACAACTGAAAATTATTCAGTTGGTATTTCTGGAGGTTCTGATACGTCTAGCTATTCATCTTCTTTATCCTATTTAAACCAAGAAGGTATCGTAGGAGGTAAAGATAACTCCTATTACGAGCGTTACAATTTTAGATTTAACTCTGAACATAAATTGTATGATGGTAGAATAACCTTTGGTGAGAATTTTAGTTATGCTTGGATTAATAACAATGGTATAGGCGTCGGAGGACAATATAATAACTCCTTAAGAAGTGCCTTTCAGGTAAATCCATTGGTGCCTATGTATGATACAGATGGAAATTACTACAACACGAATGGACAAAGTGATCCTTGGTTGAATGGTGTTTCCAATCCGTACGCTAATATGGTTTATAATAACCAAAATGAAAACGACGGTCAAAAATTGATTGGAAATGTTTATTTCAATTTTGAATTACTTAAAGGTCTGAATTTCAGAACAAGTTTAGGTCTTGATTATTATGCAAATCAAGGACATTCATTCACACCAATTTATGAATTGTCTACCTATAATTTCAGTGATTATAGACGAGTTAGTCAGTATATGAACAAAGGTAAAACCTTAATTTGGGATAATACTTTGACTTACGATTTTGATTTAGCCGAAGATCATAATTTCTCAGTCATGGCAGGTACGTCTGCGTTTAATTATGAAGGACACTACATGAGTGGGTCAAATATTGATTTAGTATTTAACGATTTAGAACATGCTTGGTTAGATAATGCAACGAACAACGATGGTTCTTTTATAGGACTATCAGGAGGGCCAAACAATATAGATAAAAGAATGTCTTATTTTGGAAGGTTAAGTTATGATTACAAAGGAAAATTATTACTTAACGCTACTTATAGAGTTGATGGTTCTTCAAGATTTGCTGACGGGTATCGTTGGGGATATTTCCCTTCCTTCTCAGCTGGTTGGGTAGTTACTAAAGAAGAGTTCCTGCAGGATAAAGCTGATTGGTTAAGCTTTTTCAAACTGAGAGGAAGTTGGGGGCAAGTCGGAAACCAAAACGTGGATGCCTTCCAGTATATGAGTAGAATTCAAATTAATAATACCAATTATATTTTTGGAAACGAAGAAGGTGCTGCCGCCTTGGTTCCTGGAGCATATCCTGTCAACTTAGCAAATGAAACACTTCAATGGGAAACTGCAGAAGAGGTTGATTTTGGTTTTGATGCCAGATTATTTGACTCTAAGCTAAGTGTAAACTTTGATTGGTATCGCAGAGAGCAAAAAGATTGGCTGATTAGAGCTCCTATATTAGATACAGCTGGAGTTGATGAAGCACCTTGGATTAATGGAGGTAGTGTAGTTAACTCAGGTGTAGAGCTAGCTATTTCATTCAATAATGCAGTGAGCGATGATTTTAGTTACAATTTTAGCGTTAATGGCTCTTACAATAAAAATGAAGTAGGATCTATTCCCAATAGAAATGGTATTATAGAAGGAGGAGATAATTCTCTTTGGGCAAATAACCTATTCTTTTATAGAGCACAAGATGGGATGCCATTAGGATATTATTATGGTTATGAAACTGCTGGTGTTTTCCAAACAGAACAGGATGTTCAAAACTATGTTTCAAGTGATGGAACTGTTATCATGCCTAATGCGGAACCAGGTGATTTGATTTTTGTAGACAACAATGGGGACGGAATGATAAGTGATGCTGATAAAACAAAAATTGGAGATCCAAACCCAGATTTTGTATATGGTTTCTCACTAGGTGCTAATTATAAGGCCTTTGATTTTAATGTACAAGCTAATGGTGTTGCTGGAAATCAAATACTTCAATCTTATAGAGATCAATCAAATGGTTACCAAAATTGGTCTTCTGAAATTTTAGATCGTTGGCATGGACCAGGGTCTTCTAATTCCTTACCCCGAGTAACTCTTGATAACAGAAACTATAACAGAATTTCAGATATCTATGTTAAGGATGGTGACTTTTTGAGAATAAGTACAGTTACCTTAGGTTTTGATGTGGCTAAGGCTGTTAAATCTCAAAGCTTCTTTGTAGACCAATTGAGAATTTATGCTTCTGTGCTAAATCTCTATACTTTTACAAATTATAATGGTATGGATCCAGAAGTAGGGTATGGTGAAGGATTCTCAAGAGGAGTTGACGTAGGATACTATCCACGACCACGAACCTATATGGTAGGACTTAATGTTAAATTTTAAAAAAAATAGCATGAAAATGAATAGTAGATTATATGTTGTTGTTTTGAGCCTTTTTGGTTTCATGGGATGTTCAGATGATTTCTTGGACGCCGAACCATTAACAGAACAAACAACTTCCAATTTTTATCAAACTACCGAGGATGCTTGGACAGCTTTAGTAGGATGTTATGATGGTATGCAAGTGGCCACAGGAGCCTATGCAGAAGGTTTTTACACGGTTTCTGAAGTGCTTTCAGATGATTGTTTTGGTGGAACAGGAAATTCAGATGGGTTTGGTTACCAAGCCATGGATGAATTTGATATTAATAGAGCACCAGGTTCCGTAAATTTGTTAGGCGGTGTTTGGGCTGGTTATTATAAAGGAATCAATAGGGTTAATACCTTATTGCAGTATATGGACCAAATCAATTGGGAGGGTCAAGATGCTTTGAGAGAGCGTTATGAAAGTGAAGCTAGATTTATAAGAGCTTACTTGTACTTTGATATGGTAAGACTTTGGGGGAATATTCCATTGTTGACAGAACCATCTGCAGAAAATATCCCTCAGTCAGATCCAGATGAAGTTTACGCAGTGATTGCACAGGATTTATTATTTGCAGCAAGTCATCTTCCAGAAGAAGCCTATTCGGCTGTTGAAAATGGGAGGGTAACCCGTTGGGCAGCCAAGTCTATGTTAGGTCGTGTTTATTTATATTATACTGGATATTACGGACAGCCTGATTTAGTAGGGTTGGTTTCTTCAGCGGAAGCATTACAGCATCTTGAAGATGTTATTGAAATGAGTGGCCACGGATTGGTGTCCGATTTTTCACAATTGTGGCCTGCAGCTTCTACTACGGATTACGCGGGAGAAGATAACCTAGAAGTCGTATTCTCTGTAAAGTATACCCACACTAGTGATTATAATGGAAATACAGATGGAAATCATTGGATGGTCATGTTTGGAATGAGAGAATTTTCTTCCTTCCCTTATGGGAATGGTTGGGGAGTTACAGTAAATTCCAAATTGTATGACCTTTACAGTGATACCGATTCTAGAAGATTATCGACGATAATTGCCATTGAAGAGGAAGAAGTTCCTTTTGATAATCAAGCTGGTCAAAGAGAATATACGGGTTATTATAATAAGAAATATGCCCCAATGGTGGATGAAGAGGGAAGTAGTTTAGCTGTTCTTGTTGGTGGTGTGAATTTTATGATTGGACAATTCCAAGATTACACGGTAATGAGATATGCCGATGTCCTTTTAATGGCTGCGGAGCTAGGTAGTGCTAATGCTCAAACTTATTTTAATGAGGTAAGACAAAGAGCTTATGGAGATGACTTTAGTCAGATTGCTCCTAACCAACAGAATATAATGAACGAGAGACATTTGGAATTTGCTCTAGAAGGGATTAGATACTGGGACTTAATGCGTCAGGGAGTTGGCACTGCGGCTTCAGAAATAGCTGAAAGTACAGTGCTTCTCAATGGAGGTGTTGAAACCGATAAAACGATTTCTGCCTCTAAAATTGAAGCGACTCAAGGTTTGTCTCAAATTCCTAATTCACAGATAGCGTTATCTGGAGGTGTTTTACAGCAAAATGCTGGTTGGTAAACAATAACTAATTAAGAACATGTTTATGAAAAAAATATTTAAAATTTATTTGCTTGGGATTTTAGTTCTTCTTTTCTCTTGTAATAATGATGATTACGAGTTAGGGGAGAAACTAAGTCCTTCAGATCTTCAATTTACTATAGTACAAGATTATTCTATAGATGAAGGGGGTAATACCGTTATTTTAACCAATAACACGCCTGGTACCATTTCTATATGGGACTATGGTACAGGAAAATCCAATAAGGCCAAAGATACTATTAGATATGCCTTTGCGGGAGAATATACCATTCAATTTTCGGCTGCAACTGCAGGAGGAATTGTGGAAGCTGAGCCAGTAACCATAACGGTTACTGAGGATAATTTTGAGTACATCAGTGATCCTCTCTGGGAAGCCATCTCTGGTGGTGTAGGAAATTCAAAAAAATGGTATTTGGATTTAGATGCTGAAGGCACTAGTAGATATTTTGCAGGCCCTTTATATTTCTATGGAACAGAGAATGGATGGTTAGAAGATGGAAATGCTTGGGATGGTGGCGATACGGGTTGCTACGGTGATGATTGTTGGAATTGGAGTCCAGATTGGCCAAGTAACCAATGGCTTATGGATGCAGCTGATTTTGGGTATATGGAATTTAGCCTTGACGGAGGTCCATTTGTAACTGTAGATCATTTAACAATTCCAACTCTAGGTACTCAGGAGGGGACCTATTATCTTGACCTAAATAGCCACATGTTAACCATGTCTGGAGCCCAAATGATTCATAATATAGGTTATGATACTTGTTCAAGTAATTGGGGAAATATCACGGTATTTTCCTTAACAGAAGACACCATGCAGCTTGGAGTTATTAGAGAAGCTATAGGTTCTTGTTCCTCTGAGGGTCCTGCCATGATTGTTTATAATTTTATTTCTGAAGAATACCGAGATAATTGGGTTCCAGAAGATCCAGGAGAACCTGAATGTGATGAAGGTTTTGATCCATCATTTAGTGATGGAGAATTATTGGATATGTTGACTGGTGGTGCTGGTGCAGGTAGAGTATGGTTGCTTGATGCAACAGGGAACCCTGTAGATTGGATTATCAATTGCATGGGATGGACAACAGGCCCAGACAGTTCTTACAACTGGGGATGGAATGATGATTGGACGGCCATTTCTGAAAGCTCTTGGATTCGATTTGATCAATTTGGAGGAGGTATGAACTATGTTCTAAATCAAGAAGGAACCCAAACAACGGGTAGTTTCAGTATTGATGAGAATATGGACAATGGTTTTACCGAAATTATTTTGGATGGAGCGACCTTGATTCAAAATGCAGGAAGTTGGATGACACCAACCACCAATACCTTAACGGTTGTAAAAGCATTCAATGATAGTTTTGAAACCAATGGTATTTGGTTTGGTACTAGCTACAATCCGGGTAATAATGAGTGGTTGTCATTCCATTATGTTCCAGATACCTCTAGT
Source organism: Mangrovimonas sp. ST2L15 (assembly GCF_001280515.1). GTDB lineage: Bacteria > Bacteroidota > Bacteroidia > Flavobacteriales > Flavobacteriaceae > Mangrovimonas > Mangrovimonas futianensis. Next base: position 79,069 of record NZ_LBIQ01000031.1, on the reverse strand, counting down.
GGAGGTTCTGGCGGTGGAGGTGGTGGAGGTACCGCTACCGATTTGCCTTTTGATAATTCAAAATTGGTCATAGGTGATATAGAAGAAAACGGAAACCTTCGTTTAGAACTTTATAATGAATATGGTGCAACTGTAAATGATCCAGGGTTAAATCCAAGTGATGTAGCATTTCAAAATCAAATTGAAGTCACTTTTACCCTAAGTGGTATTACATTAAACTCTGGTGCCGTTGGAACCTATGATGCTAAGATGTATTTCGCTGATGCCGACTGGAATCCAAATGGTGATGGCGCTTTTATTTCGGTAACTGGTGATGGAACTTACACCATTACATATGATGCGCCATCTGCAGCTCAAGGATGTATTGTTTTTGTAATTGACGTACTTGGTTTAAGTACAGATATTTCAGATATGGAAGCAGTGACTGCTACCATTGATAGTATAACCATGTACTAGATTCATTCTAGATTAAAACCTTTGATAGAATGAGGGTTATTGTTAAATAAAAATGGTAAGAAGCAGCCTTAAAAACTGCTTCTTACCTATTTAAAACAATTAAAAAACTAAGATTTTTATAGTGTTCAGTTCCTTTTCTTACATTAAACTATACGTGATTTTGGGCGGTTTATTTCTGTTCATTTCATGTGCTGATAAGCAAGATTTACATCAAGTTTCAGAAAGAAATATTTCGTTTTCTGATGGATGGTCTTTTTACTTAGGTGATTCTTTAAAGGCAGCCCAGTCTAAAGATTGGAGAAAATTAGACCTTCCTCATGATTGGAGCATTGAAGGGGCATTTAGCCAAGACAATCCTGCCGATTTAGGAGGAGGTTATCTTCCAGGAGGCATGGGATGGTATAAAAAATCATTTAAAACAGAAAGCACCAACAAACAATTATTTATTCAATTTGATGGTGTTTATATGGATAGTGACGTTTGGATCAATGGGCATTTTTTAGGTAACAGACCAAATGGATATATTACTTTTGAATATGAATTAACGCCATTTCTAAATCCAGAAGGGGAAACCAATGAGATATTGGTAAAAGCCAATAATTCTAACCAGCCCAATTCCAGATGGTATTCCGGATCGGGTATATACAGGAATGTATGGTTAAAATCTTTAGATAAACTCCATGTAGCATCGTGGGGAACTTATATTACAACTCCTGAAGTAAGTCAGGAATCAGCTAAGGTGGCTTTAGAAATTAAAGTTGCCAATCAATACAAGGAGTCAAAAACTGCTACAATTACTACCACCATTTTGCACGGTGGTCGAGCGGTAACTTCTAATACTTCAGAAGTAACAATCAATCAAAACGAAAACAAAAATATTTCTCAAAACTTAACCGTTGAGAAACCAAAATTATGGTCTGTAGACCAACCAACACTTTACACAGCCGTTACCGACATTAAGGTAGACGGTGCTGTTGTAGATATTTATAAAACAACCTTCGGAATAAGATCATTCCAATTTGACCTAGAAAAAGGATTTATTCTGAATGGAGAACAAGTGAAAATTAAAGGCGTATGTATGCACCACGATTTAGGACCTCTTGGTGCCGCCATCAATTATAGAGCCATTGAGCGCCAACTTCAAATTATGAAAGAGATGGGCGTTAATGGTATCAGAACGGCTCACAATCCACCCACTCCTGAATTATTGGATTTATGTGATCAAATGGGCTTTATCGTCATGGATGAATCATTTGATATGTGGAACAATACCAAAACAGAGCATGACTATGCAACCGTTTGGAAAGAGTGGCATAAAAAGGATTTGGAAGATTTCATCACTCGTGACCGTAACCATCCCAGTATTTTTATGTGGAGTGTAGGTAATGAGATTCAGGAGCAATGGAATGAACAAGGGGTTGCTACAGCCAAGGAACTAAAGGCTATTGTACAATCTTTGGATACCACGAGACCTATTACCGTGGCTATGAATCCTCCGGTAAATATGCCCAATGCTGATGTAACAACGCAATTTGACGTGGAAAAGGCCAGTTTAAATCCTTTAGCAGCTTCTGGGGTATTGGATTTAATTGGATATAATTATGCACACAACACATTTCCATATCACCAACAAAATTTCCCGAACAAGCCTTTTATTGCGACAGAAACCACTTCTGGTTTGCAGACAAGAGGATATTATGATGTCAAATCTGACACCATAAAAAGGTGGCCCGTTCGCTGGGATATTCCTTTTGATGGCGGAAATCCTGGAAATACGGTTTCGGCATACGATCAAGTAAGCACGCCTTGGGGCTCAACCCATGAGGAAACTTGGAAAATCATGAAAAAATACGATTTCCTTTCAGGATTGTATATCTGGACTGGTTTTGATTACATAGGTGAACCAACACCTTATGTGTGGCCATCCAGAAGTTCTTACTTCGGTATTGTGGATTTGGCTGGTTTTCCAAAAGACGTGTATTACATGTACCAAAGCGAGTGGACCGATAAGGATGTGCTTCACATTTTTCCGCATTGGAATTACACAGAAGGAGATTCGGTAGATATCTGGGCTTATTTCAACCATGCCGATGAGGTGGAATTGTTCGTTAATGGAACATCTAAGGGGGTTAAGAAAAAAGAAGGAGATGACTTGCATGTTATGTGGCGCGTTCCTTTTGAAGCAGGAACTCTAAAAGCGGTTTCAAGAAAAGATGGTCAGGTTGTTTTAGAAAAAGAAATTAAAACAGCTGGAGAACCAGCCACGGTAAAATTAACGGCAGATAGAACCAGCATTTCGGCAGACGGTAAGGATTTATCATTTATTACAGTAGATGTGGTGGATGCTGAAGGCAATTTTGTTCCAACAGCTCAAAATCAGTTGAATTTCTCAATTGAAGGAGAAGGAGCTATTGTTGGGGTAGCTAATGGCGATCCGACCAACCATGAATCGTTTAAGGGAACTTCACATAAAGCATTAAACGGAAAGTGCTTAATGGTAGTTCAAGCAACTAAAAAAGAAGGTGAGATTAAAATCAATGTGTCGTCTGATGGATTAAAGGATGCCAGCATATTGGTAACAACAAAAAAATAAAACGTAAAAGGAAGAAATAATAAATAAAATGAAAAGAAGTAGATTATATCTAGGTTTGTTGACAGGAGTGCTTTTAGCTTCTTGTAATAAGGAACAAGCACCGTATCAAAAAACAGATGATGGGATTGTGGTCAATCTCAGCCAACCACAGGAACATGGAGCATCAACATTAAGCTTGCAGGTATTAGGTGATGGTTTGGTACATGTGTCAGCAACACCTCAAAAGGAATTTCCTAAGGATTCTAGCTTAATTATACTTCCTGGTTTGAAACCAGCTTCTTTTGATGTGTCCCAACAAGGGGATTCTATTTCGGTTTCTACTAAAGTCTTGAATGTTTTGGTTTCTTCGGTAGATGGAGGGATTACTTTTAAAGATAAAGAAGGAAAAGTTATTTTGTCTGAACAAGAAGGAGGCGGAAAAACTTTTGAACCCATTCAAGTAGAAGGTACCGATGGTTATTCTGTTCGTCAAATATTTGATTCTCCAGAGGATGAAGCATTTTATGGCTTAGGGCAACATCAGTCTGATGAATTTAATTATAAGGATAAAAGTGAAGAACTATTTCAGTATAACACCAAGGTGTCTGTGCCTTTCATTGTTTCAAATAAAAATTATGGGTTGCTTTGGGATAGCTACGCCTTAAGCCGTTTTGGAGACAGCAGACCCTATGAGCAACTTAATGAAGTGTTCAAACTTTATGATAAGGAAGGAAAGGAAAATGCCTTGACAGGAACCTACAAAACTCCAGAAAATGGAGGTCAAACCATTGTTAGGGACGAGCCTTCTATTTTCTTTGAAGATGTAAAAAGTATCAAGAATTTACCACAAAACTTTCCTTTGAAAAAGGCCAATGTGCTTTATGAAGGTGATATTGAGGCTTCTCAAAGTGGTGAATTTAAATTTATCCTTTACTATGCAGGATACATAAAAGTCTATTTAAATGACGAATTGATGGTTCCAGAACGTTGGAGAACCGCTTGGAATCCTAACAGCTATAAATTCAATTTCAATATGGAGGCAGGAAAGCGTGTTCCATTGCGAATTGAATGGAAACCTGATGGAGGAAGTTCCTATTGTGGGCTTCGCGTGAGAAAGCCACAATTGGAAGAAGAAAAAGAGAATCAAGTGTGGTGGAGCGAAATGAACAAAAAAATGGACTATTATTTTGTTTATGGAAGCAATATGGACGAAATCATTAAAGGTTATCGTACGTTAACTGGAAAATCTCAAGTCATGCCTAAATGGGCCATGGGTTACTGGCAAAGTAGAGAACGTTATAAAACCCAAGATGAGATTTTAGGCACCCTAAAAGAATTTAGAGAAAGAAATATTCCGATTGATAATATCGTATTGGATTGGAACCACTGGGAGGAAGACCAATGGGGAAGCCATGAATTTGATAAAGCTCGTTTTCCAGACCCTCAAGGAATGGTCGATTCCATCCATCAAATGAATGGAAAAATGATGATTTCAGTTTGGCCTAAATTCTACAAAAATACCGAACACTACAAAGAATTTGATGAAAAAGGATGGATGTATCAACAGGCTATAAAGGATAGTATTCGTGACTGGGTAGGACCTGGTTACATAGGATCTTTTTATGATGCCTATTCAGCTGGAGCTAGAAAATTGTTCTGGAATCAAATTTATGAGCATTACTACCCATTAAATATAGATGCGTGGTGGATGGATGCCAGTGAGCCAAATGTTTTGGATTGTACCGATATGGAGTACCGTAAGGCTTTACAAGGACCAACAGCTTTAGGACCTTCAACCGAATATTTTAATACCTATGCCTTAATGAATGCTGAAGCCATTTATGATGGTCAAAGAAGTGTGGCACCAAACAAGCGTGTATTCTTGTTGACAAGATCTGGTTTCGCAGGATTACAACGTTACTCTACCGCTACATGGAGTGGTGACATCGCCACCAGATGGGAAGATATGAAAGCCCAAATTTCTGCAGGATTGAACTTTGCTGTTTCTGGAATTCCATACTGGACTATGGATATAGGTGGTTTTTGTGTAGAAGACCGTTATGTAGCCGCTCAAATAGCTTATAATGGCAATGGAAAGGAAAATGCCGATTACAAAGAATGGAGAGAATTAAATGCCCGTTGGTATCAATTTGGTGCCTTTGCGCCATTATACCGTGCTCATGGTCAATATCCATTTAGAGAAGCTTGGAATATTGCTCCGGAAGGGCATCCAGCTTATGAATCTATCTTGTACTACACCAATTTGAGATATAGATTAATGCCTTACATCTACACATTGGCAGGTAAAACCTATTTTGATGATTACACCATCATGCGTCCATTGGTTATGGATTTTGCTCAAGATAGAAAAGTTGAAAATATCAGTGACCAATTTATGTTTGGTCCGTCGCTTATGGTGAATCCAGTATATGAGTACGAAGCTCGTAGTCGTGAGGTTTACTTCCCAAGCACAAGCAATTGGTATGATTTTTACACAGGAACTTGGATACAGGGGGGGCAAACCAAAACTGCAGAAGCGCCTTATGGAAGAATTCCACTTTATGTTCGTGAAGGAGCCATTATTCCAACAGGACCACAAATTCAATATACTGATGAAAAACCAGCTGATCACTTAGTGATTTATGTATATAGAGGTGCTGATGGGACATTCAATTTGTATGAAGACGAAGCGGTTAACTACAATTATGAAAAAGGGAAGTACACCAACATTCCATTTGAATACAATGACGCTGAAGGCACTTTGACCATTGGTAAAAGAGAAGGGTCATTTGAAGGCATGTTGGCCAATAGAAAGTTTACCATAGTATCAGTTGACAAGGAGCATCCAGTAGGGATGACCTTTGATAATCAAGGACAAACTGTCGAATATGATGGAGCGTCTCAGACCATTCAATTGCAATAAAAAAAGTTAGAGAAGAAGTATTAAAAAACACACTATAATGAATAACAAACTTATATATAGTTCTGTATTGGCTGTGGCCATGGTTTTTACATCCTGTAAAAATGAACAAAAAACTGAGGAAACCACTTCGGTTCAGGTTGAGAAGTCAAAGACCTATCAAGGTACACCGATTTCCAAGGAATTTGATTCTAAAATTGACAGTTTGGTTTCGGCCATGACTTTAGAGGAAAAAGCCGGTATGTTACATGGTAGTACCATGTTTGCAACAGCGGCAGTGGAAAGATTGGGAATTCCTGAGTTAACTATGGCAGATGGACCATTAGGTGTTAGAGAAGAGATTTCATTAGATTCTTGGGCTCCTGCAGGTTGGGATAATGATTTTGCTACCTATTATCCAGCAGCTGGTGGCGTAGCAGCAACCTGGAATACAGATTTAGCTTATGTTTTTGGAAACAGTGTTGGGGAAGAAACGATAGCAAGGGACAAAGACGTGTTGTTATCTCCAGCTATCAATATCATTAGAACACCGTTAGGAGGAAGAACTTATGAATACTTTACAGAAGACCCTTTCCTAAATAAAAAGCTAACAGTGCCATTTATTGTTGGTCTTCAAGAAAATGATGTGGCCGCTTGCGTGAAGCACTTTGCTGCCAATAACCAAGAAACCCATCGGGACTTTGTGGATGTTCAAATAGACGAAAGAACTTTAAGAGAAATCTATTTGCCTGCATTTAAAGCAGCGGTTGAAGAAGCCCATGCTTATAGCTTTATGGGAGCTTACAACAAGTTTAGGGGAGACTATTTATGTGAGAATGACTACATGCTTAATCAAGTGTTGAGAAACGAATGGGGATTTGAGGGAATCGTTATTTCCGATTGGGCAGCAGTTCACGATACTAAAAAAGCTTTGGAAAGTGGAACCGATATTGAAATGGGTACCCCAAAACCATTCAACGAGTTTTATTTCGCCGATGCTTTGATTCAAGCTGTTAAAGATGGAAAAATTGATGAAAAACAAGTTGATAAGTCCGTAAAGCGCATCTTAAGAATGATGTACACTCTAAAAAGTGTTAACGATAAAGGTCGCGCTAAGGGAAGTATCAGCACCGAGGCACATTTCCAAGATGCCTATGCCATTGCAGCTGAAAGTGTGGTGCTCTTGAAAAATGAAAACAACTTACTGCCATTAAAGACAGAAGGAGTTAAAAGTATTGCCGTTATAGGTAATAATGCTAAAAAGAAAAATGCTCTTGGCGGATTTGGTGCTGGTGTAAAAACAAAAAGAGAAGTAACACCTTTGGAAGGGCTTCAAAATAGATTGCCAGAGGACATCACAATTAATTATGCAGAAGGGTATTTAGAGCGTTATTCCAATAATGAAAAGGCCAAATTAGGAGATATTACCCTAAACGGTCCTGTGACTATTAATGAATTAGACCCAAAAATGTTGGAAGAAGCTTTAGAGGCTGCTAAAAATTCTGACATGGCGATTGTTTTTGCTGGATCCAACCGTGATTATGAGACAGAAGCTTCAGATAGAGCTACTTTAGCGCTTCCTTTTGGTCAAGAAGAATTAATCGAAAAAGTATTGGCAGTCAATCCTAATACCATAGTGGTTTTTATCGCTGGGGCTCCATTTGACATCAAAAAGGTAGCAGATCAATCAAAAGCTGTTATCTGGTCTTGGTTTAATGGTTCTGAAGGTGGAAATGCCTTGGCTGATGTTATTTTAGGAACCGTGAATCCGTCTGGTAAATTGCCATGGACCATGCCATTGAGATTAGAAGATTCTCCAGCACATGCTACCAATAGCTTCCCTGGAGATCAAACTGTTTCTTATGACGAAGGTATTTTGGTAGGATACCGTTGGTTTGATACCAAAAATGTGGAACCACTTTATTCTTTCGGATATGGGTTATCATACACTAATTTTTCACTTTCTAATTTAAAAACAGACAAATCAGAGTATGATTTGAATGACACCATTACCGTAGAAATTTCTGTTGAAAATACGGGAGAAGTGTCAGGTAAAGAAGTGGTTCAAGTATATGTGTCCAAACCAGACTCTAAGGTGGAGCGTGCTGCTCAAGAATTAAAAGGGTTTAGCAAAGTAGAAGTTGCTGCTGGAAGTATAAAGACAACAACCGTTGAAATTCCTGTAAAGGAATTGGCTTTTTATAATGTCGATACCAAATCTTGGGAAGTGGAAAAAGGGGCATATAGCATTCAAGTGGGTAACTCATCAAGAAATATATTATCTAAGGTTGAAATAACTATTAAATAAAAAATTTTCAAATGAAGGCTTTTAATCAATTATTAAAAATGACATGGCTAGTAGCATTGCTTTTTGGGGTTATGTCTTGCAACGATGATGATGGGGATGTTGCCAAAAGTGATATTTCAATCGATAGCATACCCATAGAGTTTGTATCCAATGGAGGAACCGACTCTTTCGACATCAACGCATCAATGAGTATTGCGTGGGGGGTAAGTTCTAACTCAGAATGGTTGAGTTTCTCTCAAACTTCTGGTTTGGGAAGTGCAACTATTGAAGTGGTCGCAGAGGCTAATCCAACTGCACAGGGCAGATCTGCGGTTATCAACGTGACTACTTCCGAAAAAACCTTGACGATTCAAGTAACACAGTTGGCATCAATTACAACCTTGCCTCCAGATTCAAGTGGTATGAGTGATTATACAGCTGTTGAACTGACTTCATTGATGGGAGTTGGATGGAATGTTGGAAATTCATTGGATGCCGTTGGAGGAGAAACTGCTTGGGGAAATCCTGCGATTAACCAACAGTTAATGGACGGTGTGAAAGCAGCAGGCTTCAACACCGTGAGAATTCCGGTAGCATGGAGTAACTACATTCAAGAAGGAGATGCTAATTATACCATTAGTTTGGAAGGCTTAAATAGAGTAGAAGAAGTCGTTAATTATGTATTGGATAACGATATGTATGTCGTTTTAAATATCCACTGGGATGGTGGTTGGATGCAACCTACATACGAAGATCAAGACTATGTTAATGACCGATTGAACAAAATGTGGCAACAAATAGCCATCCATTTTAGAGATTATGATTACCACCTTCTTTTTGCTGGAACCAATGAAGTCATGGTAGAAGGAGATTACGGAACCCCTACTGAGGAATATTATACGGTTCAAAATAGTTTCAACCAAACTTTTATTACAACAGTTAGGGAAACTGGAGGACGAAATGCATACCGTTATTTAACGGTACAAGGATTCAATACCAATATTGATCATACCGTGAATTTCGCAACCATTCCTAGTGATACAGCTGAAAACCGTATGTTGATGGAAGTTCATTACTATGACCCTTATGATTATACATTGAATGTTAGCAATGATGATACTTGGCAATGGGGCGCTATCGCCACTGATCCATCTGCAACTGCTGGTTGGGGAAATGAAGATTGGTTAGATACGCAATTCCAAAAAATGTATGACAATTATGTGAGTCAAGGAATCGGTGTGATTTTAGGGGAATACGGCGCTAGTTATAGAGCCAATGTGGACGATGCTGAAGTTTACCGTGAATATTACTATCAAAAAACAACAGAATCCGCATTACAGCACCAATTGGTTCCAATCATTTGGGATAATGGATATCCAGATGATCACCAAATGGGCTTATTTAATCGCGCCAATGGGGAGGAATATTTTCCTGTAATCATTGACGCTATAACCATTAATCTTTAATAGCAAAGTATGTCTAGGACATCAAACATATTACAACATTACGTTTACATTTTATTTGTAGTTAGTCTTTTTTTTAGTTGTAAACCCAATGAAAAGCATAATGAGGTTAGTGTTCCTCATTATGCTTCCAATTGGGATTCTTTGGCCTCCTATGATGAAGCTCCAAAGTGGTTCAAAGAAGCTAAATTCGGAATTTATGCCCATTGGGGATTGTTATCTGTCCCATCTTATGCCAATGATTGGTATCCTAGAAACATGCATATAGAAGGCACAAATGAAAACAGACACCAAGTAGAAACTTACGGACCTTTATCAGAATTTGGTTATCATGATTTTGTGCCCATGTTTAAGGCCGAAAACTTTAATGCTAAAGAATGGGCTGATCTTTTTGAAAAAGCTGGCGCTAAGTTTGGTGGTATTGTAGCCATCCATCATGACGGATGGTCCAATTGGGACAGCAAAATCAATCCGTGGAATTCCATGGATAAAGGACCTCATAGAGATATTTTAGGAGAGCTAGGAGAGGCAATTCACAGTAAGGGAATGAAGTTTGTTACATCTTTTCATAAAGCAAGGAATCTTCAAATTTTTAAAAATGACTCTACCAAGTGGTTAGAAGATACTTCATATTTTCCCTACAATCCTAATATGGCAACTTCTTCGGAAGACTCTATAATTAGTGTTATGTATGGAAATATTCCGAAGGAACAGTTCTACAAAAACTGGTTGGGCGAACTTAAAGAAGTCATTGACGGTTACCATCCCGATTTAATTTATTTCGATAGCAAATTGGATAAAATTCCTGATGCCTATAAACGTGATTTTGCTGCTTATTATATCAATGAATCTTTAGCTAGAGGACAAGAGGTAGTGATAACCCACAAAGAAGGGGAATTGCCAAAATCTGTTAGCTTGGAGGATTTTGAGAAAGGGAGAATGAATAAAATCACAGAGGATTATTGGTTAACAGACGAGACCGTATCAGTAGGTAGCTGGAGTTATGTAAATAATTTGGGATTAAAAACAGCCGATGAAATTGTTGATTTGCTGGCCGATATTGTTAGTAAAAATGGGGCTATGATGCTAAATGTATCACCCAAACCCAGCGGGGAAATTCCTCAAGATCAACAAGAAATTTTAATGACTATTGGGGAGTGGCTCAAAGTAAATGGAGAAGCTATTTATGCATCTTCTACTTGGGATGTTTTTGGTGAAGGTCCTACGAGACAGGAAAAATCAGGGATGTTTTTGGATAAACTGTCATATACTGCTCAAGATGTTCGATATACTAGAAAAGACAATTATATTTACGCCATTGTCCTTGGGTGGCCGGGGAATGATGTGGAAGTGGTCCTAGAATCTTTTTCAAATACAAATAGTCAAGTATCAAATATTTCAATTTTGGGATATGATAAAGAAGTGTCTTTTGAATTAAAACCAGATGGATTACATATTCAAACCCCTAATCAAATGATAGATGACAAGGCTTTTGTTATTAAAATTGCAATAGATAAATAAATGCTATGATAAAACATATTTTAACACTCTTAATCGGGCTAGTATCCTTAAATGCATTGGCAGATGTGGAACTTCCGCTTATGTTCTCAAACGGAATGGTTATGCAAAGAGACCAAGCAATTCCTGTTTGGGGTTGGGCTAAACCAGGAGAGAAAATTGAAGTTCATTTCAAAGCACAAAACATAAAAACCCAGGCAGATGAAAATGGTAAATGGCGTGTGACATTGGATCCAGAAAATCATGGAGGTCCTTTTACACTTAAGGTTAAAGGGAACAATACCATTAAAATTGAAAATGTCTTAGTAGGTGAAGTTTGGATTGCAAGTGGTCAATCCAATATGGAATGGGCTATGAGTAATATTCAGAATGCTGATGTCGAACAGAAGGATTCCAACTATCCAGAAATCAGACAATTCTTGGTTCCAAGTGAAATGAGCACCGTACCAAAAGATCGTTTGACTGAAGGACAATGGAAAGAGAGTAATCCCAAGAATATAGGTGAGTTTACTGCTGTTGGATTTATGTTTGCCAAAAAGCTTTATCAAGAATTGGGAGTTCCAATAGGTATAATTAACACCACTTGGGGTGGTACTTGTGTAGAAACTTGGACCAGTAAAGATGCTTTGGAAGAAGTGCCTGAATTTGCACATTTCATGTCAAATCTGCCGAACTTGGATATTGACAGTATGCTTAAAATCCAAAAACAAAAGTTGATAGGCACTGTAGAAATGTTGCAAGGTCAGAAACTGTTAAATGACAATCCTTCAGAAGTGATTAAGTCCGTTTATGACGACTCAAGTTGGCCCGAGATGAATTTACCTGAGCTTTGGGAAAATAGAATGCTTCCTAATTTGGATGGAGAAGTATGGTTTAGAAAAACTTTTAATATTGATTCTGACTTGGCCGGAAAAGAGGCGGTATTGCACTTGTCAAAAATTGATGACGATGATATCACTTATTTGAACGGCATAGAAGTAGGAACGACTTCTGGTTATGACGTAAGCAGAGTTTATAAAATTCCAACCGGTATTTTAAAAGCAGGTGAAAATACCATCACCGTAAAAGTGACCGATTACATTGGTGGAGGCGGAATTTATGGATCTCCAACTGACTTGAAGTTAACCGTTGAAGGTTCTGATATTTCCCTAGCAGGCTTATGGAAATTTAACGTTGCTGAGGTAGTAACCCAATTTTCTCCCAATAGTTTTCCTTCTTTACTCTATAATGCCATGGTAAACCCATTAATTCCATATGCGGTTAAAGGGGTGATTTGGTATCAGGGAGAAGCCAATGTTCATAGAGCAGTAGAATACAAAAAGTCTTTTCCTTTGATGATTGAAAATTGGAGAAATAAATGGGGGGAAGGTGCTTTTCCATTCTATTTTGTGCAATTGTCCAGTTTTAATGAATTTAATGGAAATAGCAATGTGGGAAGTAAATGGGCCGAATTAAGGGAAGCACAAGCCTACACCGTGGAGAATGTAAAGAACACAGAAATGTGTGTAACAGTTGATATTGGTAATCCTAAGGACATACATCCAAGAAACAAACAGGATGTTGGTTTACGTTTGGCAGCCATTGCCTTAAATAAGGATTATGGAAAGAAAGTCACTTATCAGGGACCTACTTTTAAATCGCACACCATTAAAGGAAATCAAGTGGTTTTATCCTTTGAGCATGTCAAGGATGGGTTCAAGGTGAAAGATGAACAAGGTATTCCAAAAGGATTTGAGGTAGCAGGAGCTGACAAAAAATTTGTGCCAGCACAAGTTGAAATTAAAAACGGAAAACTTCTGATTTCTAATGATAGCATATCAAATCCGGTTGCCGTTAGATATGGTTGGGTAGATGATGCTAGCGCGTGTAATGTATATAATAAGGCAGGATTCCCTATGGAGCCTTTTAGAACAGATGATTGGGAATTGTCCACAGCAAAAGAATCTTATATGATTTCAGATTTGAAATAGAGGAATACGTGAACTTAAAAAAAAGCTATCAAATTTAAATTTGATAGCTTTTTTGTTTTGAAGATTAAATAGTGCTTGGAAAAAAGTCACGTATATAGGATTCTTTTAATACAATAGGATTAAAGGAGATTTTCTAGTCTACCGTAATTGACTTGTCTTTCGTGAAAGAACAGTTGTTACCTTCTTCATTTACAGATACACTTGCTTTTATTAAGTAGGTTCCAGCCGAATTGTAGGTGTGAGAAGTAGTTGCTCCTGATCCTGATGAACCATCTCCAAAATCCCATTGAACATTTGATAAACTATAGTCACCATTGTATTCAATCTCAAAATTTACTTGTAGGGCATTATTTGAGTCAATATTATGTACTATGTGAGTTATCGATGTTTCTCCAAGGCAACTGAAAAAGCTATCAGCATCATCATCACTACATGATAAAATGATAGTAGATACTGTAATGATCATTAAGTATAAAAATTTGATTTTCATGGTCATAAGGATTTTTGTTATGAACTTAAAAATAGATTTTTATTTGACAAGTATTTCTATTTTTTAAAATTTCTTTCCTATTGAAAGTATTATCCTTTTTTTTTTTACTTTTTGAAGCAGAAGCATATAAGGTTTAGTTCCTTGATTTCTTTAAGAATTCCAAAAGACAAAGTACTTCTTTATCTATCTTTGAAAGGACCCGTTTCAATCATTTAAGTATTAGTTTTCAAAAACTTTTTAAGTATGAATTTAAATAAGAAAACCATTTCCCTGTTTTTATTGTTAATATCGACCTCCCTATGTCTATTTGCACAAACCAAAAGACCACAGGAGCCCAAAGAGCCATTTGATTATGTTTCTGAAAATGTCGTTTTTGAAAACAAGGTGGATCATATTTCTTTGGCTGGGACCTTATCATATCCAAAAAAGGGTTCCAACTTCCCTGCAGTTATTCTGATAAGTGGAAGCGGGCCTCAAGATAGAAATTCAGAGCTCTTAAAACATAAACCATTTCTGGTCATTTCTGATTATTTGACTAATAATGGTATAGCTGTCTTACGCGTTGATGATAGAGAGACAGGTGAGTCACAGGGTAGTTACAATGACACAGGTTTGGATGGCTTTGTAAACGATACTGAAAGTGCTTTTCAATATTTAAAATCCAGAAAAGAACTAAATCATTCCCAAATAGGCTTGATAGGACATAGTTTAGGAGGCGTCATTGCACCCATTGTGGCAAGTGAAAATGAAGGGGTTGCTTTTATTGTACTTCTTGCTGGTTCTGGTATAAGGGGTGATCAATTGATGTTATTGCAAAAGGAATTAATTGAGAGAAAAGCGGGTGTTCCAGAATTTGGAATTGCACAGGGACAAAATAATATGAAGGGGGCTTATGACCTTATTATAAAATCAGAGGATAGAGTGCAATTACAAGGAGAACTAAAAGATTACTTCACTAAAGTGTTTGGTGCCATGTTGCCAGAAAATCAAATTAATACTCTTTCAGAGCAGATGTCATGGCCATGGTTAACCGACTTTATAAAGTTTGACCCACAAACAGCTTTAAGCAAAACCACTTGCTCTGTTTTGGCTCTAAATGGATCTAATGATTTACAAGTGCCGCCCAAAGAAAATCTAGCGGCTATTGAGAAAATACTCCATGAGAATGGCAATAAGAATGTGACGGTTTTTGAGCTCGAAAAATTGAACCATTTATTTCAAGAAAGTGAAACAGGCTTACCAAATGAATATGGAACCATAGAGCAAACTTTTTCACCACAAGCAATGACTATTGTGCTTGACTGGATTAAAGAAAGAACGGAATAAGAGATCCGAAAATGGTTAGATAAAACTTTTGGAATAAAAAAAAGCTCCATTTTCTTAAATCACTTTCCCCATGCAGCTTTTCATTTTTACGTCATAATTGATTAAAAATCATATTTTTAGGTAAAATTTGTGTTTATGATAAGCTTCTTTCGAAAAATTAGGAAGGGATTGGTTACTGAGAGTAAGTTCAAAAAGTATCTTCTTTACGCCGTGGGCGAAATAATTCTTGTAGTTATAGGGATATTGATTGCTTTACAAATAAACTCTTGGAATGATTATCGAAAGGAACGGAAAAGCGAACAATTGATTTTACACAATTTTAAAAACAACTTAGAGACAGATATTGAATTACTTAATCAATTCCAAGATGGAGCAGAAATTGGACTTAAGGCTGTAGATACAACCTTGTTGATTGTTAATGGCCATCTAGGATTTAATTTTAACTCTTTCTCAAGTAGTATTGAAAAAATTCTTTCAAATAATTATTTTCAAAGTACTACCACAACCTTTGATCAAGCCATTAGTACAGGAAAAATAGACTTGATTCTTGATGATAAACTTCGGTCAGAATTACTTTATTATTATAAACTCACAAAGCTAAATTTTGATGACAATAGAATGTTGGAGACCAATCAGGAGTTTGTTTTTCCTAGCATCTTTTCTACGGTTGTACCAACAAAGACAATTGCTCATGCCCTTACTGGTATAGAAAACAATCTTCCTGAATTAGATTTGGAAGTGCTGGGAAAGAATCGAGAATTTATTACATGGGTACTTTTCAAAAAATCCGCTTTCCAGAGGCAATCTCAGAATTACATGTTTTTAAAAGATGAGGTTGAACATCTTATTGAAATGATAAATAGTCAACTACAAGATTAAAATAGAAGTGAATTTAAATGAAAATGGGGTTCAAAAAGTGATAATTCCATACAATTTATATTCGATTGTATATGTAGAAATCATTACTATGGCATTCGTGAGCAAAATTGACTTCTTGTATGGTATCAAAATATAAGACAATCTAACAAAGAATTAATGGGTGATATAGCCACTGAAATACATAAATAGGGGTGATATCATATTCTTGATTGAACAAGAAACGTTATTTCAGTAAGAAAATTCCTTAAATATCGATTAAAAACACTTTTTTTACGATAAAATACACTTTTTTGTTTGTTTTTTTAAAATATATAAATACATTTGGCAACAAGAAATGATTAATTAATAGCGACCACTCCCTAAATTTTTTCCCAATTGGGGAGCACCTTTTAGTAATTAACAATGGTTCTTTGTCTTATAGAATTCATCAATAGCATTCAAGGTTGAAAGTTCAATCCCATAATGATAAGATGTAATTTAATAAGCACTGTAGTTCAATTGTTTTATTCTAAACCGTGTAGAAACGTATTTCTTTTCTAGGTTTTTAAGAAATCATTTAAGAGACATATTAATTTTTAAACGGATTAGAGAATGATTAGCCCCAAAAAAAATCACTCCAGTACCCGAGCATGGTTAACCCAGCAATTAGGTAGTTCTTATAGAACAACTGCCAAGTTCGGAATCATTATGTTAGTACCCATGTTCTTTGGGTGTACTTCAGAAACAGAGGATCTTGTTGAGCAAGGTTTAGAAACCGAAGAGGTACTTGCAGAAAGCCAGGAAGATGTCATTGAATCTTCAGAGGATACACCTGCAGTTACTAATACCTTTTTTATTTCACCCACAGGTAATGACGCCAATGATGGGTTAAGCCATGAAACGGCTTGGAAAACTAGTGAAAGAGCTAGTGAAGAACATGTGAATCCAGGATTTTCAATCATGTTCCAAGGAGGAGCCACTTACGGCGTCCTAACATTGGATTCTAATGATGGGGGAGACCCAAACAATAAAATTATGGTTAGTTCTTATGGATCAGGAACAGCTACCTTACAAGGGGTAGACGTTATTAATACTTCTGGTTTGGAATTAATAGGTTTTAATGTGGCTGTTCCTTCGGTTGCACCTGGTGAATTTCCAAGAAATGGAATTAACCTACTAAATGATTTACAAGGAAATACCAAAATGGAAGATATTTCATTAGCCAATTTAAATGTTAGTGGTGCCTATACGGGGATTCAAATAGAAGGAGTTAATGATACTTCTGGATTTTCTGAGGTTCTTATAACAGATTGTACGGTTTTTGACTGTATGGAGAGTGGTATTCAATCAAAGGGATTTTTCAGTCAAAGTAAAGTGGGATACTCTCATGAAAATATTCATGTTTCAGATTGCCATGTTTACAACATAAGTGGATGGGATAATGCTTGGAGCCATAGTGGAAATGGTATTGTATTATCTGATGTTCAATATTCATCTATCTCCGGTAGTGAAGTACATGACAGTGGTTACGACAATACCCATTGCGGTGGTAACTGCGGTAT
The DNA here is from genome assembly GCF_001280515.1 of Mangrovimonas sp. ST2L15. Lineage (GTDB taxonomy): Bacteria > Bacteroidota > Bacteroidia > Flavobacteriales > Flavobacteriaceae > Mangrovimonas > Mangrovimonas futianensis. The sequence continues at coordinate 61,668 of NZ_LBIQ01000031.1, read as the reverse complement.
CTGGTATTGGGATGCTAAAGATGTGCTTATAGAGCACAATGAGGTTTATAACATCATGAGTCAAGGTTGTGATGGAGCAGCCTTTGATTTGGATGGAGGAGTTGTTAATGGAACTATGCAGTACAACTATTCTCATGATAATTTTGGTGCAGGATTTCAGGTAGGACAATTTGAAGGTGCCAGAGATATGTCAAACATCATGGTGAGATATAATATTTCAGATAATGATGCCAATGGTTATAGTGGTAGTTTATTTGTTTTCAATATGGCCTCACCAAACTCCATTTCTGGTATTTATTTCTTTAATAATACAGTGATTCAAAACGAAAATTTGGCGTTTATGTCTTATAATAATTGGAATCAAAATGTAGTACAAGTAAAGAATAACATTTTGTATGGTGGTATTGACGCCCATAACAAAATTCAGTTTGAAGGAAATTCCTATGAAAATCCTAACTTGTTCAATTACCAATTAGATTCAAATTCACCACTAATAGATGCTGGTGTTAATTTAGATTTGGACGTCAATGTGCAGGATTATTTTGGAAATCCACATTTGGTGGGAAGCTCACAAGATATAGGTGCACATGAATTTCCAGAAACATTATAGTCTAACGAATAGAGTCACCTTTAAATGTTTGCATCTCTAAAAGCTCATATTGATTCGCTAAGTCTTGAGGATTAGCATCAACTTGATTTTTTAAATGTTTGTCAAAAAAGGTAAGGACTGTTTTAGTAACGATTTCCATTCCCAGATAGGGATCAATAGTTCCCGTTCCTGCCAAATCAGGAATGGGAATCATAAATGGGATATCCATAAAATTGGGATGTCCTGAATTCAAAAGCTTTGCTTCATAGAAATAGTCATGGCTTTTTTTGATGTAAATGTGTGAATTTATGTCTTCATGGTCGGAAGGCCAATCAGCAGAAATGTATAGATAAGGAATTTGGTAAGTACTATCAATCATTGTTCCCCACTGAATGCCATCTAAATTGGCTGCAGCTTTTATCCGAGAATCTTTCATGGCAACATTACCAGCTGTTCCACCCCCAACAGAATGCCCTAAAACACCTATTTTATCGAGGTCTAAATGATCTTTAAAGATACCTTCTGCATTCCAGCTTTCGAGTAGGTCTAAGACACTAATAATATCTTCTGCCCACCTGTTTTGTATGTCTCCTTCAAAATAATGAGCAATCGCCTTTTTAACGATGGGATGCCTTTGTTCATAACTCAGGTTTCTTCTGAATGCTTTAGCAATTGGTTCTATGGTTGACATCGCATCGGCAGATATGGATCTTTGGAAATCATAATCAAAAAAAGCTTTGCTGCTATCAGGATAGGTTGTTCCCAGGCTCTCATAGGTATGGTTCATGTTGATAACGATGTACCCTTGACTGGCTATTTCAGTTAACAAAGCATAGTACCCCGTCGCCTTTGATCCGTAGCCATGAGAAAAAATTAGAACAGGAAATTTTTTATTAGCTACAGCTATATTCTTATACACATAAGTTTTAATATGGTTCAAGTAATTCAATGCTGAGGCTGGTAGTCCATATTTTGTAGCAAAACCTTCTCGACTAGCTTCATCTATATAAGGCTCACTTTTCTTTGAGGAAACATCTTGATCGCTAGGATACCAAATCTTACACATAAAGGAGCGTTTATCAGTCAAATCATTTGTAATAGGTTCATTTCTATCTGTGGTGATTTGAATATCTTGTGTTCCAACATGATAGTTTCCTCTAGGTTCTGGTAACGAGAAGACTGGTAGTATCTTCGGAACAGACCAAGCTAAGGTGGCAAGTATAAGCAATGAAGTAAACCCTAAAATTTTAAGGAACGATAAACGTTTGGGCTTTTGTAGGTTTAAGGTTTGAATCTTCCAAACTACAATGAGAGCCATTAAGTACGCCGGAATCATTTGCCAACGATAGCCATCAATCAATAAATGAAGACCCATTATTATACCGATACAAATGGAACAATAAAGGGGTTTTGCAAATTTGAAAATCCAACGCTTCGTAAAAGGCAGAATGGTAATAACAATAAGAAGTATGGTTTCTAAAGAGGTCATCGATTATATGGTTGATTATCAAATCAAAAATAGATAGGCTCTTTTGAAGTGACAAGGTCAAATCACCCATTAATTGGGTTATCTGTCTATTAAAATCACCCATTTTAATTTTTGAAAGGTAAGTGACCTCTGTTTAATCCCTGAATATTTTAACTATGCCACCAATTATCGGCTTTAAACAAAAGGATTACATATTGTCATTTAAAAGTTCTTTCCTTCGGTATTGAACCATTTCTATAATTAAATCCTTAGGTAAAGGTTTATCAAGAGGGAATTGAACCGATCCTTTACCTTTTTTAAATTCCTTCAAGGCTTCTGAAAACTTTTCTATCGTGGTAGGAAAAGGGTAAAACCCAACAAATTTTGCATAACCTGCCATCATGATCTGTTGGTCTCTTTTGGCATTGGGAATGAAGGAAAAACAAGGAATCTTGTAATTTAATATTTCAACCACTTCTGGAGCAGCTTCCTTAATAATAGCTCTAAGTTCTTCCAAAACCTGTTTAACTTCTTGTGGTTGGTGTGCTATATAATCGTCCACCGTTTTATAGGTGGGCATTGGTCCTTTTTTTCCCATGGATATCTTTTTATTAAGGTAAAAATAAATATGGTGTATTGAGTTTCAAGTTACTAAAGTATGTGCTAAATTTACTTCAACTTATGATTATTTTTTCTGAAAACTAGGCACAAAGTATCAATGGTTGTTTGGTTTAAAAAGGTAATCCCAAATTCTTTAAAAGTTATGAGGTTCATCAAAAGAATCTTCCAAGTTATAGGTGTCATTATCGGTATTTTATTTCTAATCATTTTAGGTGTTTTTTTAATTGATGGGCAAAAAACATCCTATTTACACATACCTAAAGATGTCGTAGAAAGTGACCAAAAAATTCTTATCAAAAATGTCAACCTCATTCCCATGACCATGGATACGGTCATGAACAATAAATCAGTTTTAGTACAGAAAGGAATTATTACCCAAATAGAAGATGACATAGACCTTGATGAAGTGACCATTATAGATGGAACAAATCAATTTTTAATGCCTGGTTTGATAGATATGCATGTACACGTTTGGGATGAATATGAGCTCGGATTGTATTTAGCAAATGGTATTACCACGGTCAGAAACCTATGGGGACAACCCATGCACCTAAGAATGAAGGAGGCCATAGAGGATGATGAGATATATAGTCCGTTGTTTTTTACTAGTGGTCCTAAACTGACAGGACCAGAATTTATAGGTGATGATAATTACCAATTGTTTAGTGCTGAAGAAGCTCGAGAAGTGGTAAGAAGTACAAAAGAAAAAGGATATGATTTTATAAAGACCTATTATGGCTTACCTCAAGAATACTTTGATATCATTATGGAGGAAGCAGAGCTGAATGATTTAGATATCGTCGCCCATCCTTCTAATCTAGTTGATTATAGGTATCATTTTAAATCACCTATAGTTTCCATAGAGCATGCTGAAGATATTGTACAGCAGCCTTTAAACTATACCTTGGATACTTTAAAATTGAATGAGGTGGTTGCATCATTTAAAGAAGCTGAAAACACATCTTTTTGTCCAACATTGACGGTTTATCATAATATTCATAGAATGTTACTGGATGATGAAATTTTAAAATCTCAGGATTTAAATGGGGTGAATCCACTAATAAGAAAAGTAGATAGTCAAGCTCAATATGACAGATGGGCTTCAGAAAAAAATAGAAATGATTCCATAGTTGGTAAAATTGAGGCGCAGCATAACTTTCATCTTTTGGCTTTAAACAAACTGAATCGTGCTGGGGTTAGTATCATTTGCGGCACTGATGCAGGCATCGGAGTAACAGTCCCAGGGTCTTCTATCCATCAAGAACTTCAGTTTTATTCAGAAGCTGGATTGTCTAATTTTGAAGTGCTTGAAACAGCCACTATCAACCCTGCTGAGACCCATGATTTTATGAGGAATTTAGGAACGATCGAAACGGGGAAAACGGCTAACTTATTACTGCTAAAGAACAATCCATTGAATGACTTAAGCGCATTAAAACAACCTTCAATCGTTTTTATCAAGGGAAGAATGCTGGATGAATCAACTCTAAATAAGTTTCAGGAAGAAGGGACAGGTAGAAATAACCTCATAATCTCTCTTGTTCGGTATATCGAGTTTATGCTTAAAAAGTATTAAGCGCTATGTTGACCACAGTTAGCTTTTCTTTAAAATCTTGACGATTTGATAATAAAATATTTTAAATAGAATTCAGTTGAACACTTCAGATTTAAAGGAGTTTTTATTGAATTCCCTATTTAGTTGATTCAATTCGTTTTGTTCTTCTTTTTAAGGATCTTAAAAATTCTTTTATTAATAATTTCTGATAGGTTCCAATAGAGTAGCTTAGGGTCGGTGGTGTTATAAAAACAAACCACAACCGTATCTATATCTTCATAATAGTGAGCAAAACTTTGGTAACCCGGCACCCAACCTGAATGTTCAAATTCATAAATAGAAGCGTATATTTCTTTTTCATCATTTTTAAAAACAGTACCCTCATTTAAGGCTCTGATAAACTTACCAACATCTTCTGCTGTTGCATGCATTCCGAAATCATTGTTTTTTAAATCATGAGGATACCCAACATGATAACCACCCATTACGTTGTTAATATTTACCTCATTCGCTGAACTAAATGTATTATGCAATTGTAATGGGTTTAGAATTTCTTCTTGGATAAATTGAAAATTAGGATATCCCAACACATCATCCATAATTTTGTTTATTAATAAGTAATTTGTATTGCAATATTCATACTTATTACCGGGTTTAAAATTTGCAGGTTTTCCTTCAATTAATGCTAAACTTTCTTCAAAAGAGGTTGTTGGATGTGCCCAAAAGTCAGGTGTATCTGTAAAATTAGGAATGCCACTTCGGTGTTGGATCATCAATCGTAAAGTGATTGTTTCTGCATGTTCTATTTTACCAACAAGCTCTGGTAGAAACTCTGCCAATGTTGCATCTAAAGATAACTGACCTTTACCTACCAATTTCGTCACAGCAACAGCATCATATAACTTGCTGATACTAGCAATTTTAAACAAAGCATCTGGATCAGTTGGTACTTGTTGTTCTCTATTCTTAAAACCTCCTGTATAGGTTACAGGCTGCTTTCCTGCTTCGTCAACATATACTATCATACCTTCAAATCCCTGCTCAATAGATTGGTTTATTTGCTCATCAATTGTTTTAGGTAACGGAAGTATCCACGCTTTTACTAAAATCCAGGGAACAAAATATAGGGAGATGATGGTTCCAGCGAAAAGGAAAACCCTGAAGATGTTTAGTCTTTGCTTTTTATTCATGGTTTGTATACAAATTTTAAGTTGATAAGATGATTTAAATATTCATATGGAATATATTGAGGTGCTTTTACCAAGACAATTTTCAATTTATGTTGTGTAGCATCATCATTATTTTCTGTCAAAACGACTTCTTTCTTAGTAGCCATACAGCAAAAGACATTTCACCAATAATACTTGGTATGGCTACCAACATTAGAAAAATGTTGTTGTAGGAATCATAATTGGCTAGTAAAAAATGGGCTGATGTATCTACTATATACATTATTCCAGCAATGATCAAAAACCAAGCAATGAACTTTGGCTTTTTAAGGATTCGAGATAATAGAATAAGGTGGATTCCAAAAAAGAAAAGTCCAATAAGCCAAATGGTATTGAAGGTGGATACTTGAAATAGAATGTCGGCTTCATTATTTGATTTTAAGCTTAATACCAACGCGTAAATGGCTACGCCCATTACTGCGGCATGCATCATTCTAAATAAGGTGCTCAAACTGGAAAGGACATGATTTTTGTATAGCTCATAAAGCGCCCAAGCTACAACCACGTCAAATACTACTGTTAAAATAAATGCCATGATTCCAAATCGAACCATCAAATCATTTTCTTGTATGGCCACCAACGGGGCTTTGGAAATGGATTCTAACACAAAAAAATTAGCAAAAATGGCTGCGAAAAATATAATAAAATAGCTGATGCCGGCAATAACAGAAAGTTTTCTCATAGTTGGTTAGAGTTTACTTGATAATCTTGTTGTTAATGAATTTTAATCAAGATACTATTTTTAAATAATACGCTATCAAGGCCTTATTTTACTGTTAAGATAGATCGTAATTTGATATCAAGACTTGATGAACCTATCATGATCCTGAAATCGCCAGGTTCTACAACCGATTTTAAGTTCTTGTCTAGCATCGTTAAAAGATTAGGAGTAATTTCAAAAGAAACCTCCTTGGTTTCTCCTTTTTTTAAGTGAATACGTTGAAAGCCCTTTAGTTCCATAATTGGTCTTGCTACGGAAGCATATTCGTCTTTTATATAAAGTTGAACGACTTCGTCACCATCATAAGGACCTGTATTGGTCACCTTAAATGTAACAAGGCAGTTTTCAGACGTAGTAAGGGTGTCTTTGTCAAATTGGAGATTGCTATATTCAAATTGTGTATAGCTCAAACCAAATCCGAAGGGGTACAATGGTTTTCCTGTAAGATTCAAATAATCATCTCCCCGTCCCGTTGGTTTGTGGTTGTAATATAAGGGGAGTTGTGATTCATGAATAGGAAATGTGATTGGAAGCCTTCCAGCTGGATTATAGTTTCCAAAAAGGGTTTCGGCGATGGCGTTCCCACCTTCATCTCCGGGATACCACACATCCAAAATGGCATCAACTTCATGTTGCCAATTTTCCATGGTGATAGCGCTGCCACCAACTAAAATAACTATTGTAGGTTTACCAGTAGATGCTACTTGTTTGATAAGTTCTTCTTGGTGGCCTGGTAAAGATAAAAAGGCGCGATCACGAAATTCACCTTCTTCTATACCCACACAAACTAAGGCAACATCCGATTTTTTAGCTTGGGCCACTGCTTTAGAGATTCCATCTTCCCAATCATTATCTATTCCTGCATTCCAAATCATTTTAAACCAGACATTCCCAGTAGTGGAGAAGAACTCAACCTTAAGATCATAGCTTTGACCTTTTTCAAAATGGTAAGGTGTTGTTATTTGCTGTACTGTTTGCTTTTTCCAGTTGTCAATAACCAATTCATCATTGATATATAAACGATAGCCGTCATCTCCCTTGAAACCAATCTCTATTGGTCCCGACTGTGGAGCAATTAAATTGCCTTTCCAACGAGCGGAATAATAGTCTGGGTTTATTTTTTGTTGATCAGGAGAAAAAAGCGTCCATCTAAAATCGATATTATCGTCGGTTCTGGAAAGAGTAGGAGAGCCCTCTAGAGTAATGTTATTGAAATACTCCGCTTCTAAACCAGATGCTTGCTTTCCATTTTTGACATGGGATAAATTTTCTTTTGGAATGGTTACAAACGACTCTGAAATTCTTTCGACTCCTTTGGAATAATTAATAGTAATATTTTGACTTGCTACATGTTGTATTCCTTCTAAAATACTCACAGGTTTATTTCCAGGTCCAGAATAACCACCTAAACGAGCTTCCTTAGCTTCGGGACCAATAACAGCAACGGACTTAATATTTTTACTGAGAGGAAGTGCTTGAGATTCATTTTTAAGTAAAACGATGGATTCCTGAGCTGCTAATTTAGCTAATTGTCTATGTTGCGAGAAGGCACTATCTTTTTTCTTAGGTTCTATATCCACATAGGGATTTTCAAATAGACCAAGTTTGAATTTAGCCTTTAGAACCCGTTTTACAGCCTTATCGATAGATGATTCATCGATCATACCTTTTTCAAAGGCCTCAAAGAATAACGGATAATGGTCATAGGAAGTTTGAAATATCACGTCTAAACCACCTTCAATGGCTTGTTTGGTAGATTCAGCGTAGTCTTTAGATGTGAAATGTAGCACATTGGCTCCACCTGTAGCCCCAGCATCTGAAATGACAAATCCATCAAAACCCCATTCTGTTTTTAATTTTTCTTGAAGTAGCCAATTGTTTGATGTGGCTGGTGTACCATCTACAGAATTGTATGCTGTCATAATGGAACTAGCACCTGCCTCCAGAATACTGGCCTTAAAAGCGGGTAAGTAAATTTCCTCTAAAAGCCTTTGGTTATAATGAATGGGGTAGGAGTCCCGTCCTCCATCGCCCACGTTAGAGATAAAGTGTTTGGGTGTGGCAATAACCCCTCTTTTTTCAAAAGCTGAAATGTATGATACGGCCATTTTGGAGGTTAGAAAGGGGTCTTCTCCATAAGTTTCTTCCACACGACCCCAGCGAACATCTCTAGCTATATTAATTACAGGAGATAAATTTTGACGAATCCCCCTAGACCGCACTTCCGTCGCTATGGCCGCTGCAACAGTATCCATTAATTGGGTGTTGAAAGAGGCAGCAATTCCTATAGCTTGGGGAAATGCTGTGGCTTCTTTTCTTATTAAACCATGTAGCGCTTCATCAAAAGGAATGATGGGTATGCCTAGTCGAGTTTCTTCAACAAAGTACTTTTGAATGTCGTTTATCAGTTCAGCGGTATTTAGGGCGGTCCCGCCTTCAGAATAATCTAAAAGTTGCTCAGATTCATTGGAAGTAGTGCTTTTTGTAGCCACTTGGAAACCAAAAATGCCGTGTTTGTATTTTTCCTTTCCATCTGACAAATCTCCAGGAATCATAAAAAGTTGCCAGAATTTTTCCTCCAAAGTCATTCTGGATAACAAATCATCTACTCGCTCTTCAATAGGTGCATTGGGGTTTTTATAAACCAATGTTTGGTTGTCCTTTTGGCATGTTATAAGACCTAGACAGACGGTTCCTATGGCAATTAATTTAAAGAGGAAATGTTTCTGGTTCATTATGCTATTTATTTGGTTCCCGATTGATAGACCTCAATATTTGAAAGGGCTATGGTGTTGTTTGATTTTAAGATGCGTAATCTGATTTTAGAAGCTTCAGTCGGTTCTACTTTAGCAATTCTTTTATAGCCAATGGTTGTGCCTTTGAAAATGGTTTGCCAGGTACCATCTTTTTCAATTTGAATATCAAATTCTTCAATACGTTGACCAAATTGAATCGGTTCTTGTACCTGGATAATATCAAACCGAGTTTTCTGTGGTAGTTTAATAGTTAATTCAGCACTCTGAATGCTATCGTCAGTGGCCCAATAATTTGTTTTGTTGGAGTCTATAAGATTATTTGGCTCAAATTTTTCATGGCTAACCCGATAATTTGATGCTGAAATGGAGGCATTCTTAGCTAAATTGGTCTCAAAAGTGGTATCCAGTAAATGCTTCCAGGATTTAAGGGTTTGAATGTCATTTTCATGGAATAATCCTCTTTGGTCTGGAGGGATGTTTAAAAGCAGGATGGCATTTCGCCCTACCGATTTATAATAGATCTCCATAAGCTCTTCCGGAGACTTAACTGATTGGTCTTCCTCTTGATGGTAAAACCATCCCGGTCTTATGGAAACATCACATTGCCCAACAATCCATTGATTTCCTTCAGGATCTCCAGTATTTAAATAAGAAGTGTCTGAATGTCCTACAACCAGTTTGTCTGTAGATATGGTAGACCAAAATGGGTCACCAGCAAATCCCTGTTCATTTCCAATCCAATGGACATCAGGACCCATATCAGAAAAAATTTTTATTTGGGGTTGAAGAGTTTTTGCCAAAGAGAAAATCTCCTTCCAAGGATAATAGGATTGGCTATCTATTTTTCTCATCTCATTAGCACCCCCATAATAACCATCTCCACCATTGGCTCCATCAAACCAAATCTCATTGAGTTCTCCATAATTGGATAAAAGTTCTTCTAATTGCTTTTTGTAATAGTCGATATACTCTGACTTTCCATAGGAAGCATGATTTCTATCCCATGGAGATAAATATAAGCCAGCTTTCATTCCATGCTTTTTGCAGGCTTCGACAAACTCCTTTACAATATCGCCTTTCCCATCTTTATACGGACTGTTTTTGATGCTGTGTTCTGTAAACTTACTAGGCCAAAGGCAAAAGCCATCATGGTGTTTTGCTGTCAATATTAATTCTTTTATTCCAGCTTCCTTGGCAGTCAATACCCATTGTTCGGCATCCAACTGAGTTGGATTAAAAATACTTGGCTTTTCATCTCCATAGCCCCATTCCTTGCCTGTAAAAGTATTGGTAGTGAAATGAACAAATCCAATGACCTCCATTTTTTGATAATCTATTTGAAGTTGGGTAGGAACCACTTGATTAGGGGTGATGTCCTCAGGAGATTTTTCACTGTTATGGCAACTTATTAGTAATATGCCAAGAAAGAAAGATGTAATACAGGGTACAGAATTATACAAAAATTTAGACATGTTCATAATTAGTCATTGAGGGTTTTGATGCCTTTTACCGTCTTGGGTTCAAGTTGGTGTAAATCGAAAATTAGAATCTCGTTAGCTCCTTTTTTTAGGAATGGTTCTGGGCAATAAAGGGTAAATTGAGGTCCCACGTTCCAGTATCTACCCAAATTGTGACCATTAACCCAAACGATACCTTTTTGGTAATTTGATAGGTTTAAATAAGTGTCGGCAGGTTGATCTAAATGGAATTGCCCTTTAAAGAAAAGCCCTGGTTTTGATGTGTTAGCAGTCTTCTTTAAATTGGTAAGATAAGGTGTATCCATAGGTAAACAATAGACTTCCCAATTCATCAATGTTCGGCCATCTAAAGAAACCCTTTCTGTAATTCCTTTTCGGTCAATGAGCTTTTCACCAAAATTGATACGCCCCATTCCTTCAACCAAAATTTCCAATACCGGGTTTTGATTTTCCACTTGTGGAATGGTAATGGTCTTTTCTCCTTTTGATCGATCAATAGTACCAATAAAGGTTTCATCCAGAAATACCGTGGCATAATCATGTAGGTCTGTAATTATTAACTCCCCATGTTTTCGTCCCACCAAAGTTGTTTTATAGATTGCAAATCCATAATAATGATTGTATGCTTCAAAGGGTTTGGGTTGAACAGAAATATTAGGATCGGGTAGTTCATTCCAAATTGAAGAGAAAGCTTCCATCTTTATTTCTGGCACCGTCATGCTTTCAATCTCTTTGGGAATAGGAGAAATGCTTGTGGAATCCTTTTTATAAGATGCAATCAAATCTCTTAAGGCGTGGTATTTAAGAGTTGGTTGTCCCTGTTCGTTAATGGGTGCATCATAATCGTAGCTAGTAACATCTGGTTCATATCCCGTACCTCCCGAATTGGCTCCAGCCGTAAAACCAAAATTAGTGCCGCCGTGAAGTACGTAGAAGTTAAATGACAGCTTGTTGTCCATTAAATATTTGACTTCATGGAGCAAATAAGTGGTATCGCGTTTAATCCAGCTTTCTTTCCAATGGGTTAACCAACCTGGATAAGTTTCAGAACTGAAGACTGGAACATCTGGATTCATATCATACGCCAAATTAAAATTGTGTTCATTAGCACCGGGATCAAGCCCAACTGCCACACCAGTTAAAGTACCGGCTTCCAAAGCAAAGTTGGCTGGTCCATCTGAGGTATAATATGGTACATCGATACCGTGGCTATCCCACAGGTTTTTAATGGTTTCTAAGTAGGCTCTGTCGTTGCCGTAACTACCATATTCATTTTCTATTTGAAGCATAATGATAGGGCCCCCATTAGTAATCAGATGAGGTTTAGCGATTTGAGATATGGTTTTAATATATCTTTCTACAGCCTCCATATACCTAGGGTCACTACATCGCAATTTGATATCTGGGATACTCAACAGGTAAGGGGGAATACCACCCAAATCCCATTCGCCGCAAACATAAGGACCTGGTCTAAAAAGCATGTATAGTCCTTCTTCTTTAACAATCTGAATGAACGCTTCTAGGTCATGGTTTTCTGATGTGAAATCAAAAAGACCCTTTTCTACTTCGTGATAATTCCAAAATACATAGGTAGCAATGGTATTACATCCCATCGCTTTGGCCATCTGTATGCGATGACGCCAATATTTTTTTGGCACTCGGGCATAATGAATTTCTCCAGAAATGATTTGAAAAGGACTTCCGTTGAGAAGAAATTCCTTTTGGCCTAAGGCGAAGGTCGCACCCTGGTCAGGTTGCTCCACAGGTTCTGATTCCCTTTTTTGGTTTGGTGTTGTGTCACATCTAACTAAGAAAAGGCATAGGGTTACTAATGAAACGGACTTAAGTATCTTTTGAAAAATCATAATTCCTAACGAGAAAGTTATTGTTTTAATTGTGAAACCTTAATAGTCCAAACAAATTTACTAGGAGGTTTATTTTGTAGGCTTTTTGGGATAAATACTTTAAATCCCGAACCCAATTTCTCCCATTGAAGGGGGTTTTTACTTCCTAAAAGTGTGACCGTAGCTCCCTCGATAGGTTGGTGCGAATTGAAGGTAATGGATGAAGGCATTTGGGTTTCACCCTCGTTCGTCATATAGAAGAAATAGGTATTTCCATTCTTCTGCTGTGTCATACAAATATTGTTTTCTTTGTAAGGAGCCAACGTATGACTGTTGTAAATGGCTTCACTGTTTATGGCCATCCAGTCCTTATAATCGTTAAGTAATCGGTAGGCACCTTCTTGCCATTCTCCTTCTGGGGAAGGCGCTATGTTGAGCAACAGATTTCCTCCTTTTGCCACAATATCTACTAACATTTGTACCCCTTCATGACCACTCATGTATTTGGCATCTGGTGTATAGGACCAGCCTCCTCCTGAAATGATACAGGATTCCCAAGGGTAGGGAAGTTCTTTTTCTGGTACTCTATTTTCTGGAGTCAAATAATTTTGATTTTTTCCATAAACTGCTCGATCTACCACAATCAAACCAGGTTGCTTTTCACGGGCTTTCTCTACCAATTCATCCATTCTGATATCTTGGGAAACAACGCGATGTTTAATGAACCCGTTTTTAGCTTCGTTTTCTGAAAACTTTTCTTCATAGTTTTTATCAATATTTTGTTGGTCTCTTTTTTTGACCCAACCGCCATCAAGCCAAATAATGTCCACATCTCCATAGTTGGTAAGTAATTCCATCAATTGATTATGGGTATATTGAACATATTCTTCCCACTTTTCAGGGTAAAGTGCTGGGTCATAATTTACGTTTCGGTCTTGAGGTGGCCAGTATGGAGACCAGTAGCTTTCATGATGCCAATCTGGCTTTGAAAAATAAGCACCTACCCACAGGTTTTTGTCTCGAAAGGATTCAAAAACTTCTTTGGTAATATTTGCTTTGGGGTTGGTACTAAAGGCACAAGCCGAGTCTGTTACTTTGTAATCGGTGTATTTGGAATCAAACATCGAGAAACCATCATGGTGTTTGGTAGTGAAAACCATATAGCGCATCCCTGCTTCTTGGGCAGCTTGAGCCCATTTATCTGGATCAAATTTTACCGGATTGAATGTTGTTTTTAGGCCTTCATATTCTTTTTTGTATTCGTAATAATTATCTGGATGTTGTCCCTTTTTTCGTTCACACCAACCATAATCTTCGGGGCAAATAGACCACGATTCAACAACTCCCCACTGACTGTAGGGGCCCCAATGCATTAGTAGGCCAAACTTAAGGTCCTGCCATTGATCCAGTTTTTCTAATACCAAGGAATTGGTTTCTGGAACATAACGTTCATCTTCTAAAATAGCTTGGGCTTGAATGATTGATAAATTGAATAAAAAAAGACTCAGGAAAAGTAGTACTCTCATCGGTTAGTTTGGTAATTATAGTGTTTTTAGCAGTTGGCTAAAGATACTATTTTTAAAGAAATCCTCAGATTGAGCTTGAAGGATATTTCTTAATGTCACGAATTTATTAATGACGATATATCTTGTTTTATTCCTTGCTGAATGAACTTTCTGCTAATTGGAATCTAACAAGGCGATAATCCTTAATGGACCACCGCTGCCACCTTTTATTTTCATAGGCAATGCAATAATTTCAAAACCCCTACTAGGTAAATCTTTAAGGTTAGTAAGATTTTCAAAGGCAGGAATATTAGCTGATAATAATGTCACATGACTATCAAAAGTTGCGGACTGACCGTAATCGATACTGGCAGTATCAAGTCCGATAGCCTTAATATGTCGTTCAGTTACCAACCATGTTGCTGCTTCAGGTGATAATCCCGGAAAGTGAAGTTGTTTGACGGCATCATCCCCACGTTGGGCGGTACCTAAATATTTCTTTTTGTCAGGGTAATAGCTTTCATAACCAGTGTAAATGACTATTATGCTTCCATCTGGAATTTGCATGTTTTCCTGAGCTTCCCATGATTTAAAATCATCAATAGAAACGAGATAATCAGGGTTATTAAAGGCTTGATCTGAAGCATCAATTTTGATGGCAGGTCCCATCAAGTTTTCCAAGGGGATTTGGTCAACGGTCTGTTTTTCCTTTGCAAAATGAATGGGAGCATCTATATGGGTGCCGCCGTGTTCGGCTGTTGTAAAATTATTGGCTGTGTAATAATACCCGTTATCGGTTTGACCTGCAAAGACAGTATCCAGTTCAAATTCTTTTGCGGTAACCCAATAAATGGTTTCTGGAGAAAAGTCATGGGTGAGATCCACAATTTTTTTGGCTGTTTTGGTATCAAGAGTCTTGTGTTCTGATTGGGTGGCCTGGTCTTTACAACCTATTAGAATGAAAAAGGTTAGAAAGTATAGGAAAATCAATCTATGTGCAATCATGAATGTATAAATATTTAATAAACAGAGTTTTAAAGTTAGTTTAAATTTGGTTTAGTTCGTTGTTTATTTGATGGTTCTATTTAGAAATGGAAGGTGATTGAAGTAAGTAAATTCTTTTATAAATCATTTAGATTTTTATTTTTGTTAAAGATGGAGTCAAATTCAAAGCATAACAGTTCTTCAAAAAATGAGAATTCGACCTTAATTCAAAAAATGGAAACAGAGGTTGAAATAAATCTCAACAACGAACAGTTTGGGGTTGAAAAATTAGCTCAAAATATTGGGATGAGCCGTTCTAACCTTCATCGCAAATTACAAAAACTAACAGGGCAATCCATTAGTCAGTTTATAAGGGAATATAGGCTGAAACGGGGACTTGAGTATTTGAAAAAAGAGAACGCAACAGTTTCTGAAGTGGCATTTAAAGTAGGTTTTAATAGCCCTAGTTATTTTACCTCTTGTTTTATAGATTTTTTCGGCTACGCACCCAGTGCCGTAAAGTATAAGACCTTTAAAGAGAGAAGAGACCATGTTTATATGGAAAAAACTCTTGAATCCAAAAGTGGAAATTATTTGAAATTTGCAGGATGGGCAGCTGTAATTTTTATTCCGCTTCTATTAGTTTATTTTTTAATTAACCCTTCAATGAATCGAGTTGAGAAGGATACCTTAGACCAGGCTATCACTGAAAATTCTGAGGCCTATGATCTTTATTTAAAAGGAGAGAATCTACGCAGAATCTATACTCCTTCCAGTCTTGACAAATCTATCGAGTATTTTAATAAAGCGATTGAACTAGATTCAAGCTTTGCCCTAGCTTATGCAGGGATTGCTCAAACTTATATATCGAAGGCATGTATTTTTGAAGCCTCCTTGCAGCCTATGGAATGTTTTAAAATTGTTAAGCCATATATAGAAAAAGCTGAAGAGTTAGATCCAGATTTAATCCAAGTTCATATTTTAAAAGGTTTTATTCATGTGTTTGGAGATTGGGATTTTGAAAAAGCCGAGGAAGAATATAAAAAAGCTATAGTTACAGATTATCCAGAGGCCTTAGCGGTTTATGTAGATCTTTTAAATTTCGTAAAGAAGCATGACTTGGCTCTTGAGATATCAAATAGATTAAATAGAAAACATCCACATTACCCCAACAGCCGAATGATTTTAACTCTATATTTCCTGGGTGAAAATCAAGAAGCCAATGCTTTTGCAAACGAGCGGTTGAAAATTTATAGCAACTACTTTACTCTAGATAATAGTGGTTTTTTGTTTTTGAATACTGGTCAATATGAAAAGGCTATTTCTCTTTTTGAACAAGCTATTGAATTGGAAGGTATTCGTTATCCCCGGATGTTGGGTTGGATGGGAGCCTCCTATGCCAAGTTGGGACAAAAGGATAAGGCTATGGCCCTGATAAATGAATTAAAGGAAATGAAGGATAAAGGGTACTCGGGCTCATATTCCTTTTTTGTGGCCATTATCTATGCTTCTCTAGGTGAACGACAAGCAGCATTAGAGTGGCTAGAAAATTCTTACGACAATCATGATATGGAGATTCCTTGGCTGTTAACCGAGCCTCAATTTTATCCACTTCACAACGAGCCTGCTTTTAAGGACCTTGTTAAGAAAGTAGGTTTCCCTAAAGCTTAAAGTACATTCTTTATCTATCCGTAAAGGATTAGAAACACATGTTGCAACCTGAGTGATAGGTTGTAAAAAAAAGTTGACAGTCTTTACAACATGGTGTGTGGGTGATATGTAGGCTTTTTCTTCATATTTGTTAAGCGACTATTCATAATCCTTTAAAGCGCTTGTTTGATGTTAATGGAAACTATTCCAGACAAGATGTTTTTCAGTTTTCGGTCATTGGTAAGATCACTGAAGATTGAAAGTCAAAGTATAGTTATGATGGAATGGTAATTTTAGCTTTTAAATCAACAAGGATCAATACAAATTGAATTATTAACAAAAATTAAAATTTACATCATGAAAACAAACATTCTTACATTAATGACATTTTTGATATTTAGTGCTTCTGTATTGGCTCAGGACTGGAAACAGCTTAATCCTGATGGCATAAAGATATTAGCAGACACCACATTAGTGAGATCAGTAAAAATCACCATTGAACCTGGAGAAATTATTGGTCCGGTGACACATCCTGCCCACTTTGCTTACATTATGACCGATGGGAAACTAAGGGTTCATAATGAAGGGAAAGAACCTGTAGTGATGGAACTTAAAGAGGGAACGCCACTTTATTTTAATCCTGTAGGACCCCATAAAACAGAAAATGTTGGTGATAAACCATTTACATTTTTGATTGTTGAACTCAAAGAACACCCTTATAAACCAGCTCACAACTAATTTTATAAAATGGAAATAATGATAAAAGGAGATAAATTATTATTAAGAGGTGCAGGGGTTTACATTATTATCGGTTTGCTTTTGGCCTGGTCATTAATTGGGGTTTACAGTGGTGTGGGTTTTGTAAAATCAATCTTTCCCGGTGATACCGAACGCATACTCCAAGCACATATTGATTACCTTTTGATGAGTGCCCTTCTTTTGGGAATTGCTTCGGTACGAATACCCATACTTTGGCATATTAAATGGGCTATGGTGATAGGTGCCTTAACAAACTCGGGGATTTTTGTTGTTTTTGCCATGGCTCCATATCTAGATCCGGGTTCTGAAGCCTTTGTGCCAGATTCAATTGGGGATAAGATCTTGCATTACGGCGCAAGAGCTAGTTTTGTGATAACAACCTATGGATTTGGCGGCGCTGGAATAAGCGTCATCAATTCAACATTCTTTAAAAAAGGAAAATCTTAAACTAATCTAGAAATAGGAATGCTAAAATGATCCGCTTCATGAAGGTGTCTATTAAATTAGTAGTGTGTGAGCTGTATGTAATACAACTTATGGTCATATTGACCGTAAATATACGATTTGAAATCCAAATAGGTGAAATAAGTAGAGTAGGAACAAAAAAAATATATGATTTTTTAAACAGTTTTAATTTTTATTCCTTTTCATAACCCTCAAAAATTCCAACAAACGTCACAGGTGCTTTCAATAATATTATGTATAAGTATTTGATAATCAGGTGAAAAATAATTAATTTTAAGGAGGTGTCTTATGATGGAGGGGCTAGATCAAAGTTTAATCTTTAGTTTTCAGAACCTTTCAGTGCTGGAATCTGTGTATAGAGAACATAGTTTTACAATAGCCATAGAACCATTAAAGGATAATTAATCTACAGTTAAAAATTAATAAATGCGGTGTCATGATATCCTGTTAGTCCACAATACCGTGGGGTGAGACGAGGAGTAATTAAAAGTATTGATTGGTTTTGTTAAAGAACAAAAGCGGAAATTATATGTATAATAAGAAATCTGACCACATTTTTTTTCTATCGATTGCAATATGGATATTTATCATTTGCATTTTAGGCTTTACAAGAACCTTATCATCTGATAATGCCCCAATTACCACTTTGGCTCCCTTTACCGCTATTCATGGAATTATTTCTTTTGGATTTATTTTGATCTATCTGGTTCAAAACATTCTAATGAATACTTCAAAATATAGAAATTGGCATTTTAAACTGGGTTGGATTGGCCTCATTTTCCTTATTGCCACATTTGTTAGCGGTATAGCTGTAGCTGTTCTTACTGCTCAGATGCGAGGAAAGCCATTAGAGGCAATAGGAGAGTCAAGCATTAAATTTCTTGTAGCATTAGTCTTTGGATTAGCAGGAATTTATTACCGGCAAAAACCATATATCCATAAGCGGTTGATGCTTCTTTGTGCAATGGTTTTAGCTGTAGCTGCAGTAACAAGACTCGTTATTTTTGGCTTTGTGGCAGCAGGAACAATTCTTAGTTATTTACTTTTTTTTCTAGGGCCACTTATCGCTTTAATCATTTATGATGCCTTTACTTATCGTAAAATATTTAGAGTGTCAATCTTTGGATTTGTTTTTATATTCCTAGGAATTTTTATGTCTGATTTTTTATGGCAAACGAAGACATGGGAGAAGATGGTTAACCTTGTTACCCCAATAGAGAATGTTAAAATTGATAACATTGGGCTAGTGGGAACTGCTTCTCCTGGAGGTTGGGAGAAATCTATCTCGTTTGAAGCATCAGCTTTGAATGACAACCAATGGGTGCTTGAAGAAGTGAAATTAGAAGACGGTAGTGTTAAGTTTATAATGGATAACCGTTATGATTACATTTGGGGAGGTGATGGAACTTCCAACGGAAAACTGGTGAGAAATGGAGAGGATATTTACGTTATAGCGGGTCTTTATCAAGTTATTCTGGATTTTGAATCAAAAACCTATGTGTTTCTTGAGCGGAGTTAGTAAGATTGCCGAACCTATTGTAGATATAGTATATTTCATAATTGGAAGAAATACGGAGCTTGCTAAGCTTTTTAGTAATCCAATCTTTTATTTAATTTAATTACTCTTAAAAGTTATCCAGCAATAAACGAAGTCATGGTTAAAGAACCTCCCACGGCTTTATCATTAAATAGCCTGACGGCTTCGTTTTCGTCTTTTAGCCCTAAGGCATAAAGCATGGGGATGTAATGTTCTGGAGTTGGAATAGCCAGATCAAAGGCGGTACCTTGTGATTTAAAATCGATTAGCTTTTGATGGTCCCCATTCAAAATGTGCTTTTTCATAGTTTCATTGGCTTCAGTTGCCCATTCAAAAGCATAGTTTTCATGAAGTTTGTTCCAAGCTACTTTTCGCAAATTGTGCACCATATTCCCACTTCCAATAATCAATACTCCTTTATGGCGTAGACTGTTTAACTCTTGAGCTAATTCATAGTGGTGACGACCTGGCTTGGAATAATCAATACTCATTTGAATAACAGGTACATCAGCATTTGGATACAGATGTTTAATTACACTCCATGCGCCATGATCCAGACCCCATTTATGGTCTAATTCCACATGGGTTTTGGTAATGAGTTTTTGTGTTTCCAAAGCTAAATCTGGACTACCAGGAGCGGGATATTCTACATCAAACAAAGCCTGTGGAAAGCCACCAAAATCATGGATGGTTTTCGGGTTGTTCATGGCTGTTACGAAGGTACCACGGGTTTCCCAATGTGCGGATACACAAAGGATGGCGTTGGGCTTTTGGAGACTTCTTCCTATGGTTCTAAATCCTTCTACAAACTCATTCTCCTCGATGGCATTCATCGGACTGCCATGACCCAGGAATAATACAGGCATTTTGCCTGTATTACTCATGTTGGAGGTCATTTTATTTAAATCTCTTAAGTGCATTGTCGAACCTATTAAAGGTAATAAAGCTAAAGATGTTAAAAACTCTTTTCGTTTCATAAAGTTAGGACTCCTGTTTAACAAATTGAACTTCTGCATGAAGTTTCACTTCATCACCAACCAAAACGCCTCCTGTTTCCAAAGCTGCATTCCAATTTAGTCCGAAGTCTTTACGGTTTATTTTTCCAGTCACTTCCAAAGCTAGTTTTTCATTACCCCAAGGATCCTTGTTGGTTCCACCGTAGTCAACATCCAATTCAATTTCCTTACTCACATCCTTAATGGTTAGGATTCCCGAAAGTTTGTAAGTGTTATCGTTTATTTTTTTAAATGATTGACTTTTAAAGGTAATAGTAGGGAAGTTTTCAGTGTCAAAGAAATCTGCACTTTTCAAGTGGTTGTCTCTATCTGTATTGTTTGTACTTATAGAGCTAGATTCAATTTGCACATTTACGGGTGATTTGGTTAAATCTTCTCCCTCAATAGAAGCTTGATAATTTGTAAAGAACCCTTTGACATTAGAAATCATAAGGTGTTTTACTTTAAAACCTATTTCACTATGTGTTGGGTCGATTGCCCATGTTGTATTTGCCATGATTTGATGTTTTATTAATTTTAAATTTATTCAGCCAATCCTATTTGTTTCATAAAGGATAGATTATCATAGAACAGGTATTCTTCGGTCATTTTTGAACCATCCCAATGTCCGATTGTAGCCATTCTTAATTTGAATGTTTTTCCAGTTGGAGGAATTGTTTTTCCATCACCAATAGGCATTGGTTCTGTGAAAGTCCCTTCTAATTCACCGATAACGGCTGTCCAGTCACCTGTTCCAAATTTTACGGGATGTGTTTTTATTTTAGTATCTGGTGCGAAAACAAACATGGGTTTTAAGTCATTGATGTGGTTTGGATACAGTCCTTTTGAAATACTTCCATCAGCATTATAAACAACGATATCATCGGTATGGCTGTGGCTAAAGTTTTCCCATTTTTGGTTGGTATAAAATTCAAAATCCAAAGAATCAAATGCTACCAAGCGTTCTTGGGTTATGGCTTCGGCATCCTTATATATTTGTAGTTCTGCTTCCAAAGTGGCTATTTTTTCTTCCAACTCGGTGGTTTTGTCATTTGAACAGCTAGTAAGAAAGGTCATGAAGACGAAAGCTACTGTTGCTATTTTGCTTAAGGTTTTTAGAGTTGATTTCATTTTAAATGTGTTTTAAATTGATATTACAAAGGTCAGAATATTAGGTGTTTAGTATCTTATACTTTTCGGTAAATGAATGGTAATTTTAGGAAATTAGAGTTAACTCAGTCCGAATAGTAGGTAATCCAATGAGAATGTACCGCTTCCTGAAAGGCATAGGGCCACATAAATTAACAGGTATAAAATAGGCACTTCTTTTTTGTCAAAAGGTTGAGATTTCAATGTATGAAAAGCCGCTATAATCATGGTGAACAATAATGGAATCACGGTGATGGTTGTTCCTAGGCCTAAAATGACACAGATAGAGAAAAATATTTCCACAAAAGCAGCCATTTTAAGGGAGTTACGCTCACTTAAACCAAAGGTTGCAAAAAATTGGATGGATTCTCCAGACATTAGCTTCTTAACTTTTGGAATCCCATGTTGAAGCATTAATATTCCAATTGCTATTCTCAAGATAAAGAGTGCCACATCAATATTTGTAGCACTCTGATTTACTTTTAAGATCTCTAATAAAAAATCTAGCATGACGATTTATTGTTTGTCAGGTTGAATAAATTCTCCTGAGAATTTGATTCTTACTTCATCACTTACAATTACCTCAGGGAATTTGTCACCTACTGAGAAATCTGATCGTTTGATAACACCAGTCACCTGAAATGAGGTGGTAAGTTTAGAACTCATAGGATTGGTAGTTTGACCTCTGTAGATAAGATCAAGAGTAACTGATTTGGTTACTCCGTGCATGGTCAAGTCCCCTGTTAATTTGAATTTTCCTTTTCCTTTTGCTTTTAATTCAGTGGTTTTAAATGTCAATGTTGGAAATTTTTCAACATCAAAAAAATCAGCACTTTTGAGGTGGTTGTTTCTAGCTTCCACTAAGGTATTAATGGAATTTGTTTGAACTGTTAACTCAAAAGTGGCATCGCTAAAATCAGGTTTTGACGCGCTAACTTTAATGGTTGCATTGTCAAAAGTCCCACTGACATCGTTAAATCCTAAATGTGTTACTGTAAAATATAATTGGGAGTGTGGAGGATCATTGGTCCAAATTTGCTTTTCAGACTGTGCTGTTGCAGTTAGGTTATTAATTAAAAATACGGCTGCTAAAATTAGAATTGTTTTTTTCATCTTTTACTTGTTTTACATTGACAATGCAAAGATGGAAACAACAAGCGCCTGTGGTCTTACACAATTCGGTAAACGAATGGTAATTTTAGGAAATAAGGGTGCTTTTCATTTCTTCACGAAACTCATTTGGTGATTGACCAGCTTTCTTTTTGAAGACTTTTGAGAAATAGGAGTTTTCGTTGTAGCCCAACTCATAAGCTATTTCTGAGATGGTCTTATCAGTAGAAATAAGGAGGTTTTTGGCTTCTATCAACTTACGGGTTTCTATAATTTCAGAAACACTTTGTTCCATAATATTGTGGCAAATCAAGTTAAGGTTTCTTGAGGACATAAAAAGTTTTTCAGCATAAAATTCCACTCCCACTGGTCTCCTAAAGTTTTCTTCAAGGATATTTAAAAAGTTTCCAAAGGAAATGTGTTGTGTTTTTTGAATGGTTTGATCAGGTGGCGTCAATTTTTTTCGTTCCGTCTCAATCATAGTAAGTAATACCCCTAACAACTGTCTAATAATGGCGTAGTCAACCAATTCCTGTTGTGTTTCATCATATATCATTTGGCACAAAGTGACCAATCTCTTAAAACAAAAGCCTTCCTCCAGAGATAAGTTGGCTTGATTGTGATAAAGTGAATACAGTTGAAAAGTGGTCTCAGGAATAAATTCACTTTTAAATCGAATGCCCCAAATTTCGCAATCTCCGTTTAGTGGTTTAGGCAGAAGTTTATGTACTTTCCCTTTGGATACAAAACTCACAAATGGGGCTTGTGTTTGTGTTGTGTTGAAATCTATAAAATGCTCTAGTTCCCCTTTAATTCCGATTAATAATTCTTCGAAATCATGATTGTGCGGCTCTTCAGATAATTCAGCAATTCTGTTGGCTTCCTCAACATCAACCTTAAATATGTGAAATAATTTATTCATTGAAACCTTGATTGGTTAAGCTAGGCAATGGATTAAATCCAAGAAGGAGCATTTGAAATTATTAGTATAAAGATAGTAAAAAGGGGAAAGACCTTATGGTTATCTTTTGTTTTTTCAAAAGCCCATTTTCTAGAGATCTTCTATTTCTATGGCTTTATAATCCTCTAAATTTTAAAATACGGATTATAAATAAGGCCAATGATATTTCCGAAAGGGTCTTTCACTGTAGCTGTCATTAATTCGCCTCCCACATTATATGGTTTTTCATGTGCTGTGGCTCCTATTTGAATGAGGCGATCATAAACTTCCTTAATTTTGTCAACTCCCCAATAGGAAACAACGCTCTCAATTTTATCTGTGGTGGGGTTTTCTTCGGGTTGAAGTCCCAATTCGTAGCCACCAATATTGAAGCCAACATAATAGGGTTCATTGAAGTAGGGGGGAGTTTCAAAAGCTTTGGTATACCATTCGGTTGCTTTTTGAATGTCACCTACTTTATAAATTGTTGTTCTTAAACCAAGCATGTTTTTATTGTTTTGGTAATACTATTTCTAAACTTGTCTCCTTAAAGGATTTTAAAGTATATTTTTCTGTTTCATTTTCTGATATGGCAGAGAGGACTAGCCCTGATTTGTCATAATTAAGGTCTTGAATACACTCCATAGGATGTAAACAAGTAAAGCGAAATAGGGGAAATAAATTAAGTTCTGATTTTAATATTTGTAACTCCAACTTGCTTTTTGACCTAGTTTTGGCTTTGTTTTTATAGAAAATTAAATCAACGGTTTCTTTATCTTCCTCAATGGAAACTTTTTTAAAATCAAAATGAATATTGTTATGATAGGATTGTTCAGGGAAATAGTCACAAAATGAGTTTGTAGAAGAGTAGACAAAATCAAAATGATCAATGTTATCTCCGTTATTGGATGTATTATGGGCTACTTTATAATGATATATTTTCATAGCTTTAAAATCATAAACACTTGCATCTTGACTTCCATCATGATTATTGTGAACATTCATTAGATAATTATCATTTGTGGATATTCCAAAGGTGCTATACTCATAATTTGAGGTTTTGTAGTCAATAGCATATGTAACCATCATATCAAACTTCAATGTCTGACCAAATAGCATTGTAAAAGGTAGTAGAACAAAAATTAACAAGAATTTATTCATAAGGGTATTTTAAAAGTGACTTTTCAAGGTAAATGAAGTTCTTCAAACAAGCAAAATCTGTTAAGAATTTAGCAGCAAACCGAAGATATAAAAATTGTGAGGATTTTCCTTAGTAAAAGTGGAGATCACGAACCTAACCTTGGTAAAATTGTTTCTCAACCTCACCACAACAAGAATCTTAGCCAAGTTCACGGTTTAGAAGTAGTCGTAAAACTATTCTGCAGGGAAATAAATTTGGCTAAATTTTCAAGTTTCACTCCCTATTGTATCCGTTTTTAGGTCTTAAAAATGTTATAGATAGTTAAAATTTATGCATATCTCTTTTTTTTTGTTGAAATTTCCTGTTAACAAGCTCTCCCTGAGCTCTAAAAAAAAGCATGTCTATGGTGAATATTTTTACGTTTTTGCAAAGTCTTTTAAATACCCATAAAATTTATTTCCCATTTTGTCTCATCCTTATCTTCAGTTTTACGCATTCCTATGCACAGGAAGGAGTTAGGGAGGTTTCTCAAGTTTTCTATTTCACG
This sequence comes from Mangrovimonas sp. ST2L15, assembly GCF_001280515.1. Classification (GTDB taxonomy): domain Bacteria; phylum Bacteroidota; class Bacteroidia; order Flavobacteriales; family Flavobacteriaceae; genus Mangrovimonas; species Mangrovimonas futianensis. The sequence goes on along the minus strand of NZ_LBIQ01000031.1, from coordinate 36,625 downwards.
GGTAATACAGGGGTAGATGAATCCCATTATACTCAAGAAGTTCTTTCTGCCATTTCCCAAATGTCTCAAGTTGATGACAAAGCTACCTTTGTGGCTATAGGTAATATAACAGGTAAAAATGGATTCCCTCCTAAAAAGAAAGACCGGAAAAGAGCGGAAGAGCTCTTACAGAAAACCTTGATGGAACCCATGCAAAATTTTAATGGACGCGTCGTTTATACCCCTGGGAAAAATGAATGGAACAAGAATGGCCATGAGAATATAGATGATATGGAGTCTTTTATTCAAGATAATAGCAAAGCTGAATTTTGGCCAAATGATGGTTGTGTGAGAGAAATAGAAGATTTGGATACCGATAATGTGGAACTTCTTATGATTGATTCCCAGTGGTTTTTGGAAGATTGGGATGAACAATTGTACATCAACAATAAATGTGATATTAAAACCAGAGAGCAATTTTTTTCAAAATTTAAAGACGACCTAAAGGATGAACAAAACAAAACGGTTATTGTAGCCATCCATCATCCAATATTGAGTAATACCAGACGCGGATTCCTTGAAAAAATTGGAGGTGTCAAAAAGGAAGATTATTACAGTCAGCAGCGTAAAAAGCTACGAGGTGCTTTAGAAACAATGGCCAGTATGTTTCCAGATGTGATTTTTGTTTCAGCCAGTGATGAAAATCTTCAATATCTTTCAGATGATGGTATTCCACAAATAATTAGTGGCACAGGTGGGAAAAAAACAAGAAAGGCTAAAGCTGATGAGGAAGATGGACAATTTGCGTCTCATGATCATGGCTTTGCTAAACTGACTGTTTATAACGATAACAGCTCAGAGGTAGCGTTTTATTCGGTTGAAAATGGGACTACTCAAAAGGAATTCAGCAACATCATAAGAAGACAACAAACTACCATGGACGAGGTGTCCTACCACGATATTAGTGACTGGCCTGCAACCAAAAAAGCATCGATTTACACTTCAGAGGAGACCTCTAAAAGTTTGCTTTACAATTTCTTTTGGGGCTCCCATTATAGAGAGGTTTATAGTAAAGAAGTGGAAGTCCCTGTGTTGGATTTAAGTAAATTACCGGGTAATCCAGTAGCTATCTCAGAAGGGGGCGGAAATCAATCTCGTTCAATACGCATTAAAGATGAAGAGGATCATGAGTATACCTTAAGAGAGCTTCGTAAAAGCGCGGTGCGGTTTATTCAATCGGTGGTGACAGATCATTATGTAGAAGATTATATGGATAATACGGTGGCCGAAAGACTGGTTCAGGATTTTTATACCACCGCCCATCCGTATGCCCCTTTTGCACTTAACCCTATGCTTGACACTCTCAACATTTATAATGCTGAACCTGAAATTTATTACTTGCCTAAACAAAAAAACCTGAACATTTTTAATGAAGATTATGGAGATAAGCTTTACATGATGGAAACCCATGCAGGTGATGAGAATAAAGATAATCCCAAATTTGGAGCTCCCGATGATATCGTATCGACTTCAGACTTGCTGAAGGATATGAGCGAATCCAAAGAATATCAGATTATGGAATCTGAATGGTTAAAAGCCCGATTAGTGGATATGTTAATTGGCGATTGGGACCGACATTCTGACCAATGGCGTTTTTCAGAGTTTGAACAAGAAAATGATATCAAGTTATATAGGCCCATACGTCGTGATCGTGATCAAGCTTTTCCAAGATATGACGGCCTGCTACTTAAATTGATCAAGTTGGTGATTGTTGACTTCAGAAAAATGCAAGATTTTGAAAAAGGATATAAAAACATAAAATGGCTCAATTTTGATGGGTATTCATTAGATCAGGCTTTTATAAAGAATCTCTCATGGGAGGATTGGAACAAACAGGTAGAATTGATCCAAAATAGATTAAGCGATCAGGTAATTGAAGAGTCTTTTAAGGTCTTGCCTAATGCGGTTCAAGACCAATACATAGAGGACATTAAAATAGCCTTAAAAAAGCGTCGAGATGAATTGGCTGAGCCGGCACGTGAGTATTATGAGTATTTGAATCGGGTTCAAATCATTACGGGAACAGAGGATGATGATATGTTTTTAATTACACGGCTGCCAGAAGGTAAAACCAAGGTTTCAATTGAAAGTGATGATAAATTGGTTTTTGAGCATACCTATGACAAAGGCCTTACCAAAGAAATATGGCTATATGGTTTGGATGGTAAAGATGAGTTTCAAATAGTAGGAGAAGGGGATCATTTAATCAAGTTGAAACTGATGGGAGGAGAAAATAATGACACCTATAATTTTGAAAACAATCGTAAGGCGAAACTTTATGATTATAAAAGTAAAAAGAATACCATCAAAGGACATAGTAGGAAATGGTTGGTTGACGATTATGATATAAACAATTACAATTCTGAAAAGAAGAAGTATACAACCAATACGGTTTTTCCGGCCATAGGATGGGATCCGGATGCTGGCTTTAAGGTAGGATTTTCAGATACTTTTACAACCTATGGACTAGCAAACAATCCTTTTAAATCACAACATACCTTTGGAGCTGCCTATTTTTCAGCAACCTCGGGATATGAGTTCACATATTCAGGAGAATTTGCACATGTGTTCCACAATTGGAATTTTGGTATTGAAGCCGGATTTACCAGTCCCAATTATGCCATGAACTTTTTTGGCTATGGAAATGAAACTACCTATGACGATAATGCCGTAGACAAACAATACAATCGAATTGGGATTGCCCAATGGTATGTGGCCCCTTCACTCATCTATAGAAATAAGCACGGAATAAAGTTTACCATAAAACCGATGGTAGAATCTCATATGGTAGATTACAATGCCCAGGAAGCCACAGGAGAATTTTTCAACCCAGAAAATGATGTGTTTGAAAGTCAAATGTATGCCGGAGGTGAAATATCTTTCCAATATAAAAACAAGGGCAATCAATTAGCCTTTGTAAGACGGGGTTTTCAGTTTGACTTGGCTACGGGTTACAAAACCAATATAGATGAATTTAATAATGAATTCCTGTATTTAAAACCTTCGCTATCCATTGACTATCCCATTCATGAAAGTGGCATAGCCGTATTAGCAACCAAAATAGGAAGCCAGATGGTATTTGGTGATAATTATGAGTTTTATCACGGTGCGACTTTGGGTGGAAATTTTAGTCTTAGAGGGTATCGAAACGAACGTTTTAATGGAAAGACAGCTTTCTACCAAAGTACAGATTTAAGAGTGGGAATAGCCAAGTTTAGAACCAATTTTGTTCCTATAAGAATGGGAGTTACTGCAGGTTTTGATTATGGTCGGATTTGGGTCGAAGATGACCAGTCTCAGGTGTGGCATAACAACTATGGAGGCTCTATTTTTATTAATGGGTTTAATGCTCTATCGGGTAATTTGGGACTGTATCACGGAGCAGATGGTAACAGATTTACCTTTTCTTTAGGATTTACTTTTTAGAAAGCATGGAGTAAATGTACTATGCAGATTGGCCAAAATCAAAACCAATTGTTTCCCTGAATAGTTGAGGTGATATATCAGTTTGCTTTTTAAAGAATTTGCTGAAATAATATTCATCGTTATAACCTAATTCATAGGCAATTTCTTTGATGGTTTTGTGGCTGACATGAGCACGCAGTGTGAACCGGCGTGGCAAAATCAGCTAGGGTTTTCGGGTTAAGAATCTAAGTTAGTAAAGTTGCGAGGATTTTCCTTGAGGAAATTAAATGTACTTTCTTAGACTAATGTAAGAGCATCTTTATAATTGGGCATAAAAAAGCGGTTTAGCAAAGGCTAAACCGCTTATGTACAATTATTTAAAATTTGTAGCGAGACCGAGATTTGAACTCTGGACCTCTGGGTTATGAATTGATTAACTGATAAAAATAGATATTGATTATCAGTTAGTTATAAATAATCGTGTTCAAAATCGTGTTCACCTTCCTGTTCGGTTTTGTGTTCACGCGGTTAATACTTTGGAAAAGTAATAATTATTGGAGTATTAGCCAAGATATTAGAATTTAAATCATTACCTATGTCTTTCGCTTAATCACTTTGTCATTTTTTTATATAAACCAAAAAACAATCAATTTTCCTAAGCTAGTTTTGAATAGTAAAATGGTTTTGTCAATTATTATTAGGAATACCAAAAGTTATATCTAGAATTTAAGTAATAAATCTTTTGAATGAATTATTTTTATGTAATAAATGATTTCAAGCTTTTTATATAAATTTAGTTTATGATGAGGTGTTATATGTTGTATTCTAGTATTGCTTTAAGTGTCAGAAAACTGTTTTACTAACTTGAAAAGCAATTAATTAATTTTTTTAAACTTTCAACTAGAGTCTATTGTGAACGTGATTCTTAAGTTACATAAAATCAAAATTTTACTTACAATAGCTATAATTTTCTTCTGTTCACCAAATTTGTTATTTGGCAACGACACCATACGGTTTTCGGGATCACCGTCAGCTAAATTTTCAAAGTTGTATACATTAGTTGATGGATTTGCAACACTCCACATGGATCAGGTTTTTGTTGACTCGAAGGGTAGAATTTGGATAAACCCGCGTGTTGAAGATGCAAGAAATTTACGATTGTCATTTTTTGAGTACGATGGTACACAAAGCTTTTTTTATGAATTAAAACCAAATTGGTTATCTGAAGAGAATGTAGTTCATAGTTGGTATCTTTTGGGAATCACACCAGATGGATTTTTATTTGGGGTAAATCGTCAAAACAATATTTTGTTCTACTGGCATCCCGATACGCAGGAACAGTATTTTTTTAAACTTGAAAATGGTTTAACCCTATTAAATATTGTTCCTGATCCTAAGGGCGGTATCTTCGCGCTGCTTTTGAATGAGGAAAGTAATACCTATACTGTTTCCCGATTTTACAAGGACACAAAAGAGGAAATAGCATCCATTCAACTTAATTTTGATGATCCCGTACAACTTCATTATCATTATCCGAATAAAATAGCAACAACTCCAGGTTCGTTGACATACCCTTTTGAGATTAAAGACAACTGGGGCTGGTTCTTTCATGAGCGAAAGGGATTGGTAAAACTCAACCTTTTAAATAAGACCTTATCTTTTAAGCCCTGGAGCGAATTTGAGAATATTCCAACCATGCAAAAAAATGAATACGATGTACCTCAGACTCATCAAAAAGAATTTGTTTGGAAAATAATTGACAAAAATAGCGATGAGCTGTTATTGTTCCTTGGACAGCAAAATGGCTTTTTCAACCTAAACAATAACTCTCATAAACTTAGTGTTGAAAACCAACTCAATACATTAATGCTTAAAGATGGTGGAGAAAATCCAGTTCTTGAGGTGTATTTTGCCAAAGATTTAGAAAACAACCTTTTAATAGTATCGGGATATTTTGACCCTTGGTCAGCTTACAAGGATGTTAACAACCTTCAATCTGTTTTAATAGATAAGAAGGGCAGTTGGTTCAATTATACTTCGCTTTTGCGTAAAATGATTGATGCAGCCATTTTTACCGATTTTTGGTATCAAGGAAAATTTTTCAGTGCTGATTTTAACAAGGAAATAGGTTCAACACTGACTGAAAACGGGATGAAATTGTTGAGTTTAAATCCTGATTTGGAAATTAAGACAATTAATTATCACAAAACCTACAAATTGGGTTCCATGCTGCAATTAGACAGCACTAATTTATTGATCAATTCAACCCCACAAGTATTTCGATTAAGACAATTAAACGAAACTCTAGAGCCTAATTCAAGCCATGGGGTCTCGGTAATCCACGAAAAAGGAACTCACAGACCTAATTCTGGCCGACTTATTAATAATGGGTATCATATTCAAACAAGGTCTTATTCTTCAGTTGTAAAGAGGAACGGGAAAATCTGGATGTCTGCACGTTTTAATATGGTAAACCGAACAGGTTTACAGTGGTATGATCCGGTTAGAGATACTACTGATCATATTTCTACCGAGATAATCTTTGAAAAATTTGCCTTTATCAATGATAAAGAGGTTGCCTTGTTTGAGGATAATGGTGATAATACAAATATAGGAGACCTTCACATTTTCAATATAGAAACAAAAACAATGCGTACTTTTATCAAGGAGGAAGTTCCGTTCACCATTGGTGCAAAAGTGAACGACATTTTTCAATCCAAAGATGGAGTTTTATGGATTGGTGCCCAGAACGGATTGTGGCAGATCGATTTCAATAGTGGTGAGGTACGGCATTATGATCAACATAATAACTTAAGGAACGCCAATATAATATGCATTTATGAAGCTTCTGACAGTTTACTTTGGTTAGGTAGTGGCAATTCAGGAATATTTATACTCAACAAATCCACTGATTCCGTCAGACAGATTACAGTTTCAAACGGACTGTCTAACAACACCGTTATGGGCATTCTTTGCGACAATCAATTGAACAGATGGGTCTCAACTTCAGATGGTATTTCGGTATTAAATTCTAGTGGAAAGATATTATTTTACTTAAAGGAATCAGATGGTTTAAGTAGCAATCAGTTTAACGAAAACTCTTGTGTGAAATTATATGATGGAAGAATGGTTTTTGGAAGTGATGCTAGTCTTAATATTTTACAACCTGATCACATTCTTCAAACGCTCCCCAAAAGGGAAGGTGAGACAATTTATTTGACTGGATTAAAGTATTACGACAATAAGAAAAAAGGGAATATTGTGAGAGAGGGGTCTTATAATACGACTGATTTCCTCCAAATTCCTGCTGCGAAAAACTATCTTTATCTGGATTTTGCAATATCAAGTTATATAAACCTGCAGGAGCAAACGTATAGTTATCGATTACTCCCTTTTTCTAAATCAAATAAAAATGACGCTTCAATAGACTGGATAAATCTGGGAGCTGAATCACAGGTTACGATCAATAACCTACCTCCAGGAGAGTTTATCGTTCAGGTTCGTGGTACTGATGAGCATTCTATTCAGGTTGATAAACCATTGGAAATACCAATTCATGTAGGGCAGTTCTTCTACCTCACATGGTGGTTTTATTTACTTTGCGGAATACTTATCTCTGTGGTCATTTTTGTTTATATCCGTAGAATCCAGACCGAGCAAAGTAGATTAAGGGTAGAAGTTGAAAAAAGGACAGCACAAATCAGGAAAAGTAAAGAGACCATAGAAAAGCAAGCACTGTTGTTAAGTGAACTAGATCAAGTCAAGTCCAATTTCTTTACCAATATTTCCCATGAGTTTAGAACCCCTTTGACAGTTATCCTTGGATTGATAGAGCAAAGTGAGGGGCAAGAACGGATAAAAAAGCTAATAGCGAGAAATGCAAAGCTTTTGCTCAATTTGGTTAATCAAATTTTGGAGCTTAGAAAATTGGAGTCAGGAAACGTTTCCATGAACCTTATTCAAAGTGATATTGTCGCCTATATTCAATACCTCATTGAGTCCTTTCACTCCTTGGCCGAGTCCAAAGAGGTGACCGTTGTTTTTGAAGCAGATCAAGACCATTTCATAATCGACTACGATGCCGATAAAATCATGCATATTGTCTCTAATTTACTTAGCAATGCGATTAAGTTTACACCACCTGAGGGGAAGGTTTTGGTGACTTTAAAGACGTCTGCGGATACAGAAAGTAGTTTTTATGAAATAGTAGTTGCTGACACAGGAGCGGGAATTCCAGAGGGCAAAATCGAGCATATTTTTGATCGTTTTTATCAAGTTGATGATGAGGTGAGTAGAACAGGAAGTGGGACAGGTGTAGGGCTGACTTTGGTTAAAGAATTGACTAACTTTTTGGGCGGAAATATAGAAGTGGAAAGTAGTCAGGGTACAGGTGCAATTTTTAAAGTGAGCCTCCCTATCACCAATTCTGCTCCAATAATGGAGGAAAGTCCCATAATTTTAAATGATAGGTGGCACCTGGTAGAACCAATGGATGCTGATTTGGAATCCTATGTAGTCAAACAGGACCGGGCTCATCCTAGTCTTTTGGTTGTGGAGGATAATCCAGATGTAAAGGCGTATCTCATGACCTGCCTACAGGATGATTATAATTTGATGCTTGCCTCAGACGGACAAGAGGGATTGGAAATGGCCTTGGATAAAGTGCCAGATTTAATTCTGAGTGATGTCATGATGCCAAAAATGGATGGCTTCACATTATGTGATTATCTAAAAACTGATCAACGAACCAGCCACATACCGGTCGTACTTCTAACAGCAAAAGCTGATTTGGATTCCAGAATTGAAGGTTTGCAACATGGGGCCGATGCCTATTTGGCAAAACCTTTTGATAAACGTGAATTGACCGAGCAACTTAAAAACTTATTGCTACTACGAAGAAGATTACAAGAACGTTATTCCAGTTTGCAAAATATTTCTCCCTCTAATGAACCAGCCGTAAAAAAAGAAGACGAATTTATATTGCAGTTAAAGCAAACCATCTTAAATCACATGGCTGATGAAGGATTTGGTGTATCAGAACTTTGTGAAAAGGTATTCATGAGCAGGACCCAATTACACAATAAAATAAAATCCCTGACCAATCGCTCAACTTCCCATTTAATCAGGTTGGTTCGTATGGAAAAAGCTTGTGAACTTCTAAGGGAAACAGACTTAAATGTAAGTCAAATAGCCTCTGAGGTTGGTATTGAAAGTTTGTCCTATTTCTCAAGAATCTTTAAAGAAGAAGTAGGAGTCTCTCCCAATAAATACAAAGAAAACCACACTTCTTAACAATAGGTAAAACCATTTAACAATAAGTTAAAGGCATTGAACAATAGGTAAACTATTTAAAACAATAGGTTAATGAGCGTGCTCTTTTAATTTGGAACTTTGTTGTGTTAAATGGTTGGTAGGGTGAGTCTTAGGTGATTTATCTCATTGTTTGCTTTTTGATAAATGCCTATCTTTAAGAGTGTAGATTCCTACTAAAAATGTTAAAATCAAACTATTAATTAATTATTATAAACATGAAAAAATCAATTAAAACCTATGTGTGCTTTTTGGGTGTCTTACTTCTTTTTGGTTGTAACCAATCAGGAGAAGGTAAAAGCTCACTTGAAGAACAAGAGAGTACTTCTCAAGAGGTTGTTAATCTAGAAGACTTCACCTCGATGCAGATGACCGGTGTAGAACAAATAAACGTTGATGTTGATCTGGATGGTGCGGTAAAACGTCTATCCAAAGCCGTAACCTTTCCTACCATATCCAACCAGGATAGAAACGATTTCGACACCAAAGCCTTTTTGGATTATCACAAATTTTTGGAAGCATCCTATCCTTTGGTTCACAAGACCCTAAAAAAAGAGGTGCTTGGAGATCCTAGGCCTTATAGTTTATTGTTCACTTGGGAAGGTAAAGATACAAGTTTAGAGCCGGCTCTATTTTATGCACATGAAGATGTGGTTCCTGTTCCTGCAGACTCCAGAGATCAATGGGAAGTTGATCCTTTTTCTGGAACTGTAAAAGATGGGTATATCTGGGGTCGTGGTGTATTGGATGATAAAAACCAGATCCATGCCATTCTGGAAGCTGCTGAAATGAAAATTAAAGAGGGCTGGCAACCTAGCCGAACTATTTATTTTGTATTTGGACAAGATGAAGAAGTGGGCGGTCCGGAAGGAGCTAAACATATTGCCGATGTGTTGGAAGCGCGTGGTATTAAAAGATTTTCTTATGTCATGGACGAATCCGCCCCATTAACTCCAGGTATTTTTCCTGGCATTGAAGAGAATACAGCACTTATCGGTATTGCTCAAAAAGGCTTCATTAGTTTGGAATTGAAAATGGAAGGAGTTGGGGGCCATTCGTCTCAGCCACCTACGGAATCTAATATTGGCATTTTGGCCAAAGCCATTACCAAATTAGAGGAAGCACAGTTTCCTTATAGAATTCATCCAGCAGTTCGTTCACAATACCGCTATATGGGTCCTGAATTACCCGAAGAGCAACAACCTTTATATGCTGCTGTAGCCTTTGGTAAGGATGGAGAAGTGACTGATCTGGAACAGAAATTTATTGATGTCATGGCTCAAAACCAAGTTACTAGGGCTATGCTTCATACTACCATTGCGGTGTCTATGTTCAATGCAGGTGTCAAGGATAATGTGTTGCCACCAGCAGCTACGGCAGTAGTTAATTTCCGCCCAATGCCAGGTGATACGCCAGAAGTAATTATCCAGCATGTAAAAGATGCTATTCAAGACAATCGCATTACGATAAAGGATATATCAGCTTCTACACCAGCTACTAACATTGCTGAAGTAGGGAATCCCGCATATAATATGTTGGAGAAAACCATACGCCAAATCTGGGGAAATGACCTAATGGTGTCTCCATTCTTTGTAATTGGTGGATCAGACTCCAAACATTTTCAGGAACGCCCGTTTGCTCCAGATGTATATACCATTACTGCGTTGCAACTGGAAAACACTAAAGAATTTGAAGGGTTTCATGGAGTTAATGAACGGATATTGGTGAGTGAATATGGAAAATCCATAGGATTCTTCTATACCATATTTGACAATCTGGAAGATTTAAAAAAATAATACCACTAATTATGAGAGCAAAAATATCTAGAATAGTCATTCTGTTTTTGTTTTTAGCTGTTGGCGTTTACGCACAAGAGCCTAAAAAACAGATATTAATAACTAATGCCAAAATATTTGACGGAACCAATAAGTTGGTCGAAGGTAAAGATGTTCTCATTCAAGGGAACAAGATTGTTCAGATAGGTAAGGGCATTATGATTACTCAAGACGAGAATTCCCAAATCATCGATGCCTCTGGCAGGACGTTGATGCCAGGCCTTACTGATGCCCATTATCATTTGATGCATGCCCATATTGCCAGTATGCAAATTTTTGTGAATGACATTGGTTATCTAACATTGGTGGGAGCCGAAGCTGCTGAAGCAACATTGATGCGAGGATTTACAACAATCCGGGATCTTGGAGGTCCGGTTTTTGGGATCAAGAAAATGATAGACGAGGGAAGAATAGTGGGCCCAAGAATTTATGCTTCAGGTGCTTATATCACGCAGACCTCTGGTCATGGGGATTTCCGGTTTCCTAATGCAATGTCAAGAAAAGACGGAAGAGAACTTCTGGACGGGGAAATTATGGGGTGGACAAAGATCGCAGACGGTGTCCCTCAGGTGATGAGACGGGTGCGGGAAAATTTAATGAGTGGTGCCACACAAATCAAGGTCATGGCGGGTGGAGGTGTTGCCTCACTCAGTGACCCGCTGGATGTGCAGCAATATACTTTGGAGGAAATGAAGGCTGCGGTGGAAGTGGCAGCGACCTGGAACACCTACGTAGCTGTACATGCCTACTCAGATGTTGCGGTTCGTGGTGCTTTGGCAGCGGGGGTACAATCTATTGATCACGGACAGATGATCACGGAAGACACCGCAAAATTAATCAAGGAACATGATGCCTGGCTTAGCTTACAACCAATTCTGAATGATGAAGACGCCATTCCATTTCCCGATGGATCTTTCGAACAACAAAAATACTTGGCCATGACTGCTGGCACGGAAAAAGCCTACGAATTGGCCAAAAAGTATGACCTGAAGGTCGCCTTTGGTACGGATTTACAAAACGGTCCTGAAATTGCAGCCAAACAGGGAAAGGTACTGACCAAACTTAAAAGATGGTATGAGCCATGGGAGTTGTTGAAAATGGCAACCAGTACCAATTACGAACTTTTCAAGATGTGTGGACCCAGAGATCCCTATCCAGGGGAGAATGGTGTAATCAAAGAGGGAGCATTAGCTGATTTACTCCTGATCGATGGCAATCCGTTGGAGAACATCGATTTAATCGCCGATCCGGAGAACAACTTCAAGGTAATTATGAAGGATGGTAAAATCTACAAAAACACCTTAAAATAATACAATTATGAAAAAGCTAAATATTCAGCTCTTTTTGCTTTTGGTGGTGACCCTTCTAAGTGGATTCACATTTGCTCAAAAAGCAGAAACAAAAATTTTAATTACCAAAGCCAAGATTTTCAACGGTGTTGATGAAAAATTAATTGATGGGGATATTCTAATCGAAAACAACCTCATCAAAGAAATTGGACCATCCATTAAAGCTCCTAAAGGCGCCAAAGTGATTGATGCAGCCGGTAAAACAGTGATTCCGGGACTTATAGACATGCACTGGCACATGATGTGGGCCAAGCTCTCAGTACCGGTAGTCATGTCGAAGGACGCCTTTTATTTGGGTATTATGGCTGCACAGACAGCTGAGGAAGATCTGCTACGCGGTTTTACCACCTTGCGTGACGTTGGGGGGAATACCTTTGGACTGAAAGAAGCCATTGACCAAGGAATTATTCCCGGGGCCCGCATTTTTCCTTCGGGCGCTTTGGTGAGTCAAACCTCCGGTCACGCCGATTTTCGACCAGGACTAGAGCCAAACCATGCCCCTTACCTGGAGACATCTGGGCATACGATCATTGCAGATGGTGTTCCTGAAGTCTATCGCGCCGTACGTCAGCAGTTACGTCGCGGGGCCACCCAGATTAAACTCACTGCAGGTGGCGGCGTGTCGTCCGATATGGATCCACTTGATGTAAGACAATATTCTTTGGAAGAACTCAAAGCCGCAGTTGAAGCCGCTGATGAATGGAACACTTACGTAGCAGTACACGCATTTAGTGACGATGCGGTGCAAATGGCGATTAAAGCCGGCGTGAAGTCTATAGAGCATGGGATGCTACTAACCGATGAAACGGCAAAAATGATGGTAGAAAAAGATGTGTGGTTGAGCATTCAACCCATCCTTAACGATGAAGACGCCATTCCGTTTCCAGAGGGGTCGAATAATCAAAAAAAATACGTGGAAGTTACAAATGGTACAGATAACGCTTATGCATTGGCTAAGAAACATGGTGTGAAGACCGCCTGGGGAACAGACGTGATCTTCGATCCCGGACTATGCCTAAAACATGGTAAGCTATTGGCAAAATTAAAACGTTGGTACACACCGTACGAAGCCTTAAAAATGGCGACCTACGACAATGCCCAACTGCTTAAGTTGAGTGGCCCGCGCAATCCATATCAGGAAGGTGAATTAGGTGTTATTAAGGAAGGCGCCTATGCCGACCTGATTATTGTTGATGGTAATCCTTTGAAAAACATTGATCTGGTTGCCGACCCAGATAACAACTTTAAGGTGATTATGAAAGACGGGAAGATCTATAAAAACACTTTGAAATAATAGAATCATGAAAAAATTAACACAATTTCTCGCTATTGTTTTCCTGCTTGGTATAGTCATGGTAGCATGCAAATCTCCTTCGGAAAAGAGCAATTCAGAAACCATCATCTTGGATAAAAATGATGTCAGGGGCTTAATTTATGCCAATCCTGAAGAGGTGGCTTCCAATATTTCATTCGATGAGGTAGCGCGCATCAGCACTTATTTCCATCAACCTGAAAATGCCGTGAAAATTCAGTTTCCCAGTACGGAAACCGAATACGCCTGGCAGCATTGGTCACAGTTTTATATCACCGCACCTTTATATAGGAGTGGACAGGTAAGTGAATTGTCGTATAATATTCATCCTGATATTGGTGATTTAAGTTTTGTGGGCAGGGATGGTAAGACCGAAACCGTAGACTTTCATTTTGAAAACTTCCCCATTGATGCCATGGTAGCAGTTAAAGGAGGTGAAATTGTGTATGAACGCTATAAAACCATGCGTCCAGATGATAAGCATATTTGGTTCTCGTGCAGTAAGGTTACTGGCGCTACCATGCTCGCCTTTTTGGAGTATGAAGGTAAAGTGGATGTTAAAAAACCCGTTACCTTTTATCTCGAAGAACTGAAAGGAAGCGACTGGGATGGCGTAACCGTTGAAGAAACCCTAGATATGGCCACTGGACTAAATGGAACGGAACATGACGAACCTTTGCACGATTCCAGAACCAATCCCGAACAAATATGGTTTAGATGGGCCGCAACATCCGATGTGGCTGTTTTACCGGGAGACAGAAGCAAAAACTGGTACGATATCCTAGGCGAGATGAAACGGGTAAAACCAGGGCACGAAGCATTTGAGTACAACTCCATCAACACCTTTGTGATTAACCGGATTGTAGAAAAAGTTGGTAAAATGCCAATGCACGAACAATTGAGTGAACGTATATGGAGTAAACTGGGGATGGAGCACGATGCAGATCTTTCAGTAAGTCCTAGTGGAATGACATTAGGTTGGTTGGGTATGAATACCAGTGTACGTGATATGGCCCGCTTTGGAATGGCGTTTACCCCTAGTGGAGCTAAACTGGCTGGAGAGCAAATTATTCCTGATGCCATCATTAAAAAGATTCAAGATACATCACATTCCGGCATGTATGCCAAGGCCTATGCAGGAAAAAAATTCGCAGAATCTTTCCCTGATGTAAAAGGATTAGCCAATAGATACCAATGGGATGTAGTATTTCCAAATGGAGATTTCTTTAAAAGTGGTGTAGGCGGACAAGGACTTTTTGTGTCTCCATCTCAAGATATGGTTGTAGCCTGGTTCTGTACCGGTGATGGAAATAATTTGGAAGAGGTTATGGCCAGAGAGATTATTTATAGTCTGGCTGAATAAAAAATTGTAAGCATTAATCATGTTCTTTTAGGAACACAACATAAAATAACCATGACATTAAAGAATTATAAAGTTTTTCTGCTTTTGGTGGCAAGTCTGTTACCTATGGGGATGTATGCCCAAGTAGAAACGGCAAAAGATTCTGTGAAAAACCATTTGGTTATCCCAGATAGGGATCTCAAAGAAGATGTTTTAAAAACGGCATCCGAGAAATTTACCAGTAACGATTTTCCTGGTTCATGGCCCATGTTTGGTACCGATTTACGCATGAAAATAGGCGGGTATTTAAAGGTGGATGCTCTCTATGATTTTGATGGTACAACGGATAAAAGTCAGTTTTTAATGTCTACGATCCCTGTGGAAGGAGAACCCGATTATGGAAATGAGGGATACATTTATTTCTTGGCTAAGGAGACGCGAATTAATGTAGATATCCGACGTTTTGCTGAAGATAAAATCCCCTTACAGCTATTTATAGAAGGTGATTTTTGGTCTGATGGCAATCAGTTTAGATTGCGACATGCCTATGTCACGGCAGGCGATTTTATCATAGGACAAACCTGGACGACCCTTTCTTTTCTACAATCTATGGCTTTCATGATAGACTTTGCTGCAGGTGATGCCCTTGCGGGAGGACGATCGGTTCAAATAAGGTATCAAAAACAAGTATCAGATAAAATTATGATCGCTGCCGGTCTTGAATACCAAGGTTTCCTAGGTATTGAGAATCCGAATGACTTTGAGGGTCAAGCCAATGTACAATTACCTTTATTGGCTTTAAGAATGGACTACAAGTGGAAAACAGGGATTTTATGGACCGGTGCAAGTTTTGCGCAATTAAGATGGGATGGAGGCTCTACCGGGCCATCTGATCAAACGTTACAATGGGAAGTCATTGTGGCAGGCCGGCAATATATTGGCAAAAACAGCTATGTGTGCTTTAATTTTAACTATGGTGATGCCTATGGCGAGAACATCATTGCCTTTGCAGGTAGTCAAGCCAATGCGGTGTTAAATGCTGAAGGAAAATTGGATCCTATTTTGGCCAAATCGGCTTTAGTTGGCTTTATGCATAGATGGTCGCCAGGTTTAGAATCCAATTTTAATTATGCATATGGCTGGTTAGATGCTCCAAATTCCAGAGCGCCTTATGCCCTAAAAAGAGGAGGGGTAGGACATGTGAATCTCGTTTATCATTTCGATAAAAACTTCTCTATTGGAGCTGAATATATGTGGGGTGCGCAGCGTACAGCCAATGATGCTTTAGGTAGAGCAGGTAGATTACAAACCATGGCCAAATTTGAATTTTAAAAATTAATTAAAATGAAAAAAATCAACTATTTATTACCAATTATATTGATCCTTTTGGTCTCCAACACCATTTGGGCACAAGAAGATACGGATGACGCTAACAAACCTAAAAGTAATGATGATATAGCCAAAGAGCTATCAAACCCCAATACCACATTGGGTACTATGGCGTTTCCTATTGATGTGGTGTTTTATAACGGCGATTTGCCAGATGCAAACAAACAAACAGGTTCTTTATTGAACTTTCAGCCTAGTTTACCTATTCCACTTTCGCCCGGGGTCAACTTGTTTGTAAGACCTTTGGTTCCTATTTATTTGAGTCAACCAACATTTGAAGCCAATGGATTTGAACAGAAAGGAGTCAATCTCGGAAATATTAGTGCTGATGTCGCTGTTGGAAAAACTTTTCCCTCTAAGTTAATAGGAATTGTTGGTGTTTTTGGGAGTTTCCGGACCGCCTCAGATAAGGCATTGAGGTCAAATTACAATTTACTAGGACCAGAACTAATGGTAGCTCAGATATTTGATTGGGGGGTTTTAGGAATCATGTTTAATCATGCTTGGAGTTTGAACAGTATAGATGCCGATGTGACCAGCTCAACCGTACTTCCTGATGATTTTTACACAAGTACTGCAGGGAGGAAAGAGACAGCCAGTATTACCGCAGGTCAGTATTTTTATGTCTATAACCTAAGTAAAGGTTGGCAAATAACAGGACAGCCCACTTTTTCATATAATCATAAAGCTGCTAAAGGAAATAAATTTACCTTTCCCGTAGGAACAGGAGTGAATAAGATAACACGTTTTGGAAAAATGCCCATTAAATTGAGTATGCAATACTGGTATTATGTGGCCTCTCCGGATAGTTTTGGTCCGCAACATCAAATTAGGTTGCAAATTGCACCAGTGGTTCCATTACCTTGGTAAAATAAAACTAAAATTGACTCAAAACCATTGGTTCTTTGCAAATATAATGGTCAATTAATTTTGGTTGATTGGAGTATTTATAATCATTAATTTGATTGTTTCAGTATTAAAACATTTTTGGCTACGAAGTAATTAACTGTCTTTTCAGTATTCTCTGGATATCAACATTGTCTTTCTGTCTGATAAGAAAATGCTCCAAGTCCTCCGTATTTATAATTTGCTCAGTATTTTCCACAAATCCAAATCCTAAATAAATACCATTTTTAACCAATACAAATCCCTCTTCATCAGGATGTCTTCCAGGTTTTTTTATGATTTTGTTTGAAGATATTTCGCTAGTGAACGATATAGCTTGTTCAACGCGCAAATTATAGTTCTTTACTGATTCCTTATTTATACAAACACCACGACATGTATGGATCTTATAGTGGCTGCATTGTTGGACGCCTTCCTGTAAATGACAATACTTGGGACAAAGTTCAAATTGCACACATATTTTTTCTAAATAGGTTCTACAATCAGTGATGTTGAAGAAAGTAATGAAAGGTGACGGAGCATTCTTCAAGATGTTGTATGCCAAATGATTAATTCCCATTCTGTCTTGATAGGTAAAAATCCCATATGCTCTAGGATTTCTTTTGGAGGCCACATTGTACTCGGGATAATGTTGTTTAATGCCAGCATCTTCCATTAGCAGAGCAATAAGTTCGCTTCCTGATAGTTCATAATCAATATCAGCAGTTTCCCTACATAGATTTAATTCTTTGTCTGTCTTGTCGTAAAAATGTCCCAGCACCCTTTTTTTTAAGTCCTTGGCCTTTCCAATATAAATGATTTTACCCTTTTTGTTTTTAAAGTAATAAACTCCAGGTGCATTAGGAATACCATTAAAGATATCACTTGGCAAGTGGGGTGGGAGAGTGGCTTCTTTTGAAGTTCTCCTTAAAAACTCAGCAAATACTTTTTCGGAATTATCAGTATCAATAATTCTCTGAAAAAGAGTAACGGTGGCCTGGGCATCACCTCTGGCCCGATGACGGCCTTCAATAGGTATATTAAGGGCTGCACATAACTTTCCCAAGCTGTAAGAGCGATGTCCGGGTATCAGTTTTCTAGATAAACGAATGGTGCACAGTTTTTTGCGTGTAAATTCCAGACCAATGGCTTTAAATTCATTCCGAATGATGTTGTAGTCGAAATTGACATTATGTGCCACAAAAACACAATCCTTGGTAATTTCAAGTATGGAACTTGCTATTTCCCTAAAAGTAGGAGCCTCTGCCACCATGCTATTGTCTATACCCGTAAGGGCAGTGATGTATTCAGGTATGTAGGTCTCAGGATTTACCAAAGATGTAAACTCATCAATTACCTTTTCCCCGTCAAATTTAAAAATGGCAATTTCTGTTATTTTATTTCCTTGTCCTGTAGTTTCAATATCTATGACAGTGTACATCATTTTATAATCCTTTCCAATGCCTTTAATTCCACTCCCAAGTTATTGAACATGTTCATGATACTGGAAATCTTAAGTTCTCGTTCATCATATTCTTGGGTATTGATACTGCATGTAAATTCCCAGAGCTCTAGAACTTCATCAATGGAAACTTCATACGGGTCATAATTGGTGGTAACGGTTTGTGTATAGCTTCGTTGCGTGAAAATCCGTAGGATTTTCGGGTTATGAATTGATTAACTGACAAAAATAGATATTGATTATCAGTTAGTTATAAATAATCGTGTTCAAAATCGTGTTCACCTGCCTGTTCGGTTTTGTGTTCACGTGGTTAATATTTTCCAATATAATAATTTATTCATTCATAGATTTTAAAAAGGCTGTTATTTCTGATGGTTCAGCTCTGTTTCTATAGTCGGAATCTAAAAAGGCATAGGCAATGGTTCCATCTGTGTTGATAACATAAGTCGCTGCCAATGGAAGTTCGTTAGATTCATCTCCATTGTGACCATTGAGGTCAAATTTTTGGTTGTAGATGTTAGCGACTTCGTCGGTTAACTTAAAGACCACGCCGTAGTCTTTGGCTACTTTATTTCCAATATCGCTTAAAACTTCAAATTCTAATTGGTGTTTTTCTTTAGTGCTTATAGATTGATCTGGTAATTCCGGGGTCAGAGCCAATAGTTGGGCACCAGCTTCTTTAAATTTTGGTAACTCTTGCTGTAGGTGTTGTAATGTTAAATTACAATATGGACACCAGCCACCTCTATACCATGTTAAGACTACAGGACCTCTATTTAAGTAAGCTTCTAAGCGAATGTCTTCTCCTAAAGCATTTTTTAAAGTAAAGTTTGGAGCTTTATCCCCAACGTTTTTGGCGGATTCTAAAATGCCGCTTTCAGCAACAGCATCTAAACCTTCTTGATATATTTTTTTGGTGGTATCATCTGCTTTTTTTTCGAAATTTTCCTTGCGTTCTTCCAGTTGTGATGATAGGGTAGGAGTTTTTTCGATAGCCTTGGATTCGTTGTTTTGTTCCATGTTTGTTTCTGTTGTTTCGGTGTTGTTTTCAGAAGTACTGTTTTTACAGGAAAAAGCTATAATACAGAATAGACCTAGGGTTAAAATGTTGGATGTTTTCATTGAGATGTTTTTAATAAATTTCATATTATATTTTTTTACCAATTAAATTTTTCAAAACGTATATCCTTAGTTTTCGGTTATTTATTAAAAAATATTAAAGGTTTCTAAATATGTTTAATATATAGTTGTCTAATTGTGACGGGTTGAATATTCTAGAGGCCATAGAAAGTCCAAACATGGAAATGATTAAATAATCAGCTTGTTGGTTTACTATTTCATTGCTTTTGTTGGAATCTTTCTTTAAAATGTTAGAAAAAATAGTCCTCACTTCTTCAGTAAATTCTTTTAAGGTTTGTTTTATTTGTGCGTCAGCATCTTCTCTAATTTCTCCTGCTGTATTAGTAATTAAACAACCTTTTTTAATACCTGCCTCTTGTGAAAAAGCAATAAAGTCATAAAAATATTGTTTGATATCTTCAATATGACTAGAGTTTTTTCTTAAGGAACTAAGTAATTGATACAATTTTTTCTTATAACAATTCAAACTTTCTAAAAATATTCCGTTTTTACTACCAAAGCTTGAATAAATAGAAAACTTATTAATGCCCATTTCATTCTCTAGCATTTGCATAGAAGTATTTTCAAAGCCCTGTTTCCAAAACAAATTCATGGCTTTTTCTATCACCTCTTGTTCATTATATTTTTTGAGTCTTGGCATTAATTCCTTATTCCTAAAACAAAACTAACCGATTGTTTAGTTTTGTGAAAATGTTTAACATATGTTTTGTAATTGATATAATTTAATAAGTAAAGCATTGTAAAATGAGATGGATGATAATTTATTATGTAAAGTCAAGTTTTAAGCTTTTTCTAAAAAAAATTATTGATTTCCTATAACCTTTAGGCGTATTATGTTGAAAATGATATATTTCAATAAAATCATCTATTTTTTTAGGCTTCCATTTTTCATAATATTAATTTTAAGATATTTTAAAAAAAAATTAAATAAAACAACTGATAGTTATAGGAATTGTTGCTTTTTGTTAGATTTGGTGTAAACTTTACAATATATTAACTAAACCAATGGATCTTGTATTTGAGTCTATTCGTAAAGGAGATCAAAGTGTCTTCAAATCTTTTTTCGAGAAGAACTATGAAGATTTAGTTATCTATGCTAATGGATTTCTTTTTGACCAAGATTCTAGTCAGGATTTAGTACAAGAAGTATTTATTTATATATGGGAGAATGCCAAATCCATTGATATTCAAGTGTCCTTAAAAAGTTATTCTTATACAATGGTAAGAAACCGTTGCTTAAACTTCTTAAAAACAATAAAGATCACCGATGATTACGAGCTTTTGGATTTAGCTTTAAATTTGGTTTCTGAGCATGAAATTTCTCTTAGTGATGAAGACGAGAGAAAAATACTAAATCAGCAAGTGTCTAAAGCTCTTACTTCTTTACCCGATCGTATGCAAGAAATCGTCAAATTAAAATATCTTAACAATTACAAATATTCTGAAATAGCTATGGAACTTAATATTTCCGTCAATACAGTAAAAACACAATTGAAAAGAGCAAAACTTAAAATTGCGGAAATCATATCTATTTTGGCTATTATGTTTGAATCCCATCAATAAAGAAGGTGTTTTTAAACTAATTTTTTATCTAAATTTCTGTTTTTTTAATTTTTTTCAAATTTTTTGTCACCCTTTTTTAGGTTTTATTTGTCTAACATATAAAGGCCAAATAAATCCGAAATGGAATTTAGATTAATAATTAAGAAAATAAATAATAACCTCACTCCTGAGGAGGAGATTGTATTCTCCAAATGGTACCAAGAGTCTGAACACCATAAAAGGTATTTTGAAAATGTAAAGGCAAATTACAATGCAGATTCACTCAATATAAATCTTGAAGGTGAATGGAAGAGGCTTCAAAAAAGTATTAAACCAAAAAGTTCTAAAAATATATATTGGAAATTTGCAGTGGCAGCATCAGTTGCTTGCTTCTTAGCTGTTTCTATATACTTTAATTCCAAAAATAAACCTTCTTTAATAGAGCCAGTTATTGTAGATAATCAAATCCTTACAGGAACTGACAAGGCAGTATTAACCTTAGGAGATGGTTCATTTGTAGAACTTGAAAAAGGAAAGTTATATGAGACCGAGTATGTCAAAAGTGATGGAGAGGAATTAGTATATAGTTCTAGTACAGAAGGGGGCAACCTGGAATATAATTATTTAACCATTCCTAGAGGTGGTCAGTTTACCTTAAGTTTATCAGATGGTACTCAGGTTTGGTTAAATTCTGATTCTCAATTAAAATTCCCTGTTGCATTTTTAAATAACCAAGATAGAGAAGTTGAATTAGTCTATGGTGAAGCCTATTTTGAGGTTACACCTAGCTCCCAAAATAATGGGTCTAAATTTGTTGTTTCTAACACAAATCAAAAAATTGAAGTTTTAGGAACAGGATTCAATGTGAAGGCTTACAAGGATGAAACCTTTATTTACACCACTTTAGTTCATGGTAAAGTACAGGTTGCTTATGAGGAGTATAACCAAATTCTTATGCCAGGACAACAATCAACCATAAATTTAGTGAAAGAAAATTTGGTAATAGCTGATGTTGATGTTGAACCTGAAATCTCATGGAAGGAAGGTATTTTTAGTTTTGATGGAAAATCATTAAAGGATATTATGAAAGTCCTTTCGAGGTGGTATGATTTTGATATTGTTTTTGAAAACAAAAAAATTATGGATGAGCAGTTTGTAGGTGTTTTAGGAAGAGATCAAACTATTGTTGATGTTCTAAAAAGTATCAAAAACTACGGACTTATTACCAATTTTAAAATTGAAGGAAAACTAATAACTATAGAATAAAAATAAAAAAGCGAAGAGCTTAACATTTGGCGGTGTGAGGTCTCTTCGCTATTAATTGATGTATTAATTAATCGGATGTCTAACTAACACAATTCAAATTTATGAAAATTAAATTAAATCATGTGCCTTCAGGTTTGTTTGGAAGGCGACTTCTTCTTTTATCTATGAGAATGTTTATTTTTCTTTTTTGCGTCACCGTTTTTGGTTTAAATGGCAAAGACTCATTTGCACAGCAAAAAATTACTATTGATGATAATAAATCAGTATCTGTGGATGAAGTATTTCAAATAATCAAACAACAAACTGATTATCATTTCATTTATCCTAAAAATTTGTTTCAGGATGCACCCAAAGTTCAACTCAAAAAAGGAGAGTTTTTTGTTGGAGATTTATTAAACGAAAGTTTAAAAAATAGCAATTTAAATTATGTCATGGGTGAGCATAATACCATTCAGATTATTAAAAATAATTATTCTGCCACTGCTCAAGGAATACAGATTTCAGGAAAAGTAACAGATGAAAATGGTATTCCATTGCCTGGTGTAACAGTTTTGGAAGCCAATACTCGAAATGGGGTTGCTACTGATTTTTCAGGGAATTATACCATTAAGGTTTCGGATGTACAAGCTGTATTAGAATTTTCTTATGTGGGATTTACTACAAGAAAAATAGATATATCTAACTTAAATAATTATTCTTCAGATAATGTTATTAATGTAGTTTTAAAGGAGTCCATTAATTCTCTGGATGAAGTTGTTTTAACTGGTTATCAGGAGCTTTCTGAAGAGAGAACAGCGGGGTCTTTCACACAAGTTGGGGCAAGCCAACTTGAACAGCGACCTTCTGGAACAAATATTATTGAGAGAATCACTGGTCAAGTTGCAGGTTTGAATATAAACCCGAGGTTCAACAATTTTGAAATAAGAGGGCGTTCTACCATTTTAAGTGCCTTTGCCAATCCTTTAATAATTGTTGACGGCTTCCCTTTGGCAGAACAACAAAATTTAGAGTCAATCAATCCAGAAGATGTTGAATCTATCACCATTTTGAAGGATGCCTCTGCATCATCAATTTGGGGGTCTAGGGCCTCAAATGGTGTGGTTGTAATTGTAACTAAAAGAGGAGGGAAAAACCAACCCTTGAAAGTAGATTTTTCCAGTTTTGTCAAAATGGAAAATAAAGTTGACTTAAGTGACTTAAACCTTATGTCTACTTCTCAAGAAATGGATTTAGATCAAGAATTTATTGATAAGGGATGGACAAATATCAATGGATTGGTAGGCAGTAATTCCAGTATCAATGATTTTCATATGGCTCAAATATATAGAAATGGGCTTTCTCCTGATGGTGTTACTTGGTCTCAAAACACCTATAATAACTATATGAACGAATTAAGAAGGAGAAATATAGAGAATGATTGGGAAAAGTATTTTATAAGAAATGCTATGCAAAAGACCTATAATTTATCTCTTTCAGGAGGAGGTGAACGTAATGCTTTTTTCGGGTCACTGTCATATACGGATGTTGAAGGACAAACCATTGGCGATGATCAAGAAAGGTATACCATGAATATGCGTAACACCTTTGATTTTAATGATAAAATTGCTTTCACTGCTGGTATGACAGCTGTTTTAAGGCAACAGAATGATAACAGTTTTGATACTCAATATGGAGCTTTTAACCCAATAGATATGTTTTATATGGCGCAGCCCTATGATCAATTGGTTGATGAAAATGGGCAGTATATTCAAAAGTATTATAGCTGGAACCCTTGGATGTCTCAAGACCGTGAACCGCTGGTTGGAGCTCCCTACACCTATAATTATTTAGAAGAACACAGAAATCTGGACAATGATAGAACCTTATTAGATATTAGGGCTGATTTTAAATTAGATGTAGAAATACTTAAAGATTTAACTCTAAGTAGTTCTTTTAGGTATGAGCGTAATACGAATGACTATGATTCCTTTAAATCAATGGATTTGCCTTCATGGCGTAATATGGTCAATGATTTCTATATCTATGACAGTAATACAGATTCGTATCAATATGGTATTCCAAAAGGATCACAATATTTGCAAGAGCGTACATATTCCAAAGGATGGGTCTTTAAGAACACATTGAATTGGGATAAGGAATGGGGTGATCACCAATTGAATGTATTTGCTGGAGGAGAATACTCTAGGAGATTTACAGAGTTTTTGCGTAATAGACAATTTGGGTATGATAAAGAATCAACTACCTATTTGCCAATTAATGAAGCAGCTTTGTTGAGTTATAATTTAGTCGATTGGACTGGAGCTAGATTATATGATTTCTATGCAGCTGAATTGTTTGATATCAACAATCAAGATAATCGCTTTGTAAGTTATTTTTCTAATATGGGGTACACTTTCAAAAATAAGTATACCCTAAACGGAAGTTTCAGAATAGATCAAGCAAATATTTTTGGAAGCAATCCAGATTTTAGATACAAACCGTTATGGTCGGTGGGTGTAGCATGGGATGCAGCTAAAGAAGCTTTTTTGGATAATGCAAATTGGATTAACCGATTGAAGGTGAGAGCTACCTATGGACTTGGAGGAAATAGTTTGATTGGAGTTTATCCAGAACCTACTGCCCGAGTTCGAAACATTACATGGGGTAATACCTATAATAGTTTAGTGCTTAGTCAACCAGGGAATCCTGATTTGAAATGGGAGGAAACCGCAACTACCAATTTAGGTGTTGACTTTGCTTTTTTCAACAACAGGCTATCTGGAAGTATAGATTATTATATTAAAAAGAGTACTGATGTCTATACATCAAAAGTAATTGACCCTACTGTAGGTTGGTCAACAGCAAGAGTAAATTATGCAGATATTGATAATAAAGGTGTGGAGTTGCAATTGAATGCAGATGTCATTAGAAGTAATGATTTTACATGGTCGGTTAGAGCCAATTTCAATTACAATAAAAATATTTTAGCTAAGGCAAAATTAACCAATGCTCCTACAGCTGATAGTTATACAGGAGGAAATGCATATGAAGAAGGTATGCCAATTGGTGGGCTTTATGCTTATAATTTTGCTGGTTTAGATGACAATGGGGAAGTGCTACTTTATGATGCTAATGGTAATACTAGGTCTTGGAGAGGAACGGTTGATATTGATGAATTGGAGTACGTGGGAACTACAGTGCCTCAACACTATGGTGGTCTTTCTACAACCTTCAATTATAAAGGTTTGGATCTTACTGTTAATATGAACTATCAAGCTGATTATGTTTTCAGAATGTCTTATAACTATGCATCTGCAGGTTATGGCTCTTACAATAACTATGATTATGGGTTTGGGAATATTAGACTACATCAAGAGTGGGCAAACCGTTGGATGAACCCTGGTGATGAAGCATTCACAGATGTTCCAAAAGTATTCTATAATGGTTTAAATCCTATGACCGGAGAATATGAAAATAGATATGATACAAGCGCAATGCACCGCATTTGGAATCAATCTAATCGTAATGTTCACAAAGGAGATTACCTAAGAGTTCAAGATATTATTTTGGGGTATACAATGCCTAAGAAATTTTTAGATCGTACGTTCTTAACAAATCTTCGATTGACTATGCAGGTTGCCAATCCTTTCTTGTGGGTGGCTAATGATTTAGGAGTAGATCCTATTGCACCTAATTCAGAGGCTTATACAAATTTAACTAGTTACACTTTTGGAGTGAGAGTCTCCTTTTAAATGATGTTAAAACAATATAAAAAGAGCAAAACTATGAAAGCAAAATATATTATTTATATAGTAATCATATTCGTATCATTTACATCTTGTCAAAGTCCCGATGACTTTTTGGATGTTGAACCAACAGGTTATATTATTCCCTCAACATTGGAGGATTATGACAAAATGTTACTCGATTATGCCATATTACGTTCTGTTGGCACAAATGCAAGGTTTATAGATCCTGATGTATACCACACGGAGGAAAGTTTTAATAGTATTTCCAATAGCACACCAAGTGTGAATGCATATACTTGGCAGCATGATATTTTCAATCCAGATGATGCAGATAGCGATTACAATAATTTTTATTATTATATCCACGTTATGAATCAAATTTTGGAAGATGTAGATACTGCTGAACCTGGGAATTTTGATCCTTCGAAAAGAAATAACATTAAAGCAGAGGCATTGGCTCAAAGAGCTTTTGAATATTTTTTAACGGTTAATCAGTATGCACATCATTTTGATCCATCAAACCCGGATGAACCAGGGGTAGCGATGCCTTTAGAAATTGATCTTCAGGCATTATTGGGGAGATCTTCGGTTAGTGAAGTTTATGCTCAAATTTTAACAGATTTAAATGAAGCTATAGCCTTATTGGATTCAAATTATGATGCTATTAATTCCTATGCAAATTTTAGACCAGGTCGTGCTTCATTATATGCTTTACTTGCAGAAGTTAATTTGTATATGGGCAATTTTGAAGAAGCAGTTGAAAACTCTAATCTTGCTTTAGAGCAATATGATTTTCTGTATGACTACAACACTATTGATTTTACAAATCCATCAAATCCATGGTCTGGTTATAACAATGGAAGTCAATGGTACTCTAGTACGCTAAATAAGGAAGTTATATGGGACCGATATATCTATTGGTCATTTGCAAATCCATTTCATCTCTATTCTCCAGATTTGGTTTCACTTTATGATCAGGATAATGATCGAAGATGGTATTTATTTGCAACTCAAACATCAAGTACGGGTATTGATGTGTCTCCAAATTATATTTACATGTACGCCAATTCAGAGCGATGTAATGGGCTAAGTGTTCCTAGGTTAATGCTAACTAATGCTGAAGCCAAGGTGCGCACTGGAGATGGTCAAGGTGCTATCGATATGTTAAATGTTTTGCTGCCTAATAGATTAGAATCCTTTACGCCACTTGCTTTTACTGATAATGCTACAACCTTACAATTGGTGAAGGATGAAAGAAGAAAGGAATTAGCGGGCTCATCTTTAAATCTATTTGACCAAAAAAGATACCATGTGTATGGCGACGAAGTACCTGTCTTTACTAGAGTTCATCCTTTAACAGGAGAAGAGTTTACATTAAGTCCGGGAGATGATGGCTATGTGGTTAGAATTGCTCAATCCATAAGAGATGTAAACCCCAATTTAAACTAAATCACAAGTTGAGGGATGTTCTCAAAGGAACACCCAAAGTATATAACCTATAACTTTAATTAAAAAACATTAGTAATGAAAAAAATAATTTTGTTATGTCTGGGCTTATTATTGCTTCCAATTGTTCAATCTTGTGAAGAAAATGATGATGTGAAAATGCCAGATCCTTATGAAATCACATGGAAAGATGATGCTTATTTGAAATTTACACCTTCTAATGAAAATGGGACAAACCAATTTGAATATTATGTTGAATTGGAGACTGGAGGTGAGGAGTATTGGTACTTAACCTCAATCGATTATGAAGTGTCATTGGAAATAGGTGAATTCCCTGTTTCTGATATAAGTAAAGTTGAAATTTATGCTTTTGCAGAGGAAAACAATAATGGAACATTTAATTATTTGGGTGGTTCTGAAGGAAAGTTACTTGAAACAATAGTTGACCCAGAAAGCACATTTATGATTACTGTAACCAAAGACCAACTCGCAGACCTTTTTAGTAGTGAATTTTCACCTAACCATAACGGGGACGTTTTGGTAAGCGACATATTTGAATTTAAATGGGTAATTACTGGTCAAGATGGTGCTGTTGTGGATACTCGTAAGGATTGTTTTGACTTTAATTGTACCTATTCTATGGGGTCTAGAATTGTGGAAATTGCTCCTCCTATTTGGGAAGGTACTTATGATTATGAATGGATTGAGGTTTCTGCTGGAGGTGTTACTTGGGGTGATGTAGAGGTAGGCCAAACAGGAACCATTTCTATGGCACTTCAACCAGGTAGTTTTACTGTTTATGACGTAAGTGATTTATCTTGTGATTATTATTACGGAGGGCCAGGAGCTCTTAGTTACAGTTATGATACTGGTTTAGTGGAAATTATAGATGACACTTGGAGACAGCAACAATGGAATATTATTGATGTTGATGGCCCAACAATTACAGTGGAATGGACCTATTATTACACTGTTTCCTATGATGAATATGGAACATTTACCCTTACCAGAACAGATGGTCAAGATTGGCCTTCAAATATTTATACCAATTAGAGTCCTTTTTAAATAACAATCATTATCTAGATTATAAGTTATTAATCCTTGCCAAAACGAAGGTGATAAAAAATCTTCGTTTTGGTTTCCAAAAAACATATAGACATGAATATTAAAGCAAACCTCCTTTTGCTTACGGCCATTCTTATGCTTAATTGTAAGTCAAACAAGTCTGGTGAAGAAGTGAAAGAAATACCAAAAACATTCACATTAAATGCTAGTATAGAAGGACTTGAGAGCGATTATTTGGTATACTATGAAAAAGATGATAAGGATCCGTCTGGTTATCATAGAGATACCCTTGGGATAAAAGATCAAAAATTTACTTTCAAGGATTCTATAGAGGGTTATAAGTTATATTACATAGGTGTTCCTGAAGCTCTAAGAAGTTATAAGGTAAAGGTAGGGGACAAGGAATATCAAGCTTCGGTCAAAGCACATTTAAGCCGATTATGGTTCATTGGTTTTCCTGGAGCTAAAATCTCCTATAATGGAAAAATAGTAGATTATATGGTAGATGCATATCCTTCAGATTCATTGGGTATTAATAATGATTTAGCGCTGATTAACTCACAAATATTCCCTCTTTTGAATACCATGGATTCTATTTCAGTAGCTATTTCTACTAGTGATTTAAATGAAGAAGAGGTAAAAAGCCTATATGAAAGAAGGGATAAGTTAAGTAAGGAAGTAACTGTCCTAAAAACGGATTTTATTAAGTCGCATCCCAAATCTATTGCTGCATCCTATGTCTTTAATGATGCCTACTACAGAAGATACTTTACACATGAAGAAGCAAAGGCTCTATTTAATGGTTTTGATAGCTCAACTTTGGACGGTACTCCTTTTTATGAAGAAGCTAAAGAGCGCATTTCAGCAGTTGAAAATACAGGAATCGGAATGTCTGCTCCAGAACTCACTACATTGAACACCTTAAATGGTAAAGAATTTAAATTGTCAGAATTAAAAGGTAACTATGTTCTACTGGATTACTGGGGGACGTGGTGTGGTCCTTGTATGGCGGAAATTCCAAAAATTAAGGAGTATAGTCAAAAATATGCCAATAAAAATTTTACGGTTGTAGGGGTAAATCAAGGAGATACAGATAAAAAATGGAGGGATATCATTGAAAAAGAAAATTATGATTGGACCCACATAAGAAGCACCAATGAAACGAATCTTTTAATTCCTTTTAATGTCAATTCTTTCCCAACTAAAATTGTTTTAGATCCAAAAGGCAAAATTATTTATAGCTCTAAGAATCCAGAAAAGGTTGATATGTATCAAATGTTAGATGATATTTTTTCTACTAAATAAAGAAGGTTAGTTATAACATTCCATCCTTTAATTAAAAGTAATTATTAAAATGAAGAAGTTATTTTATTTGCTAGTTTTTGCCCCTCTTGCTTTTCTTTCCTGTTCTCAAGAAACAGAAAAGAAAGACTATGTTCTTATCAATGGAACTATTTTAAATTCAAGAACGAATAAGTTACAGTTCAGTGGTATGATAAACTCCTTGTCAAAAACCGTTGATTTAGATAGTACAGGAACATTTAAAGATACCTTAAGAATTAAGGCCGAGAACTTGATGGTTTATGATGGCAGCAATCTCTTGTATTTATATTTAGAAGCAGGGGATGACTTAGAAATTAACTATGATAGTGAGAATTTTAATGAAACCATTCAATTTAAAGGTGTAGGATCAGAAATCAATAGTTACTTAATTTCAAAAAGGAGGAAAGAAAAGGAAGTTATTGGAAAGGATGTGAATAAATACCTTTTAGACGAATCAACATTTAAATCAAAGCAAGATGAAGTTCGTAATGTTTCTAAGACTTTACTTGATGGTACTGAGAATTTACCAGAAAAGTATATAGAAAAGGAAAGAAGAAATATAGAATATACCTATTTAAGTAATCTTTCTAACTATGAAGCTAACCATGCTTATTATGCTAAAGATTCAACTTTTAAAGTTTCCCAAGGATTTTTGAAGGAACTTGACAATTTTGACTACAATAGAGAAGAAGACTTTTTATTTTCTTATGCATATTATTCTTTGTTGAATGATTATTGTAAGAGAGAAGCCAATAAACTATCAGAAGCTACCGGTATTGCTGAAGACCTAGCAATATTAAAGACTTATAATACCTTATCTAATCAAACCATTAAAGATTTATTACTCTATAAAAAAGCTCAATATGGTATTACATATACCAATGAACTAGAAGCTTACTATGAAGAATTTATGAAAGGATCGAGTAATGAAGAACATAAAAAGGAAATTACCAATAGTTATCATGAGCTCAGAAAAGTGGCAAAAGGGAATCCTTCACCTAAGTTCCTAGATTATGAAAATTTTAAGGGAGGAACTTCCTCTTTAGAAGATTTTAAGGGTAAGTACATTTATATAGACGTTTGGGCTACATGGTGTGGACCATGTAAAGCAGAAATACCACATTTAAAAAGAGTTGAAGAGAAATATCATGATAAAGACATAGAATTTATTAGTATTTCCATAGACAGGAAACAAGATCGTGATAAATGGAAAAAAATGGTGAAAGATGAAAATTTAGAAGGCGTTCAATTAATGGCAGATAATGATTTTAAATCTCAGTTTGTTCAAGATTACTACATTAAAGGAATTCCAAGGTTTATTTTATTGGATCCAGAAAGTAATATAATTATGGCAAATGCACCAAGACCTTCCAATTCAGAATTAGAGAAAATTTTAGAGCAACTCCTAGATTAAGTAATTACACAAACTATTCACAGAAATTTTTCAATAACAAAGGGAATTATTTGAATTAGTCCATAACACCTTCAGTTTACTATAGCTGGGGGTGTTATAAAACCTAAATAGTCCCATTTCAATAATTATAAGTAAATAAGTAGTTTTTAGTTTTTTTTTAAAGGAAGGCCGCCTCAGACCATATCATTTTGGGGCGGTTCTTTAAATAATGAATCAAATTTTACTACTTAAATGCAAACACAACCTTAATGAATATGAAACATATAAATTTTAAAAACAACAAGTCACTCCTTTTGGTCCTATTATTTTTGGTTTTATTTAAAGGCTTTTCCCAACAAAATGATTTTCATTGGGAAGAGAAAACTTCAAATGGTTATACGTATAAATATGTCTCTAATGACCCCATGCAGGCAAGGTTTTATACCCTGGATAATGGTTTGCAAGTTATCTTAAGTGTCAATCAAAAGGAACCTCGAATAGCTGTGAATATTGCAGTTAGAGCAGGAAGTAACAATGATCCGAAAGAACATACAGGGTTGGCTCATTATTTAGAGCATATCCTTTTTAAAGGGACTGATAAGTTTGGTTCATTAGATTGGGAAAAGGAAGCTCCCTTGTTGCAGGAAATTGAAGAACTTTATGAAGTATATAATAAAACAACAGATCCAGATAAGCGGAAAGAAATTTATACAAAAATAGACCAAGTATCAAATGAGGCGTCAAAATATGCAATTGCAGGAGAGTATGATAAGCTCATGACAGAAATTGGTTCTCAAAGTACAAATGCTCATACTTGGGTAGAGGAAACAGTTTATAAAGAAGATATACCATCAAATGCTATTGATAAGTTTTTAGATATACAGGCAGAACGTTTTAGGAATCCTGTAGTAAGACTTTTTCATACAGAATTAGAAGCCGTTTATGAAGAAAAAAATAGATCCTCAGACAATGATGGTAGAAAAGTGATGGAAAAAATGAGTGATGCTCTTTTTCCTACTCACAATTATGGGCAACAAACGACGATAGGTACCATAGAACACTTAAAAAACCCATCTATTTCTGCCATTAAAGACTATTATCAAACCTACTATGTGCCAAATAACATGGCTATCATCATGGTAGGCGATTTTAATCCAGACTTGCTAATAGAAAAAATAGACAATCATTTTTCCTATATGGCGGCTAAAACATTTGATGGCTATAATCCAAAACCAGAGAAACCAATAAGTGAACCAATTACAAGAGAGGTCTTTGGTCCAACAGCGGAAAATATACGTATTGCTTGGAGGACTCCTGAATATAATACAAAAGACGCCAGAATATTGTCTTTGATCTCAAATGTTTTAAGTAATGGAAAGGCAGGATTGCTTGATATTAATATCAAGCAAAAACAGGTTTTGCAGGAGGCCTATAACTTCCATATGCAACTTAAGGATTATGGAGTGTTTGCCGTTGCAGGAACCCCAAAGGAAGGTCAATCTTTAGATGAAGTTAAAGATATTTTGATGGGGGAGATTGAGAAGTTAAAGAAAGGGGATTTCAGTAGTGACCTTCTAGCAGCTATAATATCTAATTACAAACTTCAGGAGCAACAAGCATTAAAATTTAATAATGGAAGATTGAGTTCTTTACTTAGCGTATATATAAAAAGTAATTCAAATGCATGGGATGAGGAAGTGGCCTCATTAACCAATTTGTCAAAAATAACGAAGGAAGATGTTGTTAGGGTAGCAAATAAATACTTCGGAGAAAATTATGTAGCTGTTTATAAAAGAAAGGGAACGGATAAGAGTATAATGAATGTAGAAAAGCCGCCAATTACTCCTATTGAAACTAATGCAGGTAAACAGTCGGCTTTTGTGAAAAATATAAAATCAATGAAGGAGGAACCCATTCAACCAAGCTGGGTTGATTTTAAAAAGGACCTTCAAAAAGTATCCTATGGGAATACCGAATTGCTATATGTGCATAATGATGAAAATCAATTATTCAATATGACATATCGTTTCGATATGGGAGAATATCACAATGCTTATTTGCCTTTAGCAATAAGTTATTTTAAATATTTATCTACCAATAAATATTCGTCAGAAGAATTGAATAAAAAATTATACGCGTTGGCGAGTAATTATTCTATTAATGTTAGTAATGAGGAAACTACAGTAAATTTTTATGGGCTTAATGAGAATTTTGATGAGCTAATCTCATTGTTTGAATATGTTATCTCCAATTGCGAAGCCAATGAAAATGCTTTAGAAGAATTAAAATCAAGAATTTTTAAAATTAGGAAAGATAATAAATCAAATAAGAGAAATATTTTTTCTGGTTTGAACAATTATGCAGTTTATGGTGAGAAAAACCCGTTCAACGATGTGTTGTCCAATGAGGATATTCAAAACATTACTTCAAAAAAATTGGTTGACTTATTACATTCCCTGTTAAAATTTAAACATGAAGTGTCCTACTATGGTCCATTAACGGTTAAGGAGCTTGAAACTAAGTTGAAAGTCAATCACCCATTACCTAAAACTTTTAATTCCTACCCGCAAAAGAAAACATTTAAATATACCAAGCAGTTAGAAAACAAGGTATTGTTTGTTGACTATGACATGGTACAAAGTGAAATAAGATGGGTAAGAAATGTGGAGCAATATGATGTTTCTCAAGAGCCTATGATATCCATTTTTAATGAATATTTTGGTGGGGGAATGGGATCTATCGTTTTTCAAACTATTAGAGAGTCTAAGGCATTGGCCTATTCTACTTATGCATCCTATATCATTCCATACAAAAAGGAACAGATGTTTCAAATGAGTGCTTATGTTGGGAGTCAATCAGACAAAATGTTAGAAGCCGTGGCTGCCATGAATGAGCTTTTAAATGATTTACCTGAGGATAAAGAATCATTTAAATTGGCTAAAGAAGCTATAAAGAAATCCATTCAAACACAAAGAATTACAGAAGGTGAGCCTATTAGATTATATTACAACGCTCTAAAAAAAGGAATTGATTATGATTTAAGAAAATCTATTTATGAAGCTGTAGATATGATCGATTTTGAGCAAATTAAAGATTTTCATAATCAAAAGGTTGCAAATAAGTTCTATACCTATTGCATAGTTGGTTCAAAAGATCATATTACTACTGAAGATCTTAAGAAAATAGGAGAACTTCGAATGGTAAGCTTGGAAGAACTATTTGGATATTAATGTAAACAAGAAAAACAATTTGAAGTGATGAAAAAGTACTGGATACTTATCTTAATAGTTTTTTATGGATTCCATGCATCTTCGCAAATACATGATCCAGTAAAGTGGAAAACCTCTGTTGAACAAATTTCTGAAACAGAGTATCATTTAATAACAGTTGCAGATATTGAGACGGGATGGCATTTGTATTCTCAAACAGTTCCAGAAAACGGCCCTATTGCGACAACGTTTACCTATGAGAATGGAGAGGAGAGCTTTAAAATATTAGGAAACACTTCCGAAGAAGAAGGCCATATTGTGGACGATCCGGTTTTTAAAATGAAAATCAAGTATTTTGAAAAATCAACCGTTTTTAAACAAAAAATACATGTAGATAAGGAGTTCAAAACTATTAAAGGATTTGTGGAGTTTATGGTGTGCGATGATAGTAAATGTTTGCCACCTACCGAAGTTGAATTGGTTTTTAATCTTGTTGAAGATACAACCCAAGCTGGACAAAATCTAGAAAACAATACTGTTGATAATAATCAAACAAATAAGTTATTGTATGGGATGGTTCCAGAGGATATTCAGTTAACTACAAATACTTCAGTTGAACAAAAATCATTTTGGAGTATATTTGGTTTAGGCTTTTTAGGGGGATTACTAGCACTTTTGACACCTTGTGTATTCCCAATGATTCCTTTAACGGTGAGCTTTTTCACCAAAAAAGGAGACCAGAATAAGAGCTCAGGTGTTTCAAAAGCTCTTCTTTATGGTTTTTTTATATTAATGGTTTATTTAATATTGAGTGTTCCGTTTCATCTTTTAGATTCGGTAAACCCCGATATTTTAAATGAAATATCCACCAATGTCTGGTTGAATATTGTGTTTTTTGCCATATTCATGTTTTTCGCTTTTTCATTTTTTGGATATTATGAATTGACATTACCGGCAAGCTGGACAAATAAAACAACCAAGGGAGAGAATGCTGGTGGAATTATTGGAATTTTCTTTATGGCATTAACCCTTGCCATAGTGTCTTTTTCTTGTACAGGTCCTATTTTAGGTTCGTTGTTGGCTGGTTCATTGACAGTTGATGGTGGGGCGTGGCAACTTACAACAGGTATGGCCGGTTTTGGTTTGGCTTTAGGTTTACCTTTTGCCTTGTTTGCCATGTTCCCTAATATGATGAATGCTTTACCTAAATCGGGTGGTTGGCTTAATACTACCAAGGTCATATTAGGATTTTTGGAATTGGCTTTGGCATTTAAGTTCCTATCAAATGCCGATTTGGTTAAAAGGTGGGGGATCTTAAAGTTAGAACCTTTCTTGATCATTTGGATTATTATTTTTGTAGGGCTGGCATTGTATCTTTTTGGAAAAATTAAATTTCCTCATGATTCACCTATCAAAAAAATATCATTCCCTAGAATAGCAGGAGGCATTTTGGTTACATGCTTTGTCATT
This sequence comes from Mangrovimonas sp. ST2L15, assembly GCF_001280515.1. Lineage (GTDB taxonomy): Bacteria > Bacteroidota > Bacteroidia > Flavobacteriales > Flavobacteriaceae > Mangrovimonas > Mangrovimonas futianensis. Next base: position 715 of record NZ_LBIQ01000031.1, on the reverse strand, counting down.
TATTTGGCATCGGGATTTAGGGTAAATAAAGAGACTAATACGTTTACATCTTTAACCTTGTTAAGCGGTTTGGCACCACCAGTGGGATACAGTTGGATCTTGCCAAGTACAAATACAAATAATTTAAAAACCTTCAAGGATTTGAAAGAAGGTATTGCCTATGCTAAGCAGGTTAACAAACCCATCATGATTGATTTTACTGGATATGCCTGTGTGAATTGTAGAAAGATGGAAGAGCATATTTGGCCTTTAGAAAACATAGACAATTACTTAAGGAATGAATACGTACTCATTTCCTTGTACGTGGATGATAAAAAGGATCTTCCTGAGGATCAACAGATAGAGGTGAATAGGGTCAATGGGGGGACAAGACGACTTAAAAATTACGGTCATAAATGGGCCAATTTTCAAACCCAATTCTTTAAGTCAAATTCTCAACCTTATTACGTCTTATTCAATCCGAATAAAAATGAAGTATTGACAGAGCCAGTGGGATATACCCCTAGCGAAGAAGACTATGGGATTTTCCTGCAAAATGGATTAGAGGTTTTTGAAAAACAAAATTAGGCATTAATTTTTAAGGATTTTAAATGATGGATTCGGATGTTAAACAAATAACGGAGCTTGAAGCTTATTTTTCAAAGTTTAGGGAACATATTGTAGGCAATGATCAGGAATTTGAATCGCCTTATGGCAAGAAAAAAATCTTGTATGC
>NZ_LBIQ01000030.1:1742500-1955450 GCF_001280515.1 Mangrovimonas sp. ST2L15 | reverse complement strand
AACCGTTACCATCGGTATAAGTATAAGTGAACGGTGCGTTGGCTGGGTCGGCATCCGTGGCATCAGATACTGCTGTACCGCCACCATAGGTCCAACTTCCACCGGTTTGTCCTCCTGGCTCTAAGGCGGTTAAATCTACACTTGTTGTCCCTGGACATACCATCTGGTCATCGATCGAAACAGTTGGCGATTGATTTATAACAACTGTTACTTGTTCAATATCGAAACATTCTGAATCATAATCGTCTGTACATTTAATATAATAAGTTCCCGAAACTGCAATTGCAGAAGGGTTATTTAATGGTACGGTGGCATTTGAATCCTCCCAATAACTCAAACTTGATCCTGAACCACAACCACTAGCAGCTCCCGTAATATCAACTGTAGATGGCGAACATACAGGTGTGGGGTCCGTAATACTTAATTGAGGATTAACGCAAAAATCAATCTGCAAACACTCTTTTGTTTTAAATGGGATAGTACCATTTGTTTGCGTATAATAAACCCCTATAAAATAGTATACATCATTTTCCGTTCCTACCGGATTAACAAAACATTGAAAACCTCCCGGATAATTAACCATTTCCTCAGCACAGCCAATATCCGAATTGTTGTCATCGGAACAAGCTAGAAAGCTCATAGAACCAATGTTATTTTCTGTAGGATTTGTAGTATAATAAATTACCCAACCAAGAGCAGCGCCATTGGTCAAATCAAAAATAAGTCCATTATAACCCGCTTCTTGCGCAAATTTAATCCATTGAACGTTGATTGGGTCTGAGTTGGCTGCTTCTAGATTTTCATAACAGTTATGGCCAGGTCCATCTGGATCAAAATTTGGTTCAGACAATAAGCTGGCATCTATTTCTCCTCCAGCGGTATCGGCACCTTCATCGCAATCAATAAACACACAAGTTTGCGAATTATTGGAATAATACAACTGAGCCAAATCACTTGTAGGTCCAAATACTCCCGTATCCTCAGTTACACCATCGCATTGATATTCTTGAGCATACAGCTGATTACTAGACAGTAAAAAAGCTCCAAAAAATAAGAAACAATAAAAAACTCTTTGAATGAGAGTCTTTTTAATTAATAGCCACGAAGGCCGGGTAGAATTTTTCATGATTACTTTTGTTGATTAATAGCACATTGTTTATAACAAAAGTCATAATGAAAATGAATAGTTTGGGACTAATAAGTAATTGTCCTAACAAAAGTCATAATTAAAATGGATGGTTTGGGACTAATAGCAAAATGTCCGAACACAAGTCATAATGAAAACAGGTAATTTGGGATTAATATATTAGGTCTTAGGAAACCAGTTTTATAGCTATTAATCTTTATCGAGATAACTAAAAAAATTCAGAATATCTGTCTTATCTTAGGGATTGTAAGAGTTTAAAAAAGTAAAATTTCCAAATCCTACCAATTACAAACTCCTAACATTTATTAACAAAGGATTACGAATTTAACATTTTTTTTTAAAAATCAAAACAAAAAAGCCAAAATACCTATTAAAGTATTTTGGCTTTTATAATTTTTATCAATTCTCAGTGATTATTTCACTTCTTCAAAGTCTACGTCTTCTACATCACTACCTTGGTTGCTCTCCCCTCCTTGGTTTCCTTCCGGTTGGGCATCTGCAGTTCCATTGGCTTGAGCATCTTGTTGCGCTTTGTACATTTCTTCACTGGCTACTTTCCAAGCTTCATTGATTTTCTCTAAAGCTGGATCTATTTGAGCCAAGTCTTTAGATTCATATGCAGTTTTCAATTCAGCTAAAGCATCTTCAATTGGTTGTTTTTTATCAGCAGATAATTTATCACCAAATTCCTTCAATTGCTTTTCTGTTTGGAAAATCATAGCATCGGCACTGTTCAATTTCTCAGCAGTTTCCTTAGCCTTAGCATCTGCATCCGCATTTGCTTCTGCTTCTTGCTTCATTCTTTGGATTTCATCTTCGGTTAATCCTGAAGACGCTTCAATACGAATATCTTGAGACTTACCAGATGCTTTATCTGTAGCAGAGACATGAATAATACCGTTGGCATCAATATCAAAGGTTACTTCAATTTGAGGCATTCCTCTAGGTGCTGGTGGAATACCATCCAAATGGAAACGTCCAATAGTCTTATTGTCTGCCGCCATAGGTCTTTCACCTTGCAACACATGAATTTCTACTGATGGCTGATTATCTGCAGCCGTTGAGAAAACTTGTGATTTCTTAGTAGGAATGGTTGTGTTTGACTCTATCAATCTGGTCATCACATTACCCATAGTTTCAATACCTAATGATAATGGAGTAACATCTAATAATAGTACATCCTTAACATCTCCAGTTAAGACACCTCCTTGAATTCCTGCTCCCACAGCAACTACCTCATCTGGGTTAACCCCTTTACTTGGTTTTTTTCCGAAGAAGTTTTCAACTGCTTCTTGAACAGCAGGGATACGTGTAGAACCACCTACCAAGATGATTTCATCAATATCATTTTTGCTTAATCCAGCAGCTTTCATTGCTTTCTCACATGGTGTAATGGTTCTCTTCACCAAATCATCAATCAATTGCTCAAACTTAGCTCGAGTTAAAGTTCTTACCAAGTGCTTAGGTCCACTAGCTGTCGCTGTGATATAAGGCAAGTTAATTTCAGTTTGAGATGAAGAAGACAATTCAATCTTAGCCTTTTCAGCAGCTTCTTTAAGACGTTGTAAAGCCATAGCGTCTTTACGTAAGTCCATATCTTCTTCAGATTTAAACTCCTCTGCTAGCCAGTTGATAATTTTCTCATCAACGTCATCACCTCCCAAGTGGGTATCACCATCAGTTGCTAATACTTCAAATACACCGTCTCCTAATTCTAGGATAGACACGTCATGAGTACCACCACCAAAGTCAAATACTACAATTTTTTGATCAGATCCTTTTTTATCTAAACCATATGCTAAAGCAGCTGCAGTAGGTTCATTGATAATTCTTCTAACTTTTAACCCTGCAATCTCACCCGCTTCTTTTGTAGCTTGACGTTGTGAGTCATTAAAGTAAGCTGGAACAGTAATAACTGCTTCACTTACATCTTGTCCTAAATAGTCTTCAGCAGTTTTCTTCATTTTTTGAAGAATCATAGCTGACAACTCTTGAGGTGTATACAAACGACCATCAATATCTACTCTAGGTGTATCGTTGTCACCTTTTACTACTTTATATGGTACGCGTTCTGCCTCTCTTTGTGATTCAGAATATTTGTTACCCATAAAACGCTTAATGGAGTAAACCGTTTTATGTGGATTGGTTACTGCCTGACGTTTTGCTGGATCACCAACTTTAATCTCACCTCCTTCAACAAAAGCGATTACAGATGGTGTGGTACGCTTACCTTCTGCGTTAGGGATTACCACTGGTTCATTACCTTCCATTACTGAAACGCATGAGTTGGTGGTTCCTAAGTCGATTCCAATAATTTTACTCATAATTCCTTTTTATACGTTTATAAATTGTGTTGAATAATCTTTTTTAATTCGTGTTGGATAAGTCAATGATTATGCCATGACAAAAAATATGACATGATGTCATATCTTAAAAAAATAGCTCCTGGTCAAGACTATCAAAACAATTTGTAACTTTAAACAAACTTAAAATACCTTTATCATGAAAAAATTAACATCACTACTTTTATTATGTGTAGCCGCCTTCCTCATGTCTTGTGAAGGGGATCCCGGTCCTGTCGGACCACAAGGACCTCCTGGACCAGAAGGTGGAATTTTTGTTGCCAGTGCTTTTGAAATAGCTATTGACTTTTCTGCTAATAATGGATATGAATATATCGAACCCTACGGTTTTGATGTATATCCTTCTGACGTAACGTTAGTTTATATCCTTTGGGAAGTGACTCAAGGCTTTGAAGTTTGGAGGCTAACCCCTCAAACTACTGAATTTGAAGATGGAACGACCTTAACTTACAACTATGATTTTACAGATGTAGATGTAAGGTTTTTTCTCGATGGCACAACCGACTTTAGCACCTTAGGTTCGGCATGGACTCAAAATCAAATTTTTAGAGTCGTCGTGGTTCCAGCTGATAATGTGGATGCTTTGGATGTAAATAATTTGGATGAAGTCTTAAATGTTGCCAAAATAGATAAAATCATCAAAAAATAACGTTCAAATACCCTTAAAAACCCTTTTATCTTACCAACCAAAATGTATCTTTGCAGCCCAATGATAACGTTTTCGTAAATGGAATGCATTTCGGTATTTGATATGCTTAAAATAGGTGTGGGACCTTCAAGCTCCCACACTTTAGGCCCTTGGAGAGCTGCAGAAAGATGGATCAAGGAGCTCAAGGAAAAAAACAGATTTTCAAAAGTTGAAAAAATATCCGTAGATCTATATGGCTCCCTCTCTCTCACGGGCAAGGGACACGCTACTGATTATGCCGTCATGTTAGGCCTAAGTGGTGCGGACCCAGAACGGATTCCCACAGAGCTTATTCAAGGAATTGTTGATCAAATAAAAAAAACCAATTCCCTAAAATTTAATAACGAAATTGATATTGCCTTCAACTGCAATACGGATATTGTATTCAATAAAAAGTTTCTGCCCTTCCATGCTAACGGCCTTACTTTTAGTGCAAAAATAAACGGACGTAATTACAAATCTACCTACTACTCCATAGGTGGTGGTTTTGTAGTGCAGGAAGAACGAAAAACGGCCAAAGCCAATAAAATCATTTTTTATTGTACTTATCCATACCCCGTTGAAAAAGGAACCGATCTCCTAAGGTTTTGTAAGGAATTAAACCTCCCTATATCGCAAGTGGTTCTTGAAAACGAAAAGTCTATCAAAGAGGAGGAGTGTATCAACTCTGAACTAGAACGCATTTGGAATACGATGCTAGAATGCATGTATATTGGTTGCCATACCGAAGGGGAACTTCCAGGAGGTCTCCAAGTAAGGCGTAGAGCCTTTGACATGCATGAAAAGCTGAAAGGTGATTTGCCATATAATTCACCGCAAGAATGGTTGCAGGTTATCAGAAAAACCGAGGTTAAGTTTAGACAAATCCTTAAGTGGGTTAGTTGTTTCGCTCTAGCTGTTAATGAGGTTAATGCCTCATTAGGACGTGTCGTTACGGCCCCAACCAACGGAAGTGCCGGAGTAATCCCAGCAGTTTTGATGTACTACCTAGTGATTGAAAATCATGATGCGGACTTTGAACAAATTAAAAAATTCTTGTTGGTTGCCGGAGAAATTGGTAGCATCTTTAAAAAAGGTGCTACCATATCAGCCGCTATGGGTGGATGTCAGGCAGAAATAGGTGTTTCCTCTGCCATGGCAGCAGGTGCGTTGTGCGAATTGTTAGGTGGAACCCCTGAACAGGTATTAATGGCTGCAGAAATTGCCATGGAACATCATCTAGGACTAACTTGTGACCCTATTGGCGGCTTGGTACAAGTACCTTGTATAGAACGAAATTCTATGGGTGCCATTAAAGCTATTAATGCTGCTGAACTCGCCTTGGAAAGTGACCCTACTAAAGCCAAAGTGCCTTTAGACAAGGTGGTAAACACCATGTGGGAGACTGCCAAAGACATGAATAATAAATACAAAGAAACAAGTGAAGGTGGATTGGCAGTAGGTGTCCATTTGACGGATTGCTAAACATACTATAATAAGATTCCTTGTTTTCTTATCCAAAAAATTTTCTCTTTCGAGCCACGAACAAAATTGAGAAACAAATCAATCCAATTACCAAGTAGCCTGAGGCTATCCCTAGCTGAATTGAAGGTTGAAGGATAGCCACAAGTGCATAACTTATAGCCGATGTAATAATAAAAGTCACTCCACCTACCAAACCACTGGCAATACCTGCAGCATTTGGAAAACGACTTAAGGAATAAGTAAAATAATTATTAAACAGAAAACCCGCTGCCAAATGCACCAAAAAAGCAAATGCCACTAAGGTAGCTAAATTAGACAGCCAATAAGAACTCACCAACATCCCAACAATCACAAACAACTGCATACTATTGGCAAAACTTAACTTGGGCATAAATGGTTTCTCAATTAAAAATCTACCCGCAAAACCACCACACATCCAAGCCAGTCCCATTACCAGTGAGGCATAACCCGTAACTATCGGGGAATAGCCTAATGAGTGCTCAATAATAAAAGGACCTGTAAGACTGTAAAAAATCACAATCCCATAACTTAAACCACACATCAGGATAGCTGTAGAAAAATCAGGAGTCTTTAACATGGTTTTAAATTCGGATACCAAAAAGTTTGGTTTAAATGGTCTAAACTCTTTAAGTGTTTCCCCAGAAAAAAACACTTCTAGGACAAAAAGCACTACACAAAAAATGGCCAAGGCTATAAAGTTTGCTTGCCAACCAAAATGTTCTTGTAAATATCCACCTAAAAATGGGGCGATAATAGGTCCCAAAGACCATACAATTGTCATGATACTTAAATAATGCCTGCGTTCTTTGCCCTCATAAACATCAACAAAAAATGCTCTTTTAGCTACCACTACGGCTCCTGATAAAATTCCATGACAGACTCTCATAGCATATATCACATAGATATTTTCTGTTTTAGCGGTAATATAAAATGTGATGGCAAACAACAATAAAGACCAAGTAGAGAGCCGATATCTTCCAAAAGCATCAATTAAGGCCCCAGCAAAAAACTGCGTCACACCATAACTAACTAAAAAAATACTAATAGTTAATTGAATGCTGGATTCAGGTAGATTTAGAGACTCCGCCATACTGGGCATGGAAGGAATATAAATATCAGTAGCTAGACCAGAAATAGGCACTATAGCGAAGGCCAAAATAGTAGCAATCAACTGGTGACCTGCTTTTAGGGATTTATTGAGCATTGGTTTCAGGAAAAATAAGCGGTAAAATTAAAGCATCTTTCCTTAATGCAGTAGTTATTAACAATTAATTAATGCCGTCAATCAATACAAGGTCATGGATAAAATAAAAAAGGATATCGTCATTCAACCAAAATGTTTCCAAATTTTTTAATTCCTACAACCTTGCTTCCTTCTTGTATCTATTAAATAAATAATTTTCCAAACACCGTCCTCCTGGAACAGTTGAAACGAATTAACTCCACAATGACTAAACTGTCCGTTGAACCAAAATTCGTAAGGTGTCCAGGCATGAGCCATGTTGCCATCTACTTGAATTTTATAATCCAGCAATCGTTCATCCCATTTTTGGTCAGCAGGACGATTACCAATGGCTAAGGTTAATTCCTTAAGCTCTTCTGTTAAAAGTTTGTCCTTACCTTGGCGATCTTTGACAGCCGTTTGTAGAACTATTTTATCGCTCAAAACAGACTTCATCAAAATGGTGTCCCCTTTATGGAACCCTTCAAAAAATGTGTCAATTGTTTTTTTTACCTCTATCTCAGGATTACTAGTTTGCCCAACGGCAACTGAAACAACTAAAAATGCTATGTAACGTAAAAATCGAATCATATAAAAAAGTATTGAGAAAACTAAAATAGTAGAATGTGACTTTCATTCTTATGAAATATAGAAAAGTTTAACACAGAACCCATGTGATTTTATTAATTTTACAACCCTTAAAATACATATCTATGTCTGTCGCAAAAAAAGAATACAAGCGAGTTACCGTTAAATCTATTCAAGAGATGAAAGAACGTGGAGAAAAAATCTCCATGCTAACGGCCTATGATTATACCATGGCCAAAATAGTGGATTCTGCTGGAACAGACGTAATCTTAGTGGGTGACTCTGCTAGTAATGTCATGGCCGGTCACGAGACCACCTTACCTATTACCCTTGACCAGATGATCTATCATGCCTCATCAGTCATACGTGGTGTTGACAGAGCCTTGGTCGTTGTTGACCTCCCTTTTGGGTCCTATCAAAGTGATCCTAAGGAAGCTTTGAGATCGGCTATTAGAATTATGAAAGAAAGTGGCGGACATGCAGTAAAACTTGAAGGTGGTAAAGAAATAAAGGAATCCATAAAACGTATTTTAAACGCTGGAATTCCTGTCATGGGCCATTTGGGTTTAACACCTCAATCCATTTATAAATTTGGAACCTATACCGTAAGGGCTAAAGAAGAGGAAGAAGCTCACCAATTAATTACAAACGCTAAAGCACTTGAAAAAATGGGATGCTTTGCGATTGTTCTTGAAAAAATCCCAGCCAAATTAGCCAAACAAGTAGCTGAAGAGTTAACTATTCCCGTTATAGGTATTGGAGCTGGCAATGGTGTTGACGGACAAGTATTGGTGGTACATGATATGTTAGGAATGACCCATGAATTCAATCCAAGATTTTTAAGAAGATACCTTCACTTATATGATGAAATGACCTCTGCCATCACACAATATGTAGATGATGTTAAAGCTCTGGATTTTCCAAATGAAAATGAGATGTATTAAGGCTAAAATGTCTTCTAAGTTTAATAATTTCTAGATGTCTAAAATCCTTTCCAATAAAGACAACCTTCAAATACTTTTTGAAGACAACCATATCATTGTTGTCAACAAACGGGCAGGTGATATCGTGCAAGGGGATAAAACTGGTGACAAGCCCTTAAGTGAGGTAGTAAAAAGCTACATCAAGGAAACATACAACAAACCTGGAAATGTCTATCTGGGTGTCGTACATCGCTTAGATCGTCCAACTACAGGCATAGTGCTTTTTTCAAAAACCAGTAAGGCCCTACCCAGATTAAACAAACTGTTTGCCGAAAAGGAGGCCAAGAAAACTTATTGGGCCTTGGTGAAACAAGCACCACAAAAAAGTTCTGACAGATTAGTTCATTGGTTAAAAAAGAATCCGAAGAATAATAAATCAACAGCTTTTACAAAAGAAATTCAAGACGGCAAGAAAGCCATTTTGAATTATAGAACTTTAAAGACTCTTGATCACTACACGCTTTTAGAAGTTGATTTGCAAACGGGACGCCACCATCAAATTCGGTCACAATTGGCAAGCATTGGTTGCCCTATCAAGGGAGATTTGAAATATGGTTTTGACAGAAGCAATCCGGATGCGAGCATTCACCTTCATGCCCGAAAACTGGAATTTGAGCACCCTGTTAAAAAAGATTGGATCGTTATTGAAGCTCCCCTTCCTAATGATCCACTTTGGCTGGCTTGCCAGGACAATTAACCGAATAAATCAAATTTAATTGACTGCCTTCACCAGGTTGAGATTTTAAATCAAATTTGGCTTGAATCAATTCTGCCCTACTTTTCATATTCAAAAGTCCAGAACCCATCTCGATAGTAGACATATCAAACCCTTTACCATTATCACGTGCCTGAATAACCAAATTATCATGTGAATAATCAAGATGAACATGAAGTTCCTTGGCTTCAGAGTACTTGACTGAATTGGAGAAAAACTCCTGTAATATCCTGAATAAAATGACCTCATGCTTTTTGTCTTCAAGCGGTTTAACCTCTCCAGTCACATCAAATTCAACCAAATCAAACTTCATTTTCCTCAATCTTTTTACTTCATTTCTAATAGACTTCTCTAATCCCATATTCAACAAAGCTTCATTGTTCAAGGACTTTGATAACGCCCTTACCTCTTCCAAACTCTGCTTTATGATCTCTGAAGTTGCCTTAACGGTTGGTTTGATTTTTTCGTCAACCTTGGCGTTGAGCATATTCATTTGCATGTTGGCGTAAGCTAAAAGCTGTCCAACATTATCATGCAGTTCCCAACCAATATTTTTAAGAGTTTGTTCTTGAATTTCGGTTTGGGCTTGTTGCATTTCCTTATCAAAAGCTTGCTGTTGTTTAATTTTATCAATCAACAATTGATTTTTACGCCTTTGGAACACCACGAAGAATAAAATAAAAAGACTGGTCAATAAAACCACTACCCCAATCATATAAACAATTAAATAACGTTGGGCAGGTGTAGTCACTGGTCTTTGTTCGGTTTGCAGTAAATTAGTGCAAAACCAAAAGTAGAATACATAAAAAAATTTGCTGCTAAATAGATTTGCCATTTTAAAATAATAAAGTTCCAATCGGAGGTTGTGAAATACGCATTATAAAAATTAAGGGGTGAAATTATTAACCACCAAACTAAAACAACTGTACTAATATAGAAATTAATTGATTTATGAAAATATAGGATACTCTCAGATTTCAACATTTCACTTAAAAACATTATCGCACATAAGATAATTATCAAAGAAGCCAAAAGAGCCATTGGTGTGTATAAATGACTCGTGAACAGGTAATTAATATTGAAAGCATAGTAAAGGACGAAAAAAGAAATTAAAATTAAAGTTAAATTCCAAATGACGCTCTTAAACCTTTCAGTTTTCAAAATTTTCCTGAAATAAAACGAATAAAATAAAGCGCTCCCATCTTCCAAAAAATATTAAAGAGCCAATAATTAGTTTCAATTAAAGTTCCATGTCATTTTTCCCTAAGCTGACTCAAAAAATCATATTTAACTACATAAGAGGGATAACTACCTACCAATTCTAAAGTGGCCACGGCTATTAAGAAATAGATAAAATACCTAACATCACTATCTTTAAACTTTTTAAAACTAAAAAAAGCAATTAAAGCAGCTATAATCTCAACTGATCTTGTTAGAAATGCATAATTTTCTTTGAAGAAATCTTCCAAACTGTATAAAAAATAAAAATTGATAGCTATTAATAATTTCAGTTTTGAGGATTACAAAAAATCAAGGCAAATGTAAACGACAGGAACACCATCGCGTTTATTATAAAATAGATCGGCAATTGTAAGGTAATACAATCTATATCATCAGTATGAAAGTACTCATTAAAGAAATTTATCAGCGTACTAATTAACCACCAAATTAAAATGACGGAACTAATATAAAAATTTAAAGATCCACAAAGTAAAGAACCCTACAAAAATGACCTGACCAGAAGACCTTAATTCCAAAATCACATGAGGAAATTGAGTGATCAGCAAGAACATATTAAAGCTATAATGGATAATTAAGAAAGAAACAAAAAACAAACGTTGTAACCCAAATGATTTTCATATACTTTATATTTTCCTGGATTTACTTAAAATAGAAGGAATAAAACAAAGGAGATACTAATATTCAGAAATTAGTAAATATAAAAGTTTCTTTCAAAAAATTTTAATCGCCATTCAACCAATCTTATTGGTTTACGAAGGAAGGATAATCAATAAACAACTCTTATGAAAAAATGCACAGAGTACTTTGCATCAGCATCTTTGCACTATATAAAACATAAAATACCTATTAAGACAGGTATCAAAATAACTGCCTTATTTATTATGCCAAATAAGATGTGTAAAACTCCTCTATAATACCTCATTCTTTATTTCCCCAGATAAATTTTGAGGTTTACATTTTATAAATGCAATTACAAATGTGAGATACAATAACATATTGCTAAACAATGCGACATTCCGTCTAAAACCAACAAAAGCCTCATCTTCTGCATTATAATACTTTTGATAATAAGCAATTGGAGTCATAACAAGAAACCAAATAAAAAAGGCTGCCGCCACATAAAAATGAAAAGATTTATAAAATGCAATAATTTTATCACTCATCAATATTTCATAAAAATAAAGTAGAACACATAGCATAATTTGAATCATCCCTCCCATTACAATAAACATATCCCTTTGATTATTATAATAACCTTGATAATTTATAATTAAACTTAGAGAACTAACCAGCAAAAAGAGTAATCCTCCATATTTGATAATAGCCTTAAACTTCTTATTTTCCAAAATTTTCGAAAAATAAAAAGTCACAAATAAGGCACTACCAATATTCCAAAAAACGGTATACCAGAGTATATTCTTCTCAAATATGGTTCCTTTCGTGTTTTTAGGAATCCAGCTCAGCCATTCAATATTTTTTGAATAACTGGGGTAATAACCTAATAGCTCAATAAAGACAATGTAAATAAGAAAAAAAATGAAAAATCTTACATTAGTTCCCTTAAACTTAGAATACGATAAGATACCGAACAAACCCGCCAAAACTATGACACCTTCATTAAAAATAATGAAATAGTATTTTAAGAAAAAATCTAGCATAACACCAAATAAAAATCAGATTTTAAATTATTGAGGATAATTTGCAGAAGGTGGGTGCCCTGGATCTCCACTGTTTAATCCATCTGCTCCAGGAATATCATTATTACTTCCATTTGAACTTTCTGTTGGTACCATAAAAACGGTTGACAAGCCACGATCTGATTCAGCTCCAAAATAAACTCTCACCCCATTCATATTACCATGTTCCTTTTGAGCATCATCTATGAATCCTTGCAAATCAACTAAATCAAACCATACCGACCGGTTATCTGGTGTGCCTGTTATTTGTGTTGAAATTACAGAGTGTCTAGAGTTAAAAGCTGTATCTAGTGCAGTCGCTTGTGCAGGAGAAATCTTTCCGTTGTACATAATAAATTGATTTTATAAAATTAATTAATAGTTTACTTGTTTGGTTTATCCCAACCAACCATCCCTATCCAAGCTTCGGTATTGAATGGCTTCTGAAATATGTAATCCTTGAATATCATCTGCACCTTCCAGATCTGCAATTGTTCGGGCGACCTTTAAAATCCTGTCATAGGCTCGTGCCGACAGATTGAGCCGCTCCATGGCTGTTTTGAGTAGTTTCTTAGAGGAGTCATCTAATATACAATATTTTCTGATTTGTTTGGTCCCCATCTGGGCATTATAATGAATATGATCAAAAGCCTCAAAGCGCTTCGTCTGAATTTCCCTAGCCTCAGTAACCCTTTTTCTGATTTCTACCGAAGATTCTCCCTTTCTGTCATCAGATAATTTATCAAAAGGCACTGGAGTCACTTCTATATGGATATCGATTCGGTCTAATAGCGGACCAGATATCTTACTTAAATACCTTTGCATTTCAGCAGGAGATGACGTTACCGGAGCATCAGGATCATTAAAATAACCTCCCGGACTGGGATTCATACTCGCTACCAACATAAATGAAGATGGATAAGTCACTGTAAATTTAGCTCTTGAAATAGTAACCTCTCTATCCTCCAACGGCTGCCTCATAACTTCCAAAACGGTACGTTTAAACTCTGGTAATTCATCCAAAAACAGAACACCATTATGTGCCAAGGAAATCTCACCCGGTTGAGGATAGGTCCCTCCTCCTACCAAAGCTACGTCTGAGATAGTGTGATGCGGACTTCTAAAGGGTCTTTGGGCCATTAATCCGGTATGTTCTTTGACCCGTCCAACAACTGAATGAATTTTTGTGGTTTCCAAAGCTTCATGCAAGGTCATAGGTGGTAAAATACTTGGCAAACGTTTAGCCAACATGGTTTTACCCGCCCCAGGTGGACCAATTAAAATAATATTATGGCCTCCAGCAGCAGCTATCTCCATACAACGCTTGATACTTTCTTGTCCTTTGACATCGGCAAAATCATGTTCCGGAAAATCTAAGTTTTTGTAAAATTCTTCACGAGTGTTAATAATAGTTTGCTCAAGAGGCTCCCCTTTATCAAAGTGATTTATGACCTGCTTAATATTTTCAACACCATAAACATTTAAATTATTGACTATAGCAGCTTCCTTGGCATTTTGCATAGGGAGAATAAAATTTTTAAACCCTTCTTCCCTAGCCTTTACAGCTATAGGCAAAGCTCCTTTTATGGGTTGCAAGGAACCATCTAAGGACAATTCTCCCATAATTAAATATTCCTCGAGATTTTCAGTTTTAATTTGATTGGATGCCGCTAGAATTCCAATGGCCAAAGTAACATCATAGGCACTTCCTTCCTTTCTTAAGTCGGCCGGTGACATATTGACAATGATTTTCTTTCCTGGAATTTTATACCCGTTGTTTTGTAGTGCCGCCGCAATTCTAAAATTGCTTTCCTTAATCGCATTATCTGGTAAACCAACCAAGTGATAACCAATACCACTATCAACGTTTACCTCAACGGTTATCGTGGTAGCTTCGACACCAAAAACTGCACTTCCAAAAACTTTTTTAAGCATCCTATCAAGTTGGTTTGTTTAAATGTAAGAAAAATATGCTGATTATAAATTCAATTAATTTCACTAATATTACCTCAAATCAATTTTACACCAAATGAATTTCACCAAACGATTAGGTTTTATCTTAGGCCCTATATTGTTTACTGTCACTAAATTTTATTTTCACCCAACCGGATTAAATGACGAAGCCAATGGCGTTTTTGCTACAACGTTATGGATTGCCGTTTGGTGGATAACCGAAGCCATACCTATAGCAGCCACAGCATTGCTTCCCATCATTTTATTTCCGCTTAATGGAAGTTTAGACATTGGAACCACCACGGCTTCTTATGGTCATAAATATGTATTCCTGTACATGGGAGGCTTTATCATTGCTATTGCTATTGAAAAATGGAATCTGCACAAACGAATTGCCTTAAATATTATAAACATCATTGGGTCCAACATCCGAAAGATTATTTTGGGTTTTATGGTGGCCACCGCTTTTTTATCCATGTGGATTTCAAATACGGCCACTTCTGTAATGATGTTGCCCATTGGAATGGCCATCATCCATCAGTTAAAAGATAATCCCCAAACATTAAAAAATGAAAATGATCTTTTTGGCAAAGCTCTGATGCTAGCTATAGCTTATAGTGCATCCATCGGTGGTTTAGCAACTTTAATTGGCACGCCACCCAACCTTGTTTTGGCGGGTATTGTAAAAAGTACCTATGACTACGAAATCACCTTTTTACAATGGTTTTTGTTTGGCTTCCCTATATCTGTTCTACTTATATTTATTTGCTGGAAATATCTCACCAAAGTGGCTTTCCGCTTTGAACAAAAAGAATTTCCTGGAGGAAAACAAGAAATTAAACGGCTTTTGAGTGAATTAGGAACCGTATCACGTGAGGAAAAATGGGTAACATTTGTATTTGGCACTACCGCTTTTTGTTGGATTACCCGCTCTTTTTTATTGCAAAATTGGCTCCCCAATCTAGATGACACCATCATTGCTATTTTCTTTGCAATTATCCTATTCATCCTGCCCACAAGTAAACCGGGCTATCGGTTAATGACATGGGAAGACACCAAAAAACTACCCTGGGGCATCATCATTCTATTTGGTGGTGGAATGGCGCTAGCCAAAGGTTTTGAAAGTAGTGGATTAGCATTATGGATTGGAAACCAAATGACTTCTCTAGTGGGTGTCACTACAATAATTTTAATACTATTACTTATAGCCGCCGTCAATTTCTTAACGGAAATCACATCCAATTTAGCTACCACTGCCATGTTACTACCAGTTTTGGCTCCCATGGCTCTCACGGTAGATATACATCCTTTTGTTCTCATGGTAGCTGCGGCCGTGGCAGCCTCATGTGCTTTTATGCTACCTGTGGCAACACCTCCAAACGCGGTGGTATTTGGTTCGGGGTATTTAAGAATTCCAGATATGGTAAACAAAGGATTGATTATGAATCTTCTTTCCATAATCATTCTGACCCTTTTTGTTTATTTTTTACTTCCTGTTCTGTGGGATATTGATATTGTTGGTTTCCCAGATAACTTCAAAAAATAATCAATCTGAATACACCGAAGTAAACTGAAAGGCATTACCATCAAAAAGTCCTTTATCACTGAGTTTTAAAGATGGTATGACTAATAACCCCATAAAGGATAAGGTCATAAAAGGGGCTGAAAGTTGGCTACCCAATTCCTTAGCTTTTTTATCTAATTGTTGGTAGGTTTCCCCAACTGCTTTTGCATCTTGATCGCTCATGATTCCGGCCACTGGCAAAGGCATTACCCAACTATCCTCTTCCAAAACAACACAAATACCACCTTTGTTTTCAATGACCGTATTGACAGCTCGACATAAAGAAGTATCATCGGCTCCTACCGCTATGATATTATGAGAATCATGACCTACGGAACTAGCTATCGCTCCTTTTTTTAATCCGAAGTTTTTAATAAATCCCAAGGCTGGATTGTCATTTTGATAGCGATTAACAACGGCCATTTTCAAGACATCATTTGAAATATCGGAAATAACGTTATCATACTTAACTAAGGGTTCCTTGATAAGCTCTCGCGTTACCAATTCGCCATCCAAAGCCTCAATGACTCTAATTCTATTAGCATTATGAGGAACAATAAAATC
The DNA here is from genome assembly GCF_001280515.1 of Mangrovimonas sp. ST2L15. Classification (GTDB taxonomy): domain Bacteria; phylum Bacteroidota; class Bacteroidia; order Flavobacteriales; family Flavobacteriaceae; genus Mangrovimonas; species Mangrovimonas futianensis. The sequence goes on along the minus strand of NZ_LBIQ01000030.1, from coordinate 1,939,260 downwards.
GGACACCAACTTTTTACTTGCTTTAAACTGGTTTGGTTTATCAAAATTAACTGGGCTAATAAAAGATTGGCCATTTTCACTCACCAACTGTCCGTTGATAAAAGTTTGCAAAACTTTAAATTCCTTGAGATCTTCTACGACTATAAAATCTGCTGAATCACCTAACTCCAATAATCCAACATCCAAGTTATAATGGTTTACAGGATTCACGCAAGCCATTTGAAGCACTTTAAACAGATCTACTCCTTTCTTTACGGCTCTAGCACAAAGTTGATTGATATGCCCCAGCAACAAGTCGTCTGGGTGCTTGTCATCACTACAGAACATCATGTTCTCAAAATGGTCTCCAGCCAATCCTATCAAAGCCTCAAAATTCTTGGCTGCACTTCCTTCTCTAATCAATATCTTCATGCCTTTTTGAAGTTTTTCCAAAGCCTCCTCTTGAGTAAAACACTCATGATCTGTTGAAATTCCTTCTGAAATATATTTTGAAACTTGGTCGCCTCTTAACCCCGGTGCATGACCATCTACTGGTTTATTATAAACCTTGGCCCAATGAATTTTTTTAAGTACTTCCTCATCATCAAAAATCACCCCCGGGTAGTTCATCATTTCGGCCAAATATTTGATATCAGGATTTGAAAGCAATTCCTTTATGCCTTCGGAATCAATGGTGGCTCCCGAAGATTCAAAAGTAGTAGCAGGGACACAAGACGGAGCACCAAAATTGAATTTGAAAGGTGTCTGTTTTCCGTTTTCAATCATAAAACGAACACCTTCCATTCCTAAAACATTGGCAATTTCATGAGGATCTGAAACCGTTGAAACCGTACCATGGTTTACCGCTACTCTAGCAAATTCACTCGGAACTAACATAGAGCTTTCAATATGGATATGGGCATCCACAAACCCAGGAAGAATAAAGGTCTCAACATCATGATCCTTTTCTTCTACAGCTTTTATTTTTCCTTGCTCAACGGTAATTTCACCTTTAAAGATTTTTCGATTTAAGATATCTACAATATTCCCTCGTACAGTCATCCCGTGATTTTTAGTAAAGCTAACATTTTTCCATAAAAAAAGCGACCCTGTCTAAGGATCGCTTTTTGTTTATGACTTTTCGTTCTATTTATCTCCTTTAAAGGCTTTGACACCATCCACCAACCAATTATAATACTCTAAAGGATCTGGTGTGTATCCCACTGGCAAACTGATGTCATTACCTTCGGTATCCTGTAACACATATAATGGTTGGGCATTGGTGTTATATTTGGTTTGTTGATATTCCAACCATTTTTGTCCAAAAGTTCTGATGGTATTTCCCGAAAATTCTGATTCGTATTGCTCATCTTTTGGCAGTTTGGTTCTATCATCTACATAAAGCGAAATAAGAACCACTTCGTTATTTAAAACACCGAAAACACGATCTTCTACCCAAACCTGTTCTTCCATTTTTCTACAGTTTACACAGGTAATTCCTGTAAAATCAAGCATTACAGGTTTATTAACCGATTTGGCATAGGCCAATCCCGTTTCATAATCATGAAATGCAATTAAATCTTGAGGTCCTAGATGAGCACCTTCTGGCAATTCTTTCATAGCTGATTTTGAATCCAGTTGAGTCGTCTGCTTCTTAGTGTAACCTACACCATATGGCGATTCACTATTGGTAGTTAATGGTGGCGGGAACCCACTAATTAATTTCAAAGGTGCACCCCACAGTCCAGGAACCATATAAAGGGTAAATGCCAATGCTACGATTGCCAAACTTAATCTACCTACTGAAATATGTTCCATTGGTGAGTCATGTGGTAATTTGATTTTCCCTAATAAATAAAATCCCAAGCATCCAAAAATGGCAATCCAAATGGCCAAGAAAACCTCTCTTTCCAAGAAATGCCACTCCAAAACCAAATCTATCATAGAAAGGAACTTAAAGGCAAAAGCCAGTTCTAAAAAGCCTAAAACTACTTTAACGGTATTAAGCCAACCTCCAGATTTTGGCAACGAATTTAACCAACTTGGGAAAAAGGCAAAAAGGGCAAATGGTAAAGCTACAGCAGATGAAAATCCTAACATACTTATCACTGGTGCAATTCCACCTTTTGTGGCAGCATCCAATAATGCTGTACCGGCAATAGGAAATGTACATGAAAATGATACAACCGCTAATGCCAAGGCCATAAAGAAAATTCCCATAATACCACCTCTGCTTGCTCCTTGGTCTACCTTGTTTACCCAGGAGTTTGGTAACATAATTTCAAACGCTCCCAAGAATGAAAAAGCGAACAAAACCAAAACGATAAACATTATGGAATTGAACAGCACTCCTGTAGAGAACTCATACATGGCGTTACTACCGAATAATGCCGAAACCGCAGTTCCTAAAAGGGTGTATATGACAATAATAAAAAATCCATACAACAAGGCGTTTCTAATTCCTTGACCTCTTGTTTTACTTTGCTTTGTAAAAAAGCTAACAGTCATTGGGATCATTGGGAACACACAAGGTGTTAACAATACCAAGAATCCGAGAAAAAATGAAGTAAAGAATATGGATAGTAGGCCATCGCTTTCTTCTGAACTGTCTGTTTCTGCTTGCTTGACAACCAAACCTTCTTCTTGTGGCTCTTCAAAAGTCTCCTCAGATTCAGAGACTTTTTTAGCTTTGGTTAAATCAAAGGTCATATTATAAAACTTGTAAATACACCTAGCATCATCACAAGCTTGATAGGAAATTTCAGAATTGATGGTTTCCAAATCCTTATTAGTCAATTCTATTTTTTGTGTAAATGTGGCTTGGGAATCAAAAAAAGTCATATCCATTTCAAATACTTTATCATATTTGGTAATGGACTTACTTTCTGAGGCTTTTCCAACCAATTTAAAATTGTTTGCCATCTGGATGGAGTCATATACAAACTCTGTTGGTAATGCTCCTCCCTCTGGTAAATTTTGAGAATAGAGATGCCAATGATCATCTATATCCGCTTGGTAAACCAATTCGTATTCTGTTTCTGAAATTTTATGGACTTCACCACTCCATTTGACGGGGTCCAACACTTGTGAATTAACTTGTAGGGCTGTTATAAAAAATAAACAAGCAGTTATGAATGACTTCATTAGCAAAGCTTTATTTTAAGTATTTGTTTTGTTGTTTTAGTTACTTTAAACCTATCGTCTGCTCTTAAATTGATGACCCAAACCACATCGGGTCCTGAACAGAGTAAATAGATTTTTTCCTTAGTTCGCAAAGATAGCTTTTCATCTTTTAAAAGCTTGCTTATTTTCTTTTTTCCTTGCATACCAAAAGGGTAAAAATAGTCGCCTTTTTTCCATGGTCTTACGGTCAAAGGAAAATTTAACAAATCTTTATCAACATAGATGGTATCCTTGGATGCATCACTTATTTCACCTACTAAGCCCATAGAAATTACACCTAGATCTGTTATGATTTCAGTATCTAGTTGGGATGCTTCTATAGCAATGGTTTTTCCTTCACTTTTGGAAATTTCTGACAGTATTAAGCGCTCCCTATTCTTGAGCAAAACATAATCTTTTGAAAAAATTTGTTTTCCTGTTTGGGCATCCAAAAGCGCCACCATATCATTCCAATTTGAAAAACCATACTCCTTAAAAATTTGATATAAATAGGACTTAGGACTTGATAAGGATTTTAACTTCTCTATGTTGAATTTAATCTGATATGGTGAAATTTCATCTGCCACATGTTCCAAAATATCATCAATCTGGTCCTCAATAATCAACTGGCTTTCCTTTAAATGTTCTTGGGTCTTATTGAAATTTTGAAGGAACTCTGGATTAATTCCCTTAAGTAAAGGAACTACATGATGTCTTAATTGATTGCGCACATATTTATCTGAAGCATTGCTACTGTCTTCTCTCCATGCTATATTTTCTTCTTGGGCATAAGTCTCTAAATCTGCTCTAGAAAAATTCAAAAGCGGTCTAATCACCTTCCCTTTTACACTTGGAATTCCAGTTAATCCATCAAGTCCCGTTCCACGGGAAAGATTGATCAAAAAAGTTTCTAGATTGTCATCAGCATGATGAGCAGTCAGGATATAATCAAAATTGAAAGTAGTAGCTAATTCCTCAAACCAATGATACCGAAGCTCTCTAGCAGCCAACTGGGTTGATAATTTTTGTTCTGAGGCATATTCAGACGTATTAAAACTTTCCAGAAACACCTCCACATCCAAAGTTTCAGCCAATTCCAGTACAAAAGTTTCATCTGCGTCACTTTCGGCTCCACGTAAATTAAAATTACAATGCGCCAAACCGATGTTTAATCCTGATTTATAGCTTAGGTGAGTTAAAACCACACTATCTAATCCACCTGAAATAGCAATTAGTAGTTTAGCATCCTTTAGGAAAGGAAAATTATCATTGATATGTTCTTGAAACTTTGGGAACAAACGCGCTAACATTTTTCAAATATACAGCATGAAAAGTAAGAATTATGTAATATCGGTTACATTTAACCTTCAAGAACCTCCCTCATGGCCTTGGCTTTTACCAAACATTCCTCATACTCTTTGTGTGGATCACTTTTAGCTGTGATGGCACCTCCCACAGAATAGGATACATACTGGCGACTTGCATTAAACAGAATACTGCGAATGACCACATTAAAATCAAAATCTCCATTCGGTTTGAAATAACCTACAGCACCCGAGTAAAGACCTCTTTTCGTTTCTTCATATGTTTCAATAATTTTCATAGCCGAAACTTTAGGGGCCCCTGTCATACTCCCCATTGGGAATGTTGATTGAATCAAATCTATAGAGTTGACGCTTTCTGGGACTTCAGAAGTGATGGTAGAAATCATTTGATGAACCTGTGGAAATGTATAAACCTCACACAATTCCTCTACTTTCACACTCCCTTTTATAGCTGTTTTGGATAAGTCATTACGAACTAAATCCACAATCATAATGTTTTCACTACGCTCCTTTTCATCTTCCTTCAATCCTTTTTTGAAAGCTTGATCTTCTTCTGAATCCTTTGACCTTTTGGCTGTACCTTTAATAGGTTGCGAAGTTAATTTACTCCCAGATCTTTTCAGGTAACGCTCTGGTGATGCTGACATCAGGTATTTATCTGAAATTTTTAAAAAGCTAGCAAATGGCGGCTTTGAAATGGCATCCAACTTTAAATACGTTTCCAAAGGATTTATTAGAGTCTGTTCTGCATAAAACTCCTGACAGAAATTCATTTCATAAATATCGCCTCTATGAATGTGGTCTAAAATATGAGAAAGCTTATCAAAGTATTCATCCTTATGGATTCTCAACTTGATTTTTACTGGCTCATCAATCCTATGGTTTGACAAAGTTTCAGAAGTTCGACTGATAGCCCTAAAATCACTTTCAACCTCACCTGCACACACTTCATTGTAAAGAAATTCGACTTGCTTTCCTTTGATTAAAATAATTTTCTTTGGTTGAAAAAAATATAAATCAGGAAACTCAAGTTGGTCTAAATTTTCTGATTTTAAATCCTCAACATCATTTTTTAAATCATAAGTCAAATAACCAAACATCCAATCCTGAATGTTTTCATGATAAGCCTTTAATTTTTCAAAAGCATTCACACTGTCTGTGTTTAAAAAAGACATGGCATCGACTGCTAGGAGAGCATCATAGCTTGAATATTTCTCAATATAATTGTTTGAATCCAACCATGAAATTTCATTAAACCTCAAACTCCAGTTTAAAAGCTTTTTTTTGAAGCTTTCCAGATCCTCCAAATGATATGTAACGTGACTTCTCAAGCAACCAATTTATGGTAACAAATTTCAAAATAAATAGGAGAGTCTACAAGTTTAAATTCTAAAAAGAAAAATCCCTTTCCAAAACTTGAAAAGGGATACAATAATCGCTTGTATATCAAAACCTTCCTAACAATAACTTTTTTAACCTAAGTTTTAGCTTTGATTCAATTGATTATTTTTCTTCCAATTATTTAATGACTAAAACGACATTTTAGATTGATTCGTATCTTAATTATTCACTATACCTTAATTTTACAGTGTAATACCTTTTTACTAATGAAAAAGGTCATTTTGCAAATTACATAAGAAAAACATTTAAACACTGTAAATCAGTCATATTTCGATAAAATGAAGGTTTTAAAAAATAGTTTTATTCAAATTCAGGTGAATCCAGTTGGTGCTGAACTTAGTAGTATAAAAGGTCAAAAATCTAATACTGAATTGATGTGGAGTGGTGATTCCAATATTTGGAACGGGATCTCACCCATTCTTTTTCCCATTGTTGGGGGTTTAAAAAATGATTCCTTCACCCATGATGGTAAAAGCTATCAATTACCGCGTCATGGTTTTGCTAGAAGAAATGACCAATTTACACTGGTGGAAGAATCAAATTCGAAACTGACATTTTCATTGACCAGTAACGAGGATACTAGAAAAAAATACCCTTTCGAATTTGATTTTTTCATCACTTATGAATTAAAAGACAATGAAATAACCATTACCTATAAAACCGTCAATAAAGGGAACAGCAACATGTTTTTTTCCATTGGGGCCCATCCAGCATTTAAGTGTCCCGTTTTTGAAGGCGAAACCTATCAAGATTACGTCTTGGAATTTAACCATGAGGAATCTTCAAAACGCCAATTGCTTAACCATGATGGTTTGTACAATTTGGAAACCGAACACGTCTTCACAACTCCCAATTTGATTGAGCTAACAAAAGACCTTTTCGACAAAGACGCTCTGGTTTTTACAGATTTAAAATCGGATGTGATTACTTTAAAGAGCAAAATTAATGGTGACATTTTGAGTGTTAAATTTAGTGGATGGCCTTACATGGGGATTTGGGCCAAACCCAACGCGCCTTTTGTTTGTATTGAGCCATGGTTAGGGTTGGCAGACCACATTAACACCAATCAAGAGCTATCAGAAAAGATAGGAATAATTACTTTAAAAGAAAAAGACAGTCATACGGCTTCATATTCTATTATTATCAACAATAAATTTTAACCTAAAATCGTTTAAATGATACTTTTAGGCTAATGGATTAAATTTTTTAAAAATTCCTTATTATATTAGAAAGGTTATCTCTTGATTCTACTTTAAATGAACAGTTCTATTTTTCAAATATTACCTACATTGGAGCCTTTTAATTATTCCCAACATTTTGAGGGACAATTTAAAGACAAGGAATGGGTATTGATAAATGGGATTAATGACAAGAAAGTAACCTATATATTCAAGCCTAATAACGTATTGAAAATTGTTGATAGCGGAACTACTATCAAAACAACCTGGAGTTTTATTAATTCCAATTTTCTTTCCATTCAAAGTGAAGATGGCATTCAGCTCGTTAAAATTTATTATAAAGGGCAAGATATGATGGTCATGAATCAGAGAGGCTCTGATGACTATGTTATGTTTGTGAACCAAACAAACTATGATGAAGATTTGGAGACTGAAGAAGATTTAAGACGCTTTTTACACAAAAAATATGTACAAAGGGCTTCTGAACTTATTAAAAAACATCAGTTTTACTACATTCAAAATTCCGAAGAATTTGGACCTTTTACCGTTGAAGAATTAAACATCAAAGTTCAAAAGGATGAGTTGAGTCATCACTGCTTTGTAAGGGATATCAATGAAGACGATTATAGCAGTAGATTACGGATTAGGGATTTACTGAGAGAAATATAAAAAAAGCAATCCTTTGGGATCGCTTTTTTTATTCTACATGACCTGCCTTCTGTAAACTTCTTAAAATTAAGATGCCTATTCTTGAGACTATAAAGACAAAACTTCCGAAAATAGCGGTCAAAAAAGACACTTTGAGTCCGCCAGCAATCATGGCAGAATTCAATTCTTGATTGAATCCTTCTATGGCGTCAAAAGCTTGAACCATCCCTATAATAGAACCCAAGAATCCCAATACTAGACCAAGTAAACTCACATCGCTCACAAGCCTCAAATATTTTTTAACCTTCAAGGGTTCGGTTTTGAGAACTAAACCTCCTTTTATGATAAAAAAAGCTGCCAATAAAAGACAAATTAAAATTAAAGACATAAAAAATGGACCTCCCTCCATAAAACGATCCACAAAAGGACCTGATAAAATAAGTAACATAGCTACACAGATTTTAATATTCATGTTTGTTTGATTTTGTTTAGCAAACTTAAAAGGTAAATCCCTTCAAAAAATAGAATTGCGACCGATGACCAATTTAAAGCCGGTTTTAACCTAAATGTCAAATCCCTTCCTAATCTGGTTATTTGTCTACAAAAAAACTTTTGCCAATAAATTTACCTTAATATTGTTAATGAAATAGTGCATTAATGAATTACCCCTTATTAAAACTCTTAGGTCGTTTCTTTATACACGGCATATTTTGGTGTGGTGTTCTTTTGTTTTACACCTACTTTTTTGGAGTGGGAACGGATGATTTTACCTATGTGCTTTCATTTTCGCTATTCTTAATGCCCATCACTATTGCCACCACCTATGTGAGCATTTACAAGCTTATCCCTGACTTTTTGATAACTAAAAAATATGGCTTATTTGGTTTATACAGTATTTATACCTTAATCATTTCAGGCTATCTTATTGTACTCTCTGTTATGTTTGGCCTCACTTATTTGTCCAATTTCAACTATGAAAACATGGCCCCAATTAGCAAAAGTCTGCTTTTTGTTATGGTTGCAGTTTATTTGGTAGTGGTCGTAGTAAGTGCTTTCAAACTTCTGAAGTTAAATTTCAGACAGGTGCAACTTAACAGCAACCTTCAGCAAAAAATACTAGAAACCCAATTACAGATTAAAGAGCAGGAGTTGCACTATCTCAAAATGCAAATTCACCCTCATTTTTTATTTAATACGCTAAATACCATTTATGGCTTCGCTTTAAAACAATCTGATGCGACACCAGAAATGATAATCAAACTTTCAAATATCTTGGATTATATCTTATACCAGGTCCAGAAACCTAGTGTTCCTATTAACGAAGAGTTATTGCACATACAAGATTATATAGATTTGGAGAAAATTCGATTTCACGACAGTTTATCGGTAAGCTTTGAGAAACAAATCCAAAATGAACATTTGAATATTCCCCCCATGCTCCTACTCCCCTTTGTTGAAAATAGTTTTAAGCATGGTAGCATCATTAATGGCATTTTAAGAATCAAAATAAACATAACAATCCAAGATAAAACCCTTAAGTTTTATATCGAAAATAGCTCATTAAATAACAACCAGTCTAAATCTGGTATTGGCTTGGAGAACATTAAAAAACGTTTAAATTTATTATATCCCAATCAATTCGATTTGAATATCAAAAATGAAAACAACACCTTCTCCGTTCATTTGGAAATCCATAATTTATAAAGATGGCAAAACCTCATAACATATCCTGCCTAATTGTAGATGATGAATCCATGGCCCGAGAGATCATTAGGAATCATTTATCTAAAATCGACAATATAACCGTAGTTGCCGAATGCAAAAATGCCATGGAGGCGTTCAATTACCTGAATAGCCAGCATATTGATTTGATTTTTCTTGACATTCAGATGCCAGAGATAAGTGGCATTTCCTTTGCCAAATCCATCAATCCAGAAACTAAAATCATTTTTACTACTGCTTTTAGAGATTATGCGGTAGAAGGTTTTGAATTAAAAGCTGTGGATTACCTCTTAAAGCCCATAACCTTTGAGCGTATACTAAAAGCCATCAACACCTATTTTGAGGTATATTCTTCAATTCCTTCCTCAATTAAAAAAGAACCTGAAACCAATCAATTTATGTTTGTACGATCTGATCGTAGAATGCTTAAAATTGATTTTGACGCCATTTATTTCATTGAAAGCTTTAGTGATTATCTTAAAATCCATTTAGAAAATGAGGTGGTGGTAACACGTGAGAACATTAGTACTATGGAAGGCAAATTACCTCAAAAGCAATTTATCAGGATTCACAGATCCTTTATTGTGGCTTTAAATAAAATGGATTCATATACCAATGACTACGTCATTATTCAAAACAAATCTTTAACCATAAGTCGGAGTTATAAAAAGGATGTTTTGGAACAATTAGAAGCATACTAAAAAAGCACCTTAAAAAGGTGCTTTTTTTAAAGATTCCGAAATAAGTTCAGAATGACAATTAATTTTATTTAAACATGTAAGGCTCTATCGTCAGTAGCCGCTAAAGCTGCTTCTTTTATTGCTTCTGTAAATGTTGGGTGTGCATGACTCATTCTTGATACATCCTCTGCAGATGCTCTATACTCCATAGCCACTACAGCTTCAGCAATCATATCAGCTGCACGGGCACCAATCATGTGTACCCCAAGGATTTCATCTGTAGATTTATCCGCAAGTATTTTTACAAAACCATCCAAATCCATACTGGCTCTAGATCTACCCAAAGCTCTCATAGGAAATTGTCCCACTTTATAGGCAACGCCTTTATCTTTTAATTGCTCCTCGGTTTGACCTACAGCAGCCACTTCTGGCCAAGTATAAACCACACCAGGAATTAAATTATAATCAATATGTGGCTTTTGTCCGGCTATTGTTTCAGCTACAAAAACACCTTCTTCTTCGGCCTTATGTGCCAACATTGCGCCTTTAACCACATCACCAATCGCATAAATATTAGATGCACTTGTTTGAAGGTGATCATTCACTTCTATTTGACCTCTATCAGTGATTTTTACTCCAGCGGCTTCAGCATTCAAACCATCAGTAAATGGTCGTCTACCAACAGATACCAAACAATAGTCTCCTCTTAATTCAACTTCTTCACCCTTTTTATTATCTGCCTTCACAACCACTTCATCTCCTACTCTTTCAACAGATTTGACTTTGTGAGAGTTATTGATGGTGAATTTTTGTTTCTTCAACACTTTATTAAGCTCCTTGGATAACCCGCTATCCATAGTTGGGATAATGCGATCCATATACTCCACGACAGTTACTTCAGCTCCTAAACGCTTATAAACTTGACCTAATTCCAAACCAATAACACCACCACCAATTACAATAAGATGTTTTGGAACCTCTTTAAGCTTCAATGCTTCAGTTGATGTTATAACACGCTCTTTGTCAATGCTTATGAATGGTAAACTTGAAGGTTTACTTCCTGTAGCGACAATCGTGTTTTTAGCTTCAATTTCTTCTTCCTTCTCTCCTGAAATAACGATATGGGTTGCATCTTTAAAGCTTCCAATTCCCTGATAAACATCTATATTATTCTTCTTCATCAAGAAATCAATACCGCCAGTAGTTTGATCTACCACAGATTGTTTTCTAGCAACCATTTTTTCAAGATTGACTTTGATTTCCCCTGGAATATCTATTCCGTGGTCTTCAAAATGCTTGACAGCATCTTCATAATGATGGGACGAATCTAAAAGCGCTTTACTCGGGATACATCCTACATTTAAGCAAGTACCACCAAGTGTGGAATATTTTTCTATGATAGCAGTTTTCATTCCTAGTTGGGCACATCGTATTGCGGCCACATAACCACCAGGTCCAGAACCTATTACAGCTACATCGTATGAATTCATAAGAAAGGTTTTGATTAATTTGAAATAAAACGGTAACAAAAATACAATTTTGAATTCCAAATACCGAAATATGCTTTGCTAATTTTTTATACTTATTAGGTAGGAAATCCTAACATACCTCCCATTCCAACCATAAATAACCAACTACCATACAAGGCATGCTCAATCGAGACCAATAAAGTGGATTTGGTTCTTTGGTAAGTCAGCGCAAAGATGACTCCACCAATAAAAGTAAGGACATGAACCATGGTATTTCTAAAGAATAAATGAGCCAAAGAAAATAGAATGGAATTCATAAAAATCAGGAGGGCTTCACTCTTGAAAAAATCAGAATACCTTTTAAAGAAAAACGTTCGATATAAAAGCTCCTGAGGATATACCGAGAAAAGGATATAAACCAAAGTGAACAAAAACCAGTATAGTGGTTTTTCCATCATAAAAGTAAATAAACGCTCTCTATCGGTTAGAAGCACAAATAAGATTGTAAATACGGCAAGGACAAAAAACTTAACAAGAGTACGCTTTATAAAAACACCCCAATGAATTTCCTTTTGAATAAAGAAAGTTACTCCTTCAAGTTTAATCATCACCCACAACACATATAAAAAACCTAAAACACCCAAACTCACCTTTATTGCAACCGGATAATCCATGGCAAAGCTTACTGGAAAAATCACAAACAGAATAAAAAACTCGATGAGCCTAAAGGTTTTTTCTTTCATAATTTAAATATTTACAGCCGTAGTATGCTTCACTTCATTGATAACAAACATACTGTGGGTGCTTCCTATATGTTTGATGGATGTCAGTTTATCGACCATGAACTCTCTAAACTCAGCCATATCAGCCACCACCACTTTTAACAGATAATCATAATCTCCACTAATATGAAAACACTCCACCACCTCTTGTAAAGTCGCTACATTCTTTTCAAAATCAACTACAAAATCGTGTGAATGCTGAGTGAGTTTGATGTGGCAAAAGGCAACAAAAGATTTATTAATTTTTTCTTTATTAACCAAGGCCACATACTTTTTGATGACCTCATTTTTTTCTAACTTTTTAATGCGTTCATAAACTGCCGTAACCGACAGGTTTAATTTCAAGGACAATTGTTTGTTTGTTAATTTACAATCTTCCTGAAGCAATTTCAATAATTCCCTATCAATTTTGTCAAATTCCATGTTTTGAAAATTTTTCTAATAAATCATTTGGTAGCTATGTACTTTAAATAAAATATCTACAATACACATTAAATATAGTGTTATTTTCTAAATAACATCATATACATTGATTTTTAGTCTTCATTTTATGAATTTTGACTAATTAAAAACTATATACAATGGCATTTAAACCTGCAAACAACATACAAGATTTACAATATTTTGGAGAATTTGGCGGTGTAAACCCGTCTATCTCAGACTCCTCAACCTACACCTTTCTATCGGCCAAAACCATGTTTGATACCTTTGAAGGTAATGCTGATGGATGCTACCTTTATTCCAGACACTCTTCTCCTTCCAACCTATATTTAGGTGAAGCTTTATCTGCTATGGAGGGAACAGAGACTGCCAATGTTACAGCATCTGGCATGGGAGCTATTACGCCTGTAATCCTACAACTTTGTGGAGCTGGAGATCACGTTGTTTCCAGTAGAACTATTTACGGCGGGACTTATGCATTCTTGAAAAACTTCACACCAAAATTACAAATAGAGACCACTTTTGTGGACATCACTAAATTGGATGTGGTTGAAGCTGCCATCAAACCCAACACAAAAATCCTTTACTGCGAAAGCGTGAGCAACCCTTTACTTGAAGTTGCTAATATTAAGGGTCTTTCGGAATTGGCTAAAAAGCACGGATTAAAATTGGTTGTCGATAATACCTTTTCCCCGCTTAGCATTTCACCCGCCAAACTTGGGGCAGATATTGTAATTCACAGTTTAACCAAATTCATTAATGGCGCTTCTGATACTGTGGGTGGTGTCGTTTGCGGGACCCAAGAGTTTATTGATAACTTAAGAAACGTTAATGATGGGGCATGCATGCTATTAGGATCTACTATGGACAGCCTTAGAGCCGCTTCCATTTTAAAGAATTTAAGAACCCTTCATATCAGAATGCAACAACACAGCAAAAATGCTATGTATCTGGCTCAAAAGTTTGAAGTAGATGGTCTAAAAACCGTTTATCCTGGGTTAGAGTCGCACCCGTCACATGAGTTATTTAAATCCATGATGAACGAAACTTATGGTTTTGGAGGCATGATGACGGTTGATGTGGGATCCTTGGAAAAAGCAAACGAATTAATGGAATTAATGCAAACCAAAAATTTAGGGTATTTAGCCGTTAGTTTAGGATTCTACAAAACTCTATTCTCTGCTCCTGGAACATCAACTTCTTCTGAAATTCCAGAAGAAGAGCAAAAAGATATGGGATTGAGCGATGGTTTGATACGATTTTCAATAGGATTGGATGCCGATATTGAAAGAACTTATACGTTAATGAAGTCCTGCATGACCGATCTAAACATTTTATAAAACCCAACAAACTACAACCAACTTAAAACACCCGATTTAAAATCGGGTGTTTTTTTTTGAATTTGCATAGCTTTTTTGAAAATCGTAACATTACAACTCAAAAATTCTAACATAACTAAATGGAAAGCCAAAACATCAAACCTAGACATCCAGAAGACGAACATATAGTTGAAAACAAGGAACTCAATATATGGGAAGCCTTAATTCCAGTATTTGCCTTGGTGGCCATGTTGTTTTACAATGTCTTTTTTGTTTTTGGTGATGATGCCCTTAGCGGAAGCAATCAGTTCATTCTTTTATTAGGAGCAGCAGTAGCCGCCATAGTAGGTTTTTTCAATAAAGTATCCTATGAGCAAATGCTCGAAGAAGTTGCCGAAAACATAAAATCGACATCAGGTGCTATACTCATTTTATTAATGGTAGGAGCTTTGGCTGGAACCTGGCTTATTAGCGGCATTATTCCTTCCATGATTTATTATGGACTGCAAATATTAAATCCAACCATATTTTTGGCTGCCAGTGTTATTATTTGTGCCATTATATCCATAGCCACGGGAAGTAGTTGGACCACTTCTGCGACAGTTGGTATAGCCTTAATTGGTATTGGGAATACATTGGGTATCTCTGCAGGGATGACCGCTGGAGCCGTTTTATCTGGTGCTTATTTTGGAGATAAAATGTCTCCTTTAAGTGATACAACAAATTTAGCTCCTGCCATGGCTGGAGCTGGGTTGTTTGAGCACATAAAATACATGGCCCTGACCACGGTTCCAACTATTACTATTACTCTCATTGTTTTTATCATTATTGGTTTGAATTTGGACACCCACGGTACCGCCAATGTAACAGATAAACTGACTGCAATTGATGGGGCATTCAATATTTCACCTTGGTTGTTTGTTGTCCCAGTTTTAGTCATATTTATGATTATCAAAAAAACACCACCTTTAATCGCTCTACTTGTAGGAACTTTATTAGGTGGTATTACCGCTTTAATTGCACAACCTCAAATTGTAACACATTTAGCAGGAGCAGAAAGCCTTACTTTTGAATCAGCATACAAAGGTGTTATGAATGCTATTACCGTTGGAGGATCTGTAGAAACTTCAAGTGCCGAATTAAATGATCTATTCAGCTCTAGCGGTATGGAAGGCATGCTGGGAACCATTTGGTTAATTATTTGTGCCATGGTTTTTGGAGGCGTCATGGATGCTATTGGAGCTTTAGCTAGAATCAGTAAAGCATTACTAAGTTTGGCTTCATCAACTTTCGGGTTGTTTGCCAGTACTGTAGCAAGCTGTTTAGCTCTGAATGCTACGGCTTCAGATCAATACTTAGCATTGGTCGTTCCTGGTAAAATGTTTAAAAAAGCCTATGATGACAAAGGTCTAGCCCCTGAAAACTTAAGTAGAACTTTGGAAGATTCTGGAACGGTAACCTCTGTCTTAGTTCCCTGGAATACTTGCGGCGCCTACCAAAGTAGTGTACTAGGTGTAGATGTAGCTCATTATGCCTACTATGCCATTTTTAACTGGTTAAGCCCTATAATGACTTTGATATTTGCTGGTTTCCAAATTAAAATTAAACAAGCTACCGGCAAGCTATAATAAATAATCAAGACTTTCACATATTAATTACAAATTGCATAGTTTTTAATGATAAAAATTAAACTATTAATAATTTAACCGCCTCTTTATTATTGCGATATCTGAAACCTATTTTGTAATAAGAATATATAATAAATTGTTATAGTAATTTCCCTCAATGATTGAGTAGTTTTGCATTAGAAATTAATTGTAAAATCTTAAACATTATACATATGTCATTTGTAGGAAAAAAATTCCCAAATTTAAACGTTGACGCCATGAATGAAATGGGCGATACTTTCAAAGTCAATGTTCTTGAAGAAGCTATCAACAACAACAAAAAAGTAGTTTTGTTTTGGTATCCAAAGGACTTTACCTTTGTTTGTCCAACAGAATTACACGCATTCCAAGCAGCTATAGGAGAATTTGAAAAGAGAAACACTATTGTAATTGGTGCTTCTTGTGACACTCCTGAAGTTCACTTTGCATGGTTAAACACGGCTAAAGATAATGGTGGTATCGAAGGTGTTACTTACCCAATCTTAGCAGATTCTAACAGAAACCTTGCTTCTACTTTAGGTATTTTGGATATCACTAACGAAACTTACAACGAAGAAACTGGAGTTGTAACGGTTGAAGGTGATAATGTGACTTATAGAGCTACTTACATCATCGATGAAGAAGGAGTTGTTCAACATGAGAGCATCAACAACATGCCACTAGGTAGAAATGTTGGTGAATACCTAAGATTAGTAGATGCTTTAACCCACGTTCAAGAAAAAGGTGAGGTTTGTCCAGCAAACTGGGAAGAAGGTAAAGATGCTATGAACGCCAACAGAGATGGTGTTGCTTCTTATTTAGCTTCACACTAATTAAACTTCATTTAATTTTAATAAATTGTTCCCCAAGTTCCTATTTATGAACTTGGGGAGTTAAATCCCCTTAAATTATGGTACAGGAATTAAATCAAGATAATTTACAGGAAATCATTTCACAAAATGACACTGTAGTTGTACAGTATTCTGCCACTTGGTGTGGAAACTGTAGAATTATGAAGCCTAAGTTTAAAAAATTGGCTACAGAAAATGAAACAATGGCATTTGTAATTGCAGATGCAGAAAAATTTCCTGAGTCAAGAAAATTGGCTACTGTAGATAATTTACCTACGTTTGCTACGTTCAAAAATGGTACGTTTGTAGAACAAACGCAAACAAATAAATTTGAAGTATTGAAAGAATTGGTTGATCAAGTGAAATAATTATGAAATTACCTGTTATTAAACATTTAACCCAATTCATTGAAGAAAACGACGAAGATTACGTTGTTGAAACCATTGAAACACTTGAAGCTTTAACCGAGGTCCCATCACTAAAGGACGAGGAGCTTGATGTTATTGGAGAATTAATTTCCAATATGTATGGAGCTGTAGAGGTTAACAAAATGATCAAGAGTGGAACGCCTAAAAAAGAAGCTTTAAATGCGTTTATGAAACGTGTTATGGGTTCCATAGACAATTGATATATCCCTAGTTACTAATTAATAGTAATGCTTGAAGGCTCCTTGGATTATTCTTTGGAGCCTTTTTTATGAAATATTACACCAAAGCATTTACCCTTCCTTTTATTTATTGCTACTTTTAACTTCCTAAAACTATTTCATTAGGTATCGAAACCTTCAGAAGTACATTTTTATAAGAATGGATAAAAAGGAATCTCTTTTAATAAATAGATTAAAAAGTATTAAGTACGCTTTTAAGGGCGCTTGGATTCTGGTAACAACAGAATCCAGTATCCAAATTCAAGTGTTTATTGGCATTATCATGACCATCTTAGGTTTTGTATTTGACTTATCTGCAACAGAATGGATGATACAAACATTAACTATAGGCATCATCATATCCATAGAAGGAATAAATACCGCCATAGAAGAAATCGCCAATTTTGTACATCCACAAATTCACCATAAAATTGGACTCATAAAAGATTTAGCAGCAGGGGCTGTTTTTATTTTTGCTATTACAGCTATAATTGTTGGTTGTTTTATATATTTCCCTAAGATTTTTTAAATTTCTTAACTTTAGGAATAACCCGAGTAATTTGTATTTTTGCCCATATAAGCACCCATGAATGGCTAAGAAGAAAACCAAGTCTAAAACAACCACGAAACCAAAATTTAAAGCGCCTAGTTTCAAGTTATCTAGTCAGCAAAAATTGGTGTTTGGTAGCTTTTTAATCATTTTGGGTATTTTGCTTTTTGTTGCCTTTATATCCTATTTCTTTACCGGGAATGCAGATCAAAGTACGCTATCTGAATTTGCTTCTAGAGAGGTGAAAACAAAAAACTGGGCCAGTAAAACTGGCGCTTGGTTGAGTGAGTTTTTCATCAGAAAAGGATTTGGGGTTTCATCCTTTATTTTCGCTGGTCTTATTTTTCTCTCCGGAGTATATGTCGTTTTGGACTCCAACAAAGCCAAACTGAAAAAATATTGGTTCTGGGGCACCTATTTAGTGATATGGTTCTCTATTGCTCTCGGTTTTTTTACCAGTCATATAGATATTTTGGGTGGAACCATTGGATATGAAGTGAATACGTTTATACAGGATTATTTAGGTAAAGTTGGCACAATCCTACTATTGGTTTTTGGCTTTATTATTTATTTAGCCATTAGGTTTAGGGTTACTGCCGAAACTATTGGAAACCTATTTACTTCTGCCAAAAAAGAAATAAAAGAAGAATTCCCGGTTTCTGAAAATAATACGGACACCCCGATTATTGATAATGATTTAACTGCTGAAGCTGAAGATATTAAATCTGCTTTTGACTTATCTGTAGAAACAAGCAAGGAAGAAAAACAAACGGAAGAAATTCCTGAGCCAGTTCTTAAGCAAGTTGAGCCCATCAAAGAAGAAACACAGTCTCATGAAAATGAAGTAACTATTGAAGTTGAGGAACATGAAGAGGAAGAAGCCGAGACGGACAATTTGGCAAATAAATTAGTTGAAGATTTTGGGCAATTTGACCCTACCCTTGAATTAAGCAAATATCAATTCCCTTCTCTGGATCTATTGAAGAAATATGAATCTGAAGGAATTACCATCAATCAAGAGGAATTAGAGGAAAACAAGAATCGTATCGTTGAGACTCTAAACAATTACAAAATTGGCATTTCAAGTATTAAGGCTACAATTGGACCAACTGTAACGCTTTATGAAATTGTTCCCGAAGCGGGAGTGCGAATTTCCAAAATCAAAAACTTGGAAGATGACATTGCCTTGTCTCTTTCAGCATTAGGAATTCGAATTATTGCCCCAATACCTGGAAAAGGAACTATAGGTATTGAGGTACCCAATAAAAACTCAACCATCGTTTCCATGCGATCGGTTATTGCATCCCAAAAGTTCCAAAAATCGGAAATGCAACTTCCTATTGCTCTTGGAAAAACAATTAGCAACGAAACCTTTGTTGTTGATTTAGCAAAAATGCCACACATGTTAATGGCTGGTGCGACAGGTCAAGGAAAATCGGTAGGTTTAAATGCTGTTTTGACCTCCCTATTGTATAAAAAACATCCGGCAGAGGTTAAATTTGTTTTGGTTGACCCTAAAAAGGTGGAATTAACGCTTTTTAATAAAATTGAACGTCATTATCTAGCGAAACTACCTGACTCTGAAGATGCCATCATAACAGACAACACCAAGGTAATCAATACATTGAATTCCCTTTGTATTGAAATGGATAACCGTTATGAGTTACTAAAAAATGCCCTTTGTAGAAATATTGCTGAATACAACGCCAAATTTAAAGCCAGAAAACTAAACCCGAATGATGGTCATAGGTTCTTACCTTACATTGTTTTAGTGGTTGACGAATTTGCAGATTTAATTATGACTGCTGGCAAGGAGGTAGAAACCCCTATAGCCCGTTTGGCACAGTTAGCTAGAGCCATTGGTATTCACTTAATTATTGCTACTCAAAGACCTTCTGTAAATGTGATTACGGGTATCATTAAAGCCAATTTCCCTGCCAGAATAGCATTCAGGGTGACTTCAAAAATAGATTCCAGAACCATTTTAGATGGCTCGGGAGCAGACCAACTTATTGGTCGTGGAGATATGTTATATACCCAGGGTAATGATATGATTAGACTGCAATGTGCCTTTGTGGATACTCCGGAAGTGGAGCAAATCACAGAATTTATTGGGTCACAAAAAGCCTACCCTGATGCCTACCTTCTGCCAGAATATGTAGGGGAAGAAAGTGGCACAAGTATTGATATAGATTTGGGCGACCGCGACGACCTATTCCGTGAGGCTGCAGAAATCATTGTAACCGCCCAACAGGGATCAGCCTCCTTGTTACAACGTAAACTGAAATTGGGGTACAATCGCGCTGGTAGAATCATCGATCAGCTAGAAGCCGCAGGTATCGTTGGTGGATTTGAAGGAAGTAAAGCGAGACAAGTTTTAGTTCCTGATTTAATTGCTTTAGAGCAGTTTTTAAACGAAGAAAATAGTTAAAGAGAAACAATACAACATGAAACATTTAACCCTCATTTTAGCCCTTTTAATTGGTACTCTTGGATTTGCACAAGACAGTAAAGCCAAAGCGCTTCTTGATGAAGTATCCAAAAAGGCTAAAAGCTATGAGAACATCAGTTTGGATTTTAAATATGCCCTGGAAAACCTTTCAGAAAACATCAACCAAGAAACGCGAGGTGATGTAGTTTTACAAGGAAACAAATACCGATTAAACATCTTAGGAGCCACTAGAATTTATGATGGTAAGACTTTATACAGCATCAGCCCTGATGATGAAGAAGTTACCATTTCAAAACAAGATGCCAATGACGAAAACAGCATCACTCCAAATAAAATGTTGACCTTCTATGAGGATGGCTATACCTATAAAATGGATATCGATCAAACCGTAAAGGGAAGAAAGATTCAATATGTAAAATTGACTCCGATTGATTCTAAATCTGAAATAAAATATGTGTTATTGGGAATTGATGCCCAAACCAAACACATTTACAATTTGATGGAAATTGGAAAGAATGGAACAAAAACAACCCTTACCGTTAATTCTTTCAAAACAAATCAACCCATTTCAAAAAGCTTATTTACTTTTGACGAGAGTAAATACAAAGATTACTACATCAACAGATTGGATTAGTTGACCCTTTGAAAATTCTTGACAGGTACATATTAACCACCTATTTAAAAACTTTTATCAGTGTGTTCGTTATACTCATGCTGATTTTTGTTTTACAAACCATTTGGCTATATATCAAGGAGTTGGCTGGTAAAGATTTGGATATTGTGGTTGTTGGTAAATTCTTAATTTATTTCTCCCCAAGATTAGTAACATTGGTATTACCATTAACCATTCTTTTGTCTTCAATCATGGTATTTGGAAGCTTTGCAGAGAATTATGAGTTTGCCGCCATGAAATCTACGGGCATTTCCTTACAAAGAGCCATGGCTGGATTAAGTGCCTTTATTGTTCTTTTGGCTTTTTTAACCTTCATTTTTGCAAATACAGTCATTCCGTGGGGGGAATATAATTCCTTAAACCTAAGGAAAAACATCGCCAAACTCAAACCGGCTATGGTTATTGCTGAAGGACAATTTAATGATGTCATAGACTACAATATTAAGGTGGATAAAAAATCTGGTGATCGTGGTCAATTTTTAGATGGTGTCCTTATTCATAAAAAAAACAACAAAAATAGTAGAGGTAATCATACTACTATAGTGGCTAAAAATGGTGAATTAGTAGGAAGTGAAGAATCCAATGTTTTGAAATTAATTCTTAATGAAGGGTATTTTTATGATGATTCCCCACCCAAAGATTACAAAGATCGCCAAAAAAGGCCCATGACTAAGAGTTCGTTTGAAACTTATACCATCAACATTGACCTTTCCGGCTTCAACAATCAGGATATGGATGAAAAAGAAGTTTCCAATAAATACAGCATGTTGAGCATGAAGGATCTTAGCTATACCATTGATTCCTTAAAAACTGATATTGCTAAAGTTCATAGCGAATTTTCTGAGAACTTATATTCTCGAACCAATCTACCTGTTATGAATTCGGGAATTAAGGCCAAAAAGGACACCATATATACGGGAGACATATTGGATTTATTTGATACCCGTAAAAAAGTTCAATTGATAGATTTAGCTACAAACTCCATAAAAAGTACCAAGCAAATAGTCAAAGTAAAAAAGGAAGGCTTTAAGCAGAAGAAAATATGGATGTACAAACACGTCTTAGCTTACCATGATAAGGTCGCATTGGGATTTGCTTGTGTTATTCTATTTTTTGTCGGGGCGCCATTAGGAGCTCTAATCAGAAAAGGAGGATTGGGCTTACCTATGGTAGTTGCCATTCTATTATTTTTAACCTACCATTTTATTGGGATTTTTGCTAAGGAAAGTTCTGAAGGGGGCGCCATGAATCCTGCTTTAGCTCCTTGGGTGTCAACATTGATCATGTTTCCTTTAAGTATCTATCTTACCAGAAGAGCCACACAAGATAGAGGATTGTTTGAATTTGACCACCTGATTGAACCCATTAAAAAACTGCTTAAAATTAAGCCAAAAGAAGAAAAGGCAAGAAAGGAACTTCCCAATGAAGTTGCTGAAATCATGGCTAATAGAGAGCTTGCTCCTGAAAAAATAGATTCAAAAAATGTCATTAAGGTAACTAAATTACAAGAGGATTTTACTGTTTTTTCCAAGTTCAGTTTTATTTTTTATATCGCGGCTGCCATTTTGGTTCCACTCTTCTTTATTCTGAAAAACAATAAATTTCCTGAGCTTGCTTTAGTAAGCTTGCAACTGGGGATAATCGCCTTGTTTATATGTCTTGTATACTATGTCGTATCGACCATAGTCAGTTTTAAGCTTTATAAACATGTGCCCAAATCTAGCTTTTCAAAAAATCCTGTCAGTTTAATTTTAGGATACCTATTTTATCCTTTAAGTCACTTTCTTAGAAAAAATAAAATAAATCAAGACATTTCAGTTAGTTTAAAATAAGCCATATCTTTGCATCATGACAGAAGAATTGACCCTAGAACGTCCTATGATACAGTTAAATACCATCCAAGAAGCCATTGAAGATATTAGAAATGGCAAGGTAATTATTGTTGTTGATGATGCCGACCGAGAGAATGAAGGTGATTTTTTGGCAGCTGCTGAAATGGTAACTCCAGAAATGATCAATTTCATGGCTACTCATGGACGTGGATTAATCTGCGCCCCATTGACTGAAAAACGTTGTAAGGAACTGGAACTTCATATGATGGTCAATAATAATACCGACCCTATGGAAACGGCCTTTACCGTATCGGTGGATTTAAGAGGTAAAGGTGTAACCACCGGTATTTCTGCAAGTGATAGAGCTAAAACCGTAAAAGCTCTTATCGATCATGACACGAGACCTTTTGAATTGGCCAGACCTGGACACATATTCCCATTGGTAGCTAAAGAAGGTGGTGTTTTAAGGCGAACTGGCCATACCGAAGCCGCTATTGATTTTGCAAGATTGGCAGGTTTGAAACCTGGTGGAGTTATTGTTGAAATCATGAACGAAGATGGGACTATGGCTCGCTTACCACAGTTGATGGAAGTGGCCAAAAAGTTTGATCTTAAAATTGTTTCTATTGAAGATTTGGTGGCTTATAGAATGCAACATGACTCTTTGATTGAAAAGAAAGAAGATTTTGATATTGTAACACGTTTTGGCTCTTTTAGGTTGCGAGCATATCAACAAACAACCAATAGCCAAGTACATATTGCACTTACTAAAGGAAGTTGGAAAGCTGATGAACCAGTCTTAACAAGAGTTAATTCAACTTTGGTAAATAATGACATTTTAGGAACCTTAACTAACAATGCTGATAAAAAATTGGACGACATGTTCAAGTTAGTCAGCGAAGTAGGAAAAGGTGCCATTATCTTTATAAATCAACAGAACCAATCCACTAATTTATTAAATAGGCTCTCTGAGTTAAAAGTTGCTCAAAATGCCAAAGACGTTATCAAGGCTCCTGGAATTAAAATGGATAATAAAGACTTTGGTATTGGTGCTCAAATTCTTCATGATCTAAACATCCACAAACTTCGTTTGGTCTCCAACAGTGAGCAGACCAAACGAGTGGGAATGATAGGTTATGGTTTAGAGATTGTTGATTATGTTAATTACTAAGTGATTAATTAAATTTATTTGTAACCAATAAGCTGTTTCTCTGCTTCCAATATCTTTTTCACGTATTCTTTAAACTCAAGGTAATCGCTAGTAGAAACTACTTCTAGAGAAGGTTTTGCATAAATATAGGCCTTCAAATGATTAGCACTTATTTTCTCAAAGGTTAATTTGTAAACATGGCTTTTGAAAGATAGATTGATATTTTCAGGTATTTCCTGAAAGTTCTGTCCCTCATCTAGATATATATCATAAGTTGTTTTATACTCATCAACATTCTCGTATCTAGAATATTCAATGGGATAATTCCTTTCATTTTCGTTAATTAAATCACTTGTATAAGGGTTTGAGACAATAGGCAGTTGCATAATTTTCATTGAGCCTAGAGTCTTGGGCTTACTTTTCAATGTAATCCATGATGTGTACTTCACCATCTTATTTTTATCAATTGTCTCTATACTTCCTAAACTATCCAGTGTAAAATCGCCTTCAAAGGAATCTTCAAAAAGTTCGGAAATGGACTTTTTAACCACATCATGGTTGGGCTCAACAAATATGCTCTCATAACCAGAAGCTACATGACCGCTTATTTTGGTTTCCACCTTCAATGAAGAGGAATTGTTCCCTAAATTTAAACTTAAGTGATTTTCTACAACACCTTTATTTCTTTCTAAATTGGTTAACTTAAATAATTCATATTGAGCATTTGAGTTATTGCTATCATAAGGAATTTCAAGTGCATTTGCATTATATAAAGAAGTAGGCAAAGAACCAAAAGGTAAATATTTGTCGGTGAGTTCGATAAATCTTACTTTATTATTAATCTTTAAATTAACGATACAATGATTAAAATCTTGACTAGGTAATATTAATGCGTTATCACCATGATCAGATGTAAGCACTAGAATCAAATTAGAATCCAAGTTGGCCATGTGACCAAGAGCAACGAATAAGGTGGAAAAATCTTTACAATCTCCTAATTTGGTCAAAATCGTTTTGGATGGTCTTTGCGGAACAAATCCACTTTGTTTGAAACTAACATGACTGTATGTAAAATTGGAAGTGATATATTTATATATTTTCTCTGCCCTTTCCAACTCCTGAAATTGCTCAAAGCCATCAGGAAAAATTTCGCTAAAGGCATCTTTCACTGTACTATTAATTTCAATTCTAGACCTCGTTAAATCAGAATACCAATTTGAAATTGTATTCCAATCTGGAATCGTACTTAGATGAAGATTTGATGCTAAATCAATGGTATATGGCATATAATTCTCAGCTTGCGGCAAACCATCGTCATTCCATAATTCCCATTTATATAGTGTATATTCTTTATTAGTTTCCTTTTTAAACGGCACCTCACCATTAATCAATTTATAGTTAAATGGTATTGCATTTGGTACAATAATTTTAATCGCGCAATAGTTGGTTGGATGATAGGAATTAAATTGAAAATAATCTACATAATCTTTATAAAATCTCCCCGAACTAGAAAACGTATTTTGATAATCTACATAGACAACATCACCTATGGATAAACCGTTAAACACAAGGTTTGACCCGCTTCTTTCAGCTGGGACAATGGAACCATTTGATTTAACAATTTCAGATTTAATCAGAATATAATTTCCTGATAGACCCAAATTATATTCCTTAAAATTCTCTATCCCAGAATCTGAAGTAATTTCATAAGCAGCTAGAAAACGGTATACCCCTCCACCTTCAGGATACAATTCTATATTGCCTTCATCCAATAAAATATTATACCCATAATTATTAGTCTTTATTTTTCCTTTATTTTCGGAAATAAATGTATAAGCATCCTCTAAAACCAAACCATCCAATAAGTTTGGTTCATTTTTTAAATCCTTTATTTTCTTTCTTAAATCTTGATTATTAGGATTATGGTTTAAGGATTCTTCGAAGGCAGTAATGGCTTCTTCTTTCTTTCCTAATTGTAATAAAGATTCACCCTTGTACTCTAAAAATTTAAAAGAATAAGGGTAGTTTTCAAGTCCTTTATTTATATACTTTAACGACTCCTCATGATTTTGATATGATTGATTT
The DNA here is from genome assembly GCF_001280515.1 of Mangrovimonas sp. ST2L15. Classification (GTDB taxonomy): domain Bacteria; phylum Bacteroidota; class Bacteroidia; order Flavobacteriales; family Flavobacteriaceae; genus Mangrovimonas; species Mangrovimonas futianensis. The sequence continues at coordinate 1,913,269 of NZ_LBIQ01000030.1, read as the reverse complement.
TTATCAATTAAATATCTTAGATAATAATTATCCTTTTCCAAGGCATCTATATTTTTCAAAAATACATTCAATGCGTCTTTTTTATTCCCTTGCTGTTCATAATAGGATGAAAGAGAAGAAATGGCTTTGGTATAGAAATATTCATCATTTAAATCTTCTAAAATTTTAAGAGTTGTTTTTTCGTCTTTAAAAACGGATTTATAAAATGGTGCATATGTCATTGTAAGCTTAGGATTCCCCTCGGCAATTTTAACCAACTTATCTAAATTCTTCTTCATGGCAATTTTATCACCATTTCGAGCATTTAAGTAAATATCTGCCGAAACCTCTATTAGCTTTAAATCAATAGTACTTTTTAATTTGTTAAGGAAGTCTTCCATTTCATTTAAACTCATCCTTCCCATTTTATCTGAATCCAATAGTTTTAGAATAAGAGGAAAGTAGTAATCACTATCATCTAATTCAATATTTTCAATAATTTCAGTATAGGTGGTATTATCCTTTTCTAATAAATAGATTTTCAACAAAATTCTACGCAAAAACGAACTCTTTGGATATTCAGAATACAAGGGCAAAATAATCTCTTTCGCCTTTTTGTAATTCTCATTTCTTAAATAAGTATTGATCAGACAATATTTAAGAAATATATCGTTAGGATTCTTTTTTAATTCGTTAATAAAATAGGTTTCAAAACTATTTTCTAAAGGCTTAACATTAAGTTCTTTCAAATTGCTTTTTTGGAAGGAGTTCACTTTTTGGCTAAAAGGAAATTTTACGACTTGATTATCCTTTATAAATTGAATTTGAAAGTAACTAACACTTGAACTTTCTGCATTCTTAATTAGCAATCTATTATCCCCTTCTGGAATAGTCAATTCAACTTGATAAGCATTTAATTCAGTGGTTACATCTTGTCTATTTTCCAAAACCAAAACATCATTTAACCAAATTTTAAATGCAGACCCATTACCTACTCTTAAAATAACTCTTTTGGATTCCTTTGCATTGAAAAAAGTTTGAGCATAGTGAACTCCAGAGCCATATTCAGAATGGTTGGTAAAAAATTGATAAGCCTCTCCTGTATTGAAAGAATTGTACCAATTAACTTTACCATTACTTTCCGCATTGAATAATTCTGAACTATTGGGTTTTAATTCAGGCTCATAAACTCGATCCAAACCACTTTCATTCAGGTTTTCAAATACCCCGCAATATTGCCACTCTCCTATGGCCTCTATACTTTTGTTTAATTGGTAGTAAGTATCCCAATTATTTTTATGTCTTTCAACCAATGATTTCAGATAAGTTAGGGCATGTCTTAGATCTATGTTATCACTTCCCTTAGCAAAGGCATTATTCACATTATCTACGATTTCGGAATTGAATCCTTTATCAAAATAATCATCAAACACAAAAGGCTCTTTCCATAAAGCGTATAGATAATAGTCGTAATTAGGTTTATTTAAGAAGCTTTCAAAAAAGTCCTCATTATGGGAAAGTTTTCCACGTTCTACCCTTAAAATTTCATTGATAACAAGATCCTCTAACTGATTTAAATCCTTTTTGGAGTTAAATTCAACAAAAGCATCTTCTCTTTCATTTGATAATAATAAGTCCCAAAACTTATCAAATTTAGATTGCGAAAAAGAGGTTAAAAAAGATAAAAAAAGAGTAATTGAAAGTAAAAAGTATTTGTTCATTAGTAGATTGGAATTTAGTTATTCCAAAATAGCAATAAATTTAACTTTTAACAATTTTATATTGTTCTAAGCCTCAATACAAAAGGGATTTATTCTTGACTAAAATCTAATGGAACAGTCTAAAAAACCTGATTTTACAAACCAAAAACACCTAAAATCTAAAATCTCGTTTGGTCTCCAACAGTGAGCAGACCAAACGAGTGGGAATGATAGGTTATGGTTTAGAAATTGTTGATTATGTTAATTACTAATTATCAAATACCACAAACTCTTTTAAGAGCCCTTTTTGCTTTGATTTAGGCACCTCTGATATAAAGGCATATTTACCCGGCTTTAAATCAACATAGAAGTAACCCTTACTCCCTGCTGGCATATCGTTGACACCTCCTAAGAAAGTACATCCTTCAGGAACTGGTGTGATTAATCCTTTGGGATCGGACCAATCCATCCACGCTTCAAGGGCTTCTATACTCGCTCCTTTATCTAGTCGAACAAGATTGATATCATGCCAAATGTAATTTTCATGTGGTTTTTGATCCTTTACTAAAACAGAAAAAATTTGTTTTCCCTTTTTTATTGGAGTTGGAAAGCTAATCCCTTCCTCACCAGAAAGTGTTATTTCTGCGGTTGGTTCTGGTGGCGAATTACCACTATCTTCATCTGTGACTATAATACCCTTTGCCATTCCCATTAATGTGTGAAATTTACCATTGGGCATTTTCACATAACACTCCATAATGTAATATCCTGGGTCCAATTTTACGGTTGTTATGGCTGTATGTTTTGGCGCTATGAGTCCAGTTCCGCCAGAAAAAACAATGTCCCCATACCATGCAGGCAGCTTACCAAAAGCGGCAAATCCTTCTTCTGGTTTCCCTTCATTAATTAAATCCATCCCTTCCCCAAAAACTGGTGCAATCTCTTTAATGGCATTCTCCTCAGTTTTTCCCTCCGGGTATTTATCCAAAAGGAAAAAATGGGTTTCGTTGGACTGATTTTGATATTTAAATGTATTCCATCCCGAGGGAATGGTATCAGCACAGATAAACTCCATACTTTTAGTGATGACATTGATGACGTTTTCTGGTTCTGGTACGGTTTCCTCAACCACCATCACTTCGGTTTCTTTGACAGGATCCTTTTTTTCGTTTTTACAATTAAATAGAAATAAGATTCCAACGAAGGAAATCAGGATTTTTGAATAGTTAGTTTTTAAACAAGTCATATGTAATTGGTTTTAAGATATTTAAGTTAATAAATTTTTATCAAAGCAAATCAATTAGGCTTCATTTATTAATGAGTGGTGCTATGAAATATAATGTCTTCTCAAGAAGATTCTATCCTATTTTTATCCATCCGTTTCAATACACTTTAAAAACTTTATACATGTTTCTCTCTACTGCCTTGGGAATCTCAGAAATCAGCACATAATTTCCCTTTTCCAATTTGGCCTTGAAATAACCTGTTTCACCGGCTTCTAAATCTTCAACACCTCCAAGGAAAGTTAGCCCTTTTGGAACAGGAGTTTTAAAAGCTTTGATATTAGAAGCATCAATCCAAGTACCCAGCGAATCCAGCAGTTTCATATCATCTAACTTTACGAGATTAATATCGTGCCCCAATAGCGTTTCATATAGTTTTTGATCCTCAAACCTTACTGCCATTTGGTACTCTCCCGCTTTTATGGAATCCATAAAAGTGATTCCTTTTTTACTTGAAAGGTGAATATCAAAATCTGATTGAGGTTCTTTATTGTTATTTGATTCATTGGATACTACAATTTCCTTTAACATACCATAAAATGCATGTGGCATCCCGTTTGGCATTCTAACATAGCACTCCATCACATAGGTGCCTGGTTTCAAATAAACTGTAGTTTCGGCTGAACTTTTTGGTGCTATTAAACCAACGCCCCCACCCAATTTGACATCCTGCCACCAGGATGGAATTTTTTCAAATTCCTTCATAGCTTCTTCTATTTTGTTTTCCTTTAAATAGGTGAAAGCAGCCTTAAATGGAGGCACCAATTCATTTTTATAATTTTCAATGGTTATTCCCTCGGGCATTTTCTCGAAAATAAAGAAATGCGTTTCTCCAGATTTGTTATTGTATTTAAAAGTGGTCCACCCAGACTGGAGTTGCGTTGGAATCTCAAAGTCCATAATATTGGTAGTCACCTCAACGACATTTCGTTTGTTTTCAATTGAAACAACACTTGCAAGTTTCTGTTTGCTCTCCTTACTTTCATTTTTGCAACTTATCAAACTCACGAAAAGAATCGCAACATATAGATTGACGTTTTTAAAATTTAAGACTGAACTCATGATATTTTTTACGGCTTAAATGGTTATTAATAGATTTTTCTCACAGTCGGATTATTACCAGTGGCAAATGAGGTGCTGTTGTTTTCAAGAAGCCACAAATGACCTTCATTATCAAAAGTTATGGCACTAGGGTATTCTAAACCTGAAGCTACTACCCTATCCAAGTTACCATCTAAATCATATGCCTTTATAGATCCTCCAACGGTTAAATTGGGAATGTACAAAGACAACCAACTGGTTTGGTCAAACTCAACCACATAAAGAAGGTTGTCTGGACCTATCTCAATGTCGATTATAGAGGTTAGACCACTAATTATGGTCTCACAATCTTCTGAATCTTCAGCACATACCACATGGTTGGCTCCTGGTTGTATTTTCCAAATTCTAGAACGACCAATGGGTAAACCATCTGTATCGGCGAGAGCGCCCGTTAATTCCCCTACAAATACAGAACCATCATTTGAAACGGCTACTGAAGTTGGCACTGGTTGCACATAGCAAGGAATGTCGCCCTCAGCTCCCGTCTGCCAACGAATTAAATAGTCCCCATTTTCATCCAATGGAGGGGTCAAAATGGCTTTCCAATCAATTTCACCTGTTGATTTGGCCGATAAAACTGTATTTCCTGCGGCATCGGCGATAAGAAACTCATTTCCCGAAACAGCCGCCACCTTATAGGGATTATTTTGAGGACCTGCACTGTACCCGTCTATGGCTTCACATAATTGATCTTTCCATTGTGTTCCATAATTGGCATCTGGATCGTTCTCATATTCAAACGCGGCAAGATCTGCCACCATGGTTCCACCAGAAGGTGTCACCTTATATAGTTCTCCATTTTGGGCCAGGTCTGACCCCCCTGTTGAAACATAGATATTCCCGCTTCCAATAGAGGCTATTCCTTGTATATCTGTGGCTGCATCAAAAGTAGTCATCGTTTGGACGCTCCCATTTTTTATTAGGTCGACACGTTTGGACGCCCCATTATTGACTCCAACAAGAATGCCACCATCCGGCGTGCTTGCAATATCAAACACAGATCCTTCAAATTCATATACCATTTGGTCATTAGTTTGCTTGAAGCTTTTGTTAGACATATTGTTATCATCTGACTGTATAAACTCTGAGGGTTCTTCACAACTTACTGCTAGCATGAGTAAAATTATGAGCATACCAATTGATGATTGACTTTTTTTGTTTCCTGTGAAAAATTGTGTTTTCATAAGTTATAGATTTTGATTAATAGCTTTTAATAGTATTTGTATTTAACCTCCTAATTTCCTTTGCAAATAGTCAAGAGCTTTTAATTACATAGGTAGTACATCTCTAAACTTGCATTCAGGATTTCGTAATTCTTATTGATTTAATAGCTTTCTTATTTTGCATGATATTAATAGTGTATTCACCAGTTTTTAAATGGTCGATATGAATAAAGATGTTCTTATCATCTTTTATTAATTTGTCTTTTTTAAACATGCTATTAAAAAATTTCTCTGTAGGGAATTTTGAGAATATGGGTTGTCTACTTGTGTAAAGCTAGAATGATAAAAAAAGAAGAGGTATCACTCCTGTAACAAAGTGTAACACTTATGTAACAAGTACTAAAAACTCTTTATTTATAGATGTTTTGAAGATATTCTTTTGGTGTAGAATGGTATACCTCCTTAAAGCATTTAATAAAATAGGAAGGTGTATTAAAACCTGTTTTATAGGCTATTTCTGAAACAGTATCATCTGATTTTTCTAATAATGATACAGCCATTTTTAAACGTTCGTTGCGAATAAATTCTGATGTAGAAAGCCCAAAAAGAGCCTTTAATTTTCTATGTAATTGCATACGACTCATGCGCATCTCTTGACTCAAGGTTTCCACCGAAAAATCAGATTGGGTCAAATTTTCTTTAATCGCCTCTTTAAGATTCGTAAAAAATTGCTCCTCTGTATTGGACACTTCCATTTCATAAAAATTCAACACATTGCTCTTTCCATAATATTCATGAAGCTTCTTACGTGTCTCTAGAAGTTTTTCAACTCTTATTTTGAGCTTTTTACTATTGAATGGTTTAGTTAAATAAGCATCAGCCCCTGTTCGTAAGCCTTCTATTTCGTTATGATCCCCTGATTTGGCCGTCAGTAGAACGATAGGTATGTGACTGGTCTTAATGTCTTCCTTCAGGGTATTGCAAAGTTTGATGCCATCTACTTTTGGCATCATGACATCGCTTATAATGATATCAGGTACATGGTTCATCGCCTTATCTATCCCTTCTTCCCCATTTGAAGCCTCTATTATTTTATAATGATCCTTCAAAATGGATTTAACAAAAGTCCTTATATCTTCATCGTCCTCAACTATGAGTAGTAAAGGTTTGACTGTTTTACCATTTAATGAAGCCTTGGAATCCTGCCTAATTTCTGAGTCTTCCTCAAGATCTGAAATGTTTAATGTAGGTTGTATTTCTGAATGATTATAATAACTTTTCTCAATTGGAAGACTAACCACAAACTGAATATCATTGTCATTCATGGAATGAGCGACGATTGTTCCATGTGACAAAACCGTAAGCTCTTTGACTAAGGACAAACCTATACCCACTCCTTCACTATGTGTATTGTTTTGATAATACCGTTGAAAAAGCTTAGGTAATTCTTCATCCTTTAAACTATTGCCATTGTTGACAACTGTTACAGTTAAAAATCCATCATTTAAAGTAGCATCAAATTTAATATAACCTCCATCGGGTGTGTACTTTACAGCATTACTCAATAAATTAGACACTATTTTTTCAACAACATCCCTATCAAACCATGCTTCATTCACCTCGTCTATTTGATACGTAAATTCCAGTTCTTTATCTTTCGCTTTAAACTCAAACCCAGTGACTATTTGCTTTAATAAAACAGATAAGTTTCCTTGTCCAACATTCAATTTTAAATTACCCGTTTCTAACTTAGATAAATCTAGTAATTGATTAACCAAATTCAGTAAGCGCTTAGAGCTTCTCTTAATTAGATTTAATTCTTGTATATCAGTTTCTGAAATATTGGGTTTACACAATTGGTTATCTACTGGTCCTGATATGAGTGTTAACGGGGTACGAAACTCATGAGAAATGTTATTGTATAACTTGGTTTTATATTCATCTAGTTTTTTTAATCTATCTGTCTCTCGGGTTTCCAACTCCAATTTCATTTTCATCTGCCACCTCCAATTTAAATACATGTAAACGGCATAAATGATAAGTAACCCCAGCAAAACATAAATAAATTTTGCCAAACTACTAAGATACCATGGGTTTAATATCGTAAAGGAATAAGTAGCAGGTATTGTGTTCCAAAGACCATCATAATTACTGGAAATCACTTCAAACCTATAGTCATTTGGTGGCAAATTGACGTATCGGGCCAAATTATTATTGCCAGACTCCATCCATTCCTCATCATGATTAATCAATCGGTATTTAAAATTATTCCCTTTAGGTTTAGAAAAGTTTAAACTCTCAAATCTAATTGAAATGGTATTACTATCACTGGAAAAAGTATGGTTCTTTGAAAAATCAATTTCATTGTTAACAACTGTTATATCAGATATTATGGTTTTTGGAACGTTTGGGTTTTTGGTAATATTTTCTGGTTTAAACCAATTGACTCCTGCCAAACCTCCAAAATACATGACTCCTTGTTTGTCTTTATAATAAGCATTCGTATTGAATTCCAAAGATTGTAAGCCATCATTAGTATTAAAGTTTTCAATTAAAAAATCATTACTTCCCTGATATCTAAACTTTACCAAGCCTCTATTGGTACTCATCCAAAGATTATTGGACTCATCAAATAAAACACCATAAATACAATTATCTGGAAAACCTTGATCAACCGAAAACACCTCCTTCTCTCTAGATTGAATATCATACCTAATTAGGCCATTTCCATTGGTACCAACCCACAAAATATTTTCATTAGTTGGGTCAAAAGCAATGCTTTTAATTTTTTTTGATTCTTTAAGGATTTGTTCCGCTTCTCCAGACTTTATATCTACTTTAAAAACTCCATCTGTATAGGTTGAAATCCATAGGGTTTTGTTGGAATCTTCAATAATACACGATACAGAATTAATTGAATTTAAAGTGGAGTCATCATTTGTATAATGGTATTTTTCAATGATACCATACTTCCTATCAAATTTAATCAAGCCATAATCACATGCCAGCCACATTTGTCCGTTTGAATCCTTAAAAATCTTGTTGATGTAATTAATATCCAAAGGCGTCTTTGAGGATGCATTGAAAACTTCATAACCTCCTTGATCATTAATAATGGTTAGACCTCCTTTTTTTCCTAATACAGTTCCATGTCCCACCCATAAATCACCATTTTCATAATACATGGCGTTTATGGCTGATGTGAGCAATGGTGAGTTTCTATCTGTTAGGGTTTTGAATTCATCTCTAACTTTGTTGTAAATTGTTAAACCATTAGTGGTACCAAAAAACACATTCTGTTCATTATCAGTTGCAATAGAGAGTACAACCTCAACATTCACGTCCTCTGGCACTTGACTAGCTGTTAACACATTAAACTTAGAAAGGTATTCATCATAATATGCCAAACCCGAAACATTGGTTCCTAACCAAATAACACCATTGGAATCTTCATATAAAGTAAAAATCTCATTATCACTTAAAGCATATAAATTGCCTTTTTGAAACTTAAGTTTTTCAATTGTATTGGTACGAAGATCAAGGAGTAAAATACCTTGCTTAAGAGTACATATCCATAATCTTTGATATTTGTCTTCGTGAAGTGAAAGAATATAAAGATTTTCTGGAAGTTTGGGATTGATTGTATTTGCAGATTGAAAATCAAAATCAGATTTAGATTTGTAATACAGACCATCTCCTAAAGTTCCCAACCATACGACACCATCTTGAGATTTTTCTAATACATGATTTCTAGATGAGTTCTTATTATGGATAATCTCATATGTATTTGATTTTAAACTGTACTTATAAATATCGTTGAACGTCGTCAAATATAAATGTTCCCCTTCTTCCAGAAAATGATGTACAAATAGATCTTTTTTGGGAGGGTTAAATAGGACCGTGGTATCCTTATTCTTAGCACCAATAGTTATTACCTGACCATTATACATGCTGAAATACATATTGGAATAAGAGTCTTGAAATATATTGACAACGGAATCATTAGGAAAAACTCTAAAAAAGGAATCTGTTTCCTTTTGATATTTCTCTAATTTACAGCCAGAAGATATAATCCATAAATTGTCCTGCCTGTCAACAAAAGTCCTTCCTAAAACCTTTCCTCTGCCCTTGGCCGTTGCATCAAACTGTTTATTGTAATGCTTAAAATTGTTGCCATCATACCTATCCAGTCCACTGCGAGTAGCAATCCAAAGATACCCCGTACTATCTTGTGCAATACTAATCACACTATTTTGTGACAAGCCATCTTCATTATTTAAATATCTAAATGTTACTTGCTTGAGATTGGTCAAATCAGGTTTTATTTCCTGAGCTTGTAATACACACAAACCAGAAAACACCCAACATATAAAAACCGATATAAAGATGTAACTTCTAATAATTCAGCATTTTAGTAAAAATACTAAACTAATTAGAATCAGGAAATTATCTTAGGCAAGAAGCCCAGAAATAACCATAACCATTTTTTCTGCTCTATTTTTCACCTCTTCCTCAGTCCATGACAATTTGATTAAGCAAGAAATATTACGGCCTATAAAGTAATCTGATTGGTCAAAATTTGCATTCGCTAAATATTGAAGACCATCACGCACCTCTTTAGAAACAGGATAAAGAGTCTTCAATTCTTTAAGGTGCTCCCATTTCCTTATGTAATGCCAATTGTTATCATAATAATTGAAACAGCCATCAACCCCTTGTTCTTTAAATCCTTCCATAGTTTTTCTAGCTGCATCCAATGTGGGCATAAAGAAATTCAAAAAGGCATAGCTCTCTTCTCCCCCTTCAGGAACCGCTCTAAACTCAATTCCTTTCACTTGGCTTATAGCCTCACGAATAATCGTATAGTGCTTTTTTTGAGTTTCAATAAAACTGGGAAGTCTTTTCATTTGAGCTAGACCAACAGCAGCATTCAATTCGGAAATACGGAAATTATAACCCAAAAATGGATGTCCTTCAGCTCCTCTGTCCATGCCTATATGATCATGACCGTGGTCACTAAAATGGTCGGCGTTTTGGTAAAACTCCGAATTATTGGTAACCACAGCTCCACCTTCACCACAGGTTACGGTTTTGACAAAATCAAAAGAAAAGCAACCTACATCACCAATAGTTCCCAGAGCTTTTCCTTGATAGGTGGCACCAATAGCCTGACAAGCATCTTCTATGAGTTTTAAATGGTATTTAGCACATAACGCTTTAAAAGCCGATAAATCTGCCATACTTCCACACATATGAACTGGCATAATAGCCTTGGTTTTTGGGGAAATGGCTTTCTCAACCGCTAACGGATCAAGCGTTAAAGTATTATCGATATCTACCAATTTAGGAATAGCTCCAACCATCATGACAGCCTCAAAACTGGCTACAAATGTAAAGGTGGGCATAATGACCTCATCACCTGCACCTATACCTGCAACAGCCAATGCCATTGAAACTGCCGCTGTACCACTAGATACCACTTGAGCGTGTTTGACTTGTAATTGGTTTTGAATTTCCTGCTCTAATTCTCTGGCTTTCCAACGCCCTTGACGCATTCCATCAAATCCGTAACGCATTAATACTCCAGTCTCTAAAACTTCGTGAACTTCCTTTCGTTCTATATCTCCAAACAATTCAAATCCAGGCATGGTTAATTTTTAAAAATAAGATTTCAAAACTACAATTTATAAGGCACAAAAAAGAGTGTAAAATAGATTAATGCCGATGCTTTATCGACTTGTCTTTTTACCAAATAACTACAGAATCTTCAAGATCCTTTCTAACTTTTTTAAAGGAGGCAAACATATCATCATCTGCGCGGAAACCAATGGGCATAACCAATACCGATCTTAATCCTTTGGGAGTTAAACCTAATAATTCATCATACTTATGTGCTTCAAACCCCTCCATAGGGCAGGCATCTATACCTTCCATAGCACAAACGGTCATTAAATTTCCCATGGCTAGATATGCTTGATGAGTGGCCCAAACCTCTATTTGATCTTGGGACTTGTTTTCAAAATCGTCAATTAGGAAATTCTTAAAAGGTTTTAAAACCGTTTTTGGAGTATTTCGAATGTTATGAACCCTATCAAAGTATTCAGTTACAAACTCTTTATCTATCGATGTCTGTATACAAAACACTAACACATGTGATGCTTGCTCCACTTGTTTTTGTCCCATACTAGCAGCAACCAATTGTTTTTGTTTCTCTTTATTTTTAACAACCACTAATTTAATAGGTTGCAAACCATAGGAAGTGGCAGTCAAATTAAATGCTTGTAACAATGTGGATAGCTGTTCTTCTGTCAAAAACTTTTCACTATTAAAGGCCTTTGTGGCATAACGCCATTGTAATTGTTCTATTATTCCCAACTTCATTTAATTTAGGTTGCAAAGATAGCGATTTGGAAGTGTGCCTTTTTATGTTCCAAATAAATCTTATTAAATATGCAAAAGGCAAACGAATACCTCCTGACCATAGAAGGAACTTTTGAATTTTAAAAATTACGACAAACAAAACCTTGTGAATCACTATTTTAGAATCCTTTAATTTAAAACCAAAACTTTTCTTAAAAAAAATTATTTTCTTTTCAAGAATAGTTCTTATATTTGCAACCGCTTAGGAGAAATGGCAGAGTGGTCGAATGCGGCAGTCTTGAAAACTGTTGAGGGTCACACCTCCGGGGGTTCGAATCCCTCTTTCTCCGCAAAAACCCTTGAAAGTTACTTAACTTCAAGGGTTTTCTTTTTTATTGCCTACAGCATTCAACTCTTTTTGTTTTTAAGATCGATGAATTAACCTTTGTCTCTTCCTATTCAATTAAAAAATCATTTCTATCTATTTTTCTGCTAATTCTCCATTACTAATTCTATATTTAGTAACTTATTAACTAACCAACTGCCGCAAATAGAAGAATAAAGGAAATCAACTAGCCTCACCTTGGTATCAAAAAACCAATAGATTTTCTATTCTAGCCCAAATTCCTTAACACCTCCCTTATCGCCTTTTAACCCGCTTGATAAAAATAATATTTTATGAAAACTGTACTCATCACAGGAACAAACAAAGGTATCGGACTTGAAACCGCCTTAAAATTTGGGCGTGCCGGTTACCAAGTAATTGCTACAATGCGCCGCCCCGAAGCCGCTGTAGAATTAAAACAGAGCATTAAAAAAGAATCTTTAGACATTACAATTTGTGAGATGGATGTTGATTCTAATACTTCTGTTAAACAATGTATGGACAACATCAATCAAGACGGTGTTTTTATAGATGTGCTTGTCAACAATGCTGGAATTGAACGTCATGGTTCCATTGAAGAAATGTCTATAAATGATTTCCAAGCCATTATGAACACCAACTATTTGGGAGTCCTACGATGTACTAAGGCCTTGTTGCCACAAATGCGAAAAAACAAATCAGGTTGTATCATCAATATTGCCTCTGTTTCAGGGCACATTGCAAATAGTCCCTTGGGTGGGTATGCCGCAAGTAAACATGCACTTGAAGCCATTAGTGAAGCTTTGGCGCAGGAATTAAAACCATTCAATGTTAAGGTAGCCATCGTGGAACCTGGGATTATCAAAACCCAAATGGCTATGGATATATCCACCGACCAAGAATCCATTTATCCGCATTCAAAACGACTTGCTGGTCTTTTTAAAGCTTCCTTAGAAACCCCTACACCACCCTCACTGGTAGCTGATAAGATATTTGAAGTTGCTGAGAGTAACGATTGGAAATTAAGACATCCCGTTGGTCCCGATGCCGAACCCTTTATTGCCTGGAGAAAAACAAAATCTGATGAAGAATGGGTGGATTGGAATGCCACAAACGACGACGAATGGTACCAAGCCGTTGAGCAGGAATTTGGGCTGAATGCCAGATAGACAATGGCATGAAACAAAAAGCATGTTGATTTCTTGTTAATATTGTTGTACTACCTTCATAGGATTCTAACACTACCCACCAAAGGCAAGGGCCAGAGCCATAAACAGGACCATCACTTTTAATCAAATTATTGCTATGATTAGTTATGGCCATAATTCCTTCATACCATAAATGATCTAAAAGCTTCCTTCAGCACTTCACTTGAATACCACATACCTATTTTCAAAAAGGAATGGTTCTTGATACCTGTCTTCTCATTATTTAAACCAAAACATTTACTATGAATAAATTTCTTTTCCTAATTCTCTGTTTAACCTTAGTATATCATAATTCCTACAGTCAATCCCAACAAAACGACATCAAACTCACCGTTTCTGCTTTACCCCTATTTGGGTCTTCAGATGGTTTTGAATCAGGCATCAATGGAATGGTGCTTAAACCTTCAGTCGGGTATTTTATTTCAGATAAAACTTCTATTGACATCAATTTTTCCTACGCCACTTTAAACGATTTAACAATCGCTGGTGTTGATTCCTATTATAACTCGTTTGCTTTTATTCCAACTTTAAGAAACAATTTTATCAACAAAGAAAAATGGCGGTTGTTTGCTGAATTAGGTTTTGGTTTGGGAACCATTAAATATGATGCAGATCAAAGTTCGTCACGTACCAATAAGCATCAAGATCTAAGTGGTGGTATTTCTATTTTAAATATAGGGATAGGAACAAACTACTTCCTGAATGATAAATTTGGATTTGAGCTTATCATACCCTACATAAGCACTAGAAACATCACATCAGAGAATACTAATAACCTTTATTCAGGCATTGGACCCACTATCGGATTTACCTATGTTTTGAACTAAGCTAAGTCAATAAAGAAATACTTTAAAATTTATATAGAAGCAAACAATTATACTACATTAAACCAGCTCAAAAAACTGATTTTACAGCGTTTTTCACTAAATTTAAGTTTTAAACCCTTACGTAATGAAAAACATAGTTGTTGCCATCGATTTTAAAGACAATGAACAGCTTGTGTTGGAAAAGGCCTATAGCTTTTCTAAAGCTTTTAATTCAAAATTATGGCTTGTTCATATTGCAGCACCAGATCCAGATTTTGTAGGATATGAAGTGGGCCCAGATTACATACGGGAAACCCGAGCCGAGGAATTAAGGGATGAACACAAGAAAATTCAGGAATATGCTGGGAAACTTGTAAATAAGGGAATCGAAGCGGAAGCTTTGTTGATTCAAGGCGAAACCGTTAAAACATTGCTTGAAAAAGCTGAAGATTTGAATTCCGAACTAATTATAGTAGGTCATCACGATCACAATATTTTCTACCAAGCATTCATAGGTAGTGTGTCTTCTGAAGTTTTAAATGAGTCCAAAATACCTATTTTGGTTATTCCTTATAAATAAAAAAATCGGCTGTTTTTTAAACAGCCGATTTTGTTTATCTGAACTATAATAGTTTCATTAAGAATTTACAACTTCTTTTAATACCTGAACCACATATTCAACATCCTCTCTGGTATTGTATTTACTAAATGAAAAACGCAGTGAAGGTTTTAATAAATCCTCACCACTTAGAATGTGTTCCAAAACATGTGATCCCTTACTGCTACCACTTTGGCAAGCACTTCCTTTAGAACAAGCAATACCTTTTAAATCCATTTGAAACTGCAAGGTTACTGCCTTTTCAGGTGTCATGGGCAAACATACATTAATCAACGTATAAGTGCTCTTATCCGAATCACCGCAATTCCCATTAAATTTAACTTCAGGGATTGCCGATTTAATCTGTTCCTTGAAATAATCCTTAATAGATTGTACATAAGCTCGTTCCTCCTCTAGATGGTCATAAGCCAGTTTAAAAGCAGTCTCCAATCCTTTGATATTATGAACTCCTTCAGTACCAGCTCTAAAACCACGTTCTTGAGATCCGCCAAAAATAAGCGGTTTCAAACCACTATTTTTACGAATAAACGCAAACCCTATACCTTTAGGGCCATGGAATTTGTGGGCTGCAGCCGTCATAAAATCAATAGGCACATCTTGTACATCCCATTCAAAATGTCCTACAGACTGTACCGTATCACTATGAAACAAAGTACCGTTTTCTTTACAAAGCTCTGCCACTTTTTTGATATCCAAAATATTTCCAACCTCATTATTTACATGCATCAAACTCACAAGTTTTTTTGAATCATCTGCTTGTAATAAACGCTCTAAATCTTCCAAATCTGGACTACCGCACGCTTGTAATTTAACCATCTTACCATGAATTCCATATTCCTTTTCCAATTCCTCCACAGTATGAAGAACAGCATGGTGTTCAATGGGTGATGTAATAATTGTTTTTACACCAGCATCTCTAACAGCACATCGCAAAATCATATTATCAGCTTCTGTTCCTCCTGATGTGAAAATAATTTCTTGAGGTAGCGCATTCAAATACTTGGCTATGGTTTTTCTTGCTGATTCGACAATTGTTTTTGACGACCTACCAAAAGCATGAGTTGAAGATGGATTTCCGTAATTTTTCTGCAGCACCTCCATCATATCATGGATCACTTCCTCCCTCACTTGTGTTGTTGCAGCACTATCAAAATATACAGATTTCATAAGTTTTTTGACATTTGTTTCTAAGGTTTGCAAAATTACCGCAAATAAAATTATTAACAAGGATGGCCTACGTATATTTGGTAAAACTTTTATTTTTGCTAACTAAACTTATGTTATGCAAAAATTTCTTGCTCTTTTTTCCTTGGCCTTCTTGGTATTTGCTTGTGATGACGGTGATGTTTTAACCATAAATATTGATTTTGATGATGAGTTCTATGCTTGTGGGCAAACCGTATTTTATAAAACCAAGGAAGACCCTACCGAGTCCCTCTCGCTTTATGTAGATGATGCAGACGTTTTAAATGACATTTTTCAATTAGAATTTGTTGATGAAAATGAACTATTGGTTCAATTGGTTAATGAAAGTTTGACCGGATCTGGAACTTTTAATTACCGAACCTACAATCGTGATAATATCAATAATATATTTTGTAACGATGTGCCCCCAGCAGATCTGCAAATCAATCAAGATTATGTAAGTTCAAGTTCCTATATCTTAACGATAGCCTTGTTGCAAGATGACAACGATGGTGTTCCAGCAGAACTGGAAGATATCAATGGCAATGGGGACTTATATGATGATGACACTGATGGTGACGGTATTCCTAATTTTTTGGATGCTGATGATGATGGAGACAACATTTTGACCATTGTGGAATTAGATGATAATGATTTGGTGGATGCCAATGGAGATGGGGATAATGACGATGACGTTGATGGCGATCCATTGACCAATCCAGTGGATACCGACGGAGATGGTGTTCCCAATTATTTAGATGAGGACGACGATGGCGATTTTGTTTTAACCATTGATGAAGAAAACATCACGCAGGATAACAATCCTTCCAACGATTTTACAAATCCTAATGTGGCCGATTATTTAAACTCGGATGTAGCTACTACTGTTCCCGCAACTGCTTACAGACCCCATAACATGTCTTTGAATTTTTCTATTCACCTTGAAGTCAACAACGTTACTTTTGAGTTTTTAGAACAGGATACTTTTGATTTTGGGGAATTGCAGAGTTCCAGTGATGTTCCTACATCCTATACTAGAACTGTAACCCCTCCTTTTCAATAGGTAGTTGGTATATTTTGATAGATGTAAACCTCGGTAGCCCCCAATCCATATTTTTGGTAGTTGGCGTCATAAAACTTGACATTATCGTACCTTCCAAAGAGGTATTCCAATTCTAATTTTAATACCCCTTCTCCAACTCCGTGTATAAAAACAACCTTGGGTATTCTATTTCGTATGGCAAATTCCAAGCGCTGTCTAGCCACGTCCAATTGCAAACTCAACATGTCATGATTAGACATCATGCCAGACTTATCTGTTAATTGGTGAATATGCAAGTCCACCTCCATCGGTGGTTGAAATTTTTCCTTCCCTTTTCTGACTTGTTTAGGCTTACGCTTTCCTTCCTCCTTTTCATTCAAATCAAACTCTGGACTATCCATAAAATTGAGGTCTTCCGAAATTAAAACCAAATCAGAGACAGGAAAAACCATTTCAAAACCGTCTTCCGTTTTGATTGTAGCTTGACCGCCTTTGATTGAGGTTACCACCCCAGTGAGGTCTTCGTCCATTAATGATACTTTGCTCCCCCTTTTTATGACCATACCTATTGATCTGTTGAATTGTTATCGTCTTCTCGATCCCTTTTACTTTGAATTCCTTTTGATATTCGATACAACCCAACCATTAATAAAGCAATTCCTATGATTAAAACCACTTGATTTTGTTCCTCACCTGCTTTGGCGTAAATAGCTACACAAGCTCCCAAAAGGATTATAATATAGTTGACGTATTTTGGCATAACTTTCTTTAAAAGGAGTCCTATTATTTTATTAAATATACTTGGCAAAAATAACCCAACACTTTTTAGCTGAAAAATATTTTTGAATCCATTGTTTAATTAAGTACTTTTCAAGTTGTTAAAAAACGGAACAAAGAATATAATCATGTCTTCTCTTGATAATTACATGCTGCCATGTCTAAATAAAACACTTTTGGGATTTGAATGTCCAGGATGTGGTATACAGCGCTCTGCCATAATGATTACCAAGGGAGATTTTAGTGGTGCCTTTTATATGTATCCTGCTATTTTCACGCTCATTCTTTTGGTTCTCTTTTTTATATTTAACAAATACTACAAATTTAAAAATGATCATAAGGTCATGGGTGGCCTTGTCATTCTAAATGTGGTAATCATTATTACTAATTATATCATCAAATTAAGCCATTAAAACAATCTCTTTATGGAACAAGAAAAACTCAATCCAACTTTAGTTTATGTATTAGCCCTTTTGGCACTTCCCTGCTGCTGTATTTGGGGATCTGGATTTATTTTATCTGGAGCAGCCTTTTTTATTGCCAACAATAAGTTGAATAAAGTCAAGGCCAATCCTGAAGCCTTTGAACCAAGCAGTGTTAAAGCAATGCAAACGGCCAAAATAGTGGCTCTAGTTATATTAATCATCAATGTTTTAACTCTTATCTGGAGTATTTACAAAATAGCTACTGGTGGGGGAATAGAAGGCATGATGGAAGAATATCAAAGAGCCATGGAAGAATTCCAGAGCCAACAACAAAACCAATAAAAATTGGATTACATCTTATAAAAGCGACCTTCGGGTCGCTTTTTTTATGATAAATAATATCTTTGGTACAATATATGTTTAGCTTTACGTTACTATTCAAAACTACTATATGCAGCGACTTTTAATTTTAGCCCTAATCCTATTTCATGTAGCGCTTTTTTCCCAAAATACAGCCATAGGCACTTCAGAAAAATTGGTTTTTACGGCTTCTTACAATATGTCTGGGATTTTAACTGATTTGGCAGAGGTGAAAATGGAAACGAGTCCTGTCAAGACTTCAAAAACGACCTTACTTCGATTAAAATGTACTGCAACAACTTATTCCAAATGGGATAGTTTCTTTAAAATTCGTGATTTATATGAAAGCTATGTGAGTCCAAGATCATTAACGCCCTATCTATATAAACGAGATATTGATGAAGGCGGCTATTACAAATTTATGCAATACACCTTCAGCCATAAGACGCATACTGTAAAAAGTCTTAAAAAGAAAAGAAATGGTAAAGGAGAGATTTGGGAGGAAAAGAAAAATGTGTCTATAGGATCATCAACCAGAGATATCGTTTCAACCATTTATAACATTCGTAACATTGATTTTTCGCAATTTCAAAAAGGAACTTCCAAAACCTTCAAAGTCATTTTTGACAATAAAGAACATGTGGTTAACATAAAAAACTTGGGACAAGAACAATTGAGTACTGCTTTAGGAAGTAAAATGTGTCATAAATTATCTATTTCAATGAACAATGATGTTTTGAAAGGATCAAATGATAATTTGCTTTGGCTTACAGCAGATGCCAATAAAATTCCTGTATTTGCTAAATTTAAAATTGCTGTGGGTAACGGAGAATTAAAAATAAAATCCGCTTCAGGACTAAAAAATTAATTATGAAAAAAGCACTAACTATCTTAGCTATTATTAGCTCTATATTAGCGGTTATTTTATCTGTTTTACCGCTTTCAAATTTGGCATTTATTCCCGCGATTGGGTCACTTATTTTTGGATTAGCAGCTTTTTATTTTGCCAATAAAAACAACCAGCCCAAACATACTGTTCAGTTAGCTTTTTTACTAACTATTATTGCTTTATCCATTGCTACTTACAAATCTATTTTCACAGAAACCGAGGTTGGAAATACAGAGGCGCTTGAGAAAAAGGAAGAAGAATCGGTTGAAGATTCCATGGAGATTTTAGAAGGCCTAGACACAGAAGAAATCGATGGTATTGAAGTCGAAGAATTAGACGGTATCGAAACAGATGAATTGGAAGATGTTGATACTAATGAACTCGATGACCTTGACATTGAAGATGAGGATTTATAATCATCATTTATAACACATGAATAAATAAAAAAGAGAATCTTTCCGGGTTCCCTTTTTTTTTGCTTTATTTGAACTAATAAGCTATTATTCAATACCTATGAAAGCCTTTTTAATTGCTTCCATACTCACCCTTATTGGCTCTTGCGCCACTCAAAAATACTCTGACAAAATAGACATTTTAAAAAATGGTATTCATATTAAGGACAGTACGGCTATTTTAGAATTTTCACAAACAATAACTGCTCCCGAATTAAAAGTTCATTTAGAATTTTTAGCTAATAAAGATCTATATGGAAGAGAGACGGGAGAAGCAGGCCAAAAACAAGCATCAGAATTTTTAAAAAGCTATTACCAATCCTTGAATATTGCTTCACCAATGGAGGATTCCCTCTATTTTCAAAGAATACCCAAAGATTATTTTCCTGAAAAATATAATGCTTCGGAAAACGTATTGGCCTTTATAAAAGGCACCGAAAAACCAGAAGAAGTCGTCATCGTTTCGGCTCACTACGACCACTTGGGCCTACAAGATGGAAAAATCTTTTATGGAGCAGATGACAACAGCTCGGGAACTTCTGCTATTTTAGAAATTGCAGAAGCTTTTCAACTAGCCAAGGAAAAAAATCAAGGACCCAAACGCAGTGTGTTATTTTTACATGTCACCGCAGAGGAAATAGGACTACAAGGATCTAAATATTATACCGAGCATCCTGCTTTTCCTTTAGATCAAACCATAGCTGATCTAAACATTGATATGATAGGACGCGTGGACCCCAACCATGAAGATGATCCTAATTATTTATACTTAATTGGCTCCGATAGATTGAGCCGTGAACTACACTATATTTCAGAAAAAATAAATAATACCTTTTTCCATTTCAGTTTGGATTATAAGTATAATGATGAAAGTGATCCAAATCGTTATTATTACCGCTCAGACCACTACAATTTTGCCAAGAACAACATCCCAGTAATCTTCTATTTTAATGGAGAACACGAGGATTACCACCAACCTACTGACACACCTGATAAAATTAATTATGAATTGCTTGAAAAAAGAGCTCGTTTCATTTTTGCCACTACATGGCAATTGGCTAACATGGAAAATAGGCTGCTTATGAATGAGGACTTTTAATTTATCAAAAACCTTGTTAATTTTTTAAAAAATACCTGTAAGCACTACCTGTATTGCTTACATTTGTTTTCTACACATTAAAATTCATTTCATGAGAAAACTAATACTCTCTATTTTAGTGGCACAGCTCTTTTGGGCTTGTGGTTCACAAAAAACAAATACCAGTAGCTCAGAACCTTCGGTACCATTAGCAGATGAAACTACTTATGCTGCCACTATTACATCTCAAGAACTTAAGGATCATTTATACACCTATGCTTCAGATGAATTTGAAGGAAGGGAAACTGGTGCTCCAGGACAAAAGATGGCAGTTAATTACATTCGTGAAGAATACAAAAAACTGGGAATTAAAGGTGGAATGCCTGATGGTACCTATTTCCAAGAAGTTCCTTTGGAAGTTTTGGACACCCCTGAGGTCAACCTAACCATAAACGGTCAAGAGTTCAAAATTACAGATAACTTTATTTCTCTTTCAAGTGCCATGGACGGTTCTTTGAATGCCAATGAGGTGGTTTTTGCAGGATACGGAATTGAGGATTCCAATTACTCAGATTATTCACACTTAGACGTTAAAGACAAGGTTGTTTTAATCAAATCTGGAGAGCCTAAAACGGAAAACGGAACCTATATCGTTTCAGGAGATTCAACGCCTTCAAAATGGTCAAATTTTAGACAGGAGTTTGCGTCTAAAAGAGATCTTGCCAAAGAAAAAGGGGCTAAATGTGTTTTCTATTACAACCCTCAGCTTTATGAAATGGCAAAAGGTCGCTTTGGGAGCAATCGCCGAAAAAGCATGAGCTTAAAAGGGAAATCTGGAGATATGTTTTATTTCATGGTCAATTCTGATTTGGCTCAGGCTATCCTTCCAGAAATTGATCAAGATGAAACTGCTAAAGTTATTCCAGCGAAATTATCTTTAGATTATAAAAATGTTTCAGAGGAATTTAATTCTGAAAACGTATTGGCCTACATTCCTGGTTCTGAAAAACCAAACGAATTTATTGTCATATCTGCCCACTTGGACCATGAGGGGGTTAAGGACGGAAAAGTTTACAATGGTGCAGATGATGATGGTTCTGGTACCGTGGCCGTTTTAGAAATTGCTGAAGCATTTCAAACTGCTGTAAAAAATGGACAAGGCCCTAAGCGATCCATTCTATTTTTAAATGTTACCGGTGAAGAAAAAGGACTTTTAGGCTCCCGTTATTATACAGATTTTGATCCTGTTTATCCATTGGCAAATACCGTTGCTAACCTGAATATCGATATGATTGGTCGTGTCGATCCCAAACACGATGACACGGATGGTAATTATGTCTACTTAATTGGTAGTGATAAATTGAGTACAGAATTACATAACATTTCAGAAGAAGTGAACAAAAAATATTTAAATATTGCTTTTGACTACACTTTCAATGATGATAATGATCCGAACAGATTTTATTACAGAAGTGACCATTATAACTTTGCAAAAAACAACATTCCAGTCATTTTCTATTTTAACGGAACTCATGAGGATTACCACCAGCCTTCTGACACTCCAGATAAAATCAGATATGACTTATTGGAAAAAAGAACACGTTTAGTATTCTATACCGCTTGGGAAATAGCCAATAGACCAAATAGGATTGTTGTCGACAAAGCAGAATAGCAATCTTACATCACCAAACAAAAGAAGCCTTTCAGAAAACTGAAAGGCTTTTATTTTGGGTGGAAGATCGGTCTCGAACCGACGACCTCCTGAACCACAATCAGGCGCTCTAACCAACTGAGCTACAACCACCATTTTAATTGGATTGCAAATGTATATTATTTCCTTTTTTCTGCAAAGACTTTTTTTAAAAAAATTTACTTTAAATCAAACAAACTATCTACCGCTGGATATCTTTCTACCGTAAAGCCTTCACCGTATTCCACACCAATCAATCTACCTAAATCCCTCGCTCTGTATATGATACTATCTGTGAAGTTCTTGCTTGAGATAGGAGTTTCTGGTTCCTCACTATTTGGATCATAAAACTGAGTTTTATAGGCCAACACCGATTCCATTTTTTGATTGACAAATCCACTTACATCTACTACAATATCTGGCTCCAAATTTTTCCATTGAATGTAGTGATACACCTGCTTAGGTCTCCAGGGTTCTTGCCATTCCTCTGAGTCCTCTATTTTGGTATCTATTTTTCTTAAACCACTTAAAAAACACGCATCACTTACTAATTTACTTCCTTTACCATGATCAATATGTCTATCATCAACAGCATTGCATAAAACCACCTCTGGTTGAAACTTGCGTATCATTTTAATGAGCTCTATTTGATGCCATTTATCATTTACAAAAAATCCATCGGCAAACTCCATGTTGATTCGTAAGGGCACTCCTAAAACATTAGCCGCATCTTGGGCTTCAGAATCTCTGGTTTCGGCAGTTCCCCTAGTTCCCAATTCGCCCCTAGTCAAATCAATAATTCCTACTTTTTTCCCTTTGGAAATTTCTTTTGCAATAGTGGCACCGCACCCCAATTCTACATCATCGGGATGTGCTCCAATAGCAAGGATATCTAATTTCATCTGTTTTTTTACTTAGAAGCTTCTATAGCTTGTTCTATGTCATTTATTAAATCCGTTTTGGACTCAATGCCTACAGAAAAACGAATTAAACGATCGGTAATGCCAATGGCATCTCTTTCTTCTTGTGAGATAAAAGAATGGGACGTTTCAGCAGGCAACAACATGGTGCTTTCAACACCAGCTAAACTTAAAGATGGTTTAATAATTTTAAGAGCATTAAAAAACCTAGCAACGTCTAAGCCATCTTTTAATTCAAAAGAAATCATGGCTCCATACCCCTTCATTTGACTTTTAGCCAACTCATGTTCTGGATGGCTTTTTAAGCCAGGGTAATAAACTTTCTCGATATTTTCATGAGTGTATAAAAACTTAGCCAATTTTTTCGCATTTCTAGTTTGGGCCTTTACCCTGAGACCTAAAGTTTTCATGCTCCTTTCAAGCATCCATACGGTAAAGTCACTCAGGCATCCACCAAAATTCATCGCTACTCTATGAATGTCTTTCATAATTGTTTCTGTGGAAACAACAGCCCCTGCCATAATATCACTATGACCACCTAAATATTTCGTAGCCGAGTGAATTACTATGTCTATATCCAATTTTATGGGATTCTGCAGTACTGGACTAGCAAATGTGTTGTCAATGGAAGTTAAAATTCCCTTCTTTTTCCCAAGTTCACCAATACCCCGTACATCCGTGATTGTCAATAATGGATTGGAAGGTGTTTCAATATGGATTAATTTCGTATTAGGTCGTATGGCTTTTTCAAAGTCTTCCACTTGATATCCATCGGTAAAAGTAAATTCAACACCATATCTTGATAAGTCATTTTTAATAAAATTTGCCGTTCCTCCATACAAGGTATTTTGAACCACCAAATGATCACCAGACTTCAAAAATGTTAGAAATACAGCACTAATGGCTGCCATACCAGAACCAAAAATGAGTCCAGATTCAGCAAACTCCAAAGCTGCTATTTTTTTGGCCAAATGCTCCTGATTTGGAGTATTGAATGCTCTTGGATACCTTTTTATCTCCTCATTAGACTTGTAGGAGGTAGCCATATATAAGGGAGATACAGCTCCTTTAAATTGTTCATCAGGCACTTCCCCCGTATGTACGCATGTGGTATTGAATCCAAGATTATTCTCTGACATAGTATTTTATTGGTTTAGGTATTCCAAAACGTTGTGCTCAATACGATTTGAAATATCACTGAGATCAGCTTTAACAAAGGATTCTCCAGTAATATTTTCATAAAGCTCAATGTAACGCTCGCTTACCGTTTCAATATACTCATCGCTCATTTCGGGTACAACTTGTCCTTCCAATCCTTGAAATCCGTTAGAAATCAACCATTGGCGAACAAACTCCTTGGAAAGTTGTTTTTGAGACTCGCCGTTATCCTGTCTTTCTTGATACCCATCGGCATAAAAATAACGTGAAGAATCAGGAGTGTGAATTTCGTCTATCAACACAATCTTACCTTCTTTGGTTTTTCCAAATTCATACTTGGTATCCACCAATATTAATCCTCTAGATGCCGCTATTTCAGAACCTCTTTGAAACAATTTTCTGGTATAGTCTTCCAAAACCACATAATCAGCTTCAGAAACAATGCCTCTTCTTAAAATGTCCTCGCGAGAAATGTCCTCGTCATGGTCTCCTTTTTCTGCTTTGG
The DNA here is from genome assembly GCF_001280515.1 of Mangrovimonas sp. ST2L15. GTDB lineage: Bacteria > Bacteroidota > Bacteroidia > Flavobacteriales > Flavobacteriaceae > Mangrovimonas > Mangrovimonas futianensis. The sequence continues at coordinate 1,888,205 of NZ_LBIQ01000030.1, read as the reverse complement.
TTGCAGGAGTTATAATCGGTTCTGGAAACTTGTCATTTTCCTTCATGCCTTCAGGCATAGGTACTCCACAAAGCAATCGCTCGCCTGCTTTATACTCCCTTGCAGCATGACCTGACAAATAACCTCTAATGACCATTTCAACCTTAAATGGTTCACATAAATCTCCAACGGCTACATTGGGATCTGGAGTTGCCACCAACCAATTGGGCACCAAATCTTCGGTAGCCTTCATCATTTTGGTCGCTATTTGATTTAAAATTTGACCTTTATACGGAATGCCCTTTGGCATCACCACATCAAAGGCGCTTAATCTATCTGTAGCAATCATGACTAATTGCTCATCATTAATGTTATAAACTTCCCTTACTTTTCCTTTGTAAACACTTTTCTGTCCAGGAAAGTTAAAATTGGTATCAGTAATTGTCTGACTCATTATTCTCTATTCTCAATATTTTTATAAGCGTCAATAATTTTCTTGACTAGTTTATGACGAATCACATCCTTGTCATCCAAAAAGACCATACCCACACCTTCCACATTCTTAAGAATCAACAAGGCTTCTTTAAGTCCGGAAATGGTTCTTCTAGGTAAATCAATTTGTCCGGGATCTCCAGTAAGAAGAAACTTGGCGTTTTTACCCATACGGGTTAAAAACATTTTCATTTGATTGTGGGTGGTATTTTGACCTTCATCCAAAATCACAAAGGCATGATCCAATGTTCGTCCACGCATAAAAGCCAAGGGTGCAATTTGAATCGTTCCATTCTCAATGTACATTTGAAGCTTTTCAGCTGGTATCATATCCCTAAGAGCATCATACAATGGTTGCATGTATGGATCTAACTTTTCCTTTAAATCTCCTGGTAAGAACCCTAAATTTTCACCTGCCTCTACAGCTGGACGGGTCAAAATGATTCTCTTGACTTGTTTGGCCTTTAAGGCTTGAACTGCCAATGCCACACCAGTATAAGTTTTACCCGTACCGGCAGGACCAATAGCAAAAACCATATCGTTCTTTTGAATGCTTTCAACCAAACGACGTTGATTTACCGTTTGAGCCCTTATAATTCTACCATTTACACCATGAACGATAACTTCACCACTTTGGGCACTCGTTTCATAATCATCCTTACTCTGACTTGTCAAGACACGTTCAATAACATTTTCATCCAGTTTGTTATACTTTACATAGTGCTCCATGAGCATGGTGAATCGTCTGTCAAATTCTTCCAAAAGATCTTCATCCCCATAGGCTTTAATTTTATTGCCTCTAGCGACGATTTTAAGTTTTGGATAATATTTTTTAAGGAGTTCAATGTGAGCGTTCTGTGCTCCAAAAAATTCTTTTGGAGACATCTCTTCAAGTTCAATAATGATTTCGTTCAAAAGCTAAGAGATTAAATTAAATTTTTTCAGTCAAGATTTATTAGATTTGTCTCTAACAAAACTACACAATTTTAACGTGTATCAAGTTAAAAAAATATCAACAATCTTCTATGGCAATTATCACATTAACGACTGATTTTGGTGAGAAAGATCACTTTGCTGGTGCGATAAAAGGAGCTGTTTACAGTGAATTGACAGATGTTAGAATTGTTGATATCTCACACTCGGTTTCTCCATTTAATATTCCCGAGGCGGCATATATTATTCAAAATGCTTTTAGCAGTTTTCCTAAAGGAACTATTCATATCATTGGTATAGACTCTGAATTACATCCAGAAAACAAGCACATAGCATTAAAACTGGATGGTCATTATTTTATTTGTGCCAATAATGGGATTATGAGTATGATTTGTTCTGAAATTGCCCCAGAAAAAATTGTAGAAATCAACATCCATGATAAAATCACAACGAGTTTTCCTGTTTTGGATGTCTTTGTAAAAGTAGCCTGTCATATTGCACGTGGCGGCACTTTAGAAGTTATTGGAAAGGTCATTGATCATATCAAGCCTATTAAAAACATTCATCCCTATGTGAATGACGAGCAGACCCAAATTATTGGTAGTGTCATTTACGTAGATAATTATGGAAATGTCATAACCAACATTAAACGCAAATTCTTTGAGAACACTCAAAAGGGACGTGATTTTGAGGTCTTTGTGAGGTCCAATAAATTCAAAAAGATTTTCAACAATTATAGCGATATTGTCAATTTTAACATTCCTCCAGAAAAAAGAAATGATGAAGGAAAGGGAATGGCCGTTTTTAATTCATCTGGTTTTTTGGAAATTGCTGTTTATAAAAGTAATTCGGCTACCTTTGGAAGTGCGTCTTCACTCATGGGATTGAACCTGATGGATACGGTAACGGTTAACTTTAGTAAAACTTAAGTATGTTTGTAAGAATAGTAAAAATGAGTTTTGATCCTTCAAAAACTGATGAGTTCCTAATTAATTTTGAAAATGTAAAAGATAAGATTAGAGCTTTTGAAGGCTGTGAATTTTTAGAGTTATATAGAGATAAGAACCAACCCAATATCTTTTTCACATACAGTTATTGGGCTACGGATGACTGTCTTGAAACCTATCGTAACTCAGAATTATTCAAAAATGTTTGGGCCCAAACCAAACCGCTTTTTAATGATAAACCTCAAGCTTGGAGTGTGGATAAATTACACTCCTTAAATTAATTCAACATACCAATTATGTTTGCCCTTTTTAGAAAAGAAATCAATTCGTTTTTTGCATCTCCAATAGGTTACTTAGTCATTGCCGTTTTTTTATTACTCAATGGCCTGTTTCTTTGGTTGTTCAAAGGGGAGTTTAATGTTTTGGATAATGGTTTTGCCGACTTATCCTCGTTCTTTTTATTAGCTCCATGGATTCTTTTATTTTTGGTTCCTGCCGTGACCATGAGGTGTTTCTCTGATGAAAAGAAGCAAGGAACCCTAGAGTTGTTACTCACAAAACCCATTTCACATTTACAAATCGTTCTTGGAAAATATTTGGGATCATTTGTACTTATCATTTTGGCACTTATCCCCACACTGCTCTACATTTATACTGTTTATGAATTGGGTCTTCCAACGGGCAACTTAGATATGGGAAGTACCCTTGGCTCATACTTTGGATTGTTGTTTTTGGTAGCTGCCTATACAGCTATAGGAGTATTTTCTTCTACCCTTTCAGAAAATCAAATCGTGTCTTTTATCATTGCGGTATTTCTATGTTTTTTCTTTTACATAGGGTTTGAAGGGGTTGCTGAATTTAGCTCTAGTACATTGATTGAAAAATTTGGTATGAGCTACCATTTTAAGAGTATGGGACGTGGTGTTTTAGATACCCGGGATATTGTCTATTTTTTATTTATCGCTCTTTTATTTATAGCCGCAACAACTCTAAAAATTAATAACCGTCGTATCGGTAAAAATGATTCTAAAGTTTTTATCGTTTTAGGATTGGGATTGGTCGTATTAGTTTTTACACAATCGGTTTACAAACGTTTTGACTTAACTGCTGATCAAAGATACACTTTGAATCCGGCGACGGTAAAAATGATTGAAGAAGTTAATTCACCAGTTGTCATCGACGTTTTTCTGGAAGGAGAAAGTTTTCCTTCGGAATTTAGAAGGTTACAGGATGAAACGAAGCAACTATTAGAAGAATTTGAATCTAAAAATGGGTTAATTACCTTTAATTTTATCAACCCCATTGAAGACGAAAAAAATCGTCAAAATAACATCCAACAATTGAACGCTCGGGGTATGACCCCAATGCAACTGTCAGTTGAAGAACAAGGCAAAAGTAGTTATGAAGTTGTTTTTCCGTGGGCGCTTGCTAGTTATAATGAAGAAACGGTGATTATCCCATTGATTAAGAATAAAATGGGCGCTACACAACAGGATTTAGTCACCAATTCTGTACAACATTTAGAGTATGGCTTTGCAGATGGTCTTAACAAGCTTATTCATCCAAAAAGTAAAAAAATTGCTATTCTTAAAGGGAATGGACAATTAGGTGATGGTTATATTTTTGACTTTGTTAAAACCATTAAAGACTATTACTACATCGCCCCGTTTACTTTAGATAGCGTGAGCCGTAATCCGGAGAAGACCTTGCGTGATCTCAAAAATTATGATCTTATTATTTCGGCTAAACCCATTGAGCCTTTTACAGAGGAAGAGAAGTTTGTTTTGGATCAATACACCATGAATGGGGGTAAAAGTCTTTGGATGTTTGATGCTGTGAATATGGAAATGGATAGCCTCTTCCAAACAGGAAAAGGATATGCAATTCAAAGGGATTTAAACATGACCGATTTCTTTTTTAAATATGGTGTGAGGGTGAATCCAGATTTGGTTAATGACCTCTACTCTGCTCCTATTTTATTGGCAACAGGTGAAGGCAGTGAAGCTCGTTTTCAACCTTTCCCTTGGTTCTATTCTCCTTTGGTTGATCCAGAAAACCATCATCCTATTGTGAAGAACATCAATCGGGTGAAATTTGATTTTGCTAGTCCTATAGACACTCTTAAGAACGACATTCATAAGACCATTCTTTTAAAAAGTTCTATATTATCCAAATTGGATGGTGTTCCTAGGGAAATTGATTTGAGTATGACCACCGAAGAACCGGATCCTAAAATGTACACCAAACCGAATCTAAATTTAGCTGTTCTTTTAGAGGGATCATTCACTTCCGTATATAACAATAGAATCAAGCCATTTGATTTAAAAGATAGTCAAGACAATGGTGTATCCTCTAAAATGATTATTGTGGGAGATGGTGATATCATTAAAAATGATTTGGGTAAAAATGGCCCTTTGGAATTAGGTTTTGACAGAAGCTCTGGCCAACTTTATGGCAACAAAGAATTCCTTTTGAATTGCGTGAATTATCTTCTAGATGACAGCGGACTTATAAACATTCGATCCAAAGATATCAAAATGGCCTTTTTGGACATGAATAAAGTAAGTGAAGAAAAAACAAAGTGGCAACTTATAAACATTGTCTGTCCGCTCGTTCTGTTAGGCATCTTTGGTATGTTGTTTAATTACCTTAGAAAGAAAAAGTACGCAGCCTAAATGTTAATAAGTTTGTTTCCGATATTAGGAGCAATCAAATATATTTGTAGATAGTAATTAAACGAACTTTAAGGATTCTGAATACATGAAATTTATAGTATCAAGCACCTATTTACTTAAGCAACTGCAAGTACTTGGTGGTGTTATCAATAATTCCAACACCTTACCTATTTTAGATAATTTTCTTTTTGAATTGAATGAAACAGAATTGACTATTTCTGCCAGTGATTTGGAGACCACCATGTCTGCCAAATTGGAAGTAGAAAGTGATAGTTCTGGTAGTATAGCAGTTGGAGCCAGAATGTTATTGGATACTTTAAAAACATTTCCAGAGCAACCTTTGACCTTTGTTGTTGAAGATAACAATACGGTAGAAATCAGTTCCAATCATGGAAAATATACTTTGGCTTATGCCGATGGGAATGAGTTCCCGAATGCGGTTACCTTAGAGGATTCTCAATCCACATTAGTTTCTGCCGATATATTGGCTACTGCTATCAGTAAAACTATTTTTGCAGCTGGTAATGACGATTTGAGACCAGTAATGAGTGGTGTTTTCTTTCAATTTTCAACAGAAGGATTAACCTTTGTAGCAACTGATGCTCATAAGCTGGTTAAATACTCTAGAGAAGATGTACAGGCTGGTCAAACGACCGAGTTCATTATGCCAAAGAAACCTTTAAACCTTTTGAAGGGAATACTGGCCACTAGTGATGAAAACGTCAATATTGAGTACAACGATTCTAATGCTAAGTTTTCTTTTGACAATGTGGAATTGGTTTGTCGTTTGATTGATGGAAAATATCCTAATTATGAAGCAGTCATCCCTAAAGAAAACCCAAACAAATTAGTAATTGATAGAACTCAATTTTTAAACTCGGTTCGTCGTGTGAGTATCTTCTCAAACAAAACAACCCATCAAATTCGTTTAAAAATTGCTGGTGCCGAATTAAATATTTCTGCAGAAGATATCGATTACAGCAATAAAGCCGAAGAGCGCTTGACCTGTGATTACCAAGGAGACGACATGCAAATTGGATTCAACTCTCGATTCCTTACTGAAATGTTGAACAACCTAAGCTCAGACGATGTACAATTAGAAATGAGTTTGCCAAATCGCGCTGGAATTTTAACTCCAGTAGATGGACTTGATGAAGGGGAATATGTAACCATGTTGGTAATGCCAGTAATGCTAAACAGTTAACCAAAATAAATGAATACCAATAGAAAAGCTCATCATAAAAGATGAGCTTTTTTTATTGGTCTAATTTATAAAACGAATCGACATCGGGTAATTCGTAACTTCATTGTTATTGGCCCTAATTGCATTTATAATAGGAAAAGCAATGGAAATTAAGCCTATGATAATAAGCCCTAAAACCCCCAGTCCCAACAATAGAATTAACGGTATACATATAAGCGAATAAATGATAATACTCAATTGAAAATTGATTATTTCCTTGCCCTGTTTATCCATGGCAAATACCTTATCCTTTTGTGTTCCCCATAAAACTAAGGGTACTAGGAGTCCACCAAAGCCTGTCAGGCATGTCAGTAACTGACTTAGATGGGTAACGACTAATAATTGTTTATCTTCTCTCATGATGTTTTTTTTGATTGATTCAATTATAGGTCGTCAAGCACCTTCAAATGTTACATTTTTAATATCAAAAATCAAATAATAGACTTTATTTACTCTTATAAACAAGATTGTTGTTCAGAATTCAAAATACTCTCATAAAGCTCAGGAGTTAAATAACTAGGAACATAATCTTCTCCTAAATTGGTAATACCAAATACAAAACTTCTCAAATGGTTTTCTGAGCCGCATTGAAGGCTTTCAAAAACGGCAACAATATCTGGGCGATCCATTTCATCTAAATAATTCTGCAGATCCACAATATCCAAATCCTCAATACCTGCTCCAACATTTAATGCTGAAAGAACATTTTGGGAACCTTGTTCAATCAAAGTATTGTAAAGGAATTGTAGCTCTTGATTATTAAAAGAGCCTACAGGTAAAATCTCATAGGATACATCATATTTATCTATAAGTGATTTAACAGCATCCATATGTGTTTGTTCACTTTGCTTGATATTCAAAAATTGATTGGTACCCCACAAATTACCCAGGTAAATATAAACATCTCGTGCCAGCTTCTCTTCTTCCAACATAAAAAGAAGTGCTTCCTCTTCAGAATCGGTTAGATTCGCATTGATCAATTGGGGTGTTGCAGTTTCATTGTCGTCATCACTACAAGATGAAAAACCAAACCCCACAGTAAACATAATTGCAACCATTACAATCCATGTTTTTCCAAACAAAGTTTTCATAGTACTTATATTTATCATAAGGTCGCAAAAAGAAACGAAGGACACAGTATCCCAAGTTACACATACCGAATTATTCAAGTAATTCATGCTGCTTTAACAAACCGTTGTAACGTGGGTCCTTCTTGATAGAGTCAAAATAATATAAAGAGTGATGATCAAAGAAATTACTTTTGTTTCTTGCCGAGTCCAAATAATAAAAAACACTGTCCTTTATATCCATTCCGGCAAAAACAACGGCAATACGGTGATTGGTCATGCGACCAAAAGGAAGCTGTCTGATACTATCTATCACTCTGTAAGCGGCAGCTGTATCTCCAATTTGGCCATAACTATAACCTAAGAAACGTAGGTAATTTTGGTCTTTTGCAACCAATTCCCGAAGTGGTTTAATAGCTTTTTTATAATCAGGTTTAGACATATATAATCTCATATACAATCTGTTTATTATAAACGGATCGCTCTCATCATATGTTTCAGAAATATGCTTAATCATTTTTTCAGCTTCTTCAAATAAGCCATTGGTCACTAAAGCATTAAAATAGCTTGAAGCGGTAGCAAATGACAGCGGGTCTAAACTATAGGCAATTTTGGTTTGTTCCAATTGCTTTTCAAATTGTTCGGTATAATAAAAATAAGTAGCATACTGATGTCTAGCCGTAATGTCATTGGGTGAAAGAAATATAGCTTTTTCAAATGCCTTTTCTGCTTCTGGATAGTTCTTTTCATGATTGAAGAGTAAACCTTTAACCGTGTAAATCCGCGCAATTCTATTATTTATATTTTCTGCCTTCTCCAAAAATTCCTTGGCCCTTTTTGAAGTTTCCTCTGGATCAGCATTGGCATAATAAGACATGAGGAAGGTAGAATTGGCTATCTCTGCATAGGCCTCAGCATAATTGGGATCAAGTGCCAAGGCTTGGTTGTAGTAATCAATACTTTTTTCAATGCTCTCTTTTGTCCGCTTATCTGCCTCCTGTTTTCCTTTTAGGAACAACTGGTAAGCTTCAATGTTTTTGGTAGGAATGATTTTCATTTCAGCCTGTTGTTCGTCTGTGAGACTTAACTGTAATGCTTCGACTATTTCTTCGGAAAGCTGGGATTGAATCAAGAAAATATCTGTCAAAGTTTTGTCATAATCTTCGGCCCAAATAAATTCATCATTCTTGGCATCAATTAATTGGGCTGTTACTCTTATTTGATTTCCTTGCATTCTTATGCTTCCTTCCAAAATAAAAGTCACCCCCAATTCCTCAGCTATTTCGGGAATTGTTTTTTTTGAATCCTTGTACTTCATAACCGAAGTCTTGGAAATTACATGTAAATCATGCAACCTTGAAAGGTTGGTCAGGATATCCTCCGTGATACCATCCCGAAACAAATCTGAGTTTTCTTCCAAACTTAAATTACTGAATGGTAGTACGGCAATTGACAACTTATTGGAAGGCTCCTTAGTGGCAAAAAAATAGGCTGCAAATGCCAAAACCAATAAAACCAACAAAACAGAAAGCACCTTTATTTTTCTAGAACTTTTTGAATGGGATATATCTCCTTTGGCTAGTTTCATTTTACTTCGAACCTCCTCAACCGTTGGCACTTTAATAAATTCATTAGAAATAGCAAAAACCGGTGTGGTCCCATCCACATTTTTGAGTTCAAAAGCATCTAAAAAAACCGTTTGTATATGACGGTGATTTCTAACTTGATCATGAACCTTATCTGATATTAAAATACTCCCAGGAATGGCCCCCGATTCTATTCTTGAAGCCACATTAACCGCATCGCCTATAATATCATCATTTGATAAAACAATATCCCCAACATGGATTCCAATCCTCACAGGGATGTCCAAATCCAAATAAACTTTTTGAAGTTCAATGGCACAATCAATAGCCTCAACGGTGCTTTTGAAAATACTCAGGGTTCCATCCCCAAAATATTGCACAACGGTTCCATGATATGCCTCCGTGGTACTTTCAAATGCTTTTCTATGTTTTATTCGGAGTTCAATGCCTTCTTCTTCATCTCTATTCATCAAAGAGGTATACCCTTCAATATCGGTAAACATAATAGCCGCCAATTGTCTACTTGAAGACATGAAATTTAGAGTTAAGTTAGTTCTTACTAAGGTAATGAAAATACTTAATGAATTGAATTCCTATTCATTATATAAATGCAGTTGAAAATTATTAATATCTTTAATTATCTATTAGTACAGCAAATGGCTACCAAAATACCTTCAATTTCATTTCTTTCCTCGGTTTCTTTTTTTTCAAAAGTCTCAGAGAACTCTTTAAAGCATTTGGATAGCGTTCTTATCAAAAAGGAATTCTCTCAAAGGGATATTATTTTCAAAAAAGGAGAGCCTGGAGATGTTATGTATATTATAAAGGAAGGTGAAATTAAAATCCATGATGAGCATCATATATTTCATATAGCGCTACCAGGGGATTGTTTGGGTGAATATGCACTGATTGATCAAAAAGAAAGATCGGCCACAGCAACATGTACAGAAGATTCCACCTTGTTATTACTTAAACAAGAGGATTTTTTACACTTGATTCAAACAGATTTGGGATTTTCTAAAGGTGTTTTATCTGTTATGATTGAAAGACATCGGCACTTGGACCAAATGCAAATGGAATTGGCCAAATCCAAACATGATCTAGAGATTTCCAATGCCAAGTTTCAAGGACTTATTAATGGAGCCATGGATGCTATAATCATGATTTCAGAAGATTTCAAAATTCAAATGACCAATCCGTCTGCAAACATCATGATTGAAAATATGGATGCTATTCACAGAAATTTGTTATTCTTTCTTGATGAACCGAGTGCTCAATTTTTAGAAGATGAAATTAACGCTGCCAATAATGAAAAAAATAAATTTAAGAAATTTCTCCCCCAACCCATCACTGTTATTGGCTCTAACGAAACCCTGTCAATACATGAGGTGACCTTGAGCAAGATTGAAGATGAAAAGGGACTTTTATACCTCATTATTTTTAGAAATATAGAAGATAAAATCAAGACGGAACATACCATAAAACTTTTAACCAAGAAGACGGAATATCTGGAAGCCGAGTTACAGGAAAAGTCCAACAATCATGGTATTACCGCGAAACATGAAACCATGCTCCAAGTTTTAAGGCAGATAGACCAAGTGGCTACAACAGATGCTACGGTTTTAATTACCGGAGAAACAGGGACTGGAAAAGAGTTGGTAGCAAAAGCCATTCACCAAGCAAGTTTCAGATTTGACAAACCTTTCATTAGAATAAATTGTGGAGCCATACCCTCTAATCTCATAGAAAGTGAACTGTTCGGACATGTTAAAGGGGCCTTTACAGGCGCTTCGACAGACAGAAAGGGTCGGTTTGAACTTGCTCATTCTGGCACTTTATTCTTGGATGAAATTGGCGAACTACCCCTTGATTTACAGCCTAAACTACTAAGGGTTATTCAAGAAGGTGAATTTGAGCCTTTGGGAAGTTCTAAAACGATTAAAGTGGATGTGCGGATTCTTGCTGCAACCCATAGGGATTTGAGGAAACGGGCTGAGAAAGGCACTTTTAGAGAAGATCTTTTCTATCGTTTAAATGTATTTCCCATTCACATACCCCCTCTTAAAGAAAGAGGCAATGATGTTTGTGACATAGCCAATGACATGGTCGCAAATTTTTGCAAAAAACTAAACAAGCCATTAATACAATTTTCAGAATCCGATATTAATCTTCTTAGCTCTTATCAATGGCCGGGAAATGTTCGAGAATTACAAAACTTAATGGAACGAGCCGTTATAATCTCTCAAGAAGGACAAGTTAATCTAAGCTCTATTATTCCTTCTATAGGCCCAAATGAAATCAAATCTGAAGCAATCCCAGACAATCCAATTTGGACAGCCTCCCAATTAACCGACTTTGAAAAAGAGAATATTGTTAAAGCACTCGAAAGAACCAATTGGAGAATTTCTGGAAAGAATGGTGCAGCAGCACTTCTTCAATTACCACCTACCACCCTCTCCTCAAAAATCAAGGCCTTAAAGATTATAAAACCCTGATCTTAACGATTTTTCGTAATCAACCGTAACGAAATTTCGTGAATTCACGAGATTTCGTGAGTCTTCCCAAATACACAATCTCGTTTATTTTCTTGATTTACAAGTATTTATGTTTTTTGGCACGCCAAATGCATATATGTGGTTGTCAATGTTTAACAATTAAAATTTAAAAAAATGATTACTACAGAAAACATTAAAAACGGAGTAAACGTGGATCAATTAGTTGAAACAGTAGGAGCTGTTCAAACGAATCCAGAATTAGCAAAATTCAAATTTAGAGCTAAAAACAATTGGATTGATGGTGGGCACTGTGTGTCTAGTATCAAGAGCTTTTATGGTGTTGGTGCAGAAGACCAATCTAGAAAAGAAACCTTTACAATGGAATGTAGCCACCCAGAAGTTCTTTTAGGACATAATGAAGCGGCCACACCACCAGAAGTTGTACTTCACGCTTTAGGATCTTGTTTAACTGGAGCTATGGTTTATCACGCAGCAGCCAACGGAATTGAAATAGAAGCTGCTGAGGCGTCTTTGGAAGGAGATTTAGATTTGCAAGGTTTCTTAGGATTGGATCCTGAAATGAGAAAAGGATTCAATGGAATTACCTTTAAACTTAAAGTAAAATCTGATGCTACTCCAGAACAGTTGGAAGAATTGGCAAAATTCTCACCTGTTTATGACATGATTACCAATCCAACACCAGTTTCAATCGAAATTGTAAAGTAAACTGTTTTTAAGCCCATTCCCTTTTTGAATGGGCTTAAAATTTTTGAATCATGAAACCTTCTCATTACATCGTATCAACTGGAAATAAAGAAGTTGCTAAGGTAGCTTTTAAGACCAATGAAATATTCCCTATTTATCCTATTACACCAGCTTCTGAAATCTCAGAGTCAGTTGAAGAATGGGCTTCTTTGGGTCACAAAAATATGTTTGGTCAAATACCCGAAGTAATTGAAATGCAAAGTGAAAGTGGTGTTGCAGGAACCCTTCACGGCGCCCTTCAAACCGGATCTTTGGCCACTACCTTTACAGCATCACAAGGTTTACTTTTAATGATGCCAAACATGTATAAAATGGCAGGTGAACTTCTTCCCCATGTCATTCATTGTCCCACACGTAGTATTGCAACCCATGCTTTATCTGTTTTTGGAGATCATAGTGATGTGATGGCCATTAGACAAACTGGGTATGCCATGTTGTGTGCTAACTCGATACAGGAAGTTCATGATTTTTCTTTCATAGCGCAGGTGGCCACTCACAAAACCCAAATTCCTTTTATCCATTTTTATGATGGTTTTAGGACGTCCCATGAAATCAACACTTTGGAGCCTATTTCAGATGAAGTGATAAGTCAGCTTTACCAACCAAACGAATTGACTAACAATCTTTTTGAGCGTAGATTAACACCTTTCAACCCTAAAATAAAAGGTACATCCCAAGGACCAGACACATTTTTTCAAGGTAGAGAAGCCATAAACCCAGTTTATGAATCCTGTGCTTCACAAGTTCAAAATATTATGGATGAATTTGCAAAATACACCAATCGATCCTATAAAATCTTTGAATACTGCGGACATCCTGAAGCAGAACATATCATTGTTTGTATGGGTTCTGGGGCCGAAACAATAGAAGAAACCATAAATCATTTAAATCTTAGAGACGAAAAATTGGGATTGATCAAGGTTAGATTATATCGTCCTTTCTATAAAAAAGCCTTTTTGGATGCCTTACCTAAATCGGTTAAAAATATCGCCGTTTTAGATCGAACCAAAGAGCCCGGTTCTGCTAAAGAACCTCTTTTCTTAGATGTATCACAAACTTTATTGGATGCATTTCAAACTCAAAACATACAACATCTTCCAAGAATTATGGGGGGACGTTACGGTTTGTCTTCAAAAGAATTCACTCCCAATATGGTACAAGTTATTTTTGAAAACCTCAAATCAGAAACTCCAAAAACTGATTTCACGGTGGGAATCAATGATGATTTAACTCACAAAAGTCTCAAAATATCTGAGAGTTTCAACTTAAATTATAATTATAATGTTGAGATACAACTGGTAAAAAAAACTAACGAAACTAATTCATTTAATCTTGAAAGATTCTGTCAAAAACTTCAGTCAAATTCAGAAAAGTTTGTTCAAGGATATACTGAAATAAGCTATAAAAAATCTGACTATTTGGAAATCTCACATTTAAGAATTTCAGAAAACCCAATAAAGGCTCCTTATCTGATACAGCAACCAAAATATTTCTATTTGGATTCCTTGGATATACTCAATCATCAATCATTTTTATCCAAATTGAAAGCAAACACCATCCTTTTCATAAATCAACTTGAAACTGAGGTAAGCTTAAACCAGATATGTCTTGACAAATTAAAAAACAAAGGGATTACACTTTATCATATTCCTCAAAAGGATTTATCAGAATTGATATTTGAAATCATGAAAAACCACAATCAAATCAAAATATTGGAAACTTCTGATTATTTGAAACCAATCAAAATAGAAAATGTGCAATTAAACCATCAACCGACTGACTCTGGTTCGCAAGTACATGAGTTTATTCAATCCATTTTAAATGGGGAAGGAAATGAATTGCCAGTGAGTGAATTCCCAAATGATGGCACATATTATACCAATACTTCGGAACTGAACCAACGCTTTTTCCGAGCAGAAATTCCAGAGTGGGATTCGAATGCTTGTACGCAATGCGGTTTATGTAGTTTGGCTTGTCCGCAATGTGCCATTAGATTAAAATCTCTTGGTACTTTAGACATAGAAGAAATGCCTTCCAGTCTGACCTACAAGCCATTTAATGATAAGGATTGGCAAAGTGATACATACTTTTCCGTAGCTATCAATCCTGACCAATGTACAGGTTGTAATCACTGCGTTGATTTTTGCGAAACCAAAGCTTTAAAAATGGTCAAAAATACACCCGATAAAAAAGAGCTTTGGGATTCCCTTTCAAAAGTTCCAGAAATGGATCGTACCTCAATAAACCCATTCAAATTAAAACAACAACAATTTTTAGAACCTTTATATAAATATCCCTACGGACCGGAAGGCTGTGGGCAAGCACCTTACCTCAAAGTACTTTCACAACTTTTTGGAGATCGCATGCTTGTGGCCAATGCCACAGGAGCCAGTTCTATTATAGGTGGTGCGCTTCCTACTACCCCTTGGTCAACCAATGATGAAGGTCATGGTCCTGCTTGGTCCAATTCTTTGTTTGAAGATAATGCCGAATTGGGCTTAGGCTTTGCCCTTTCAAATAGACTTCAAAATTCCAAAGTGAAAAGCGAGCTTATTTCATTTTCAAATCACATTCCAAATCATCTCATTGAACAAGTCTTGAACAACCCTCAAAAAACAACTGTAGACTTCCAAAAAATGAATATGGACATAAGCCGAATCAAGGTAATTCTGTTGAAAATGAATTCAGATAAAGCTTTAAAACTAAGTTCAAAATTAGAGCAACTCATTAAAAAAAGTGTTTGGTGTATTGGAGGTGATGGATGGGCATACGATATTGGGTTTAGCGGGATTGATCATGTCTTGGCGTCGCAAGAAAACATCAACATATTAGTTTTGGATAATGAGGTTTATGACAACACTGGAGGGCAAGCCTCTAAAGCTACCCCATTTGGCGCCTCAGCAAAATTCCAATATCAAGCGAAACCCAGAATAAAGAAAGACTTAGGACAAATAGCCATGACTTATAAACATGCCTATGTAGGATCCATAGCCTTAATGGCAAATCCTGAGCAAGCACTAAAGACCTTAATTGAAGCGGAACAATACGAGGGTCCATCAATTATATTGGCTTATTGCCCTTCTGCTTCCCACGGTATCGACATGAAACACCCTAAAAAACATATACAAGCCGTGGTAAATTCAGGACATTGGCCTTTATATCGCTACAATCCTGAATTAATATCTGAAGGTGTAAATCCGTTTCAATTAGATACAGAAACACCTACACTAAAAATTCAAGAGTTTATACCAATGGAAAAGAGATTTCAAAAACTAATGGATTCCAATCAACCTGAGGCCTTATTTGAAAATATTCAAAACCAATACGACAAAAAGTACCGCGAATTGAAAAAGCTAGAATCTATTTTTTAAGAGTGGAAGGACAAACCTCATCGGTAACAGGAATACCTGCCTCTTTCATGGCATCAAATCCACCAGCAATTTCAACCAAATTGTGAATGCCTCGGCTTTTTAAAATGGAGGCAGCAATAACCGATCGGTATCCTCCTGCGCAATGCATGTAAAAGGTTTCTTCCTGAGGAAATTCAGCCAGATGATTGTTTAAATAATCAAGTGGAGTCAGAAATGCTTGTTTTAAATGTGAAGTCAGATACTCTCCTTCTTTACGAACATCAAAAACTGGAATATCACCTGTTGAAAGTCTATCCTTAAACTCTTCAGCAGAAATAGAAATGATGGAATCGATTTGTTTTCCAGATTTCTTCCAGGAATCAAAACCACCTTCCAAGTAACCAATTGTTTGATCAAAACCAACACGTGATAATCGTGTAATCGCCTCTTCTACCCTTCCTTCTGGAGCGATCAAAAGAATGGACTGCTGCACATCTGCAATCAAAGCCCCAACCCAAGGTGCAAAACCACCATCAATTCCTATAAATATAGATTGTGGGATATGCCCTTTAACAAATTCATCTTGATGGCGAACGTCAAGAACTATTGCTCCTGTTTCATTAGCAGCTAATTCAAATTCTTCGGGGGAAAGCCCTCTGGCTCCTCTTTCTATAATATCTTCAATATCTTCATAACCTTCCTTGTTCAATTTAACATTTAAAGGAAAGTATTGAGGCGGAGGAGTCAACCCATCTGTCACCTCCTTTATGAATTCCTCTTTAGTCATATCTGCGCGAAGAGCATAATTCATTTTCTTCTGATTACCTAAAGTATCAACCGTGATTTTCATCATATTCTTACCACAAGCTGAACCTGCTCCATGAGCTGGATATACGGTAACCTCATCACGTAAAGGCATGATTTTTTCCCTGAGGCTTTCAAAAAGCAAACCTGCCAAATCCTCCTGAGTCATATTGGCGGCTTTTTGCGCTAAATCTGGTCTACCAACATCTCCTAAAAACAAGGTGTCCCCACTAAAAATAGCATAATCCTCACCATTTTCATCCTTTAGTAAATAGGTTGTACTTTCCATAGTATGTCCTGGTGTATGCATCACCGTGATGGAAACTTTTCCCAATTGAAACGTCTGACCATCTTCGGCTATTATTGCTTCAAAGGATGGATTTGCTAAAGGTCCATAAATGATAGGAGCTCCTGTTCTTTTTGACAAAGTAAGATGTCCACTTACAAAATCAGCATGAAAATGGGTTTCAAAAATATACTTGATGGTTGCATTTGCCTCATCAGCGCGATCCAAATAATTTTGAATCTCTCTTAGTGGATCTATTATAGCCACCTCTCCTTCACTTTCAATATAATAGGCCCCTTGGGACAAACATCCTGTATAAATTTGCTCAATTTTCATTCGATGGGTTTTATTCAGATTGGCCTCAAAAATAATAATGTTTTTAAAACTATTTGGATGGAATTTAATTTTATCAATTTCCACCTACTTCAAAACCATTCAAACAAATGATTTTCAATAACCTATATTTCCTTTAACATGTCATTAAGCAAAATTTTTAAAAATTATCGCTATATTTATTGTATGATAGCTCAAGACAAAACAGAAAACGAAATTTTTTTAAAAGAATCAGTAACGTATCTAGAGAAATTAGGTTACAACAACATTAAGGCCGACGTGGAAGGCTATGAAACCCCAAAATCTTACCTAAAAAAGGGATCAGATGTTGTCATTACACCGGACATTGTAGCAGAAAAAGCGGGAAGAAAGCACTATTTTGAGATTAGCTTAAAATCAGAAAAGCCTAAATTACTTAAATCTAAATGGCGCTTCTTGGATGTTTTAACCCGCATGAAAGACCATAGATTCAGGATTATTACCCGCAGGGGTCACTACAAATTTACTCAAGACATGTTAGCCGATTTAAATTTAGAGAAAGACCCTATTAAACTTTAAATCGCAATTACTTTTTTAATAATTTATTTTGTTCTTCCATCAAATCAGTTAATTTGGTGAGGAGTTCTATATCCTTTGGTGTCGCTACCGTTTTATCCTTAACATCATGCGATTTTTCCCTAAGACGGTTCAAAAATTTGACAACAAGAAAGATGGTAAATCCAATAACTAAAAAATCTAAGATGGCTTCACCAAAAGCGCCATAACCTATTGCCACTTCCTCAGAAAGAACTTCACCCGTTTGACTAAGAATAGCTTCTTTTAGAATGATCTTTTTGTTTTGAAAATTTACGCCATCTGTTAATAAACTTAGTGGTGGCAGCATAATCTGTTTGACAATAACATCCACCACTTTATTGAACGAAGCTCCAATAATGACCCCAATGGCCATATCCATCATGTTTCCTTTTATCGCAAATTCCTTAAACTCTTTTAATAGCTTCATACCTTATTCATTTTCTGTGCAAAGTAATCTTAAAAGCTAAAATTTCAATCTTCCATTTGAAATTTTTTAAACATTTGTATTTATATTAGTCCATACCAATTGAACTATGAAAT
Source organism: Mangrovimonas sp. ST2L15 (assembly GCF_001280515.1). Taxonomy (GTDB): domain Bacteria; phylum Bacteroidota; class Bacteroidia; order Flavobacteriales; family Flavobacteriaceae; genus Mangrovimonas; species Mangrovimonas futianensis. The sequence continues at coordinate 1,870,134 of NZ_LBIQ01000030.1, read as the reverse complement.
TTCATCCTTTTAAAATCCTACTTTTTTCTGTTATTGTATTGCTAGCTCTTTACGGCTTGACTCACTTCAGTCATCGTGTAACCTATGATAATGGAATATATGAGGAAGGCTTTTTCATTAATGGGGTTGGACTAAAGTACCCCACTTCTGAAACATTTTTTTCAGAAAAGGGTATTGAGGAAGAAAAAGAAAAATCGATTGATGAGCTAATTCAAAATATCGAAGACGTCATACCAGATACTATTGAAGAAGACGATAGTTCTCCAAATCAAAAACCGGATTCCACACAAATACCAAAACCTAAGGTTGTTAAAATCCTTAATTTAAAGAAGATTGACACTAGTAAAATAATCAGGATTGATTATCCTGAGAACAAAATGGCATTCATCTCAGAAATGGATGCTTTTTTAAATGGCGAAAACTGTCGCATCATTCATTACGGTGATTCCCAGCTTGAAGGTGACAGGATTTCTGCCTATTTAAGACATCGAATCCAAAAAATTTATGGTGGTAGCGGACCTGGCTTTATTCCAATCGTTCAATCTTATGAGAATATCAGCAATGATGTTTCCCATTCAAACAATTGGTTTAGATATGCATATTTTGACCCAACCACCAAACGTTTTGATCATAAGAAATATGGTGTCTTTAATTCCATTTCCAGATTTACTGAAGGTCTCTATGGCGTTACAGATAGTTTGAATTTAGACAGTATTCCTTTCAGTAAAGCCAGCATCCAAATATTCCCTCCTACCAAGTCTTACGCCAGTAACATGCAATACAACAAGATAGGTCTGCATTATGGAAATTCTTTATCCCCCACCAGTATTAAGGTATATCAAGATAACAATCTAATCACTCAAGATTCCCTTATAAATGATGGAAAATACCATAATTTCCAACTTTTGTTTCAAGGTACGCCGCAAAACTTGCGCTATGAGTTTGAAGGTAAAATAAGCCCCGATTTTTATGGACTTACATTAGACGGACAACAAGGAGTTGCACTAGATAACGTTGCCATGAGGGGTGGCTCTGGTTTGGTTTTCGCTACTTTGGATGCCACCAATTTTAAAGCGATGTCTCAAAATTTAGATCCTAAATTATTTATTTTTCAATATGGAGGCAATTCCATTCCTTACATCAAAGATTCCCTGGAAGTAAGAGATTATGCCCGCTACATTAAAAATCATATTAAATGGGTCAGTCGTCGATGTCCAGAATCCAAAATTCTATTTATAGGTCCTTCAGACATGAGTACTTCTATAAATGGTCATATGCAAACCTATCCGCTTTTGCCTTATTTAAATAATGTTCTAAGGGAAGAGATGAATAAAAATGGTATCGCCTTTTGGAGTATGTACGATGCCATGGGTGGAGAAAACTCAATGCCTTACTGGGTAGAACAAAAATTGGCTGCTACCGATTATACCCATTTTGCTCCTTCTGGAACCAAAATTATTTCTGAGCACTTGTTTTTGGCTCTTTACCTAGACCTAAATCAAGTAGAATGATCTCCAAATTGCCCCTATTTGTCCTTCTTTTTTATACGGCCTGTTTTTCACAAAACTATGTGCTTGATAGTATTCCGGAAGACGTAAGAAGGCTTATTGACTTTGAAGCCAATAAACTGGAAAATGTGGAAAATGCCCCCACTTTTCAAAAGTTTTTTAAGAAGCTGGACAACATCTACGAAGGCAAACAAGAAAAGCTTCATATTTTTCACATAGGTGGGTCCCACATACAAGCGGACTTTTATTCGAATAAATTAAGAACCTATTTCCATAACATGAATGATTCATCTATGGGACAAAGAGGTTTTGTATTTCCTTATCATTTAGCTCATACTAATAATCCTTTGAGTTATAGGGTTTCAGCTAATAGAGATTTATGGACAGGTTATCGCTGTTCTGTGACCAAGGATAGTATTACTTGGGGCATGTCTGGAATAACCGCGGCCTTTAGAGAGAGTATGGATACTATCTATATTAAAGCCAACCATAAAAATGAAACCAAAAAACCCTACCAATTTGATGCTTTAAAGATTTTTTACAACACTTGGAAGGATGACTATAGATTGCGTTTTTTAGATTCTGCTTTAGTCTTAAAGGATACTATTGACCAAAAGCATTTTTATAAAAAATACTTTTTTAATCGCCAAGTAGATTCCATAGCTATTGAGATTCAAGTCAAGGACTCAACAAAATTAAATCCCGAATTTTTATTGATGGGATTGGAATTGGAAAATCCACACTTAAAAGGAATTGAATACACTACTCTAGGTGTTAATGGGGCTAGTTTCCCATGGTTGAATAGAAGTATTTATTTGGAACGTCAACTTTCCATGTACCACCCCGATTTATTCATTATTTCGATTGGCACCAATGATGCTTACAAAAAAGCTGAAGATTTTGATCCTGAGAAATTCAGATTTTACTATAAATCATTCATACAAATGATTCAACGAATTAATCCCGATTGTGCTATTTTATTGACCGTACCAAATGATGACTATTACCGCAGAAGGTATCCTAATAAAAATACTGCCATACAACAAGAAATTATAGGAGAACTAGCTCAAGAATATAATATGGCCGTATGGGATTTGTACAAAATAATGGGAGGCCTCGGGTCATCCCATAAATGGTATAAAAAACACCTCATGATTAGAGATAGAATCCACTTCACACAACTGGGATACAGCATTAAAGGGGATTTGTTAATGGAGGCCTTAGTTAAAGCATGGGCACAAAGTACCCGAAGAGACGAAAACAAACTACTTAACCACTTCAAACATTTGAATGAATAGACTTTACGACATTTTCACCTTTTCAGAAGAGTTCCCTCTTATATTTACCCAAGCCAATTTCTGGATCTTTTTTGTGGTGGTTTATTTTTTCTTTGCCATCATCTATAAGAAGGTTCCACTAAGAAATGTTTATCTCTTTTTGGCTTCCTTATTCTTTTACTACAAAACAAGCGGATTATTTATTGGAATATTGATATTCAGTACGCTTGTAGACTTTTTTATTGGCCGGACCATTTATCGCAGCTCCAATAAAAATAAGCGTTTAGCCCTTGTCACAACTAGTGTCACCATTAATTTATTAGTACTCTGTTATTTTAAATATGCCTATTTCTTTACAGATTCCTTTAATTCTCTCTTTCACACCCAGTATGAAGTCTTTAACTGGTTGGGTCAATGGGGAAATGAGATAATGAATCGACCATATTTTACGATTGACAAAATCATCTTACCAGTAGGAATTTCATTTTATACGTTCCAAACTATAAGTTACAGTGTGGATATCTACAGAAATAAAGTCAAACCTCTTAAGTCTATATTAGATTTTGGCTTTTATGTGAGCTTCTTTCCTCAGTTAGTTGCTGGTCCTATAGTGAGAGCCGAAAGTTTTGTGCCACAAATTTCAAAACCTACTGAAATTACCAAATCAGATTTTGACGCAGGAACCTACTTGATTATTAAAGGATTAATAAAGAAAATGTTGTTTGCTGATTTTATTGCAATGCATTTTCTAGATCCCGTTTTTGATGCCCCTCAAATGTACAGTGGGTTTACCAACATCATGGCCATGATTGGTTATTCACTTCAAATTTATGGAGACTTTTCGGGCTATACAGATATAGCAATTGGTTTGGCGATGCTACTAGGTTTCAAACTTCCCGTAAACTTCAACTCGCCCTATAAAGCTAACAGTGCAGGAGATTTTTGGAAACGTTGGCACATTTCCCTTTCCACCTGGTTACGCGATTATCTATACATTCCTTTGGGAGGAAATCGAAATGGAACTGCTGCATCCTATATCATTCTTGGAGTCATTATAATAGGAACGCTTTTGGCCTTTAGAGACCAATTTATCATCGTTTGTGTTATACTGGGTGTATGCTTAATAGGCTATTTATTGCTCATGCTGAGTACTTCGGCTAGAAATCACATCAATACAAATATCAATTTGATGCTTACCATGTTGATAGGTGGCTTGTGGCATGGTGCCTCATGGAAATTTGTTATTTGGGGAGGCTTGAATGGTCTTGGAATTGTCGTTTACAAATATTGGAAACGTGTAAGCCCTTATGAAAAAAGCACCCATTGGTTAGTTCATGCTTGGAGAATTTTAAACACCTTTGTTTTTATCACCTTTACCAGAATTTACTTCCGAGGGGAAAACATGGAAAAAATCTCCAAGTTTTATCATCAAGTATCCTCAAACATGGATTGGCAAAATGCCCTTAATGTCATTGCCCATTACCAAGCGGTCTTCTGGGTTATGCTCATAGGGTATATCACCCATTGGCTTCCACAACGTGTTAAAGATGGTATTGGAAATCTATATTCAAACAGCCCTATTTACATGAAAGGTGTGATAGCAGTAATAACAGGAGTTATCTGTTACCAAGCTTTTTCAACTGATTTCCAGCCCTTTATATATTTCCAGTTTTAGAAGGTTTTCTATAAAACTTGGCATATTTTCTAAAAGCAAAAAAGGCCAAAATAGCTATAAGTCCCAAAGCAATTCCAATGGTGTTGTAACTATCTATTTTTTGACCAGATTGATAGGAATGAAGTCCTGACAAATAAAAATTTACTCCCAAATAGGTAAATATGATGCTAGGGAACGCTAAGATGGAAGCCAAATTAAAAGCAAATCTGCCTCTTAATCCTGGAACCAATCTCATATGGATTACAAAGGCATAAACCATAATACTAATAAGGGCCCAAGTCTCTTTAGGGTCCCAACCCCAATAACGTCCCCAACTTTCATTGGCCCACATTCCTCCCAAGAAGTTTCCGATGGTTAACATAACCAATCCAACGGTTAAGGCCATTTCATTGATAATGGTCAATTCTTGAATATTGATTCCCATTTTTTTCTTGTTATCCTTATTGGTAAAAGCCATTAAGAACAACGTGACAATTCCAAGAATAGCTCCCAAGGTAAACGGACCATAACTCGCTACAATAACAGCTACATGTATCATCAACCAATAACTATCAAGCACTGGCTGTAAATTGGCTATTGCCGGATCCATCCAATTCCAATGGGCAATCATCAATAACATGGAGGTAACAAAAGCTGCAGCAGCAATGGTTAAATCACTTTTTCGACCTAAAATAAGTCCGAAAAGCATCACAGCCCAAGATACATAGATCATCGATTCGTATGCATCACTCCAAGGCGCATGCCCTGAAACATACCAACGCACAATTAATCCTGCCAAATGAAGGCCAAATAAAACCAATACAATTCCCTTAAGAATAGAAACTGAAAGTGTTATTCCTCTACTCTTTTCCTTAAATATTTGTACAATAAGCACTATAAATAACAGCGAAGAAGCATACATGTACCAGCTAAATAGCTTTTTGAAAATATCATATTTGTTATATAATATTTCTGCTTTTATCTTTTTATCCGATAGCATCACATCACCTCCATATCGCTGTTGAGTTCGTTTAAAAGACTCCAACAACTCATCTGCCTTTGAAAAATCACCAGTTTGTTTGGCATTGTTCAAGGTGAATAAATAGGCATTAAATCCACTATTTATGAAATTACCATATAAAGAATCTTCAATTTTCTCGTTGTAACCATCTCGTCTATACTCAGATGAAGAAATCCATTTGTTATTTTCATCATTTGGAACAGGAAAAATTCTAAGAGATCCGCCCTCGATGGTGTTATAAAATAGGTTAACGTGTTGATCAATCTCCTTTAATTCGTTTTGTATCGCATTTGGTATACCCGCAGAATAAGCATCTTCAAGGTATGGCCCTAATTTGTAATCACCTCTTTCAGTAAAGAAATCAACCAATGCCGCATACTTTTGCGTTTTTTCAATTCCAATGATGCTTCTAATAGAATCGTCCTTTTTTGGTTTTAGATGAATAATTGGAACATTCCACCACAACAAAGGACTTTCCTGAATAGAAAGAAATACTTGGTTGGCATCAAAATCCTTATATGTGTCATACTTACTTAATTTCCGCAACATTTCTGATGCATATGTGTTTACAGGCATCATCCTTCCTCCTAAATCCTGAATAACCAAATGACCAAACTTATCAGCGTGTTCCTTAGGTGTAATATGTTGTTTTAAAATGGAATCAAGTTGCTCTCTGTTTGGTTTGGTGTGAGAATGACCATCATCTTGGGTATGTTGTGAAAAGACAGAACAGGATATAAAAATCAAAAGAGCAGCCAATAATTTTGCCTTTTTCTCCTTAGTCTTTTTAAGCATTCTTCCCAAATCACCAAATCGTGTCCCCCTTGAGAATAAAGTAGCCATAAGTCCCAAATACAATAAGAAATAACCAATATAAGTTACCCATGTACCCATTTGATCGTGATTTACTGAGAGTTTGGTTCCTTTTTCATCGGGATCAAAACCTGATTGAAAAAAACGATACCCACGATGATCCAAAATATGGTTCATATAAATTCGGTAATTAAAATCCCCTTCTTCTTCATCGAGAATAGTCACATCACTTTCGAAAGCAGAATAGCTTTTTTCAGTTCCTGGGTATTTATCTGCAATAAAATCATTCAACTTAATACTAAAAGGCAATTCTCTTATTTTTGAACCATACTTAACAGCAATATCCAAACCGCCCACTTCTACTTGTTCAAAGGTACCGCTGTGCCCTTGCCCTCCAAGCAATCTCACATATTTTGTATCATTATTGGAAGTCACTTTCATAACCACGCCATCTTCATCCCCTTTAAGTAAAGTTGATTTCTTTACGATATCAAAAGTTCCTTTTATTACTGGTTTAGGAAATACCATTTGCATAGACCCAATAACATACCTTGACCTTAATATTAATGGCTGTAGGCTGTCTTTAACCAATTGACCTGTTTCTCCAGTAGCCATAGTCATATACTCTCCTTCAAAAGGGGATTGAATTTGTAAATTCCCTTGGTCATAAGTAATATTAACTGCACCATCTACATGCTTGTTCAAGGAAAACAACACATTATGAATGCTTTGAACTTCGCCTTCCTTTAGAAAATGATTATGAGGACTTCCACCTCCAGACTCCACCACTTTTAAATAGGATTCACCTTCATCATTTGGAACCACATCCAACTCAGCACCTCCAATAAACTTGGTCATTTCAAGTGTGACAGGTTGCCCATTATAATCCGTTGTAAGGTGAAATTCGTTATCCATTCTAGGAGAAAAATCCACAACTTCCTCTTCCACTCGCCTTTGTGGTTGTCCATTTATTTCAAAATCCCCATCAATGTAGGCGGTGATATAGGTTTCCCGAGAAAAAAAGGTATTTTCTGTATCTCCCTCTCGAATAGGCATCATCCCTTCAAAGCCAAAATACCTTGTAATACCAGCACCAACTAGGATAAAAATAAAGGCTAAATGCAGTAACAAAGAGGCCCACTTTTCCTTTTTGTGCAATTGGTATCTAAAAATATTTCCCAAAAAATTGATTACAAAAAGCGCCATAATGGCTTCAAACCATTTGGCGTTATAAATCAGATTTCTAGTTAATGGAGTTGGTGAAGTATCTTGACCTGCATCCAAGAAAGTCCCAGTCGCCATGGCAGCGGCAAAAACGATAAATAAAATGGCAGTAAGTCTTGTTGAAAATAAGATTTTGGCAAGTTTATTTTGCATTGTGAGAGGCTTTTTTTAGCTCGTGCAAAGGTAAGTGTTTTTGTTAACTTACAGACCTGCAACCTGCTTTATAGGTGTTAAAATTAATTCAAGAGTTATTATTTCTTTCAGCATAAATGTTCAAAAACAAAAAGGTTGACATTTTACGAGCCTTACTTTTGGCATTTTCAGAATAATCACCTTGAAATAATTCATCTACGGTATTAACCCATTCATTCAACCACAATCCAAAATGTTCTTGAGTTATGCTATGATTAAAATGCCTATCGACCTCAACATGAACCTTCAATGGGTTTCCTAAAAATTTTGATTTTAAAAATAAATTGGCTTCCCAAAATTGGGTTAGTCTTTCAAAATGAGCTTCCCAATCGGTGATTATGTTATTGAAAAAAGGCCCTAAAACCTCATGTTTTCTTATTTTTCCATAAAACTGAACCACCAAATTATGAATGTCTTCCCTATTTTTAATATCTGTTTTCTCCATGGTAAAACAAAGATAGGGCTTAGGTTTTTAAATCATGAGACAATGCGTATTTTAGCGTTATGATTTCAGTGAGCATTATAGGAGCTGGAAATGTAGCTTCTCATTTATATCAAGCCTTTAAAATGGCTCCAGACGTTACTGTTAAACAATGGTTTAATAGAGATTTTAGTAAGATAAGTAGTTTCATGAATGAAGTAAATACCATTGATGATCTTAATTTACTAGAAGACGCAGATGTCTATGTTATTGCAGTGAGTGATGATGCGGTTTCCAATATTTCAAAGCAATTGCCGTTTGAAAATCGATTGGTAGTGCATACTTCTGGTAGTGTTGGCATTCATGATTTAAGTTCAAAAAACAGACGAGGTGTCTTTTATCCATTACAATCTTTTAGTAAGGATGCCGAACTATCTTTTGAAAATGTTCCTATTTGTATAGAAGTACTTGATAAGAAGGACATAGACATTTTAAAACAATTGGCAGAAAGCATTGGCAGCAAATGGTATCGCATTAATTCGGAACAACGACAAACACTGCACTTGTCGGCTGTATTTGTTAATAATTTCACGAATCAGCTTTACCGTATTGCACATGAAATAAGTGATTCTAAAAGTATTGATTTTGATATTTTAAAACCGCTTATCATGGAAACGGCTCAAAAAGTCCAACACATGTCTCCATACATGGCTCAAACAGGACCAGCTAAAAGAAACGATAAAAAAACCATAAGAAGACATTTAAAGCTTCTTGAAAAGGAGGAACACAAAAAGATATATGAACTCCTTACCCACTCTATAAAAAAGACCCATGGAAGATAAAAGTTATAAAGAATACTTAGAACATATTACAACCTTCATTTTTGATGTTGATGGCGTGCTAACAGATGGAACTATTATAGTCACCACCGATGGGCAAATGCTAAGAAACATGAATATAAAAGATGGATATGCCATAAAAACTGCCATCCAATCAGGATTTAGAGTATGTATAATATCTGGAGGCACCAATGAGGGAGTTCGAGAAAGACTACGTGGTCTGGGAGTTACAGATATTTATTTAGGAGCCCATAACAAAATCGAACAACTGGATGAATATTTAAATACCTACCAAATCAAATCTGAAAATGTACTTTACATGGGAGATGATATTCCAGATTATCCAGTCATGAAATTGGTTGGCTTACCATGTTGCCCGCAAGATGCTGCACCAGAAATAAAGGAAATATCAAAATATGTATCCCATAAAAATGGTGGCAAAGGTGCCGTAAGGGATGTCATTGAACAAGTATTGAAGGTTCAGGAAAAATGGCAAGGTCATTTTGATGCCAAATACGATTAATACGATATAAGATTTGTCAAAAACGCAGCGGCGACATAAAACAGGGTTTGGATACATTGGATTTGGAAATGACATGAACGTTTTCAATCGGAAAGCCCAAGGTTCTTTTTCAGATTACAAGGAAAGGTTGCACGCTGTAAGCCAACAAAAACATGAGTTAGATTTTGATCATCATGCTTTAACAAAAGAAGAACGACAAGTCATCAAAAACAAAATCAAAAAGCAAATCGCCTATCAAAACAATAAAGCATTAGCTATTGTTCTTGTTATAATTATTACTATTGTGGTGGTGTTCAAAGATTTTCTATGGACCCATTTTAAAGAAACATTTTTCATATAATTTTTACTGAATGAGTATTTTAAAATTGATTCGATGGAAAAATCTGTTGTTGATTGCCTTAACCCAGGTATTGATTAAATATGCCTTATTAGAACCTTTTGCGTCAACCACAACACTTTCAAATTTTGAATTTTTCCTATTGGTTCTATCCAGTGTATGTCTTGCGGCAGCTGGGAATATTATCAATGATATCCATGATATTGAAATTGACCGAATCAATAAGCCCGAAAAAGTAATCGTGGGTAAAGCTATTTCAGAAAAAACGGCATACAACCTATTTTTTGCCTTAAACATTATAGGTGTGTGCATTGGTTTCTATTTAGCCATGGCCATTAATAAAGGACCATTTTTCTCTATTTTCGCCATCATTTCCATTCTATTGTACATTTACTCTTCATTTCTAAAACAAATGCTATTAGTTGGAAATTTAGTTGTATCGGTCTTGGTTGCATTTACCATTCTCCTTGTTGGGCTGTTCGAATTATTACCTGCTATTACCAAGATGAATCAGTCCACTCAATTTACCTTTTTCAAAATTTTATTTGACTATTCGGTTTTTGCTTTCATGATCAATTTTCTGCGTGAAATTGTTAAAGATATAGAAGATGTAGATGGAGACTATAAGGAAGGAATTCAGTCGCTCCCCATTGTATTTGGAAGGGAGCGTGCTGCTAAAATCGCATTTCTTTTTTCGTTTATTCCACTTGCAGCCATAGTTTACTATACGGTCACTTATTTATACCACCAACAATTAGCCGCAGGTTACTTTTTGATGTTTTTAATAGCACCGATGATTTACGTATCCATCAAATTATTTAATGCTGAAACCAAAAAACAATTTCATCATATTAGCATGGTATTGAAATTAGTCATGCTGTTTGGTATTTTGTCTTTGTTGCTTTATAAATTTATTTTACCTCATTAATGCTTCATTCTAAATTAAAAAATCACCATTTGATTCTTGCCTCTGGTTCTCCCAGAAGACAACAGTTTTTCAAGGAATTAGGATTAGATTTTGAAATTAGGCTAAAACCTATTGAGGAAGATTATCCTTCACGTCTATCCCATTTTGAAATTAGTGATTATTTGGCTCAGTTAAAAGCGCTTCCATATAAAGATGAATTGCAGGAAAAAGACATTCTGGTAACTAGCGACACCATTGTTTGGCATCATGGAGAAGCCCTTGGAAAACCTCAAAACCAAGAAGACGCATTCAAGATGATTCAATCTTTAAGCAATCAAACCCATGAGGTAATAACCTCTGTATGCTTTACAACCAAATCTATTCAAAAAACGGTCAATGCAACTACAAAGGTAACTTTCAAGGAATTGTCTGAAGCAGAAATAAATTATTACATTGAAACATGTAAACCTTTTGATAAGGCAGGTGCTTATGGGATTCAAGAATGGATTGGCCAAATAGGAATTGTAGGTATTGAAGGATCCTATTTCAATGTGGTTGGCCTACCCACCCATTTGGTGTATCAAACATTAAATAGTTTGGTGTAACCGTCACTTCCTTTGATTTTGTCAATATCTTTGTACTACCATACCATTTTTTAAATGATTTTTGAAGATATAAAAACAGAGCTATTAAGACTACTAATTTTAGTCATTACATTACTCATTTTGAGGAAAATATCCGTGCTTTCAGTTGCAAAACTAGGGCGAAAAACTGGTATTAATGAAGCTAGAATTCATTTAATAATCAGGTACATCACTGTTAACTTCATTCTTATAGGAATTCTTGTTGCTGCTTTTATTTTTGGAACAGAATTTAAGGACTTAGCTCTTATCTTTTCTTCCGTTTTTGCAGTAATTGGAATTGCACTCTTTGCAATTTGGTCCATACTAAGTAACATCACCTCTGGAATCATCATGTTTTTCTCGTTTCCTTACAAAGTGGGAGATAAAATTCAAATACATGATAAAGATTTCCCAATAGAGGCCATCATTGAAGATATCAGGGCGTTTCAATTACATCTGCGTCTTGATAATGGCGACCTTGTCACCTATCCCAATAATTTAATTCTTCAAAAACCCGTTACCCTATTAAAAAAAGATGCAATTGATGATGGCCATGATGCTTTATAATTTTTGTTTATTTTTATAAAACATATGGCCAAGAAAAAAAACAGAACTTCACGCTATAAAAAACATATTGGACAAGCACCAGGAACCATAGTCTACACAGGTGATAAGTCCAAAGAAAAATTATTCATTGATGTTTTTGACTACAATTCCGAGTTTGCTGTTGAAAAAGAGCTTCTAAACGTAGAGGAAGCTTATGAATTTAAGGCAACTGATTCCATCACATGGATAAACTTCAATGGTTTAAATCATGTGGATCAAATTGAAAAACTCGGGTCCCATTATGAGCTACATCCTTTAATTTTAGAGGACATTGTTCATATAAACCAAAGACCTAAGATAGATGAATATGAAAACTACATCTTTATTTCCCTAAAAATGCTTCACTATGATAAGGATGAAAATATTATCATTGAACAGGTCAGTTTTGTTTTAGGAGATAATTATGTGCTTTCCTTCCAGGAAGCTGAAGGTGATGTATTTGATAACGTTAGGGAACGCATCAGGCATGGAAAAGGTAGAATACGCGGTATGCAATCAGATTACCTCCTTTATGCGCTTATAGATGCCATTGTTGATCACTACTATGTGGTAGCTGAAACCTTAGGCAACAAGATTGAAGATCTTGAAGGCACTTTATTTGAAGGCGATGCAGATGAATCCATGAGCCGCACAGTCTTGGATTTAAAGAAGGAACTTTTAAAGGTGAGACGCGCCATTTTCCCTTTGAGGGAGATTATCAACCGCATCGAAAAAACAGATCATAAATTAATCCACAAAAGAATCATGCAATTCTACAGGGATATTTATGACCACATCATTCAATTATCTGATACCGTTGATATTTACCGTGAAATGATCTGGAGTTTAATGGATATGTATATGACTACCATTAGCAATAAGATGAATGAAGTCATGAAAGTCCTAACCATTATCGCTACCATTTTTATACCGCTAACCTTTATTGCGGGCATTTACGGAATGAACTTTGACCACATGCCAGAACTTCATTACAAATATGCCTATTATGGTGTTTGGGCCGTTATGATTGCCATATTTATAGGCATGTTACTCTATTTCAAACGTAAGAAATGGCTTTAAGTTAAAGAAACTTTAAATCCCTGCCGTTACTTGGTATTCTTTTTATCTTTAGCCCTCCCTAACTAAAAAAACATGACAAGAAAACAACTCGTCTCATCCTTTTTGGCATTATTTATCTGTGGATTGACATTTGCTCAAAAACCTTCGAAGCCCAATGCATCAGAAATTTATAATTCTATTAAAAAACTAAATTTTTTAGGATCTGTATTATATGTCGCAGCACATCCTGATGATGAAAATACCAGATTAATCTCTTATTTTGCTAATGAAGTGCATGCGCGAACTGCCTATCTTTCCCTAACTCGAGGGGATGGAGGACAAAACTTGATTGGACCAGAAATAAGAGAACTATTGGGTGTCATTAGAACCCAAGAATTACTTACGGCCAGAGAAATTGATGGAGGTGAACAGTTCTTTTCAAGAGCCAATGACTTTGGTTACTCCAAACACCCTGATGAAACGTTGGCCATTTGGAATAAAAAGGATGTTTTAAATGACGTGGTTTTAGCCATTAGACAATTTAAACCAGACATCATTATCAATAGATTTGACCATCGTTCGCCCGGAAGCACCCACGGTCATCATACAAGTTCTGCCATGTTGAGCGTAGAAGCTTTTGATCTTACCAATAATCAAAGTCAATTTCCAGACCAGTTGGAAGCGACTTCGGTTTGGCAACCAAAGCGCCTATTTTTCAACACTTCTTGGTGGTTCTATGGCAGTGAGGAGAAATTTGAAAAAGCTGATAAGTCAGGCATGATGGGATTTGATATTGGCACCTACTATCCTACTCTCGGTTTAAGCAATTCTGAGATAGCTTCTTTAAGCAGAAGCCAACATAAATCTCAAGGTTTTGGAAATACTGGCACCCGTGGAAGTCAAATGGAATATGTAGAACTCATTAAAGGTGACATGCCTAAAAATGGTGATATCTTCGAGGGCATCAACACGACTTGGAGTCGCGTAAAAGGAGGCGAAGTCATCGGTGATATTTTAGAAGAAGTGGAAAGAAATTTTGATTTCACTAACCCGTCTGCTTCTATACCACAATTATTGGAAGCTTACAAGCTTATCCAAAAGTTGGAAGACGCCCATTGGAAAACACTTAAAACTGCAGAGATCAAAGATATCATTGCTGCTTGTTCTGGTCTTTATCTAGAGGCTGTTTCAAGTGACCAACATGCAACAGCAGGGGAAACAGTTCAACTCAATATTGAAATTATCAATAGAAGTAATGAACCCATAAAATTGGTCGCCTATGAAACTAACAATCATAAAGTTTCAAAAAATGTTTCCTTACAGAACAACGAAAAACTAGAGTATAAAGAATCTTTGGCAATTGGCACAAATCAACAACCTACCACTCCTTATTGGCTCACTAAAAAAGGGAGTTTGGGAATGTATAATGTGGAAAATCCTGATTTAATTGGGAAGCCAGAGACTCCAAGGAAATTCAACGTATCCTTTGATTTAGAAATCGAAAACACGGCTATCTCATTTCAAAAAGCCGTCGTTTATAAAATGAATGACCCCGTTAAAGGAGAAGTTTATAAGCCTTTTGAAATTGTACCTGAAGCAGCAGCAAAAATTGATGAAAAGGTGCTTATCTTTAATACAGACCAGGAGATGGAAATACCTGTTACAGTAACTTCTGGGAAGAATAATTTGGAAGCTTCTGTTACTATAGCCCATCCAAGGGACTGGAATATTTATCCAGAAAGCCAAAACGTTCACATTGACTACAAAGGGGAGTCCAAAACCATTTTCTTTAAAGTTATCCCACCAAAAAATGAAAGTGAGGGATTAATGACTCCTATCATTAAAGTAGGAGACCACACCTATACTAAGGAATTGATTGAAATCGATTATGAACACATTCCGTATCAAACGGTGCTATTACCCAGTGAAACTAAAGTCGTAAGGTTGAACATTCAAAAAATGGGACAAAATATAGGATACATTGAAGGTGCCGGGGATATAGTTCCTGAAAGTCTAAGACAAATTGGATACGAAGTCATTACCATCAGTCCAGAAGATATTACAGAAGAAACATTACACCGATTTGACGCCATCGTTGTTGGTGTAAGAGCCTACAATACCATCGAAAACCTGAAATATAAACAAGATATATTATTTGATTTTGTTTCAAACGGAGGTAATATGATTGTACAATACAATACCAGCCATCGTTTGGTGACCGATAACATAGCACCGTTCTCCATTCACTTATCAAGAGATCGAGTTACCGATGAAAATGCCAAAGTATCTTTTATTGATAAGGAACATGCGCTTTTAAATTACCCTAATAAAATTTCGGAAAAAGATTTTGAGGGCTGGACGCAAGAACGCGGTCTTTATTTTCCAGATTCTTGGGACAAAGAATTTACCCCCATTCTTGAAATGCATGATAAAGGAGAATCTAAAAAGAAAGGAAGCTTATTAGTTGCCAAATATGGTCAAGGTTATTATATCTACACTGGGCTGAGCTTTTTCCGTGAATTTCCGGCTGGTGTTTCTGGTGCCTATAGATTGTTTGCCAACATGCTATCAATAGGAAAAACGAACATACAAAAGCAAACCTCCTTAAATGATTAATATGGAACCGGAAAAATCGCATAATCGATGGAATAGTCTTTACACCATAGTTTTGGTGGCTAACGCTATTTATATTCTCCTGTTTTATATCATCATGAAAACGTTCTAAATGCAAACAATTGATTGGATTATACTCATTGGAACGCTTTTGACAATAGTCATATACGGCAGCTTAAAAACCAAGGGAAGTAAAAATGTTCAAGATTATGTGAGAGGTGGTAATAGCTCACAATGGTGGACCATCGGTCTATCTGTTATGGCTACACAAGCTAGTGCCATTACATTTTTATCTACTCCGGGACAAGCCTTTCACGATGGAATGGGCTTCGTTCAATTCTATTTTGGCCTTCCCATTGCTATGGTTATCATATGCATGGTATTCATCCCCATTTATCACAAATTAAAGGTTTATACGGCCTATGAATATTTGGAAAGCCGTTTTGATGTTAAAACTAGAAGCCTTACAGCCATTTTATTTTTAATACAACGCGGATTGGCAGCTGGAATTACAATCTATGCTCCAGCGATCATACTCTCTGCTGTATTAGGATGGAATCTTACCTACCTAAATATCATTATAGGTATTTTGGTCATTGTATACACTGTAACAGGCGGAACCAAGGCCGTTAGCGTGACCCAAAAACAACAAATGGCTATTATTTTTATAGGCATGTTTATTGCCTTTTTTGTCATTTTAAGTTATTTACCTGAAAATATTACCTTTTCAAATGCATTAGAAATTGCAGGGGCAAGTGATAAAATGAACATATTGGATTTCTCCTTTGATTTTGAAAACCGATACACAGTTTGGAGTGGTCTTATTGGCGGTACATTTTTAGCTCTCTCCTATTTTGGAACCGATCAAAGCCAAGTGCAACGATACTTATCGGGTAAATCCATGCGAGAGATGCAATTAGGATTAATATTTAATGGTCTTTTAAAGGTGCCAATGCAATTTTTTATATTGTTAGTAGGTGTCATGGTATTTGTTTTTTATCAGTTCCACCCTTCTCCAATCAACTTTAATCCTGCGGCCAATAGCACCATAGAAAACTCAAAATATTCCGAGGAATATAAGGCTTTAGAATTAGATCAAGCTAAAATATTCAACGAAAGGGAACAAGCCATACAAGAATATGTAGTCACCAAAAGCCCAACTCTTATTCAAAAAATCCATGACTCAAATGCTGCCGATGAAGCCAATCGAAATGCAGCTAAAGACCTTATCGAAAAAGCTGCTGCTGACCGCTTAGTAAACATTGAAACCAATGATAAAGATTATGTTTTTATTCATTTTATCCTAAACAATTTACCTAAGGGTCTCATTGGATTATTATTGGCTGTAATATTATCTGCAGCTATGTCCAGTACCGCGAGTGAAATAAATGCTTTGGCCACCACTACTGCCTTAGATATCTATAAGCGTAGTTATGCACCCGACCGAGATGAAGGTCACTATGTCCAAGCTACCAAATGGTTGACATTAGGCTGGGGAATTATGGCCATTATTGTTGCTTGTATTGCTAATCTAGCAGAAAACTTGATTCAATTGGTTAATATCATTGGTTCCATTTTTTACGGAAATGTGCTAGGTATCTTTTTATTGGCTTTCTTTTTTAAAATGGTAAAAACCAAAGCAGTGTTTATTGGAGCTATAATCACCCAAATCATTGTTATTCTTGTTTGGTGGTTAGATTGGATGCCGTACCTTTGGTTAAATCTATTTGGATGTATGGTGGTCATTCTTCTGGCCTTAATTTTACAAACAACTCAAAAAAATGACATCAAATAAAACAATCAATTGGGGAATTATCGGTTTAGGTAAAATTGCTCATAAATTTGCCACTGATTTGGTTACACTCCCCAATACGAAGTTGTTGGGAGTAGCATCCCGCTCACATGACAAAGCAGTTGATTTTGGAAAGAAATTTGGTGCTCAAAAGACATATGGAAGCTACGAGGACTTAGCTAATGATCCTGAAATCGATGCGGTATATATAGCGACTCCTCATGTGTTTCATAAAGAAAATTCGATACTTTGCCTCCAACATGGAAAAGCTGTTCTATGTGAAAAGCCATTTGCAATGAATTTAGAGGAAGTGACTGAAATGATTCAAGTTGCCAAGGATCACAACACCCTCTTAATGGAGGCGCTGTGGACATATTTTCTTCCACATTTTCAATTTGTAATTCAGCAAATTGAAAACAAGACTTTTGGAGAAGTGTTGGAATTGGAGGCCGATTTTGGCTTTAAAGCTAATTATGATGTAACCTCTAGGCTCATTAAAAAAGATTTGGGAGGTGGTAGTTTATTGGATATCGGTATCTACCCTATATTTGCAGCCTTATCCACCCTAGGCTTTCCTAAAGACATAGTAGCAGAAGCAACCTATTTTGAAAATGGTGTGGATTCCAGCTGTACCATGACTTTCAGTTATCAACATGGCACGAAAGCCATTTTAAAAAGTACTTTGCTAGAAGATACTCCAACTACAGCAACCTTTCATTGTGAAACAGGAATAATAAAATTAAATTCTAGATTTCATGAACCTTGTACCGTGACAATGTCTCCAATAAATGGTGAGGAGAAAACCTTGGATTTTGGTTATAACACCATTGGCTACTCTTTTGAAGCACAACATTTGAATGAACTAATACGAGGTGGATTCAAGGAAAGCCCGATTATGAATTTTGAATTCAGTAAAAGGTTAATAACATTACTAGACCAAGTAAGAGATAGGATTGCTTTAAAATATTGAGAGCCTGCGAGGTCGCAGGCTCCGAACGTTTTTTGATTGATTAAAGAAACTCCCCTTTACTATTTACTTTAATACTTTTAGTCTCATCCCCTTTTTGAATTTCAACTTTATAGAAAGTTGTATTGGGTTGATTTTCCATATATTGTGAATGATACTTCACTTTGGTTAAAATCCATCCAGGATAAACATAAAAAACTGTTTGTCTTACCCGCAGTGGAATTTTTACATCCTTAAAAACTTCTTCAGTTTTTATAATTTTTCCATTTACATCATAAGTCACTAAAATATACCCCTTCTCGGACTGAAATTTTACCTCTGAAGTTTGACTTAATACATCAAAGTTTTCATTTTTTCTATAATCGTAATTGGAAACATACTTTCGTAAATTTTGTATGTGTTTGGACATATTGATCTCTTTAGTTTTTTTCAAATAAGTGGCATGTAAGACACTTGTTCGTGAAGATCTTTTTATTTCAGGAAGTTCATAATTAGACACATTCACTTCTGTCAATAAAGGTTCGTTTTGAGCCATAATTAAATGACTTGATAAAAAGATGGCAAATAAGGTAATTGATAAGGTTTTCATGACTTTTGGATTTAATGATTAATAGTTATCCAAAGGTCATCAAAGATTTGTTGCACCACATATCTTAGAAGTTGCAATGCTTTAAACCATTTAAAAAGTGTTGAAATTTTATTTGAAACACTTTAAATTATGTTTCAGGGATTAAAAAATAATAGAAAATTAGGTTTTTAAGGGCTCATAATCACCCAAACCTAGCTTTTCTAAAATATGAAGAAATCTAGGCTCTTTTCTTAATTTTGAGAAACAGGCGTGATATTTTGTTTTAAACATATCAGCATTTTGCTCTTCTAATGCCGTTTCTAACCAATCCAATGCTTTTTCATTCTCACCCATAGTCGCAAATTTCTCAGCCACCCAATAGGCATTAAGTTGAAATGATTCAGAATCTGAATTATTAATATCTGAATCATTGATCCATTGCAACACCCCATTAACACCATTATTTTCAAAGGCCTGTCTCATAGGAGGAATGTTGGATTTAAATTCGGGATAAAGACTCCAACCTTCTTCCAACATTTTGATAGACTCTTCCTCTTTTCCCATAGCTGCATAGGTTTTAAACTTGACCCAATAAGACCAAAGATCTCTAGGCGCAACCAGTTCTGCCATGGTTGCATCTTCCAAGGCATTATCGAAATCACCTTGTTGCAAATACAATTCAGCGCTCAGGATATTTGCATAATAGGAGTTAGGAAAAATTAGCTTAGCATGCTCGAGTAAATCCTTGGCCTTAGTATAATCACCCAATGAATAAAAAACATATTGCGCATACATGCAATAGGTCTCATAATTATTCGGATTAAGATCTAAAGATTTCTCAAACTCCTCCTCAACTTTGACCCAGTCCCAACCATAATTCAAATAATACCATCCCAAAACGCGATGGGGCTCAGATAAGTTCGGATCAATTTCAACAGCTTTCATGGCATACTGTTTGCCTTTCACCAATTCATCATAGGAAGGTGTTGGCCAACTTTTCCATAAATAAACTTCTGCTAAACCCGAATATCCCAAGGCAAAATTTGGATCTAACTGCACACTTTTATTCAAGTATGTTTCAATTTGTTCAAAACTTTCATTGGTGAAATCGCACCAATAAAATCGGGCCTTGTTATAGTAATTAAACGCTTCTAAATTATCAGTTGGTATTTTTTCGAAGCGCTCCATATTTAATGGCGAAATCAATAAATGAAGCTCAGTAGCAATAAGTCGGGAAATTTCACTTTCCAAAATAAACACATCGGTATATACCCTATCAAAATCTTGGGACCATATTTGAACATCCTGTTTCGTATCTGTTAAATGAACCCTTATTTTCACACGATCTTGAATTCTTTGCACACTTCCACCAACCAAATAATCAACATCCAACTTTTCTACCAGTTCTTTGTTGGATAGCTTTTGATCCATAAATTGAGCTACAGATTGCTGTGACCTTACCACGAGTTCATCTATTTTGGAAAGATTATCTATGATGTCTTGCCGCATCCCTTCTGCAAAAAATTCATTTTCTTCCAAATTACTCAGACTTTTAAAAGGTAACACAGCGATTGTTTTCTTGGAATAGTCCAATACATTTTGATTAGGAAGAACTTCTTTACCAGGAACCTTTTTCCCTTGGTTTATAAGTTTAACACCTGAAAAACCAAGGATAACAACCAAAATTCCTGTTAGTACTAAAGCATAAACTTTTTTCTTTGGCGATGGCCTATGAGTTGTAGGCTTAACTAAGTTATTAAAATCAAGTTCTTCGGTCGTTTTATATTTAGTTTCTCCCGGTGTAAATCCAAAATAATCCTTAAAGGAGGTGTTAAAATAAGTAGGACTATTGAAGCCAACCCGATAAGCAATTTCTGAAGAGGTAACCTCATCATTCTGAAGCATTATTAAGGCTTTTCTCAATCTAAACTCCCTTATAAATTGACTGGTTGATTGACCACTAATATTTTGAAGTTTCCTATGAAGTTGTGACCTACTAAACCCTATCTCTTTGGCAAGCTCATTTACTCCAAACTTCTCGTTCTCTAAGTTTTTTTCAAGAATTTCTTCTAAACACTTTAGTAATTGGTGTCCCAAATGTTGCTTACCAGACATTTTAAAAAGTTTAAATTAAAACGCTTCGATTTAGGACTCAGGGAGTGAAATTTGCTATCTAATTTAAGCATTTTTATCCATTTAATAAAACTTTTAGACAGTCTAAAGATAGCATTATCCCTTTCTAAATTAAGAATAGTTGAATCAAACGTGATAAATATTTTTTACAAAAAGAACATTTTATTTTACTTTATGTAAAGTTTTCTTTACTTTTGAATTATTCAATCAAAAATCGAACAGTTATGAAAACTTCCTATCTACTCCCAAACCAATTTAAGATATTGGGTTGGCCCCTGTTTATTACAGGTCTTATTCTGGGCATTATAATTGATGTCAACAATCTTGAAAATGACTTTTTTACTATCAAGGTACTCTCTATTTACCAAAGTGATTCGTTTCTTTCTTCTGAGTCTGGTTTTTTTAAGCTTATCGAGAATGATATTTTAGATGAATTAGCAGCATTAGCAATCATTATTGGAGGTCTTATCCTTTGCTTTTCAAAAGAAAAAATTGAAGATGAGTTTATTGCCAAACTGAGAAAAGACTCTTTAGTTTGGGCCTTCTTGGTTAATTACATTGTCTTAATCCTGGCCATAATTTTTGTTTATGACCTGACCTTTTTTAGCGTCCTTATTTTCAATATGTTTACCCCTATTATTATTTATGTCTTTAGATTCCATTTCTTAAGATTAAAGAGCATGAGTCATGACGAATAATTTAAAAGTAGAAAGAGCAATACACGATATGACCCAGGCAGATCTGGCAAAGGCCATAGGGGTAAGCAGACAATCCATCAATGCTATGGAGAAAAACAAATACGTGCCATCTACAGTGCTAGCCTTGAAAATTGCCAAGCTATTCAAAAAACCAGTGGAAGCCATATTCATTCTGGAGGAAACAGACTAAAAAAAAGCGCAACTTTTAAAAGTTGCGCTCCTTGTTTTTTAAAATATGTAATTTTTACATAGCTCCCCACTCTTTTAGGGAATCCATGTTCATTTTTACATAGTCATCGTTACCAGCTTCCTTTGCAGCCTGCAGAGATTTTTTAGCTAGACCAATAGCACCATCCTTATCTCCTGCTTTTGCATAGATAAGAGATTGTTGTCTGTATTGCCAGAATTGAGGCTTTTCATTCATAGACATAGCCTTATCGATCCATTCCTTAGCTTGCTCGATATCCTTATTTTCAGAATAATAATAAGCCGCTGCTGCATAGTAATCGTTGGCCTTTGGCGATCCACTTAAAGCATCATTGATAGAAGCCATAACTTTTTTATCAGTTGGTACTGTAAATGGCACAGCCACATAAGTTTTTTCCCAAATAAACTCTAAGGTAGCTTCAGAACTTTTAATATTATTGATATCCATGGTAAAAGTCTCCACATTGAATGGTATTGGATGCACTTGAGCCTTAGCTATAGCAACCACTTTACTTTCATCCCATTTTTCAGGAATTCCCCAATTATTGGTATCTGAATACAAATAAATTTCCCATAAACTTTCTCCTGGCTTTGTAAAGATGGCATAAGAACCAGCTTTTACTTCATAACCAGCTACTTCTACATCATCACTAAAGGTAATGATTGAGTTTTTGTTGGCTCCTGTTCTCCAAATTTTTCCGTAAGGAACTAAATCCCCGAATACCGTTCTTCCTTTAACTCCTGGACGTGAATATTCCAAAGTAACTTGAGTTAATCCCACAGGCTGCTCCAATTTAGCCGTTGGACTAGGTTGAGGGGTTGAAACTTGTGCATTCAAACTTACGGCAAGCATAAGTCCTACTGCTGAAAGTAATATTTTTTTCATTTCTAATTAGTTAAAATTATTGTTAACAAATATAAAATTACAAAAAATACGACTCACTATTTTGTTAAGAAAAAGGTAATTCTTTTGGGGTCTACTGGATTTTTAAAGAAATTATAGGAACTAAAATCATAGAATAAGCTTTAAAATAGCATTTTGAGTTAAATTTTGTTTAACTTATTTTAATAACAATTAAACATTTTGTAATTTTACTAAAAACATTGGAATGGCAAAAAAAAAGAAAATAACCTTGATGCATTTAATTGATGCCTATATGGATTATGTACTTGAATTTGGAAAAGAACCCACTTCGGTACATAAATTTGGGAAAGAACATAACATTGATGAATCTGAATTTTATCAACACTTTAGTTCTTTTGAAGCTCTGGAAAAAGAGATTTTTAACCAATTTGCGATTCAAACACTCGCAACATTAGGCTCTAGTAAGGAGTATGATACCTATGATGCTCGAACCAAATTACTTAGTTTTTACTTTACTTTTTTCGAAAATTTAACAGCAAATAGAAGCTATGTAACCTATGCCCTCAATAAACACAAAAACAATTTTAAAAATTTAAAGTGCCTATCAGCTTTAAGAGAAATCTTTATTGATTACATAGAGTCCCTAGATATTGAAACCCTAGATTTTACAGAAGAAAGAATTGAAAAAGCAAAGAAACGCTTTATCGGTGAATCGGCATGGGTACAATTACTTTTAACGATGAAGTTCTGGATGGAAGACACTTCTAAAGCATTTGAAAAAACAGATATTTTTATAGAAAAATCTGTGAATACCAGCTTTGATATTCTAGATACCACCCCACTAAAAAACATTGTAGACCTCGGGAAATTTCTTTTTAAAGAAAAAATGCCCATGAAATAAGCACCATATGAAAACCATAGACCATATCCCTACCAGTAAAATACAACGAGCCGGAAAGCTTGTTACTACGGGCGCTAAAGTAGGTGTTAACTATCTCAAATACTATGGAGATAAAATCACCAAGACCGAAGAAGAGGCCAGAGAGAATTTAGATAAAAATAATGCCGAGGACATCTATGATAGTTTGAAGCAATTAAAAGGAAGTGCTTTAAAAGTAGCCCAAATGCTTAGTATGGAGAAGAACATCTTACCAAGAGCTTATGTGGAGCAATTTTCATTGGCTCAGTTTTCAGTTCCTCCACTCTCCGCTCCTTTGGTAAACAAAACGTTTAAGTCCTATTTTGGAAAATCGCCAGAAGATTTATTTGACTCCTTCAATCCCAATTCTGTCAATGCAGCCAGTATTGGCCAAGTGCATGAAGCCGAAAAAGATGGGAAAAAATTAGCTGTGAAAATTCAATACCCTGGAGTCGCAGAAAGCATATCTTCTGACTTGGCTATGGTTAAACCAATAGCTATTAAAATGTTTAACATCAAAGGGAAAGACTCTGACAAATATTTTAAGGAAGTAGAAAATAAGCTCATTGAAGAAACTAATTACGAATTGGAATTAAGCCAAAGTAGAGAAATGGCCGAGGCTTGCATGCACATTCCACATTTAAAATTCCCCAATTATTACGAAGAATTGTCATCCAATCGCATCATAACGATGGATTACATGCATGGTGAGCATCTCTCAGATTTTGTAAAACACAATCAAAATCAAGAATTATCAAACCAGTTGGGGCAAGCCCTGTGGGATTTTTACATGTATCAAATTCACGTATTAAAAAAGGTACATGCCGATCCGCATCCAGGAAACTTTTTGGTTTCAAATGAAGGTGATTTAGTCGTTTTAGATTTTGGATGTATTAAAACCATTCCTGAAGACTTTTATGTTCCTTATTTTGAATTGGCTGAACCACACAATTTAAACAATCCTGAGTTTTTTAAGGATAAACTTTATGAATTGGAGATTTTAAAACCTGAAGACGGGCCAAAAGAAATAGAATTTTTCAGTCAAATGTTTTATGAAATGCTCAGTCTGTTTACCCAACCCATTCAAGAGGAAACGTTTGATTTTTCTAATGCCGATTTCTTTAATCAAATAGCAGCCTTAGGTGAGAAATATGCCAAAAACACCCAGATAAGAAAAATGAATGGAAATAGAGGTTCAGAGCATTTCATTTATATAAATCGAACCTTTTTTGGCCTTTACAACCTGATGTTTGATTTAAAATCCCAGAATGTAAAAATCAAGACGTTTTTTAAATGAAAGTATTGGTCACGGGGGCAACCGGGTATATTGGTAAGCGACTCATTCCTATTTTGATTAATGAGGGGCACCATGTGGTTTGCGCTGTTCGTGACCGTTTGCGAGCAGATGAAACTTTGGATGAAGAATTCGTTAGTTTTGTAGAAGTTGATTTCCTAAAAAAAGAGACCTTACAGAACATTCCTGAAGATATTGATGCTGCCTACTATCTGATTCATTCCATGTCAAATTCTTCCAAAGATTTTGAAAAAATGGAAATGACTTGTGCCGAAAATTTTAAATCACGAGTAGAAAAAACCCAGTGCCAACAAGTTATTTATTTAAGTGGAATTACCAATGAGGAAAAGCTTTCAAAACATCTTAGATCAAGAAAGCAAGTTGAAGACATTCTCAAATCAGGTACTTTTGCAACTACTATTTTCAAAGCAGGAATTATAGTTGGTTCTGGTAGTTCTTCCTTTGAAATCATAAGAGATTTAGTAGAAAAACTTCCCGTGATGATTGCTCCCAAGTGGCTTCACACAAAAACACAACCACTGGCAGTAAGAGATGTCATGTCGTATCTGTCAAAAGCTTTGGGCAATGAAAAACTTTACAATCAATCTTATGATATTTTCGGTCCAGAAATTCTGACTTATAAAAACATGTTGCTTCAGTTTGCGGAGGTAAGGGAATTGAATCGTCATATTTGGACCGTTCCAGTCATGACTCCAAAGCTTTCCTCCTACTGGCTTTATTTTGTAACCTCTACTTCATACAAATTAGCGACTTCGTTGGTCGATAGCATGAGTGTTCAAATAATTGGTAATCCAAGTCAAATAAATGAACTTCTTGATATTTATCCTATTTCCTATAAAGAAGCCGTGTCATTGGCTTTTGAGAAAATAGAACAAAACACCATTGTTTCAAGTTGGAAAGATTCCATGGTAAGCAGCGGACGATTGAAGAAGAATCTTTATAAATACATTAATGTTCCTAAGTATGGCTGCTTTAAAGATTATAAAGAGGCACATGTCACCAATACCGACAAAACCATCGATAAAATTTGGGCCATTGGCGGAAACCAAGGTTGGTATTATGGTAATTTTTTATGGAAGATTAGAGGGTATCTAGACAAATTAGTTGGCGGCATAGGTTTACGACGTGGCAGAACGAATCCTTACAACTTGCATGCCGGAGATGCTCTGGATTTTTGGCGCGTCATTTATGCAGACAGAACCAAGCAAAAGCTTCTACTTTATGCAGAAATGAAACTTCCAGGTGAAGCCTGGTTGGAATTCAAAATTGAAGAAAACCTCTTAAAACAAACTGCAACCTTTAGGCCGAGAGGCATAGCCGGACGGCTATATTGGTATGCGGTACTTCCCTTTCATGGTTTTATTTTTAACGGTATGATAAGAAGGCTTGTGGCAACATGAAAAAACAACACCTTCCCGAAAAAATATGCCCTATTTGCAATCGCCCATTCACTTGGAGAAAAAAATGGGAACACCATTGGAACGATGTAATTTATTGTAGTGAAAAATGCAGAAGAAACAAAAATCGAAATACGGCTTAGTTTGGTTTACCAATAATTTAAGAATTCACGATAACGCCTCTTTAAAGCAAGCTTGTGAAAATCACCAAAACGTTATTGCCGTCTATTGCTTTGACCCCAGACACTACAGAAATTCGGCCTTCGGATTTCAAAAAACTGGAAAGTTTCGAGCAAAGTTTCTTTTAGAAACTGTTACAGATTTAAAGAAAAACTTGGCAACTTTGAGTATTACACTTTTGGTTTATCATAAAAAACCAGAAACGATTATTCCTGATTTGATCAAAGAATTTGCGGTATCTGACATGTATTATCAAAATGAATGGACTTCAGAAGAGCAAGCAGTTATAAATGAATTAAAAAGAAACATACCCGATTCAGTCATATTCCATACATTCTACAGCCAATTCCTATTTCATCCCGAAGACCTGCCATTTGAGGTTGAAAACATTCCGCGAGTTTTTACAGATTTTAGAAAACGGATAGAAAAAACGGCATCTATTCGCCCCCTGATAGAAACCAAAAACGAGAGCGGTACCATTATTAAAAAGGACACGCCAATACCCACATTATGGGAATTGGGGTTTGAAGATTTTGAACAACATTCGCTTACTGCCTTTCCATTTCAAGGTGGAGAGACTTCGGCTTTAAACAGACTTGATCAATATTTATTTCAAAACGAAACAATAAAAACCTATAAAAAAACGAGAAATAGGCTATTGGGAGTTGATTATAGTTCGAAATTTTCACCATGGTTAGCAAATGGTTCTATAAGCGCAAAAATGATCTATTGGAATGTGAAAAAGTTTGAAAACTTACATACCAAAAATGATTCCACCTATTGGTTAATTTTCGAACTCATCTGGAGAGACTTTTTCAAATATGTCTCTTTAAAATATGGTAATTCTATATTTCGCATCCATGGAATTCTTCAACAAGACTATGTTTGGAAACAAGATTGGGATTTAATCAATGAGTGGATTCATGGTAAGACGCCAAAAGCTTTTGTAAATGCCAACATGTTAGAAATAAAACAAACTGGCTGGATGAGTAATCGTGGAAGGCAAAATGTAGCCTCATACTTCGCCAAAACCTTGAATTTAGATTGGCGTATTGGGGCGTCTTACTTTGAATCCTTGTTACTTGATTATGACGTCCACAGCAATTATGGCAACTGGATGTACCTATCAGGTGTTGGCAACGATCCAAGAAACCGTGAATTCAATGTCAAGCTTCAAGCCGAACGATACGACCCTCAGGAAACTTACCAAAATCTCTGGTTAGAACGAACTCCAATATAAATGAAAACTCTCAGACTCCTTTTAGGAGATCAACTCAATTTCAAGCACTCCTGGTTTAAAGAAGTTGACCAAGAGGTGACTTATTGCCTATTTGAAATGAGGCAAGAAACAGACTATGTAGTCCATCATATTCAAAAAGTGATTGGCTTTTTTGCGGCAATGAGACAATTTTGCGAAGCGCTTAAATCTCAGGGTCATCATGTGATTTATTTTAAAATAAATGACAAGTATAACCATCAAAAGCTGGATGAAAACTTAGGAGCACTTATCCAAAAGCATGGTTTTAGTAAATTTGAATACCAGCTTCCTGATGAACACCGCTTAGATAAGCAATTACAATCTATTTGTAAATCCCTCGCCATTCCTTCTGAAACCGTTTCTAGCGAACATTTCTATACAGACAGAAATGAACTTCAAGAATTCTTTAAAGGAAAAAAGCTATATCTCATGGAAACATTTTATAGATACATGAGAAAGAAACACGAGATTCTTATTGTAGGAGACAATCAACCCGAAGGCGGAAAATGGAATTATGACAAATCCAACCGAAAATCATGGAATGGCAATCCAAAAGTACCTCATTACAAATATTTTAAAAATGATGTAGATGTCGTCCTTAAAGACATTGAAAAGGCCAAAATAAAAACCATAGGTGCCTTTTCTACCCAAACATTTTTATATCCCATTACAAGAAATCAAGCCTTAAATCAGTTAAAATATTTTTGTGAAGAGCTCCTTCAATATTTTGGAGACTATCAAGATGCCATGAATACTGAAGAAGTAAATTTATTCCACAGCAGGCTATCCTTTGCACTGAATTTAAAATTGATTTCTCCCAAAAATGTCATTGATACCGTTTTGAATTACTACCGAAAGCATGGAAAAAACATAGATATATCCCAAATAGAAGGCTTTATCAGACAGATTTTAGGATGGCGAGAGTATATGCGTGGAATGTATTGGGCCATGATGCCAAAATTTAAGGACGAAAATCACTTAAATAACACCAACAAGCTAGCATCCTTCTTTTGGGATGGTGACACCAAAATGAACTGTCTCAAAAACACCATTCAGAATTCATTAGATCACGCCTATGCCCACCACATTCAACGCTTGATGATTACTGGAAACTATGCTTTACTCACCCAAACTCATCCTGATGAAGTGGATGCTTGGTACCTAGGGATATATGCAGATGCCATAGAATGGGTGCAACTACCCAATACAAGGGGCATGAGTCAATTTGCAGAAGGAGGAAACATTGCAACAAAACCTTATGTGTCTTCGGGATCTTACATACAAAAAATGAGTAATTATTGCACAGGTTGCCATTATGATTACAAGAAAAAAACAGAAGAAAATGCTTGCCCCTTTAATAGTCTTTACTGGAATTTTTTGGATGACAAAAGAAAGCAATTACAGGATAACCAAAGAATGAAAATGATGTATAGCATCTTGGACAAAATGGACAAGAAACAAGTAGAAACTATTAAAAAAAGAGCCTCAGACATCATAAAAAATCAAGCCGATTACTAAATGTCTTGTTAATTTTGTTTAATCTTTTATCTTTTTAGTTAAACAATTTGTATCTTTGGTTATAAACTTGAATTAATTGATCCTAAACACCACATATTTTGAGAAGGAACACAAGTCTCTAATTGAAGATATTGTGGGCAAATCATTTTCATTATGGCAATCCATCAAAATGAGAGGCATTGGTTCAAAAAGAATGATTATTCAAAAGGTCAGTCCTAATTTGCAACAATATTCAAACAAGGTTTCTGATATCAATTATGCTAATATCGAACTAAGACCACATGGTATTGTTATCTATATCAACAAAGGTTTAAAAAATTTCACTTGGGTCATCCCATACTATCAGTTGCACATTTATAAAACTAAATTTATGAGTATTCATGCTCAAGGAAAATTTATTCAGTTCAGCAACAATAAAACCTTTAAAGAAAATAAAGGGTTTCTAAAAAAAATGATGGCTGCTAAAATAGCCTATGACAAACAACATAACTTTATAAACTTGGTATGAGCACAAAAACACAGTTAAAGAAAAATGGTCATAATCTAAATGAATTTAATTCGGAAGATATTGGGAATGATCATTTGTTCACTTCTTTAGATACCCCAATGAAACCTAACGCTTTCAAACTTTCAGACCAAGAGAAGAAAGAAAAAATAAGCATCCTTTTTGAAGAAATCATGGATGTATTGGGACTTGATCTTACTGATGATTCTTTGAAAGGCACTCCCGAAAGAGTAGCAAAAATGTATGTTGACGAGATTTTTTGTGGTTTAAATCCTAAGAACAAGCCTTCCGTTGCCCTTTTTGAAAACAAATATCAATACAACCAAATGCTGGTGGAGAAAAACATTAGTTTTTACTCCAATTGCGAACACCATTTTGTTCCCATTATTGGTAAGGCTCATGTGGCATATATTTCCTCTGGTAAAGTAATTGGGTTATCCAAATTAAACCGTATTGTTCAGTACTATGCCAAACGACCACAAGTTCAAGAACGACTCACCATGCAAATTGCCAATGAGCTCAAGGCGGTTTTAGAAACCGAAGATGTGGCTGTAATTATTGAAGCGAAACATTTATGTGTTTCTTCTAGAGGCGTGAAAGATAACACCTCATCTACGGTTACAACTTTTTTCGGTGGTCAGTTTAATTCACCTCAAAAAATATCTGAATTACAAAATTATATCCAGCAATAATTGTCAAATTATCAATAACGTTTTAAAACTTAGTTAAACCCTTTCAATCCTTTTGCATATTAATTATCTTAAGACAAAAGATAAATCTATGACTTTTATAAAACGTTACATTGCTCCGGTCCTTATTCTATTGGCAGCTTTCTTTCTTCCAAAATTAGTGCTTCCATACGTTAATGATTTGGAAAAAGCCAAATTGGTTATTGAAAAAGTAAGCTCCATCATGATCATTCTAGCGATCACTTGGGCTATCATAGTCACGATTAAAGTTGCAAAAAAGAAGTACTTAACAAAGTATGATATTTCCAGTGAAAACAACCTAAGAGCCCGAAAGTTATATACGCAATTTAATGTTCTCGAAAGAGTTATCATTTTCATCATTCTTATCATAGCTATTGGTTTGAGTTTAATGTTATTTGATAGCGTGAGGAAATTTGGAGTTAGCGTTTTTGCCTCGGCAGGTATTGCAGGAATAATTGTGGGTTTTGCGGCTCAAAAAGCTATTGCCACAATATTGGCGGGAATGCAAATTGCCATTTCCCAGCCTATTCGTTTGGATGATGTTTTGGTTGTGGAAGGTGAATGGGGTTGGGTTGAAGAAATCACACTTACGTTTGTGGTTGTAAGAATTTGGGATAAACGAAGATTGGTTTTACCCACTACCTATTTTATTGAAAAACCCTTTCAAAATTGGACACGTACCACCTCAGAAATTCTTGGTACCGTCTTTATATACACCGATTATAATGTAGATTTTGATGCTTTGAGAGAGGAACTCACAAGACTTTTGGAATCCACAGAATTATGGGACAAACAGGTAAATGTGCTTCAGGTAACCGATTCAAAAGAGCGTAGTGTAGAAATTAGGGCTTTAATGAGTGCCAGAAATTCACCTCAAGCCTGGGATTTAAGAGTTTATGTAAGAGAAGGATTGATTAAATTCATTCAAAAAAATTATCCCGAAAGCTTACCAAAAACAAGAGTTTCTGTTATGAATGAATTTGATGAAAAAACTCAAATAAAAGAATAAATTAATCTTAAAAAGATGGTTAAACAATGAATTTAGGATTAAATTTATAAGAAGTAAAAATCTAAAACAGTATTAAACAACGAATGAAATATCTCACTTTAATTATCGCATTTACTATGTTTTTTAATTGTAAAACAAAAGCTCAAAATGAGCCAAAAGAGTCCATTTATGATATCGCAATAAATAGCCTTTCTGGAGACCCTATCGATTTGGGTCAATTTAAAGGCAAGAAAATACTATTTGTAAATACGGCATCCGAATGTGGTTTTACACCACAGTATGCTGAACTTGAAGAGCTGCATAAAAAATACCAAGACAAATTGGTCATCATAGGTCTGCCTTGTAATCAATTTGGAGGTCAAGAACCTGGAAGCGCGTCAGAAATACAAAGCTTTTGCCAAAAAAATTATGGCGTAGACTTTTTAATGACAGAAAAAATTGATGTTAAAGGCGAAAATCAGCATCCTTTATACAAATGGCTCACAGACAAAGATATAAATGGTGTCAAAAGCTCCTCTGTCAAATGGAACTTTCAAAAATATATGGTTGATGAGAATGGCCATTTTATAGATGTTTGGTACTCCATTACCAAGCCAATGAGCAGTAAAATAACCAAATATGTAGAATGAAAATTTTAAAACTCATCTTATTATTTCTCTTGATCAACTTTGCTAGTCTTGCCTTAGGAAGTTGGTTAATGGATAATGGTCCGCAATCCTTGTGGTACATGGATCTCAACAAAGCGCCTTGGACCCCCGCTGGTTGGGTTTTCGGTTTTGCTTGGACCTTAATAATGATTTGTTTTTCAATCTATCTGGCATTTCTGTTTAAAGATCATGACTCTTGGCCGTTGCGAGGAATTTTTATCTTCCAGGTCATTTTCAATGTTAGTTGGAACTATGTATTTTTTAACCAACATTTGATCTTTTGGGGACTGGTAGTTATTTCCATTCTATTTTTAATTATCACTTATCTCTTTTTCAAATTCAGAATTGAAAACATGAGAAAAGCCCGTTTCCTACTAATACCCTATTTATTGTGGCTCATTGTAGCCATTTCTTTGAACGCCTATATCTTTTTGGAAAATTAAAAATGGCCTTATACCAATTACATAAATTTCAGAAATTACCTATTTCTATAGAAGAAGCTTGGGATTTTTTATCCAATCCAAGGAATTTAAAAGTGATTACTCCCGATTATATGGGGTTTCATATTCTTTCTGGTGCCGATAAAGACATGTACCCAGGACAGATAATCCAATACATCGTAACGCCCGTTATGGGGATAAAAACCAAATGGGTTACAGAAATCACCCATGTGAAAGATTACGAATATTTTGTTGATGAACAACGGTTTGGCCCTTATGCACTTTGGCATCACAAACATTTCATCAAACCCATTCCTGGTGGAGTTGAAATGGAAGACTTAATTGATTATAAAATTCCTTTTGGAATCTTTGGTAAATGGACCCATCCCCTTATGGTACGTCCCAAATTGGAAGAAATTTTTGAATATCGAAAAAACAAACTTGTCGAACTTTTTGGAGCATACAAACAACAATGAAAGAACCCATCAACTTATTTTGGTTTAGAAGAGATTTAAGGCTTGATGACAATTTGGGATTCTATCATGCCTTAAAAAGTGAGCTTCCTGTCTTACCCATTTTCATCTTTGACACGCAGATTCTTGAAGGTTTGCCTAAGGATGATGCGCGAGTTACCTTCATTTTTGAAACGCTTCAGAAACTTAGAAAGGAATTGCAAAAGGAACATGACAGTTCCATTGCCATCTTCCAGGGTACGCCAAAGGACATTTTTGAAGACCTAATTGCAACATATGAAATAAGTGCCGTTTTCACCAATCATGATTATGAGCCTTATGCCAAAGAACGGGATGATGCCATCAAAAACTTACTTTCTCAAAAGGACATACAGTTTAAAACATTTAAAGACCAAGTCATTTTTGAAAAAGACGAAGTGGTGAAGGATAATGGCGATCCCTATGTGGTTTATACCCCTTATATGAAGACGTGGAAGGCCAAATTTAAAACCACTGATTTAAATATTTATTACACCAATTCCTATTTGGATAATCTGGTAAAAAATACGCGATTGCCCAATTTGGATTTAAAAGATTTGGGATTTGAAAAATCTTCACAAACTATTGAAGACTATGATGTCACCCCTACTCTTATTCATGACTATAAAGACACCAGAAATTTTCCTGCTGTTGATGGCACCTCTAGGTTGGGTCCCCACTTACGGTTTGGAACGGTAAGTATTCGGAAAATGGTTAAAAAAGCCATTGCAGACAAAAACGAAACCTTTTGGCAAGAACTAATCTGGAGGGAATTTTTCATGCAGATTTTATGGCACTTTCCACATACGGTGCATGAAAGTTTTAAGTCAAAATATGACCGAATCCAATGGCGGAATAACGAAGAGGAATTTAAAGCTTGGTGCGGCGGAAAAACGGGTTATCCTTTAGTAGATGCTGGGATGCGCCAACTGAATGAAACGGGATACATGCACAACCGGGTGCGCATGGTGGTTGGTAGCTTTTTGTGCAAACATCTTTTAATAGACTGGCGCTGGGGCGAAGCCTATTTTGCAGAAAAACTGCATGATTATGAGATGGCAAGCAATGTGGGCAACTGGCAATGGGTGGCTGGTTCTGGTGTGGATGCTGCTCCTTATTTTAGGATTTTTAATCCTACTACACAAATTGAAAAATTTGACAAAGACCACAAGTATATCAAAAAATGGGTCCCCGAATACCAAGAACTAAGGTACCGCCAGATTGTAGACCACAAAGAAGCTAGAGAGCGGTGTTTAAAAACCTATAAAGCGGCTTTGGATTAGTTTTATTAGAAACTCAATTAATTCAAATCCACCATATCGATAAAATAACCAACTCCTTCATTAAACATTTAAACAAAAAACAGTACACAACACAATACAACCATGTATAAAATCTCCCCTATAAGATTGTCTTTATGGCTTGCTCCTTTCCTGCTCTTTATGAATTGCACGGACAAATATGCGGAGTACAAAAAAGAGCCAGAATATATTTCAAAGCCAACTGCTTTAAATGAAGCTTACTTTAAAGCGTATGACGAAACCTTAAATTTATGGCAGGTCTCTTTTGAGGAATTGTATATCTCAACCACTTATGGTACGGCACATGTGATAGTCAGTGGGCCAAAAAATGCAGATCCCTTGGTGTTACTTCATGGAATGAATGCGAGTTCTACCATGTGGTATCCAAATATAGAATCTCTTAGTAAAAACCATCGGGTGTTTGCTATTGATTTTATTTTGGAACCCGGAAAATCAAACTTAGAAAGGGATATTGAAAGCGTAGAAAATGTCACCGATTGGTATGAGGAAGTAATAGCTACTTTAGAATTGGACAGTTATCATTTAATCGGTGCTTCTCGAGGTGGCTGGTTGGCTGTTACCATCGCCTTAAATAAAAACAACAACGTTAAAAGTTTAATACTATTAAGTCCGGCGCAAACATTTACATGGATTAGACCCAGTATGGATTTATTTAAAAATTTGGTCTCCTTATTTTCTTCGGAAGAAAAGCAAATTGAACAAACTATAGAAAGCATGTCCACCAAGGTAGATCAAATTAGTGACATCTATTTAAAGCAGTACAAATTAGGTTTAGAAAAAGAATCTGAGAACAAGTTTATAACGAGTATGCAACCTTTTTCAAATGACGAATTAAAGTCATTACAAATGCCTGTATTAGTGCTAATAGGTGACGACGATGTGATTAACGGAGAGAGAACCGTTGAAATCGCCCAAATGCTACCAAAAGGAACAGGTGAAATAATTCAAAATGCCGGACATTTTTTATCCATAGATCAGGCTGAAATTGTGAATAAAAAAATGCTAGAATTTTTAAAGAATTAAGGTGATAACAAGAATTTTTATCTCACATGGCTGATGAATTTCTAGCTTCTATATTGTTGATTTAAATCTTAAATCCACGACATTAGGCAACCTAATACAAACAGGCTTAGAAAAAAGGGATATATTTATTCCAAAATGAAAAGATGGTCATAATATGACGTATCCCAAAATTAAAATTATTCTCACGAGGTCTCATTTCTTCCTTTTGGGAATTGGAATAATAAATTGGATTTCAAAAACCATATTTGAATTTAGCCTAAATTACAAGTTAGCCTATATTATTACCCTTTTAATATTTACAAGCGGACTTACTCTATTTTTGTGGAATCTAAAACCTTTCAAAAGAATTGGAATTTATTATGGTTATTATTTCATTACACCACTTTTGGCTTTATTTTTTTGGTTATTTGGCGGAATATTTTTAGCCCTAATTAGTGCCGTAATTCTTTATCCTATTTACCCGAACCAAATTGTAACTATATCCAAAAACTTTACTGTATATCAAAAATTTCAAGGGTTTATGGGACCGTGCTGTCCTTATGAAATTACTGAAAAACATTTATGGCTAATTGAAGAGAAGTTAAGCGATATAGATTTTCATGATGACATACATATTCATTCTATCAGTTACCCTAAAAATAACGATGATGAATTAATAATTGTATACGACAAATATGATTTCCAAGTAGATAAAACTATAACCATTGATACGATTATAACACGGAAAAGAAAATAAATCTTTAGTCAAATATATAAACCTATAGCGTGAATCTAAAATCATAGATTTAACCTCACAACCCTTAGATTGAAATAGAAAAGGTGCTCAAAATTGAGCACCTTTTCTGTTATTATAAATCAATATATTCTTATTTGTGTTTTTTCGGATTAAAAACGGGTAGCAGTTGGGTTGATACTTCTCCAAAACCTATTCTAACACCATTTTTTTCACAATGTCCTCTCATGATCACCGTATCGTTATCATTGATAAACTTACGTTCTGAGCCATCTTCCATGGTAATCGGTTTGGTACCTCTCCAAGTTAATTCCAACATCGACCCATAAGAATCTTCGGTTGGTCCAGAAATGGTTCCGCTTCCCATTAAATCTCCTGAATTCACCGGACAACCATTCACGGTATGATGCGCCAATTGCTGTACCATGGTCCAATACATGTATTTAAAATTGGAACGGCTTACAATGGTTTCTTTTGCCTTTTTAGGTTTGATCGCTACTTCCAATTGAATATCATAGCTTTTCTTTCCTTTGTACTGCAAATAAGGTAACTGAGGTGCAATGGGCTTAGGTCCTTCCACTCTAAATGGTTCTAAGGCATCCAAAGTGACAATCCATGGTGACATGGACGATGCAAAGTTTTTCGCCAAGAATGGTCCTAATGGTACGTATTCCCATTTTTGAATATCTCTGGCCGACCAGTCATTAAACAAGACCAAACCAAAAATATATTCTTCAGCTTCCTCAATAGGAATAGGTTCTCCTATGTCATTGGCAGCTGTGGTTACAAAAGCCATTTCCAATTCAAAATCAACCAATTTGGAAGGTCCGAAAACTGGCGTTTCACTACCTTCTGGCATGGTTTGTCCTTGTGGTCTGTGCACCGGAATTCCCGATGGGATGATAGACGAACTTCTACCGTGGTATCCCACTGGAATGTGCAACCAGTTTGGCATTAAAGCATTGTCTGCTCCTCTAAACATGGTCCCAACGTTGGTAGCATGTTCTTTACTCGAATAAAAATCGGTGTAATCACCTACTTGCACAGGCAATTGCATTTCAATTTCATCCAAACGGAACAACACAATCTCTTTGTGTTTTTTATTATTCTTTAAAGAATCATTTTCATCATCAAAAATCTCAGCAATTCGATTTCTAACAGCTCTCCATGTTTTTCTTCCATCCGCAATAAAATCGTTCAAACTATCTTGAAGAAAAATATCATCCGTTAATGGGATTCCATCAAAATACCCCAATTGGTGTAAAGCCCCTAAATCTATAGCGGTATCACCTATTCGGGTTCCAATAGTTATAATGTCATCACGCGTTAAAAACACCCCAAAAGGAATGTTTTGGATGGGGAAATCTGAATTCTTATCAACATGCAACCAAGATTTTCTATTAGGATTGTTGGCTGATAAAGGCATATTAAATTTATTTTTTGTTAGTTAAATGTTCGTAAACCTACATAAAATAATTGATTTTGTAGACAAATTCAATTAAAAGTAGAAACCAAGGAAAATTGTTAATTTCTCGGTTAAAAATTGAGTGAGTAAATATATGTTTTTTGGTGTATTAAACTAATGGATTTAGTATTTTTGGGGGATTTTTAACAAAAGACAAAAAATGCAACGAGACGAACAAATCTTTGAGCTTATAGAAGCTGAACACGAAAGACAATTACATGGTATAGAATTGATTGCATCAGAAAACTTTGTAAGCCCACAAGTGATGGAGGCTGCTGGTTCTGTGTTGACAAACAAATATGCCGAGGGATATCCTGGAAAACGTTACTATGGTGGCTGTGAAGTGGTAGATGAAGTTGAACAAATCGCCATAGATCGTGCCAAAGCTTTATTTAATGCCGAATATGTAAACGTACAACCACACTCTGGAAGTCAAGCCAATACAGCAGTTTTTGCTGCTTGTTTGAAGCCAGGTGATACCATATTGGGATTTGATCTTTCTCATGGTGGACACTTGACCCATGGGTCTCCAGTAAACTTTTCGGGTAAATTATATAATCCGGTTTTCTATGGTGTAGATAAAGAAACAGGTATTATTGATTATGCCCATGTTGAAAAGGCAGCCAAAGAGCACCAACCAAAGTTGATTATTGCTGGAGCCTCTGCCTATTCTAGAGATATGGACTTTAAGAAGTTTAGAGAAATCGCTGATAGTGTGGGCGCTATTTTAATGGCTGATATTTCACATCCTGCGGGATTGATTGCTAAAGGAATTTTGAGCGATCCGCTTCCACATTGTCACATTGTTACAACAACTACGCATAAAACCTTGAGAGGTCCTCGTGGTGGTATGATTATGATGGGGAAAGATTTTGACAACCCATT
Organism: Mangrovimonas sp. ST2L15; assembly: GCF_001280515.1. Taxonomy (GTDB): domain Bacteria; phylum Bacteroidota; class Bacteroidia; order Flavobacteriales; family Flavobacteriaceae; genus Mangrovimonas; species Mangrovimonas futianensis. The sequence goes on along the minus strand of NZ_LBIQ01000030.1, from coordinate 1,831,491 downwards.
TGGATTGACCTTAAAAAATGGCAGTTTGAGAAAAATGTCTTCGCTTTTGGATTCAGCCGTATTCCCAGGAAATCAAGGTGGACCATTAGAGCACATTATTGCTGCTAAAGCTATTGCCTTTGGTGAAGCTTTAACTGATGAGTTTTTAACTTATACCTTACAGGTAAAAAAGAATGCCGAAGCCATGGCAGCCGCTTTTGTTAAAAGAGGCTACAACATCATCTCTAATGGAACCGATAACCACATGATGTTAATCGATTTGAGAAATAAGGATATTTCAGGAAAAGATGCTGAAGAGGCTTTGGTTAAGGCAGATATTACCGTGAACAAAAACATGGTGCCATTTGATGACAAATCCCCTTTCGTCACTTCTGGAATTCGTGTGGGAACACCAGCCGTTACAAGTAGAGGTTTAAAAGAAGGAGATATGGAAACCATCGTTGGTTTAATTGATGACGTTATCACAAACTATCAAGACGAAGCCAAGTTGGAAGAAATCGCTTCTAAAGTCAATGATATGATGAGCGACTTACCATTGTTTGCTTCCTAATTTTAAAGAAATCATTCTATTCATAAAAAAGCCTGCTAAAACTAGCAGGCTTTTTTATTTATTCTTCTTAATAGGAATTTTAATCTGAAAATCAATACTAATTAAATGTTCATATTGAAACTTGGTTTCAGGATAAACTTGAAGAAATGTTGGTTTGTAAATAACTCCTGCGCTAATTATTCTATTGAAATTTAGATAGCAATTGCCTATTAGTCCTACAGCATGTATGATGGACTTTTCTCCATTCCAAGGATCGGGCTCATCTTCATCAAATTCTTCAAATTTCCATCGATTTATACTATAATTTAAACCATAACCTACATTCAATCTATGTAGAATTTTGTTATCCGTAAGTGACAAATAATATGTATTCAATTTTTCATCTGAAAATAATAATCTTCCTGAGGAGAAAGCCAGACTCACATTAAAATATTTATCTTCTCTATAATAATAATAATCAAACCCCGTACGAAAACCAAACACCCCCGTTTGCACTCTAACACCATGTTGTTTTGTATCCATATTAAACCCATTTATGGAAGGGATAGATATCACTAAATTCATATCACCTGGTGTCCTAAGAAATTCTCTTTTAAAATAATTAGCAATTTTCACTCCCTTTTCTCTTATTGGCGGGAATATTGTATAAGTAGTATCTTGTGAACTTAAGAAAATTTCTTTTCCATAGTAAAATCGTTTTTGGTTCGTAAAATCTATTCCATATGTTACTGGAATGAAATGAAAACCCAAAAGATTAGCAAACAGAAATGTACTGTTAGGTGATGTTTTAACCAGATAATCTTTTTGAATTGAATCTGAAGTAAGCCATATCAAATTTAAATCCTCTTTAGACCTTTCAACAACTACATTTGCCGGTAGAGGATAAATTGAATCATATATTTTCACTTTTGAGCCTGACACATCTGAACTTACAGACAACTCATAAGTTTTCTTCTTTAAGATTGTAGCACAAGAAGTTATGATTAAACACAACAATGTGGATAATATGATCTTTTTCATAGCTATCACCTAAGATAGCAAAATTGTATTTGAAATATCAAAAACTAGTATGCTGATAAGCGCCAGCATCTGGAGCAACCGTTCTATTGACATTTAAAATATCGTTGGGCACCTCATTGGCAAAATCAGAATCTCCTAGATTGATCGCACCAGAATTGTCCCCAATAATCATATCATTGTTATGCGGATCTCTAAAAACCGGATCGTCATTATATTGATTGCCTATATAATGATTGGTATCGCCAAAATCATAGTTGGGTCCATCAAAAGCGTTGGTTGGGTCATCAAATCGAATCAAACAATGATTGAATCTAAAGTTAAAAACCACCGCACTGTCAACGACTTCATCTAAAATAATCTCGGGATTATCATTGCCATAAATGATACAGTTATTAAAACTAGCCTCCGTTAAATCTGCTAAATATAACGTGCCATTGCCATCTTCTTGAAAATTATTAAGTAGTACCGATGGGAATTGTCTAAAACTATTATTCCAATAATTGGCTATTGTACTATGCGTAAAACGATATTTACCACCCAAGGTTCCTGCAAAAGAGGACAGTCCGGAATAATTGATGACCACGTTCTCTCCGGAAATAGAAGTATTTCTACCTAAAATCCCATAATTACTGGAGTTATAGATTTGGGTATTGGTCAGCTTTAATTTCTCATTGATCTCATTGGGATTTCCATCACTTAATATGGCCACTGAACCATTTTTGATTGTAGCATGATGAATTTCATTATTCACACTCCCTTCAAACAACCATATGGTTCCCCACTGCCCCGGAACATCAGAAAAAAGCGGTTCCAAACGATCTCCTTCAAATATGACTTCGTTTTCCATCAATTCAGCATCATCACTAAAATCTCCTTGTACTTGAAGCGATGCACCTTCAGCTACTAAAATTCCCGAGTCGGCATGAAAATGGATTCTGGCACCAGCCTCAACCAGTAAAGTTTCGTTATTAGGTACCGCAGCATAGCCATAAATAACATAGGGCTTTTCATTGGTAAATACCAATTCCTCTGGAAGTAAATACCTTCCTTGGATATCGGTTTCCACCGATTCGCCACCAATATTTAAGGATAAGGTTTCGATGATTCCTGTAGTATTATCGCGATCTGGATAGATAAAAACTGCATCTTTTACAAGCGTGACCAAATCTACCTTTTGAGACGTGATTCCAGTATTGAATTCAATCACATCAGTGTATAAAAATTCGTTATTGGAATTGGGTAAATTATTGATATCTATGGTAGTTTCAATAAAAATAAACATGGAATCTTTAGCTAGCATTTCCACATTTTCAAACTCCCTTCCTGCAATTCCATCTACATTTAATCGATACTCGGAATCCTGCCCCAATCCTAATCTAATGGACGGGATGGTAATGGCATTATCTGAGCGATTATAAACTTTTAAGTTATAAGTGCTTGACCCAATATTGGTAAAAACGGTATCCAGATAAACGGTGTCTTTTGAAAACTCCAATCGATCTGTGTAATTATCAAATTCCAAGTCTTTTCTACATGAACTGGCCAAAAGAACAAGGACCAGAGCACTAAATGTATAAAGGAATGATTTCATTAATTAGTAGTTAAGTCTTCAAAAATATAACTTTTAAAAACAAGATTTAGTATAACAAGCGGTTAATCAAACAATTCAATAATCTCTTTTGGTATTCTATTTGGCTTTAAGGTATCTGCATTCATAAAACACCATTTGGTTTCAGATTTAGCCAACAATATCTGGGTTTCTTCATTGTAAAACTCCACGATGCGAAAGGAATAAATGCCTTCAGTTTTTCTCACATAAGTTCGCATAATAATTTTATCGTGAAGTTTAGCTTCCTTCTTATACTCGATATGGTGTGAAAGCATGACCCAAAAAAAGTGATCATTGATATCTTTGGTTGTTTCCTTTTGCCAATGTTCTTTGGCCATGTCTTGAACCCACTGCACATAACGAATGTTGTTGACATGCTGAAGTTCGTCTAAATCTTCCTCAGAAACTGTAATTATTTTCTCGAGACTGTTCAATGATAGTTTTATTTTTCTACAATTTCAACCTCAAATAATTTGTCCCATCTTTTTCCAGTCACAAATAAGGTTTTGGTTTCTGGATTATAAGCAATTCCATTAAGTACGTCCAGTTTTTGGTGCTGGGTCACTTTATTATGTAAAGGTGTAAAGTCAATTACGCCTTCAACAGCGCCATTTACTGGATTGATAATAGCTACCCCATTTTTCTGCCAGCGATTTGAGTAAATCTTGCCTTCTACCCATTCCAGCTCATTAAGCTCAACCACTTTACCTTTGCTATGATATGCCTGAACATAACTTTCTTCCATAAGTGTTTCTGGATTTAGGGTCCAGATTTTTTCAGTCCCATCACTTTTATAAAGCACTTGACCATCATTGCATATCCCCCATCCTTCTTTACTTTCATTGTATTTAAAGGAACTTAATTTTTCAAAGGAATTGGCATCATAAACAAAACCGGTTCCGCGCTTCCAAGTCAATTGGTATACCTTATCATTCATGACCGTTAGACCTTCAGCGAAATATTCCTTAGGTAAATCATAATTCTGAATGACCTCTCCTGTTTTATAATCTACTTTACGCAATTTAGATTCCCCATACTGGCCGGTACTTTCATATAATTCACCCTTATAAAATTCCAATCCTTGGGTATATGATGTGATGTCATGTGGATATTCATTAACAATTTTAAAGGTATAAACTTTAGGTGCCATATCATTCATGACCGTAATAGTCTGCTGTATGGTTTCTGTTTCACCGTCCAAGTTGACTTGTGCTACCAATTGGTGTTCTCCCAATCTGATATTACTTAAATCAACAGATGAAGACACGGGTTTTCCATCAAAAGAAAAAGTCACCTCTCCCAAATCATAGTTTTTAGGATTGTTCAAACTAAAATCCATAGTATTTCCTATAGTAAATACATGATTTTCGGAATTTGTTTTGACCGAAAGACTCTTCTTTTTTTCGGCAGAACTACTGCCACAAGAAATAGCTAAGGCACTTAAAAATATGATAGTAAGACTTTTAAACATCTCTATGTTCTTATAAATATTCAGGGCAAGTTATTTATTAAAATTCAGTTTAAAAAATTATTGTGAAACAATTAAAATGTGGTATCTTTGCACCCGGCAAGTCCTACACAACCAGCTCCTGCTTAATCCTCCAGGACGGGAACGTAGCAAAGGTACGCGGTCGTAGCGGTGTGATGTAGGTAGCTTGCCTTTTTTTGTACCCCAAAGTGAAGGTTACACTACTCCAAACACTATCAATTTCTCAATTATTTACTTACTTTTGGATGCAAAATCAACCTAAAATTTATGTCTAAAGTTGTTTTAATAACGGGCGGTTCATCTGGAATTGGAAAATCAATAGGAGAATTCTTAATGGACAAAGGCTTTACCGTTTATGGTACCAGCCGAAATCCAGAAAAATATCCAAATAGTAAATTACCTTTAGTTGCCTTGGATGTGGCTAGTGTAGACTCCATTGCCTCGGCGGTCCAGGAAGTGATAGATTCTTCTGGTCAATTGGACATTCTAATTAATAATGCCGGCGCGGGTATCACGGGACCCATAGAAGAAATTCCCGAGCAGGAAATCAAAAGGAATTTTGAAACCAATTTCTTTGGTCCTATCAACGTTATCAAAGCAGTGCTTCCCCAAATGAGACTGCAAGGATCGGGTTTGATTATTAATATTACCTCTATTGCAGGATACATGGGCCTTCCCTATCGTGGTGTATACAGTGCTAGTAAAGGCGCATTGGAACTAATTACGGAAGCCTTTAGGATGGAGTTAAAACCTTTCAACATAGAAATGACCAATGTGGCCCCAGGGGATTTTGCAACCAATATAGCTGCTGGAAGATATCACGCACCAGTTTTAGAAGATTCTCCATATAAAATGGCTTATGGCAATACCTTGAAACTTATGGATGACCATGTAGATTCAGGAAGTGACCCCAAACAAATGGCCGAAGCCATCTATAAAATTATTAATACGGATAAACCAAAAGTGCATTATAAGGTGGGAGAATTCATGCAAAAGTTCTCCATTTTTCTGAAACGTATTCTACCAGACAAACTATATGAAAAACTCCTTATGAATCATTATAAATTGTAATTTTGCAGCGCAATATTTCAAAACAAAATAAAAAGTGTTATTTTTACACTTATAAACACAAGCACTATGAAATTTTTTATTGACACAGCTAATTTAGATCAGATTAAAGAAGCACAAGATTTAGGAGTTTTGGATGGCGTTACAACCAACCCATCTTTAATGGCAAAAGAAGGTATTACCGGCCATGATAATATTATGAAGCACTACGTAGACATCTGTAATATTGTAGATGGTGATGTGAGTGCCGAAGTGATTTCTACCGATTTTGAAGGTATGGTTCGTGAAGGTGAGGCTTTGGCCGAATTGCATGACCAAATTGTTATTAAGCTTCCTATGATCAAGGATGGAGTTAAGGCATGTAAGTACTTTTCTGATAAAGGTATTAAAACCAATGTGACCTTAGTATTTTCTCCAGGGCAAGCCTTATTGGCTGCCAAGGCTGGTGCAACCTATGTTTCTCCATTTATTGGACGTTTAGATGACATCTCTACGGATGGTCTAAACCTAATTTCTGAAATCCGTCACATATTTGACAATTATGGATACGAAACCAATATTTTAGCCGCTTCTGTGCGTCACACCATGCATGTTATTGACTGTGCTAAAATTGGTGCTGATGTTATGACTGGACCATTAAGTTCTATTACTGGTTTACTTAACCACCCATTAACAGACATTGGTTTAGAAAAATTCTTAGCTGATTACAATAAAGGAAATAAATAAGTTTAGTTTCCACATTCTATAAATAAAAAAGCCTCAGAAATCCTGAGGCTTTTTTATTATAAAGTATTTTTCTTTTTCTATTGATTCAACATGCCCAACAATTGCTCTTCAAAATCATAAGAGAACATATTGGTATGCGGATTTATAATTTTTCCATCTTTATCGATAATCATGACCTTATTCATAGGGTAAATCGCCAATCTTTTTTGAGCTTGGGCTACATTCTTAAATAAGTACTCATTATCAGTGTTGGTTTTATATTTTTTCAACACCTGTTCCCAAGTGTTCACATCATGAAAAGACGTATTGATGGCCAAAAAATTGACCTCTGGGTATTTTACCTTCAATTCCTTTGCCTTTTTATGACAATCTTGAAAATAATTCATATAGGCATTAGACCAAAAATAAAGCACCTTAGGCTGCCCATTTCCTCCCACATTCTTAAGGTCCACTTCCTCCCCTTTGGTATTATAAACCGCAATATTTGGCAGGTAGTTACCAGGCTTCAATTCTTTTAAAGAATTAATGACATTTGAAACATAGTGTTTATGATCTTCATTAGAACTTTTTGCTAAAAAGGACTGCAGCAATTCATCATAATCTCCCACATTCTTATTATTACTAATAAATTCCATGGTGGCTCGTAGCAATAAAGGATCCTTAATACTAGGCTCTTGAATCAAACTATCTATTAAATTTAATCGTGTGGTACTATACCCGGCACATTTTCTATTAAAGACGCTATCCTTAGAGTGCTTGAAATGTTTAGCCAAGGCCATATTTTCAAAATGTCTTTTTAGAAAATAGTAATAAGGAAAGTAGCCCTCTACTAAGGTGTAATTATAATTGACATCCTTTCTGAAATCATAAAAATCCTTAGGTAACGACTCTATGATCTTCTTTTCACTTTTAGAATAATTGGCAAAAGGATAAACTTCTTTACTTAAATAATAAGCATAATTAATATTCACCTTTGCAATTTCGTCAAACAATTCGGAGGGTGTGTTTGAATCATCAAACTGTTTCAGCTTTTTAATTTTATCCTTCCTCATGGAATCGACCTTCTCTTCAAAGTCTCTAGGTGGTAATTGACTGAATCCTAACAAGGCTCGCTCTTCGTTTTCACCATCAAGGAACATCTCAATTAAAAAGTTATTCTTCTTGGCGCCCTTTCCTGTATAAACCAAAGATTCATCAAATTCCAATGTATTTAATCTAAACATGATGCTATCACCAGGTTCAATTAAAACCATCTGAAGCTCATTAGCATCACCTGCAACTAGTTCAAACGTGTATAAACCAGGCTGCAAGTCATTTATTTTATAGATAAATCTATTGTTTTTATCCAGTCTTAAGGTATCTATCCCTTTCCCAGATTTAGAAAGAATAACCCGATCGTTTTTGGGATTAATGATTTCCCCTCCAAAGTAGGCAGTATCTGTTGTCGTGGAAATATCTTTTTCACACGCAACAAAAGCCATCAAGGACATCAATATCGCTAAATGACATAGATTTCCTGATGAAAAAATGTTTATCCCTCTTCTTTTCATGGTATCAACAAAAGTAAATGTTGCCACCTAACGATGTTGTTAAGGCGTTGTTAAATATTATTATGACTACATTTCTTTTATGTTGGCCCTTCTTTTTCTACTTTTGCAAAAATTTTAAGTAAGCGCATATGTTATCAGTTTCTAATTTATCTGTCCAATTTGGCAAACGTGTTCTTTTTGATGAAGTTAACACCACCTTTAATGAAGGCAATTGCTACGGAATTATCGGTGCCAATGGTGCAGGTAAATCTACATTCCTTAAAATATTATCTGGTAAAATGGATCCAACCTCTGGTCATGTTCATTTGGAACCAGGTAAAAGAATGTCCGTTTTAGAACAGAACCATAATCTATATGATGAACATTCTGTTTTAGAAACTGTTTTAATGGGAAACAAACCTTTATTTAAGATTAAAACGGAGATTGATGCCCTTTATGCTGACTATACAGATGAAAATGCTGAAAAGATTGGGGAGCTACAGGTGCAGTTTGAAGAAATGAATGGATGGAACGCAGAAAGTGATGCAGCCGCTTTATTGTCCAATTTGGGTATTTCTGCTGATATGCATTACACCTTAATGAAAGATTTGGATGGAAAGCAAAAGGTAAGAGTGCTTTTAGCTCAAGCCTTGTTTGGAAATCCCGATGTGCTTATTATGGATGAGCCTACCAATGATTTGGATTACGAAACCATTAGTTGGTTGGAAAATTTCCTTGCCAATTATGACAACTGTGTCATAGTGGTATCTCACGACCGTCACTTTTTGGATGCCGTATGTACTCATATTTCAGATATTGATTTTGGTAAAATCAACCATTTTTCTGGAAACTATACTTTCTGGTATGAATCTTCGCAATTAGCAGCAAAACAAAGAGCACAACAAAATAAAAAGGCTGAAGAAAAGAAAAAGGAGCTGGAAGAATTTATTAGAAGATTTTCTGCTAACGTGGCTAAATCAAAGCAAGCTACATCTAGAAAGAAAATGATAGAAAAGTTGAACGTCTCTGAAATCAAACCTTCCAGTAGACGCTATCCTGCCATCATTTTTGAAAGAGAAAGAGAAGCTGGGGATCAAATTTTAAATGTTGAAAATCTATCCGCCTCCCTAGATGGTGAATTGTTGTTTCAAAATGTAGATATTAACCTAGCCAAAGGCGATAAGGTAGTTGTATACTCTAAAGACTCTAGAGCAACAACTGCTTTTTACCAAATTCTAAATGGCAAGCAAGAAGCAGATTCTGGAAACTTTGCTTGGGGTGTTACCACAAACCAATCCTATTTACCGCTAGACAACAGTGAATATTTTGAAAATAATTACTCGCTTGTAGATTGGTTACGTCAATGGGCCAAAACTGAAGAAGAAAGAGAAGAAGTTTTTATTAGAGGCTTTTTAGGTAAAATGCTTTTCAGTGGTGATGAAGCTTTGAAAAAATCAAATGTTCTTTCTGGAGGTGAAAAAGTAAGATGTATGTTGAGTAGAATGATGATGATAAGGGCCAATGTGTTGATGCTAGATGAACCTACAAACCATTTGGATTTGGAAAGTATCACGGCTTTTAATAACTCACTTAAGAATTTCAAGGGGACCGTATTATTAACTACCCATGATCACGAATTTGCACAGACAGTTGGTAATCGCGTAATCGAATTAACTCCAAATGGAGTTATTGATCGATATATGACGTTTGACGAATATATGGAGGATAAAAAAATTAAGGAACTCCGTCAAAAAATGTATGCTAACGAAGCATAATTATTAAAAAAGCCTCTTTTTAAGAGGCTTTTTTATTCTTGCAACTCGGTGGTCACACTTTCCACTATTGGAATAGCGGCCTCAAGTTCATCTTCACTTACAAATAATTCCTGATACCCAGGTACTGAAGAGCCAAAGCCAGCCAATCTACCTGACTCGGTTTCATCTTTCACGATAGGGGTTATTCCTATTGCCGTCAGCTTATCCACAATTAATTGTGCTATAATAAAGCTTCCTGTATAGATTTTACTATAGGATGAATCCATAACTTTTTTATTTAAACATTATACCTAAATATACGAAATATCCTTTAAAAGTGCATGGTTATCGGAATTCTTAATTTGAAAATTTAACTGATTGAAATTCAATTTTTTTATTTTTTTCCTTCTCTTAACCTAAACATCAAACTAAAAGACTATATTTATACTTTAATAATTTTTTTAATAATATAATGAGTAAAGGTACAGTAAAGTTCTTCAATGAATCTAAAGGATTTGGATTCATCGTAGAAGACGAAACTAACAACGAACATTTTGTTCACGTTTCCGGATTAATCGACAAAATTAGCCAAGGTGATGAAGTAGAGTACGATTTAAGGGAAGGTAGAAAGGGTATGAATGCAGTAAACGTTAAGGTCATCTAGATATTTTAGCTTATTGAATTCGAAAAAATAAAGCCTGCATTTGCAGGCTTTTTTCTTATCTCAATTCAGCTCCCAACTGCTTTTCAAAGTTGGTTTGAAGCTTACTCATAATCTTATCAATTTGCTTATCTGTCAAGGTCTTTTTCTCATCCTGTAATGTAAAACTTACAGCATAACTCTTTTTCCCTTTAGGTAAATTACTTCCTTGGTAAACATCAAATAAATCAACATCTTTCAAAAGAACCTTCTCCGTTTGCGAAGCTATTTTATCAATATCCTCAAAGGTTACATGCTCATCAATTAATAAAGCAAAATCCCTTCTCACCTCCGGGTATTTTGGAATTTCAGTATAGGCAACCTTGTTATGTTTGGCCATATCAAGAACATGGTCCCAATTAAAATCTGCAAAAAGAACATGTTGGTCGATTCCAAACTTCTTCAAAATAGATTTTTTAACCAGTCCAAACTCCACTAAAGTTGTTTTCCCTATTGACAAACTGATACCTTCACTAAAAACATCATTTTTAAAAGGTGACACTTTAAATCTATTTAATCCCAATCGAGACAAAATAGCTGTAACAGTTCCCTTCAAAAAGAAAAAGTCACTCGGTTTTGCGGCTGCGTTCCAACGCTCCTGAAGCTTATCTCCAGAAACTAAAACCGATAATTTTTTGAATTCTTCTCTCTTTCCACCAAAATCAAAATACGTTTTACCAAATTCAAACAATTTTAAATTGTCACGCCTTCTATTGATATTATGGCTAACAGCTTCCAGACCTGAAAATAACAAACTTTGTCTCATAACACCCAAGTCATTGCTCAAAGGATTCAACATTTTAACCTGTTGCTCTTCTTTTAATTGTTCGCTTAACTCAGAATATTCTGGAGTCGTCAAAGAGTTTGATAAAATTTCATAAAAACCTTGAGACACCAATTGGTTCCCTACTACATTTTGCAACTTGTAATCCTCAAAGCGACTGGAATTTGAAATAGAAGCGTTTAATTTTTCTGTGGTTTCTATATTGTTATATCCGTAAACTCTTAAAATCTCTTCAATTACATCAACTTCCCTTTGCACATCATTGCGGTATGCAGGAATAGTCAATCCCAAACCAGCTTCAGTGACATTGTTAATTTTAATGTCCAAGGATGTCAAAATTTGCTTAATCGTATCTTTTGGTATTTCCTGTCCGATTAATTTGTTGACATGGTCAAAGGTTAATCTAACTTGAAAATCATCTATTTTTTTAGGATAAAAATCCATGATGTCACTAGATATTTTCCCGCCCGTCAACTCAACAATCAACAAGGCAGCTCTCTTTAATGCATATTCAGTAATATTTGGATCTATTCCTCTTTCAAATCTGAATGACGCATCGGTATTTAATCCATGGCGTTTGGCTGTTTTTCTGACACTCACCGGATTGAAATAAGCGCTTTCCAAGAAGATACTTGTTGTTCCCTCTGTCACTCCAGAATCTTCACCTCCAAAAACCCCTGCAATACACATTGGTTTTTCGGCATTACATATCATTAAATCATCTTCATGAAGCTCACGTTCTATGCCATCCAAAGTTTTAAACTTGGTTCCTGTAGGCAACGTTTTAACCACTACTTTGTTACCAGTAATTTTAGTGGCATCAAAAGCGTGAAGTGGCTGTCCTAATTCATGGAGCACATAATTGGTGATATCTACAACATTATTTTTAGGAGTTAATCCTATTGCTTTCAACCTGTTTTGTAACCAAGCCGGAGATTCTTGAACCTTTATTCCTGAAATCGTTACGCCACAATATCTAGGAGCCAGTTTTTTGCTTTCAATCTCAATGTCCACCTTCAAAGTTCTATTGTCTACATGAAAAGCACTTACTGACGGCGTAATTAATTCAGAATGAATATCATTTTGTAAAAAACCTGCCTTTAAATCTCGAGCCACTCCATAATGACTCATGGCATCTGCTCTGTTTGGCGTTAAACCAATTTCAAAAACATGGTCATTTTCTACATCAAATATCTCAGAAGCCAAGGTTCCTGGTTTTAAGTCCTCGCTCAAAACCATAATACCGTCGTGAGACGTTCCTAATCCAAGTTCATCCTCAGCACATATCATTCCATGACTAGCCTCTCCCCTAATCTTTCCTTTCTTAATTTCCCAAGATTCACCTTCGGCAGTATATAACGTTGTTCCAATGGTAGCAACCGGAACTTTTTGTCCTGCTGCTACATTTGGTGCGCCACAAACAATCTGTAAAGGCTCTACCTCTCCAATATTGACTGTGGTGACCTTTAATCGGTCGGCATTTGGATGCTGAACACAGGTTAAGACTTCTCCAACCACAATTCCTTCCAAACCTCCTTTTACAGATTGAAAAGCTTCAATGCCTTCAACCTCGAGACCTAAATCTGTAAGTAATTCACCTGTTTTTTCAGGTGTCCAATTTATCTTAATGAATTGTTTTAACCAGTTGTATGAAATCTTCATAAGTATGTTCTAATATAGGGTGGCAAAGATAAAATATTGTGTAGAGGTATCAAATATTGTCGTGAAATTTGTAGATAATTTCACGTTATAAACCCTATTTAATCAAATTAACTAAATAACTATTTAAAAGACCTGTTTCTCAATGATTTGTTTTAATGGTAAATCATTGATAGCGCCATGAGATTCATGCTTTTGAACCTTACCATTCTTTAAAATTATTAATTGAGGGGATTCATGAATGACGTCAAATTTATTTGCTATCGAATTTGAAACCTCTCTAAAAGCGATTAAATCTAAATAATGAACTCCGGCATCTTGCGGATCTACATCATAATTTCTTTCAAACTGTGTCTTAACCATTCGAGAAATTCCACATCTTGTTGAATGTTTAAAGATCAATTGCGGTTTTTCATGACTTTGCTCCGTAATGTTTTCCAATTGCTCTTCGGTTTTTAATTCCTGCCAGTGAAATTCCTTCTCAGGTTCAGAGTTAGGCGATGTTTTAAAGATTTTATTGAATAAGGACATAAAAATTTTCTTTTCTAAGTCGTAAAAACTAGTTCTTCTTACAGCGCGAAAATAATGATTTAAAATAACAACCTTAAATCCTACTGAAATTAGACATTTCCTTTTTTTATCGATGATTTATATTCAAAAAAAAACCTCCAATAAAGGAGGTTTCAATTATTTTGCAGATGCTATCCATTGGTACATCCGTTCTTCCAAAAGCGCTAAAGGGACACACCCGGTTTCCAAGATCTGATCATGAAAATCCTTAATATCAAATTTATCACCCAATTCCTGCTCTGCCTTCTTTCTCATTTCAATGATTTTAAGTTGCCCTATTTTATAGGATAAAGCTTGTCCCGGATTGGCCATGTAGCGTTCTATTTCACTTTCTATACTTGCTGCATCTTCTGCCTCATTTTCTAAGGAATATTTAATGGCCTCTTCTCTTGTCCAACCCTTAGCATGAATACCTGTATCAACCACCAAACGAATTGCTCTATGAATTTCACTGCTTAACATCCCGAAATATTGATACGGGTCTTTATAAAGTCCCAACTCGGTTCCTAAGGATTCTGAATATAAAGCCCATCCTTCTCCATAAGCACTATACCACAAGGTTTTTCTAAACATCGGTAAATCCTCATTTTCTTGTTGCAATGAGCATTGAAAATGATGACCAGGAATAGCTTCATGCAAAAACAAATCTTCTTTATCAAACACATTATATTCCTCTACATTAGGAATGGGGGTATAAAAAATACCTGGTCGAGTACCATCTAAAGAGCCCGGACTGTAATTTGCCGCAGCGGACTTTTCCCTGAAAGGCTCTGTGCGCCTTACTTCAAAAGCAGTCTTCGGTTGCTTTCCAAACATTTTATCCAATTGTGGTTGCATGACTTTATGAATACTATCATAAAAAGCCAATACTTGTGAACGTTCTGTAAAAGGCATCAACTCTTTATTATTCCTGATGTATTCAAAAAATGAATTGAGGTCACCCTCAAAGCCTACTTGTTTTTTTACGGCTTCCATTTCACCTCTTATGCGAGCCACTTCACTTAATCCTAAGTTGTGGATTTCATCTGCCGACATGTTAGTGGTTGTATATTTTTTAATTTGATGAGGATAATAGCTATCTCCAAGTGGTGTAGCGGCCATTCCACTACTTTCCCTACCTAAAGGCAAATAGTCTTCTTTTAAATAGGTCGCCATATCGGCGTAAGCTGGAATGATTTTATTCTCCACCATTTCTGAATAGGATTGAGTCAATCTTGATTTTTCTTCATCAGAAAAGGAATCTGGAAAAAGTTTTATAGGAGAATAGAACAAATGGTCTTCTACCGGACCATGAGCCAAGGATTCAAATTGCGGAATCACCTTGACTATTAAAGCTTTAGGAAGCACATAACCTTTTCGGGAACCTTCTTTCATATTCTTCTTTGCTGAAGCCAACCAAACCAAATAACCATCCACTCTTTTCAACCAATTATCATAATCTTCTACTGTTTTAAAAGGTTGTGCCGTTGTGCCACTGGCTAACTGATTGAAGTCCAAATTAGCAGACCACATTTGGTCTATGGGCATTAAATCTTTCCTAAACTGAAATCCATCCAAATTCATATCACACTCCCAAAGCAATACCTTTTTACTCATCAACTCGGTATCAGTCAATAAAGAATCATCTATCGCTAAAACTGCCTTTTTGTATCTTGTGAAATATTCTTTACTTTTAGCCTTGTAGGATTCTGACAAAAAATCGGGGAACTGATCATTAAATCTATTATCCCCAGCACTTGTAGCAATTAAAGGGTTTAATGAATAGCCTTCTTCACTGTAATCTGATAGTAACTGTGATAATTCTTCACCTGCATTTGGAGTCGGTTCTTTAACTTCCTCTTGGCAAGAGCATGCGAAAAAAACGACAACAGCAAAAAACAAAACTTTTCTCATATCTATGTAATTGGTTAATATTCAAATATAAAGAAACCAATCCAATGAAATCATTTTAATACCCAATATTGCCAATTAACAATTATATTGAATAAAAATTGAAGTAAAATCCAAAAAAGCACAACTGACTAAAAGTCACGCTATTTCTAGATTTAAAAGACATTTTGTCTGCCTCTTTTGATTGGTAAGATTGTTGACCTAGGTAATTCGCAAAGTAAGATAACATTATGAATTTCAACAATTATACAATCAAATCACAAGAAGCCGTTCAGCAAGCGCAACAGCTAGCACAAGGCTTTGGACATCAACAAATTGAGAACGAACATTTATTTAAAGCCATTCTTGAAGTTGATGAAAATGTTTTGCCATTTATTCTTAAAAAATTAAATGTCAATACATCGATATTAGAACAGGCTTTAGACAAACAGTTGGAAAGTTTTTCTAAGGTATCTGGTGGAGATATTATGCTTTCAAGAGAAGCTTCAAAAACTTTAAACGAAGCATCCATCATTGCAAAAAAAATGAACGATGATTTCGTTTCTATAGAGCACCTCATTTTGGCTGTTTTTAAATCCAATAGTAAAATTGGACAAATGCTGAAAGACCAAGGAGTCACAGAAAAAGACTTAAAAGCTGCCATTGAGGAACTGAGAAGAGGAGATCGAGTCACTTCCCAAAGTCAGGAAGACACTTACAATTCCCTAAATAAATATGCCAAAAACCTAAATCAATTGGCCAAAGACGGCAAATTAGATCCGGTTATAGGTAGGGATGAGGAAATAAGACGTATTCTGCAAATTCTATCCAGAAGAACTAAGAACAATCCTATTCTGGTGGGTGAACCAGGAACCGGTAAAACAGCCATAGCAGAAGGATTGGCTCACAGGATAGTGGACGGTGATGTCCCTGAAAATTTAAAGGATAAGCAAATTTATGCTTTAGATATGGGAGCTCTAATTGCCGGTGCTAAATACAAAGGTGAATTTGAAGAACGTTTAAAAGCTGTTATTAAGGAAGTAACATCCAGCGAAGGCGACATTGTATTGTTTATAGACGAGATACATACACTTGTAGGAGCTGGCGGCGGTCAAGGAGCTATGGATGCTGCCAACATTTTGAAACCCGCCTTAGCAAGAGGTGAGTTACGATCTATAGGTGCAACAACTCTAGACGAATATCAAAAGTATTTTGAGAAGGATAAGGCCTTAGAAAGACGTTTTCAAAAGGTCATGGTAGATGAACCTGATACTGAAAGTGCTATTTCCATTTTACGTGGTATTAAGGAGAAATATGAGGCGCACCATAAGGTTCGCATTAAAGACGAGGCTATCATTGGCGCAGTTGAATTATCAGAAAGATATATCACTAATCGATTTTTACCAGATAAGGCCATTGACTTAATGGATGAGGCTGCTTCCAAATTGCGTATGGAAATCAATTCAAAACCTGAAGAATTGGATGTTTTGGATAGAAAAATCATGCAATTGGAAATTGAAATAGAAGCCATTAAACGCGAAAAGGATGAAGCCAAATTAAAATCTTTAAGTTCTGATTTGGCCAATCTCAAAGAAGAGCGTAATGAAATTTATGCCAAATGGAAGAGCGAAAAAGAACTGGTTGAAAATATTCAAGCCATCAAATTGGAAATTGAAAATTTTAAATTAGATGCAGAAAGAGCTGAACGAGAAGGTGATTATGGGAAAGTAGCTGAAATAAGATATGGTAAGATCAAAGAAGCTCAAGAAAAACTAGATGGTCTTCAAAAAGAACTTTTAGAAAATCAAGCTAATAATTCCCTTATCAAAGAAGAAGTTACTTATGATGATATTGCGGAAGTAGTAGCCAAATGGACAGGCATACCTGTGACCAAAATGCTTCAAAGTGAAAGAGAAAAACTCTTAAAACTAGAAGATGAATTACACAAACGTGTGGTTGGTCAAGAAGAAGCCATACAAGCAGTAAGTGATGCCGTAAGAAGGTCTCGTGCAGGTTTACAAAATCCGCAAAAACCAATTGGTACATTTCTATTTTTAGGAACAACCGGTGTAGGTAAAACTGAGTTGGCTAAAGCCCTTGCCGAATATTTATTTGACGATGAAAATGCTATGACTAGGATTGATATGAGTGAATATCAAGAACGTCACGCAGTGAGTAGGTTGGTTGGAGCACCTCCAGGTTACGTAGGTTATGACGAAGGAGGACAATTAACCGAAGCTGTAAGACGTAAGCCCTACTCCGTTGTATTGTTGGATGAAATTGAAAAAGCACATCCCGATACCTTCAACATCCTATTACAAGTATTGGATGAAGGAAGACTTACAGATAATAAAGGTCGAATTGCAGATTTCAAAAACACGATTATCATTATGACTTCAAATATGGGAAGCCATATTATCCAAGAAAAGTTTGAAGCTACTAAGGATATTGAAGCTGCCATGGAAATTGCAAAAATTGAGGTTTTAGGTTTATTGAAAAAATCAGTTAGACCCGAGTTTTTAAATAGGATTGATGACACCATCATGTTTACACCATTAACGCAAGAGAACATACATGATATTGTTGAACTTCAATTAAAAGGTTTAACCAAAATGATCTCTAAACAAGGTATCACTTTTGATGCAACAAAAGAGGCAGTTGACTATTTAGCTCAAAAAGGCTATAATCCAGAGTATGGAGCCAGACCTGTGAAAAGAGTCATTCAAAAAGAAGTCTTGAATGAATTGAGTAAAGAAATCTTATCTGGTAGAATAAGTACAGATAGTATTATTTTACTAGATGCTTTTGACGACAAATTGGTTTTCAGAAATCAAGGAGATTTAATTACTGAGGAATATTAAAGTTAAGTTAAAAATCCTATCAGAATAATATACTTAAAAGAAATGCGTTAATTTTATCATATAGTTGGTTAGTTAGTTGAAAAAGCAACGTGAGTCGTACTTCACTTTTAGACGATCGTTGCTTTTTTATTTTCCTATAATTCAAAGTCAAAAATCTATTTTTTTTGTTTTCAGTCAATTAAATTTTAGAGTCCTAAAATTTCTTAATTTTTTCTACCGTTCATCTAAAAAATTTCACAAAACAAACCGTTTATCGTATTTTTACGACATCTTAACCTACATTCATGAAAATTAATAGCTATATTGAAGAGGCGCAATTATCCCTTACAGCGTCCAAGGAAGACATTAAAAAATTGTGTGAAGAAGCAAAAAAACATCGTTATCACGCAGTTTGCGTAAACAGTTCTAATGTCCCCTTATCCAAGTATTATTTAATCACAAGTAACGTCAAAACAGTGGCTACTGTTGGTTTCCCATTAGGAGCTATGAGCACTGAAGCCAAGGTATATGAAGCTGTCAAGGCCGTTGAAGATGGCGCCCATGAAATTGACATGGTTATGAATGTTGGCTTAATGCGGAGTAAAAATTTTGTTTCTGTTTTTAAAGATATTCGCGATGTCAAGTTGGCAATAGGGCATATACCTTTAACAGTTATACTTGAAATTAGTGAGCTTTCTAAAAATGAAATTATAAGAGCTTGTCAGATTTGTATAGATGCCAAGGCAGAAGGCATAAAGACATCTACAGGATTTTCTAAGAGCGGTGCTACCCTTACTGCCGTGAAAATGATCAAAAAAACTGTTAGGAATAAAATAAAAATCAAAGCCTCGGGAGGTATAGATGATTACGATATGGCGGTAAAATATATTGATACAGGAGTCGTTCGTATTGCAACAACAAATGGAAATCAAATTATCACAGGACAACCATCCTATGCCTTGACAAGTTAATACTTTGAAAATAATTTGCTATAAATGAAATGCTCCATGTAAAACATGGAGCATTTTTCTTATGACCATTTGAAATTTTAATACAACAATTAATCATAATACTTAAATTACTATTCAAATGAAGTCATAAGGGTTGACTTTAAAACTATATTTTTGACTACCGCTTAGAACCAATAATCAAAACAAAAGTAAATGGCATAATCAAGTAATAGACTGATAATTATCATGTGACAATTCCAATTAATTCCTTACCATTACCCATAAAAGCGATGATTTTTAACATTTTACAATAAAAATAATTACATTTATTGGTATGGAATTAAACAAATACATTGATCACACCTTACTTAAACCCCAAGCCTCTGCTGAGGATGTAATGCAACTATGCGAAGAGGCAAAATCCTATGACTTTTTCTCTGTTTGTGTTAATAGTTGCTACGTTTCCCTTGCTAAAAATTATTTATCCGGTTCCAATGTGCAAATATGTTCAGTGATTGGTTTCCCATTAGGAGCAATGAGTACCGAAGCTAAAGTCTTTGAGGCCCAACAAGCCCTTCTCGATGGGGCCGATGAAATTGATATGGTCATTAATATTGGATGGTTAAAGGGAAAAGAATTTGATAAAGTTTGGCAAGATATAGAAGCTGTAAAAAATATAATGCCCAACAATACCCTTAAAGTCATTTTAGAAACTTGCTATCTTGAAGAAATTGAAATAATCAAAGGCAGCGAATTATCAATATTGAGTGGCGCCGATTTTATTAAAACTTCAACTGGCTTTGGCACAGGTGGCGCAACAATTCATGATGTGAAATTAATGAAATCTGTTGCTGGAGAAAAGATAAAGATTAAAGCTTCAGGTGGTATCAAAGACACTAAAACTGCACAAGAGTATATCGACTTAGGTGTATCCAGGATTGGCACCTCCTCTGGAATCGCTATTGTGTTAGGAAATACTTCTACATCTAATAATTACTAAGAACTTATGAGTATACATATTGAAGCCAAAAAGGGAGAGATTGCTGAAACCATTTTACTCCCAGGAGATCCACTGAGAGCTAAGTGGATTGCAGAAACCTTTTTAAAAGATATCTTCTGCTTTAATAAAGTTAGAAATATGTTTGGCTATACGGGCACATACAACGGGAAACGTGTCTCAGTCATGGGTACAGGAATGGGTGTTCCCAGTATTTCCATTTATTCTCATGAATTAATAGCCTATTACGGAGTAAAGAATTTAATTCGTGTAGGCAGCGCTGGATCCTATCAAAAAAATGTTAGGCTCAGAGATATTGTTATTGCTATGGCAGCCTCATCAAATTCAGGCGTTAACGAACTTCGATTTGGAGGTGCCGATTATGCCCCAACAGCTAGTTTTGAATTATTTGAAAAGGCGATTCATGTGGCTAGAGAAAAACAAATTCCTATTAAGGCAGGGAATGTTTTTACCAGTGACGAATTTTATGCTGATGATTTTGAAAGCTATAAAAAGTGGTCCAAATTTGGTGTGTTGTGTGTGGAAATGGAAACCGCTGGTTTATACACCGTTGCAGCCAAACACAATGTGAACGCCCTAACCATTTTAACCATCTCTGATTCATTGGTTACTGGAGAACGTACTACTTCCAAAGAAAGGGAGTCTACTTTTGAAGAAATGATTCAAATCGCTTTGGAGTTAGCTTAACATCCAATAAAAAATAAAATTCATAAGATAGCTTGCAGTTTCATTTTTCTACAATCATTAAAAAACAGTAATTTTGTGGGATATGCAGAAGCAAGTCAATATCAAAAATAAAAAAGCCAAATTTCAATATGAAATTTTGGATAAATATACCGCCGGTATCGTTCTTACTGGTACCGAAATAAAATCCATTAGACAAAGTAAGGCATCAATTGCTGAGAGTTTTTGCGAATTCAATGATCGCGGGGAATTATTTGTCATCAATATGACTATAGAAGAATATGCCTTTGGGAACTACTACAACCACAAACCCAAGGCAGAAAGAAAACTACTTTTAAATAAAAGGGAATTAAAAAAACTCGAAAAAGACATTAGCACTAAAGGATTAACCATCATCCCTTTAAGACTTTTTATAAATGATAGAGGACTTGCTAAAATTGAAATTGCCTTAGCCAGAGGTAAGAAACTGTTTGATAAACGGGAGACTATCAAGGATCGCGATATGAAAAGAAATTTAGACAGAATTAATAAAAGTTTCTAACCTACCGGAATATTACTTTAATCCCAATTGTTCATGAAAAGATTTTTTAAAGTTTACATCATTGCTCTTTCAATCCTTTTATCTTCTTGTAGTTCTCTATTAAACCCTACTATCCCGGTAACTAATGACATTCAGTTTACGGTTAATTTATTAGACAGGAGTAACGATACCTTTAAAGTTACAGTTACACCTCCTAGTTTGGGAGAGGAAAATGATATATTCAATTTTGCAGCTACTGCTCCAAACACTTATCAAATAATGGACATAGGGAAATATGTAACCTCTTTTAGGGCATTTGATAAACATGGAAATGAGATTGCTACCAAACACATTTCTACCAACCAATTTAAAATTTCAAAACCACATAAAGTCATTCGAATTGAATATGAAATTTCAGAGACTTGGGATAGTCCAGTAGACCAAAACCCAATTCATTTGAGATTTGGAACTTCCATTGAAAATGATCATGCTTTAATCAATGGGCAGGCTGTTTTTGGTTACTTCAAAGGAAAGAAGAAAACGCCCATTAAACTTCAATTACAACACCCAGCAGAATGGCAAGTTGCCACTTCTCTAAAAAAATCAAGCTCAGGAAAATATCTGGCAAAAAACTATAGCCACGTGGTAGACTCTCCAATTTTACTTGGATATCTCACTAGAGAATCCATGACAGTTCAGGGGTCTGTAATTGATATTTTTTCATATTCAAAAACAGGTGTCGTTACAGCTTCACAAATCATGGAATCTATGAAGAAAATGTTTGAAACTGCTGGTAATTATATAGAAGGTATTCCTGTTGACCAATACACATTCCTATTCATGTTTGAAGATAAAACAGATGGTTCTTGGGCTCACAACCGCAGCTCTGGTTACGTTTATAGAGAAACACCATGGAAAAATTTAGAGAAGGAAATCCTAGACCTAGCAGCACATGAATTTTTTCATATAGTGACCCCATTAAATCTTCATAGTGAGATTGTTTCTAAATTCCAATATGACACCCCGCTTCCTTCAAAGCATTTATGGCTTTATGAGGGCGTTACCGAATGGGCTTCAAAAATGATGATGTTTAGAGGTGGTGAAACAACTGCCGATGAATATTTGTCTGAATTGGAAAAAAAGGTTTACATCAGTAAAAACCTTTACAACAATCATTATAGCCTTTTGGATCTAGCACTAACTTCCTATACAGCTGATGGACAAAAACAATTTGGGAACATCAATATGAAAGGAGCTTTAGCTGCCAGCCTATTGGACATCAGACTCATTGAACTCTCTAAAGGCAATACAGGTTTAATGGATGTGATTATCAAATTGAGCAGAAAATATGGTCCCAACAAAACCTTTAATGAGGATTCTTTCTTTGCTGATTTTACAGAGGAAACCTATCCAGAAATCAGCGATTTTTTTGATAAATATATCATCCATGCAGAACCTTTACCACTTCAAGAATACTATTTTAAAATAGGAATTCTGTATGATGAAGACACTAATAAATTTACCGTTTTAAAAGAGCCTTCTGAAGAGCAACTTAAATTAAGAAATAAATGGTTTGAACCATTAAGAAAAAGAGGTATCAGTCTCTTTTTACCACAAACCAACTTTATCAATTATGTAGGAACAATGGATTCTACTATAGAGTCTCTTTATGAAGTAATTTCTGGAGAAAGAGGTCAAGAAAGAAATTGGGAATTTTTTAAATATCTATTTAAACCAGATGCCAAATTAATACCGACGGCGAGAGCACAAGACAGTACTTATAAAGTGAAATATATTTCTCCCAATGATTATGTGAAGTCAGCTGAAACTTGGATGATGGACAATGGTTTCTTTGAAAAAGAAATTAACAGAGTGGTTAACACCTATGGAAACATCGCACAAGTTTTCAGTACTTATGAGACCTTTAGAACTCAAACAGATGTTATTCCTTTTATGCGAGGTGTTAATAGCATTCAATTGCTTTTTGATGGCAAACGTTGGTGGATTGTCAATATTTACTGGACCCAAGAAACCCCAGAAAACCCTATTCCACCAGAATATTTACCAAGAGTAGATTAATAACTGTGTTAAACAGGGTAAATAGGAAGGAGATTTAGTTTTTATCTTCTAATAAAGGTACAAACCTGAAATCACCAAATTCATGTTTTTCAAAGTCCTTGGGGCCTTTTCTAATAAATAAAGTCATGGTTTGAACGTTGTCTCCGACAGGAATCACGAGACGCCCACCAATTTCCAATTGTGCCAAAAGCGCTTTGGGAACAAATGGTGCCCCCGCTGTCACAATGATGCCTTTGAAAGGTGCTTCTTCCTTCAAACCAATGTACCCATCCCCAAAAATGAGTTTTTTAGCTCTATAGCCCAACTTGGGAAGAAACTTTGAAGTTTTCTTAAACAGCTCATTTTGTCTTTCAATACTAAAGACGCGACACCCCAATTCACACAATATGGCAGTTTGGTAACCACTCCCCGTTCCTATTTCCAAAATCTTATCTCCTGGTTTCACTTCTAACAACTCGGTTTGAAAAGCTACTGTATAGGGTTGAGATATCGTTTGGTCTGCCGCAATTGGAAATGCTTTATCCTGATAAGCATGATCCAAAAACCCTGAATCCATAAACAAATGCCTTGGCACCTTCCCTATGGCTTTTAGGACCTTTTCATCCTCGATGCCCTTAGCTCTTACAACCTCAACCAGTTGCTGTCTTAATCCTTGATGTCTATAAGTATCTTTCAAAATGAAGTAGCAGATTTCTGGATAAAATTAATCAAACATTTGAAAGGTCAAAACCAAATTCAACAGATTTTATTGGTAATTCCTTTAGGGATATTTTAATAGTTCAAAACATTCAAAATAATATCTAAAATCTTATTTTTGTTAAAAACAAGATAATATGTTAAAAGCTGGAGTACTTGGTGCAGGCCATCTTGGCAAAATCCATCTCAGACTTCTCAAACAATCAACCAAATACGAATTGGTTGGCTTTTACGACGAAGACGAACACAATGCCAAAAAAGTAGAAGAAGAATTCGGTTATAAATACTTTAATTCTATAGATGATTTAATTGACGCGGTTGATATGGTGGATATTGTAACACCAACCCTTTCTCATTATGAATGCGCCAAAAAAGCAATCTCTAAAGGCAGGCATATTTTTATTGAAAAACCCATTACCAATACGGTTGAAGAAGCAGAGCATATTAGAAGGTTATTGGCAGAAAATAACTTAAGGGGGCAAGTAGGTCATGTTGAAAGGTTCAATCCAGCATTTACTGCGGTAAAGGACAAGATTGTTAACCCCATGTTTATTGAAACCCATAGATTGGCAGAATTCAATCCTAGAGGAACTGATGTTCCTGTTGTGTTAGACTTGATGATCCATGATATTGATGTCATTTTGAGTGTGGTTAAATCAAAAGTGAAATCTGTTTCTGCTAGTGGTGTTTCAGTTATCAGTGAAACGCCTGATATTGCCAATGCTCGAATCGAATTTGAAAATGGTTGTGTAGCTAACCTAACAGCCAGTAGAATTTCGCTTAAAAACATGCGTAAAACACGCTTCTTCCAGCGTGATGCGTATATCTCGGTAGATTTTCTGGAAAAGAAATGTGAAGTGGTAAAAATGAAAGATGCCCCTACAGATCCAGGAGATTTTGATATGATCCTTCAAAATGCAGAAGGTATTAAAAAGCAAATCTATTTTGATAATCCAGACATTCCTAAAAACAATGCTATTTTGGATGAATTAGAAACTTTTGCTCATGCCATTAACACAAACACCACGCCTGTTGTCACACTTCAGGATGGTACCGAAGCCTTAAGATTAGCCACAAAAATAATTGAGCAATTTTAGGGACTAAATTCAAACACAAACTAATCACAAACTAATTAAGAACAATCCCGCTTTGGCGGGAGCACAAAATTATTATTATGAAAAACGTAGCAGTTATAGGTGCCGGAACCATGGGAAATGGTATCGCACATACTTTTGCTCAAGCTGGATTTAAAGTACAACTTATTGATATAAGTGAAGCATCTTTAAAGCGAGGTTTGGATACCATCACTAAAAATTTGGACCGAATGGTTTCAAAAGAGACTATTACTGAAGCTGATAAAAAGAATACTTTAGATAACATTACCACTTTTACTGATATAACAGAAGGAGTTGAATATGCTAGTTTGGTGGTAGAAGCAGCTACTGAAAATATTGACCTTAAATTAAAAATTTTCAAACAGTTAAGTGATGACTGTTCAGAGGACACGATTTTGGCAACCAATACCTCCTCTATTTCTATCACCCAAATCGCTTCTGTGACTGCTAGACCAGATCAAGTTATCGGAATGCACTTTATGAATCCAGTTCCTATCATGAAACTTGTTGAAATAATTAGAGGTTATAATACAAGTGATGAAGTAACAAATACCACCATGGAAATGTCAAAACAATTGGGCAAAATTCCAGTTGAAGTAAACGATTATCCAGGATTTGTAGCCAATAGAATCTTGATGCCAATGATAAACGAATCTATAGAAACACTTTATAATGGAGTCGCTGGAGTTTCAGAGATTGATACTGTAATGAAATTAGGAATGGCCCACCCCATGGGACCGTTACAATTGGCGGATTTCATTGGGTTGGATGTATGTCTATCTATTTTGGAAGTGATGTATGATGGATTTAAAAATCCTAAATATGCTCCTTGTCCATTACTAGTTAACATGGTAAGAGCTGGAAAGTTAGGGGTAAAATCTGGGGAAGGTTTTTATGATTATTCCGAAAGTAGAAAAGCTGAAAAGGTGTCTAAACAATTTATCTAAAAAAAGAACATTTATAAATGGCCCATATTATTCCTTTTAAAGCTGTTAGACCCACCAGAGATAAGGTGAGTCTTGTAGCTTCTAGATCCTACCAAAGCTACACCAAAGAGCAGGTAGAATCTAGGTTAAGGGATAATCCGTTTTCGTTTTTACATATTATAAATCCTGGGTATCGGTTTGCAAAAGATGTTGTTGGAAAAGCTCGATATGCGCTTGTTAAGAATAGATACCTAGAATTTAAAGAAGATGGCATTTTTATAGAAGATGAAAAGCCAACCTATTATGTGTATCGCATTGTAAACAGGGATGGTGATATATTCAATGGAATAATTGCGGCCGCAAGTGCCATAGATTATGAAAAGGATGCTATAAAAAAGCATGAGGATACCCTGGCGTACAAGGAAATTATTTTCAAGGAATATCTTAAAGCCGTGGGGTTTAATGCCGAACCCGTACTTTTAACGTATCCTGACAATGCATCCATAGCTCAAATAATAGCCAAAGTTCAAAAAAACCGCCCAGAATACGAGTTCACAACCACTT
This sequence comes from Mangrovimonas sp. ST2L15, assembly GCF_001280515.1. Lineage (GTDB taxonomy): Bacteria > Bacteroidota > Bacteroidia > Flavobacteriales > Flavobacteriaceae > Mangrovimonas > Mangrovimonas futianensis. The sequence continues at coordinate 1,804,772 of NZ_LBIQ01000030.1, read as the reverse complement.
ACCGAGACACTCATTACATGTGGTTGGTTGAGGATGATCAATCAATTCAAAAAATACAAGCGGAATTTGAAAAAATTCCAGTGATATATATAGCAGATGGGCACCACCGTTCTGCTTCTTCTTTTCTTCTTTATGAAGATTTAAGAAGTGAAAATCCAAATCATAACTCCCTGGAACCCTATAACTATTTTATGAGTTATTTAATTCCTGAATCTGATTTGAAAATTTATGAATTCAATAGATTGGTTAAAGATCTTAATGGGTTGAGTAAAGAGGAATTTCTTATTAAATTGGATGCCTGGTATCGCATCGAAAATCGAGGCAAAAAAGCTTACAAGCCATCCAAACAACATCATTTCAGCATGTATTTGGATGGTGAATTTTATTCTTTATATTTAAGAAAATCGTTATATAAATTTGAAACCGCTTTGGATACCTTAGATGCTCAATTGCTTTACAAAACCATTTTAAACCCCATTTTAGGAATTTCAGATTTAAGGCATAATGACCGCATCGAATACACCAATGGAAAAAATGACATTGTCGATGTAAAAAGTTGTGTTGACAGTGGGGATTACAAAGTAGGCTTTGGCATGGTTCCAGCGACTGTTGAGCAAATGAAACAAATTGCAGATGAAGGTTTAACCATGCCCCCGAAAAGTACTTATGTTTTACCAAAATTACGCAGTGGTGTTACCATTTATGAGTTTTAAAAATTATGTATGAGTATAAAAGAAAATCTTGAAAGTATTTTAAACCAAATTCCTAAGGAAGTTACTCTGGTTGCCGTTTCCAAAACCAAACCCAATGAGGATATCATGGAAGCCTATCAAGCTGGACAACGAATTTTTGGTGAAAATAAAATTCAAGAAATGGCAGAGAAATATGAAAGCCTACCTAAAGATATCCAATGGCACATGATAGGACATGTACAAACAAATAAAGTCAAATACATGGCTCCTTTTGTTAGTTTGATTCATGGGGTAGATAGACTAAAACTTCTGAAGGAAATTAACAAACAAGCCTCTGCAAATAATCGAACTATCAATTGTTTACTACAAATAAAAATCGCAGAAGAAGATTCTAAATTTGGTATGTCCATTCAAGATGCAAAGAATCTACTTCAATCTAAAGATTTAGAACCTTTGAATCATATTCATATAACGGGTGTCATGGGAATGGCCACGTTTACAGAGGATCAGAATCAAATAAAAAATGAATTTGACCGTTTAAAATCAGCTTTTGATACTTTAAAAACTTTTGAGAACGAGCGTTGTGACCTAAAAACCATTTCCATGGGAATGAGTGGCGATTATGAATTGGCTATTCAAAGCGGAAGCAATATGATTCGAGTAGGAAGCAGCATTTTTGGAGAACGAAACTATCATTAAAAGAAAAAGAACTTACTTATATACGCTATACTTGACATAGAGACAACGGGAGGGAAATACAATGAAGAAGGTATTACCGAAATCGCCATTTACAAATTTGATGGTCATAAGGTGGTTGACCAATTTATTTCATTGGTCAATCCAGAGAGAGATATACAACCCTTTGTAGTGAATTTGACTGGTATCAATAGTAACATGTTGCGAAATGCTCCCAAGTTTTACGAAGTTGCCAAACGTATTGTGGAGATTACTGAAGATTGCATTATTGTCGCCCATAACGCCAAATTTGATTATCGCATTCTAAGAACGGAATTCCACCGTTTAGGCTTTGGATATAAGCGAAAAACACTCTGTACCGTTGAACTTTCAAAGCAACTCATTCCGGGTCAAGATTCTTATAGTTTAGGAAAATTAGCTCGATCATTAGGGATTCCTGTTAGTGACAGGCACAGAGCTAGTGGCGACGCCATGGCTACTGTTAAACTGTTTAAGATGCTCCTAAATAAAGATTTGGATAAATACATTGTAAAGGATGCCATCCGAATGGAGCCTAAATATCAAATGGAACCCAATTTAAAACGAATTATTGATGAATTGCCTACAGTAACCGGGGTTTATTACATTCATAATGAGTATGGCGATGTTATTTATATTGGCAAGAGCAAAAATATTAAAAGCCGAATTAGTCAGCATTTTTCAAACACCAATCCCAAATCAAAAAAAATACAACTCCAAACAGCTGCTGTAACCTATGAGCAAACGGGCAGTGAATTGGTGGCGCTTCTTAAAGAAAGTGAAGAAATTAAGAAGTTAAGACCTTTATTCAACCGAGCACTCAGAAGAAATATATTCACACATGCTCTTTATAGTTATACAGATGAAAACGGATACATCAATTTAAAGATTGATAAGGCCGATGGCAGAAAGCAAGCCATAACGACATTTAGTAACAGGCAAAGTGCTAAACAATTTCTATTTAATATTGTTGAAGAGTATGGACTTTGTCAAAAATTGGTGGGTTTATACCCAACCAAATCCAATTGTTTTAATTATACCATTAAACAATGTCAAGGAGCGTGTATTTCAGAAGAACCAACTGAAGAATACAATAAAAGGGTTAAAAAATTAATAGATAAAAACTCCTATTCTGGAAAAAATATGGCCATTATAGACCGAGGGAGAGATATTGAAGAAAAAAGTGTCATATTAATTAAAGACGGTGTTTTTGCTGGCCTGGGCTATGTTGATTTAAATTATCAAATAGTGAACGCCCATATCCTTGAATCTATAATTACACCTATGGAGAATAATCGAGATTCTCAACATATAATTCAAAGCTATTTAAGACGAAAGAAAAAATTAAAAATCATCTATTACTAACTAAACAATGAAAAAACACCTAATTCTAACCACACTATTCTTAACCTCATTTATTTTAAAAGCCCAATCGGGATTTAATTCTGAAGACTTAACCGTAACCAGACAAGATCTTTCCACAAATTACTTTGCTAAAGACTCAACAGCAAATGCTGTTGTTTTATATGAATATGGAAACAGTTACATCGACAAAGACAATTATAAGCTTTACACAGAAATAAAGAAAAAAATAAAAATTCTGAATAAAAAAGGCTTTGAACAAGCAACCATTACAGAATTAGAATACCACTCAAACAAAGGAAATGAAGTTGTAAAAGATATTACGGGAGCAACCTACAATTTGGATGGGGGGCGTGTAACTAAAACTAAATTAGAAAAAGAATCTATATTTGAAGAGGAGTATGATGACAACTACACCTTGGTAAAATTTACTTTTCCAAATATCAAAGAGGGCTCCGTAATTACCTATTCTTACACCATAATCTCTCCCTTTTTATTCAAATATAAAGGCTGGGATTTTCAAGATGAAATTCCTAAACTCTACAGCGAGTACAATACAAGCATACCAGGAAACTGGGAGTATAGTATCAAATTAATTGGTTATCAAAATTTGTACGACAAATGGGAAACGATACGAAATAATTGTCTTTCAGGCCCCAACGGTTCTTATGCAAATTGTAGCGAATCACAGTACATAATGAAAGACATTCCTGCTTTCATACCTGAAGATTATATGACTAACAAATACAATTATCTTTCAAGAATTGAGTATGAACTAAAAACTTTTAGAGGGTTTGATGGTCGTGTAAAACATTACACCAAAACCTGGGATGACGTCGATAAGGAGTTAAGAACTGATGAAAGTTTTGGTAGGCAATTGAGAAAATCTTCAGTGTCTAAAGAATTAATTCCAACAGAAATTTCTGAGGAGCCAAATCTTTTAAAAAGAGCAGAATCCATTTACCATTTCATTCAAGAAAACTATACTTGGAATGGAGAATTTCATTTGATGAAGGATGTTGCAGTTAAAGATTTAGTAAAAAAAGGAACTGGAAATTCAGGAGAAATAAACATCCTCTTGCATAATGTTTTAGAACAGAATGGTATTGATGTCAAACCAATAATTCTCTCTACAAGAGCAAATGGCTTTCCCACTAAAATATTCCCTGTTTTAACTGATTTTAATTATATCATTGTTCAAGCATCTATCGATGGCAACACCTATTATTTAGACGCCACAGATAAATACATGCCATTTGGTGAACTCCCCTATCGTTGCCTTAATGATGAAGGACGTTTGCTAGATTTTAAAGAAGGTAGCTCTTGGGTTTCCATTGAGCCAAAAAGTTCTTCAAATATCATTTATCACGTAAAACTAAAAGCTGACAATGGAAAAATAACAGGAACTGTGAATACGGCAGCAAGGGGTTACCACTCCTTGCCAAGAAAGAAATCCTATTACGGAAATCCTACGGCTTATGAAACAAAATTATTGGATCAAAATGAAAATATTGAAATCTCTAATTTCGAAATGAAAAGTGAAAATCAATATTCCAATGATTTAATTGAAAAATTTGATGTAGAGGTCCAATTAAATGAAGTTGCTGACAGATTATACTTTGACCCATTCCTATTTAAATTCTTCAGCAAAAATCCATTTAAATTGCAAGAACGAACCTATCCTATTGATTTTGGTTATAAAGATTCTTTTATGTATTCCATGGAAATAGATTTAGGAGAAGATTACACCCTTATTGATTTACCTGAAAGTAAAAATTACAGCCTACCTGAAAATTCGGGAAGGGTAATTTTTACCTCAACAAACAACAATAATGTGGTAACACTTTTATTAAAAATTGACTTTCTGAAAGCAAAATATGAACCTGGGTACTATCCTTATTTAAAGGAATTCATGAACTTAGTCACTAATTTTCAAACAAAATCTTTAATCTCCCTTAAAAGGACTTAAACTTCTTTTTTTGTTACATTTATAATATGAACAATCCCAAAAAGAAATCTGATTGGCGAGAAAAGCTTCATGAAATCATTTATGAGGCAGATACCCCTCAAGGGAAACTGTTTGATATTATTCTATTAATTGCCATTCTAGCAAGTATTTTATTGGTGATGCTTGAAAGCATAAAAAGCTTTGATGCCAAGTATCACCAAGCTTTAAATATCTCTGAATGGATTATCACAATTCTATTCACTATCGAGTATATATTCAGGATAATTACCGTTAAAAAACCTATTAAGTACATTACTAGTTTTTATGGAATTATTGATTTATTATCAACACTTCCTAAATACATCTCCATCATTTTTGCGGGAACACATGCATTGGTAGCCTTAAGAGCCTTAAGATTATTAAGAATATTTAGAGTTCTGAAATTAGCACGCTTTTTGGGAGCATCCAACCAGTTAACCATGGCTATTAAAGCAAGTAGAGCCAAAATATCAGTCTTTTTGTTTGCCGTACTTATTTTATCCATCATTTTTGGAACGATTATGTACTTAGTAGAAGGCGAAGAAAACGGATTTACAAACATCCCTAAAAGTGTTTATTGGTGCATTGTAACCTTAACAACAGTAGGTTTTGGAGATATTGCTCCTACGACCCCTTTAGGACAATTTATTGCTGCAGTCATTATGATTTTAGGATATGGTATCATTGCTGTACCTACGGGAATAGTATCGGCAGAATATGCCAAAAGTCAATCAGATAGTCATAAGAAGGATTCTAATTTAGAAAGTAAAAAGCATACTAAAATTGATATCAATTCACAGTCATGCCCAAATTGTTCTGTTGAAGGTCATAAAGACCAAGCTAAGTATTGTTACAAATGCGGTTATTTAATTAATGATGCATAACGGAAAATTCCTAATTTCTATTGTTGGCCCCACGGCTATTGGAAAGACTTCCCTTAGCATTAAATTGGCACAGCATTATAACACAGAAATCATTTCTGCGGACTCTAGACAATTTTTTAAGGAAATGAGTATTGGGACTGCAGCTCCTACCAAGGAAGAGCTCAAAGCTGCAAAGCACCACTTCATCCATCACATATCCATTGAAGATGAGTACAATGTGGGAAGCTTTGAACGAGATGCCCTATCAAAACTTGAAGACTTATTTGATAAATACAACATAGTCATTATGGTTGGTGGTTCTGGTCTATATGTAGATGCTGTTACCAAAGGTTTAGACGATTTTCCGGATATTGATCCGAAAATTCGAGAGGATTTAAATGAACAATTAGCAACATCTGGTTTAGAATCCCTTCAAAAGCAACTTCAAAAACTTGACCCAAAATCTTATCAAACTATAGCCATTGACAATCCGCATAGAGTCATAAGAGCCTTAGAGATTTGTTTAGGAACCAACAAACCATACTCAACATTTTTAAATAAAAAAGAGTCCAAAAGACCATTTGAAACCATTCACGTTGGACTAACTGCAGATCGAAACATCATCTATGACCGAATCAACCAACGGGTAGACCTTATGATGAGCTTAGGGCTTTTGGAGGAAGTAAAATCTCTAGAATCTAAAAAGCATTTAAATGCATTAAATACCGTTGGCTACAAAGAACTATTCATGTTTTTAGAAGGAGCTTGGACCAAAGAATTCGCCATTTCGGAAATCAAAAAAAATTCAAGACGATTTGCAAAACGACAACTAACTTGGTTTAAGAAAAATGAATCCACTATTTGGTTTGACTACGAAACACCTCTTCATGAAATTGTTAATACCATTGACAACAAATTAAACAATCATGAAATCAGTTAATCTACTTATATTTCTTTTTTTATTTTCGGTTAATGGGTTTACCCAGAACCAATCTGAACTAGAAAATATCAACAAACAAATTTGGATTCCTTTTACCAAAGCCTTTGAAACAAAGGATTTAAATCTCTTTAAAAGCATCCACAGTAAAGAATTAATACGCGTTAATGCTGATGGTAAGCGAATTATGGAATTTGAAGACTATATGTCCGGATATCAAAGGAGATGGCAAAAATCAAGTAGAAACCAAACCATTTCATTCCGGTTTTATGAACGGATCCATAATGCCAAAACCGGATCTGAAATAGGAATATACAAGCTTACATTAAATCCAAACACGAGTGAAGAAGCCTCATATTATGGAAAATTTCATGTGATTTTAATTCAAGAAAATGGTCTATGGAAAATTCTTGTGGATTATGACTCGTCCACAGGGCAGACCATTGGAGAAAGTGATTTTCTATCAGGTTTGGATATGAATGATATCAATAAATATTAAAAAAAAAGTCCAGCTAATAGCTGGACTTTTTTTATTGTATAGGTATATGATTTTAAGCGCTTTGGTTTACAACCAACCTAAATCCTTCTCCATGTATGTTAAGTATTTCAACATTTTCATCTAGTTTCAAATATTTTCTCAACTTAGCGATATATACATCCATACTTCTAGAAGTAAAATAATTATCGTCACGCCATATTTTTGTCAAGGCCAATTCCCTAGGCATTAAATCATTTTCATGAAGAGCAAGCAATCTCAATAGTTCATTTTCTTTAGGAGATAATTTAATTTGCTCCCCGCCATCATAGGTTAAGAACCTTAATTTTGAGTTCAAATGGAACTTTCCTATTTGGAATTCAAATTGTTTACTATCTGCAACCGTTTCTGTTGCTTTACGTTGCATAATAGCCTTTATTTTCATTAACAGGACCTCGCTATCAAAAGGCTTGTTAAGATAGTCATCTGCTCCCACCTTATATCCTTTTAAGACATCTTCTTTCATGGCCTTAGCAGTTAGGAATATAATTGGTACATCCGAATTTTTATCCCTTATTTCCTTTGCCAATGTGAAACCATCTTTATAAGGCATCATGACATCCAAGATACATAAATCAAAGTCGTCTTTCTTGAATTTTTCAAAGCCCTCCATTCCATTTTTGGCATGGGTAACTTGATAATCATTCATCATTAAATAATCCTTAAGAATAGTTCCAAAATTAGGATCATCTTCTACTAATAAAATCTTCTTTTGTTGTGCGTCACTCATAGCTTTATGATATTAATGGAAGCCTAATAATGAAGGTACTTCCTTTGTCTTTTTCACTTTCTACAGAAATATGACCTTGATGGTCATCTACGATTCTTTTTACATAGGCCAAACCTAAACCATGACCTTTTACGTCATGCCTATCACCAGTATGTTCCCTATAAAACTTTTCAAACACTCTTTTTTGAGCTGCTTTACTCATACCACTTCCTTGATCTTTAATTCTCAATAAAATATTTGTTCCAACATTCTCTGTCGAAACATCAATTTTAGGAGGTTGACCCTCTGGTGTATATTTTACGGCATTATCCAAAATATTTACTATTACATTGGTAAAATGGCTTTCATTAGCCAAAACTGAATTTTGTTCAGCATCTAAATGTAATTGGATAAATCCTTGTCTATCTTCAACAAGTAGTTCTACATGTGTAATGGCATCTTCAATTAGCTCATGTAAATCAACTCTTTCCTTACTTATATTAAGTTCATTACGCTCTAGCCTTGAAATTCTCAACACGTTTTCAACCTGGGCATGCATGCGTTTATTTTCATCTTTAATCATATTTAAATAACGCATCACCTTATCTGTATCTTCAATTACCTTTGGATTTCTTATCGCATCCAAAGCCAAGTTAATAGTAGCGATAGGTGTTTTGAATTCATGCGTCATATTATTGATGAAATCTGTTTTGATTTCAGAAATTTTACGCTGCTTGAATAATTGCATTAAGGCACTCGTATAGGCAATAATGATAATCGAAGTAAAGATGATGGATAACAATGTCATTTTTATAATTGACGATTGTAAAAACAAATTCCTACTAGGAAAATTCACCAACAATTTATAATGATTAAAATCATTTTCGTTTTCAAAAATGGTCACCCCAAAGGTTGTGGCCTTATCCAACTCAAAATTGTCACTTTGAACCTTTGTTGCTAAATCATTACTATAAATAGCAAACTGAAATCCTAAATTGATGTTATCTTCTTTCAGTTTTTTGGTTAAAAGATTTTCTATTTCTTCTTCAGATACTCTTTTGTAGATAGGTGTCCTAAAAGCTAAATCTCTATATGATTCATCATAAAAGACTTCTTTAGCCCTAGTTAACTCACCTGCCCTAAGCAAACTTCCCCTAAAACTTCCATCGGTTCGAGGTTCTAACAAACTGGATTGAACCACTTTGTTGGTACTTCTATTACTTAAAACCCGTTTTATGGTAATACTGTCTAAACCTATGTCAAAGATCGATGAAGATAACTTGTAGTTCTCTTCTAAAATACTATTTCTATAAATGATGGGCTCACTATTATTATCGCCTTCCAATTTCAAAAATAATTCCTGATACCCAGTAGTATCAACCACAAATCCTTCCGATTCCAGTTGTTGAAGCTTGTTAATATGCTCCTTATACTCCCTGTTTTCAATGGCCCTCGAAGTATAACTTAAAGCTTTTTTTACATTAAAAGTAAACTGCTTTTCCTCGTTGACTATGGAATTATTAATGTAATAGGCCTGCACAAAGATAATTCCCACAAGGGATAAGCTCATTAGCAGGATTAGTACGATGAATATCTTCTTGCTCATCGTTCAAATTTAACATTTTAACATTTAGGCAACTGTCCCTTTAACCTTACATTAACAAAAATGTTAAAATGCAAGGTTCATCCTACTTTTTGAAGAATTTTCAGATGAATTTCGCGAACTTGTTTTTGGGTTTCTTCCAGATTTAAATTGTGGATTACGAAATTCGATTTCGCTATTTTTTCTTTTTCTCCAAGTTGATTGGCCATAATAGACTCAACCTTCTCTTTTGAGGAGTCATCTCGCTCTAGCACTCTTTCAATTCTAATTTCTTTTGGTGCTGTTACGGTAACTATTAAATCACATTGATCAGCTCCACCACTTTCAAATAGAATAGCTGATTCCTTCAACACATAAGGAGTATTTTGCTTTTTGACCCAACGATCAAAATGTTGGCCAACACGCGGATGAACGATGGCATTCATTTGTTTCAACTTTTCCTTATCATTAAAAATAGCTTGGGAAATCAAAGGTTTATTTAACTGACCCTGAACATACACGTTATCCCCAAATAAGGCTATCAACTTCCTCTTTATAAATTTGGATGTCACCATAAGTTTTTTAGCCTCATCATCGGCTATATAAATGGGTATATTAAACTCCTGAAACATCTTAGCAACGGTAGTTTTCCCAGATCCTATACCACCTGTCAATCCTACAATCATCATTTTAAAATAATAAATTCAATAGGTTGTTTCGACATTTTCACATGTCTTGCATGGTTTGACTTTTGTACAATTTCTGGAACCAAGTAATTGGTACCTTCCACTACCTTGTCAAAATCACAAACAACCTTAAAATCTCCAGCCTTAATGGAATTAAAGTTAGACAAACTAGAGGAATATGTAACTGATATTTTTCTAGGGAAATATTTCAAATTAATATCCTGTGGCACATTAATGACATTAACAGGCAATTTTAATTGTCCTTCTGTAAATTTCTCCACACGTCCCTCTATTAAAACTTTGCTATGAGAAAAAACCAAATTTTCCTCTTTATTGTCAGGTAATTTTAATGTCACCACTTGATGAATATCAGCTTGAATATTGTTGATCACTAAAGAATCCGTTTTAATGGATTTAATTTTTGAAACCAACATTTCGGGGCCGATTATTTTGATACTATCGGGCTCAATGCTGATATCTTCCAACAAATCGTAACCAGGTTGAAAATTTAAATGAACTTCTGATTGTATTGGCACTTTCTTTACAGCATTAACATCAAATCGAAACTTTAAAGTATCTGGCGTCATGCTAATAATCTCTACATCCTTAGCAAATTGATCATTAATAGCTGAAAAACCTTTACTCTGAATCCAATAATAAGTACTGTCTTTAATAAATAGATTGCGTTTAAAGTCGATGTCAATTTGCGGGTTCTTGTAATAGTACTTCAACAAGTTAAATCCGCTCGTTCTAACTGATAAATTTAATACTTGATTATTATTGTTTAATATGACATGGTTCTCAGGAACATTTAAACGGTTTACTTGAAATCTAATGGTTTTGGTATAAACGCTAGAGAGTTTCAGAAACACCAAAACAATAAATGAAAAAAGTAAAAACAATAAAAACACATTTATTTTTTTACTCTTAAAAGATGATAATATTTTAGATTTTAAGTAGGCAACCATTAATGTTTAAAAAATAATTTAGGGAAACTTTTCTCCGGATTTCTTTTCAAGAAACCAATTTTAATTGTGGATTCCAAAAAACCGAAACCATATCCCACAAACTGAACAAGAATTGCAGGGACACTCAATATGGCTACAGTAAAGCTTTTGTTATTCCACAAACTTATCGCAAAACCTATTCCAAGATAAGCCATATAACAAAAGAACAGCCAATAGATTTTAAAAATCACTAAAATTAATGAGACCATAAAACCCAAAACAAAAAGACTAGGAAACCAATAGGTGATTTTTTTGGAAGTGGGGTGCCAATGGTTCAAAATGGGCCGCACCAAACCAAATTTTCTCACTTGTTGGTAGAATTTTTTCCATGAGATTCGTCTTTTGTGATACACAAATGCTGAAGGTATTAATCTAGTTTCATAACCTAAATTCCATAATCTGAGCGTTAAATCAGGATCTTCACCTGGATGAATGGTTCCAAAGCCACCACAGGCTTGGAAAGCCTCTTTAGATAATCCCATGTTAAAACTTCTGGGTTGAAACTTATCAACCGATTCATTTCCACCTCTAATGCCCCCTGTAGTCAAAAAAGATGTCATGGAAAAATTAATCGCCTTTTGCAAATTGGAAAAAGTCTCATGAGCTGCGTCAGGCCCTCCAAAACAATGAACAAAACTATCAGCCAAACTTCTCTCTACTTCAACCAAGTAATCTTTGGGCATGATACAATCTGAATCCAGAATGAGAAAATAATTCCCTTTGGCACGTTTCATTCCATAATTTCTTGAATCGCCAGGACCTGAATTCTCTTTATAATAGTAAGAAATATTTAGCTTTTCAGCGTATTCATTCACAACCTCTTTAGAGGAAATTGTTGACCCATCCTCCACTACTACGACCTCAAAGGGAGCGTGTGCATGCAGTTGACTGAGGCTCATTAACAACTCTTCAAGTTCTTGGGGTCGGTTATAAATGGGTATTATAAATGAAAATCTCAATTCCATAAAACAAATGTAGTTAAAGCACATAAAAAAAGCCACCCAAAATGAGGGTGGCTTTTGCATAGTTGGTTAGTTAAGTAGACGCATCTATTCTTAAATGAATCTAATCGTTTTAGTGGAACCAATTATTAAAATTAAAAGAGAGAAATAAAGCAACTCTCCCTATTCTGTTTATTTTCATTTCTTATTCCTTCAATGGTTTGAAGAAAACCAAAGTATCATTTTAGGGTTGATTGTAGCCTTAAGCGAGAGCTCTCTTACCTTACCTTTCCTCTTTCCCTGCTCCGTTAATGCAAAATTTGAATGCCCAATTGGGCATTCAAATTGGCAACAAATGAAAAAATCAATGCTTAATTGATAATCTCATCAAGTTATTAATCAATAGTATTTATGCGAAAAAATACTTTCAAATCAACAAAATTTAACTGAATTAACCAAATAAATTACAGAATGTAATCAAAAGGAATTTAAAATTGACAAATAAAACAGGTATTAAACTAGGTGTATTTTAAATATAAAACACTGCAAACAAATCTTTTATAACTCGCTTCTAGTAAATTATAAGGCTTTGTACTTTTTATAAAAAAAAGCCACCTTATTGAAGGTGGCTTTTTTTATAATCTTAAAATTTAAAACTAAATCATCTACTTTTTGACAATTCTAATAGTTTCTGTCAAACCGTTGATGGATACTTTAACAAAATAGGTTCCTGATTTTAATTGATTCATATTTAAAACCGGATTGGTATTGTTAGGCAAATTAGTTAATACTATTTGACCCAAAGTATTATATACCTCAACCTTTTCAACAACTTGTTTTGCTTTAATATTTAAAGTTTCAGAAACCGGATTAGGGTAAAACTCAAATAAATTGTCCATGGTCACATCTTGCACTGAAAGCGATTCTGTTTCAATACTCAAATCATAAGTGGTGCTTTGAGGAGACGCCCAGGTAGAAACTATAATATAATACGTTGAACCTGCAAACAACTCAACCTCCACAATTCTATCATCACTATTTGAGCTTCCTGCGAATCCTACACAGGTAGGATCAGTGTTTGGACACCCGTCTAAAACATGAAGTCCAGACCATGTTGATCCTAAATTGCTTAAAGTAATGGTGTACACATCATCTGTATCTGGCGTGAAGGAATACACTACATCATCTCCACTCATATAATAAGAACTACAACTACTTGAACCATTTTCATAATCATCAAAGTAATTTGCAGTATCATCGCTAGTTAAATATGGTAATTCAACTATTTCTATAGCTGTCTCACAAATTTGACCAGGTATAGGACAGGAATAAGCAACCGTTCCAACTACAAAATCACAGCTCGAATCTGCATGTACCCCAGAAACAGTTATTTCTGAACCATTAACATATGGTCCAAAGGTATATGTGCCAGCAGCTGTAACATCCAAAGTAGTAGTTCCGTCATTTAATTGAATCATATCACCTACTTCTGACACTTCTACATCTATATAAAATTGATCATTATCACAATCTGAATCTACTGTAGCTTCAGCCACACCTTGCACACAATTGTACTCAATAATACTGAAACCATACTCCGTACTTTGAGGAGAAGCCCAAGTAGAAATCACAAAATAATAACTAGTTCCCTCAGTAACCTCCAACTCAAAAGAAAGGTCACCAGAACCCCAACCATTAGAAACCGAAGCAATACAGTTGGTTCCTATATCTTCACAAGAAGTATAAACAAATAACCCTGCATAATTATCTGATAAATCATAAAGACTAATCAACAAGTTACTATCTGCAACAGCATCATACTGATAAAACACATCATCCCCATTTAAATAGCTACTGCTATTACAATTTCCTGGAGATCCAGAATAGTCATCAAAATAATTAGCTGTACTATCATTGGTATCATATGGCAATGCAGTAATAGGAATTGCTGTTTCACAAATTTGACCAGGTATTGGACAAGTATTTGTAAATGTCCCTACTTCAAAGTCACAAACGGCATCTGAATGTACTGCAGAAATGGTTGCTTCGGAAGCATCATCATATGGTCCAAAGCTAAACACACCTGTCTCAGTTACTGATAAAGTAGTTGTTCCATCTGTTAATTCAATTATATCACCAACTTCTGTCACCTCTACATCAACAAAAAACTGACTGTTATCACAATCTTCTATTAAAGATCCTTCAGCAACTCCTGGTGTACAGGTAGATTCCATTATATTGATATCAACATCAACAGAATGCCCATAAGAACCACTATAACAAGGTCCTTCAGTTTGGTTACCATTCCAGTCCATAATAATTCGCATTCTATGCTCTCCCAAAACAGCGTCTGCAGGAATAGTAAATGACAAATCTAAAAAGCTGTTTGACATTGGTGTATCATCTGGAGTAAATACCAATTCACCATCATCATCAAAATCTGAATCATCATTGTAATCGATCCAAACAAATGCACCGTAATTATAAGTACCTGTGCTAATTGTTAACTCTAAGACGGTATTGATACTTGTATAAACATCAACTGGGGCACCAGTTAAATCTTCATAAAATGCACCGTCTGCTTCATAGGTGATAGGAAAATCTGTGTCTCCCAATAAAACGTTGGTAATTCCCTGTCCGTCTACACTGGTTGGAACAGAAGTACAATAACATAAATTTTCGGAAGTCGTATAAGTTTCCTCGGCACAATCAACAGCTGAACCTGCTGTATTATAAGGTAATATGGTCCAATAATATGTTATTCCTGCATCTTGTAAATCACCAGGAACTGAATACATTGTTACATCACCTAAATCTTCATTATTATAGACATCAGTTCCTCCGGGAGTTGTTCCCAGGTTTAAATAATATCCATCTGCTATATCCAAGGCATCCCAAGTCAATGAGGTAGAACCAATGTTTCCACACTCTGGATCTGGTGTGGCAACTAAATTAGCAGTACAGGTAGGCATAGCTACCGTTGTAAATGAATATTCAGAACACTCAGTTGCATCACCATTGTCATTATATGGAACAATAGAGACATAATACAAGGTTGCAGGATCTAAGGTTCCCAAAGAATAACTAGTCACATTGCCAACATCTCCAGAAAATACTTCTGAGCCACCTGAGGTGGTACCTACAGTCAAACTGTAACCAAGCGGTGCACCAGTAGCTACATCCCAGGAAATATCTCCTGTAGTTGGAGCATTGACTGCTCCATCAGCTGGAAAAGCAAGACCTGCATCACAATTAGGAGGCAATACAATTTCCTGACTGGCAAAAAAGTTATCCACATAAAAATAATAATCACCTGTTGCCCAGACATTATATATTCTCAGTTTAACATCTGATCCTTCTGGTAAAGAGGCCGCCGGAATAACACCACCCATATTGGCACATTCATTACTTACAATGTGATTATCATCATTAATGGTAAATACTGTTGTCCAATTGGCACCATCATCCAAAGAATACTGAAATTCAGCTGTTCCCCAACCAGCAGAGGTAGCTACTGTTTGATCTGAATAATTTACAATTTTATAATCAAAGGAAAAGCCTAAATCTGTCTCATTGGAAGCCCCGACATAATTAGGGCTCGTTAAATCTGCAGTAGTTGACCAAGAATAAAGATTTCGCCTTTGAGAATTTCCGGAACATGCTTGTGTAGAAGTATTGGTGTAAGAGTTTGACCAACCCGAAGGTGTACCAGAATCGAAATTCTCGTATACAAAAACCTGCGCATTCATCTGCCAAGTCATTGCACAAAAAATAAAAGCAAAAAGCCAAAATGTAATTTTTTTCATACGCTTATTAATTAAAGTTTTATAGGAGTAATTAGAACCGAAAAGTAATACTTTAAAACAATTAACAAAAATTTAATTATAATTTAATATTTCAATTTCAGTTTTAAATTATTAATAATTTATCCTAATGATTACATTGATTAGTAGGAAATACATAAAATTGTGAATTTATCGGATAAATTTAACCTGATTGAACATTGGTTATAATTTGAGGACGAGAAAAATGTTATCAGGTAGAGTCAAAAAATAGAAATGCTTCTATCTTATAATAACTCTTAAAGTAAGAATAAATCTTAATTTTTAACGTTAAATTTTAAAATTTTTAATTCCATAGCTGAGAATAATGATAAAACACAAAAAAGGTTGCCCATGGGCAACCTTTTTATATATTGATTAAACTGTATTAAAATCAGTGTTTTTATTTCTTCACTATTCTAATTGTTTCAGTACTATTTCCTATAGTTACTTTTACAAAATAAGCTCCAGCTGCAAGGTTACTCATATCAATGATACCTTCAATGTTATTTGGTGATTCATTGGCAACCATTTGACCTAACATGTTGTACACCTCAACCAATTCAATGGCTTGTTGTGCCTTAATGGTTAAACTGTTTTCAACCGGGTTAGGGAAATAAGAAAACAATTCTTGGGTATCAAAATCCTGAGTTGATAAGGTTTCATTATAGGCAGAAATTGAAAAAGGTTCTGTTTCATTTCCTCCAAACTCCCAAACTCTTACGTAAATCGTTTCACCAGGTGTCAGGTCATTCAATTCAAGAAGCGAATAGTTTCCAGTAGCGGCACCGTCATCATCACAATCAATCGATGTCAGTGAACCACAAGACCCAGAAAATGCTTCAATTACAGAATCAAATCCGGTCGTCCCATTTGAATCTGTAGCTGTTTCAATATTGACGCTTCCATTCGCTGGTACAACAACAGCATACCATACACCAGGACCATTAGACCCACAATCATTTGGCTCTGCATCTCCAGTTGCTCCACCAACTGTCCCGTCTATTGGATAGGCTTCAATTGAAGGTCCTACCGTCAGCATTTCTGCCCCTTCACAATCATCATTTGCAGGTGGGCAATAATATTCCCATGTACCTACTTCAAAGTCACAGACAGCATCTGAGTGTTCTGCGGTAATAGTCACTTCTGTACCATTAGGGTAAGGACCAAAAATATATAAAGACTGAGATGTACTGACTGTTTCAGACTGACCAGCACCATCAGTAAGGGTTACTAAGTCACCATAATCATCAACCGTTTCAATTCCAATTTCTACAAAAAATTCATCTGAATCACAGTTAGGAACCACTCCTGCTATGACATCTGCAGGGACACAAGACACACAAGATATATCATACGCCCAAGATGTTTCCGTGCCTTCACCACATGATCCTATACCATCAGATTCAAATTCCATATAAATACTTCCTGAATTAGCTTGGAAACTTAGTCCAGTCAAATCACTTCCATCGAAATCACTGTCAAATAGAACAATTCCTGTATTGTCAGGACCATCATAAATTACCAAATCGTCATAAGTCTCACCCCACCAAGAATCATACTCTAAAGTCCCTTGGGAAAATTCAATGAGCAAAGGACTAACACCGTCACTTGAAACGTAGCTAAAAACCACACTTTCATTATTTTCATAGCAATAAGTTTCACTTAATGTACTACCACAAATAATTTCCTCAGGGCATTGAAAATAAAACTCATCCACCTCAAAATCGCAATAATCATCTGTATGAAGCGCTTCGATGTTTACGGTAGTGCCACTAGCATAAGGTCCGAAAGTATAAGTTCCTTCTCCAGTTACTTCAATTGTAGTGGTTCCATCGGTTAAATCAGTAATATCCTCTTGATTCGTCACTTCAACATCAATTGAGAATTGCGTGTTATCACAATCAGAAACAATTGTTCCAGTGGCCTCTCCTTCCAAACAAGGCAATGTTCCAATACATATATCAAAAACAGAAGTATGGCCTCCTGCTGATGTCCAAGTAAATACTTGAACGTAATAGGTATTTCCTGGGGTAAGTCCATCCAATTCAGAAGAATCACCATCATTACACTCCAAAGGTTCCCCTAAAGAACCACAACCAGAAGAACCGTCATAAATAGCGTGGTACATATCAACTGTTGATCCTGAAACATTAATTAAAGATACCATATGAACTTCATCAGTCGCCACAAAGCTATACCATACATCATCGTCTGGTGTGCCACCACAATTATCAACTCCAGAATCTGTGGCTCCTAATATTGTCCCATTAGTAACAACAGCACAATCATAGTCGGCATTGACTGTTAAAGAAACAGCATCAGAACATTCATCATTTGCTGGTGGCGTTGGAAGTGTCGTAAACGAATATGGGCCTACCCAATCACTGGTTCCATTACCCTCACAATCGGCTTGCACATAGTAGTCATATTCCGTATATACACTTAAACCTGTTTTGGTAAAGCCGATAGCCACACCGGAATCGGTTGGGTTTTCTGTTGGAGTTACTCCAGCTTCTACCACTTCTACATTGTAAATTGAAGCAGTTCCTTCCTCAGTCCAAGATAATATTGCTGATGAAGTGGTTATTTCTGAAGCTGTTAAACCAGAAGGCATCAAACAACTTGGTGCTTCTGGTACAATAATTTGAAATGAAGCTTCCAATTCTTCTGGTGTTCCTTCACAACTATTTGCTGAATCTGTGTCCTCACCATCATCTGGAGATACCCCTCCATTATTTCCTATAACATCACCATAAGCGGTAACGGTGATAAGAGTTCCATCCCAGCCATCATCATACTGATCATAGCAATTAACAAAATATGTTCCTGGATCGATCTCAATATCAACATTAATTAGGCCAGCTCCATCACATTGAGTACCATTTCCTTGACCCCAAATTTGAGTACCGCCTCCATTTATTTCAGTGGTTATACTTACCCACTTTTCACCCGTCCAGCTCCCACCAGATGTTGTAATATTAATGGTGCTTTGGGCGTGTATTGACCCCATAAAGGCCAATAAAACAATAAAACATAAAAACGTAATTTTTCGCATAATAAGTTTTCAATAGATTAATAAATAGTTAAGCTTTCAAATTAAACATAACTCATTGAACAATAGTGAACAATCCTATCAAATCGATAAAACTTACATTTTAAACGACGAATTACCTCACAAAAAAAGGCGCCCATTGGACACCTTTAAATTATTGAAACTAAATATTTTACTTTATTCTTCTGGAGCAAAAGCCTCCATAACTTCCTGGCTCACTCCCATATTACTGAAACCACCATCATGAAACAGGTTTTGCAAAGTCACCATCTTAGTTAAATCACTAAATAAAGAAATCGTGTAATTAGCACAATCCAATGCACTGGCGTTTCCTAAAGGCGACATTTTATCTGCATAATTGATAAACCCATCAAATCCTTTAACTCCTTGTCCAGCAGTAGTTGGGGTTGGTGATTGTGAAATGGTATTGACTCTTACTTTTTTCTCTTTACCAAAGAAATACCCAAAACTTCTGGCGATACTTTCTAAATACGCCTTGTTATCAGCCATGTCATTATAATCTGGAAACACTCTCTGTGCTGCCATATAGGTAAGGGCCACAATACTTCCCCACTCATTCATGGCATCAGCTTTGTATAAAGATTGCATGACTTTGTGAAAGGACATCGCAGAAACGTCTGTTCCTTTTTGAGTCCATTCATAATTTTGGTCTGTATAGTGTCTGCCCTTTCTCACATTAATGGACATCCCAATTGAATGAAGTACAAAGTCTATCTTTCCGCCTAAAATTTCCATGGATTTTTCAACCAAATTGTCAAGGTCTTCCACAGATGTGGCGTCGGCTGGAATAATTTCAGAGCCTGTTTTTTCTGCCAAGTCTTTTATTTGCCCCATTCTCATGGCAATTGGCGCATTGGTAAGCACGAAAGTCCCTCCTTCTTCATGAACTCTTTCTGCCGTTTTCCATGCAATAGAGTTTTCATCTAAAGCTCCAAAAATGATTCCTTTTTTACCTTTTAATAAATTGTACGACATATTCTTATTATTACGATGGTTTTAAAATTCAAAGATAGTATTAATTCAATAATTGTTTGGCATGAGCTATGGCTGAATTTGAAATTTCAACCCCTCCCAGCATTTGGGCAATCTCAATAATTCGTTCATCATGGTTTAATTTAACCAGGTTAGTTTCTGTAACATCCTCCTTATCTTCCTTGTACACTTTAAAATGACTATGCCCCTTTGCGGCGATTTGAGGTAAGTGGGTAATTGCAAAAACCTGCATGTTTTTACTCATATCCAACATAATTTGTCCCATTTTATGCGAAATCTCGCCTGATACACCCGTATCTATCTCATCAAACATGATGGTAGGTAATTGAACGTAATTAGATAAAATGGCCTTCACAGCCAACATAATTCGTGATAACTCTCCACCAGACGCCGCTTTTTTAAGCTCATTAAAGTTTCCTCCTTTGTTAGCCACAAACAAAAAGGCTATTTGGTCTTTTCCGTTTTGGAGAAATTGGTTGACCAGCTGTAATTCTATTTTGAATTGCGCATTAGGCATACCCAACTGAGACAAAATATCTTTCAATTGCTGTATCAAGGAAGGTATTACTTTTTGTCTGTTTTCATGAATTTCTTTAGCTGCTTGATTAAGAGCCTTTTCTTTGAGTAGAATCTTATTTTCCAATTCAGAAATTTCTTCGTCTAAATTTTCGGTCTTAGAAACCTTCTCTCCCAACTCTTGTTTGATTGTAAGCAGTTCTGGTATCGAATCTACCAGGTGTTTTGTAAACAAATTATTAATGACCTGTAGCCTGCCATTGACAAATTCTAATCTGTTAGGATCTGTTTCCACCCCATCCTTCAAATTTTCTATTTCTGAGAAAACGTCATCCAATTCAATTAATGCGCTATTGATACGTTCGTACAAGTCTTGGTATTTAGATCCAAATCCTGACAAACCTTGAAATTGGTTTTTAAGTTCGGTTAAAGATTTTAAAACCCCGATTTCTTCTTCGCTCAATAAGCTTACCGCATGCGCTAGTTTTTCCTGAATTTCCTCAACATTGTTCAGCATTTCATATTCTTCCTCCAAAGCTTCCAAATCTTCACTGTCTAGTTTGGCTTCCTCCAACTCATTCAATAAAAAAGCATGGTAATCATACTCTTTTATAGCCTCTGCTTTTTGCTTAAGCAAACTGTCTAAATTACTTTGAAGCGATCGAAACTCTCTAAACAAGTCTTTATAAGTACTTACACTAGATCCATTAGCTGCTAAAGCATCAATAATCTGGAATTGAAAATCATCCTCGGTTATTTGAAGTGTTTCATGTTGCGAATGAATATCAATTAATCGTTTGCTTAACGCCTGTAAACTGGATAAGTTAACAGGTGAGTCGTTGACAAAAGCTCTAGATTTACCCGAAGGCAAAATTTCCCTTCTGATAATAGTTTGAGGCTCATAATCTAGGTCTTCTTCCTTGAATAAATCTGCCAAATCATAATGTTTCACATCAAAAACAGCCTCAATAATGCATTTCTTTTCAGAATCCTTAAGTGAAGATAAATCTGCACGCTTTCCTAAAATAAGGGACAAACCTCCTAATAGGATGGATTTACCTGCTCCTGTCTCACCGGTTATAATGGTAAGTCCTTGATTGAATTGAACCTGTAAGTGGTCAATTAACGCATAATTTTTTATGGTTAGGGATGTTAACATATTCTCGAAATATAGAGAAGTTAGGAAATTCTAAATTACGACTAAAATTTAATAGAACGCCATTTACCGGCATGGATAGGCGCAATTTTGTTAAGCACACTAGTTAACTTGGTAATTTCAACGCTAGGTCCATCAGAGAAAACCTGTTCGATCTCATCGGCTTTAGCATCAAAAAATGTGCGCATTAAGTAAGAATTAGGTCTTCTATTATTCATAGGCTCTAATTCTATAATGGCATCTGCCACATTTTTCTTAGCAGCTTTCACATCTTCATACATTAGGTCCATGCCCTCCCGATGATAATCATATAATACTTGGCGATACTCTTTATAAGTTTGGGATTGAATGGTCTCAATTAAAGCAAATCGTGTTTGCAACCCATCTTCCAATTTCCATCCAGAAAACCCTTCTTGCTGTGAGTAATTCACAATGGTTCTAGCTTGTTGAAAATAAGCCTCACCGCCTTGTAAGGCAAATGTATCGGCATCTACACCTAAAATCATATAAACATGAAATGCTATAACAGATATCAAATTGGACTGAAATTGATTGGGGTTAAACACCATATTTTGGAATTCCTGATACCTAAATGAAAAGTTCTTATCATTAACGTTATAAACAGGTGTGCTGTATGTAGAACCAAAAACTGGTCTTGTAGATTGAACCTGAATACTACCATTGTATAAGTCACCACTTTTATTGGTAATGGTGATAACCATACTACAATTGATGCGCTCTTGTGGTTTAAACACCTTGTTAGTCCAGGTGGTATTATTCACAAATTCGGTTAGTTGCTTTTCAAGCGTCGTAAAAACTTGGAAATTTTCATTTCCAGTTTGTTGTGCATTAATAACTAAATTACAGTTCAATTCTTGGGAAAACGACTGAATTCCAACAAACAATAAAAAATATAAAAGAATTTTATTCATTTAAATGCATCACAATTTCATTAAAAATATCATTTGCCACCTCAGCTTTAGACTTCAATTCAAAGGCCTTAAAGTTTTCCTGAGCGTCAAATAAGGTGATTTTATTAGTTGGTGTTTTAAATCCTGCACCTTGATCGTTTAACGAATTTAAGACAATTAAATTTAAATTTTTTCTTTTTAGTTTCTCCTTTGCATTTTCTATTTCATTATTGGTCTCTAATGCAAATCCAACTAAGAATTGTTGTTTCTTTATTTTTCCTAAAGAAGCCAAGATATCCTTGTTCTTCACCAACTCTATATGTAACGTTTCTTGCTCCTTTTTTATTTTTTTATCTGCCACCACTTTTGGTCGGTAGTCTGAAACAGCCGCAGAACAAATAGCAATATCACATGTTTCATAAAATTCATGCACCTTGTGATACATCTCCTCCGCACTTACTATCCGATGTACTTCAATGCAATTATTATTGGTAGAAAGATAAGTGGGGCCGGTAACCAAAATAACTTCTGCTCCAAGAGAAGCAGCACATTCGGCCAATTCAAATCCCATTTTTCCACTGGAATGATTCCCTATGAATCTTACTGGATCTATAGCCTCATAGGTAGGTCCCGCTGTTATAAGAACCTTTTTATTTTTTAGAGGTAGTTTACTTATTATATCTTGTTCAATGAACGAAATAATATCCTCAGGCTCCGCCATTCTTCCTTCTCCTACCAAGCCACTTGCCAGCTCTCCCGTACCTGCAGGAATCATAATATTCCCAAATACTTTCAACGTTCTAAAGGATTTGTCTGTAGACGGATGTTTGTACATGTCCAAATCCATTGCAGGAGCAAAATATACGGGGCACTTTGCAGAAAGATATACAGCCAATAACAAATTGTCGCAAACCCCATTAGCCATTTTTGATAAGGTATTGGCAGTGGCTGGAGCAACAACCATAAAATCGGCCCAAAGACCATAATCAACATGGTTGTTCCAAATCGCATTTTCATCTTCCTCATTATAGAAAGAAGAATGAACCGGATTTTTAGATAAAGTTGAAAGTGTTAAAGGGGTAACAAAATCTTTGGCATTGGGCGTAATAATCACTTTTACCTCGGCTCCTGCCTTGATAAAAAGCCTTACCAAAGACGCAGTTTTATAAGCGGCAATACCGGCACTTACGCCAAGAAGTATTTTTTTGCCGCTTAATACTGACATAGGTAATATTATACTTTAGAGTCGTCCTCTGTGTTTCTAAAATAGATCTTATCATCTAACCATTCTTGAATGGCCAATGCATAAGGTTTAGGCAATTTCTCATAGAACTTTGATACTTCAATTTGCTCTTTGTTTTCGAAGATTTCTTCTAAACTGTCATTGTAAGTAGCAAATTCTTCCAGCTTTTCTATCAATTCTTTTTTAATTTCAGAATTAATCTGCTCTGCTCTTCTTGAAATGATAGAAATCGATTCATAGATGTTATCTGTTTGTTCATCTATTTGATTTCTATCATAAGTTACCGTAGAAACTGGCGCTTTGATTTTCTTTAAATCCATCTTCATTAATTTAACTTTTTGTAGTATACTTTTGTAGCTCGGTTTGTAATTCCTCTTTCATTTGGTCTGCAGATTCCAAAAGCTCAGATTCGCCATATGACTTTTTAAAAGAGTTGTAAAAATTAATCGCTTCCTCGATACGCTCCTGCTTTTTATACTCAATACTATTGATTGCTAAATGATAAGCAGAATCAAATCTGTAGTACAAAGCTTCTTCTCTAAAGCTTGATCCAGGGAAATCTAAAATAAAATTTTCAAATGCCTTAATAGGAGCATCATAATCTCTTGTATATCCAGCAATTTGATTGTATTGCTTAGCTATTTCAAAGGCTTTTTTCTCTAATTTATAATCCAACTCCTGCACCAATTTGTTGGCTTCTGGCAAATATTCAGAATCAGGATGGGTATTGATAAATAATTGCAGCTTGTCTAAGGCTTCTTTAGTTTCAGTTTGATCTTTAGAATAAACTGGAGAAAGCATGTACAAACTTTTAGCACTTAGAAATTGAACTTCTTCCGTTTTCTCACTTCTAGGATAAGACGAAGAAAACCTATCTAAATGATAACTAGCCAAGTAATAATCCTCCATATTGTAATAAGCCATGGAGTTTAAGTAAGTTAGCTTTTCTGCTTGAGGCTTACCACGGTAACTTGGCACGATTTGTTCAAATAATTTATTTGCCTTAGAATACTTACCACGATTATACAATTCTTCACCCAACTGATATTTGAATGCAACATCTTCTGATTTTAGAGCTTTTTGGTATGGGCTACAAGAGCTTAGAATTGTGAACGTTATAAGTATGTAAAAAAGTTTCTTCATCATTTTAAAACAGGAGGCAAAATTAGGTTATTAATATGGATTTAAAAAATATTTTTCCAAGGCTAAAATAACCGATGATTACCTCCGCTCTTAAGGTTTAAGTATATTTTAACTTTTTAGAAGTTTTTGATGTATTCGTTAATTTTTGATTTAAGACTATCAGTAGCTTCCACCAATGGCAATCTAACAGTTGGCAAACACAAACCTAAACCAGCCAAAACGGCCTTGATTCCAGCAGGGTTATTTTCAGAAAAAATATAACCTGTAACATCCATTAATTTAAAATGAATTTGGTAAGCGTCTTTGGCAGCTCCCTCCAAACCTAAACGAATCATTTTTGAAAACTCCTTGGGAAATGCTTGTCCAATTACCGAAATAACTCCAGATCCTCCAGCCAATACTACTCCTAGAGCCAAATCATCATCTCCAGATATGATCATAAAATCCTCTGGTTTGTTTTTAATTAATTGAAGATATTGTCCAACATTATTCCCAGCCTCTTTAACAGCCACAATGTTTTTAAAATCTTTTGCCAACCTTAAGGTTGTTTCGGGAAACATGTTTGACGCTGTTCTTCCTGGTACATTATACAAAATAATATCTATTGGACAAGCTTCAGATATGGCTTTAAAGTGTTGGTAAATTCCTTCTTGAGTTGGTTTGCTATAATAAGGAGAAACAGATAAAATAGCATCAATTCCTGATAAATCTGTTTGCTTTATTTCTTCAATCACCTTTAATGTGTTGTTTCCTCCTATCCCTAATACAAGAGGGACTCTACCTTCATTTACTTTTACTATGGTACCAATGATTTTTTCTTTTTCATCAGATGTAATAGTCACACTCTCACCAGTAGTTCCGCTAATTACCAAATAATCTGTACCATTCTCTATATTATAGTTAACTATTTTTTCTAGCGCCGTATAATCTACAGTTAGGTCTTCGTTGAAAGGCGTTACTAATGCAACTCCAGTTCCTTCAAATTTATTATTCATTACTTAATTTATTTAACACCTTTAGGTATTTGTATAATTCACTTTTAAATATTTCAACGTCTTTGGTGTTCGTTTTGATGATCAAATCATTGAGTCTGGGATCAGCCTCAAAAACGCCCACTTTTAATTTGGATTTGGAAAAAGCCGTCATATATTTTAACTCTAAAACGTCTTGAGTATAATAACTAATTAAAAGGTCAAATTCCTTTTTAAGGAACAATTCCAATTCTGGATTGGCTATACCGCCTTTCCAATCAAAATCTTTCGGATTGAAACAATCATTCCACGAAAAAGTCTTTTCACTTGACTCCTTAGTAAACGCCACTACCTTAATATTGTTTGGCCTGACATTAATAGTTTCACCAATAGATTTCAACAATTCAAACCCTATCGTTTCATCAGCATTGAGAATAATTCCTAGGGTTTGCACCTTCTTAGAATCAAACCCGTCTCTGGGCTGATTTAAAAAAGTATTTAACTGTTTTTTAATAGATTTTTCTTTAAATCCCTTTAAAATCATTCTATCTTTACGACTTTTGTGCAAAGGTAATAAAAGTCCTTTCAAAAGATTATTAAATTATACAAGTTTAGTTATGAAACTAAAGCTTTTCTCTCTCCTTTTGGCTATCACCCTTTTAGCTTCTTGCAAACAGGAAAAACAACAATTGGTCAAAATTGAAGGTGTATTAATTCCCATTTCAGATTCCCTTAAAACAAATCCTGAAATTGAAGATTACATCAAACCTTACAGGGAACATTTAAATAAGGAATTGGATAGTGTTCTAAGTTACTCTAAGGAAACCTACACTAAAAAAGATGGTGATTTAAATACAGCCATAGGTAATCTATTTGCCGATGCCATATTGGAACAAACAAACCCCATATTCAATAAAAGAACTGGAAAAAATATTGATTTGGTCATGTTTAACCATGGAGGGATAAGGTCCCATATTTCCAAGGGAAATATAACTACAAGAACCGCATACGAAATCATGCCTTTTGAAAACAAAGTTGTAGTCATATCCCTTAAGGGAAGTCAGGTAAACAAACTGGTTGAGTACTTAGTCTCGAGACATCGAGCGCATCCTATTTCTGGGTTAAAATTGGTATTAGACAAAGAAGGTGGATTAAAGGAGGCATCCATGCATGGGGAGCCTATTGAAGATGCCAAAACCTATTATGTGGCAACAAATGACTACCTCTATAATGGAGGTGATGGTATGGATTTCTTCAAGCCCAATGATACGGTATATTCTATGGACTATAAAATTAGAAATGTTTTACTAGATTATTTCATTAAAACGGACACCATTGCTCCAGTTGTTGATGATCGATTTATTCAATTGGAAAATTAAGGAAAGGATATGAAAAGAAGAGATTTTTTAAATAGAGCTACTGCTGCAACCGCCTTTATTTCTCTTGGAAGTTTGGGTTTACAATCTTTTAGTCTAGGTCAAAAAACGACTAAAATTACCATATTACACACCAATGATGTTCATAGCCATATTGATCCATTTGGACCAGAAGATGGAAGAAACCCAAATAAAGGAGGCGTAGCCAGAAGGGCCAGTCTGATAGATACCATTAGAAAGGAAAATCCCAACACCTTGCTTCTGGATGCCGGTGATATTTTTCAGGGTACCCCCTATTTCAACTATTATGGTGGTGAATTGGAATTCAAGCTTATGAGCAAAATGAAATATGATGCTGCCACAATAGGGAATCATGATTTTGATAACGGTATAGACGGACTATACGCTCAACTTCCCCATGCGAGCTTTCAATTCTTATCTGCCAATTACAATTTCAAAAACACGATTATGGATACCCATGTCAAACCTTATCAAGTTTTTGTAAAAGAAGGTATTAAAATAGGTGTCTTTGGATTAGGAATCAAGTTGGAAGGATTGGTGGACAAGGCCATGTATAAAGAAACCGAA
The DNA here is from genome assembly GCF_001280515.1 of Mangrovimonas sp. ST2L15. Lineage (GTDB taxonomy): Bacteria > Bacteroidota > Bacteroidia > Flavobacteriales > Flavobacteriaceae > Mangrovimonas > Mangrovimonas futianensis. The sequence goes on along the minus strand of NZ_LBIQ01000030.1, from coordinate 1,776,963 downwards.
TATTTAGACCCTATAGAAACTGCTCAAGAAATGAGCCGTATTTTAAAAGAAAATGAAAAATGCGACCTTGTTATTTGCTTATCTCACTTAGGGTATCATTATAACCATGATTTCATTCCTAGTGACCTTACGGTAGCCAAAAAAACCAAAAATATAGATTTGATTATTGGGGGCCATACTCATACCTTCCTACCTAAACCAACGGTTGTTAAAAACCTAGAAGACCAAAACATGTTGGTAAACCAAGTGGGTTGTTACGGTATCAATTTGGGTAAAATAGATTTCTATTTTGATTCAGACAAAAATAAAATTGCCGAAGGTAAATCAATAGTGGTCTAAATAGGACTTTTCCAGAAACGGGTCCCGGGTTTGTGATGATGAAGTTTGCAACCTAGCCTCCACAATATCTTTCTTCAATTTCCGATTGAAACCAATCATATAGTTAAACAGAAAGAACAGGCCAAATACATGTAGAACCCTATCTAGCATAACAAAACTCCAACTATATATATAATAGTTACTTACATAATACAATATATCTGCAAATCCAAAGCAGATGGCTGCCATTAAAAATATGATGGATGGTTTTGAATCTGAGTTCAAGTAAACCACGAAAGAGGTAAATGCCAACAATAAAAGAGCCAAACTTTTAGCCACAAAAAAACCAAGTTCTACTTGATCTGGAATTTGAATCCTTAAAATTCCAAATAGCTCATAGAGAAAATAGCTGTTGATTGAAACCACTAACACAAAATAAAGACCTATCACTTTATCAATGGTTATTTTTTTAATCTTAGTTGAGATCAAGATTAACAAACTCAAATAACTAATGAAGTAAAATAAGTTAGATAATTTATGAAGGTTTCCATCTGAAATAAAAATGGATGAAAAGTCTCCTAAAAAAGAGGTAAGTAAAAATGCGACAAAGGCAGTACCTATATGTTTGTTCTTGATAAGATAATACATCAAAAACACCGGAACAAATAAGGGTTTAGTAATTTTTAAAAGAATTTCATTTTCGCTTATTGTAGCTACAACATTCGCAACGATAAGCACAAATAGAACACATACAAAGATTCTATTATAACTAATCTTTAGCCATTCATTCATAGTAGGTTAGTATAAGTGGGCGCTACAAATATATGTTATTTCATCCTACTAAAAATACACTTTATCGAATAAAATGTTAATTTTTTAATTAAAAAGTAAGAAAAAGACTATTTAATTGATTTAATAGCAATAAAAAGAACGTTTATTGCTGACTTTAATTAAGATTTGACTGCAAAAATACTTCGATCCTCATCAGGAGTTAAGGCATATTTGTAGTAAAAAAGAAATGCCATAGTGAACAAAATAGTCGAAGCTATATTTAATACATTTTTTTCAGAAATGTAATAATATGCGATAATAATTACCTCAGAGAATACAATGGATAGGGAACCAAAAAATAACAAAAGTGCCTTTTTGTTATCCTTATATAAATAGCCAATTAGGGAAAATGTCAGTAGTAATAATACCACTAAATTGAGGCCGAACTCCAATACCAATTTATACAAATTAGATTTTGGAGCATCAACTAAACTGCTCATAGGGAAAGCAATATTTATAAGTGTATAAATAATATAGACGTTTAAAAGAGATAAAACTATAAGATGAGCCTTGTAGGTACGAAAGACTTCCTTAAGGTTGATACCTCTATATATATCATATAATAGTAAACTATAAGCGGCAAAATATAGAAGATTCCCAACATAATAATACACATCATATATCACATCAGAAGCTATCAAAAACTCAAAGGCCCCTGTCAATTCTGAAATAGTGTAAAGAACTAAAAACCAGGTGAAATATTTAGATTTTTTTACTGGGTGAGATAAATAAGCAAAAGTTATAACAGGTACTATAAAAGACTTGATAGAAAGCGCCCAAAACTCCTGCTGATTTATTTCTAAAAAAATAAATAGCAGTAACAAAATGAATATCAAACCTCCTAAAATATTTGATCTGTTCATAAAGCTCTTTTGGTTAGCAAAAACAAATATATACAAAAAATGTAATTAATCGATAAAAAAAGATGTTTTGTCGATTAATATTGTTTTTTATCGGATTTTTTGTAAGAATTCATTTTCATTCAATATAGTGACACCTAATTTTTCTGCTTTCTCTCTTTTACTTGGTCCCATTTTATCACCGGCAACAACATAATTTGTTTTGGACGAAATAGAGGAGGACACTTTCCCCCCATTGTCTTCAATCAGCTTTTTTAATTCTGTCCTACTTACTTGTTCAAAGACACCGGAAACTACAAAAATTTGACCTTCCAATAAATTGGTTTGATTCGCTAGAGCCTCAGAGGACATTTCCAATTGAACTCCAAAACTTTTTAATCTATCAATGATATGGTTATTTTCTTCGGAATCAAAAAACTCTATAACACTTTCGGCAATTTTCACTCCAATCTCATCAACATTTACCAAATCATCCTGAGAGGCGTTTGATAAATTATCTACACTTTTGTAATGCTTTGCCAATTTCTTTGCGACCGTTTCACCAACATATCTTATACCTAAAGCATATAGGACTCTTTCAAAGGGTATTTGTTTAGAAGCTTCAATACCTTTAACCAGATTTTCGGCACTTTTTTGTGCCATCCGTTCTAATGGAATAACTTGCTCTACAGTAAGTTCATATAAATCTGAATAATTCTCTATTAAACCAGCATTTACAAGTAAGGCAACCGTTTCTCCTCCTAATCCTTCAATATCCATGGCCTTTCTTGAAATGAAATGCTGAATTCGTCCAATGATTTGAGGTTTACAACCATTAAAGTTTGGACAATAGTGTTGCGCTTCTCCTTCCTTTCTCACCAATTCTGTACCACACTCTGGACAATGAGTAATGTATAGTGTTAATTCAGAATTTTCTGGACGCTTATCAAAATCTACAGCAATAATCTTCGGTATAATTTCACCTCCTTTTTCAACAAATACCTCATCTCCCACTCGTACGTCCAATTTTGCAATTTGATCAGCATTGTGCAACGAGGCCCTTTTTACAGTCGTTCCAGCCAACTCAACAGGTTCCAAATTGGCCACCGGAGTTATAGCTCCTGTTCTTCCAACCTGGTAAGAAATACTATTTAATCTGGTAGAAACTTGTTCTGCTTTAAATTTGTATGCCATGGCCCATCTTGGCGCTTTGGCAGTATATCCCAATTCCTCTTGTTGATAGAAACTATTCACTTTAATTACAACCCCATCAATTTCATAAGGCAGTTCAAATCGGTGCTCAGCCCAATAATTAATATAGTCCAGCACCTCGTCAGTTGACTTTGCCAATTTAGCTTCTTTGGGAACCTTAAAACCCCATTGTCTCGCTTTTTCCAGGCTGTCAAATTGATTATCTACCCCAAGTTGATCTCCTTTTAAACTATATAACAAACATTCCAAGGGTCGTTTGCCAACCTCAGCGCTATCCTGCAATTTTAAACTGCCTGATGCGGTATTTCTGGGATTTCTGTAAGGTTCCTCTCCTAATTCAACCCGCTCCTCATTCATTTTCCGAAACCCTTCTATAGGCAAAATAATTTCACCACGAATTTCAAACTTATCTGGATAATCTCCTCGTAACTGTAAAGGAACAGATTTGATGGTTTTTACATTAGCCGTCACATCATCACCTTGGAATCCATCTCCTCGTGTTACAGCTCTTACCAATCTACCATTTTCATACGTCATATTCATAGAAGCACCATCATATTTAAGCTCGCATGTATATTCAATTTGACCATCAACCAGCTTCATGATTCGCTTTTCCCAGTCCTCTAAATCTTCTTTGGAATAAGAATTATCCAAAGAATACATACGACTTTCATGAGCAACCGTTTGAAAATTTTTGGTAACCTCACCGCCTACCCTTTGAGAAGGTGAATTAGCGTCAAAATACTCAGGATATTGAGCTTCAAAATCCTGTAATTCCTTCAATTTCATATCGAAATCAAAATCACTGATTGTAGGTTGATCTAGCACATAATAGTTATAATTATGCTGACGTAACTCCTCTCTTAATTGGTCGATTTTCTTTTTTATTTCCATTCTTATTTTAATCCCTTTATCATTCTTTGATTCCCAAACATATCTTGTTTTAATTCAATTTCACGAAATTGAAATTGAGCCATTAAATCCTCCATTTCCTCTCCAAGGTATTGATTAATTTCAAAATATAGAGAACCACCTTCTTTTAAGTTTTCAACAGCAAATTGGGCAATCTTTCTGTAAAACACCAACGGGTCATCATCCTCAACAAATAAGGCCAGATGAGGTTCAAACTCTAACACATTGTTCTTTATTTCGTGCTTTTCCAAATTCCTAACATATGGTGGATTGGAAACAATGACATCAAACTCTCTTATCAATCTACCATCTTGTAACAAGGATTCATAATTGAGAATGTCGCCTCTTAAAAAATGGACTTTGGCAGAATTATTCTGTGCATTTTTTTTAGCAACCTCTAAAGCTTCTTGTGAAATATCCAGAGCAAAGACTTCGGCATTTGAAAAATTTTTAGCCAAAGAAACTGGAATGCAGCCTGAACCCGTTCCTATATCTAATATTTTTAGTGGATCCTTCCTGTTTTTTAAATCCTCTTGAATCCAATTTACCAATTCCTCTGTTTCAGGTCGCGGAATTAAAGTATATTTATTAACCTGAAAAGTCAATCCGTAAAATTCAGTTTCACCCAATATATATTGTATGGGCTCTTCCAATTTTAACCTGTTTAATACATCCTCAAATTTCTGATTCTCCTCAATTGAAACTTCAAGCTCTGGATTTAAGGCTAGATCAATTCTTCTTATATTTAAATAGTGATCAAGCACCAAAAAAAAGAAGCTTTCTACTTCCTCTGAACCAAATGTAGCATCCAATTCTTGATGGAATTTTTGTTGGATTTCCTTTAAAATCATAACTCCTTAATCATCCAAATGCCACATGAATAGTGCCCTGTTCCACCTAATGGCCCATCCAAATGTTTAAATCCATACAATTCATAAATATGAATGGCCGCCTTAAGCTGAGAAGCTGATTCCAAATAACATTTCTCAAAACCAAAGGCTTTGGCCTGATCCAAACATTTCTGAAATAATTTCTTTCCCAATCCCTTTCCTCTTGCTTCTGGTAAAAAGTACATTTTTTGAAGTTCGCAAATAGAAGAATCAAAATTTTTCAACTGTTTGATACCTGCACCACCGAGAACCTTATCTCCATCCACCAGAACAAAATACACCTCTCTCTCACCTTGGTAAGACTCATACATTTGAGTGGTTTCTACATCTTCATAAGCTGTTCCAGTTAATGGTATGTCAAACTCTGGAAATGCTGCTCTTATAACTTGTTCCATTTGAGCATTATCCTGAGGTTCTATTTCCCTAATAAGAATGTTGTTGTCACTCACTTTAAAATAGTATTTTTACCTTCACAAATTGGGGATGAAGATACACGAAAAATACATAAATAGGTGCATTGAAATAGCCAAAAATGGTTTAGGCACCACACGGCCAAACCCTATGGTGGGATGCGTCATTGTAAGGAATGACCAAGTAATAGGTGAAGGATTTACAAGTCCCTATGGAGGCCCCCATGCCGAAGTGAATGCTATCAATTCAGTAAAAGATGAATCCTTACTAAAAGAATCTACATTGTATGTCACTTTAGAACCCTGCAGTCATTTTGGAAAAACGCCACCATGTAGTGATTTGATTATTGATAAAGGAATTCCCCAAGTGGTCATTGGCACCATTGACACACATAGTAAAGTTGCCGGAAAGGGCATTGAAAAATTGATGCGTGCTGGCTGTGATGTGATTGTTGGTGTTTTGGAAAAAGAATGTCAAGAACACCACAAACGCTTTTTTACTTTTCATAACAAGCAAAGACCTTATATTATATTAAAATGGGCACAAAGTGCCGATGGATTTCTATCTCCAAGTAAAAAGGATGAAAAAAAACCTGTTTGGATTACCAACTCATACTCCAGACAATTAGTGCACAAATGGCGAACTGAGGAACATGCCATTCTAGTAGGTTACAATACGGTTATTGAAGATAACCCGAGTTTAACAGCCAGAGATTGGAAGGGATTAAATCCCATAAGGGTTGTTTTGGACAAGTTTAACAGCCTTGAAAAGTCATTTGATATCTTTAATAATGAAGCCAACACAATTATAGTGTCTGACAAAGACATTGACTTTAATAAAAAACCTATTGAGCAATTAGCTCAACTATTATTCCAAAAAGAAATTCAATCTATCATCATAGAAGGAGGCAGTAAGACCTTACAAATGTTTTTAGATGAAGGTCTTTGGGATGAAGCTAGAATATTCATCGGTCAAAATTCTTTTGTAAATGGTACATTGGCACCTCAATTTACTGGAAGTTTAATTTCGGAACACAAGATTTTGGGAGATACTTTAAAGATTTTCAACAATGATTAAAACATTTATTTTTGATTTCGGAGACGTTTTCATTAACCTTAATAAAAAAGCAACGAATGATGGGCTAGCTAAATTGGGAGTGACCAATTTAACTCAAGAAATGACAGATCTCAATATTCGTTATGAAATAGGTCAAGCTACTACAGCTCAATTACTGTCATCCTATCAATCGTGGTTCCCAAATATTAGCCAAGATACCTTACAAGAAATATGGAACTCCATCCTCCTTGACTTCCCAAAATATAGATTGGACTTCCTTAAAGAACTCAAAACTAAAGGAGATTACCAATTGATATTATTGAGCAACACTAATGATATGCACATTAATTGGATAGAAAACAATGTTAGCTTCTACCCAGAATTTAAAGAGCAGTTTGATCAATTTTACCTGTCCCATGAAATCCAATTAAGAAAACCTAATGAAGATATATATGAGTTCGTTTTGGAGCAAAATAATTTAACGCCAGAAACATGCTTTTTTGTTGATGACACTGAAGAAAATACCCAAAGTGCATCAAAAGTTGGAATTCATTCCTGGAACATCCTTCCTGGAAAAGAAGATGTTATTGACTTATTCCACATTAATCAACATTTGTTTTAATGTATCTACTGTTAAGCATTCTTTGTTCGACCCTAATATTTATTGTTTTCAAAACAATAGACCGGTTACAAATAAGCACCCTTCACACCATCGTCATTAATTATGTGACCGCTTGTGGACTAGGTATGATTTTGAACACTCAGCCCATTACCATTAAAAATACTATTCAGTCTGATTGGTTTTTAGGCGCTCTATTCTTAGGCTTCCTATTTATCTCTATATTTTTTGTCATGGCGAGAACTGCTCAAACCCACGGTGTTTCTGTGGCATCAGTAGCCTCAAAAATGAGCGTAATTATACCTGTTATTTTTGGCATTATCGTTTATAATGAAGGTACGGGCAAACAAAAAATTGCAGGAATCATCCTCGCTCTTTTTGCAGTTTATTGGACATCACTGAAAAAGAACACCAGCTTAAAATCTAAAAGGAGCTTAACACTTCCACTTATTTTATTTTTAGGATCGGGTATCATAGACACATCCATTAAATATTTAGAAACCTATTATGTTCCAGAAAACGGAATCCCAATGTTTTCGGCTACCATTTTCTTTATTGCTGGGAGCCTTGGCTTTATTTACTTGTTGATAAAAAATCAATGGCGCTTTACATTGAGAAACTTATTTAGCGGACTTATTCTAGGTGTTATTAATTATGGCTCTATTTATTTTCTCTTAAAGGCACTAAATCATGAAACCTTTGAGAGCTCTACCCTATTTACCATTAATAATGTAGGAGTTGTTATGCTTTCTACCTTATCAGCACTCCTATTATTCAAAGAACATCTCTCAAAAAAGAATTGGATTGGTATTTCACTTGCCATAATCTCTATCTTATTGGTAACTTTGGCCTAAATGAAAGATACCTACAATACTATTTTAAAACCCACCGAAGAAGTTCTTTTTAAAGACAAGAATAGTAAGTTTTTTGGTTATGCATTTCCTGTTTCTTCTGAAGAAGAAATAAAAACATTATTGGAAAAAGTTAAAAAGGACCATCATGCCGCTAGACATTGGTGCTATGCTTACCAACTAGGAACCGAGGAACCCAATATCCAATTTAGAGCCAATGATGATGGAGAACCAAATAATTCTGCCGGGATGCCTATTTATGGTCAAATTCAATCATTTGAAGTAACAAACATTCTTATAATTGTTGTCAGGTATTTTGGAGGGGTCAAATTGGGGGTTGGCGGATTAATTAACGCCTATAAAACCACAGCTCAAATGGCATTGGAAGTAGCCGATATTGTAACAAGAACTATTAATAAATTATTTTTGATTCATTGTGACTATAAAAACATTAATACAGTCATGAGAATTATCAAAGAGAAAAACCTAGATGTAACCAATCAAAAAATGGAGCTGGATTGCGAAATAACAATTTCAGTCAGACTAAAAGATGCTCCAGCAATTTTCGAACAGTTTGATCATTTATTTGAAATAGACATTAAAGAACTAGACTAAGATTTAAATGCTACTTTCATTTTTTCTAGAATGTGATCTGGACATTTGATAGGTCGTCTTGATTGTTTATCCAAAAATGCCAAAACCGTATTTGAAGTGACCAAAAGTTCCTCCTTTTCATTATAAATTTCATAATCAAATTCAATCTTAACGGAAGGAAGTTTTTTGAGATAAGTCTTTACTTTAATAACCTCATCGTAATAAGCTGATTTCTTAAAGTTTAGACTCATTGAAATGACCGGCAACATCACATTTTGATCTTCCATTTCCTTATAAGAAAGCCCTAGTTTCCGAAGCCACTCTGTACGTCCCATTTCCATGTAAAGGTCAAAATTTCCGTGATGTACCACTCCCATTTGGTCGGTTTCACCATATCTCACTCTAATTTGTATTTCATCGATTATCATAGGACGAATTAAATATTTTTTTGTAGTTTAGGAAAGGTTTTAAACATGAGAAAAAAAATCTAAAAATTCAACCCCTACAGGTTTTTTTTTTTAGAATTTTGTTCACATATTTGTCGAGCTATAAGTCAGCTGGGAAAACCTTTCTCAATCAACAATATCTGTAACTAACTAAGAAAAAATTTTAGTAATAAGAATGAATGTAACTGCGCAATCGGTATGGAATAACTGTCTGGAATTTATTAAGGATAACATACAACCGCAAGCATATAAAACATGGTTTGAACCGATTAAAGCAGTTAAGTTAACGGACAACTCGTTAAGTATTCAGGTTCCTAGTAAATTCTTCTACGAGTGGTTGGAAGAACACTATGTTAAGTTATTAAAAGTTGCCCTTACAAAAGAACTTGGTGACAAGGCCAAATTGGTTTACATAATCAAAATGGAAAACACCTATGGCAACAAACAACCTTTTACAGAAAAGATTCCAAGTTCACACAGAACTGCTTTAAAATCACAAGATGTTGATATTCCACTTAATAATAAAAATCCGGAGTTAAAAAATCCATTTGTAATTCCTGGCATTCGAAATGTTAAGATCGAATCCCAACTGAATCCAAACTATAATTTTGAGAATTTTCTGGAGGGTGATTCCAATAGATTGGCAAGAAGTGCAGGTATGGCTGTAGCAGCTAAACCAGGAGGAACATCTTTCAATCCGTTATTGGTATTTGGAGGTGTTGGTTTGGGCAAAACCCACTTAGCGCATGCTATTGGTGTGGAAATCAAGGACAAATATCCTGAAAAAACGGTATTATATATTTCTGCCGAAAAATTCACCCAACAATATATTGAAGCGGTAAAGAAGAACAATAGAAATGACTTTATCCATTTTTACCAAATTATTGATGTACTGATTATTGACGATGTACAATTTCTATCTGGTAAATCTGGAACTCAAGATGTTTTCTTCCATATTTTCAATCACCTGCATCAAAACGGAAAACAAGTTATTTTAACTAGTGACAAAGCTCCTGTTGACATGCAAGATATTGAACAAAGGTTATTGTCCCGATTCAAATGGGGTTTATCAGCAGAACTGCAAAGCCCAGATTTTGAAACGCGTATCTCCATTTTAAAAAATAAGCTTTATAGGGATGGTGTGGAAATGCCAGAAGACATTATAGAGTACGTTGCAAAACATATCAAGTCTAATATTAGGGAATTAGAAGGTGCCATTATTTCATTAATTGCCCAATCTTCTTTCAATAGAAAAGAAGTGACTTTGGATTTGGCAAAGCAAGTTGTTGAAAAATTTGTTAAGAACACCAAGCGTGAAGTTTCTATTGACTACATCCAAAAAGTAGTTTCAGACTATTTCCAAATGGATATAGACACCCTGCAATCCAAAACAAGAAAGAGACATATTGTTCAAGCCAGACAACTAGCTATGTTCTTTGCCAAGAAATTCACAAAAGCTTCACTTGCAAGTATAGGGTCCCAAATAGGAAAACGCGATCATGCTACGGTTCTTCATGCTTGTAAAACTGTTGATAATTTAACCTCAACCGACAAGCAATTCAGAAAATACGTAGAGGATTTAACAAAAAAATTATCCGTATAATTTCTCAAAATTTTGGCTACAGAACCCACTAAAATTTTAATGGTTTGCTTAGGGAATATTTGCAGGTCTCCTTTAGCTGAAGGTATTTTGAGATCCAAATTGCCTTACGAGGATTTTGTAGTAGACTCGGCTGGAACAAGTGGTTACCATATAGGTGACCCACCTGATAGAAGATCTGTGGAAGTCGCTAGAAAATACGGTTTGAATATCTCCCATCTTAGTGGACGTCAATTTTCAAATCGTGATTTTGATGAATTTGATTTTATCTACGTCATGGACCAATCCAATTTTGAAAACGTCAACAAACTAGCCAGAAGCAAAGAAGATTTAGAAAAAGTTAAAATGATTCTGAATGAAATTTATCCCAATCAAAATCATGACGTTCCAGATCCCTATTATGGCGGTACGCAAGGATTTGAAAATGTTTATAAAATGCTTGACGAAGCATGTTCTATTATTGCCAATAAACTAACCTAGTCAGAGAACTTTTACATTATTTCTTATTTTTTGTAATTTGTAGACTAACAATCAAATTGTTAGCTATGAAATCGCATCTACCTTCAATTCTTTTACTCTTTTCATTGCAATTCTTATTTCCCCAAGAAATTGAATTGGAATTGGTGTCCAATGGATTTGACGATCCAGTTGTTATCAGAAATGCTTTTGACGATAGACTATTTGTTGTTGAACAAGGCGGAACCATTCAAATCATACAGGAAAATGGAATTGTTAACACCACGCCCTTTTTAGATATATCCTCCCAGATTTCTGGTGGCGGTGAAAGAGGACTTCTAGGTTTGGCCTTTCACCCTAATTACACAGAAAACGGATATTTCTTTGTTAATTATACAAACTCCTCAGGGGACACCGTCATTTCCAGATTTACAACCAATGAAACCAATCCTGACCTAGCTGATTTGGATTCTGAAAATATTATTTTAACCATAGACCAACCCTTCACCAATCATAATGGTGGCGATTTGGCATTTGGTCCTGATGGTTATTTATATATCGCTACTGGAGATGGTGGCTCTGGAGGAGATCCAGGTGATAGAGCGCAAGACCTTAACGAACTCCTAGGAAAGGTTTTGAGATTAGATATTGACAACGGCAATCCCTATAGCATTCCTGCAGACAATCCATTTGTTGGGAATTCTAATGCACTGGACGAAATCTGGGCTATTGGCCTCAGAAACCCTTGGCGTTTTTCTTTTGACTCGGAAACTGGAGATTTATGGATTGCTGATGTGGGTCAAAATGAAATTGAGGAAATAAATAACGTGTCTTCTTTAACGCCCGAAATCAACTATGGATGGCGATGCTATGAAGGAACTTCAGAATATAATACCACGGGAGAATGCCCTAATAATTCAGAAGACCTTACTTTCCCCATAGCAGAATACACCCATACTGATAGCGGTTTGTTTAAATGCTCAATAACGGGAGGTTACATACATCGTGGCAGCGAACAAACCGGCTTAAATGGTTGGTACTTTTTTGCAGATTATTGCAGTGGGGAAATTGGAATTTTAATAGAGGAAGATGGCGTTTGGAACATAACCTTCACAGAACCCTTTTCAGGAAATGGATGGAGCAGTTTTGGAGAAGACTTCAATGGTGAACTCTATATTGCTGGAAAACAATCAGGTGCTATTTATAAAATTATTGATGCGAGTCTTTCAGTTGATGAAAATCAACTCAAAAATCTAAAGTTTTTTCCAAATCCCGTTCAAAATAAATTGAATATAGTATTCGAAAACCAAACAAACTATATATCAGAGGTAAGGGTTTTTAATCTTTTTGGAAAGCCTATTGTAAAAACACAGGTTTCAAACACTACTTTTGTTGAAATTTCCACAGAAGAATTGCCGTCTGGTTTTTATCTTGCAGAGGTCATTTTAAACGACGGATCTAAAATCAGCAAAAAGCTAATAAAAAAATAATGAGTCTACCAACTGGAAAACTATATCTCATTCCTACCACCATGGGTGAATCAAATCCCATGGATGTTTTACCTATAACTGTAAAAAATGCCATCGACGCCATTGATATCTACATTGTAGAAAACGAAAAAACGGCGCGAAGATTTATTAAAAGCATATGCCCAGACAAAAAACAAGCAACACTTAAGCTTTTTCCTCTCAACAAACATACCGATCCAACCGATCTACCTGCCTATCTTGATGATATCAAAAAAGGAAAAAACATCGGACTCATTTCTGAAGCAGGATGTCCTGGTGTGGCAGATCCGGGCGCTGAAATAGTGGGGCTGGCCCATCAACAAAACATACAGGTAGTACCTTTAGTTGGTCCTTCTTCCATTCTTATGGCTATTATGTCTTCTGGAATGAACGGACAAAGCTTTGCTTTTAATGGCTACCTACCTATTGACAAATCTGAAAGAAAAAAAGAAATTAAGCGGTTGGAGCAACTATCAGAAAGGCACAACCAAACACAAGCTTTTATAGAAACTCCTTATAGAAATAATAAAATGCTAGAGGATTTGTGTCAAACCTTACATGATAGCACACTTTTATGTGTGGCATGCGACATTACCTTGCCTACCGAATTTATTAAGACACAACCGATAAGTCAATGGAAAAAAAATAGCGCAGACCTTCATAAAAGACCTGCACTATTTGTTATACATAAAAACTAAATTCTACTAAATAGTCCTTTTCACTTTGGCCTTCTTATTGGCTATGATTTCTGAAGTGTCATAACCTGAAAACCTTTTCATATAGTAGCTTATTGAAGTTCCGAAAGCATCTGCAAAATTATTTGAACCATAACTTCTCAGATATTTCTTAACGTTTCCGGGACCAGCTAGGTGAGCTGCGGCCAAAATACCAGATTCTGTAACCGTAACACCATTTACCACCATACCATTAAACCTTTTAATATCCTTTCTTAAAATCCATTTGTTTCGTTCTGCATTGGCTATAAATGCCTTTTCCTGCAGTTCTGGGTTTTTAAGAAATTCATTTGGATTATAAATACCTATTAATTTGAGTGTTCCTTCACCGAACTGGTATTTTCCTAAGTAACCGTAAGAGTTCACAATAAAATAATTACCGCGAGACTCTTTAAAACCAACGGCTTCCTTGAATCCAACAAACGTTTTCCCTAAAGTTGGCGTATAGGTAACGTGGGGCTCGATAGTTGGCAAGACTAAGCTTCCAACGGGCTGGGATTCTATAGCTCTCGAAGATACCATTGCAATATCTTGGGAAGAATCCTTAATCGGCTTTATCGTTCTGATTTTTGAGAACGAAACTAACAATAGTAAACATATTGTAAGCGACGGGGCAATGTAACTTCCAATATTTCTCATAACGTTTCAATTTTTTTGGCGATTTTAATGACTTAAAACCACCTGAAAATTTCAGCGTGCAAAGGTATGATTATTTTTTATATTATGAAAATTAATCGATTAACTGTTTTTAAAAATAGATTCCGTGGAGTTTTATGCCGTTTTCTTCGTTGAACTCCATAGCTGGAAATGGCACTTTTACAGTGTTAAAAACACTAAATAAAGACCTCAAAATATGAGACTTAGTGTCTATTTTGGTTAGATCCAAATCAAGACTTAAATAGACCTGACGGTACCTATTTTGATCTGGAAATTGCCCATTTAACGTTTCATTTTTACCGGTCAACATGCCCTCAGCACCATACCCAATAGCCAAATTTAACCACTTTGGAATTCTAGTATCGTCAAAAAAGGAATGCAAATTGAAACTTAACCAATAAGTTTGACCGTTGTAATCTTTTAAAAACTCCTCCATAAATCCATCTCCCAATTTGTCTGGTCGCATTGGTGCAAACTCTGTTCTATGGAAAGAATATTTCAAACTGATACGCTGCTCCTCCCATAAAAGTTCTTGCCCAACATAAATACCTGTACCTACGGCATTTGATGCCATATCGCTCCATGAGAAGCCCCATTCTTTTGAAAAACCATCAAATACCTCTACCGTAGTTAAAAACACAAAACCCAAAGTGGCACCGTAAATTAATTGGTCCTTCTTGCTCACACCACTCCATTCTAAAAGCTCTGCTCCCATCCTACCCATCTGGTAAGAAGTGTAAGTATGCCCCATTTTATCCATTTGCAACCATTCATCAAGATCATTAATGGTATGGAATTTTGATTGCGGATAATCTTTGTACCATAATTGGTGTAACCCAACCAAACTGATTGCTCCTAAAGAGGCTTCTGAAATTATGACGGCATTCCTTCTAGGAATGTTTAGTGTATCACTAGGCTTTAGAAATCTGTTTACACGGTTTTGTCCATAGGAACAAATGCTTAGGAAGAAAAGCAGTCCATATGTAAAACCCTTCATCAAAAATTATTTGTTTATCCCTTGAGATGACAAATATTTTTGATACTCCCTGGCATTGACATTGTGTTGCGTCAAGGTTTTCGCAAATTTATGAAAACCTATTTTTTGGGCATCCGCAGCAAAATATAAATAGCTATGCTTTTCTGGATTTAATACCGCATTGATAGCAGAAATATCTGGCATCGCAATAGGACCTGGTGGCAACCCAGCATTCATATAGGTATTATATGGAGAGTTAATTTCTTTATGTTTGTTAAGAACTCTTTTAATAACGGTTCCTTCATATTCTGGAAGTTGGTAGGCCGCAAATTTTAATGTTGGATCAGCCTGCAGAGGCATTCCTATCTTCAATCTATTTAAATAAACACCAGCTATTCTTGGCTGCTCTGAAGCTTGTTTGGATTCTTCATGAACAATGGAGGCCAAAGTCATCACTTCATTTTGGTCTAACCCTACTGCCAAAGCCTTGTTCTTTCTATCGTTGTTCCAAAACCGTTGGTATTCTTTTAGCATCCTATCTCTAAACTCTACGGCGCTTGTATTCCAAAAGAATTCATAGCTATTGGGAATATACATGGCTAGAGCTGTTTCCTTACTAAACCCTTTTTGATTCAGGAAATTACTATCGGACATAGCCTGAAAAAGTTCTAAGCTATCTGCTTCAATTTGATTCGATATTCTTCCGGCCAGTTTACCCAAAGACTCCTGGTTATTAAATGATACTGTAATAGGCTGATTGTTACTTCTTATGGAATTTATAATATCATTATTATTCATTCCCTTAGAAATCTTGTACTTACCTGCTTTAATATTTGTATTATACCTTTTTTGAGAAGCCAGAGCATCAAACTTATCAATATCCTCTAAAAGCGGTTTTAATTCTTCTCTAACATCTTGATAATTGGCCCCCGTAGGAATATAAATAAAAGCCTCTTTATTGTTAAAGGCTGTATTTGATTTAAGCATTACACCATAAATATAGCTTGCAAAAATGGCAGCAACGATCAATCCAATTATCGCAATAGCCCAAAGAATCTTTTTAAAATACATGAGTTAAAGTATGTGTTGTAATAAATATTCATTTTTAAATGCCCCCTGAACAAGATTCCAGTCTTTTTTAAGACCTACTATTTCAAATCCTTGGTTTTGAAATAGCTTCAAACTAGGTTCATTATTTTCAGCAATGTTACAATATAATTGATGCAGTCCTAAGTGTTTTTTACCATATTTCACAACAAGTTGTAATGCCTCTTTACCAAAACCTTTATAACGCTGCTCTTGGCTGTTTATCAATATCCCCACGCCTGCTCGTTTGTTTTGAACATCGAAATCAAATAAATCTATAAGCCCAACGGTTTCACTAGAATGTAGACAAATCACAAGTCTTAATTGTTTGACTTCATATATATCTTTATGTGCATTTTCCAAATACTGCTTTATAAGATATCTGGAATAGGGTGTTTGCGTTAAACTTACCTCCCAAACTGTCTCATCATTTTCAATTTCATAAATGAATTCTAAGTCTTCAGGCTCAAGAGCCCTAAGGTAAACTTGATCTCCTTTCAAAGTTAGCATAGGAATTCTCCTTTAAAAACTTGTTCTGCTGGTCCAATTAACCAAACATTTTCATAAATATCTCCCTTTTTGTCAAAAGACACTCTTAGCTTACCCCCTTCTACATTCAAATGAATTAGAGTGTTTTGGGCTAGTCCCAAAGAATGCATTGCAATGGCCACCGCTGTTACACCCGTACCACAAGACAGAGTCTCATCCTCAACCCCCCGCTCATAGGTTCTTACTTTAAAGGTGTTATCATCAATTTGAGATACAAAATTGACATTAGTTCCCTTTTGTCCATAAGGTTGCCCATATCTTATTTTTGCTCCTTCCGATTTTATATTGAAATTTTCCAGATTATCTTGGATTTGCACATGATGCGGAGATCCTGTATTGAGAAACATATAGTCTTTGTGATTTTCAATATCTTTCACATCCAACATTTGGAGATGAACCAAACCATTTTCTATAGTGGCATGATGTAAACCATCTACCGCTTCAAAAGTAGCCTTACTTTTAATGACACCTAAAAAATTGGCAAATGCCACCAAACACCTACCCCCATTTCCACACATGGAACTTTCATTACCATCGGAATTGTAATAGACCATTCTAAAATCATACGTTTCATGATTCTCCAAAAGGATTAACCCATCTGCCCCAATACCAAATCGTCTATCACATAAATGAGCCACCAATTTGGTGTTGGTTTTGGCAAAATCTTGTTGCCGATTGTCAATCATGACAAAGTCGTTCCCAGTTCCTTGATATTTGTAAAATGTCATTTTCATAAGAAATGCAAATATAGAAATATTAGCTGGCTTTTATAGCTGTTAAACACCCGTTAAAGGGCACGTTAAAAATCGTTAAAAGAATTTAGCAAATTTCAATAAAGAGGTAATTTTAAACGTTAATAAATTAATTATAAACCAAAAACCTTTTTCCCCATGAAAAAAATAACATCGTTAGTACTAGTATCGGTTTTAGGTGGAGCCATTACCTTGGCCAGTTACAAATTATTTATCGAAAAGGAGCAACCTGCTTTTTCAAAGACACAAGACTCCTCAAATTATGCCATCCCCGTAAGCCATTCGAATACAAATTATTTTCCTGAAAATGCCATTGATTTTACAAATGCCGCTGAAAATACCGTTCATTCTGTAGTTCACGTCATGAACACTTCTTTTGGTACTTCTGATAGAATCACTTTTCAAGATTTAATCTTTGGTCGTTCTGCCCAAAGACCTCAAGTTGGTTCAGGTTCCGGTGTCATTATTTCACCGGACGGTTATATCATTACTAATAATCACGTGATTGATGGAGCAAACAAACTTACAGTTACTCTAAATGATAATAAAACTTATGATGCCGAATTGATTGGAACTGATAGTCGCACTGATATTGCTCTAATAAAAATCAATCCTGAAGAAGATTTACCATACTCTACATTTGGAGATAGTGATCAAGCTAAAATTGGAGAATGGGTATTAGCCGTTGGGAACCCATTCAATTTAACTTCTACTGTCACTGCTGGAATTATAAGTGCCAAATCCAGAGATTTGTCTGGCGGAAAATTTAATCAATCCTTTATTCAAACCGATGCCGCAGTAAATCCAGGTAATTCAGGTGGTGCTTTGGTAAATTCCAGGGGTGAATTGATTGGAATTAACACAGCTATATCTTCCCAGACTGGTTCATATATAGGATATTCCTTTGCAGTTCCAAGTAATATCGCAAGAAAAGTAGTTGAGGATATTATTGAATTCGGAAACGTACAAAATGGTGTACTTGGTGTTACTGGAGGTGCGCTAAATAATGCTATTTCTGAAAAATTAAGCATCAATGAAACCCAAGGATTCTATGTAGATAGTGTTGAAGAAGGTTCTGGTGCAGATAAAGCAGGCATACAATCTGGAGACATTATTAAGAAAATTGACAACATAGATATCACTAAATTTTCTGACTTAAGCGGTTATTTGAATACCAAAAGACCAGGAGATGATGTGCAAGTAACAATCTTAAGGGATGATAATATAAAAACGATTCAGGCTACCTTAGTAAGAAATCAATCTTTTACGATCCCACAGTTTGGGGTACTGAAAAACGCCAATGCAAGCGAGTTAAAAAAATATGGTGTTTCAAGTGGTGTGAAAATTGCTCAATTGGGAGAAGCCTATGCTAATTACCTTAGAGCAAATAATGTTAATGAAGGAAACATCATAATAAGTATCAATAATGAAAAAGTAAAAGATGTAGACGATGTTCAAGAAATTATAAAAAATAGATCTCCCTATGAGCCGTTGAGAATAGAATTGATCAATTCAAATGGTGAGTTGGAAAAATACAACTTTAGGTAGTTCAAATACCATCTAAACTTAAGAAAAGCCTTTAGGAAAACTAGAGGCTTTTTTTATTTAAAAATAGTTTTACGAAAACGTTTGAAATATATACTTTTGCACCAAATTTAAACACAACACAATTTAAACTAAAGACAATGAGTTTTAAAGAAGCTTATGAAAATGAATTGGCTTTTCAAGCAGACAGACGAAAAGCAACTGTTGAATTTATTAATATCATTAGCGATTTATGGTATGACAAATCAATAGAACTAGTGCTTTTCAGAAATCAACTGATTGATCGTAATGTGAGTCAAATTTTAAACCTTCATGAATATGCTGGTGAATTTGTTCAAAAACCGATCTCAATTTTTGATTCAGTTGAAATTGCTCAAGCTATTCAAACCCTTGACCTACCTCCTGCCAAATTGGATATTGGAAAATTGACCTACGAATACCATCTTGAGGAAAATAGCTATAGTAATGCTCTAAACTTTGTTGCAAACAAATTAAAGGATGCTTCAAAAGAAAATGGTATTAAACCAAAAGATGTCATTCTTTACGGTTTTGGAAGAATTGGAAGATTGGTAGCTAGAGAATTAATGGCTAGAACTGGGAAAGGTTCACAATTAAGATTACGCGCTATTGTCACTCGAGGAGAGATTACAGAAACTATTTTAGAAAAAAGAGCTTCTTTATTAAAGAATGATTCGGTTCATGGTGATTTTGAAGGTACAGTCATTACAGATTTGGTAAATAAGTCTTTAATTATCAACGGAACTACCGTAAACATCATTTCTGCAAATAACCCAGAAGATATTGATTATACCGAATATGGCATTCATGATGCTTTGGTTATAGATAACACAGGAGCTTTTAGAGACCATGAAGCTTTATCTAGACACCTTCAAGCTAAAGGTGTTGAAAAGGTTTTATTGACTGCTCCAGGAAAAGGGATTCCTAATATTGTTCACGGGGTTAATCATTTGGAAAATGACCCTGACAAGGTTGACATCTTTTCTGCTGCTTCCTGTACAACCAATGCTATTACTCCAATCTTAAAAGCATTGGATGAAACTTTTGGTATTAAATCAGGGCATTTAGAAACAATTCATGCATATACAAATGACCAAAACCTAGTGGACAATTTTCACAAAAAGTATCGAAGAGGTCGTGCTGCCGGTTTAAATATGGTTATAACTGAAACAGGTGCTGGAAAAGCAGTAGCCAAGGCTTTGCCTTCCCTAGAAGGGAAATTAACCTCCAACGCCATTAGAGTGCCTGTTCCCAATGGATCTCTTGCCATTTTAAATTTGGATTTAAATCAGTCAACATCCCAAGAAGGCATCAATACAACTTTAAAAAAGTATGCTTTGGAAGGAAGTTTGGTTGAACAAATCAAATATGAAATGAACGATGAATTAGTATCAAGTGATATTGTTGGAAGCTCTGCACCATCCATCTATGATAGTAAAGCCACTATTGTTAGAGAAGATGGCAAAAATGCTGTACTATATATTTGGTATGATAATGAATATGGCTATAGCCATCAAGTTATTAGACTTGCCAAATACATTGCCAAAGTAAGACGTTATACTTATTATTAGTATCAAACGTCCAAAATAATATTTCGTCCGTATATTAAAAAAGCCTCACAACAGTGAGGCTTTTTATTGAACTTAAACTGAAAATAAACATAATTTCTTACTTTCGTAAAATCCAACAATCAAAATAAATTGACCTAATGAAGTTTGTAAAGCTGTTTTTAATTTTATTGACCCTTACCCCATTAAGCTTACTAGCCCAGAATAATGATGATGAAGATGATAAACTTTCTTTATATGAAGGTTCTATAGATAACCAATTTGAATATCTCATTAGAAAATCAAACAATTATAAAGACTATAAAGTGGTTAAAAAGGTATGGCTGTATGAATTAAAAGCTCATACCTTGGACTCTTTAAAAGCTGTTCATAAGGAATTGGCCGATACTCGAGCCGTGGTTCAAAATCAAACCGAAGAAATAGACGGATTAAAAGCCAATTTGGCAAACACCCAGACCACTTTAGGTAAAACAGAAGAAGAAAAAAACAATATGGCTTTATTTGGACTTCAAATGAGTAAGTCAAGTTACAATGTTTTAATGTGGTCTATTATTGGCGGCTTATTAGCCCTTTTACTTTTCTTTATTTATCAATTCAAAAACAGTAATGCGGTAACCAAAAGTGCTAAAAAGTCTTTAGCTGATATAGAAGAAGAGTTTGAAGAGCATAGAAGGACAGCTTTGGAGCGTGAGCAAAAAGTAAGACGTCAGTTGCAGGATGAAATCAACAAACAAAAGAGCGGCAACTAAAAGAATTCATAATTTTCATTTAAAAATCTGTAATTTCAATTACAGATTTTTTTTATTTGCATCCTATAGAAACGAGATATTATGAGGATTGATATCATTACCGTGCTCCCAGAACTTTTAAAAAGTCCATTTGAGGCATCAATTATGAAAAGAGCTATTGAGGCTGAGTTAGTTGAAGTTCATTTTCATAATTTAAGAGATTATACTACTGACAATTATAAAACTGTGGATGACTATCAATTTGGTGGAGGTGCAGGTATGGTCATGATGGTGGAGCCCATTGACAAATGCATATCCCAATTAAAGTCTGAGAGACATTATGACGATATCATTTATATGACTCCAGATGGGACCACATTAAATCAAAAAATAGCCAATCAAATTTCACTACAGGAAAACATCATCATCCTCTGCGGTCATTATAAGGGTGTTGATCAAAGAGTTCGTGATCATTTTATAACCAAAGAAATTTCAATAGGTGATTATGTCCTTTCTGGAGGGGAATTGGGCGCCGCAGTTTTATGTGATGCTGTCATTAGACTTATTCCAGGTGTTTTAGGTAATGAAACTTCAGCTTTAACAGACTCCTTTCAGGATAATTTATTGGCGCCTCCTATTTATACTAGGCCCAGATCATATAACGGCTGGGACGTACCAGAAATTCTTTTTAGCGGAAATTTTCCTAAAATTGAAAAATGGAGAGAGGATCAGGCATATGAAAGAACAAAGCAAAGAAGGCCAGATCTTTTGGATGAATAATTTTTATTCCAATTAATTGTAAATTAGATATTATTACCTATTTTTGCATCCAATTTCGGATTAACCTCTGGCGAAAACCGTGCATGTTGCTTCGATTCAACCATTTAATTTTAAAGACATGGAATCTTTAGTAAAATTTGTACAAGACGAATTTATCCAAAAAAAGGACTTTCCAGATTTTAGCGCTGGAGACACAATCACTGTTTATTATGAAATTAGAGAAGGTGATAAAGTTCGTACACAGTTCTTTAGAGGAGTTGTAATCCAAAGAAGAGGAACAGGTGCTTCTGAAACCTTTACAATCAGAAAAATGTCTGGAACTGTAGGTGTAGAAAGAATTATACCTATCAACATGCCAGCTTTACAAAAAATTGAGGTAAACAAAAGAGGTAAAGTACGTAGAGCACGTATTTACTACTTTAGAGGTCTTACTGGTAAAAAAGCAAGAATCAAAGAAAGCCTTAAACGTTAATAAACGTTTCATAACTTTTAAAAGCCCTGTATATACAGGGCTTTTTTTATTAACAAATGTTAATAAGTGAAGTTTATAACAATTTAACATCTAATTGGTTAAAAATTTTGTATATTTAATGTCCTATCATACTTTAGTACAACAATTGAGCAGCAACCTAGTTGCTTTTAGATCGAACTAAAAAAGTTTAATTGTATTTAAAGTAACGTTCTTTAAAAATAGATTTGTTTTTCGAGGTTCTGAGGAAAGCGTGTAGGCGTGGAACTAAAGGAATCATGATATTGAAGAGAAGTTTAGAATGCATGAGCAGTTTAAATGGAAATCAATTGAAAGTTTTGGAAATTAACTGAATCGAAAGAAACGGTTAAAAGAAAAAGCAATTTTGTTTAAAAACATAACTTACGAAAGTGGAGTATGTCAATTAAGCAAAATCAAGGAGAACAATCATCGAAACATTGTCAATAGGTCAATACATTTTGAAAATTGAAAATGTTTCATTTTGAAATAGTAAAACTTGAACCGAAACGATGTAAATTGTAACTTTAGTAGTCATACTAAATAGGTCACGCAGAGCTATTTCGAAGAAAGCCATGTCAAAGTAGTTTTACAACTATAGTGATATGGCTTTTGTTTTTTATGATATCTTGAATTCTGTTTTTATGGTTTTAAATCTGTAAATGTTTGTGTCACTACATTTTCTTTGTCAATTACGGTTAACATCAATTTATAACTATTCGGGTCTTTTGGAACTTTTAAATAAACCTCACTTCCCTCTCCTACTTTCTCAATAGAAATACATTCTTTTTCCCCTTTGTATTTTAATAAATTCCATTCATATCTATAGTTTCCTTGATTACCCCCCATTTCCCATCCTATTCTATCACCATAAAACATGGCATAACACACTACAACGTTTCCTGGGTAGAAAGTTTTATTTTGTTTTAATATTTTAATGTTCGGAGCATCATATTTAAACTTGGGCTCTCCAAAGCTTTCAATGAAATCAAAATACTTATTTTTCAATCTTCCCTTCCTATCAATTAAACCATCAAACGTTAACTTATTTATTGCAAATTGATCTTGCCATGATACATAATAAAATGACTTTCCATTTGCTAATTCTTTCCAATTAGTTGAGATTTCATCACCTAAATAATCTAAGGAAACTGGAACTCCAAGATTATTTATGTAATCCCAAGCCCCTTCTTGCAACTGATCACTCTTTAGCTGTATATTAATCCCGATATCTTGTTTAAAAACATCTGAATAAAACTCCAATTTATTTAAAAGGTTTCCCTCTCCTTCTATTCCAATGAAAATATTTTCATCTGAAATTTGTCGTATTCCAGAAACCACGGTTTTCAACCAATTTAAATAGCCGTTTCTATATAGAGTAAGGTCCGGTTCTTTAATATTATTAGGAAGTTTGGAGTAAAAATCATTTTCAAAACTCCATGATATAATATGATTATATTTTTGATACTTCCTTACCCTTTTTAGAATATTTGTTTTTAACTCATCAGTTTCTTTATTAACCTCTAAAAAGTTAGTGTTTAATGGAATAAAAAAACTGTAGTTAACGTTAAGTTCGTTCTCTTTACTAATTTCAAGTAAATTGTAGTCATAGGTAGTATTTTCAATGAATTTAACTGTATTTATTCCTGCAGTTTTCATTCTTTGAAAATCCTTTTTCAAATTAATTCTATTTAAAACATGGTAGTCACTTTTCCAGTTTTGGCCTTTATTTATGTTAACACCATAAATATTTGTCTCCCTAAGCTTCTTTCCTGCAAAAGTATTATCCTGAATATTGAAATTTTCATCAACTTTTCTATTTTCTAAAAGTGAATAATGTGAATATAATTTATTATTCCTTTTAAACTTAC
Source organism: Mangrovimonas sp. ST2L15 (assembly GCF_001280515.1). GTDB lineage: Bacteria > Bacteroidota > Bacteroidia > Flavobacteriales > Flavobacteriaceae > Mangrovimonas > Mangrovimonas futianensis. Next base: position 1,752,669 of record NZ_LBIQ01000030.1, on the reverse strand, counting down.
CAAAATTTAACTCAACACCATCCTTAAATGTCCAATCATATACAAGTTCTTCATTTTGGATTCCCACAGGAATATTATCATCCACCCTACTGTTAAAAAATACAACGGCCTGAATTTCTGGGTATTTACTCTGCAAGTCTGAAATTCCATTTTCAATCCAATTAGCCTGACTTTCTTTATCATTTCCAACACTACCAAATTCGGCAATGATTACCGGCTTATCAGAGACACCATCTAAATTATCTCTAAAAAAAGTATACAATTCATCAAAGGAATACCAACCTTTAGAATCTTTATTTGATTCATAATTAAGAATGTCCAAACCAATCCAATCAACAAAATCATTTCCTGGATAAAAAGCCTTCACATTCTCGCTCTTCCAAGGATTCCATACCCATATGACATTATGAGCTTTTACTTCATTAAAAATACTATGAACCTTTACCCAAGCCTCTTTAAATTGAAATGATTGCGCTTCACCTTCAACAAACCAAGGATAAAATGGATTATCAAACTCATGAGCAAATCTTAAAAAAATTGGCTTTTTTAATTCCTTAAGCTTCTTCGCAAATTGAGTTATATAGACATCAAATACCCCTTCATTAATCAATTGATAAACATTTCTATTTTCTTGTCTTTCTATTTGAAAACTATTTAGCCACGGCTCCCATGTGATAAGAGGCAAGGACTTATTAATGAAAATTGAATCTAAATAGTTTGAAGGAAATGTTGATTCTATATTTTTATCCCAAGGAAGGTAAACAGAAATAATATCTGGATGAAATTCGTGATTTGCGGAAAACTGATTAGCTCTTTTTAAACTTGTGAAACCATTGTCGGATTCAGGATAATAGCAACCTAGATAAGTTAATTTTGGAGCTTCAAACATTTCTTCAACCACTACTCCATTAAGTTTAAGTTTTTCGTTTTGAACTTGAAAGTAAACACTGAGTCCAAATATGATCAACACAATAATAATCCCTGCACTTTGCCAGAAATTAAAAAATTGATTTTTGAAAAATGATTTTTTAATTTCTACCTCACTAGTTTCAATAGAAATGGGATTGGTCTTTTCAAAAGCGAATACTAAAGTGTAAAACATATCACTTGCATTCCATAATGCAAAACCAGACATGAAAAGCGAAAATGGTGTAAAATCACGTTGCAAGCCATAAATAATTGCTGCAACACTTAGAATTCCCATAAATAAATTAGGCGCTATCAAGGCAAAAGGCGTTTTATCTTCACCTGTTTTGGGGGTTGGGATATAGGGGATCTTTTTCCTAATCAAACTATAAAAGACTCCTAATATGAATATAGACCAGGTTGTATGAAAAAGCAATCCACCTGTGATATGCATTCCCCTTTCCGATTTTTTAATGATCCATTTTTGAACAAATAACCTTATCCCTAGAATAGAGGCAAAAATAGGAAGTGTAATGAGCCAAAAATTATAAATATTTCCTCGCCATGGAGTGGTACTAAAAAATAAAGAGAGAATAGGAATCAATAAAACAAAAAAGTAGACGATCCCCGCAAGATAATGCAAGGGAATAATTCCAAAATGCAACTTCTGCCTTAAAGTGAAATTTGAAAATAATTTAGGAAAAACACTGATTAATAACTCAAAGGTTCCTCTAGACCATTTTAATTGTTGCTTGAAATAAGAACTTAAAGTTGATGGTACTAATCCTTTGGTAAGCATTTTAGGAACGTATACCGATTTCCAACCCTTGGCATACAATTGCATCGCCGTATGCATATCCTCAGAAAGGCCTGGAGAATGCCCTCCTATGGAATCCAAAGCCTTCCTTCTAAAAACACAATTCGCTCCAATAGCATTTACTGTACCATAAGAATTCATGGACATCATAACAGGACCATAGAACTGATAGGTTTGTTCTGCCGCACCCAAAGCTACTTTGGATTCATTCTGGTTGTAGTATCCTTGAACAGACTGCACAAATCCTATTTTTTCATCTTCAAAATAGGGTAATAACTCGGTTAAAAAATTGGTTTCCGGCACATGGTCAGGATCCATTATAACACAAACATCACCGGTAGCTATTTTAAGGGCATTATTAATATTACCGGCCTTTGCATTTTCCTTACTTGTTCTAGTCACATGTATTATTCCATTTTCTTTACAGAAATTTTTTAGGTATGCATTATCATCTTCATCACATAAATAAGTTTCATGCGGATAATCCATTTTCTTAATAGCCAAAAGGGTTTGGGTAACCATATCTATGGGCTCACCATCACAAAATGTAGTAAATACATCTACCTTATAGGAAGTCCTATGTTTTGGTTTATTAGGAATTGAAATACCCCAATAATGATACCACGTGTATAACAATCGAAACGTATCAAAAAAGATAACACAAGTTAAAAGAAGAAACAACGGTCTGTTTTCAACTAAATCTGGTTTAAAAAACCAATAGAAAAAATTAATGAGACTGAGGACTCCTATCAGAATCATCACTCTTAAAATACGTAGGCTATTTTGATTTTTATTCTTTTTTGTCATTAGGATTCAGGACGTAAAACGAAATATTTGCTGTCGAATAATTTTGTTGGTTGTCATATACCCTTAAAACCATTCGATATGCACCTTCTTCTTCAGGGGTATTAAAGTTAATTTCTTCACCCTTGCCTTTTAAATTAAACTCTGAGCTCAATAATTTCCACCCCTCGTATATACTTGAACTTTCCTTGTAAAGATTCCACTCGTAAGTTAAAGAATCTGAATAATTAGATTGTGCCAACGTTTCCATTTCTAGTGGCTCTTCTGGACGAAAAATACGATTATCTTTAGAAGATAAATTTTTAAATTTTAAATAAACAATCTCTAAAGGATAAATGAGATCTGTTTTTTCCCAACTTGATTTTAAGGCATAATAAATTGGAGATTTATAGCCCTTTTCATCAAAAATATTGAACCAATCAGGAGTACCTTCAAACTTTTGGCCCCAATAGAAGGCTGTAGATCCTAGCATTGAATGATTATTTAGAATATTATCTTGGTAAGTCCTGAAATACCCTCTAGCTTTCTCACTCCCCTTTTTTTCTTGGATTGAAAACCAATACTCATTATTTGCCTCCCAAGGTCCTTGATCTCCCCATTCACTTATATAGTAAGGCTTCAGCTTTAAAAAATAAGATAATTGGTTTTGGGTTTTATCCAAAATTTTCACACTACCAAAAACATTATAGCCTATTAAATCAAACTTAGGTGAATGCAAATGAATACCTAAAGTTTGGGCTCGAGATGTTCCAGCTACAGTAGTTGCTATAGGATGGTTAGGGTCTTCCTCATGAATCAAATCTATTAAATCATTGACAGTTTCGGTAAATCGATTAGGAAAAATAGTTAGGGGATAGATAAGTTCATTTCCCAAATTCCAATAAAGTAAAGCTGGATGATTTTTATGTTTATTTACATATTTTTGGACGTAGGTAGTTAAATTCTTTACTCCTTGATCATCTGAATAGGTCCATTTACCTCTTCCATAATCTGGTAAAGGGATATCCAAAATTACCGACACCCCTTTTTGATATGCTACATCAAGCTGTTTAGTTGTATTGATGGTATCATAAAGTCGAATTGTATTGCCGCCAGCTTGAACTAACTCCTGGATATATCCATCTCCAGAAGCGCCTTTTATGTAGAAGGGTTTACCATTTTTTAAAAGTTCATAACCTTCATTGGTTTCCACTACCCTAACTGCAGCATTTTCACTCATTTTGTGTCCACGGTCCGATTTCAGAAAAAGTAAAGTTCCTATGACTATGACAAGCAAAAGAAGGCAAACGATGATGAATCCTTTCCTACGCATTAATAATTTTAATATCCCTATTCAATATTAATGAAAACCAACACTCCAATTGAAAAATTCCGTTGAAACCAATGTAAAATCAGATTAAAGAATAATATTTGCACGTATGAATTCACTTCCATTTTTTTCAGATCTTTTATTCGAGGACGAATCCTATTTAGAAAAAGGTTTAGCAAAGGGTGAATACGACCATTGCGTTTTTAAAAATTGTGATTTCCAAGATGTCTATTTATCAAATATTTCTTTCCTCGAATGCACTTTTATTGATTGCCAAATGAGTAATTGTAAAGTGGGAAATGCAACTTTTAATGAGGTTACTTTTGATAATTGTAAACTTTTAGGAATTCATTTCTTTGAATGCAATCCTTTTCTCATTTCCCTCATTTTTAAGGATTGTAATTTGGAGTTGGCCTCCTTCCAAAATATGGATATTCCAAAATCTTCTTTCGAAAATTGCAATTTAAACGCTGCGGATTTCTCTTATACAAATCTGACCGCCAGCTCTATAATCAACTGCAACCTAATCAATACAAAATTTCAAAATTCAATTTTAGAAAAAGTAGACTTTCGACAATCCTATAATTTCCAAATAGACCCTGAAAATAATAGTTTGAAAAAGGCTATTTTCACTCGTGATCATTTGGAAGGATTATTGTCTAAATATGGCATTATCATTGAATAATTGCTCCAATTCAGTCTAAGAAAAATAATAGTATTTACTATATTTGTTCGATTTATAAAAAAAGAATTACACAAAGCATAAAATTACAACCAAACATGTCTAAATCTTCAACAATATTTTACACCAAAACAGATGAAGCTCCGGCTTTAGCAACCCAATCTTTTTTACCTATAGTCAAAGCATTTACAAAATCTTCAAATATCAATATCGAAACAAAAGATATTTCTTTGGCAGGGAGAATATTAGCGACCTTTCCAGAATTTCTGAATGAAGATCAAAAGATCGAGGATGCTTTAGGTGTATTAGGAGATTTAGTGAAATTACCCGAAACAAATATTATAAAACTACCAAATATTAGCGCATCAGTTCCGCAACTTTTTGCAGCTATCAAAGAACTTCAATCAAAAGGATTCAATATTCCAAATTATCCTGAAGACCCACAAAATGAAGATGAAAAAAGTATCAAATCAAGATACGACAAAATTAAAGGTAGTGCGGTCAACCCAGTATTAAGGGAAGGAAATTCAGATAGAAGAGCACCAAAAGCTGTTAAAAATTATGCAAAGAAAAACCCACATTCCATGGGACCTTGGACATCAGATTCTCAATCGCATGTTGCCACAATGGAACAAGGCGATTTTGCACACAATGAGAAGTCTGTGACTGTTGAAAATGCCACTAAAATCAAGATTGTTCATACAGATGAAAAAGGAGGAGAAACTATTTTAAAGGATAGCTTCCCTTTACTTGATGGAGAGATCATAGACGGAACCGTCATGAATAAAAAAGCATTAATCCAATTTCTGGAAGCAGAGATTGCCGATGCTAAAAAAACAGGAGTATTGTTTTCATTACACATGAAAGCTACCATGATGAAGGTTTCGGATCCAATTATTTTTGGACATGCCGTAAAGGTTTTCTTTAAGGATGTATTTGCTAAGCATGGTGCCTTATTAAAAGAAATTGGTGTTGAGGAAAACAACGGATTTGGAAATTTAGTTTCCAAATTAGACGAATTGCCACAAGAAAAGCGTTCTGAAATTGAAGCTGATATTGATGCTGCTTTTGCAAATGGACCAGCACTTGCCATGGTAAATTCAGATAGAGGTATTACAAACTTACATGTACCAAGTGATGTCATTATTGATGCTTCTATGCCTGCTATGATAAGAAATTCAGGGCAAATGTGGAATGCAGATGGCAAATCTCAAGACACCAAAGCCGTTATTCCTGATAGTAGTTATGCAGGGGTTTACACTGCCACAATTGATTTCTGTAAAAAGAATGGCGCTTTTGATCCAACAACCATGGGTACCGTGCCAAACGTAGGATTAATGGCTCAGAAAGCAGAAGAATATGGTTCTCACGATAAAACATTTGAAATTGAGACCAATGGCAAAGTAACGGTTGTAAATGAAGAAGGCATTGTTTTAATGGAGCACACAGTAGAAGTTGGAGATATCTGGAGAATGTGTCAAACTAAAGATTTACCTATTCAAGATTGGGTGAAATTAGCCGTAACTAGAGCTAGAGCATCTCAAACGCCTGCTGTATTTTGGTTAAATGAAGATAGAGCACATGATGCAGAATTGATCAAAAAAGTTAATAAATATTTACCAGAGTACGATACAACTGGTTTAGACATAAGAATCTTGGCTCCAATACCTGCTACGAATTTCACATTAGAAAGATTAAAAAATGGCGAGGATACCATTTCAGTGACTGGTAATGTATTAAGAGATTATTTGACAGACCTATTCCCTATCTTAGAAGTTGGAACCAGTGCTAAGATGCTTTCAATCGTTCCATTAATGAATGGAGGTGGTTTATTTGAAACTGGTGCCGGAGGTTCTGCACCTAAACACGTTGAACAATTATTGGAGGAAAACCATTTAAGATGGGATTCATTAGGTGAATTCTTAGCTTTGGCTGTATCCTTAGAGCACCTAAGTGATACCTTTAAAAACGAAAAAGCTCAAATCCTAGCAGACACCTTAGATAGTGCCACTGAAAAACTATTGGAAAATGGTAAAAGCCCGTCACGAAAAGCAGGTGAATTAGACAACCGTGGAAGTCATTTCTATTTGTCTATGTACTGGGCACAAGCATTAGCTGATCAAAATAAAGATATAGCTTTAAAAGAACAATTTGCACCAATAGCCAAAGATTTAAGTGATAATGAGGAAGCAATTGTTAAGGAATTAAACAGTGTACAAGGAAAAGCTGCCAATATTGGTGGATACTATGAGCCAATTCAGGATCTTTCTGAAAATGTCATGAGGCCGAGTAAAACCTTCAATGAAATCATAAATCAAATTTAACCAATAACAAAAAGCTCCCAATTCGGGGGCTTTTTTTAGAATCAAATTAAAACCTCCTAACTTAGATACTTTATTATTTCATTATTTTTGGATATGTCTTTTACCAAAACAACAGAACAAGATTCCACTTACAACCATCTTGAAAAGATGAGTGTATCAGAATTATTGACTAATATTAATAAAGAAGATCAAACAGTTCCATTGGCTGTTGAAAAGGCCATTCCATCTATTGAAACCTTGGTAAATCAAATTGTATTAAAACTAAAAGATGGAGGAAGGTTGTTTTACATAGGAGCAGGTACAAGCGGTAGACTGGGAATTGTGGATGCTTCTGAATGCCCGCCTACCTTTGGGGTTCCTCATGATTTAGTCATCGGACTCATTGCAGGTGGAGATTCCGCCATCAGAAAGGCTGTGGAGTTTGCAGAAGATTCTGAAGACCAAGCCTGGAAGGACCTAATGGTTTATAACATTTCAGATAAGGATGTTGTTGTTGGAATTGCAGCCTCTGGAACGACACCTTATGTCATTGCCGGATTAAAAAAGTGTAATGAAATGAATACCATAACAGGTTGCATCACCTGCAATCATAACAGTCCACTCTCACAAACTGCAAAATACCCTATAGAAGTTATCGTTGGTCCTGAATTTGTAACAGGAAGCTCCAGAATGAAAGCTGGAACTGCTCAAAAATTGGTCTTAAACATGATTACAACTGCGACCATGATTCAATTAGGTCACGTCAAAGGAAATAAAATGGTAGACATGCAGTTGAGTAATAACAAACTTGTGGATAGGGGAATCAGAATGATTATGCAAGAAACAAAGGTTACTGAAGAAGAAGCTGCTAAACTACTTGAAGCATATAAAAACGTAAGACAAGCCATTCAAAATTACAAGCATGGAAACGAAACACACTAACAAAAAAGTATTGGTAGAAGGCCTAAAAAAAATGGGGATTTCCCTATTGTGTATGTTTTTGGGACCTAGTTTAATTCATATTGCTTTTAGTAACCAAGAAAAGCCATTGTATATTCCTATTTTAATATTGGGAATATTGGTTGCTGGTTGTGCCGTTTTCTTCGCTTTTAAAGGATTAAAAACGATTTTGGACAGTATGTTCAAAAAATAATCGAATTCAAACCTACAAGGGATTTGTGTTAAACGTATCCCCTTGATTGATATCTCCTGTCTCAAAGCCTTTTTTAAACCATCTAATGCGCTGCTCTGAAGTACCATGTGTGAAAGAGTCGGGTACGACCTTACCCGATGATTGTTTTTGCAAACGATCGTCGCCTATGGCATAGGCCGCATTTAAGGCTTCCTGTAAATCTCCAGTTTCCATCATTTGTGTCATTTGTTGGGAATGGTGCGCCCAAACGCCTGCTAAAAAATCGGCTTGTAATTCCAATCTAACTGAATATTTATTGAATTCTGTTTGACTCATTTGCCCACGTAATCTTTGAACCTTATCAGATATACCCAAAAGGTTTTGAACATGATGTCCTACCTCATGGGCAATAACATAAGCTTGGGCAAAATCCCCAGGAGCATTCAATTTTCTTTCCATGTCATCAAAAAAGCTGAGATCTAAGTAAAGCTTGTCATCCCCCGGACAATAAAAAGGTCCTGTAGCACTGGAAGCATACCCACAAGCAGATGAAACTGAACCGGTAAATAGGACTAAAGTGGGTTCCTCATAATTACTGATCAATTGATTCCAAACATCTTCAGTGCTTGCTAAGATGGTTGCACTAAAATCTGCCAACTCTTCTTCCTTTTGAGTGCCCTGGTAAGGAGCTGATGTTTCAGAAGTCACAGGCGAACCAGTAAACAGTTGACTGATGAAATTTAATGGATTATATCCCAATAACATAGATCCCACTAAAAGGACACCAGCAATTATAAGTCCTGTTTTTGTAAACAAAAACCTAACCAAAGAAATTAGAAACATGGGGTTAAGGCCACCCAAACCTGATCCTCCGCTACTTTGCCCCCTACGGTCTTCTACATTTGAACTCTGTCTTCTACCTTTCCACTTCATATTATTGATTAATAAGATTTTAAACTTTATTACAATTTAAATATAATTTTGATTGCCCTAAACGAAAATCTCATTTTTTATAAACTGTAAATAAATTAGTTATAACGAAGGTGTGGTGGGATTATAACCAAAACGTAAGTCAGAAATAGACACATTCAATCCATGCAGAATATAATTAATGATGGCATAATGGTGGATGGCATGACTATTTGCTTGCGCTAATAAGGATGCATGGGTATATAATATTTCAGTCTTTCCCAGACCTAAATCATCAACGACAGTCACTTCATCTAATAAAATATTAGGATAATTTCCAAGGCCCCTCTGAATATTTTCAAGATATTCCAAAGCAAATAAACATGATGTTTCCACTTCTTTGTCTCTTTTCCGGCATGTTAAGTCCACGTGATTGCTCTTAACTCCGTCTATTATACAATGGTAAAAATCGAAGATGTGTCTTAAGTGGCTACCTATGCTAGAATAATATGGACCAATAGATGCATTTATTAAAATTTGATCATCTAAATTCTCAATTAGAATACGTGATTTTGAAAGAGTTTGAAGAGTTGCAGAAATAATAGGATTCATGTCCAACAAATTACCCAAATTTACCGAAACAAAAAAACGAATTTTCTGCTTACCAAAAGTTTTGGAAAGATTAAACCAATCAAGGATTAAATACTCAATATAAATAATCAGTCGATTTGTTAAAGCGAAAAAGTAAACAATCTCCTTTCTTTATTTTTATAAAAAATCGAAGGATTACTTAGCCTCCTAAATAATTGTGCCTGTAACAGTTAAGTTGAATTTCCCATATTGTTACAAACAAAAAAAGCACCTGTCAAATGACAAGTGCTTTCAAAAAAGGCGGCGACCTACTCTCCCACAATGCAGTACCATCGGCGCTAACGGGCTTAACTACTCTGTTCGGAATGGTAAGAGGTGAGCCCCGTCGCTATAACCACCTTAAATCTTTCGGACGAAGGTCCGTATATGTTTGACATACTGAAAAAAGAACATTTTTACACTTACTCCATGAAAAAGAGCTGTACAATAAGCCTACGGGTTATTAGTACTACTCGGCTATGACATTACTGCCTTTACACCTGTAGCCTATCAACGTGGTCATCTCCCACGACCCTTTAAAGAAATCTCATCTTGTGGTGGGTTTCGCGCTTATATGCTTTCAGCGCTTATCCCTTCCGAACGTAGCTACCCTGCAATGCCCTTGGCAGAACAACAGGTACACTAGAGGTTCGTCCAACTCGGTCCTCTCGTACTAG
>NZ_LBIQ01000030.1:1382500-1740000 GCF_001280515.1 Mangrovimonas sp. ST2L15 | reverse complement strand
ACTCCCCACGGCTTTTCGCAGCTTATCACGTCCTTCTTCGCCTCTGAGAGCCTAGGCATCCCCCATACGCCCTTATTTAGCTTATTGTACTTTTTGTCTTTTCAATGAGTTTATTATTGCTCGTTACAATAATTTATGTTTTTAGATATTTTCTATCTAATTTTCATGTATCTTTTTTCAATATGTCAATGAACTTATGCCCATTAGGGCTCGTGGAGAATATCGGAGTCGAACCGATGACCTCCTGCGTGCAAGGCAGGCGCTCTAGCCAGCTGAGCTAATCCCCCATTTCTATTCAGTAGTCGGTAATCAGTTAACAGTAATCAGTTAATCGATGACCTATACGTCAACTTGGGATACCCAACTTCTAAAATTTCCTTTCAATCTTGTAATGAACGTTTTCAATCCACAATTGCATCCGCAATCGTTCGCTGAAGATTCGTAGTCTCAGGCAGACTCGAACTGCCGACCTCTACATTATCAGTGTAGCGCTCTAACCAGCTGAGCTATGAGACTCTCTACTTTATTATAGATATCTTAATTAAATCGACAGCAGGAGAATAAACCGAAATGTGTATTTCCAACCTCTTAGTCGTCTTTCTCTAGAAAGGAGGTGTTCCAGCCGCACCTTCCGGTACGGCTACCTTGTTACGACTTAGCCCTAGTTACCGATTTTACCCTAGGCCGCTCCTCTCGGTGACGGACTTCAGGCACTCCCAGCTTCCATGGCTTGACGGGCGGTGTGTACAAGGCCCGGGAACGTATTCACCGGATCATGGCTGATATCCGATTACTAGCGATTCCAGCTTCACGGAGTCGAGTTGCAGACTCCGATCCGAACTGTGATAGGTTTTGTGGATTCGCTCCTGCTCGCGCAGTGGCTGCCCTCTGTACCTACCATTGTAGCACGTGTGTAGCCCAGGACGTAAGGGCCGTGATGATTTGACGTCATCCCCACCTTCCTCGCGGTTTGCACCGGCAGTCTTGCTAGAGTTCCCATCTTTACATGCTGGCAACTAACAACAGGGGTTGCGCTCGTTATAGGACTTAACCTGACACCTCACGGCACGAGCTGACGACAACCATGCAGCACCTTGTAAGTAGTCCGAAGAAAGATCTATCTCTAAATCATGCAACTTACATTTAAGCCCTGGTAAGGTTCCTCGCGTATCATCGAATTAAACCACATGCTCCACCGCTTGTGCGGGCCCCCGTCAATTCCTTTGAGTTTCATTCTTGCGAACGTACTCCCCAGGTGGGTCACTTATCACTTTCGCTTAGCCACTCAGACCGAAGTCCGAACAGCTAGTGACCATCGTTTACGGCGTGGACTACCAGGGTATCTAATCCTGTTCGCTCCCCACGCTTTCGTCCATCAGTGTCAGTACATTGTTAGTGATCTGCCTTCGCAATCGGTATTCTATGTAATATCTATGCATTTCACCGCTACACTACATATTCTAACCACTTCACAATGACTCAAGATTATCAGTATCAAAGGCAATTCTACAGTTGAGCTGCAGGCTTTCACCTCTGACTTAACAATCCACCTACGGACCCTTTAAACCCAATGATTCCGGATAACGCTTGCATCCTCCGTATTACCGCGGCTGCTGGCACGGAGTTAGCCGATGCTTATTCATACGGTACCGTCAGCTCCCCTCACGAGGGGAGGTTTCTTCCCGTATAAAAGCAGTTTACAACCCATAGGGCAGTCTTCCTGCACGCGGCATGGCTGGATCAGGCTCTCGCCCATTGTCCAATATTCCTCACTGCTGCCTCCCGTAGGAGTCTGGTCCGTGTCTCAGTACCAGTGTGGGGGATCCCCCTCTCAGGGCCCCTATCTATCGTAGCCTAGGTGTGCCGTTACCACACCTACTAGCTAATAGAACGCATGCCCATCTCTTACCGCCGGAACTTTAATATAAAAATGATGCCATTCCTATATATTATGGGGCATTAATCCAAGTTTCCCTGGGCTATTCCCCTGTAAGAGGTAGGTTGCATACGCGTTACGCACCCGTGCGCCGGTCTCAAAATAGCAAGCTATTTCTACCCCTCGACTTGCATGTGTTAGGCCTGCCGCTAGCGTTCATCCTGAGCCAGGATCAAACTCTTCATCGTTAAATCTTATAAATCTTTAACAACTTTAAGACTGAAAAGGGACTCAAAATGGTTTATTCTCTTGTTGTGAAAAGTACCGTTTCCAGTACCTTTCTACGCTGTCAATTCAATATGTCTATGAACTTTCTTATCTTCTTTCTTAACTCGTTTCCTCGTTAAGCGGGTGCAAATATAAAACCCTTTTTTTAACCTCACAATAGTTTTGATACTTTTTTTTTGAAAATTTTTTCGAGGACTGTTTTCCCCGTTTCCACTCCCAAAATACCAACACCTTTATAAGAACTTTGCTACTCATAACTCTCGCTATTTTTGCGGCTGCAAACATACAACCTTTTTTGATTCTACAAACATGTTTTTGATATTTTTTTTGGGTTTTTTTTGACCGGCCTAAAAACCAATCCCTTAACCCCAGTATCTCAAACTTTCTATGAACTTACGCTCCCGGTTTCCCCGTTTGCGGGTGCAAATATACCACCCTTTTTTCCTATACAACAAACTTTTTCAAACCTTTTTTTGAAGTTTTTTTGAATTATAGATCGAGTCTATTAATTATGAACACTTTAGCATCAAAACTATTTATCACCCCTTTATACCTTAATATATATTACACATTTTTACAGTTTAAATCATTTGGTTATATCTCTCCATTATCTTTTATCTTTTTATCTTTGCCATCTTAAAAGAAACGAAATACATACTATTATATATAATGATTCAAATTACCTTACCAGACGGGAGCCAAAAGTCATTTGAAATGAACTCTACTCCTATGGATGTAGCCAAAAGTATAAGCGAAGGATTAGCCAGAAACGTCATTTCTGCCAATTTTAATGGTACGAAGGTTGAAACAACAACCCCTTTAACAAAAGATGGTAGTTTAATATTATATACCTGGAATGATGATGAAGGTAAAAAGGCCTTTTGGCATTCTTCTGCCCATATCCTCGCCCAGGCCATCGAGGAACTTTATCCTGGAGCCAAATTATGGGTTGGTCCTGCCATTGAAAATGGATTCTATTATGACATTGATTTAGGTGACCAAAGTATAACAGACAAAGACTTCAAAAAAATAGAAGATAAAATGCTTGAGATCGCCAGAGGCAAGCACGATTTTAAAATGCGTGAGGTATCCAAAGCAGAAGCCCTTTCATATTATACAGGAAACAATGAATACAAAGTAGATCTTATACAGAACCTTGAAGATGGCACCATCACCTTTTGTGACCATTCTACTTTCACAGATCTTTGTCGTGGTGGCCACATACCAAATACAGGTATTGTTAAAGCCGTTAAAATATTAAGTGTTGCTGGAGCCTACTTTAAAGGTGATGAAAATGAAAAGCAATTAACCAGGATTTACGGCATCTCCTTCCCTAAGCAGAAAGACTTAAAGGACTATTTAGAATTATTGGAAGAGGCTAAAAAACGTGATCATAGAAAACTGGGTAAAGAACTAGAGCTTTTCACTTTTTCCCAAAAGGTCGGTCAAGGTCTTCCTCTATGGCTTCCAAAAGGTGCCGCATTGAGAGAGCGTCTTGAAAATTTCCTTAAAGCAGCCCAAAAGAAAGCTGGATACGAAATGGTCGTTACACCGCATATTGGTCAAAAAGAACTATATGTAACTTCGGGACATTATGCTAAATATGGTGAGGACAGTTTTCAACCTATTCATACACCAAAGGATGGCGAAGAATTTTTATTGAAACCCATGAACTGTCCGCATCACTGTGAAATATACAAGAGTAGTCAATGGTCTTATAGAGACTTACCTAAGCGCTTTGCTGAATTTGGAACAGTTTATAGATACGAGCAAAGTGGTGAGTTACATGGATTGACTCGAGTAAGAGGTTTTACTCAAGATGATGCTCATTTATTCTGTACACCAGAACAATTGGACCAAGAGTTTAAAAACGTGATTGATTTGGTACTTTATGTTTTCGGATCTTTAGGGTTTGAGAATTTTACCGCCCAAGTATCATTAAGGGATCCTGAAAACCCAGATAAATATATAGGTAGTTCAGAAAACTGGGAAAAAGCAGAACAGGCTATCTTAAATGCAGCCATAGACAAGGGCTTAAATTATGTTGTTGAAACAGGTGAGGCTGCATTTTATGGACCTAAACTGGATTTCATGGTTAAGGATGCCTTGGGAAGACAATGGCAATTGGGAACCATCCAGGTAGATTATAACTTACCTGAGCGTTTTGAATTGACCTATGTAGGAAGTGATAACCAAATTCATAGACCCGTAATGATCCATAGAGCTCCATTTGGAAGTATGGAGCGTTTTGTGGCTATTTTGCTGGAACACACCGCAGGAAACTTCCCGCTTTGGTTAATGCCAGAGCAAGCTATCGTACTGTCAATTAGTGAGAAATATGAAAATTACGCGAAAAAAGTTTTAAATTTGTTAGAAAATCACGAAATTCGCGCCCTAATTGACAACAGGAATGAAACTGTTGGAAAGAAAATTCGGGAAGCCGAAATGAAAAAAATACCGTACATGATTATTGTAGGGGAAAACGAAGAGAAGGAAAGTATGATTTCTGTTCGTAAACATGGTGGTGAAGATTTAGGATCTATATCGGTAGAATCTTTTGCCAACATCATAAACGAAGAGATTTCAAAATCCCTCAAACAATTTTAAAAGAAGTTTAATTAAAATTTTATAGCCATAGCAAGAAACAGATTCAACTCAGGTAGAGGAAGAAGAGTACAACAAGAGGATCAACATAGAATCAACTCTAAAATCAGAACAGAGAAAGTTCGAGTAGTAGGTGATAATGTTGAAAACGGGGTTTACCCTATTAAACAAGCATTAGCCTTTGCAGATGAGCAGGGTTTAGATCTTGTAGAAATTTCTCCTAAAGCAGATCCTCCAGTTTGTAAGGTTATGGACTATAAAAAGTTTCTTTACGAACAAAAGAAACGTGAAAAAGTTCTAAAGGCGAAAGCCACTAAAGTTGTTGTTAAAGAAATTCGTTTTGGTCCTCAAACCGATGATCACGACTATGATTTCAAAAAGAAACACGCTGAGAAATTCTTAAAGGATGGAGCCAAATTAAAGGCTTATGTATTTTTCAAAGGACGTTCTATCGTGTTTAAGGAGCAAGGACAAATCCTTTTATTGAAATTGGCACAAGACCTAGAAGAATTTGGAAAGGTTGAGCAAATGCCTAAATTGGAAGGAAAGCGTATGACTATGTTCATCGCTCCCAAAAAGACAAAATAAAAATCCTGAAAGTCAGGTTTAAAAATAAATAAGCGAAGTAAAAACTAGGAGAAGAAAATGCCTAAAATGAAGACAAAATCTAGTGCCAAAAAACGTTTTAAGTTAACTGGTTCTGGAAAGATCAAGAGAAAGCACGCTTTTAAAAGTCACATCTTAACCAAGAAGTCTAAAAAGCGTAAGTTGGCGTTAACTCACAGTACTTTGGTACATGAGTCTGATGTTAACAGTATCAAAGAACAATTACGTTTAAAGTAATATTGTTCGGTTAAACCATTTATTAACCCTGGAGTTAGGCCTTACAAGTACCTTTAAATAGGACGCCTACTACAAAATTTTTAAAATTATGCCAAGATCAGTAAATTCAGTAGCTAAAAGAGCCAGAAGAAAAAAGGTTCTTAAGCAAGCAAAAGGTTACTTTGGACGTCGTAAAAACGTTTGGACAGTAGCAAAAAATGCGGTTGACAAAGCAATGCTATATTCTTATAGAGACCGCAGAAACAAAAAGAGATCATTCCGTGCTTTATGGATTCAACGTATTAACGCTGGAGCAAGAGCTAACGGTATGTCTTATTCAAAGTTTATGGGACAGTTAAAAGCAAACAATATCGAACTTAACCGTAAGGTATTGGCTGATTTAGCTATGAATCACCCAGAAGCTTTCACAGCAATTGTAGATCAAGTAAAATAAGGCGCATCGCCTATTGTATAACATATTTCGCTTATTAATTAAAACCGGTTCCATTTGGGACCGGTTTTTTTATGCCCTTTTTCTTCATAAAGAATATAATTACTAAATTCATACTTTTCTAACTTGACGTTATCATTTGATCATGAAACCTAATTTAATTATTGTTTACTTCCTCTTTCTTAGCCATTTCCTTTTTGCTCAAACCACTCCCAAAGATTCTGTTTGGAATGTTGCCAATCCCGAAGGAAATTGGAATTTCAAAGACCTTGAGATTTCAACCAACGAAGGAACCTGGATGAATTTAGATATTAGCCCAGATGGTAAAACCATTGTTTTTGATTTATTGGGAGATATTTATAAAATGTCTATCTCTGGTGGAAAAGCACAAATTCTAAGAAGTGGTTTGCCTTTTGAAATTCAACCAAGATTTAGCCCGGATGGAAAAACCATTTCATTTACAAGTGATGCTGGTGGAGGCGATAATATCTGGGTTATGGATATCAATGGAAATAATGCCAAACAAATAACCAAAGAGAATTTCAGACTTTTAAATAATGCCATTTGGACTCCCGATGGGGATTACCTCATTGCTAGAAAACATTTCACTTCCACTAGGTCTGCAGGTGCTGGCGAAATGTGGATGTATCATAAATCAGGTGGTAGTGGTCTTCAACTTACCAAACGTAAAAATGACCAACAGGATGTCAACGAGCCCAGTATGTCTCCTGATGGTCGTTATCTATATTATTCGGAAGACATGTATCCGGGAGGTTTTTTCCAATACAATAAAGACCCTAATAGTCAAATTTATGTTATCAATCGGTATGATTTTGAAACTGGAACTATCGATCGAGTGACCGGCGGGCCTGGTGGAGCAGCAAGACCTCAAGTATCCAAAGATGGAAAGCTATTGGCTTTTGTAAAAAGGGTACGAGAAAAATCGGTCCTATATATACATGATTTAAAAACCGGTGAAGAATGGCCAATATATGATCAACTAAATAAAGACCAACAGGAAGCTTGGGCCATTTTTGGTGTTTACCCTAATTTTAATTGGATGCCAAACAATGAAGAGATTGTCTTTTGGTCTGGTGGAAAAATCAATAAAATAAACATTCATTCTCTCGAAACAGTAGATATTCCATTTCAAGTGGATGCCCAAATTAAAATAGCATCTCCCTTGAAATTTAAATATCCGGTTTTTGAAGAAAATTTCGAAGCCAAAGTGATTAGACATGCTGTTACTTCACCCGATGAATCTAGTTTAGTTTTCAGCGCGCTTGGTCATTTATGGATAAAGAAATTACCAAACGGCACTCCAAAAAGAATTACATCTGGAGATGATTTTGAGTTTGAACCTAGTTTTTCCACAGATGGAAAACATCTTGTTTATGTGACTTGGAATGATGAAAACCTTGGTTCCATATATAAGGTTTCTATCAAAGGAGGAACTCCAGAGAAACTGACATCAGAAAAAGGTATTTATCGCAATCCTTCTTTTTCCCATAATGGAAATAAAATTGTCTATCGAAAGGAAACGGGTAATAGTGATTTGGGCTTTACGTTTGATAAAAAGCCAGGGCTCTACACTATGAATTCTGATGGTACAGAAACTAAATTCATAATCAAAGAGGGGGATTTCCCGACGTTCAACTTGGAGGATAAAAGAATCTTTTACCAAACAGGCGGACAGTTTTTTGGAGATATTGTCAAGTCCCTCAAAAGTGTTAATCTTGATGGATTTGATTCAAGAACCTTAGTTAAATCTGATCATGGTAATAGAATAGTTCCCAGTCCAGATCAAAAATGGGTTGCTTTTATTCATTTGCACAAAATATTTGTTGCTCCCATGCCTGCATATGGGGAAACTTTAGACATGACAGATAAGACTAAATTTGTTCCGATTTCCCAAGTTTCTAAAGATGCTGGAATCAATCTGCATTGGTCCAAGGATAGTCGACAGTTACATTGGACACTCGGTGATCGCTATTATACCTCCCCTATTTCCGAAGAAATCAAGATTCAAGATGAAAGTATAGCCGTCGGGCTTCGGGTTGAATCACACAAACCATCTGGAATAATTGCTTTAACAGGAGCAAAAATAATCACAATGGAAAATGATGAAGTCATTAATGATGGAACCATCATTATTAATGAGAATGTCATTGAATCAATAGGTAATCGTGATGACATTAAAATCCCTAAAAACGCTAAAGTATATGACGTTTCAGGAAAAACAATAATGCCTGGAATGGTCGATGTTCATGCTCATGTTGGAGGGTTTAGGTACGGATTAACCGAGCAAAAGCATTGGCAATTTTATGCCAATTTAGCTTATGGTGTTACCACATCACACGATCCATCGGCATTAAGTGAAACCATTTTTTCTTTATCTGAATTACAAAAAAGCGGGGAAATTATTGGTCCAAGAATATTCTCAACTGGTATTATTCTATATGGAGCTGATGGTGATTTTAAAGCCGTTATAAATAATTTGGAAGATGCTCGCTCATCAATCAGAAGAACCAAAGCATTTGGAGCGCATTCCGTGAAGAGTTATAATCAACCACGAAGAGATCAACGCCAGCAGGTTTTACAGGCAGCTCGAGACGAACAAATTTTAGTAGTCCCAGAAGGTGGATCTAATTTTTTCCATAACATGACCATGGTAATGGATGGACATACAGGTATCGAACACAACATTCCAGTGGCTCCCGTTTACAAAGATGTTTTAGAACTATGGGGAAAAAGTGACGTTGGGTACACACCTACCTTGATAGTCAATTATGGTGGATTAAATGGAGAGTTCTTTTGGTATCAAAAAACCAATGTTTGGGAAAATGAAAAATTGCTGCAATTTACACCAAGAGGAATTATCGATGCACGCTCAAGACATAGAATGATGATTCCTGATAAGGAGTATGAAAATGGTCATATTTTAGTTTCCAAAACATGTAAAACTCTCTCTGACTACGGGGTAAAAGTCAACTTGGGTGCCCATGGTCAACTTCAAGGTTTGGGAGCACATTGGGAATTATGGATGTTGGAACAAGGAGGTATGAGTACCATGGAAGCACTGAAAGCAGCCACCATTAATGGAGCCGAATATATAGGTATTGATAATGAAGTGGGCAGTTTAAGGAAAGGCAAACTTGCAGATTTGATTGTTTTGGATAAAGACCCTTTATTAGACATTAAAAACTCAAATTCCATAATATATACAATGGTTAACGGACGATTATTTGATGCCAATACCATGAATGAAATAGGTAATCATCCTAAAGAACGCACCCAATTTTATTGGGAAAACAATAAGTACAACCAAGCCTTCCCCTGGCACGAAGAAAGCCAAAGTTTTCTGAATGTAGGTTGTAGTTGTCAAGGTAGTATGGAACATTAATGCCAAAAAATTAACGAAATAAAAACATTTTTATCACCACTAAATCATCTAAACAACTGTAATTTTGCAGCTTAACTGCATTATATGAACCTATCACAAATAAAATTAATTGCCACCGATATGGATGGCACTCTATTAAATTCTAAAGGACAAGTGAGCGAGCGCTTTTTTGAATTGTTTAAAGAATTAAAAAAGCATCAGATTCATTTTGTTGCTGCCAGTGGAAGGCAATACTATAGTATCACAGATAAACTTAATGGGATTACAAATGACATTACCATTATCGCTGAAAACGGGGCTATAACCAAGCAAAAAGAAGAGGAGCTCTTACTCATTGGTTTGAGTCATAAAGAAATTAAGAAACTGGTAGAATATTTGCGTGCTATTGATGAAATAGAGATTGTATTATGCGGAAAAAAAACAGCTTACATTGAATCTGAAAACTTGGATTTCATTGACTTTTTTAAGGAGTTTTACCATAAATACGAACGTGTTTCAGATTTGACTGAAATTAAAGATGATGATTTCTTGAAAATTGCTGTGTATTGCAAACACGGTTCTGAAGAGCAGTTGTACCCTTTGGTCAAACATTTTGAAAAAGATTTACAGGTAAAAGTTTCTGGAGAAGTATGGTTGGATCTTTCCCATCAAAATGCTAATAAAGGTTTTGCTCTATCAAAACTTCAACAAAATTTAGGTATTACTAAAGAGGAAACTTTGGTTTTTGGCGATTACAATAATGATTTGGAAATGTTCTATCAAGCAGCGGTAAGCGTTGCTATGGAAAATGCCCATCCAAACCTAAAAAAAATAGCTACTCATACCACTAAAAACAATGACGAAAACGGAGTTGAGATTATTCTGGAGCAATTATTACATTCTAAGAAGGTGACGGAATAATAAACTCAAATCCCGAAAGCTGTTAATACCAATTTACGGCTACCTCCATAATTCCTATGCTCACATAAATAAATTCCCTGCCAAGTACCAAGATTTAATCGTCCGTTGGTGATTGGAATTTGAACAGAAGCACCCATTAAGGACGCCTTAATATGTGCAGGCATATCATCAGGACCTTCGTAAGTATGGATGTAATAAGGCGTATTTTCTGGAACCATAACATTCATATGGCTTTCAAAATCTGTCCGAACCGTTGGATCAGCATTTTCATTAATGGTCAAACTAGCTGATGTATGCTTAATAAAAACCTGAAACATTCCCGTTTGAATGGATTTTATTTCTGGGAACTTGGTCAAAATTTCATCAGTTACCAAATGAAATCCTCTTCTTTTTTCAGAAAGGGAAATTTCTTTTTGAAAAACCTGAATCATATTAGGTCTTTTGTTTTTTCTTTTTGGCAGCGGGAAAAAGGACATTGTTTAGAATTAACCGGTATCCAGGAGAGGTAGGATATAAATCCAATTCAGTCCTAGGATCCCCTACTCTATGCGTATAATCTTCTGGATCATGTCCTCCATAAAATGTAAAAAATCCTTTCCCCTTAATTCCATGAATATAACGTGCTTCGCCATTGGTTTTGTTCTCCCCTAAAACCAAGACATTGCTTTTTATTTGATCTCTTGTAAATGAAGTAGTCTGCCCCATAAAGCCTTTTACCAAAGCAGTGTGATTTTGACATAACATAGTTGGAACTGGATCCCATTTAGCAGAAAAATCCATTAGTGTAAAATAATCGGTTTGCATAGGGATTTGCCTCTTTTGAGTCATGTCTATGGATGAAAACTCGTATACCATCGGACTTCTTTCAAGTGTAAAATCGGTAAAGGCAAAGGTTTTATTATAATCTATCTTACTTTGATAATTCGGTTCACTTGGATCGCCATCAAACATGGTTTCACAAATGTCCACCCCTTCGGCCGCCAAAGCAATATCAAAACTATCAGTGGCGCTGCACATAGCAAACATGAAACCGCCACCAATCACATAATCTCTAATTTTTAATGAAACCGCCAATTTCTCTTCAGACACTTTATTGTATCCGAGCTTTTTTGCTAAAGCCTCAGCCTCATTTTTCTCTTCTATATACCAAGCGGCTGTTCGGTAGTTCCTGTAAAATTTTCCGTATTGCCCGGTAAAATCTTCATGATGTAAATGCAACCAATCATACAACAACAATTCGTCATTAAGAACTTCTTCATCATAAACTGTTTCATATGGAATTTCAGCATACGTCAAAACCATGGTCACAGCATCATCCCATGGTAGTTTCCCTTTAGGTGTATATACTGCAATTTTGGGAGCTTTTTCCAAAACTACCGCTTCCATATTTTGACTTGGACTGCTAATTTCCTCTAAAATAGATTCGGTTTTTGAATTTGATAGAATTTCAAACGAAACACCTCTAATCTGACATTCCTTTTGAATTTCCTCGGTGTCAGGCAATAAAAATGACCCGCCTCTGTAATTTAAAAGCCATTTGACTTTCATTTGTTTTTCTAAAGTCCAATAAGTAATCCCATATGCTTTTAAATGGTTTTTCTGCGACTCGGCATCCATAGGCACCAATATATATGATGCGAAGGTGTTCAAAGACATCAAAAAACATAGTAAGAGCAATAACTTCTTCATTTTCTTTTTCTCCTTTTCGGAATTTATAGCATTTTTACTCATGAAAGATACTTAAAAAAATCCCCTTAAATCAGGTTTATCATAATTTTAACCAATACTGTATTCCTTTAAAATTTCATAATGTGATTGGCATTCTTTCAATAACTCTCGAAGATTTTCAGGGAATGGTTCTACTTTTGGATCATACTTTCCAAATCCATTTGACTGATGCACATTTTTGTACCAATATTTTGCCCAAACGCCATCTTCAGGTCTGGGTTCCGGTTCCCATGAAAGCATTTTTTCATCAAAAGGAATCCCTAATTTTTCGCATAAAAGTTTTAGGGTTCTCTTCGGATTTAAAAGCACCTGTTTAGAATCAAGCACTGTAAAATTAATGTTATTCTCTTCAAAGTACCTAAGAAGTTTTGTATGCATTGCGTAACCTATATCATCAATGGTAGGATTATCAATCACCTTGGCAAAGGAGGGAATCATTTCCTTTGGATTCCTTGTAAGTATGACATTTTGTATTTGGTTCATAAAACTTCGATCCAAATCCAATAAATGATGGGTCATGTTTTTAAAGAACAGAACAGGTTTACTATCTTCTGTAACCATCATTTTCACCACTTCTTCCCCATTATTGTTCTGGGATTTTAAGATATCATCGGCTCCTGGATGGTATTCTTTGGCCTTTGTATTTCTTAAATAATAGGCATACAAGGGTTCGTCAAAAACTTTTGTATCCTCCCTTTGAGCAAAAGAATACATCAAAGCGGTAGAAATATTTCTGGGTCCAGACCACAAAGCGATACGAGTAATTTCTGAGTTATCCATTTTGAAGTTTCTCAATTTCGTTTTGAATTAAATCTTCATAAAGCTGACTTAACTTTTGGGTTTTAATGCCATAGGTTCCTTCACCAATGATTCGACCATCGATTTTAACTACCGGAGTCAAACCACCAAAAGTTCCAGTTACAAAAGCTTCATCGGCCGAATACACATCAAAAAGTGAAAAATCCTTTTGAAAACATGGTATATTATTTCTTTCACAAACTTCAATGACTTTTTCCCTAGTAATTCCATTCATGCAGTATTGACCTGTTGATGTCCAGACTTCATTATTCTTAATTATAAAAAAATTGGTAGCATTACAAGTAGAAACAAATCCATTAATATCGAGCATAAGTGCTTCATCTGCACCAGCTTCAATTGCTTGTATTAGGGCTTGCACCTCATGTAATTTACTGTGGCAATTCAATCGAGGGTCAAGATAATCAGGGGAACCACGTCTAATAGTACTTGTGAATAAAGAGATTCCTTTATGTTTACTAGTCGAATCAGCAATTTTATATTCGGGAATAATGACCACATTGGGTCCAGAAATAGTCAGCCTAGGGTCTTGGGAAGGTGTTTTTTTGATTCCACGTGTCACCATAATTCTTACATGAACTTGGTCTGTCATGTCATTTTCTTCAAGAGTAGCCCAAATCATTTGCGTCAATTCTTCTCTGGAAAATGGCAAAGTCATTCCAACACTTGCTGCAGCGCTCCACATTCTATCAAGGTGATCCTTTAAAAAAACCAAAACACCATGATGCAATCTCAAGGCTTCCCAAATTCCATCGCCTACCAAATATCCACTATCAAAGACCGATATTTTGGCATCCTCTCGTTTAAAAAACTCACCGTTTATAGAAATTTTGATGTCCCGGTTTCTTGGGTCATCTAATGCATTATGCGTACCATGAACCATATTTAATCCTTTAAAAATATCAGCTCAAGATACATCTATTTTTAAATATGATTGGCAGAAAGAAGCTTGGAAATAATGCGAGTTTGCGGAAATTGTTCCAATATAATTTTTAGAAAAACAGTAATTGGGATAGCCATAATTAATCCGGGAACACCCCATATAAAGCCCCACAACATTAACATAATCAAGACGGTTACCACATTAAGAGAAAAAGATTTTCCCATAAAAATGGGTTCTAAAATAGAACCAAATAACACTTGAACGCCTGTTATTGATAAAATAAAGAACAACAAACCACTGGTGGGTTCCAGTTCAATAAAAGCAAACAGAGAAAGAAGGACAACGGTCACTATAGATCCTACCATTTGCACAAAATTAATGATAAAGGCAAATAGTCCCCAAAATATAGGAAAGCTGACATCAAAAAATAAACAAGCTAAACCTGTTCCTATTCCAGTTGCCAAACTAACCAAAAATTTAACTTCTATAAATACTATTAAATCCTTTTCAATTTTTCTAAAAGCCTTTACCGAGGTATGCTTCGTCTTTAAAATGGTGCTCTGTAAAACGGTATGAAAATTTATGGATTCTGCCAGAAACAACACCACAAAGAAAACCGTCATCAAAACCATAGTAATTGATTTTCGGAGAAAATCTAATGTAGGTATGATATTGTCTTTAACTGCTGATTGGGTTATACTTTGCTTATCCTTTGGAATCTGAATGTTAAAGCTAGTTTCAATATTGTCAACAAGTGCTAGTACTTTAGTCTCGGCCTTTTCAAAAAAACTGGATTCTGAATTTAAAATTTCTGTTCCTGAGATGTGAATCAGTTCAAATCCAATTTTCAATCCCCCAATAATTAAAAGAATCACCACTGATATACCAACAAATTTAGGCAGTCCTTTTCTTGAAAACCATCTCATTATAGGCAAAAAAAGCAATGCTATAAACATTGCAAAAAAGATGGGAATAAGAATAAACGATAAAAGTTTGAGCAAATAGAATACCAATGGAATGACAACTATAAGCAACAAAATGTTGGTGGTTCTTAATTTATCCATTATTTATTTCGGGCTATTAGAAAGGTACTTCGTTATCATCTTCATCTGGAAACTCTGGGCTACCAAATGCATCTGAAGGTGAACCAAAGTGATCTGATTTTATTTCATCACTAACAGAATTTATTTTACTCTGGAATTCAAAAGGTGAGTCAAAATCATCCAAATTATCAAACTTACCAAGATGACCAATAAACTTCAATCGAATATTTTCCAACCCTCCATTTCTATGTTTGGCAACAATAAATTCCGCCTGACCTTCGGTTGGTGAACGTTCTTCATCATCCCATTCTTCAATCTTGTAATACTCCGGACGGTAAATAAATGATACAATATCGGCATCCTGCTCAATCGCTCCAGATTCACGCAGGTCGGATAGCAAAGGCCTTTTACTTCCCCCTCTCGTTTCTACGGCACGCGATAACTGAGAAAGTGCAATTACTGGTACATTTAATTCTTTGGCAAGTGCTTTCAAGTTTCTTGAAATCATGGAAATTTCCTGTTCACGATTTCCTCCCTTTTGGGATCCACCGGCAGTCATTAACTGTAAATAATCAATCATGATCATTCTAATACCATACTGAGAAGCAAGCCTTCTAGCTTTTGCTCTTAGATCAAAAATGGAAAGAGATGGAGTGTCATCAATATACAAAGGTGCCTTTTCAAGGCCTTTCACTTTCACATTTAGCTGCTCCCACTCGTGCTTTTCAAGCTTTCCAGTTCTCAATTTTTCTGAAGACAAACCTGTTTCACTGGAAATCAAACGCGTGATTAACTGTACCGATGCCATCTCCAAAGAGAAAAATGCCACAGGAATATTTTGGTCTACTGCAATGTTTCTTGCCATAGATAGCGTCAAGGCTGTTTTACCCATACCCGGACGAGCCGCTACAATTATCAAATCACTTTCCTGCCAACCAGAAGTCAGTTTATCCAATTTTGTGAAACCCGTTGGAATCCCACTCAAACCTTCCTTATTTGAGATTTCTTCAATCTTCTTTTTAGCCTGAATTACCAAATCCAATGCAGACTCACTTGATTTCTTGATATTCCCTTGAGTAACCTCATAGAGTTTGGATTCTGCTCTATCCAAAAGATCAAAAACATCCTGAGTTTCATCGTAGGCATCCTCAATAATTTCGCTCGAAATTTTTATCAAACTTCTTTGAATAAATTTTTGAAGGATAATACGGGCATGGAACTCAATATGCGCCGATGATGACACTTTTTGAGTCAAGGAAATAAGGTAAAAATCACCTCCAACTAAATCTAACTTGCCATTCTTTTTTAATTGACTTGAAACGGTTAATAAGTCGATTGGCTCACTACCCTCAAACAATTGAAAAATAGCTTCAAAAATGTGCTTATGGCTTTCCTTGTAGAATGCGTCAGGACTTAAAATATCGATAACTTCATCAACACCCTTCTTATCAATCATCATGGCACCCAGCACAACTTCCTCTAAATCAATGGATTGAGGAGGTATTTTACCTCGCTCTAAATTAATTATTGTGCCTTTATCGATTTGAATGCCTTGGAGCTGATTGGGTTGTTTCATAAATACGAATGTATATAAATTGAATTAAAAGTTAGGTTTAATTCGGGTTGTGATTTTAACAGGCCTTCAACAAACTAACTGTTAATAACTTAATTATATTGTTAATAAGCATAAAAAAAATCTGAAATAGAACATTCCAGATTTTTGTCATCTATGTTTCAATGGTATTATCCTTTAAATACACCCATATTGGAGTATTTATCAATACGTTGATCAACCAATTCTTTTGGTGATAACTTTTTAAGTTCTTGATAATTTCTATCGATAGCATCCTTGACACTTAAAAAAGTTTTTTCTCTATCGCTATGTGCACCTCCAAGTGGTTCTTTAATAATCTCATCTACCAATTTTTGTTTCTTCATATCGGTAGCTGTCAATTTTAAAGCTTCGGCAGCTTGTTCCTTAAACTCCCAACTTCTCCAAAGAATGGAAGAACAAGACTCTGGAGAAATCACAGAATACCAAGTGTTTTCCAACATTAATACTCTATCTCCAACACCTATTCCTAAAGCTCCTCCAGAAGCACCTTCACCTATAATAATAGTTATAATTGGTACTTGTAGTCGGGTCATTTCAAAAATATTTCTTGCAATAGCTTCTCCTTGTCCACGCTCTTCAGCTTCCAAACCTGGATAAGCACCTGGAGTATCAATTAAAGTAACAACAGGAACACCAAATTTTTCAGCCGATTTCATCAATCGTAAAGCTTTACGATATCCCTCTGGATTAGACATTCCAAAATTTCTGTACTGACGGGTTTTTGTATTAAATCCCTTTTGCTGACCAATAAACATATAAGATTGATCTCCAATCTTACCCAAACCACCAATCATCGCTTTGTCATCTTTCACATTACGATCACCATGAAGTTCTAAAAAAGTATCTCCACAAATGGCTTTTATATAGTCTAAGGTATAAGGTCTATTCGGGTGTCTTGACAATTGAACACGTTGCCAAGCCGTTAAATTCTTATAAATATCTTTCTTTGTAGCTATTAACTTTTTCTCAATTTGCTTGCAAGTTTCAGTAACATCTACATCACTTTCCTCGCCAATCAACTCACACTTAGTTAATTGCTCTTCTAATTCTTTAATAGGAAGTTCAAACTCTAAATATTCCATTGGAGTTATCTTTTAAATTATAGTTAGCTTACAAATATAAAAACTTTAAACGTCTTATCGAGGTATGGATATTTTCTTTTTACGCTTTTTTAAATTTTTTAAAATTCCATTAACCATGACCACTGCAAAGACTAATGTAGCCCCTACAAAAAAATTAGGACTCAATTTATCTGCTTCTGAAAAAATAATAAGAGCTAAAATGATTCCATAAATAGGCTCTAAATTATAGGTTAAAACCACTGTAAAGGGACTGATATAGCGCATTACATAAACGGCTCCAATAAAAGCATAAGCAGTACAAACAGATCCAAGGATGAGCAAATACAATATATCCATTGGAATCAAACTATTAACCGTTGAAAAGGATTCCCTATTAAACAGGAACATAAATATGGTAATAAAAATAACACCACTAATAAACTCATAAAAGGAAATGGTGGTGGCAGTATAGCGTTCTAAAAATTTCCCATTAAGCACCGCAAATAGAGAAGATAAAAAAGCAGAAACAATACCGTAAATAATTCCTTCCAAATAATGGAATTCACTTTTCATGATGATAGCAACACCCGGAATTATCATAATTCCAAAAATGGTTTCATACCAAATTATTTTCCTTTTATATATAATGGGTTCAATAAAGGATGCAAAAAAAGCACCGGTAGAAAACATGACCAAAGCTATTGAAACGGTAGAAACCTTTATGGAATGAAAAAAAGTAATCCAGTGCAGTGCAATTATAACACCTGCAATAAAAAACTTTAAAAGATATTGTGGACTAACCTTAATATTTACCCTTCTTATCAAAATGTAAAAGTACATTAAGACTAATGCTATAATCATTCGATACCAGACTAAAGGAATGGCCTGCAACGAGATCAACTGACCTAAAATAGCAGTAAATCCAGCAATAAAAACCAATACATGTAAATGAAGGTAATTCTTGAGCTTATCGTTTGGCATTGTATAATAGGTAAAGAGCTAAAATACCAAATAATACATTAGGAAACCATACTGCGACCAAAGGGGGAAAGTCTGATTGGGAAGCCATCACGCCAAAGATTTTATCAAAAAACACAAAGACCATAGCAATACAAATACCGAATGCCAAGTTGACTCCCATTCCTCCCCTTCTCTTTTTTGAGGACACAGCCACGGCAATTACTGTTAAAATAAAAACAGAGACCGGTAAACTCCATTTTCTATATTTCACCAATTTATAACGACTTATATAAGAAGAGCCCCTAGCCTCTTCCTTGGCGATAAATCGATTCAGTTCTCCATAAGGTAGGGTTTCTGCTATGTATTCAACAGGCGTTAAATCTTCTAGATCAAAAGAAAACAACGTATCTTTTCTTCTTTCAGTTTCTAAAATATCATTGAACTGTCCTATTTTTCTCTTAGTATAGGTGATTAATTGATAAGTTGAATCTTCTGGCTTGTATTTAATACTGTTGGCGC
Source organism: Mangrovimonas sp. ST2L15 (assembly GCF_001280515.1). Classification (GTDB taxonomy): domain Bacteria; phylum Bacteroidota; class Bacteroidia; order Flavobacteriales; family Flavobacteriaceae; genus Mangrovimonas; species Mangrovimonas futianensis. Next base: position 1,721,031 of record NZ_LBIQ01000030.1, on the reverse strand, counting down.
TTATTTTATAAATCATTTTATCATTCTCAAAGTGCTCGAAAGTAAAATTTCTTCCAATATTCTGTCGTGGGTCAAAATCACTTACATAGATGTAATCATTCTCATTAATTTGCCTATAAACATCCCTTGTTTGCTGCAAATCATTTGCACTTTTTAAATACTTGTAAGTAAAGTCATTAAACCCCTTACTGGCCTCTGGAGCCAAGTACATACCTAAAATTAGGGCGAGAATAGCTACTACTGTTGCTCCTATTAAATACGGTCTTAGAAATCTTGAGAAAGACACCCCAGAACTCAAAAACGCAATGACTTCGGTGTTGTTTGCTAATTTTGAAGTAAACCAAATGACTGATAGGAATAAAAATAAGGGAAATAGGAGATGGGCAAAATAAATAGTGAAATTAACAAAGTATATAAGGACTTCATCAATTGGTGCCTCCCTCTCAATCATTTTACCAATCTTTTCAGCTAAATGTACTGTTATACCAATAGGTATAAACAGTAAAAGCATCACAAAAAAAGTGGCCAAATACCTTTTTAATATGTACCAATCTAGGATTTTAAGCATTACAATCTATTATCCATTTGTTTTACCATTTGATCTTTCCAAGTTGCAAAATCTCCGGCTAATATATGCTTTCTTGCTTCTCTGACCAACCACAAGTAAAATCCAAGATTATGAATGGTGGCAATTTGTTTTCCCAATAATTCATTTACTGAAAAAAGATGACGCAAGTATGCTTTGCTATATTCGGTATCTACATAAGTGATTCCCATCTCATCAATTGGAGAAAAATCATCTTCCCATTTTTTGTTTTTGATGTTTATGGTACCATGTGCAGTAAATAGCATACCATTTCTTGCATTTCTAGTTGGCATCACACAATCAAACATGTCGATCCCCAATGCTATGTTTTCAAGTATATTAATAGGGGTTCCTACACCCATTAAATATCTAGGTTTTTCCTCTGGCAAAATCTCACAAACTACTTCTGTCATAGCATACATCTCTTCAGCTGGTTCACCAACAGATAAGCCACCGATAGCATTTCCTTCAGCACCAACGCCAGCAATATATTCGGCAGATTGTTTCCTTAAATCCTTATACGTACTTCCTTGAACAATTGGAAAAAATGCCTGACTGTAGTCATAGGTATAGGGTACTTTTTCTAAATGATTAATACAGCGATCAAGCCACCTATGGGTCATGTGCATCGATCTTTTTGCATAATTATAATCACAAGGATAAGGTGTACATTCATCAAAAGCCATGATGATATCTGCCCCGATACTCCTTTGGATTTCCATGACATTTTCAGGAGTAAATGTATGATAACTTCCATCTATATGACTTTTAAACTTAACTCCTTCTTCCTTAATCTTTCTGTTGGCAGATAAAGAATAAACTTGATACCCCCCAGAATCTGTTAAAATATTTCGATCCCAGTTCATAAATTTATGCAAACCACCAGCCTTTTCTAAAATTTGAGTTTGAGGCCTAAGATAAAGGTGATAGGTGTTTCCTAAAATGATATCGGGGTTGATATCATTTTTAAGTTCTCTTTGGTGCACTCCTTTTACAGATCCTACTGTACCCACCGGCATAAATATGGGTGTTTCAATTACTCCGTGATCTGTAGTTATCTTTCCTGCTCTTGCCTTAGACTTAGGGTCTTTTCCGTTTAATTCAAATATCATACTGAAATTTCATACGGGCACAAAGATAGTCAACTACCTTATATATCATTCTTAATAAAATTTAAATTTAATTAAGTGTGTTTTTTACACTTTTTGTATCTTGCAATTAGTTAATAATTAGGGATAACTAATTTTGCCCTAAGACACATTTAAACTAATTTTGCAGACTGAAACTAAGAGATTTTAACATGTCAAACACACAACAATTAAACGATTTGGCTGTACAGGTTCGTAGAGATATTTTACGAATGGTGCACAAAGTAAATTCAGGCCATCCAGGTGGTTCATTAGGATGTACAGAGTTCTTGGTAGCTCTTTACAATGAAATCATGGACCGTAAGGAAGGTTTTGATATGGACGGTATTGGAGAAGATTTATTCTTCTTATCAAACGGACATATTTCCCCAGTATTCTACAGTGTATTGGCCAGAGCCGGTTATTTTCCAGTAGAAGAATTGAGCACTTTTAGACTTATTGATTCCAGGTTACAAGGACACCCTACTACGCATGAAGGGTTACCTGGTGTGAGAATTGCTTCTGGATCATTAGGACAAGGAATGAGTGTTGCTTTAGGAGCTGCTCAAGCCAAAAAATTGAACAACGACTCTCATTTAGTTTACAGTCTTCATGGAGATGGTGAACTTCAAGAAGGTCAAAACTGGGAAGCCATCATGTATGCTTCTGCCAAAAATGTTGATAATATCATCTGTACAGTGGATTTGAACGGACAACAAATTGACGGCCCAACAACCAAAGTACTCTTTATGGGAGACCTTAAAGGCAAATTTGAAGCTTTTGGCTGGGATGTTGTGGAAATTATTGACGGAAACAATATTGAGGCTATTTTAAAAGGGATGGAATTAGCCAAATCAAAAACAGGTCAAGGAAAACCTGTATGTGTGTTACTAAGAACTGAAATGGGTCATGGTGTGGACTTTATGATGCATACCCATGAATGGCATGGAAAAGCTCCTAATGACGAGCAATTAGAAAACGCTTTAAGTCAAAACCCTGAAACTTTAGGAGATTATTAATCCGCAATAAGAAAAACATGAAAACATACACATATACAGAGAAAAAAGATACAAGAAGTGGTTTTGGTGATGGTTTAGCTGAGTTAGGTAGAACCAATCCTGATGTTGTGGCCTTATGTGCTGATTTAACTCCTTCATTAAAAATGGGAGAATTTATCAAAGAAAACCCAGATAGATTTTTTCAAATCGGAATAGCCGAAGCCAATATGATGGGTATTGCTGCCGGACTAACCATTGGAGGTAAAATACCTTTTACAGGAACGTTTGCCAACTTCTCCACAGGTAGGGTTTATGATCAAATACGTCAATCCATTGCATATTCTGGGAAAAACGTAAAGATTTGTGCTTCTCACGCTGGTTTGACTTTGGGAGAAGATGGGGCTACCCACCAAATTTTAGAAGATATCGGATTGATGAAAATGCTTCCAGGCATGACCGTCATTAACCCTTGTGATTATAATCAAACCAAAGCAGCTACCATTGCTATTGCAGAGCACGAAGGTCCTGTTTATTTAAGATTCGGAAGACCTTCAGTACCTATTTTCACTCCTGCCGACCAAAAATTTGAAATTGGTAAAGCTATTCAATTAACAGAGGGAACTGATGTAACGATTGTAGCTACCGGTCACTTAGTTTGGGAAGCGCTTGAAGCCTCTAAAATTTTGAATGAAAAAGGAATTTCTGCTGAAGTTATCAATATTCACACTATTAAACCTTTAGACGAAGAAGCAATCCTAAATTCTGTTTCAAAAACCAAATGTATTGTGACTGCTGAAGAACATAACTATCTTGGAGGTTTAGGAGAAAGTGTTGCTAGAGTTCTAGCTTCCAAATTGCCTACTCCACAAGAATTTGTTGCTACCAAGGATACCTTTGGAGAATCTGGTACACCAGCACAATTAATGGTAAAATATGGCTTGGATAGTAAATCTGTGGCAGAAGCTGCAGAAGCTGTTATAAAAAGAAAATAAACCGCCTTTTCTTTCGTTTTAGTTTAAAACAAAACGGAATATGGCAAAACATTTTCTTGTCTGTGGCCTGTTATTAATGCTGGTCACGACTACAATACAAGCTCAAAATAGATCTGGCTTTGGTTTTAAAGCCGGAGTCAATTACAGCGCCAATGGGGACTATATAGAAACCATTGGCGCTGTTGCTGAAAAACCGGATCGAAACATTGGATACCACTTTGGGATTTTTGGTAAACTTGGGAATAGACATTTCCTAAAGCCAGAATTAATATTTACCCAAACGAAAAGTGACTACAACAGTGGTAGCTTTCAAATGCAAAAATTAGATGCTCCTTTATTGGCCGGATTAAAGTTTGGCCCTATTAGTATTTTTGCTGGACCCGCTTTTCAATATATTTTGGATACCGAATTTGAAGGTATCAATATTGATGATATTGAAAGTGATTTTACAGTAGGTCTAAATGTTGGTTTAGGTTTTAATTTGAATCGATTAGGAATTGATGTTAGATATGAAAGAGGGTTCGGACACAATGAAGCCGTATTTTTAAACAACAATGGTGTTTCAATGGGAAGAATAGACACTAGACCTGATCAATTGATATTAAGTTTATCTCTTGTTTTATAAATAAAAAAAGCGGCTTCAAAATGGCCGCTTTTTTTTATTCCTTATAACTTATAACTGAAAACTGTTAATTAATACTACTGTCCAAATAATCTGGAGTACCATCACCGTCTGTATCAGTTAAAATAATAGTACTAATGGTTATGGTATTGTCCAATTGCTCTCTACTTACCTCATATTCATTCTCTGCAAATTCAGGATCAGGATCTCCTACAGAAATCGTGTATTCTCCATAATCAATTTCATCTCTTGTAAGCGTTCCATCACCATCGTCATCATTATCCATAAAATCAGCAACCAAATCCCCATCCGTATCATCTGTATATGGATCCCCATCTCCACTCAAATCTTCCATGTAAGAAGGGATATTATCCAGATCAAAATCTGTATGATTTAAGTTATATAATCTAACATTAAATATAAGAGAGGAATAAGCTGGTACTGTTGTTAAAGGCGAAGAAAAATATCCTAATCCGGAAGGAATAAAAATAGCTCCAATTCCATGACCGTGGTATGAAAATGTTCCATCGGGCTCTCCTCCCCCATTTGTATTTTCAGTGATGCTTGAAGCTGTTTTAAATTCGGTAAGTCCTTGTCTAAAACCATCAATTACTCCCGTTATTGTGGTACTAACCGTAGTTAAATTCAATAGAGTCGGATTAACAGTCCCATCAAACTGTTCTAAATTGGCTAAATTCAAACCTTGATAATTTAGAAATGCTTCATCTGTTCCATGAAGGACTTTACCATTCCCTTCTCTTACTTTAAGAACATAAAGTTTATATTCAATATCGTCAGAATAAGAATAAGCAATTTTATATTCCACCTGATCGATTAAAGGTATTTTATCTGCATTATCACCTGCTATTGTATCAAAAACAATTTGAAAATTATCATTTGCCTCACTATAAGGATTGTCAAAATCAAACTCATCATAATTATAAAAATGTGTAGCAAGAAACTCTTCTATTTTTATTAAATCTTCATCATAAACCTCTTGTCTGTCCCGATCTGGTACAGTGGTATAACTATCATCATCTTTTTTACAGGCAGCAAGAACCAATAATAAACAGATAGAGGTAAGACTGATTTTTCTTAACTTCATATTCATAAATTTTTAAGCGCAAGATACAATTTATTAATAATTTTGTCTTAAAATATTAACGTAGATTTATAAGTTTTATGCGGATTGACAAGTATCTATGGTGTGTGAGATATTACAAAACAAGAAGTTTGGCCACGACTGCCTGTAAAAAAGGCCATGTAAAGATTAACGGGGATGTTGCCAAACCCAGTAGAGATGTATTTCCTACCGATAAAATTCTACTTAGAAAAGAGCAGATTAATTACAGTTTAACCATAAATGATATTCCTCCAAACCGAGTAGGAGCTAAATTGGTTGACATTTACCGTACAGACACGACTCCAAAATCTGAATTTGAAGCTCAAGAACTCCTCAAATATTCGCAGGATTATTACAGAAAAAAAGGCACAGGTAGACCGACTAAAAAAGACCGAAGAGATATCGATGATTTTTATGATGAAAGTGAATAAAACTTGAACAACCAATGCTTATATTTGATAAAACTTTTTGAAAGGATGACCACAGAGAAAAATATCATACTTAACCATCAAGAAATCACAAATAAAATAAGACGTATTGCTTATCAAATCTATGAAAGCAATGTAAATGAAACGGAAGTTATCCTTGCTGGTATAGACCAAAATGGGTATCAATTAGCGAATGAGCTTAAAACCATTCTTGAAAATATTTCAGATATTAAGCCAATTCTCTGTAGAGTAATTATAGATAAAAAGAACCCTTTAAATCCCATAGAGACATCCATCAAGTCAGAAGACTACAAAAACAAATCGATTGTCTTAATAGATGATGTTCTTAATTCAGGAACTACTTTAATTTATGGGGTGAAACATTTTCTTGATGTACCTTTAAAACAGTTTAAGACCGCTGTATTGGTCAATAGAAATCATAAAAAATATCCTGTTAAGGCAGATTTCAAAGGAATTTCCCTTTCTACTTCCTTACATGAACACATCCATGTTAATTTGACTAATGGAAAAGCAGAAGCTTATTTAGAATAACTTGACAACGATATCTTCTATCACCTTATCTACATTTTGATTTGCATTTATTTTGTGGTCTGCCCTATTATAAAAAGGCAAACGCTCAAATAAATGCTTTCCTATAAATTCAGCCATCTCCTCTTCACTATGAATATGAGAAATTAAAGGTCGTGGGGATTTTTCTTTCATCAACCTTTTAAGTAATTCCGATAGCGGAACATTGAGAAAAAAGGATTTTAAATGGTCTTTATCAAATAATAATTCTGCATTATTTGAGAAACAGGGGGTACCTCCCCCTAAGGAAAGAACAAACTTTTCTGACCCCTCTAAAAGCTCTTTTAAATAGAAATGTTCCCTTTTTCTAAAATATATTTCACCTTTTTCAAAAAAAATTTCACCTATACTTTTCGCTTCTTTTTGCTCGATGTAATGATCAAGATCTATAAACGCCACAGACAAATCTTTTGCTAACTGTCTGCCAATTAATGATTTTCCAGAGGCCATATAGCCCATTAAAATAATCTTCATGAAGTTCCTTCTCAGTATTTCAAATTCCGTCACAAAGAAACAAAAGAAAAAAAGAAAAAAATATCTTGAAAAGGGTTTGTAAAATCAATTAAAGCTTTTATATTTGCACCCGCAAACAAGGAAACGTTTGACCTGGTAGCTCAGCTGGTAGAGCATAACACTTTTAATGTTAGGGTCCTGGGTTCGAGCCCCAGCCAGGTCACAAAAAAAAGTTAAGCATATGCTTAACTTTTTTTATTTTTGAATACTTCATGCGCACGTGGCGGAATTGGTAGACGCGTTAGGTTGAGGGCCTAATGATCGCTTAGATCGTGGAAGTTCGAGTCTTCTCGTGCGCACTTTTTCCCAAGCTACTTCATTTTATCCATCTTTTTGTTTATTTTTGTTTAATATTTTATTTGAAAAAATGAACAATATTAAAAGTGAGTTCAGTATTAAGGACCTAGAGCACCTTTCTGGGATCAAAGCGCATACCATAAGAATTTGGGAAAAACGCTATAACCTTTTTGAGCCAAACCGCACTGAGACTAATATTAGAACATATAGTATTGACAGCCTTCAGAAACTATTAAATGTGACAGCTCTATATAATAATGGGTATAAGATTTCTAAAATATCTCAACTAAGCAATCAAGAAATCCTAGATAAAGCTAAATTGCTCACTATATCCTCAAATGAAGACCATATTCTGAATATTTTTAAAATAGCAACCATCAATTTTGATAAAGCTCTTTTTATAAATACATATAAAAAATTAGAAACAGAAAAGCCCTTTTCAGAAATATTTCATGAGGTTTTTATGCCTCTTTTAGAAGAAATTGGGTTTTTATGGCAAACAAAAACCATCACACCCGCCCAAGAGCATTTTATCTCAGAATTGATTAAACAGAAAATTTTGGTCAATACTGAGAAATATCAATCGGCTGATGTTTCAAAAAATGAAAAAGTATACGCACTATTCCTACCAGATTATGAAATTCACGAACTAGGTCTTCAGTATGTAAACTACCAATTAACAAAGGAAGGATTTCAAACCATTTATTTAGGAGGCAGTGTGCCGCTTAACAGTTTAAAAGATTTGGTCAAAAACTACGATTATATTGAATTCATAACATATTTCACGGTTAATCCTACCTGTGAGAATATAGATAGCTATTTGGCCGAATTTCATACAGAGTTGCTAGACAATTCAAATCATCATTTACACATATTGGGTAGGCAAACCGATTGTATCGATCTAAAAACGCTTCCCAAGACCATTAAAACCTATGAATCCATCCAAAATTTAGTTAAAGCTATGTAGTATTAGTATTATTGTTTAGCTTTTTACTATATTTGTTAAACAAAATGAATACTATAACTATCATAGGGTCCGGATTTTCTTCTTTAGCTGCCGCATGCTACTTGGCAAAGCGGGGTGATAAAGTGACCATCCTTGAAAAAAATTCCTCTATTGGAGGAAGGGCCAGACAATATAAACATCAAGGGTTCACTTTTGATATGGGCCCCACTTGGTACTGGATGCCCGATGTTTTTGAAAGATTCTTTAAGGATTTTGGTAAATCTCCGTCAGATTACTACCAATTGGAAAAATTGAATCCCGCCTATTCGGTCTATTTTGGTAATAATGACCTAATAACCATTGGAGATAACTTGGATGATATCTGCATCGCATTTGAAGAAATAGAATCAGGAAGTTCGATTAAACTAAAACAGTTTATCCATCAAGCCAAGGACAATTACAACATAGCAATCAAAGATTTAGTTTACAGGCCTGGGGAATCTCCTTCAGAATTAATTACTTGGGATACATTCAAAAAACTCAATCAATTTTTTAGCACCATTTCTATGGATGTACGTAAGACATTCAAAAATAAAAAATTGATTCAGGTACTAGAGTTTCCGGTATTATTTCTTGGAGCCAAACCCAGTAAAACACCTTCCTTTTACAGTTTTATGAATTATGCTGATTTTGGCCTTGGAACCTTTCACCCTAAAGGAGGTATGTTTGAAGTTGTTAATGCCATCAAAAGGTTAGCTGAAGAATTAGGTGTACAGATCATCACCAATTCTCCAGTGACCGAAATTACGGTTCAAAATGGAAAGACCACGGGAGTTAAAAGTGGGCAAACCCTCTATAAAAGTGATATCGTGGTCAGTGGAGCAGATTATCACCACACAGAAAACCTTCTGAGTAAATCCCACAGACAATATTCGGAATCATACTGGGACCAAAAAACGTTTGCTCCCTCCTCCCTTTTATTTTATGTCGGGTTTGATAAAAAATTAAAAAACGTCAACCACCATACGCTTTTCTTTGACACTGATTTTGATATTCACGCCAAAGCCATTTATGATGAACCTCAATGGCCTGAAAAGCCTCTATTTTATGCTAGTTTCCCATCAAAAACCGATAGTTTATTAGCTCCAGAAGGTCAAGAAGCTGGCATATTTTTAATACCACTAGCTCCAGGTTTAGAAGACACTCCGGAACTCAGAAATGAATATTTCGAGAAAATAGTAGAGCGATTTGAAAGCTTGACCGATCAAAAAATCAAAAAGCATATTTTATTCAAAAAATCTTACTGTGTAAAAGATTTTATAGAAGACTACAATTCATATAAAGGAAATGCTTACGGACTGGCCAATACCCTTCTCCAAACAGCTTTCTTAAGACCTAAATTGAAAAGTAAAAAAATAAGTAATCTCTATTTTACTGGACAACTTACAGTTCCTGGACCAGGGGTTCCACCCTCTTTAATCTCTGGGAAACTGGTAGCAAACCTTATCAATAAATACCATCCTATTAATTATGAAAGCACTATTTGATCAAGTTTCACATCAATGCAGTAAAATTACAACACTTACTTACAGCACGTCTTTTTCAATGGCTACTAAGCTATTGTCCAAATCTATTAGACAAGACATTTACAACATCTATGGATTTGTAAGATTTGCTGATGAAATTGTAGATTCATTTCATGATTACAACAAACATTTTCTATTTCATTGGTTTGAAAAAGATTTGGATTTAGCCCTTCAAAATAGGATTAGCTTAAATCCTATCTTAAATGCATTTCAAGAGACCTATCATAAATATGGTTTGGACCGCCATTTGGTTGATGCGTTTATGCATAGCATGAAACTAGATTTGCACAAATCGAATTATGAAACTCCTGAAGAGTTTAAAAATTACATTTACGGTTCTGCAGATGTAGTAGGTCTCATGTGCCTAAAAGTGTTTGTGAAAGGGGATCAAGAAAAGTATGATTCTTTAAAAGATAGTGCCATGAGTCTAGGATCTGCATTTCAAAAAGTCAACTTCCTGAGGGATCTAAAAGCCGATTTTGAAGATCTGGAAAGATCCTATTTTCCAAATGCAGATTTCAACAACCTTACTGAAACTGATAAAAAGCAAATCATTGAGGACATTGAAGAAGACTTTAGAAAAGCCCTTATTGGTATTAAACAACTACCTATGGAGGCTCGATTTGGTGTTTTTATGGCCTATAGATATTACAGCCAATTACTTAAAAAACTAAAGAAAACACCTGCACTTCAAATTAAATCTGCTAGAATTCGTGTTCCAAACCACAAAAAAATCGAGTTACTTACTCGTAGTTATGTTAAATATCAACTAAATTTAATGTAACATGGAAATAGTATATTGGATTTTAGTCTTTGTAGGAAGTTTTTGCTTCATGGAATTTATGGCATGGTTTACACATAAGTACATTATGCATGGGTTCTTGTGGCATCTTCATAAAGACCACCACAGAAAAGATCACGACAGTTGGTTTGAAAGAAATGATGCCTTTTTTATTTTTTATGCCTTAGTCAGTATAGTATGCTTCTGCCTATGGAAATATGAAGACATTTGGTTTTGCTTGCCCATAGCATTAGGAATTTTTTGTTATGGATGTACCTATTTTTTAGTACATGATATTTTTATTCATCAGCGATTTAAGATTTTTAGAAATGCCAACAACAGGTATGCTAAAGGCATCAGGCGAGCCCATAAAATGCACCACAAACATTTAGGTAAAAACGACGGCGAATGCTTTGGCATGCTCTTCGTCCCTTTAAAATACTTCAAAGTCAAATAGATGAATTACCTATATCTCCTTCTGGATTTAGGATCCCTCTCTATTCCTTTTTTGTTTAGTTTTCATCCAAGGCTAGCATTTACAAAACAATGGAAACCCCTATCTTTTGGTATTTTTTGCTCCATGGTACTTTATATTCCGTGGGATATCCTATTTACGCAAAATGAAATCTGGGGTTTCAATTCTTCCTACTTCTTAAATGTACCTTTACTCTCCATTCCTATAGAAGAATGGTTATTTTTTATTTGCATTCCCTATGCCTGTGTTTTCATGCATCACTCTTTGATAATCTTGTTTCCAAAATTAAAATTGGAAAAAAAACAAGTAAAAGTGATAACGGGACTTCTTTTGACCATTTTAATTATTCTTTGTTTCATGTATTATGACAAATGGTACACACTTGTCAATAATGTTTATGCCATTTTTCTTCTTTTGGTTACAATTAAATGGTTTCCTAAGATCCTTAACACCTATTTTTGGACCTTTATGGTGATGTTGATCCCATTCTTTATAATCAATGGTATTTTGACTGGTAGTTTAATAGAAGACGAGGTGGTTTGGTACAACAATCTCGAAAATCTAGGTATCAGACTATGGACAATACCTATCGAGGATAGCATCTATGCATTCAGTCTTATTTTGAGCAATCTGTTTTTTATGGAAGTTTACAAGCGTTTATTTGGAAAGCAGGTCATTGATTAATTGGATTGTTTTTTCGCTACTCCAATTAGCCACTCCATTTTTATCTACAACAATTTTACCCGATTTATCAATTATAAAAGTTTGAGGAATGGTTGTATGCTCTAATTCCTTTGGATAAGTTTCCAATGGCCTAAAAACTGGGAAGGTAAAACCCTCTTTTTCCTTGAATGCTGTAGTTTTCGTAAACGGATCAGAAGTCACAAATAAAAAGCTGATTTCTTTTTCGGTATCAAAAGTATCGAACAACTCTTGCAAATCTGGCATTTCGGCTATACAAGGCGGACACCAAGTAGCCCAAAAGTTCATGATTATCACTTTTCCCTTTAAAGCTTCCAAATTAACCGTTGCTCCGTTTTCATCGATTAACTTCCAATTAAAATCATTGATTATAACTTGGTCCTTTTCATTAATCTGGCTTGGAGAAAATATACCCAACCCCTTATTTAAACCTATTTGAATTGTTTTTCGGGACTGAGGGATTATCAGTGACACTAAAAATACCCAAAATAAAATATTTCCTAATTTCTTTTTGTTCATGGCAATCAAAAAAAGCATATTTCCATTCTATGAAAATATGCTTTTCAACTAACAAAAACCCATTTTTTGGAGTTTTATTCCATGAAAACAACAGGACAATTCACGGTAGCCACACCGGTAGCCAAAATAGTAGCCATTCCTGCTGAGGCTAGATCACCTACATTTTCAAAATCGGTGTTATCATAAACATTGACACTCCATAGTGGTGAATAAAAATCGTCTTGCGGTACAGATGCAATCACATTGTGAGTTTGGCTGGTCCCAATTTCAGTCAAGAATCCTGAGGCGGGACCGCTTTCTGAATTATCAGGATCTGGATTAAGATTAAAACTGACAAAAATAGGCGACAAAGGAACCATATTAGACGTTCCTCCATCCAATATTTTTTCAAAAAATGAAAAGTAAAAAACAACTTGGTCTTTATACCATCCCATATGAAGGGAGTCATCCTCGCTATTAACCCGCATAGTAGCAGTTGATCCCTCTGGAACCACGGGACAGTTAACAATGGTTGAAGTCATTTCAATATTAAAATTTGAAGCCAATAAGTCTGCCTCATTGGTAATGGTATTGGCCACATAAGAATCTGAAACCGTCACCCTATTTACTTGCCAAAAGTCATTATATCCTGTATCACCTGGCACTACATCTATTATATTTATTTGACCTTCTACTGGATTTCCTTCGGAATCAAAAAACAAATAAATGGGTGCTGGAACAGTACTTTGTACATCAAAATTATAATACCTTACCAAGTTTCCATTTGGTGCCAATCCTTGGGTTAAAAAAGGTTCGCCCATGTCAAAATTAATGGGCTCATTAGCCTCTGGAAGACCATTACTAGCAGTCCTAACCATTAAAGTTCCTGCATTCATACTGAACCTATCAATACTTACTCTAGGAGCTGTAGCAGGATCTAAAGGTGTTTCAACTGAATGCACCACGCTCATGTTGTCATCATCGTTGTTACACGCTAAAAATGAAACAAACAATAGTGCTAAAAAAAATATTCTCTTTCTCATGATAACTAGATTTTTTTAATAATTAATCAAAGCTATTCAATGAAAAAGAAAAAAAATGTTAGCTATCTAACACTCGTGATTTTTTATACATTCTTATTTCCTTTCTATTAAAATCGATAAGATGTTCCTCTTTTAATTCATTCATTAGAATATTGAGAGTTGGCCTTGAAATTCCAATTAATGAAGCCATATCTTTTTGGGTATAAGGGTGCTTTATGATTCGATTTCCAGTTCCCTTACAATCATAACCAAATTCATCACACAACTCTTCCAAAAACTCCAGTAATCTGGTTCTTGCATCTTTAAACAATAGCAATTGCAATCTACGTTCTACCTTTTTAAACCGAAGGCCAATTAATTTGTACACCCTAAAACTAAAAGTTTTATTATCCCTCATCAATCCATACATGGTATCTACACCCACAGGGCAAAGTGTTGTATCATTTTCAATGGACTGGGCAAATTCATTCCTTTTATCTTCACCCAAAATGGCTTTCTCTCCAAATAACTCCCCCGTGCTTAAAATAGCTTTGGTTATTTCTTGGCCATCCTCAGTATAGTAACCAATTTTCACTTTTCCTTTTTCGATGAGATATACTTTATTGGAATGATCTTCCACGAAATAAATAAAATCCCTTTTGTTATAATGATTAATTTGATGGTCCTTTTTGAAGTTTTTGTATTTATGAGGGCATAACAATTTGAAAAGATTGACATCTTCGAAGCACCAAATCGAATTCATGAGTTAAAATGTTAGTTTAAAATTCTGTCGAATTCTATAATAAAAGCTTACTCATAAAATAAAAAACTCCTGAAGCTTTCAGGAGTTTTCATCTTTTTTTAAAAAAGGTTAAGCGTTTTGTTTCGCTATCAAATTCAATGCTGATCCTGCTTTATACCAAGCAATTTGTGCATCATTATAAGAATGATTTGTTTTAATAACATCTTTACTACCATCAGCGTGAACCACTTCGATATTTAATGGTTTGTCAGGTGCAAACTCATTCAAATTTAAAAAGTTGAAGGTATCATCCTCTTGAATTAAATCATAATCAGCTTCATTATCAAAGGTTAAAGCCAACATACCTTGTTTTTTTAAATTAGTTTCATGAATACGAGCAAAAGATTTCACTAAAACTGCGGCTACACCTAGATGTCTCGGTTCCATGGCTGCATGTTCACGAGAAGATCCTTCACCGTAATTATGGTCTCCAACTACAATCGTTTTTATTCCCTTGGCTTTGTAATCTCTTTGTGTATCTGGAACACCTCCAAATTCTCCTGTCAATTGATTTTTGACCATGTTAGTTTGCTTGTTGTAAGCATTAACAGCTCCAATTAAACAGTTGTTTGAAATGTTATCCAAATGACCTCTAAAACGCAACCATGGGCCAGCCATTGATATATGGTCAGTAGTACATTTTCCAAATGCCTTAATCAAAAGTTTAGCCCCTTTAATTTCGTCTCCAATAGGTTCAAACGGCGTTAACAATTCCAATCTTTCAGAATCTGGAGCAACGATGACTTCCACATCACTTCCATCGACAACGGGGTCTACATAGCCATTTTCTTTAACCTCAAAACCTTTTGGAGGCAATTCCCATCCAGTGGGTTCATCCAACATAACCTCTTCCCCATCTTCATTAATTAATTTATCGGTCATTGGATTAAAATCCAAACGACCTGCAATAGCTATAGCGGCTGTCATTTCTGGTGAGGCAACAAAAGCATGGGTATTTGGATTCCCATCTGCTCTTTTTGCAAAGTTTCTATTAAAAGAATGTACTATACTATTTTTAGGAGCATTTTTAGGATCTTCATAACGAGCCCATTGACCAATACAAGGTCCACAAGCATTGGTAAATATCGTAGCGTCTAATTTCTCAAATATATCAAGAATGCCATCTCGCTCGGTTGTATATCTTACTTGTTCTGAACCTGGATTAATTCCAAATTCAGCTTTTGTTTTCAATTTTTTATCCAAGGCCTGTTGCGCTATCGAAGAGGCTCTGGATAAGTCTTCGTAAGAAGAATTTGTACAAGATCCTATTAATCCCCACTCTACTGCCAGTGGCCAATCATTAGATTTTGCCTTTTCGGTCATCGTACCAACTTCCGTAGCTAAATCTGGAGTAAAAGGACCATTAAGATGAGGCATTAATGTTGACAAGTCTATTTCAATCAATTGATCGAAGTACTGCTCTGGATTTTCATAAACTTCATCATCAGCAGTTAAATATTCTTTTATTTTATTGGCTTCATCGGCAACATCAGAACGGTCTGTGGCGCGTAAATAGCGCTCCATGGATTCATCATACCCAAAAGTAGAAGTAGTTGCCCCTATTTCAGCACCCATATTACAAATGGTTCCTTTACCTGTACAAGAAAGATTTTTAGCTCCTGGACCAAAATATTCCACTATAGCTCCAGTACCACCTTTAACTGTAAGGATTTCTGCCACTTTTAAAATGACATCCTTTGGCGCTGTCCATCCTGAAATATTTCCAGTCAACTTCACTCCAATAAGCTTTGGGAATTTAAGCTCCCAAGCCATTCCAGCCATCACATCTACAGCATCGGCCCCACCAACACCAATTGCGACCATTCCTAATCCTCCAGCATTTACAGTATGTGAATCTGTTCCAATCATCATTCCTCCAGGAAAAGCGTAATTTTCTAATACAACCTGATGGATAATTCCTGCTCCTGGCTTCCAAAACCCAATTCCATACTTATTCGATACCGAAGCCAGAAAATCAAACACTTCACTACTTGTTTCATTAGCACGCTTCAAATCTGCCGCTGCCCCTTGCTTCGCTTGGATCAAGTGGTCACAGTGAACCGTAGTTGGAACTGCAACTTTGTCTTTTCCTGCTTGCATAAATTGCAATAGAGCCATTTGTGCTGTTGCATCCTGACAAGCAATCCTATCAGGCGCAAAATCAACGTAGTCTTTACCTCTTTTAAAAGCAGTATTTGGTTCCCCATCCCAAAGGTGGGCATATAAAATCTTTTCGGAAAGTGTTAACGGTTTACCCACTACCTCACGTGCTTTATCCACACGCTTTGGAAAGTTTTCATAAACCTTTTTGATCATATCAATATCAAAAGCCATAAATCTTGTTTAAAGGTTGAAAATTTAGTTCATTTTTAAGTTTCCACAAGATACAAAATAAGTGAGGTATTGTAAAACATTAATGAACTGGGTTTTCTTAAAAAAAGCCTAAAATGAGTCACAAAAAAAGCCTGAGTACAAACTCAGGCTTTAAATATGGTAATTGAAATAAGTTATGCTAAAACCAATTTCTTTTGAGATGGCTTAAACTTGGTTAAAACTATGCCATCCACAGCTTTTTCATATTCTTCCATGGTTGGCGTTCTACCCAAAATAGTAGACAATACAACCACAGGCGTTGAAGACAACAATGATTCACCCTTTTTCTCACCAGAATCTTTAACAACTCTTCCTTGGAACAAACGTGTTGATGTCGCCATAACCGTATCTCCCGGCTCCGCCTTCTCTTGGTTACCCATACACAAGTTACATCCAGGACGCTCTAAGTAAAGCATGTTTTCATACTTGGTACGAGCCAAACCTTTTGGAGCATTATCATCAAACTCAAATCCAGAGTATTTTTGTAATACTTCCCAATCTCCTTCAGCTTTTAACTCATCAACAATATTATAGGTTGGAGGTGCTACTACTAAAGGCGCTTGGAATTCTACTTTACCTTGTTGCGCTTCAATGTTCTTTAGCATTTGTGCTAAAATCTTCATATCTCCTTTGTGAACCATACAAGATCCAACGAATCCTAAATCGACCTTTTTAGTTCCGCCGTAATAAGACAACGGACGAATGGTATCATGTGTATAACGCTTAGAAACATCCTCATTATTAACATCTGGGTCAGCAATCATTGGCTCAGCAATTTCATCTAAGTCAATAACAACCTCTGCATAATAATTCGCATTGGCATCAGGTCTTAAAGCTGGTTTGATTCCTGTTTTAACTTCTTGAATTCTTTCATTTGCCTTGTCCACTAAACCTTGAAGCACTTGACCTTCATTATCCATACCTTTTTCAATCATGATTTGGATACGATCTCTAGCAATTTCTAAAGATTCAATCAAGGTTTCATCCTCTGAAATACAGATAGAGGCTTTCGCCTTCATTTCTGCTGTCCAGTCGGTAAATGTGAAGGCTTGATCTGATGTCAACGTTCCAATGTGTACTTCAATAACACGACCTTGGAATACATTTTCACCATCAAATTGCTTCAACATTTGTTGTTGCGTAGCATGTACCACATCACGGAAATCCATGAAACTTCTCATATTTCCTTTAAAGGTTACCTTTACAGATTGTGGGATTGGCATGGTAGCCTCTCCTGTAGCTAAAGCCAATGCAACCGTTCCGGAATCGGCACCAAATGCAACTCCCTTAGACATACGTGTATGAGAATCTCCACCAATGATAATATCCCAATCACTTACAGTAATATCGTTTAATACTTTATGAATCACATCGGTCATAGCGTGGTAATGTCCTTTAGGATCACGCCCAGTAATTAATCCGAAGTCATTCATGAACTTCATCAATTTTGGAATATTTGCCTTGGATTTATCATCCCAAACAGAAGCTGTGTGACACCCTGATTGGTAAGCTCCGTCAACAATTGGAGATATGGTGGTTGCCGCCATAGCCTCTAATTCTTGAGAAGTCATCAATCCTGTGGTATCCTGAGAACCTACAATGTTCACTTCCACACGAACATCAGAACCAGCGTGCAATGTTTTACCTGGTGTAGTTCCAACCGCATTTTTATTAAAGATTTTCTCTACGGCTGTTAAACCTTGTCCTTCAACAGAAATTTCTTTGGAAGGTGCATACACTTGAGGTACTTCAACACCTAAAACCTTAGCTGCAAATGTTTGTAACTTCTTTCCAAAGACCACAGCATAGGATCCACCAGCTTTGATGAACTCAACTTTTTGTGGAGTCAAAGAAGCAGAAATATCAATTAATTCCTGATCTCCGTTGTATAATTTTTTCTCTTTGGTATTAATAGTAAGGACTGTTCCTGTTTCGACCGAATAGTTTTGCTCTAAAACTGGATCACCATTGTCGTCAACAACCGTATTTCCTTCAGCATCTTTTTGTTTCACCCAGTTTTTAAGGTCGATTCCTATACCTCCTGTTACACCAACAGTAGTCAAGAATATTGGTGAAATACCATTTGTACCAGCAATTACCGGAGCAATATTGATAAAAGGCACATAAGGACTAGATTCAATACCGGTCCATAACGCTACATTATTGACACCTGACATTCTAGAAGATCCTACACCCATGGTTCCTTTTTCTGCGATCAGCATGACACGTTTATCTGGATGTTGCGCTTTAAGATCTAAAAGCGCTTTTTGCATGTCTTTGTTGTGCTCAAAAATAGATTGACCGTGTAACTCTCGATCTGATCTAGAATGTGCATCAGCTCCTGGAGACAACAGATCTGTTGAAATATCCCCTACACCAGCGATAAAAGTCACAACTTTGATTTCTTCAGCGACTTCAGGAAGCTTTGTGAAAAACTCAGCTTGAGAATAGCTCTCTAATATATCTTTGGCAATTGTATTACCTGCTTTAAAAGCTTCTTCTAGACGGGCTGTATCAGCTTCGTAAAGGAAAACTTGTGTTTTCAACACCTTGGCTGCCTCTTCTGCAATCGTTTCATCTTCTCCTAATGCCAAATCCAAAAGAACCTCGATTGAAGGCCCACCTTTCATGTGTGATAATTGTTCGAAGGCAAAAGCAGGAGTAATTTCTGCTACAATCGATTCACCTAGGATAATTTCCTTTAAAAATTTAGCCTTAACACCGGCTGCACTTGTCGTACCTGGTAACGTATTATAAATAAAAAAGTTTAGAGAATCTTCTCTGTTTGGATTATTGACATCTTTTATTTGATCAATAATCTCACTTAACAAATCGGCTCCATCAATTGGTTTTGGGTGAAGGCCTTGGACCTTTCTTTGTTCAATTTCCTTGATGTAATCGCTGTATATATTCATATTTAAAGAAATTATAATTTATTGGCTTTTTAAGACATAAAAGATGTTGAATTCGTTAAACGATTACAGATTCTAATAAATCTTAGCAAAAAGCCTTTAATTTAGTTTTTGAGTCAGGCAAAAATAGGAATTAAAAAACATTTTTTTTACTACGAAGATGATATAAAACACATAGTTCTATCAATAAAATTGATAATTTAAAAAATCAACGAAAACGTTTAAGTAAATTTAAAAAAATGAGTGGATTATGTCAATTTGAAAATTGATTAAAAAACTTCTTGAAATAAATTTTATCCCTTAGATCCATGAAGGGCTTTTCAAAAAATTTATATAGTAAAAATGCACAGAAAAACGTAATATTTAAATACACAATAGAATAAATAACTAAATCAAACGTAGATAATTCATCTGTTGGAATAAAATACTTCATCAACTGCAGAATAATAGAATAATGAAGCAAATAAATCGAGTATGAAGTGACACTTAGAAAAGTTATGGGATTCCGTATAAATTTGGGCGCTGTGTTCAAAGAACTAAGTGAGGGTAGCATGAAGCTTAATATGATGGAATTGATTGGAAGGTAGAGTACGTTCCAGAAAAAGGGCTCTTTATCAATATAAAAGTGAGCAAAAGGAATCAAAGCATTGATGAAAAGAAAAATTAATATGCCTACACCAGCTAAATGAAAACGATATCTGTACCATTGCTCCGAATAAATTTCAGACATTAATGCTGCTAAAACACCATAATAAATGGCATCCATACGATAAATTACAACTGACTTTAAATTGGTATTCCAATAATTCATATCCGAAATTGCCTCAAATTGATTGAACCAAATTTTCGTAACCAAGAAAAAACTTAAAATAAACACAGTAATTATCGCAAACCATTTTGTCCTATTAAAACCTATCTTAAATAATAGCACCGCATACATTAAAAATGGACCCAAAATATATGCAAATTCTTCGATTGGCAAACTCCAAGATTCAGTAAAAAACAAAGGCATCTCCCAAGCCAAATTCTGAATAAAAAAGAAATAATACCATAATTTATCGGGTAATGATCTACCCAAATAAATTACAACTCCAATATTTATGATAAGAGCTAAATAATAATTTGGTAAGGTTCTAAACCACCTTCTAATCCAGAAATAAAAAAGGTCATTAAAACTAAAATCGGCATTTTTATACAACTTATAGACTATCCTACCAATTAAAAAACCACTTAAAACAAAAAACATTTCAACGCCAAGAACTCCCCCAATTCTCATAAGATCTCCTATCAAACCGTTGTTATTAGGAAAAATCCATAATAAATGAGCAACAACTACCAAGAGAATAGCTAAAGCTCGCATTAGGTCCAATCCGAAAATTCTTTTGCTATAATCCAATTGCACTAAATTATTCTAAATTTGTTACTAGATACCATGAAGACCAAATTAAAAAAATATTTAATTCTTTTCTTAACCTTAGGAATTATTGCCATTGGTTTGTACTATTTGAACCTACCTAATAGGCATAGGGCTATTATAAAAACAACCCTTCTACACAAACTTAAACTAGTGGATAATTCTTGGAATATTGGATATACAGATTCTTCCACGACCTTTATTTCTCCAACTTTTGTAGTTGATAATATTTATAAGTCCATGGAAGGACCTCAAGCTTTAGGAACATTTCAAATAGACCCAAACAAAAGTGAGTTGGTTTGGCTAAATTCATTCAAAATATCAGCGATTGGGATTAATGAATTAGACTCGCTGCCTAGAGACTATATTTGCCATAGCAATTTAGATTATTATGATGGTGAACATTATGGAAAATGGGAGTTGTTTGACCGTATTGGAAAATACTATCCTAGACTAACCTCGATGAGTAGTGGCATTGAAGAATATAAATTCCCTGAAGGATTCGGGTTTCCTATATTTACAGACGAAAACATTTTTCTTTCAACCCAAACCTTAAATCATAATTTAAGGAACGCCACTTTTTCCTTAAAGCACAAAATAGATTTAGGCTTTCATAAACATTCTTCTGGTATGAAGCCATTGATTAGCAAAAGTCTTTTCATTGCTTTACCTTATGAAAATAAGCCAAACAAAATCGATTACAATTCCATTTCGTATAATTCAAACTCTTGCTTACCTGTCGACACAAAGAATCATGTTTATTTGAATCATGAGGGAAAGAGCGTTTCAGGTCATTGGTTTATACCAACGGGAAAGAGCACCTATAGATCCAAAGTGACTCATCAACTTAACCTTAAAGACAGTACTACACTTCATTTCATGATTCCTCATTTACATCCATTTGCTGAAAAATTAGAGTTTAGGGACGTAACCAATGATTCGACTATTTTCACTTCTTTAGCCAAAAATCATATCGACAAAATTGGTCTTAATAAAGTAACCTATTATTCAAGTAAAAAAGGTTATATGCTAAGTCCAGAGCACGAATATGAGCTTGTAGTTTATATCAATAACACCAGCAATAAAATTCAAGATATGATGGCTAGCGTCTTTGCCTTTATGTATGATAAAGATATGGCTAAAAAAATCCCAAACTCCATGCAAACTAATGATTAAATCTTTTCTTCTGGTAGTGTTGGTATTTCTTCTTTTCTCGTGTAATTCAAGAAATACACAAAACCCACCAGTTTTAAGCTATAATATAAATTCGGAAGGAAAAAAGGAATTTTATCAAGTATCCCATGAAAATTTTGTTGACCAATTCGGAAATCCTTTTTTAAATAGTTCTGTTGAAAACAAAGTGATCGTTGAAAATTTCTTCTTCACAAGATGCTCAAGTATTTGTCCACCGATGAGATTAAGATTAATGGACCTTGCCCACCTATTTGAAGGAAATCCAGACATTATAATTATCTCTCACACTATCGACCCTGAATATGACACACCAAAAGTGCTATTGGACTATTGGAAAAACACAAACACAGAAAAAAACCAATGGGTATTTCTAAATTCTGATAGGGATAATCTTGAATCACATGCTAAATCCTTAATGACAAGTTTCAAAACCAATAATCAAATTGAGGATTTTTATCATAGTAGCTACCTAACCCTTATAGATCAAAACCAAAGAATTAGAGGTTTCTACAATTCCTTGATAGAAGAGGAGTTAATAAGATTAAAAAAAGATATAGAATTACTCTTAAAGGAAAACTAAAACAAACTCTTAATAATTTGTTCTTCAGAAATACCTTCGGCCTCTGCTTTATAGTTTTTGATAATACGATGCCTCAAAATACTATATGCAACAGCCTGCACATTTTCTATATCTGGAGAAAACTTACCATGAATTGCAGCATGTGTTTTGGCTGCTAAAATTAAATTTTGAGATGCTCTTGGACCAGCACCCCAATCTACATAATCTTTAATCATTTCAGCAGCTGTTGTTGTATTAGGCCTCGTTTTACCCACCATTTTAACTGCATATTCTATCACATTATCAGCTACAGGAATACGTCTTATTAAATGTTGAATATCAATAATTTCTTCAGAAGTAAACAAAGGATTTACACTAGCCTTTTTATCTGAAGTTGTAGCCTTAACCACTTCAACTTCTTCTTGAAAGCTCGGATAATCTAAATTAATAGCAAACATGAACCTGTCCAATTGAGCTTCTGGTAGTGGATAAGTTCCCTCCTGCTCAATGGGGTTTTGTGTTGCCAGAACGAAATAAGGTAAACTTAACTTATAATGATGGCCCGCAACCGTGACTGCCCTCTCTTGCATTGCTTCAAGCAAAGCAGCCTGTGTCTTAGGTGGTGTTCTGTTAATCTCGTCTGCAAGAATAATATTGGCAAAGATGGGACCTTTAATAAATTTAAAATGACGGTCTTCATCCAAAATTTCACTTCCTAGAATATCACTAGGCATCAAGTCTGGAGTAAATTGAATTCGTTTAAAATCCAAACCAAGTGCTTGAGCAATCGTATTAACCATTAAGGTTTTTGCCAATCCAGGAACTCCTATCAAAAGAGCGTGTCCTCCTGAAAAAATAGAAATTAATATTTGATTGACTACTTCTTCTTGACCCACAATCACTTTAGCGATTTCAGATCTTAAAGTTTTATATTTATTCACAAGTTGCTCTACCTTGGCTACGTCTGACATGTACTATTTTTTTAACCAATTACTTGAAAAATCACAATCTCTGTAATCACCATTGACTTTGATGTACGTATCTATGATTTTTTCATCTTGCCATTTTTCAATGGCCTTCAATTTTTTCTCGCTTAAAGCTAACTCTTTTATTTTTAAGTAATCTTTGGCAAAATCTGCTTCGTGGTCTTCAACACGGTCTGACACACGCATAATTTTGTACTTGATATTTCCTGTTCTACCTTGCTCCGTCAACACCAAACTCACCTCACCTTCTTTTAAACTTTGAATTTGTCCATATAATTCAGGATCCATTTTGGTTAGTTCAAAGTTATAATCTTGGGTGGCTGGATTAATAAGATATCCTCCCTCACTCCTGGTTTCAGTTTCATCACTATATAATCTAGCAGCTTCCTCAAAAGAGATGTCATGATTTACAACATCCTTTCTAATTTTTTCTATTTTCTCTTTTGCTTCGGTGATAGCATCCTGAGAGGCTTCAGGAATTAAAAGAATGTGTCTCACATCATATTCTTGTCCCCTAATTTTCTCCAACAAAATGATATGAAAACCAAACTCCGTTTCAAAAGGATCGGAAATTTCACCTTCCTCTAATGAAAAGGCAACATCTCTAAACTCCTTTACAAATCTTGGTTTGTTACGATTTAGTGTATATTTCCCTCCAGTAGGAACTGAAGCTTTATCATCGGTATATAAAACCACTTTTGATCTGAAACTAGCGCCATGTTCTAAAACATCTGCTTTGAATTCATTCAAACGATCTATCACCTTTTGTTTGTTTTCCTCAGAAACCTTTGGTTCAATTACAATTTGAGACACTTTCAATTCTGTTCCAAATGAAGGTCTTTCTTCCTTTGGGATTTTATTAAAAAATTCCCTTACTTCCTCAGGAGTAATATCCACCTCTTCAATTACCTTTTGCTGCATCTCGCTTGCCAACTTATTGCTTTTGTTTATTTCAAACATTTCGTCACGCAAACTTCTCTCGTCCTCTTTGTTGTAAAGCTTAACAATTTCATCCATTGTCTTACCTGACTGAGCCAAAAATTGATCCAATTGATAATCTACGTTAGCCCGGATTTCTGCATCAGATACCACTATACTATCCTGAATAGCATGGTGAGCATAAAGTTTATCTTCCAATAATTTTCCAAAAAGTTGGCATCTTGAAACACCTTCCAAAGAAGCTCCTTGAACTTTAAGTTGCTCAATGGTTCTGTCTATATCCGAATCCAAAATAATGTAATCCCCCACTACGGCTGCAACACCGTCCACTTTTTTAGCCTGAAAACTGGTTTTTACAGAATCAACTTTAGGCTCTTCTTTTACTTCATCTTCAATAATCTCTTGTGATTTTGCAATGTGGGAAATAAATAACATTGCTATAAGTAAGTATTTGCTAATTTTAGTTATAGACTTCAAATTTATTGTTTTTAATAGCATCCTGTGAAATATCCTTTTTAAGCTCTTTAATAAGTTCTAATTTTCTTTTGTTTATAACAATCTTATCGATAGTTGGTTTAACATATTCAATAGGAGCTATACTGTTTCTAAGTTGAACATCATTAATGAAAATCAAATATAAATCTATTGAATCTTTAAGGTGTAAAAAATTAGATTTTTTTAACAATTCATTGCGGTTTTCAGATGTGATTACTGGAATTTTCTCAATCACCTGTTCTACCTTTACCCAAACCGAATCTTTTAAGGAATAGGATTTAAACTGGATGGAAATAGAATCTAAATATCGCTTATCATCTTCCTTAAATTCCTTGAACTTCCTTTCAATATCCTTTAAATCAGTTCTATTTTCGTTTAAATGAACGTATCGAAGCTTAACGAGATCTTCTTTTAATTTGAAAATCTCCTTGTTTTCCTCATAGTAGGATTCCAATTCTCGGGAAGTGACTGAGGTGTCTATATTTTTTCTTACCAAAGCTTCTAAATAAGCTTTAGAATACAAATCATTTTTGTAATCCTGAGCTAATTTATCAAAGTTCTCTTGGTCAACTTGTTTCAAGTTCCTTTTGGCTCCATTCACTAATAACTGTTCTGTTGCCCAATTATTAATGAAGTTGTTGACAATAACAGTGCTGTCTTCTGCAGACATGCCCTCTTTAACCAAAGGTTTTAAATCCTCTAAATAAAGAAAGGACTCTTCAACTCTAGCAATAGGAGTTCTGTCATCTACTTCCTTAAAAAAATTACATGAAGTAAGAAAAACGAATCCCGTTATTAATATAAAAACCTTGTATTTCAATTATCCCTTTAATTCTTTTTTTACTTGATCTAAGGCCTCCTGATTTATAACTACTTTATATTTCTGTTCCAGTTCCTTGATCCACATTTCCTCTTTATATGATTGGAAATCACTAATCACCGCCCCTTTAGCTTCTTTATAGCTTTTAGAAGCCTTTGGCATAACTTCTTTAATTAAAGCCACTATATAGCTATCATTAAAACTGTATATTTTAGACACCCCGGTTTCAAATTTAAAATCGACAGGTAAGGATTGATGGTTCTTTTCCATAATTCCACTTGTAAAGATAACATTCACTTGCCCATCTTTATTTAAAGTTTCCTTAATTTCTGAGGGAGATTTACCATATTTTAAAAGCTTAGACACTTCTTTGATAGTGCTTTTATCCACTGAGGAGGCAACCACAGCATCCACTCTTTCTTCCCACATATATTTTGATTTGTTTAAATCAAAATAATTTTTCAATTCTGTTGTGTCAGACTTTGAAACATTCCAAATGTAGGATTCCATTAAGTCAAAAAGCAATAAACCATCTCTATATTCTGAAACAATATTGGCGTATTCTTGATTTTCTTCTTCCAAATGTTCCTTTTTATAGGTCATCAATTCTTGTGAGATAAATTGATCATAACTCATTTCGACCAATTTGGAAGCTTCCATTTTCGGTACTCTTCTTTTTTGAACTCCTATTAAGTAAGATCCAAAATCACCATAGGTCAATCGTTCTTTACCAATTTTCACCAAAGGCTTTGAAGCATCAAAATCATCTGGCAATGTCCATTTTCCCTTATAAAACTCATCATTAATCATACCGCTAAATTTATCCAAGCTAGGATCAATAACTCCATATTGCTTTTTAAGATTTTCAATAACTTTTTCATTGATTAACTGTGACCGCGAATCTTTTTTCACTTTGGCTTCCAATTCGGGCCTCATGACGTCAAAAGTCTCTACCGGATGAATCTCATATAACTTGACAATGTGCCATCCAAATTGGCTCTTAAATGGTTTAGAAATTTGCCCTATTTCAGTCAGAGTAAAAGCTTGTTCCTCAAACTCTGGAGAACTCAATTCACCACTTTGAAAAGGCGCTAATTTGCCTCCATTATTAGCCGAACTTTTATCGTCTGAGAATTGTTTGGCTAAAGTTTCAAACTCTTCACCCTGCTGGATTTTTTGATAAATATCATTAATACGCTCCTCTGGAGTACCTTGAGCTTCTTCCTTTTGATTGGATAAAATCATAATATGCCCCACTTTTCGAGATCCTCTCGCCTTTCTTTTATTAAGAACCTCTACAATATGATAACCAAATCTTGTTTTGAAAGGTTGGGAAATTTCTCCTAACGGTGTATTATAAGCCGCCGTTTCAAAATTGTATACCATTTTAAACGCCGAGAAATAACCTAAATCTTCAGCAAAAATCGTTCTACCATCATGAAGTTCCTTTTGAATTTTCTCAAATCCTTCATTCTTTATGCGGTCTTTTATGTTTAAAAGCTTTTCATATACCTTTAAAGTATCAGCAGGTGATGCATTTCCATCCAAACGAATCAAAACATGCCTAGCTTCTATTTCATATTGGGTTCTATCATAAGCTTCTTCCACCAATTCATTGGTCACCTTATTATCAGTTAAATATCCCGATGCTAATTGGTTTTTATAACTTTCCAACTCCTTTTTGTAGGACTCCTTTTCATCAAGCCCTAATGCCTTAGCTTCTCTTAATTTTAATTTGTAATTGATGAAGAGCTTTAAATACTCATCTATATCCTTTTGTGATTCATCCTTTACTAGATCTAAATTCTTTTTGAAAACCCTTTCAAATTCAGAAGTGTAAACGGGTTGTCCATCAACAGTAAACAAAATACGATCGTTGGTACTTTGAGCGCGATTTACTAAAGAAACCATCATCACCAAAAAAGATAATAAATACTTCATCATCTGATAAAAGGAAGTTTTAAAAATGTAGATGCAAAAGTAGCAATATTAAGCTAGAATGCAAGTTGCTTAACAAACGTTTGAATTAAGCTTTTGGTATGCAACTTAAATCATTTTGAATACAAAAATATTCAACTACAGCATCCTGAACTCCTTTGGCAAAACAGAACTATAAATGAAATTTTATATCTTCGGAAAAGATTAAAAAGTAGTTATGAAGTACACTACCGAAATTTATGTGGAGTTGCCACTGAATGAATTTATCAAAAAATTCAATGACCCCCATAATTTGAAACATTGGCAAAGAGGCTTGGTTAGCTATGACCATATTTCAGGAATTCCTGGTGAGGTTGGATCAAAAATGATTTTGATTTATGATTTTGGGCGAAGGAAAATGGAACTCACAGAAACAATCATTGAAAATAACCTGCCACATTCCATGTATTCATCTTATGATACCAACGGGATGAGTAATATTCAAAAAAACTATTTTGAATCTACAGGTGCCAATCAAACTAAATGGGTATCAAAAAATGAATTTATTCCTACAGGATTTGCTCTTAGATTAATGACCCTGATTATGCCAGGAGCATTTAAGAAACAAACCAAAAAATATATGTTAGATTTTAAAAATTTTGCAGAAAAAAACATCTCAGTTTCCAATGAGAAAAATTAAAATGATTTGGGATTTTAGAGGTCCCCATTCTGAAAAAACAGCTCAGCACCACGTGATTCATTTAAACGAGTTTGCACAGAACAATAATTTAGAAGTGATTGCCATAGACGTGCAAAATATTCATGACAATCACACAATTGCATTTATGGTTGTCACCGAAGACTTAGTACCTCATCTCCGACAAAGCTTGAAACCTCATCGCGGCCAATTGTATGTAGATTAATTTGCAATTGGAATCTCTCTCTACTTAGACATAATCGTAAATAAATAGAGTCTATATTACTTTATCTAACTAAACTAAAATGCCCCAAATAGGTTCGTATTTCCCCAGATTTTTTAACCAATTTAACTCGGTACCAATAATCAGTTTGAGGAAGTAACTGACTGTCTAAAGTTCCATCCCAACCTTTAGAAAAAATAAGGAACGACTTGATAAGCTTGCCATATCTATCAAAAATCTGCACCTCAGAATTTGAGGCATATTGTAACGACAATCCCTGAACATTCCAAAAATCATTATCACCATCTCCATTCGGTGTCATGAATTTAGGAAAGCCAATAACCGAAAAATCAATAGATGTGACACCACAACCATTGATGTCCCTAACCCAAAGTGTATAATCACCATAACTTAAGTCACCAAAAAATGGTTCGTTTTGGAAAGGCCCATTCTCTCCAGAAATCGAATATTGATAACTACCAGAGCCTAAATTATTAGTGTTAATAGTCAAACTGTTATTCGTCGTTTCATCTGTAATTAATAAATCGGCACTAGTAATAGTGGCTACTGAAGATTCTATTACATTAACAACTTGGGGTAGTGATTCACATCCTGAAAAGGAAGTTGCCATTACAGTGAAGGCTCCCGAGTTGTTGACGGTTAAGGTGGGTTGATCTGAAAGTATATTTCCAGACTGGTCCATCCAAACATACATATAGTTCCCCTGTGGGTTTTGAATATTTAATGTAACTGATTCTTCATAATCGCAAAGTATCACTTCGAAATCAACTTCAAATTGGGGTTGTGCTCTAACTCTTAGCATTAAATTAGGACTAACACCAAAACAGTCTCCATTATCTTCGCTTTCTACCCTCACGTAAAGCTCTTGATAAAAAGGCTCAATATTGGTATAATTGGAACTATCAAGTATCTCATTCAATTCTAATTGGGCATCTTGAGCCGTCTCATAATAATGGACACTTAAATTTTGTCCCGCTGGAAATTGATCTAAAAACTGCTGCGTAACCGATGTCAAATCAAACGCTTCAAAGCCATCTCCACCTTCAGCATCACATTGTTCTATTTCCACAGAAAAACCTGAAGGAAAGGCAGTCGTTGAAACTTCCAAATTGACTGTTGCTATATCAAAACAACCATTGGCATTTTCCACGCGAATAAAGACCTGACTTGCTGTTGTATTATTAAAAGGATAGGGAGCTATTTCATTTTCAGAATTCTCTGCATTACTATACGTCAAGAAAAAGCTTGCAGAAATACCCGATTGACCATCAGTAACTTGACCTACAGTTTCTTCCAAATTAAAATCTGTAAACCCATCAGGACTAGAGTCTTCATCACAGTTTTTAAACGTTATCGGCGAAGTGACAACAGGGAAAGGGTAAATAGTTGCTGTCACGGGTTCTTTTTCACCATCCATACAACCGTCATATGAAGCCATGGCATAAAATGTGGTAGTTTGATTTAAAACAGGAGTATTAAAAGTTTCACCCGACCCTATTAAATTATCATTTTCATCAAACCACAAAACATCACCTTCCGAAGCTTCAGCCGATAAAACAACACTTGATTGGCCACAACCATCGCTACTTTCAGTGCTAATGATATAGGGTATTGAAAGCTCGGTACTAGCTGAAAGATCTAAATCGGGGTCTCCAGACATACCGCCATATTCAACAATATATCCTTGAGAAACATAATCACCGCCACCACCACCTACAGCCAAATCATTCCATGAACCTGGAATACCAATACCTGGGGCCGTAACGTGAGCATAATCTTCTCCTTCTAAATCATTGGGTTCTCCAGTATTCCAATTGGCATAATTAGGTGTAGAACCATTAGGACCACCATTCCAAAAAATAGTTCCTGCCTCGGGACCAGTCACCCATTTCCACACACCTTCAGATTCCTCATCGGTTCCTCCTATCCATCCATTCCCTGCCGCCTGCTCACCCGACAACTGAGCCTCATCCTCAGCCATAATAGTTACCAAATACCCCTGAAGACCATAATAAGTACTATTTTCTGCCTCAATTTTAGCCTGTGACCAAGAAATTCCAGGCGCTGAAATAAATTGATAATAGTGCCCTGTAGATGGTAAATAATTGGCATTCCCTAGAGTAAATGAAAAAGTTCGTGTCGTAGCAACTGTAATATTTGTTGTTTCAAAATGAACATCAAAAACAGCGGCAATCATTTCAGAAATAGCAACTTCCTGACCACCCACTCCTGTGAGCGTTAATTTACCCTGAACAACATCCCATGAGCTTACAATGTTTGGATGACTTCCTTCTAAGGATAGGACATCTTGACCAGAAGCATAATTCGTTGAAATCTGAATATACAAGGCTTCAATTTCGCTATCATCGGGATCGATTATATTAAAACTGTCAACTATGTTTACGGACTCTGAAGGGCAGTAAACTATATTTCCACTAGCTTCTAATACCGGAGGTACATTTTGAGCCCAAAT
Organism: Mangrovimonas sp. ST2L15; assembly: GCF_001280515.1. Taxonomy (GTDB): domain Bacteria; phylum Bacteroidota; class Bacteroidia; order Flavobacteriales; family Flavobacteriaceae; genus Mangrovimonas; species Mangrovimonas futianensis. The sequence goes on along the minus strand of NZ_LBIQ01000030.1, from coordinate 1,689,922 downwards.
AGAAAAATTGACAAAAATTACCGCAAAAAAAATATGTTTAATAATATTCAAGACGTTCTTTTGGAGAATTTGTAAAAACAAATTTACTGATAAGTTGAGTAATATGAGGATATATTACTAATTAAATCTCAACTACTTTAAAACTTTTACTGGCCTACTTCTAATCATCTAAAATCGTTTGGTCCAGAACATAAATGAGCTTCTTAATTTTGTGTATTTTTTTCAATTTATATTTTGTATCCAGTATTCCGTAATAATCATAAAATAATTTTTCTCTAAAAATACCATTTGGAATATTACGATTTACTTTCCAGTCTTCATAGGCTGTAGGGTGGACCAAAACAGGAAGATGAAATTCAGTACCCCGTTCTATAATATACTTATACGTGTAGCTCTTTGCTTTCTTTGCTTTTTTTGGATCTATGTTTTTAAAAATATATTGTTTATATGGTGATTCTTGAATGATAGTATCCCTCAAATTAATAAAATCATGATTTTGAATTCGGAACTTAACTGTATTTGAAAATTTTGCTTTGTCTGGTAAGACAATTTCAATTGAATCTGAATTAAAGAAGTCATTTTTTCTGAGAACAAAATTAAATCTCATACTATCATGAGCCATAAAATTCAGTTTAAATTTTAAGGTGTCAAGATTCTTTACTTCCAAGTAATAGTTATTATTCTTAGAATTTGTTGCAATAAAAAAGCTTTCTTTTAGCTTAGTTTCTTCTTTTCCTATTTCAAAACTTTCATACTCCAAAAGATAATCAAGTTCAAAGGTCATTTGTGCATTTACGGTCCCAAAAAATAAAATCAATAGTATTGTTAAAAATCGACCAATCATAAAATCAGCTATTTTCTTTAGTTATTTTGTTTTTCTCTTCTATCCACTTACCCATATATTTTGAACTTTGTAAAGTATGGTGTTGCAATAAAGCTCCTAGGAAATTCTTTTGACGATGCACGTCTAAGGCTTGTTCCAATTTATTCAGGTGATTCAATAATTCCTTTTCATGAGCATCTTTTTGAAATCTCTTTCTCAAAATATCAAATCCTTTTTGTTGGTTCGACTCCCAAATTTCTTCTGTTTCATATAAACTGATGGCTTGCTCTGCAAAAGTGAAAGGATCATTTTCTATATACCCATTAGGTTCTAAATCACCAAACATCCCTTCGGCTGCTATATCATTCATAGCACATGGCACTCCGTTAATCATGGCATCAATCAATTTGCCTTTGAGGCCAGCTCCAAATGGTAAATACGCCAAACACACCCTATAAGTTTGCATGACAGATGGTAAATCATCAACATACCCCTTAATAATAAAACCCTCCTTCTCATTATTCAATTGCTCTACTTTTTGAGAAGAATACGCCCCGTAAATATGAAGTTCTGTTTGCGGTAATTTTTTTCTGATTAAAGGCCAAATTTGATTTTTTAGTAATAGTACCGCTTGGTAATTGGGTTCATGTAAAAACGTCCCAACAGTAACAAAGTGTTTTCTTTCCTCGTAGGCAGGAAGAATCTCCTTGGTTGAACCATCTTTCAATAAAAAAGGCAAATAATGTAAAATGGAAGATATTATATTGAAGTTTTCTTGCAAAAGTTCCATCTCATATTCAGAAATAATCAAACTCAAGTCACACCTATAAATACTAGCTATTTCCCTTTTTGCTGTATCATTATATAAATCACTTTCTTTAAAAGTTCTCCCCTCTTTATAAGCCTGTTGCCTACCCTTTCGTAAAAAATGGAGATCTTCAGTATCCAAAATCCGGTAAGCCGTTGGACAAGCTTCAGCAACCCGCCATCCAAATTGTTCTTCGGTCAAAAAACGATCAAACAGCACCACATTTGGCATAAGTTCGCTAATATACCTATCAAAAGAAGAATCGTTAAGTTCAATACGTTTTTCTTCAATCCCCAAACTATTTAAATCAAAGGCATTGGATGTTTTTGAAGTGGTTGTAGCAAAAATGATTTTGTAATTCTGGTCTAAGAAAAATTGAATTAATTGCATCATTCGACTACCGGCGGCAGAACTTTTAGGCTCGGGCCAAACAAATCCAATAATCAATAATGTTCTCATCAAGATCTTATTCCGGCCGAGGCTCCAAGCTGTAACCCATTCTTACTTGCTTAGCCCAATTGTTTACAGATTCTATTTGTGCATCCGTTAATCTGGCTTCGGAATGTATCCACGTATAGGATTCCAATGGCATTTCCTTTTCCTCAACCATTTCAATCAACTCTTCAAGCTTGTGGTCTTTTTTCTTTACAGAATAATCTGCCCACTTAGAAAAGTCAAGATGCTTTTTTCCATCTTCTACATGCTCTGCCATCCAATAATTAACTGGGGTAATGTTATTATACCAAGGGTATCTAGTAAAACTACTATGGCAATCATAACAAGTTTCCTTTAAAGTCACTTTCACATCTTCAGGAGGCATGGTCTCTTTCAAAAAAGGCTCTATGGAAGTCAAATCTCCCTCATTTTTTTCTGGACCAAAAAATTGAGCCACAATAAAAATGACCAATAATACTAAAAGGATTTTCTTTACAATTTTCATTTCTGTAGTTTTAATATCTAAAAATAGAAAAAACTTGTGACTAAGGAAGAACTTTACAAGGAATTAAATTATGTCAATCATTCTCGGGAAAAGCGAATATATTATGCCCAAATGGTGATTGCCCAACCTGAATTAGTTCCTACTTTATTAGACATTCTGTTTGATGTAAACGACAAGGTTTCTTGTCGCGCTGCTTGGGTTCTAGAATTTATGTGCTCTGAAAATTTGGAAGCCCTGATTCCCTTTCTAGACACCTTTACTGAAAGCATGCATTTGGTTCATCAAGATTCTGCTGTGAGGCCTATGGCAAAAATATGTGAATTTTTGGCCTCTGCCTATTTCTCAAAAGAACCAAATAAAATTCAAAAAGCTCTAACGGCCAGTCATAAAGAACGTATTATTGAGGTGTGTTTTGATTATATGATCAATGACGAAAAGATTGCCCCCAAAGCCTATTCCATGAACACGCTTTACCTTTTTGGATTGGAAAACGACTGGATACATGCTGAATTGGCCTCCATCATTCAGAAAGATATTTACGGTCAAAGTGCCGGATATAAAGCACGCGGAAAAAAAATATTAAAAAAAATCAAAGCTTCTTAATTTGAGTAAGCACCTCATCACTTGTAATTAATAATTGACTTTTCACCAATCTTTGGGTTAACTCTTTCCATTGGGAATTTTCTTGAAAAATAGACTTCAAAATGGGATAGGCCTCATCTTCCCTGTTATTATTGATCAAATTGATGGCATACCAATATTTCATTTCTAAATTTTCTGGATACATGTTTTGAGCCGCCTTATAATGTTCTTCTGCAGCTTGGGAATTCCCTTTTTCCATGGCTAAATCTCCTAACTCCATAAAATGATATGCTTTTTGCAGTTTCATTAATCTATCCAATTCCGAAATAGGATCTGGGTGATCCTCCACCCTTAAATCCATGATTTTATCTTCCCAAGAATTTCCAGAGGCTTTTCCTTTAAAAATCATAATAGCCGCCGATTGACTTCCCCTGATATCGCCCTTTTCTCCCTCCGCTGCTTTCAAGGCAGCCAATATTCTTGTACTCAAATCCCCTTTGGTTGTGGCAAAAGCATTTTTCATAGCCCCCCAAACAGTAGGTTTCAACATCATATTTGCCTGAACTGAAAAATTCTTTCCATTGGCATGTCCCGCTTCAGCAATACATAAAGATCCTGTGTGTGTGGCAACGCGCCCTTCAGTGTCCAAAAAGGCTACTTGCCTATACATTTCACCAGAATCGTTTGCCAACAAAGCATCCAAAGCCTGTTTGGGACTCAAACCTTGACTCATTAAGGTCAAACCTTTTGGCCCATAACTAGGATTGACAAGCGATTGGGTAGCAACCACTCCAACTCCAGCTTCACCATAAATGGCTAAACTACCAACACTGAACCAATGGCTCTGAACCGCAACACCAATATCACCCGTTACAGAATCCCTAGCAACAATAGAATAGGTATGAATATAAGGCTCAGACTTCTTAAATGATTGAGCAAAAGTCATCATTGAAAATAGGAAGAAATAAAAAAGAAAAACAGGCTTCATAATCTCATATTTTTTTTGAATATAAGTTATTTCACGCAAACCAAAAACTTCCCCTTGAGGCTTCCACCTTCAAATCAAAAAGATTATCTTTGTGGCTTCAAAAAAACAGCTTAAAAACATGTCATTATCATCCTTGAATGCCATCTCTCCAATTGATGGTAGATACAGAAACAAAATTGAAGCATTAGCCTCTTATTTCTCTGAAGAAGCCCTTATTAAATACCGCGTCTATGTTGAGATAGAGTATTTTATCGCTCTTTGTGAGTTGCCTTTGCCACAATTAAAAGATTTCGATAACTCCTTATTTGATAAATTACGTGATATCTATAGGGATTTTTCTGAGGATGATGCCAAGAAAATCAAGGACATTGAAAGCGTCACCAATCATGATGTTAAGGCCGTTGAATATTTTATCAAGGAGCAATTCGATGCTTTAAACATTTCAAAATTCAAGGAATTTATCCACTTCGGATTGACATCTCAGGACATTAACAATACGGCCATTCCAGCCAGTATCCTAGAGGCAATGAATGACGTGTATGTACCTGAGTTACATATTCTGATTAATAAATTAAAAGATTTGGCTACTGAATGGGCTAATATCCCCATGCTTGCCAGAACCCACGGACAACCAGCTTCCCCTACTCGCTTAGGAAAAGAAATTGAAGTATTTATAGTGAGACTGCAAGAACAAATTAATTTATTAAATGACATACCAAGTGCTGCTAAATTTGGAGGTGCCACAGGTAACTTTAATGCACACCAAGTGGCCTATCCAAGTATCGACTGGAAAAGCTTTGGTGCAGACTTTGTACAACGCTTAGGGTTACAGCATTCGTTTCCAACCACACAAATTGAGCATTATGATCACATGGCGGCCTTGTTTGATTGTTTGAAACGTATCAACACTATTATCATTGATTTAAATCGTGATATTTGGACCTACATTTCTATGGATTACTTCAAACAACAGATTAAAAAAGGTGAAGTAGGAAGTAGTGCAATGCCACACAAAGTAAACCCGATTGATTTTGAAAACTCAGAAGGAAACTTAGGTATTGCCAATGCTGTTTTTGAACATTTGGCGGCTAAATTACCAATATCACGTTTACAAAGAGACTTAACCGACAGTACAGTATTAAGAAATGTGGGAGTGCCCTTTTCGCATACCATAATTGGGTTTAAGAGTACCTTGAAAGGACTTAGTAAATTATTGCTCAATGCAGAAAAATTTGCCGATGATTTGGAAAACAACTGGGCGGTAGTTGCCGAAGCTATTCAAACCATTTTGAGAAGAGAAGGCTATCCTAACCCATATGAAGCCTTGAAAGGCCTTACCAGAACCAACGAAAAAATCACCAAAAAGTCCATTTCAGAATTTATTGATACCTTAGAAGTCTCAAGTGAAATTAAAACGGAACTAAAATCCATTTCACCTTCTAACTATACTGGGATATAATTGATGCTAACTGACAAACAAACCTTAATACTTACAGCTATTATTGCTTTAGGTTTTTCGGTTACTGGAATATTTGGAATCTTGGATAATTATGCGATAATCATTACGCTCATTATCCTGATTATAATATTTCTAATCAATTTCTATCTCACACTGAAAAAACCAGATGAGGAGGAAGAAGATACTTCTCTATAAAATAAAAAAAGCCCATCCAATTGGATGGGCTTTTTTATTAACATATAAACTTCAAATATTTCCTATTTGAAAAAATCCATAACTCCTTGCATTTGCCCTTGGTCCACCTCTGCTTGTCTCAGAGCATCTACCAAAGCCACCATTTTTTGCGGACTCATATCATCTCCTAAAACACGTAAGACTCCAAATCCTAAATCTGGCGAACTTCCAAAAAGTATAAATTCATCGGCTTCATCATCGTCTCCCAAATATTTAAAAACAACTTTTCCTCCTTTATCATTAAACTCCACTAAATCATTATATTTTGGGTCATTAAGGATAGAACTCACCTTAGAAAGCTGAGTGTTATAATCAGTTAAATCAATGCTATCCTTAATTTTATAGCCTAAAAAATTCAACCTATTAATGGACTCGAAGGCTTCCTTTTGCTCTGGAGTCAATTCAGTTTTTTTGAAATCTACAATACTTGTTGGAATATCAACTGAGGTAAAATTGGGTGTTTCCTGGTTATCCACAAAGTAAGTTTGCAAGGTTTCACCCTGGTTGCAGCCAACCAGCAGCACCAGGGTGAATATCATTGCTAATAGTTTTATTGATTGGCTCATAGCAATTATTTTTTCTTGTTGTTATCTTCCAAATGTTCTCCTCCAGGGATGTTCATTTGTTGGGTCAATTTAGAGATTTGGTTCAAGTCAATATTTCCAGTTAAAGAAATGACTACGGTTTCTATCTCACGCTTTTTCCCATTGATATTGATATCAGCATCTTTAGTAATTCCATTCAAACCATCAACAAACATGAGCAATTCACTAACATGGTCTTCGTCTTTGCCTTCCTTGACAAAAAACTTCATTTCTACACCATCATCTTTTACTACCATTAGCTCTTCAAGGGAACCTAACTTTCCTTTCACCCATTTAGTAATGTCTGATGAAATGGCTTGATTGGCAGTAACAATAGTCTTAAAGCTTGTGATGCTATTGACCATATCCAAATAGGATTGCGCTTCTGGATCGTCTGTATTAATATTCATTTTAGCCAACATTTGGAACATTTTTGGTTTTATGGACACATAGGTCACATCAGTACTATTGCTGTATTTATCAAAAATATCTTGGGCGTTGGATGTTAATGGTAATAACATAATTGCCATTAAAAAAAGGATCATTTTGGTTTTCATTGTTTTCAATTTTAAATTTTTCAAAAAGGTTTTTTCATTCAATTATTTAAAAATTAGGCTTCTGGTATTTTCAATTTCATTTAGGTACCCCACTTTTTCAATACCGGTTTCATAACCGTTTAAGTAGTTGATTTTTTGGGCGCCTTTATTGAAGCTTGATGATATCATTTCCAATGATTTCACTACCTCATTGTAAGCCATCTCTGGGTCATCATAAGTTCCATAATCTTCCTGTTGGTTGACGTCTGTCTTAAAATAAAACCCAATTAAAAGAACCGCTACAGCTGCGACAGAAATCCATTGAAAATAATAGGATCGTTTCGTCTTGGTGTTTAATGGAACGTCTTTGGTAAACTGTTCTTTTTCACTTACTATAAAATACGTAAACAAAGGTTTGTAAACTTCCAGATGTGGTGCAACATTCTCCTGTGAAAAATAGTGTTTAAGCTGCTGTTCTTCTTGAAGTGTTGTCTCTCCGTTCTCGTACTTTTCAAGTAACTTTTCTATCTTATTTAATACCATAATTATGAGTATTAGTTAATTTTTCTCGTATTGTTTTTCTAGCTCGTGAGAGCGCTACTCTTATTGCTGTCTGATTCATGTCAAGCATTTCTGCTATTTCGTCATAATCATACTGCTCTATATCTCTTAGTTGGATGATCATTCGTTGCTGCTCTGGCAACTCTTGAATTATTTTCCCCACCCAACCTAAACTATCATTAAGTTCTATTTGCTTTTGTAATGAAGCATGTTCGTCTTTATAGTTACTATGAACAAGCTTTAAATTTTGAGCTTGTTTTGATTTCAATTTATCCAAACAAAAATTCTTGGTCATAGTCATCGAAAAGGCTTCGACATTATTGTATTCAGCAATTTTCGATTTGTTATTCCATAATTTCAAAAGAACCTCCTGTGTGGCATCTTCTGCCTCTTCCGTAGAGACCAACAATCTCTTCGCAAGTCGAAACACCTTATCCTTGAAAGGCATCACCGTATTTAAAAATTCTTTTTGGTTCATTTTTGTAGTTGGTTTAAATAGCTTTTTTATTGCTATTCATCTTTACGACGAACAAGTATTCTTTTTGTTACAAAAATTTTTAATCCCAATACAAAGTAGCTATTTTTAAGGAATAAAAAAGTTATAAAAGCTATGAAAGCCCTACGATTTATTATGCTCAACCTGTTGGTTTTATGCACTCTAAACTCCTGCTTTGAGGATTTGGATGACAACCCAGCAACCGATCAAGATATCAAAGATTTTGTGTACCGAGCCATGTTCGAGTGGTATATTTATAAAGATGAAATGCCACAATTACAAACCAACCGAGCTGAGTCTAGTGACTATGACTCTTATTTAAATAGTTTTAGTTCTCCTGAAAACCTTTTTGAAAGTTTGATTTATGAAAGGCAAACTATTGATAGGTTTAGTGCGATAACAGATGATTATTTTGCCTTAGAGCAACAGCTTAATGGTACCTCCTATCACAATGGTATGGAGTATGGCCTTTTTAGGTTTTCATCTACAGATACTGATGTGTTTGGTTACGTACGTTATATTTTACCCAGCACCGATGCCGAAAATAAAGGATTGGTTAGAGGCGATATATTTCATTCAGTTAATGGTACACAACTCACCATTAACAATTATAGATCCTTATTGGGCACTAATTCTTATACTATTGCTCTTGGCTCTTATGATGACAATGGCACACCAAATGACGTAACTGATGATTTTATATCAGATATAAATCAGCAAATTCAGCTAACCAAAGTCCCCTATACCGAAAATCCTGTTTATGACTATGACGTTTTTAATATTGGAGGCGAACAGGTAGGTTATCTCATGTATAACGGATTTACGGGAGACTTCAACAACCAATTGAATGACGTATTTGGTTATTTCTCGTCAAACGGTGTTCAAAAACTAGTTTTGGATTTAAGGTATAACCCAGGGGGTTCTGTAAATTCTGCCAGACTTTTGGGAAGCATGATTACCGGCCAGTTCAATGGAGCTGCTTTTTCAAGCTTAAATTATAATGATCAAAAACAAAATTTTAATTCTACCTACAATTTCACCAATAGTTTTAATGGAACATCTATCAATAGTTTGAATCTGAATAAAGTCTATGTTATTGCTACCGGAAGCAGCGCTTCTGCTAGTGAAATGGTTATTAATAGTTTAAGCTCCTATATTGAAGTTGTGCATATTGGAAAAAATACCGTGGGAAAATCACAAGCCTCCAGTATTATTTATGACTCACCAGATTATGGGCCTCAAAATGTTAATCCAACCCACACCTATGCTTTATTGCCTTTAATCGCCATCACCCGAAATGCTGAGGGATTGGCAGTACCTAACAGTGGTCTTGTCCCAGATGTAGAAATTGGAGAAAAAGTAAATGATTTAGGAAGTATCGGAAACCAGATGGAACCGTTATTGGCAGCCGCTCTCCAAGTTATAGAAAATGGCGGGCGACAAGCCGCATTATCAAGTAAAGGTCTTGAGATTATTGGTGATAATCATGATTTAGAACCGAATTCCCAAATAATGATTGCCGATTAATAAAAAAGCCGCTCAAAGCGGCTTTTTTATCTTAACTAAGTTCAATGGTATTAATTAAAATAAACCTTTGATGCAATCAGGCCTACCTCAAAAGTGTTGGCTAATGAATTATCAGTCAAATCAAAAACCAATAAATCACTTAAAGAAGCAAAATCCTTAGCATCTGTTACAAACAAATGGGTTCCATTAACACTTAATCCATAAGGTGTTGTTCCAGATAGGTTGATGATAGCTGAAGTTGGTAATGACGTTGATGCTTCAGACATTTCAAAAACTTGATTGTTTAATTGGTAATAAATATAACCTTGGCTGTATGCCATTAAATTTGGGTGAAAGCCTTCAGCAAATGCTATTTCTGACACAACACTATTGTTTGATGGGTCAATTGTAGTGATCGCTCCAGGAGTATCCCCAATAGGAGTCCAATTAGCATCATAAATAGTAGCACCCTCAGACAAAACAACCAATTGCCCAGATCCATTAACAAACATTTCATCTGGATTGTCTGCTACTTCAATAGTCTCCACAGAATTATCCGAGGTATTGATAACCGTAATAATATTGTTGGTACTGTAACCTCCCTTGTGAGACACAAACAATTTATCGCCAACAGCTAAAATTTGTTCAGGACCTTCACCTACAGGAATACTTTCTTGAACTGTATAACTTGATAAATCAATAACTGCGACAAAATCATCATCAGCAACAAATCCATCTCCCCAATTGGTTACATACCCTTTTCCATTGGAAACAGCCATATATCTTGGTAAACTCAAACCATTAGTTATCGTAGCTTCTCTTTCAAAAGAATACCTGTCAACCACATTAATCGTATTATTATCTGTTACAATAAATCCTTTTCCATCTTGAAAAGCCATTGATTGCACATAAGTTCCTAATTCGTCACTATTAATATTAAAGAAAATGTTGTTTTCAACTTCTGTAAAATCAGATGAAATATAAGACACCGATCCAGAAATGGAACCGCCTTCTGCCAAGACTAGCATCCCATTTTCATAAGTTCCAGATGGATTCTCAATGGGCGTAATGTTATCATCATCACTACAAGAGGCAACAAACAATCCGAAAGAAAGGAGTAACATGATAGATTTGAAATAGTTTTTCATAGTTTAAAAATTAAAATTTAAATAAAAGTTATAATTTATACCAGGCATGTAGCGGTTTGCCACACTCTGGTATGTCTCGTTTAAGATATTCTTTACCTGTACTCCCAATTGAATTGGAAATGGCTTGTGAAATTGATATTCTACCCCTAAATTATTTATAAAATAATCCTCCAATATATATCTTGGATTGTTATCCGAGAAAATAAAAACCTCTCCCGTATACATACTTTGCCAATACATAGACCATTGACGGAATTGATAATTTACACTTCCTGCTCCTTTATGATAAGGGACATAGGTAAGTTGTTTTTCAGTTTCTTGATTTTCTGATTTGGTATAAGAATAAGAAGCATTCAGTCCGATATGATGATCACCAATTTGTTTTGAAAATTGAAGTTGCGTTTCCAAACCATAGGTTAGGACATGATCTGTGTTAACCGGATTCCATAATGAACCTGAAGGCAACCACCGAATCATGTCAGTAATATCATTATAGAATCCTAACAAGGAGACTTTAACTTCTCCAAACTGAAATTCATTTCCCAATTCAAATTGGTAGGCCATTTCAGGTTTCAAAGTCACATTACCGCTTCCTGTCCAATACAAATCATTATAAGTAGGAATTCTAAAATTTTTGGAGCCATTTAATTTTAAGGTGTACCAAGAGTTGAATTTATACCTTAACCCTAAATTATATAACAACGGACTTTCATAATTCGAGGTTATTTCCTGTCTAAGGCTAGCTTCATAAATTAACTTTTTAAGTCGCTGTTTATACAATAGGCTGAACCCTGAAATGGTACGCTTGGTTTCATTGATGCTAGACCCTTCCCCTGCGGTATGAGTGATATCTGCCATACCCTGAAGGTAGGCTCCACCAAAGATGCGATATCCCAATTGGTATTTACCAACAACTGTGTTGGCTTCTCCAAATGTATAATTATAAAGTTCTGTATTAGAAAAATATTTATACCTCTCGGTTAAGTAAGCCAGTTTTAAATTGGAAGAAACCTTGCCATAGGTTCCCTCCCATTCAAGCAATTGTCTGGTATTAATATCTTGATATTTGGTAGGCGTCTCAGTTGGAGAAATTAAAGAGAAGTGACGCTCTCCATCATAGGAATACCCATAATACTTAATGAGGTTATTGGCATTTATTTTATATCCAATATTGGCCGACATTCCCAGATTATAAAAGCTACCATTTTGGTTCCTCCCTACTCTAGTAGGCACCTCATAATCATTTTCAGAATGGGAATATGATGTTGATATGTTTACACTTAACTTATCGTTTGAAAACTTTCCTGTATAGTTTAAATCTTGGGTATCATAACTTCCAAGGCGAGTGAAAAAGCTATTTTCAAATCCGGCATGAAACTGAACGGAATTATTCAAATGTATACTACCTCCTATCGCTCCACTTCCGTAGAGCACACTTCCACCACCACTCCTAATTCCAACTTCATCAAAATTTCTAATATTGACCGTATTGAAATCAGTTTGCCCATTGAACTGAGAATTGATATTGATTCCATTCCAAACCACAGCCGTTTGTTGCGCTGTAGAACCCCTAAAAGAAGGAGATGATACCATTCCCAATCCATTTTCCTTAAAATGAATGGCGGAATTAAGACTTAATAATTCTGTCAAGGATGCACCACTTCTTGTTATGGTACTATCTGCAAGGGTTACTAGAGTTTGGGAATTGGAAAATTCCTTTAGATTTTTGTCGGCCAAAACAATAACCTCATCCAAATTTTGGATAGAACCAGTTAGGGTTTGTGATGAGACCAAACCTGAAAAAAACAAACAACAAAAGACAATATAAACCTGCTTCATTTCCCCTAAGCCTTTTACCCGAAAGCTTAAATTATTTAGTTTTGAAATTGGCAGGTCTCCTGACTTGCGTCTTTGTGCATCGCCTTCCCGTCTTTAAAGACAGTGACATTTTGAAGTGTTGCACAAAGCTTGATAGCTTACAGTTGCGGGAACAGTCCTGGATTTTCACCAGATTCCCTATTAATCCCCTAATGGGAACCAAAATTCAATGCAAAGATACTTATTAACTTTCTATAGCAATACAGAAAACTAATTTTTCTTATTCATTTTGATGAACAAATAAATTAATCCAACCAAAAAATGCAGTATAATAATTCCCGCTACTAGATATATTGTTACATTTGAACCGTCTCTCATAACTTAAAGTTTAAACAAACTTATGATAAGATCAAGAATTTATCTGTCACTTAGGTTACCTATCCTTTTACTCATTATTTCCATTTTTTGGAGTTGCAAGGAAGTCAAGAAAGCAGAAAAAATACGACCTCTTAAAAATGAAACAGTAGACAGCTTAAGTTTTGCTACAGGGTTTCAAATCAAAAATCATGAGCAATTTAAAGTGTTGGAAATATACAATCCGTGGCCCAAGGCTGAAGAGACATATAGATATGCTCTTATCCCTGAGGAAAACCTTGCTACCATTACCTTGATCAAGGATGAATATGATGCCATCCTGAGAACTCCAATAAAAAAAATCGTGGTTACCTCCACGACCCATATTCCTGCTCTGGAATTATTGGATGAAGTTGAGTCTTTAGTTGGTTTTCCTGGATCTACCTATATTTCTTCAGTAAATACCAGAAAACGAATTGATGAAGGAAAGATTAGGGAATTGGGCAAAAATGAAGGCATCAATACCGAAGTCCTATTGGAGCTAAGGCCTGAAGTAGTGGTAGGATTTGGAATTGATGGCAATAATCGCACATTTGAAACGATAAAAAAATCAGGGATTCCGGTTATTTACAATGGTGATTGGATAGAAACTTCGCCTTTGGCAAAAGCAGAATGGATCAAGTTTTTTGGAGCTTTGTATCAAAAGGAAGCCATGGCAGACTCGATTTTTAACCAAATAAAATCGGAGTATAATCAAGCTAAAACCTTAGCTTCCAATATTAAAAACAGACCCACTATTTTAAGTGGCGCTTTGGAAAAAGATGTTTGGTACCTGCCTAGTGGCACTAGTCCCGAAGCTCAACTTATGAAGGATGCCAATGTGGATTATCTTTGGAGTGAAGTTTCCAGTGCGGGAAGTTTGGCCTTAAGCTTTGAGGCTGTTTTCTCAAAAGCTCAGAATGCAGACATCTGGTTAAGTCCGTCATATTACAATTCTATGGAAGCATTAAAAAATGCCAATGAGCACTACACCCAGTTCAAGGCATTTCAGAATAATGCCATTTTCTCCTTTGCCAATACATTGGGACCAAAAGGGGGCGTCACCTATTACGAAGAAGGATTTGCTAGACCTGATTTGGTATTAAAGGATATTATAAAAATTTGCCATCCAGATATGTTGATAGATTACCAACCGCACTTTTTTAAAAAATTGGAATAATTTGTCAGATATAAAGTCATATAAACTTCCATTTGTACTGCTATCCTTTCTACTGATAGTCTGTTTTTTGGGAAACATCAGTCTAGGATCTGTTTACATTCCTATACCAGATGTTTTTAAAGGCCTGTTTGGAAATATTACTAATGAATCATGGTCTTATATCATTCTAAATTATAGACTTCCAAAAGCCTTAACTGCCATATTAGTTGGATCTGGACTGGGAATTTCCGGTCTTCTCATGCAAACACTATTTAGAAATCCGTTAGCTGGTCCTTTTGTACTGGGAATCAGTTCTGGAGCAAGTTTGGGAGTTGCTATCATTATCTTGGGAGCAGGAGTCTCTGGAGGTTTCTTAACAGGAATGCTCATCTCAAAGTGGAGTTTGGTTGTTGCGGCTAGTTTGGGGAGTTTTTTGGTTTTATTGGCCGTATTGGCTGTTTCCTCAAAAGTTAGGGATACTATGGCCATTCTTATTATCGGGTTGATGTTTGGAAGTATTACCTCTGCGGTTGTAAGTGTCCTTTCCTATTTTAGTTCGGCCCAGAAACTGCAGCAATATATTTTTTGGGGATTTGGAAGTCTTGGGAATCTATCTTGGAGAGAATTAGCCATTTTCTTTATCATTTACATTTTTGGAATCTTACTAAGTATTCTTTCCATAAAGGCTTTAAACACGCTTCTTTTAGGAGAAAACTATGCTAAGAGTCTAGGACTCAATATGAAAAGAAGTCGATTGATTATCATTCTTGCAACTAGCTTTTTGGCTGGAACTATCACAGCATTTGCCGGACCGATTGCTTTTATCGGATTAGCTATTCCACATTTAACAAGACAGATTTTTACAACAGCAAATCATAAAGTCTTACTTCCTGCTGTTTTTCTTTTTGGAGGAATATTGATGCTTATTTGCGATAGTATTGCCCAACTACCCAATAGTGATTACACCTTACCTATCAATGCCATTACCTCAATTATTGGGGCCCCGGTGGTTATTTGGTTACTAGTAAGAAAACGTAAAATGGTTTTTTAATGGATGAGAAAAATTCAAATATCATTTTAAAGACAGAAAATCTTTCTATTGGATATGAATCTAAAAAGGGGACCAATGTTATTGCTTCCAATATTAACATCTCGTTAGAAAAGGGACAATTGGTTGGATTGGTTGGAGCTAATGGCATTGGAAAATCAACCTTGCTACGAACACTAACTCAGGTACAAAATCCTATAGAAGGACATATTCTATTGAATGGAAAGCATATTGAATCTTTTACCAACCTTCAATTAGCACAAACCTTGAGTCTGGTATTGACCGAAAAAATGGCGTCCAAAAACTTATCGGTTTTTGAATTAATCGCGCTAGGAAGACAACCCTATACCAACTGGATTGGAAGCCTATCTACCCAAGATTTAGACATCATCCATCAAGCCATGGCTTCCACCAACATTGTTTCCTTAAAAGACAAGAAGTGTTATGAATTGAGCGATGGCCAACTTCAAAAGGCCATGATCTCAAGAGCCTTGGCTCAAGATACCGACCTCATCGTTTTGGATGAACCAACTACTCATTTGGACATGTACCACAAGGCGTACATTTTAAAATTACTTCAAAACTTGACCAAGGAAACGGGAAAAACCATTCTATTTTCCTCCCATGAAATTGATTTGGCCATTCAATTATGTGATAAATTAATCGTAATGACCAATGACAGTGTTTACTCTGATTCCCCTTGCAATTTAATTACGAAAGGAATTTTTGAAAGTCTTTTCCCTGAGGACCTAATTAAATTTGACAACCAAACAGGCAGCTTTAGGGTTAATAAATAAAATTGCTACAGGAATAAAAATTCATTATATTTAAGAATCTAATAAACAGCTCCTTACCTTCAATACCATGAACTAGTACTTTTTGATTGGTTATAACTAACAAAACCTAGAATCATGAAAACCAAGTTAGACTTTTTAATCTTTTCCCTTTTTACAATCACTTTGTTCATTTTTCCATTGGAAAAAAAGGTACCTGAATTTGATTACTCCAAAAAAGCGGGAATGAATCCCATTAGTTGTACATCAACAAAATTTCTATTAGCCGATGTGGATACTACCAAACAAATTGCTCCTCTTTTTGATAATATTGGGACCCACAGCTTTAAAGTAAGCACCAAGATTCCATTGGCTCAAAAGTTCTTTGACCAAGGACTAAGACTAACTTATGGATTCAACCATGCTGAAGCTCATAGGTCATTTATGGAAGCGTCTAGATTAGATCCCAATTTAGCCATGGCTTATTGGGGGCAAGCCTATGTTTTAGGGCCTAACATTAATGACCCCGCACCTGATGATGAAAGAAAAAAATCTTACAACGAAGCCATCCAAAAAGCACTGTCTCATTTGGAAGGGACTTCAAAAAAGG
The DNA here is from genome assembly GCF_001280515.1 of Mangrovimonas sp. ST2L15. Taxonomy (GTDB): domain Bacteria; phylum Bacteroidota; class Bacteroidia; order Flavobacteriales; family Flavobacteriaceae; genus Mangrovimonas; species Mangrovimonas futianensis. The sequence continues at coordinate 1,673,456 of NZ_LBIQ01000030.1, read as the reverse complement.
AAGCCGATTTAATTCAAGCTTTAGCACACAGATATTCTGAGGATTTATCCCGGGAAACCTCCGAATTGAACTTAAGTTATATGGAGGCTATGACAAAAGTGGCTAAAAAATATGACAAGGATCCCGATGTGTTGACCCTATATGCCGCTTCCGTTATGAACACAGTTCCTTGGAATTATTGGGATAAAGATGGAAACCCATCTCCCAATATCCCAGAAGCTAAAAAAGCACTTGAAAAAGCAATAGAAATGGATGTAAATAATCCTGGCGCCCACCATTATTACATTCATATGGTTGAACTACCTAATCCGGATTTGGCAGTTCCAAGTGCCGAAAAATTGGCTACACTTATGCCTGCGGCTGGTCATATTGTGCATATGCCTTCACACATTTTCATCAGGGTTGGAAGGTACAAAGATGCTGTTGAAGCCAATCAAAAAGCCATCCTAGCTGATGAGGATTATATATCCCAATGCTATTCTCAAGGCATGTACCCTTTAGGTTATTATCCCCATAACATTCATTTTTTATGGTCTGCTTCCAGTTTATTGGGCGACAGTAAAACCGCTATAGAAGCTGCCAAAAAAACAGCCGAAAAGGTACCTATGGGAGAAATGAAAGACCTTCATTTTTTACAAAACTTTGCTTCTACGCCACTTTTGGCCTACACCCGATTTGGCAAATGGAATGACATCCTAACCTATCCCAAGCCCAATGAAGATTTGAAACATTTAAAACTTATCTGGCATTATGCACGCGGTATTGCCTTTACCAGAAAAAGCAATTTAAAAGAAGCTCAAGAAGAATTGGATGCCATTAAATTTTACACCACAGATCCTGATATGGAAACCAATATGGCTACAGGATTTGACAATGGTAATACCTTGGCCAAATTAGCCTATGAAATTGTTGCAGGAGAGATGGCTGCAAAAAGAAATGATATTGAAAAAGCTATTTCCCATTTGGAAAAGGCTGTAGACATTGAAGATCACCTTATTTATAACGAACCTTCTGCCTGGCACATTCCTCCAAGACAAAATTTAGGAGCTGTTCTACTTAAGGCTCAAAAATATGCTGAAGCGGAAGCCGTTTACAAAAAAGATTTAGAAAATCTTCGTCAAAACGGATGGTCCTTGATGGGATTGCATCAAAGTTTGGTTGCTCAAGGAAAGACCAACGAAGCTCAAAAAGTAAAAACCGAGTATAATTTGGCATGGAAATATGCAGATGTCGATGTTCAAAGTTCCATCTATTAAAAAGTTAAATCAGTAGATTGATAGATTTCCTCATTTACTACTTATCATTTATCTTTGAATAAACTCCAAAAAATAAATGAACGAAGTCATTATTGCTATTATTTCCATTCTAATAGGCGGCGGAATTGGAACTTACCTCGGAATTACAATCAGCAAACTAAAATCCAAAGGAGATATTAGTACGCTTGAAGAACGTCAAAATTTACTTCAGCACAATATCTTAGACCTTAAAGAAACCATTCAACGTATAGAAGAAGACCGTGAATCGATAAGAGCTGAAAAGGATCATCTCAATTCTGAATTGACTAGAAAACAAACAGAGTTTGAAAATCTGCAACAAAAAAACCAAGAGCAAAAACAAGAGGTTGAAAAGTTACAAGAGAAATTCACCAAAGAGTTTGAGAATTTAGCCAATAAAATATTGGATGAAAAATCTTCAAAATTCACCAAACAAAATAAAGAACATCTAGAAGTACTTCTTAATCCATTACAAGAAAAAATTAAGGGATTTGAAAAACGAGTTGAGGATACAAACAAGGAAAGTATTGGGCGCCATAGCGAATTAAAGGAGCAAATAAAAACCTTAGCCGAATTAAATCAACAAATGAGCAAGGACGCTGATAATTTGACAAAGGCTCTTAAGGGCGACAGCAAAATGCAAGGGAATTGGGGCGAATTAATTCTAACGCGAATTCTTGAAAAATCAGGTCTTGAGAAAGACCGGGAATATACGGTTCAAGACAGTCATAGCACCGAAGATGGCAAACGTTTACAAACAGATGTCTTGATTCACCTACCCGATGGCAAGAAAATGATTATTGATAGTAAGGTTTCACTAGTTCATTTTGAACGCTTTGTTTCTGAAGAAGATGAAGAGCAAAAACAAGTGTATTTAAAACAACATATTGCCTCCATTAAAAGACACGTAGAACAGTTAAGTGCCAAAAACTATCAATATTTAATTGAGGAAAGCCCCGATACAGTATTTATGTTTATTCCTATTGAGCCTGCTTTTGCCATTGCTTCTGCCCATGAACCCAATTTGTATGAACAAGCCTTTGATCGCCAAGTCATCATTGTAACACCTGCTACCCTATTGGCTGCATTGCGTTTGGTTGACAACCTATGGCAAAATGATAGACAAAGACAGAACGCTCTGGAAATAGCAACCGAAGCAGGAAACCTATATGATAGCTTCACTAATTTAACCGATGAATTGATTAAGGTTGGTAAGCAAATAGGCACAGTGCAAACTTCGTATGAAGGCGCCATGAAAAAATTAACCGGAAGGGGTAATTTGATTAGGCGTGTAGAAAAATTGAAAAAATTAGGAGCCAAGGCCAGTAAAAATTTAAACGAAAACTTACTAAAAAGAGCCGAAGAAGACGATGAGTAAACACGATTTTAAAACAGTAGATTCCTCAAAAATTTCTATTTCTGAGCTGATGCAACCATCGCATTCCAATTTTGGAGGAAAAATTCATGGTGGATATATTTTAAATTTAATGGACCAAATTGCCTTTGCCTGCGCCTCCAAGCATTCTGAAACTTATTGTGTAACTGCTTCCGTAGATACTGTAGATTTCTTAAATCCGATTGAAATAGGTGAATTGGTGACCATGAAAGCTTCCTTAAATTTTGTTGGAAAGACGTCTATGGTTGTAGGAATTAGGGTAGAGTCTGAAAATATTAGAACTGGGGAGGTGAAACATTGCAACTCTTCCTACTTTACCATGGTAGCTAAAGATGATCACGGCAACACCATAAAGGTTCCAGGACTCATATTGAATGATGAAAATGAAATCAAAAGATTCTTAAAAGCCATAAAAAGAAAAGAAACCAAAAAACATCGTACTGAAGAATTTAACGGCGAATCTTTCTCTTTAAACAATTACTTAGATCATCTTAAAGGCTATAATATTAAGATCGATTTGAAGGGCTAAACTCCTGGATCACATTCCTAAATAAAGGAATATATTTGATTATTCCACAAAAAAGGAATATATTTGTTTATTCCACAAAAAAGGAATGTAGAATGATTGGAGTAATAACAGGAGATATCGTCAATTCAACCAAACTGCAAGACCCTAGTATTTGGTTATCACCCCTGCGCGCTGCTTTACAGCAAATAACTTTGAATGAGGCTAACTGGGAAGTTTATAGAGGAGATAGTTTTCAACTCGAAATCAAGGATTATTTCCAATGCTTTGAGCATGCTGTTTATATAAAAGCATGCATCAAGTCTATTAAGGATTTAGATGTAAGATTGTCCATTGGCATAGGAGAAAAGTCATTTGAAGGTCAAACCGTAACGGAATCTAATGGTGAAGCATTTCAATTTTCAGGCGAAACATTAGAAACTCTTAAACGTGATAAATTAAACCTAAAAATCAAGACCTCAGATTTAGAATTGGATCAAGAACTCAACTTATACTTTAAATTGATTTCATTGACGATGGATCATTGGACACCCAATTCTGCAGAAATTGTCAAACTCTATTTGGAAAACAAGAAAAAAATTCAAAAAGAACTAGCAGAAATCATAGGCATTAGCCAAGATGCCGTAAGCAAACGCATGAAACGCGCAAATTTGGAAGAAGTTTTGGAAATCGATCAAATGTATCGGAAAAAAATAAGTAAATTAAACTCATGATTCTGTTAATAAAACTACTGTTAGCTCATATCATAGGTGATTTTATTTTACAGCCTAAAAAATGGGTGAAAGACAAAGAGAAACATAAGCTCAAATCCAGATATTTATATCTTCATATTGCCATTCATCTTACACTTTTATTCCTTATCACCTGGGATTTAACTCTTTGGCTTTTGTTACTCTCCATCGCTTTCTCTCATGGCATCATTGATGCCTTAAAACTCTCTTTTCAAAAGAAAAAGAACAAAAGGAAATGGTTCTTCATGGATCAGCTTCTTCATATAACAGTTATAGTTGTTGGATTTATCATAGTTAAACCTGAAATTTTAAAAAGCTCTCTACTCACAGAAGTTATTGGTAGTTCTTCACTTTTAATTTTAACTTGTTTAATATTCCTTACACAACCTGTTTCCATAATCATGCAGGTTATTTTCAGCAAATGGGACATTCCCAAATTGACCAAAGACAATGAATCTTTACAAGATGCTGGAAAATACATTGGTATTTTAGAACGGCTTTTGGTTTTTGTATTTATTATTACTGACCATTGGGAAGCTGTAGGTTTTTTGATTACCGCTAAATCGGTATTTAGGTTTGGTGATCTCAAAGAAAGTAAGGAAAGGAAACTTACGGAGTATATTTTAATAGGCACTCTTATTAGTTTTGGGATAGCCATCTTAATTGGCCTCTTTTTCAAATTTATGTTGCCTTTTGTACTTTCATAACTAACATATGTTTTGAAATGAATCTTTTTACCTACATAAAAAAGGGACTGCTTTGCTTTACTCTGCTTTCAGTTTCACTTCTGTATTCCCAGAACCCAAACCAAAAAAAAGATTCCATAATCACTACGGATACCATCAAAGTAAAAAAGGACAACCTTATTGAATTTGTGGAGGAAAAGAAGGACGACAATAAATTCAATAAACTTCTATACAAGTATTTAGTTAGAAATCCAGAGACTCAAAAAGACAAAGAAACAGTGAAAATGATGTTAGATCACCAATCTTCAATTAAAAGTATGGAGGGCAAATACATCAGAAAAATTCATATCATAAGTCAAGATCCATTTGGGCATTCTATAAGAGACACGACTATACAACCACAGAAGTTTTTGGAAAAAGCAGGAAATGCTCTCCATGTAAAAACTAAGGAATTTGTCCTTAAAAATTACATGCTTCAAAAAGAAGGAGATGCCATAGATTCACTAAAAATAGTGGAATCTGAACGTCTTATGAGAAGTCAAAGATTCATAAGAAGAGTTAGAATTGACCTGCAACCAATTGAAACCTCACCAGACAGTGTTGATGTGTATATATATTCTTTAGATTCTTGGAGTTTAATTCCAAGTGGTTCTTATTCAAATTCTAAAGTAGAGGTTCGGTTAAGGGAGCGAAATTTTATGGGATGGGGACATGAATTTGACAATCGATATGAACAAAATTTTGATAATAACAGGAATACGTTTCAAACTAGATATCGCATTTATAACATCCAAAGAAGCTTTGTAAGCTTCAATCTGGAGTATTACATCAATGAATATGATCATTATGATAAAAGTATTTCGTTGGAAAGAAATTTCTTTTCCCCGTTAACTCGTTGGGCTGGAGGTATTTATATTGGACAAAAAACTTACCAAGATTCTATTCCAAATGACCTAGAAATTCCATCACAAAGCTTTAAGTACAACCTCCAAGATTATTGGGGAGCAGTTGCATTTGACTTATTTAAAAACCTTACTCCTTTTGATCCACGATTAAATAAATTTATAGTTTCTACCAGATATTATAATGTACAATTCATTGATAGTCCCAGTCTCGAATTGGATCCCTTAAATTACTACAGCGATGAAAAATTTTGGCTTATGGGGGTTGGTTTTTCACAGCGTTCCTTTGTGCAGGATAGATTTATTAAAAACTATGACATAATAGAAGATGTCCCTATAGGAGCTTCTTATGGGATAACTACGGGCGTACAAAATAAAAATAACAGAAACCGCATGTATTTGGGTGGACGAATTGCTGCAGGTAATTATTTTTCCTTTGGCTATTTGGGAACAGACCTGCAATATGGTGGATTCCTAAGTAATGGTAAAAGTGAACAAACAGCCCTGTCTATTAAAGCTCATTACTACACCAAACTGATGAGCTGGTCTGATTGGAAATTCAGACATTTTATATGGTCTGACCTAATACTTGGAAACAATCGATTAGATGCCTACGGTGATAAAATAGGTCTAGATGGCAATACCCCAGTAGGTATTGAGGGGTTTTATAGTTTAGAAGTGAGAGGAACCAAAAAATGGCTTACCAATATTCAAATACAGTCCTATTCTCCCTATTCTTTTTTAGGCTTTAGATTATCTCCATTTTTGAATGCCTCCTTTGGACTTATAAATGGGGATGATAGAAAATTATTTAACGGAAAAGGATTTGCTAAAGTTGGATTAGGTATCCTATTTACAAATGATTATTTGATATTTAGTAATTTCCATTTGTCATTAGCGTGGTATAATCAAATTCCCGGGACAGGGAAAAATCGCTTCAAGATGAACTCAATTGACAATCAGGAATTCCAATATATAGACTACGAGTTTGGTAAGCCCAAACTCGTAGATTATAATTGATTTATTTTAGAATACTTACTTCTTATTTGCTCAAGTACATTTTTCTTCTAGCGTAAAGGTTGTAGAATTCATCATCTTTTAAACTATCAATAAATAAGATACTTTCACCTGTACTCTTCATTTCTGGTCCTAATTTCTTATTAACCTTAGGGAACTTGTTGAAAGAGAATACGGGCTGTTTGATCGCATATCCTTCTAAGTGTGGCTTGAAATCAAAATCAGTTACTTTTTTCTCTCCAAGCATTACTTTGGTTGCAAAGTTTACATAAGGCTCCCCATATGCCTTTGCAATAAATGGCACTGTTCTAGATGCTCTAGGATTAGCTTCTATTATATAAACCATATCATCCTTGATAGCAAACTGAATATTAATCAACCCTACTGTATTCAACGCCAAGGCAATTTTCTTTGTATGATCTTTAATTTGTTGTAAAACCAGATCTCCTAAGTTGAATGGAGGAAGCGTTGCATTACTATCTCCTGAATGTATTCCACATGGCTCAATATGCTCCATGATACCTATTATATATACATTTTCACCATCACAAATGGCATCAGCCTCAGCCTCAATGGCACCATCCAAGTAGTGATCTAAAAGCAGTTTATTATTAGGAATGCTTCTCAATAAATCAACGACATGCTCTTCCAGTTCCTTTTTATTGATAACAATTTTCATTCCTTGCCCTCCTAATACATAAGAAGGACGAACCAAAATTGGGAAATCCAATTTATCAGCTACTTTTAAGGCTTCTTCAGCAGTTTCGGCCGTGTCAAATTCTGGATAAGGAATGTTATTTTCTTTCAGTAACGTTGAGAAGCTTCCTCTATCTTCAGCCAAATCTAACGATTGATAACTGGTTCCAATAATTTTCACACCATAACGATCCAGTTTTTCAGCCAATTTAAGAGCTGTTTGACCTCCTAATTGAACAATAACACCTTCTGGTTTTTCGTGCTTAATAATATCGTAAATATGCTCCCAGAATACCGGCTCAAAGTATAATTTATCTGCAGTATCAAAATCTGTAGAAACCGTCTCTGGATTACAGTTGATCATAATGGTTTCATAACCACACTCAGCTGCCGCTAACACCCCATGAACACAACAGTAATCAAACTCGATACCTTGACCAATTCTGTTCGGTCCAGAACCTAATACAATGATTTTCTTCTTATCAGTAACAACACTTTCGTTTTCTGTAAAAACATTGCCATCTTTAGTTTTTACCTCATTTTCAAAGGTAGAGTAGTAATATGGTGTCTGCGCTTGAAACTCTGCAGCACAAGTATCAACTAACTTGTAAACCCTATTAATTCCTAGTTCCTCACGCTTCTTGTAGACTTCGCTTTCTAAACAATTCAGCATATGTGCAATCTGACGGTCACCATAGCCTTTTTGTTTTGCCTCTAAAAGTAAATCCTTGTCTAAAGTTTCAATAGTATATTGTGAAATTTCCTTTTCTAGGAAATATAATTCCTCATATTGCTTCAAGAACCACATGTCTATTTTAGTGATTTCATGAATTCTACTCAACGGTATACCCATTTGAATAGCATCATAAATCACAAAGACGCGATCCCAACTAGCATGGGTTAATTTACTGATGATTTGGTCATAATTTTTATACCCCTTACCATCGGCTCCCAAACCATTTCTTTTAATTTCTAATGATTGTGTAGCCTTATGAAGTGCTTCTTGGAAGGATCTTCCAATTCCCATAACTTCTCCCACAGATTTCATTTGAAGACCTAGAGTTCTGTCGCTACCTTCAAACTTATCGAAGTTCCATCTTGGAATTTTAACGATAACATAATCTAATGTAGGTTCAAATAAAGCAGAAGTCGATTGTGTAATTTGATTGTTTAACTCATCTAGAGTATAACCCAAAGCCAACTTAGATGCTATCTTCGCAATTGGATAACCTGTAGCTTTACTGGCTAAAGCAGATGAACGAGAAACCCTAGGATTAATTTCAATAGCTATAATTTCTTCATTCTCATCTGGGCTTACTGCAAACTGAACGTTACATCCTCCTGCAAAATCACCGATACTACGCATCATAAGGATGGCCATATCACGCATTTTTTGAAAGGTCTTGTCAGACAATGTCATAGCAGGTGCAACTGTAATTGAGTCACCTGTATGGATTCCCATAGGATCCATATTTTCTATGGTACAAATAATAACAACATTGTCATTTTTGTCACGAAGTAGCTCTAACTCATACTCTTTCCAGCCCATCATGGCCTTATCTATCATAACTTCGTGGATGGGGGAAATTTCCAGTCCTCTAGTTAATGATTCATCAAACTCTTCTTCATTATAGACAATAGAAGCTCCTGCTCCACCTAGGGTAAAAGATGCTCTAATACACAACGGGAATCCAAATTCCTGCGCTATTTCTTTACCTTTTAAAAATGAAGTGGCAGTTGCTTGAGGTGCCATACCAACACCTATTTCCAACATCAATTCACGGAATTTCTCACGGTCTTCTGTAATGTTGATAGCATCGATATCAACACCAATGATTTTTACTCCAAAATCTTTCCAAATACCCTTTTCGTCTGCTTCAATACATAAATTCAAAGCGGTCTGCCCACCCATTGTAGGTAAAACAGCATCAATCTGAGGGTGATCCTTTAATATTTGAACTATGGATTTGGTAGTCAATGGCAACAAATAAACATGATCAGCCATTGATGGGTCTGTCATGATGGTTGCTGGGTTTGAATTAATAAGAATGGTTTCAATTCCGTCCTCTCTCAAAGATCTCAAGGCTTGACTTCCAGAATAATCAAATTCACAAGCTTGACCAATAATGATGGGACCTGAACCAATAATTAAAATTGACTTGATACTTGAATCTTTAGGCATCTTTTTAAATGAAGTTTATTTGTTTTTGCAAAAATAGTGAATGAATACGAGACATAAAAAAAGGCGCTACTCTTAGTAACACCTTTTTTATATTAACCATTGTTAATCATTTATCTCTTATGTCTTGATTCAGAAGATACAGTTAATTTCTTTCTACCCTTGGCTCTTCTACGAGCAAGTACTTTTCTACCATTGGCTGAAGCCATACGCTCTCTAAAGCCATGTTTATTTCTCCTCTTTCTCTTTGATGGTTGAAACGTTCTTTTCATTTCCTTGTATCTTTATTATCTGAATAATTCCTAATTAACTATCAAAACCTTTGGGGTATCCAAAAGTGCGTGCAAATATACAAAGGCTTTTTTATTTAGCAAACCTTATTTAAAAAATATTTTAATTTTAATATTTGCTTGTTTGCAAACAAAATTTGAAAAACCCATTTTTGAGGTGTGATTTCAAATTTAAACATCTTAAATTTGCAGCAAAATTAATTATTTAAGATCATTCATAGCAGTTTATGTTCAATAAAATATTCAAACTCGTTATTGCAGTCCTAGTATTAGCTTATGCCGTTTATCAATTCATTGAAGGAAATATTGGTAATGGCATTATGTTCATCTTATTAGCTGGGATTTTTATTTTCCTCTATTTTAAGAATGAAATGATTCTTTTAGCATTTTTAAGATTGCGAAAACAAGACTTTGAAGGTGCCAAAAAATGGTTAGACAAAATAAAGAACCCAGAGGGCGCTTTAGTTAAAAAGCAACAAGGATATTACAATTATCTTCATGGAATTATGGTTTCCCAAAGCAATATGAATGATGCTGAAAAATACTTTAAGAAAGCCATCTCACTAGGTCTCGCAATGGATCATGATTTGGCTATGGCTAAATTAAATTTGGCGGGTATTGCTTTTGCTAAAAGAAGAAAAACAGAAGCTCAAGCTCTTTTGAATGAAGCTCAAAAGCTAGACAAGCACAACATGTTGAATGAACAAATCAAAATGATGAAGGAAAACATGAAACGTGCCCAAATGCCTAATCAACATTTTGGAGGACATAGACAACAACGCCCAGGAAAACGTCGGTAAATTAAAGTAAAGGTGCCAAAAGGCGACAGAAAGATTCTTTCAGTTTGTTTATTTTAGGTCTCTCCAACCACCTTTCGTAGTCAACCGGTTCACAATCTTTTAAATCTTCCATAAATTGATTTTTTAAGGTTATGGTCTGTTCTTCATGATATATTAAAGCATTAATCTCAAAATTAATGTTGAAGCTCCTATAGTCCATGTTGGCTGTCCCAACACTGCAAAAGATATCGTCAACCACAATAGTCTTAGCATGAATGATCCCTTTACAGTATCTATAAACCTCAACTCCTGATTCCAAAAGTGGCTCCAGATAAGAATTGGAGGCATATTTGGCAGTCCAAGAATCTGAATTTTTGGGAATCAACAGTTTTACCTTTACACCACTTTTAGAGGCAATTTGAATAGCTTTAATTATTTCATCATTGGGAATGAAATAAGGTGTCGTGATATAAACATATTTGCTTGCAGAAACAATTGCCATGAAAATTACTTCCATAATATTGGCCCAATCTGTATCCGGGCCACTTCCAGCAATTTGTACGGGAACATCATCATAATCTTCCAAAATTTCTGGAAAATATCGATCGGCTAACTTCACCTTTTCTGAAGAAACAAAATTCCAGGTCATAAAAAATTGAATTTGTAATGGCTTTACAGCCTCTCCTTCAATTCTCAAGTGACTATCTCTCCAAAATGGGGTAGTTTTGTTCTCTGGATTTAAATATTCCTTTGAAATATTGATTCCTCCCAAATACCCTATTTTTCCATCAACAATTATAATCTTCCTATGGTTCCTGTAATTCATTTTGCCAGTAAAAGATGGAAAAAAAACAGGCATAAAATAATTGACTTGAACCCCAGACTCCTTGAATCTCCTTTTTGTATTTCTGCTAAACTTACTTCCAACATCATCAACACTTACTCTAACCTCAACACCTTGTTTTGCCTTTTCACACAAAATATCTATTATAGGGTTTCCTGCCTCATCATCATGAAAGATATAGTACTCTAAATGTATATGATCCTTTGCTTCGTTTAAATCGTTTAAAACAGATTCAAATTTTGCCTCTCCGTTAATTAATAATTGAACCTTATTCTCCAAGGTTAAAGGAGAATGTTCATTTTTGTACATCAACTTTACTAATCGAACCTTATCCTCCAAGATTGCCTTCAATTCACGCTTTTCACGATTATTTAATTTTAACTCATCTTGAATTCTTCTAACTATACTTTGATTGAGAATGTGTTTACGATTGAAAATTTTACTTTTCCGGTATTCTTGACCAAAGAAATAATACACCAACAATCCAAAAAAGGGAAAAAAAACCAAAACCAAAACATAAGATAATGTTTTGGTTGGATTAATGTTTTTAAGAATAATAAAAAATGCTGCTGAAATAGCTAATATATAGTTTATTAGTATTAAAATGCGCCAGGGATTCTCCTTAAAATATTCTATCATATATGGGATTTAGTTCACATAAGATCCTGTTTTCGGAATCTCAATGAAATACTGTTTATTCGACTTATTATTAAGGTGCTTTTCCCTTAACCAAGGATTGTGGATTTTAAGTATTTTATAATTGATATCATAATCGTCTGCAAATTTGGTAAAATCAGTTACAGCAGTATCTACCTCCACCTTATAGGTAGGTATTGGTTTATACAAATCTTTCTCCCTAAAATTAAAACCATACTTATCTGGATGGTTTAGTATTTCTTTTAAAGCAACGATTCTAAAAACATATCTTCCTGTTTCCTCTCCAAGTAATAAATCATAGTAATCTTTTACATTTTGTCTTTCCAACTCCTTCTTAATACCAGCTTCCCCAGCATTGTATGCCGCAGCTGCCAAAGTCCAACTTCCTAATCTTTCTTTAGAATTTTTGAGGTATTGACAAGCTGCCTCTGTTGCTAACTCTAGGTTATAACGCTCATCCACATTATCATTTATCTCAAGCCCCAATTCTCTACCTGTATCTCTCATAATTTGCCAAAATCCTCGCGCACCAGCAGGAGAAACAGCATTGGTTAAACCACTTTCAATGACCGCTAGATATTTAAAATCTTCTGGAATTCCGTGCTTTTCCAAAATAGGTTCGATAACAGGGAAGTATTTTCTAGCCCTTTTAAACATCAGTAAGCCATTCGATTGCCAATAGGTATTGACTAAAAGCTCACGATCCATCCTTTCATAAATATCTGGATTCTCTAAGGGCATCGCTTCTTTGGCGAAATCCAAATCATCGGGAATTTGAAGGGCATACACATTATAATCATTCACCAATTTCTTCTCAAAATTCTCGTCGGTTGGAGCATCTTGCATTGCGTAAACAAATAAGCTCACAACTGCGAATAAGCCAACAAAAGCTAACAAATTCTTAATCCATTTCATGCTAATTCAGTTTTTTATAAAAGTATAAAAAAAGTATAATGTTTTGAGGGACTTTAACTTAAAATAAGGCTTGGCAAATGCTCATTAAACCATTTAAACCTGTTGACAACCATGATGTGCGTACCTCCCTTTACACATTCGCAATCCTTAATATATCGTTTAGGAAATACCAAATCCTTATCACCATGAATGTGAATGGTATTGGGCAGTGGTTTATTTTGATTCCAACAAACCACTTGTTTAATAGCCCATTTTAAATAGGACGGATCATTTATATATAGAAATTTCCTATATAAATCAATACGTTCGGTAGCAGTTTTACCAAAAGCAAATTTGGCCAACCTATCCACATTTGCTTGAAATTCTTTGGGAATTAAACAATACGCCTTAAGTGTTCTCATTGCTCTCATACGTCTTGGTAATTCATATTTAGTCTTGACACTTGAAACGACAATAATCTTTCTGGTTTTTATGATTTTTGACATTTCCTGAACCATAATCCCACCAAAGGAAACACCCACCAAAACAATATTTTCATGTTCAATATTTTCACACAATCTCTTGGCATAACTTTGAATGGATTCATTTTTTAAGGGAATGATCCATTCTAAAAAGTGCATTTCAAATTGGTCTTTAGGGAGTTCTATTTTTTCGAAAATAGTAGATTTCGCAGCCATTCCGGGCATAAAATAAACATGAATTAGCTCTTGATCCATAAGGCTTTAACCACTTACACTTTTCTTATTAACAATATTTTTTCGTACCTTTGCGTTACAAAACTATTGAAAATAGTGTTCACTTCTTACAAATTCCATTGAATAAAACTTAATGATTATGATTGATGCAGCAGAACTAATTGATAATGACTTTTTGCGCCAATATGAGCTAAAAGTCGATAATAGCTTAGCGAAAATTGAATATTCTCTACAGGAAAGGAAAATCTTTTTAACGAAATTGATAATTCCAAGTGATATAGAATCTGATGAATTTCAGAATGACTTTATTAAAGTAGTACTACAGGACATAGAAGAAAGAAACTTAAGTGTGGTTCCAACAAGTCCCGAGATAGCCAAATTTATAAGAAGAAATAGACAGTATAAAAGTATGCTACCCGTTGGTGTGCGAATATAAGGCTGTCAATAGAAAATGAAAAGGCCAAGAATTAATCTTGGCCTTTTTTTATATTCAAAACTTATATTTATTACTCTTTGGAAAATTTCAATGTTAAATCCATTGTCAAAACAGTTTCAAAAGTAACATTATCCAAAACTTCAAAGCCTTCTGGAATCTCTACCAATAAATCATTGCCTTCAAAATAGCCATTAAAAATACCATCAGGTGTATTCAATATTATTTCATCTCCATTTTTACTATATGTAATTTCCACAACAGGTCTATCTGAAGAGGTAGAGCATGACATGGCATAATCAAGACTTTCGTGATCTTGATAAAAAGTAACATCTGATGAAATAAAAACCGAAGCGTTTTCAGAATCTGAAAAATATATCCTTGAACCATTTAAACAACCTGGAACAAAGCTGCTTGTCGCCTCTCCATCATTGTTTAAATCTATAGACTCCTTTAAACTCCATTCTGTTAATTTCCATACATAGCTAACCTTCTCTTCTTCCGAAGATTGATCCTCTGAACAATTAAAAACCAGGAATGTGCTTAAAAAAAGTACAATAAAGTGTTTCATTGGGGCGAAATTTCCGCCAAAGTAGTGTAATTAAACTCTTTCAATTTTAAAATTAGATAAACGGATAATTTCTTAGATTATCTGTGAAATTACGTTCTTAAGACACCGCAACTTTCACAAAATCAAACCTTACCAATCCGTCTTCATCAATTTCGGTAAGTGACACCGGATGTAATGTATTGACTAATTCTGGGTTCCAGGGCGCCTTTACCTTAACGTAATTTTCAGTAAAGCCATGAATATAACCTTCTTTATTCTCGCCTTCAAACAAAACTGTTCGCTGCGTTCCCAATTGACTTTCATAAAAAGCTCTTCTCTTTTTAACGGATAGACCCCGAAGCATTTTACTTCGTTTATTTCTGACCTTTTTGGGCACCACACCCATCATTTCTGCGGCCTCTGTATTATCCCGCTCCGAATAGGTAAAAACATGTAAGTAAGAGATATCCAATTCGTTTAGGAAATGGTAGGTTTCTAAAAAGTGTTCATCCGTTTCCCCAGGGAACCCAACTATAACATCCACCCCAATACATGCGTGTGGCATTACTTCTCTTACCTTAGCTACTCTATCTACATAAAGCTCACGCAAATACCTGCGCTTCATTTTTTTCAATATATCGTTGCTACCACTTTGCAAAGGAATATGAAAATGAGGCACAAAGGCTCTTGATCGAGAAACAAGGTCAATGGTTTCATTTTTTAAAAGATTTGGTTCAATGGAAGATATACGCAATCTTTCTATTCCCTCAACCTGATCCAGTTGGGTTACTAAATCTAGAAATGTATGCTCATGACGTTTATTTCCAAATTCGCCTTTTCCATAATCTCCAATGTTCACACCAGTCAAGACAATTTCTTTAATCCCTTTTTCAGAAATCTCTTTAGCATTTTTCAATACATTGTCCATGGTGTCACTTCTAGAAATCCCTCTGGCCAATGGAATGGTGCAATAGGTGCATTTGTAATCACATCCGTCTTGAACCTTTAAAAAAGCTCTTGTTCTATCTCCTATGGAATAACTACCTACATAAAAATCGGCTTCCTCAATTTCACAAGAATGAACTTCACCCATATCATTTTTGGAAAGGTCATTCAAATAGTCCGTAATTTTAAATTTCTCGGTAGCCCCCAAAACCAAATCAACCCCATCCACATCTGCTAATTCCTGCGGTTTTAATTGAGCATAACAACCTACTGCAGCAACAAAAGCATCGGGATTTGCCTTTTGCGCTTGTTTCACGATCGTTTTGAATCGTTTATCTGCATTCTCGGTAACAGAGCAGGTATTAATAACATATATATCTGCTTTCTCAGAAAAATCTACACGCTCAAACCCTTCATTAGTAAAGTTTCTGGCGATAGTAGAGGTTTCTGAAAAATTCAGCTTACAACCCAATGTATAAAATGCGACTTTCTTTTGCTCCATTTCCCTTTTGTTATGGGGTCAATAAAATTTATCTTTACATTTTTGATGGCTGCAAATTTACAACTAAAATAAAGAATGGTAAAACCCCTTTCAATAAACTTAACAAACTTAGTTTTCTATCTATCAGTCGGTTGCGTTTGGTTATTCATTCTTTCCTGTGAAAGCAAAAAAAACACATACCAGGATTCTGATGTTTTTAGATATAATGAACATAAAAATATCAGCTCCCTAGATCCTGCATTCTCGAAAGATTTGGCTGATATATGGGCCACGAACCAACTCTTTAATGGTCTGGTACAAATGAATGACAGTTTACAAGTGCTACCCTGTATAGCCAAAAATTGGACCGTTACCGATAGTGGAAAAAGTTACCAATTTCATTTAAGAAAAGACGTTTATTTCCACAAAAGCGATTTGTTTGGTACAGATTCTACAAGGCAAGTACAGGCTCAAGATTTTGTTTATAGTTTCAATAGGCTTTTAGACAAGAAACTAGCCTCTCCAGGCAGTTGGGTCTTGAATAAGGTAGATTATTTTGAAGCTTTAAATGATTCTACCTTACACATTAAACTGAACCAACCGTTTCCTGCATTTCTTGGCTTGTTAACCATGAAATATTGTAGTGTCGTCCCCAGAGAAATCGTAGAACATTATGGTTCTGAATTTAGATCTCATCCAATCGGAACAGGTCCATTTAAATTTAAGAGATGGGAAGAGAATATAAAATTAGTATTTAGGAAAAACCCTCATTACTTTGAAAAAGATTCAAGAGGCAGGTCTCTTCCATATTTAGAAGCCGTTGCAATCACCTTCTTACCCGATAAACAAAGTGAATTTTTGCAATTTGCACAAGGTAACCTAGACTATATTTCTGGTTTAGACGCATCTTACAAGGATGAGATTTTAACGACTGAAGGAAAGCTAAGAAGGTCATATCAAGACAGGGTAAACATGATTAAAGGCCCCTATTTAAATACAGAATATCTCGCTTTCTACATGGATTCAGACATTCCTGAAATTCAATCAGAATTGTTGCGAAAAGCTATTAATTATGGGTTTGACAGAGAAAAAATGATCACTTATCTTAGAAATGGCATAGGAATTCCAGCAGATGGAGGTTTTATCCCCAGAGGTCTACCCGGTTACAATAACCAAATTGGTTTTGAATACAATCCCAAAAAGGCTAAAGACTTTATTGATCAATTTAAATTACATTCTGGAATTTCAAATCCGTCTATTACCTTAACCACGACAAGTAATTACTTAAGTTTCTGTGAGTATATCCAAAGAGAGGTGCAAAAGGCAGGATTGAATATAGTTATTGATGTAGTTCCTCCTTCTACCCTCAAGGATTCAAAAGCCAATGGTAAATTGGACTTTTTTAGAGCAAGTTGGGTCGCCGATTATCCTGATGCTGAAAATTATCTATCTCTATTTTACAGCCCTAACTTTGCCCCGAATGGTCCCAACTATGCACATTATACAAATACGGAATTTGATAACCTATTTGAAGCAGCATATTTAGAGTCCGACCCTTTGAAAAGACAACAATTATATTCTGAAATGGATCAAATCGTTATGGAACATATTCCTGTTGTTGTCCTCTTCTATGACGAAGTAGTTCGCTTTTCAAGAAAGGGAATTCATGGCTTAGGAATAAACCCCATTAATCTATTAACCTTAAAGTCCGTTAAAAAAGATGTTAATCCTTAGTAAAATAGTAGATGTCATCTTCTCCCTGTCCACCATACCTAGTAGATGAGAAATAACCAGATTTTTCATCATCCAAAAGCATAAACCCAAAATCATCTTCCGCACTGTTAATGGGCTTAGGCATTAATTTGGGCTTTGAAAAAGTGCCATCCTCTAAAATTTGGCAATAATATACATCTAAACCTTTGTATCCTCCAGCTCTATCTGAGGAAAAGTATAAAATGTTGTCTTTGCTAACAAAGGGAAACATATCCTTTCTATTGGAGTTTATCTCCCTGCCAATATTTTCTATTTCAGAATATTCATTTCCGCCTAGGATTCTCACACGGAACACATCTGTAGGACCACGTGCCTCAGGTATATTTGCAGTGAAGTACAAATAAGCCCCATCGGGACTTACAGCCGGATGACCATAGGAATATCCGTCATCACAAAAAGGCAAGGTTTTAAAATTAACCCAACCGCGACCAGGCACATACTCTCCACGCTCTAAACGCAAATTTCTAATTTTATTATTTTTTTTATAATCATCCCCCTTATTGACATAATTGGTAGTGATATAAATATATTTTTTATCAGGACTAAAAGAAGCGCTTGAGCAATTAAACTCATAGATTTCAGAAGACTTAAAAGGTTCTACGTTGGATATCTCTCCTTCTGCATCCATATCTCCAGAAAAAAGTGAAAACACCGGTATCTTCTCCTTGGTTAGCCGTATTTTGTTTTTGTCATCTAAAAGAAAGGAAGTAAAAAAGACTTTGCCATCTTTAAAATAACTTACTCCATAATGGCTTTTTTCATCATTGAGTTTAATGTTTTTAATATGATAAGTTTCCTTTTGTGCATAAGAAAATACAAATAGAAACAGTGTTAAAAAAGAAATGTAGTTTTTCATAGGTTAAGAGGTTTCAAAAAGCATACCATGTTAAGTAAATGGATTGATTAAACTTCTGGAATTTTTTAAAAATAGCTTTTAGGGATTTCTATTTATTGTAATTCATCTACAAAATAGAAACTTTCATCGTTCAAAATAAGAATTTTAACATTTATGTTAACACTTAATCCCTGCGATACTTTTTAGATTCTTCAAAAACATGAGTAAGAATATCGGCATCTTGATCAGTAAACTCAACATCCCTTCTTGCCATAACCACTTTGGCCACTTCAAAGGCTTTTGATGTCATATAGGAAGTAAATCCATTACTCCCTCCCCATGAAAAACTAGGAACAAAATTCCTTGGAAAACCACTTCCGAATATATTGGAGCTCACACCCACAACGGTTCCGGTATTAAACATGGTATTAATACCACATTTGCTATGATCCCCCATCATTAAACCACAAAATTGAAGTCCTGTTTTGGCAAATCTTTCAGTTTCATAATCCCATAACCTAACTTCAGCATAATTGTTTTTAAGATTGGAATTGTTGGTGTCCGCACCCAAATTACACCATTCCCCTAGTACTGAATTACCCAAAAACCCATCATGCCCCTTATTTGAATATCCAAATAAAACAGAATTATTCACCTCTCCGCCTACTTTACTGAAAGGCCCAACAGTGGTTGGCCCATAAATCTTAGCGCCCAATTTAACAGTAGATCCAGTACATAATGCGAAAGGACCTCTTATAATGCTGCCTTCCATGATTTCTGAATCTCTTCCTATATAAATAGGCCCTGATGAGGCATTTAAAGTCACAAATTCTAATTTGGCTCCCTCTTCTATAAAAATATTCTCTGCTGCAATAGTATTTACCGTAGAAGGAATAGGTTGCGACCTTCTATTCTTAGTCAAAATTTCAAAATCATTTACTATGGCTAAACCATTTTTTGAAAAGATATCCCAAGTATTTTCAATCTTTACAACATTCTCCTGATATTCAAAAGCTTCGTATGTATCAAAATCAATTTCTTCTTGTGATTCTTTGGCGAAAAAAGCAATCACATCTTCATCATTAAAAATCGCTTGGTTTTCTTCTAGATTCTTGATCATTTCAACCAATTCCTGAGTTGGAAGAAATGACGCATTAATCATAACGTTATTTTCCATTTCTACCATTGGGAATTTTTCTGAAAGGTAGTCCTCGGTAACCGTGGTAGTAGTACATTCTAAATAAGACTCCCATTTTTCCCTAATGGTCATTATCCCTACGCGGATATCCGCCACGGGCCTAGTATAAGTAAAAGGTAATAATTTATTGCGTGACGGCCCGTCAAAAAGGATGTAGTTCATGGCTAAGTACTTTCTGTAAAAATAAAAAAAGCCTTTCACAAATGGAAAGGCTTTTAAGATAATATTGTAAGACTAAATTACTTCTTAAATTTAGCGTATTTGTTTTTAAATTTATCGATACGTCCTGCAGTATCTACCAATTTAGATTTACCAGTGTAGTAAGGATGAGATGTTCTAGAAATCTCCATTTTAACTAAAGGATATTCAACACCATCAACTTCAATAGTCTCATTTGTTCTAGCCGTAGATTTCGTAAGGAAAACGTCCTCATTAGACATGTCTTTAAAAGCTACTACTCTATAATTTTCTGGATGTATATCTTTTTTCATCGCTAACTGCTTTTGTTTCTATTCAAAAATTCGAGGTGCAAATTTAAGTATTTTTATATTATCTGCAATAATTTTTACAAATTTTATTTTTAAATTTTTCTGTAACGTTTTGTTATCTTTGTTTACTAACTAGCGTTAATCAACTAAATCCCTAATAAAATGGAAAAATCACTTAAATCTATTTCAATAAATAATGGCCTTGTTTTAGGGCTTATTTTGTCTGTAATAACCGTATTAATTTACGCTGTAAATTTAGATCTTTTTACAGAATGGTGGCTAGGTATTCTTCTCTTTTTATTAGCGGTAGGCTATAGTACTTTCTCTGCTATTCAAGTCAAAAGAAAGTCTGGTGGCTATCTAACTTTTAAGGAAGCCTTTAGCTCCTATTTTATAACCATAGCTATTGGAACAGCCATTTCCTCAATTGTGGGCATCGTCATTTTCACCTTTGTTGATCCAGATGCGGCCAAATATTTAAATGAGCAAATATTACTACTCACCAAACAAACCATGGAACGATTTGGAGCTCCACAAGATGTCATTCAAGAAGCCTTGGTAGAAGCTGAGAAAAAGGACAATTTCTCCTTGGTTGCACAATTACAAGCCTATGTATGGAGAATTTTATTCTATGGTGTTATAGGGGTTATAGTGGCCTTAATAGTCAAAAAAAACAATCCTAACGAAGAATAATTTTCTATTTTTGAATCGGATTCCAAAATCAAGGAAATTTAATGAACATATCGGTAGTCATACCTCTTTTAAATGAAGAAGAATCTTTGAATGAATTATATGATTGGATTGCAGGCGTTATGCAATCCAATCGCTTTTCATACGAAATCCTTTTTATTGATGACGGCAGTACTGATAGATCGTGGGACATAATCAATCAGCTTTCTAACAATAATCCACAGGTTAAAGGCATTCAATTCCTTAAAAATTTTGGAAAATCCCAAGCTTTACATGCCGGTTTTGAATTAGCACAAGGCGATGTCATCATTACCATGGATGCTGATTTACAAGACAATCCTGAGGAAATACCTGAGTTGTATGATATGGTTCAAAACCAACATTATGATATGGTTTCTGGATGGAAGAAAAAAAGATATGATTCCGTCATTTCAAAAAACCTTCCTTCCAAGCTTTTCAATTGGGCAGCCAGAAAAACTTCAGGAGTAAAATTACACGATTTTAACTGCGGATTGAAAGCTTACAAGAAAACGGTTGTAAAAAACATTGATGTAAGTGGTGAAATGCACCGCTACATTCCCGTTTTAGCAAAGACGGCCGGCTTTTCAAACATCGGCGAAAAGATAGTACAGCATCAAGCTAGAAAATATGGTCAGACCAAATTTGGTATGGATCGATTTATAAATGGTTTTTTAGATTTAATAACTATTTGGTTTTTATCTCGATTTGGTAGACGTCCCATGCATCTTTTTGGTGCCTTAGGGGTGTTGATGTTTGCTATAGGATTTGGGTTTTCATTGTATCTAGGAATTGATAAATTATTTCTTCATCCGCAGGGAAGACTCATCACCCAAAGACCTCAATTCTATTTGGCACTGGCCACAATGGTCATTGGAACTCAGTTTTTTGTTGCCGGGTTTTTAGGAGAACTCATTTTAAGAAACCGACCAGATAAAAAACGCTACCTCATTAAGGAAAAATTAAATGTACTTTAGGTTTTATATCCTATAACTCCATAAGCCAAGGTAATTTCTTATTTTTACAAAAATAAATTGAATCAATCATGACACACTTTGAACCTGAATTACTTGACAGAATAAACACATGGTTAACCCCATCATTTGACAAGGAAACCCAAAAAGAAATCAAAGATTTAATGGCTTCAAATCCTAAGGAGCTGGAAGAAAGTTTCTATAAAGATTTGGAATTTGGTACAGGTGGCATGCGAGGTGTCATGGGATTAGGAACTAACAGAATCAACAAATATACCTTGGGTAAGAACACACAAGGTTTAAGTAATTATCTACATAAATCATTCCCTCAAGGAGGAATCAAAGTAGCTATTGCTTATGATTGCAGACATAATAGCAAAACATTAGCCAAGGTAGTAGCTGACGTGTTTTCGGCTAATGGAATCAAGGTTTTTTTATTTGAGGATTTAAGACCAACTCCCGAGCTATCATTTGCAGTTAAGTATTTAGACTGTCAATGTGGTATCGTGCTTACAGCTTCCCACAACCCGCCAGAATATAATGGTTACAAGGTTTATTGGCAAGATGGCGGACAATTAGTCCCTCCCCAAGATGGTGAAATTATAGAAGAAATCAACGCTTTGGATTATTCGGAAATTAGGTTTGGATCTAATTCTGATTTAATACAATATATAGGAAAAGATGTGGACGATGCCTTTATCAAAGCATCTGTTGAAAATGCCAATTTCACAACAGAAAAGGCTAAAGACAATTTAACCATTGTTTTCACTTCCTTGCATGGGACATCCATCACAACCATTCCTGAAACCTTAAAACAAGCCGGATATAAAAATGTTCATATTGTGGAGGAACAGAAAGTCCCTGATGGCGACTTTCCAACGGTAGCATCGCCGAACCCCGAGGAGCCTGCTGCCTTAAAAATGGCTTTGGAATTGGCCCAAAAAGTCAATGCTGACATAGTTATTGGTACAGATCCAGACAGTGACCGCTTAGGAGTTGCCGTGAGAAATTTAAATAATGAATTGGTTTTGCTTAATGGTAACCAGACCATGGTTGTCATGACAGACTTTTTATTAAACCAATGGAAAGAACAAGACAAGTTGTCTGGCAAAGAATTCATAGGCTCTACTATTGTTTCAACTCCCATGATGCAAGAACTCGCAGATGCATATGGTGTTGAGCTAAAGGTAGGATTGACTGGCTTTAAATGGATTGCCAAAATGATAAAAGATTTCCCAAACCAAAGTTTTGTAGGAGGTGGTGAAGAAAGTTTCGGATTTATGGTTGGTGATTTTGTTAGAGATAAAGACGCTGTGACCTCAACGCTACTTGCATGTGAAATAGCTACTCAAGCTAAGGCTGAGGGTGGTTCATTCTATGAAAAATTACTTTCCCTTTATGTCGATCACGGATTTTATAAAGAACGCTTAATTTCCATGACCAAAAAGGGAATTGAAGGCGCCCAAGAAATCAAACAAATGATGATAGATGCTCGAGAAAACCCACTTAAAGAAGTTAATGACAGCCCTGTTACTAAAGTGGAGGACTACCAGCTATCGGTTTCCAAAGACATGGCCACGGGAAAAGAAACATCTATCGATATTCCAAAATCCAATGTATTGATTTATTATACTGAAGATGGAAGTAAAATCGCATTAAGACCAAGTGGGACAGAACCAAAGATCAAATTCTATATCAGTGTCAACGGAAAACTGGACAATGTGTCAAATTTTGATAAAGCGGAACAAAAATTGGAAGCGAAAATCGACGCTATTCTAAAAGATATGAACCTGAATTAAGTGAATGGATTACCTTAAGAAAATACTCCGGTTTGCGATACCTTACAAAAAATACGCATTTTTAAATATCATATGTAATATTTTTTACGCTTTATTCAGCGGATTGTCCTTTGTGGCCTTAATCCCCATGCTGGATATTCTTTTCAATCCCGAGGTAACTAAACAGGAACATGTCAAGCCTGTATATACAGGCATAGGGAATATTAAAGATTATTTCACGGATTACATGAACTATAAAATAAGTGATTTGGTTGGCTCAGATAATTCCAAAGCACTTTTAATAGTTATAATTCTTGTTATTTCCTTATTCCTTTTAAAAAATTTATTTAATTATCTCGGACTTTATTTTGTAACATATCTTAGAAACGGTGTTTTGAAAGACATTCGAAATGAGATGTATGAAAAAACCATGGCTCTCCCCATTTCCTTCTTTTCAGATCGAAGAAAAGGAGATATCATGGCAAGAATCACAAATGATGTGGGAGAGGTACAAAATTCTCTTTTAGCTGTTCTTGAGCTCATCATAAAAGAACCCATGACCATTGTTTTTACGATAGGATTCATGATGATGCTAAGTCTAAAGCTTTCTCTATTTGTATTTATTTTTATTCCTATTTCTGGAATTATTATTTCGGCCATAGGAAAGCAATTGAAAAAACACTCCAATTTGGTTCAAAAAGAACAAGGTGTATTTTTATCTATAATTGATGAAACTTTAGGAGGCCTCAAAGTGATTAAAGGATTCAATGGAGAAAGTAATTTCTTTAAAAAATTCACAGATTCCACATACCGCTATTTTAAATATAACAACAGGTTAGCACATAGACAAAATTTAGCTTCACCTACTAGTGAGTTTTTAGGTATCGTTACAATTGCTACGCTACTTTGGTATGGGGGAAATATGGTATTCAACAAAACTTTGGATGGCTCAACATTTATTGCCTTTATGGGTCTTGCCTACAACATACTTACACCCGCTAAAGCCATTAGTAAGGCAAGTTATGGAGTGAAAAGAGGGAATGCCGCGGCCGAAAGGGTTTTGGAAATTTTGGAAACAAAAAACCCAATGGAGGATAGCCCTAATGCTACCATTAAGAAAGAATTCACAGACAATATATCCTTAAACAACATCACTTTTAAATATGAGAAGGAAGCGGTTCTCAAAAATTTTAATTTAACCGTACAAAAAGGGAAAAGTGTTGCTTTGGTTGGTCAATCTGGAAGTGGAAAAAGCACCATCGCCAATTTAGTAACCAGATTTTATGATGTTCAGGAAGGTAATATTTCAATTGATAACCAAAACATTAAAGATATCACTAAGCATTCTTTAAGAGGATTAATGGGGCTTGTTACACAGGATTCGATTTTATTCAACGACTCTGTAAAAAACAATATCCTTTTAGGCAAGGAAGATGCTACCGATGAAGAAGTCATTGAAGCTTTAAAGATTGCCAATGCCTGGGAATTTGTTAAAGATCTTCCTCTGGGACTCGACACCAATATTGGGGATTCTGGAGCTAAATTATCTGGTGGTCAAAGACAGCGATTAAGTATTGCTCGCGCCGTACTTAAAAATCCTCCGATAATGATTTTGGACGAAGCTACTTCTGCATTAGACACAGAAAGTGAAAGATTGGTGCAAGATGCTCTAGAGAAAATGATGCTCAATAGAACTTCTATTGTGATAGCCCATAGGCTTTCAACCATTCAAAACGCTGATACTATTGTAGTCATGCAAAAAGGTCAAATCGTAGAACAAGGGAATCACTCCGAATTGATGCTTAAAAATGGTGTTTACAAGAAATTAGTGGACATGCAAAGCTTTGATTAATAGAAAATTCATAATGAAATAAAAAAAGGATCAGTTAATTCTGATCCTTTTTTATATGGTAACAGTTAGACTTGGGGCCGCCTAACGGTCATTTAAGTAGGTTGGTGAAACAAACATAAGGCAATATTTCGTTATAACCAAGACAAATTTACATTTAATCGATTTTTTTTGCTTTTAATCGGTATTTATTCGCGCAAACACCTGTTTAACAACCTATTGACTTTTAATAAATATTTAGCATTAGTTCATTAAACTTTTGATACATTCCATGGTCTTATTAAAAAGAATTTTTTGGAGACCGAAGAGATCAAATTAGTTAAGTCATTGCAATCCCAAAATGATGCTGCCTTTAAGGAATTAGTTACCCTTTACAAGGAGCGTCTCTACTGGCATATTAGACATATCGTTAAATCACATGACGATGCTGATGATGTCCTTCAAAACACCTTTATCAAAGTATATCAAAATATTAAAAACTTTAAAGGAGATAGTAAGCTTTATTCATGGATGTACCGTATTGCTACCAATGAATCGATTACATTTATCAATCAAAAAGCAAAAAAACTTCAAATGAGCAATGAAGAAGTAACTGCTCTGGCCATCCAAAATATGAAGTCGGATGTGTATTTTGAAGGAGATGCCATTCAACTGCAATTGCAGGAAGCCATAGCCAAATTACCAGAAAAACAACAATTGGTTTTTAACATGAAATATTTTCAGGATATTAAGTACAAGGATATGGCCGAAATTTTAGATACTAGTGAGGGCGCATTAAAAGCCTCTTACCATATAGCCGTTAAAAAAATAGAAGAATATTTAACTCAAGATTAAACCTTTAAAAAGATTTGAAGTCAAAAATAAGGTATGGAATTAAATAAATTACATAAAACTCAAAATGGTCCTTTTAAAGTTCCTCAAAATTATTTTGAAGAACTTGAAGAGCAAGTCATGGACTTGGTCAAACTGAAATCAAAGATTTCAGATTCTGGTTTTCAAATCCCTGAAAATTACTTGGAACATTTTGAATTTCAAGTCCCTACCCATAAAAACAAACAAGCCCCTAAAGTTATTTCGCTTTTCAATAGAAAAGTTATTATTAGTACTATCAGTATTGCTGCCAGTGTATTGATTTTAATGAACCTTTCCATTTTTCAAAAAAATGCTGTTACTTTCGGGGATATTGATACCCTAACCTTGGAAACCTATCTCTTAAATCAAGAAGATAAATTACAATGGGAAACAATGGTATCTGATTATGATGAACTTTCATCCTCTATTTTAGAGCAAGTTGTCAATGATGACCAATTGGAGGATTATTTATTAAATGCAACAGATATTGAAGACCTTATTCAAGAAGAACAATAACATGAAACGACTAATAATTTTTATTTTCTTTCTAATGACAGTCGCTTACACTCAAGCGCAAAAAATGGATTGGGAAAAAATTAAAACCCTTAAGGTGGCATTCCTCACCGAGAAGTTAAATTTATCTAAGGCAGAAGCTGAAAAGTTTTGGCCTATTTATAATGACTTTGAAGAAAAGTTCAACACCCTCAGAAAAAAAATGTCTGATTCCCGAAATTTTGAAGGAATAGAGACTCTATCAGAAAGTGAATCTAAAAAACGTCTAAGGGAAATAATTGCCCTAGAAAAAGAGAAACATGACGCTCTTGAAACTTATGTAAACGACCTGCAGAGTGTTTTATCGGCCAATAAAATATTATTACTTAAAAAGGCCGAAGATGAATTTAGACATAAAATGTTCAACGAATTCAAGAAACGTAGACACCAGGGACAAAACTAAAAAAAGCAGCTTAAAAGCTGCTTTTTTTTATTCCTTAAAAGTCAGTTTACTTATCCTACCTCTACCGGCAGCATAGGCTATAGAGTCATTTAAAAAACGTATCGTATAAAAGCCATCATCGCTTAAGTGATTCCAACTGCTACCACCATCATTGGAGAAATCAATACCCTTAAAACCTATGGCCACCAATTCCTTCCCTTCCCTATTAGGTACATACTGCACACAACTTCTATAACCTGGGCCTTCATTTGCGCCAACCAATTCCCATGTTTTACCACCATCTTTAGTCCGGATTTTATTGGCTGTATTTTGATCGGGCTGGGTATAA
This sequence comes from Mangrovimonas sp. ST2L15, assembly GCF_001280515.1. Classification (GTDB taxonomy): domain Bacteria; phylum Bacteroidota; class Bacteroidia; order Flavobacteriales; family Flavobacteriaceae; genus Mangrovimonas; species Mangrovimonas futianensis. Next base: position 1,645,722 of record NZ_LBIQ01000030.1, on the reverse strand, counting down.
TCGCCACCTATGGCTAAACCGTTTAAGGCATCATAAAAATCCATAGAATAAATGCCTTCCGTTTCCTTTTTCTTGACAATAGGAGTATCATAAACCTTCCATGTATGTCCTTTATCTGGCGAATAATAAACACGTCCCATGGTAGTAGCCACCCAAGTTTGGTCTCCCACAATTGCAATGTTTGTGTTACTGGCGGCAAAGGCACCTTCGTTCGCTTTTCCAGCAGGTAAAAGATCACAAGATAATTTAGTCCAAGTATTACCGCCATCTCTAGTGATAATCACACTTAGACAATCATCGGTGGCATCACCAATAGCAATCCCTTCATTTGTGTTCCAGAACTCCATGGAATCATAAAAGGTTTTTGGATCGTCTTCTTTATAAACCAGCTCCATCTTACCCGCATCTCCCGTTTTAAATAGCAATCCCGGACTTCCCACACTCATAATAAAAACATCAACACCATTATTTGCCATACTTCTGAATTCCAATGATAATGAATCCTGATTTACCTGAGATCGTAATACTTCATCTTTACTGATGTTGTACAAACCATAAGTATTATTGTTCGCTGCAAACGCAACACTATTTACATCCATAATATCTATGGCTCTAATACTCAATGTGGAATCTTCTAAAAAGGGTTCTGCAACAACGGTTGTAAAACTCCTAGGCTGGATTGGTTTCTTTTTTTCTTGACAACCAACAGCAAAAACAAACAGTATACCAATAAACACAATAACTTTCATATTCCAAATTTTGTCTAAAAATAGAAAACTTCCGAGAACCTAAGATACCCCAAAAAACTTAAAAACAACTAAAAATCTCGCTTGGGTCGGTTCTCTTCATCAGCATGGATTTTGTTACATATCGCCTTTTTTCCGTCAATTTTGCTGGTTATGATACAAATCACCAAAAAACATTTTCCATACATTATCCATACCGCAGCCATACCGTAACCCTAGAGAAACCTTATTTTTTAATCCCAAAAAGAATTGAGCATCTATTTGTTTTAATCCTCAGCATTTTCTTAATATTTCTTGATACAACTCGATAAGCATTCCATTATATATCAACCAATAAAAACATTACCTTTGCTCCCTAATTTTTTATCATGCGATTACATCGAAATCTTTGCTTTGCCGTTATAGATGGCCTTACCAAAATTTTTAATGAAGGAGAATATGCCGATAAGGTGATACAAGAACTTTTAAAGCGTGACAAACGCTGGGGAAGTCGGGATCGCTCTTTTATTGCAGAAACGACTTATGACATAGTGAGATGGAAACGCCTGTACGCTGAAATAGCCGAAGTTAAAGAGCCTTTTGATCGTGATAACCTTTGGCGCATGTTTGCGGTTTGGGCTACTTTAAGAGGTATCAAGCTTCCAGATTGGAAGTATTTTGAAGGCACACCGAGCCGAAAAATTAAAGGGAAATTTGATGAGCTTTCTAAGATTAGAAAATTCAGGGAATCCATTCCCGATTGGTTGGATGCTCTAGGTGAAAAAGAATTAGGAGAAGCTTCATGGAACAAAGAATTGGCTGCTTTAAACGAACAGGCTGATGTGATTTTAAGAGTCAACACACTTAAAACCAACATCAAAGACCTACAACTTAAACTTCAGACCGAAGGCATAGAAACTGAAACTATTTTCGGCTTTCCTTTAGCATTAAAACTAAAAGAACGAGCCAATGTTTTCGCTACCGAGGCTTTTAAAAATGGTTGGTTTGAAGTACAAGATGCTTCCTCACAACTAGTTGCTGATTTATTGGATGCACAACCAGGCATGCGCGTTGTCGATACTTGTGCAGGAGCTGGAGGTAAAAGTTTACATTTAGCCAGCTTAATGGAGAACAAGGGACAAATCATTTCAATGGATATTTATGGTAACAAATTGGCTGAACTTAAACGTCGAGCCAAACGCAATGGCGCCCATAATATTGAAACCCGAGTCATTGAATCTACCAAAACCATTAAAAAATTATATGATAAGGCAGATCGCGTTTTGATTGATGCACCATGTTCCGGTTTAGGTGTTTTGAGAAGAAACCCTGATGCCAAGTGGAAATTGGAACCAGAGTTTTTGGATCGCATTAAAAATACCCAACAAGATATCCTTCAGAATTATGCCAGAATGGTCAAAAAAGGTGGCAAAATGGTTTATGCTACCTGTTCCATTCTACCATCTGAAAATCAAGAGCAAGTTGACAGATTCTTAACATCGGAATTGGGAAAAGACTTTACCTTTGTTGAAGACCATAAAATTTTATCCCACACATCTGGTTATGATGGGTTTTACATGGCTTTATTAGAAAGAAAAAAATAAATTGAATGAAACATATTTACCTTTTTACATTTTTACTTATCTCTCTTTTTGGTTTCTCCCAAGAACCGGCTGGATATTATGATTCGGCAATAGGAACCGGATTTGAATTGAAATCACAATTAAAGGCCATCATAAATAATACGAATGATGGACTTGATACTGAATATCTTCATAATGCCCAAGACTACAGCGCCATGGATGCCTTTATTGCTGACAATGACCTGGATGTTTATGATAGCTATGAAAATGATAATTCCATTTTAGATGTCTATTCTGAAAACCCTTCCGGAATGGATCCCTACAATTTTACTCCTGTTACCAATGAGTGTGGCAATTATTCTTCTGAAGGTGATTGTTACAACAAGGAGCACGTCATCCCCAAATCGGTTTTTAACGACGCAATGCCCATGTATAGCGATGGCCACAATTTATTACCTACGGATGGCCGTGTTAACGGTTTCAGAAGCAATTACCCCTTTGGAGTAGTTGACGACAATCAATTGGTGTCCCAAAGTGGTATTTCGAATCCGACCATGAACGGGTCAAAATTGGGAGGAAATCTAAACAGTGGTATTTCTGCTGGATATACTGGAACTGTTTTTGAACCTATTGATGAATTTAAAGGGGATATAGCCCGTATTTATTTCTACTTTGCCACACGATATGAAGATCAAATAGATGCCTGGGGAGCTTTTGATATGTTTGATGGAAGCAACAACAATGTTTTTGCTGAACCGTTTTTAGCCATTTTATTGAATTGGCATAACAACGATCCTGTTTCCCAAAAAGAGATTGATAGAAATAATGCGCTTTTTACTTATCAAAACAACCGAAATCCATTTATCGATCATCCAGAATTTGTAGCTCAAATATGGAGCAACACTACAGATACAGAAGCTCCTTCTGCCCCATCCAATTTGGCTACAAGCAATCCTACTGACAACAGTGTTGATTTAAACTGGGACGCGTCAACAGATAATGTTGCTGTAACGGTTTATGATATTTACATAGATGGCGTCTATGCCTTTTCAAATGCCACAACAAGCACAACTGCCACTTCTTTGAGCCCAAACACCACCTATTGCTTTACGGTAAAAGCCAAAGATGCTGCTGGCAATGAATCGGTAGGAAGCAATGAAGTTTGTGAAACAACAACCAATAATGGATCTTCTGGAGACGAAGATTTATTCTTCTCAGAATATATTGAAGGAGGAGGCAATAATAAAGCCCTTGAAATAGCCAATTTCACAGGCGTCACTATCGACGACCTTTCTATGTACACCTTGAAATTAAGCAGTAATGGTAACAGTGGCTGGACGGCAACTTATAGTTTCCCTGCCAATGCCCAAATAACCCAAGGAGATGTTTATGTTATTGCCAACGGAAGCGCAACTATATGCTCTTCAGAATATGATGATTTGAATAACACAATCACGGGGTTCAACGGCAATGATGCTATTGGTTTGTTTAAAAATGATGTACTGATAGATATCATCGGTACGTTGGGAGACGATTCCACATTTGCACAAAACACCACTTTGGTTAGAAAATCTACAGTAAGTGGTCCTTCAACAACTTTTGACCTGAATGAATGGGATTCTTACGCACAAGATACTTGTGATGATTTAGGAAGTCATACCCAAACTTTGGGAACTACAGAGTTTACTTCCAAAACCATCAAAATTTACCCCAATCCGGTTTCTGGCAACACCCTAAATATCGATACCAACAAAACCTTTGATTATAGTATCTATAACATACTAGGAAAACAGGTTTTGAAAGGAATTAGTAAAACAGGAACCATCATGGTACAAAATCTACCTCAAGGTATTTATATTTTAAAACTCAACATTGAAGGGCAAAGTGTTACCAAAAAATTAGTAAAAAAATAAAGCTCTTATATAAATTAAAAAAGGCTATCATTGTTTGATAGCCTTTTTTGTTTATTCGTTTACACTATGAATTCAAATTTTAAATTCTTTATTGAAAACATTCTCCAGAAAGATATAAAACAATTCCTAGCCTTATCTGGCGGTGATATTTCTCAAGCATTTAAAATTGAAACCGATTCTGATAATTATTTTTTAAAAAGCCACCAATCCCCTCAAGCCTTGCACATGTTTCAAGCCGAAAAACTAGGTTTGGAATCAATCGATAAAACCAACATCATAGCTACCCCTAAAATTATTGCTTGCGATCAATTTGAACATCGTTCATTTCTACTCATGGAATTTATTGAAACAAAAGCACCAACTAGTAAAGACCTGTCCTCCTTGGGAAAACAATTAGCTGCATTACACCAAAGAACTTCAAAGTCATTTGGATTAGATTCTGATAATTTCATCGGTAGCTTACCTCAATCTAATCAAGAGCATCATAATTGGAAAGACTTTTATCTTCAAGAAAGGTTGTTACCTCAATTACGATTAGCTAAGAATAAAGGGGTGTTAACAAATAGTGACTGTCCTCCCGAAAACCAAATGAGTATAACTCTGGAGCCCTTATTAAAAGATGTAACCCCATCCCTACTTCATGGCGACTTATGGAGTGGTAATTTTTTAATTTCAGAAAATGGCACTCCCTACCTTATTGATCCTGCCATTTATTATGGAGACAAAGAAGTAGATATTGCTATGACCAAATTATTTGGGGGTTTTGGAGAACATTTTTACGAAGCTTACTATGAAAGTGATGCAGCATCCTCAAAATCAGAATTAAAAATAGAGATTTATCAATTGTATTATTTACTGGTTCATTTAAATCTTTTTGGTCGCTCCTATCATGGATCGGTAGTTTCCATTCTCAAAAAATACTTTTGAAAAGCTGTTAATAATCCAATTAAAATTTAAAAAAGGAGCATTATCAATCTAAAATAAAAGCGTATTTTTGCCCTTTTAAAACACACCTATAATCGACATATAATGATTCATTTCTTTGGAAACGCAAACAGCACCGTTTTTGCTGTTCAAACAACAAAAGAATTATCGACAGAAACCATCTCCAAGTTGGTCTGGTTATTTGGCAACCAACCTAAAATAGAACAAGCATCTTTGGATGCTTTTTTTGTTGGACCGCGTGCGGCCATGATTACGCCTTGGAGTACCAATGCTGTAGAAATCACTCAAAACATGGGGATTTCAGACATCATTCGAATTGAGGAATTCGAAGCTGTTTCTGAAGACTTCAAAGGGTATGATCCAATGATTTCAGAAAAATTCAACGGATTAAACCAAGAATCATTCACAATAGATATCAAGCCAGAACCTATTCTGAATATTGAAGATATTGCGGCTTACAACATTCAGGAAGGGCTTTCTTTAAGTGATGAAGAAGTAGCTTACTTAGAAGGTGTTTCTGAAAAAATTGGTCGCCCGCTAACCGATTCTGAAGTGTTCGGTTTCTCACAAGTAAACAGTGAGCACTGTCGTCACAAAATTTTCAACGGAACTTTTGTTATTGATGGAGAAGAAAAACCGACATCATTATTTAAAATGATTCGTAAAACTTCTGAAACCAATCCTAACGATATCGTTTCAGCATATAAAGACAACGTCGCTTTTGTAAAAGGCCCTGTTGTTGAGCAATTCGCTCCTAAAACTGCCGATAAACCAGATTTTTACGAAACTAAAGAATTCGAATCTGTTATTTCATTGAAAGCGGAAACGCACAACTTCCCTACCACTGTAGAGCCATTTAATGGTGCTGCAACAGGTTCAGGAGGTGAAATTCGTGACCGTTTAGCTGGAGGAAAAGGATCTTTACCTTTAGCTGGAACTGCAGTTTATATGACGTCTTATTCGCGTTTAGAAGAAAACCGTCCGTGGGAACAGGCAATGGACGAGCGTAAATGGTTATACCAAACCCCTATGGATATCTTAATTAAAGCGTCTAATGGTGCTTCAGATTTTGGTAACAAATTTGGTCAGCCATTAATCTGTGGTTCAGTATTAACATTTGAGCACGAAGAAGATGCCAGAAAATTAGGTTTCGATAAAGTAATTATGCAAGCCGGAGGTATTGGTTACGGTAAAGCTGACCAAGCCCTGAAAGCAACTCCAAAAGTTGGAGATAAAGTGGTTATTCTTGGAGGTGAAAACTACCGTATTGGTATGGGTGGTGCTGCGGTATCAAGTGCCGATACTGGAGAGTTTGAATCAGGTATCGAGTTAAACGCGGTACAACGTTCGAATCCTGAAATGCAAAAACGTGCCGCTAACGCGGTTCGTGGTATGGTTGAAAGCGATGAAAACTACATCGTTTCTATTCACGATCATGGTGCTGGTGGACACTTAAACTGTTTATCTGAATTAGTTGAAGAAACCGGTGGACACATCGATTTAGATAAATTACCTGTAGGAGATCCTACTTTATCTGATAAGGAAATTATCGGTAACGAATCTCAGGAACGTATGGGATTAGTGATTGCCGAAAAACATATTGAAACATTACAAAAAATTGCCGATCGTGAACGTTCACCAATGTACACTGTTGGAGACGTAACCGGTAATCACCGTTTTACTTTTGAGTCTAAAACCAACGGACACAAACCAATGGATTTAGCCATGGATGATATGTTTGGAAGTTCTCCAAAAACATACATGCATGACAAAAAAGTAGCTCGCAATTATGCCGATGTTGCTTATAACAAAGAAAACTTCTACGATTATTTAGACCAGTTATTACAATTAGAGGCTGTAGCTTCTAAAGACTGGTTAACCAATAAAGTAGACCGTTGTGTTGGTGGAAAAGTAGCCAAACAACAATGTGTTGGACCATTACAAATTCCATTAAACAATGTTGGTGTGATGGCCTTAGATTACAAAGGTAAAGAAGGTATCGCAACCTCTATCGGGCACTCGCCTATTTCTGGATTAATCAATCCGGTAGCAGGAAGTAGAAACTCGATTACCGAAGCCTTAACCAACATTATCTGGGCACCATTAAAAGATGGATTACAAAATGTGTCTTTATCGGCAAACTGGATGTGGCCTTGTAAAAATGAAGGTGAAGATGCACGTTTATACGAGGCTGTTGAAGCCGTTTCAGAATTCGCAATTGATTTAGGTATAAACGTACCTACTGGAAAAGATTCCTTATCAATGAAGCAAAAATACCCTAACGAAGAGGTTATTGCTCCTGGTACGGTAATTATTTCGGCGGCTGCCAATTGTATCGACATCAATAAGGTGGTTGAGCCTGTATTCCAAAAAGGTGCTGGCGATGTGTATTACATCAACTTATCACAAGACAACTTTAAATTAGGTGGAAGTTCATTTGCACAGATAGTTAACAAAATTGGTAACGACACACCAAATGTTCAATCTGCTGGATATGTTAAAAACGTATTCAACACGATTCAACAATTAATTCTTGACGGACAAATTGTTGCAGGACACGATGTAGCTTCTGGTGGTTTAATCACGACCTTATTAGAGTTATGTTTTGCTGATAATAACTTAGGTGCTGAATTAGATATTACCGCTTTAGCTGAAAACGATTCGTTTAAAGTGTTGTTTGCTGAAAATGCTGGTTTAGTAATTCAGTCGAAAGACGCTTCAATCGAAGCTGTATTATCTGCAGCTAACATTGACTTCTTCAACATTGGAAAAGTAACTGAAAGCGACACGCTAAGCGTGATTAATAATACTGATGTATTTACTATGACGGTATCTCGTTTACGTGATATGTGGTATAAAACATCATTCTTATTAGACCAAAAACAAACAGCTAACGGCTTAGCACAAGACCGTTACGACAACTATAAAAATCAACCATTACAGTACACCTTCCCAAGTCACTTTACAGGGAAACTTCCGGTAATCGATGCGAGTAAACCAAGACCAAAAGCAGCGATTTTACGTGAAAAAGGAAGTAACTCTGAGCGTGAAATGGCAAATGCGATGTACTTAGCCGGATTTGATGTGAAAGACGTTCACATGACCGATTTAATTTCTGGTCGTGAAACCCTTGAAGACATTCAGTTCTTAGGTGCTGTTGGTGGATTCTCTAACTCTGACGTTTTAGGTTCTGCTAAAGGTTGGGCAGGAGCCATCAAATACAACGAAAAAGCGAACGAAGTGATTAAAAACTTCTTTAAACGTGAAGACACACTTTCAGTTGGTATTTGTAACGGTTGTCAGTTATGGATGGAATTAGAATTGATTAACCCTGAGCACGAGGTTCATGGTAAAATGGTTCACAACAATTCTCATAAACACGAAAGTGCATTTACATCGGTAACTATTCAGGAAAACAACTCGGTAATGTTGTCAAGCTTAGCAGGAAACACTTTAGGAGTTTGGATTTCTCATGGTGAAGGTAAATTTAACTTACCAAAATCTGAAGACCAGTACAACATTGTTGGTAAATACGCTTACGCGGAATACCCACACAATCCAAACGGATCGGATTACAACACTGCTATGATGTGTGATTCAACAGGGCGTCACTTAGTAACGATGCCTCACATTGAGCGTTCTACATTCCAATGGAACTGGGCACACTATCCAAAAAACAGAAAAGATGAAGTTTCACCTTGGGTTGAAGCTTTTGTGAATGCCAGAGAATGGATTGAGAAAATTTAAATTGATTTAGATACAATCATAAAACCCCGATATAAATTTATATCGGGGTTTCTTTTTAACCGGATAATTTATCACCTAAGTTATTGATCATTACATGGATAATTTGTAAGAATTTAAATATATTTAGATTCTTTATTGATTATGTCCTTGAAACGCTTTTTTTTATTTCAAAACTATCAATTTGTGAGAAGATGTATTTTTACATGCTCCCTTTTCATGTGTTTAACAACCCTTTCAGGTCAAAATAACATTGAAAAAAATCCTGTGTTAAGTGATTCATTAGCACTTATTGCCTATGACAATAAGGATTTTGAAAACTACTTTAAATATTTTATCCAATATGAAAATAACCTAGATTCCTCCAAGGATTCAAAATTTAAGGTAAGATCTCTTTATCAACATACAGAACGTTTTTTTAATTTAGGCTTATACCAGCAATCGAAAGAATTAGCTTTAAAAGAAATAGCCTTAGACAGTGACCTTGATCATATCATTAATTCAACTTTTACTAGTCTAAGCTATGTGATATTAGCCAAATCACAAAATGCTTTAAAAGAATACCAAAAAGCAAAGCAAACGTATTTAGATGCGATTGTTTTAGTAAAAAAAATTTCTAATCATGAGAAACCTTTAAGACTTGCTTCTGCCCTTAATAATTTAGGGATGCAGTATTTAGATTATGAAAGCAACAAGGATTCTGCTTTATGGTATTTCCAAAAAGCCAAGGAGACCATGGTAACATCTTCCATATCAAACCATCCATTTTATGGAGTTCTCAATGAAAACATAGCACATATTGAATATGACCAAGGAAACTATACTATTGCTAAAGAACATTACCAGAACAACTATGAAAACGTATTTACCTTGACGGGTAATGACCGATTGAAAAGAAATCATTTACTTTCCGGAATCTACTTGTCTAATGCCTATTTAAAGTTAAATCAGGTTTCTGAAGCCAAAAAGGTTTTAAACAACCTCGCCATTTCTTTAGATACCATACAAAACTTTCGATTTGGTAATGAAATCGAAATGGCTTGGTTAGAAACTTCTAGAGAACTGGCAGAACAAGAAAAAAATTATCAGCAAGCGCTGGATTTATCCAAAAAATTAGATGCTAAAAAAGACTCCCTTCATCATCAAGAAACTCAGAACAAACTACTGGGGAGTAGTATATTGGAAGAAGAAACTATTAATAAATATCAAGCACTTATTGAAAATGAGCGTTTAAAAACGGTTAACCTAGAACAAATAAATCGCACACGCTTTTGGATCACAATTAGCACCCTCCTCATTTTACTTGGTATTTTTATCTTTCTATTTTCTCAGTACAAACAACATTTGGCTTTGGCTAGAAAAAATAAAGAAATTGCTGAACAAAAAGCCATTGCACATTCCTATAGAAACCAATTACTCACCAAAGATTTAGAAAATCAAAAGCAAGACCTCACCAACATTGCTCTAAGCACACAACAAAATGTAAGCTGGTTAGAAGGCCTTAATGACACCATAACCAAATACAAAAGGCAAGGTCATTTTTCTAAGGAATTATTTATAAAAGAATTGTTGGACTCCATAGAGGACAAAAAAAGAGCCAACACGTTTACCGAAAACCTACACGAAAAAATTGCAACCATTAATTCCGAATTCTATTCGAAACTAAAAATTAGTCATCCCGATCTCACTGATTATGACATTAAACTATGCACCTTGATTCGCATCAATCTTGAAAGTAAAGATATTGCTACTATTTTAAATATCTCACCCTCCTCGGTTAACACAAGCAGGTATAGAATTCGAAAAAAACTAGAACTATCTAAGGGCGACAACTTGACCGATTATCTTAAGAATATATAGCTTTTACGGCAATTGTCTATTCATTGTCTATTGATATGCATTGATGATTTTGGCAATTTTATGCATCTCCTTCTAAGTCATTAAAAAACATAACTATTATGATGGGTTTACATGCATTAAAAAGGGGTTATATAGTAACATTTATAGCCCTAATGTATTCTTCTTTTATAGTTGCCCAGGTAGGTATAGGAAATACCGACCCCAAAGCTTCCTTGCACATTTCCTCATCCAATACGGCAACTCCAGTCAATACAGATGGTATTCTTATTCCTAGGGTGGATAATTTTCCATCCCCAAATCCTACAGCAGATCAAGATGGTATGTTAGTATTTGTCACAGGAAATGGGTCTCCTTCTAAGGGTCTTTACTATTGGGATAATGCAGCAACTAATTGGATATCTATTACCGGAGCCAAACAAATTAATGACTTATTGGACGGTAAATCCGATAGTGATGGCACTAATAATGGATCTTCCATATTTTTAGGAATCAATGCAGGAGCCATTGATGATGGTTCAGATAATCGCAATATTGGTATTGGATTTAATTCTTTAGCGGCAAACACCACAGGAAATCAAAATACAGCGATTGGTTACAACTCCTTGCAAGCTAATACTGACGGAAGCAGCAATACAGCCATAGGTGTGGGGACCTTAAAATTCAACACGACTGGTATTGCTAATACAGCCATAGGCCGTTTCTCATTACTTGCTAATACTACCGGTACTCACAATACTGCAGTCGGTAATATATCTTTATATGAAAATACTACAGGTTCTTATAATACAGCTATTGGAAGGAGTGCCTTAAATAATAATATGGATGGCATTGATAATGTTGCGGTGGGCCATCAGACCTTGCAACTAAATATAAGTGGGACAACTAATGTAGCTGTTGGTTCACAAGCGTTACAAAACAACACAGTAGATGGCAACGTAGCTGTTGGCTATAGTGCCTTAAAGACCAATCAGAGTGGCGAAAGAAACACTGCTATTGGAACCAATGCACTTCTCTTAAATACACTCGGAGATAACAATACAGCTACAGGATATCAAGCCCTTATGAACGCATTTGGTGGAGCTAATACTGCCACCGGTGCTTTTGCACTACAAAATAATACGATAGGAACTCAAAACACGGGAGTTGGTGCTCGTACCTTAGAGAGCAACACATCGGGTAGTTACAACACCAGTTTAGGTAGAGGTGGTTTGCAAAACAATTCAGATGGAAGCAATAACACGTCGGTTGGGACAAATGCCTTGAATGCTAACACGAGTGGAAATGATAATACAGCTTTAGGGTACAATGCGCTAAATTCAAACAATACAGATAATAACAATACAGCTGTAGGTTCTGGTTCGTTAGAAAATAATACAGTTGATGGCAATGTAGCTGTAGGCTATAGTTCTTTAAACGCCAATACTACAGGAACTAATAATACTGCTATTGGTACCAATGCACTGCTCTTAAATACAACCGGAAATAACAATACGGCTACAGGATATCAAGCCCTTATGAACACAACTGGTGGAGCTAATACTGCCACCGGTGTTTATGCATTGCAAAATAATACGACAGGAACTCAAAACACGGGAGTTGGTGCTCGTACCTTAGAGAGCAACACATCGGGTAGTTACAACACAAGTTTAGGTAGAGGTGGTTTGCAAAACAATTCAGATGGAAGCAACAACACGTCGGTTGGGACAAATGCCTTGAATGCTAACACGAGTGGTAATGAGAATACAGCTGTGGGACATAATTCTTTACGCTACAATACAGTAGGATACCAAAACACGGCTTTAGGTTATCTCGCTCTCAACTCTAATACCACAGGAGATTTCCATGTTGCCATAGGAGCCCTTGCTCTAGAAAGTAATGTAGGCTCCATAGGTAATGTTGCTGTAGGTCATAGTGCTTTAAATGCTAATACAGGAGGCAATAGAAATACGGCTATTGGCTATGAAGCTTTAAATAATGCCCAAACAGGAAACAATAATGTTGCCATTGGGTTGCAAGCGTTATCTCAATTAACGAGTGGAAACAATAATATAGGCATAGGAAGCTATGCACAAGTTCCCAATGCAACAGGCATTCATCAAGTTCGTATAGGAAATACCAGCATTACTTACGCTGGCATACAAGTAGCATGGTCTATTACTTCAGATAACATTTGGAAGTCAAATGTGCGAGATCTACCCTATGGTTTGGATATGCTTACTAAATTAAGACCTGTAGATTATATTAGAAAAAATAATGAGAAGCAAACTCGAGAAATGGGCTTTATTGCTCAAGAAGTAGAGCATGTTCTCCTTGATTTAGGCTATGATGACCAAGGGTTTCTTACAAAAGATGACCAAGGTAGAATAAGTTTAAGATACAATGATTTTATTTCTCTCTTAACTCAAGCCATTAAGGAACAGCAACAGCAAATTGCCACTCAACAAGAAGAGATCAAAAAACTCAAAGAGTCGCAAACACTCATTTTGGAGAAAAATGATCAATTACAAGCTCAGGTCCTAAACATGGAAGAAAGCATTCAAAACATTCTAGTTCAATTACAATTGCAAAACACAACTAACACCAGCGCTTCTAATGAGCCAACCAAAACCGATTAATAGCAATTTTAATCATGGCAGAATAACCACACTGCCAACTGGGATTGAAGGATACATAAGTATAATGGTCTTTATCTTAGGCCAAGGAAATTCTCTTATGTATCCTCTTTTCCTATCTAATTATATTGATGAATTGAAAACATCATGTTTATGAGAAGCAACTACTTCATACTCTTTCTCTTTGTTTTACTAAATTTTGGCGGGTATGCTCAGCTTACGATAAGAAATAATGCCTATGTATATGCCTCAGACGTGGTGGTTTTTGTAAATGACCAAGTAAATATTCAGGAATCAACGGCACTTTTTTACCTAAGAGATGAAGCACAACTTCTTCAAGGAACAGGGACAGTTGGCAATTCTGGCACAGGACTTTTAAGTGTCTGCCAATGGGGCACTGTCAATGAATATGCTTATAACTATTGGTGTTCACCTGTAGGTAATACTCTAGCCAATTCCGTTGGTAATAGACCATTTAGGCCCAATAATAATATTTATGAGGTGATGAGCGCTCCTATAACAAGTGCACCAGCATCCTTTACCTCTGGTTATGATGGTACTTCCAGTCCTTTAGTAATTTCAAATTACTGGATATGGAAATTTGACCCAGGAACGGCATACAGTGAATGGGATTATGTTGGTGACAGTGGGGATGTTGCTACAGCCTATGGTTTTACAATGAAAGGAACTAACGGGTCTGGAAACAACCAAATGTATGACTTCAGAGGAAAACCAAATTCCGGAACAATTTCCACTAGTGTTTTAGCTGAACAACTAACTCTGGTAGGCAATCCATATCCATCTGCTTTAGACGCAAGAGATTTTATTTGGGATACTGACAATCAAAATGCCATAACAGGATATCTGTACTATTGGGAACAAGCTCCCGGGGCTACCTCCCATTTTTTAAGCGATTATGTGGGTGGCTATGCTTCTTATACTATTTCTTCTGATGGTCTTGTAGATTCCTTCACCCCCGCTGCTTTCACCACCTATTTAAGCAATGGTATACCAACTAATTTTCCAGCAGGATCAGGCAACAAAATTGCTAAAAGGTACATCCCCATAGGACAGGGATTTATGGTAGAAGGGAAAACAGGCTCCACCGGAGTAGCTTATTTTAAAAATGCCCACAGGGATTTTGTTAAAGAATCTGATGGCAACAGTTTCTTTTTTAGAAATCAAGAGTCTGACACCAACCTGACCAATTCAACCCCAATAAGTTATGATGAAAATGGTTTGACTATCGTACCAGGTGACTATCAAAGATTCCGAATTAATGTTGATTTCAACGACACCCATACAAGACAACTATTGATGAATTTCCATGAAAGTGCAAGCAGTGGATTTGACTATGGATTGGAAGCAAAAAGTCCTGAATTCCTTAGTTCAGATGCTCACTGGACTTGGAATAACGATCCCTACTGCATCCAAGCATATAATTTTGATCAGGACTTGCATATTCCCTTAATAGTAAAATCAAATAGCCAACAACTCATTCGCTTTCGAATTTTTGATGTACAGAATTTTGATGAGGTACAGCCCATTTATTTACATGATATGTTGACAGATTCTTATGTAAACTTAAGGGAGCAAAACCTTGAATTAATGATAAACGCAGAAAATTATAACGATCGTTTTGAAATTACATTCACTCAAGAAGCACTAAGCATGGATGAACCCATTTCAAATTCAATTGTAGTTTTTCATAACCAAACAACATCTGAAATCATCATTAAAAACCCAAATTATTTGACCCTTCAGCAGGTATCATTATATGACATTACAGGAAAAGAAATTTTGAATGACGTTGATTTATCACAAAATCAAGAATATCATTATTCAACAAAAGATCTAAGTTCTGGAGCCTATATTGTACATTTAGTACAAGACACTGAACACATTGTCTCTAAAAAAATTATTGTCGGGCATTAGCAAAACAAATGCTCTCAATGAAAATAATGTTTATAAAAAAAGTCCAACATTATACATGTTGGACTTCATTTCGTCGGGATGACAGGATTTACAGAATCGATTTGTCATCGCTTATGTTGCAAATTAAAGCGTTGCTTTAATTTCATATAAAGCAAAAAGGCTAATTTAAGAAAGTAAACTTTCTACATTAACCTTTGCTTTAAAGTGTCGGGATGACAGGATTTGAACCTGCGACCACACGGCCCCCAGCCGTGTACGCTAACCGGACTGCGCCACATCCCGAATTATCTATCTTCAAGAAAACGTTTAATACCTCGCTTCTTTATTTTATTTTCAAGTTTTCTCGCTTCAGAGCGATTAGAAACCTCAAAAACTTCTTGAAGTTTCCAAGGAATTCCTTTAGTGGTATATTTATTCCCACCTTTATTATGAACCAACAATCGGTTATCTACATCTTTGGATTCCACACAATAATACCTTCCTAACGATTCACTCCAAAGTATGTATACATAGTGTCCCATAACCTGCTACCATTCCGCTATTGGCGGAATACGCTAACCGGAAGGAAGCTTGTCTCGAGCGTAGTCGAGAGGCCACATCCCGAATTATAGGGGTACAAAAATAAAGTTTCATGTCACATTTTTATGGTTTTTATCAAGTTTTTTTCGAAAAAAAATCCTGATTTAAAAAATTGTTTTAACTGCCTTTATACTAACCTTTTGTTAACTTAAAAATTTTATACTCCTATTATTATTAATTTTAGAATTTATTCGCCAAAATAAAACACATTTGTAAATATGCATTAATTTCATAATTTGCAGAACTTCAATTTTTCTATAGAACAAATGACAGATATAACCAGACTTTTCGATTTTCCTTATTATCAGTTAGAGACTTACAAACTAAAAGAGGCTCTTGTAACCAAGTATGATGAGGTCTGGACTCCTACCTCAACACAAGCTTATATTGATCAGGCAAATGCCATAAGTAGAGCACTTCTTAAGTTGGGAATTCAAAAAGATGATAAAATAGCTGTTATTTCTTCGACAAACCGAACAGAGTGGAACATCATGGATATTGGTATTTTGCAAGTTGGTGCACAGAACATACCTATTTATCCAACCATTTCAGCTGAAGATTATGAGTATGTACTCAACCATAGTGAATCAATCTATTGTTTTGTTTCTGATGCAGATGTTTTAGCCAAATTAAATCAAGTAAAGGGCAATACCAAGCTAAAAGAAGTATATTCCTTCAATCACATTGAAGGATGCAAACATTTTTCAGAACTACTAGAGTTAGGGAAAGACCCAATTAATCAACCGGAAGTAGAGGAACGAAAAAATCAAGTTCATGAAGATGACTTGGCAACCATTATCTATACCTCAGGTACAACCGGAAGACCCAAAGGAGTTATGCTGACGCATAAAAACATTGTAAGTAATGCTTTAGATAGTGTTCCTAGGTTACCTATATCGGGTGCAGGCACCAGAGTTCTCAGCTTTTTACCTATTTGTCACATTTTTGAGCGTGTCTTAATTTACATTTATCAATATATGGGTGCCACCATTTATTTTGCTGAAGGTTTGGATAAAATTGGAGATAATGCAAAAGAGATCAAACCTCATTTAATGAGTGTGGTACCGCGTCTACTGGAAAAAGTGTACGATAAAATTGTTCACAAGGCTGAAGAATTATCTCCCTTAAAACAAAAAATATTTTTCTGGGCGGTAGGTCTTGGTGAACAATGGGAGCCTTATCAAAAGAACGGATCTTGGTATCACTTCAAACTTAATTTAGCTCGAAAACTCGTTTTCAGCAAATGGCAAGAAGCTTTAGGCGGTGAATTAAGCACTATGGTATCTGGTAGTGCGCCTTTGCAACCTAGGCTCATACGCATATTTTGTGCAGCAGGCATGCAGGTCATGGAAGGTTACGGGCTTACAGAAACGTCTCCGGTAGTAGCCGTTGGAAAATATGCTGACCATATGTTTAAAGTTGGAACCGTAGGAATTCCTATTCGTAATGTAGAAGTCAAAATAGCAGAAGATGGTGAAATCCTTATAAAAGGTCCTAATGTGATGAAAGGCTATTATAAAGATCCTGAAAAAACAGCTTCTGTCATGACAGAAGAGTATTTCCATACTGGAGACAAAGGAGAAATTGATTCTGAAGGTTTCTTGAAAATCACGGGACGTAAAAAAGAAATGTTCAAAACCTCGGGCGGAAAGTATGTTATCCCTACCCTATTGGAAAATGAGTTAAAACAATCTCGATTCATCGAACAAGTCATGGTGATAGGCGAAGGCCAAAAAATGCCAGCAGCCTTGATTCAACCTAATTTTGAATTTATCAAAGAATGGATCAAATTCAAAGGGAAAGCCATTGACCCAACCAATGATGCCATTTATACCTCTAAAGAAGTCATAGACAGGATCCAACAAGAAGTAGATAAATGCAATTCCAAATTTGGAAAGTGGGAGCAAATTAAACGCTTTGAACTCACCCCAGATGAGTGGTCCATTAAAGGAGGGCATTTGACACCTACCATGAAAATGAAAAGAGATATTATCCTTAACCTTTACAAGGATCTTTACGATAAGATATACAATTAACACCCCATAAAATTGCGAAGCCTCTAATCAATCTGCCTATTTTATGTTAAATTATTATTTTTTATTATGCATGCATAGCATATTTTTTTATATTTGGAAGACTAAAAATCAACCATGAAAGATAAAACAATTGACTATGTTCTAAGAACCACCTGGTTAGCCGTCAATAAAATGTATAATGAAGAAGCCGCCAAATTTGAAAGTACAATGGCTACGGGGTTCACTTTACTGAGCATTGATCCCGAAAAAGGCACACCTTCAACGGCCTTGGGTCCCAAAATGGGAATGGAAGCCACTAGCCTCTCCAGAATTTTAAAAACCATGGAAACCCGAGGATTAATAGAAAGAAAACCAAATCCTGAAGATGGCCGAGGCGTATTAATTCACCTTACGGAGTTTGGCAGAAAAAAAAGAGCCTATTCAAAAGAAAAAGTAATCACATTCAATGACGCTATAAGGGCCAACATATCAGAGGAAAAACTAAATCACTTTTATGAAGTGGCCGAATTAATCAACGAGATGATTTCAAACAAAAAAATATATAACCAAGACAAATAACAATCAAATAATGAGCAAACGAATTATTAATAAAGTAGCTGTAATCGGCTCTGGAATTATGGGAAGTGGCATTGCCTGTCATTTTGCAAATATTGGGGTCGAGGTATTACTTTTAGATATTGTGCCTCGAGAGTTAACAGAGGCCGAAAAAGCCAAAGGCTTAACCTTAGAGCACAAAATGGTGAGAAACCGTTTGGTAAATGACTCCTTAAAAGCAGCGTTGAAATCCAAACCATCTCCTATTTACCATCAAAAATTTGCCAGTAGAATTACCACCGGTAATTTAGAAGATGATATCGCCAAAGTTTCTGAAGCAGACTGGATCATTGAGGTGGTTGTTGAACGATTGGATATAAAAAAGAAGGTCTTTGAAAATCTAGATAAACACAGAAAAGAGGGAACACTTATAACCTCTAACACCTCTGGGATTCCGATTCAATTCATGAGCGAAGGACGAAGTGAAGATTTCCAAAAGCATTTTTGTGGAACTCACTTTTTCAATCCAGCGAGATATTTGAAATTATTTGAAATCATTCCTGGACCAAAAACATCTCAAGATGTATTGGATTTCCTTAACAGTTATGGTGAGCAATACTTAGGAAAAACGTCAGTTATTGCCAAAGATACACCAGCCTTTATTGGTAATCGTATTGGGATTTTTGGAATTATGAGTCTTTTCCATCAAGTAAAGGACATGGGACTCACTATTGAAGAAGTTGATAAATTGACTGGTCCTGTCATTGGTCGTCCCAAGTCAGCTACCTTTAGAACCGTAGACGTAGTTGGGTTAGACACCTTGGTTCATGTAGCCAATGGGTTGTATGAAAACTGCCCTAACGATGAAGCACACGACCTTTTTAAACTCCCAGGGTTTATTCAAACCATGATGAACAACAATTGGTTGGGAAGCAAAACAGGTCAGGGTTTTTATAGAAAAGTAAAAAATAACGACGGAAGCAGCGACATCCTGTCTTTAGACTTAGATACGTTAGAATACCGAGCTAAAAAATCGGCCAAGTTTGCCACTTTAGAGCTTACCAAAACGGTTGACAAGGTTATCAATCGCTTCCCAATATTGGTTAGCGGAAAAGATAAAGCTGGAGAGTTTTACAGAAAGAACTTTGCGGCTATGTTTGCCTATGTATCAAACCGCATTCCAGAAATATCTGATGACCTATATAAAATAGATGATGCCATGAAAGCTGGGTTTGGTTGGGAACATGGTCCCTTTCAAATCTGGGATGCCATTGGCGTAGAAAAAGGTATCGAAATTATGAAAGCAGAGGGCTATGAACCAAATGCTTGGGTGTATGAGATGCTTGAATCTGGTAGCAAATCGTTTTACAGTGTTCAAAACGGGGCTACCTATTATTATGATATCCCTTCCAAAAAACAAACCAAAATCCCTGGACAAGATGCCTTTATCATTTTAGATAACATCAGAAAATCTAAAGAAGTCTTTAAAAACTCAGGTGTGGTTATCGAAGATTTGGGAGATGGTATCCTTAATTGTGAATTCCAATCTAAAATGAACACCATTGGTGGTGATGTTCTAGCGGGAATCAACAAGGCTATTGATTTAGCAGAAAAAGAGTTTGATGGATTGGTTGTTGGAAACCAAGGAGCTAATTTTTCTGTAGGTGCCAATATTGGCATGATATTCATGATGGCGGTAGAACAAGAATATGATGAGTTGAACATGGCCATTAAGTACTTCCAAGATACCATGATGCGTATGCGGTACTCCTCTATCCCTACCATTTCAGCACCACATGGTATGACTCTAGGTGGGGGCTGTGAGCTTTCTATGCACGCAGATAAGGTGGTAGCAGCAGCCGAAACTTATATTGGTTTGGTAGAATTTGGAGTCGGAGTGATTCCTGGAGGCGGTGGTTCTAAAGAAATGACCTTGAGAGCCTCTGATACCTTTAGAAAGAATGATGTAGAATTAAATGTGCTCCAAGAATATTTCTTAACCATTGGTATGGCAAAAGTATCAACATCCGCTTATGAGGCCTTTGATTTAGGCGTTCTTCAAAAAGGAAAAGATGTGGTGGTTGTGAATAAAGACAGACAGATTGCAACAGCCAAGGCTTATGCTAGGTTGATGGCCGACCAAGGCTATACCAAACCCATTCAAAGAACAGATGTCAAAGTATTGGGTAAACAAGCCTTAGGAATGTTTTTAGTTGGTACAGATTCTATGGAAGCAGGTCACTACATCAGTGAACATGACAAAAAAATAGCCAACAAATTGGCCTATGTCATGGCAGGTGGAGACCTTTCTGAAGCGACACTTGTAAGCGAACAGTACCTGTTGGATATAGAACGTGAAGCCTTCTTAAGTTTATGCACAGAAAGAAAAACACTGGAACGTATTCAGCATATGTTAAAAACAGGAAAACCCTTACGTAATTAGAAAATAGAATAAAGAACATAGAATAGAGATTTTTGAGGACGTCTATTTTCTCTTTTCTATTCTCTCTTCTCTCAAAAAATAAAATATGAAAACAGCATATATAGTAAAAGGATATAGAACGGCCGTAGGTAAAGCTCCTCGAGGGGTTTTCCGATTCAAAAGGCCAGATGAATTGGCGGCAGAAACCATTCAATTTATGATGGACAAGCTTCCTAATTTTGATAAAACCCGCATTGATGATGTCATTGTTGGTAATGCGATGCCAGAAGCAGAACAGGGTCTTAATATGGGACGTTTGATTTCGCTCATGGGCTTACAAATTGAAGACGTTCCGGGGGTGACCGTAAATAGATACTGTGCATCTGGAATTGAAACCATTGGTATCGCAACTGCTAAGATTCAGGCAGGAATGGCCGATTGTATTATTGCCGGTGGTGTTGAAAGCATGAGTTACATCCCTATGGGAGGTTACAAACCCGTACCCGATTATAAAGCCGCTAAAGCTGGCCATGAAGACTACTATTGGGGAATGGGACTGACAGCCGAAGCCGTTGCCAATGAATTTAAGGTTTCGCGTGAAGACCAGGATGAATTCGCTTATAATTCGCACCAAAAAGCTTTAAAAGCTCAGGCTGAAAACCGGTTTCAGGATCAAATTGTTCCCATAGATGTGGAACATGTATTCCTAGATGACAATGGTAAGAAAACGACAAAAAACTATACGGTTACAAAAGATGAAGGCCCAAGAGCCGATACCAGTTTAGACGTATTAGGAAAACTACGCCCAGTATTTGCGGCCAATGGAAGTGTGACGGCAGGAAACTCATCACAAATGAGTGATGGCGCTGCTTTTGTGATGATTATGAGCGAAGAACTGGTTAAAGAACTCAATCTAGAACCTATTGCCCGTTTGGTCAATTATGCCGCGGCTGGTGTGGAACCTAGAATTATGGGAATTGGTCCTGTAAAGGCCATTCCAAAAGCCTTAAAACAAGCAGGCCTAAAACAAGATGATTTAGGTTTGATAGAGTTAAATGAAGCCTTTGCGTCCCAATCTTTGGCAGTCATAAGAGAACTTGGCTTAAACAGCGATATCGTCAACGTGAATGGTGGGGCCATTGCTTTGGGACATCCACTGGGATGTACTGGTGCTAAATTGACCGTACAATTACTTGATGAAATGAGAAAACGAAATATGAAAGGCCAATATGGCGCTGTAACCATGTGCGTAGGCACAGGTCAAGGAGCTTGTGGGATTTTTGAATTTCTATCATAGGGAAGAGTATAGAAAAAAGAATAGAGAAAATAGACTTGACTCTTAAACCTTATGAGACACAACTATAAAAATCTTAAGATTAGCCAGATGGGATTAGAAATTGCAAATACCATTTCTGATATTTTAGTTGATTTTCCTAAGCACGAGCGTTATGACCTAGCATCTCAAATAAGCCGAAGTTCGGTTTCTATGCCCAGTAATATAGCAGAAGGTTCGGCAAAAAGTAATAAGTCCTTTAGTAATTATTTGGATATAGCACTCGGTTCGTCCTTCGAACTTAGCACCCAACTATTAATTGCTCATCATAGAAATTATATTAATAAAAAAACATTAACCACACTTGAAGAGAAAATAGAAGAATTTCAAAGAATGACCATGGGTTTCCAAAATGGTCTTAACTAGTAGTCTATTCTCTATATTCTATACTCTCTTCTCTCAAATTAAAACATTATGGAAACTACAGAAAAAGATATTTTAAGAGGCGGCCAATTTTTGGTCAAAGAAACCCTTTGTGAAGATGTATTCACTCCTGAAGATTTTACCGAGGAGCAACAAATGATGAAAGAATCCGTAAAGGAATTCAATGACCGTGAAATTATTGCAAACAGAGACCGTTTTGAAAACAAAGACTATGCTTTTACTGAGCAATGCATGAAAAAAGCTGGAGAAATGGGTTTTTTAAGTGTTGCTGTCCCTGAGGAATATGGCGGAATGGGTATGGGCTTTGTATCTACCATGTTAGTCTGTGACTACATCTCTAGTGGAACCGGTTCCTTTAGTACGGCCTTTGGAGCCCATACTGGAATTGGAACCATGCCGATTACCTTGTATGGTACGGAAGAACAAAAACAAAAATACGTCCCCAAATTAGCTACTGGGGAATGGTTTGGTGCCTATTGCCTTACAGAACCAGGTGCCGGAAGTGATGCCAATTCTGGTAAAACGACCGCCACATTGTCCGAAGATGGAAAACATTACCTGATCAACGGACAAAAAATGTGGATTTCCAATGCCGGTTTTTGCAACATGTTTATTGTCTTTGCAAGAATTGAAGACGACAAATACATCACCGGGTTTATTGTGGAAAACAATCCTGAAAACGGGATTACCTTGGGAGAAGAGGAACACAAACTGGGTATTCGTGCATCATCTACCAGACAAGTCTTTTTCAATGATACCAAAGTACCAGTTGAAAACATGTTGGCAGGTCGCGGTGAAGGCTTTAAAATTGCCATGAATGCTTTGAACATTGGTCGCATTAAATTGGCCGCAGCCTGTTTAGATTCGCAAAGACGTATTACTACAACTGGGGTACAATATGCTAACGAGCGTAAACAATTTAAAACACCAATCTCAGATTTTGGTGCTATCAAAGCCAAAATAGCCGAAATGGCAACCAATGCCTATGTTGGGGAAGCTGCCTCATACAGAGCTGCTAAAAATATTGAAGACCGCATCGAGATTAGACTAAACCAAGGGAATTCCCATCAGGAAGCCGAATTGAAAGGCGTTGAAGAATATGCCATTGAATGTTCCATTTTAAAAGTGGCCGTTTCTGAAGATGTTCAAAATTGCGCCGATGAAGGTATCCAAATTTTTGGAGGTATGGGATTCTCTGAAGATACTCCTATGGAAGCCGCTTGGAGAGATGCTAGAATTGCCAGGATTTATGAAGGAACCAATGAAATTAACCGAATGCTTTCTGTAGGTATGTTGGTTAAAAAGGCCATGAAAGGTCATGTAGATTTATTGGGTCCAGCCATGAAAGTTCAGGAAGATTTGATGGGTATTCCGTCATTTGACACACCTGATTACTCTGAATTATTTTCAGAAGAAAAAGCCGTATTGGCCAACTTAAAGAAAGTCTTCTTAATGGTTGCTGGAGCGGCGGTTCAAAAATTCGGACCCGATTTAGAGCAACACCAACAATTGATGATGGCTGCTTCAAACATTCTTATCGAAATCTATATGGCAGAATCTGGTATTTTGCGTGCTGAAAAGAATGCCAAACGATTTGGAGCAGACTCCCAAAAAGAACAAATTGCCATGGCACAACTATACCTATATAATGCTGTGGAAATTACCATGAAAAATGCCAAGGAAGGTATTGTGTCCTTTGCAGAAGGTGACGAACAACGCATGATGCTTATGGGCTTAAAACGTTTTACCAAATACACCAACATGCCCAATGTGGTTGATTTAAGAAATAGGATTGCTGAAAAAGTTAAAAGCGAAAACCAGTATTGTTTTTAATAAGAGTCTTATAATGAATCTAAGTAAAAAGCCAACTCCTTTGAGTTGGCTTTTGTTATTTTATGTGGAACTGAAAAAAGTTACTTTCTGAAAATTTATTGAATAACCTCCAGAATTAAAACATCCCCTTTTTCGGTCTGTACATCATACTCATAGACCTTTTTCAAATTCTCCACCAAAACATCTTCTTGAAATGAATTGGCTCTACTATGTAACAAGGTGTTAGGATGACTTCCTTCTGCTGGTTTCAAACCCTGGCCTTTTAAAGCCACATAGGACCGAATTCTGCATGTACCTCCTATGGTTGACCTAATAGTGGCTTGGTTCAGTTTCCCATGCTTCCATTTCATGTCAACTTCAAAACCACCTCGGGTTCTTAAACCAGAAATATGCCCCTCCTCCCAAGTATCAGGCAATGCAGGCAACAAATGAATAGCATCGTCATGGCTTTGCAACAACATTTCGGTAATACCAGAAGTACATCCAAAGTTTCCATCAATTTGGAAAGGTGGATGCGCATCAAATAAATTAGGGTAAGTACCTCCTTTTTGAGTCCCATCTGCTTGAATAGAAGGCGTCAATTGGTCCTTTATGAGTTTATAAGCATGGTTGCCATCCAACATTCGTGCCCAAAGATTCACTTTCCACCCCATAGACCATCCAGTAGATTCATCACCCCTAGCTTCCAAGGAAGTCTTGGCAGCCGTGAATAAAGCTGGTGAGTGATAAGCAGATATTTGGTTGGAAGGATACAGGCCATACAAATGTGAAACATGGCGGTGATTATCACCCTGGCGATCCCAATCTTCCATCCATTCTTGCAATTGCCCCCATTTACCAACCTGCATAGGAGCCAATTGTTTTAACTTCTCTCTTAAGCTATCGGCATAGGTTTTGTCAACCCCTAAAACATCAGAAGCCTGAATGATATTACTAAATACATCATAAACCAATTGGTTATCCAAAGTGGTTCCTCCAGCTATGGTAACGCCACTGTGATGCGCATTTTCTGGAGACATGGAAGGACTCACTACTAGCCAACCATTTTTTGGTTCTTCTACCAATATATCCTCAAGAAATAAAGCTGCTCCTTTTAAAATAGGATACTTCTCCTTTAAAAAAGCTTCGTCTCCGCTATATAAATAGTGATACCAAATATGCTGGCTCAACCAGGCGCCGCCCATTGGCCATAAACCGTAATACCCACCATCTACAACACCTGTAATACGCCATAAATCAGTATTATGATGCATGTTCCAACCTCGAGCGCCATAGATATCCCTTGCAGATTCTTGTCCCGTTTTGGAAACATCCTCGATTAAATCGAACAGTGGTTCATGCAACTCAGACAAATGAGTAGGTTCAGCAAGCCAATAATTCATTTCTGTATTAATGTTCACCGTATATTTACTATCCCAAGAAGGACGTAACAAATGATTCCAAATTCCTTGTAAATTGGCAGCTTGTGTACCAGGTTGGGAACTAGAGATCAAAAGATATCTTCCGAATTGGTAATATAAGGCTACCAACTGGGGATCATCACCCTCACTAAAATCCTTTAACCTGACGTCTGTTGGGTTTTTAATGGAATCGGTTTCTCCTAAATCAATCGCTACACGATCAAAATAGTTTTTATAGGTACTAACATGGGATTGTTCTAGCTCATCAAACTGTTTCTCAAAAGCAGCATTTAATTTAGTCCTCGCAATATTATCTGGATTATTGGAAAGTTCATTATAGGATTTAAAGTTCGTTCCAACGGATAAAAAAACAACGAGTCGATCAGCTCCCGAAATCACCAAGGAACTATCCGTTGCCAATAAATTACCCCCATAAACCTTGGGTTTAACAATGGTGGCAAAAGCGACCTTTCCCTTTTTGTTTTCATAATCACTACTCGTTCCTCGCAACCAAATTTCATCATTTTCAATTTTAACTTCTTGGTGCTCATGCGGACTATTCATTGACAAGGTGCATGATATAGCAGAGGGCTTATCAGCTGAAATTTCAACAGCCATAATATCATCTCCTAAAGAAGCTATGTATTTCCTCGTATAGGTAACATCCCCAGCTTTATACCTAACATGGCTAACAGCCTTTGAAATATCCAAATCTCTGTAATAATCATCTGTTTGAACACTATCTGGAAAAACCATTTGTAGATTCCCAACAGGCTGATAACACATCCCATAATTCATGTCTGAAGTAGCGCGTCTTGGCAAATAAGTATTTGCTAATTGTTGCGCTTCTTCATACTTCTCTTCAAAAATTAATTGACGTATTTCAGGCAAGTACTTTTTTATTTCAGGAAGCACATTGTTCCCAGGCTCTCCTGCCCAAACTGTTTCCTCATTAAATTGTATGGTTTCTGTGCCAATTCCTCCAAAAACCATGGCTCCAAGTCTTCCATTACCAATGGGAAGAGCTTCCTCCCAAATTTCTGCAGGTTGTTGATACCATAATTTATAAGGGCTCTCAATAGGTTTAACCTCTTCAATTTTTGATGAACATCCTAAAAAGGACATCCCTATTACTGACATGAAAAGAAACTTATCCGTCAGTTGTTTTAAATAATTCATATGTAACTATTAATAATGGGGACAATTTTAAATACTACCCTATCGTCTCCTTAATCCGCTCCTCCTCTGTGGTGGAAGAAAGATTGATGGCTGTTTCTATGAGTGCCAAATGGGAATAGGCCTGCGGGAAATTACCCAACAAGCGCTTAGTTTTAAAATCGATATCCTCACTAAACAAGCCCAAATGATTGCTGTAAGACAACAATTTATCAAACAGCTTTTTAGCCTTCTGTACCTCTCCTATTTTAAATAAACTGTTGATAAACCAAAAGGTACAAATAGTAAAGGAGGATGATGGCAGCCCAAAATCATCCTGATTTTTATAGCGGTATAAAAGTCCGTCATTACTTAATTCACGTTCTATAGCATTTACGGTACTCACATATTTAGGGTCTCTAGCATCTATAAACCCATAAGATTCCATCAATAAAACTGAAGCGTCCAAATCCTTAGAACCATAAGATTGCGTAAAGGCTTTCACCTCATTGTTCCAAGCATTGGCCATAATGTCTTCTCGAATCTCAGACTCAATCAACTTCCACTTCGTTATTTTTCTGGATTTGCCTAAAATCTCAGCAACCTTAATGGCTTTGTCCACTGCCGTCCAGCATAAGATTTTAGAAAAAGTAAAATGCCTGTCTTCAGCTCTAAATTCCCAAATTCCTTTATCAGGCTCCCGCCAGTGTTTATTAACCACCCAAACAATGCCTTTAGTAATGGTCCACAACTCCTCTGTGTTCTCAATATCCATGGAGAAATTGACAAATTGCTGGTAAATGACATCCATCAAAATACCATAGATATCGTTTTGCTTCTGTTTGTAAGCAGCGTTTCCAACCCTTACTGGTTTAGAACCTTGGTAACCATCTAAATGATCCAGACTGTATTCGGTAAGAATCTTTTCTTTATTAATTCCGTACATGATTTGAAGCTTCTCATCTTTATCTGGTATTAGATCAATAATAAACTTCAAATACCTTTTAGCTATATTTTTATGACCCAATTGCGACACCACCTTGATTACCATGGAGGCATCACGTATCCAACAAAATCGATAATCCCAATTCCTTACTTCTCCTATGGTTTCAGGCAAGGAAGTAGTGGCTGCTGCCAGAACCGCCCCTGACTTATCATAAGTCAAAAGCTTTAAGGTCATAGCACTTCGTAATATTTCTTTTTGATATAGGTTAAATTTTGGAGTAACGTCAAGCCAATTCAACCAATACACTTTAGTCCTTTGATGCTCCAAAAACATCTTTTCTGTAGACGTTTCAAAAATCTTTTCATTATACCCCATCAAGAAATAACCATCTTCCATCAAGGATATCTCATCACCATTAACAACTTCCTCCTTGTTGAAATTGGTATATAGGAAAAGGGTGTCAAATTTTTCACCATAGGTCAAACTCACTATAAAATCATCTTTGACATAGGTTTTGGTTTCTCCCTTGGCATACTCTAATTTAGGTTGGTATTTCACCCTAAAAGTGGGTTTCCCCGATACTCTATTAAAATATCTAACTATTTCTGGTGGGGCATTGTAAGTGCCATTGTGTTTATAATATCGTGGCATGAAGTCATGAACTTCAAAAACATCTATCCCATTGCTAAATTTAGTTACCAGTATGGCAGTTCCGTCCAAATAGTACTGACTAATACTATAACTATCATCTACTTCCAGCTCAAAACTTCCTCCTATCTGGTCATCCAATAATTTGGCAAAAACCGAAGAAGAATCAAACTCAGGCAAACAACACCAATCAATAGATCCTGTTTTTGAAATTAAAGCGGCACTTCTACAATTTCCTATAATTCCATAATCTAAATTATTTGTCAAATCTTATGTTTTATGAGGTTAACAGCTATTTTTTCTTTAAATTAACGAAAATCTATTCTTTAAACCAAGATATACATTCAATGAATAAAACCATTATCATTTCCAACCGACTTCCTTTACAAATCAAACTAGAAGATAATCAATTGAACGTCAAGCCCAGTGTGGGTGGTTTGGCCACAGGATTAAAATCAATTCATGAGGAGGGCGACGGAATTTGGATTGGGTGGTCTGGCCTAACAGAAGAAGAATTGACAGAGGACTTAACGCAAGAAGTTGAAAAGGAACTGGCCAATGCCAAATGCGCCAGAGTTCCGTTAAACCAAGATGATATCGATAAATTTTATTTCGGTTTCAGCAACAAAACCCTTTGGCCACTGTTTCATTATTTTTTAGAATATACAGAGTTTGATAGTGAGCAATGGGAAGCCTACAAAAAAGTGAATCAAAAGTTTGCTGATGTTGTTCTCGAACACATTGAAGACGGAGACAATGTATGGGTACACGATTACCAATTACTATTACTCCCGAAATTAATCAAAGACAAGAAACCAAACTCAACCATTGGCTTCTTTTTACATATACCTTATCCCTCTTACGAAATCTTTAGAACCTTCCCATGGCGTGAAGAATTATTACACGGCATGCTAGGTTCAGACCTCTTAGGGTTCCATACCTATGATTATGAAAGACATTTTTTAAGTTCGGTCAAACGAATTTTACGTTTGGATGTCCAGTTCAATGAGGTATCCTACCATGACCGGGTTGTGAAGGTAGACTCCTTCCCCATGGGAATAGATTACAACAAATTTTATGATGCGGCCAACAAACAACTCAATCAAAGTGAGGATGAAAAATCAGAGCTCCAAAAGCGGTTAGATGATCACATCCAGGCAGGAGAAGACACAAAAATGATCCTATCCATAGACCGAATGGATTACACCAAAGGAATTCCCAACCGCATCCGTGCCTTTGAATATTTCCTCAACAAATACCCACAGTTCAAAGAAAAAGTTCGACTCATCATGCTCGCCGTTCCTTCGCGGTCTGATGTACCGCAATACCAGAAGTTAAAACGGGAAACAGACGAATTGGTCGGGCGCATCAACGGAAAGTTTGCCACGGTAAGTTGGACGCCTATTTGGTATTTCTATAGGTCCATGCCTTTTGATAATTTAATCGATTTATATACCTCATCTAATGTGGCCCTAATTACACCCATTCGTGATGGTATGAACCTCGTAGCCAAAGAATACATAGCTACCAGAGTGAATCAAGACGGGGTTTTGGTATTAAGTGAAATGGCTGGGGCTTCCAAAGAATTAAATGAAGCCTTATTGATCAACCCCAATAATTTTGAACAAATAGCAGACACCCTGAAGTTTGCACTTGAAATGCCACTGGAAGAACAAAACAAACGCATGAAAATTCTTCAAAAGCGACTTCAAAGGTATAGTATAGAAAAATGGGCTAGCGAATTCATGAAATCCCTAAATGCCACTAAAAGTCTGGGCGAGGTCATTGTAGCCAAAAAAATGGATACCCCCAATCAAGATGCCATGATTGCCGACTTTAAGAAGGCCAATAAAAGAGCTTTCTTTTTGGATTATGATGGTACCTTGGCTGGTTTTCAGAACGACCCACAAGATGCCAAACCAGATGAGCAACTCATCAAATTACTGGATAAATTAAATCAGTTACCCGATACCGATATCATTATCATTAGTGGTCGTGACAAAGAAACCTTTGAAAATTGGTTCGGCGACAAACCATACAACCTCATTACAGATCATGGCGTGTGGCTCAAAGACAAAAATAAAGATTGGGAAATGCTGGAACGCATCAAAATAAACTGGATGGAAAACATCATGCCCATCCTAGAATCCTTTGTAGATAGAACCCCAGGAACCTTTATAGAAAAGAAAAAATACTCCTTAGCTTGGCACTACCGAAAAGCCGATCCAGAATTGGCCCAGATCAGGACTATGGAACTAAATACCGTGTTAACAAGCTTAATTTCCAATAGGGATTTGGCGGTATTAAACGGTAATAAGGTTATGGAAATAAAAAGCAGTAGTGTTAACAAAGGACGTGCTTCTTCACGCTGGCTTAACAAAGCACCTTATGATTTTGTGTTTGCCATTGGTGATGATTGGACCGACGAATACATGTTTGAAGATCTTCCAAAGTCCTCATACTCAGTTAAAGTGGGATTCAAAAAAACCAAGGCCAAATATTACGTCAAAGACCCTGAAAGTGTTAGAGAATTATTAAGTAGATTTGTGGATAACTAAATTACCCACACTTACTACATAATGAAACACTTACTTTTAACGACGTTTATGACCCTGTCTGTTCTAAGTGGCTATTCCCAAGGCCTATTAGAAAAGAAGGAGAATTTTACACACCAAGATACCTTGAGGGGTACCATTACCCCAGAACGGGCTTGGTGGGATTTAACTTATTACCATTTAGATATTGAGGTTTTCCCAGAAACCAAAACCATCAAAGGTACCAATACCATTAGGTATAAGATTCTAGAGCGCAATGGCGTGATGCAAATCGATTTGCAAGAGCCCATGCAAATAACCAAAGTCACCCAAAACGGACAAAGGTTGTATGTAAAGCATGACGGCAACGCCCATTTCGTTTACTTAAAAAGATATCAAAAGGTTGGCAATACCGAAGAAATTGTGGTTCACTACACCGGAAAACCCAGAGAAGCAGTTAGAGCTCCTTGGGACGGTGGTTTCTCTTGGAAAAAAGACCAAAACGGCAATCCCTTTATAGCCACTTCTTGTCAAGGTCTGGGCGCCAGCGTCTGGTGGCCATGTAAAGACCACATGTATGACGAGGTAGACAGCATGGACATTTCGGTTACGGTTCCAAAGGGGTTGATAGATGTATCCAATGGACGCTTAAAAAGCAAAGTAGAAAACTCAACAACTACCACCTTTAATTGGGAGGTCAAAAACCCAATCAACAACTACGGCGTCAATGTCAACATAGGAGATTACACCCATTTTTCTGAAGTATACCAAGGTGAAAAAGGTCCTTTAGATATGGACTACTGGGTACTTAGCTACAACTTAGACAAGGCCAAAGAACAGTTCAAGCAAGCGCCTCAAATGATGGAAGCGTTTGAGCATTGGTTCGGTCCTTATCCATTCTATGAAGACAGCTTTAAGCTTGTAGAAGTTCCTTATTTAGGAATGGAACACCAAAGCTCGGTGACCTATGGTAACCATTATCAAAATGGCTACTTGGGTAGTGACCTCTCTGGAACGGGCTGGGGGCTGAAGTTTGACTTCATCATCATCCACGAGTCTGGTCATGAGTGGTTCGCAAACAACATTACCAACAAAGACATTGCAGACATGTGGATTCATGAAGGATTCACAGCCTATTCTGAAAACCTGTTCCTAGATTATTTCTACGGAAAAAAAGCCGCTTCAGAATATGTCATCGGAACGCGTAGAGCTGTTTCTAATGACAAACCCATCATTGGTTTTTACGATGTGAACAAAGAAGGTTCTGGAGACATGTACTACAAAGGTGCCAACATGTTGCACACCTTACGCCAATTAATTGAAGACGATGACAAGTGGCGTCAAATTTTAAAAGGTCTCAATAAAGATTTCTACCACCAAACGGTAACGACCAAGCAGGTAGAAGACTACTTGAGCGAGAAAACCGGTTATGACCTTACTGAGTTTTTTAATCAGTATTTAAGAGATACCCGCATTCCTGTTTTGGAATATGAAGTGGAAGGTCAGCAAATCAAGTTTAGATGGACCAATGTGGTTGAAAACTTTGATATGCCAGTAATCATCACCTATGATGGTAAGAAACAATGGATCTACCCCAAGCAAGAATGGCGCACCGCTTTTATTGCTTCGGATGATGTGACTATTGACCCTAATTTCTATATCATCCCTAAAAAGATATAACCGTGTCCAAACTCCTCGAACTCTATTTCAAAACACATGATGCATGGAGGGACTGGTTGCATGACAACCACGAGGAGTTTACAGGTGTTTATTTAATATTTTATAAGGTAGACCATCCCAAAGACAGTATGCGTTGGGAAGAAGCCGTAAAGGTTGCCCTTTGCTATGGATGGATCGATTCTACCGTTAAGAGTTTGGGCGATGGCAAACGCCGGCAGTACTTTACCCGGAGAAACCCCAAAAGTGCTTGGAGCGCCCTAAACAAAAAATACATTGATGAATTGGCAGCTGCCGATTTGATTCACCCATCGGGGCACCAGTCTATTGCAATTGCCAAAGAAAATGGCAGTTGGACAGCCCTAGACGATGTGGAAAATGGCATCATACCTGAGGATTTACAGCGAGCTTTCAACCAAAACCCTCAGGCTTTTGATAACTACAATCAGTTTGCGCCATCTTACAGAAAGAGCTATTTGTACTGGTTAAATGACGCCAAACGCGACACCACCAGACAAAAACGCATCCTCGAAATCATCAAGTATTGTGCATCAAACAAAAAGTCCCGCGGGGACAGTTATTAAATACCGCTTATAAAACTACCATACGGATCCTTAAATTGGGTCCCCTCGGTAAACCTAAATTTACTCAGTTGCTTAAATTCCACTAGGGCCCACAAGATAAACTCCTTCTCAAAGTAAGTTTCCTCCTTAGGCAATTCGGGTTGGTATTCCCCTATCAAATCATCTAAAGGTGAAATAGAATCCAGTAACTGTCGGTATTCCTTCTCTCTAAAGTCATCCAGAATTTCAAACCCGTCCTTTTGGTTAAAAAACCATGACACCACATCATCATAAGGGGTTTCCTCATCCTGCTTTTTAAGTTTCTCAATCTTTGGAAAATAGGTTGGGAACAAAGTTTTAATCGCTTCCCCTATCAGGTTGTAAGCCACTAAGGCGGCACCTTCCTGCTCGCCTTCATATACCAACTCCACTTTTCCTACTATTGATGGAATAATACCCACAAAGTCACTTAACCTAACCATGGTATGCTCGTCACCCGCTTTTAAAGCACGCCTTTCAGCCGTACTCAAAAGGTTTTCAAAAGCCGTGATACTCAGTCGGGCACTCACCCCACTTTTGGCATCAATATACTCACTGTCCCGAGCCTCAAAAACAATCTGCTCCAGCAGGTCTTTTGCCAGATCTGGAACCATGATATGCTCCTTTTGTCCAGAGACCACCTTGGCTTCTTGTTCGGTAATCAATCTAGCGGTTTCTATATCTATGGGGTAATGCGTCAAAATCTGGGAACCGATTCGATCTTTAAGTGGGGTTACAATGCTTCCCCTATTGGTATAATCCTCAGGATTGGCAGTAAACACAAACTGCATATCCAAAGGCAGTCGCAATTTAAACCCACGAATTTGTATATCGCCTTCCTGCAAGATATTAAATAAGGCTACCTGTATACGTGCTTGCAAGTCGGGCAACTCATTTATTACAAAAATGCTTCTATTGGCCCGCGGTATCATTCCGTAATGAATCACACGGTCATCGGCATAACTCAGTTTCAGGTTTGCTGCTTTAATGGGGTCTACATCCCCAATGATATCAGCCACCGTCACATCTGGGGTAGCCAGTTTTTCGGCAAAGCGCTCCTCACGGTGCAACCAGCCTATAGGTGTCTCGTCACCCTTTACCTGCAACAACTCCTTGGCATATCTGGAGATGGGATGAAACGGGTCATCGTGAATCTCAGAGCCTTCCACCACAGGAATGTACTCGTCTAGCAAAGTCACCATCAATCGGGCTAGACGGGTTTTGGCCTGTCCGCGCAACCCCAATAGGTTGATGTTGTGCCTAGACAGGATGGCGCGTTCCAATTCAGGAATCACCGTGGTTTCATACCCATGAATACCTTCAAAGGTAGGCTCGTTGTTCTTTATTTTTTGAATGAGGTTATCCCTAAGTTCGTCTTTGATAGACTTGCTTTGATAGCCTGCTTCCTTTAATTGTCCAAAGGTTTTGATGTTTTCTATTTTCATTTATATTTCGCTTTTTGAAACATCTCGACTGCGCTCGATGTGACAACATATATCAATTTTCTTACTTTTAAAATTACAATTTCCCTATCCCCTAATACGCTTTCTCCTATTGGTTTCATAATCTTCAAAGATCATTTCCCCCAGTCCTTTAAGCCCTGTATAAAAGGCCTTTCCTTGGTTGGCATAGGTAAACTCCCTTACAAACTGCATCAAGTACTCATCCTTGGCAATCATAAAGGTGGTGATGGGTATGTGCAGCCTTCTAGCCTGTTGGGCCATGGCATAGCACTTGTTGGTAATAAAGGGGTTCAACCCCACACTGTCTTTATAGTACTCCCCGTCTGGCAAACGCACACAACTAGGTTTCCCATCGGTAATCATAAAAATCTGTTTATTGGTATTTCGTTTTCTTCGCAGTAGATCCATGGCCAACTGCAAGCCAGCCACCGTATTGGTATGATAAGGTCCTACTTTTAGATAGGGCAAGTCCTTGATCTCAATAGCCCAAGCATCGTTCCCAAACACCAAAATATCCAAGGTATCCTTGGGGTAGCGTGTGGTAATGAGTTCGGCTAGTGCCATGGCTACCTTTTTGGCTGGGGTAATACGGTCTTCGCCATAAAGAATCATACTATGGCTAATGTCAATCATCAGCACGGTACTCATCTGTGATTTGTGTAGGGTCTCCTCAACCACTAGGTCATCCTCGGCCATGGTAAAATCACCAATACCGTGATTGATCTGGGCATTCTTTAAGCTCTCGGTCATAGAGACCTTGTCAAGCGCATCCCCAAACTGATAGCTTCTAAAGTCCCCTGTATGTTCATCGCCCACCCCAGGGGTTTTACTGCGATGGTTACCAGCACCACTGCGTTTTATTTTCCCAAATATTTGGTCGAGTGCCTGTTGACGGATGGCCCGTTCGGTTTTGGCAGTAATGGCCATTCCGCCTTGTCCGTCGGGGTCTATCTCCTCACGGATGTATCCTTTTTTCTTCAAGTCTTCAATAAAATCGTCAATAGTATACTCGGCAGTCGTTAACTTATATTCGTCATCCAAATCACGCAACCAGTCGATGGCCTCGTCAAAATCTCCAGAGGTATAAGTAATAAGCTCCTTAAAGATATCGAAGAGTTTATCAAAAGGCGATTGGTATGGTACCTCGTAGGTTTTAAAAACGAAGCCTTTTCTTTGAGGGTTTGGGTTTGTCATAGCACTTTAAAATTACGATATTCTTTGGTTGGTTGTCAAGTTTTGGGCGGGTTTTATGATTTTTTTAATGGAAGGAAGGGCTATAAGCCAAGGGATTTGTTATTCAGAAGGAGGCCCATGGGTGGTTGACGCGTCTTATCAATAAACCGTAATGTATCCCAATAGACCCTGAAACGAGTTCAGGGTGACAAGGGCTGGGGGTTTGGTAAACGAACTGTCATGCTGAACCAAACCCATCCTTTGCCATAACATCCTCAAGGATCCTATAAAACAAAAAAAGTAATCACCCTCCCTTCATTTCAAGCATAAAAGATTAATTTAGAGCAATATAACAAGCTAAAAACAATTAGGAGAAAATGAATAATAAACCATTTTTTAGATTGTATTATTTACTTTATTCCATATTTGGTGCTTTGCTAGTATCCAGCTGTAGTCAAAGTGAAAATCAAATTGCAGATTTTGAATTTTGGAAAATTAATATTGTAACTCCAAATCCCCAAAGGACTATAGACTCTTTGGTAAATAAATATAACCTTCAATATAAGGGCAAGACTTCTAAACAAAATGGATTTGTTTCTGGCAGTCTGGAATTAGCAAATGCCTCCTTGCAAATAAAAACCTATCTTGATTCATCGGAACATGAACCTGGGCCTACAGAAATAACAATATTAACAAATCTACCAGATAGTATGGCCTATAAACAACTGAAAGAGAAAGGTCTTGATATCAACAAACCTTTTCGCAGAGAAGGCTGGAATTTTTCCGTAATTACAATTCCTGACTTAAAGATTTTAGGCGAAAAAAGTTATGGTATTTATGTCTGTAAATTGGATGGCAGCAAAGAAGATATGGTTGAAAATGCCAAATGGCGCGATTCTGTTAGAAGTTTAACAAATGTGAGATTGGAAACGGTATCTGTTTTTGCACCCAATGCAACAGAGCTAAAAAAGAGCTTCACCAAACTTAAACTCGGAGGAAAGAAGCCTCCAAAATTTAATTTTATAGTGGATAGTGTTTATAAGATGGAAATCGAAATAAAATAACTGGCTACATAATATTATAACCGCATGATGGCGGTTCAACCAAACTCATGCTTTTTCCATAACATCCTCAAGGATCTAATTATTCAAAAAGGCATCAGATACACACATGTAAGGAATAAAAACTATTTTAGTAAGGATAGAACCCGTTGTGGATAATTTGAAATATGATCACACTACTAAAAAAAATATCAGAGAAAGCCATTGAATTAGGTGATTTTGAGTTTACTCCAGGGCAGATTGAAAATAAATGGTTAGGTATCAAACCAGCCTTAAAAACTGATATAGAACTGACCGAAAAAAAGCTCAAAGTCAAACTACCAATAGATTATAAACAGTTTCTTTTAATTACAAATGGATTTTCTTTACCAAACAATGTAGAACCTACTTTTGAACCGATTGAAAAAATTGACTTTTTGAAAAACATTGATGATTTTTTAGTAAAAGTTTGGAATCAAGAAGGAGTTTCAGATATAGGACAGCAATTAGAGCAAGGTATTTTAGTAGGTGGAAGTATGGAAGAGCAATATTTTTTACTTATCCCTCCAAAAACAGATTTAGAAAATTGGAAATATTGGAAATTCTCTTCTTGGCAACCTGGCGAAGTAGAATTTAAGAATCTAGAACATTATTTCACTGATGTATTAGAATTTATGAATGATTGTATTGAAGAAAATAAATAAAAAAACGAATGCCTAAAAGATCTAAGACGAAAAGCCTACCATACCCCACAAATCAAGTAATAAAAACTATTTTAGTAGGGATATAACTAGTTGTGGAGCATAAATGAAGACGGTAAAAAACATATTATTAGCTATTCCAATTGGAATTTTGACTCTATGCTTGATTGTCATTGCGTTGCCTTTCTTCATAATTGCAAGTCCATTTCTATGGATTAGAGAAAAGAAGTTCAAGAAGGAATACTTGGAATATTTACAGACTATTGATGGCTCTAATTTCTTCTGCTATAACAACAGAAAAAAAGGACGTCAGTACATTGAAGACAAAGTTATTCCCAACTTGCCAGAAGAAGTGGAAGTTCTATTTCTAAATGGACGGAAAATCGAATCTGATAAATACGACACGAAATTCTTATCCAGAGCGTTTTATGGCTTTAAAAATTATACTCGATTTCCTCAACTTTTGAAAATTAGAAATGGAGAAACTATTGATTCTTCAATTAATGCAGAATTATTTCATTGTATAAATCAAGGCGGGGACAGGAATGAACTGTACTCTAAAATTGATGCATTTTTTGAATTAAAATAAAAACGACACAACAACATGAAATTCGAAATTGACAATAGAGAATAATGAAACAAAATATCATCGGAATTTTAGTTTTTACTTTGATTTTAACTTCTTGTAGTAATAAAGTTGTAGCGGACTTTGAAATTATGAACAACACGGAATTTAATATAGATTCTCTGAAAATAGAACCGAATATTAGTGATGTAGGAAAATATATTTCACTAAAAGAAGGAGAAAAAGCCGAATATAAATCTGATATGACGACTATCTCAAAAACTGATGGAGCTTACCAAATAACATTTTTAGTGAACGGAATTAATAAAACGCAAGTTTTTGGTTATTATACAAATGGCTATCCTTTAGAAAAAATAACAAAAATAAAAATCGAAAAAGACACGGTACTGATTGACCAAGTATTTGATAAATATTAAAAAAACAAATGCACACCAAAAAACTAAGATAAAATAGGCAACCATCTCCCCACAAATCAAGGAATAAAGTCTATTTTAGTTAGGGTAAAACGAGTTCTAAGTAATCTAAAAAAGAACAATGAATAAAATTCAAACCTTTTTTTTGACAATCATTTTATTTGGGTGTAAAGCATCAGAAAAGCAAGAAAGTTTTACTGATAAAGGTTTGCTATGGACAGTTAATTGGAGTTCAGATGGAAGATATATTGCAACGGGAGGAAATCAGGACACTCTGAGATTATTTTTAGGAAAAAACTTTAAAAGAGAAAAGAATTACCCTTTAACAAATACAATTACTAAATTAAAATGGCATCCCAAAGACAAGAAATTGGCGGTTTCCACACAAATCTCAACAGATAAAGCAAAAATTATTGATTTGGAAAATAATGCAATTATTGTACTTGACAGTATCTCTAAGGATGGAGCACGAGGAATCGGTTGGAATTTTGATGGTAAACTTTTAGCAGTTGGAGATAATGAAGGAATGCTGACCATATTTGATAAAAAAGGAAATATCATTAAAAAAATTGACGTCAAACAAAAATCAATAACTGGATTAAGTTGGCATCCTAAAAAGAATACAATTGTAACAGTCGGAAGTCAAATAGGAATTTACGATTATGAAAACGATAATTTATTCAACATTAAACCTAGAAATCAGGAGGTATTGATGCTTTGTATAGATTGGCATCCGTCAGGTGAGTTTTTCGTAACTGGAGACTATGGAGATTTTGAAAAAAACTATCCGCCTTTACTTCAATTCTGGAGTGCCAATGGAGACAACATTAAAAACATAGAAAAAAGTAAACTTGAGTACCGAAACATTAAATGGAGTAAGAATGGTGAAGTGCTGGCTACAGCAGGTGATTATGTTCGGCTATGGGATAAAACCGGAGACTTGATTAGAGAAGAAAAAGCAAAAAATACACTATGGGGAATAGATTGGAGTCCTAAGGACAATCGAATTGTTACTACAGATAAAAAAGGAAGAATAACTATTTGGGACATAAACCTGAACATTATAAAAGAGTTAAACTATTAAAGATTACCTACAACAAAAACCTGAGTTAAAAACAAATCCCATCAACACAGACTTTCAATCCGCACCTCCCATCAACCATAAACAAACAACCATAAACCAAAAAAATGACTATTTTAGCTATTCTATCCCTCTGGAGATAGAACGCCCTAATCAGCAACCAGAGCATACAAGCCTGTTTAAATACCTGCTACCTCCCCAAGGTGTCTCGTACTAGAACAGCAAACATGAACCATTAACCTACAAAGATATGATAAGAAAATGCATTTTCTTCCTACTGGCCCTTATGGCCTTTTCAGCTTCGGCACAGATTACCTTTAACACCGGCAGCGTACAACTGGACTCCGATTTAAACATGATCAACACAAGAGCTACGGCCAACTTTAGCGCCTTTAGAAGCGATCTAAGCCTGTCTTTTGGTGTAAGCAGCAGGAAAATTGACCACATGCACACAAGCCTGCACATGGCACCTGGAGAAATTTACTTGGCATTTGAGCTTTCCAAACTCTCTAGAGTATCTATTGACCGTGTGATTACGGTGTATGAAACCAACAAAAAGAAAGGTTGGGGCGTCATCGCCAAAGAACTAGGCATCAAACCTGGTTCCCCTGAATTCCACCAATTAAAAAACAACGCCGGCAAAAACAAGAACAAAGGCAAAGGAAACAGCAAAAGCAAAGGAAACGGCAAAGGCAAGTCTAAAAAGAAGTAGCCACATAAGCCTAAGTTATTGGCTTTACAAAAGCCCAAGGGCGTCCTAAGACTAAAGAGATACTCATTTCTTAGAAGTGTTTTTCTACTGAAAATCTGTTCCAATTTACTACCTTGGGTACGGTTACTTGTGTGACCCGTCATAAAAACAGCCATGGCCTATAAAACCTTTGAAACCGAAAGACTCCTCCTAAGACCTACCAGTGTCAAGGATGCGGCTTTTATTTTAGAGCTTTTAAACACCCCCAAGTGGTTAAAGTACATAGGCGATCGCCACCTTAAAACAGAGATAGATGCTGAAAGTTACATCCGTGTGAAGGTGCTGCCCCAACTAGAGCGTTTGGGCTTTTCAAACTACACCTTGATCAGGAAGCAAGACCGAAAGAAAATAGGCACCTGCGGACTCTACGCTAGGGAAGGCGTAGACTGCATTGATATTGGGTTTGCCTTTCTACCTGCCTATGAGAAAATGGGTACGGTTTTGAAGCCGCCCATTGTATTAAGGAAGCGGCCTTTACCCATTTTGGTATAGAAACCCTCAGAGGATTTACCACCAAAGACAATGTATCCTCCCAAAACCTATTAATCAAACTCGGGTTGAAACAGATAGGCACCACCTTTCTTCCTAATGATGACACCGAGTTGTTGCTGTTTGAAATAACCAGATAGGAACGTCTTGATGACATTTAGATTCTGAAATCGAAGTTAACAAGTTCAGGATGACAAGGGATGGGATTCAATAAACGAACTGTCATGCTGAATTTATTTCAGCATCTTATCACAAAATCACTATTTTTAATACATGATGAGACGCGCCTATCACAACTATTGGGTTTACATTCTTACAAACAAACCAAGAGGCGTCTTATACATTGGCATTACAGGAGGTATAGATGATAGAATGGAACGACATCTTAGTTCTAATAGTGGTTTTACATCTCGATATAAATTAAGGAAACTGGTATATTATGAAGAGTATCA
Source organism: Mangrovimonas sp. ST2L15 (assembly GCF_001280515.1). Lineage (GTDB taxonomy): Bacteria > Bacteroidota > Bacteroidia > Flavobacteriales > Flavobacteriaceae > Mangrovimonas > Mangrovimonas futianensis. The sequence goes on along the minus strand of NZ_LBIQ01000030.1, from coordinate 1,604,173 downwards.
ATACGTTTATGACGCTATAAAGAGAGAAAAGCAGTTAAAAAATTGGCACAGGGATTGGAAGATTAATCTTATTGAAGGCCTTAATCCAGAATGGAAGGACCTGTATCGACCATTAGATCCTGAAACAAGTTCAGGATGACAAGGGATGGAGTTCAGGATGACAAGGGCTGGGGTTCAGGATGACAAGGGCTGGGGTTCAGGATATTAACCTTAAATTTCAGCAGGAATTGCGCTGTAAATTACTTTTCCAGACAGTCAAGGTTGCAGCTTTCAGGAGAATTAAAACCATTATATACTTTTCTACCTCATTATAAGGGTGTTATGTAAAGTTTGATTATATTTATTGCTTATAATCAATCACATACGAAATCATGAAACAATCCATCCTCCTTATTTTTGTACTTATTCTTGTTTCCTGCAAGAACGAAAACCAAACCAAAGAAACCGAAACAGCCCAAAGAGAAATCCCACAATATACTATTGAACAGTTTATGGATAACGAGTCCGTAGGCGGTGGTAGCTTTTCTCATGATAATTCCAAATTACTCATTAGTAGTAACAAATCAGGCATCTACAATGCCTACACTGTTTCAACCCAAGGAGGGGACTACACGCCCATAACCGCTTCAGACAGCACCTCATACTTTGCCCAGTCTTTTTTTCCAAGTGATGACCGCATGTTGCTGTCAGCCGATGGCAATGGCGATGAAATAGATCATATTTACCTCAGAGACACCACAGGGACCCTGACAGATCTTACCCCAGAGAAAGAGGCTAAATCCCAATTCCTAGATTGGACAGAAGATAAACAAGGATTTTATTATTTATCAAACAAACGAGACCCCAAGTATTTTGATGTGTATAAAATGGATATCAACACCTTTAAACCCAGCTTGGTCTACCAGAATAATGACGGTATGAACTTTAGTGCCATTTCTGGTGACGAGCAATATATTGCATTGAGTCAATCATTAAACACCAACGATAGCGACCTGTATCTCTACAACATGCAAACTAAGGAATCTACTAAGATCAATGACCAGCTTAGTGCGAATTCGGCCCAAGGTTTTTCCAAAGACAATACAACCCTATACTACACCACCGATGATGGTCAGGAATTTTCTTATTTGATGGCTTATGACCTCAGCACCAAAGAAAAATCAATCGTTGTACAAAAGGATTGGGATGTTATGGGTTCAGGTTTTACTGAAAATGGCACCTATATGGTTGTCTATATAAATGAGGATGGAAAAAATGTCATAGAAGTAACAGAAACAGCCACCAAACAACCTCTAGACCTACCCGATTTTGGTCAAATGAGTATTACCAGTGTGAGTTTTAGCGATGATGAAAAATGGATGCGCTTGTATGTGGGCGGGTCTAACACCCCTTCTGATTTGTATACTTACAACATTGAAAACAAGGCATTACACAGGATTACCAATGTTCTAAACAAAGACATTAATATCGATGATTTGGTCACAGCACAAGTGGTGCGTTACAAATCCTTTGATGGCACCGTGATACCTGCCATTTACTACCTGCCACATCAAGCTTCAAAAGACCATAAAGTACCTGCCATGGTTTGGGTACATGGTGGTCCCGGAGGACAAACCAGACAAAGTTACTTCTCCTTGCTCCAATATATGGTAAATCATGGGTATGCTGTTCTGGCGGTAAACAATCGTGGTAGTAGTGGTTATGGTAAAACCTTCTATAAGATGGATGACTTAAACCACGGCGAAAAAGATTTGCAAGATTGTGTTGAAGGGAAAAATTGGCTTCAAACCCAACCAGAAATTGATGCAGATAAAATAGGAATCATAGGTGGCTCTTACGGTGGCTACATGACTATGGCTGCCCTAACCTACACCCCCGAAGAGTTTAATGTAGGCGTTAATCTGTTTGGGGTAACCAACTGGATGAGAACCCTCAAAAGTATTCCCCCTTATTGGGAATCCTTCCGCAAATCATTGTATTTGGAATTAGGGGATCCCTACAGTGCCGATTCGGTTAGATTAAAACGTATCTCTCCCCTTTTCCACACCGATAAAGTTACCAAACCGCTTATGGTTTTACAGGGTGCACAAGACCCAAGGGTACTGCAAGTAGAAAGTGATGAAATTGTTGCTGGGGTAAGGGAAAATGGCGTTCCCGTAGAATATGTGTTGTTTGAAGATGAAGGCCATGGCTTTGTGAAAAAAGAAAATCAAATAGAAGCCTACAGTAAGGTAGTAGACTTTCTTGATGAATACCTCAAAAACCCAACCAAAAAAATGGATGGAGAATTACCACAAGCTGATATGGAAGCGGTTGATGACGTTAATAGTCAGTAAACAGTATCCAGTAAACGGTAGGCATTAGGAAAGTTGTAGTCAAAAGTTCATCCTGAAATCGAAGATTCAAAAAAATTAAGCGAGTTCAGGATGACAATGGCTGCTATTCTACGCGTCTTAATCCGTTGACGTCTTCAATAATGATTTGTTTCCCTTTGGTACTAATAAGTCCTTCCTTCTTAAATTGAGACAGGATTCTAATAGCCGATTCCGTAGCTGTCCCCACAATATTAGCATAATCCTCTCTTGAAAGAATTACGCTTAAGGCTTCGTTTTCTTCAGTTCCAAAGGTTTCATAAATCTGAACCAAGGCTTCTGCCATTCTTTGCTTGACACTCTTTTGAGCCATGTCCACAATAATGTTATCTGATAATTTAAGTTCATCAGCCATCTTTTGCAGCATAGTCATTGAAAAGTTATTGTTCTTTTGAAGGTCGTCCAGAATCTCACTTTTAGGAATAAAGCAAACTTCCATATCATTGATAGCCACAGCACTTAGATTGGCCGACTCATCACCAATCAAGGACCGTTGCCCCATAATGTCCCCTCGAGCTACCAATTTAACTATTTGGTCTTTACCGTTGGAACTCAATTTGGAAAGCTTACAAATACCTTCCCTAATACAGAATATACCGTTAAGAATTTCTCCTTCTTCAAAAATAATCTCCCCTTTTTTGATGGTTCTAGATTCCTTACAACCAGAGATCCTAATCAGTTCATCTTTGGTTAAGGCTTTTAAAGAATTAAATTGCTTGACGATGCATTGTTCACATTTACTCATATCTTCGAAATCTACCGTAAAATTAGTGAAAAGCTGACAATTATCATATTTTTTTAATATCTTAAAACAGACTTTTGTCTTAGGTAAATTGAGCAAGTTTTATGGAACAAACAAACTGTTTCCACTGTGGTGATTCATGTGAAAACGAGAGCATCACTTTTGACGAAAAATCTTTTTGTTGTAACGGTTGTAAAACCGTCTATGAGATCTTCCATGAAAATGATCTCACTTGCTATTACGATTTACAACAAGCCCCCGGTGCGACTCCCAAAGAAATTGAAGGCAAATACAACTTCTTAGAACAAGAAGCCATCATCGATAAGTTACTGGAATTTAATGACGGGCAAACTCAAATAGTGACACTCAAAATTCCACACATCCATTGCAGTTCCTGTATTTGGATATTAGAAAACCTCAATAAATTAAATCCAAACATTACGGCTTCTCAAGTTAATTTTGGTCAAAAAACAGTACGAGCCACCTATAAAACAACCGCTTTTTCCTTAAAAGAATTGGTTTTGCTTCTAAGTAGTATAGGCTATGAGCCCTATATTTCTCTTGAAGATTACAATACTGGAAAAAACAAGGTAAACCGTAGTCTCATTTATAAACTAGGAGTGGCTGGATTTGCTTTTGGAAATGTCATGTTCCTCTCCTTTCCTGAGTATTTTGAGGTTAACGAGTTTTGGCTGGATCAATATAAAGGCTTATTCCGATGGCTGATGTTTGCCTACTCACTGCCCGTTGTTTTCTATGCCGGTAGAGATTATTTTATTTCCGCATTTAAAGGACTACGTTCCAAAATACTCAATATTGATGTTCCCATTGCCTTAGGTATTTTGGTACTCTTCGTTAGAAGTACCATTGAAATCATATTTGATTTGGGCGCTGGCTTTTTTGATAGTTTGACAGGCTTGGTATTCTTTTTATTACTGGGACGGTTCTTCCAACAAAAGACCTATGCGTACCTCTCCTTTGAGCGTGACTACAAATCCTATTTTCCTATAGCGGTTACCAAACTGGATCAAGGTGAAGAATCACCCATCCAAGTTTATGACATACAACAAGGTGACAGGTTATTGATAAGAAACGAGGAATTGATTCCGGTAGATGCCATTCTTATAAATGGGAATGCCAACGTGGATTACAGTTTTGTTACTGGCGAATCTGAATCTGTCCACAAAGTCTCAGGAGACAAACTGTTTGCTGGAGGCAAACAAACGTCTGGTGTTATAGAGGTTGAGGCTTTAAAATCTGTCGAGCAAAGTTATCTCACTCAATTATGGAGTAATGATGTCTTCAACAAAAACAAGGAAGATGCCTTTACAACTTTAACCAACACTATAAGTAAGCGCTTTACCATTGCCGTATTAAGTATTGCTTTTTTGGCCACCAGCTATTGGATGTTTGTGGATATGTCTAAAGCTATGAATGTCTTCACGGCCGTACTTATTATTGCCTGTCCTTGCGCCATAGCCTTAGCAGCCCCTTTTACATTGGGTAATTTGCTACGTATTTTTGGCAAGTTGAAATTTTATCTAAAGAACGCCTCGGTTATTGAGCAATTGGCGCAGATCAACACCATTATTTTTGATAAAACAGGAACCATTACTGCCAATAAAAAAAGTACTGCCAGTTATGAAGGCATTCAACTTTCAAGAGAAGAAGAAGCTCTTTTAAAGAGTTCGCTTAGGGGTTCCAACCACCCTTTGAGTCGCTCTTTGTACCAACTACTGGCCGAACACCAAATTGTACCTTTAACCAATTTTGAAGAACACTTAGGAAAAGGGATTGTCGCTGCGGATGGTTCAAACACAATCAAAATAGGATCACCAGCTTTTGTAGGACAAGTATCTGCCCTACCTGAATTGAGTACTTCAGTCCACATAAGCAGTAACGACCAATATAAAGGAAAATATACCTTTTACAATTCGTACCGTCCGGGATTGTCTAAGTTATTCAACCAATTAAAGAGGACCTTTGATTTGGTTATTTTATCAGGTGATAATGAAGGTGAAGCAGAAAACCTGAAAAAATTATTACCTACCAAAACCAAACTGATTTTTAACCAAAAGCCCCAGGATAAATTAGAATACATCAAGTACCATCAAAGTGAAGGTGCTAAAGTACTTATGGTAGGTGATGGACTGAATGATGCGGGAGCCTTAGCCCAAAGCGAAGTAGGTATTGCTATTTCAGAAGATATTAATGTCTTCTCCCCTGCCTGTGATGCTATTTTGGATGCTGGTAAATTTAACCAGCTCAACGACTACATTATGGCTTCAAAGTCGGCCATAAAAATCATTAAGTGGAGTTTTATTTTTTCCTTCATATATAATGTTATCGGACTTTATTTTGCCGTTACTGGCCAACTAAAACCCGTGATCGCTGCCATATTAATGCCATTGAGTTCCATAAGCATTGTCATTTTTACTACGGTAGCAACCAATTATTTAGGACGAAAATTAAAATGATAAAAAATAGAAATCATGATAAAAATCATGTTTTAAAACTTGGAGCCATTATAAATTTGAACTAAACTCTTAATTAGGTATGAGCGTTATTTATATTCTACTCACTATTAGTGTGATTGTAGCAATAATATTCTTTATTGCCTTTATCACAGCCGTCAGGAGCGGACAGTACGACGACAGTTACACGCCGTCTGTTAGAATGCTCTTTGAAGACGAATTGGTTAAAACCAAGTCAAAAAATAAATCATCAAACCACAATCCAACTACTAATTAATTATGGAAATTCAACAGTTCTATTATGACAACAAAATTGTCAAAAAGTTTTTGATCGCCACCATGGTTTGGGGCGTAGTGGGCATGTTGGTAGGGTTACTCCTTGCCTTTATGTTTCTATTTCCCACCCTTACAGAGGGAATCCCTTGGTTAAGTTTTGGTCGTTTAAGACCCTTGCATACCAACGCTGTCATCTTTGCCTTTGTAGGTAATGCCATTTATGCTGGTGTTTATTATTCCTCTCAAAGGTTGCTTAAAGCCAGGATGTACAGTGATCTTTTAAGTAATGTTAATTTTTGGGGGTGGCAATTAATTATTGTTGCTGCCGCTATTTCCCTACCATTGGGATTAACCACCTCTAAAGAATATGCCGAATTGGAATGGCCTATTGATATTGCCATCGCCTTGATTTGGGTTGCCTTTGGATGGAACCTCATCGGTACCATTTTAAAACGTCGTCAACGTCATATGTATGTGGCGATTTGGTTCTATTTAGCCACTTTTGTCACGGTTGCTGTACTACATATTTTCAACAGTTTGGAATTGCCTGTAAGTGGCATGAAAAGCTACTCGGTATATGCCGGAGTTCAGGATGCCTTGGTTCAATGGTGGTACGGACATAATGCCGTAGCATTCTTTTTAACCACACCATTCCTTGGGTTGATGTACTATTTTGTACCTAAGGCGGCAGACAGACCTATCTATTCCTATAGATTATCTATTGTCCACTTTTGGTCTTTGATCTTTATTTATATCTGGGCAGGACCACACCACTTATTATATACTGCGCTTCCAGAATGGGCGCAAAATTTAGGAACCACTTTCTCTATCATGCTGTTAATGCCTTCTTGGGGAGGTATGATTAATGGTCTGTTGACTTTAAGAGGCGCTTGGGACAAAGTGCGAGTTGACCCTGTATTGAAGTTTATGGTTGTGGCCATTACTGGTTATGGTATGGCTACTTTTGAAGGACCTACCCTATCTATAAAAACGGTTAATGCCATAGCACACTTTACCGACTGGATTATAGCCCACGTACACGTTGGTGCCTTGGCTTGGAACGGATTTTTAGCCTTTGGTATGATTTACTGGCTGATACCTAGATTGTTCAAAACAACCTTATTCTCAATCAAGCTTGCTAACCTTCATTTTTGGATAGGCACTTTAGGAATTGTTTTATACGCCTTACCTATGTATGTAGCTGGATTTACTCAAGCTACTATGTGGAAGCAATTCAATCCTGATGGAACTTTACTATATGGAAACTTTTTAGAAACCGTATTTGAGATTATCCCAATGTACTGGATGCGTGCCATTGGTGGTTCCTTGTATATCTTCGGAATGTTTATCCTTGCCTACAACATCATCATGACCATGAAACAAGGGTCTTCAGTAACCGATGAATTGGCAGAAGCTCCTGCTTTACAGCGTGTATCTAAAAGAAGAATTGCTGGTGAAAGCTTCCATACTTGGTTGGAAAGAAAACCTATTCAGTTAACCATTTTAGCTACTATCACCATTCTTATAGGTGGGGTGATTCAAATTGTACCAACCATAATGGTCAAATCGAACATACCTACCATTTCAACAGTCAAACCATACACCCCTCTAGAATTGGAAGGTAGAGACATCTATATTAGAGAAGGTTGTGTGGGATGTCACTCCCAAATGGTGCGTCCATTCAGAAGTGAAGTAGAACGTTACGGAGAGTATTCCAAGGCTGGTGAATATGTTTATGATCACCCATTCCTATGGGGAAGTAAACGTACTGGTCCTGACTTACACCGTGTGGGAGGTAAATACTCAGACAACTGGCACTTAAACCATATGTATGACCCTACCAGTACATCTTCTGGTTCTATTATGACACCTTATCCATGGTTGATTAAAAATGAATTGGACAAATCACAAACGGAAGCTAAAATGAGAACCATGGTGAAATTAGGCGTGCCTTATACAGATGAAGACATTGCCAAAGCACAAGAAAACATGCTAGCTCAAGGAACCAAAATTGAGGAAAACCTCTATACCGATCCTGATTTTGCAGAAACCTATGAAGCCGATAAGAAAAGTGGCGGTAGTGATTTTGTAGAAATGAGAAACCGTGAAATTGTAGCTTTGATTGCTTATCTACAACGCCTTGGAACCGATATTAAGGTTCAGGAATTAGAACAAGAACTTGGTGCTACTCAAAACTAATCAACCATGCTAAAATTTGTAAAAAATCACTTAGAAAGTATCACTGGGATAGAAATCTATCCCATGATATCGCTCCTCATATTCTTTTTATTTTTTGTTATCCTCTTTTGGTGGGTTATAACCGCAAAAAAAGAATACATCAATACCGTAAGCCAATTACCATTAGATAACCAACAAAACGCAGAATTATGAGACGACAAATTCCAGGCTGGATCAGAGTACCGGTCATCTTCTTTGCTATTGCAGCCTTAGCTGAGTATTTTATAGATTCTGGAAACGAACCGGCATTTATTAAATTCCCAATGGTGGCCCTATTCTTGGTTTTGGTATTAATGTTCCTGATAGGAATAGAGGCTATTGTAAGTTCCCTAGAGAATATACTTTTTCAAAGTTTGGACGAGAAATCCAAAGAAACCTATTTGGCTGAAGCCAAAAAGCCTTCTAAATTGATAGGTTGGATTCAAAATATTTATAAAAAATCCTTAGACCAAAAACCTATTGAGGAAGAACATGAAATTATTTTAGATCACAATTATGATGGCATTAAAGAGCTTGATAACTCCCTGCCACCATGGTGGTTGTATAGCTTCTACGCCTCTATCATTTTTGCCGCTATCTATTTATTGAGATACCATGTATTTAATGGTGCCAATCAATTTGAAGAATTGGAACAAGAATATGCTGAAGCCCAAATATCTATTGAAGAGTACAAAAAAACGGCAAAAGATTTGGTTGATTTCAATACTGTAGAAATATTGACTGATGCCTCAGACCTAAATGCTGGAAAAGTTATATTTCAAGAAAACTGTGTAGCATGTCACAAAGCTGATGGTGGTGGTGGTATTGGACCAAATTTGACCGATGAATATTGGATCTTAGGCGGCGGTATTAAAAATGTATTCCATACCATATCAGAAGGTGGACGTGCCGGAAAAGGAATGGTTGCCTGGAAGCAAAGTTTAAAACCATCAGAAATGGCACAAGTTGCCAGTTATGTGCTGTCTTTACAAGGTACCACTCCAGCTGAACCAAAAGAACCGCAAGGTGATATTTGGACCACGGATGAGGTTAATGTAGAAGATGTGGAAGTACCTGCAACGATTGAAGAACAAGTTATAAAAGTAGATTCTACTGATATATTACTTAGAGAATAACACAAGATGGAAGCTCCAGAAAACGAAAACTTTAGAGATTCAATTGGTACCATCAATGATGAAGGTAAGCGCGCTTGGGTATATCCCAAAAAGCCAAGTGGAAGGTTTTACGACAAACGTAAAATAGTAAGCTACTTCCTATTAGCCTTTTTGTTTGCTGCGCCCTTTATTAAAATAAATGGCAACCAATTCCTCATGTTCAATGTTCTGGAGCGCCGCTTTAACATTTTCGGATTTCCTTTTTGGCCGCAAGATTTTCATCTATTTGTTATTTCGATGATCATTGGAGTGGTTTTCATTACCCTTTTTACTGTTGGTTTTGGAAGGATTTTCTGCGGATGGATTTGTCCGCAAACCATATTTATGGAGATGGTTTTCCGAAGAATTGAATATTGGATTGACGGAGACAGAAACAAGCAACGTAAGCTGGACAACCAGCCTTGGAATGCTGAAAAGATTAGAAAAAGACTCTTAAAGTGGTTTATTTTTCTCATCATTTCCTTTTTGATAGCCAACATCTTTTTAGCCTATTTGATAGGAAGCGATGAATTGATTAGTGACATTACAGATGGGCCAGCAGAGCATTTGGGCACTCTTTTCCCACTACTAATTTTTACTGCTGTTTTCTATTTTATTTTCGCATGGTTTAGAGAACAAGTGTGTATCATTGCTTGTCCCTACGGACGCTTACAAGGTGTACTCTTGGATAACAAATCCATTGTAGTAGCCTATGACCATAAACGAGGAGAAGGTGAAAACGGACGTAAAAAGTTCAGAAAGAATGAAGATCGCGAAGCCTTGGGACATGGTGATTGTATTGACTGTCTTCAATGTGTGCATGTATGTCCTACAGGTATAGACATCAGGAACGGAACACAGTTGGAATGTGTCAATTGTACCGCCTGTATTGATGAGTGCGATCATATTATGGAAAGCATCAATCTGCCCAAAGGACTTATTAGGTATGCTAGTGAAGATGAAATAGAGAAAAAGGAAAAGTTCAAGCTTACAGCTAGAATGAAAGGCTACATCGCCGTTCTGACCATTTTGACTGGAGTGCTTGCCGGAATGTTATTATTACGAAGTGATTTAGATGCTCGTATTTTGAGATTACCAGGGCAACTATATGAACATAAGGAAGGAAACATTATAAGTAATGTGTTCACCTATAAAATCATCAACAAAACTTCTCATGAGTATAACCATGTAACGTTTAGACTTAGGGGTGTTGAAGGTGAAATCAAACTGGTTTCTACAGAAGATGTCATTCATGTCCCTGAGCAAGGACTAGCTGAAGGAACCATATTTATAGAAATTGATAAAGCTAATTTGGAGGACGATAAAGTAAAACTGACAATTGATGTTTACAGCAAAGAAAAGCTGATTGAAACTACCAGTGTCAACTTTTTAGGCCCAAGAAGTTATAATTAAACATAAACCTCGTAACAAATGAAATTTAATTGGGGAACCGGTATCGTTATTGCATTTATAGCATTCATTTCGTTTATCATGTATTTTGTCATTAACATGAGTACCAACGACAAATACAACCATGAATTGGTGACCGAAGACTATTATAAGCAAGAAGTCAAATTTCAAGAGGATATCAACAAACAAAACAATGCCAAGAATTTGGCACATAATTTAGAAATAAATAAAACCAACGATGGTTTGGTGATTCAATTCCCTGAGGAAATGGATGTCACCAAAATTTCAGGAAAAGTGTTCCTATATAGGCCATCCGATAAACAATCGGACTTTGAGACGCCAATCTCATTGTCCACACATAATTTGCTCATACCTGACACGCGTTTATCAGATGGCCGTTGGAACATTAAAGTAGATTGGCAATATAAGAACATTAATTATTTATTTAAAGAAGATATCCAATATTAAATGTTGTGGTCGGCTTTCATATTTGGGCTTTTGGGAAGTTTTCACTGTGTGGGAATGTGTGGTCCCATTGCCTTTATGTTGCCCGTAGATCGGTCCAATTCCTTTAGAAAAGTCAGTCAGATTACCACCTACCATATAGGAAGGTTACTAGCGTATGCCTTGATTGGTTTGATGTTTGGACTGGTTGGCAAGGGCTTATATCTATTTGGATTTCAACAACAACTTTCCATAGCTATTGGAGCCGCCATGATTGTCTTGGTTTTAATTCCTGCACACAAATTAAACCGCTTTAAAATCTCTCAACCTATCTATCAATTAATTTCTAAAGTCAAATCGGCTTTAGGAAAATCCCTTAAGAAAAAAACAGCAGATACTTTTTTGACCATCGGATTCCTTAATGGTTTTTTACCTTGTGGTTTGGTATATATGGCCGTGTTTGGATCTTTAGTAAGCGCCAATGCCCTGGAAGGCAGTATGTACATGATTTTATTTGGCATAGGCACTATTCCGCTCATGACCTCAGCCATTTATCTGGGTAAGTTTTTGAATGCCAACATTAAGCAACGCATTCAAAAAGCCATCCCTGTGTTTGTAATCATTATTGGCATCTTATTTATTTTAAGAGGACTTGGATTAGGAATCCCATATATTTCTCCAAAACCTATGGTGGATATGGCTACAAGTTCCATGAATTGTCATTAATTAAAAGCCTATTTTTTTGTATCTTAATTGTACGAAAATTAAGGTTATGAAACGTATTCTCCTACTTACAGATTTCTCTAAAAGCGCTGTAAACGCTATTGATTATGCCCTTCATTTTTTCCATAAGGAACATTGTGAATTTTATTTAATGTATGTGCATAGGCCCAATGATTTTACCATGAGCGAACTTATCAAAGATCCTAAAGCAGATATCTACAGTAGTTTGCTAGCCAATGAAAAGGAGGCTCTAGAAAGAGCTTGTTTGGAATTAGAGAATACCAATAAAAACCCCAATCATTCTTTTCAGTACCTTATAGACTATGATGATTTTTTAAGTGCCATTAACCAAGTTATTGCCATAAAAAAGATTGATATTTTGGTTGCTGGATACAATGGAGCATCCAATGTAATGGAAGTGATTTTTGGATCTAACACTCTTCAAATCATAAGAAACATCAAGAAACCTACCTTGGTTATACCAAGGGATTTTAACTATAAGGAACCAAACAGTCTCCTGGTACCATTGGGTGATGATGACCATTTAAACAGTGACGAATTTAATGAGATATTAAACGTCATGGCCTCCCATAACCCAAGATTCCATTTCTTGAGAGTGACGAAAACAGATGATCCCTTAAGAATAAAAGAAGATGAGCTTAAGTTAGTTCAATTTAAAGGAAATTACAGCTACCATTACATTCATGGGGTATCCCTTCACGACGCCGTTTTGACTTATGAGCAAGTTCACACTATTGATTTAGCAGGCGTTATAGCAAAAAAAGAAACCGTCTTACAACGGTTAATGGAAGGTTCTTCAATAACGAAAATCAGTAAGAGCTTGTTTTTGCCCTTACTGATTGTTCATCACTAAAATTAAATTTTGAAAGTTAAAACCGGTAGCTTCGCATGATTTGCTACATCTTCAGAAATACTGCCTTCAAAGAAGTGTGCTATTCCTGTTCTTCCATAAGTAGCAAGTGCTAGTAAATCGGCTGACGTTTTATCAGCATAAGCAAAAATTCCGTGCTCTACGGTATATGCATTGGTTATGGCTACATTTTTAAAGTTATCTGTGTTACCATCTGCCTTAGTTAAAAACTCTTTTAGTTTGTTTTCAATTTCGTCAGAACTTCTAAAACGTTCAGCTGGTTGGTTTACATATAAGATATGCAATTGACCACTGATTTCACCTAATATTTTGGTAGCCTTTTTATAAGCTGGGATGGCCTCATCTGAGAAATCACAAGCAAATATGACATGGTCAAACTCTATACTTTTCAATTTATCCTTGATAATCAGTACAGGGATTTCAGAATGTCTTACGACCTTTTCAGTATTGGACCCCACAAACATTTCTTGTAGGCCATGTGTACCATGTGATCCCATTACAATTAGATCGGCATTATGCTCCTTTGCGATTTCACTTACTTCAACAAACGATTTAAAATGCTTTACTATTGGGGTAACTTCTATACCCTCTAAATAGGGCTTATCTAAAAATTCATGGAATTTCTTCTCTGCCATTTTTAAATAGAACACCGTTTGCTCATCTAATGCAGAACCAGAAATTGTCAACATAAAATCAGAAAGCTCCAACATATGTAAAGCAAGAATTTCAGCGTCGTTTTTTTTCGCCAAAGAAGCCGCAGCCTGTAAGGCGTATTCTGAATAATCAGAAAAATCGATGGGTACAATAATTTTATTCATGGTAATGATTAAGTTGTTTAAAATTTGTACTAAGTTAAAAATATTATTTAAAGCTCCCGACCTTTTACACAGTCATTGAAAATAATTGTTTATCTGCCTGTTTTCTTTGCAGTAACAGGTCAAAAGCCATACACACATTACGTACAAAAGGTCTTCCCTTTTCCGTTATTTTCAAACCGTTGGCCTCAATACTGATCAATTCATCTTTTTCCATCTCAGAAAGTTTAGCCAACGTACTTTGTAATTCCTTAAATTTTTGATTGGGATTTTCCCAAGAAGTCTCTTGATGACACATAAGGTTTAATATATGCTTACGGATGATTAAATCTTCTTCATTTAACATGTGACCGCGGAATACTGGTAATTTTCCTTCTTTAATAAGTTCTTGATATTCCTCTAATGTCTTCACATTTTGGGCAAACCCATACCAACTATCGCTAATTGCAGATACCCCCAAACCAATCATCATCTGGGTCTTGGAAGCCGTATACCCCATAAAATTCCTATGAAGTTTTTTGGTGACCATAGATTCATAAAGACCATCTGAAGGTAAGGCAAAATGATCCATGCCTATTTCGGTATAACCTACTTGTTGTAATAAATCCTTACCCATTTCATATTGTGACCGTTTGGTTTCGGGTGCAGGTAAATCTCCATCCTTAAACCCTCTTTGGCCATTCCCTTTTATCCAAGGTACATGGGCGTAACTATAGAATGCAATTCGGTCTGGCATGAGCTCTTGGGTTCTTTTGATTGTGTAAAGCACATCTTCAAGAGTTTGAAACGGAAGTCCGAAAATAATATCATGCCCCACAGAGGTATACCCTATTTCCCTAGCCCATTCGGTAACTTGCTTCACATTTTCAAATGGTTGAATTCTATGAATCGCCTTTTGGACAGTTTCATTATAATCTTGAACCCCAAAGCTTACCCGTTTGAAACCAAGATCAAATAGTGTTTGTAAATGATCTTTTGTTGTGTTATTTGGGTGCCCTTCAAAGCTAAACTCCCATTCAGGGGCCCTATCGGCATCTTTAAAAATGCCCTGAATGAGTTTGGTTAAATTCCTTGGGGAAAAAAAGGTTGGTGTCCCACCACCTAAATGAAGTTCTTTGATTATGGGTCTGGAATCAAACAATTCCAGATACAGACTCCATTCTTTCAGAAGTTGGTCTATATAAGGCAACTCTACATCGTGCCTTTTTGTAATTCGTTTGTTACAACCACAAAATGTACACAGGCTCTCACAAAAGGGCAAGTGTATATAAATACTGATCCCTTCCGAAGTGTTACTTTCAGAAAATGCCTGTATTACAGAATCTTCCCAACGTCCCTTAGAGAAAGTGCTCAAGTTCCAATAAGGCACCGTAGGGTAGCTTGTATAACGGGGGCCAGCCACATTATACTTTGTTACCAAAGATGTTTTCATACCTAACTTTATGAATTCAAAATTACAAGTAAGGCTGGGGTTAAACTATGACATTTATCATAAACCTTTCTTAATAATTTTAGATTCTATGGGTTTCTATGTAATTTTAGTTTTAAACATTAAAATCACTCAACCATTATGAACAAAGTAGTTATCGCATTATGTGCCTTTTCTCTTGTATTTGCTAGCTGTAAAAGCGACAAGAAAAAGGAAGCAGATGAAGAAACCGTAACAGAAGAACAAGTTGTTGAAACGAAAGTAGAAGTCAAAAAAATTAAATTGGCTATGGAACCTAAAAGTGACACTCAGGTTTCTGGAAATGCCGTTTTTACTGATAAAGATGGGCAAGTAACCGTTGTGGCCGTTTTTGAAGGTTTAGAGCCTGGTTCTCACGCCATCCACATTCATGAAAAAGCAGATTGTTCGGCTCCAGATGGAACCTCAACTGGAGGACACTGGAACCCTACAAATCAGCCTCATGGAAAATGGGGAGCTGCCGAAGGTTTCCATAAAGGAGACATCGGAAACTTTACTGCCGATGAAAATGGTAATGGAACTATTACCTTCAACGCAGGTGGTGAATGGTGTATAGGATGTGGTGACCCTAACAGAGATATTGTTGGAAAAGCCGTAATCGTGCATCAAGGAACCGATGACTTTACTACGCAACCTACTGGTGATGCTGGAGGACGCGTGAGTTGTGGAGGCATTATTGAATAAATAGTTATTTATTACGATATTTTTAAAAAGCTACCTAAAACAGGTAGCTTTTTTTATTAAAATAATATTTTATAAATTCAGACCTACAAATCCCACAATATGGACTTAACACATTTGGTCAAACGTTTTCAAAAGAAAGATGAAAAGGCCTTTGAAACTTTATATAACATGTATGCTGAAAGTATGCATGGTGTTATTTTCAATATTGTAAGAGATCGCGATATTGCTCAAGAACTAACTCAAGATGTTTTTATTAAGGCTTGGAATAATTCCCATACGTATTCAGCTAAGAAAGGGCGCTTTTTTACATGGATTCTTAATATAGCAAGAAATACAGCCATTGATAAAACCCGCTCCAAAACGTTTAAAAATTCTAAAAAAAACCTCAATGCCCAGTTTTTCGTAGATATTTTAGAGAATCAAGAAAACTTAAACAGTCGAATGGATGCCTTAGGTATTCAAAACTTTGTAAAGAAATTAGCTAATAAATGTATTGAAATTATTGAGTTATTATACTTCAAAGGTTTTACTCAAAAAGAGGCTTCGGAAGAATTAAATATGCCCATAGGCACCGTTAAAACAAGAAACAGAAATTGTATTAATGAGCTTAGAAACATGCTCAATGTGAACTCATGAACGAAAAGGAATTTATAGAATCTGGAATATTAGAGCTTTATGTAGCCGGTGCGCTCTCAGACCAAGAAAATGAGGAAGTGTACAACATGCTTTTAAAATCTCCCGAGGTCCTTTCAGAGGTTTTAAAAATTGAAGCATCCATTATTTCTTTAACGGCAATGGCATCTCCTTCTGATCCTAAATATCTATTTGCCTCAGTAAAGGAAAAATTAGGCTTATCAAATCAAGTTGTGCCAATAAGAAGACCTAAAAACCGCTGGATGGCTTATACCGGTTGGGCAGCTTCTATTTTATTGTTTGCCGGACTTATTTGGTTGTTCAATCAAAAGCAGCAATTGGAATCTGATATTCAAACAGTAGAAACCGAGAAAGAATTGATAGAGGTTGAATTAGAAAAAACAGATCAAAAATTGGTAGAAACCAAACAAATTTTATCGATTATAAGAGATAAAAATGTCATTTCTATTCCTTTAACAGGACAAGCTGTTTATCCGGAGGCTTATGCAAAGGCCTATTGGGATAAAGATAATGATAAGATTTATTTTGATTTGCAAGGACTTCCAACCCCTCCTAGTGGTAAAGTATATCAAATTTGGTCTTTAACGCTTACCCCATTAACACCTACCAGTTTGGGAACTATTGATGATTTTACCAAAAACGAGAATAAAATTTTCACCCTAGAGAATATTTATGATTCTGAAGCTTTTGGAATTACCTTAGAACCAGCTGGAGGTAGTGAGTCTCCAACTATGGATCAATTATATACTTTGGGTGCCGTGGAAACAAATTCATAACAACTATGTCTTTAATTCATAAACTATCACTTTTAGTCCTTTTATTTATTATAAGTGGGAGCCCTACCCTATTCTCCCAAGAGTTATATCAACTTCCTAAAAATAAGCATACCAAATGGGTGAGTTTTGAAAACATATCAGGAGATAAAGGGCAAGGTGGTATAGAAAATGAAGGAGCCAAGGGACATGCATTTGATAACATCAAAGGAGGCGCGTCTGTTAATTTGGTAAATCTTGAAGGCAGCGGCACTATTAAGCGTATTTGGTTAACATTTAGTGATAGAAGTCCTGAGATGTTGCGTTCCCTAAAAATTGAAATGTTTTGGGACGGCAGTGACAAGCCAGCCGTATCAGCTCCCATAGGGGATTTCTTCGGAGTTGGTTTGGGCCAACGTGTTCCTTTTGAAAGTGCCCTTTTTAGTGACCCAGAAGGACGATCTTTTAATTGTATTATTCCCATGCCATTTAAAACTGAGGCAAAAATTACAGTTACCAATGAATCTCAAAAGGATCTAGAAGCTATTTTTTTTGATGTGGATGTGCTAATGGAAGAGCATAAAGAAAATGTGCTTTATTTTCATACTTATTGGAGCCGAGACCTTCATACCAAATTGGCTGAGGATTTTAAAGTTCTTCCCAAAATCAAAGGCTCTGGGAGGTTTTTAGGAACCAATATTGGGGTGTATACAGACCCAGTGTATGAAGACACTTGGTTTGGAGAGGGAGAGGTTAAAATTTACTTAGATGGAGATAAAGATTATCCTAGTTTGGTTGGATCGGGGACTGAAGACTATATAGGAACAGCCTATGGTCAAGGGCCTTTTAGTCATCAATACCAAGGCTCACCTATCGCTAATGCTAAAAAAGGGGAATATGCTTTCTACAGATATCACATTCCTGATCCTGTGTTTTTTTATGAAAATATGGAGGTGACCATCCAACAAATTGGTGGAGCTCCAGCAGAAAAAGTTCGGGAAATGATTAAGAACGGCGTGCCCATGAAACCCATAAGCGTAAGCAATAAAAGCTTCCACAAACTCCTTGAAATGCCACAGCCTGTTGACCTCACCCATCCTGATATTTTGAATGGTTGGACCAACTTTTATAGAAGCGATGATGTGTCTGCTACCGCCTATTTTTACTTGGATTCACCAGTCAGCAATTTACCGCAACTGGCACCTGTTGACATAAGAACCTCCAATCTTCACGAGAAGCCATAAAAAAGAAGCGCCCTCCAACCATGTGAAGTGACGCTTCCAAACCAACAAAAACTCTACCAAACAAATCCCCCAATAACTTTGGACAGAGGTTAGTTTACTTTAAAATTTATAAGTGAGGTTTCCTCTAATGTAAAAGGGAGTTCCAGGTGTAAAATGTATTTCTTCAACTGGTTCTGGTTCATTAAACAACCTCGATTCTGTGGCAAACTGGGTTTCGTTCCAATCTACATCAAACAAATTCTCAATAGTAATCCCTATTCCCATGTTTTTATATTCATAGGCTACATTAAAATCAGTCACAAAATAACCTTCGGCCACGATGGAGTTATCCTCATTGGCTGGTCTATCATCTACGTAACGATATCTAATTCCGCCACTAAACCCTTTCAAATTAACCACAGCCAGACCACCCGTCCAAGTAAAGTCTGGTGCTAGAGGAATGTAATCCATTCCACTTGGTTCCTCTGCTGCTCTTGCATGGGTATAGGTGGCATCGGTATCTGCATACAACCAATTGGTAAATTGATAACGAACCCCAAGATCTACCCCATATCTTTCCGATTTACCACTTGGTTCCACGATACCAGCATCGCCTACATAAACAAACTCTTGTTCTGACAATAAGGTCCAGACAGCGACATTCAATAACATTTTCGGGATTGGCTTCCATGTAGTACCCAGATCTACACCATAGGCTCTTGGAAGAATATCTTTTCTTTCCTGTAGCACAACTCTAGCATCATTGGAGTGAAATCCTATACCACTTTTCAAATACCATTGTAAATTCTCATTCTGCGTAAAAAACACATTCAATTTGGGAGACAAAGCGGTTTTGGAATTACTTTGGGTTGCATATGAATCTGTCAAATGATCGTTATACATAAATTTGAAATAATCCAATCGTAAGGCTGGGGCTACCTTTAAAGCGCCAAATAGAAATTCGGTGTTGACATACGTAAACAGATTGGTCTGATTCACATCACCTAATTGCATGTATTCCAAAGTTTCAATTCTATTCAATGTATGTGACAACTCTATATCGTTAATGATATCATGTCTTAACCCTGCCCCAGAGGAGATATTCACATCAATTTCCCCAAGCTGTTTGTGTTTTTTAATTTCGGCATTAAAACCTAGAATATCTCGACCTTCATATTGCTTTATTTGATCACCATTTACAGGGTCTTCCAGAAAGAAAGTGAAGTTAGAATACAGCTCAAAATTATAGTGCGAATAAAATGCATTGGCTTTTATACTCGTATTATCATCCATAAATTTCATGTAGGACACATTGATATTACTTCTAGAGGTATTTCCTCCTTCAGTATCGTCTATGGCACCAAATCTTGAAATTAAACCACTATCAACCGCCCGTTGTGGAATTTGTCCAGATGCATCCCAACGACTGGTAAAATGGGAAACATTAAATGAAATCTTATCATGGTCCTTTAACAACGCTGTATACTTTCCGAAGAGGTTTAATCGGTTAAAATTTTGAGGTGATTCAAAGGGACCATCCGTTTCTATGTATTCTATAGCTGCATAGGCATTTTGAGAACCACTCTTATCCATTAAATTGAACAATCCTACCGTTCGTAACGAGTTAAATTGTCCATAGCTAAAAAGAACTTCGCTTTCATCCAACCGTTCTTTTGTATTAAAATCGACGTAAGCTGCGGTAGCAAAATCTCCTTTCTCGGCGTAGTAAGGACCTTTGCCAAACTCAATATTGTTGATTGTTTCTGGAATAAGAAAATGCAAATCGCTATACCCTTGACCGTGAGCATGAGAAACCATATTTACGGGCATACCGTCTACCGAGATACTCACATCGGTACCATGGTCCACATCAAAACCGCGTAGAAAGATTTGTTCTGCCTTTCCTCCTCCTGCATGTTGTCCGATGATAAGCCCTGGAACCTTCCTCAAAATATCTTGAGATGAATTAACAGGATTGGTTTCTAAATCTAATTTTGCTACGGTATGCAACGCATTGACCTCATTGGTCAATACCAACTCGTCCAGTAAAAATGCTTTACTTACCAAATGAATGGTTACCAAATTATTCAAATCTTCTTGAGATACTATACGTATCTTTTTTTCAAATCCTAACAACCCTATGGTTATGGAGTCATTTACCTGATTACCTTCCAAAATAAAACTGCCACTTTCGTTGGAATGCGCATGCTTTTTTGAATTTTCATTATATAGATAAGCACCATCTAGAGGTTTATTATTTTCATCCAACACATGACCTTGCATGGTTTGCCCTTGGGCTAAGGAACTAATAATAAACAATAAACAGAAAGTAAGTAATGATTTAATCATAGGGGATAATTTTTTGTGAAAATACTAAATACTAATAGGGTCAAATGTTTAAATTTTCTTAATTTCTTGTTCCATTAAAGGACCAAGTTCATAGGTGCTTTCAAGCAATTCTGTTTTGATTTTTTGTGCTTCATTCTCTAAGCCATTGGCCTTAAAAATTTCCGCCAAATGATATTGCGCTGTTGGCTCAAAAGTTTTACCAAAAACATGAGACTGGGCAATTTCTAAAGCCTTTAATTTATTCCCTTCATTGAAATTGGCCCATGCTAGCAAATCATATGATAAAGCCGTAGGCCTATTGGCTACTTCTTTTTGAGCATAAACCATGGCATTTTGTGCTTGATTGAATTCATCGGTGTATATTAAAACGTTGTAAGCATTATACATATCGCCATATTCTGGCCTTTTTACAGCCTCTACATAAGTTTCCAGATAGGTTTCTTTTTCTTTATTTTTTCCCATATACGATGCTATTTCTGCTTTAAGAAGCAGATAATCTGGAGCGTTATGTTCTTTACTTACGCTATTTAAAATTTTTAAAGCCTCCTCTGGATTTCTTTCATGCGAATAGACAATCCAAGCAATCCCCTTTTTGGCATAGGCGTTATTAGGGTTTAATTGTAATGCCTTTATGTAATGCTTGTAAGATTTTTCAATATCACCGTGGTGTCCATAAAAGTCTGCTATATTGGTATACGACCATTCCTTAAGGCTCTTAACATTGGAACGTTCTGCAATAATTTGTGCTTTTTCCATATACTTAATGGCAGCCTTCAAATTACCCTGATGATCACTCCATTTTGATAAGCGAATTAAATAATCAAAATCGCTTAAGTTTTTAATAGTTTCCAAATAGTGTTTGGCTTCGGCGGTATTTCCAAGTTCCAAATGCACGTCAAAAAGCATCTTTTGGGTCGCTTTCAATCGCTCTCCCTGAGTCTCTGCCATTTTTAAAAGTGCTAACGCTTCTTTAAATCGGTGTTGCGAAATATAGTTATGGGCTAAAGACCTTAAACTACCGGAATTAGTGTAATGAGATTTTTCATTTAAGGCCGTAAGATTTGATTCAGCCTCTTTGAGATATTTGATATCTCCTGTAATCGTGAATAATTGAGATTGAGACGCTGCTATTTTAGCAAGGTACGGATATTGACTCGGTTCTTTTTCTAGCTTTTTTTCCCAAAAAGCATATTCGCTTTTTGCCTTTTGCAACGCCTCATTCTCTTTCAACTCAAAAAATCCACGATAATCATGTGCGTTTGTCACATTCCTTGTTCTCTTCTTTCTGGTGTCTGTATTACAACTGAATACAAGGCAAACCAGAAGTAATAAAAATGTATGTTTTGTTTTCATGGTATTTCAGTTTTGTTTGGTTTGTAGGATGGTTCACTGGTAAAAATATCAGAATATAACGGGCTGTTATACCCTGATATGTATTATACTACCATGGCGAAGCCAGGTATGGAAATGAGGTCAAAAAAGGTTTGTCGTTTGCATCAACATGATCATTTGAAAGGGTTGGATTTTCTGTAAAATCTTCACCTCCAAAAATCAAAAGCAATTCTACTGTTATTACATCATCAGCCAGGGCTCTACCCGTCAACACATTGGTGCCATCATAAAAAGTTGTGGTGCCATCTAGACTTACATTTAAGACGTCAGTGGCCAATAATCCCGTAAAAGTGGCTGAATCCAATCCCAAGGCATTCATGTCACCAGGATTGGCATAAGCCGGACTTAAGCCCTCCAAGTTTGTCTGAAACATGGATTGAAAAGCAGCACCTTGTTCCGAAGGAATGGTCATATTAAACATATCCTTTGATGATGGAGATGTAAACACTGTATTTACAGCAGGTCTCGCCACTTGGTCCTCCTGCATGTAGGTTCCCGAAAAGTCAGGTTCTGATGGCTGGTTGGTATTATCCATATCTCCCATCATATTATCATCATCATTTGAACAATTAAAAGTAAAAGCTGCTAGCAAGACTGCTAGGGTTATGTATGTTATTCGTTTCATAATTTCGTGATTTAAAGTTTTTATTGTTTTCTTTTTGTTTCTACCCATGTGTTTATGGTTCCTGAACCACCAACACTAGATTTTGGCACTTCCACAACTACAGACAGCACATTGGTTCCGGCAAAAGTGTCACTCCCCGGATCATTAAATCCAGAAGCATTTCCTGCTATAATCTCACTGTACTGAGCAAAATCCATAAAAAATGGGTCATCACGCGGTCCAGCGAACATCATAGCGCCATTGTAACTGTTTGTCATTGCAGCCGAACCGTAGGCAGAAATATCTACCGAACCCAACATGTTGTTGGTTAAAATGGTACTACTTAAACCTGTGGTTCCTGGGGAAGCAGGTCCAAAGAAATACATTTTGCCATCTCTTGGTATGGCCTGAATCACCAAATCTTCTACGTTGTCTCCAGTATTGTCAATGTTGAATTCAATCAATACACTTTCATCAAACATAGCATCGGCGGTTGCTGTAGGACTTAATAATCCCATTACATTGGCGGCAAAAACAATGTTGTTTGTATTTTCACCTTGAAAGGCATAAAAATCGGTGATGTCACTAGAACCACCTTGAACTGCAGGCGCATCAATATGATCTGCTGCTACTAAAAAGAAACCAGCCACAGCTAGTAGACCGATTCCTAAAATCCATTTTGTTTTTTTCATAATCATGAGGTTTTATTAATTATTTTTTGCATTCACCTCTACCTACGCAATTACTCCAAAAGCGGTTTTGTTAAATATTTGTTAACACAAAAAAGATGTTATGGATTTGAAAGAATCTAATATCTTTATCCCCCGATAAAGTTGATAGCAATGAACCCTTCTAGTAAAGGCTGGATCAAGAAACTCATCAAGGTTTTAGGCAAGGAATCCATAGATTGGACTCAAAAATCACCTGCTCAATTTTATGATGAGTTAAGGACTTGTGGCTTTATATATGGTAGCAACATTGAGGTCATTAATAATAGTTTTGATTTTTATGACTATACTGAAGAAGAGTTATGTAAAATCAATCTGGCACTTTCCTTTTATTATATCTATAAGGACAATCATATTACAGACACTTCCTTTTTGGATTCTGTCATTCAATTTTACAAGGAAATAGATGCCCATAAACCCACCTTTTTCACAGAGCTTTTGGGAGAACTGAAATCCCATGCCCTTCTAGAGCATATTCTACACAAAAGGGTTTTGATTGAGGATAAGTTTATTGGGAAAAGTTTTAATTACTTTGTGACCAACGCCTTATTGTTTACTGATGTCTTGGCCTACCAACATTTTTTGAAACGAGGCAAAATTACCAATAGCCATATACAGCATTTGGAGGCCGTAATTGAATCCATCGTTTTGAAAGTATTGGACTCTAAAGTCAAAAAATCAAAATATGATGATACCTTAATTGATTTGCTGGAGCGTTCTTTGCGCTTTCAAAATCATCCCACCATCAGCTTGGAGGAAGGTATCACCTTCATAAATGAGGATTTAGAAAAGTATTACATCATGGATTTGGCTTGTATGGCGGCATGGACCGATATGGTGGTTGAAAAAACCGAACAAGATATCCTAAAGCAATTAGGCACACAACTTAATCTACCCAAAGACAGGGTTGAAAACTCCTTAAGTGCATTGACTTACTTTTACCAAAGTCATAAGGAAAAAATAGGATTGCTCAGTTCCAAAAACATCGTACAGACCTTTTATTCCAACTCCAGTAAATTGGTCAATTTACTATTGAAACGGAATAGCAAGCGCTTACTTAAAGAGGTTTCCCAAAGCAAGGACCTTATGAAATTGATTACCAAATCAACTGTAAGAGATTTAACAGAGGAAGAACAAAAAAGGGTCAACCACCAATTAATGGACATCATAAAGACTATTCCTAGTTTGGCCATCTTTTTATTACCAGGCGGCTCCCTTCTACTCCCTTTAATTGTCAAGATCATTCCCCAATTATTGCCATCTGCTTTTGATGACAACCGTATTGAAGAATAACTGCTACAGTTTAACCAGTTTTTTTATCCAAGTCTTAGAATCTACTTCAACTTTCAGGAAATAAACGCCTTTGGACAAACTTGCAACGGGAATTTGTTGCAAAGAAACCCCTTGAAAGGCATCACTTGATACGCTTCGGCCATTGATATCAAACAATTGCCACGTTCCATTTACAGAATTGGGAAATTGTAAATAATAGATATCCTGAACCGGGTTTGGATAGGTTTTAACTTCAAAAAAAGATACCTCATCCATAGACAACAAATTGACAGTAAAAGGACCTGCAATAATTTCATTGTTTAAAGTACCATCCACCGAATAAGCAAACAATTTAAAGTATAAGACATCATCTTCACTTATGCTTGGGCTTTCCCATAAATAAGATAATTCTGTAGTATTCTCTACCAATGGTAAAAAGGTAGCTTGATCATCCACACTGTATGAAAGGTCATAATAAATTGGTCTACCATCATCAGGATTATTTAACTCCCAAGTTATAGGAGAACCCGTTTCAAAAACAGTTGTAGGTGTGGTTATGGCAACCTCTGGATGTTCATAACCGTGTAATAGTTCAGCAAAGCCGATCCCTGTCACTTCTACCCCATTGACAGTCCCTTCTATGGTTGTGGCACCCTCATAAAAACGGAAAGGCAATTGCATTTCAGAATCTTCATATTGAGCAGTCATCACTAGATCGACATCATTGATATCGGATGTTAAATGCCATTGTTTGGAATAGCATTTCTCTTCGCCATCTTCGGTTGTACAGAAAAACGCTTCCCTTTCAATGCTTAGGTCGGCGGTTGTGTATTGGTTATCTTCATCTACATACACTGAAAGAATACGATATTCCGGCGCATCAGGAATGCTGCTCTCTGCGGTAAAAATATTCCAAAGATTGATATCCATGCCATTAGATAATTGCAAGCTGAACCATTCGTAATCTTCACTGGAATAAGGATTGAAATTTCCGTATTGCCTATCCAACCATCCGGTTCCAGTAATAGCTTCGGTGGTGCCGTTTAAGGTCAAAGATCCCGATAAAGACACTCCAGTAAAGGAATAATAATAGGAATATCGATCCAAACCTTGGTCTACAAAGCCATCATCCCCAACCAAAAGTGGTCTTTTAGTCACATCCATATTCAGGGTTAAATCACCAAAACTAGCTCCCGTACTCAAGTCATACTCAAAAGGTATGGGATTGTTGGAACCGTCCAACGCATTGGACCAAGTTTCGGTACCACCTAAAAAAATGGCTGCTTCTATGTCCAAAGAAGTCGTTGACATGGTTGTATAAGTGACTGGTAGAACATCTTTGTAAAAAGTACCAGTATCCAAATTAGTGATATTCAGTATTCGAAATCCATCAAAGCCAGCCGCGGGATAGTAGAAATAGCTTACCATATAACTGTATGAAGTGCCAGAAGTAGCGCCTTCAAAAAAGCCCGAGGTGTACCACCACTCTACTTCCTCGCCATCATGACGACCTTCATCCAAAGGAAAAGCAATTTGCCCAACAGGTTCGTAAGGATACATGTTCCAATCTTGGGCGAAGGATTGTAACATAAAAAGCGATAGTAGCAGGGTAGTTATATGTTTCATTTTCAAGTTGTTTAAAATAAAGCTACTATTATTAAATCAACTTGCAAAACTTTTTTGATAAACACCCTTAAAATGAGATTTAACCGAAAATCACTGCAACCAATCCTTAAAATTCTTAACCCGTTCCCTAGCCACAATCACATCCTGTTCCTGATAGCTTTGCAATTTGATTTGAAGTCTGGAATTGGTATAACTTATGATGTCTTTGATGGCATTGATTTGAACATAAAACGTACGATTAACCCTAAAAAATTGATTGGGTGGCAATTCGACCTCCAGTTCCTCCAAGGTTGGGTCTATTAAATAATTCCTTCCATCTACGGTATGTAAATAAGTGCCCTTGTTCTCACTGTAAATGCATTCAATATCTTCGACATTCACCAGCTTGATATGCTGACCAATTTTTACCGAGAAACGCTTTTTGTACTCCCGTTCTATCGGATTGACCAAAAGCTGCTTGATATCATCAAAGTTGAGTGTCACAGATGGTTTGGGAGCCATAGTCTGGTATTTTTTTACGGCCGCTTCCAACTCTTCTTCATCTATCGGCTTCAGCAAATAATCAATACTGTTCAGCTTAAAGGCTTTTAGAGCATATTCATCATAAGCGGTTGTAAAAATGATGGAAGACTTGATATCCAATGCCTCAAAGATTTCAAACGACAGACCATCACTCAGCTGAATGTCTAAGAAAATCAAATCTGGGTGCGTATTATTTTGAAACCAAGCGATAGATTCCTCTACCGAATGTAACATGGTATGAACCTGCATGTCCAGTTTTTCCAGCATGCGCTGCAACCTTCTGGCCGATGGCTTTTCATCTTCAATAATTATTACTTGCATCATAGTGTTTTAAATTCTTTTGATAAGTGTTTTATTTCCAACCCTGTTTTTCCTTGTCCATATACTTTTTGATCATGCGATCTTCCCATTCGGTGCCAAAAATAATGTTTGGCATAAACACGGAAGCTGCATGTATCAATAAGGCGATTCCCCAAAATATCAACGTGCTGAAATTCTCCCACTGAAAGGTGTTTTCTCCTAGGCCTGTCCTAGAAAAATTGACTACCAAAATAAAAATATTGATTACCACATACACCAATAGATGTGTATAAAAACCCTTGATGCGTTTTACTTGTCTTTTGGCTCGATCAATTCGGCGTTGTTTTTCAAATTTAGTTTCCATGATTAGCTCCATTTGCTTTGTTTGCGTTCTTCTTCATCCAAAATCTGTTGGATTTTACGTTCTTCCCAGGATTTTCCAAAACCATACACCCCAAAGGCATGAAATGCAATACCAATACCCCAACCTAAAAGTGGGAACCAAAACCATTTAAACTCCCAAGAGGTTCTGTAGTTGATAAAAATAAGAAAGGGTATTACAATGAGGTAAGAAAACACATTGCTGTAAAATCCTTTAATTTCTTCTACTTTCTTTTTGGCTCTTTCATAAGAACCGTTTTGGTCAAAATTGATTGTTTCCATGATTGATACTTGTTTTGTAAGCATAGGGATTGCTACGGCAAACCTGTTTACTTGTTGATTGATGTTTACTTGTTTGTCTGTTAAAAGCTGGTAACGCTGCTTGATGTTACTCAGTCCCACGCCGCTGCTTTTACCTACTATTTGTTTGGGTTGCAGGTTGTTCTCTACCACCAAATACCCGTTATCTTCATAAATCTTAATGTGCAACGGATGCTTGTTGTTTACCATATTGTGTTTTACGGCATTTTCAAGCAACAATTGCAACGATAAGGGCACTACTTTACTTTCTGGGTCGCTTACTTGGTCTGGTATGCTAAACACGATGCTGTCTTCAAACCGCATTTTTAATAAAGACATATAGGTTTTTGCAAACCTTAACTCCTCTTCGACCCCTACCAGTTCCTTATTTTTTTGCTCCAACACATAGCGATACACCTTAGAAAGCGAGGTGGTAAACTTTTGTGCCGCATCGGGGTTTTCTTCTATCAAACTGGTCAGCACATTTAAGCTATTGAACAGAAAGTGGGGGTCCAATTGATTTTTAAGCGCATCAAACTTGGCACTAGCCGTACCGGCAATTACCTTTTGTTCCTTGATTTTGTTTTGTTGGTAGCGGTTGTAAAAATAAACCAGATGAAAAATGATAACGATGGTCAAGGTGATCCACACTCCAAAGGCATATTGGTTCCAAGAGGTTTGACTTAAAAAAGCTCGTACCGTATAACCGTCATAATAAACCGCTGTCAAAAGATTGAGTACAAATAGTCCCAAGAGGGTTATAAGAACCGAGCCGAAAATACCAACAAAAATGCGTTTTAAGCTATTGTTCCACTGTTTGCGTTCCAAAAAGGCGAAGTAATACATGTTACTATATCCCAACAGAAACGCATAGGCTTGATAGAACAGAAAATTGATCATCAGGTCTTTGGTAGACTCAAAATGAAACCCTTTTGATGAGAGGGAGTTTCCTATTCCAAATACCACACTACCGATGATGAAAACAAGGATGGTATTTTTACGAAGCTTTTTCATATAATCTCTGTTGGGATATTAAAGGTAACATTAAATTGATTGATGCCTGTTTTGTTTTTGATTGATACCCCAAAATTGCGACAAAAGCAGCCCTTTTAAAAAGGAAGCTGACTCAATTGTAAAAACAAATGCCTGAATTGTAACCTGTGATTGAAAAGGTAAAAGGAAGATCTTATCAGTAATTTTCAGTAGATCTTCTCTTTGCTGTTATTAAACTCGTAGCGTTAAGTAAGAATTTTATGTATTTTTAAGGAGTATATATTAAGAAATAAACACAATGGGGTGTTTATTCGCTTGTTGTGCTTAATTTAAAAAATGACAAAAAACATAATAAAAGATAAATTTCTTGGACCAATTCTAATCACGTTTTTTTTCGGACTTATATATATCAGAAAAACGAATGATTGGATTTTCTTATTTACCATTTTAATAATTATGCTTACGATAATGTGTTTAGTGTTCTATTTTAGAAATGACTATTACATTAAAAATTACTCAAT
Source organism: Mangrovimonas sp. ST2L15 (assembly GCF_001280515.1). Taxonomy (GTDB): domain Bacteria; phylum Bacteroidota; class Bacteroidia; order Flavobacteriales; family Flavobacteriaceae; genus Mangrovimonas; species Mangrovimonas futianensis. The sequence continues at coordinate 1,574,885 of NZ_LBIQ01000030.1, read as the reverse complement.
CGAAAATGACTCACTAGAAATTCAATATCAAAAGAATTTTTCCAAAAAGAAAGTGAATACATTTTTAGCTGATGCAAAATCAGTTGAATCCATAAAATTTAATTCAAAATCATTTTTAGATACATTTCACGTGATTTCGCTTAAATATGTAGACAAAAATGGACTTTATGGCAAAAAGACTTTTAAAACAAATAATGACAATGTATTTATTGACATAATACAACATTTAAAAACAATAAAAAACTAAGCACAACAAAGAACTGAGTTAAAAACCAAACAAACTAAGCGGAGAAATGACTGTTATTCCAATAGTTACCCAACATTTGAAAAATGCATACTGAAATTAAATATTTAAAATTGAATTAGTTGCTAAATTAGAAAAGAACATTATAATTGATAAACCAGTTCTTAAATAGAATTTTAATGAGATTACCAGGAGCATTTGTTCGTTGGATTTATTTTTATAGATCTAAATCATTTGGTGAGATATTATCTGATAATAGTCCATATAATTACATTCTAAGCCTTGTTTTTATTTTTATAATTGTTTTAGTCATAATTATAAATAAATAAAATCCTGGTTACAAAGCACTGTGGTAAAAACCAAACAAACTAAATCGATAAATAGCTCTTATTCTGACCAATGCAACTAATTAAAGAAACTAAATTCTGATGAATAGAACGAATCGCATTTTGACATTTATAGGTATTTTATGCTTACTACTTTCTTTTCAATCTTGTGAAAATTTGTCTAATGAAAATATCAGTATAATCTCTATACCGAATGATAGCATACAAGGTCAGGCTTTTATTGGAGAAAATAATATTTCTGTCAAGTATTCACCACAAGGAAATTTTATTCAAGTGATAGAATCTGATTCTAAAATTTGGAATAATTTGATTATTAAGAAGTCAGATCAAAAAATAGATTCCAAATTATTTTTCCACGACGATGATATAAACGTTAGCCGTATTTATGACAGTTTAAGTTTTGGAGAATATAATTTGAAATTCGTATCTGGCTTTAATGATACTATTACCGAAAAACTGAATTTTGAAAAAAACATCGAGTTAAAATTTCCAAATAAACTTAAAGAGTTTTACAATGAAAAAGAAATCAAGAATTTGAACATTAAGAAAGTGACCAAAAATGACACTCTTCAAGTTCTTTATAAAGAATTGGGGTGCTTCGGAGCTTCAACAAAGCTAATTGAATTCATTACAAATGAAAACAATAAAATTACTTTAAGAAAAAAAATAGACAGATTAAGATATGAAGGCGAGTGGATTTATTCAGGAAAGAAAGACGTAAAGGAAGAACTTATGGAATTCGTGTCTAACATTAAAAATTTGGACAAAAACGATAAAACTTATTGTTCCTCTAAGGTTGATTATATATTTAGAATAAAAGGAACCAATACTATTTATTGGGTCAAGGATAATCCTTGCAAATATCTGGACGAATTTCATGAATTAATAAGAACATAATAATTAGCCATAACTTCCGCTCATGTTATGAAAAACTACTTAGGTTTTATTTTAATACTATTGATTTTTTCTTGTCAGGAGAAAGAAAAAACGAATGCTGTTTTAGATAGTCCAGAAGTAAAAGAATGGGACATTGAAAAATTAAGTATTAAATCCCGTCAACATCTTGACAGTACAAAATGGGATTTAAAACTGTTTGCACAAGATATTGAAACCTATGACCAATATTCTGAAATATTTAAAGGTTACCCGTTAAACAAATCACCTTTCCCTGTGGCAGCATATGATTATGCGGTCTCTAGTGTTCCATTTATCATAGAAATTGGTGACTTGGTTTTTAAAGGCGTGCGAATTGGAGCCTATGAAAACCCTGAAAGTGACACCGTAATTGATAAATTAACATTGCTTGTTTTAACAAATGACAAAAACTCTAGCGAAAATACCTTGGTTGAATCTCGAAATTATCCTTACTTAACTGCTGAAGGAACCTTTGAAGCGCAAAACAATGAATTTGATTGGGTATTTTCGGCAAGTCCAGATGAATATTCAACTTTAATTTTGAACATGAAACTTTTTGATTTACGATTTGGAGAAACCATCATCATTTATCCTCAAAAGGACAAATCCTTCTTTTATGAACAAATTAATGATTCGCCCAATAACTACGAAAATTTTGAGGTATTTAAAAAGATGATAATGAATCATCCAAAAGTAAAAAATCAATTGAATATCAAATAGAAGTAACAACTTAACATAAAAGCATATAGAATTCAAAACTTGCTATTTCATCAGGTAAACTCATTCCTCCAATCTAAGACCTATTTTTATTTGATAACTTTGTTATCACCCCACAAACCAAAAAAATTGAACCAAAAAATCAGCATATTAGGATGTGGTTGGCTAGGGTTAGCCCTAGCTATTGATCTCATTGAAAAAGGATATGAGGTGTATGGCTCCACGACCTCAAAAGATAAAATCAGAACACTTTCTGAAAATGGCGTTAAACCATTTCTTATAGACATAGGCTCAGCCAATCTGGACATTCAGAATTTTTTAAATTCTGATGTCTTAATCATTTCTATGACCTCTAAGAACATTCAGGATATTAAGAAGCTTATTGATAAAATACAACACCATAAGGTTCAAAAAGTCCTATTTATCAGTTCCACTTCTGTATATCCATTTACTAACGGTATTGTCACTGAAGAAACACCCACCACTGAGAGTAATCTTGTTGAAATTGAAAAATTATTTATTACCAACACCTCATTCAAAACAACCATTTTAAGATTTGGCGGACTGTTTGGTTATAACAGAAAACCAGGAAATTTCATTAAACCAAACAAAGCGGTTGACAATCCAGAAGGGTATATTAATTTTATTCATAGAGACGATTGCATCGAAATCATCAAGCAAATCATTTTAAAAGACGTTTGGAATGAAACCTTGAATGCCTGTGCCGCCAATCACCCCAAAAGGCGAGAGTTTTACCTTAAAGAATCAAAGAAAGTAGGACATTCCTCCATCTCCTTTAATGAAAATTCGAAAAATGAATACAAAATAATTGATAGCACGAAACTGAGGCACTTGTTGAATTATGAATTTAAATATGATGATTTAATGGGTGATTTTAAGTGAAATCTTGCCCTACAATTCGTTATTTTTAATTCACTTCTTAAACAAACAACAACACAACAACCTCAAAAACAACTTGTTATTCCTTAACTTAGCAATCAAATCAATAATAAGGTCCATGAACCTAATTTAAAACCAACTAAGAAATGATAGGAATTTTAGTTGTAATTGCTATTTCGTGGTTGCTATTATACTTCATTGAAAACAAGACTCTTTCAGTTTTAGGAATCCTCCCTACACCCAAAAGATTGAAACAATTCTTAATAGGATTTTTAATTACTGGAATCCTTTGTGTTGTAGTTCAGTATTTAGAGGCTCATCTAAAATCATCCACTTGGATCCTAAATGATAATATTACAAGTGCCATAATACTAAAGTCCCTTTGGTGGGATTTTAAATCTGTCTTTACCGAAGAACTTATTTTTAGGGGAGCTTTGTTATATATACTCATCCAAAAAATTGGCCCATCAAAAGGCATTCTTATTTCTGCTATTGCTTTTGGGGTTTATCATTGGTTCTCATACGGTGTTTTGGGGAATGTTATGGCTATGATTTTAGTTTTTATTGGAACCGGAATAATGGGATACGCTTGGGCATGGGCTTTTTCTAAAACAAAATCCATGATGCTACCTTTCGGCCTTCACTTAGGATGGAATGTCATTTACAACACCCTATTTTCAAAAGGGCCTTTGGGCGAACTGATCTTGGTTTCTAAAGGCGCAAATGAATTGACCGATTGGGCTTCCTTATTAAATTTTGTTAGTGGCTTGGTTCTTGTTCCAATCTTGGTAATCATCTATATAAAGTATTTGGTAAAAAAGGAACCTTAAAATCAGAATGATTTGGAGGCTGTTCCTTAAGACAAATTATTAAAAGCCTCTAGAATTCTGTGTGCTCATTTTTCAATTTAAACAGTATATTTAAAGCATTAATTTGATTCTAAACCGCGTAACCCAAACTTTCATACATGACCACCAGCCACTGCCTTAATTGTAATAAAGAATTAGTAGGTGAATTTTGTGCTGGTTGCGGACAAAAAGCAGATACACGTCGCATTTCCTTTAAGAACTTTGTATTTAATGATATCCTCCATGGCACTTTTAGCATAGAAAAAGGCATGGTCTTTACAGCTAAACAGGCCCTACTTCGCCCTGGAAAAGCTGCTTTAGAATATATTTACGGGAAACGCAGGCGGTATTACAATCTGTTCCTTTTTGGCTTGTTTTTATTTGGTTTGATTTTGTTCCTGCGTCATTTTTATGAGCAATTGGCCATGGCTCAAGGTGATGTTATAAATGACACTGCATTACAAGACGAGGCCAGTAAGAGATTGGATCGCATGATTTCAGAAAAAAGAAAATTGATTGTATTTCTGTTCGTTCCATTTGCCGCCATCAACAGTTTACTGTTATTCAAAAGAAAATCCTTGAACTTAAGTGAGCACTTTATTATTGCCGGTATGATATTACTAGGGATGTTACTCATATCTACCATGGGCAATTTGCTATTCTTTTTGTATCTATTTACTAAAAGTCAAGTGATTGCAACCAGCATCAACTATGGCACTCCCGTATTGGTATTATGTTACATTGCCTATGGGTATTACAATGCCTTTGCTTCAGATTATTCCCGATGGGGTATAATTCTCAGAATTCTTTTGTTCTTTATTCTAATGATTCTCCAAGCCTGCATCTTGCTTCTTGCTTTTATTGGTTTTGCAACCAATTGGGAATTTGGCGCCATTACTTTTTCGCCCTTTGGTTGATAGCTCAAATAGGGAAATGCAAAGGTTGATGAAATCTATCTATTTCAGAAAGGTTAATAGAACTAGCAAAGATAAAATAGAAATTTAACAGTGATTTCGAGTTCCTGAATCTTATGTGCGGTTTGAAGCTAGCATTAATATCTGGACAAAAAGTTACCGTACTTTTGTTATCTTGTTTCTCATTAATAAAATCCTAGAACTAATCCACAAACAAACCCAACCAAAAAACTCTTATTCATGAAAAAATACATCAATGTTATCTTCTTTTTTTGGATTTCACTAATAGCAAGCACTTTCATGGTTGGCTGTAGTTCAAACAAAAAAGATAAAAACATTGGATTTATAAAAACTTCAACGGGACTCAAATACAAAATCATACAAGAAGGAAAGGGAGTACCAGTGAAAGCGGGACAGGAAGTATTAATTCATGAAACAATGTCCTATATGAACGACTCTATGCTATTTGATTCTAGAACATTACCAAACCCCGTGAAAGTTTTGGTTGGCGGTAGTCAAGCTATTGCCGGTGTTGACGAGGGATTAGTTGGAATGAAAAAAGGAGAAATAAAAAAACTAATTGTACCTCCAGCATTAAGTAAACGAACTGGGGCACATATCTTTCCACATCCTGATTCTACCCTAATGTATGAAGTTGAATTGATTGAAATACTGCAAATAAAAACGAACGACTAAACAACATCATAAAAAAGACGATAATAAATTGTCACCAAATACAAATAAATTAGATTTAATAGTATGAGCTCACATAAAAAAAACTTTGCCAGATTCGGAATGGCCGCCAAAGGCACAGTATATTGTATTATAGGTATACTTACGGGTTTAGCGGCTTTTAGCAATGGTGGCGAGAAGGCTGGAAGTACCGGAGCATTACAATTCTTAGCAAAACAACCTTTTGGACAAGTATTACTCATTCTAATGGGCTTAGGTTTGCTTGGATATTTGTTTTGGAGGTTCTACCAAGTTTTTAAAAATCCCAGTAATATAACAAGCGATTTTATGGGCTATGCGACACGCATTGCTTACTTTATAAGTGGTTTGGCCTATGGAGGCTTAGCCTTTTACGCTTTTAAACTTGCCATCTATGGATTTATTGGTTCCAGCAATTCGTCATTAACCCACAATCTTTTTTCAGGATCTTATGGGAACCTTATTGCTTTGATGGTTGGAATAGGATTTGCTATAAAAGCCATCTATGATTTGTATAGAGCCTATTCTGGAAAATACAGAAACGAAATTAGGGAAAGTGACTTAAGTAAAAACCAGCAAAAAATATTAATAAATGCGGGACGATTTGGCCATACAGCGAGGGGGCTTGTGTTTGGGTTGATGGCTTTTTTAACAATCAAATCTGGTTTAAATTCTAGCAGTTCGGTAAGTACCCAAACAGATGCATTCAGCTTTATTGAAAGTCAATTTGGCGCTTTAGTATTAGGTGTTATTTCTGTTGGTTTAATAGGTTACGGTATTTATATGTTTATTAAAGCAAAATATCCTTCTATTACCTTAATCTGATTTCATTAAAATCCATTAGTTCCTCTAAACCTAAGAAATAGCTTAAGAATGGTGTTGATGCATGGTCTCAATTTACTATATAGAGAACAGAATTTCAATGTACCTAAAACCATTTTATTTGCGTTTAAAACCTCATAAATTTACTGTTGCTTAAAGCAACTTTGGAAATAAAATTTAGTAACTTTAAGTATTATAAATTCAACAACCATGAGTTACTATTTTAATACCACCCTAAATGGAATTTCTTTTGAAGAAGCACTAGATCTTGTTACTTCCGAACTAAAAAAAGAAGGCTTTGGGGTTCTTACAGAAATTGATGTGCAAGCCACTTTAAAAAAGAAAATAGATGTTGATTTTAAAAAGTACCGCATCTTGGGAGCATGTAACCCGCATTTTGCCCATCAGGCATTAGTAAGTGAAGACAAAATTGGTGTCTTTCTTCCTTGTAATGTCATTGTTGAGGAACATGACAATGGAGATATTGAAGTATCTGCCGTAGATCCTATTGCCTCCATGAGTTCTGTAAAAAATGAATCTTTGGGGCCTATAGCTGGAGAAGTTCAGAAAAAGATGAAACAAGTTATTGAAAACTTGAAGTAGTCATCATTCGAAAATGTAAAAGGTGTATTCTTTTAAAAAATTAAGCAGGTTATTTTTTAATCTCATGCATTTTTATTTTGCAACCTCATTCCAATCATAAGGCCGTAGATCTCTATCTAAAAGATGGATGCGGACGATGTAGTTTATACAAAACTTCAGACTGCAAGGTGCATCTTTGGCAAAATGAATTACGTCATTTAAGAACTCTAGCTTTGGAATGCGGTTTGATCGAGGAGTTAAAATGGAGCGTCCCTTGTTACACATACAAAGGAAACAATATCTTATTAATTAATGCCTTTAGGGACAATTGTACCCTTAGTTTTTTTAAGGGAATACTTTTAAAAGACCCATACCAAATACTTGACAAGCCTGGAAAAAATTCCAGAATAGTTAGGTTGATCCGATTGGATAAACAAACAAACTTTCAAGCATTACGCTCCAAAATAAAAGAATACATCTTTGAAGCTATGGAAGTGGAAGAAAAGGGGTTAAAAATAGAATTAGACAAAGCTCCAGAGCAACCTATTCCAGAAGAATTGGATACGGTCTTTAAAAAAGACCCTGCATTCAAAGCTGCTTTTTACAAACTAACACCGGGCAGACAAAGAGGCTATCTCATTTATTTCTCAGCTCCAAAACAATCTAAAACAAAAGCCTCAAGAATAGAAAAATATACCTCCCATATCCTAAATGGAAAAGGATTTCATGACAAATAAGCCTATTTGTGATACCATTTGCTTTTCAAAAATAAGGCAATAGTTCAGCTTTTAAGCCCATAAATTCTCTAAGTGGCTTTCTATCGTATATTCGTAAATCTTCACTTGTCAATAAATAAATAATTGAATTTTAGACCTTTAGTTAATTTAATATTAAAAAATGATTATATTTATGTCAGAATGCTAACTTAAATCAAAACTTTACAAACCAACCAAAACCTTTTCCACATGACTCGAAAAAACCTGTTCAGTGTGGCTCCAATTTTTATTGTCATTTTATTTTTTAACTGCGTTGATAAAAAATCGGAACCTATTGAGACTACCGTTACCAATGAACCCACAACAGAAGAACTAATTACTAGAGGCGAATACCTCACCAAAACCATAGGTTGTGATCATTGCCATACACCAAAAAAAATGACACCCAATGGACCCGTACCTGATACAGATCGTTGGCTAATGGGGCATCCTGCCAATGATACCCTCCCACCGATTGTTACAGAAGCTTTAGGACCTGATAAATGGTTATTGTTCAACAATAGTTTAACAGCTGCTGTTGGCCCCTGGGGAGTTTCATTTAGTGCCAATATTACCCCAGATGATACAGGAATAGGAAGTTGGTCATACGATCAATTTAAAATAGCTATGACTAAAGGAAAATATAAAGGAATGGAAAATGGCAGACCTTTAATGCCTCCCATGCCATGGGAATCTTATGTCGATATGAAAGAAGAAGATATGATGGCTATTTTTGAATACTTAAAATCCATCAAACCCATCGAGAATGTAGTACCAAGTTACATTCCCCCCGCCCCCGTCAATTAAGTCTTTACAGATACACCCAAATACTGATTAATAGCAATACTTTCTAATTTGGGTGTATCTTCATTTTTACCTAACATTTTAAAAATAAAAACGCATTTAAATTTAAAATGTATCACTCCTTTTTGTACCTTTAGAAGACTAAATGCTTTTTCAACAAACCAACAACTAAACCAATTTTTGGACTGATTAATAGCTTGGAGTCCAGAGACCAAACCAAACGGGGCGGAACCGAAAAGCCATACGAGTAGGGTTTAACACCTTTTTGTCATGCCTAAATATGTCATTGAGCGGGATATTCCGAATATCGGTAAATCAAGTCCTACGGAGCTAAAGGCCATTTCTGAAACATCCTGTGGTGTATTAGAAAAAATGGGACCTCAAATTCAATGGGTTCACAGTTATGTAACTGGCAATAAAATTTATTGTATTTATAATGCACCTAATGAAGAAATGGTTAGAGAACACGCCCAACAAGGTGGGTTTCCTGCAAATTCTGTAGAAAGAGTTTATTCTATAATTGACCCTGTTACAGCCGAATAATTAAACCTTTCTCTTCTAAACTTGAATCCATAAGCCCTAATGGATTCTTATGTCTTAACTTGACATTATTCATGTTTTTTCTGGTTAAATAATTGTACCTTAATGGAACTATTTCCTGAGATATGAACATTCGGGTTGTTTTTCTATTGTTGGCCTTAGAAGCCGAAATAATTGGTACCATAGGCGGCTTTGGATCCTCCGTTTTTTTTGTTCCCTTAGGTAATTTTTACTTTGACTTCTATTCGGTTCTTGGGATGACCGCTATTTTTCACTTATCAAGTAATTTAAGTAAGGTTTTCCTGTTCAAAAAGGGTTTAGATAAAAGACTACTCCTTTACATAGGAGCTCCCTCTGTGGCTTTTGTTATTTTGGGAGGTTATTTATCTAAAATGGTTAACAGTTTTTGGCTTGAGGTATTCCTTGGTGTTTTTCTAGTGGCTTTAAGCCTATTGTTCCTTATAAAAAAGACTCTCACATTTAAACCTACCAATAAAAATGCCATTGCTGGAGGAACCCTATCTGGGTTTTCAGCTGGCTTGCTAGGTACAGGAGGAGCCATAAGAGGTTTAACCATGGCGGCCTTTAATCTTGAGAAAAATGTCTTTATAGCCACCTCAGCTTTTATTGACTTATTGATAGACTTCTCAAGAACCTTTGTTTATTATGACAATGGCTATATTCAAAAACAAGAACTTACATATCTTCCTTTTTTGTTTGTCATTGGGTTCGTTGGAACCTACATGGGGAAGTTCATACTGAATTATATTCCACAAGACCGTTTCAGAAAGATTTCACTCTCCTTAATCCTATTAATTGGATTGGTAACCATCATAAAACTCCTTTTAAATTTTTGACATAATATTTATATTTGGAACACACACAAACTAAAAACCTATGACATCAAATAAAGGATTTATCGCCTTTTTTTGCTTGCTACTGGCCCTTGAACTTATATGCTCCCATTTTGCCAGTCTCCAACCTTATAGAATAATAACCAAACCTCTCCTTGTTTTATCGCTCATCATCTTCTTTTTATTGAGGGCAAAACACCTAGATGGCATAAGTAAATCACTAACACTTTTAGCATTAATTTGTTCTCTTACGGGTGACATTTTACTTCTATTTGTAGAACATACCTCAAGCTTTTTTCTGGCCGGATTAGTTGCCTTTTTATTGGCCCACATACTGTATATTTCAACTTTTCTTAAGCGAAGAAATCCTTATAAAAAACCTTATTTACTTTATGCCCTTTTAGCTAGTTATGCTATTTTAATTTTCCTCCTCTTAAAAAATCATCTTGGAGATTTCATGGTACCTGTAGCGATATATATGGGAGTCATTTTGGTTATGGCCGTCACCTCATTCTTAAGAATAAAACAAGTATCAGCCTCCAGTTTTTTACTCGTTTTTTTAGGGGCTATTTTCTTTTTGATATCTGATAGCATTCTAGCAATCAATAAATTTTACACCCCTTTGGCAATGTCACATTTAAGTATTATGTTTACGTATGCAACAGCACAACTTTTCATTGTTTTAGGCCTTATAAAACAACGATAGATAAAATTTATAACAACACGTCAAAAATCTATTAATCAGATACATAGTTTACTTATTTTAAATTATCAGTTTAACTTTTTAAATGGTCTGATAATTAAGCGTGATGCCTTATCAAAATTGATGTAATTGTACACCCAATTAAAGAAAGTAATGACTCTATTTCTAAATCCAACCAAGGCCATTAAGTGAACAAACATCCAAATAAACCAAGCAAAAAATCCGCCAAATTTATAAGGCTTTAAATCAACTACAGCCTTATTTCTTCCTATGGTGGCCATGGAACCTTTATCGATATATTTAAATTTCTTCATCGATTTTCCTGCCATCAATTTAAGCAAGTTTTTACCTAACAAACTCCCTTGTTGAATAGCTGGTTGAGCCACCTGAGGATGCCCTTTTGGATAGTCTTTACTTTCCATGCTGGCAATGTCACCAAGAGCAAAAATATTGTCATATCCCAACACTTGGTTATACTCATTTACCTTGAGTCGGTTGTTACGTTCTGTATAACATTCGTCACGTAATCCTTCAACTGTTCTGCATGTAACTCCAGCAGCCCAAATTAAGGTTTCCGATTCCAGTTTGAGGTCAGTATTGGTGGTTACCTTTACCCCATCATAATTTTTTACAAATGTGTTACAGTGGACTTGAACTCCCAATCGTTTTAAAAACTTCTCTGCCTTTTTGGATGCATTTTGACTCATAGGCGGTAATACACGATCGCTACCCTCCAACAAGTGAATCTCCATCAAGTCTGAGTTTAAATCCCTATAATCCCGTGGGAGAATTTGATTTTTCAACTCTGCTATAGCACCAGCCAACTCCACGCCTGTTGGCCCACCACCAACGATAACAAAGCTAAGTAGAGCCTTAACCTCTTCCAGATCATCCTCTATGGCAGCCTTTTCAAAATTTTGAAGAATCAAACTCCTGATATTTAGAGCTTGAGGCACCGTTTTCATTGGCATTCCAAATTTTTGAATGGTCTCATTTCCAAAATAATTGGTTTTTGTACCTAAAGCCAGAACCAAATAGTCATAAGTAATATCTCCTATAGATGTTTCAATTCTATTTTCCTCTGAAACCACACGATGTACCTCTGCCAGTCTGAAGAAACTATTTTTATAGCGCTTAATAAATTTCCGTAGAGGGTATGCAATGGCATCGGCCTCTAATCCAGCGGAAGAAACCTGATATAGTAAAGGCTGGAATGTATGGTAATTACGCTTATCAATTAAAATGACTTGAACGGGTTTGTTAGCCAATTTCTTTACAATGTTGATTCCGGCGAAACCGCCACCAACAACAACCACCCTTGGGAAGTTGGTTTCAGGTATTTTCATGGTGCTAAATTTGTATAACAAATGTATTGCAAAACCCTAATAAAGCCTATTTTTATAAAGATTTTATAAGTTTTGTAACATTATAACGTTTTCGTATACCTATAGGAAAACTAAACAACCATTTGATTGAGTAAAGAGTTAGAACATAGCTTTGTAAAACTACTTGAGGAGAATCAAAATATTGTGCATAAGGTGTGCAGACTGTACACCAATAACCAACAAGCACACAATGATCTCTTTCAAGAAATTACCATTCAACTTTGGAAAGCCTATCCTAAATTTAGAGGGGACTCCAAATTCAGTACGTGGATGTACCGAGTGGGATTGAACACAGCAATTACTCTTTATCGCAAATCAAAAAGACGTGTCAACACCCAGGAATTTGATATGGTCCAGTTTAAAATCAAATCAGAACCTTATGATGACACCGAAGAGCAACAACTCAAATTGATGTATCAAGCGGTACATCAATTGAACGACATTGAAAAAGCCTTAGTTTTCTTGTATTTAGAAGACAAGGATTATAGAGAAATTAGTGAGACTCTTGGTATAAGCGAGGTTAATGCCCGTGTGAAGATGAACCGAATTAAAACCAAGCTAAAAACCATTTTAAATCCGTAGTGCTATGGATGAGTTAGAATTATTGAAAAAAGATTGGCAAAAACAGGATAATAGCTATCCTAAATTGTCCTATGACGATATTTACAAGATGATTTTAAAGAAATCATCCTCCATTGTGAAATGGATATTTATCATCAGCATCATTGAATTTGTTTTTTGGTCTTTTATCAGCGTTGCCTTTAGGGATACAGAAAGCATGAAGCATTTTAGAGAACTTCACGGAGAGAACATCCTTGTCCCTATAGCCATAATTGGTTTTGGGATTTTGATTTACTTTTTTATAGCGTTCTTTAAAAATTACAAAAGAATTTCTGTGACTGATAGTGCTAAAGCACTGATGGAAAACATCCTAAAAACAAGAAGAACTGTCAAACAATACGTGGCTTTCAATATTATTTACCTAATTGTATGCTTCATCGCGGCTCTTTTTATTGAGTTTGACAAGAACCAAGAATTAAACGACCACTTAAGTCAGGCCTCTGCAAATGGTGAGATATTTAAGTTTTACGCTATTTTCTTTGCTACGGTTTTCATAGCTCTAGTACTACTTATTGGCGTATTTCTATTATTCTATTGGCTGGTTTATGGAATTCTACTAAAAGGCCTAAATAGAAATTATAAAGAATTAAAAAAACTGGAAATCTAATATTCAGTTGGGTGCCACCTACGCTTGTTGTTAAGCGCCATATGTGCCTCAACCTCATCTTTTGGTATCACCTTTAGAAAGGATGGATGTTGCTCAATGGCATATTCAATCTTTTCAACAATCTGTTCGATGGTTTCATTCTTATAATCGATATCCAAAGGCTCCTTTATCTCCATAGACTGCAGGATATTCTTCTTTTTCACACGTATGCCCTTTTTATCAAAAGACCGTCTAAAACCATCAATAACAATAGGCACCACAATGGGTTCATAATGTTTGATAATATGGGCGGTTCCCTTTCTAATGGGTTTAAATGGCGTGGTAGTTCCCTGCGGAAATGTAATGACCCAACCATCTTGAAGTGCTTTTTTGATGTTGGTAATATCGCTCATTTTCACTTGTCTGTTAACCTCTTTACCATCGGCTCTCCAGGTTCTTTCAATAGGAATAGCTCCTGCATAAGACAAAACCTTAGGCAAAAATCCAGACCTCATGGTTTCCTTAGCCGCTACATAATAGATATTCAACTTTGGGTTCCAGAGATATCCTATATTCTTGATAGAATCATCCCTATTACTCAAGCTCGCATTAAATACATGAAACATAGCCACCACATCGGCAAAGTATGTTTGATGGTTTGAAATAAATAACACATTGGTTTCAGGGAGGTTTCTGATAATTTCCGATCCTTCAATCTGTAATTCATTAAACCCTCTAAACCTCCTGTGGGTTATTGCTCCCATGCTTCTAATGAGCCACTTTTTCAAAAAAAGGATATGTCCGAAAGGATTCTTTTTTATCAACCCCATGTTTGTTTCATGCTTAATTAAGGGTACAAAGGTAATAAAAGTAAGAAATTTACAGGGCTTGCTTTAACAAGTCTTTAATCTCACTGAGCATCATAGCAGTAGCTCCCCAAACAATTTTACCGTTTAATTTGAAGGCGGGAACACTAATGGCTTTTTGATAACTCGTGTTTACAATTTCGGTTACCACATTGGAATCGCTTATCATATCCTGAAAAGTAATTTCCAATAATTCTTCAACTTCGGTTTCCTGTTTGATAAAACGTGGCGTTTCTTTAGAAATCCCAATAAAAGGATAGACATAATAATTACTGGGCGGAATATAAACTTGCGTCATTTCTCTCAAAACTTCAATTTGATGCTCTGGCACACCAACCTCCTCTGCGGTTTCCCTTAAAGCTGTAGCCATCAAGGAATCATCGTGCTCCTCCTCTTTCCCTCCGGGAAATGCCACTTGAGCCGAATGAACACCTCTGTATGTTTTTCTCAAAATCAAAATGAGTTTGGTGGTATTGGTCACATCTGGATAAAACAGGGCCATAACACCTGCCTTCCTTGCGAATTTCATCTTTTTTTGCTCCCTTTTTATAAGTTCCTGTCGGAATGGTGGAGACATTTTAAATTGAGATGATTCGGCTGGAAGAGGTATATTTTTTAATTTTGGCACAATATTTATAAACCTATCGAAATTCATTGACCTCTCTTTGAATTTTGCAGCTTACAAGAAGAAATCCTTATATGAAATATTTTTCCGTCATTTTTCTTTCCCTACTTCTCTTAAACTGTAACAACAATACCAAAATTAAAAAGGGAACCCCTATTAATCAAACAAAAACCGAAAAAAAAGAAGTCGTTAAAAAAGATACTGTCGAAGAAAAAGAGCCAGAATTTCCATTTCTCACAGATAAAACAGCGATGGAGTTTTTTTTGGAATATGAAAAACACAACAAAGAAAATAAGGTAAGAATAAAGACAGATTTTGGAGATATCGATATCGAGCTTTTTAATGAAACCAAATTCCATAGAGCTAATTTCATTTACCTAACCAAAAGGAAGTATTTTGACAACACCCAATTTTATCGAGTCATCAACAACTTTATTGTTCAAGGAGGTAGTACCGATGACCCAGATATCATGAACAAACGAGCTGGAATAGGAAAATATCTTTTGCCACCAGACACCAAACGTGGTTTTAAACACGATCGTGGCGTCATTAGTATGCCTAGTAGTGAAATTGAAAATGCTTATAAGTTAGCATCTCCCTATGAGTTCTTTATTGTTCAACAGGAAGGAGGCGCACATCATTTGGATGGCTCCTATACCATTTTTGGAAAGGTCCTAAATGGTATGGATGTCGTTGATGAAATTGCCAAACAGAAAACAGATGATTCTGATTGGCCCGTTCACAACATTTATATCAAAAGTGTCAGAATTATCGATTAGATCTTTTATAAATATCTGGTAAACTGATTTTAAAAATTACCGCCACCAAACGAATCGTTATAACCACTAGGCCTGAAATCACAAAAACCCAATTACGCTCTATCGGCAATTGACTTAATAAAAAATAGGTGGTTCCACCAACGATACAAGCCGTTGCATAAATTTCCTTCCTGAATATTACTGGGATGTCGTTGCACAAAATGTCTCTTATCACACCTCCAAAACAGGCAGACATGGTTCCTATGGCAACACAAATCAAGGGATCTAAATTTGCCGAAAGGCCCTTCTCTACTCCAATTACCGTATACAGACCAATACCTATGGTATCAAATAAAAAAAGCGATCGTCTCAACCGATCCAATTTGTGTCTAAAAATAATAGCAAAAACAGAAGCACCTAAAATAAGGTGAACATAGATCAAGTGGGTCATCCAGGTAACAGGTGTATACCCCATTAAAACATCACGTAATGTCCCACCCCCAACCGAAGTCACAAAAGCAATGATGATGATGCCAAAAAAATCCATTCGCTTGTTTAGGGCTACCAATACGCCTGAAATAGCAAAAGCTATGGTACCAAAAATCTCAATCAGATAAATGAAATTCTCCTCTGTGAAAACACCTTCAACCATCAATTACATTTGCTGTGTAAAGTAATTATAATCCTTGATAATTCGCTTGATAAAATCCATGGGTAACTCCTCCGGCTGCACCTGCATAACGTCTTTGGTTTTATTAAATAGCGACAATATCACATTGTGTTGCCCCTTAGATACGGCCGTTTCATATAAACTTTTAATAGTCTGCATCTCTTGATCAGAAAATACAGTCACCTGACTGTATTTAGGTTGATAATCATCGGGCAATTGAACCATAATTGTATCCCTTAAGCGAACTCTCTGCTTTTCACTAATCACAGTCGTTCCCGCAGCTATATCTCCTACACGTTGCCCATTCCCTTTAAGTAAAATGGTTAAAACAGCCAGACCACCACTTGTTAAGGTAACATCTACAATACGCAACAACCACCTTATTAAGAAATTGGAAAAAGCAGGCTTCGAACCATCTAACTTTACCACTCTGGTTTTGGCAGCATATTTACCAATGGTTCTACCATCCCAAAAAGTTTCCAACAATACATAATACATAAAAGCAGGTAAACTAACTAAAAGATAAATTGACCATGAGTCCATCATGTCCAATTCCAAAGTAATCAATAACATGTATACCGAAAATATGTATAGAAAAATCACCAAAGAATCAATCAAGTAACCCAACATTCTATCTCCTAAGTGAGCGACGTTTTGGTTTATACCTATATTTTGCGCGGTTTCAATTTGAAATTCTTCCATATTTTCTTTTCTTTGAAAGCAAAAGCCCTATAAATGCGTGAAGCTGCTTTTGTGAAGCAAAATAAGGATAAATGGTCCACTTTTGAAAACCTTCTTTCAAATAAAATCTCCATGAATCCCGATGATCTCTCTGACCTTTATATCGAAATAACAGATCATTTGAGCTATGCCAAAACCTTCTACCCCAAAAGCAATACCGAATTTTATCTCAATCAACTGGCTTCCAGCGCTCATCAAAAAATTTACAAGACCAAAAAAGAATCTAAAAACAGGATCATCACCTTTTTCACCAAAGAATTCCCCATGGAATTCTACCAACATCAAAGAAAGTTACTCATTGCTTTTTTAGTTTTTGCCCTATTCGTTATCATAGGAGCCTTTTCTGCAGCTAGTGAAGGGGACTTTGTTCGTTCTTTTTTGGGTGATGGATATGTCAACATGACCCTAGAAAATATTGAAAAAGGAGACCCCATGGCTGTGTATAAACAACAAGGGGAGTTCAATATGTTTTTAGGCATCACACTTAATAACATTAAGGTAGCTCTTATGGCCTTTGTTTATGGCCTTTTGGTTGGTATTGGCTCTTTGTATATCATGCTACAAAACGGATTGATGTTAGGTAGTTTTCAATACTTTTTTTATGAAAAAGGACTGCTTTGGGAATCAGCTAGAACCATTTGGATTCATGGAACCATCGAAATATCTGTCATCATTGTGGCTGGATGTGCTGGACTGACTTTAGGAGCTGGCATGCTTTTTCCAGAAACCTACACCAGACTAGAAGCTTTTAAAAGAGGTATCAAAAGTGGTTTGAAAATTTTAATGAGTACCATTCCTTTTTTTATCGTCGCTGGATTTTTGGAAGGTTTTGTCACAAGACATACAGAAATGCCCGATTGGTTAGCCATTTTTATAATTGCCCTTTCATTAGGTCTCATTCTATTTTATTACGTCTATTATCCAATTTATCTCAATAAAAAATCTACTAGTAACCAACATGAAAACATTCTTTCAATTTAAAAAGCAACGTGAACTCGGTGAAATCATAAGTGATAGCTTTGGTTTTATAAGACATGAATACAAGCCCTTTTTCAGTACCATTCTAAAAATTTGTGCTCCCTTTATTTTAATCTATTTGGGTTGCATGGTTTTTTATCTATATGCAGCTGTAGACATGTTTGACTTCAACAGCTCTTCAAGAAATGGTTTGTTTAGTGGTGGCATCATGCTCCTATCTGTCGGATTATTTGTAGTATCTGCCATTCTAGCCTATGTTTTTGCAAGTGCCTCTGCACTGCATTACATCAAAAATTACATTCATAATAATGGTGTTATCAATGAAAGTGAAATTAAACAAGCGGTTTACCAACAAATCACGGGCTTTTTGGGCTTAGGTGTTTTGAAATGGATTACACTAATAATAGGTGCTATGCTTTGCTTTCTACCCGTTCTGTATTTAATGGTCCCCATGTTTATAGTGTTTTCCATTTATGTCTTTGAAGATAAAGATGTGTCCGATTCCTATAGTTACAGTTTTACTCTAATCAAAGATGAGTTCTGGATGACTTTCTTTACCCTAATCATCATGTACATTATTATTACGATTGCAGGTTATGCATTCAGTCTCCCTGCTTCGTTATATAGCATGATAAAAATGGGCACTTTCTCTAGTGAATTTGACCCATCGGACATGAGTAGCTTTTTTGACCCAATTATGATTCTCCTCAATATAATAGCGTACTTTTTTCAGTACGTGTTAAACCTTGTTTTGGTAATAAGTGCTGTTTTGGTGTACTTCAACCTTAATGAGAAAAAACATCTAACAGGTACCTTTGAGCAAATCGAATCTATCGGATCTGATTCTTAAATGAAATTATTAATCGGCATCATATTCCTATTTACTACTTGGCATGGATTTGCTCAAGTAGATTCGTTGGTGGTTGCTGCCGATCACACGCCTCTTCAGGTTCAAGAAATTTCAGAATCAGAATTGGAGCCCTACCTCGAGGACTCTGATTTTGATTATACGGAAACACCAACCGAAATTCCCTTTTGGGATGATCTCATGATTTGGTTAAGAAATCTCCTTTTAAAAATCTTGGAAGCCATTTTTGGGGTAGAAAAAGCGAGCGGTATTTTTAGCATGATTTTAAAGGCACTACCATATCTTCTGTTAGTAGTTTTGGTCTATTTGCTAATTAAACTCTTCTTGAAATTCAATACCAAAACACTTGTTACCGGGAAGAAACCTGAGGGCAGTATTTCTTTGACTCTCGAGGAAGAATTGATAAAAAAGGCAGACCTTGAAAACCTGATACTAGACGCATTAAAAGAAAAACAATTTAGACTCGCACTGAGGTATCAATATTTGTTGACCTTAAAACGCTTAACAGAAAAGGAATTGATTAACTGGCAACCAGATAAAACAAATACAGATTATATTTGGGAACTTAACAATTCTGACCTAAAAACCTCGTTTACCAACCTTACCCGAATTTACGATTATGTGTGGTATGGGTCGTTTCTTATTAATGAAGAAAAATACTTCAAATACCAAACCGTATTTCAAGATTTCAACCAAACCATCCAAGCGGCATGAATAAAAAGGGGAGAATATATTTAGGTTTGGCCATCTTGATTATTGTTCTGATGGTTTTAGCCGAATACACCAAGCCAGAAAAGGTGAATTGGTTTCCATCTTATGCCAAACAACACAAAATTCCATTTGGAACTTATGTTTTTCATGATTTATTGGAGTCTCATTTTGGAAATGAACAACTTATTGATATCAATCAATCTCCCTATGAGTTTTTGACCTATAACGATTCAATTTCGGGAACTTATGTTTTGCTGAACAACAATGTTGGATTAGGTGAAGACGAATTGGAAACGTTGCTTAATTGGGTAGACAAAGGTAACACCCTATTATTTGCCTCAGAGGAAATACCAAAAAGGCTTCAGGATACATTGCAATTAAAAACGTCTTTATTGAGCAATTTTGACAATATGGACAATGCGTTTTCATTAGGGCTAAAAAATCCACAACTTTCCTCCGATCTATTTCCATTAGATCGTATGGATTATATCAACTACCTCAAAAAAGTAGATTCATCAAATGTAAAAGGGGTGGCAGTTATTGGTGCTATAAACGAAAATACACAGCAATTAAAGGAAGAGCATATTACAACCGCATATCAATCCTTTGGCGAAGGACATATTATATTATGTACAACACCTCAAGTCTTTACCAATTATTTCATCTTAAAGGACACCAATAAAGACTTTACGGCAGGATTGATGTCTTACTTTCCTCCTGAAGAACCCATTTTATTTGATAATCACTACAAAACGGGAAAGACATTTTACATCTCTCCCTTGTATGTATTTTTAAACAATAAAGAATTGAAATGGGCTTATTACCTCATGCTTTTAGGCGTTTTGCTGTATGTTATATTTGAAGGGAAACGCAAGCAAAGACCGATACCGGTTATTCCTCCATTAAAAAACCAAACCTTGGATTTTACCAGAACCATTTCAAACATGTATTTGGAACAAGGAAAACACAAGGAAATGGCACATCATAAAATTCAATATTTTTTAAATTTTATTAGAACCCATTACTACTTAGATACACAAACAATGGACAATCAATTTTTATCTCAACTATCGGCTAGAAGTAACAATTCCCTGGACGATACCAAGGCTCTATTTGAATGGATTGCATCGTTAAATAAAGCCTTAAATGTGAGTGTAAAAGAATTGGAGTTATTGGAAACCAAAATAGACACCTTTAAATCAAAAAATACATGGAAAGCGACAACTTAGAATTTAATAACCGCGTCCCGCTAGAAGAATTAAAAATGGCCGTTGAGTCCATTAAAAGTGAGTTGGGAAAAGTGATTGTAGGCCAAGAAGAATTTATTGACCTTTTGATAGCCGCTTTATTGGCTGATGGCCATGTTTTAATAGAAGGTGTTCCTGGCATTGCCAAAACGGTAACTGCCAAATTATTTGCCAAGGTATTGAAAACCGATTTTAGCCGTATTCAATTCACTCCAGATTTAATGCCAAGTGATGTATTGGGAACTTCGATTCTCAACATGAAAACATCAGATTTTGAATTTAAATCCGGTCCTATTTTCTCTAATGTCATTCTTATTGATGAAATCAATCGAGCACCTGCAAAAACACAGGCTGCCTTGTTTGAATCCATGGAGGAAAGACAAGCAACCATAGATGGACACACTTATAAATTTGAAGA
The DNA here is from genome assembly GCF_001280515.1 of Mangrovimonas sp. ST2L15. Taxonomy (GTDB): domain Bacteria; phylum Bacteroidota; class Bacteroidia; order Flavobacteriales; family Flavobacteriaceae; genus Mangrovimonas; species Mangrovimonas futianensis. The sequence continues at coordinate 1,553,755 of NZ_LBIQ01000030.1, read as the reverse complement.
TCCCTTTATGGTTCTGGCTACCCAAAACCCTATTGAACAAGAAGGCACCTATGCATTGCCAGAAGCGCAATTAGACCGATTTATTTTTAAGGTGAAGGTGGATTATCCTCAACTGGAAGATGAAATAAAAATTATTGAAACCCATCACCAAAGAAAAGGTGAAAAACCACATACTTTAATAGAATCAATCATTGACACCAAACAATTGGCAGATTTTAAAGAAAAAACCCAACAAATCCTTGTTGAAGAAAAAATCATTAGATATATAGCAGAATTGGTGACTAAAACTAGAAACCATTCCCATTTATATTTGGGTGGATCCCCTAGAGCCTCCATTGCCATTTTAAATGCCGCTAAGGCCTTTGCCGCCATGTCTGGAAGAGATTTTGTAACTCCAGAAGATGTTAAAAGAGCGGTCAAACCAGTCTTGAATCATCGCATTATTCTAACTCCGGAGAGAGAAATGGAAGGCCTAAGTACCGAACGCGTTTTAGATATGATAATCCAATCTATTGAAGTACCACGATAAAATTTGAGTTCTTGAAATTTTTAAAATCACTTTACATTCATCCAAACTTTTTCAAGGTTCTAGCCCTTGGGTCAGCCTGTTTCCTCCTATCATTTTGGATTCATTGGTTATATCCTCTGGCTTGGGTATTGGTTTTAATCATTTCTCTAGTTGCCTGTATTGATCTGATCTTGCTTTACCGATTTAAAAATGCATTTGAAGCAAAAAGGTGGCTCCCAAAAAAATTTTCCAACAGTGATGACAATCTAGTCCATATCAGTTTACATAACCGATATCCCATCAAAACTTGGCTTCAAGTAATTGATGAACTTCCTGCTCAATTTCAAAAGCGTGATTTTGAGTATCGGACAGCTCTAAAACCAAATGAAACAAAGGATTTCTCTTATACTGTAAGACCTGTAGATCGTGGAGAATACATCTTTGGAAACCTCAATGTTTTTGTTTCCACCGGACTCAAAATAATCAAGCGAAAATTTACATTTCAAGAACATGATACCGTAGCAGTTTATCCTTCGTTTGTACAAATGCAGAAATATGATTTTCTAGCTATCAGCAATCATTTAACCGAATTTGGCTTTAAAAAAATAAGACGTATTGGGCATACCCAAGAATTTGAACAGATTAAGGAATATGTGCCAGGAAATGATTTCAGAACCATTAACTGGAAGGCTACAGCAAAAACAGGCCAACTGATGGTCAATCAATATCAAGATGAAAGGTCCCAACCTATTTATTCCATCATTGATACAGGACGTGTCATGAAAATGCCTTTTGAAGGATTAAAACTATTGGATTATGCCATTAATGCTTCCCTCGCTTTTAGTAATGTTGCTTTAAAGAAACACGATAAAGTAGGCTTGCTTACTTTTTCCAAAAACATAGAAGCTTTTTTACCTGCTCAAGATAAACTGACCCATTTAAATAAAATCATGGATCAGTTATACCATATCGATACTCAGTTTCAGGATTCTGATTTTGGAAGACTTTATGCCCAAGTAAAAAGACAAATAAGTCATAGGAGCATGCTCATGCTTTATACTAATTTTGAACATATTAGTGCTCTTAAAAGACAATTGCCGTCCCTTCAAGCAATAGCAAAAAAGCATTTACTCGTCGTTATCATTTTTGAAAATACGGAACTAGAAGAATTAATTTCTATACCAACCCAAGACTTAAACAGTATTTACCATAAGACTATCGCCGAAAAATTCAGCCTTGAAAAGTATACGATGGTAAGGGAATTGCAAAAACACGGGATACAAACCATACTTACCAAACCAGAAAACCTGACTGTCAATGCTATTAATAAATACCTAGAAGTAAAAGCCAAAGGCTTAATCTAAAAACTAACTATTTTGAACGAACCCAACCATGAAAAAAAAATTAACCCTAACTCTCCTTTTTTTATCTACACTCGTTTATTGCCAGAAACAAATCGATCCAACTCCTGAAGATATCACTCAGGCCAAAAGCCTAAAAGTGGTATATCCTGATGATGATGTGGTTTTAATAAACAGTAACGATTATATCGAATTTGACATCAATAAAGACAACCAACAAGTTATTGTTAACCATAAGGTTGATCAAAACCTGATGAACATTAGTTCTAGAGCGGACATTCAGACCTATGATATGTACAACAGCGAATCGAATGTGGAATATTTTATTATCAAATACAGAAATGACAAGGAAGCTCCCTTCTCGCCAAAATATGAGTCATATACAAGTAATGATCTATTTCACAATGATACCAAAGTGGTTTATACCAATTTGGACTTCCCTGTTCAAGGATATCAATATGCTTTGAGTTCAAAAAAGAAATACGAGGACATTAAATATTTTACCTCCATTTATTTTCCGGATGACTATCCCATATTAAATAGAACAATAACTTTTGTTGTTCCTGATTGGTTAGAATTAGAACTTAAAGAAATGAATTTTGATGGCTTTGATATTGAAAAAACAGAAGTCTATGATGAAAAGAATAAGACTCGAACTATTTCTTTTACCGTAAGCAATTTGGACGCCCATTATGATGACAAAATGGCTCCAGGACCAAGTTTTATCTATCCACATATTCTAGTTTTGGCTAAATCATTCACCTACAAAAAGGAGAGTCATACCTTATTTAAAAATACAAAAGATCTTTACGCTTGGTACAAATCTCTTGTTGATGATATGACCGATGAACCTTTTCAATTTCAAGGTAAGGTTTCAGAATTAACCAGTAATACATCATCTGATGAAGAAAAAATAAAAAACATCTACTATTGGGTTCAAGACAACATTAGATACATTGCCTTTGAAGACGGCATTGCGGGATTTAAACCAGATGATTCCCAAAACGTATACAACAAACGCTATGGAGATTGTAAAGGTATGGCCAACCTCATCAAGCAAATGCTAATCCTTGCTGGTTTTGATGCTAGATTGACTTGGATTGGAACCAATCACATTGCATACGACTATTCAACCCCCTCTCTTTCTGTGGATAATCACATGATTTGTACCGTAATTAAAGATGGCAAAAAAATATTCCTTGATGGAACTGAAAAATACAATCCATTTGGCGAATATGCTGAAAGGATACAGGGTAAACAAGCTTTGATTGAAAATGGAGACGACTATATTTTGGAGCAGATACCGGTTGCCACTTCAGCAGATAACCAATCACACTTTATTTATAATGCCAAAATCGAAAATGATGAAATTGTTGGTGATGCCCACATCACCTATAAAGGTGAGAGCAAAGCCTCTTTTTTATACAATTACAATAACTTAATGACCAATAAAAAAGGGGAAGCTCTTAACTTTTACCTGAACAATGGGGATCATAACATTATTGTAGCAGACATAAATCCTTCCGATTTTAATGACCGTGAAAACGACCTAAACCTAGACTACCATTTAATCTTAAAAAATACCATTTCCAGTTTTGATGGTACCATTTATTTAGATTTGGACAAGGACAGGGAATTTGCAACTTATAATTTAGAAGATCGAAAAACCGATCTTGTTTTTAATTTTAAAAAACACCTTGAAAGCGAGATAAACTTAGAAATTCCAGAAGGTTATACCATTGAACATCTGCCAGAAGCCATTGATGAAGAGAACGAAGACTTTAAAATTCATTTGAGCTATAATCTGAACAACAACATTTTGGAATATAAAAAACTGTTTATCATTAAAAATGCAAAAATAAAGAAAGCAACATTTGAACACTGGAACAAAACCATAGAGCGCTTAAAATCTACGTATAACGAACAACTAATATTAACCCTGTCCAAATAACTAACCATGACTAATAAATTAATTCTTAGCCTATTCCTACTTATGAGTATTACAATTGGCTATTCCCAAACAAAGGATCAAATCAAAAAAATTGCTGCTGTAGAGGAAAAATTATGGGGAGCCGAAGCGCCTTATCACGATGTTTTTGAAATTCCACAAAAATGGGAAAGTGAATCGGCGGTGTATATTTACAGGTCCGTGAACTACTATTACATTCGTCCGCAAAACAGCATCGAGTATACAAGGGTTGTTAGAAACAGAATCAAATTACTGGATCAGGCAGCGGTAAATGACTATTCAGAATTCAAGTATAAAAACAACAACGCTAAACAAAAACATTTGTACACCTTCCACTTAGGTCTTAAAGTCATCAAACCCAATGGAGAGGAGCATATTGTTGACGTTAAAGAGGAAAAAATTGAAGGGGAAGAAGAAACCAAGTTGGCAATACCTAATTTGGAAAAAGGAGATATCATCGATTATTATTTCTATTCAGATATGATTCCAGGTGAAAATGATCTTTATCGCTTTGATGAAGTGGAAGAAACCGTTGAGGCTACGTATCCTATTATGAATTATGAATTCAACCTCTACACAGAAAAAGACTTCTTTATAAGTTTCAATACCTACAATGGGGCACCAGAACTTCAAGAACAAGATGTAGCCGAAAAGAAAAAAAGACACTACAGTTTTGAAATGAAAGATGTCGATGAGAACACTTATCCCAGATGGTTCTATCCATATGTGGAGTTACCCTGTTACAAATTTCAGGTGAATTTTGCCAGAACCCGAAAAAATGAAAAAAGAGCTTATGCCTTTATTCCTGAGGAAGATTTTGACATAAAAAAAACAGTCACCAAAGAGGAGGTATATACCTTTTATGAGGACAAGTTGGCTCCTAGCGGAGATATTAAGCAAGTAAGGCACTTTATAAAAGAACATGATTTTAAATCTCAAACAGAATTGGTTACTGCCGTATTCTATTTCATGAGACATAAATTTTACACCAATTATATTGAGGCAATTGTCATTGAAGATGCCAAAATCATGAATCCCTTTGCTTATTATATGAACGCCATCTTTTTTAACAATGACGAATCTTTTGTTAGATATTTTGCCCAAGTACTTAAAGATCAAAAAATCGATTATGAAATATTGGTAGGTACCAAAAGATTTAATGGTAGTATTGACGAACTTTTATTGGAATACAATGCCGATTTCGTTTTAAAAGTCAATACCGAAACACCTCTTTACATAGATACGTTTGATGCTTACGCTACCATCAATAAGATATCGCCATTGCTCGAAAATTCGGAGGCATACTCTTTAAAGACCACCAAAAAGGCTGTAATCTCTGAGATTGCCCATGCCAAATTACCTGCTTCCACTTATGAAGAGAATAATTCAAAAGAAGTTGCAAACATTAGCTTTAAAGATGGTTTTGAAGGTTTGGTTATAGATAGAAATTCTTATCACATAGGGCATAACAAATCTGATGAGCAAAAATCCAGATTGGAGTATTTTGATTTTGTTTATGAAGATTATGACAAATACAATTCAACCTCGGTGCTTGAATTTGCTGGTAAGAAAAAGGACCGAGAACGTCATAAAACTGAATATGAGTCGTTGTTGAAAAAATTAAAAGAGAAGCAACAGGAAAATTGTAAAAAACTTACTTCTTCAGAATATGACTTAAAATTAGATGACTACTCATTTGAAGTGATAAAAACGGGACGTTTTAAAACAGGTGATCCATTAGAATTGAAAGAACATTTCACTACGGAAGGAGATCTTATTAAAAAAGCGGGACCTTCTTACATCCTCGAAGTAGGAAAACTTATTGGAGGTCAATTTGAAGTCAATGAAAAAACCAAAGAACGTACCCAAAATGTGTATTCTCAAAATCCCCGTTCTTATACAAACGAAGTTAATATTACAATTCCTGAGGGGTATGAAGTTTCTGGTATAGATAAATTAAATTTTAATATAGACAACATCACAGGAGCATTTGAAAGCTCAGCCTCCTTGGATGGGAACACTTTAAAAATTCAAACCAACAAATCCTACAAAAATTACTTTGAGCCAAACAGTAATTGGCCTTTGATGTTGGAGTTCCTTGTGGCAGCCAATCAATTTAATGAAGTTAAAATTCTATTTAAAAAGAGTTAGAAAAATATATTTACACTACCCAACAAAGAAGCCTCAATATCAATTGAGGCTTATCTTTTTCAGTCAAATACAATTCACTCCTCTTTCTTAACAATTCAGGAAATAATTATTTCCAAATTTGTGTTATTCAACAATCTTTGAAGTGTATTAATCAAGAAACACATTACAATTATGAGAACTCTAGCTATTTTTATCGTTTGTCTTTTGACGCAATTTGTAACACAAGCTCAAGAAGAAAAATCAACTTACACAGTAACCATTCATGTCAACAATTTTTTAAATGAAAAGGGACATGCGTTAATTGGGCTTCACAATCAGGAGACTTTTATGAAAGGAAAGGGCATTGAAGGATACAAGAAAGAAATAACCGATGGAAAGGTGCAGGTCACCTTTGATAATGTTAAGCCTGGAACCTATGCCATCATGGTGTTACATGATGAAAATGACAACAACCGCATGGATTTTGACGGTTCAGGAATGCCTGCTGAGTCTTATGGAATGAGCAACAATCCGATGTTATTTGGACCTCCATCCTTTAATGACGCCAAATTTGAAGTTACAGATCAGGATATCGAAATGACTGTCAGGTTTTAAAAAAAAAGCGCCCTTATCCTAGGGCGCTTTTTCAATCTTTCTATTATTCATTATACAGTTTCTCCTAAGAAAGCTTTCATCATCCAAACGGTCTTTTCTTGCTCGGTGATAAAATCACTCATCATGGAATTGGTACCTTCATCATCAAACTCATCAGACTTGCCTAAAATATCTCTTTCAATTTTAAGTAATTCTGTTAACGAATCAACAATCAATCTCACTGCTTTTTCATCTTCCGAAATGTTTTTACCTACTGGCACTTTAGCCGAGTTTGTATAATCCTCAAAAGTATGTAGAGGTGTTGATCCTAAAGTTAAAATACGCTCAGCAATTTCATCAACTTTTAAATTGGCATCGGTATATAATTCCTCAAATTTTGCGTGAAGATCAAAAAATCGTTTTCCTTTAATATTCCAGTGAATACCTCTTAAATTTTGGTAATAAACTTGAAAATTAGCCAAAAGCATATTTAGGTCTGTTGCCAATGCTTTGGTATTTTTTTCATCTAATCCTATACTATTTAATGTCATATCTATGTGTTTTAATATCTTATTTCTACTACAAATTTAATCTATAATTAACAATCTACTCTATAAGTTTTATTGATAGTTTTTATAATTTTATAGCCGCAATCAATATAACTTATGACAATAACTCAACTATATTATGTTTTGGCTGTAGCCGAACATAAAAACTTCACCAAAGCAGCAGAAAAGTGCTTTGTAACCCAGCCAACTTTGAGTATGCAAATTCAAAAATTAGAAGATGAATTAGACATCTTAATTTTTGATCGCGGTAAAAAACCCATTGAATTAACTGAGGTTGGAAGAAAAATAGTAATTCAGGCCAAAAACATTGTAAATGAATCCTACCGAATTCAAGATATAGTTGACCAACAGAAAGGCTTTATTGGGGGAGAATTTAGATTGGGTATCATCCCAACAGTCATGCCTACCTTATTACCGATGTTTTTGAAAACTTTTATCAAAAAATACCCAAAAATCAATCTTAAGATTGAGGAATTAACAACAGAGGAGATTATCTCTAGAATTACCGAAGGCCATTTAGATGCGGCTATCGCAGCAACTCCTCTAGAGAATGAACATATTAAAGAACGTGTTTTATATTACGAACCATTTGTTGGTTATATTCCAGAAAATCACAAACTCCATTCTCAAGATAAAATCAAAATAGAAGAGTTATCGTTAGATGATATGCTACTTCTAGAAGATGGCCATTGTTTTAGGGAAGGCATCATCAATTTGTGTAAAACGTTTAAAAATCAAGAAGCAGATCAATTCCAATTAGAGAGTGGTAGTATTGAAACCTTGATCAAATTATCAAACGAAGGTTTGGGAATGACTTTACTTCCTTACCTACACACCTTTGATCTTAACGAAAATTACAAGAAAAACCTACATTACTTTTACGAACCGAGTCCAGCAAGGGAAGTGAGCTTGATTTATCATAAAAGTGAACTTAAGCTTCAAATTATTGAGGCGCTTCATAAAGTTATTACAGGCATAGTAAGAGGAGCTATTGCCTTCCAAAATGTAAAAATTGTTAGTCCACTTCCTGTAAAATGATAACAAACAACTTCAAAATAAAAAGAGCGACTTTTCAGTCGCTCTTTTTATTTAATTATGGTTTTAAATAAATTAAACATTGATTCAATTCTGGGTTTTGTGTAATCAAGGAATCAATAAAGACTTTTAATTCTTCAATTTCATACGGTAGTAATCTTTGAAGGGCCTTTTGAACTTCCTTGCAAAATAATGAAACATCAAAACTCACTTTTCTAAGTACCGTTTTGGTGTACTCAAACATTGCTCTAGCCATAATTTTAGGGTTTAGTTTTTGGTAGTAGTGTTTATAAGCACTCAGTTATTTAGTTTCATTAAATGTAATAAAAAAACGTTTGAGTGTGAGAAATAATTTAAATTTTTAACAAAAAATATCAACTAAGTTATTAACTAAAACCGATTATCGCCATCTAGTAAATCACCTAAACCTCCTAAAATACTACCTTCTCCTTTATCCTTTCCTCCTCCTTGAGGTGCACTTGCCAAAACTCTTCCTGCCAATCTGCTAAAAGGTAACGATTGGATATAAACGGTTCCTGGTCCCTGTAGTTTGGCAAAAAACAAACCTTCTCCACCAAATATGGAGTTTTTGATACCTCCTACAAACTCTATATCATAATCAACGTCCTGCGTAAACCCAACAATACAACCAGTATCCACCTTTAGAACCTCACCTGCTTGCAAGGTTTTTTTAGCCAAGGTACCTCCAGCATGCACAAAAGCCAGTCCGTCTCCTTCTAATTTTTGCATAATAAATCCTTCTCCTCCAAAGAACCCCCGGCCTAAACGTTTACTAAACTCAATACCCACGCTCACACCTTTTGCTGCACATAAAAAGGCATCCTTCTGGCAGATAAACTTACCTCTGTATTCCGTTAAATCAATAGGAATTATTTTCCCTGGGTAAGGGGACGCAAAACTGACACATTTTTTACCCACTTGTGTATTATAAAAAGCGGTCATAAATAAGCTTTCCCCTGTTAGTACACGTTTTCCTGCTCCTAAAATAGAACCTAAAAAACCTTTATTCTTTTCAGAACCATCTCCAAAAATGGTCTCCATTTGAATGCCTTCATCCATCATCATCATGCCTCCAGCCTCAGCTACAACCGCCTCTTGAGGATCTAATTCAATTTCTACATACTGCATTTCTTCACCATAAATCCTGTAATCTATTTCGTGTGATGTCATTGTATTTCGTTTTTTATTGATTATACACTATTAGTGAAGGAAATGTTCTATTCGTTACATCATCCTCAACTTTTAACCTTTATAGTCCATTCAAACTGAAAATTAGAAACCTCTACCCCTTCTTCATTAACTCCCGTTGACTGCATCCAAATGGTTTGTCCCTCCCCCGTTTCAATAGCCTTGGCTATGGTCTCATCCAATTGATTCCCATCATGACAACTAAAAGTAATACGTCCAGTTGCCTTTTTAGTAAAGCTACCTTTGTTATTGGCTACAAGCATGGAAATTTTCTTTCCACTTTCTTTAATCTTCATCATCATCAAGGAACCTGTTGTCAATTCGGCGGCCATTCCCTGAACTGCCCAAAACATGGAATTAAAGGGATTTTGATTAAGCCACTTATGCTTTACCGAGACAACACAGCTAGAAGCATTAATTTCCTTAACACGCACGCCCGTTAGATAAGCAGAAGGAAGTTTGAACATTAAAAATTTATTGAGTTTACTGGGTGAAATTTTCATATATATTTAAAATAGAACACCAAATTACTGAAAATACTCAAGACTTCAATTGTTAATAATTTGTTAATTTTAAGTACTATGTTTTGCATAATACCTTCTTTTAGATATATATTTGTATAAGAAATTACTATATGAATTGAAATCATGTTAGACAACCACCAAAAAAATATCGCCACTTTAATACATCTATCTACTTTCACTAGGTTCTTTTTCCCTTTGGGAAATTTCATCGCTCCCATTGTTTTATGGGCATTGAATAAGGATAAGTCAGAATTTGTGGATAGCCACGGGAAACAAGCTATCAATTTTCAGATAAGCATTTTATTATATGCCTTAATATTAGGTAGCATTGCTATCCCATTGTTTGCATTCAATCTATTTAGCGGATTTGATTTTATCAATTTCAACAATTTTGATCATTTTCATATCAGTATTAGCAAACCGTCTCCTCTTCTTTTCATCACAGGAGGCTTAGGAGTAATCGCTTTTATTGGTTTCATCATAGAACTTGTATTAATAATAAGAGCAAGCTTAACGGCTAGAGAAGGGAAGCCATATCACTATCCTTTCACCATCAATTTCATCAAATAATCATCATATCAATCAAAAAATGAACAGTTTCACATCTAAATCGAATTAAAACATGAAGATAGAAAACACAAAAGCTCAAATGCGTAAAGGTGTTTTGGAATACTGCATCTTATCTATCCTTAGGGATGAAGATGCTTATGTAGCAGAAATTCTAGACACCTTAAAAGACGCCAAAATGCTGGTAGTGGAAGGTACCATCTACCCTTTATTGACCCGTCTTAAAAACGCTGGACTTCTTAACTACCGTTGGGAAGAATCTACTTCAGGTCCACCGAGAAAATATTACGGACTTACCGAAACTGGTAAGCTCTTTCTTAAAGAATTAAACACCACATGGAGCGAATTACAAAACGCTGTAAACCTAGTAACAAGCCAAAAAATAAAACGAGATGAATAAGACAGTCAACATAAATTTAGCAGGTATATTTTTTCACATAGATGAAGATGCATACTTAAAATTACAACGCTATCTTGAGGCTATTAAACGTTCATTTACAGACTCTCAAGGTCGAGCAGAAATAATTTCTGATATCGAGGCCCGTATTGCCGAATTGTTTAGCGAGCGTGTAAAACACGACAAACAAGTGATAGGCATCAAGGAAGTTGAAGAAGTCATTGGCATCATGGGGCAGCCTGAAGATTATTTGGTAGACGACGAGATTTTTGAGGACGAACCTATTTCTTCTTCTTACGGTAAGTCAACCAGATCATCATCAACCAAAAAATTATACCGAGACCGTGACAACTCCTATATTGCAGGGGTATCTTCTGGATTGGGTCATTATTTGGGTATCGATGCCATTTGGGTGCGTTTACTTTGGATCTTGCTTACCATAGGTTCTGGCGGTACGTTTATATTTATTTACATTCTTTTCTGGATTTTGGTTCCTGAGGCCGTTACTACAGCTGAGAAATTGACCATGACCGGAGAGCCTGTGAACATCAGCAACATTGAAAAAAAAATTCGAGACGGAATTGATAATGTCTCCGAAACGGTAAAAAACGTTGATTATGAAAAATACGGGCAACGTGTAAAAAGTGGTTCTAAAAATTTTTTTGACACCATAGGCGATGTCCTTTTATTTCTCTTAAAACTCTTTGCTAAATTCATAGGGATCATCTTAATTATCATTGGCGTTTCGCTGCTCTTCGGACTCATAGTAAGCTTATTGTCATTTGGTAGTTCCACCTATTTTCATCCATGGTGGCTTGATTACCCAGATGCACTAAACACCACAGGATTACCATTATGGTTGGGATCGGTTTTATTGTTCTTCCTATTCGGAATTCCATTATTCTTTATCCTTTATTTAGGCTTGAGAATTTTGATTACCAACCTGAAGTCTATAGGTAGGGTTGCCAAATTCACACTGTTAGGCCTTTGGTTATTATCCATAGTAGGATTGGTTGTAATCAGTATTAAAGAAGCATCACACTTTGCCCTTGAGAATTCTGTATCGCAAACAGAAAAACTGACCATCAACCCACAAGACACCTTACAAATTAAGATGGTGGCTAGTGATTATGACAAGTACAAATATGGTATGCACAGAAGCAACGGTTTTGAGGTAAAGTACAACACCGAGGATGAAAAAGTAATCTTTTCAAGAAACGTGAGGCTTACCATTAAATCGACACAAGATTCTGTAGCTAGCCTTATTATAATGAAAGAAGCTAAAGGAAGTGATTTTATTGAAGCCAGAAACACAGCAGAGAATATTGACTATAATTACAGCTTCAACGGAAAGACCTTGTCATTGAATAACTATTTACATACTGATTTCGAGAACAAGTTTCTAGACCAGAATGTCAACTTGGTATTACAATTACCTGTGGGAACTGTTTTTAAGTTAGACCAAAACACAGCTTCATTTTTAGACCACAGAAGCTATGAGGGTGGATTGGTTTCCTTTAGCGACGCCTCACATTTATTAATGGTCATGGAAGACGAAGTCATCTGCATTGATTGTGATGTTGAAGACGAATTTGATGTGAATATCAATATCCAAAAAGAGGAAAACGGATTAATCATCAACAGTCAAGGCATTAAGATCAAAGACAATGGTGATAGTCTCGAAATAAATAGCGATGGTATCAAAGGATCTTCTGATGATGTGAAAATGGATATTACAGAAGATGGCATCCACATCACCAGCGAATAACAATTAAGTCATCAAATTTTACAACTGAAGGAACTATAATTTTAAGAATCAATTAATCATCACATATTTACAATCTAAAATCAATCAAAAATCTATTATCATGGGAACAATTGCAAAATTAATCGTAACCGCCATTTTATCACTATTATTAAACTCTTGTATGTTTGATATGGGAGTTCGTGGAAATGGAAACGTAGCTACAGAAAACCGACCGGTTTCTGAGTCCTTTAATGCTATTGAAGTAAGTCGAGGCCTAGATGTATTCATCACCCAGGGCTCCTCAGAAAGTGTTACTGTAGAAGCAGATGAAAACCTTTTAAACATCATAGAAACTTCAGTAAACAATGGTGTTTTAAAAGTAACTGCCAGTCAAAATATTTCGCATGCAGCATCCAGAAAGATTTTTGTAACAGTTAAAACCATCCAGTCTATTTCAGCTTCTAGTGGAAGCGATGTGACTGCTACCAACCAGATACAGACAGACCATTTGGACTTAGGAACCTCTAGCGGAAGCGATCTAAATCTTAAGGTTCAGGCCAATTCCATCTCCGCCAGATCATCAAGTGGCAGCGAACTGGATCTTGAAGGAAGCGTCAATAACTTTTCGGCTACGGCCAGTAGTGGAAGTAGCATTGATGCTGAAAAACTAATTGCAATAAACTCGCAGGTTAAAGCTAGCAGCGGCTCAGGCATTACTGTAAATACGCAGAAAAAATTAACTGCAAAGGCTAGTAGTGGGGCTGATGTGAAATATATTGGGAATCCAGAAATTTTAGATAAAACCGATGGGGTTTCTGGTTCTGTAAGACAAGAATAAATATCATCTGACCACCAAAAAATGCCATCCTGTTGTGTTTAAAACATATCAGGATGGTTTTCTATATTTGCACCAAACCATTTATATGAAGAACATTTTACTAACCTGTTTGATTGGATTCTCTATCATTCAGTCTGCTTTAAGTCAAGAAAAAATAAAAGGTAACAAACAAGTTACTACCGTAGAAACAAAAGTTGACCCCTTCCACAAATTGGTGGTAGGCAATGATTTTGAAGTTATCCTAAAAAAATCTTTTGACACGTCGGTTGAAGTAGAAGCCGATGAAAATCTTCACGATATCATTCATATTACAGTTTCAGAGGGTGCCTTGGTAATAGAAACTACAAAACGAATTGTTTCAAGTAAACGATTAAACATCACGGTTAACTATAACAGTGACCTAAATTATATTATAGGGAAAGGAGATTCTGAAATAGCAGCGATTAGCACGATGGTTACTAATAACCTTAAAATAGAAGCCAGAGATGATGCTGAAATTTCCTTGAATATAGAAACAAGCTATTTTCAGTTGAATGGGCATGGAAAAGGTGACATGAAATTTAATATAAAAAGCGATTCTACAACCTTGGACCTTAATGAAAATAGTAAAATAGAAGCATTAATAAATAGTCAATCACTTAAACTGGACCTTTTTGATAACGCCTATGCGACTTTAGAAGGAAATTTGCAAAAATTGGACTTGAAATGTTCTGGAAATTCAGATTTAAGAGGAAATAATTTAACTACAAATACAGCTAAAGTTTTTATTCAGGATAATGGCGAAATTTCCATTCATGTCAATAATTCCTTTGAATTAGAATCTATAGGTAATGGAGATGTGGATCTTTATGGAGCGCCTCAAATTACCATTCACAAATTTGATGGTACCTCACAATTAAAGAAAAAGGAACTATAATTTTTGAAAGAAGAGATTGAAATCGATATCAATATCATTACAAACTTTAATCATACCCATCGCCTTTTTAGGGGCTTCGAGCTCGTAGTCTGTGATATTGATTCTTAAATTACCTTTAACTCCTAACTTAACGCTATCAGAAATATTGACAGGTACTTTATAGCGCTTGGTTCGATTACAAATAGTGACATCCATTGTGGTGTAAACCACATGATGTTCAATATTTTCTTTGGTAATTTCTATAAGCTTTAGGGAAATATCAGGAAAGATATCAGTTTGCATCAACTTATTGAAGTCCTTGTTGATCATTTTACTACCGCAGTCAAAAGCTGTACTCTTTAGAATTAAATCGGTGTTTGTAAAAACAAGCTTATCGTTTTCCTGTCTAAAATTTACTTTTTGTTTGGTTTCCACTCGGCTCATATCATAAGCACAAGTGAACTTGTTAACATTAGTGGAGCCTATAATTTTTAATTCACTCCTTTCGGATATCAGGTATGTTGCTTCATTAAATCCCTTATCATCTACTAGAGATTTAAAACATAACACACTGACCAGAATTAAAATTATAGGCTTCACTTTATAAATTTAACCAAATTTTCTGGAAATTAGAAACTAATTACAGCTTCTACTACTACTCCATTAAATTGACCATCATATAAAATACTAGTATTGTCGTATCCATCATATTTTTGATTCACATACTCAACTTTTGCTAAAATGTTTTTGGTCATAAACCAACCGGCACTAAGCTGTGTTCTGTTGATATCTGGTTCAGTTCCATCAGCTAATTCCCCTTTAACAGTGTTGTAACGTCCACCTACATAGAAGTTTTCAGTGCTTCCAAATCTGTAGATAAGTTCTCCAGCAAATTGAGTTGTTTTACGGTCATCAACTTCAGATGAAGCTCTACCACTAACAAATTCTGCAGTTCCGAAGAATTCCAAACCTCCGAATTTCACAAATGGATTGAACATAATAGCTGTTATACTGTTTCTGAAACCTGGATCATAACGTCCTGATCTGAATGGGCTTTTAGCAGCAGCTTCCTCATTTTCCATTACAAAGTAATATCTAGAACCAGCACGGTCTGCAGTATATAAGTAGTTTGAAGGCACATAACCTGTATTATACAAAGATCCTGTTAAACGCACTCTTAGGTCATCACTAAGTTGACTGTCGTAACCTAATTTTGCCAAAAAGGAAGCTCCACCAGTTTTTCCATTAGATCCCGCTTCTACAGATTGGTTTAACTTACCATTAGAGAAACCTACCATACCGATAAAACCATTTCTTTGATAGTAAACCTCAGCACCTACTTCTGTAGTAAACGAATCCATAATTAAGTTTCCAACAAATGGGTTGAACATGGCTTGTGCATTGTCAGTTCTTCTAAAGTGGGCATCACCATAGTTATTCTCCATGTGACCTACTTTAATAGTGGTGTATTTCATTAGTTCACCTAAAGTACCTTCACTAATAAAGTCTAGGTTATCAATTTGAAAATATCCACCTTTTACATAAGGTTCTGGGTGGTGACGAGAAGACAAATAAGTTCTTAAGTGCATTCTTACACCTTTTGCCAAAGCTACATCTAAATCTAAGTTGGCAGTAGCTAGGTTAAAGTTGCTTCCTATTTCTTTTAATGGAAGAACTGTTCCGTCATCAATTAAAGCCTGATCTACACCATTTTCGTGATCTATAGCTTGGAATTGAAGAGTAGATGATCCACCTATTCTAACCCTTACTCCATCAAATGTGGAGACAGTATCTTTAGGCGCTTCAAATACATTGATACCTCTTTGATCTGGATCTCTATAATTATCCAAATGTCTTTTCTGTGCTTGTACGGCGCTAAAAGAAAGCACCAATAGAAATAAAACCGATAGTTTTTTAAAATTTTTCATTTCTAGTTTCGTTTTTGTTAAGTATTTATTTAAAAGTTGTATTAAATTTGATGGTAACCTTGTCTCCAGTTTTAATGGTTCCCATTAAAGCTTTAGGCGGGTCGATACCAAAATCCGTCATTTTTATGGATTCACTACCTGTTAAATTAACGCCACTTGGAAGCTTAGTTAAAAGCATTTCAAAGTTGACATTTTTAGATGCCCCCACAATCGTTAATGTTCCTGACACATTCAATTTAAAGGTGGAGTCATCTACCTTTTCCAGTTTGTTGACTTTAGAAAATTTAAAAGTTACATTTTTGTACTTTTTAGTGTTCAAAGCTTTATAGGTATTGCTATCCATACCGCTTTTTCCGCTTTTTAAACTTTCTGAAACAACTGACATGTTAAGGTTAGAAATTTGACCGGCAGCCAAATCACTAAACTCAATAGTTCCTGAATAATCTTCGGCTTCAATATCCCAATCATGTAGACTGGATGTTCCGGAAATAATGATCGATGATCCTGTTTTTTGGATCTTAAAGCTTTGCCCGATTGAAGAAATTGGACACAGCAACAAAGCCACGATGGCTAATTGGATAAAATGTCTCATATCTGATTAATTGTTTGATACAAATGTAATACCGAATGACTTTCGAAAACATGACATAAATCATACTATGTGTAACATTTATCACACAGGCTCAACTATACCGTTATAGTTCGAAAACTTCGCTAAAAAAACAAAAAACCTAGACTTTTAAATCTAGGTTTCGGTTTATACTTTTAATCCTTAATCGGCTCTCTCATCTTAAATTTCGGGTGTCCCGATTGCCAGTAAAAAAATGAAAACACATTCGAAAATCTATTTAATGCTTTGGTTAATGCAACACCGCCTCCATGTCCTCCTTCAAAATCTGTTAAAAAAAGAATCGGTGAGTCACCTACATTATCATGTTGTAACTTGGCCGCAAATTTTGCTGGCTGCCAGGCTATAACCCGAGGGTCATTAATCCCGGCAGTAATAAGGGTTGCAGGATAGTCTGTTCCCGGCTTAAGATTTAAATAAGAATCCATCTCCAATAAACCCTTGAACTCTTCTGGATCTTGAACCGTTCCAAACTCTGGAGTATTTACTGGTCCGTTAGGTGTCTCTTCCATTCTTACGGTATTCATGGCTCCTACCATGGGTGCGGCGGCTACAAAAAGATCGGGACGTTCAGTAATAGAGCGTCCTACTAAAATCCCCCCTGCACTACCTCCAAAAATGGCTAATTTCTTAGAAGATGTGTATCCTTCTTTAATAACATATTCTGCTGCTGCTATGGCATCTTTCCACGTATTAGGCTTATTCAACTTTTGACCCGCTTTATGCCATGAATCTCCTAACTCTCCGCCACCTCTTACATGAGGAACTATCAAAACCCCATCATAAAGAGTATAAGCCAATGTAATAGGGCTAAAAAACGGACTCGTTGAATTTCCATAAGAGCCATAACTATAGATTACCCCAGGATTGGAGCCATCCAATTTGATGTTTTTATTATAAATAATAGAAACAGGCACCATTACCCCATCATGAGAAGCAACTATCACTTCTTTAGCTATTAAGTCTTTAAGTTCTGGGTATTCTGCTGGAGTAGAAAGCGGTTGATATTCAAATACATCGTCCTTAGGATGATAAAGATATCTCTTGTCTGGTGAAGTCCATCCTGAGATGGAAATCCAAATATCACTAAATTCTGAGCTCTTATTCGATAAAGAAGCATCACCCGCCGTAAAAGGTAGTTTTAATTTCTTAGGAGTAGATGAATTGTATGCTAAAAAATAAACTTGAGCCTCTACACCATTTTTCATGGTAGTATAGTACAAGCCATCTTTTGTCAATTTCATCCCTGTAATAATTTCGTTCTTGGACTCGGGAACTACAGTTGTTGCTTTAGACACATCCAAATCTTGAAGAGATACTTTTTTAATCTGATAATTGGGGCTGTCCAAATACGTCATGAAATAAAGATGCTTATCATTGACTTCATAATCAACAATCAGGTCTGACCTTTGAGATAAGGACTTCCATACTTTTGAATTACCAGATGCCGATTGAAAATAAGCTCTTGTGTTTTTATCTACGGATCCTATAATCAAAACATTCAGTCCTGCGTTTTTGTCATAAACTACCATAGGAATCTCCATCCCATCGACACCTAAAGCCTCATATTCTTCTTTAGAAAAGTATATATTATCCGCTTCTTGTTCAGTTCCCAATTGATGTACATAGACATTCGTAAACATTTTTCGGTTCATGTCAGTCACATCGGAAGAATGGAATTTGTTGTAGTAGAAAGCATCTCCTGAAGGCAGCCAAGAAATACCACGTCCTAATTCTATGGTTTCTTTAAATTTCTCTCCTTCACTGGTGAAAATAAGGACTTCCGGATTTTCAGATCCATTTGCTGCCAGCGTTACTGCAACCTTATCTCCTTGATTATTGGGGGTAATCCCATTAATGGTGTATGTCTTTCCTGAATCCTTTTTGTATTTGTTAGGATCAAAAAAGAGCGTTTCCTTGCCCTCATATCCATCACGTTTATACATTTTAAAAATCTCTTCTCCAGGAACGCGCTTTAAATAAAAGTAAGTATTATCATCTGTAATCCTTAAACTGCCTATGGCCGCAGATGTTCTGTTCATCAATTCCATCATCTTGTCCAGCATTTCTTGTTTACCAGAAATGTTATCCAAAACAGAATTGGCATATTGGGCATTACCCTTCATCCAATTGATAACAGAGGGGTCATCTAAGTTTTCCAGATACTGGTATGGATCTTCAATGGTAACACCATGGTAGGTATTCTTTACAATGTTTTGAGGAAGGACTTCTGGTTGAGCCAATTTTTGAGACCAAACCATGGCGCTTACAAAGAGACACCAAGCATATAATACTCGTTTCATGTGAGAGGTTTTAGAGTGTTCTTAATATGCTATTAATAGATCACTTACAGGGAATCTCCTCCTAATATACAAAAAAAACCGAAGCATATGCTTCGGTTTCAATAACTTACAAGGTTTCTAATTTGTATTTCTAGTTGTATGTTGAAGTACTTACTTCAAATGTAGCATCTTTTGAAGCTAAATATCTTTCTGCATCCAAAGCTGCCATACAGCCTGTTCCAGCAGCCGTAATAGCCTGTCTATACACATGGTCTGCTGCATCACCGCTCACAAACACGCCCTCAATATTGGTACGTGAAGAACCTGGTTTATTAATAATGTAACCGGTTTCATCCAATTCCAAAAAGCCTTTAAAGATATCAGTATTAGGCTTATGACCAATGGCAACAAAAAATCCAGTTGCAGGAATTTCAAAAACTTCTCCCGTTTCTTTGTTTCTAGCTTTTACTGCCGTTACCAATTGACCATCACCAATCACTTCTTCAGTTTCGGTATTCATCAATATTTCAATGTTAGGTGTATTTCTAACTCTTGCTTCCATGATTTTAGAGGCTCTAAATTCATCTCGTCTAACCAACATGGTTACCTTCTTACAAAGGTTTGATAAATAATGTGCTTCTTCACAAGCAGAATCTCCTGCTCCAACAATAACCACTTCTTGATTTCTATAAAAGAAACCATCACAAACGGCACATGCAGAAACACCGCCTCCTAACTTTAAATATTTTTGTTCAGATTCCAATCCCAAATATTTAGCTGAAGCTCCAGTAGAAATAATAACGGTATCACAGTGGATTTCCTTCTCATCGTTAACCCAAACTTTATGAACCTCTCCAGAAAAATCCACCTTGGTAATCCATCCATTTCTTACATCGGTTCCAAAACGCTCTGCTTGTTTTTGTAATTCCATCATCATTTCTGGACCAGTAATCCCATCAGGATAACCAGGAAAATTTTCTACTTCATTTGTGGTTGTCAATTGACCACCAGGTTGGGCTCCTTGATACAAAATTGGATTCATATTGGCTCTTGATGCATATATTGCTGCCGTATAACCCGCAGGACCTGAACCAATAATTAAACATTTCACTCTTTCTATTGAATCTGACATAATCTCTTATCGTTAATTACACTAAACAAAAGTAGGTTTTTTGATGAAAACCTTACTTATAAGTTATTAACAGTTCTAATAGAACTATTTGATTTTCTTATTACAGAGGAATTAAAATTACTTTAACAGAAACTTCCAAGATAATAGCTTAATTTTGAGGGTAATGTCTAATAATAAAAATGATGTCTGTGATTTCTACCAACAAAAGCACTAATAAACTATTCTTCAATTCGCAATCCAGTTTAGGGAAGCAAGTACTTGGCTACCTAAAAGCTTCAGACCATGAATTATTGACGATTGATATACTTCAAACAAAGGTTACAGGAACCCAATGGAAGGAATTGGCTGACGGTTTACATAAAACCATAGGAGAATTAATTGACAAGCATCATCCCATATTTACTGAAAACTATGATGAAGATTTAGATTTGGATGAAAATGATTGGATCAAGATCTTGAATAAACATCCTGAAGTATTGGCCTACCCTATCTTAATTTTTGGAGAGAAATATTTACAGTTAAATAATCCTTCTGATATCGTAAAATATTTGGATGCAGACAGTGAAGCCATTGACGAGAATAAATACATTTAAACTTGTACTTTATATTTTTTTATCAAATTTAGAAGAACCCATTCGTTTTCAGATAGTCCTTGATGGTTATTCTTTTCTTTTTTAACTTGAGTATCAAATAAGGATTCATTGATATAAGCTTCTGGCAAACAAGGGTGAACGTAATATTTTTGACAAACAGAACGTGTATTCCCCAGTGCTTTGGAAGTCACATCATAGGCTGTTATCAAGTTCGCTTTGATTTCTTTTTCATTTGTTGGTAACTCCAATTCACGTAAGGCTTCAAAGAAAACCAGAGATCCTGACCAAGTACGAAAATCTTTAGCGGTAAAATTACGACCTGTAATTTCAAACAAGTATTCGTTCACCATCCCACTATCAATAGTCCTTTTCTCTCCATTCTCATCAAAATATTGAAACAATTCCCACCCTGGAATCTCTTCACATTGCATAATTAGTTTAATCAATTTCTTATTTCGCAGGGTGACCTTGTGCTGCTTTCCTTTTTTACCAACAAACTCAAAGTACATTTTGTTTCTATAAAGGTGAACATGTTTGGATCGAAGCGTAGTCAAGCCATACGATTTATTGTTTTTGGCGTAATACGAATTACCAATTCTTATTCTAGTTTCTTCCATTAAATTGATGACCAAAGCAAGAACTTTATCTTTTGGCCAACCTTCCATTTTTAAGTCTTGGTCGGTTCGTTCTCTGATCTGGGACAAACTCCCCCCAAATTCAGCCATTTTGTAAAATTTAGTCTGGTTTCTAAGCTTGGTCCATAACGGATGATAACGATACTGTTTTCTACTACGTGCATCTCTACCTACAGCTTGTAAATGGCCATTTTTTAAATGTGTTATCCTCACTTTTTCCCATGCCGGAGGAATGACCAAAGCCTTAATTCTATCTAGTTGCTTTTTACTCTGCAACTGCTTACCTTTTTTCAAATAAATAAATCCATTAGGAGATTTCTTCCTTTTAATGGATAACCTTCCTTGATGAACATAGATAAGATTAAATTTTTCGATTATGGCTTGTGGTTCATTAGCCATTTTCAAAAGAAGACGCTTGGAAATTTTTATATCGGCCATTTATTCAAACTACCTGTTCTCCTCCATATAATCCATATAATCCTTGGCTAAAGCGGTTTTCTGGTTTTCTGAAAGAACCTTACCGGAAAGCTGAAAGAATTTATGCTCTTCGTCTTCCAAATGATGCTCTACTTTATGCTTTAAATCCTTGGCTATTTTTAACCATGCCGAAGAATCATATTCAGTTTCTTCAAGTTCCTCTATTAGTTCATCTATTTCATGATGTTCTGCTATACCATGTCTGGCTTTTTCCTGCATGACATCTACATCTATCAAAGGCTTGTAATAATGTCTTTCTTCAGCATTGGCATGCACCTGAAGTTCTTTTTTTATTTTTTTGAAGAGTTCATCCCTTTTTTTGCTATCACCAGAAGTATCAACTAATTTGTCTAGTAAATCTCTTTGAATGTCGTGATCTTTTCTAATAGCTTCAAATATGTTCATTGTTAAAATAGATTTTGAATTTTAATAATTTCAGCAAGGAAAAAGGAATTACTTGCTTTTTGTCAAGAATTTTTTCATAAGCATAAAAAGTCCAAACTTGCTAAACGCACTAAATACGGTTTGAACCCAATTGGCAGGCGTCAAATCGTCCTGTAAATCGTTACGGACCCCCTTCAGTTCTTCCTGTATGATTTGGCGCTCTAACTTGAGACGTTTTAAATCATATTCTATGTCTTCAAAAGATTGGTAATTTTTATTCATAATGTTAATTGAAGAATTTTTCAGACATTTTGGTGATAATCACTGAATTGATTTTTTGCCTGAATTGATAGGCTATCAAGCCCAAAATAAAGAATAAAAAAGCCACCACAAGACAACCTAAGGCTAAACTGCCTAAAAGTTTTCCAAAGGACCAAGCTGCTGCCGCAGCTAGAAATAGAGAGCCTACAAAACATAGGCTCCCCACTATAAACATTTTTACAACCATACTAATTGAAATAGTAAGTTGTTGAAAAACTTTAAGTTTAATGTAGTCCTGAGTATTCTTTATATATTTCTCCCCAAGGTCGGTTGCTTTGGAAGAATTTTCACTAATCGACTCAAAAACGTTACTCATTAAACGACTGGTTTTTGATATTTTTTATTCTTAGCTTTTAAATCTGCAAGTTTTCTTTCCAAAGTTGTAATAACATCTTCAGCCTTATGACTGGCATCAGAAACAATATGTTCAACTTGCTCATCCAAAGTTTGCTTTTTTGTAGAAACACCACTTACCACAGCATCTTTTAAATGCATTGCATTTTCCGTAAGACGCTCTTTGGCTATATTGGCTTCATCTGCAATTTTCTTTCTTGTTTTTTCACCTTTATCTGGCGCAAATAAAATACCAAGAGTTGCTCCAATTGCTGTTCCAGCCAAAAGACCTAACATCGTGCTGCTATCTTTTCCCATAATTTTCGTTCGTTTTAAATTAGACAATAAGTTTTATGACTCTAAATTAAGAAATTACTTACTCAATGTCGTTAAAGAATTTATAAAATTTTAGACTTAACTCTTTAAAAAATAAGCATTTAAAAACACAATGAATCATTTTTAATACTATTTAACTTTTCTCCTTTTCAAACGTTAATATTAAGTCAAAGCATTCTTCATTTTAGAAGATTAATCCTAACTTACTATTAAAATTCAATCCCATGGAAACATCCAATATCACTACTATAAATCCTTACTCAGGTAAAATTTTACAAACCTATAACTTACATACCAAACAAAATATAGAACATATATTAGCAAAGGCCGACAGTACCTTTAAGGTTTGGAAAGAAACTGATATATCCAAGCGAACCAAACTGCTAAAGAAATTAGCTAAACTTTTAAGAAAAAATAGGGATTCCTACGGGTTGCTTATGACCCAAGAAGTAGGTAAACCCATTTCCCAGAGCAAAGCCGAAGTAGAAAAATGCGCGTGGTTATGTGACTTCTATGCCAAAAATGCCGATCAGTTTTTAGCCGACGCCTTGATTGAAACAGAAGCCAAGGAGAGTTTTATCAGTTATGACCCCATGGGAACCATCCTAGCCATTATGCCTTGGAACTTCCCCTTTTGGCAAGTTATGAGATTTGCCGTACCAACACTTACAGCGGGTAACACAGCTATCTTAAAACACGCCTCCAACGTTTCGGGTTGCGCTTTATTAATTCAAAACCTTTTTGAAGATGCTGGATACCCCGAAGGATGTTTCCAAACGGTATTGGCAAAACATGATGCTATCGAACAGTTAATTTCTGATGACCGCATTAAAGCCATATCCTTAACGGGAAGTGAAGGAGCAGGCAGGAAAATTGCCGAAATTGCTGGTAAAAACTTAAAAAAATTGGTTCTAGAACTTGGGGGGAATAACGCTTGTATCGTTTTAAATGATGCCAATTTGGACACCTATTTAGATACTATGGTCAATGCTAGAATGCAAAACTCAGGACAAAGTTGCATAGCCGCCAAAAGATTTATAGTTGAGGAAAAAATATATGATGAATTCTTAGCCCGTTTCTTAGAAAAAGTCTCAAACCTGAATTCTGGTGATCCAGAAAAAGAGAAAACTGAAGTTGGGGTGCTTGCCAGGGAGGACTTGGCTGAAGAACTCTTTAAACAAGTAGAAAAGTCTGTAGATAAAGGTGCCGTGGTTGCCTATGGTAACCATCGAGATAAAGCCTATTATCAACCTACAGTGATTACTGATGTCACTGAGGACATGCCCATTTTTACTGAAGAAACTTTTGGCCCGGTAGCAGCCATTATGAAAGTCAAAGATAAGGACCAAGCCTATAAACTGGCCTCCAACACAAGATTTGGATTAGGAACTATGGTATTTACTGAAGATATTGATGATGCCTATGAAAGAATTGGCAGCATTGAAGATGGCTCTTTCTTCATTAACGAAATGGTTAAGTCAGACCCAAGATTGCCATTTGGAGGTACCAAAGCTTCTGGTTATGGCCGGGAACTCTCGATAGAAGGCATTATGGAGTTTGTAAACAAAAAAGCCGTTTACATTAATAAATAATGCTCTTAAAAAAATAAATCATAAACAACCTTACTTATCTAATCGAAGCTGTATAATATTCGCCGAATGATTTACAGCTTCATTGGAGATATATAATTCACCATAATTATCAAAGGTGATACCTTCAGGTTGCTCAAAATCATCATTATCCAATTTGTAGATAGATTTAAAATCACCCTGCGAATTTAAAATCAAGACTTTCGGATCAACACCTTCTAAAAGATAATAATCTCCTGACTTTGGGTCGATGGCCATATCAGATGGTCGAAACGTTTTATAGGCGTCCTTATGTCTATAATCTTTAAAACCATCATCCTTAAAATCAATAGAAACAACGGGTTTTGACAAGAATTTTTTACTGTTCAAATCAAAGGCATAAATCCCTTTAGTCTTTTTAAAATTGGGGTCTTCATCCTTAGCAATCATAAGCAAGCGATGGTGTTTTTTATCATACGTGAGGGATTCCATATCATTTTCTTCATCAAAAAATGAATCATATACTTTTAACTCCCTATCCTCATCCATATAATTTGATATCGCAATCAACTTTCCGTCACTTCTCATAACATAAGCCACATCATCCACAATGGCCAAAGCCTCATAATCTCCTCCTTTATCAAATGGTATTTCTTCACTTATCTTTTTAGCTTTCAAATCATAGATAAAAATAACACCATCCTCATCTTGAATGGTTGCCATTTTTTGATCCCCTAACCAAAAAATACCAGATATCTCCTCTAGAACTCCTGGTACATCCCATGTCTTTATCGTTGTATAATGATATTTTTCTTTGGGCTCAATCTGACTGTAAAAATTTGGTTCAGCTATCAAGGAAATAAATAGTCCTGAAATAATAAGGCCTCCAACTAATATAAGAATCTTTGCTATCTTCATATAAAATCACCTTAAGGGTGTGATTCTAACAAATTTAGGATTATTCACGCTTATAAAAGAAGACTGTATTTTAAAATAATCTTAAAATACAGTCTTTATCTTTAGCTTTTCATGAAACAATAGGTCACATGAAAGGTTTAAACCTGGAACCAAAATTCTATCAAAAGAAGAACACTCGCTCTAATTTCTAAATATCAATTCATAACCACAGACAAATTAATATAGAAGTTTCTTCCTTCCCGAGGTATGTTATTCCAATCGGCATAGGTTGAATAATAGGTATCTAAA
Source organism: Mangrovimonas sp. ST2L15 (assembly GCF_001280515.1). Lineage (GTDB taxonomy): Bacteria > Bacteroidota > Bacteroidia > Flavobacteriales > Flavobacteriaceae > Mangrovimonas > Mangrovimonas futianensis. The sequence continues at coordinate 1,527,589 of NZ_LBIQ01000030.1, read as the reverse complement.
ACATTTTCTATACCATATTTGAACACCAGTTTATTAGAATGGAAAGGGACAACATGTCCCAAATTCATATTCAGGATACCATAGGCTGGAGTTTCATCTTCCCCATAATTGTAACCATACCTGCTTTGGTTACCATTTCCTTGCAACTGAATAGCCACGTTGAAATAAGGAGCGGTATAAGATACCTCAGCTATATAAGAAAAGGGCTTAATTAAAGGCAGGTTCCCTCCATGACTGCCTTTACCATAATTATACCCCAGAGCACTATGTACTAAAAACCGTTTAAAGAATTGGAAATTCGCATGAAGATATACATCAAAAATAGTTGCATAATCCAAAGCACTATATTGTTTAACGCCATTAGCCCCTATGGTCATAGCACTTAAGTTTGGGTCTATCTCACCTATCACATAATCCTTAATATGGAAATAGGAAGCCTCCAACCCAATCTGAAAGTGATCCAAACGGTAATTGGTTTTGAACTGAGCCTCGAGGGATTTTTCATTCGCCAAGTTTGGATTCCCTATATAATCAAATCGATCAAAACTATTGAACAAGTAAAACCCATATCCCTCACTGACCGAGGGCGCCCTTTCCCCGTAACCCAAACCAAAAATAGCATCAAAGTCCTTCTTAACAAAATGGTAATTAGATGAAAAAGCAAATAGCATCCTATTTTTATCATCTCCCATATTTGGATAAAAGATTTTCAAACTTTCTAATCCTTCGTCATTAGCAACTCGGTTGTTTTGGTATCCTAACCTCATAGATGCCGACAAAATTTTTGAAGGAGTAAAACGGTAACGATCTTCCACATACAATCCCGTGTACCATGTTCTTACATCGGGCCAGGTATACATAAACATACTAGGTTGAGAAGAATCATTGGGGTACATAGTCATTTCTGCCAAGGACCGGTTATAATACCCATTCAGATTCAAGCTTAAATCGTGATGAAATCGCTCAGCTTGAAGTTTACTATAAAAACCATATGTATCGCTCCAACCTGGCATATCCATCCTAATAGGTACATCTACACGCTGGGAATCGTCCATTATATGGGTAACGGTGTTTGCATAGAGTTTGGTTTCCCATTGCTTGACTAAAGTGGAATCACTTTGGTAGTTATGGCCAATTGAACCAATCAGAGCTTCTGCCAAAGAAACATCCATGGGTAGCGCAGGATATCCAACATCTGTGGCTTTATCATAGATAAAATGAGCTTCTAATGCATGATGTGCATTGAACAGATACCCCATTTGACCCGATACATTGTATTTCTCAAATTGAGAATAAAGCACTTCTTCTTGGCCACCGGCCTCATAATTATCTGCGTGCCTGTAAATACCATCTAAATTCAAATAAAATGAGGTATTGGTATAAGCTAAGTCCATCCCCGTAGTTTTATAGTTTCCGTTGGTTTCATAACCCAAATCCAGACTCGATTTAAACTTTTTAGGGCCGTATTTCGCTTCTGGAAATTTCAAATCGATAGCGCCTCCAATATTATGTCCATGTTCTGTACCCTCCTGTCCAGAGGAAATGGTCACCTGTTCAATATTGGACACATCCACATAGGAGGTGATGGGATCCATTTTATCGGTACAGGCTCCAAAAACATACATGCCATCAATGGTAACATTGAGACGCTCGCTTGTCATGTTATTCAAACTTGGCTCCCAAGCATATCGACCTCGTTTGATCATGCCCACTCGTTGGGCCTTTTCCAAATAATCATCAATACTTGACAAGGGTTTATCTTGCTTGTAATGATTTAATTTATGCGGAGCTAGAACAATAACTTCCTGTAAATTAAGCGTATCAGGTGATACCCTTGGCTCAACTTCTTGTGACCAAGAATAAAAACCAAAAAACATGAAAAGAACGGTGGTAAACCTAGAATTCCATTTCAAAATACAAACTGCTTTGTGTGTTGTCTTCGGTAACATCTTCTCCTTTTAAAACATCTCCTAATTCATTCAACAATTTCAGATTAAGCACCCAATAACCGGTCATGGTTAGTGACAAGTTTCCTCGGTACAACTCATCCTCAACTTGATATGTCAAATCGGTATTATTGGGCGAACTGTGATTTCCCATTCCTGGCATTCTAGGATCTAAAGTCAACAAATAATTTTCAACTACCGGAAATGACATCATGGTCTCCATTTTGTAGACACCAACAACCATCTCATTAATTCCAATGATTGGCGCTTCTGGTTCTATTAGAGCTACAACATAGCGAGAATCATCACTACCCATAAAACTACTGACGTTTTGTAAATTGCTTTGAAAAACCATAAGTTCAGAACTAACGGTATAAGAGACATCATCGATAGTATAATCTATGGTAAGCGACCATCCAGATCCATCGCTATTGGTCATTTGATAAATCATAAAACCTTGATATAGGGCATTCATATTTGCCACTTGCACTGGATCAGATTTAGGACAGGAGTGATTCATAGTCGGCATTTGCATGACTGGTAACCAAGTGATCTCCGCGTTTTCTACATACGTGTTATTGGATAGATTCTTGATTCTAACACTTACCACATTATATCCTGTCGAAAGCGTTCCCGATTTACTGTAAAGTTCTACGACATGGGAGTCATTGGAAAGTTCTTGAATCTTGGTTAGTCCCTCAAGTTCGTTGGTTGGAAAAAATTCAGTATCATCTTCTGAGCAGGCCACAGAAAATAACACCAATAAAATAATTGGGTATATATATTTTAATTTCATTTTAATTCAAATTTATGGTAGGTCAAGTGCTTCCTGAGGTTCTTAGCCCAAACAGCCCTTAACTTAAATTGATAATACACGAAGTCACCACAACTTTTTTAAGCAAGTGTGATTCCTTTCTATTTGTAAATATGAATTAACCGAAATTGGGAGGTGGTGTCTCTATAGAAATAAAGCTCTCATATAAAAAAGGGATTTTATATACAGAAGCATGTTTTGTGCTTAAACATAAACATTGTTGGGGCTCAACCACATGAATTTCTGAGATAAAAAAAGCATCCAAACTTAACCTTTTTAGTTCTGGAAGCGGTGTTTGTTTCTCTGCTCCAGTTTCATTTTGGGCCAGCTGCTTTTTTAGATGACATTTCCCATTACACCCCTGCTGGTTATCCTTTTGAACACATAAAGTTTTGGAAATAAGTTCTTGGTTGGCCAAAAAATTGACCACAATCACTACCGTATTGAGGTTATTAAAAAGCAAGATACCCACCAAGATTAAAGCGGTGAGTTGATGTGTCAAAATTTTCACAGTGCAAAAATAAAACTTACCTCTATGACAATCAAAAATTTGTCACCTTTTTTAAGTTAAATTTTGAGATCTAGTGCTAGAAAACTTGTGAAAGTTGAAGCAATCTTGAATGGACTTATTTTAGAGAAACTATTTCTTTTCTTCTCTTAAAATTTTTTCCAAGGCTCGACCTTTTGCCAATTCATCAACCAACTTATCCAAGTATCTCACATTTCGATACAAATCAAATTCAATATCTTCAATTCGATACCCACAAATGACTCCCTTAATAAGATGCGCATTAGGATGTAAGGTCGCATTTTGAAAAAAGGTTTCAAAAGTGGCCTTCTCCTGTATCAGGTCTTGCAATTGACCCTCATCAAATCCAGTCAGCCATTCTATCACTTGGTGAAGTTCTTCTTTGGTCCTCCCCTTTTTTTCCACTTTACCCACATAATGGGGATAAATGGATGCAAAGGTCATTTGGGCAACCTTATCATTTTTTTCAGCCGTAACTTTCATGTTAATGTTTCTATTTATTTTTGATTAAATGGTTTCTAATTTAATAGCTAAAATTAAGTTTTTTAAATTTATTCATTGACAACCTTAACACAAAAGACCACATCAAACCGGTCGAGTTCAATGAGAGAAATCCACTCCCCATTCTTATCTTTCCAATCGTAATATTCAGGTAAATCATTTGGTTTTACCGTTCTTCCAAATTTGTTTTATTGTTTTGATATTCATTATGTCTTCCAAGTTTCCTTCATGTAGAAGAGACCTAAAACTAATGGCGGAACAAAACATGTTATAGCAAAAACAGCAAAGGACACTGCTCCAAGAATGACTGCAACAAAAGAACCGACCATAAGTAAAAGTGTTATACCGGCTATCCATTGAGGTACCCTACCCTTTTTGCTGAATCCTTCAAAAAAATATATGATAAAGACACTTGTTTGAAATAAAGCTCCCAAATTAAAAAGAAAAAGAGGAGCCCCACGCAAAGCCTCAAATAGATACAATTCATCATCTAAGACCTTGAAAGCATGGGGATAGCTACCTAAACTAAGTGCAAATGAAATAATGAGTATTAAACTTCCTAAAAAATACGCTGCCCAAAAAAGGCTTGATGGAAACCAACCTATTTTCTGGTTGACCTTAAAAAGAATCATAGATGACAAAGCCAAAAATACGTTCCCATATAGGGCCCAATTCCAAATAGAATTCATTTCATCCCAATTTTCGTAGAGAAATTTCCCAGCTTCAAAATCAGTCCTTTTCATTTCAACAACCAGTGATGCCCATCCCGCATTGACCTCAAGAAGTATACAGATTATGGTTATTAAGGCTCCTAAACTTAAAAGGAGTCCTCCCATTCTTAATTCAGGTTTTGTCTGTATTTCCATTTTCAAAATGTTATTGGTTCCAATTCATTTAACTTTAAGTTTCATGCTCTCTATCAACGAAAACCAACCTATTTAGTAACATCTAAAAGGACTAGGTAATTCAATAATAGGATTAGCTATTTTCTAGGAACAGGAATTGAATTTTGTTAAAGTTATAAAAATTAGATTCTTATGTTACTACAAATGAGGTATATATGTCATTATTTTAATTCAGAAAGTAGTTCTTTCTTTTCTTCTTTTGAATAAAATTGAGATTGTTTCAAGCTCTCTTTGAATTTGCTTATGGTTTCTGAAGTATCCTGATTCAATTGTTGTTGCGCATCTAGGATATAAAGGTAAGCTTCAGAAAAACTTGGATATTGATTAATGAGTTCTTCCCAAACCTTGATAGCTTTCAGGTAATCTTCGTCATTGTAAAAACCCCAACCTTTCCCATTCAAGACACCCAACGAAAAATCCAAGTTAGAGCCATAATGATTGATCAAATTGCCTTTTAATTCATCAAATACGTCAACATTCTTATTTGAGGGTTCAAAAAAAGTATATTGTTGAACGGACCAATATTCAAATAAATCATACAAGGCCTCCCCAATTCCCAACCCCGGAACAGCATGATGAAATGCTTTGGGAAAATAAGTTCCATGAATATCAAGTTTTGAATTGGTATTTTCAACTTTAACCTTTTCAACAGCTTTATAATCTTGAGGATAATCTTTGCCTATGGCATAAAGGAAGTATTTGGCGTGCTCTAATTCGCGTTTATTTAAATCCGAAAGGGAATCAGTTAGAGAAATGTTTTCTTGCTTAAAAAATGGATCTAAGGCAATCACCGCAGATAAACCCTCAATATTCTTAACAAACATGGATGTGGTAAAATGACCATACCAGGAATGACCAATTAAGACTCTAAACGAACTTGCTTTATATCTTGTTTCGGCCAATTTTATAATCTCATCAAAGAGAAATTTTTCATTGAGATGCGCTTTACCGTCTTTAGAAGACTTGGGGCTTTTCGCCTCACTTATCCGTTTAGAATTATCAGACTCAATGCCTATAATAATAGAACGTGGCATTTGTTCTGCAGCCGTTAAATAGTCTATGGTGTTTACAATCTGACCGTAACTTCTTTTATTTTGCCTATCAAAAATTATAACCAGCGGGTACTTTTTTTGATTGTTATTTTGCCAGTCATCTGGCAATATGATAGAGATTTTCTTCTCGTAGCCCAAATGGGATGACACAAAAGTGGTGTCCGTTTTTGACTTATACACTTGATAATCCTGTGCTAGAAGCATCTGACTTAAAAAAATGGTCAAAAAAAGCAAGAAATAGGTTTTGTTCATTTATAGTTTGTTTATGGTTCATTGAAATAAAATCTACATTTCAACAATCCCATCTTTGTTATTTATTCACGCTTAAAGATAGAAAAAGAAACTAATAATGAGCACCTTACAATAACTTCCTAATAAGTGCCAAGTCATTTGAGTTGTTCTCCTAATACCGATATTTTTCTTAACCATTTTTCTCTAAAATCGGAACTCGAGTTTTTCATGGTCGCGATGTAAGTCACTTTAACAGGGTTGATACCGCAAAATTGCAACGTGCCTTTCTTGAATTGATTTATGGCAGGTCGCTTCATAATTAAGAAATCATACCATTTTGGTGTATCGGCCGTAATGATTAAAAGGGCGGACTTTCCTTTCAAAAGTTTTTCTGGGAGCGGTTTTCCTTCAATAGGTTGATAAGTGATTCCAGGAAGAAAGGTTCTATCAATAAAACCTTTCATAATTGCGGGATAACCATACCACCACATAGGGAATAGCCATACCATATGGTCTGCCTTTTTGATTTTGTCCATGGCCGCTACTAAATCCGGTTCCAAGTCCATTCTTTTACGGTAACCAAACTTTAAATTAGGATTAAATTCCAATTCTGAGATGTTAATCTGAGTGACCATTGCGTCAGATGTATTTACTCCCTTTTTATAGGCCTCTGATAAAGCATAATTAAAACTTTCTTTATCGGGGTGTCCATTGATTATTAATACTTGTTTCATGATTGTTCTATGTTTTTCACAAAGAACTACACAATCAAAAAGCTTTGAAAGGACATTTGTCTAATTCGATATCGACTTTCTTATCCGGCTTAAATGTCTTTGTGATATCCCTAAATAAGACGACAGAAAGTTAAGAGGAATTAATTGTAAAAATTTGGGATGGTTATGGAGTAAGTCGAGATACCGTTTTTCTGCGGATTCTTTTTGCAACAAGAAAATTCTTTTTTCCATCTGGATGTATTCTTGTTCTGCTATATGTTTAAAAAATTTCAACCAATTCACACTAGATTGCTCCAATTGTAAAATTGCATGACGTGGTATGGATAATAGTTCAATATCAGTTAAAGCTTGAATATTCTCAACAGTTTTAGATTGGGAAAGAAATGAAGAATAGGCACTAACAAATGAGTTGGAAAAGGTAAAACAATAAGTTACCTCCTCTTCTAACGATGAATAATAAAATGACCTGAACAATCCAGAGGTTACAAAGGCTACCTCTTGGCAGGTTTGACCCTCTTTGATAAAAAAATCTCCCTTTTTTAATTTTTTATGGAAAACCTTTCTCTCAAATAGATCTATTTCCTCTTCCGTCAGTATACCAAAGGTTGCTAAATAGTTTTTCATTTTTGCTTCGTTACTAAAGATTTGTTGCTAGAAATCACAATTTTTAGCTCAGTTTTATATTTCCAAACGTTATTTTTCAATTTCATAAAGCACACACTTTTCTAATTCTTTATATTCAAAAAGTAAAGGGTGATTAAAACTTTTAAATTTTTTCATTCCTATTTTTTTCATCACTTTTTCTGATCGGGTATTAATCTCAGGACAGATTGATTTTATGTTCTCCAGTCCCATCTCATTAAATGCAAATTCTAAGCATTTTTTTGCGCCTTCTGTTGCAAATCCTTTTCCCCATTCAGCTTGAGCTAATCTCCACCCTATATCTACACAGGGGGTAAAATCTGACTCAAAAGTTTGTTCTGCAATTCCAATAAAGCCTATGAATTCATTATTTTCAAGTTTGTCAACAGCAAAATAGCAAAATCCGTTTTTAGAAAATTGATTTCTCATTCTGTCAATAAATTCATCCGTCTGTTTTTGAGTTGGTATTGACGGAAAATGCTCCATCACTTTTGGGTCTGAGTTAATCATTCCCATTTTAGATTTGTCCTCCTCAGTCCAATTTCTAAATCCCAGTCTATCCGATTTGAAAATATAATGATCCATTAAGTTTTTTTAGGTGCGGTAACGGTTTCTAAGTCATTTTCAAGCTTCAATTTCAAAAATTGATGAACATCAAAAATACCACGGGTTTTCAGAATTAGACGAGGATAAACAATTACTTTTAAATATTGTTGTGCTTATTTCGCTTTTTATAATTCTTTATCATTTTCCCAAAATCCTTGTCCTTCTTGCGTTTTTCAGCAACTGTTGACTCAAAGTGCTCCTTTTCACGTTCCATTTTCAAGAAGTTTTCGTAGGACGATTTATCTATATCATGACTTTCAACTGCTTTCAAAACGGCACAACCCACTTCAGACGTATGGGTACAATCTTTAAATTTACAATCTTTGGACAATTCAATTATAGCTTCAAATGTCAATTCTAATCCATCGGTAGCATCTGCAATTCCCACTTCTCTCATTCCCGGATTGTCAATAAGAATACCGCCATTTTCGAGCACCAATAATTCACGGTGCGTAGTAATGTGTCGTCCTTTGCTTGTGCTTGCACTAATGGTATTGGTTTTCATCAATTGCTTCCCAGAAAGGCTATTCAAAAGGGTTGATTTCCCTACTCCAGATGAGCCCAACAGACAATAGGTATTTCCCTTTTCTATATGCTTTGTCAGTTTTTCAAATCCTTGTCGTGACGCATTGCTTATAGGGAATACGGGTATTTGGTTTATCCTTTCTTGAACAGTTGTTATCAGCTTTAATAAAGCGCCTTCATTTATCAAATCAATTTTATTGAGAATAATAATTGGCTTTACGTTAGATGTATTGCAAATGGTCAAATACCTTTCAATTCGGTTGATATTAAAATCCCTATCAACAGCCTGAACAATAAAGGCATAATCGATATTTGTCGCTATAATTTGTTTCTCCCCTTGTTTTCCTACGGCTTGCCGTTCAATAATCGTTTTCCTTGGAAAAACAGAATGAATAAGGACCTTATTTTCATCATATTCAGAAATCGCGACCCAATCACCCACAGCGGGAAAATCAGACCTGCTTTGGGCTGTAAAACGCAAGTTCCCAATTATTTCACCATCATATTCTTTGTCACTGGTTTTTACAACGTATCTTTCCTTATGCTCTGAGATAACACGTCCCACTCCAAAAGAATCAAGATTTTGGTCCTTTCTATAATTTTCAAATTCTAAAGTATATCCTAAATCCTCAAGTGTCATTACTTTTTTCTATATGTTTTAGCTTTAACCTTAAATATGATTTAAAGGGTTGTCACTTAGTCTTTATAAAATTAGTAATTTTTTAAGCTAACTAGGTCTTAAGGGGATTATTGAAAATACACGATGGAATTAAAACAAAAAACCACAGTTTAGACTGTGGTTTTCTATATTTTTTGCCGTGAATTAAGGGCTCGTTGCAACTTATAAAATTTCTACAAGCTCTAACTCAAAAGTAAGATCTTGTCCGGCCAATGGATGGTTCCCATCAACAATGATGTGATCCTCTTTCACATCAACGATTTTAAATTGGTGCTCTCTCCCATCCTCAGAACGAGAAGTTAATCCCATCCCTAATTCTGGTGTTATGTCTTGAGGCAATTGATTCCTTTCTACTCTGTGGAACAATTCTTTATTAATATCTCCGTAGGCTTGTTCCATCGGGATTTCTGTAGTTTTCTTTTCATTCACTTCCATTCCTACCACGGCATTTTCAAACCCAGGAATCAACATTCCTTGGCCCAAAGTAAACTCTAGAGGCTCTCTTTGAAGAGACGTATCAAAAACTTGACCGTTCTTTAGCTTTCCAGTGTAATGTACTTTTACCGTATCGTCTTCCTTTACTCGACTCATAATAAATTATTTTTCAATGATTTATACAAAATTACCACATATAAGTGGAACCCCCATAAGAATACGCAACTATCCCAGAGAATTAGGAATATTTCAAACGAAATCCTAAAACCTTAACAACCCTTAAATGATCTTGAAGTTGTGTCGTGAATATGATAATGGAGATGTTAGAGAAGAACAAGTTCTATTTATGATCCTTCCCAATTGTTTTATCAGCAAAGAAAACACCCTAAAGCTTAATAAATACATTAATTCTCTTTAATTCTTTGAAGATTGGTTTTCTGAGTTGGCTAGAACCATACAATTATTTTACACGGCTTAGCAACTGTACTTTTTTATCCGTCTATTAATATTTCAGTCGCATGTAAATCATTCATTGTCAAAGTGAATGTATGGTTTAAGTTGTGCTCGCTTTCAAATGCGATTTCCCAAACTATTGGTTCTTTTTCACAACGAGACAAGAAAAGGTAAACAGCTTTAAATTCATTTTTAAAGTCAGCTATTTTAAAATCCTCATTCCAATTCCGAAATTCATTTTCAATCATTGGTTTTATTGACGAAGCAATTTTATCATAATCAGATTCGATTTTTAGAAAAAAATCTATCTGTATCTTTGTCGGTCCGCTTACATCTCCTGTTATTCCTATTTCAATAATGTCATCAGTTGGTTTGAAATGTCTTTTGCATTCAAAATAGCTTTTAAGCGGTTCCCTTTTGTCTTCAAGAAAAATCATTTTCCCGAAAAACTCATCATCTATTTTTATTGTCTTTCCAAATATAAAGTCCAATATTCCCATTTTGATTCTCGTATTAATACTAACGCTTTGTGTTTGGTTTGTTGCAAGGAAAATCCGCTAGCATTTTTTGATTACAAAACCAAGATAGAAAAATTGGGAGAACTTCATGTTAGCCTTCCTGTACAAATTACAGGCTGGAGAACCAACACCAAAAAGTAAAAATGGAATTGTTTTTTCATTCAATTCCTCTTGTGTGAATTTTCAGTTGTTACATTGGGAAAGTAGAAATTGTAAATTTGCATCCTCGAAACATTTCAGATATAATTTTTCTCCCTTATATCCATTACTTGTTCCAATTAAACCAACTTCTTTATCAGGAGTTGAGTATACGAGCCGTACATCAGTTATCAATTTTGAAAAACCTATGTTAAAAATCACTTTTTCCAACCTTACAGAAACATGAATAATTGAATCTTTGGAAAAGTCGTAATTTTCAGAATAGAAATATTCTCCTTCGTATTTATCATTAAACTCCTTAACAGACTTAATAAAAATTTCTTTATGATTCAATTTCTTCCCTTTCCAAAAGGAAGCATAAGAGTCTTTGTGGTTACCTTTTTTTATGTATTTTACGAAATTACTGTTGTCATCCCAAACAAAGCAAATCTTTTTTGAGCAATTTAATTGAGTTGAAAGTTTTTTAATTTCTTTACTTGATCCACATTCCGAAAAAAGGATAAAGATTAAAAAACATAAAACTATTCTTTTATATAATACTTTTAGGGTTTTCAATGTTATCATCAATTCTTGCTTTTTGAAAATTTCACATAATAAAGGAATAAATAAACCCGAAAAATAAATAAATTTCCTACACAAACTAGGAACTTCCATAAACCAAATAATAAGAACAAATAAAAGCCTTGGCATACAATTGGTTGCCTCCATTTCGCCCTCTTACCATTACCTATAAAATCTTAATTCTTGTCTCTTTTTAATTATTGATTATTGGTAATTGTACATTGTTAGTTGCTCATTGTTAATTCCAACCACAAACCCAAAATAAAAAGCACAAAAAAAGCCGAACATTTCTGTTCAGCTTTCTGTCGGGGTGGCAGGATTCGAACCTGCGGCCTCCACGTCCCAAACGTGGCGCGATAACCGGGCTACGCTACACCCCGAATTTTGGACTGCAAAGATATTGTTATTTCTCGAATTTCAAACAATATTATTTTTAATTTTATAGAAATCCCAGAACTATGATAAAAAAAATGGTTATCCCACTGTTGTTAGGCGCCTTCCTTACAGGTTCTTGCCAACAGAAAAAAAAGAAAACCTTAGCGGCCAATCAAGGAAGCCAAGAGCTGTCCTATGAGCTCATCGTTCCAGATCTCCACATCCCCTGGGGCTTTCAATTTCTCCCTGGCAACTCCATTCTTTACACCGAAAAAGAAGGCAAACTCGTTCATTTCATCAACGGTAAAAAAACCGACATCAAGGGACTTCCAGAAATCTATGTAAGAGGCCAAGGGGGCTTACTAGACCTGCAACTTCATCCCAATTATGCCCAAAACGGTTGGCTCTATTTTACTTACGCCTCCCCAGCAGGAGATAAAAAAGGAGGACATACTGCCCTTATGAGGGCCCGTATAAAAAACAACCAATTGGTAGACAAACAACTACTATATAAGGCACAACCCAATTCCACAGACGGCAGACATTTTGGTTCCAGAATAGAATTTGACGACCAAGGTTATGTCTATTTCAGTATTGGCGAACGTGGCAATAGAGACGTAAACCCGCAAGATATCACTAGGGATGGCGGTAAAATATACCGTCTCAAAGACGATGGCACCATCCCTGATGACAACCCCTTTAGCAACCAATCAAATGCCAAAAAAGCCATCTACACCTACGGCCATAGAAATCCGCAGGGAATGAAACGCAATCCGGTTACCCAAGACATCTGGATCCATGAACATGGCCCCATGGGAGGTGATGAAATAAACATCATCAAACCCGGAAAGAACTACGGCTGGCCTAAAGCAAGTTTCGGAAAAAACTACAACGGCTCTCAATTAACGCCGTACACCACCTTGCCCGACATAGAACCGCCCATTCATTATTGGGACCCCTCCATTGCCCCTAGCGGTATGGTTTTTATAACCAGTGATAAATATGGCAATTGGAAAGGAAATCTGTTAGTCGGTTCCCTGAAATTTCAGTATCTTGCACTTTGCTTTTTAGACGGAAATTCCGTGGTAAAAGAAAAGAAACTTCTAGAAGGCATAGGACGAGTTCGTTCTCTAGAACAAGGCCCAGATGGCTACATCTATGCTGGCATAGAGGGATTAGGAATTATTAAGCTCCAGCGTTAACCTATGCGACATATTTTTAAAGCAATTCTATTGACCGCCATCTTCATGGTTGGTTGCAGCAATTCAAATCAAGGAAGTAAATCAGAGAAAAACTTAAAGGCCAGCATGGAAAAAGGAAAGCAACTTTATGACGTCTATTGCATCAGTTGCCACATGCAGGAAGGACAGGGTGTAAAAAACGTGTTTCCTCCCCTAGCAAAATCTGATTTCTTGATGGAAGACATTCCCCGTGCCATACATGTCGTCAAATATGGCCAGCAGGGAGAAATCACCGTCAACGGACAAACATATAACAGCGTTATGACACCTTTAGGAATTTCGGATGAAGAAGTGGCAGATATTCTTAACTATGTAACCAATTCTTGGGGCAATACCAATGAGACGTTAATAACTCCTAAACAAGTTTCCAAAATTGAACGGTGACATTTGTTCCAAATATTTAAATTTGTGTTACTTATTTAAATGCACCATTCATGTTAATTATAGGTATTGCTGGAGGAACAGGCTGTGGTAAAACCACTGTAGTCAACCAAATTCTAGAAGAACTGCCAGAAGGTGAGGTTGGAATCATCACTCAAGATTCTTATTACAAGGAGACCTCCCACTTGACTTTTGAAGAACGAACCGCCATCAATTTTGACCACCCAAGGTCTATAGACTTTGAATTGCTGGAGGAGCATTTAAAAGAATTAAAAAAAGGAGAGACCATAGAGCAACCGGTCTATTCTTTTGTCAAACATAACAGGACAGGAGATACCATAGTGACCCACCCAAGAAAAGTGATGATTGTAGAGGGTATTTTGATATTAACCAATCCTGAATTAAGGAGCATGTTTGACATCAAAATATTTGTTCATGCCGATAGTGATGAACGCTTGATTAGAAGATTAAAAAGAGATATTTCAGAAAGAGGCAGAGACATTGACGAAGTGCTCACTAGGTATCAACGTACCCTGAAGCCCATGCATCAGCAATTTATAGAGCCCTCAAAGGAATATGCAGACATTATTATTCCTAATAACAAATACAATACAGTAGCCGTTGATATTGTGAAAACCATCATTAACGAACGTCTTATTTGATATGGGCATTAAAAACAACAAATACCTGAAACCCTTTAGAAACATTTTTGTTTTGATACTCGTTGTCTTTGCGGTTTGGATGATTTTCTTCGATGCCAATTCGTTTTTGATTCACTACGAGCTGAATTCAGATATTAATGAACTTGAAAACGAAAAGGAATACTATCAAAATGAAATCAATAAAGACAAAAAGGCTATTAAGGAGCTAAGCACTGAGGAAGGTGTTGAAAAACTGGCTAGGGAAACCTACTATATGAAACGGGAAAACGAAGAAATTTACATCATTGAATACCAGGACAGCCTTGTAAAAACAAAACATGATGAGTAAATCACTTTTTGACGAATTCCCCAATATTTCTTCAAAACAATGGAAGCAAAAGTTACAGTTTGACTTAAAAGGTGCCGACTATAATGACCTTTTAATATGGCATTCCAATGAAGGTATTGACGTCAAACCTTTTTATGTTTCAGAGGATATTGAAAATCTGCCCATCGAAAAATCAGTGGATTGCACACAATGGCAAATATGTGAAACCATCTATGTGGCAGACGTTGAAAAATCTAACCAGCATGCCATAGCGCTTCTTAGACAGGGAGCAGATACAATCAAATTTATCCTTCCCCAAAAGGATATCGACATTATGGGACTGCTTGAAGGTATTCCTAAGGAAACGCTTCTTTATTTTGAATTTCAATTTCTTAATCCTGAATTGGTAGCAGAGGTCAAAAAAACCCATCCCAATTCAAACTTAGTAACCGACATCATTGGGAATTTGGGCAGGAGCGGTAATTGGTTCACAAACTTAAAGGATGACCACCAAAAGTTTGAAGCAATTATCAAAAACACCAAACAAATAAGTATTGATGCTGCTTTGTATCAAAATGCTGGAGCTAATATAACCCAGCAATTGGCTTACGCCTTATCACATGCCAATACCTATTTGGATTATCTATTTTCAAACAACACAGACGAGGAAATAAAGGAGCTGAAATTCTCATTTAGAATGGCCATCGGCTCCAATTACTTTTTTGAGATTGCCAAACTGAAGGCCATGAGGCTATTATGGGAATGCCTTTCTAACGAATATCATGTGAGCAGTACCTGCCATATTTTTGCACAACCCACAAAAAGAAACAAAACGCTATTTGATTATAATGCCAACATGCTGCGCACCACAACAGAATGCATGAGTGCTATTTTAGGCGGTGCCAATACCATCAACAACTTGGCTTATGATACTGTATTTAAAAGGGTAAATGATTTTGGAGAACGCATATCCTTAAACCAATTGTTAGTGCTTAAACATGAAAGCTATCTCGATAAAGTCGTCAATCCTACAGAAGGAGCCTACTACATAGAGACCCTCACCAACCAATTAGCTCAAAAAGCCTTGGATATTTTTAAAGATATTGAAGCTGGAGGCGGCTTTTTAACGCAGCTTAAAGATGGGGTCATCCAGAAAAAAATTAGGGAAAGTTCCCATAAAGAACTGGAACAGTTTGACAATAAGGAATTGGTGTTGGTGGGGACCAATAAATACATCAACCCTCAGGACCAAATGACAGACCAACTGGAGCTATATCCCTTCTTAAAAATGGCTCCTCGAAAAACCCTTTTAGAACCCATTATTGAAAAAAGAATTTCTGACCCCCAAGAAAAAAATAGATTAAAAACCGAATAAAAATTACATTATGAAACACACGACGATTAAAGTATTTGTTATCGCCTTAGGAATAAGCCTGTTTGGCTGTAAAACGGAAACCAAACCAACGCTTGATTATAAATTTGCCCAAGATGGTTCCAGCATAAACTGTCCTAATACAAACACCAAGTTATTTGAAGAGGCTGTTTTAAGTTTTGAGGAAGACATTAAAAAATATTTCAATCAGTCAACCAATAATTTACCCAAAGCATACAGCACCTTTCTTGCTAATGTAAACAATAGAAGAATGGATTATCAAGCAGCTGTTTCACCGCATACTATGGAAGTGTTTGAAGCCCTTAAAGCCGAAGCTGGAATATTTAACGAAGACCACTCGGTGAATTACCAAGCACCTATCTTTGAATGTGTAAGCAACAATTTTTCGGATAAAGATTTCCAAACTACTTTCAAGGCCTTGGTTGCAACGAACAGTATGAGAGCACCATTAATTGCTGCTCCATTAAGAACAAAAATCAGAAGAGCTCCAAAAGACAGATATTTAGCCACCTTTGTTGCTTTAGATTGGTATTACTCCAAATTATTTGATGTAGATCCTACTCAGGTTACAGAAAAACCGGCCAATGAAAACGAACCCAAAGTAAACCCTACACAACTTAAAAATGCGGAAAGGATTCAATCTTCCCAATCAGAAAAATAAGTCTTAATTTGACTACAATAAAAAAGCCCATCTCTTGAGATGGGCTTTTTATTTCAAATGGTATCAAAATATATTAATCCACTTTTTCTTCTTCCTTTTTGATATCGGCTTTTTCGAAATCTCCAGCATAAACTACAGTCCACTGATCAAATGTCTTGAAGTATTTCTTGATCGCCTTATTAACATCTTTCACGGTTAATTTTTTAACCTTCTCTTCAATGTCTTTTTGGAAATTCATGTCTCTGTCATAATACATATTGTTACTGATGGTGTTTAGTAATTCATTATCTTTCGCTCTAGAGACACTCTCATTTTGAATCCAACCTTCTTTGGCATTCTTCAATTCCTCTTCGGTAATACCTTCATTGATAAATCTGGCAACTTCCTCTTCAAATCCAAGTTTTACCTTAGCTTCATTCTCAGGTGCATAAATAGCATAAACAAATATAGAAGACGATTTATCATCCTTATTGCCATCTACATTAACACTACCTCCCGCTCCATAGCTTACACCGTCTTGTTGACGCAATCTCGTAGCGATTCTAGAGTTTAAGAAACCACCACCAAAAATAGCGCCAGCCATTTCCAATGCCGCAAAGTCCTCGTCATATTGACTTGCTTCAAAAGTTAAGGCTCCAACAGTAAAGGCATTTTTCTTATCTGGCGTTAAGATTTCGTCAGTTACAGCTTTGTTTTCGAAATATTTGTCGGCAACTCTTTTGTATTTCAATCCCGATTTAAAATCTTTGAATTGCTCTACAAAATAAGTCTTCAAGAAGGCTTCATCCAAATTACCTATAGCTACTACACTAGACCAATCTGATAATCCGTAGAAGGTGTTGTAATACTTCTTAATCTTTTCAATGGTGACATCATTAATAGCCTCGATATTCTCCTCAAGAGACATAGCATACATTGGATGTCCTTTTGGATACTGCTGATTAATCTGTCTTAATTTCATCCCTGCCAAGAATGTTGGCTCAGTCTTACTAGATTCTATACTAGCTAGATCCTGAGTTTTAAGCTTATCCAATTCTTCTTGGTTAAAAGCAGGGTTCTTCAACATATCCACCATTAAATCTAAAGTTGGTTTTAGGTTTTCTTCAGTAGAACTTATGCGAGCATAAAGTCTGCCATTAGATCCTTGAAATCTAATGGAGGATTTCAACTCACTCAACTTATCTTCAATTTGCTGTCTTGATTTAGACGTGGTTCCTTTGTCTAACATTCTGGCAGTATAGCCATCAACAACACCTGTATTCATAAGTTGATCAAGGTTTCCTGTTCTCAAAACAAAAGAAAGATTAACGGTATTCCCACGGTTGTTCTTTTTAATGAATCCATACTCAATACCGTTACTCAAAGTACCCTGTACCAAGCGTTGGTTGATATTGTCATAAGATGGGTCAAAAGCCTCACCAGCATCAAATCCTTCTCTTCCTTTGTAAGTAGCAACTAGGTCTTCCAAACCTTCGGTATGTTCTATTTCTACTCTTACCGGTGTTTTTGTTGGGATAAACTTCCCTACCGTTCTATTGGTTTTAATAAAATATCTCTGAATTGCTGCATTTACTTTTTCAACAGTCATCGTTTCAATACGATCTCTGTGAATAAACGCTAACCTCCAATCTCCAGCACCAATAAATTCACTCATATAAGTTCCTAAATAAGAAGAGTTTCTGCTTATTTGGTCAATTTGCTTTAAAAGATTAGCCTTAGCTCTATTCAATTCCTCTTGACTCACAGGTTTTTGGGAGAAATCATCCAAAACAGTCAACAATGTACTTTCAGCTTCATCCAAAGACTTATCTGATGGTACATTAACATTAAAATAAATAAATCCAGGGTCATGAGTAAACGGACTAAAAGACCAAATTCCTGATGCTTTTTTTCCATCTACTAAAGCCTTATACAAACGCCCAGATGGATTATCAGATAAAATCTGTTCTGCTATGGCAATAGCAGCATAATCTTCATGAGAACCTGCTGGGGTGTGATAAAGCGCAGAAACAATCTGTAAATCCCCTACTCTACTTAGGGTCACATATTTCTCACCATCTTGAGCTGGTTCTACTGTATAAGATTTTCTTACTGGTTCTGCCGGATTTTTAATTCCAGCAAACTTATCCTCAATCAGTTTTAAGGTTTTATCCTTGTCAAATTTACCAGTAACCATTAAGATGGCGTTATCTGGTCTGTAATACTTTTTATAAAATGCTTGTAAGTTTTCAATAGGTACACGCTCAATATCAGATTTGTTTCCAATTGTTGAACTACCGTAGTTATGCCATAAATAAGCAGCATCGATTACCTTGTCCATCAATACACCTGAAGGCGAATTCTCCCCACTTTCAAACTCATTTCTTACCACACTAAATTCTGATTCCAAATCTTTTTGTGCAATAAAAGAATTGACCATTCTGTCAGATTCTAAATCTAAAGCCCATTCTAAATTATCTTCAGTAGCATTAAAAGTTTCATAATAATTGGTTCTATCATACCATGTGGTTCCATTAGGTCGAGATCCTCTGGTTGTTAATTCCTGAGGTATATCAGTATGATTTGTAGATCCTTTAAATAACATATGCTCCAAAAGGTGAGCCATTCCTTTTTCTCCATAACCCTCATGTCTTGAACCTACTTTGTAGGTAATATTAACCGTAATGGTTTGTGAAGAGTTGTCGGGAAATAATAAGACTTTAAGTCCGTTGTCAAGTTGATACTCTGTGATACCTTCTACGCTCGCCGTTTGCTTTATTTGGGCCTGTGTAGTAAATGAGACGGCCAAAAACAATAAACTGGCCAGCATCATTTTAGATTGATGATAAAATTGATTCATAAATTGTGATTTAAATAGTGGATTAAAGATACAACTTAATACAAAAGTTCCCACAAAGCATTGTTAATATTGCCTTAAAATAAGGCACTTATCAATTAAGATACTGTTAACAACTTACGTTTTCTAAACTGATAAATAATTGTATTTTTACGCTATTAAAACCAAATCGTTTAATGGGCAAAATTATAGCTATTGCTAACCAAAAGGGAGGTGTTGGAAAGACCACTACCTCAGTTAATTTAGCTGCTTCACTAGGAGTTTTAGAAAAGAAAGTGCTTCTTATCGATGCAGACCCTCAAGCCAATGCCACTTCAGGTTTAGGTATTGATGTTGAATCCGTAGAGATTGGAACCTATCAACTTTTAGAGCATACCAATCATGTTAAGGAAGCTATTATTAATACAGACACTCCCAATTTAGATGTCGTTCCAGCACATATCGATCTTGTGGCTATAGAGATCGAGTTGATTGATAAGGATGAAAGAGAATACATGCTAAAAAAGGCTTTGGCAGACATCAAAAATGATTATGATTTTATATTAATTGATTGCGCACCTTCTTTAGGGCTTTTAACGTTGAACGCTTTAACTGCGGCCGACTCTGTAATTATTCCGATTCAATGCGAATATTTTGCATTGGAAGGTTTAGGTAAGCTATTAAATACTATTAAAAGTGTTCAAAAAATCCACAACCAAAAGTTGGATATCGAAGGTTTACTATTGACCATGTACGATGCTAGGTTAAGACTTTCAAACCAAGTGGTTGAGGAAGTACAAAAGCATTTTAACGACATGGTTTTTCAAACCATTATTCAACGAAATGTACGCTTGAGTGAGGCCCCAAGTTATGGTGAAAGCATTATAAATTATGATGCAGCCAGTAAAGGTGCTTCAAATTACTTAAGTTTGGCGAAAGAAATCATTACCAAAAACTCCTAATTTATGGCGAAGGCAACGAAGAAACAAGCTTTAGGTAGAGGGTTATCAGCCTTATTAAAAGATCCTGATAACGACATTTCTTCTGCAAAAGATAAAAATGCTGATCAGGTTATAGGAAATATTGTGGAATTGGACATGAATGCCATAGACCTCAATCCTTTTCAACCTAGAACAAATTTTAACGAAGAATCTCTAAAAGAACTTGCATCTTCCATTAGAGAATTAGGTGTTATTCAACCCATAACAGTAAGAAAACTAGACTTCAACAAATACCAGTTGGTATCTGGAGAGCGCCGTTTTCGCGCTTCTAAATTATTAGGACTGGAATCTATTCCAGCTTACATCCGAATTGCCAATGACCAAGAATCATTGGAAATGGCGCTTGTTGAAAACATTCAACGTCAAGATTTAGATCCTATAGAGATAGCTCTTTCTTACCAAAGATTGATTGACGAAATCAATTTGACCCAAGAACAAATGAGTGATCGTGTGGGAAAAAAACGTTCTACCATAGCCAATTACCTCAGATTGTTGAAATTGGACCCAATCATCCAAACTGGGATGCGCGATGGTTTCATCAGTATGGGACACGGGAGAGCTTTAATCAACATTGAAGATCAGACAGATCAATTGGATTTATATGAGAAAATTATTACCAAAAAACTATCGGTTAGAGAAACTGAAGCTTTGGTAAGAAACTTTCATTCAGATACTCCCGAGAAGGAACCTATTGAAAAAGAAATTCCGAAATATATTAAGAAAGGAATTAAGGAATTCTCAGAATACTTTGGTCATAAAATTAGCGTTAAGGTATCTAATAAAGGAAAAGGAAATATTACCATCCCCTTTCATTCCGAAGAAGACTTTAACCGTATCATGAAACTTGTAAAACGTGACAAGTAGGCTATTTATAATAACAATTCTGTTTTGTTTCTCTGTTATTCCAGTCTGTTTTTCTCAAGAAAACGATGAGGAAAAAACAGAAGAACAGCAAAACGTACGAAAATCCAAATCTTATATTGATACAGAGGATTTAGTGGTGGAGCAAGCGGCAATGGACAAAAAGCCTATTGACCCCTTAGCGCCTTCCAAAGCAGCATTCTATTCAGCCATCTTACCTGGTTTAGGACAAGCTTACAATAAAAAATATTGGAAAATCCCTATAGTGTATGCATTCATTGGCGGTGGTCTTTATTTCTATTTTGATAACGATAGAGAATATGACCGTTATAGGGATGCCTATAAAAGCAGACTAGCAGGTTATACAACTGATGAATTTTATGGAGTAGTAACCGATGATGGTCTGGTAAGAGCCCAAAAAACACTAAGACGAAATAAGGAAATTTCCTTGCTGGTTACTTTAGGTTTCTATGTTTTAAATATCATAGAAGCCAATGTAAATGCTCACCTTATGCAGTTTAATGTGGATGATGCATTGACTGTAAGGCCCCACTATAAGATTAATGATTTGAACAACAAAGGAGACGTGGGCCTCACTTTAAATTTTAAATTTTAGATTATGAAAATAGCGCTTCTAGGATATGGCAGAATGGGAAAAGCAATTGAAGCCATTGCCAAACAAAGAGGACACTCGATAGTTATAGCCACTTCGGATGAAGGTGGGTATGATATCACTCAAGCAGATGTTGCCATAGATTTTAGCGTTCCTAATGCAGCCTTTTTTAATATCGCCAATTGTCTAAAGCACGATGTACCCGTGGTTTCGGGAACTACAGGGTGGCTTCATAACTATGATAAAGCCGTGGCACTTTGCGAAGAAGAAAATGGCGGATTTATTTATGCTTCCAATTTTAGCTTGGGCGTGAACATCTTCTTTGAACTTAATAGAACATTAGCCAGATTGATGGGACCTCTTGATGAGTATAAAGTATCCATGGAAGAAATTCATCACACTCAAAAATTGGATGCTCCTAGTGGAACAGCAATTTCTCTTGCCGAAGGCATCATCAAGGAACACCAAAATTACTCAGAGTGGGTATTGGATCAAGAAGCACCAAATGCTGTTCCAATTACAGCCAAAAGAATCGAAAATGTGCCCGGTACACATACG
This sequence comes from Mangrovimonas sp. ST2L15, assembly GCF_001280515.1. Lineage (GTDB taxonomy): Bacteria > Bacteroidota > Bacteroidia > Flavobacteriales > Flavobacteriaceae > Mangrovimonas > Mangrovimonas futianensis. Next base: position 1,505,431 of record NZ_LBIQ01000030.1, on the reverse strand, counting down.
GTTACATATAGCAGTAAAACAGACACCATCGAAATGACCCACACAGCACATAGCAGAGATGGCTTTGCTCTAGGAGCAGTTATTGCGGCTGAATGGTTGGTTGGCAAAAAAGGCGTTTTCACCATGAAAGATGTGTTAAATATTGGTTAACTTCTCTTGGAAAAGTAACAATTTTAACAGTTCTTGCACTAACCAAAAAATAAAAGAAAATAATTATGACTCTTGTACAGTGGTTTATTTTTATCCTAATCATTCAAGTAATTCATGGATTAGGAACCTGGAAATTATATCAAAAAGCAGGTAGGCAAGCTTGGGAAGCATTTATCCCTGTGTACAACGCTGTCATTTTAATGAAAATCATCAACAGACCTTGGTGGTGGACCATTCTTCTATTTCTTCCCATAGTAAACTTGATCATGTTCCCTGTAGTTTGGGTAGAAACTGCCAGAAGTTTTGGAAAAAGCTCTACTACCGATACATGGCTAGCCATTTTAAGTCTCGGTTTTTATAATTACTACCTCAATTATGCGGGTGACAATCTAACTTATATAGAAAATAGGGATTTACATCCTAAAACAGCAACTGGAGATTGGGTAAGCTCCATTTTATTTGCCATTGTGGCCGCAACCATTGTTCACACCTATTTCATTCAACCTTATACCATTCCAACTTCTTCACTGGAGAAGTCATTATTGGTTGGTGATTTCTTATTTGTGAGCAAATTTCACTATGGCGCTCGTATTCCCATGACTACTCTTGCAGCTCCAATGGTTCATGATACCATACCTGTTTTAGGAACAAAATCATATCTATACAACGATAATGCAAAAGAAGAAAAGACTTCCTTTATCAATAAGTTTCAATTGCCTTATCTGCGATTACCTGGATTTCAAAACGTAGAACGCAATGATATAGTTGTTTTCAATTGGCCTGTAGATACTTTGTACAACATGTACAAGCCTGCCAATAGAGCTTATAAAAAACCGATAGACAAAGAAACCAACTACGTAAAACGCTGTGTAGGGATTCCTGGAGATTCTTTAGAAGTACGTAACGGTTATGTATATATTAATGGACAAAAGAACGAATTACCAGACCGAGCCAAATTACAATTCTCCTATAAAGTAGAAACTAAAAATGGTCCGTTTGATAATTACGAACTGTCTAAACGATATGGCATCACTGATTTCCCTCATTACAATCAAAATTACACGGTGTGTTATTTCCCTGGTATCACTAATGAAACCGTCGAGAAATTTAAGAACCACCCCAATGTTGCCAAAATAGAACCTCTAATGCGTGAAAAAGGAGAGCGTGAAGGTAGTGTGTTCCCACATGATCCAGCCTATAATTGGAATAATGACTTCTTTGGTCCTTTATACATCCCTAAGGCTGGTGCCACTATTGAGTTAAACACTGATGTTTTGCCTCTTTACAAAAGATTGATTACTGAGTATGAAAACAATGAATTGCAGGTTAAAGGCAATCAAATCTTTATAAACGGACAACAAACTTCGACCTATACATTTAAACAAGACTATTACTGGATGATGGGTGATAACCGTCACAACTCACAAGACGCTCGTTCTTGGGGTTATGTTCCTATGGATCATATCGTTGGCAAACCCGTCTTTATTTGGATGAGTTATAATCAACATGGCAAAGGTATTGGAGAAAAAATAAGATGGGATCGTTTGTTTACAACCGTAAATGGAAGTGGCAAACCAACCTCCTACTTCATTCCATTCCTGATTTTGATGGCTATAGGTTACGGATTTAACAAATTCAGAAAAAGAAAAAAGGAACAGGCATAGGTACTACCAATTCCTTTATTAAGACATGAAGGTTCTCTTACATCCAACCTATTTTCCAAACATAGCGCATTTTGCAGCTATGGTTCAAGCCGATAAGGTTCTATGGGAAATGGAGGATAATTTTGAAAAACAAACTTTAAGAAGCCGAACATATATTTATGCTGCTAATGGTCCTTTGCTATTAAACATTCCAGTGTGGCATTCTCAAAAAGAACGGAAAAAATACAAGTCAGTTCAAATGGTCATGGATCAAGAAAACTGGCAGCTCAACCACTGGAAATCCTTGCAATCAGCCTATCAAACATCTCCATTTTTTGAGTTTTATGAGGATGAGTTGAAACCTCTTTTTTTTGAGAAAGTAGACAATCTAATGGATTTTAATTTTAAATGCATTGATACTGTTTGTGATTGTTTGCAATTGGATTTGGACTTCCAGAAAACAGAAATCTATGATAAATCTCCTATAGACGTTTTGGATTTTCGATCGCTGGTAAATGTCAAACACAAGTTTTCAAATGCCTTGGAGCATTACACCCAAGTCTTTGAAAGCAAACACGGTTTTATTGAAAACCTGAGTATTTTAGATTTACTTTTTAATGAAGGTCCGAACAGTTTAAATTATTTGGAATCCCAAAGAATATCATTCTAAATGCAGGGTTTCATTCATTACGGTTGCCATTTTATTCTTCCCCTATTTCTAGCCCTTTTTGGTTTTAGAGCTCATTGGGTCAAAGCCTATTTCATAATGATTGCTGCATTTTTGGTTGACTTGGATCACCTATTGGCGACTCCCATATTTGATCCCAATAGATGTAGTATTAACTTTCACCCCCTTCATGCGTATTGGGCCATAGCTGTTTATTTCCTTATGCTTATCCCAAAAAAAACAAGACTGGTGGCGCTGGGTTTAATCATCCATATGCTATCAGATGGCGTGGATTGTTTACTCTCCCAATTTTAATCGAGCCATGATGGGGTAATGGTCTGAGTAGTTTTCATCAAAGGTTTTAAAGGATTCTACTTCAATGGATTGATCATTTAGGATAAAATCAATCCGAATGGGAAAAAATTTAAAATTATAGGTTCGTCCAAAACCATTTCCTTCTTCTGTAAAAGCATCCTTTAAATCTCCTTTAATATTTCTATAAACATAGGAGAAAGCTGTATTATTGAAATCGCCACATACAATCATTTTATACGGACAACTAGCCTTGTGCTTTAAAAATAATTCAGCTTGAGACTGTTGCATCTTGAACGTATTCCCTACATGCCCAAATAATTTTTCAGAATCCTCCTTTTTAAGGTGATCGATATTCGGATCTATCCCCAAGGATTGTAAGTGTAAATTATATATCCTGACAGTATCTTTACCCTTTACCACATCAGCATAAATAGCATTGTTAAAGGTGTTTGGAAATTCTATAGACCCTGAATTAATAATGGGATATTTCGAAAAAATAACCTGACCGTATTTGACACGTTGACCAGATACATTTTCAAACTTATATTTATAAAAAGATAAATCGATACTTTTGTGTGGATGGTATTCCTGAATACTCAAAATGTCAGGGCTTTTATCCTTGATAAATGATACAATATCGTTTTCCACTCCTTTCCTGGGAATCCATTCATATACATTGAAAAGTCGTACATTATAATTCATGACTGATAAGTCGGATGATGTCACTTCCTCTTCAGAAGATATTTTATACAAACCTCCCAAAAAGAAATAGCCAACCAATAAGACCAAGAGGGATAAAAGCAATTGCTTTTTAAGCTTGACCAACCAATAAAATAAAAAAATCACATTAACCATTATCAATAAGGGAACTCCTAGGCTCAATACAGATAATATGGCGAATGTTTTGGGTGGCAGGTAAGGAAGTATGTAAGATAGTAAGAGAGCAAAGGCCAAAAGCGCATTTAAGAAATAGATAAGTTTATCAAACCACTTGAGTCCTTTCATAAGGGGAAAGTTAATTATTTACCTGCTCTAAACAAAAAATCTTTTTCCTCCTTCGTTAAACTATCATAACCACTTTTACTAATCTTATCCAAAATGACATCGATTTTCTTTTGGGTATTGAATTCACTGAACTCCTCCTTTGAGTATCCTGCCATTTTTTCTTTTCGACCTCTGGTTTTATGAACGGTTCGCAAGGGAGACTTTTCCTTTTTTGAAAATAAACTAGACAGAGAGTCCATCATTTTTTCAAACCCCTTACCTATATCATTGCCTTTACGAAGTTGTACGGCATAACCATACCCTAAAATCGCACCTCCCAAATGAGCTAAATTCCCTCCTGAATTGACTCCGAAAAGCCCAAGGATATCTATAGCAACCACGGCCACTCCAATATGCCATAGCTTGATTTTAAAGGTAAACATACGAACATCCATAAATGGCGAATAGGCACAGATAAAAATCAATAAGGCTCTTACTGCCGCAGATGCACCAACTAATCGGCTAGGTCCCGAAAAGAAAGAAGGTATCACATTATATCCTAACAGATAAAGCAACCCTCCAGATATGGCCCCCAAAAAATAGACGTTCATTCCCAGTTTGACATTGAAAAGAGTCAAGAACATTTTACCCACAAAATACAGCCAAAGCATATTGAATAGGATATGAAAGAAATCATAATGTAAAAAAGAATAGGTAACTAAAGTCCATGGTTTGATAAGGAAACTGTAGAAATCACTTGGCAATTCCAACCAATCCAAAATCATAAAACGACCAACTAGCGCCCTTATAATGGTTACAATTAAAAAAACGACCACATTAACAGCAATCAATTTTTCTAGGCCGTTGAGGTTTTTTAACTTACTGGATATGTCTTGATTTAAGGATGTCATAGATCCCATCTATTATTATTAAACTGATTCTTTCTCCAATACCACATAATGAAAAAGCCAACCAACGCTCCACCCACATGAGCCATATAAGCCGTATTGCTTGGGCTAAAGAACGAATGTCCAGTTAGTGCTGAAATTAGGTCCAATAAGATGATCCCTGGAATAAAATATTTGGCTTTAATTGGGATTGGCAAAAAGATCATCATCAACTTAGCTTCTGGATATAAAACTCCAAAGGCTGCTAAAATCCCCATGATACATCCAGAAGCTCCCACCATGGACCCATTATTAATCATGACATTGGCTTCAAACAAATTGGTAAACGTCTCTTGTGTAACCATGCTTGTCGAATAGCTATGCTCATTCAAATAAGGTATCAATTGATCCTTTAATAATGCACCACTATATTGATTACCACTAACGATATTAAAATTTACAATATCGGTGATAGCTTCTTTGGAAAGACCAGCATCCAATAACGGCTGTAACATTTGAAAATAGTCCCAATAATAATATCCTAATTGAAACAATGCTGCTCCCAATCCAGCGGAAAAATAAACAAATAAAAACTTTTTGGACCCTAAACGCTGTTCTACAGGTGTACCAAACATCCATAAAGCAAACATATTAAACAAAATATGGGTTACACCTCCATGCATAAACATGTGAGTAATGATTTGCCATGGTCTAAAAGCATCGTTAATGGGAAAATATAAAGCAAACCAATCGTAAAAAGCACCATTGGCCACTGTCATGGTTCCTATAAACATGACCACATTAATGATCAGTAAATGCTTGACGGTTTCTGAAATTCTTAAATTCATTTGTTTGTATTCTAAATAAACTTTTTGTCCAACTCTTCCATACTCATAGTCACGAAAGTTGGTCTATTATTAGGGGTCATATTAGGTTCTTTACACCCAAACAACCTATTTACCAAATGTTCCTGTTCTTCTATTGATAAAGATTGTCCTGTTTTGACCGATAAACTTTTAGCCATGGATTTGGCCAACAAATCGGCTGCACTAAAGCAACTGTCTGGAATATCATTTTCAATATCACTAATTATCTGCTCCAAAATAAGAGTCACCTCACTAGATGGCACATTCACAGGAACCCCAGAAATTTCTATTCTATCTACTTCAAAATTAGAAAAGATAAAACCAGCATATTCCAAATCTTCACGAACTTGCTTAATAATCTCAATTTCCTGAGGTGTAAAATGCAATTCTACTGGAAACAACAATTGCTGGCTGACACTCTCTTTAACGGTAATATTCTGAAGAAAATCTTCATATAAAACCCTTTGGTGTGCCTTATTTTGATCTATCAATAACATTCCCGATTTGATAGGACTTACTATATACTTGTTATGTAATTGATAAGTAGCATAAACCTTATCAACATGCGACACCTCATCAAAAACTGAAAGGGTTTGCTCTTCACTTTCAAATCGTATTTCAGTAAACTCTTTGGAAGGCTCTACTTCTGCATCTTCATCTTTTAAACCTACGTACAAACTTTCCCAATCATTTGGAGTCTGCTTTCGTGAAAAAGCAGTTTGGGTTTGCTTGCTGCTTATTTTACTGGAGCTGGAAGCAAAGGGGTTAAAATTGCTATCCACTTCAATACGAGGTGTATTCACTTCCTTGTTCTGATAGTTATAAGGGGTATCCAAATTGGAATCCCTTTCAAAATCTAAAATAGGAGCTACATTAAATTGTCCCAAGCTATGTTTTACCGAGGCTCTTAAAATGGCATATAATGTGTGCTCATCATCAAACTTGATCTCCGTTTTGGTGGGATGAATATTAATATCTATCGATTTGGGGTCAACTTGAAGAAATAAAAAGTAACTGGCATGATGCCCGTCTTTTAACAATCCTTCAAAAGCCGAAGAAATAGCATGATTTAAGTAATTGCTTTTAATAAAGCGATCATTTACAAAAAAGAATTGCTCACCTCTGGTTTTTTTTGAAAACTCTGGCTTCCCAACAAAACCATCAATTTTTAAGACTTCGGTTTCTTCATTTACAGGCACCAATTTCTCATTGGTCTTACTTCCAAAGATATTGACTACCCGCTGCCTAAAATTACTGGAAGGCAAATTGAAGACCTCACTACCATTATGAATAAGAACAAATTTTATTTGCGGATGAGGCAATGCCACCCGATGGAATTCATCAATTACATGACGTAACTCCACCTGATTGGATTTTAAAAAATTTCGTCTGGCAGGAATGTTATAAAAAAGGTTTTTAACAGCAATGGACGTTCCATCAGGAGTAACAATAACCTCTTGGGACACGACTTCACTTCCTTCTATAATTAAATGGGTTCCCAAATCATTGGAATCCTGCTTTGTTTTCATTTCTACATGAGCGATAGCCGCAATACTGGCCAGGGCCTCTCCTCGAAATCCTTTGGTGTGTAATTGAAATAAATCTTCAGCAGAGCGAATTTTAGAAGTAGCATGACGCTCAAAACTCAACCTAGCATCGGTAGCACTCATACCGCAGCCATCATCAATGACTTGAATCAAAGTTTTACCTGCGTCTTTTATGACCAGTTTTATTGTAGAAGCACCAGCATCTATAGCATTTTCCATCAATTCCTTAACAACGGATGAAGGTCTTTGAACAACTTCACCTGCTGCTATTTGATTGGCAACATGATCTGGTAATAACTGAATGATATCTGCCATTAGCTTTTAAAGAAAATTGACAAATCAAACTCTATGAAAATAAGGAAGAGTAAAATAAGGATACCGATTATAATTAAAACGCGTTTGTTCGCTTTTTCATCAACGTTGTTTTTGTAATCATCCAAGGCATTGTTGAATTTACCTTTAATACCACCTGCATTACCAACAGTCTTTCTATATTCATCAAACTTATGCTTAATCTCAAAGGGATTACCTTCCCCTTGATAATGTCGAGGTGTGTAACTAAATTTCTTATTCTTTCTTTGCTTGAAAATACCCATAACGCTGATTATTCATAACGACTTAGAACAAACCAAAGAATCAAAATCATAGCCAAAAACAAGACTAGCATAGGGAGTGAAAAAATTTTACTCGCCTTTTGCTGTCTCAGTTTGCTCTCTTCGGCCCAATGAAATTCAAATTTGGGTTTGTTTTCCGAAGCAGATTCTTTGTCAGTATTAAATCTTGATTTATAATTGAACTGTTTGTTCTTTCGTTGTCCAAAAAGCATACCAAAGCTTCCTTTGTTTAACCTCAAAGTTACTTAAAATACGAAGAAATAAAGAGTGGGTTGTGCCAAAAATTGTTAACAGTACAGGGAAAGGATTTTATGCTTCCTTCCTTAGTTGTGCCATTTTTATGGCCGCAATGGCAGCTTCAGTTCCTTTATTACCATGTTTTCCTCCAGAACGATCAATGGCTTGTTGCATGGTATTGTCTGTTAAAACACAGAAAATGACCGGAGTTTCATGCAGTACATTTAAATCCTTGATTCCTTGCGAAACGGCTTCACATACAAAATCAAAATGTTTAGTTTCACCTTGAATCACACTACCTATAGCGATGACAGCATCTACATAAGGTTGCATTTTTTTACAGCCATAAATCAATTCAAAACTTCCCGGAACATACCATTTAATAATGTTTTCTTCCAAGACTCCGTTTTCTATTAAGGCCTCGATAGCACCTTCACAAAGCGGAATCGTTATAGAATCGTTCCATTCTGAAACAACAATCCCAAACCGAAATTGCTTCGCGTCTGGGATTGTTTCTTTATCGTAAACTGATAAATTTTTATTCGCTGTTGCCATATTATTTTTTAGCCAATACTGTGGCTTTCCCTATCAACACATCTACATTAGCAGCTTGTGATGAAGATGGATAGTTTTCTTTTATTTGATTGAAATAAGTCAAAGCCTTATCCATTTCTCCAAGTTCCATGGCAGTAGTTCCTGCTTTTAACAAAAACATAGGAGTTGTAAACTCATTGGTTTTAATTTTTGCAGCTTGCTCATAATAACCTAAGGCATCTTTAGCTTGGTTTAATTGAATAAAAGCATCTCCAATTCCGCCTTTAGCCATAGCGGATAAAACTTGATCATCACTACTAAAATCACTCAAATAAGAAACGGCATTTTTGTAGTCCTTCAAATTTAAGTAAGCCATACCAGCATAATAGTTTGCTAAGTTTCCTGCAGAGGTACCGCTATATTCAGAAGCGATGTCCACCATTCCCATTTTACCATTACCACCGTTAAGTGCTAAAGTGTAAAGTGAATCTTTTTCGGTACCAGTTACCGCCTCATTGAAATATTTTTTTGCTTGAAACATCTCATTCATAGCCTCCGTTTGTTGGGGTTTGGCTAAAAATTCATTGTAACCTAAGTACCCTAAAACAACCACAGCTACAACGCCAATGATTCCAAAAATATACTTTTGGTTAGCTATAACCCAATCTTCTGTTTTTGATGCAGACTCATCTAAGGTATTAAATACCTCCTCAGTAGTTGAGTGACCATCAATTACTTCCTCTACTTCTTCCTTCTCTTTCTTTGTTTTAGGTTTATAGCCTCTTTTTTTGTACGTCGCCATATGTTCATTATTAATGCGCCGCAAAAATATAATTTTTCTTAAAAAATAAAAGCCTTATTATTTGATTATTTTCAATAATTTGCACATCTTTTTGATATAATATTCAGCATATACCTTTTATTTTTTCAACTCTATGGTTTTAAAGTCATTGACATTAACCAATTACAAGAATTTCGACAGTCAAACATTTGATTTTAATGATAAGATTAACTGCTTTGTGGGAAATAATGGTGTTGGCAAAACAAATGTTCTAGATGCCATATATCATTTATCCTTCGGAAAAAGTTATTTCAACCCAGTATCCTCGCAAAACATTAAACATGACGAATCGTTTTTTGCAATTTCGGGAGATTACAATAAAAATGATGAAGCAGAAAAAATCATTGTAAGCTTAAAAAAGGGACAGAAAAAAGTAATCAAAAGAAACGGTAAACCCTATGACAAGTTTAGTGAACACATCGGTTTTTTGCCATTGGTCATTATCTCTCCAGCGGACAGGGATTTAATTATTGAGGGAAGTTCCACACGACGAAGCTTTTTAGACAGTGTTATTTCACAAAGCAACAAAGCCTATCTTACAAACCTTATTAAATACAACAAGGTTTTATCTCAAAGAAATTCCTTGCTGAAGTATTTTGCACTAAACAATACGTTCAACAAAGACACGCTTGAAGTATATAATTTTCAACTCAACGAATTGGGACATGCTGTTTTTGAAAAGCGAAAGGAATTCATCAAAGTTTTCATTCCTATTTTTAAATCTAGATACCAAGCTATCAGCAATGGAAATGAAGAGGTGGAGATTGTTTATTCTAGTGACTTACAGGAAAAAACCTTAGACCATTTATTACAAGAAAATTTAAATAAAGATAAAGCACTACAATATACAAGTGTTGGGATTCACAAAGATGACCTCATTTTTGAAATTGAAGGACATCCCATTAAGAAATTTGGAAGTCAAGGTCAACAAAAATCCCTTTTGATAGCTTTAAAATTAGCTCAATTTGATTTCATCAAAAAGCAAAGTGGAGAAATACCTATTCTCTTACTCGATGACATTTTTGATAAATTGGATGAGCAACGTGTCTCTCAAATAATTAAATTGGTGGATGATGAAAATTTTGGACAACTTTTTATTAGTGATACCCATGCAGATCGAACTGAACAAGTTGTTAAACAAGTTCACCAATCTTATGAAATATTCAAATTAGGCTCATGAAAAAAATAGCTTCTCTTTTACTTCTCATTGTTTTCTTCAATTGTAAGGAAAACAATGTTGATTTAATGCAATTAAACGGATATTGGGAAATTGAAGAAGTTCAATTACCTGATGGATCTCAAAGGGACTACACGTACAATAATACCATTGATTATATAGAATTAACAGATTCCGTCAACGGGATAAGAGAAAAACTAAAGCCAAAAATTGATGGCGATTTTGAAGGATCCAACTTAAAAGAATCCTTTGAAGTAAGAAAAGAAAATGATAGTTTAAACCTCTATTACAAAACACCTTACAGTCAATGGAAAGAAACCATATTGATGTTAAATGAGGAGCACTTAAAAGTCATCAACCAAAACCAAATAATCTATACATACAAACATTACCAACCTTTAATTTTAGATTAATGAGCAAAAGGCACACCGAACATCTCAAACTATCGGACGTTCTTAAGGAATTTGTAGAGGTAAACCATCTAGATAAAGGCCTAGACCAAGTTAATATTAGGGATGCTTGGAAAGAAATGATGGGTAATGGGGTGAATAACTATACAACAAACATTACCGTCAAAGGAAAAACCCTATATGTTCAACTGAGTTCGAGTACGCTTAGGGAAGAACTCAGCTACGGAAAATCCAAAATTATTAGCATGCTCAATGAGCACCTTGAAAAGGAGCTTATCGATGAATTGATCTTGAGGTAAAAAAAAAAGCTTGTATTTAATACAAGCTTTTTTTTTAAGTGGTAATTCTCTAATTCTACTCTACAATTAGTTTGATTACTTCATTGGCAGAATTGGATTGAATATTCATAAAATATATTCCCGAAGCAATACCCTCAAAACGAATCTCGTGTTTTGGTTCCGCTCCAAGTTTAACCGTTTGAATCAAACGTCCATTAATATCAAAAATATCTGCCTTTTCTAACAATTGACCTTGTGGATTCGTTAAGTAAAAACTGCCGTTTGACGGATTAGGGTAAACCGAAAGACTTGATAATTGATTGTCATTTATAGATAAAAGATACTCACAATTGTAAATAGCTATTTCGTCCAAATACCAACCGACTCTACCATTACATCCATCAGTTCCCAATTCCCATCTCAATTGAAGCGTATCATTAGGTAAAACTCCGATACTGGATAAATCCACATAACTCCTACCCCAACTTCCTGATGCCGAACCTTCATCCGTTCCAGTAAAAGCGACCTGTCCGGCCATCGGGTTATCATTACCGGCAAAAATGCCATTTATTTCATCATTGTAACCATTCGCCGTAAAGGCTTCTAAGGGTAATAAAGTCCACTCTCCTCCATTCAAGCTATATTTTATATTACCACCATCCCATTCAAACTCCGTAGCCATATTATGGGCAAACATCATTTCAAATGCACCGGTAGGATAATCTGGAATGGTGATCACCGGGCTTTCCAATCTTAAGATTCCGTTCTGCAAATCTGTGTTACAATCGCCATTAACAGGATCTGAAGCAAATATTCCTTGCCCATCTCTTCCATCAGGAAGATTGCTTTCTATAATCCAATTTCTTGATTCCCAAGTAGAAGGATTTTCTGGCAATTCAGTCGCAGTCCAATCTCCCAATCCATTTTCCCAGTCTTCAAAGAATATTGGATTGGACCCAGCAGCCTCACAAGGATCCTCCGTTTCAGCCAAAAGCGTTTCATATCCACAGTTGGTATCCAAACGCAATTCAACGGCTAATAAAACCTCTTGAAGTGTCGATAAATCTTCTTCTGATAGTATTTCGCCCGAAAGACCAGCAGGTGTGCTTGTAGTTGATAAACCTTCTAAATTCACGCCTATCAAATCAGTACAAGCAGCTTCCAAGGCATCAGCAAGGTTATAGAAATCACTTGTTGCAGTTAAATATTCACTTTGAGCTCTCCAAAAAATATGAGCCGACTTAGTTAAACCCAAACCAGAAAAAGCATACCCATTATAACTACCGCCATCAACCAAAAGGGCATAGGCATGATTAGGAACGCCTGAATTTAAATGGACACCACCTGAATCCCCTGACCCACAATAATATTGAATATCAGTCACTTTTCCCGCATTTCCATAGCACGTAGGCAACCACATATCTCTTATACCGTTACCACCACCTAAAGAAGATGCATCCTCACCTATAATCCAACGATCTGAACTTCCACAAATAGTACGGAGAGACAAATCTTCATCTTCATCTTCATATTCATTAATAAGATCAACGGTTTCTCCCCAGACGTCAGAAAACGACTCATTAATAGCTCCTGATTGATAAGCATAAATCAACCCACTCGTATATTGGGTATAGGCATGTCCCCATTCATGTGCAATAGCATCATCAGAAGCTGTACCATCACAATAATTGGTAGTGAATCCATTCCAATTAGCATTTGGGCAATTGATATTCGGATTGTTATTAATAGTAATCATTGTGGCTCCTGCATTGTCAAATGAATCAAAACCAAACGCATTGTTCATTAAATGGTAAATATGTCCAGTCGCTTCCACTTCATTTTGTTGCCAGATATCTAAAGTGCCAGGAAATGGATCTCCTTCTTCCCAAATCAAATTAAATGTATTGGCCTCATATAATTCTCTATTAAGAGCATGTGCCATTCCTGTAAATTGCTCAACAATTTGTCCAGTTTGTGCATCAACGAAAACAAATTCACGCACATCCTGTTTGTTGGTTACTTCCACCTTATACACAAGGAAAACACCTTCAATATTATTTTGAACCAATCCCTTTTGAAAATACATCAAATCACTTTGAAATGCTTCTAGGTCAATTCCCGAACCATTCAAACCTTGACTCTGCACCTCATTAATAGCAATGGCATTAGCTTGATTAACACTTAATTCTTGTTCCGAACTTATTTTTATTTGCTCTAGATAGTTCCCGTTAATAGCTGTTAGTTCATTTTCATTATTAAAGTGAAATTTTAGGATACCATCAAAAATAGGCACCCCAATATGCTTTTGTAACAAGATAACTGTTTTGAATCCATTCCCATCCTCTTTCACTTGTTGAACATCAAAGTCATGGGTGAAATCAGCATGTTTAAAAATGGGATAAAACTGAAAAAAAGCATTAACCTTTTGAATCAAAGTACTACCAGAAAGTTGTAGAAAATGATTGTTGGAAAAACGTATAAACTCTGGAGTCCCGGTTTGCCTGTTTACAGAAACTTCGGCTCCTGTTTGTACTTTAAAATCTGCTAAAGAGAAACTCTTATCTTGAGCTATAGTAAATTGAATGAACACTCCAAGGAGCATAAAAAAACTAATTGTCTTTTTCATGTATCTTCTTTTTGGGTCGGCAAGATAGGTTATTATTTAAAAAAAAGCTCGAAATAAAATTATTTCGAGCTTTCATTTTATTCTTGGTATTACCTCAAGTTAAAACATTTCTCTACCAGAAAAATGGAAGGTACTTTCAATTAAAGCATTATCATCACTATCACTTCCGTGTACAGCATTTTCACCAATGGAAGCTGCATACAATTTTCTGATAGTTCCTTCTGCTGCTTCAGCAGGATTTGTAGCACCAATCAATGTTCTAAAGTCTTCAACAGCATTATCTTTTTCTAAGATTGCTGCAACTATTGGACCTCTTGTCATATACTCAACCAACTCTCCAAAAAATGGACGCTCCTTATGGATTGCATAAAAAGTTTCAGCATCATTTTTTGTCATTTGGGTTAACTTCATTGCTACAATTCTAAACCCAGAAGCGTTGATTTTTTCCAAAATTGCACCAACATGCCCTTTTTCAACAGCATCTGGCTTAAGCATTGTAAATGTTCTATTTGTTGCCATTTTCTTGTTTTAAATTCGCTGCAAAAGTAATGGATTTATCTAAAAAAACAAGAATGCACCATTTTAAAAAATTGTATATTCGTCCCCTATGACTGAAGACGATATAATTGCAATAAGAAGCCTGATCAGCTCTCCAAAAAAAATAGTTGTTGTACCCCACAAGAATCCTGATGGAGATGCCATGGGATCTTGTTTAGGACTATATCACTATTTAAAACAACATGGACAAGAAGTAACAGTTATTGCCCCTAACGATTACCCAGAATTCTTAAAGTGGATGCCAGCTGATGATCTTTCTTTAAAGTATGAGCTGGAAAAAGATCATTCTGACCAACTTATAAAGGAAGCTGATATCATATTCACCTTGGATTTTAATGCCTTAAACCGTATTGGTGACATGGAGCAAATTCTTATTGAAAGCTCAGCAATTAAAATCATGATTGACCACCACCAAGAACCTGCAGATTACGCTACTTACATGTATTCTGATGTGCAAATGAGTTCCACCTGTGAGATGGTCTACAATTTTATAACTTGGATGGGAGACCAATCATTAATAGACGAAAATATTGCTACTTGTCTCTATACAGGGATGATGACTGATACCGGTTCGTTTAGATTTCCTTCCACCACCAGTGAAACCCATCGCGTGGTGGCTTATTTGATAGAACAAGGAGCCAATCATTCTGAAATCTACAACAACGTTTTTGACACCAACAGCTTTGACCGTTTGCAACTGTTAGGAAGAGCTTTGAACAACCTAAAGGTCAAACCAGAGTTTAGAACCGCTTTTATAACACTTTCCCAAGAAGAATTAAATCAATATAATTACAAAAAAGGAGATACCGAAGGTTTTGTCAACTATGCTTTATCTATAGAAAACATTGCCTTTGCAGCCATATTTATAGAAGATAAAGGCAATGACATAATTAAAATATCCTTGAGATCAAAAGGTACGTTTTCTGTAAACGCCTTTGCAAGGGAACATTTCAATGGTGGAGGACACATCAATGCTGCCGGTGGAAGAAGCGAATTGAGCTTAGAGGCTACAGTTGAAAAATTTATTAGTATATTACCAAACTATTTAAAAGCCCTGAACAATGCGTAGTCTCATCACTTGTTTTATATTTAGCCTGTTGCTGTTGGGATGCAAATCTCCAGAAGCCAGAAGACCAGTATCTGCCAAAAGCGGTTCATTTATCGATAAATCAGTTGCTAGAAATATCGAATTGAATGCTAGAGAAACGGCCGTGTTTGAAAAAATGATGCAAGACAATCCTGAAATCAACTATTTCTCTTCCCAGAATGGTTTTTGGTATTTTTACAACACTAAAATCGAAGACTCTTTAATAAAACCAAATTTTGGGGACTTGGTTAAATTTGATTATAACATCAAAACGATCAATGGCGACCTTATTTACTCAAAGAAGGATTTGAAAACCCAAAACTACATTATGGATAAGCAAGAACTGTTTTCAGGATTGAGAGAAGGTCTCAAATTAATGAAATCTGGAGAAACAGTGACATTCTTGTTTCCTTCACAAAAAGCATATGGGTACTATGGTGACGAGAACCGTATCGGGATGAATGTTCCCTTGGTTTGTGAAGTAACCATACACTCCATTATTGATAATAACACACCATAAAATTATACTTATTTACAATTTATATTTATGAAATTTTTAAATCATTCATTTAGAATTTTAATGCTAGCCCTATTGGCAAGTTTCACATCTTGCAGTCAGAAATATCCCGATTTAAGAGACGGACTATATGCTGAGTTCGTAACGAATAAAGGGACTATGGTTGCCAAATTATTTTACAAAGAAGTACCTGTAACCGTTGCCAACTTTGTTGCTCTTGCAGAAGGAACGCATCCAAATGTTACAGATTCATTGAAAAACAAAAAATATTACAATGGTACTACTTTTCATAGAGTCATAGACAAATTTATGATTCAAGGAGGTGATCCAACAGCAACAGGAATGGGAGACCCTGGATATAAATTCATTGATGAATTCTATCCTGATCTTAAGCATGACAAACCAGGTATTTTATCTATGGCTAACTCAGGTCCAAATACAAACGGAAGTCAATTTTTTATTACCGAGGTTCCAACGGGTCACCTAGACAACAAACACGCTGTCTTTGGAGAATTGGTGATAGGTCTAGAAGTATTGGATTCCATCTCTAATGTTAAAGTAACCCCAGGATCAAACAAACCAGTTGAGGATGTAATAATCTCTCAACTAAACATCATCAGAAAAGGTAGTGAAGCCGAAGCTTTTGATGCGGCTAAGGTATATACTGAAGAACTTCCAAAAGTTGAGGAAAGACAACAACAAATTGAGGAAGAAAAGAAACAGAAATTAAAGGAGGATGCTGCTGTTTCAGCTGAGAAATTTCTTGAAAAATTTGCAACCGAAGATTCCCGAGTGATAAAATCACCTACCGGTTTAGTCATGATCTTTACCAAAGAAACCGATGGTATCAAGCCTGATCCTAGTCAACGCGTTTTAATTGATTGTGCGGGATATTTTGAAAATGGAAAACTGTTTTGGACAACTTGGAAAGAGGTGGCTCAAGAAAATAATATGTATCAAGAAGTAGCGGACAATAAGGGGGCCTACAAACCCTTTTCGATGCCTTATAATGAAACAGCTTCACTAGTAGCTGGTTTTAGGGAAAGTATGTTGCAAATGAAAATTGGAGAGGAAGTAAAAGCATTTATCCCATCTTATTTAGGTTATGGAGATAGACAATATGGTCCAATACCGCCCAACTCCAATTTAATTTTTGATATCAAATTAACGGCGATTGATGAATAAACGAAATACCGTTAAATAAAAAAAGGAGCTTGAAATCAAGCTCCTTTTTTATTTGCTACAACCTACTTCTTTGGAATATTCTTTAAAATTTCTTTTACAAACTCCCAGAATTTCTGAGTTGAGGATATTTGAGCTCTTTCATCGGGAGAGTGAGCTCCCCTAATATTGGGGCCAAAACTGATCATATCCATCTCAGGATAATTTTGTCCAAGTATACCACATTCCAAGCCAGCATGACAAGCTGCCACATGTGGCTTTTCTCCGGTCATTTCAATATATAGGGATTCTAAAACCTTTAGAATTGGAGAATCCATATTAGGAGTCCAACCTGGATAATCTCCTGAAAAAGCAACATCACACCCGGTCATTTCAAATGATGACCTAAGGGAATTGGCCAAATCCCATTTGGAACTCTCCACTGATGAACGAGTTAAACATTCAATTTTTAATTCGCCGCCTTTAACTAAAACTTTAGCAATATTATTTGAGGTTTCAACCAATCCTGGAATATCAGCACTCATTCTATATACGCCGTTACATGCAGCATACACAGCTTTTGTGAAACCTTCCTGAACACCCAAGTCCATAACCAATTTAGGTATTTCGGTTTTAGATACCAAAATATCCAACTGGGGCTCCATGGTTCTTAATTCCGTTTTTATAGTTTGTGACAATTGGGTCATTTCCATTATAAAAGCGTCCTCATGAATGCTATCAATAACAACTAAAGCTTTGCTTTCTCTAGGAATCGCATTTCTCAGACTCCCTCCTTCAATTTCAGAAATTCGTAATCCGAAATTCTCAAATCCATCAAACAACAAGCGATTCATAATCTTATTGGCATTTCCTAGCCCTTTATGGATGTCCATTCCCGAGTGCCCGCCTTGAAGACCTTTCACATTAATTTCAAACCCAATCTGATCTTGAGTAGTATCTTCAACTTGATAAGTTCTAGTAGCCGTAACATCAACTCCTCCTGCACATCCCACACCAATCTCATCATCTTCTTCGGTATCCAAATTCAATAAAATCTCACCATGAAGAAAGCCCCCTTTTAGACCCATCGCACCAGTCATACCCGTTTCTTCATCTATAGTAAAAAGCGCTTCTATCGCTGGGTGAGGTATATCTTTGCTTTCCAAAATAGCCATGATTGTTGCTACTCCTAATCCATTATCAGCTCCTAATGTAGTTCCTTTTGCCCTTACCCAATCGCCATCAACAAACATTTCAATACCTTGATTATCAAAATTAAATTGGGTATCATTATTTTTTTGGTGGACCATATCTAAATGCGATTGCATAACGATGGTTTTTCTGTCTTCCATGCCAGAAGTTGCCGGCTTTTTTATAATGACATTACCAACCTCATCCTCAAAGGTCTCAAGTCCCAGCTTTTCACCAAATGCTTTCATAAAAGCAATGACCTTTTCTTCTTTTTTAGAGGCTCGAGGTACAGCATTAAGCTTTGCAAAGTTTTGCCACAATTCTTGCGGTTCTAAAGATTTTATATCTGAATTCATAGTTGTGTATTAAATGTTTCACAAAGGTATGGATAAGCATAAAAGTATAACAAACAATTCCCTATTTTTGGGTTTATGAGGAAAAGCCCAAAATTATTCCTAGCACTTGCCATTATTCCACAAATCCTTTTTATTAAGTGGATTTCCGTTTATCCTGAAACCGTGGAAACCCATTATAGTTTGGGATTTTATCCCATAGTTTCAAAAATTTTCAGATTCACCTTAGGATGGTTACCGTTTTCTTTTGGAGACCTTTTCTATGCCATTGCCATCATTTATATTTTAAGATGGCTCATACTCAATGCCAAAAGAATTACGCAAGACACCAAAGGTTGGTTTCTGGATGTTTTTTCGGCTTTTTCTGTGATCTATTTTGCATTTCACCTGCTATGGGGAATGAACTATTATCGACTTCCTCTTCATCAAAAATTGAATTTGGAAGCTGATTATTCCACAGAACAACTTATGGCTGTTACTGAAAAGCTAATTGAAAAATCCAACACTTTACAACTTCAACTTACCAAAAATGATTCTGTAAAAGTATTGGTGCCATTCAAAGAAATGGAAGTTTTTAAAATGGTTCCTGATGGCTACCATCGTCTAAGGGAAGAATTTCCAGATTTAGACTATAAACCTAAAAGTATCAAAAAATCGTTATTTAGCTTGCCGCTTACCTACATGGGATTTAGTGGCTATTTAAATCCGCTAACCAATGAAGCCCATGTGGATGGGTACATTCCTATTTATAGATTTCCTGTTGTATCTTCTCATGAGGTAGCTCATCAACTGGGGTATGCTGCAGAAAATGAGGCTAACTTTATTGGTAGTTTAGCGGCTATTAACCATCCAAATGTTTATTTTAATTATTGTGGTTACACTTTTGCTTTAAAACACTGCTTGTTAGAGGTTTATAGAAGAGACCCTGAAGCCTATGAAACTTTGAAAGAAAAAATCCACATTGGTATTTTGAAAAACTATCAAGAGGTTCAAAATTTTTGGATGGAATACCAAAATCCTTTGGAACCATTGTTCCAAAGCAGTTACAACCATTTTTTGAAGGTCAACAATCAACAAGATGGTATGAAAAGCTATAGTTATGTTGTAGCTTTGGTGGTAAATTATTTTGAAAATAAAGCACTCTGATGAAACACATTTCTAGTCCGCAAAACCCTTTAATTAAACAACTGGTTCAACTTAAGGACAAATCCCGCGATCGTAAAAAATCGGGGCTATTTTTAATTGAGGGACAACGAGAATTGGCGCTAGCCATTAAAGGCGGTTATCAATTGGACATGTTGCTTTTCTATGGAGAGTTTTTTTCAGAATCTGATGCTTTAGAATATGAAAAGGAAGGTACTTCCATTATAGAAATTTCACTGGAAGTCTTTCAAAAACTGGCTCACCGTGACACCACTGAAGGTGTGATTGCTGTTGCCAAATCAAAATCACATCATTTAAGTGATTTGAAATTTAAAAATGAAGCCCCCTTAATTTTGGTTGCTGAAGCTCCTGAAAAACCTGGAAATATTGGTGCTTTATTAAGAACCGCAGATGCAGCCAACTTAGATGCCGTAATTATTGCCAACCCAAAAACAGATTTATACAACCCCAACATCATTCGTTCAAGTGTGGGATGTGTTTTTACTAAGCCCATAGCTATGGGGTCCACACAAGAAATCATTGACTTTCTTAAGTCAAATCAAGTCGCTATTTTTTGTGCCGCTTTACAGGCCTCCATCCCCTATCAGACACAAAATTTCACCAAGCCATCGGCTATTGTAGTTGGTACCGAAGCGACCGGCCTTAGTGATTTATGGTTAAATAACAGCTCCCAAAACATTGTAATTCCGATGCAAGGAGAAATTGATTCCATGAACGTATCGGTTGCAGCAGGAATTCTTATTTTTGAAGCCAAAAGACAACGCAATTTTTTATAACCCAATGACTGCCTCCTCCCTTTTATACATCATTTTAGCTATTATTATCATTGATTTTATCATCGATAAAATTCTAGATGGACTTAATGCCAAACATTTTAATGACCATCTTCCTGATGAGTTAAAAGATGTTTATGATCCAGAAGAGTATAAGAAATCACAACATTATAAGGCTACCAATTACAAATTTGGACTATTTTCCTCAACTTTTTCGTTGATTTTAACAGTTGGTTTTATCCTTTTGGATGGATTTGAAATTGTAGATAATTTAGCCAGAACCTTAACTGATAATGATATTTTGGTAGCCTTGATTTTCTTCGGAATCATCATGCTGGCAAGCAGTATTATCACTATACCCTTTTCATATTATAAAACTTTTGTAATTGAAGAAGCCTTTGGATTTAACAAAACCACCAAAAAAACCTTCTTTTTAGATAAAATAAAAGGATGGCTTATGTCCGCTGTTTTGGGTGGAGGCATCTTAGCTCTTATCATTTGGTTTTATAAATCGACAGGAAATTATTTTTGGCTTTACGCTTGGGGAATAGTAACCGTATTCACTGTTTTTATGAATATGTTTTACTCCAGATTAATAGTACCACTTTTCAACAAACAGACACCTTTGGAAGAAGGATCTTTAAGAAATAAAATCTCAGAATACGCAGAATCCGTTGGGTTTCAGCTAAACAAAATTTTTGTCATTGATGGTTCGAAAAGGAGCACTAAAGCCAATGCCTATTTTTCGGGTTTTGGCAGTGAAAAGCGTGTCACGCTTTATGACACTTTAATCAACGATTTGGATGAAGATGAAATTGTTTCCGTTTTGGCTCATGAGGTGGGTCACTACAAAAAGAAGCATATTATTTTCAACTTAATAACGTCCATTATATTAACCGGATTCACCTTTTATATTCTATCCCTTTTTATTTCCAATCCCGTACTTTCTGAAGCATTAGGCGTTGAAAAACACAGTTTTCATATTGCCCTTGTAGCCTTCGGATTGCTTTACTCTCCTATTTCAGAAATCACAGGACTTATTATGAATTGGTTCTCTAGAAAATTTGAATATCAAGCCGATGAGTATGCCAAAAATACTTTTCGAGCAGCACCTCTTATTACATCACTAAAAAAGTTATCCAAAAACAGCTTGAGTAATCTCACACCGCATTCAAGCTATGTGTTTGTGCATTATTCACACCCTACTTTGTTGCAACGTATTAAGAATTTAAAAAAGTAGTTAACCATTTATCTATTCAATCCCAGACTTCATCTTAAATTCTGACCAAAATATTGTTCATTAATTTTCTTATTGCTATTTTAGATATATGATGACTGATGTAGACATAGAGAAGGAAAATGCTGCCATTGCCAAGGCTTACAGGGAATTACTTAAGGTAAGTTACAGAACCCTTTCTTCCACGGATAAAAAATTGATAAGAAAGGCTTTTGAAGTTGCTTTAGAAGCCCATAAAGATCAACGCAGAAAGTCTGGTGAGGCATATATATTTCATCCTATTGCGGTTGCTAAAATCGTGGCTCAAGAAATTGGTCTTGATGCTACCTCTATTGCAGCTGCTCTTCTTCACGATGTAGTTGAAGACAATGAAAATTATTCTGTTGAAGACATCCATAACATGTTCGGACCCATAGTGGCCAGAATTGTTGATGGGCTAACTAAAATTTCTTCCTTAAAGCAATCTGGTGATATTTCGCTTCAAGCTGAGAATTTCAGAAAAATGCTTCTCACTCTTAATGATGATGTGAGAGTAATAATAATTAAAATAGCTGACAGACTTCACAACATGCAAACCATGGATTCCATGAGGTCTGACAAACAGGAAAAAATAGCTTCTGAAACGCTTTACATCTATGCCCCTTTGGCGCATAGAATTGGTCTTTATAACATCAAGACAGAGCTAGAAGACCTAGGTTTGAAATATACCGAACCTGAAACTTATAATGATATCCTTACCAAAATGAAAGAAAGTAAGGAAGAGCAGGATGAGTACATTGCTGAATTCAGTGATGTCTTGAAAAGATCACTGGATAAGGAAGGTTTGAACTATGTGATTAAGGGACGTCCTAAATCAATCTTCTCGATAAGGAGAAAAATGTTGAATCAAGGGGTTTCCTTTGACGAAGTTTATGACAAGTTCGCCGTTAGAATCATTTATAGAAGTGATAGGCAGAATGAAAAATTTCTGGCCTGGAAGATTTATTCGATTGTAACAGACCACTTCAGACCCAACCCAATTCGACTTCGAGATTGGATTTCCTCACCAAAATCAACAGGTTATGAGGCACTTCATATTACAGTTATTGGTCCAAAAAGCCGTTGGGTAGAAGTTCAAATAAGAAGTGAGCGAATGAATGAAATAGCTGAAAAAGGTTATGCCGCTCATTACAAATACAAAGAAGGAGATGATAATGATGATTCTTTGGACGGCTGGATTTCAAAACTACAGGATGCCTTAGAAAATCCGGAAGGCAGTGCCGTGGATTTTGTTGAACAGTTTAAGCTAAACTTATACTCCAAAGAAATATTCGTGTTCACACCTAAGGGTGAATTAAAATCTCTGCCAAAGGGTGCAACTCCACTTGATTTTGCTTTCAGCATACATACTGAGGTAGGAATGAAAACCCGAGGTGCCAAAGTGAATAGCAAGTTGGTTCCTTTGAGTTACGAATTAAAAAGTGGTGACCGTGTAGAAATATTAACTTCAGAGTCAGTCAAACCCAGTACCAATTGGTTGGATTACGCCACAACAGCCAGAGCCAGAAGTAAAATAAAATCTGTTCTTAAAGCCGATAAAAAGCGAATTGCCGAGGATGGCAAGGAAATACTACGAAGGAAATTAAAACAGCTCAAAATAGAACTCAATGAGAGGTCTATTAATGAAATGGTCAATTACTTTAAATTGAGCACCAGTTTAGATTTATTTTATCGGGTAGGAATAGGAACGATAGACAGCAAAATGATCAAGGAATATGCTTCTTCAAGAAGTAATGCCTTGATGAGTTATATCAAAGGAAAAATTGGACGTAAAACCCACTCTATTCCCAAGGAAGAATTAGAAAGGGATGAAATTACAACCAATTACGATTTGCTTGTGTTTGGTAAAGATGAACAAAGACTGGAGTACAAATTGGCCAGTTGCTGCAATCCGATACCAGGAGACCCTGTTTTTGGCTTCTTAACCATTAATGATGGTTTAAAGGTGCATAAGAAAAATTGTCCAAATGCATTGAGTTTGCAATCAAATTATGCATACCGAATCATGTCTGCTAAGTGGGTAGATTCATCCCAACAGGAGTTTACCACTCAAATCAAACTTTCAGGAATTGACAATTTGGGGCTCGTCAACAATATTACTCAGGTAATATCCTCAAACATGCATGTTAATATGAAGAGCATCAGTTTTGAAAGTGACGACGGTGTATTTCACGGAAAAATAAATGTGGTAGTCAAGAACAATAACATGCTCAATAAACTTATGGATCATTTGAAAAAAATTAATGGTATCGAGAAAGTGTCTAGAGTTTAAAAATTAGTGTAAATTTGCAGTTGGAATTATGAGTGTAAAAACAGATAGTAAAAATCAAGAAATTGTAAAAAATGTCTTCACGGCCTATTTAGAAGAAAAAGGGCACCGTAAAACACCTGAAAGATATGCCATCCTTCAAGAGATTTATGATAGTGAAGAACATTTTGATATAGAATCCCTCTACCTTAACATGAAAAACAAAAAGTATCGTGTTAGTAGGGCAACACTTTATAACACCATTGAGTTACTTCTAGAATGTGGATTGGTAAGAAAGCATCAATTTGGCCAAAACCAAGCCCACTACGAAAAATCTTATTTTGATAAACAACACGACCACGTCATCCTTACTGATACTGGAGAGGTTATCGAGTTTTGTGATCCAAGGATTCAAAGCATTAAAAAAACCATTGAAGAAGTGTTTGATATTGAAATAAAAAACCACTCACTTTACTTTTACGGGAATAGAAAAAACAACTAATAACTTATTATTAAAATGGCAGTAGATTTACTACTAGGTTTACAATGGGGTGACGAAGGCAAAGGAAAAATTGTTGACGTTCTAACCTCTAAATACAATATTATTGCAAGATTTCAAGGAGGCCCTAATGCGGGACACACTCTAGTTTTCAATGGAAAAAAGCATGTGTTACACACCATCCCATCGGGAATTTTCCATGAAGATGCCATTAACCTAGTTGGAAATGGAGTTGTAATTGACCCTGTCATTTTTAAAAAAGAACTTGATAAATTAGACGAACAAAACGTCGATTATAAAAAAACATTATTTATTTCCAGAAAAGCTCATATCATCCTACCAACCCATCGTTTGCTGGATGCTGCGAGTGAAGCCTCAAAAGGGAAGGCCAAAATCGGCTCTACCTTAAAAGGAATAGGCCCTACTTACATGGATAAAACGGGACGAAATGGAATTCGTGTTGGTGATTTAGAACTAGCAGATTGGAAAGATAAATATAGAGCTCTAGCAGATAAGCATGAAGCCATGATTGAGTTCTACAACGTTGAACTCGAGTATAACCTTAAAGAGTTGGAAACGGAATTCTTTGAAGCTGTGAGCGTTTTAAAATCTTTAAAGCTTATTGATTCCGAAGAATACATCTTCCAAGCTCAAAAGGAGAATAAAACTATTTTAGCTGAAGGTGCCCAAGGATCTTTATTGGATATCGATTTTGGAACTTATCCATTTGTAACCTCAAGTAACACAACAGCAGCTGGGGCTTGTACAGGTTTAGGTGTTGCTCCAAACCAAATTAAAGATGTTTTTGGAATTTTCAAGGCATACACAACAAGAGTTGGATCCGGACCATTTCCTACTGAATTATTTGATGAGAATGGCGAAACCATGGCACGTGTTGGTCATGAATTTGGTGCAACCACAGGAAGACCTAGAAGGTGTGGGTGGTTAGATTTAGTAGCTCTTAAATATGCTTGTCAAGTAAATGGTGTCACCCAGTTAATGATGATGAAAGCTGATGTACTTTCCGGCTTTGAGACTTTAAAAGTTTGTACCGCTTATAACTATCAAGGAGATACAATCACCCATTTACCATATAATATAGAAGAGGAAAATGTCACTCCAGTTTACACCGACTTTAAAGGTTGGAAAGCAGATTTAACAGAAATGTTTGAAGCATCTCAATTACCAGCAGAACTTAATGACTATATTGCCTTCCTAGAAAAAGAATTGGAAATCCCAATCACCATTGTTTCGGTAGGTCCAGATAGAAAACAAACGATTTTCAGATAATTTTCTTTCACACAGAAATTCAAACCTGCCAAAAGTTTTTTGGCAGGTTTTTTATTATTAAAAAAATCACAACACACGATAAAACATCATATTTATCACTATTTTTGACACCAAATTTTAGCTAGTTTGAAGATATTGAAGTCGTTATTTATTTTTTCCTTTTTTCTATTTGCTACCCAAATTTATTCTCAAGAGCCTAAGAAAATTGAAATAAAGTACGGTGGTTTTTTGGAAATCAAAGAAGAGGAAACACCTGGCTTAAAAGTGATGACAAGGGACGATTCCGGTCAAGTTCATGTAGTTCACGAAGGAGTTGACATGTACTGTGATCAAGCGCTTCTTTACAGCAATGAGAATTTTTTGGAAGCTTACGGGAATGTAAGCATGAAGCAGGGAGACACCATTAATATGACGGCTAAATATGCAGAATATAGTGGTCAAACCAAATTAGCATTTGCCAGTGGTGATGTAGTTCTAACCGAACCTAATTCTACATTGACTACAGACACCCTTTACTTTGACCGGTTAAAACAGCAATCCTTTTATAGAACGGGAGGACGTGTTGTAAGAGATTCTTCAGGAACAATTACCAGTAGAATCGGTCGTTACTACATGGACAGTAAAAAATATCAATTTGTCAAGGATGTCATTCTTGTTCATCCAGAATACACCATCAATACCAACCAACTTGATTTCTATTCGGAATCGGGTTATGCCTATTTGTATGGTCCTTCAACCATTACGACTGCCGATAGTAAAACTTATTGTGAAAAAGGTTTTTATGATACGGAACGGAAAATAGGTCATGGAGTCAAGAATACCCGAATTGATTATGACAACCGAATTTTTGAAGGTGATAGTATGTACTTTGATAACAACCGGAGCTTTGCTTCTGCCACTAACAACATTAAAGTTACCGACACCATCAATAATAGCGTTATTAAAGGCCATTATGCCGAAGTTTACAAAGACAAGGATTCCGTTTTCATCACCAAAAGAGCCCTTGCTATTTCCGTTCAGGAAAAGGATTCCATTTACATGCATGCGGATACCTTAATGGTAACGGGAAAGCCAGAAAAACGGATTACTAGGGCATTTAGAAATGTGAAGATGTATAAATCGGACATGAGTGGAAAAGCAGATTCGATACATGTTGACCACGAAAAAGGATTAACCCAAATGATTAATTTGGCGAGATTATCGTCCAAAGATGCGTTTGCCGTAAAGCGACGTCCTGTTCTATGGAATGAGGAAAATCAAATGACCGGGGATACCATTCACATATATTCCAATCCTAAAACAGAAACAATTGATTCCTTATATGTTTTTTATGATGCCTTTTTGGTAAGTCAAGACACCATAAGTGATGATGGCTTTAATCAAGTAAAAGGAAAAACCCTTACTGGCTTTTTTGATGAGACGAATAAACTTAAAACAGTTTATATCAACAAAAATGCCGAATCTATTTTTTATGCACGCGATGATAAGCAGGAATTAATTGGCATTGACAAAGCTAAATCTGGTAGTATTACTATTGAATTTAACAATGGTGAATTAGAAAGCTATTACAGGGCGCAACAACCAGATGCTATCACATACCCAGAATCGCAATTTCCAAAAAATGCCCGTAAACTGAAAGATTTTGATTGGAGAGGCGACGAAAGACCTATGAGTGTTGAAGATTTATTCTCTGACGACCCTCCTTTGGAATTATCAAAAATCAAAGGTATTGATGATTATGTGCCTCAGGAAGAGTTTTTTGATGAAGAGATGATGGAAAGAATTGAAATGGCAGGTCAAATATCTAAAATCATTTCATCACGAAGTAATGAAATAACACCTCCTGAAACGAAAAATCTACTACTTTACAATAATGAATTTGATAATAAAATTTGGTACAAACATGATTTAAAATTGGAAAACTATGTTACGACTTCTCCAATAAGTGATTTAACTGCAAGTAATGTTATAGGAATAGGAAATAAAGATGGTCATATTCTTCAAGAAATAAATAAAAAAACGGGAACATTCCATTTTTCTGTATGGTTAAAAGGAAAGGGTAATATCAACCTACTTTTTCAAGAAAGTGGACAAGATTACACCCGATACAAATCCATATCTATAGCTTTGACCAATCATTGGAAAAAATATTCCATTACTGAAAAAAAAGATGATGATGGAAACAATCTTAGATGTGTTATAAGTGGCATACAAGCAGAAGACAATTTTTCAATTTGGAATGCAGAATTAGAAGAAATTATAGATTAGGATATGAAGCGTGACTTCTTTAAATATCAAGCCCAAACCTCGCCTAATCCATTGGCCATGGAAATTTCCCATGCGAAGGGATCCTATATATATGATAGTCAAGGAAAGGCTTATTTAGATTTTGTTGCAGGAGTATCTGCCTGTACTTTAGGTCATTGCCATCCTCGTGTAGTTGAAGCTATTAAACATCAGGCTGAAGAGTATCTTCATGTTATGGTATACGGGGAATACATTCAAAAACCAGCTGTTGAGCTAGCCAAATTTTTAGGAAAAAACCTTCCAAGTCCATTAGAAAAAACCTATTTAACAAACTCTGGTACAGAAGCGATTGAAGGCGCTTTAAAACTTGCTAAACGCGCAACCGGCAGAAGCGAGATTATTTCTGCCAAAAATGCCTACCATGGAAATACCATGGGCTCCATGAGTGTTATGGGCCATGAAGAACGCAAAAGAGCCTTTCGCCCATTGCTCCCTGATATTCGATTTATTGAATTTAATAATGAGGAACACTTAAAACTAATTACCAAGCAAACTGCAGGTGTTATTTTAGAAACCATTCAAGGAGGTGCTGGCTTCATTACTCCCAAGAATGATTACTTAAAAAAAGTAAAAGAGCGTTGCGAAAAAGTTGGTGCTTTGCTGATACTTGATGAAATTCAACCTGGTATTGGAAGAACAGGAAAGCTTTTTGGGTTTGAACACTACAACTGTGTACCTGATATTTTGGTTATGGGAAAAGGACTCGCAGGAGGCATGCCTGTAGGTGCCTTCACCGCCTCTACAAAATTAATGGACCTTTTAATGAGTGAGCCTAAATTTGGACATATTACCACTTTTGGTGGGCATCCTGTTATTGCCGCCGCTGCTCTTGCAACACTGAAGGAGGTTACCCAACATAATTTGATGACCCAAGCCCTTGAAAAGGAAGCACTTTTTAGAAAAGAACTGTCTCACCCATTAATAACCGGTATCAGAGGAAAAGGTTTGATGCTTGCAGCCATGACTCCGTCAGCAGATATAACAAATGAAGTTGTTTTGCGTTGTCAAGAAAAGGGATTGATTTTATTTTGGTTATTATTTGAACCTAAAGCAATAAGAATAACCCCTCCCCTTACCATTTCAAATGAAGAAATTATAAAAGGGTGTCAAATCATCAAAGAAGTACTTGATGAAATCCAAAACGGATAAAACCAACAACCAACTGACTATCAAGCTATAACAATTTTAAAATGTCATCGTGTTGATTATTTTGTTAAAAACATTTACAAAATTTTAACGAATGACCTAATTTGAATGCTACATTTAATAGCATAAATCTTATAAATGTGCCTATGGAGTTTAGTCCCAACGAGAACAATGTACCCTTGACAAAGTTCGAGTCAATGCTTAAGACTAACAATGTTTTATTTTTTGATTCAGAGGAATTTGAAGACATCATCCATCACTATCTTTCTTTAGGAAAAATTGCTTTAGCTAAAAAAGCGCTTAAACTTGGGTTGCAACAGCATCCAACCTCATCAAACTTGAAACTTTATAAAGTTGAACTTTATGTGTTTGAAAACAAGTTTGAAGAAGCAGAAGTCCTACTGGATGAGTTACACGACCTTGAACCTACTAATGAGGAGGTTTACATTCAAAAAGCCAATATTTTATCCAAAAAGGATGAGCACGAAAAAGCTATTGAAGTTCTAAAGTATTCTTTAGAATTGACGGATGACGTGGAAGATATTTATTCTCTTATCGGTATGGAATATCTTTTCTTGGACAATTTTGAAGAAGCCAAATTTTATTTCATGAAGTGCATGGAGTGCGATCAAAACGATTTTTCAGCACTTTACAACATGATTTATTGTTTTGATTTTTTGGAGCAACATGAAGAAGCTATTGAATATCTAAATACCTTTTTGGACCAAAATCCCTATTGTGAGGTAGCTTGGCATCAATTAGGAAAACAATACTTTTCATTAAAGGAGTATAAAAAAGCATTGGCCGCCTACGAATTTGCCATTTTTTCTGACGATACTTTTGTAGGAGCCTACCTAGAAAAAGGAAAAGTTTTAGAAAAACTAGGCCGCTATGAAGAAGCTTTGGAATATTACTCTTTAACATTAAAATTAGAAGAACCCACCTCTTTTGCCCTATTAAGAATTGGACATTGCTATGAAAAGCTTAATCAAGATGATTTAGCCATTCAATATTTTACACGTACCGTCCATGAAGATCCCCTTTTAGATAAAGGTTGGCTGGCCATTACAAAGTTTTATACTAAGAAACATAATTACAAGAAAGCCCTGTATTATATCAATAAGGCTATCAATATTGATTCAGAAAATGTTTTGTACTGGAAGCAATATGCCCAACTGAACCATCGTTTGAATTTTCTTGAAGAGGCTGAAAATGGTTATAAGAAAGCCTTAGAATTGGGGAATTATGAACTGAACACGTGGTTGACTAGAGGCGATATTTTATTGAAACTAGGAGAACCTGAAGCCGCCATTTACAACTTTTTACAAGCCATTGAATTCTATCCAGAAAATCCGGAAATAGAATTTAGATTAGGCGGACTTTACTACTTTATCCATGAAAATGATAAAGGAAGATACCATCTGAAGAACGCCATGAAATCAAATTCGGAATACGCGTTTATTTTGGAAGAATTGTTCCCTAATATTTATGAAACAACCCAAGTTAAAAACTTACTGAAAAAGGCAAGTTAAACAAATTGGTGTATCTAAAATTGCATACCTTTGGAATTCGTTTTTTTAATTCCAAAGAATGCAAAGACATCTCAAGGACTATTTTATCATATCCCTAAAGGGCGTTGCTATGGGGGCCGCTGATGCCGTACCTGGCGTTTCTGGGGGAACCATTGCCTTTATTGCCGGTATTTATGAAGAACTCATCAATACTATTGGCAATGTTAATTTTAGTTTATTCACAACCTTTAGAAAACATGGGTTTAAAGCCTTTTGGAATGAACTAAACGGCGGATTTCTTATAGCCCTTCTATTAGGAATTGTCACCAGTTTTGTAACCTTCATGCAGCTGGCTAAATACCTTATTGAATATCACCCAGTTCTAATCTGGTCTTTTTTCTTTGGTTTGATATTGGCGAGCATCTATTTTGTTGGAAAGCAAATAAAAAAGTGGAACCCGCTCACCTTTATTTCAATCATTATTGGGTCTTTAATCGCCTTTTATGTAACAACATTGCCCTCTTTGGGAGGAAATGACCATCCTTTGTTTTTGAGTTTAGCTGGTGCTTTAGCTATTTGCGCCATGATTTTACCCGGTATTTCAGGATCCTTTATATTAGTCATTTTAGGTGCGTATAAAACGCTAAGCGATGCTCTTCACAATTTTGATTTCAAACGGATTTTATTGTTCGTTGTTGGTGCAGTTGTGGGATTGCTCACCTTCAGTAGGGTATTGAAATGGCTCTTCAAAAATTACTATAATACCACTTTGGCCTTATTAACAGGATTTATTATTGGTTCCCTCAATAAAATTTGGCCATGGAAAAAAACCTTAACCGTCCTAAAAAATGACACTGGAGAAGTAGTTCCCTTTCAAAACATATCAGAATTTGGAACATTAGCCGTTTATCAAAAAGACATGCAAAATTTTGAAACCCTGAAAACGGTAACTGAACAGAGCGTTTCGCCATTTCATTATAGTACTATAAATAATCAATTGGTCGAAAGTCAATTGGGATGGGCTATTGTTTTAACCATTTTAGGGTTTTTAACTATTTTCCTATTGGAAAGAATAGGTAACAAACAAGAATAAATGCAACACAAAATAAGGACATTCCAAGACAAATTCTTTCTGGTTCTTAAAGGACTAGCAATGGGAGCTGCCAATAAGGTTCCTGGAGTTTCGGGAGGGGTGGTCGCTTTTGTTGCTGGTTTTTACGAGGAGTTTATTTTTTCCTTACAAAGGATAAACGGAAAAGCCCTTAAGTTATTAATCAATAGACGCTTTAAGAGCTTCTATTTATATACCAATGGCCGATTTCTTAGCCTTCTGATTTTTGGAATGGTTGTCAGCTATTTTAGTGTTTCCAAACTTTTGGATTTTCTTATCAGAAATTATGAATTATATGTTTGGAGTGCCTTTTTCGGTATGATTGTGGGTTCTATACATTATATTAATAAAGACTTTAATGACTGGAATAAGAAGACACGAGCCGCAGTTCTCATTGGAGTAATTGTTGGATTAAGCATTAGTTTTCTTCCCCCAGCGACCGAAAATGATCATCTTCTATTTGTTTTTTTCTGCGGTATGATTAGTGTTACAGGGATGACTTTACCGGGATTCTCTGGGTCCTTTATTCTAATTTTGTTAGGAAATTATGTACTGCTTTTGGTCGATTCCGTTAACGCGCTTTATGATACCATAAAGAATGTCATCCAATGGGATTTCAGTTTCCTTGATAATGAAGAAAGAATGCGAATGTTAAAAATACTGGCCGTTTTCACCATCGGATCCTTGGCTGGATTGGTTACTTTTTCACACATCTTGAATTATATTTTAAAGCATTACAAAAGCATAACAACAGCATCCATTATAGGGTTTATCATCGGTTCGCTAGGAGTCGTTTGGCCTTGGAAAGAAACGGTTTATAAAATAAATGCTTCTGGTGAATTCATTCATGATTCTGGTGGAGCCAAAGTCATTCAAAATTACAGACGTTTTCTTCCGGAATTGACCGGAGAAACATACATCGCTTTTGCATTCATCGTAATAGGCATTGCCATAGTTTGGGGATTGGGTGTCTACGGAGACAAAACCAGAAAGTCATATGAATAAATACGGTCTTTTAGGAAAAAACATTTCTTATTCCTTTTCTAGAAATTACTTTAACACCAAGTTTGAAAGACAAAACATAGATGCCGTTTATGAAAATTTCGATATATCTGAAATTGAAAAATTCCCAGAAATAATAAAAAATAATCGGGATCTAAAGGGGCTAAACGTCACCATTCCTTATAAAGAATCCCTCATTCCATTTTTGGATGGTTTGGATAAAAAAGCTAAAAAAATTGGAGCCGTCAATACGATCAAAATTAATGAAGACGGCAAGCTTATTGGGCACAATACGGATTATTATGGTTTCAAAAACTCTCTAACCCCCCTTTTAAAACCAAAACACAAAAGAGCCCTTATTTTAGGCACTGGAGGCGCTAGTAAAGCCATTGCCTATGCATTAAAAAAGTTGGATTTAGAGTACCGATTTGTTTCCAGAACCGCAAGCAAAAAAGTGGACTTCACATATAAAGGGTTGACTTCGGATATCATCTCCTCTCATCAAATAATTATAAATTGTACCCCACTAGGAACCTTCCCAAAAATTGAAGACCATCCAAACATTCCATACGTAGGTATAACTTCAAATCATATTTTGTACGATCTTATCTACAATCCAGAGGAAACAACATTTTTACGATTCGGAAGAGAAAAAAAAGCAATAACCATCAACGGACTTCAAATGTTAGAGTTACAAGCCGAAAAGGCCTGGAAAATCTGGAATAGGAAATCTTAATACCTCTAAATAGACTTGAAGTCTTTGTAAATATTCAACTTGTTATTATCTTTAACGCTACACATTTTTTATGAACCTAAACATTTTCAGAAATGTCAGAGAAAGATAACCTGCCAGAAGCAGATGGAATAGAAGAAAGCAAACAACCCATCGTTGAAGAAACCAAAAAGGATGAAGTCAGTGCTTCAGAAAATAATGATCATGCCACCGAAGAGGAAGATGATGGTATTTCAGAAATAGATGATTCCAATGCAGAGGACGCAGAGGATGAGGGCAACCAAGATAGACACGTTATAGTCAAAAAGGATTATGACAAAATGTCTATGGATGATCTCGTCGATGAATTGAGCAAACTGGTACAAAATGAAAAGGTTCAAGCCATAAAATCTCATGTAGAAGACATAAAAAATGAGTTCAAATCTAAGTTTGATACTTTTCTGGATGAGAAAAAAGAAGAGTTTGTAAATGATGGAGGAAATGAGATTGATTTTTATTACTCAAGTCCACTTCAAAAAAGATTTAAGGATACTTATAGAGAATACCGTAATAAACTAAATACCCATTATAAAAGTATTGAACGAAGCTTAAAGGATAATTTGGTTGAAAGGGAAGAAATCATTGAAGAGATTAAAGGCTTATTAAATGTTGAAGAAAACATCAATTCAACCTATAAACACTTCAAGGAATTACAGGAAAGATGGAAGCACGCTGGTCCCATACCTCGAGATAGATACAACAATACCTGGAACAATTACCACCATCACGTTGAACGCTTTTATGACTTTTTACATTTAAATAGAGATCTAAGGGATCTTGATTTCAAACACAATTACGAACAGAAATTAAAAATCATTGAACGCGCCGAGGAATTGGCCAAAGAAAATGATGTCAATCATTCGTTCAGAGAATTACAGGTTTTACATAAAATGTGGAAGGAAGAGTTAGGGCCGGTTGGTAAAGAACATCGTGAAGAAGTTTGGAATCGATTCAAAGCGGCAACTAAAGCCATCCATCAAAAAAGGCAAGCCTTTTTCTCAGAATTGGAAAAAGATTACGAGAAGAATCTAGAAAAAAAGCAGGAAATCATAGAAAAAATAGAGGCTGTAACTTCTGGAGGAGCCAAATCTCATAATGAGTGGCAAAAGAAAATTAAGGAAATTGAAGCTCTAAGAGAAGAATTTTTTAGTGCGGGAAAAGTGCCTATTAAAGTGAATGAAGCTACTTGGGCCAAATTCAAACAAGCCGTAAGGACCTTCAATAGAAATAAAAATGCCTTTTATAAGAATCTTAAAAAGGAGCAGTATGATAACCTACAGAAAAAGCTGGAGTTAATTCAAATTGCTGAAGACAATCAAGAAAATGAAGATTTTGAAGCCACTACCCCAATCATGAAGAAAATCCAAAATGATTGGAAAAAAATTGGTCATGTACCAAGAAAAAGCAGTGACAAAATCTGGAAGCAATTTAAAAAAGCCTGTAATCACTATTTTGACAGACTCCATGAAGCCAAAGATGAAGCCAATAAAGAAGGTATGGAGGCTTACAACAAAAAGAATGATCTATTAAAAGAAATTAAAGGGCTTGAATTAACAGGAAATAAGGAAGAAACCATTGAGGTTATAAAAGAATATATAAGTAAGTGGCAAGAAGCTGGAAATGTCCCTTCTAACAAAAGATACATTGAAGGAAAACTTAACAATGCCCTCGACCATATCTTTAAGGAATTAAAAATGGACCGAAGTGAGGCCGAATTAATTAAGTTCGATAATAAATTGGAAGTTCTGAACAATGAAGATGATAGCCGCAGACTGGATAACGAACGAGCCTTTATTAGAAAGAAAATTCAGGAAGTCAAAAGTGAAATCAATCAGTTGGAAAACAACCTTCAATTTTTCTCAAATGTTGACGAAACAAATCCAATGGTAAAAGAAGTCCTTGATAATATTCAGAAACACAAAGACTCTCTTGAAATTTGGAAAACAAAATTGGTTAAAATTAAAGAGTTGTATTAATCAACTCTTTATTTTACCATACCTCTAAAAACAACTAAACCCTATCTGGAGTTTCCAAATAGGGTTTTAGCTTCTAACTAAACTAACTAAACAGTTATTTTTTTCCCAACTAAAAAATAACCTACTTACGTTAAATGACACAATTAAGGTAAGAAATGATTCTGCTATTAATCTACTTATGAATATGAACGTGTCATTTGTTATTATATACGGCGATAAAACTGTTTTGGATTTCGAAGATTAAAAAAAATTATATTTTTTTTGCTTCCTCCCAAAAAACGTCCATTTCTGCGAGGGTCATATCCTTTAATTCTTTGTTCAATTCCTTAGCCTTACCTTCTAAATATTGAAATCTTTTAGAGAATTTTTTATTCGTTCGTTCAAGAGCATTTTCAGGGTTGACTTTTAAAAATCTTGCATAATTCACCATAGAAAACAACACGTCACCAAACTCACTTTCTATGGCATCTTTATTATCCTCAACTATCTCATGCTGCAATTCTTCAATCTCTTCCTTTAATTTTTCCCAGACTTGATGTGGTTCTTCCCAATCAAATCCAACCCCAGAAACCTTGTCTTGTATGCGATTTGCCTTAACCAAAGCAGGAAGGCTTTTAGGAACTCCCTCCAAAACACTCTTCTTACCTTCCTTTAATTTAAGATTTTCCCAATTGCGCTTCACATCCTCTTCATCTTTAACCTTTACATCTCCATAAATATGGGGATGTCTGTCTACCAATTTATCACAAATACTGTGACAGACATCGGCTATATCAAAATCATTGGTTTCACTTCCTATTTTGGCATAAAAAACAATATGTAACAACACATCACCTAGCTCCTTCTTAACCTCTTGCAAATCATTGTCTAAAATAGCATCTCCCAACTCATAGGTTTCCTCAATAGTCAAGTGCCTTAGAGATTCCATGGTTTGTTTTTTATCCCAAGGGCATTTTTCCCTCAAATCATCCATGATATCCAATAATCTATTAAATGCCTTTAATTGGTCTGCTCTTGTATTCATATTTTTATTTTCAAGATAGGTTATAAATGAAAAAAATCTGGTTGAAAGAACCAGATTTTATAAATATTTTTTAAACATATGACAGGACTATTCTTCCTCGTCTGAAGCCTTAACTTTTTCACTAGCTTCAAAGTCCATCATATCGTGTTTTTGTAATAAGTTATACCATTGGATTACTTTTTTGATATCACTCACATAAACTCTGTCCTCATCATAGTCCGGTAATACTTCAAAAAAGTATTCCTCCAATTGATCCTTAGAATCCTTATGAGAAACAGACGTTGCCCCTCCATCTTCCTTTTCCTTAATCTTTTTGAAAACCTCCCTAAGTGGCACCTCTTCTGTTAGCGTATAAACTGCAATTTCACTTAATAGGCTAACATTTTGATGAATACTCACTGATATTTTTTTCTTGTCAATTAAAGATTCAGCAATAAAACCCGTGCGGGTTTGTGTTAATAATTTGTATAATCCTGGTTTACCAGCAATAGATAATACTTTTTCTAAACTCATAAATTTGTAAAGTCTAATTAATTAATCTTCAATAAGGGTGTTATCTTCTTTTTTTCATATTTGGAAACTTCATTCTGTAGTCCACTTTGATATTTCCTTTGGAAATATTGGATAGTTTCCCTTTTATTAAACGTTTCTTCAAACTGGAAAGTTTATCAGTAAAAAGAATGCCGTCTATATGGTCGTATTCATGTTGGATAATTCTAGCCGCCAATCCTTCAAAAACTTCGGTATGGGATTCAAAATTTTCATCTTGATATTCCATCGTAATTCGCGGTTTTCTAAACACATCTTCTCTCACATCTGGAATGCTCAAACAGCCTTCATTAAATGCCCATTCATCACCTTCTTCCATTAAAATTTTCGCATTGATGAACGTTTTTTTAAACGTTTTTAAATAAGCTTGCTCATCATCTGAAAGAGATTCGTCTTCTGCAAATGGAGAAGCATCCACAACAAACAATCTGATGGCCAAACCAATTTGTGGTGCTGCCAAACCAACTCCGAATGCTTGATCCATAGTCTCATACATATTATCAATCAGTTCATTTAGCTTGGGATAATCTTTACTTATTTCCTCCCCTACCTTTTTTAAAACCGGATCTCCGTATGCAACAATTGGTAATACCATTTTAATTCATTTATAATTGGGCACAAAAATACAATTCTTAAAGCTTAATCACATAATAATTATGGGATTTAAGAAAGCTTTAAACATCTCTATTGATTATACAGGTAACTTTGAAGAATTAGGGTGGCGCTAATTTCATCAATTAACGATTTGTCTCTCCGCTTTTTTTTGGACAATCCACTATCAATCATGGTTTGAAAAGCCATTTTTGAAGTAAACCTCTCGTCTACTCTCTCTATGGGTATTTTAGGAAATTGGTTTTGA
Organism: Mangrovimonas sp. ST2L15; assembly: GCF_001280515.1. Classification (GTDB taxonomy): domain Bacteria; phylum Bacteroidota; class Bacteroidia; order Flavobacteriales; family Flavobacteriaceae; genus Mangrovimonas; species Mangrovimonas futianensis. Next base: position 1,467,281 of record NZ_LBIQ01000030.1, on the reverse strand, counting down.
AGTTTCTCCAAAAAAGGTTTAATTAAGACTTCACTTTCAGACTCTTGATTGTTCATCTGTTTAGGTTCCCCAACAATGAACTTTTCCACTTGCTCCTTCTCACAATAATCTTTAAGAAAAGGCAACAACTCTTTGGTTTCAACGGTAGTCAAACCAGAGGCAATGATTTGAAGTTCATCAGTTATTGCAATTCCTGTGCGTACCTTTCCATAATCTATGGCCAATAATCTTCCCATTCTGCAAATTTATAATAAGTATCCATTATGAAGCTATTTTTCCAAATTATACTGTTTGCACTATTGATATTTGATCTAAACTGTATCTTTGCACAAATAAATTTTTTGAGATGACCGATTTAAAAAACATTATAGAAAAAGCTTGGGATGATCGTTCCTTGCTAACAGAAGAAACCACCATTAACGCTATAAGAGAAGTGATTTCACTTTTAGATGCAGGTGTTTTAAGAGTTGCTAATCCTACTGAGGATGGCTGGCAAGTAAATGAATGGATTAAAAAAGCAGTAGTTTTATATTTCCCTATTCAAAAAATGGAAACCTTTGAAGTTGGAATTTTCGAATACCATGATAAAATTCCATTAAAAACCGGATATGCTGAAAAAGGAATTAGGGTTGTTCCTCATGCTGTAGCACGTCATGGTGCTTACATTTCTAAAGGAGTTATTATGATGCCAAGTTATGTTAACATTGGCGCTTTTGTAGATGAAGGAACTATGGTTGATACCTGGGCTACCGTTGGTAGTTGTGCACAAATCGGCAAAAATGTACACCTTTCTGGAGGCGTTGGTATTGGTGGCGTTTTAGAGCCATTGCAAGCAGCTCCTGTTATTATTGAGGACAATGCTTTTATAGGTAGTAGATGTATCGTTGTGGAAGGCGTAAAAGTAGAAAAAGAGGCTGTATTGGGTGCCAATGTAGTTTTGACTGCTTCAACAAAAATAATAGATGTTACAGGCGATGAACCTGTGGAAATGAAAGGTATTGTTCCTGCTAGATCGGTGGTTATTCCAGGAAGTTATTCTAAAGAATTTGCTGCAGGAACCTTTAATGTTCCATGTGCTTTAATCATTGGTAAAAGAAAAGAAAGCACTGATAAAAAGACTTCTTTAAACAACGCGCTTCGTGAATATGACGTTGCGGTTTAAAATAAATTTAACCGAATTTGAAAACCCAAAGGTGTAACGCTTTTGGGTTTTATTTTTTAAAATTCATTTTCCTTCCGCTTCTTCTAAGTTTTTTACTATCTATTTTCTTTTGGAAGGCCCTACTATGCTTTAACATAGCATCATAAACTTCACTCTCAGGTCTATTACATAGCTTGGCATATTTTTTTGACATGATGTCAACCATGGTCTTGGAAAGCCACAACCGCCTAAAATTGTGCATCCGTTTTTCAAAACCCATCGGTTCAAATACCATACGATTCAAATCGATTAAGAAGAATTGATATGTTCCTTGGCCTTGATTCAAAATCAAAGTATTTCCAGGAGAATGATCTAAAAAATTAATACCATTCTCATGTAATTGAAAAGTAAACTCGGTAAATTGCTCTAAGATATTTTGGCGATCCGGAAACCGAGGTTGATGAATCAAATCCCTAAAGTCAAAATCATAGTCTATATGTTTGCTTACATAGAAACTGGAATCCAAACCTACAGATGAAAAATCTTCAACAAAAGCAATTGGAAACGGCGTAGAAATCCCCAGATTTATAAGTTTTCTCGCATATTCAAATGACCTTTTGGCCTTCGATTCTCTAAGATACTTATAAACAAATGCTTGAAAAAATTGTGGTTTTTTAAACGATTTGATGTTAATAATCTCACTACCTAATGAAAAGGATTTAATAATATTTCTTCCTCCATCTAAAACCAGATCCCCTTCCTTTTTGAATGATTCAATACAATCCAAAATTTCAGATTCAAATTCCTTATAATCAGGATGAACAACCACATGTCTTTTAGAATCACTCATACGCGATCAAAGATATATGAATTGATTTTTTAATAAAAGGAGAAAAAGCAATAATTTGCATGTATGTTTACACATCAATGAAGAAAATACTGGTCATACAAAACAAGCGAATTGGAGATGTTTTAATCGCATCTGTTATCGCTCAAAACATCAAAAAGGTTTTTCCAAAATCTCAGGTTGATTATCTGGTATATGATTATACAGCAGATGTCATAAGACATAATCCGGCCATTGACAACATCATTGAAATCAATGAAAAAGAACTTAAAAAAGCCGACAATCTTATACAGTTAGCCTTAAAAATAAGGAAGGATAAGTATGATATTATTTTTGATCCTTATGCCAAATTGCAAAGCCGAGTTATTTGCCTATTATCCAAAACCCCTACAAGAATTGGTTTTAAAAAACGAGAAAAAAAACCACCTTTAAACTTTTACACACATAATATTCCCTTACTAAAAAAGAAATCTAAAAGTTGTGGAAAAGCCATTGAAGATCGTGTGAATATGGTTAAATCGGTCTTTGACCTTATGGAAGACCAAATTGACTACGAACCCAAAATTGTTTTAACAGAAAAGGAAAAAAATTACAATAAAGTAGATTTATACAAACCTTGCATTATGCTTGGAGTTTTGGGTAGTACACCCCAAAAAACCATGCCTTATGATTTTATTGTAGAAATTATTAACTTTATAACTAACACCTACAACCTGAATATCATATTTAATTATGCCCCACACCAAAAGGATGAAGCCTTAATAATTTATAACCAGTGTGAAAATAAAGACAAGATTATTATAGACATTTATGAAGACAGCGTAAGGGGATTAATTAAGCTGTTGAACCAATGCCAATTACTAGTAGGAAACGAAGGAGGTGTGGTTCATATTGCCAAGGCATTGAATAGACCAACTTTCACCATTTTTTCTCCTTATGTCAATAAAGATCATTGGGCCACTTTTGAGGATGGCAAAATACATCAATCGATTCATCTTTTAGAGGAGAAACCCAACCTGTATGATTCTTTTACTGTTGAAGAAAGACGAAAAATAGAAAAAGACCCCCACGAGCTTTATAAAAAATTAACCCCTGATATGATTATCCCCAAATTGAAATCATTTTTAGAGATGAATTTATGAATACAATAGATAGATTTCATTCTTGGAGAAGAAAACTCCGCTGGGATAAGCAGTATAAATCAGGCCGTTGGGATTTACTTAAGGATGAGTCTGAAAGTGTGAGATACCTTACCATTTCAGAGCATATTAGAACCTATGGTATTTCAAACCCTGATATTTTGGCTCTAGGTTGTGGAGAGGCTATTTTATTGGATTATTTACTTCCTGAAGATTACAATCTTTTTTATGGCGTAGATTTTTCAGCGATTTCGATTGAAAAAGCTATTAAAAAGCAACATTTTAAAGCTCAATTTGAAACCAACGATGTTCAATTGTTTGAACCAAGACAAAAGTTTGACATCATCATTTTCAATGAGATTTTTTATTACATCATGGATTCCAAGAAAAAACCAGTTCTAGAAGTGATGAAATCCTATCTGAATCCCAACGGTATTATAATAGTTTCCATGTTTAGAGAACGCCCTGAATGTTGGGACTTTTTTCAACGAAAAGACCTTCACTCGGTTGATTTTAAAACTGTAGAAAGTGAAGTTTCAGATAAATATTGGAAAATCGGTGTGTTTTCTAAAAAGCTTCAGGACTGATTGATACCATAATCTGTCCAGGTCTTTTTCTTTGATTTGGTTTCCTTTCTTATTTGTTTGTTCCGGTCGAAATCTACAGTATTTTTATACCCTCTTTCATGATGCAAATGAACACAAATCAAACTGTATCTGGCCTGAATAGGTTTAATTCCTAGATTCATTAAGCGTTCACCCAGTTCCCTATCTTCCCCTCCATATTTCATGCGCTCATCAAATCCATTTACCGCTAGAATGTCTTTTTTCCAGCCTGATGCATTCATCCCATCCCATGTGGCTTTGGTAGGAGTCCATTGATTAAGTAGATTCTCCTTTAATCCCCTAGATGTCAATTTGTTCAATTTAAAATTTTTCTTTAACCCTTGCTTGATCAACCAAAACTTATCAAAACAATATTGATTACTTATATCCTCTTTTGAAATCTTTTCGGAAATCATTTTAGGTAATTTAAAATAGCCCCCAGACAAGAACGCTTTGGGCTTTCTTAAAGTCAAATGTTTTTCTACAAAATCCTTCCTTGGGATGCAATCACCATCAGTAAAGATTAGATAAGGCGACTTGGACGCCCTTATGGCCTTATTTAAAATTCGGTTCTTTTGAAACCCTTCGTCTTCTTGCCAAATATGCTTTATGGCATAGGAGGTTTGCTTTTTGAAGTTTTGAACGATTTGATAAGTATCCATTTTTGAACCATCATCGGCTACAATAATCTCGAAGTTTTGATGTGTCTGTTGCGCATACCCCAATAAAACCTTGTACAACCAATCTGGTTGGTTATAAGTACTGATTATTATTGATGCATCATATTTCATACATCAAACTACTTTTTGACGATTCCAAAGTCGGTCCAGACTTTTTTCTCATCTTTAGTTTCCTTTCTTATCTGCAGGTTTTTGTCTATGGAATCTTGATTTTTATAGCCTCGTTTATGATCCAAATGCACACAAACTGCACTGTATCTTATTTGTTTGCTTTTAATTCCGCAATTAAATAATCGCTCTCCCAACTCTCTGTCTTGGCCTCCATATTGCATTCTCTCATCAAACCCATTAATAGCAATAATATCCTTTTTCCATCCCGAGGCGTTATGACCATTCCAACTGGCATTAGTAGGTGTTACATAATTTAAAAAAGCAGCTTTAAATCCCGAAGCAGTTAACTTATTATTCTTGAAAGACGATTTTAATCCATGATGCTTTAACCAAGCGACATCAAAACACTTCCCTTCATTAATATCTTCTTCAGTAATGAGTTTTGAAATATTCATGGGCAACATAAAATAACCTCCAGAAATAAAAAACCCTTCCTCTCTATACTTAACGTGTTGTTCAACAAAATCTTGCCTAGGAATGCAATCGCCATCAGACATCAAAATATAATCTGTGGTACATGCAACAATGGCTTTATTCAAAATTTGTGATTTCTGAAAACCGTTGTCTTCATGCCAAATATGCTGAATTTTATAAAATACCTTATTTGACATTTCCTCAATCAAATCAAAGGTTTCTTTACCCGACCCATCATCTGCAATTACTATTTCAAATTGTCTATAAGTCTGGTTATTATATCCAATAAGAACCTTTTCTAACCATTCAGGAGAATTATATGTACTTATTACTATTGATGTGTCAATTTTCATGAAAATACTGCTGTTAAAAGGCCATTTATTTGATACCACAAAGATAAAGTTATTTTAATAACTTTGCCTTAAAACAGCCTATGCCTACCTTATCGGTCATCATTCCTACCTTTAATGAGGAACACTATATTGCTGATGCGTTGCATTCGGTCCAATTTGCTGATGAGATATTAGTCGTAGACTCCATGAGTACCGACAAAACAGTGCAAATAGCCAAATCCTTTGGAGCCCGAGTTTTACCTAGAAAATTTGACAACTTTTCCAATCAAAAAAACCATGCTTTATCCTATGCTACTGGGGATTGGATTTTGTTTGTTGATGCTGATGAAAGGATCACCTTTCCTTTAAAAAAGGAAATTTATGATGCGATGGAAAAAGGTACACATACTGCCTACAAACTTAATTTCCCCCATTTTTTTATGAATCGGTTTTTATATCATCACGACAATGATGTAACACGTCTGGTTTTAAGAGAAAAATGTCATTTTGAGGGATTGGTGCATGAAAAATTGATTGTAGATGGCAGCATCGGAAAACTTAAAACTCCAGTACTACATTTCACCTATAAAGGCTTAGCACATTATATCGGTAAAAAAGATAGCTATGCGTGGTTTCAGGCTGAACAATTATTGAAGAAAAATAAAAAGGTTACTTATTTTCATTTAGCTTTTAAACCGTTTTACCGCTTTTTCAGTAGTTATATTTTAAGGGGTGGATTCTTGGATGGCATTCCAGGATTAGCCATTGCGAGCATCAATGCTTATGGTGTTTTTTCCAGATATGCCAAATTGATGTTACTGAAGAAAAACATGAGTTAACTAAAACCAACTTTTTCCTTTTTTAAGCCGTTTAATAAAAGTTTTCAAATCATACTCTCCCTTCACGTCAATACGCTGTATCTCATACAAATTTTTAAACGGATATTGATTGACGCGATTTCCGATTCTTAATCCATATCCTATTTTGTTTTCATGAAGGAGCCTAAAAAAAGTTGTTTGCTCTTCTCCTTTTTTAGGATATTTCCCATACGGATAGGCCAAAGTATTATGAACAACTAAGCTATTATTCTGAATAAATTCCCTACAGAGATCAAAATCCTCTTGAATTGCTTCTACACTCATTTGATCATATTTCCCATGATTAAAACTATGAAGCCCCAACTCAACTATTTCTTCATTTAAGGATTTTAATTGGTCAATCGTCATGATTTTTTCCTTACCTGTATTCCAATTATCCAAGCCACCAACATAAGCAAAGGGAATATAAAAACAGGCCTTTAGTCCATATTTCTCCAATAAGGGATAAGCATGAATTAATTGATTTTCATAGACATCATCAAATGTAATAATGACTGCTTTTTCAGGAAAATCAGCCTCAGATTTAAAAACGGACAAATCTTTAAAATGCACGGAAGTGTACCCATGACTTTTCAAATAAGCAAATTGCTCCTCTAGTTTTGAAACACTAACCGTCAATCCCTCACTTTCATTAGTGCTATCTACTACATTATGATACATCAAAACAGGTAATTTTGCCATGGTTTAGGTTTTAATTCAAATAAATTTAAGCTTATTTCTTACTTTTGACACAAAGATAATAAGCCCATTCCAGAAACCAACATGATAAGCGCGGTTGCCATCACTTACAACGAAAGCCAGAATATTGAGCGATACATTAAAAGCTTATCATTTGCCGACGAAATAATTATTGTAGATTCCCATAGTACAGACAATACGGTTTCACTAGCAGAATCCTTGGGAGCCAAAGTGATTCAAAGAACGTTTGAAAATTTTTCAGATCAAAAAAACTTTGCGCTTTCATTGGCCAAACATGACTGGGTTACCTTTTTTGATTTGGATGAATTAATCAACTCAGGTTTAGCTGATGAAATAATTTCTACGGTTAAAAACGAACCTAAATTCCAAGCGTATGAGGTGAAAAGGAACTTTCACTTTATGGGAAAACGTATTAAACATTCTGGTTTTCAAACCGATAAGGTTGCTCGCCTGTTTAACAAAAATTATTGTCATTACAATTCCAACTTGGTTCATGAAACTTTAGTATGTGAGAGCTCCACAGGCGCTTTAAACCAACCTTTGGAGCATTATGGCTATCAAGGGTTTGACCATTACAACAGCAAGTTAACCCAATACAGTGACCTACAAGCTAAAGATTTATATCAAAAGAATGTCAGGCCCAATTTGTACCACTTTCTATTTAAACCGTGGTACAAATTTGTTCAAAATTTTGTTTTCAGATTAGGTTTTTTGGATGGTAAAGAAGGGTTTATTCTCTGTTATGTTAATGCTTTTGCCGTTTTTAAAAGATACATTAAACTATGGTTAATGTACAGGCACCTGAATTAAAGATTATAAATATTGGTCTATTCCCAATTTACACCAAGTGATATTGTTTTTAATGGTCTCCTTTTCAATTTTATCATTTCGATCTAATTGATCTCTTGATTTTTCTGGGTGAAATATATGAAATACAATACCCCTATACCTCAATCGCCTTCCATTGACACCAGAATTAAGTAAGCGAATTGCAAATTCTGAATCTTCTCTACCCCATCCTTGAATGGACTCATTATAACCATTTACCCTTATGGCATCTTCTCTAAAGTAAGATGTATTACATCCTCTATATTTGTTTGAAAATTCAGAATGCTCTTTATATAATGAGCTTAATAGAGGTAGGTATAGAGCTCTCGTTCTTTTCTTTATTCCCTTAGAAAATGGAGAAAACTTTACCTGTTTATTTTCAAACAAGGTTTCTAAATATTTTTTTTGAATATTTACCCGGCTACCATATAAATACATATTGTTTGAAGCAAAACTCAAATGGTCATTCACAAAATGCCTATGTAGAATACAATCTCCATCCGCTTGAATAATATAGTCACCACTAGCTTCAGCAATTGCCTTGTTTAGAATGACCGCCTTTCTAAAACCTTTATCCTCATGTCTAACATGAATTAAAGGAATCTCAAACTTTTCCGAATAAGTGGTCAATAATGATTTAGTTTCCTCATCCTCCCCATCTTCAGCAACAATAATTTCACTTGGCATCTTCGATTGATTTTGAATACTTTTCAAAACCAATTCCAAAGCTTGAGGCCAATTATAGGTACTTATGATTAATGTACTTGTCATTAGAAATAGGATTCGAATTCAGGCTTCTTACCCAATTTGAAAATCTTTAAATGTTTAAACCATTGACCAAAATTCTTTTTAGCTAAAAAGAATTTAGAAGGCTTTAAATGAGGTGCATTTTCAACTTCCCTTTTAACATCAATTAAGTCCTTTGATTTGAAATACCCTAAGGATTTCCAAAGGTCTTTGTTACTTAAATAAAACAAATCAGAAAACTGCTCATAGTTTGTGTCGTTAGCCTTTTTCCATTTATCAAAGAATTCCTCATTGATTTGATGACTGTGACCCCAATTTTCCAATTTAAAAGCAAGGTCTTTTTCTGTTCTTGCTAAACATTCATGTATTAACAACGCATCTGTGTAAATAATACGTTCCTTAGTCTTTCTCGCTACTTTGTAATTGGGGTAATTGGTAGCTATTACCATCTTAGTAGGATTTTCCACATATAGAACCCCCGTTTCCAGATTCTTATAAAGATTTAAATGCCATCCCCCTAGTTGAATGGGATGGGTTTCTGGTCGATCTAAATAATGATTTAATGTTCTTAATTTGGCAACAAATGTTTTAAAATCTGTAAAGACCTCATCTGCATCAATTTGCACCAACCAATTTCCAATGCCCATTTTCATGGATAGCATATACCTTTCTCTTGTATCGTTTTGAAGTGGAGATAGTTCAGCCACATAAAAATTATCCTTGTAAACTTGAATTTTCCCCTTTTGATCGAATGCTTCAAGCCACTTAAAAAAAGAATCCTCTATAGTAAATGATTTTCCAGACCATGTTCGCATTTCTTGATCCAAAGCCAAGAAAATAGAATCTGCTTCATCATACACCGCTGGAATAGATTTTTTGAGTTTCTCATAATCATAGGACAATAGAAATCCCACTTGGATCTTTTTCATAGAACTTGAATGTTTCAAACAAAAATATAAAAAACATTAGGCTAGGTCATCAATAAATTAATTTCCTTTATTTTTAACTCAAATTCCTGATAAATGCCTCAAAAAATTTGCATCATAAGTTTTGATCATTGGAATTATGATTATCACATCGTCAATTGCCTAAATAACCTTGGGCATGTAGCACATCATATCAAAATTGGAGACTACCAGCACCAAAGCCTTAAAGACAAAATAACGAATGCATTAAGTAAAACTTTCGCCAAAAAGAACCTGAAAAAAATAAGAAGACAGGAGTATATTATCCAAAGATTAAAGGAACTTGGTCAACAAGATCAGATATTGGTGATCAACCCCGAGATTATTGAGTTGAAATACCATCTCAAGATCAAAGAATTCACAAAAAACTATATGGCCTACCTTTATGATAGTATGTCCAGATATTCCGTTGACCATTTATTGAACGGGGTTTTTGATAAAATTTATTCCTTTGACCTAGAGGATATAGCGAAATACGGTTTCCTTCCAACTTCAAACTATAATTACATTGATAAAACTATTGAAACTAAAGAGGTTTACGATATAGGTTTTGTCGGTTCTTATGACGACCGCTTTGATGAATTAATTTCTCTATTGAAAAACTTAAAACCATACAATATTAAGCATAGATGCATTGTGGTTGGAAAAGAAAGAAAACTTTCAAAACTCATTGAATCTTACGGTGATCTTATTGATTTCCAATTTCAACCACTTTCACAAAATGAGATGCTAGCATTTTATGAACAATGCCATTGCATTATTGATTTGATCAGAAAAAATCAAACAGGCTTAAGTTTTAGGTTTTTTGAAGCTATGGGTTTAAGAAAGAAAATCATTACTAACAACAAATCTGTTAAGGCATATAACTTTTATAAACCAGAAAACATTTTTGTTTTGGAAGATTCAAAAGTACCCTCAAAAGCATTTATATCGACTGATTATGAAAGTTTACCAGAAGAAATATATCAAGAATACACTTTAAAATCATGGGTGACAAATATCTTTAGTCTTTAATATCGGTCAAACATGTCTTTCACATAATTTTCAAATTGATCTTGAAAATAGAAATCCCTACCATTGGTTGTCGTCGGAAAAATAACGGGAAAATCTGGAAAGGCCTCCAATAATCTTGGCACCTTTAAGCCTTCTGCAATGGCATAAGCCATAGTTTGATTACTGATGTAAAACCTTGAAGCTTTTATTATTTGAGCCATTTCCAAGAAATCCTTAACATCATAAAACTCCAAATTTGGGATACTCTTATGAAGCTCCTCATACTCCTCCTTAGTCCCCAAAAAAAGTAAATCATTATAATTCTTTAAAAATCCATAATCCACAAAACTATTCCTTGCCCTAAAAGTTCTTACAATAACAACCTTATTCTTTACTTGTTCATGTGGCGTTACTTCCAAATAAGGTTCTGTCATATCCGCATGAATACCCGTTACATGAAAATACCATCTAAAAGAATGAAATTGATTTGAGATAGGTAACGCCCTAAACAAATCTAAATCAACATCAATGGACTCCCCTTGGTAAGGTTTTACCGACTTTAAATAAGTTTGAGCCTTCAACAGGGGCTCCAACATATTATATGACCTTTTAGAAATTAAAGTATTACCAGAAGGGTGTTTGTAATAGTTCTCATTATACTGTTCATCTAACTTGACATACAAATGGCACTCTTTTGTTTTGGCAAGTTCTTTAATGACAGGTAGGGCATATAGTAAATCTCCCATATGACCGGAATGCACAAAATTAAGGGATGTTTTTGTAGCGATCTGATTATTAATTCTGCTTAACTCATTAATTAAGCTTGGAGAAAATTTTTCCCTTACTTTATCCTGTCTGATCTCTTGTTTAATTTCCAAATACTTGTCCCTATCAACAAGCTTATACCATGTCTTTTTTATCTTTTTCATTAATCCCAATCTTATTCAATTTCAAAAATACTATCTAGTTTAGAGTAAACCTGCTCTTTGGAGAATTGTTCATCAAAAAAAGAATGAGCTAAACTACTATGCTCCTTATAAAAATCTATATCATTCAGAAGTTTATCTATGAAACCAGAGAACTTTGTTGGAGAATTTGTCACTAAACAACCGTTCCTTGTTTTGTTAATTAAACCATCCACTCCCCTCTCGTTACACACTACTGGCAGTCCATGAGACAAGGCTTCAACGACCTTAATCTTTAATCCGGTTCCACTAAACATGGGACAAATAACAACCCTTGCTTGCGCATAAACCTCTGTCAAATCCTCTACATATCTAATCTTCTTAATTTGGTCACCATCTGAAATGAAATCTCCAACTTTACCTACTACCGTAATTTTCAAATCGTTTGACAACATTGGATAAACATGATCAAAAAACCAACGAGCTCCAATACGATTATGTTCATTATCACTTGCTACATAAAGGATATCAATACTCTTTTCAACGTGAAACTCATTTTTTTGCTGAATATGAGGTACTAAATCTACCTTACTACTTAGAAATTGTTCAAATAAGTACTTTTCCTCAATTGAAATCGCCCAAACCCTATCCATTGCATCCAATAATTGCATCTCAGCGCTAAAAAAACTACCTAATTCAAAAGATTTGTAAGATTTAAATTGTGAGGTTAGCAAATCATGAGTATCTACTATGATTTGGGAATCTTTTAAATGAGGATTATTTAATATTAAAGGAATCCAGCATGAATAGGAAATAACAACAAAATCATAATTGTTTCCTTTAAGGATCTCATTAAATGCTTGTTGATGTCCTAATTTTCTTCTATCAAAGGCTTTAGGAATTTTAGACATTTTTTTAGGTAGTGATACTTGAAAAAGGTATTTGAGGCCTCCGCTTTTAGTATCAGGTAACAGCCAACAATTGTTTACAAATCCAAGATTTTTCAGACTTTCCAGTTCTGATAAAGAAATTCCTTCCTTTTGTTCACCTACAAAATCAACTTCAAATTCCCTCTCCCTGAAATATTTCAATAAAGCAAGCGCCCGAGCATTATTACCCTGATGAAGCTGAAGTGGGTTCTCAGGATAAAAAAAAAGAATTTTCTTGGTATCCTTATTCATCTATGACAGGTATTTTTTAATGAATTCCTGTTTTTTACTTTCCAATTGGCTTACGATTTCCTTAAATCGATCATCAGATGATAACGTAAAAGGCACCAATTGATGATTTTGGAATTTCTCCAAAATTTTCTTTTGATTTCGTGCCTGGTACCAGGAAGGGACCAACTTATATTTTAATTTCTCTCTCTTTATTTCAGTATCGATATATTGGCTCTCATAAATTCCTACAGAAAACATCCAATCATTCCATTTCCATTCGGCTACCTTATCACCTTCCATTTTATGAGAGTAGAATTTAAATCGTTTCCAAGGAACTCTTAGTGCATCGGCAATAATCGCACCATGCATTGCTTCAGAAATAACATACTTACTTGCAGCAATCTCCTCAATGAACCCTTCTACATCATCACCTGTAGGTAAAATAAGATTCCAAGAATTAGCCTTACAGATTGCATTCCAATCAACCTTATCCACAGATTGATAATAAGGAACAACACTCACCTCATGTCGCTTAGGCATATTGATATATTTTTCATATTGTTCAAGGAGCGCAATAAAATAAGCTCCATCTGTAATAAAATTATCGGCTTGCCTTTGCAATCTTAAAGAACTAAAAGGCCCTCTTAAGAACATCAAATCCCAAGATTCGTCAAAAACCAAATCCTCATCAATTGATCTCAAACCAGTTCCAAAAACAACCTTCTTCGAAAATTCTGATGCCTTATGAAGATAGTTTGAATCCCTCATTAAAATAGACCCGATACCCAAAAAGGCAATATCACTATTTTCATCAAGAAATTGATCCCCAAACACCTTTGGCCAAAGCCATTTATTTAAATCGTCTCCAAAATTTCCTTTATTGGACGTATAATAAATTAGATTCATTTAATTTTGCATGAATTTCAAAGATATAAATAAGTTGAATACTGCATTTCAAAAAGAACTAGTAAATTCTCTGGAAACCCTTAAACAAGGTGGTACCCTTCTCTATCCAACAGATACTGTTTGGGGAATTGGCTGCGACGCTACCAATTTTGACGCCATCAATAAAATTTATGAACTTAAGCGCCGTTCTGAAAGTAAATCTATGATTTGTCTTGTAAGCGACTTTAAGATGTTAAATCAGTATGTTGAGGATGTTCCTGAAGTTGCCTATGACATTTTAAAATATGCCGTAAAACCAACAACTATTATTTATGATAGGCCCATAAGAGTAGCTGAAAATTTGGTAGCTGCAGATGACACACTTGCCATTAGAGTTATACGCGAAGGTTTTGCTCATCAACTCATAAAAAAGTTAAGAAAACCTCTTGTTTCTACTTCTGCAAATATCAGTGGTGAAAGTACTCCAAAATCCTTCAAAGAAATTAATGAGGAGATTTTAAAAGGTGTAGATTATGTGGTAAATTTGCCGAATGTAAAATCTGGAACGAACCCATCAGCAATAATCAAATTAAGCAATGATGGTAAAGTTCAAGTGATTAGAAAATAACAACCTTTTACAACCAAAGACGAGGTAAAAGTGTTTCATTCTCATGAATTACAAAGAAGCCATACAACACCCCATTTTTCAAATCATTTCTGAATCTGCTCAAACATTAGGATTAGATAGCTATGTTATTGGGGGGTTTGTTAGGGATTTTCTATTAGGTAGAGACTCCAAAAAAGATATAGATATTGTGGCTGTTGGAAGCGGCATTGCTTTAGCCAAACAAGTTTCAAAAAATTTACCAAACAAACCAAAGGTCCAGGTCTTTAAAACCTACGGAACTGCCATGCTGCGTTATGAAGATTTGGAAATTGAATTTGTAGGTGCTCGCAAAGAAAGTTATAATGAAGATAGTCGAAATCCGGTAGTTGAAGACGGCACTTTGGAAGATGATCAAAATCGAAGAGACTTCACCATCAATGCCCTGGCTTTAAACCTAAATAAAAATGCTTTTGGAGAATTGTTGGATCCGTTTAATGGAATCCAGGATTTAGAAGATAAAACAATAAAAACTCCTTTAGATCCAGATATCACATACAGTGATGATCCTTTGCGAATGATGCGAGCTATTAGATTTGCTACCCAATTGGATTTTTGGATTGAAGAAGAATCTTTAAAGGCGATTGAAAGAAACAACAAGCGCATCAAAATAATCACCAAAGAACGCATAGTTACCGAACTTCATAAAATTTTGGAAAGCCCCAAACCATCAAAAGGTTTTCTTCTTTTGGAAAAAACAGGGCTTTTAGATAAAATATTACCCGAACTAACAGCTTTAAAAGGTATCGACGAAGTTGAAGGCCAACGTCACAAGGATAATTTTTATCATACTTTGGAGGTCGTTGACAATATTTCAGAAAATACCGATGACGTGTGGTTACGTTGGGCTGCTCTTTTACATGATATAGGTAAAGCCCCTACCAAAAAATTCCATAAGAAAATTGGATGGACCTTCCACGGTCATGAATTTGAAGGATCAAAAATGGTCTATAGATTATTCAAAAGACTTAAAATGCCATTAAACGAAAAAATGAAATTCGTTCAAAAAATGGTCATGATGAGTTCGCGTCCTATAGTACTAGCAAATGAAGAAGTAACGGACTCGGCCGTAAGAAGACTCGTCTTTGATGCTGGTGACTTTGTGGATGATTTAATGACACTTTGTGAAGCCGATATTACCACAAAAAACCCAAAGAAATTCAGAAAATACCATAACAACTTCAAAGTAGTACGAGACAAAATTATTGAAGTCGAAGAACGGGATCACGTAAGGAACTTTCAACCACCTATTAGCGGCGAAGATATTATGAACACCTTCAATATTAAGCCATCCAAAGAAATTGGCATCATTAAGGAAGCGATTAAGGAAGCCATTCTGGAAGGTGACATTCCAAATGAACATGACGCTGCTTTCCAATTGATGCTAGAAGAAGGAAAAAGACTAGGACTTACCATAAATCAAGAAATAAGCAATGATTGACCTTCTTAGAACCGATTCCTCTCATCCAGACTTCATTGAATTAGTGAAAGCTTTGGATTTGGATTTGGCTTCAAGAGATGGCGAAGAGCATTCATTTTATGCGCAATTTAACGGTATTGACACCCTACACCATTGTTTAATTTTTTATCAGGGAGGTATGGCTATAGGCTGTGGTGCCTTTAAAAAAATGGATTCTACTTCCGTCGAAATTAAAAGAATGTATGTACTTCCTGATTACAGAGGAAAAGGATTTGCCTCAACCATTTTATTAGGTCTAGAAAATTGGGCCAATGAAATAGGTTTCAAAAAAGCCGTATTGGAGACCGGAAAAAAACAACCTGAAGCCATTCAACTTTACAAGAAAAATGGGTATCAGATTATCGAAAACTATGGTCCCTATCAAGGAATTGAAAATAGTGTTTGTTTTGAAAAACAATTAAATAAATCATGAAGAAAGACAACAAAAAAGTGATTTACTGGCTCTTTACGGGCTGTTTTCTCATATTTATAATGGTTATTGTAGGTGGCATTACCAGATTGACACACTCGGGATTATCCATTTCAAATTACAAATTGATTTCGGGAGCTATCCCACCTATCACAGAGCAGGAATGGCATGAAGCTTTTGACCTCTACAAACAATATCCAGAATACCAAAAGCTCAATACCCATTTTTCTTTAGAAGATTTTAAAGACATCTATTTTTGGGAGTGGTTTCATAGATTAATAGGAAGGTTAATAGGTGTTGTCTTCCTAATTCCTTTTATCTATTTTTTAATGACTAAGCAGTTAACCTCAAAAACCATTAAAAAATCAATCATCCTTTTGGGAATGGGAGCGTTCCAAGGGTTCTTAGGTTGGTACATGGTAAAAAGCGGATTGGTTGACCGGCCAGACGTTAGTCATTTTAGGTTGGCAGCTCATTTAACAACCGCTTTTGTGACCTTTGCATATACCTTCTGGGTGGCTTTGGATTTAATTTATCCCAACCGAAAAACTGTAAATCTTTCTTTTAGAAATTTAGTAAGATGGAGCATGGTCATTTTGTTAATTCAAATTATATATGGTGCCTTCGTAGCTGGTTTAGATGCTGGATTTATTCATAACCATTGGCCCATGATGAGCGAGGGTCAATTTATGCATGAAACGGTTTTGATGGAACAATCTCCATTATGGCTAAATTTCTTTGAAGGAAAAAGTGGCGTTCAATTTGTACACAGAACACTAGCTTATATTGTGGTTCTTATGATTTTGATCATATGGAACCAATCTAAAAAATTGACCTTAACAGATTTACAAAAAAAATCTATCAACTATTTACTTGTTCTGGTAGGACTGCAATTTTTACTGGGCGTTTTCACCATTTTGCTTCAAGTTCCTGTTTGGCTTGGTGTAGCACACCAAGTTGGTGCATTTTTCTTGTTAACGGGTATGACTTTTACACTGCATCGTTTCAGCAAATAAAAGGAAACTACTAACTTTGCATTAATAAAGAAAGCTATGATTTACAGATTTAGAGTCATTTTGGATAACGATACAGAAGACGATATTTTTAGAGATATCGAGATTCGTGAAAATGATACATTAGAAGATTTCCATAATACTATTACTCAATCTTTTGGGTTTGATGGTAGTGAAATGGCCTCGTTTTATGTTAGTAATGATGAGTGGGAACAAGGTGAAGAAATTTCATTGTTCGACATTAGCGACGAAGCCAATGCCCGGTTAATGAATGAAACGACCCTAAACGATGTGGTTCATGAGGCTCAAACCAGGCTTATCTATATTTACGATTTTTTCAGTATGTGGACATTTTTAGTTGAATTGGCTGAAATTGTTGAGGAAGCTGAAGGGACCGATTATCCGAATTTAATGTTTGTCCATGGACAAATTCCAGACGAAGCTCCAGAAAGGAGTTTTGAAGCCGATGATTTAGACGAGTTCAACGATGAGTTTGATGACGATTACGACATTGATGATTATGAAAGTCTAGATTTTGACGAAAACTGGAATTAAAAAAAGTTTTTCATATTCATGCCTTGGTAATTTCGCTTAACGAAATCCAAGGCATTTTTCATTATCTGCCCCATTCCCTTACTTCTCCTAAATTCGACATCCATCGTGTAATTATATATTTCCTCTTTTAAGATGGCTATGTGCTCAGGGGTTGACAAAGTATCATTTTGCATGCAATCCAAAAGTTCTTCTATTCTTTCATGATAACTGATCATTCTTTTGGCAACGATGGAGCGCTCTTCTATTTTATACTGTTCAATGGACTCCTTTTGAATTTTCTCCTTGACCAACTCCACCATTTTAAAATTTTCCTTGAAGAATTGCGGCCTGTAAATTTTCAATTTGCCCTCATAGCACTGTTGATCAAAATCGATGGCTCTAATTTTATATACCACATGGTCAAAATCATGAATGGGAACAATGACATAATTATAAGAACGCATATCACCTAGCAACCTAATCATACAGCGTTCATTGAACTTTACAAATTCCTTCGCTATTTGAGATTTCTCAGCGTGACTACATTCAGGCAACATATGTTTGATAAACTCATCCCCTGGTATTCCAGCTATGTGCTCCTCTATCAAAGTATCTTTGTATACCAAAAAATTTAAATTATAGGGTGATAACATATGCTCCAACTCCAAACCATATACCCTAGACGCATCGGCCTTTTTCACATAGAAATAAGTATAGTTGTCATTGAGAATGTTTCTAACTTTAACTCTAAAAGGTTTAGAGTTACCAAAAGTGCAGTAGTCTATAGAGTCTACATTCAGATATTTAAAGATCGTTTCGTTTCCATCTGAAATTAAGATAGAATAGACCCTTTTCAAGCTTAAATCTATCTCTTCCCTGTCAAATTCATTATAATAAACTCGAATCCACATAGTGTCCTCATCATTTTTATCATAAACCACTATGGATCCTTGAAACCTTAACAGGTCATCATAGAATATGGGCAGGCGTATATTTCTGTTATATTCCTGCAGATAATCATGTAATTTACTACTTACTGGGTAAGTCGGTTTCTTTTTTGATATCTTTAAATCATCCATAGCTTAAATTTAAACTAAATTTAGGTTTTTCAAATAAATTGTAACATTCTGAAGACAAGTTCGTCATATTTTTAACTAAACAATCAAAAACAATTTGGAACCAATACTCACCATCAATCATCTTACCAAGAAATTTGGCTACCTCACTGCTGTTAAAGATTTATCATTTACTATAAACAAAGGAAATGTTTATGGTATTTTAGGTCCTAACGGAAGTGGTAAATCAACTACTTTAGGCATTGTTTTAAATGTTGTTAACAAAACCACTGGCGAATTTCAATGGTTTAATGGCAATTTGTCAACACATGAAGCTTTGAAAAAAGTAGGTGCCATTATTGAAAGGCCTAACTTTTATCCCTACATGACAGCTTACGAAAATTTAAAGTTGGTTTGTAAGATCAAAGAAGTGGATTACAGCAAAATTCAAGAAAAATTGGAACTTGTAGATTTATGGGATAGAAAGGACCATAAATTCAGAACTTATTCATTGGGGATGAAACAAAGGCTAGCTATCGCCTCTGCCCTTTTAAATGATCCTGAAATTTTGATTTTGGACGAACCCACCAATGGTTTAGATCCACAAGGAATTCATAAAATTAGATCCCTAATTAAAAAGATTGCATCAGACGGCACGACTATTTTGCTTGCATCCCACCTATTAGATGAAGTTGAAAAAGTATGTTCTCATGTGGTTGTTTTAAGAAAAGGCGAAAAACTTTATTCAGGCCCAGTAGACGAAATGATTAGTAGTCATGGCTATTTGGAACTTCGATCAAACGATACAGATAAATTGATTCAGTTCTTAGAAGAGAAAAAAATGTTTGGAAAGATCAAAATTGAAGAAGGGTTGATAGTGGCCTTCCTTGACCAACCAATGGAGGCTCAAGACATTAATAAATTGATGTTTGAAAATGGCATTACACTTTCCCATTTGGTTAAAAGAAAAGAAAGCCTAGAAGAACAGTTCCTTCAATTAACCGACAATTAATCCAACCCAACTAAAACCATCAGATCATATGTTACGTCTAATTAATTTAGAATTACAAAAATTGCTTCTTAACAGAACGAGTAAAATCTTGATATTTATATCATTCATTTTGCCATTTACTGTTTTGATACTATCCTCCATCAAAATTAATTTCTTTGGCTTTTTCACGTTGGAATTGGGAGAGTTGGGAATTTTCAATTTCCCTATAATTTGGCACATAACAACTTTCTTTGCTTCTTATTTTAAACTGTTCTTTGCCATCGTTGTAGTAAGCATGATAAGTAATGAATATAGCAACAAAACTTTAAAACAAAACCTTATTGACGGTTTGAGCAAGAAAGAATTCATACTATCAAAATTTTATACCATTGTATTCTTTTCTCTGGTCGCGACCTTATTAATTGGACTAGCAACATTCTTTATAGGCCTCTATTATTCGAGTTATACAGAAGCCTCGATCATCTTTAGAGAAATGGACTTTTTATTGGCCTATTTTATGAAACTGACTGGGTTCTTCAGCCTATGTCTTCTTTTAGGCATGCTTTTAAGAAAATCTGCGTTTGCACTAGGGTTCCTATTTATCCTTTATATTGTAGAATGGTTGATCTATTGGGGAGTTTATGAAATCACCGAAAGCACCAATGCAGCTTGGCAAGTATGGAATAGATTGCCTTTAGGCTCTATGTATAAATTGATAGACCAACCTTTTCAAAGAATCATCATGACCAAGTATCCTGACAAGATAGACCTTACCTATGATTATGCAGTCCATTGGCATGAAATATTGACCGTAATGGCTTGGACGGGTATATTTGTATTTTTATCTTTTAGATTATTAAAAAAGCGAGATTTATAATATATTTGGTAGCTATTGCTATCAAAAATGAGATCGATTACCCTCTGTATATTCATACTCCTTTTTTTCAGTAAAATCCATGCCCAACAAGAAGCTTCTAATTGGTATTTTGGTCAAAATGCTGGAATAACATTTAATGATGATGGAACTGTTACATCTGTAAATGATGGGCAACTGACCACTTTGGAGGGTTGTGCTTCGATTTCAGATAATGATGGGAATCTTTTATTGTATACCGATGGAACACTTGTTTACAATAAGCATCATACCCTCATGCCAAATGGCTTTGGTCTTTTAGGGGATTCTTCTAGTAGTCAGTCGGCCATTATTGTCCCCAAACCTGATGACCCTAACATTTATTACATATTTACGGTAGGAAGTAATCAATCCTTGACTGGGTTGAAATATTCAATTGTAGATATGACATTGGATGGCGGGAACGGTGATGTCGTTCAAAAGAATATCAATCTGCTTAACCAATGTTCAGAAAAAATTTCTGCAGTTTTACAAAGCTGTGAAACAGGTAAGGTTTGGGTTGTTACCCTATCCAATCCAACGGGTAATTCAGCAAGCTCAATGAATACATTTCATGTATTTGGTGTAGATGAAAATGGGGTTTCTTCGACGGCTATTACTTCAAGTTTTGGAAATTTGAACGTTAATGATTTGAGAGGATATTTAAAGTTCTCACCCGATGGCACTAAAATGGCTGCTGCCAATGGACAAGATGGACTCTATATTTTTGATTTTGATAAAGCAACTGGGGTGGTATCAAATTCTCTAAAACTACTCATTAACGGGAACAACAATACGCCTTATGGGATTGAATTTTCTCCTAGTAGCGAACTTCTTTATGCTTCTTCTTCAAATGATCTATTTGGCGAAGGTGATCAGAACCCCAACAACCATCACTCTAAACTTGTCCAATTTGATTTAACAGCTACAAACATTAACGATTCTCAAGTACTTCTTGACCAACAAAATTTATATAGAAGTGCCTTACAGTTAGGGCCTAATGGAAAAATATATAGAACCATGAGTGCCACTTATGAATTAGGTCTTCCGTTTTTAAGTGTTATAAATGACCCCAATATTGCGGGCATAAATTGCGATTATGAAAATAATGCTATAAATCTCGGGAGCAATTTGGCAACCCAAGGTCTACCGCCTTTTATAACATCCTTTTTCACTGAAAAGGTCGACATTATAGGAAATCAAGAAGTAACATCCACCTACCTTCCATTATGTGAAGGCTCCTCTTTTACGCTTACGGCACCACAACTAGAAAATGCTATCTATACATGGAGGTTTAACGGAGACATCATTCCTGAAACTAGTTATAATCTTGTCATTAATCAGGCAGGATTCTATAATGTTATAATTGAATTTATTGATGGAGACTGTGATTATTTGGAAGGAGAGGCCTTAATTGAATACTTCCCTAATCCTATTTCCCATGAAGTAGAAGATATTTTAGAGTGCGACGATAACAATGATGGTATTATACAATTTGACTTTTCCACTTTGGGAGATCAAGCTCTTAATGGACAAGATCCAGAGGTATATAGCGTTCACTTTTTTCAATCTTCAGAAGACGCACAAAATAAAGAAAATGAAATAGGCTCCCCTTTTATCAATTCAACCAATCCGCAAGAAATATTTGTTAGAGTTGATTTAACCGGAAGCCCTAATTGCTATGATCTGTCCTCATTTTTTATCACTGTTTTTGACACCCCCATCATCCCCGAGCTTCAAAATATCGTTTTCTGTGATGAAGGATTGAACGATGGAAACCAAACTAATGGCCAAGCTGAAATAGATTTATCCTCTCTTATTGATTTAATATATAATGGACAAGATCCCGATTTGTTTTCCATAACATTCTATGAATCTGAAAACGATGCCATTAATAATGAAAATAGCCTTCCATTAAACTATTATAATAGCACACCTTTTTTACAGGATATTTATGTAAAAGTGAAAAATGTTAACAATGAGGATTGCTTTGATATTGACTTTTTCACAGTTCAGATAAATCCAACACCCGAAGCCTTTGACACCACTCTTTTGCAGTGTGACCAAGACTTTAGCCCTGACGGAATCACCCTGTTCAATTTGAATGAAGCTAACAGCCTAGTTTCAAACACTCCTGACCAAGTTTCTATTGCCTATTTTGAATCTTTTGAGGAAGCTCAAGACAACCTGCAACCTTTGGATTACAACTATTTGAATACAACTAACCCTCAAATTATTTTTGCCAGGGTATTTGACCCCTCGACAGGATGTTACAGCATTTCACAGGTAAGCCTTGAAGTTAGCACCACCCAAATTTCAGACTATGAAGTCCCCGGTGTTTGTGATGAGCCCAACTCTGAAGACGGTATCAATACGTTTGACTTAAACGAGGTGGCATTACAAATACAAAATAACAACAACATCAGTTTCCCTATTTCCTTCTACAGCTCATATGATGATGCCCTTCTAGAAGAAAATGCCCTTGAAGCCTCATACACCAATTCAATTCCCTATTTTCAGGTTATTTATGCACGCGCAGAAAACAATAATGCATGCTACGGGATTGCCGAAGTGACCTTAAGGGTGCACGAACTTCCTAACCTGCAAAGTGACGTTGAGGTTTTCTATTGCCTAAATGATTCACCGGAGTCCATTACACTGAATGCTGGCATTTTTGATGGAAGCACCAATAACACCTTTGAATGGTCTACTGGGGAAACAACACCAGATATCCAGGTAAACACCGTGGGAGCCTACACGGTTACAGCTACCAATGTTTGGGGTTGCAGCAAGAGCAGGACCATAGTTGTATCACCCTCCAATATAGCAACTATCGAAGCCATACATGTTACTGATGCTTCAGAAAACAATACCATTTCAATTGTTGTTTCGGGAGAGGGAACATATGAATTTGCTCTTTTCAATCAGAATGGGCTATTTGCCGATTTCCAACCACAAACGACATTTCAAAACGTTCCTCCGGGAATTTACACAGTCGCCGTAAGGGATGTGAAAAATGATTGCGGCCTGGTTGAAGATATGGTCTCGGTCATTGGCTTCCCAAAATATTTTACACCAAACAATGATGGCCAAAATGACTTTTGGCAAATTATTGGGGTTACCCAATTTACCCAACCCAATACCGAAATACTCATTTTCAACAGATACGGAAAACTAATTACAAAAATTGATCCTCTGGGAATGGGATGGGATGGCACTCTGAACGGAGAACCTCTACCAACAGATGACTACTGGTTCTTTATTACCCTACAGGATGGACGTATTTTTAAAAGCCACTTTACTCTTAAAAGATAATTTCTTTGAAAAAACTAACATTGATAGCAATTTGTATGCTATTGCTCCCGATCACCAACTTATTTTCTCAAGCTCCAACCGACTGTACCAATGCCATAGTAGTTTGTGGTAATTCAGAATTAAACTTGGATGTCTCAGGCATCGGAATACAAGAACTTTCTGGTTTAAATAGTTGTTCTAGCCAGGAAAACAATAGTGTTTGGTTAAAAGTAACCCCGATTACTTCGGGAACCCTTGGTTTTAATCTGACACCTCAAAGTTTTTCAATCCAAGAAGACTATGATTTTTTTGTTTTTGGACCAAATGCTGATTGCAACAACCTCCCTCAAGCTATTAGATGCTCCACTACTAACCCGCAAGCTGCCGGTCAAAATAATAACTTAACCGGTATGAATAGTACAGAAACAGATACTTCTGAAGGTCCAGGCTCCAATGGCAACAGTTTTGTAAGATGGTTAGATGTTGAAGCAGGAGATTCTTATTTCATTGTTATAGATAGGCCCATTGGCAATAGCCCGTTCACATTGGAATGGACCGGAACTGCTCAATTTTCAAGCCCACCAACAAATGAAACTGGCTCTTTAGAAGGTTTAAACTTGGAAAACTGTGATACTTTGGCTCCATATGATGATGAAGTTACTGGGTTCAATTTAGATTCAAACACTCCAGGAATTATTGGTAGTCAAACTAATGTAATCGTCTCCTACTATGAATCAGAAAGTGATGCCAACATCGATGAAAATGCCATTTCTGGAATCTACAACAACACTTCTAACCCTCAAGAGGTCTTTGCAAGAATGGAAAATACTCTAACAGGTTGCTTTGAAGTCATTCCATTTGTATTAACCGTAACTTCTGGTCCTAGTTTTGTCACCCCAACAAACCTCACGTCTTGTGATGATTTTTCTGATGGAGACAATCTAAATGGATTTACAAGTTTTGATCTTACCACTACGATAGAAGAAATACAAGGCAATAGTGAAAATGATTCCTTAAATATTTCCTTTCATGAATCATTAGACCATGCTCAAAACAATACCAATCCATTGCCAAACGATTTTACAAATACATCTCCCAATGACCAAATCATTTATGTTAGAATAGAAGATTCACAATTCCCCGATTGTTTTAGTACTACCACCCTTAACTTAACTGTATTGCCAGCTCCAGAAGCCTTTGACACCACTCTTTTGCAGTGTGACCAAGACTTTAGCCCTGACGGAATCACCCTGTTCAATTTGAATGAAGCTAATAGCCTAGTTTCAAACACTCCTGACCAAGTTTCTATTGCCTATTTTGAATCTTTTGAGGAAGCTCAAGACAATCTGCAACCTTTGGATTACAACTATTCGAATACAACTAACCCTCAAATTATTTTTGCCAGGGTATTTGACCCCTCGTCAGGATGTTACAGCATTTCACAGGTAAGCCTTGAAGTTAGCACCACCCAAATTTCAGACTATGAAGTCCCCGGTGTTTGTGATGAGCCCAACTCTGAAGACGGTATCAATACATTTGATTTAAACGAGGTGGCATTACAAATACAGAATAACAACAACATCAGTTTCCCTATTTCTTTCTACAGCTCATATGATGATGCCCTTTTAGAAGAAAATGCCCTGGAAGCCTCATACACCAATTCAATTCCCTACTTTCAGGTTATTTATGCACGCGCAGAAAACAATAATGCATGCTACGGGATTGCCGAAGTGACCTTAAGGGTGCACGAACTTCCTAACCTGCAAAGTGATGGTGAGGTTTTCTATTGCCTGAATGATTCACCGGAGTCCATTACACTGAATGCCGGCATTTTTGATGGAAGCACCAATAACACCTTTGAATGGTCTACTGGGGAAACAACACCAGATATCGAGGTAAACACCGTGGGAGCCTACACGGTTACAGCTACCAATGTTTGGGGTTGCAGCAAGAGTAGGACCATAGTTGTATCGCCCTCCAATATAGCAACTATCGAAGCCTTACATGTTACTGATGCTTCAGAAAACAATACCATTTCAATTGTTGTTTCGGGAGAGGGTACATATGAATTTGCTCTTTTCAATCAGAATGGGCTATTTGCCGATTTCCAACCACAAACGACATTTCAAAACATTCCTCCGGGTATTTACACAGTCGCCGTAAGGGATGTGAAAAATGATTGCGGGGTGGTTGAAGATATGGTCTCGGTCATTGGCTTCCCAAAATATTTTACACCAAACAATGATGGTCAAAATGATTTTTGGCAGATTATTGGGATTACTCAATTTACCCAACCCAATACCGAAATACTCATTTTCAACAGATACGGAAAACTAATTACAAAAATTGATCCTCTGGGAATGGGATGGGATGGTACCCTGAACGGGGAACCTCTACCAACAGATGATTACTGGTTCTTCATTACCCTACAGGATGGACGTATTTTTAAAAGCCACTTTACTCTTAAAAGATAAATGAAAAATCTTTAGTACATTTATTTGAAACTTTTCTCATGAAATTTCCGTGGCTTAAAACAATAAGCTTCTTCCTTTTAACAAACTTGATTTACTGTCAGGAAATTTCCCTTTTCCAACAATTCAATGGTCATTATGATTATTTGGCAATTGGAAACACATTAAACGAAGCTGAAAACAATGGGAATTCCTTTTGCGAAATACTACCACAAGCAAGCGCTAATTTAAACTTAGATGATAACTCTAATATAGTCGCTGCTTATTTATATTGGGCGGGATCTGGATCTGGGGATTTGGATATCACCTTGAATGATACAGATTTTACTGCTACAGAAACATATACCGTGGATTATGAAGATGCTATCAATGGTACCTTGACCTATTTTTCTTGTTTTGCAGATATAACGGAATTTATACTTGAGAACGGAAATATAGATTACACATTATCCAATTTAGATCTTTCTGAAGTGCTAGAATCTAATCCTGGGTATTGTGCTAATAGAACCAATTTTGCAGGATGGTCTATATATGTTGTCTTTGAAGATGAAACACTTCCTTTAAACCAAATAAATCTTTTTCAAGGTTTGGAAATAATTAATAGGAATGTGCAAGAAAAAACTATTTACCTCGAAGATGTTAACATTTTAGACAACGAAGGAGCTAAAATTGGTTTCTTAGCTTGGGAAGGAGACACCGCACTAAATTACGGAGAATCACTTTTCCTAAATGGCAACCTCTTGTCCAATCCTCCATTAAACCCAAGTAATAATGCTTTTAATGGCACTAATTCGTTCACCAATTCTTCCGAACTTTATAATTGTGATATCGATTTTTATAACATTCAAAATTATATCAATATCGGGGATACTACCGTAGAAATAACACTTACCACCGGTGATTACAATGAAAATGGCAACTTTGCTGCAGACCTCATCATATTGAATAACATAATTACTGTCTTAAATAGTCAACTTCCGGATGCCACAACAGATATAACAGAGGCTCAAGTTCTTTGCGGCAACCAGCAGATAGCCCTGAACTTCTATATAAATAATTTCAATGCCACCGATTATTTGCCAGCAAACACCCCAGTATCTATTTATGCTGACAACACTCTTTTAGATACGGTGTATACAAATGATGACATTGAAATTGGTGAATCAGAATATTTTGAGTTACTGATTGATTTGCCCTCAAACTTCGAAAATTATGTCACCATCACTGTGATGGCCGATGATATTGGCGATGGAACCGGAATAGTTACAGAACTCAACGAAACCAATAATTTCGATTTGATTGGTCTAGAAATTTCTCCTTTTGAAATTCTTGAACTAGCCCCCATGAAGGGATGTGATTTAGGTTTTAATAAGGCCTTTTTCAATTTAGTAGAGCATATTCAAGATCTCCCTAATTATTCAGAATCTGATTTTTTCACATCATTAGATGACCTGTTTTTAGGTGATTTTGAGATTATTGACCCAGAAAATTATCAAAATAGTGTGGATCCAGAAACTATTTTTGTTAAAATTCCGACCGACTCTTGCTTCAATATTTACACCTTCGATTTAACTACGGAAAACTGTCCACCCTATATTCCTGAAGTCTTTACACCTAATGGGGATGGGTTTAATGACTGGTTCAACATCCAAGGTCTCTACGACATCTTTGAAAACCATAACCTGCTGATTTACAACAGATATGGCACGTTGATTTTTGAAGGCAATAACCAGACCAAGTGGTTTGGAGAGGCAAACAAAGGCCTCAATAACCTTCACAAACCGCTTCCAACAGGCACCTATTTTTATATTTTAAACCTTAATGACCCGGCCTATGACATCCTAACAGGTTGGGTTTATTTGACTAGATAATCGTATAAAAAAATGCATTTCGTCGTATTTTTTTGCATTTAATCTATTTTTATCTATATTTGTACCTGATTAATCCCAAATCTTGGTCGCAAGACCAATCATAAACAACTGAACTAATGAAAAAGTGCTACCTACTTATGGTATTGGTTGGTATACTGGCTTTTAGTGCCCAATCCCAACAAATTTCAACCAATTCTAATATTAGTATTCAAACCTTAGTTGAAGAATACTTGGTACAAGGTTGTGTAGAAATTTCTAACGTCCAATCAAATGCTAATGGTGCTCCTATGGGTATCGATAGTTATGGTTATTTTGAACAAGCTAGTTCAAATTTCCCTTTTCAAAACGGTTTGATTCTTTCTACTGGCTCTATCACATCCTCGGGAAATGTTGCCAATGGCAATACTTTGAATGAAGGGGAACCTGAATGGGGTCCAGACTCTGATCTGGAAAATGCCTTGGGAATTAACAATACCTTTAATGCTACTTCTGTAGAATTTGATTTTGTTTCGGTTTCTAACTTAGTACAATTCAATTACATCTTGGCTTCTGAGGAGTACTACGCTAACTACCCTTGCGAATATTCCGATGGTTTTGCCTTTCTAATCAAGGAAGCTGGATCATCACAACCCTATACTAATATTGCATTAATTCCAGGAACCGATATCCCAGTGAATACTAGTACAATTCATGAAGAAATTGTAGGGTTTTGTCAGGCCGAAAATGAAGCATATTTTGATGGATATAATTTTGGTGACACCAACTTTAATGGACGAACCGTTGTTATGACTGCAAGTGCCTCCATTCAACCTAACGTACAGTATCACATTAAATTGGTTATTGCAGATCAATCTGATGAAAATTATGATTCGGCAGTTTTCATTCAAGCTAATAGTTTTAATGCCAGTGTTGATTTGGGTGAAGATATTACAACCTGTGCCAATAGCACCGATCTAAATGCTGAAACAGACAATGATTTAGCTCTTTATAGCTGGTATTATAATGGTCAGCTACTCCCTTCTGAAACAAGTCCCCAGATAACTGCAGTCAACTCGGGAAGCTATACTGTAAGCATATCCATGCCTATTAATAACACCTCTTGTGAAATTCAAGACACCATTGAAGTTATTTTAAATTCGGCACAAACGGCTGAAGGTATTCCAGATTATATATTATGTGATTCTGGAAATAACAATACGGCAAGTTTTGATTTATCAAATATGGACGATGAAGTTCTAGATGTTGTTTCTGGAACCAATTTCCAAATTACCTATTTTTCCTCCCAATCAAATGCCCAAAATAATTCAAATGCCATAACAGCTCCAATCACTAATACCTCAAACCCACAACCAATTTTTGTAAGAATTCAAGATTTAGATAATGGTTGTGTTTCTTATGCTAGTTTCAATTTAATAGTAAATGACATTCCAGAAATCAACACACCAGAGGAGATTGATATTTGCGACAATGGTAGTGTGGATGGTTTTGCAGAAATAGACTTTGCAGAAACTACGGAGGCCATAAGTGAAGGAAATGAAAACTATATAGTTACGTATCATACAACGCAGAATGAAGCAGAAAGTGGCGCAAACCCTATTCCACTTCCCTATGTCAATACTAACACATCTGAACAAATTTTTGTAAGAGTTGAAGATTCAGAGACAGGGTGCTACACTGCCAGCAGCTTTATTATTAATATACTAGATGCTCCTGGAATTAACAACCAAACCCAAACAATAAACGCTTGTGAACAAGACGGAGATGGTTTTGAAACATTTGACTTAACATCTGTTTTGGATAATGTATTGGCCGGTTTATCTGGTATGACAGTTAGTTACCATGAAACTATGGAGGATGCCCAAACAGGGAACAACCCCATAGACAACCCAGAATCATATGATAATACAGTTGCTGATTCTCAAATGGTATATATTCGTGTTGTAAATCCAGAAACCGGTTGTGCCTCTTACGCTCCTATTAATATTATGGCCAATGCCTTAAATGAAGGATCAAATGTTACCAATCAATTTGCATGTGACGACGCATCAAATGATGGAATTGAAGATTTTGACCTACAAGAAATCGCAATTAGCATGATCAATGGAATGGAAGGCATAACGGTAACATATTACGAAACACAAAGCGATCAAAACAACTTTGAAAATGCAATAAATCAATCAGTTCCTTATATGGTAGATGATAGCCCGCATACTTTATATGTCACTTTTCAAAAAGACGATTGTCTATACTACACAGATTTAAATTTAATTGTTGCACCCGGTGTCTTTTTGGAACCTTTAGAACCAGTTACTTATTGTGACAATAATGAAGATGGATTTACCTCTATTCACCTATCGGATTTTAATGGATTCATTAATCAAGGCATACCAAATGCCCAGGTCAGATACTTTTTAACTGAGTTAGACGCCGAAAACAATGAAAATCAACTTCCTTTCAATTATACCAATACTACAAACCCTGTCAATGTATTTGTAAGAGTCACTAACACAACTTCCAAATGCTATGATGTACAACCACTTGAAATTACCGTTCTAGCTGCTCCGAGTATAAATCAACCCAGTGACATAATCATTTGTGATGATGATTATGACGGATATTATCAAGTTAACCTAGAAAGCAAAATATCTGAAATAGTTGGAGATGATAGTGACGTGTCCATTTCATTTCACACGTCTCAAGGTAATGCCAATTCAAATACCAATGCTATTATTAATCCATCCAATTTCAATTCCAATACCCAAACCATTTACACGCGGGTTGAAAGTCTTGAAACTGGTTGTCATACCCTAGCTATCTTTGATGTTATAGTAAATACGCAACCACAATTCCCTGCCATTTCAAATTATCAAAACTGTGAATCTGATGGTAATCAAACCGCTGACTTTTATTTTGTAAACAAGGACAGTGAGATTCTTAATGGACAGATTGGTAAAATTGCATATTATTTTGAAAGTGAAATTGATGCTCTAAACCGACAAAATGCAATTGACAAGAATACTGCATACAGCAATCTATCTAATCCTCAAACCATTTGGGTTCGTGTTGAAAATATAACCGACCAAGGTTGTTTTGGCGTATCCTCATTTACTATAGAGGTGGGCTCAATACCACTTTTCAACTTACCTGAAGACAAATATTTGTGTGATGATTATACAAATGATGGTTCTGAAGTATTTGATTTGCAAGAAGTCATCAATGAAGTTTCGACGGGAATTTCAGACGACTTAACAATAACCTTTTACGATTCGCTTGAAGATGCCGAAAATTCAGAGAATGAACTACCATTAGACTATTCCAATATTCAGAATCCACAGCAAGTTTATGTGAAAATTGAAAATGGAAGTTACTGTTATGGTATTGCTGAATTTGGATTGAATGTTATTCAAGCTCCAGAAGTTAACATGCCATCTGATTTTGTGGTTTGTGATATAGACCACGATGGAACAAGTATTTTTGATTTATCTGTGACCTTGGAAGAAATTTTAGAGGTAAGACAGGATGATTTGATTATTTCTTATCATGAAAGTGAAGAAGACTTAGAAGCAAACATTAATTCTATTCAAGATCCAGAAAACTATGAGAACCTATCAAATCCACAAACTATTTATATCAGGGTAACAAACCCTACTACCTCTTGTTTTGTAACTGTTCCTGTTAACCTTATTGTGGATGCTCCTCCTGTAATTAACACTTTCACAGAAGAAATATGTCACAATTCTACAACAAGTTACTATTTACCCAACGCTTTTGATTCTTTAGTGGAAGACCCAGAAAACGTAACTTTTATTTTTTACACATCTCAAGCAGATGCAGAGGCCGATGCGAATCCGATAGGAGATACGTTTAGCTACACATCCAACAATTCTGTTATTTATGTAAGAGCTATAAGTAGTATTTCAGGATGTTACTCTATTGGTTCGTTCAACCTAAACGTCAATCCCCTACCGAATGCTAATCAACCAAATGATTTGGTAAGTTGTGATGATGATTCTGATGGTATGCTGGTTTTTGATTTAAGCCAACAAAACAATACTATATTAGGAAATCAAGGAAGCGAAGATTTTACAATTACGTATTATGAAATTCTTCAAGAAGCTGCAGCTGGAGACAATCCTATTTCAAATTTAAATTATTTAGCTTTTGATGGACAAACCATATTTACTAGAGTAACAAATAATCTAACAGGCTGCTTTAGTATCACTAGTTTTAACTGCATTGTCAATAGAATTCCTTTGGTTGATATCCCTGACCAGACCATCTGTTTGAATAGTGAAGAGCCTTTAGTAGTTTCAGCTTTTACCGGTTATAACAATGATAGTTACTTATGGTCTACCAATCAAATAGGACCAGAAATTCAAATAAACCAAATTGGCGAATATTCTGTTACGGTTACTACTGAAAATGGGTGTTCTACAACGACAACCTTCCAGGTAATGGAATCAGAACAGGCCAGCATTGATTTCACAGAAACCATAGACTTTTCTAACCCGAGTAATATTACGGTTACAATTAGCGGAATTGGAAATTATTTATACACTTTAGATGGTGGTACGCCTCAGGAATCTAATGTGTTCTACCACGTTTCATGG
Source organism: Mangrovimonas sp. ST2L15 (assembly GCF_001280515.1). GTDB lineage: Bacteria > Bacteroidota > Bacteroidia > Flavobacteriales > Flavobacteriaceae > Mangrovimonas > Mangrovimonas futianensis. The sequence goes on along the minus strand of NZ_LBIQ01000030.1, from coordinate 1,434,608 downwards.
GGTCTTCACACCATCGAAATTATAGACTTAAATGGATGTGCCTCCGCTTTCAAAGAAATCATGGTAATCAATGCGCCCACCTTCTTTACTCCAAATAACGATGGCGACAATGACTTATGGCAAATAGCCGGAATAGAGCAGCTTGAAGGCACTATGGTTTATATTTTTGATCGCTACGGAAAACTTTTACAAACCATGAATTCCAATTCAAAAGGTTGGGATGGAACCTACAATGGTCACAACATGCCTTCTGATGATTATTGGTTCTTAGCTCAAGTGAAAAAAGGAGAAAAACAGTTTGAAGTAAGGAATCATTTTACCCTAAAAAGATAATGACTTAGCAAAGAAAAATCACTTTTTATCAAATATAATCTACAAATCCCCCTAATCGGGGATTTTTTTGTTACATTTAAATTTCTCATTTTCAAAAAAATTAAAATTGCTACAATAAAATGAGCAAACCATCTATTTGTTTTTTAGTTGTTTTGCTAGGTATATTTTTTAACATACATGCTCAGCAAATCGCGACTTCAACGGCCACTTTAGAAACCTTAATTCAACAGAATTTGGGCCAAGGTTGCGTTGAGATTTCTAATATTTCAAGTGATGTCAATGGGCAAAACATCAACATAAATTCTTACGGATATTTTGAAAAGGCCACTTCAAACTTTCCTTTTCAAGATGGAATTATATTATCAACAGGAACCATTCAATCGGCTGGAAACACGTTGATTGGCACCCACCTAAACGAAGGTGATGATTCATGGGGCACAGACCCCGATTTGGAAAACGCATTAGGTATCGATAACACCTTGAATGCGACTTCAATTGAGTTTGATTTTGCCACCTTAGCTAATGTCATCCAATTTAGATATATTCTAGCTTCCGAAGAATATTACTCCAATTTCCCTTGCAACTATTCCGACGGTTTTGCACTTCTAATCAAAGAAGCGGGAACTACTGATCCTTATACAAATATTGCCGTAATTCCAGACACATCCATTCCTGTTAACACCAACACAATTCACCCAGAGATAGTCGAGTTTTGCCCTGACGAGAACATTGAATATTTTGCGGGGTTTAATATGGGAGATACCAATTTCAATGGAAGAACAGTGGTCATGACTGCTACCGCATCTATAGAACCAAACGTTCAATACCATATTAAAATGGTTATTGCTGATCAAACTGACAAAAACTACGATTCTGCTGTATTTATTGAAGGAAACAGTTTTAATCCAACAGTAGATTTAGGACCTGATATTAACACCTGTGGAGAATCCTATGTTCTAAATGCTGATATAGAAAATCCAAATGCTAATTATCAGTGGTTTTTAAATGGTGTACCAATAAGTGGAGAAACAAATGAAACCTTGACAGTGACACAGTCGGGTATTTACAAAGTTGAAATTTCCTTTCAAATAAGCAATACGAGTTGTACCATAGAAGACCAAGCGGAAATTATTCTTAACTCAGAGCAAACCTCTGAGCCGATTTCCAATTATTCATTATGTGACGATCCATCCCAAGATGGTCTGGAATTGTTTGACCTGAACATAAAGAACAGTGAAGTTCTAAGTTCTGTGCCTCCTTCTAGTTACAATATAAGCTACCATTTAAGTATGGAAGAAGCTCAGAGTGGAAGTAATCCCTTATCGTCCCCTTACCAAAATACAAGTAATCCCCAAACGATATACATACGAATTCAAGATACAGAAAACGGTTGCCTGGCCTATTCCAGTTTTGACCTTATTGTCAACCAGCTACCTGAATATTCAGAACCTGAGCCCGTAACGGTCTGCTCTGGGCCAGAATCTAATGGCTTCGCAGAGATAGATCTAGGACCTATTTCCGATGAAATCTCTCAAGGAAATCCTGATATCTACATCAGCTACCACTACAATCAAGAAGATGCCACTCTTGGGAATAATCCTATTTTTTCTTATGTAAATACCAATCCCGAAAACACACTTTACATTAGAATTTATGATGCTGAAACAGGATGTTTTGTAACAACGACCATATACATTACGGTAATCCCAAATCCGGACGTGGACACCTCAGAGCCCTTTTGGATTAATGCCTGTGAGGAAGATCAAAATGGCTTTGATGTCTTTGACCTAACCTCTATCATTGATGATGTTTTGGAAGGAATGACTGGAGTCTCAATAAGTTTTTATGAAACCTACGAAGATGCCGAAACTGGAAGTAATCCGATCGCCAACGAATCGAATTATGAAAATGTGGTCGAAGAACTACAAACAATATATATAAGGGTTGTTGATGATGAAACAGGGTGTCTTACCATAGTTCCAGTGACACTTTATGTAGATCTTATTGAAACTGAATTTTCTACTTCCTCTTTTTATTTTTGTGATGATAGCAGTAACGACGGCACGCAAGATATAGACTTAACTGAAATTACAGAACAACTAATAGGAGAGTTTACCGAATCATTTGATGTGACCTATTTCGAAACATTTGAAGATCAGGTTGATGAAATTAATGCGATTCCTCAGAACGTACCATATACAGTTACAGAAAGCCCAACTATTTTATATCTAACCATTTCAGGAGAAGACTGTGAACGACTGATTTCTGTAAATGTTTTTCTTAGCCCTCCCATTGAATTGGATGAAATGGAGCCCCTTCAATATTGTGATGATTATATAAATGATGGATACACATCAATTGACCTACAAAGTCTTATACCTGATATTGTGGGAGACATTAGTCAATCTGCCGTACAATTCTTTTTAACCGAAGAAGATGCCACCAATGTTGAAAATTTGCTTCCGCCTATTTTCTATAATGTAGCCAACCCACAAATCATCTGGGCTAAAGTTATTGACCTTTCTACCAACTGCTATGATATTTTACCCATTGAAATCGAAATTATTGGTGTTCCTGATGTCAATGTTCCTAGTGACATTATAGAATGTGACGATGATGGCGATGGTTATTTTACGGTTAATTTAGAAACTAAAATCCCAGAAATTATCGATGACACCACTGGATTAACCTTTACTTTTTTCACCGATTTTGAAGACGCTGTTGCAAATATAAATCCCGTTCCAGATCCAACCAATGTCACTACAGCGACTCAACAACTTCATGTTAAAATAGAAAATGACGACACGGGCTGTTATACTTTTGTCTCATTTTATGCTTACATCAATACGCTACCCGTTTTTCCTGAAGGTGGCATTACAGACTTCATCAATTGTCAGGCAGATTCCAATAACTTTGGAGATTTTCATTTATATGAAAAGGATGAGGAAATTTTGAATGGGCAAACCGATAAACAAGTGCTTTATTTTGAGACTGAAAATGACGCTATAAACAGAACCAATATCCTTGATAAATATAGTGCTTACCAAAATACAGTTAATCCCCAAATTATTTACTGTCGGGTTGAAAATTTATCCGATCAAGAGTGTTTTGGAGTCTCCTCCTTCCTTTTGAATGTAGGTGCACTACCAGAATACAATGAACCGTTAGATTTATTTTTATGTGATGACATGTCTAATGATGGTGTAATTGAGGTGGACCTCAACACCAAAATAGATGAAATCTCTCAAGGAATTAATGATAATCTTGAAATTAGTTTTCACTTTTCAGGTTATGACGCAACCAATAATTTTGCTCCTATAACCAATTTAGATTTCACCAACACAGCTAATCCACAAGAAATTTTTGTGAGAATAGCTAATGGTACTTTTTGTAATGCTATTACTAGTTTTGATATCAATGTAATTCCTGCACCTGAGGTAAATTTTCCTTCGGATATTGAGTTTTGTGATGATGATGGTTATGCCACTCATGACCTAACACTTGCCGAATTGGAAATCTTGGATGTCAGGCAAGATGACATTGTCATCTCATATCATGAAACGATGGAAGATGTCGAAAATGACATCATTAGTATTCCAAACCCAGAAAGCTATACCAACATTACCAACCCACAAACAGTTTACGTCAAAATAAATAATACGGTTTCCAATTGCTATGCTGTAGTGCCCATAAATATCAATTTAAACCTTCCTCCTGAAATAAACGAGTTTGAAGAATATCCTTTATGCCAAGGTAACAGTTCTGGTTTTGACCTGAACATCATCAACACTATTATTGTTGACGACCCCACTGGGTTGAGTATTACATATTATACAAATGGATCGGATGCAGATGCCAATATCAATCCATTAGACACCAGTTACACAATCATATCCAATAGCGATACAATTTTCATTAGAATTGAAAATTTGGAAACTGGGTGCTATACAGTTTACTCATTCAACTTGGTTACCTATCCAAACCCTAATATCAATCAACCAAATAACCTAGAGTCATGTGATGATGATTTTGATGGCCTGTTAACTTTCGACCTATCTCAGCAAACCAGTCAGGTCATAGGAAGTTTGAATCCACAGAATTATACCACTGGTTATTATGAAACACTTCAAAATGCCATTAATGAAAATAATGAAATTTTGGATTTGAATTACAATGCCTTTGACGGACAAACCATTTTTATACGGGTGGAGAATAATGAAACAAGCTGTTTCAGCATCACGACCTTTCAGCTTTTTGTCCATCGAATTCCATTGGTTGAAATCCCAGATTCAACCATATGTTTAAATGCTGAAAACTTGGTAGTCTCGGCAGAAACTGGTTTCGACACCGACACCTATATTTGGTCCAATAGTCAAACCACTCCTCAAACTCAAATAATCTATCCAGGAACCTATTCTGTTACGGTTACAACTATTGATGGTTGCTCCACAACCACATCATTTGAAGTCATTGAATCAGAAACTGCCACCATAGAATTCACCGAGTCTGTAGACTTTGCAGATCCGAATAATGTCACGGTAACGGTGAATGGTATTGGCGAATATTTATACGCCATTGATGGGGGGACACCACAGGAATCAAACGTGTTTTATAATGTGTCTTGGGGCGTTCATACCATAGAAGTGATTGACTTTAATGGATGTGCCTCAGCTATCAAAGAAATTGTTGTCATTGATTATCCACTTTATTTTACTCCCAACAATGATGGGGACAATGACACCTGGCATATTGCAGGTGTTGACCAACTTGTGGGTACCATCATTTATATTTTTGATAGATACGGAAAATTATTAACTGCTTTGACCCACGATTCTCCAGGTTGGGATGGCACCTATAATGGAGAAAATATGCCGGCCACCGATTACTGGTTTGTTGCAAAGGTGGTGAAAGGTCAAAGAGCGTTTGACGTAAAGAGTCATTTCACCTTAAAACGCTAAGGTTTAACAGATTTTTATACCTGTTTGGCTATTAATTATGGCTATCTTTGCCTCATAATTTTCCTTAATGAAGAACTACTTTTTAGCATTCTTTATTTTTTTTTCCATAAAGAGCTTTTCACAGAATGTAACCGTGGATAGCCAAACCTATACCCCTCAACAACTCATTGAAGATATTCTTATCAACAGTGATTGTATTACTGATATTATAGTAACCAATGTGGTAGGTGGTAATTTTGGAGGTTCCGATCAAAGTTATGGTTATTTTGAAGCCAACGGATCTAGTTTTCCATTTGATAGTGGGCTCGTTCTAAGTACTGGAAGGCTTCAAAATGTTCCAGGTCCCAATACCTCCTTAAGTGACGATGATGCACCCAATTGGGGTGGAGATCAAGATTTGGAAAATATTTTGGACGAATCAAATACAACCAATGCCTCCATTCTGGAATTTGATTTTGTTTCCGTAGCAGACCAAATAAAATTCAGATACATTTTTGCTTCAGAAGAATATCAAGAAGGTAATAGCAACACCTGTCAATATTCAGACCTATTCGGGTTTTTAATCAGACCAGCAGACCAACAACAATACACCAATATTGCTTTAGTCCCCAACACGCAAACTCCGGTTAAGGTTACTACAGTTCATTCTGGTATTCCAGGAGGATGTAACCCAATCAATGAAGAATATTTTGGTAGTTGGAATGGTCCTTCTGCACCTATAAACTTTAATGGACAAACAAGCATTTTGACGGCAGAAGCAAATGTCATCCCGAATCAAACGTATCATGTTAAGTTGGTGATCGCTGATGAACAAAACTACCGATATGACTCAGCCGTATTTTTAGAAGCGGGTAGCTTTCAACTTGGATCCGATTTAGGCCCCGATAGATTAATATCAACAGGCAATCCACTTTGCGAAGGCGAGTCATTAATCCTAAGCGTAGAACCATCCAACGGTGCTTCTTACTTGTGGTACAAAGAAGGAGACCCCATCCCTACTATCCCATGTCTTAATTGTACAGAATATGAAGTGACAGAAGCAGGAACATATCATGTTGAAGTTAACTTAGAAAACAATTGCATTTCCTATGGCGAAATTACTATTGAGTATTCTGAGAATCCCAACCCAACTAATGCAAACTTGGTTAATTGTGATTTCAACGGTGATGGATTGAGTACCTACAATTTACTCACTGCCGAAGAGATGGTGATCACAAACAATGACCAATTCATTTCGGGGTTTTACAATAGCCTGGAACAGGCACAAGAAGAGGATTCTCCTATAGAAAACATGACAAACTATAACAATTCGTCACTTTCCGAAGTGGTTTACGCAAGAGTCGAAAACACTTTTGGATGTTTTGCAATTGCTGAAATAACGTTGGATGTCTCTCAAAATGATTTGGATTTAGAGGCCCTCACACAATGTGATGAAAGTCCCAATGATGGCTTTGCCGATTTTAACTTAAGTGCTTACACAACTGAAATTCAAGCCCTTGTACCAAATGGTTCGCAAGTCTCCTATTTCTATTCACTGGAAGATGCCGAACTCAGTGTAAATTCATTGCCTTCGAGCTATACCAACGAGCAAGCCTATTACCAAACCATTTATGTAAGGATTGATAACAACAGTATGTGTTACAGTATTGCTGAGTTGATATTACAGGTTTATGAGAACCCTGTTTTACCTCCCGACGAAGAAATAAAATATTGTACAAACTTTTATCCCGAAACCATAACACTTTCTGCCAATCCTAATAATGCCGCTCCACTTACCTATGAATGGACCTTAAATGGAATGCCTTTAGGTTTTGACACACCCAATATTGAAATCAATCAGTTAGGAACCTACAGTGTTTTGGCTACCAATCTTTACGGTTGTTCAGCCATTAGGAATTTTGATGTTCTAGCATCAGAACCAGCTCAAATTGAGAACATACAAACCACGGATGCTCCTAGCTCCTTAACTGTCAACGTTACTGGTAATGGAGATTATTTATTTGGGTTGGATGGCGGCCAATTCCAGCTGTCTCATATTTTTTTCAACGTTCCAGCTGGATTTCATACCGTTCAAGTTCTAAACTTGGATGGCTGTGGCACAGTTACCGAAGAAGTGGCTATTCTGGGGTTCCCGAAATTTTTCACCCCCAATGGCGATAGTGAAAACGACACCTGGAATCCTTATGGTGTAAGTCCCGAATTTTATGGCATGACCATTCAAATATTTGACCGCTACGGAAAACTGTTAACAACACTTCTTGGGAACGATGCTGGTTGGAGTGGTTTCTATGAAAATCAATTAATGCCCAGTAATGATTATTGGTATAAAGCGACTTTACCAAATGGAAAAGTATATCTGGGACATTTTGCATTGATTCGATAATTCTATTACATTGAACCTATGAAATTTCAAGTCAAATCTGAATTTAACCCAACTGGCGATCAACCCCAAGCCATCAGGCAATTAACAGAGGGAATAAATTCTGATGAAAAATACCAAACCCTTTTGGGTGTGACTGGTTCTGGTAAAACATTTAGCATTGCCAATGTCGTAGAAAATGTTCAGAAACCTACCCTGGTTTTAGCTCATAACAAAACTTTGGCAGCCCAACTTTACTCAGAGTTCAAACAGTTTTTTCCAGATAATGCCGTTGAGTATTTTGTATCCTATTACGACTATTACCAACCAGAGGCTTACATTCCAGTTACGGGAACCTATATAGAAAAAGATTTATCTATAAATGAAGAAATAGAAAAATTGAGACTGAGTACCACTTCGTCCTTACTTTCAGGAAGAAGAGATGTTTTGGTTGTCGCGTCGGTATCTTGTTTATATGGTATCGGTAACCCTGTTGAATTTCAAAAAAACGTGATTACCATTGAACGTGATCAAGTCATTTCAAGAACCAAACTTTTGCACCAACTTGTTCAAAGTCTTTACTCAAGAACTGAAGCCGAATTTAATAACGGAAATTTCAGAATAAAGGGAGATACGGTTGACGTCTTTCCCGGTTATGCTGATAATGCTTTCAGAATCCATTTTTTTGGAGATGAGATAGAAGATATTGAGGCCTTTGATGTGCAAACAAATCAGGTTATTGAACATTATGAAAGACTCAATATTTATCCAGCTAATATGTTTGTAACCTCTCCTGAAGTGCTTCAAAATGCCATTAAGGACATACAGGATGACCTGGTAAAACAATACGACTATTTTAAGGATATTGGCAAACATCTTGAAGCCAAACGATTAAAGGAGCGAACCGAATTTGACTTGGAAATGATTCGGGAATTGGGATACTGTTCGGGAATTGAAAATTATTCTAGGTATCTAGATGGCAGAAAGCCAGGAACCAGACCTTTCTGTTTGTTGGATTATTTCCCTGATGATTATTTAATGGTTGTTGATGAAAGTCACGTGACGATTTCTCAAGTTCATGCCATGTACGGCGGTGACCGTAGCAGAAAGGAGAATTTGGTGGAATACGGTTTCAGACTTCCAGCTGCCATGGATAACCGTCCTTTGAAGTTTGAAGAATTTGAAGCTTTACAAAATCAAGTTATTTACGTAAGTGCTACGCCTGCAGATTATGAACTAAAAAAATCTGGAGGTATTTATGTGGAGCAAGTGATTAGACCCACTGGCTTATTGGATCCTATTATTGAAGTAAGACCTAGCTTAAACCAAATTGATGATCTAATTGAAGAGATTCAACAACGTGTTGAAAAAGATGAGCGAACATTGGTCACTACCCTGACAAAACGTATGGCCGAAGAACTTACGAAGTATCTAGCACGAATTCAAATACGGGTAAGGTATATTCACAGTGATGTAGACACCTTAGAGCGGGTCGAAATTATGCAAGATTTAAGGAAAGGGTTATTTGATGTTTTGGTTGGCGTCAACCTTTTAAGAGAGGGGCTTGACTTACCAGAGGTATCGTTAGTCGCCATTTTGGATGCTGATAAAGAGGGCTTTTTGAGATCCGAAAGATCCTTAACACAAACTGTTGGTCGTGCTGCAAGAAATATTAATGGGAAAGCCATTATGTATGCTGACAAAATTACCAATAGCATGCAACGAACTATTGACGAGACCAATTACAGACGCGAAAAACAAATAAATTACAATACCGCAAATAACATAACACCTACGCCTCTTAAAAAAGGTATCGACAGTGCCTTGGCCAAGTCTGGATTAAAGACGTATCAATATGAAAGCGAAGTTGCTCAAGCAGCAGAACCGGAAAATGATTATTTATCCAAAAAAGATTTAGAAAAACTGGTACGTGAAAATAGAAAGCACATGGAACATGCAGCCAAATCTTTAGACTTTTTGGAAGCCGCTAAATTCAGGGATAAAATAAAAGCTTATCAAGATCAACTGGATAAGCTCAAACAAGATTAATTGTATTGTACCTTGAAAATGTCTATAAGAACATCTGGCGGAACAATTTTGTTAGGGAAACTCTCCATTAAATATAGAACACGAGAGATACTTTCATGGCTTAAACCCATTCTCAAACCATAATTGTACAATCGTAAAATTTCCTTAGGGTCCTTTTCATTGTCAATATTCATCAATAAAACCAACCTATGAAATTGCACAATACGTTCGCTATGCGAATTAAGATGGATATAATTAATAGGATTCTCTATTAGATAGTCAAAATCCTCACGGCAAATATCCAGTTGCTTCGCAATAGACAACAAAAAATTATACTCAATAGGTTTTAATTCCTGATCGCCTTTGGCAAACGAAATCATTTCAGATAAGAGGCTTAGTTTTTCTACCCGATTTATCATGTGAGGAATTGGATTAATTAGACTATGTAAAGATAAGGAGAAGCCCCATTTTATAATCGGCAAGAATTTGTAACTTGTCGAAAAATAATTGACATTTTATCGAATAATTTGAACTTTTGTCAATCGTAATCTTCTGAAAATCATGAGATTCAACTCTTTTCTCCACTTTATATTTTTAAGTTTTTGCTTTTTAGGCAATGCTCAAAATACTGATAATCAACAAATTGATTTATTAAAGATTTACTCACCAGAGCTCAAGGTTTCTAAAAAAATTTGGGTTTATATTCCAGAATCTTATCAATCCACCAAAAATGCATACCCTGTGATTTATATGCCAGAGGGTCAAAACCTTTTCAGCACTAAAAAAGGCAACAAGGAAGAATGGGCTATTGATAAAATTTTAGACTCTCTTGATCATCCTCAAAGTATAATAATAGGAATTGAAAATACTAAAAAGAAGCGACTAGCAGAATTAACCCCTTTTAAAAATGACTCTTATGGCGGCGGAAATGGTGATGCCTATATTGATTTTATAAAAAACACGCTGAAGCCAAAAATTGATGCAACCTATAGAACCAAACCAAATGCAAAACATACGACTATTTGGGGATCAACTGTTGGTGGTTTGTTTTCCTTCTATGCTGTTATTAGAAATCCTGAAACCTTTGGAAATGCAGGTGTTTTTTCACCATCATTTTGGTTTAGTGAATCTATTTATGAATATGTACAAGAAATGGATATACCAGACACCTCAAGATTCTATTTTCTAGCAGGAACTAATAACAAAGAGGATTTAATAGCAAACCAAATACGAATGGTTTCCCTCCTAGAAAGAAAAGGTGTTCATAAAAATAACATCCACAACAAGGTTGTTGAAGGTGGCATAAATGACAAGACGATGTGGAACCATCAATTTTTGGAAGCCTACCTTTGGCTCATGGCTTCTCAATTTGATTAATTTTTTAGAAGTACCAACCAATACCAATCTTCTGGGTTACCTACCCCAACACTTGGGGTATAAAGAAAGAATTTTACTGAAGATTCTGGATTGCTGTCCCTAAAACTCTTAACAAGATTTAGGTTATCAATATTTTCCCAAATAGAAGTATAGTCAATCTCTTCTGGATAATAGGCATATTCATCATACATAACAGGTTCCAACAAAGCTTCATCTGGAATGGAAACCGGCTGGGAAATGGTTTCAAATGAGTTTGCAGACATCAAGCTTTCTGGAAATTGCATTTCTCCCAATCCCATCCAGATAATAGTCCCATCAAAAATCAATTCGTTCAATGGTGTATAATACAACTGAATACTTCCAAAATCACCAGGTGCGTGATAATCAGAAGAAATAGTGAAGGCATCAGGTTGATCATCTCCAAAGGAAAAAACCATCCCTCCTTGAAATTGATTGGTTGTATAATCCACTTTGAGATAAGCCAATTTATTACCTTCAAAGTTATCTGGAGGTGTCACACAACAGTCATCATTATCATTACAGGATAATAAAATAATACTTATTAAAATCAAAATTGTGGAGGTTGGTTTCATAGATAATAGCTTTAATAATTAGATGCTTGAAGCATCAAAAGGTTGCGTCAAGTACTAATAAAAAAAAGCTCCCTAAGTGGGAGCTTTTAAATCTATATCCTTTATTGACCATTAAGCCAATACTTCCTGAACCTTATCCGCAGCTTCTTGGAATTGGGTTGCACTTAACACATCCAATCCTGAATTATCAATTAATTCTTTAGCAACATCGGCATTGGTACCTTGTAAACGAACAATAATTGGCACATTGATAGTTCCCATATTTTTATAAGCATCTATAACACCTTGCGCCACACGGTCACAACGTACAATACCTCCAAAAATATTAATCAAAATAGCCTTCACGTTCGGATCTTTCAAAATAATTTTGAAAGCAGCCTCTACTCTAGCAGCATCAGCTGTTCCTCCAACATCAAGGAAATTGGCAGGCTCTCCACCAGCTTGCTTAATCAAGTCCATGGTTGCCATTGCTAGACCAGCTCCGTTCACCATACAGCCAACGTTTCCGTCTAAGTCAACATAATTTAATCCGACTTCCTTAGCCTCTACTTCAATAGGATTCTCTTCACGTAAATCTCTAAGGTTTACATAATCCTTGTGTCTGTAAAGCGCATTATCATCTATAGTTACTTTAGCATCAACAGCTAAAATTTTATCATCACTTGTTTTTAAAACTGGGTTAATTTCAAACAAAGAAGAATCTGATTTCACGTAAGCCGTGTAAAGCGCCGAAACGAACTTGGTCATTTCTTTAAAAGCATTTCCAGAAAGTCCTAAGTTGAAGGCAATTCTTCTTGCTTGGAATGGTAACAATCCTACTGAAGGATCAATTTCTTCTGTAAATATCAAATGAGGCGTTTCTTCTGCAACCGTTTCAATATCCATACCACCTTCAGTTGAATACATAATCATATTCTTACCTGTCGCACGATTTAAAAGTACTGACATATAGAATTCATTTGGCTCACTGTCACCAGGATAGTAAACATCCTCAGCAACCAAAACCTGATGTACTTTTTTACCTTCTGCAGAAGTTTGTGGTGTAATCAAGTTCATTCCGATGATTTGACCTGCCAATTCTTCAACTTCTTTAAGGTTTTTGGCCAATTTTACACCTCCACCTTTACCACGACCACCAGCATGGATTTGAGCTTTAATAACATGCCAACCTGTTCCTGTTTCTTCAGTTAACTGCTTAGCTGCTGCTACAGCTTCGTGAGCATTTTGAGCAACGATTCCTCTTTGAACTCGTACACCAAAACTGCTTAAAATTTCTTTTCCTTGATATTCGTGTAAATTCATCTTGTTTTGTCAAATTTAAAGTCAAACAAAAGTAAGTATCCTATGCCATTTTACCAATAATTTTTAAAGTTTGTATCAATGTGATAACATATATTCAATAATTTATAGATACCTAACATTTTATTTATGCGAATCCAGATTACTTATGTAGTTTTGTAGTTTATTTATTTTTAATTTCAATATGAAAGCAAATACCTTATTACAAATTGCAAAAGACTTTGGAAGTCCCGTTTATGTTTATGATGCTGAAAAAATCATTTCCCAGTACAAACGCTTAACCTCTGCTTTTAATAAGGTCAAACATTTAAGAGTAAATTATGCTTGTAAAGCGCTTTCAAATATTTCTGTATTAAAATTATTGAAAAGTTTAGGTTCTGGTTTGGATACCGTTTCCATACAGGAAGTAAGACTCGGACTTGCAGCAGGATTTGAGCCTAAGGAAATCATCTATACGCCTAACGGGGTTTCTTTGGAAGAAATAGAACAAGCCGCGAGTATGGGTGTTCAAATCAATATTGACAACCTTTCCATTTTGGAACAATTCGGAACCAAGTTCCCAGACACACCAGTTTGCATTAGAATCAATCCACATGTCATGGCAGGCGGTAACACCAATATTTCTGTTGGACATATTGATAGCAAATTTGGAATTTCTATTCACCAAATTCCGCACATCTTAAGAATTGTTGAAAATACCAAGATGAAAATTAATGGGATCCATATGCACACTGGTAGTGATATTTTGGATATTGATGTATTCCTTTATGCCAGTGAAATTTTGTTTGAAACTGCAAAACACTTCAAACAATTGGAATTTATGGACTTTGGTTCTGGTTTCAAGGTGCCTTACAAAGAGGGCGATATTGAAACCAACATTGAGGAATTTGGAAAAAAATTGACCAAAAGATTCAATGAGTTCTGTAAAGAGTATGGAAAAGACCTTACCCTGGCTTTTGAGCCCGGTAAGTTCTTGGTAAGTGAATGTGGCTACTTCTTAACCAAAGTCAATGTGGTTAAGCAAACTACCTCAACGGTTTTTGCGCAAATAGACTCAGGATTTAATCACCTTATAAGACCCATGCTTTATGGTTCGCAACATGAAATCGTAAACATTTCCAATCCTAATGGGCGTGAACGGTTCTACAGTGTCGTTGGATATATATGCGAAACAGATACGTTTGCCAACAACAGACGAATCAATGAAATAACAGAAGGTGATATATTAGCATTTAAAAATGCTGGTGCCTATTGTTATTCCATGGCTTCAAACTACAACTCTAGATACCGTCCAGCTGAAGTGTTGTGGATTAACAACGAGGCCAAATTGATAAGAAAAAGGGAAACCTTTGATGATATAATAAAAAATCAAATTGAAATAGATTTTTAATAGGGAAAGGCAGCTAATTTAGCTGCCTTTATTTTTTTAAAATATTTTTTTGTACATTTAAGTATTCTCCCACAGAATAAACTTCTAGTATTCCCCATTTTTATCGGAATGGCCCCTTCACTATTTTAGTTATTTGGTTGCCCTAAATTGATTTAAGGACAAATAAATTCTTGCTCTGCAAGTACTATATATTTCTATTAATCAATTTAAAACCAAAACCAATGAAAAAATTAATGTATGTATTGTTTTTTGTACCAATGTTATTTTTGGCGCAAGAAAACAAAGGCTTTATCCTTGATGTCACTGAAATTACAGTCAAATTAGGTCAGGATGCCAGTTTTGTTCAAGGTGTGAAAGCCTGGAAAGAATGTTATCTAGAAAACAACGGAGATGATAAATGGAATATGTGGCGAAGAATTCAAGGTGAAGGCTCTGTTTATGTCATTACTGGGAGAATGGCCAATTGGGCCGAATTTGATGCACCTCCAAAGGACGCCAATAAAGAATGTTACCATGTGGTCATGAATTTAATTATGCCTCATGTTGAAAAAATAAAATCTTCCTTAGCTCGAAGTATCCCTGACTGGGGAAGCTCTGAAGCTTTGGCAAATACAGGCCTTGTTTGGGTTACCAATTTTAAGGTAAATAATTCAACAACCTTTGCTGAAGTAGTAAAGGATGTTGGGGCCGCCATGGTATCCCAAGGTGAAAAAAGAACTGCTTATTGGTACGGAGTCATTGGTGGAGATCCAGATGACGCCGATTATTTCATCAGCAACCCTTATGAAAAATTCTCAGACCTAGATATGGATGAAGCCAGCGTTTGGGAAGTCTACGAAAAGGCTCATGGAAAGAAAAAAATGATGGAAACTAGGAACAAATTTCGGGGTTGCTTAGAAGACGCCTGGTCCTATTTATATAAAAGAATGGCCGACTTATCAAATTAACCCAAATTTAATTTCATATAGAATCCCCGGTGGCTTTTCGTGGGATTCTATCTTTTATTTTGACATTTCCAAACTAACAAACTATAAATTAAGCCCATTAAACCTCACAAAATTTGAATGGTGTGTTTTGAGCTTGAACAACAATCCAAATGAAATCTCATGATGCACAAATTGAGATAAACCAACTAAAAAAAAGAGGGTTTCTCACCGAAAATGCTGTTTTAAGATATTTAGTTTTCTCCGCTCTGTATGCTTGTGAAGGTATTCCAATAGGAGTTCTTTTTTATGCCATACCAGCTTGGTTGGCCATGAATGGAATTCCCGCAAGTGATATTGCCAGTTATGTTGCCATGGTTACGCTACCTTGGAGTTTTAAGCTAATTATGGCTCCTATGATGGACCGCTACACTTGGTTACCCATGGGGAGGAAGCGGCCATGGATTATTTTTAGTCAAGCGTGTCTCTTTCTTGGATTTCTGGCGTTTGGAATGGTGGAAGACCCTTTAAATGAATTAGGGCTGCTCATGACCCTTGGTTTCATTGTGTCTTTATTTGGTGCTATGCAAGACATTGGTATAGATGGAATGGCCGTTGATGTTATTCCTTTAAACCAACAAGCCAGAGCCAATGGCGTCATGTGGGGATCTCGAGTCATTGGGCAATCTTTAGCCTTACTAGGGGGAACCGCTCTCATAAATACTATCGGCTTTTCCAACGCTATCACTTTCATGTCCTTCATCATAATTTTGTTGATTATGGTGCCTTTATTCATTAGGGAGCGTCCTGGAGAAAAGTTGTTTCCATGGACTTCTGGAAAACCCAACGAAACGGCAATTCAGGCACAATCAACAAATTGGAAGGATCTACTTAAAAGCCTTTTCAAAGTAACTATTTTACCCTCCAGCTTCCTTTTGGCGATAAGCATGTTCATTATAGGAACATTTTCTGGAATATATGAAACCTTGCTCCCTATTTTCACCGTTCAAAATTTAGGGTGGACAAATACCGAATTTTCTAATGTTTATTCTCTAGCTACCATTATGGCAGGGTTCATAGGCATGTTTGTGGGCGGTGTAATCATTGACCTCTTCGGAACAAAAAAAATGATAGCCATCATCTTAACCTTTATGAGCATCGTTATTCTAAGCTTTAGTTTGGTTTCCTCCTATTGGAACAGCACCTTTATAATTTACAGTTTTGTAATCCTGTATAGTTTATCTATAACACTTTATAATATTGCCGCCATTGCCTTATCTATGAAATTAAGCTGGAATAAAATCTCGGCCACCCAATTCACTCTATTCATGATGATGAATAACTTAGGAATATCTGCCGGAGCTATTATATATGGTTGGGTTCAAGAAAAATTTTCTTGGCCTTTGATTTTCATCTTCACTTTGGCCTTCATTGTTTTCGGACTCTTGACTTTCCGATTTATAAAAATTAAGAAACATTTAGAAACAATTGAATTTTTCAATCAATCCTCAAAAAAACATGAATCAGGAAAATAACATAGTAAAACCCATTTCCAAGGAAGACAGAATTGTGTATTTGGATATCTTAAGAGGTATCGCCATATTATTCATTTTTACTGCAAACATCCCTTTCTTTTCTGGCATTTTCTTCTTTCCCGAAGAATTTCGATTTGGTTGGGCCAATCTCGCATTTGATAAATCGCTTGATTTTATCATGTATGCCCTAATTGACGGAAAGTTTTATTCCATTTTTTCTCTATTGTTTGGGATTGGATGCGTGATTCAGTTTCAAAATTTAACATATCACAACAAACCTTTTCCGCCTTTTTTCAGAAAACGTATGTTTTGGTTATTGGCAATTGGATGCATTCATCTGTTTTTGCTTTGGCCAGGTGACATTTTAACCCTTTATGCCGTGTTAGGTTTTATTCTAATTTGGTTTATCAAAATGGAAAATAGAACACTCCTCTCTTTAGCGGCCCTTCTTATTTTCTTCCCAATTGTCAATTGGGTCTTTATGGAAGAAACAGGTATCCACTATCCAGGAATTGCTTTCGATCAAAGTTTGGTGATTTTTCACCATTTTGGAATGCCCACTATGGAGTGGAATGGTAGAGAGGTAACCAACTTCCCAGCATATTTACAAAACCCAAATTTAATCGACCATTTCAAAATGAGTCTCGGTAAAGGCTTTGTGCGCATTGGTCGAATACTAGATGAAGGTAGGGAGTTTAAAGTATTTGGCGTATTCCTAATAGGGCTTTGGACTGGACGAAAAATTTTAAACGAAGACCTTCTCAATAACAAATCATTTTTGAAAAAAGTTCTCATTTGGGGACTCATCATAGGACTGCCCTTTAACTTTCTTCGCGCCAATTTGGAATTTTATGGTAATGGCAACAAAGAACAAGAATTTCTTAAGATTTTATACTATGCTTTAGGGACCGTACCGTTAGCCATGGCCTATGCTGCGGGGATAGCGCTTTGGGTAAAAAAAGGTACCGGTGTATTGAAGTGGTTCCAACCAGTGGGTAAAATGGCCCTCACCAACTATTTATCGCAGACTATCATTTCTATTATTATTTTTTACGGAATAGGATTTGGTTTGGCTGGGAAATTAGGCTTTACGGTGATTATGATTATTGCTTTTACCATATTCTTCCTGCAAATGATTTTTAGTAAGGTTTGGTTGTCCTATTTCAAGTATGGTCCTATGGAATGGTTATGGCGAAAATTAACCTATGGTATATCCTTAAAATTTAAAAGATGACGTTATGAATCTCAAGAAATCACTTTTAATCGCCATAGCATTAAGCTTGATTAGTCTCATTTCTTGGGAACTTTATTGGCGCTCCAATACTGACTATTATATTGCCTATTTGGAGGATGACAGAAACCTTTATGCCGAAGAAAGAGCTAAAGCAGAAACAGCGACCTCTCAAGATATTATTTTGCTAGGTGCTTCTAGAACAGGTTATAATTTTAACACGTGGACATGGAAGGAGGAAATGGGTATTCAACCCATTCATTTGACTGCCAATGGAAAACCTCCCAAACCTTTTTTTAAGGATATAGTAAACAATACCAATTTTAATGGCACTTTGATTATTGGAGTTACTCCAGTTGCCTTTTTTGATATTTTTGGTACGGACGACAGAATGCGGGTAGCCAACCTATGGGTAGATCACTATTACAACCGAACTCCTGCTCAAAAATTAGGGTTCATCTTATCCAAACCCTTACAACGAACCTTTGTCTTTCTCACTGCCTCTGAGGCAAAATCTTATAACGACTTGGATTTAAAATCCCTGATAGGCACCATCTCATTAAGTAACAGGGTACCAAATTCAAACTTCAAGCTAAAGAATATAGGCTACAATGACGAAAAAAGAAACCTCCTTATGTTTCCTAGGCTTACAGATAACAAATTCTATCAAAAGGAAATTACAGATGAATGGGATAAGGTGATCCCTACTTTACCCATTTACGAGGACATCAAGGATGAAATTCCCAGGGTATTTGAAGAATATAAAATCCTTATAGATAAGTTTAAAAAACGGGGAGGCAAAATCATTTTCATTCGACATAAAGCCGAAGAAGGATGGAACAAATATTCCAAAAGAATGCTCCCTCGTGATTTGGTTTGGGATAAATTCATTGAAATGTCTGGTTGCCCCGGCTATCATTTTGAAGACTACCCGTTCATGTCCAAGTACTATTTACCCGACTGGTCCCATCTCAATATGGAAGATGCCAAAGTCTACACCAGAGACATGGTCAATCAACTTATTAAAGATGGACACCTTAAAAAGCAACTAACTAAACCTCACTAACTATGAATCTAAAAAACTCTTTAATTCTAGCTACAATTCTATTTTTAACAGGAATTACTGCTTGGGAAATGTATTGGCGATCCCAAGGATATTATCCAACTTTAAATGATGACAAAGACCTTTGGAGCGAACATCGTAAAAAAGTTGATGATGCTCAAAAAAATGATATAGTTATATTTGGCTCCTCCCGAGCTTATTTTGATTTTCAAGTCAAAACCTTTGAAAATTTCTATGGAAAGGCTCCCATTCAACTTGCTATTCCAGGCACCTCACCCCTACCAACCTTTCATGACTTGGTAAATAACACCAATTTTACAGGAACGGTCATTATTGGTGTCACCCCTGGACTCTTTTTTTCCACAACATATCCCAAAGCTTCTCCTTGGTCCAGAGGGCAAAACAAGGTAGATTATTACTTCGATAAAACCCATGCACAATGGTTGAACTATCAACTTTCAATCCCTCTGCAACAGAATTTTGTTTTCATGTCTGCGGATGAAGAAGAATGGGATGATGATATTGATTTGAAATCATTACTTAGAAGAATCCACTTGAAAAGTAGATTGGGAAAAGACCCGGCGCCGCCTTTCTATTACTTTGGTGATGTCAATTTAGATCGCAATATGTGTATGGCTCAAAAGACGGCAACCGATACCACTTTTGCCAATTCAGTGATCAGGGTGTGGAAATTCTTTGGAAGTTTAGCTCCGCCACCTGATAAGAAATCAACTACCGAATTTTTCTTAAAAGATCTTGAAGCATTTAAAGCTAAGGGAGGTAAAGCCATATTAGTGAGATGCCCCTCTAGCGGTGGGTTACGGGCTGCAGAAAATAAATTCTTACCAAGAAACGAATTCTGGGACCAATTGGTCGAATTAAGCAAGGTAGACTCCTATCACTTTGAAGATTATCCGCAATTAAAGGAATTAACCTGTCCAGAAGAATCACATTTATCAAAAGAAGATGCTGAATACTTCACTCTTGAAATGCTCAAAATCATGGAACATGAGGGAGCCTTGACTAACCTTAAAACCAACTAACCATGCTATTTAATTCTTTAAGTTTCGTTCTGTTTTTAATCATTGTTTTGGCCCTTTATTACGCTCCGCTTTTTAGCTGGAAAGGTAAAAAAGCCATGTTGCTCGTTTCGAGCTATGTGTTTTACGGCATGTGGAATCCTCCCTTAATTTTATTACTATGGATTTCGACGGTGGTGGATTGGACAGCAGGTAAAAAATTGTCTAAAACCACAAATACCAAATCTCGCAAATTTTGGCTCATGCTCAGTTTGCTTGTTAATTTGGGTTTTTTAGCATTCTTTAAATATGGAGATTTCCTTTTGGAAAACTTTGTTTATTTCATGAATCTGATTGGATTGGATTTTAAGGCAAAACCTATGGATATCATACTCCCCATGGGAATCTCTTTTTACACCTTTCAGACCATGTCATACACCATAGACATTTATAAAAACAAAATAAAACCAGCCAAAACGTTTTTAGATTTTGCGCTATACGTCACCTTCTTTCCTCAATTGGTTGCTGGTCCTATTGTGAGAGCTCAAGAGTTGATTTCGCAATTTTATGAAGAGAAAAAAGCGACTGCTAATCAATTTATCTGGGGCTTGTTTCTTCTTACCATAGGTCTTTTTCAAAAGGTGGTTTTGGCAGATACATTATTGTCGGAAACCGCCGATCAAGTCTTTGGAAGCGAAAGCTTGTTACATGGAGTCGATGCTTGGGTAGGAACCATTGCCTTTTCTGGACAAATCTTTTTTGATTTTGCCGGTTACTCTACCTGTGCCATTGGTATTGCCCTGATGTTGGGAATTATTTTACCAGACAACTTCAAATACCCATATGCCTCCCTGGGGTTTTCAGACTTGTGGCGCCGTTGGCATATCTCCCTATCCAGTTGGTTACGGGATTATTTATACATCCCCTTGGGAGGAAATCGTCACGGAATTACCCGCTTATATGTGGCCCTAATGCTTACTATGCTTTTAGGTGGACTTTGGCATGGAGCCGCTTGGACGTTTATGGTATGGGGTGGACTCCATGGTACCTACCTCATCTTGGAGCGACTTCAAAGAAGGTATCTGCCTTTTGAAATCACTAAATACAATGGCATCTTCTTGGCATTTATCACTTTTAGTTGTGTCAACATTACTTGGGTTTTCTTTAGAGCTCGAAAATTTGAAACTGCTTGGAACATGATCAAATCTATGTTCTACATGCAAACCGATGGAGAGAAAATTCTAGAAACCTTTACTATCCTAAAAGTTACCACGCTTATTCTAATCATGTTTCTATGTCATTGGTTTATGAGAAATTCTTCCATGAAAGAATTATCACTTAAAACTTCACCGTGGGTTTTAGGAGTTGTTTGGGCCATCATGACCTTTTTAATAGTTATTGCCCAAGGTAGTGGCGAACAGTTTATTTATTTCCAGTTTTAAGTTTATAGGCAACAAATATCCAAATAGAAATTAAATCCATAATGTTGATTATCTTTAACACACCACCTATCCCCCAATTGATCAATGAGTTATGATTAAATTTTTTAGAAAAATTCGAAAAAAACTTGCAGCCGAAAACAAATTCATGGCCTATTCCAGATATGCTATAGGTGAAATCATATTGGTTGTAATTGGAATCTTGATTGCTTTACAAATTAACAATTGGAATTCCTTAAAAAAAGATAGACTCGTTGAAAGAAAATATCTTGAAGGCTTTGTTTCAGATTTGCGTTCTGATTCTTCCAAAATGGAGTACTTTGTAAATTCAGTACCCAAAAAAATTGAAGCTCTTTTATTGGCTCGAGCTTATGTTTATCAGCCAACGCAAATCAAGGATACTCTCAATTTTATTGATACTCTTGGCTATGGTGGCGTTGCAAGCAGAACTGCCCTATTTGAAAACCAAAGCACCTATAAAGACATTATCAGCACGGGAAATTTAAGATTAATTAGGAACAAAAACCTTACACAAGCCCTTCTTATGTATTACCAGTATTCTGATAATACAGAAACCTATTTGGGAAACCTTAGAACGGAATATGCCACCTATATGAATTCGTTGTTCCCATACGACCGGAAAAATTCATTCAAACCTTATCCAGAAGAAATCCATCACATACTGGAGGCCCTAAAAACGACCGAGTTTTTAAGATTAACAAACAACGAGTTGGCCTATGCCTATGCATTAAGGGTACGTTTTACTAGTCTATTGAAATTTAATCAAGACCTCTTAAATCTTATTGATCAAGAATTAAAAAAATCTAAATGATAAAATTCTTTAGAAATATCAGAAGATCACTTCTCCATGAAGGTAAAACATCCCGTTACTTTAAATATGCTATTGGAGAGATTGTTCTGGTTGTTATTGGGATCTTAATAGCGCTACAAATCAATAACTGGAATGAAACCTATAAAGGAAAAAAAACGGCTAAAATCAGCATGCAAGCCTTAAAATTTGACTTGAACAAAGATCTTATTGCCCTAAAAAAAGTGATTGAAAATTCCGTTCAAGATAGTTCTAAATTGGGAGACTTAAAAAGAAGAATGTCAAATGATGACCTAACTCTTGATACTCTAGTGCATATGGCTAGGTTTGAATTTAATCCTTGGGTACCTCTTAGTATTTCTTTTAATAACAACACCATTAATAGTTTAAGAGCTACTGGAAATATAAACTTACTCCCTAAAGAAGTTCAGGAAACTTTATTGAACCTTGATGCTTTACAACAAGGATATTTACAAAGCTTTTCAAATGATGTGGGTATTTATTTGGACAACACCATTTTATACACCAGATCCTATCCATTTAAAGATGTAGGTCATATAGACCCTAAATCAAAATTAGCTGATAGCATTTGGTCTAAAGCAACCCTGTCTGGTTTGGGTGCAGAACTTAACGGATTGGTTGGAGTGAAATATAGCAACTATTATGAGTTAATATCTTCCTTACAGAAGATAAAAAAGGAAACACAGACACTAGTAAACTTTTTGGACCGGTATGAATAGTTTTTTTAGAAATATCCGTAAAAATCTTCTTAATGAAGGCAAAACAGGTAAATATCTCAAATATGCTGTTGGTGAAATTATCCTTGTTGTCATTGGTATTTTGATTGCACTTCAAATAAATAACTGGAATAAATTGAAACAAGATCAAAAGAAAGAAAAGCTGTTTCTTTCTGAAATTATGGTTAATCTGAAGATAGATTCCCTGAAACTACAGGAAGTCCTCACATTTAACAAGGAAAAAAGCGAAGTGACCCAGAACATCATGGAAATTTTTGACGCTACCCTAACCAGTGAGGAACGCTTCCATCTTTTTATTGAAAATGCAGGTCCCTTTACCAAATATGAGTTATTTAAACCCAAAGAAACTGCTTTTAAAAACTTAATCTCCTCTGAAAACCTGAATTTAATTTCCAATAAAACCATCAGGAACCAATTAATAGATTATTACGAGTTTGATTATGAAAAATATCAGGAAAGGGTATGGCAGGGAACAAGAGCCATTGTTGATAATTATTTCAGTCATTTTTCCATCAAGGAGAAAACACCATTCCCGAATAACTTTCCATCAATGGACGATATGGTTGTAACCAAGGATAATAAGTTCTACACCGATTTATATGGTATGTTTATGACCATTGATTACCAAAACAATTTTATTGGAGAGACCCAAGAAAAAAATAAAAAACTCATTTTTGAAATTAATAATGCCCTGAATTAACATATGATAAAACTTTTTAGAAATATTAGGAAAACCCTTCTCTACCAAGGTAGAACTGGGAAATATATGAAATATGCCATTGGAGAAATTATTCTCGTGGTCATTGGTATTTTGATTGCTCTGCAGGTAAACAACTGGAATGAAAGCCGAAAAAACAACAAGTTGAGAAAGGATTACTCTATCTCTGTCATCAATGACATAGAAAAAGACAGTTTATTTTTAAATAGGTTAATAACCCAATTAAGAAGAGATAGCACAGTACTTAAATCATTTCAGGCTCGCCTTCAAGCGTCAGAAATAAATTATGATTCCATAATTAAATTGTACCGTTATGAATTTCCGTTTTTTGTGAGACCGGACTACAGTTTTAACAATACCACTTTAATCAATCTCATCGGCAACAACAGCATTAGCTATCCCAAAGATTTAAGGGAATCAATGACTTTACTAGTTAAAGTTCAAAAGGATTTTGAAAGAACCAATGAACTTTTTATCGACAAGTATTTTGACATACTTCATTCCAACAATTCCTATTATCCTTTTGAAAATTATTTTTTTGATGGCGGTAAAAAACTACGTGATACCATTTGGAGTCACGTGGACACAACCAAATTCACCAATCATTTTCATCGCATGTCAGACTGGAAAAAAGCTTACACCGAAGTTATTTTAAGATATGCCCTAAGCATTCAAGAGTTTTCATTTTCTCTGAAAAAAGAACTTCAAAACTTTGAAAAGTTATGATCAAGGTCTTTGGAAATATCCACAAAAAACTAGTCTCAAAAAATAAGTTCATGGCTTATTCCAAATATGCCATTGGTGAAATCATTCTTGTAGTTATAGGGATTTTAATCGCCCTTCAAATAAACAATTGGAATGCAAATCGGATAGAACATAAGGAAACAAATAATTATTTACGCAACTTAAAAGAAGCTCTAAACAATGACATTGAATCCCTACAATCAAGTATTACCTTCAACAAAACAAGGCTAAAAGGACTCTTCTACATTTTGGACCATTCAAATTTGAACACTCAAGCTTTTACCGAAATAGAATGGATAGATTTTTCCAAAAATGATTCCATGAATACTATTTGGAAAGGGGCTTTCCCTGATTCTCTAAACCCTGAATTTACTTATTTAGCATTTTCCATGATTGGTCGTGGATTTGGAAGTGCCTCTTTCAACAAATCAGTCATTAATGAACTTTATTCAACAGGCTCTTTTACTAATATTCAAAATCAAAACCTAAAAACTAAAATAGGAGATTATTACAGGTTTTTAAGTCAGCGCCTTGAAGGTTATGCTATAGAAGAGCATGAGGAATGGGCTAATGAAACCACGCGATTTCTTAGGGACAATTATGGCATTTTTACTTTAGACGTATCTGATCTAGAAAACCCAATGGAAAAATTAAAAGGACAGAAAGATGTTGAGAACCAATTAAGGTACCTAGCTCTTGAAGTAAATTATCACTGTATATGGGCCACCACTGCAAAATCATATGCTATGGATTTGGTAATATCAATTGAAGAATATCTAAAGCAGTGAAATAATGATAAAACTCTTTAGAAACATTCGTAAAAAACTAGCCTCCGAAAACAAATTCATGGCCTACAGTCGCTATGCTATTGGTGAAATTATATTAGTGGTTATCGGAATATTGATTGCGCTTCAAATAAACAATTGGAACGAAAACCGTAAAGCGGGTTTACAGGAACAACTTCTGTTACAAAATCTTCAAGGTGAATTTGAAGACAACCTAAAAGATCTTGATTCCATTGCTATTGAAGTAGACCAAGTTATTACTTCACTTGAACGCGTTTTTGATATGTTTTCACAACCCCACACCAATCATTCTTCAGACTCTTTAAATATATGGCTTTCTGATGCTTTAAAATCTCCAAACTGGAAACCAAGCGCTTATCTCCTTAACAATCTTAGCAATTCAGGAAGTATTGCTGAACTAAAAAACGAACGTTTAAAACTTCTACTTTACAAATGGTCTAGACAGCAAAATGAAATGACCGAAGTACAACAAAGAACCGAAAAAACCGGAGAAGAAATAATAAGTTATCTGAAGAAAAATGGCTCTTTGAGAAATGTTGACACTTCCAAAGAAGATTTTTTCAATTATCGACAATCCACAATCATAATCAGCAATGCACATTTACTTTCAGATCCAAAATTTGAAAATCATATTGATGACAAGCTTTTTATGTATAAATTGACAAGTACTTGGTTACTGCAAGCTAGAACAACAATTATTCAGTTAATTGAAGAAACAGAAACTAATAAATAAATGCTTTTTAAATGATCACTATTTTTAGGAATCTACGTAAAAAACTTGCTTCAGAAAACAGATTCATGGCTTATTCCAGATATGCTATTGGTGAAATAATTCTAGTAGTGATTGGAATCTTGATTGCTTTACAAGTAAATAATTGGAACGAGAAAAGAAAGGAACAGATTCAATCAGAAAATTACTTGAAAAGTATGGTTTTAGATTTGTCTTCAGATACCTTAAAACTCAATGACTACATGGATTTCCTAAACTACTTAGCAAAAAACAGGTCCCAATTATTACAAACGAAAACTGTTTCAAATCTTAGTGTGGATTCCATAATCGCGCTTTTTCAACCACGATACGATGAAATAAAAATAAACGATCAAACTTTTCAGAAAATGAGAAGTATGGGTATCATAGAAATCAAAGGACATGAAAAATTAATGGACTCCATAACTTATTATTATACCAGTCAAGTGGATCGGTTCAACTCCGTAATTGAATGGGAAGTTGAATTTTCTAAAAAGGACGCCGATTACTGGTACTATAATAAAGCCTTTGAAACCCCATACCTCAGTGATGAATTTGATTACTTAAATTCTGAAAAACAAAGAAAACAAATATTTGACTCCCTTCTGAAAACTATAAACACGAGAAATAGGATCCGTACGAGTCTGTTCCGAAAAAGATTTGCTCTTAAAGGGGTTCTTAGAACCAAAAAACAAACCATCGGTTTAATAGGTTTAATCAACCAAAGTTTAGAAAATTAAGGTCTATTACTCTTTTAACTTTCCTGAAAACAAACTCACGTTTGAAGTAAATGGATTCCCTGAACTTCTTCTGAAAGAAACTATTTGGCCACAATGCCAAATGGCATCAGCTATTGGTCCATTAATCGCATTCCAAAAAGGAAATTTTTGACTTCCGAAATCAATTTGAAAATTTGAAATATCTTCACTATCCCTCAAGATATCTGCTGCTCTTTTCAAATTATTCAGTGTCAATTCGCGCTTTTCTTCAAATGTTAGACCAGAATCATCCATTTTGGTGTTTGCTTTTTGAAGAGTGGCATTAACAATGACACGAGAAAGTCCAAGTATATGATCAACTGTCTCTCCAGAAGTTCTAGCCTCCGAATTTGGCTTAAATTTTAAATCGGCCGTTGTCAATCCTTCAGTAGCCCAGTAATACCTAAAGCCCAAACCATCAATCATTCTTGCCGCTACAGTTCCAGCCGTGTAGGTTTCTGAATCATCAGGTATTTCTCTGTAAGGCAACGTGTTTTCCTGTGCTTGCATTGGGATTAAAGAAATGGACATTAATAAAACTAAAAGATACTTCTTTTTCATTTTTTAAAGATTTGGAAAGCTACTATAAAGCGTAACTTGTTTTTCATTGCCAATATACCAAAATTCACCCTAGAATAGGAATCATTGAAGCAAATCAATGTTATAAAATCCTCCTAAATTTTTGGTTTGTTTTTGTGATTGATTCACAATAAGACTTGCTATGGTATTTAAATTTCGCAATTCGCAAATTTGAACGGATAGTTTGGAATTTACATACAAATCATGTGTGGATTGATCTACATACACTAAATGCTTCGCGGCCTCTTTGAGTCGGTCATTAGCCCTGACGATACCCACTAGATCAGACATAATACTTTGAATCGTATTACAGTAGTGGGTAATTAATATCAGTTCTTTAGGCTTAGAAGTCCCTTTATCATTCCAAACCGGAACATCTCCTTGAAATCCATGCAGTTCTTCTTCCTTTTCAATAATAGCATCTGCAATATGATTGGCATAAACCAAAGCTTCTAGTAATGAATTGGACGCCAATCTATTTGCTCCATGAAGTCCTGTACAAGAACATTCTCCAGCTGCGTAAAGATTAATCAAATTGGTGGCTCCATTTGTATCGACCTCAATACCGCCACAGGCATAGTGGCTTGCCGGAACAACGGGAATCATGTGCTCCCGTATATCAATTCCCATTTCTAAGCATTTCTCATTAATATTTGGAAAATGCTTTAAAAAAGCCTTATAATTTAAGTGCCTACAGTCTAAATAGACAAACCGATCTCCCGAAGTATTAATCTCGTTATCGATAGCTCTTGCAACTACATCTCTTGGCGCAAGTTCGGCACGATCATCAATAGCAAGCATAAATCGCTCACCGTTTTTGTTTCTTAAATAAGCACCA
Source organism: Mangrovimonas sp. ST2L15 (assembly GCF_001280515.1). Lineage (GTDB taxonomy): Bacteria > Bacteroidota > Bacteroidia > Flavobacteriales > Flavobacteriaceae > Mangrovimonas > Mangrovimonas futianensis. The sequence goes on along the minus strand of NZ_LBIQ01000030.1, from coordinate 1,406,283 downwards.
AAACCTCTTACAGCTTCTGAAATCAAAAATGAAGGACTCTGTTCTGGTTCAAAAAGAGCCGTGGGATGGAATTGAACGAATTCCATATCTTTTACTTTGGCTCCCGCCCTAAAGGCCATAGCAATCCCATCTCCAGTTGCAATCAAAGGGTTGGTTGTCGAAGCATAAACTTGCCCGATGCCACCTGTGCACAAAATGGTCTGTGATGCCATAAACCGGTTAATTTCATTGGTCTTTTGATCGAGAATGTAAGCCCCATAACAGCCTACTTCAGAACCTTCTCCAGTAACATGCCCTAGTTGATGATCGGTAATTAGGTCGATAGCAAAATGATAAGGAAACATTGAAATATTGCTTAAACTTGCTACCTTTTTCAATAGTGTTTTTTCTATTTCAAATCCCGTGATATCCTTATGATGTACTATTCTATGGGCTGAATGTCCTCCTTCTCTTCCAAGATCAATTTCACCTTTGGTGTTAGCGTCAAAATCTGCACCCCAAGAAATTAATTGTCTTAAACAATTTGGAGCTTCTTCAACCACCATTCTCACTACCTCTGGATTATTATGAAATTCTCCCGCCACTAAGGTATCATTGATATGATCTTCAAATGAATCTAATTTATCCCAAACCACAGCCATACCTCCTTGGGCATATTTGGTATTAGATTCATTTTCATTTGCCTTAGTTACCACGGAAATCACTCTATCAGGCATTGCTTGAGCCAAACGTATGGCACAAGTTAAACCTGCAATTCCCGATCCAAGAATTAAAAAATCTGTTTCGTATTTTGTCATATTACCTCTAAGATATGTCTAGCATCCTTTGAATTGGAATCAATGCCCTTTCTTGGATTTCTTGTTCCACATGAATTTCAGGAAGTTCATACTTTAAGCAACTATAAACTTTTTCAAGTGTATTCATTTTCATGTAAGCGCATTCACTACAGGCACAAGTGTTATCCTCTTTGGCAGGAGCTGCAACCAATATTTTATTTGGCACCGCCTTTTGCATTTCATGGATAACGCCAGCTTCAGTAGCAACAATAAACTCACTATTGGGATTGGTTTTTACATAGTCTATAAGTTCAGAAGTAGAGCCAATATAGTTAGCAACTTTCAAAATATGGGTCTCCGATTCTGGATGCGCAATAATTTGAGCCTTTGGATGTTTTTGGTATAGCGCTATTAATTTCTCCAATGAAAATGCTTCATGCACAATACAGGCTCCATCGCAAAGTACCATATCCCTACCTGTTTTATTCTTAATGTAGGAACCTAAATTTTTGTCAGGAGCAAAAATTATAGGTTGGTCAAGAGGTATGGATTGCACAATTTTTTCGGCATTTGAAGATGTGCAACAAATATCACTAATAGCCTTAACTTCTGCAGAAGTATTCACATAGGTAACCACCAAATGATTGGGATACCTTTCTTTGAACTTGGCAAGATCTTCAGCATTACAAGAATCAGCCAATGAACATCCTGCATTGAGGTCTGGTAAAATGACCTTTTTGGTTGCATTTAGAATCTTTGCTGTTTCAGCCATAAAGTGAACACCTGCGAATAAAATAATATCTGCTTCAGTTTCTGCCGCTTTGCGTGATAAACCTAAGCTATCTCCCACATAATCTGCCAAATCTTGAATAATTGGCTCTTGATAATAGTGAGCCAAAATCACCGCATTTTTTTCCTTCTTTAATCGCTTAATTTCCGATACAAAATCCACTTTTTTTTCAGAATCTATCAAAGGTATATAACCTCTTTTATACACATCATTTACAACATCCATAAGCCTAAATTTATAAGCCCTAAATTTACGGAATTTTAGACGAGGAGATTTTATTTCCTATCAAAAAAATGGGAAATAACCATATCCCTTTTTCATATAAAAACACCCTTAAAATCAAGGTAAGGAAAAATTGTGATTTAGCTCTTTTTCTTCATTAGAAGCGGGCTTTTGAACATTTTTATTTTATTTTTAACAAAATGATTTTTCAGTTTTAATTATCTTTTATCGCACCCTTACAATAAACCTTCAAATAGTTCCAAATGGAAAAGAATTTCTCAATAACGAAAGCTATTTCTAATCTTATTGACAAACTAGATGGTTGGTTTGAAGCCATTATTTTAAAATTACCCAACTTTGTCGTGGCCGTTTTGGTCATGTTCATGTTCTATTTTCTGGCCAAGTTTATCAGAAGATTTTCCAAAAAAGTGCTTTTCAAGAAAATAAGTCAGGAATCCATCAAAGACATTTTAAGCCGAATCCTATTTGCCGTCATTCTAATAATAGGCTTTTTTATAGCTCTAGGGGTGATGGATTTGGACAAAGTTTTGACCTCGGTACTAGCGGGTGCAGGAGTGATTGGTCTAGCCATTGGTTTAGCGCTACAAGCCACCCTGAATAACTCCTTTTCTGGTTTATTGTTATCCTTTCTCCCAAAAATAAGGTTGGGAGATTTTATTCAAACTGGTGATATTTCTGGTTATGTAGAAGAAATTAGTTTGCGCAACATCTTTATACGGCAAACAGACAACGAATTTGTAGTGATTCCAAACTCTATGGTTATTGAAAACCCTTTTGTGAATTATTCCTGGTCAAAAAGATCAAGAATTGATGTAGCATGCGGAATTGGCTATGAAAGTGACCTTCAAAAGGTAGAAGATTTGGTTAGAAAAATTATCACCGACCACTTCAAGCAAAATAGAAATGAGGAGGTTGAATTCTTCTTTACAGAATTTGGTGATAGCTCTATTAATTTTGTTGTCAGGTTTTGGATAGACAGTACCAAGCCCAAGCCCAAATTAGAAGCCAAACATCAAGCTATCAAATTAATCAAACAGCATTTCAACAAAGAAGGCATCAATATTCCATTCCCTATCAGAACCTTGGACTTTGGAAAAAACAAATTACAATTGGTATCCGAAACCAAACCAAATACAGATTAATCTTTTAAGCTCGGATTATTTGCTATCGGTGAAATTCCGTATTTATCAATTAAATAGACCAAGGAAGTCATGGTTGCAGCTCCAAGTTCCAGTTCACGTTTGTTCACGGCATCGAAGGTATCATTGGATGCATGGTGATGATCAAAATATCTTTGTGAATCGGGTCTTAATCCTGCAGTAACATTGGTGTCGGTTTTTAGAGGACCCACATCGGCTCCACTTCCTCCTTTTTCAAAATAGTGAATCAAATAAGGTTTGAAAAGATGTTTCCATCCTTCAATTTTATTAAAGACAGCATCAGAACAATCAAAACTAAACCCTCTTGGCGTAAAGCCTCCTGCATCACTTTCTAAAGAAAAAATATGGTTCTCCCCTTTAGCCTTAGCAACCTCAGCATATTTAGTAGCACCTCTTAGTCCATTCTCTTCATTCATAAACAAAACCACTCTAATACTTCTTTGCGGCTTAATACCACTTTCCTTGAGCAGTCTTAAAACTTCCATAGATTGGACAACTCCGGCTCCATCATCATGAGACCCATCTCCTAAATCCCAGGAATCTAAATGTCCGCCAACAATGATATATTCATTTGGATATTTAGACCCTTTCATTTCTCCAATAACGTTGAAAGATTCCACATCGGACATTTGTTTACAATTCTGACGGAAATAAAAATCCAAGTTTTTGTCCAAAGCTAGCATACTACTGAGCATTTCTGCATCATTAGTACTTATAGCTGCAGATGGAATTCGTTTTGAATTGGGCAGATTATCATAAGTCATGCTACCTGTATGAGGCAGGTCATCCAGACGTAAGTTCATGGAACGCACGATGACCCCAGCGGCATTATATTTAGCGGCCTCAACAGCCCCTTTATACCTTTGATTAACACATCCACCATATGCTTCAAATGTTTGAATCAAATCGGCTTGCATGGGCCTGTTATAAAAAACGATCTTGCCTTCTATTTGCTCCTTACCTAATTTCTCCAATTCTTCAAAATTCTTGACTTCAACAACCTTAGCCGTTAGGCCTACTGCATCTGTTGCCACCGAACCTCCCAAAGCACAAATATTAACCGTAGTTGATTGTCCCGAAGAAGATTTAATGTAAGCATACTCCTTGGCGCCTCTTACCCATCTCGGTACCATAACAGGTTGTAACCATACCCTATCTAGACCTAAAGCTTCCAATTCATCCTTTGTATAATGAACAGCCCTTTCTGCATTTAATGACCCCGACAATCGACCACCAATAGCATTGGACAAATAATTTAACCACTCGTAGCTTTTTCCTTTGGTTAACGAATTGGTATAAATTGTTTTTAATAAAGTTTCATCGGTTTGGGCAAACCCCGTGAGAGATACTAAAAATAGTAAGGCAACAAGTTTTAATTTCATAAGCTTGATTGGTTTAGGACACTAAAATAACACTTAACAAGAACCCTTTTGTAAAAGAAATTATAAAATCTATTCGCTTTGTAATTGCTTCTTATAAAAATCGATTTTGGCCTTGATGTCATCATCTAATTCTGGTTCTTTGATATCCTCATATCGAGTTAAGGTGTCATAAAGAATTTTTGCAATGATATATCGTGTGGTTGGTTTATCGTCTGAAGGCACAATGTACCAGGGAGCATGAGGTGTAGAGGTTCTATTAATCGCGTCTTCATAGCAGGCCTTATAATCATCCCAAAGTTTACGCTCTTCAAGATCACCTGGCGAAAACTTCCAATTTTTCTCTTGTTTATCAAGCCTTCTAATCAATCTGTTTTTTTGCTCTTCTTTTGACAGATGTAAATAAAATTTAAAAATTAAAGTGCCATTTTCAGCAATATGTTTTTCAAAATTATTGATTTGTTCAAAGCGACTATGCCAAAAGGCTTCATTGATATCAGCTACAGAATGGATGTCTGGTAAATTTTCGTTTAAAATATAATTTGGATGTACCCGAGTTACCAACACATTTTCATAATGTGTTCTATTGAAAACAGCAAATTTCCCTCTTGCAGGAAGTGCGATATAATGCCTCCAAAGATAATCGTGTTTGAGCTCAAGATCGGTTGGTGTTTTAAAACTATGAACAACCACCCCTCTGGAATTAAAATCTTTAAACACCTCTCGTATCAAGCTATCCTTACCCGCTGTATCCATACCCTGAATACAAATAAGTACGGCATATTTTGAATGGGCATAAAGTTTATCTTGAAACTTACCTAGTTTTTCACGCACCTCCTCCAATTCCTTTTCTATTTTCTTTTCGGAAGCATCCAAATCATACTTGGTGTCAATGGTGTCTAAATGTACCGTGTTTGGTGCAATAAATGAATCAACTGATATATCCTTCATATTATTATTTTTGTTCTTCTTTGAAAGATAAGTAAATCTCACCTCAGTGAAAAACAGATTTAATTATCAATGCAAAAAAAAGCCGCTCGTATTGAATAGCCTTTTGGTTTATTTTGAAGCAAACAGTTTTACATCATTCTCGGTGACTTCTTTTTCTCCAAGAATAATTAACCGTTCAACCACATTTCTCAATTCCCTAATATTTCCAGTCCAATCATACTCTTGAAGTAATTTGACCGCTTTATCTGAAAATGTTTTCTTTGAAGTCCCTTGCTCTTCTGCAATTTTTTCGGAAAAATATTCAATCAAAAGAGGAATATCATCTCTTCTATCATTCAACCCTGGCACACTAATTAAAATAACCGCCAAACGATGGTATAAGTCTTCTCTAAATTTACCATCTTCAATTTCTTTCTGCAGATTTTTATTGGTTGCAGCTACAACCCTGACATTTACCTTAATATCTTTATCACTCCCTACTCTTTGAATTTTATTTTCTTGAAGGGCTCTTAAAACTTTAGCCTGTGCAGACAAACTCATGTCTCCAATTTCATCAAGGAAAATGGTCCCTCCGTTGGCAGCCTCAAACTTTCCTGCACGATCTTTATTGGCTCCCGTAAAAGACCCCTTTACATGACCGAACAATTCACTTTCAATAAGTTCTCCTGGTATGGCAGCGCAATTGACCTCAACCATCGGGCCTACAGACCGTTCACTTTTTTCATGGAGCCAATGAGCCACTAACTCTTTACCTGTTCCATTAGGTCCTGTGATTAAAACTCTAGCATCGGTAGGTGCCACTTTTTCAATCATATCCTTAATTTGGGAAATGGCTGCGCTCTCTCCTATCATTTCATAATTCTTACTGACTTTTCTTTTTAGCTTCTTATTTTCAACAACCAATTCCTTTCTATCCAAGGCATTCCTGACAGTATTCAAAAGTCTGTTCAAATCTGGTGGCTTGGAAATATAGTCAAACGCTCCTAATCTCATGGTATTTACAGCCGTATCCAAATCCCCATGTCCTGAAATCATCACCATTGGAATTTCCGGTTTAATTTTCTTTACGGCTTCAAGAACCTCAACCCCATCCATTTTGGGCATTTTAATATCACAGAGAACTAAGTCATAATCCTCATTCTTTATGGCTTCGAGTCCTTTTAGTCCATCTTCGGCTTCTTCAAGTTCATATTTATCATTTTCCTCTGAGAGAATTTTCACGAGGACTCTTCTAATGGCTGCTTCGTCTTCTATTACTAAAATTTTTGGCATCTTATATTTTATATTTTAAACCTCCACGAAAGTAGAAGGTGTTTAAATCATCTAATCTAAAAACTTCGTCGTTATTTTTGTCCCTCAATATAGTCCGCTGCCTTAAGGTGTAACCCGTATAAATATAGAAAGCGAGGTGATCTGTAAAACTATGTTCATAGCCCAAACCCGTCACAACCATGCTCATAGACATATACTCGGCTTCCTTATCATAAACCATAATCTTATTCTGAACATGACCATAAAAACCATCTAAAGTAACATACAATTGCAAAACATCCTTGTCCATTTGTGGGTCAAAATGATATTTCATATTTGATTTTGGAACACCCAAAACGTAGGACCAATGCGGATGAAATCTTCTATGATAATTCACATAAGGCAATGGAAAAGGCAAACCAGTTGTACTGTTGTAGGTAACCCCTAGAATCAGACGATTGGGCTTTCGTGCTGTATCATCTTTCATTCTGTCTTTAACAGCATAAACACCGGCATTGATAAAAAAATCTTCCCAAGTCAATGGTTTTGAAAAAGTTGAAGCTATTCTTGGAACAAATTTACCTCCAAAACGCCAATCCTTTTTATTGACAAAGGTATATCCCAAACTGAAATCAATGATATGAAACCGATCCAATTCTGACTTTGGAAATGGATAATGATCTTCAAGGTGCATTATCACACCATTATATTCAGCTCCAACAACAATAAAATTCTTGTCTTTGACTCTAATTGGGAAATTGACCAACCCTCTTAACCTGTAATACTCATCTTCTGACTCCTTTTTGGGAACAAATGAATATTCCAACCTTGCCAAATCACTTAATTGCGCCTTAGCCGAAAAAGCTATAGCAAACAACAAAAAAAAGATTAGGACATGGCGTGAGAGTCGGTTGGGCATAGGCATTTATGGTTTAATGATATGTATATCCCTTTGCGGAAAAGGAATCGTAATATTATGTTGTCTAAACAATCTATCTATTTCAAAACGTATTTCACTCCTTGGAAATTGCCCTTTAAAACTATCATTAAGTGTAAATATTACTTTAAAATCTAATGAACTACTTCCAAAATCTGTAAAAACCACAGTCGGTGGTGGATCTGGAAGTACATCTGGTGAAGATTCTGCAGCTTGAATTAAAAGTTTTTTAACTAACTGAACATCACTTCCGTATGCGACTCCTACCGTTACAAACTCCCTAGTGGTAGTACCATTTTGGGTCCAATTATAAAGGGTATTGGTCAAATACAAATGGTTTGGAATTACCAAGACCTTATTATCTATGGTTACAGCTCTAGTTGTACGTAATTTAATTTCTTCAATTCTTCCCACCTTATCTTCAATCTCTATAATATCACCAACATGAACCGTTTGATCTACCAGAATGAAGACTCCCGATATGATATCTTGAAAAAGTGTTTGAAGTGCCAAACCTATTCCTATTAAGAGAGCTGCCGATGCTGCAAAGATTCCCGTCACATTAACACCTATCATATGAAAAGTGATTAGCAAAATCAATATGTAAACAAGCCATCTCGCATAGGAAAAGACAACTTTAAATTTTTTGCTATCATCAAGGGGGAGGTTCCTTGTTATAATTTTTCTAAGGATGTTCAACAATATAGTAGCCATTAAAAGCACCATACACGCAATGATAACATCCATCAAGCTTAGCGAAATGTCTTTGCCTAATTCAAAATTTCTATTTAAAAATTTAAGGAAATCCCTCATTCTAATATCTAATCCATTTAATTAGTTCTTTATAACTAGGCTTTTTACCATACATTAAAATCCCAACCCTGTAAATTTTAGATGCAAACCAAACTGCAAAAAGGAAAGTAGCCACCAATAAACCAAACGAAAGTAGCTGTTGCCAAATAGGTACGCCAAATGGTATTCTCATTAACATGACTACAGGAGAAGTCAATGGAATGAACGAAAATATGGTTGAAACAGTCCCATGAGGATCTTCTATAACCGTAAAAACACCTATATAAACTGCTAAGATGAGGGGCATCAAAATAGGCAAAAGAAACTGTTGGGTATCTGTTTCACTATCAACTGCTGCTCCAATGGCTGCATACAGAGAACTGTACAGCAAGTAACCTCCAAGAAAAAACAATAGAAATGCTACTACAAGATTACCAATAGGAAGGTTGTTAATTGCTATTACTATTGATTGAAACTCTGGAGAATTAGTATTTTCCATGGCTTGTCTCATAGCTTCTTGGTCTACTGGCTGAGTTTGTAAAACATCCACTCCAAAAATAGCCGAAACTATTGAAACCAAAACACCCCCTAGGATAAGCCAAATAAGAAACTGGGTTATACCAGCCAAGGAAGTCCCTATGATTTTTCCTAACATCAATTGAGTAGGCTTAACAGATGAAATTATCACTTCAATGATTCTATTGGTCTTTTCCTCTATCACACTTCTCATTATCATATTACCATATATAATAATAAACATGAACAAGAGATACCCAGCAGCACAACCAAAAAATAGTTTAGCAATACTGTCTATTTTAGAGGTTTTTTCACCCACAAAACTCTCTTGGGCAATATTTACTCTTAGTTTTGATTCCTTAATCTTATCAATATCAATTCCTTCCTCAATTAATTTCATCTCAGAAAGCTCCTTTTGGATGTTGTTTTCCAAATCAGACATTAACATCAAGGAAGGTGAATCCGTAGAAAAGAATTTTATATGTTCTCCCAATTCATTGAAATCATCGACATCCTCAATATAAAGAAGACCATAATCTCCATTAGCTTCAGTATCTCGTTTTGCTTCATCGAGGGAAAGATCATCTATAAATTTATAAGTAGTATTGTCGGTAGACTGAAAAGCATCCTCCAAAAAACCAGATTCATCCAATACGACGATAGTTCGTTCCTTATTGTTATTTAATTGTGATAAATAAGCAACAAAGGCAACCAAAATAATCATAATGATAGGACTCAAAATGGTCATCACTATAAACGATTTATTCCTAACCTTGTTAAGGTATTCACGTTGTATGATTAATGGTAAGTGGTTCATATTTTGGTATTTTTAACCGCTTGAATAAAAATATCGTTAGCACTTGGAATAAGCTCAACAAAATGAGAAACTTCACCTCTAGAAGTTAAATATCTCAACAAATCATTTGCTGATTCATCGGCGTTAAGTTTTACATTTAGTTTTAACTCCTCTCCTAGGGTTTTAAAATTTGCTTTGGAAAGTTCAAACTTGGAGGCAAGTTCTTGCTCTAAAACTACATCATTTTGACTCTTTATACCTACCTCATAGATGTTACTCTTAAAGGTTCTCTTAATTTCCGTCAATGGGCCATCCAAAATTTTATTGGACTTGTGAATTAAGGCAATGTGATCACATAATTCCTCAACTGATTCCATGCGGTGTGTTGAAAAAATTACAGTAGATCCATTTTCCTTCAACCTCAAGATTTCATCTTTTATTAAATTGGCGTTTATGGGATCAAATCCAGAAAATGGTTCATCAAAAATGAGTAATTTGGGATTGTGCAATACAGTTACTACAAACTGCACCTTTTGAGCCATCCCTTTTGAAAGCTCCTGGATTTTTTTGTTCCACCAGCCATGAATTTCCAATCTATCAAACCAATATTGAAGCCTTTCTTTGGCCTCAGCTTTACTTAACCCCTTAAGTCTTGCCAAATACATGGCTTGTTCACCAACTTTCATGGACTTGTACAACCCACGCTCTTCTGGCAAATAACCAATATCCTGAATATGATGGTTTTTTAGAGGTTCTCCATCTAAAATCACCTTTCCAGTATCAGGCATGGTAATTTGATTAATAATTCTTATTAGGGTGGTTTTTCCTGCTCCGTTTGGACCAAGTAACCCAAATACGCTTCCTTTTGGAACAGAAATGGAAACTTCATTAAGTGCTGTAAAATTTCCAAATTTTTTAGAAACTGCATGCGTTTCTAATAAGTTATCCATAAAATTATATCATTAAAAGCTAAAGCTAATCGATTGTGTAAATATATTAAAACTACTAAAGGTTTACTCCCTAATTTGAGTTTAATATAGGGAAAACCCTTAAAACAAAACCCACCCTTAAATAAATTCAAGGATGGGAAAAAATTGCTATGAAAAAGAAAAATACCACTATTATTTAGAAATAGTGATAAACCAAATATAGTACTTTTTTATAAATAAATATTTAATTATTATAATTTTATCCCTTATAAAATAAAAAAGCCACAAGTAGTTGTGGCTTTTTTTATTTCTATTTCAATTTCCTTTAAGAAAACATGTCTTTTACCTTTTCAAAAAATGATTTATCACCACTTTCTGGCTTAGGAGTGAAGTTTTCATCATCCTTCATGGATTCAAAAAACTCTTTCTGCTGTTTATTCAGATTCTTTGGAGTCCAAACATTGACATGCACCAATAAATCTCCTTTGCCATATCCATTGATGCTAGGAATTCCTTTTCCCCTCAATCTCAAAATCTTCCCAGATTGTACTCCTGCTTCAATTTTGATACGCACCTTACCTGTCACGGTGTCTATCTCCTTAGATGTACCCAAGACCGCATCTGGCAAACTAACATACAAGTCGTAATGAAGATTATCCCCTTCACGTTGCAAGGTTTCATGTCTAGCTTCTTCAATGGCTACTAACAAATCACCAGCAATTCCATTTCCTGGAGCTTCATTCCCTTTTCCAGAAACTTTTAACTGCATTCCGTCTACAACTCCCGCAGGTATTTTAATGGCTACGGTTTCTTCCTTAACAATCATACCGTGAGCATCTGCTTCTGAAGGCTTTTTATCAATAACTTGACCTGCACCACCACAAACGTTACAAGTGGTAGCTGTTTGCATTCTACCTAAAATGGTATTGGTTATTCTAGTAACTTGCCCAGAACCATTACAAGTTCCACAAGTTTTATATGTGGTTCCTTTAGCTTGAACTTTCCTTTTAACCTTAACTTTCTTTTCTACACCATTGGCTATTTCTTCCAGAGTAAGCTTAACGCGAATTCTTAGGTTACTTCCTTTTACTCGCCTTACTTGCTGACCTCCTCCAAATCCAGAGAAACCAGAAAAACCTCCACCCCCAAAAGCTCCTCCAAAAATATCTCCAAATTGACTAAAGATATCATCCATATTCATACCTCCAGAGCCAAATCCGCCTGCACCGTCAAATGCCTGATGTCCAAACTGATCATACTTGGCCTTTTTATCAGCATCACTCAAAACTTCATAAGCTTCTGCAGCCTCTTTAAATTTGGCCTCAGCATCCTTGTCATCCGGATTTTTATCTGGGTGATATTTTAAGGCCATCTTTCTATATGCCTTCTTTATCTCAGAGGCATTGGCACTTTTATCTATTCCTAATATTTCGTAATAATCTCTCTTTGCCATATCTTATTTTCCAGTTACAACTTTAGGAAATCTAATTACCTTATCACCTAATTTATATCCCTTTTCAACAACATCAATGATTTTTCCTTTCAAATCGTCTGATGGGGCTGGTATTTGAGTAACCGCTTCGTGATCATCCGCATTGAAATCATCTCCCTGGTTAAGTTCAATTTCCATCAAACCTTTCCCTTTAAGGACGTTTCTAAGTTTGTTGTTAATCAATTCGACTCCTTTGAGAAGTTCTTTTTCCTCGGTTTTTGCAATTTCATTATAAGCCCTCTCAAAATCATCAAGAACTGGCAACAAGGCCACCATCACATCCTGACTAGCTGTCTTGAAAAGTTCAATTCGCTCTTTGGAAGTACGTCTTTTATAATTTTCAAACTCTGCAAACAACCTTAAAAACTTATCTTTTTCTAACTTCAACTCTTCTTGGAGTTTTTCTTCTGTAGAAATTTCTGAAGCTTGCTCTACTTGTTCTGTGGCCACATTTTGTTCTTCCACTTGATTATCTGTCAAATCTTTAGCTTTTTTATCTTTCTTGCTCATGGTTCTAACTCAACGTTAAATTCTCAAATTAGTTTGGCAAAAGTACTGCCATTATTGGAAAAATGTCAAAATGTCACCAAAGAATTTTAATATTTTTTTATGTAAAAATTATTGACCAATGTTTACTTTTACACTTAACACTAAAACAAAACCTGTATTATGAAAAACCGAATTTTAAATGTATTAATGGTAGTGGCTATTACCATGGCTATTGTTGGATGTAAAAAAGCAAAAGAAGCAGAGACTACAGCAGCCGAAGAAACAGCCGAAGCAACTGTCGTTTCAACTGAATATACCGTAGATACTACTGCCTCTACCATTACTTGGAAAGGTTTCAAACCAACCGGATCGCACCATGGAGCTATTGCTCTAGAAAGTGGTGTTTTAACTGTTAAAGACGGATTGGTTGAAAGCGGAACTTTCAAGGTAGACATGGGATCTTTGGAAGTTAATGATATTCCTGCAGATGATGAAATGAACGGAAAGTTAACTGGTCACTTGAAAAGTGCAGACTTCTTTGATGTTGAAGCATTCCCAACTTCAGAATTCACTGTAACAGGATCTGAGAAAAAAGATGGTGCCTTAATGCTTTCTGGAAATTTAAAAATGAAAGATGCTACTAATAACATTACAATTCCAGTTACTTTGAATGAAACTGAAGATAGCGTGACTTTAACTAGTGAAACTTTCAGCATTGATCGTTCTAAGTGGAATGTAAAATATGGCTCTAAATCATTTTTTGATGATTTAGGAGATAAATTTATCAACGATGATGTAGAGTTAAAAATTAGCTTAACTGCTAATAAGTCTTAATACATTTTATATAAATTTAGAAGAAAAGCCAGCTTTATAGCTGGCTTCTTTATTTTAACAAATCCTGAAGTGCTGGATTTAAATTTGGAAAACTAAATTCAAAACCTCTTTCTTCTATTTTTTTACTACTCACCCTTTGGCTCTCAAACAATAGTATATGCATTTCTCCAAGGATTGTTTTCATCAAAACTTTAGGAATATTTGGCAACCATAATGGCCTATCTAAAACATTAGCGATAGAATGTGTTAGTTCGTGATTGGTGACGGGGTTTGGAGCTACTCCATTATATATCCCATGTAATTCTTCTCTTAAAATAAAAACAAAAATATCAGCCAAATCTTCAATATGAATCCAAGATTGCCATTGATTGCCTTTACCAAAAACAGCGCCCAAACCATACTTAATTGGCTTTAACATTTGCGGTAAGGCTCCAGAGTTAGTATCGAGTACTAACCCGATTCTTACTTTTGCAACGGCTATTCCTAAATCCATGAATTCATCTGCAGCTGCTTCCCAATTCTTAACAACCATCCCTAGAAAATTATCTGATAAATGGTTGCATCCTTCTTCATAATATTTGGTCAAGGAATCCTTATAAATTCCAATAGCACTGGCTGAAATAAGGTGGCTAATTAAATGATCTTGTTTTGACAGGGCCTCCTTCAAAACATGGAGACTCTGGGTCCTACTCTCTAAAATAGCTTGTTTGTTGCTTTTGGTCCATCGACTTCCAATAGTGGCACCAGCAAGATTGATTATGGCATCAACACCATCAAAACAACCTGCATCCAATTCATTTTTGGAAGGATTCCAGTAAAAGCCTTTATAATTTTTTTGATTTTGAAGTTTATGTTTTGAAGTTGTCAAATAATGAACGGAAATATCATTCTCAAGACATTTTTTTACTATCTCCTTCCCCACTAAACCAGTCGCTCCTGTAATTAAAACCCTCATAAACTCTCAATATATATCAACAAAGGTACATATTTGTAAGAGTATACTTGTATCATTTAATTTAGGTTTAACACGACTATTTGAAACTTTTAACAGAAAATAATCTATTCAAAAAAAATTCAAGAAAAAGGTTTGACCGCTCTTAGCATTTCTCGTTTTCCTGGTGGACCGGGTAATTTTTCGACCAAAAACCCTACAGCTAGCATAGCTCTTCTCACAGAACCTTTTGCCGAATAAGTGACCAAAACTCCACCGCTTTTTAATGCTAAAAACATTATTTCAAAAATTGACTCCGTCCACAATTCGGGCTGAACCCGAGACCCAAAGGCATCAAAGTAAATAATATCAAATGTTTCCTTAAATGTGATCTGATGAAAGAATTTTTGAATTTTGGTGAGTTGAAAACCTGAAGTAATTAAATGAGGTTTCTCCCATGATACTTGATGCAACCTTTCGTATAAATCTGAACCTTTTTTTGATTGAAGTTGATCTGGATAATTTAATTCTAAAATTTCAGTTTCAGAAACTGGATAAGCTTCAATCCCTACGTAATCAATAAGTAAATTATTGGACCTTGATTCCAAAAGTGTCAAAAACGCATTCAAACCCGTACCAAAACCTATTTCTAAAATCGAAACATTTTGAGAAAGGGTTTTACCGCCATCATTTACAACTTGTCCCTGATCTAAAAAATAATGTAAACCATGCTTTAAAAAAACGTGCTTTGCCTCTTGAATGGCGCCATGGACAGAATGATACTGCTCATTCCACTCTTCAATTTGAATGGTTTTTGAACCGTCACCCGTTGTAATTATTTGACGTTTCAAACTATTGGATACGCAATTTATTGATCCTTGGAATTGGCCCCGTACATGAAGTTTGATGACATGAAATACAGGCATCTACCATGGTGTTGAACCTGTCGGGTAAAGACACTTTAGATGAATCATTAAAAATTTCCTTTTGTGCTTCTAAAAACACTTTGGAAAATGCCTCAAAATTAGCATTACGCTCCTCAGGCTTAGTCATCTCTGCTGAGTGAATTCTTAAAAAATCGACAGGAAATGTCGTGGGAATTTTTCCCTCCAAAATTTCCTGTTTGATTCTTTGATTATGTCCATACATTTGCTCCATCAAAAGAGCCATCTCTGAAAATTCATACATATCATAGACCTTTTTATCTTTTGGTGTTTCCGTCTCCTTGCTTTTGCAAGCAGTAGCAAAGATTAAAAGAACGATGACTATACTTGGTATTCTCATTATTCTTCTTTTAGTAAAACACCGTCAGCAACAAAGGTGTAGGTTCTTCTTGGTTCAGTAATAGCTGCTATTTCTTCTTCAGATTTACCAGCATCTTGAGCATAGTGTTTTTGCTCTTCTACGGTCATTTCATCAACAAAAGCAGTACCATCAATAATTACCTCTTGGCCAGCAATATTTTTTGGCATAAAAAACCCGTAATCTTTAAACTTCACCATGACTTCTTCTTCATTTCCAAGATCCAAACGCATCCAGCAACCTTTAGTTTGACAAACACTATTAACCTTAGAAGTCATTTTAACCCGAACACTATCTCCTGGTGTTAAATCTTTAAATTTTTCATTCATCTCCTTAGCGGCCAAAGCCTGATCGGCTTGAATTTTTTCACCAAAAGACACATAGGCTATTTCATCCTGAGCCTCAGAAGGTTCTGGACTATTTTCCCCTCCGTTTTTACAGGAAATAACAAATAATGTAATAAATAAAATTTTTAAAAGATGTTTCATGATAGCTTAATATTAAAGTATTTAGGGCCAAATATACTGTATTTTTAAGTAAACATTAAGTTTTATATCAGGCTTAAATTCAGTATTTTTGCCTCTTCTTAAACTTTTAAAAAATGTCTACAATTTTAGCTGAAAACATTAAGGTTGAAAAAACCAAGAACTCAAAATTATCTGAAACTGATTTTGACAATTTATCATTCGGAAAAGTTTTTTCTGATCACATGCTAATTTGCCATTACAAGAATGGTTCTTGGAATGAGCCTAAAGTTGTACCATATCAACCCCTTACCTTGGATCCTGCAAGTAAGATATTTCACTATGGTCAATCTGTCTTTGAAGGAATGAAAGCCTATAAAGATGAGAACAATGATATCTATTTATTTAGACCAGAAGATAACTGCAAGCGTTTGAATATTTCTGCTAAAAGATTAGCCATCCCAGAAGTACCAGAAGACTACTTCATGGAAGGCTTAAAAGCGCTATTAAAGGTAGATGCTGATTGGATACCCACAGACAGTGGCAGTTCTCTTTACATTAGACCTTTTATTTTTGCCTCAGGAAATGGCTTCCATGCCTCACCAGCTGAGGAGTATACTTTCATTATTGCTACTGCTCCTTCTGGATCTTATTTTTCTGGAAAAGTTAAAGTAGCTATTGAGCAAAAGTACTCGAGATCGGCTAATGGTGGTGTTGGGTATGCAAAAGCTGGCGGAAATTATGCTGGTCAATTCTATCCAACTCAATTAGCCATCGAAAAAGGATATAACCAAGTTATTTGGACAGACGATAACACCCATGAGTTTATTGAGGAAGCTGGTGCTATGAACATTTTTGTTCGAATTAACAACACCTTATTAACTGCTCCTACAAGCGATAGAATTTTAGACGGAATAACCCGAAAAAGTATTATTGAAATTGCAGAAGCCAATGGCATCCCTGTAGAGGTTAGAAAAGTTTCTGTTAAGGAAATTATTGAAGCTGCCGAGAAAGGTTCACTTAAAGAAATGTTTGGATCTGGAACCGCAGCCGTTATTTCTCCTATTGCAGGCTTTGGCTATGAAGGAACAGACTATGATCTTCCTGAATTAGCAGATAGTTATGCTAGTAAATTGAAAAAATTAATTACCGATATACAATATAATCGCTCAGAAGACCCATTTGGTTGGAGAGTCAAAGTTGACTAGTTCAAAAAACGGAACCTTAAAGGTTCCGTTTTTTTTATTTGTTAAGAATGGTTTCTATATCTGGTTTAAAATAATGAGGCCCCTTTAAAACTTTACCATCTTCTCTATAAATAGGCTCCCCATCAGAACCTAATTTACTCATATTACTTCTTTGTATTTCTTCAAAGACTTCTTCTATTTTATGTTGAAGTCCATGCTCTATTATGGTACCACATAATATATATAACATATCTCCTAAAGCGTCTGCGACCTCTACTAAATCATTGTTATTGGCAGCTTCCAAATATTCTTCATTCTCTTCACGCATCAACTTGTAGCGAAGTAAATTTTTATCCGGTCCAAGATCTGCCTTAGGCGCTTCTAAATATCCCAATTTAAAGGCTGTATGGAATTGTTTAACGGCTTCAATTTTATCTTTCATTTCACAATAATTATATCTTGTTTGTCTATTTTTGCTTAAAAATAAATATATGTTCAGTAAAGGACAATTGGTTTTTGCAATTTTATTTGCAGTTGTGTTTTTTGTAGTGATTGCTTATACTTACAGACGAGATTTAAAACTTCATAAAAAATACTACAAAGGTACCATATGGGTTTTGATTGCTTTTATATCGTTTATTGCTTTTATAGCCATGTTGAAGTTTATATTCATGTAAACCAATAACTAAAAATAAAAAAGAGGATGTTTTCACATCCTCTTTCTTTTTTGTCTCAACATATAACTTAATTTACCTCTGGTAAAAAATGATATAGTTTACTGTAATTCATCATTTGTTCCTCAAAGGAATCCGGTTGCGTTACTTTAATCGCAATAATCTCTCCTTGATCATTCATCTCTGGAACCAATACAGGATTTACAAAACCACTGTAAGGGGCTGAATTAAATTGTTTATTTCTTTCTAAAATCTCAGAGTGCAAATCTTGATCTACTTTGACGCCATAAGTCTCCACAAGTTCTTGAACTGCTTTGAAATCACCTTCAGATTTAATACGTTGTGTTTCTCTTAATAGTTCCCCAAATAATTCGTGAAGCTTTTCATAATCATTGATGTTGAAATACGTTTTTCCATCTCTGGATACTTTTTCAATCACGTTATCTTTCTTTCCCTTTTCAAAAACCCAGGCACTCACCCATTGGCGGTTTCTCATATGGGCCTCTTCAACATCATCACCCAATTCCAATCGAATAAGTTGAGTCATCAAGCCATTTCTTATATAACCATCATATGCAGCCTTCCCAACAGATTTCCAATCATCAACTAATCCTAATTCTTGCAATTTTGGGCTGTATAAATAATATAATCCTACTAAATCAGCTCGACCTTCTTCCAAGGTTGATGCATAATTTTTTAGAGTTTCTTTGGTTGTTCCAACACCTGGATTCAATTGTCCTGAAGCATGCCCTATCACCTCGTGCAAGGCTGTATGAAGTTTATCGGCCAATTGACCATACTTCTCTTCCAACATAACTTCTTCTTCGTCATTGGAAAATTCCTTTAACCTACCAGTGCTTCCTGCGTTGTTATAAGAGTGGATAATATTTCCCAAGGAAACAGATTTACTACCTACCTCTTTTCTAATCCAACTAGAGTTTGGCAAGTTGACCCCTATAGGGGTACTGGGAGAAGCATCTCCAGACTCTCCAGCTACATTGACAACCTTGTAGCTTACTCCAACGACATTTTTCTTCTTATGATCATCCATTAATGGAGAATTATCTTCAAACCATTGGGCATTTTCTGAAAGTACTGCCATTTTTTGAGACATGTCAAAATCCTTAATTTGAATGATACTTTCATAAGACCCTTTATACCCTAACGGATCATTATAAACCTCTATAAAACTATTTATATAGTCCACATTACCTTCTGTAGCAGCTGTCCAGGTTACATTGTAGTCGTCCCAAGTTTTTAAATCACCACTTTTATAATACTCAATCAATAAACCTAAAGCATCGGCCTGTGGTTGATTTTCGGCAACTCCCTTGGCCAATTCCAACCACTTAATAATTTCATCAATGGCTACTCCATATAAACCTCCCGATTTATATACACGTTCCTTGACCACTCCATTTTCTTTGACCAATTGCGCATTTAAACCAAATGACAATGGCTTTTCAGGATTTGGGGATTTCATGTTCCCATAAAAAGATTCTACATCAGAACTAGTCACATTAGGACCGTAAAAGTTGGTGGCAGAAACAGCAATATTATCAACACCCTGAGCTAAATTCACTTTTTTTGAGTCATTTTCATTAAATATAACATCAAATGCATCTCCTTCTAAAGTTGCTCCAGAAGAAGCTAATAATTCTTTTAGATAATCTGCTGAAAATCCTGGTTTAATTTTCATGTTGGAGTAATGATGGTGAATTCCATTACTAAACCAAACACGCTTTAGGTAATCTTCAAAAGCCTTCCACTCCTCAGTATTTTTATCTCCAGAAAAATCAGAGTAAACCGTCTCTAAAGCTTTTCTGATTGTTAAATTATGTCGGTAGTTTTGATCCCAGATAATATCTCGACCTGATAAACCGGCTTGGGTTAAATAATAAACCAACTTTTGCTCTTTTAGGCTTAATTGTTCCCATCCAGGAATTTGATACCTTAAAATTTTAAGGTCAGCAAATTGATCAACAACGTACTCAAAGGATTCTGATTTTTCCTCATTAACCATTACTTCTGGCTCAGACTTTTCCTTACCACATGATAATACTAGTAGAAGTACCAGCATTAACCTTAAACTTGTTTTAAACATCATTTTAATTAAATTAGTATTCCCACAAAATTAAACATTTCATACATGTTTGTAAAATTGATTATCTTTGATTGTTAACAATCAACTCTCTCTAATGAAATTCCTTAAATTAATAGTATTTATACTACTTATAGCTTTTATTGGTGTTGCCATTTATGTAGCCGTTCAGCCAAACTCCTATGAAGTTTCTAGAACCAAAACCATTGACGCTCCACCGTCGGTAGTTTACGATGAAGTCATTGACTATAAAAAATGGGAAGCTTGGTCTCCTTGGATTGAAAAGGAGCCCACAATCAAATTAGCTTATGCCGATAAAACTGAAGGTGAAGGAGGATCCTATTCTTGGGAGGGCAAAGATGGTATTGGAAAAATGAAAACTCTTTCAGCTAACACTGATAAATCTATCATACAGGAAATCCAATTTGATGATTATGAACCATCCCATATTTTGTGGGATTTTGAATCTACAGATGATGGAAAAACCAATGTTACTTGGACCATGACAGGTGATAACCTCCCATTTATTTTTAAAGGATTTGCTGCATTAAGTGGAGGTTTCGATAAAATGGTTGGTCCAGATTTTGAACGAGGTCTAGAAAAATTAGATAGTATATCCATGGCTGCCATGAAGAAATTTGACATTAAAGTGAATGGTATTTCCGAACACGGAGGTGGTTTTTACATTTATAAGACCACATCCAGTAGATTCGATGAAATGAGCACAGCTATTGAAAAAATGATGACCGAAGTAAGCTCCTATGCCATGAAAAACAACCTTACCATGGCAGGCCCGCCATTTACCATTTACCATTCTTGGGATGAAACATTAGGCACCACTATGTTTTCTTGTTGTATTCCTACTACTGATAGGGTGATTATACCAGAAGGGGATATTTTAACTGGGCAATTGGATCCCTTTAAAGGTGTCAAAACTACCTTGAAAGGAGATTACAGCAATCTTTCTCAAGCTTGGGACCAAACAATGGCTTATTTAAAACAATACGATTTAAAACCCGCCGAAACAGGCCCAATGATTGAATCTTATGTCACCGATCCAACTCGGGAGCCCAATCCTGCCAACTGGATTACAGAATTATATGTGGCTATAGAACAACCAGCAGAATAATTGCTTTAATGAAACACTTAGCTCTTGTTTTTTTGGGAGGTGGACTAGGTAGTGTCCTTCGCTTTTTAATTGGAAAATTCTTAAACAGCTCAGAAACAGGAATCCCATACGGTACGTTTGTAGCTAATATTTTAGGTAGCCTTCTCATTGGATTGATACTTGGATATGCCTCTAAAAATAATGGACTATCACATGAACAAACCCTATTAATGGCAACGGGCTTTTGTGGTGGCTTTACAACCTTCTCCACCTTTGCTTATGAAAATCATGTGTTTTTAAAAACAGGAGATTTTACCAGCTTTGCTATTTATACCATTGCCAGTTTTATTATAGGGTTTTTAGCTGTTTTTGCTGGAATGTACCTTGTAAAATGGTTTTAGTTTAGTGCTCATCATATGCTTTTACGCCAGCTTCTATTTTCCTATTTAAGTAATTATTTCTTGGTACAATAGGACACGAATATTTATCATTATAAGCACAATAAGGATTGTAGGCTTCATTAAAATTGATGACAATATTATTTCCTTTTGGAATACGTGCTTCAACATATCTGCCACCACCATAGCTGTCTTTGCCATTAGTATTATCTAAAAATGGTAGAAATAAATAATCTTCATAGCCTTCCTCTTCCATTAAACCTAAATTTTGATATATATCTAGTTTAAAGGATTGACCTTCAATTTCAAACTGAACAATTCCGTATTTGACATAGTCGGCAAGCCTGTCGGTAGTTGTTTTCATTTTAAATGGCTTTTCTTCTGGTGTTCTTGTAAGTATCGCATCAACAACATAGATGGAATCAAAAGGAAAAAATTCCAATCCCTTAAACGTTTTTCTATCCTTTTCTTTTAAAGGTGATTTAGTAGCATCTTTAAAATCAGCATTCATTTGTTTTTGCCATTCTGTGTCTCCAGGTAAAGTCTCTCTTTTTTGGGAACATGCAGAAATCGCTAATAATAGAAAGAAAATTTGAAAAAGTTTCATCGTTATTTTTGTTTCTAAAAGTACAACTTAAAACATTTTTTACTAGTTTTGATTCACAAAATAATATCTAATGAAATCTTACGTCACAATTTGCAAACAAAGAACCGCTTCTGAATCAGGAAGATGGATGGTTTTACTATTGTGATTATGCTATAACTGTTAACGAAAACAATTTTAAAAAGTCCAACTTCACAGTTGGACTTTTTTTATATCCTAGAGTCATGATTAAATTAATAAAAATGTACTTCAATACTTTTTCTGGTCTATCCAGAGAGGTTTGGTGGTTGGCCTTGATTACTCTAATCAATAGAGCGGGGACTATGGTTATACCGTTTTTATCACTTTACTTAACAACTGATCTAAATTTTTCATTGGGACAGGTTGGATGGATTATGAGTGCCTTTGGTTTAGGATCAGTAGCCGGATCTTGGTTGGGAGGAAAACTCACTGATAAAATTGGCTTTTATAAAGTCATGGTTTTCAGTCTTTTTTTATCAGGAATATTATTTATCTCGCTACAGTTTTTAAAAACTTTCAATCTGATTTGCCTGGGAATATTTTTGGTGATGACCGTTGCCGATCTTTTTAGACCTGCCATGTTTGTAGCTCTAAACAGCTATAGCAAAATTGAAAATAAAACAAGATCTATTACATTAATAAGACTTGCAATAAACCTTGGTTTTTCTGCTGGTCCAGCCATTGGTGGTTATATTATAACTTCCATGTCATATGGAGGTCTTTTTTGGGTGGATGGTATTACTTGTATTGCAGCAAGCTTAGTCCTTTTGAAAGTATTGCATCCCAAAAAAGTTAAAGTTTTAGATGACTATAAAAATATGCAACCAAAATCAGCCTTTACAGATTTCCCGTTTATGATTTTCCTATTGGCCATGATTCTATTTGGTGTCATATTTCTACAATATTTCTCCACAATGCCCATATATTACAAGGAGGTGTATGGTTTAAATGAAAAATATATAGGACTGCTTTTGGGACTCAACGGCTTTTTAATTTTTATAATAGAAATGCCATTAATTAAGTGGTTAGAAACAAAAACTTTTACCAAAACTGGGTTGATGCTTTTTGGGGCACTTTTAACAGGTTTAAGCTTTATTATTTTAAACATGTTCTCTTGGGTAGGAATTTTAATTGTTGGAATGGTTTTAATGTCTGTTGGAGAAATGATAACCTTTCCCTTCTCAAATGCTTTTGCATTACAACAGGCCAAAAGAGGAAACCAAGGAGAATACATGGCACTTTACAGTGTTGCTTTTTCTATTTCTCACATTATTGCCCATAATGCCGGCTTACATATGGTGGATGGGTTAGGTTTTAACACAACTTGGTTACTCATAACTTTTTTAGCAGTCCTATGTGTATTACTTTTGATGTTTCTTAATCTTCACATTAAAAGAAGAAAAAATTTAGGCCCTCATTTTGAAATGGAATTATAAATTATGAAAGATGTCGTTATTATAGGAGCTGGTCCTATCGGAATCGCTTGTGCTCTTGAATGTAAGAAAAAAGGTTGGGATTACTTGGTATTAGACAAGGGAGCATTAACAAACTCCTTGTTTAACTATCCTTTAAAAATGACTTTCTTTTCCACTTCTGAACGGTTGGAGATTGATAATATTCCGTTTATGAGCACAAATCCTAAACCAAATAGGGATGAA
>NZ_LBIQ01000030.1:0-1377500 GCF_001280515.1 Mangrovimonas sp. ST2L15 | reverse complement strand
GTCTTTTCAATGAGTTTATTATTGCTCGTTACAATAATTTATGTTTTTAGATATTTTCTATCTAATTTTCATGTATCTTTTTTCAATATGTCAATGAACTTATGCCCATTAGGGCTCGTGGAGAATATCGGAGTCGAACCGATGACCTCCTGCGTGCAAGGCAGGCGCTCTAGCCAGCTGAGCTAATCCCCCATTTCTATTCAGTAGTCGGTAATCAGTTAACAGTAATCAGTTAATCGATGACCTATACGTCAACTTGGGATACCCAACTTCTAAAATTTCCTTTCAATCTTGTAATGAACGTTTTCAATCCACAATTGCATCCGCAATCGTTCGCTGAAGATTCGTAGTCTCAGGCAGACTCGAACTGCCGACCTCTACATTATCAGTGTAGCGCTCTAACCAGCTGAGCTATGAGACTCTCTACTTTATTATAGATATCTTAATTAAATCGACAGCAGGAGAATAAACCGAAATGTGTATTTCCAACCTCTTAGTCGTCTTTCTCTAGAAAGGAGGTGTTCCAGCCGCACCTTCCGGTACGGCTACCTTGTTACGACTTAGCCCTAGTTACCGATTTTACCCTAGGCCGCTCCTCTCGGTGACGGACTTCAGGCACTCCCAGCTTCCATGGCTTGACGGGCGGTGTGTACAAGGCCCGGGAACGTATTCACCGGATCATGGCTGATATCCGATTACTAGCGATTCCAGCTTCACGGAGTCGAGTTGCAGACTCCGATCCGAACTGTGATAGGTTTTGTGGATTCGCTCCTGCTCGCGCAGTGGCTGCCCTCTGTACCTACCATTGTAGCACGTGTGTAGCCCAGGACGTAAGGGCCGTGATGATTTGACGTCATCCCCACCTTCCTCGCGGTTTGCACCGGCAGTCTTGCTAGAGTTCCCATCTTTACATGCTGGCAACTAACAACAGGGGTTGCGCTCGTTATAGGACTTAACCTGACACCTCACGGCACGAGCTGACGACAACCATGCAGCACCTTGTAAGTAGTCCGAAGAAAGATCTATCTCTAAATCATGCAACTTACATTTAAGCCCTGGTAAGGTTCCTCGCGTATCATCGAATTAAACCACATGCTCCACCGCTTGTGCGGGCCCCCGTCAATTCCTTTGAGTTTCATTCTTGCGAACGTACTCCCCAGGTGGGTCACTTATCACTTTCGCTTAGCCACTCAGACCGAAGTCCGAACAGCTAGTGACCATCGTTTACGGCGTGGACTACCAGGGTATCTAATCCTGTTCGCTCCCCACGCTTTCGTCCATCAGTGTCAGTACATTGTTAGTGATCTGCCTTCGCAATCGGTATTCTATGTAATATCTATGCATTTCACCGCTACACTACATATTCTAACCACTTCACAATGACTCAAGATTATCAGTATCAAAGGCAATTCTACAGTTGAGCTGCAGGCTTTCACCTCTGACTTAACAATCCACCTACGGACCCTTTAAACCCAATGATTCCGGATAACGCTTGCATCCTCCGTATTACCGCGGCTGCTGGCACGGAGTTAGCCGATGCTTATTCATACGGTACCGTCAGCTCCCCTCACGAGGGGAGGTTTCTTCCCGTATAAAAGCAGTTTACAACCCATAGGGCAGTCTTCCTGCACGCGGCATGGCTGGATCAGGCTCTCGCCCATTGTCCACTATTCCTCACTGCCGCACCCCGTCGGAGTCTGGCCCGTGTCTCATGACCCGTGTGGGGGATCCCCCTCTCAGGGCCCCTATCTATCGTAGCCTAGGTGTGCCGTTACCACACCTACTAGCTAATAGAACGCATGCCCATCTCTTACCGCCGGAACTTTAATATAAAAATGATGCCATTCCTATATATTATGGGGCATTAATCCAAGTTTCCCTGGGCTATTCCCCTGTAAGAGGTAGGTTGCATACGCGTTACGCACCCGTGCGCCGGTCTCAAAATAGCAAGCTATTTCTACCCCTCGACTTGCATGTGTTAGGCCTGCCGCTAGCGTTCATCCTGAGCCAGGATCAAACTCTTCATCGTTAAATCTTATAAATCTTTAACAACTTTAAGACTGAAAAGGGACTCAAAATGGTTTATTCTCTTGTTGTGAAAAGTACCGTTTCCAGTACCTTTCTACGCTGTCAATTCAATATGTCTATGAACTTTCTTATCTTCTTTCTTAACTCGTTTCCTCGTTAAGCGGGTGCAAATATAAAACCCTTTTTTTAACCTCACAATAGTTTTGATACTTTTTTTTTGAAAATTTTTTCGAGGACTGTTTTCCCCGTTTCCACTCCCAAAATACCAACACCTTTACAAGAACTTCGCTACTCATAACTCTCGCTATTTTTGCGGCTGCAAACATACAACCTTTTTTGATTCTACAAACATGTTTTTGATATTTTTTTTGGGTTTTTTTTTAACCGGCCTTAAAACCAATCCCTTAACCCCAGTATCTCAAACTTTCTATGAACTTACGCTCCCGGTTTCCCCGTTTGCGGGTGCAAATATACCACCCTTTTTTCCTATCCAACAAACTTTTTAAAACCTTTTTTTGAAGTTTTTTTGAAATTGAAAATCAAAGATTGATTTTCAGAGCTTTACAAGATAAGAAAAAATCTTTGTTTTGAAAAACCTTATAAAAAGAAATTCCAAACAATACCAAAACGCAGTATAAAATCTCTGTATGGGTAGTTTGGCGCGGAATAATAATCGTATCCAGTCCACGCTGAATTCAAGTGTTCTGCCTTAAAATAAATGCGCGCCGTTCTAACCTTCGCATCGATAAAGAAATCAAACATAGGGAAACCTCCAAACTTACGATCTGTTTGAACATAGAACTCTGCCAAAAGTGGATCATAAGCATTCATATAATATTCGGTAAAATAATTAAAGGTGACTCCCGTTTGCAGGAACAACGCATTTCTGAAGAAATGGTTCTGATAATAAACTGTGTTGCGTGTTACAAATTCTGGAGCATTGAATACCTGGCTGCCATCTTCAATAGTTTGGTATACTATAGAGTTATCTATTCCAAACTTACCTAACTTCACATCCTTATTTAATTGAACCTTCAAATATCCAATTGTGCTATTATTCTGAAAGGGTTTAACTAAATCTGAAGTCTCCTCCTTTTTATAATAGGCATAATCTGTAATGGTGGAAATATCAACCAGTACTTCAGCCCATTTTTGAGACAAGATTCCAAATTGTAGGTTTTGAGTCTTTACATTATTAAAGTTATTTCGCCAGTTATAGTTCTTGTAACTACTTTGATAAAGTAGAAAGTTATAGTTGGGAGCTTTGGAACTATGATTGATCTTTGCAGACAATAATATATCATCTATGATATTAAGAGTAGCCTGTCCCGTTATAAAGTTACCATCAAAGTCTCCCGCCACGTTTAAACCAAAATCTCCTTTTATATTAAATCTTCCAATTTTATTGGTATAACCTCCTCCTATATTATATACCTTCCCTTTAAGCCTATTCGTTATGACCTCTTCATTTAAGATGACTAACTTGTCATATCCATAATTGAAGTCATCCATTCCAGCCTGGAATCTTAAATCACCAAGAAGTTCGTTTCTATATTCTGCATAAGCTCCTAAATGAAAATCTTCTAAAGTAGCCCGATCTCTTAAATTACTTGCTTGAAATGCATCACCGAAATACTCATTGGCTGCACTTTGGTTGAATTCATAATACTTGTCTTCAAATGAAATGACATTTCCTACTTTTAAGGAACTATTAGAAATCGAATCTTTTTCTTGGATTAATTTATAAGTGTGATCTAAATGAAAGCGCTTTCCTTTTAATATGTTCTCTGCATTTTCAAAGTTTACATCAAAAACACCTCTATCCTTAAAATCGGGATTACCGGATTCAAAATATATGATATTATCATCCCGTATCCCCCCATTTTCTTGATTCAATAAATCCTGAATTACGATATGGCCGTTGGCCGAGTACCTTTTATCCTTAGAATCATAACTGGAAGTAAACCTAAAATTCCCCGTACTGGTCAATATATGTTGGTATTTACCTAAAGACCGTAGTCCTTTATATGCCACAGAAAAATTAAACTGCTTGGACGTATTAACAGTAAAAAAGGCATCAACCTGTTGCCCTTGCTCAAATGCTGACTTATAATAGAGCTCTGTAAATGGTGTAGGCACATGATAATAATTAATATCCTCAATCTCCATATAATTAAAATGTCTTGCCCTTGCACCAAAAAGCGGCATTAGTTTTTCATTATCTAAGTTATATATTAAGGTGTTATATGTTTGCCCTACATTATTGAACTTCAGCAACCCAAAAACATCTCTCCTGAGATAGTTCCACTTATATTCTTTTTTTATTGTTAAAGAAGTATCCACATGAGTCGTATCTCGTTCTGGAGATATTATAAGATACTGCTCAATTTTAGCATCATAATTAATAATGTTCTTATTGGAGGTACTTTTTGTAGACCCTCTTCTTTGTTGGTTTTCATCGTAATCTCCAGTTGGAGTTAGGCCATCTGTTGATTGAATTATTTGCGAATATGTAGAAAGGCCAAAACCAAACAAAAAAAGTGCTAAAAATATCTTCTTCATAATAATTTTTCAGACCTTGCAAAGGTATGTACAATTTATCATAACGCGATTATACTAAGAATTATTTAAATGCTCAAGCTGAAATATTCTGAATTTAAATTTGAATGTGGAACAGATGAAGCAGGAAGAGGTTGCTTATCTGGTCCGGTGACGGCGGCGGCCGTTATTTTACCAAATGACTTTTCAAACAACCTTTTGAATGACTCCAAACAATTATCTGAAAGGAAACGAAAATTCCTAAGGCCTATTATTGAACAAGAAGCACTTGCATTTGGTGTGGCTCATGTTTTCCCCGAAGAAATCGATGCCATCAATATTTTAAATGCGTCCATTTTGGCAATGCATAGGGCCATTGAGCAATTAAAGATAACACCGGAATATATCATTGTTGACGGCAATCGATTCAAACCCTTTAATGAAGTTCCTTTTGACACTATTATTAAAGGAGACAGTAAATATTTATCGATTGCAGCTGCATCTGTTTTGGCAAAAACCTACCGTGATGATTATATGGAACAGGCTCATGAAGAATTCCCTCAATATGATTGGAAAAAAAATAAAGGATACCCAACCAAAAGACACAGGGAAGCCATAAAAAAATTGGGGCCGACAAACTACCACAGAAAATCATTCAAACTACTTCCAGAACAATTAAAGTTAGACCTATAACAATTATATTTGCACAAACCCTCTTTAATGAAAAACCTAAAATATGCCATTCTTTTTGTGGTGCTTGTTTTTAGTTGCTCCAAAGAATCTTCAAAAAGGCAACCTTTAGACTATTTACCCCAAAAACCAGAATTTGTTTTTAGAATTAACCAATTAGAAGGATTAAAAAGCTCCTTAAAGAATAATGACCTTCTAAAATCCCTTTCTTCCTCGGAGGTTTCCCAAAACTTAACCGACAAGTTGGATTTGATTCAGCACTTTTCTACAGAGGAAGAAATTTTATTAAGCTTCATTCATGATCAAAATGATAGCCTACAATATAGCCTAGCTACTCACCTCAATAAATATTTATTCCAAATCGATTCTTTACCGAATCATAAATTAGAGACCATCACAGATCAAGGTTTTACCTTTTCCAAAACCACTATTGACCAACACATTTTATATAGTGTAATTAAAGACAGTATTTTTATTGGAGCGTCCACATTAGATTTACTTCAAAACTGCCTTAAATCTAACATCAAAGGAAGTGAATGGTTAGAATTACTGAACTCTTCAAACAGTGGTTCTGATTTATCCGTTTTCATAAATAATAAGAATCATTCCATTCCTCAAAACATTTTTTATTTAGACTCTATTTCTTCAGCGTCCTTTAGTTCATACTATAATTTAGATATAGACTTGAATCAAGATGCTGTTATATATAATGGTGTAACGAAAGCTACTGATTCTACAAAAAGTTTCATCAATCAGTTTAAAGGCATTCAACCCCAAGAAAATGAATTGGCCAAAATCACACCGGCTAATAGCGATGGCTTTCTCAGTTTCACTTTTGCAAACTACAGCCAACTGAAACCTCAATTGAGATTACCCGAAATTGCAGATTCCTTAAGGGTAGAAACTTCCCTCTTTGATAATATTATAGAAGTAGGTCTTATTTTTGAAGGAAATGACCAAGCTGTCGTTTTAAATTCCCTAGACGACCTATCTACTTTAGAATCTCTAGAATCATCCTTGATAGAAACCTATAGACAAGTGGAAATCCATGAGTTTAAATATCCAGAATTATTTCATCAATCTTTTGGAAGCTTAGTACCCTATTCAACGGCCACCAAATATTGCCAGTTGAATCAGTTTTTTGTTTTTTCAGATAGTTACGAACTTTTACAAAACATTATAGTCAACTTTCAAAATAATACCACCTTATCTCATCGAGACTATTATGAGGATATCAAAATGCAGTTAAGTGACGAGTCTTCACTTTTAATGGTAGGGAACCAGGAAACCCTAAGTAACTTCTTCGAAAAAAATCTTAATGAAGAACAAGCATTTAAATTAAATCAATATAAGGCTTCTGCCCTTCAATTTATCTACGATCAAGATTTCGCACATATTAATGGTATTTTCAAAAAGGTCAAAACAAAGGCTGTTGACAATTCCATTTCAGAAGAATTTTCAATAGAACTTGATGCAGCCCTTATTAATGAGCCCAAGTTTGTATCAAATCACATAACAAAAGAGAAGGAAATAGTAGTTCAAGATATTAAGAACAACCTTTATCTTATTTCCAATTCTGGGAAAGTTCTTTGGAAAAAGCAACTACATGGACCTATACTTGGTCAAATTAGTCAAATAGACATGTATAAAAATGGAAGGCTTCAATTAGCTTTTGCCACCCCACATCGGGTTTATGTTTTGGATCGCAATGGCAAGGAAGTAGATCCTTTCCCTTTAAAATTCAATGACGATATTACCCAGCCATTAGCTGTATTTGACTATGACAATAACAAAAAATATCGTTTAATCATTACTCAGGGTAACAGAATCTATATGGTTGATGGTAGAGGGAAATCGGTAAAAGGATTCAATTTCAAAGGAACAGAAAAGAACCTAGTACATACTCCGCAACATATAAGAATAGGAAATAAAGACTACCTCCTATTTCAAACAGAAGACAAAATTTACATTCAAGACCGCGTTGGTAAAACAAGGGTAACCCCGAAAAATCAATACCAGTATTCAGATACCGGCATCTATGAATTCGAAAACAAATTCATAACTACAACAAAAGACGGTATTTTGGTTACTATTGATCAAAGTGGAAATACGGCATCAAGAGATTTAAAACTGACCGATCATCACAAATTAGTAACAACTTCCAAAACCTTAGTTGCAATGTCTGAGAATAGATTGACCATTAAGGATAAAACCATAGAACTTGATTTTGGTAATTATACCGATCCCGACATCTTTTACTTAAATGACAAAATCTATGTGACTGTAACTGATTTGCAAACCCAAAAAGTCTATTTATTTGACAGTAATGCCAAACCTATAAATAATTTCCCAGTTTATGGAACTTCAAAAATGGCATTAGACAACATCGACAAAGACAGAAATTTGGAATTTGTTACCCAAGGAGAAAATAACTCCATCTTAATTTACCAAATCAATTAATCTATACAAGCTATGATAAAGCGTTCCCAAGCCTCAATCTCTAAGTTAATCATTCATAAAGTTGGTAATAAGTTTAACCATACCAAAAATGCTTTTTCTGAAGATATTGTAAGATTTGATGATGCCAGTTACGATTTAATGCTCCCATTTTTATTACGCCCTTTTGGAAGTGTTGTTCAGAGTTATAGGTTCAACCACCATGCTAGTATTGCATTAAATGAGATCAACACCTATAGTTCTCAAATTTTTGAAGATGACGATCATTTTGTTGAAACTTCCAAACATATTGTTGAGCATCTTTTTGAGCAATCTAATTCTGCACAAATAAAAACGGGAGATGTATTGGTAGTTTTGTTTGAGGGTATTGAATACAATGAAATCACAACCAATGCTGTTGGCATCTTTAAAATAGAGAATAAAGTGGACTTTTTTCAAACCTATTTAGAAAATAGCAGTTATGATGTGGTTGTTCAAAAAGGAATCAATTCAAAAAAAGTTGATAAAGGATGCTTGATTTTAAATCAAAGCGATGCTGAAGGGCGTATTATTTTGAGCGCCGACAACAATAATTATGATGCGCAATATTGGACCAAACAATTTTTGAATATCAAATTTGCCGATGATGCTAATCAGCACACCCAAACTTATATCGAATTATGTAGAGATTTTTCTGAGGAAGTTTTAAAGACTTCTTATGGCAATCAAGAGCAAAGTGCCTTTTTGGCCAAAACTATTGACTACTTCAAGGAACATGAAAGTGTGGATGTGGAAGACTTCAAAGACGAAGTGTTTTTTGAAGACAAACACAAAGAGCTCTTTGACAATTACAAAAAGAGCTTTGAAAGTGAGCTCGATATTGTGGTTAGAAATCACTTTGACGTGGCCGAAGCTGTAGTAAAAAAGGAAAAGCGAAAGTTAAAAACCGAAATAAAACTTGATACCAATATTCAAATAAAACTGGATATTGACGCTCCCGATGCTTCGGAGGAGTATTTAGAACGAGGCTATGACGAAGAAAAAAAGATGCATTACTATAAAGTTTATTTCAACACAGAGGGATGATTCATTAAATTTATAATGACCCTTTTTTAATAAAAGAGCACTAACATGAAAAAAGTTCGTTACCTCTTTCCTATTCTCATTTTATCTGCGCTTGCTTTACAAAGTTGTAAAGATGATGATTGCTACATACAAGTAAGTAATCCCGTTTATAATCCAGACACAGGTACCTACTCAGATCAAATGAGCAGGGTTCCTTGTGAGGAAGGTAATCGATAATCTCTGGGGTTAAATTAAAATCTCCTTATTTGTTGAAATAAATTCTGCTTCAAAAAGCTCAGTAAAATGCTTTAACAATTTGGATTTCACCTCTTCCATAGCAATCTCCTTTTTACCCAGTTCCACATTTAGAGACGTTACGGCTTTACCTTTAATTCCACAAGGAATCATATTGTCAAAATAGCCCAAATCTGCATTTACATTTAAAGCAAATCCATGCATGGTTACCCAGCGACTCGCTCTTACGCCCATGGCACAAATTTTTCTAGCGAAAGGTGTTCCTACATCCAGCCAAACTCCCGTTTCTCCTTCACTTCTTTCCGCCTTTAATCCGTATTCCGCTAGTGTGAGAATAATCATTTCCTCTAAAAGTCGCAGATATTTGTGAATATCAGTAAAGAAATTATCTAAATCCAAAATCGGATATCCTACAATCTGTCCTGGACCATGGTAGGTTATATCTCCTCCTCTGTTTACTTTGTAAAAGGTCGCCTCCTTTTCCGCTAATTGCTGTTCTGAAATCAATAGGTTGGAGATGTCGCCACTCTTACCCAAGGTATATACATGCGGATGTTCTACAAAAAGAAAATAATTGGGAGTTTCAAGAGCTGTATCCTCCCTTCTATTTTTGATTTTTACATCAACTATTTCCTGAAATAAAGATTCTTGGTAGTCCCATGTATCCTTATAATCCCTTCTTCCTAACTCCTGTAATTGAACTTTTTTATTCATCTATTCATCTTCTAATTCCACTTCCACGTTTAACAATTCCGGATTTTTCAAATAATCCATAAAATTAAACTCTAGGGTCATGGTCTTTTTATCCTCACTAAACAACGCATCTTCATGAGACGCTGACTTTATTTTTCTAGGGAAATGATAATTCAACTTATAGGTTGAACTTGCCAAAATAGGAGTCAAATCTCCCATACTGTCAACCAAAGTCTTGTATACTTCTTGATCTTTCATCACCGTTTCTCTTTTAAACAAATTTCCTTTAAGGCTATAAGTAAGTTCTGATCCATTTGCATTTGCCATTGCAGAAAAAGGATTACTTGTATCTTTAGTATCCACGCCTCCTTCTCCCTGGAAATTACTCACATTATTCATGGCTTTAAAAAGGTCATCCAATTCTGAAATCGAATTAAAATCTGAGAATAAATCAAACTTCATGGTTTGTTCTTTGGAATCCATAACCATGTGCATTCCAAAAGCTTCAAGGTTTTTTAATTTCTCTTGCTCTTCTTGGCTTAATTTTGAAATACTGTCTTTTTTAGCCTCCAGAAAATCCTTAAAATACAAAATGGAATCTATCGATTTCTCACCGTCCTTGGACATCTCGTCCCCAGCCATTTTCATTAGTTCAGACGCATCCATGCTAAAGGTCATTTTTCCAGATCCATCTTCTTGCATATAAATGTTTTCTGAAAATTGACAACTGGTTAATAAAAGTATAGTGACAAAAGTTAGGGTAAAAAATAGCTGTTTCATTTGTAAATTTTAAGGTTGGTACAAAGATACAAATTAAGACTTAGGATTATTCAAAATAACCAATGCAGCAATAACTCCAGGAACCCAGCCACAAAGCCATAATAAAAAGACTATTAAAATAGAACCGCAACCCTTATCCAATACGGCTAAAGGTGGGCAAATGATAGAAAGTAATACTCTCCAAAAACTCATAATAATTTAGTTTAATGATTGATGTAATCATTTGTCGAAAAACAAGATGACTTGTTACAGGATTTTCCAATATAATAAATTGAAATAGTAATGAATACTAGTTATCTTTGTGCCTTCAAAAATTACACAAATAATAGTATATGTCACAGTTATCTGAACAAGAAATCGTAAGAAGAGACAAACTTGCCAAATTACGCGAGTTAGGTATCAACCCATACCCTGCAGATTTATTTCCTGTAAAACAGACGTCCAAGGAAATAAAGTCTGATTTCGAGGAAGGAAAGAAGGTTGTGGTTGCTGGTAGATTGATGTCCAGACGTATACAAGGAAGTGCCAGTTTTGCAGAATTACAAGATAGTGAAGGACGAATTCAAGTGTATTTTAACCGTGACGAAATTTGTACCGGTGATGATAAAAGCAAATACAATGATGTCTATAAAAAATTGCTGGATATAGGGGATTTTATAGGTATTGAAGGTGAATTATTTAAGACAAAGGTGGGTGAAAAAACCATCATGGTTAAGGATTTCACGCTTTTAAGTAAAGCTTTAAAACCTTTACCATTACCTAAAGTTGATTCTGAAGGGAATGTACACGACAAATTTGACGACCCCGAATTAAGATACAGGCAGCGTTATGCCGATTTGGTTGTAAACCCAAATGTGAAGGAAGTCTTTGTAAAACGTACTAAGCTATTTAATGCGATGCGTGATTTCTTTAACAATGCCGGTTATTTTGAAGTTGAAACTCCGGTTTTACAACCCATTCCTGGTGGAGCGGCAGCTAGACCATTTGTAACGCATCACAACTCTTTGGATATTCCTTTATATATGAGAATAGCCAACGAGCTTTATTTGAAACGATTAATTGTAGGTGGATTCGATGGTGTCTATGAGTTTTCAAAGAACTTCAGAAATGAAGGAATGGACAGAACACACAACCCAGAGTTTACAGCTATGGAAATCTATGTCGCTTATAAAGATTATAATTGGATGATGGATTTCTGTGAGCAATTGTTGGAACATTGTGCAACAGCTGTAAATGGAACAACCAAGGCGACTTTTGGAGATCATGAAATAGATTTCAAAGCACCTTACAAGCGTGTGACCATGGCCGATTCTATTAAGGAGTTTACTGGTTTTGATATTACTGGCAAAACAGAAGATGAGATTAGGGAAGCGGCTCAAGGCATGGGCATTGAAGTTGATGACACCATGGGTAAAGGAAAATTGATTGATGAGATTTTTGGTGAGAAATGTGAAGGCAATTACATCCAACCTACGTTCATCACAGATTACCCAAAAGAAATGAGTCCGTTGTGTAAAGAACATCGCGACAATCCAGAACTAACTGAACGTTTTGAATTGATGGTTTGTGGAAAGGAAATAGCTAATGCGTATTCCGAATTAAACGACCCAATTGATCAAAGAGAACGTTTTGAACACCAATTAAAATTGGCTGACCGAGGTGATGATGAAGCAACCCAATTTATTGATTATGACTTTTTGCGTGCTTTGGAATATGGTATGCCTCCTACTTCTGGAATGGGAATTGGAATGGATCGTTTGATCATGTTTTTAACTGACAACCAATCGATACAAGAAGTACTATTCTTCCCGCAAATGAAACCAGAGAAAAAGGCTCCAGAAATGACCGAGGATGAAAAAGGGGTATACAACATTTTGAAAGGACAAAGCCCTATCGATTTGAACCAATTAAAAACGCAGTCTGGGTTGAGCAATAAAAAGTGGGATAAAACCATCAAAGGTCTTACTAAAAATGGTATTGCCAAAGTGAACAAAACTGATGAAGGTTTGTTTGTGGAAATGGCTTAAGCACAAAACTTTAACTAAAATATAAGAAAGGAACTACGTAAATGTGGTTCCTTTTTTTTTAATTTTAAGTGAACCGTAACATCAACAACATGAAAAAGATCCGATTAGTCCTGTGTGTTTTAACCATGGTATTTTCAATAAATACTCAAGCTCAGGAGTCTATTAATAACAAAAAGTCTAAAGTGGAATTTAAGATCAAAGGTGGTGGGCTTTTCACCGTTAAAGGAACTTTTTCAGGAATGAAAGGTGATTTTAAATTTGATCCAACTCAATTAAATACTTCCAAGTTTGATATTTGCATCGAAGCAGCAAGTATTGACACAGATAATAATAAACGAGATACTCATTTAAAAAGTCCAGACTTTTTTGAAGTAGAAACCTACCCATCTATTTGCTTCAATTCAAAATCGGTGTCCAAAACAAAAGATGGCTTTGAAACCACAGGAGACTTAACCATTCATGGTGTTACCAAAACTGTAACAATCCCCTTTGGTTTCAAAAATAACACCTTTGAAGGCAGCTTTACTGTTAACCGCTTTGACTATAAGATTGGTAAAGACATCGGCACTTTTAAAGTTGGTGAAGAAGCCGAAGTCACCATTATATGCCAGGTGAATTAGTCCCTAATTAGTGGCATTGTACTACAGCGCAATAAACCTTCCTGCTTAGCAATTTCAGCATAGGGCACCTCTTCGACTATAAATCCATTTGATTTTAACCATGTATTTAACCTTGTGAAATTTTGTTCGGAAATCACAACATCGTCAGCTATTGAAAAAATATTACTGTTCATGTGGTACATTTCCTCCCTTGTAATATGAAATAGGTTTTCCTTTCCAAACAAATCAACCAAATACATATAATCGCTTTCTTCTCTAAAACCACTTTTATAGATAATTCCCTTATCTTTTCCTACGGGTTGAAAGCAACAATCTAAATGAAGCGCATTATCTCTAGGCTCAATTTTAGATTTTACTAAATCAAATTCTTTCACTTTTTTGTCAGGGAACATATCTTTAATGAACTGAACCCCTTGCATATTGGTTCTGGCCGTTATGTAATTCGGGTAATCGCTTCCTTTGTAAGTACCAACAAAAATATGGTCATTCCACAACATAACATCACCTCCTTCAATATGCACTTCTTCTGGTGGCCTGATTACTTTTTGGGGGTCCATTTGATCAACGACATATTGAATCGCGTCCAATTCCTTTTCCCTATCAGGTAAAATATTGGCTTTGATAAAGTAATCATCGATAACAAAAGCAATATCTCGGGCAAAAATTTGATTACAATCTTCTATTAAGTGTGGTCTAAAAACTTGCACATCATATTTTTCAAATACCTTGGCTACGGCTTCCATTTCCCTGACCATATCTTTCTCTAATGGATAGGTTCCTGCCAAAATATGTTCTAAGGACTTAGGATCATAAGCCTCATCCACTGTTGGCGTAGGACCATTGCTTACAGCGGTACCTAAGACAACAGCTCTTAATCTAGATGTTTCGTTCTTTACGTTTAATTGTAGCATAAATAAGAATACAAAAAAAGCTTCATAGTTGCTTATGAAGCTTTCATTATTAACATTTTTAAAAAGTTTATCTATCTTCTAGGTTTACAAACGGTCTATAAGTTTCACCAATGTAAACTTGTCTAGGACGACCAATTGGCTCTTTTCGAAGTCTCATTTCTCTCCATTGAGCAATCCAACCTGGTAAACGACCTAAAGCAAACATCACAGTAAACATTTCTACCGGGATTCCCATGGCTCTATAAATAATACCCGAGTAGAAATCTACGTTTGGATACAATTTACGTTGTACAAAATAGTCATCACTTAATGCTTCTTCTGCCAATCCTTTAGCAATATCCAAAACTGGATCTGTCACACCTAGATCTCCTAATACTTCATCAGCTGCTTTCTTAATAATTTTGGCTCTTGGATCAAAGTTTTTGTAAACACGGTGTCCGAATCCCATCAAACGGAATGGATCGTCTTTGTCCTTAGCCTTGGCCATATATTTTTTAGTATCACCTCCATCTTGTTTGATACCCTCCAACATTTCAAGAACAGCTTGATTGGCTCCACCATGTAATGGTCCCCAAAGCGCAGAAATCCCAGCTGATAAAGAAGCAAACAATCCTGCATGAGAAGATCCTACGATTCTTACGGTTGATGTTGAACAGTTTTGCTCATGATCTGCGTGCAAGATTAATAACTTATCTAAAGCATTTACTAAGATAGGGTTCTGTTCGTAGGTATGGTTAGGTTTTTCAAACATCATTTTTAAGATGTTTTCAACGTAACCTATTGAATCACTTCCGTAATTTAGAGGTAAACCTTGTTTTTTACGCATCGTCCAAGCTACCAATACAGGGAATTTACCCAATATTTTAACGATAGCTCTGTACATGTCTTCTTCTGAATTCACATTCACAGAAGATGGGTTAAAAGCAGTTAACGCACTTGTTAAAGATGCAATAACTCCCATAGGGTGTGCCGACTTAGGGAAAGCGTCTATAATTTTCTTAACATCTTCATCAACTACAGCTTCCGCTTTGATGTCTGCATGAAATTTTTCATTTTGTTCCTTGGTAGGAAGTTCTCCAAAAATCAAAAGATAAGCAACTTCTAAAAAGTCAGCTTTTTCAGCTAGTTCCTCAATGGCATATCCCCTATATCTTAGAATTCCTTTTTCTCCATCCAAAAAAGTGATAGCACTTTCGCATGAACCTGTATTTTTAAATCCTGGATCAATTGTAATGGCTCCACCAGTAATAGATCGGAGTGCTTTGATATCTATGGCAACTTCATTTTCGGTACCAACTATAAGAGGAAAATCATATTTTTCACCATCAATTTCTATTGTAGCTTTATCTGACATTTTTATATTATTATTTTAAAGTGTAAATTAATTTTTTCAGCAGGCTCAAATTTACGAAATATCTGACTATTTAAGAAGAAAGTTAGTAAAGGTTTTGTTAATTAAGATATCATTAAAATTGATACAAAAAAATAGGCAGTTATTAAGAAAATAATAACCCGCATTCAGTCAAAAGATTAAGCGTCCATTATTTAAATTTAATTCTTAATAACCTTAGCAAAATGAAATCCTTTAACTGTTTGAATCTTTATTAAATACATGCCATTTTTATAAGATCCCAAATCTAATTGAACATGCATTTCATTGAACTCTGCTAAACTAAGACGTCGACCCTTTATATCCAAAACCTCCAATAATTTTACAGGCAATGAAGAAGCAATTTCAACAACCCCATTTGTTGGATTCGGAAAAATTTTGATGCTTCCTTCTTGGGCTGTATTCTCGATTAATGAAAGACTCTCAAAACTGGTTATGGCCTCATTGGTTTCTATGGGTAGGTTGTAATCAAAATAAATTTCTGCCGAATTGCTCACTGTGTCACCTACCTCCAAACTTTCCAAGGTCTTTATTTTATAGGTCACATGTCCCTGCTCTTCGGGACCTAAATCGATATTATCAAAATAAAACTCCAATAGATTCCCTTCCATCCTTGTTTCCATGGAGTGGGAAGCAGACAGAATCTGTAAAGAATTTAAATTGTAGTCACTTTCATTGAGGACATCCTTAATAACCACAAAGGTAGCTGCTGCATTTCCTGTATTTTCAAAGTTGATGGTGTAATGCAAATAGTCGCCTATTTTTTCTATTGGGGCTATGTCTCCCTCCAAACAAACCTTATCGTTGGGATCAAAGGCTCCTACCACTGTTTGGTTCAATTCAAAGCTATTGTTATCAGCGTTTTCATCTTCTTGGGCTCCAACAATTTCTACCGAAAATGTTAGAACATCATCAATATCTAGAGGAGGTGTCTCTGTAGGGGCATTTAAGTTAAAAGTAACATAAGTACTTCTCGACTCAAAAGGCATTAAATCCTCAAAATCCCATATCAATTCCCCACTGTTGAAAACATCTTGTTCCTGTGATACCGATACCAACTCCATCAAAGAGGCATCAAAAATCAAACTGACTTGTCCAGAGGTCATTTGATTGCCGTTGTTTTTATAGATCAATTCATAATCGGCATCAAAACCCGGTTGGGCATTACCTATTGGAGTCAATACTACCTCTAAATCTTGGTGAGTCCCTAGAGCTGAAATACAGAAATCTTGAGAGGTAGTATTATTAAGATTGTCTTCAAATACAATAAAAGCATTTTCTGGAGTGATAATGAACCATTCTGGATGTTCTATGGAGGGTGTAAGGACAAAAGTACCTTCCTGGGAATAATACCAATATGCACCTCCAGAATTCACATAACTGACTTCTTCAGAATCTTCTGACTCCACCTGTATCAAGACATTGGAAACCGTTCCGGTTCCAGTTTGGCATCCGTCATTGTTTAAATCAAACTGAACTTGACCAGTGGTTGTGTTATAATTTCCACCGGGTGTGAAACTGCAGTAAGGATGAACTACCACTTCATCACCAAAAATATCCGATAGCTCCAGTACTTGAAATTCATCTGCACAAATAAAAGCCAAATTTGAATAATCCCAAGGAGAGTTATTAATGTAGATTGACTCTTCCCAGCTACCGTTTTTAATATTTATAGTTTCTAAAGATTCGGATTGAATGTAAACTGTTTGAAGGTGATTATTAGCACTCAAATCCAATTGAGTTATCCCTCCCCCATAAATAGTAATATTTTCAAGATTAGAAATTCCAATTGTATCTAAATTGACAAAATTAGGATGTAAACTTAGAACCATTGTAATTAAGTTAGGGTGATTTCCTAGAATTAAATCCTCAATTTGACCACTATAACAATGAATAGTTTGCAAACTCTGTGAGGCTGAAAAATCAAGTTCCGAAAATTGAGTAGTGGTTTCAGCTCCAAAACTAATTAAAGACTCATTGCCTACAAACGACAATGGAGAATTATTGCCATCTATCCATACATTTTCAACAAGAGTTGAAGAAATATCTAAAAATGTTAAATCATTGTAGTTTATACCTAATTCTGTTAGATTACTATTTTGACTTAAATCAATAGCTTGTAAATTATTCCCATTTAAATTTAAATATTCCAAATCGCTACAACCAGAAACATTAATTTCGTTTAAGGATGCGGCATCTAACGCACTTGATAAAGGTTCAGAAAAATCTACATGAATCAAAGCCGTGTTTTGGCTTAAATCAACACTACTGATTTCATGAGGAGAACAAATCAAATGCGTTAGATTTACAAAATATTCGATACCTGTTATATCGGTTAGGGTACTACCATATACATCATAATAACCAGAAACTGAGAGTGAAGTTACCTCTTGGGCTTCAGATACCTGAATTTCACCATCATTATTTGTATCGATATTAGCTGCCAGCAACTGATCTTTAAAGGTCTGGTCTGGAAAATTAATTATTTGTGATTGAACGCTTAGGGAGAAGAGAACGAATAACAAATATGTATGTTTCATGATTGGTTATTTTACATAGAAAAGCATTTTTTATAAAAGAATTCCTTTAAGTTAATAAAAAAAGGCCTACAATTTGCATTGTAGACCTTTTTTCCGTGTTGTATGTAAATGAGTTTAATTCACCTTAAATGCTTTTTCCTGAGGGAAATAGGCTATATCACCCAACTCTTCTTCAATTCTCAACAATTGGTTGTACTTGGCCATACGATCACTACGAGACGCAGATCCTGTTTTAATTTGACCACAATTCAAAGCCACAGCTAGATCAGCAATGGTGTTGTCTTCTGTTTCACCAGAACGGTGTGACATAACAGAAGTATAACCAGCATTTTTAGCCATATTAACAGCTGCAATAGTTTCAGTTAAAGAACCAATTTGGTTTACTTTGATAAGGATTGAGTTTGCAATTCCGTTTTCGATTCCTCTTGATAAACGCTCTACGTTAGTTACGAATAAATCGTCTCCTACCAACTGTACTTTATCACCTACCAATTCAGTTAAGTAACTCCATCCTTCCCAATCGTTTTCATCCATACCATCTTCGATAGAGATAATTGGATATTTAGATACCAATTCAGCTAAATATTCAGCTTGTTCTTTACTTGTTCTGGTTACACCAGTTTCTCCTTCAAATTTAGCATAGTTGTAAACACCATCTTCATAGAATTCAGCAGAAGCACAGTCTAAAGCAATTTTAATTTCTTCACCAAATTTATATCCTGCATTTTCAACTGCTTTAGCAATCGTTTCGATTGCATCTTCTGTTCCGTCCAAGGTAGGAGCAAATCCTCCTTCATCCCCAACAGCTGTACTTAAATTTCTATCGTGTAATACTTTTTTCAAGTTATGGAAGATTTCAGTACCCATTTGCATCGCATGTGTAAAGTTTTTCGCTTTAACAGGCATAATCATGAATTCTTGGAATGCAATAGGCGCATCACTGTGAGAACCTCCATTGATAATATTCATCATTGGAACTGGAAGTGTATTTGCAGACACTCCTCCAACGTAACGATACAATGGCATCCCCAATTCGTTAGCAGCTGCTTTAGCCACTGCCAAAGAAACTCCTAAAATAGCATTGGCTCCTAATTTCGATTTATTAGGCGTTCCATCCAATTCAATCATCATTCTATCAATTAGGTTTTGTTCAAAAACTGAAACACCTAATAATTCTTGAGCAAGTACTGTATTAACATTTCCAACTGCCTTAGATACTCCTTTTCCCATGTAGGTATTCCCACCATCTCTTAGCTCTACAGCTTCGTGTTCACCTGTTGATGCTCCCGAAGGCACTGCAGCTCTACCTAAAATACCATTTTCAGTTATCACATCTACTTCAACAGTAGGGTTTCCACGGGAATCTAAAATCTGTCTCGCGTGAATATTGGTTATCATGCTCATAATGTTCTTTTTATAAAATTAATTTCCTTAACAAATTTACGAAATTACCAGCCTTTTTGCACCTTCACAAGGCATATTTATGTAATAATCTAACTACATTGTTTTCGAATAAAAAAAACCTCAAAGAATGGCTGAAATCTTTGAGGTTTTTCTTTATTTATTTTTGATATTCTCTATAAATTGATCAAAAAGATAGGATGCATCGTGAGGTCCAGGACTTGCTTCTGGGTGGTATTGTACCGAGAAGCAATTCTTATTCTTCATCTTAATACCAGCAACCGTATTATCGTTCAAATGAATATGTGTAATTTCAAT
This sequence comes from Mangrovimonas sp. ST2L15, assembly GCF_001280515.1. GTDB lineage: Bacteria > Bacteroidota > Bacteroidia > Flavobacteriales > Flavobacteriaceae > Mangrovimonas > Mangrovimonas futianensis. The sequence continues at coordinate 1,357,808 of NZ_LBIQ01000030.1, read as the reverse complement.
ATCGGGATGCTTTTCTGCTTCTTCCCTATTAACAGCAAAACCATGATTTTGAGACGTAATTTCTCCCTTACCAGTAATTAGGTTCTTTACAGGGTGATTGATGCCTCTATGACCGTGGTGCATTTTATATGTGGAAATACCGTTTGCCAATGCAATAACTTGGTGTCCCAAACAGATACCAAACAAAGGTAAATCTCTTTTGATAATTTCCTTTGCAACCTCTTGCGCCTCTTTCAAAGGTTCAGGATCACCTGGACCATTGGATAAAAAATACCCATCAGGATTCCAAGCTTCCATTTCTTCAAAACTGGCATTATATGGATATACTTTAATGTAAGCATCTCTACTTGCCAAGTTTCTTAAAATATTCTTCTTTATACCAATATCTAAAGCTGCAATTTTGATACTTGCATTTTCATCTCCATAGAAATAAGGCTCTTTAGTAGATACCTTTGATGACAATTCCAAACCATTCATATCTGGAATTTCAGCCAACTGCTTTTTCAATCCTTCAATGTTATCTACTTCAGTTGAAATTACAGCATTCATAGCACCGTTGTCTCTAATATAACTTACCAAAGCTCTTGTATCTACATCAGATATAGCCAAAAGGTTATATTTATTTAAAAACTCGAGCAAGGAAGAATCAGCGTCCTCCCTAGAATAATCATAACTGAAATTTCTACATACTAAACCAGAAATCTTTATTGAATCTGACTCAACCTCTTCATCATTAGCCCCGTAGTTACCAATGTGTGCATTGGTAGTGACCATAATTTGACCAAAATAAGAAGGATCTGTAAAAATTTCTTGATACCCAGTCATTCCAGTGTTAAAACAAACCTCTCCAAAAGAAGTTCCCTTTTTACCGCCTACTGATTTTCCATAGAAAATGGTTCCATCAGCCAATAGAATAATTGCTTTTTCTCGCTTGTTGTATTTCATTTGTTTAGAAAAGTTTTGCAAAATTGCATAAAAAAAAGGATAAACTAAAATGTTTACCCTTTAATTATGTGAGAAAGATTTCTAACTACAATGTATCATAGTAGCTAGCAACTCTTTTTACTTGTTCAGAATCTTTTAATGATATTTTGTTATCCTTTATAAACTTAAGGAGTTCAGCGGAATGTTCTGGGAATAACTCAGCAAATTTCTTTTTATTATTTGGTACTTCAACAAAATCATCACCTACTTTAACCACTAAAATTTCCTCCTTATCGTAATATGCCGATTTAGTTACTACTTTGGTCATAGGGTTTTCTGTTGCCGGTTTTAAGGTTACTTTAAATTTTTTAAACAAAATGGCACTCTCTCCTACATAAACTACCTCATGCAATTCGCCGCTATCTGGAAGAAAAATGAACTTTTCTCCATTTTTCTCAAAAAAACGAATATCTTGATTGTTAAAAGTAAAAACTTTGCCTTGTCCGATAGGTACAAAAAGTTGATCACTCACCAGATTATAATTCGCTCCATCTATCAAATAACCTTTACCACCTTTTGTAACAATTTTAACTTTACCTTTTTGGCTATCAAAAAGGAAGGCTTCTTTGATTTCTATATTTGTTTTGGCATTAACAAACCTTCCGAATTTGGAATTTTCATCCATTAAGGTTTCAAAATTTTGAATATCTGTTGGTCCATCAAAATCAGCTAATAAGTCCATTGCCATACCATTTCTCGTTTCAATACCCACTTCAAGGCCATCCTTAATCGCCGTTGGTCCTGTAGGTCCAATGGTTTCAAAAGGACTAGTAGGACTTTGTGAGAAACTGAACAATGTAAAAAAACCAACTGAAACACCTAAAATTATTTTCTTTTCCATAATTACCTCTTTTAAAATGTTAATTAATAAACCAGTGAAAAATTAAAAAGTTCAATAGTAATTGATTTTTAGCTACTTAAATATACACAAAAAAAAAAGACTGAAATTATTTCAGTCTTTTTTTTGAAAGTAAATATTCTTTTATATGGTATTGTAATATTCTACAACCTTTATGATATCGTTACTATTTTTCAATGATAAGTTATTACTCTTAATATATTTAGCGATTTTTGAGCTATCATCACCAAAGGCTTCTAAAAACCTTTTCTTTTTAGAAGGCAATTCAAAAACCTGATTATCCCTTCTTAGAACCAACACCTCTTCTTTAGTATAATATGCTGGCTTTGTGATTTCATTAGTCAAAGGATTGGTCATGGCTTGCTTTAATTCAAGATCAAATTTTTTGAATAAAGATCCTTTTTCTCCTTTGAAGACTATTTCATGTAACGGCTTGGATTGACCAGGTATAAAAACAAACTTTCTATTTCCCTTTTGAAAATATCTAATATCAGCATTATTAAATGTGAAAGATTTGCCGCCATCTAAGGGAACACTTAATTCTTGCTTGCTTAGGTTAAAATTTACATCTTTAAAAGAATATGCTTTGCCTTCTCTAGTGAAAATCTCCACTTTTCCATTGGTATCATCAAATAAATAAGCATCCTTAACAGACCCGCTTTCTCCTCTTGAATTGACAAATCTACCAAACTTGGTATTCTCATCGAGAACATTTTCTAAAATAGCTGTATTAGATAATTGTGCAAATCCTACTTGACATGTTAAAAGTAAGACTGTTAAATAAATAAAGTTTTTCATATCATTTTTATTAAGAAAGCGACAAATATAAAAAAAGGATAGACTTTGATGGCCTATCCTTTTACAATTAACATAAGTTAACAGATTTTTATTCCTCTTCTTCTTTAGAAGCTTGAGTATCTTGAACTGGAGCTGCTGGCTTTTCAGCTTTAGAACCACCTCTTCTACTTCTTCTTGTAGTTTTCTTTTCTGGCTTAGAAGCATTATAGATTTCATTAAAATCTACTAATTCAATCATTGCCATATCAGCGTTATCTCCCAAACGATTACCCAATTTAATAATTCTTGTGTAACCTCCTGGACGATCTCCAACTTTAGGAGCAACTTCTCTAAACAATTCTACAACAGCATCTTTTTGCTTTAATCTAGAGAAAACAATTCTTCTATTATGAGTTGTATCTTCCTTAGATTTAGTTACCAATGGCTCAACAAACAACTTCAAAGCTTTTGCTTTAGCAACTGTAGTGTTGATTCTTTTGTGTTCAATTAAAGAACAAGCCATATTGGCTAACATTGCTTTTCTGTGAGCAGTTTTTCTACCTAAGTGGTTTACTTTTTTTCCGTGTCTCATGACATTAAAATTTAATCTTCATCTTGCTACAACTCCTTCGAGGAGCAAAATATGAAGAAGTTAGTCTTTATCTAATTTGTATTTTGAAAGATCCATTCCAAAGTTCAAACCTTTAACGTTTACAAGCTCTTCAAGCTCAGTTAAAGATTTTTTACCGAAGTTACGGAACTTCATTAAGTCGTTTTTGTTATAAGAAACCAAATCACCAAGGGTATCAACCTCTGCTGCCTTTAAACAATTTAAAGCACGTACAGAAAGATCCATATCCACTAATTTTGTTTTCAATAACTGTCTCATGTGAAGTGATTCTTCATCATAAGTTTCGGTTTGAGCAATTTCGTCTGCTTCAAGAGTAATTCTTTCATCAGAGAACAACATAAAGTGGTGAATTAACACTTTAGCTGCTTCTGTTAAAGCATCTTGAGGATTTATAGAACCATCAGTAATGATTTCAAATACCAATTTTTCATAATCCGTTTTTTGCTCAACACGATAGTTTTCAATACTATACTTCACATTTTTAATTGGAGTATAGATTGAATCAGTAAAAATAGTTCCTATTGGTGCAGAAGCTTTTTTGTTTTCTTCAGCAGGAACATATCCTCTACCTTTTTCAATGGTAATTTCCATATTAACACTTACTTTAGGATCTAAGTTACAGATAACCATCTCTGTATTTAATACTTGGAATCCTGAAATAAATTTCTGAAAATCACCAGCTGTAATTTGTTCTTGTCCAGAAATTGAAATTGATACAGACTCATTATCTACATCATCAATCTGTCTTTTGAAACGCACTTGTTTCAAGTTCAAGATAATTTCTGTCACATCTTCAACAACACCAGCAATAGTAGAGAACTCATGATCTACACCTTCTATTCTCACAGAGGTGATAGCAAAACCTTCTAATGAAGATAAAAGAACTCTTCTTAAAGCGTTTCCTACGGTTAAACCGTATCCAGGCTCTAACGGTCTGAATTCAAACTTACCTTCATAATCGGTTGAATCGATCATGATTACTTTGTCCGGCTTTTGAAAATTAAATACTGCCATTTTTTTCTTCGTTTTAATTGTTATTTAGTTGCGCGGTCTAAAAGTTTGAAGAAGTACGAATAGACCCTTTGGCTAAATACCAATGTGGTTAATTTATTATTTAGAATATAATTCGACGATGAATTGCTCGTTGATATTTTCTGGAATTTGGATTCTAGCTGGAACAGATACATAAGTACCTTCTTTCTTCTCAGTGTTCCAAGTAATCCATTCGTATACTTGGCTAGAATTTGCTAAAGATTTATCAATAGCCTCCAAAGATTTAGATTTTTCTCTTACCCCTACTACATCACCAGCTTTCAATTGGTAAGAAGGAATGTTTACAACTTCACCATTTACAGTAATGTGTCTGTGAGAAACTAATTGTCTAGCTCCTCTTCTTGAAGGAGAAACACCCATTCTGTAAACTACATTGTCCAATCTAGACTCACATAATTGTAAAAGTACCTCACCAGTAATTCCTTGTGCTGCTGTAGCTCTTTTAAACATGTTTCTAAATTGACGCTCTAAAATACCGTAGGTATATTTAGCTTTTTGCTTCTCCATTAATTGGATAGCGTATTCAGATTTTTTACCACGACGCTTGTTAGCACCATGTTGACCTGGAGGATAATTTCTTTTTTCAAAAGATTTATCATCTCCGAAAATAGCTTCACCAAACTTACGAGCTATTTTAGTTTTAGGACCAGTATATCTTGCCATTTCTAATTGTTTTTGAGAGTGATTATGGATTAAGGTCTTAATCTTATCCTCCGATAATCGTTAACCTCTCGTTAATACTTGTTATTTTTTTCGGTGTGCAAATATACAAAAAAATTAATATCAGCCATGTACTCAGCTGATATTAATTTCTTTATGAATATTTACGAGTAATAATTATACTCTTCTACGTTTTGGAGGTCTACATCCATTGTGTGGTAATGGAGTAACGTCAATGATTTCGGTTACTTCAATTCCAGCATTGTGTAAAGATCTAATAGCAGATTCTCTACCATTACCAGGACCTTTAACATATACCTTCACTTTCTTCAATCCAGCTTCTTGAGCAGTACCAGCTGCATCTTCAGCTGCCATTTGAGCTGCGTAAGGAGTATTTTTCTTAGATCCTCTAAAACCCATTTTACCAGCAGAAGACCATGAAACCACGTCTCCTTTTTTATTGGTCAATGAGATAATGATGTTATTGAATGAAGCATTAATATGAGCTTCTCCAACTGCATCAACTATAACTTTACGTTTTTTTGTACTTGACTTTGCCATATTTCTTAGTTTCTAGCTGTTAGTTTTTAGTTGTTAGAATCCTAAACATTTCTATTTCGAACAGATTCATCTAACTCTAATAACTAATGACTAATGTCTTAATGATTATTTACCTGCCATTTTTTTGTTGGCAACAGTTTTTCTTCTACCTTTTCTGGTTCTCGAGTTGTTCTTAGTTCTTTGACCTCTTAATGGAAGTCCAGCTCTATGACGAATTCCTCTATAGCAACCGATATCCATTAAACGTTTGATGTTTAATTGGGTTTCAGAACGTAATTCACCTTCAATAGTATAAGCTGATACAGCCTCACGAATATTTCCAATTTCGTCATCTGTCCAATCTTGTACCTTAGTGTTCTCGTCCACCTTAGCGGTAGCTAAAATTTCTTGTGCTCTACTTTTACCTACTCCGTAGATATAAGTCAAAGAGATTACTCCTCTTTTGTTTTTTGGTATATCAACCCCTGCAATTCTTGCCATAACTATCCTTGTCTTTGTTTGAATTTAGGATTCTTTTTGTTAATTACGTAAAGTCTACCTTTTCTACGTACGATTTTACAATCGGCGCTTCTCTTTTTTATTGATGCTCTTACTTTCATAGTATTAGTATCTATAGGTTATGCGAGCCTTTGTTAAATCATAAGGGCTCATTTCTAATTTTACTTTATCTCCTGGTAACAATTTAATATAGTGCATACGCATTTTGCCAGAAATGTGAGCTGTTACAATATGCCCGTTTTCTAACTCTACACGAAACATTGCATTTGATAATGCTTCTATAATTGTACCGTCTTGTTCTATTGCTGCTTGTTTTGCCATAGGTCTAATGTTAAGCTACTGCTTTTCTATTTTTACCAGTCTTCATCAAGCCATCATAGTGTCTATTCAACAAGTAAGAGTTTACCTGTTGCATTGTATCTATTGCAACTCCAACCATAATCAATAGCGAGGTTCCTCCAAAGAACAAGGCCCAACTTGATTGCACTCCTAATAACTTCACAATAATAGCCGGGAACACGGCAATCAATGCTAAGAAAATAGATCCTGGCAACGTTATTTGAGACATAATCTTGTCCAAGTATTCAGAAGTTTCTGTACCTGGTCTAATTCCAGGAATAAAACCACCACTACGCTTTAAATCATCTGCCATTTTATTGGTTGGTACTGTAATTGCCGTATAGAAATAAGTAAACACGATAATTAACAATGCAAATAGCACATTATACCATAAACCAAAAATATCAGAAAATTGAGTTTGTAACCACTGTCCAACTGATGAGTCCTTCATAATAGAAGTACCTCCAATCAAACCAGGAACAAACATGATTGCCTGAGCAAAAATGATTGGCATTACACCAGAGGCATTTAATTTTAAAGGAATGTATTGTCTTGATCCAAACACATTCTTTTCATAACCACCAGTTGCAGTTCTTCTTGCATATTGTACAGCAATTTTTCTAACCGCCATTACTAACATGACCGAAGCCAAAATAATTACCAACCAAATTACCAATTCAAAAACAATCAACATCACTTGGTTGTTCTCCATTCTTGAAGAGGCATTTTGTAAAAATGAAACAGGCAATTTAGCTATGATACCTACCATAATCAATAAAGAGATACCATTACCAATTCCTTTATCAGTGATTTTTTCACCTAACCACATAGCAAATATGGTTCCAGTTACCAAAATAACTATCGATGAAAAATAAAACACGCCTCCTGTTCCTAATAAAAAGGCACTTTGTGGAATACCAAAAGCTGTAGGTAAACTAGCTAAATATCCCGGAGCCTGTACCAAACAAATGGCAATTGTCAACCAACGGGTGATTTGGGTAATTTTCTTTTGCCCACTAGCTCCTTCCTTTTGTAGTTTCTGTAAATAAGGAATAGCAATTCCCATTAATTGAACTACAATTGATGCGGAGATGTAAGGCATAATACCCAACGCAAAAACCGAGGCATTCGCAAATGCTCCCCCGGTAAATGCATTTAATAGTCCTAACAACCCTGTTTCTGTATTAGATTGCAAACTCTCTAATTGAGCCGCATCAATACCAGGTAAAACCACTTGCGCGCCAAAACGATAAACTAACAACAGTCCTAAAGTAAGGATGATTCTGTCCTTTAGTTCATCTATTTTCCAAACATTTTTTATTGCTTCTATAAATTTCATGCGCTAAAAAGTGATTATAAAGTTACGGCTTCTCCTCCAGCAGCTTCGATAGCAGCCTTTGCTGAAGCAGTAAATTTATGAGCAGATACATTAATTTTTGACTTCAATTCTCCTCTACCTAAGATTTTAACTAGATCATTCTTTCCAGCCAAACCTAAAGATACCATAGTATCAAAATCTAAAGTATCATTAATCTTTTTATCGTCGATCAATTGTTGTAAGGTATCCAAATTGATTCCTTGGTACTCAACACGGTTAATGTTAGTGAAACCAAATTTAGGAACTCTTCTTTGAAGTGGCATTTGACCACCTTCAAATCCGATCTTCTTAGAATACCCAGAACGAGACTTAGCTCCTTTGTGTCCTCTTGTAGAAGTACCGCCTTTTCCAGAACCTTGTCCACGTCCAATACGCTTCCCTTGACCTTTAACTGAACCTTCTGCAGGTTTTAAATTACTTAAATCCATTTCAGTGTTTTATTATTTTGTTTCTTCAACAGAAACTAAATGTTTAACTTTTTCAACCATACCAAGGATATTTGGTGTAGCATCGTGCTCAACTACTTGACCCATTTTTCTTAGACCAAGCGCTTCTAGAGTTCTCTTCTGTCTCAAAGTGCGGTTAATTGCACTTTTAACTTTAGTTACTTTAATCTTTGCCATCTCTATCCTTTATATTAACCGTTAAAAACTTTTTCCAAAGATACACCTCTATCACGCGCTACTGTTTGAGCACTTCTCAATTGTAATAAAGCATCAAAAGTTGCTTTTACCACGTTATGAGGGTTTGATGATCCTTGAGATTTAGATAATACGTCATGTACACCAACTGCTTCCAATACTGTTCTAACAGCACCACCAGCAATTACCCCGGTACCCGGAGCAGCAGGAATAATGTTTACTCTAGCTCCACCATATTTACCTTTTTGTTCATGAGGTAATGTTCCTTTCACTATAGGAATACGTACTAAGTTTTTCTTTGCATCTTCCACTGCCTTAGCGATAGCACTAGCCACATCTTTAGATTTTCCTAAACCGTGACCTACTACACCAGCTTCATCACCTACTACTACGATAGCAGAAAAACCGAAGGCTCTACCCCCTTTGGTTACCTTAGTAACTCTTTGTACTCCTACCAAACGATCTTTAAGATCTAATCCGCTTGGTTTTACTAGTTCTGCACTTTTATATTTTTGATACATAATTTCTTAAAATTTAAGTCCTGCTTCTCTAGCTCCTTCAGCTAATGATTTTACTCTTCCGTGATATAAATACCCACCTCTATCAAAAGAGATAGTTTCTACACCGGCCTTCATAGCTTTCTCAGCAACTGATTTACCTACTAGTGCAGCGATTTCCATTTTAGTTCCTGTTGCAGAACTAATGTCCTTATCTCTTGAAGATGCCGAACTGATTGTTTTACCAGTTACATCATCAATGATTTGAGCATATATTTCTTTATTGCTTCTAAAAACAGACAATCTTGGCCTTGCTTCTGTACCAGAAACTACCTTACGTACTCTGCTTTTAATTCTTAATCTTCTTTCGTTCTTTGTTAATGCCATAGCTTAAATGATTATGCAGACTTACCTGCTTTTCTTCTAATTTGTTCACCAACAAACTTAACTCCTTTTCCTTTATAAGGCTCTGGCTTACGGAAACCACGGATCTTAGCAGCAACCTGACCAACTAATTGTTTATCGTGAGACGTTAACTTAATGATTGGATTTTTACCTTTTTCAGAAACAGTTTCAACTTTCACTTCTGGAGCTAGGTCTAATACGATGTTGTGAGAAAATCCTAAAGCCAAATCTAATTTTTGACCTTGGTTACTTGCTCTATAACCAACACCTACTAATTCCAATTCTTTTGTCCATCCGTTAGATACTCCGTGAATCATATTGTTCACCAAAGCTCTATATAGACCGTGTTTAGCTCTTTCGTTTTTTAAATCTGAAGAGCGCTCAACGATTACTTGACCTTCTTCTACCTTTACGGTTACATCTTCGAAATCTTGTGTTAATTCACCTAATTTTCCTTTAACAGTAATTAGATTGTCCTTCACTTCAACTGTAACTCCTTCTGGTATTGCAACTGGGTTTTTTCCTATTCTTGACATGTCTTCTACTGTTTTAAATTAGTAAACGTAACACAATACTTCACCACCCACTTTTTCTCTTCTTGCTTGCTTATCAGTCATTACTCCGTGAGAAGTAGAGATGATAGCAATACCAAGACCGTTTAAGATTCTAGGTAGATCTTTTGAACTTGCATACTTACGTAAACCTGGCTTACTGATTCTTTCGATCTTTTTAATGACAGGTTCCTTAGTTTCCTTATTGTACTTAAGGGCAATTTTGATAGCTCCTTGTACAGTATCTTCTTCAAATTTGTAACTTAAAATATATCCTTGATCGAATAATATTTTAGTTATCTCTTTTTTCAAATTAGAAGCAGGGATCTCAACCACTCTATGGCCAGCACGCACTGCGTTTCTAATTCTTGTTAAATAATCCGCAATAGGATCTGTATACATACTAATTGATTTTGTGATTCCGGTTTTCGAGTATTACGCTCTCGAACCTAAAACCTGATTATATAAATAATATTACCAACTTGCTTTTTTAACTCCTGGAATTAATCCTTTGTTAGCCATTTCACGGAACATGACACGGGAAATTCCAAATTGTCTCATATAACCTTTAGGTCTTCCTGTTAATTTGCAACGGTTGTGCATACGTACAGGAGAAGCGTTTGCAGGTAGCTTTTGTAATGCTTCATAATCTCCAGCTTCTTTTAAAGCTTTACGTTTTTCAGCATATTTAGCCACTGTTTTAGCTCTTTTTACCTCACGGGCTTTCATTGATTCTTTAGCCATATCTTAATTCTTTTGAAATGGTAATCCTAATTCTGTTAATAATGATTTTGCTTCCTTATCAGTTTGAGCAGAAGTAACAAAGGTAATATCCATACCTGAGATTTTGTTTACCTTATCGATATCAACCTCTGGGAAGATAATTTGTTCAATAATCCCCAAATTGTAATTACCTCTTCCGTCAAAACCTGTAGCTTTGATTCCATTAAAATCTCTTACTCGCGGTAAAGCTGAAGTAATCAAACGGTCTAGAAATTCATACATTCTTTCTCCACGTAAAGTTACTTTGGCACCGATAGGCATCCCTTTACGTAATTTGAATGAAGCCACGTCTTTTTTAGACATGGTAGAAACCGCTTTCTGTCCAGTTATCATTGTTAATTCATCCACTGCGTGGTCGATTAACTTTTTGTCTGCAACAGCAGCACCTACTCCTCTAGATAATACAATCTTTTGAAGTTTAGGAACCTGCATTACATTGTCATAACCAAATTCATCTGTAAGAGCAGCAATTACTCTGCTTTTGTACTCTTCTTTAAGTCTCGGTGTATATCCCATAACTATATTACTTCATTAGATTTTTTGGAAAATCTCACTTTCTTATCACCTTCCATTTTCAATCCAACTCTTGTTGTCTCACCTTTTGAGGTCAGCAAAGATAAGTTAGAAATATGAATTGGCGCTTCTTTTTCTACGATTCCTCCTTGAGGGTTCTGTGCACTTGGTTTGTTGTGTTTCTTAATCAAGTTTACACCCTCAACGATCGCTTTGTTCTTATCTATTAATACTTGTAAAACCTTACCTTCAGCACCTTTGTGGTCTCCTGCGATAACTTTTACTGTATCTCCTGATTTTATTTTAAGCTTTGTCATCTTATTTTTCATTAAAGCACTTCTGGTGCCAATGATACAATTTTCATGAATTGTTTATCACGAAGTTCTCTAGCAACAGGACCAAATACACGTGTACCTCTCATCTCACCTTGAGCATTTAAAAGCACACAAGCATTGTCATCGAATCTAATATAAGATCCGTCTGGTCTTCTTACTTCTTTTACAGTACGCACTACTACAGCAGTAGAAACAGCACCTTTCTTAACGTTACCATTAGGAGTAGCTTCTTTAACTGAAACTACAATTTTGTCTCCTAAGGAAGCATATCTTTTTTTAGTACCACCAAGAACACGAATAGTTAGTACTTCTTTAGCTCCTGTATTGTCAGCTACTTTTAATCTTGATTCTGTCTGTACCATAATTACTTCGCTCTTTCAATTATTTCAACTAATCTCCAGCACTTAGATTTACTCATAGGTCTAGTTTCCATGATCCTTACAGTATCTCCAATGTTGCATTCGTTTGTTTCGTCGTGTGCGACATATTTCTTAGTCTTTAACACGAACTTACCATACATAGGGTGCTTTACTTTTTTCACCTCAGAAACTACAATAGATTTCTGCATTTTGTTACTCGTAACAACACCTATACGTTCTTTTCTTAAATTTCTTGTTTCCATTTTCTGCAGACTTATTGTAATTCTCTTTTAGTTAATTCAGTCGCAATTCTAGCTACTGTTCTTCTTGCAGAACGAAGTTGAATTGGATTCTCTAGAGGAGAAATAGCGTGAGCCATTTTCAATTCTGCATAGCTCTGTTTTGTCTCACTAAGTTTTTCCTGTAACTCAGCTACAGATAATTCTTTAATTTCTGATTGTTTCATAATATCAAATAAATTATGCTTCGTAATCTCTTGCAACAATGAACTTAGTTTTAACCGGTAACTTTTGAGCGGCTAAACGCAATGCTTCTTTAGCAGTTTCTAAAGGCACTCCACCTACTTCAAAAAGTATTCTACCTGGTTTAACAACAGCAGCCCAATATTCAACAGCACCTTTACCTTTACCCATACGTACCTCTAGAGGCTTCTTCGTGATTGGCTTATCTGGGAAAATCTTAATCCAGATAGATCCTTCTCTCTTCATATAACGGGTTGCAGCAATACGTGCAGCTTCAATTTGACGTGCTGTAACAAAACTTGAGTCTAATGATTTTATTCCAAAAGTACCACTTGAAAGACGGTGCCCTCTTCCGGCATTTCCTTTCATGCGTCCTTTTTGTTGCTTACGAAATTTTGTTCTTTTAGGCTGTAACATGATTTCTGTTCTTTAAAAAATTACTTTCTGCGACGAGATTTGTTATTGTTGTTACCTCGTCCACCTCCACCTTTTCCTTGCTTCTTAGATAGACCAACAAGCGGAGAAAGCTCTCTTTTACCATATACTTCGCCTTTCATAATCCACACTTTAACACCCAATCTACCATAAGTAGTATGAGCTTCTACAAGTGCATAATCAATATCGGCTCTAAATGTTGATAATGGAATACGTCCTTCTTTGTAGTGTTCGCTACGTGCCATTTCAGCACCGTTTAAACGACCACTAATTTGAATTTTAATTCCTTCAGCATTCATTCTCATGGTAGCGGCAATTGCCATTTTGATAGCACGTCTGTAAGAAATACGATTCTCAATTTGACGAGCTATACTAGAAGCTACCAAGTACGCATCAAGTTCCGGTCTTTTAATTTCAAAGATGTTAATTTGAACCTCTTTGCCAGTAATTTTCTTAAGCTCTTCTTTTAACTTATCTACCTCTTGACCACCTTTCCCGATAATGATACCAGGTCTTGCAGTAGTGATAGTAACGGTTACAAGTTTAAGCGTACGCTCAATAATTACTCTTGATACACTAGCTTTAGATAGACGAGCATGAATATACTTTCTGATCTTATCGTCTTCGGCAAGTTTATCACCATAATCGTCTCCTCCATACCAGTTAGACTCCCATCCTCTGATAATTCCTAAGCGATTCCCGATTGGATTTGTCTTTTGTCCCATACTCTTATCTTAGCTTTGTGTGTTATTGTTAGCTCCAACCACTAAAGTAACATGGTTAGAACGTTTTCTAATTCTGTGTGCACGACCTTGTGGTGCTGGACGCAATCTTTTCAACATTGCTCCGCCATCCACTTTAATCTCTTTAACAAACAATTCAGCGGTTTCAATATCAGCATCTTCGTTTTTAGCTTGCCAGTTTGCAATTGCAGACAATAACAATTTCTCTAAACGGTTAGATGCTTCTTTTTTACTGAATTTCAAAATATTAAGAGCTTTCTCTACGCTTTCACCTCTTACTAAATCAGCTACTAAACGCATTTTTCTTGGAGATGTAGGACAGTTATTAAGCTTAGCAAAAGCAACTTGCTTCTTCTGTTCTTTAATAGCGTCCGCCATTTGTTTTTTACGACTTCCCATAGCTTATTACTTTTTACCTTTGTTTTTTGCACCTGCGTGACCTCTAAAAGATCTAGTTGGTGAAAATTCTCCTAATTTATGTCCTACCATATTTTCAGTCACATAAACTGGCACAAATTGACGCCCGTTATGTACTGCAATAGTTTGTCCTACGAAATCTGGAGTAATCATACTTGCTCTAGACCAAGTTTTGATGACTGTTTTCTTACCAGATTCTACGTTATCTTGAACTTTCTTGTCTAATTTATAATGAACGTAAGGTCCTTTTTTTAATGATCTTGCCATGACTTATTATTTCTTTCTACGTTCTACAATATACTTATTACTCGCTTTTGTCTTAGAACGGGTTCTATAACCTTTAGCAGGTATACCTTTTCTAGAACGTGGATGACCTCCTGAAGAACGTCCTTCACCACCACCCATTGGGTGATCAACAGGGTTCATTACTACTGGTCTAGTTCTTGGTCTTCTACCTAACCATCTAGATCTACCAGCTTTACCAGATACCATTAATTGGTGATCTGAATTTGAAACAACACCTATAGTTGCCATACAAGCAGACAATATCATTCTTGTTTCACCAGATGGCAATTTGATAGTGGCATACTTACCTTCCTTAGCCATTAATTGAGCAAATGTACCAGCACTTCTTGCCATTACAGCACCTTGACCTGGTCTTAACTCAACACAACTAATAATAGTTCCTAATGGAATATTTGCCAATGGCATAGCATTACCAATTTCTGTTGGTACCACTTCACCAGAAACAACAGTTTGTCCAACTTGTAATCCGTTTGGAGCTACCATATATCTCTTCTCTCCATCTTCATAATTCAATAGAGCGATGAATGCAGTTCTGTTTGGATCGTATTCAATTGACATTACTTCAGCTGGAACATTTGCTTTGTTACGCTTGAAGTCAATGATACGATATCTCTTTTTGTGACCACCACCTAAATAGCGCATGGTCATCTTTCCTTGACTGTTTCTACCACCAGATTTTTTCTTCGGAGCTAATAAACTTTTCTCCGGCTTATCAGTAGTAATGGCGTCAAACCCATTTACTACTCTAAAACGCTGACCTGGCGTGATTGGTTTTAATTTTCTTACTGACATCTTTTTGTCTTATTACATATTGCTATATAAATCAATCACCTCTCCGTCACTCACAGTTACAATTGCTTTTTTGACAGCATTTGTTTTACCGTGCTGAATCCCAGTTTTTGTATAACGGGTTCTTCTTTCTGGACGGACATTTATCGTACGAACTTGTTCAACAGAAACACCATAAGCAGCTTCAACCGCTTTTTTAATTTCTACCTTGTTCGCCTTTTGGCTCACTTCAAAAGCGTAAGCATTCAAAGTTTCACTTTGAGTAGTCGCTTTTTCAGTAATAATAGGTTTTATTAAAATACTCATTGCCTTCCTTATTTACTTAAATTCGATTCAATTTCTTCTAATGAGCTCTCTAAAAGCACCACTTGATTCGCATTCAAAATCTTGTAAGTGTTTAATTCTGAGTTATTTACAACTTCAGACCCTTTTAAATTGCGCGACGACAAATATACATTATTATTTGATGCACCCAACACAAACAAAGATTTTTTATCCTCTAGTCCTAAGGCCTTTAGCACAGCTGTAAAGCTCTTAGTCTTTGGAGTATCAAATGAAAAATCTTCTAATACTACGATAGAGTTTTCATTTGCCTTAATTGATAAAGCTGATTTTCTAGCTAAACGCTTAAGGTTCTTGTTCAATTTGAAACCGTAGTTTCTAGGAGTAGGACCAAACATACGCCCACCACCTTTAAAAACTCCAGACTTGATACTACCAGCTCTTGCTGTACCAGTACCTTTCTGTTTTTTAATTTTTCTAGTACTACCTGCAATCTCTGCTCTTTCTTTAGATTTGTGAGTTCCTTGTCTTTGATTAGCCAAGTATTGTTTCACGTCTAAATAAACAGCATGGTTGTTAGGCTCAATAGCAAACACATCTTTAGAAAGCTCAACCTTTCTACCTGTGTCTTTTCCGTTTATATCTAAAACTGCTACTTTCATTACTTCTCGATAATTACATAAGAGTTTTTGTGTCCAGGAACACATCCTTTAACAACAAGTAAATTCTTTTCAGGAACTACTTTTAATACTCTTAAATTTTCAACTTTTACTTTTTCACCACCCATACGGCCAGCCATACGTATTCCCTTGAATACACGTGCTGGATAAGAAGCAGCTCCAATAGATCCTGGTGCTCTTAAACGGTTATGTTGACCGTGAGTAGCTTGACCTACACCACCAAAACCATGACGTTTAACAACCCCTTGGAATCCTTTTCCTTTTGAAATTCCAGAGATATCAACAAACTCTCCTTCAACAAAATGCTCAACAGTGATTGCATCACCTAATTTGTACTCCGCATCAAAACCTTGAAATTCTACGACTTTGCGCTTAACAGAAGTACCAGCTTTTTTGGCGTGACCAATTTCAGCTTTAGTAGCACTTTTTTCTGTCGCGTCATCGAAACCAAGTTGTAAAGCTGTATAGCCATCAACTTCTTCGGTTCTGACTTGGGTAACGATACATGGACCTGCTTCGATAACAGTACAAGGAATGTTCTTTCCTTTGTCATCAAAAATGCTGGTCATTCCGATCTTTTTTCCAATTAACCCAGACATAATTATTAATTTAATTTATTATTACTTACTTATTTAAAAAACTTCAGGGTCAAAATACCTTTCAACCCTGAATTGTATTTTTTCCGTTTTTCCTTTGCACGCAGCTCCGGACATGTACTTGTCAACTTATCCAGCTAACAAACGAAGTGTACTTACACTTTGATCTCTACTTCAACTCCACTTGGCAATTCAAGCTTCATTAAAGCGTCGATAGTCTTTGAAGAAGAACTATAGATATCCAATAATCTCTTATAAGAGCTTAATTGAAATTGCTCTCTACTCTTCTTGTTTACGTGCGGAGAACGTAGTACAGTGAAAATTTTCTTGTGTGTTGGTAATGGAATTGGTCCAGTTACAACAGCTCCAGTACTTTTTACTGTCTTCACAATCTTATCAGCAGACTTATCTACTAAATTGTGATCGTATGATTTTAATTTTATTCTAATTTTTTGACTCATTTCCTTAAAATTTAAGCTTCAACTCCTTTAGCCGCTTTAATCACTTCTTCTGCAATGTTAGAAGGTGTTTCAGCATAATGTGAAAATTCCATGGTTGATGTTGCTCTACCAGAAGAAAGGGTACGTAACGCTGTTACATATCCAAACATTTCAGATAATGGCACATCAGCCTTGATAACTTTAGAACCTGCTCTGTCGCTCATGTTATTAACTTGACCACGACGACGGTTAAGGTCACCTACAATATCTCCCATGTTTTCTTCAGGAGTCAACACTTCTAATTTCATAATTGGCTCCATGATTACAGCTTTTGCAGCTTTAGCAGCAGCTTTAAATCCTAGTTTAGCAGCCAATTCGAATGACAATTGATCAGAATCCACATCGTGGTAAGAACCATCCGTTAAAGTAACTTTCATTGAATCAACTTCATATCCAGCCAACGGACCATTAACCATAGCCATTTTAAATCCTTTCTCAACTGAAGGAACAAATTCTTTAGGAACGTTACCACCTTTAATTTCTGAAACGAATTCAAGACCTGTTTTTCCTTCTTCAGCTGGTTCAAGAGTAAATACGATATCAGCAAATTTACCACGACCACCAGATTGCTTTTTGTAAACCTCTCTGTGCTCAGCTTTTCTTGTAATTGCTTCTTTGTACTCAACTTGAGGCTGACCTTGGTTTACTTCAACCTTAAATTCTCTTCTAAGACGGTCAACAATGATATCTAAGTGAAGCTCACCCATTCCAGAAATAATAGTCTGTCCTGAAGCTTCATCTGTTCTTGCTGTAAACGTTGGATCCTCTTCAGCCAATTTAGCTAAAGCCATACCTAATTTATCAACATCTGCCTTAGTTTTAGGCTCAACAGCGATACCGATTACTGGATCTGGGAAGTCCATAGATTCTAAAACGATTGGTGCCTTCTCATCAGATAAGGTATCTCCTGTTTTAATATCCTTGAAACCTACAGCAGCTCCAATATCTCCTGCCTCGATATATTCAATAGCATTTTGCTTGTTTGAGTGCATTTGGTAAATACGAGAAATACGCTCTTTTTTACCCGATCTATTATTCAAAACATAAGATCCTGCATCTAAACGACCAGAATAAGCACGGAAGAATGCCAAACGACCTACGAATGGATCTGTAGCAATCTTAAATGCCAATGCAGCAAATGGCGCAGTAACATCTGGCTTACGCTTAACCTCTTCTCCTGTATCAGGATTTGTACCTACAATCGCATCTTTATCTACTGGCGAAGGCAAGTAACGACATACGGCATCCAATAAGAATTGAACCCCTTTATTTTTAAATGAAGAACCACATACCATAGGAATGATAGACATATCCATAACAGCAGCTCTTAAAGCAGCGTGGATTTCATCCTCTGTAATAGAGTTTTCATCCTCCATGAATTTCTCTAACAAGTTTTCATCATATCCAGCAACTTCTTCAATTAAGTTAGCTCTGTACTCGCTAACTTCTGCTTTCATATCTTCAGGAATGTCTACAACGTCAAAAGTTGATCCGAAGTTATCCTCATGCCATACAATTGCACGGTTTTTAACTAAATCAACTACTCCTCTAAAGTCTGCTTCATCACCAATTGGCAATACAATTGGAACAGCATTAGACCCTAACATATCCTTAACCTGTTGGCATACTGCTAAGAAGTTAGATCCTTGACGGTCCATCTTGTTAACAAATCCCATACGAGGCACTTTATAGTTATCAGCTAATCTCCAGTTAGTTTCAGATTGTGGCTCAACACCATCAACAGCACTAAACAAGAATACCAACCCATCTAATACACGTAATGAACGGTTTACCTCTACAGTAAAGTCAACGTGACCAGGAGTGTCGATAATATTAAAGTGATAATCTTTTGCTTCAGGAGTTGGAACACCATTTTCTCTTGGAAACTGCCAAGTACAAGTCGTTGCAGCAGAAGTAATAGTAATACCTCTTTCTTGCTCTTGCTCCATCCAGTCCATAGTAGCGGCTCCATCATGAACTTCACCGATTTTATGGCTTACCCCTGTATAGAATAAGATACGCTCTGTAGTTGTCGTTTTTCCAGCATCAATGTGTGCTGCAATACCTATATTTCTTGTGTATTTTAAATCTCTACCCATTTATATTAGAATCTAAAGTGTGAGAATGCTTTGTTTGCTTCTGCCATCTTGTGAGTATCTACTCTCTTCTTAACGGCCGCTCCTTCTTCTTTAGCAGCAGCTAAAATCTCTGATGCCAATTTTTGAGCCATTGACTTTTCGTTTCTTTTACGCGCATATCCAATCAACCATTTCATAGCTGTTGAAATCTTACGGTCTGGACGAATTTGCATTGGAATTTGGAAGGTAGCACCACCAACACGACGGCTACGTACTTCTACGTGAGGCATCACATTAGATAAGGCATCTTTCCACAATTCTAAAGCAGTCTTCTCGTCGTCAGTTTTCTTTTGGTCTACAATGTCAATCGCATCATAAAACACTTTAAAAGCTACAGACTTCTTACCATCCCACATCATCATGTTAACGAAACGCGTCACTAACTGATCGTTGAAACGTGGATCTGGCAACAAAGGTCTTTTTTTCGCTTGTCTTTTTCTCATGTCTTCGTCTTAAAAAATTTTACTTTTTAGGGCGTTTTGCTCCATACTTAGATCTACGTTGCGTTCTTCCTTGAACACCTGCGGTATCCAAAGCTCCACGAACAATGTGGTATCTAACTCCTGGTAAATCCTTTACCCTTCCACCTCTTACCAATACTATCGAGTGCTCTTGGAGATTATGTCCTTCACCTGGGATGTACGCGTTTACTTCTTTACCGTTAGTTAACCTTACCCTTGCTACTTTACGCATAGCTGAGTTAGGTTTCTTAGGTGTAGTCGTGTATACACGAGTACAAACGCCACGTCTTTGCGGACACGAATCCAAAGCAGCCGATTTACTCTTCTTGGTAATCTTGGCTCTTCCTTTTCGTACTAATTGTGAAATTGTTGGCATAAATTTTTACTAATTTTATACAATACCTCTTCTTTGAGGGCTGCAAAGGTAGAAATTAAATTTAATTTTTCAAATCATAACAAATTAATTTTCAATCTCATTTAAAAAATAAAAGCCTCTTTATATTAAAACATCTCTTTTTGAGTTAGTTTTACATACCAATAAGAATTTTTACCGTTGCAGAAATCTTATCTCACACTCCTTATTATATATATCTTTTTTACTACAGATACTGTTTGTCAAGAACTTCATCTCAGAATTCTATCTAAATCCATTTCAGATTCAGCAAAAATAGATTCATTAGGTTATGCAAAAATACATCTAGATGTCCTATCCATTGAAAAAGAATACGCCCTTTTTAAGGAAAGGACATATCAATCTGGTTTTTTAGATGCTGAATTTGACAACCTAAGAAAAACAAATGATTCTACTTTTTTAGGCTTGATCGACCTGAAAAAAAAATATGACTCCATACATATATATTATAACAACATTCCGAAAGAAGCATTAAAAAAAATAAGTGACACTTATACTGACACGTTTTTCACCCTTCCATTTTTTGATTTAGAGGAAAGTTTGAACAAATTAAGTTTGACGTTAGCAGATTTAGGAAATCCATTTATCTCTTTTCAACTAGACGACATTCAAGCTGATAACAACTATTTAACTGCTAAATTAAAAATCAAAGACAACCAAGACCTACGTCATATAGACGACATTAAAATTAAAGGTTACGAAAAATTCCCTAAGTCATTTGTTAGGCATTACCTTAAAATAAGGAACGGTCAAAATTTGAACATTTCAGAAATCAAGGATAAAGTAACCAGATTAGACCAATTGTCATTCGCAAATTCTATTAAAGACCCAGAAATCCAATTCACTAAAGATTCAACCATTCTATACCTTTATATAGAAAAACAAAAAATAAACAACTTTGACGGCTTTATAGGATTTGGAACTAATGAAGAAACTAATAAAATAGAATTTAACGGTTACTTAAATTTAAACTTGACAAACAACCTTAATTTTGGGGAGCGATTTAGCTTGACCTACAAAAGCGACCAAAACGATCAAAGAAGGTTTCAAACCAACATAGAAATCCCCTATCTCTTCCAGACACCACTGGGAGCTGAATTTGAATTAAGACTGTTTCGGAAGGATTCAACTTTCACCACTAGCGAGCAACGCGCCAATCTTTTCTATCAATTTAATCCGAAACATTCAATATATCTAGGCATTCAAGGTGTGCAATCTGAAAATCTTTTAAGTCAAGAAGCCACAATTCCCCTTAACGATTATAAATCTACCTTTTATAATGTAAGGTATGTTTTCAATTTACGACAAAGCAACAGACTATTCCCCACAAATTCGTTGTTACGATTCCAAATCGGAACCGGAAAAAGAACATTATCTGGAGAAGATTTGGCCCAAAATCAAATATTGGTAGACGCATTTAAAATCTTTAATTTAAATCTCAAAAACAGTATTTACATTAGGTTAAATAGCTTCCTATTGGATAGTTCCAATATCCTTGAAAATGAACTGTCATGGTTTGGAGGAATCAATTCTATACGTGGGTTTGAAGAGAATAGTTTAGCTGCTAATTTATATGCCTTCATCAACACAGAATACAGGCATTCACTTACAGAAAGCATTTATATTCATACCATTATAGATTTCGGATACCTAGAAAACGAGCTTTCAGCACAGCAAGAAAACCTCTACAGTTTTGGTCTCGGGTTTGGACTTTTAACCAAAGCAGGATTATTAAAATTTAATTATGCCAACGGGAAAACAGAGTCTCAAAATTTCAAGTTTTCCAACTCCCAGGTGCATTTAAGCCTCACTTCTTTTTTTTAGAGTTTTCTTAACGTTAATCCAACAAACTTTTTAAAAAAAATGAAAATTTTAACCTGCTAATGTTGTTTAATTAACTTTTTATTATGATTTTTGGCGTAGACTAATTCAAATAAAATATAAAATGAAAACAAAGTTTAGTGGAATTCTAACGCTATTCTTAGCGTTTGTTGTGCATCTTTCCTTTGCACAAGAAAAAACAATTTCAGGGACAATCTCGGATGAAAACGGATTGCCGCTCCCTGGAGTTAATATCATCGTTAAAGGTACGACCAATGGTACTCAAACAGATTTTGATGGAAACTATTCCATTTCTGCGAGCCAAGGAAGTGTCCTTGTCTATACTTTTGTGGGTTACACTCCAAAGGAAATGACAGTGGGATCTTCTTCTACCATTAGTTTTGCTATGGAGCCCGATGTTCAAGCCATAGACGAGGTTGTTATCTCGGTTCTTGGTACTAAGAGAAAACTTGATGAGATTACCACAGCAAACCAAGTGGTGAAAGCAGAAGAGTTGACTCAGGCTCAAAACCCTAACTTAGTACAAGGTTTATCTGGTAAGGTATCTGGTCTACAAATTAACACTACTAACAGTGGGGTTAATCAAAGTACCCGTATCGTATTGCGTGGTAACAGATCCTTGACTGGTAACAACCAAGCTTTAATTGTAATTGATGGTGTTATTTCATCTTCAGAAATTTTAGCTAATATTGACCCTAACTTAATTGAGTCTGTGAACGTAATCAAAGGTGCCAACGGTGCTGCTCTTTATGGTTCTCAGGGTTCTAACGGGGTATTCGTTGTAACTACAAGAAAAGGTGGAGCTAATGATAAGTTTAATGTATCTGTTAGTTCTTCTGCTTCTTTTGAAAACATCGCTTACCTTCCTCAAAGACAGACTAGATACGGTCAAGGATGGAACGGTGAATTCGTTTCTTATGAAAACGGGGGATGGGGTCCAGAAATGGATGGTCAATTAAGACCTGTTGGTTTACCACAATCTGATGGAACTTACAGATATTTCCCATACAGTGCTATTGATGATAACATTGCTGAGTTCTTCCAAACTGGTACAACGTTCCAAAACACGATCAGCTTATCAAATGGTAACTTGGAAGATGGTTATGTGTTTTTATCTGCCAACAAAGTAGATACGGAATTTATCATTGCTGATGATAAGGCCAACAGAAACACTTTTAACTTCAAAGGTGGTAAAAAAGTAGGTAAATGGACGTTGGAAGGAAATGTATCTTACATTACCAGTAAAACACAACAATCTACAGGTTCTCTTTACTTAGAGCTATTACAAACAGCAACAAACATTCCTGTTGAAGAGTTTTCTGAGCCTAACAATGCAACTCACTGGACTTCTTATTATAGATCTCCTTACTGGGTAAGAGATAATGAAAGAACTCAGGATCGCTTTGATATTTGGACAGGTATTGCCAATGTAGGTTACCAATTGAATGATAACATCGATATCTTATACAACGCAAGTATCAGAACCAGACAACGTAGTGGACAAAACTGGGTAAATGGTGCAACTGATACTGAAAATGTTGGTGGTGGAGATTATACTACTATTTCATCTTTTGGAACTTATAACGATAACTATAGAAATTACTATGGGGATTTGTTAATTAACTTTAACTACAACTTAACTGATGATATTACCTTAAAAGCTAATATTGGTCACAACTTACAAGATAACTTGTTTGTTTCTACTGCTAACAGTGGTAGTAATGTTACCATTCCTGGTTTTTATAATATTAGTAATGTTACAGGAACTCCTAACGTTAGTAATTCTACTATCAGAACTAGAAGAATTGGTCTTTTTGGGAACGTGGATTTAGGATTTAAAGATTTCTTATTCTTAAACGTAACTGCCAGAAATGACTGGACTTCTACTTTAGACCCATCAAACAATTCATTCTTCTATCCAGGTGTAGGTTTATCTTTTGTTCCTACCGAAGCATTTGATATTACTGATGGTCCTATCAACTATATGAAAATTGCTGCTTCACACGTAAAAGTTGGTAATGATGGTGGTATTGCCGCTTACGAAACTGTGCCAATCTTTTCTCAAGCTGCTAACTTCCCTTATGGTTCATTGAACTCATTCTTGGGTGATACAACTATTACAGACCAATACTTGGAGCCTGAATTTGTAACTTCAACAGAGTTCAACTTAAACGTAGGTTTATTTAATGATAGAGTAACTTTCGATGGTTCTTATTATTTCTCAAAAAACACGAACCAAATTGCTAACACATCTGCTTCCTATGCTTCTGGAGTTGTTTCTTCAAGAGTTAACATTGGTGAAACAGAAACAAAAGGTTTTGAAATTGACTTAGGAGTTAAGCCTATTTGGTCAAGCGACCCAAGAGGACTACGTTGGGAAGCAAGATTCTCTTATGCAACTAACAAAACTGAAGTTATCAAAATTAGTGATGACACAGATGAATTAGCAATCCTTTCTTATCCTAACAATGCAAACCCTATTGGTGTATTTGCAGTTGTTGGAGAAGAGTTCCCTACTATTAAAGGATCTGCATACGAAAGAGATCCTCAAGGACGCGTTATTATTGACCCTACTACAGGTACGCCTAGAGTATCTAATGAATTACAAATATTAGGTTCTTCAAACCCTGATTACATCTTAGGTTTGAATACATCTATTAGCTTTAAAGGATTTAGATTATCTGGAGTATTTGATTACAGAACTGGTCACCAATTCTGGTCTGGTGCTAAATCATGGTTATCATGGTCTGGTCACTTAATCGAATCAGCTCAAAATGGAAGAACAGGATTTATCTATCCTAATTCTGCTATCCCTGATGGAAATGGTGGTTATGTTGCCAACACAAGTGTTATTACTGGTGGAACAACTTATTCTAACTACTTAAACTACTTCTCTAACGACTATTATACTGTTGCTGAAAACTTTGTGTTAGATGCTACTGCATTCAAATGTCGTGAGTTGTCTTTAAGCTACTCTTTATCTCCTAAAATGTTAGACAATACAGCTTTAAGCTCTTTAACTTTAGGTGTTAATGCTAGAAACTTGTTCACAATCCTACCTAAGGAGAACCGTAGTTATAACGACCCTGAAACTTCCAACACAACAGGAAATGGTCAAGGTTTAGCAGCAATCAACCAATATCCAGTTACCAGATCTATTGGTATGAGTCTAAACGTAACATTTTAATAATTGCTTGAAATCATGAAAAAAATAAATAAATTATTTACATTATTAATTGCTTTGACGTTACTAAACTCATGTAGCAATTATCTAGACATAAACGATCCAGTAAATGATCCTACTGCTGATATAGTTTCTCCTGATTTAATTTTAGCAGGAGCTCAAACTAGAATCTATGCAACTCAAGCAGGTAGTATGAACCGTTTAGGAAACGTGTTTATGAACAACTGGTCTGCAAACGTTAATGCCTTTACTGGTGGATTTAACGAAGAGTACCAAATGATTATGACCAGTACTTTTTACAGCAGCATTTGGGATGGTTTATACCTTCAATTAGCTAACTTTCAATCCATGATTGATTCTCCTTTTGAAGGATACAACCAACATGTTGCTATTGCCAAAATCATGAAATCATTCTACATGCAATATATTGTAGATTTATATGGAGATTGTCCTTATTCAGCAGCCTTCCAAGGAAATAATGATTTGACACCTGCTTATGACGATGAGATGGCAATTTATAGAGCTTTAATAGTAGAATTAGATGAAGCTATTGCTCTAATTCAAGATGGGTCAGGATTTGAAGTAGGTTCAGAAGATGTCGTTTACGGTGGTAATATGGCTAGTTGGGAACAATTTGCTAATACCGTTAAACTTAAAATCTTAATGAGAGAAGCTACTAAAGCCGAAACTGATGGTGAAACTGCATCATATTTGAATGAGCAATTCGCTACTTTATCTCAAAACTTTGTGACATCTAATGTAACAATCAATCCTGGTTATGCGCAAGATGCTGGTAGACAAAATCCATTCTACGGAACCTATGGTTATAACGTAGATGATTCTGAAACTACTTCACACCGTTTCGTTAGAGCTTCTAAATATGCCGCTGACTTCGTAAACGGTACTCCTGGTATCCCAGATCCAAGAGGTCCACAAATTTATGAAGCTATTGGTGGTGTTATAATTGGAGTAGAACAAGGTATTGACAGTAACTCTGATGATATCCCAGAAGATATTTCTCCAATTGGACCAGGTTTACTTAAAGATCATGACCAAGATGGAGTCATCATGTTAGGTGCAGAAAGTTTCTTCTTACAAGCCGAAGCTGCTTACAGAGGTTATATTGCAGGAGATGCTAAGTCTTTATTCCAAGCTGGTATATCTGCCTCATTTGGTTACTATGAAATTTCCGCTACATCTTATTTAGCTAACAGCGATGCTTTAGATGAAATTGGTTGGGATGGTTCAGCCAACAAAATTGAGGCTATAATGACTCAAAAATGGTTAGCTACAAACGGTATCAATGCCATTGAATCTTGGATTGAATATACAAGAACTGGATATCCTGAAATTCCTTTGGCTTTGTCTGCCCAAAGACCAAACAAGCCTAATAGATTATTATATCCAGCTTCTGAGTTAATTGCAAATGCAGCAAATGTACCTAGCCAAAATGCAGAAACTGCATTCAGCACCTACATTTTCTGGGATGCAACTCAAAATTAATCTTAAAAAAAATTGAATATGAAAAATTTTAAATTATTAACCTTATTATTTGTAAGTGCACTTTTTAGTGTTTCTTGTATCGTAGACGACGAAGATGAAACGTTAGATGCAATGGCTAACACTCCTTATGTAGTTGGCTTCAAAACGTCATCTTTTACCGAAAGTTATTTTGAAGATTTAGGTCCGGTAGAATCCTACTATCCAGTTAATTTAATTGGAGGAATGGATGGTACACCATCCTCTTCAAACATCGTGATTAACTATAGTGTTGACCCTGCTTCATCTGCTACAGAAGGTGTAGAATTTGACTTCATGGATAATTCTGGAACTATGACAATTCCTGCAGGTCAAAGATTTGACGAATTTGGAATTTATATTAATACCGGGAATTTGAACCCTACAGAACCAACAAGATTGATTTTAAATCTTGAAGGCGTAGCATCTAATAATGCAACTGTTTCAGCTTTTAATACAACCTTAACTATTACTTTTGTAGGTTGTCAATCTAATCTAGCTGGAAACTACCTTGTAACAGGTACAAGAAGTGACGGTGCAAGCTTTAGCATGGGAGTTGAACCTCTTGAAGAAGTAGGTGTAAATACATTCCATACGTTAACTACTGGTCACTGGGCTGCAGGTTCTTTACAACCTGATCACGGTTTCTCATTCGTAGATGTTTGTGGTGAGCTTTCTATTTTACCTGATCAATATCTAATGAATGCTTACAGTAATACTTGGGGTGGAGTTCAATATCCAGGTGCTAGTTCAGGTGCTCATGGTGTAGTTGATGAAAATGGTAACTTTAATATTATTTATTCTATCGTATTATCGGG
The DNA here is from genome assembly GCF_001280515.1 of Mangrovimonas sp. ST2L15. GTDB lineage: Bacteria > Bacteroidota > Bacteroidia > Flavobacteriales > Flavobacteriaceae > Mangrovimonas > Mangrovimonas futianensis. The sequence goes on along the minus strand of NZ_LBIQ01000030.1, from coordinate 1,330,381 downwards.
TACAAACTACATCTATAATATGACCTATACGCTTCAATAATAATCTATTAAACGACATTAAAATGAAAAAATTAAATTATAAATTATTCTTGTTTGGTTTATCCCTTCTTGCATTTGGTTGTATGGATGATGATCAAGATTACCCAGCACATAACAAGCCAACGGCAACTGTAACAACCACTAATTTGGATGTTACGGAAGGTGATGGCCCGGCAATGGTTACTATCACCATTGATAGAGCTATTTCCTTAGATTCTGATTTTAAAATTGATTTGTTATCAGACCATTGGGATGATGTAGCTGTTTATGGTGAAGGAGAAAGCGATATTCACTTATCTGAATATGAAAATGGCCCAGAAGGTTGGTATGTAACTATTCCTGCATATTCTACTTCGGTAAGTTTTTATGTAGAACCTTTATATGATATCTATCCTGAAGGTGACGAAGCGGTTAAATTTAGAGTATCTCAAGGATACGCTGGTAACTCAATTGTAGGTTCTGGGGCTAATTTCACAATGAACATTTCTAACATTACTTCTAATGATTTAGACATTGTTTTAGAATGGGACGGTGAATTTACAGGAGCTGATGGTTCCACTCATGATTGGTGTGGTGCCGATTTTGACTTAGAGGTTTATGATGCTAACTTTAACTTTTTAGGTGCTAGCTATTATGACTGTCCAGAATCTTTATCAATTGGAGAGGGAGTTTTACCAGACGGAGATTATTGGGTTGTACCTTCTTTTTGGGCACTTGGTTACTCAGGAAGTGAATTACCTGCTGCTGGAACAAACATTCCTGTTTCTTTAATTTTTGCTAAGCCAGGTGTTTGGGTAGAAGAAGTAGATTTAGGAACTGTATGGAATACTGTTGACGGTGGTTATGTTGAAAACAACCCTGATGCGTATTTAGTTAAGTTTGTTTTGACTATAGAAGGTTCTACTTACACTGTAACCGATGCTGATACTGGTGAGGTTATTGTAACAGGTAAATCTGCTGCTGGTGTTTCAATTTCTGATATACCAGTAAAATTCAAAGGAAATAGAGCTTTATAATTTTTTACATAAAGTCTAAAAATAAAAGCCTGCTTTTTAAGCAGGCTTTTTTATATTTTTACATCATGAAAAATGACACAGAAATATTTGGGATTAGAGCCATTATTGAAGCTATCAATTCTGGAAAAAATATTGATAAGGTATTCTTGCAAAAGGGTTTGAAAGGTGATTTATTTAAAGAATTGGAAAGCCTAATTCGATCAGAAAACATTAATTACTCTTACGTCCCCATTGAAAAATTGAATAGGTTCAAGAATAGAAACCATCAAGGTGCCGTTGCCCAAATAGCTCCCATTGCGTTTCATGATTTGGATGCTCTTATTCTTGAAACTTTAGAATCAGATGTTACTCCCCTATTTTTGGTCTTAGATCAATTAAGTGATGTTAGAAATTTTGGGGCCATCATACGAACCGCTGAATGTACTGGTGTTCATGGTATCATCATCCAGAAAAAAGGTGGTGCTCCTATTAATGCTGATACTGTAAAAACCAGTGCTGGAGCCATTTTCAAAATTCCTATTTGTAAAGTAGATCATATTAAGGATGCCATCTTCCATTTACAAGCTTCGGGTATCAAAGTTATTGCAGCAACCGAAAAAACAGACCATGATTTATATGATGTTTCGTTCGTTGAACCATGCGCTATTGTCATGGGATCTGAGGGAAAAGGGATTAATCCATCTGTCTTAAAAATTGTAGATGACCGCGCTAAATTACCTTTGCTGGGCACCATAGAATCACTAAACGTATCGGTTGCCTGTGGTGCTTTCTTATATGAAGTGATTAGACAACGTCGTTAATCGTCATCATCCTTTTTTTTATAGATATAGTTATACACTATAGAATCCTGTGGGTCTTCTTCTAGATCGACCTCCTCAGGTAGTTGTTCAATAAAATTCCCATCGGCGTCAAAATGCTTTAGAAAAGGATCGTCATCTTCATTGAAATCGTCCTTCTCCCACTCATACTTCTTAGGCTTAGCTATCTGTTTTCTAAAAACCAGCGCAAAAAATAAGCCTACTAAAAACCCAGATAAGTGACCTTCCCAAGAAATTTCATCCTTAATAGGAAATGTATACCATATCATACCTCCATACAAAAACACAACCATCAAAGACAACGCTATTAACCGATAGTGTTTAGCAAAAATTCCTTTGAAAAAGGTAAAACTAACTAAGACATAAATTAACCCACTTGCACCAATATGATAAGAGGGTCTTCCTATCAACCAAGTCATAAAACCACTCAGTAAGATTCCAAAAATGATTACCTTCCATGCTATGGGTCTATAAAAGTAGAACAGTGCTGCAGACAGGATCAAAAGCGGCAAACTATTGTGAAGCAAATGGGTCAAACCAGAATGAATTAAGGGGCTTAAGGCTATACCTGGAATGCCTTTAACTGCCAATGGATAGATTCCTAACCTAGTGAAATTGAAACCGAACCGAACCTCAGCCCAAAACACTACCCAAATGGACAAAACAAATAGTAATGGATAAACAACTACCCCATTCGAAAATTGAAATGAGTCTTCTTTCATATGTTTCATCAATCAAATTTCTACCCAATAAGAAATGTAATGATAAATTGTCAGTATTTCCCTTTACATCCATACTGAATCCATCATAATTCCATAATTTTACCACATGAACGAACCATTGGCAGAACGTTTAAGACCAAAAACCCTCGAGGACTATATAGGACAAGACCATTTGATTGGAAAGGAAGGTTCTCTATTCCATCAAATCAAACAAGGACTTATACCTTCCATGATTTTTTGGGGTCCTCCTGGTATAGGCAAAACTACATTGGCCAATATCATTTCCACCGAGACCAACAGACCTTTCTATACCCTAAGCGCTATAAATTCTGGAGTTAAGGATGTACGAGATGTTATTGAAAAAGCCAAAAACAGTGGTGGTCTCTTTACTGCTAAAAACCCGATTCTATTTATTGATGAGATTCACCGATTCAGTAAATCACAACAGGATTCTTTGCTCCAAGCGGTTGAAAAAGGTTGGGTAACCCTTGTAGGTGCCACCACCGAGAACCCAAGCTTTGAAGTTATTCCCGCTCTATTATCCCGTTGCCAAGTATACATCTTAAATTCCTTCAGTAAAAGTGATCTGGAAGCCCTTTTAAAGCGGGCCATGGAAAAAGATGAACATATATCTCAAAAAAACATAAAACTTCTGGAAACCGATGCATTATTGCGCCTTTCTGGAGGGGATGCTCGCAAATTGCTCAATATTTTTGAACTTGTTGTGAATTCTGAAGATTCCAAAACGGTTGAAATAACCAATGATTCTGTTCTAAAGAAAGTTCAAAACAATACGGTTCGTTATGATAAAACAGGGGAGCAACATTACGATATCATTTCAGCCTTTATTAAGTCTATTAGAGGAAGTGACCCTAATGGAGCAGTATATTGGTTGGCCAGAATGATAGAAGGTGGTGAAGATGTTAAATTCATTGCCCGCAGGTTATTAATATTAGCTAGTGAGGATATTGGAAATGCAAATCCCACGGCTCTTGTTATTGCCAATAATGCTTTTCAAGCTGTTTCTGTTATAGGTTATCCCGAATCGCGCATTATACTGAGTCAATGTGCCACCTACCTAGCCTGTTCTCCAAAAAGTAATGCCGCATATGAAGCTATCAATTCGGCTCAACAATTGGTGAAGCAAACGGGAGATCTCTCTGTGCCTTTACACATTAGAAATGCACCTACCAAATTGATGAAAGAGTTGGGTTATGGTGACAATTATAAGTATGCGCATAGCTATGAAAATAACTTTGCTGAACAGGAATTTTTACCAGACGACATCAAAGGTACCAAGCTCTATGAGCCAGGTTCTAATTCCAGAGAAAATGCCCAAAGGGACTTTCTAAAATCACGTTGGAAAAATAAATACGGTTATTAGAATTTAATGACGAGTGTTGTGGTTTTGGATTCCCCACTGCTCTTGTCACTTAAGATCCATTCATCATTTGATTTGTACACAATAGCGTCCCTGCCTTTAACCAAAAACATATCTGTTTTTGGAGTTTCTAAGAGAACCATAACAACCTTAGGGGCACTATCAACCAATTGATAGCCTCCTGCAATTTTTTGGGCATATAACATTTCATATGCAACCTCATTTTGCCCAACTACAGCCTTAGGTTGCGGAGCTGTTACTGTTTCCACCGTAGCAACTTCAGCTACTTGTTTTACCGGCACCTTAACCTCATTACTCTCAGCCACAGGAGCCACTGCCTTGGCTTGAGCCACAGAACTAGATGGTTCGTATGAATAATTTAGAGCTTCCACTGAGATAAAGGCTTCTCTTAAAGCTTGGTTGTAAGCCACTTTATACTGTTTATCTTTGCTCGTTCCTTCGGCTCCTTCAAAAACCACTCTATTTTGACAGTTTTTTAAAACCACCTTTAGTTTGGTTGTAAACAAACCCGATTCATTAACAACATCTGATTTTAATCCCAAACACATGTTATTATACAATTCATCTGGGTACGTATCATCTTGCATGACCACTTTGAAGCCGTACTTCTCAAACAGAAATTTACTAAGGGAATTGAGTTGGTATTGGTCTGCTTCTTTTACGAAATCATATTTGTTAGGTACTATGACATATTTATAATTATTGATGCTCTCCTGTGAAAATCCTGATTGAACAAACAGTAGACCAACAAAAAGGGCGTATAAAACTTTCTTCATTTCTATTCTTTTGTAATATGGATTAAAGATACAATTATAAATAGTTCTTTAATTGTAATAAATTCCTAATTTGTTTCACCTCTGCCCCAACATTTTCGTTTTTGATATTAAAACAAATGGCATCCAATCCAAAATTTAAAGCTCCCAATACATCGGCCTCCAAATTGTCCCCAATCATAATACTGGAGTCTTTTGAAGCCTCAGCTAAATCCAAAGCAAATTCAAAGATATTAGGATGTGGCTTTTTAACTCCTACCTTTTCAGAATCGGTAATGGTTTTGAAATAATGGTCTATTTTGGAATTCTTTATTTTGTTATACTGCACTTCGCTAAAACCGTTTGTAATGATGTGCAACCTATAATTGGGATATAAATAATCCAAAATATCCAAAGTCTCTTCAAACAAATGGTTAAAAGTACCTAAGTATGCAATATAATCTATAGAGAGTTTGTTGATCAAATCATCCGAAACTTTGTAATCAAGTCTATCAAAGGAATCACTCAACCTTCGATACCTCAAGGTTGCCTTATCAACTTTATCTTCTCTGTAAAGTTTCCAATAATCTAAATTTATGGGTTCGTAATGGAAGAGAAATTCTTCCAAATCCAAGGACACCTTATTCAGGCTAAATATCTTCTCAAAAGTTAATGCCGAATTCCTATCAAAATCCCAAAGGGTATGGTCTAAATCAAAAAATATATCGGTGATGCCTTTAATCCTCATCTGTTGAGTCTAATATCAAATTAAACAATTCCTTGAATCCTTTCCAACGGTCCAAATCACTAAAAGTATAATTATGGAACACCGGGATAAATTCGCCATTGACCTTTTTTACCTTTGAAATCATAGACTGTAAGGCTTGTTTTTTATCCAGTTGCGAATGTATTTTCAGCATGGAAAAGTCCATCATATGGTAGGAATAAATCTTAAGTGGTGTCTGAATTTCAAAATCCAAATCATAAAAGAAAAAAGGCGTACAAGTGCCAGCACGAAATCCAAAATGACGTGTATAACCCATGGTGTAGTCCTCTCCTATCTCCAGGTCTACCAAATTTCTGTAAGATTCTGGCAAGTTCACCTTTGAAAAGGAATTTCTAGAGGCCGTAAGGGTAGCATAAATGATGCCTTCCATTCTTTTTTTCTCCTTTTTTAACCGCTCCATGTCAGTAAGCGCTAGAAAGGATACCTTGAGTCCTACTTGGCAGTAATCTGACACCTGCTTGATGAGAGACACAAAGGATTTATTGTTTATGTTCACTCCCTTATCATAAGTGGATAAATCACCTACCATGAAGAAAAATATGAACTTGTGATGTGTGGTTTTCTGTCTGTTGATGATATACCTGAAGGTATCATCTGGGTCGTGTTTTAAACCCATCAAAACCGAATACCTCTGGTAAAGTCTTTTCAATTTAAGGGAAAATAGATCGCCTAGGGTACCCATCAAATTTCTTAAAACGCCCTTACTTTTAAATTGATACGGACAGGGAACATCAATGATGGGCTTGATTCTGTAGGCGCGTTCTTCAAAAACATAGTCTGGAAATTGGGCCGTAAGTACCTCCTTAAATTTGTAGGCCCAAATATCTACAACAGGTTGCTGAAGAAAATCATGCTTGAAACCTAAGCTCTCTTCTGGCGAAAACCTTCCGTATTCATCTTTTACATGAGGCAAATACTCTTCATATCGCGATAGCATGTAAAAAGTAGCCGCAAAGATATCAAAGGGGATACTGCTCTTCTCTCCTGCTGGGAAAAAGCACTTGGTATCATCCCATTTCATTACGTGCACCTCTATGTCTGACAATCCCTGTTCAAACAACAGGTCATGACTTTTTACAAACAACTCACTGCTTAAGGGCTGCTTGGTGTAAGACATTTTCAAGCTGTCATGGGCGATAAATTCCTCGATGGTAGTGGTAAAATCTACCGGAATATTTAAAATACGCGTAAAGATTTGCTTGAAAGCATACTTAAGTCTGGGCGTAATTTTATGAGTGTAAACAAGTAGCATGAATTACATGAGATTTTCATCGGCAAAACTAAAGTAAGCCTTTTCTGTGATGATTAAGTGATCCAGCACTTTTATATCCAAACTTTCTCCTGCCCGTTGTAGTTTTTGTGTAATTTGTTTATCGGCTTCACTGGGGACTAGGGTTCCTGACGGGTGGTTATGAGCCAAAATCATACTGGTAGCTCCTAATTCTAAAGCGGTTTTCATAACCAAGCGCACATCTACCAAGGTTCCTGTCATGCCTCCTTTGCTGAGCTGTATTTTTTGTAGCACCTTATTGGAGTTATTGAGATAGATAATCCAGAACTCTTCATGTGCCAGCTCCCCTATTATGGGTTGCATCAGTTCGAAAACCGAACTACTGGAAGTGATTTTCTTGAGTTCTAGGGCTTCTTCTCCCCTGCGCCTTCTTCCTAACTCCATGGCCGCTGCGATAGATATGGCTTTGGCTTCCCCAATACCTTTAAACGCCATAAGCTGTTTGAGACTTAGCTTACCCAAAGCACTTAGGTTATTGTCTACACTTGCCAATATACGCTTGCACAATTCTACGGCACTTTCTTCCTTACTACCAGAGCCAATTAAAATGGCCACCAATTCAGCATCACTGAGGACACCTCTTCCCTTGTCCCGAAGTTTCTCTCGAGGTTGGTCGTCTTGGGACCAATGTTTAATTGAAAAAGAAGCGTTTTTTTGCGTCATATAGTAAATATAAATATTGTAACTTTCAACTGCAATTTTTAGCACCTTGTTATGCAATCATTATTTGACCCGACCTCCTATCAAGAGATTTTAAGCCGCCTGGAGCAACTGCAATCTGATAGTGCACGCCAATGGGGCACGATGGATGCCTCCCAGATGTTGTGGCACTGTCAAGGGCCTTTAAAAATATCATTAGGGGAACTGAAACCCGAGAAGCCCAATGTTTTTATGAGGGCCATGTTCTCGCTTTTTAAATCTTCTTTGTACAACGATAAGCCCTGGAAACCCGGATTGCCCACCTCTAAAGAGTTTGTAGTAACGGAAGCCAAGGATTTTGAAAGCGAAAAGGAAACTTTAGTAAAACTTATTGAGAGGTTTCATGCTAAAAAGGATGCCGGTAGTCTTCCTCCACACCCTATGTTTGGAGATTTCACCATGCCCCAATGGGGACAAATGCAATACAAACATTTGGATCATCATTTTAGGCAGTTTGGGGTGTAGCCATTGGATTTCTTATCTGCCATCGGAAAATTTATAATAAATACGATGACATTCTAAAGTTAACCCAAGAGCTTCTTGAGCAAATTGAATAAGTGAAAAACCACTTAAAATCGACATTTAAACTCATTCTTTTAAACCTTCACCAATTTCCACCGGCCTCTTTTAAACCAAATAATACCAACAATGGCAATGAGGACTTCTGCCAAGGTGATGGCCAAAAAGACAGCCTTAGGCCCCCAGTCTAAAGTGATGGCGGTCAAATAAGCAAATGGTAATTGAAACAACCAAAAACAGAAAAAGTTGATATAGGTAGGCGTTTTGGTATCACCGGCACCGTTAAAGGACTGAATCACCACCATGCCGTAGGCATAAAAGACATAACCCGCAGCCAAAACCCGTAAACAAAGCGAACCATAGGTTATTACCTCTGGTTCATTTGAAAACCACATGATGATCTGTTTGGCGAATATGAGATACACAAGTGACACCAACCCCATAAAAATGGCATTATACTTCCCGGTTATCCAAACCGATTTTTCAGCTCGATCAGGTTGTTGGGCTCCTAGATTTTGCCCCACCAAAGTAGCTGCTGCGTTGCTCATGCCCCAAGACGGCATGAGGGTAAACATCATCACCCTGATGGCAATGGTATATCCTGCCAGCACTTCACTGCCAAATTCACTCATGATGCGCATTAAGAACACCCAGCTGGAGGTTCCAATTAAAAATTGGCCAATCCCCCCGAGGGATACCTTGATCAAGTTGAACATGACCGATATCTTGATGGCTATATCCTGAAGGGTAACTTTGATTTTTCCGATACCATAAAACAATACCACCAATTGATATAAAACGGCTGTACCACGACCAATAGTAGTGGCAATAGCCGCCCCTTTTACGCCAAAGCTGGGAACAGGACCCCAGCCAAAAATAAAAATAGGATCTAAAAGGATGTTCAATCCATTGGAAAGTATTAAGGTCCACATGGCAATGGAGGCATTGCCCGCGCCACGGAAAATGGCATTGATCATGAACAATAACATGATGGTTAAATTACCACCTATCAGAATTTGGGTATAGCCATAGCCTTCGGAAATGAGATCAGGTTCGGCGCCCATTAGAGCCAAAATTTCCTTGGCATACCATATACCCACGATACTGACTATAACGGATACCAGAACACCCAAAATAATTACTTGCACTGCCGCCTGTGACGCTCCTTTGAGATCCTTCTCGCCTACTCGGCGTGCCACGATGGCTGTAGCGGCCATACTAAGCCCAATAGCCACCGCATAGACCAAAGTCACCACCGACTCTGTTAAACCAATGGTTGCTACCGCATTGACACTTACCCTAGAGACATAAAAAATATCAACCAGAGCAAATATGGACTCCATGAGCATTTCGAGAATCATGGGTATGGAAAGCATGAAGATGGCCTTACGAATGCTCCCGGATGTAAACTCCTGTTCGGCTCCAGAGAGCGCCCTTTTGAAATATTTAAAAAGCTGTTTTATAGAGGGTATGGATTGCATGATTTTAAGGTATATAAAAATGAGACACCCGTGATGGGTGGTTGGATTTTTTTCATGGCTTACGAGATGTAAACCTCATCTGATGTGTGACTTATGCAATCATAATGGAGCAAATATGAGAAGTTTTATCCTAAATTAAAAATGAAATTTCCCATTTGGATAAAAAAATCTGTGAGATTAGTAGTCCCATCCTTGGGGTCGCTTTGAGAAAGTGCCCCATTATGACTAAACAATTGTATCGGTCTATGGAAGAAGAATCCCTAAAAAGAATCCATGTCCGGCTTATGTCCGGCTTTATTCAATAAGCCCTTTGACCTCATCAAAATCCAAACCACCATAATTACCAGAACTCATTAACAACAAGGCGCTGTTTTCTAGGTTTCTTGAAAACAGATCGGTTTTAAAATCTTCAGGATTGGTGAAAATGGTCAGGTCTTCCCTGTTGAAAGCCTGTTTGATTTGTTCATGGGTGACCTCATCCAGTTTTTTAATCTCCACGGCATGTGGGGAATAAAATACCACCGCAACATCGGCAGCATCTAGGGCTCCTTCATATTGTTTTAAAAACTCGGCATTCAGACTGCTATAGGTATGTAGTTCTAAACAAGCCACCAATTTTCTATCTGGATATTGGTCTTTTACCGCCTTTGTGGTAGCCTCTACTTTGGAAGGAGAATGGGCAAAATCCTTGTATGCCACACTGCTTTTTCCCACAGCAATTTTCTCTAGTCGTTTACTGGCTCCCTTGAATGTAGAAATGGCTTCATAGAAATCGTCTTCATCGATGCCCATGTGCTGGCAAATCCATTTGGCACCTGCCAAGTTATTTAGATTATGGGCTCCAAACACTTCAATGGGGAGTTCGCCTTCTGATGTTTCCAAAAGTGTTTCACCATCTTCCACCGTATATTCTGGTGTCTGATATGGCAACTTTCTGATGGTATTTTCACTAGCTTCTACCACCCTAACCACTTCGGGATCTTCAGCATTATAAGTGATACTCCCTCCTTTCACAATACTATCTACAAAAATCTGGAACTGCTCCACATAGTTTTCATAGGTAGGAAACACATTGATGTGATCCCAAGCGATACCACTCAACAAAGCAATGTTGGGTTGGTACAAATGGAATTTGGGGCGCCTGTCTATGGGCGAACTTAAATACTCATCACCTTCTAAAACAATAAAATCATTGTCGTCGGTTAGTTTTACCATGACATCAAAGCCTTCCAGTTGGGCACCCACCATGTAATCTACTTCCATATCGTGGTAATGCATCACATGGAGAATCATGGACGTGATGGTGGTTTTCCCGTGACTACCTCCAATAACTACACGCGTTTTATCTTTGGACTGTTCGTACAAAAACTCGGGGTAACTGTATATTTTTAAGCCTAGTTCTTGAGCCTTCAACAATTCTGGATTATCCTCTTTGGCATGCATTCCCAATACGATGGCATCCAACTGGGAGGTGATTTTTTCTGGAAACCAACCAAAGGCTTCAGGCAACAAGCCCTTAGCCTGTAGACGCGATTTTGATGGTTCAAAAATAGTATCGTCGCTTCCGGTAACTTGATATCCTTTATTGTGTAAGGCTATGGCCAAATTGTGCATTGCTGCTCCTCCTATGGCTATAAAATGTACGTTCATATGGGTGTAGAATTGTGAATCAAAGATAGGGGATTTGTGTTATTTGTTAAAGCTTACCACCTCATTTTATTAGGCATTTACTCTGATGATAATTCTTGTAGCTTGTTTCTTAAATCGTCATCCTTTAAGGCATCTACCCCTTGTTTAAGAACTTGTTTGGCCTTTTCTTTTTGGTTGGTTTCTATATATAATTTAGCCAACTCCAAATAGCAGGTTTTAGAGCCTCCTATTTCTAAAGCCTTTTTTAAATGGGTTTCAGCCTGATTATAATTTTCATTTTCCTTAAAAATAAAACCCTTGGCTAGATGTCCATCTACAGGGGAAAGGGTCTCAAGTTGATTGGCAAATTCTAAGGACTTGTCTGTAGAACCTCCTAAAATGGCAGGCAATTCCATATAAAACTTCACAAGAGCCCACCTTACATCAATATGACTAGGATCTAATTCAGCAGCCTTTAATAAGGAAGCTTTCACATCTGATATTAAACCGATACCTGCCAGTTTATTGGATGCCGCTTTCATTCCTAAGGCACCGCCATACTTGTATTGGTAGTTGGCATTCTCGGGATGTTTGGATTTCAATATGTCATATTGCTCAACGGCTTCATCCCACATTTCTTGATGGGAATAAATATCTCCCAAAAGTTCTACGGTCTCCAAATCGTTTGGGTTGGCCTCCAATTTCATTTCCATATAACTTTCTACATCTGCAAACTGGTTGTTCATCAAGATGCTCTTAACCTCATCATCCAAGGTTTGGGATAAGAGGCCTATGGGAAATATAAATATGATACCTAGTCGCCACATATTCCAAAGGTAATTTTTCTTTTTGACTTGGTAAATACCTACTTTAACTCAACAGAACACGTAGTTGCCTCAATATCTATTTTTTGGTACAACTTTTGAACTGTATTTTGTAGAAAATATATTACATGAAACCACTTGCCATCACCTTCTTAATAAGTCTTATGACCCTAACTGGTTTTTCCCAAACCGATCCCTATCCTAAACTTTGGAAACAGGTAGAAAGCTACGAACTGGACAATTTGCCCAAATCTGCCCTGGAAGTTGTTAATGATATTGCCACTTTAGCGAAAAAGGAAGGTAACAAGCCGCAGGAAATCAAGACCCTTATTTACAAAAGCAAGTTTGCCTTGATTCTGGAAGAAGACGCTCAATTAAAAGTGATTCAAGATTTCAAAACCGAAATACACCAAGCAGAAGCCCCTACCAAAAATCTGTTGGAAAATATGCTAGCCACGATGTATTGGCAATACTTTCAGCAAAACCGCTGGAAGATATACAACCGCACTGAAACCACACAGAAAGTAGATTCGGTGGATTTCAGAACGTGGGATTTAAACACGCTTTTTAAAGAAATACAAAAGCACTATCAAGCATCTCTGGAACCCGCAGATATTCTTAAAGAAACACCTATTGAAACCTTTAAGCTACTACTTACCGAACAAAAGGATTCTAAAATTTATAGACCAACCCTTTACGATTTGTTGGCACATAATGCTTTGGAATTTTATAAGACCGATGAGAGTAGCATCACCAAACCAACTGAAGCTTTTGAGATTGACAACGACCGATTTTTATGTCCTGCTGATGAATTTTCAAGCTTAAACATCACTTCGACTGATTCTACTTCTCTACCATTTCAAGCCTTGAAGTTGTATCAGGATTTGATTCAATTTCATCAAACCGACACCCAAGCAGATGCACTAGTAGAGGTTGATATTGAGCGTCTCAACTTTGTAGAAAGCTATGCCAGTTTCCCCGACAAACAGGACATCCTGATTCGTACTTTAAAGGAAAGTCAAGACACTTATTCTGGTCAAGCGGTGAGTACCCTTTATGGTTTTGAGGAGGCTCAGCAATATTATTATCAAGGACAAGGTTACCAACCTCGTACCCAAGAAGAGAACCGTTGGAAAGTCAAAAAAGCTTTTGACTTGTGTGAGCAACTTATTAAAAATTTCCCTGAAAGTATAGGCGCTGAAAAATGTGAGGTGCTTCAAAGTTATATCTCCAGAGAAAGTTTAAACTTAATGACAGAAAGCCATCTTCCCATTCAACAGCACAGTAAAGTTCTGGTAATTTATAAAAACATCCAAGCTTTAGAACTTAAGGTGTTTAAATTTACCGAAAAACAATACAAGACCTACCAAGAAAACCATAGGGAAGACTTGCAATGGGAATTCATTAAAAAGTTGACGGCTAGCCATGTTTGGGAAACCACTCTAAAAGATGAGGGTGATTACCAGTCTCACAGCACAGAAGTATTGGTGCCTCAATTGGACAACGGCAGGTACCTTATGGTAGCTCTGGTTAATAATGAAGCAAACACCTTTGCTGCCCAGACCTTTCAAGTGACCAACTTGGCCATTACTGAAACTTCTGATGAGTTGAATCAATACTATCAAGTCATTAATCGAACCAATGGAGCACCTATTGCTAAGGCCAAAGTGGTATTAAGCTATCAAAAGAACTACAATGGCTCTTATATTACCAAATCGTTTACTTCGGACTCAAAAGGAATGATCCAAATTCAAAAACCCAATGAGTATTGGAGGAACATAACCATGGAAGTGACCTATGGAAAAGACCGAGCCCACTTTGGGAATCATTACATTAGTCAACACTACAATCGTTCTGAAACCGATGCGGATTACAAAGGTTTTGTGTTTACAGATAGGAGTATTTACCGCCCTGGGCAAACGGTTTATTTTAAGGCCATTGCCATGAAAACAGTCAAAGGAAAGTCTGAAGTCATTCCCAATCAATTGTTTTATGTGGATGTGTATAACGTGAACGATGATGAAGTTGCTGAATTGGAATTAAAAAGTAACGAATATGGTTCTGTTGCTGGGGAGTTTATATTACCTAGCTCCGGTCTAAATGGACAATACAACATCAATTTTCATGGTGATGGTAATGATTTGGATGTCGAATATTACTTTTCGGTTGAAGAATACAAACGTCCCAAGTTTGAAACCAAATTTACGCCTATCACTGATACCTTTCGCCTGAATGATTCAGTTACTGTCCATGGAACGGCCCTTGCCTTTGCTGGTAGCAACATTACCGATGCCAAGGTGACCTATCGGGTGGTTCGACAAGTGCAATACCCTATTTGGTACCGATGGAATCCTCGCGCCTATTACAGTGAGCCCCAAGAAATCGCCCATGGGGAAACTACCACCAATGCTCAAGGTGAGTTTGAAGTGGTATTTAAGGCGCTTCCGGACACCGCGGTGAGCAAGGAAGGTCAACCCACCTTTCAATATGAGGTTACAGCAGATGTAACGGACATCAATGGAGAAACCCGTTCGGCTACCACAACGGTAAATGTGGGTTATCATGCTTTGACAGCAAGTATCCAAGCTCCGAACAAATGGGATAAAACCAACAAAAAAGAGGCATTGACTCTAATCACCAACAACTTAAATGGGGCATTTGTACCTACTGAAGGGTCTTTAAAAATTTATAAACTACAGGCTCCTGAGCAAGTTTTGAGAGATCGTCCTTGGTCAGCTCCCGATTATCCTTTGATGACCCAAGCCGAATTTAAAACACATTTTCCCCATGAAGCCTACCAAGATGAAAACGATGTCAACACTTGGAAATTTGGGACTTTGGTCAAAGACATAGCTGTCAACACTAAGGATTCTAAAGAGGTGATTTTGGGACATATGAAATCCTGGGAATCTGGTTTGTATAAAATCTTTTTTGAAACCAAGGACCGCTTTGATCAAGTGGTTAAAGCTGAACAGCAAATCACGGTGTTTAGTCCCAAAGACAAAACGCTGGCAGACCACCAACTATTCCAATTCCATACAGATAAGGATCGCTATCAAGTAAGTGAACAGGCCGTCATTTCGGTAGGATCTGCTGCTGAGAACATCACTGTGACCATAGATATTGAGAAGAACCACCAAATTGTAGAGACCAAACTTTTGACATTGAATAACAACATGGTTTCATTCGAAATTCCCATCACCGAAAAAGATTTGGGCGGTTTTGCCATCCACTACAGTTTTGCCTTTGCCAACGGTTTTCAAAGCGGGAGCCAAACCATTCAAGTGCCTTATCCGAGTAGCGATTTACAGATTGAGACTAAAACCTTCAGAGATAAGCTGCAACCGGGAAGTGAAGAAACTTGGAGTTTTACTATTAAAGGACCGAAAGGGGAACAAGTTAGTGCCGAGTTGTTAGCCAGCATGTATGATGCCTCTTTAGATCAATTTAAAACCCATGATTGGCGTTTTGATCCGTTGTATGAACCTATTTACTCCAGTCGAGGCCATAGAGGTTCTGGACAAAGTTTTGGGAGTAGCGGTTTTCGGGTTTTTAATCAGTCTCGACAGCCGTTAAGTTACCCTCATCAAAGTTATGATGGTTTAAATTGGTTTGGGTTGCATTTAACAAACAAGAGGCTCAACAATAACTACCTCAGTCAAATACGAATTAAGGAATTGAAAAGCAAATATGATTCCAGTATTGATAAAGGCTTTGTTTCTGGAATAGTATCAGATGAATACGGATCTCCATTACCAGGAGTAAATGTGGTGGTTAAGGGTACTAATAATGGAACCCAAACAGATTTTGATGGCAACTTCTTAATTCAAGTAGATAATAATGACCAACTTATTTTCAGTTTTGTAGGCTATAGCAGCTTGAATTATAAAATTAAGAATGACAATTTTCTGTATTTATCTATGCTACCTGACCAGAGTGCAATTGATGAAGTTGTTATTAGTGCTTTTGGAGTCAAGAGAAAAAAGGATGAAATTACTACCTCATACCAAGTTGTAAAGTCAGAAGATTTAGAACAAGATTTCATGGATAATAACATTATATGGACTCCTCAAAATGCATCGGGAATAGGATATGTTAATATGACCTTATCAGATTCTTTAGAGTTTAATTTTGAAACGCAGAAAGCTTTGGAATTCAAAAAGCATTTGGAAAACATCCAAGCTAGAAAAAACCTGCAAGAAATGGCCTTTTTCTTTCCGCAATTGCAAACCGATCAAGACGGGAACGTAAGCTTTAGTTTTACCACGCCAGAAGCCTTGACCCAATGGAAACTGCAACTGTTGGCACATACCAAAACATTGGAAAGTCAAGTCACCCAATTAAACACCCTGACCCAAAAAGAATTAATGGTGTTGCCCAACGTGCCTCGGTTTTTAAGACAAGGTGATGCCATTACCATCAGTACCAAAATTTCCAATCTTTCAGACAAGGCTTTAAGCGGTAATGCCATGTTGCAACTGCAAGATGCTACCACTGGAAAGGATATTACCAATGAGTTACTATTCCTTCGACAAGCTCAGGATGACAATCAAGGGATACTACCTTTCTCTGTAGAAAAACAAGGGAACACCCAAGTCACTTGGAACCTTCATATTCCTGATCATGTAGATGCACTTCAATATAAAATTGTGGCACAAGCTGGGGAGTTTAGCGATGGCGAGCAAAATGCTCTACCTGTGCTTTCCAATAGAATGTTGGTTACCGAAACCTTACCCATGTGGATTAAAAGCAATGAGACCAGAACGTTTACGTTGGACAAATTAAAAACCAACACCTCAGCCACTTTAAAACACCACAAACTGACTTTGGAAATCACCTCCAATCCGGCATGGTATGCCGTACAAGCGTTACCGTATTTGATGGAATATCCGTATGAATGTAATGAGCAAAACTTTAGTAGGTATTATGCCAATGCCTTGGCAAGTCACATTCCTAACAGCAATCCTAGAATTAAAGAGGTTTTTGATCAATGGCGAAACTCTGATGCTCTCTTAAGCAATTTGGAGAAAAACGAGGAATTGAAAAGTCTGTTGATACAGGAAACCCCTTGGCTGCGTGATGCTCAAAGCGAAACCGAACAAAAGAAACGTATCGCTATGTTATTTGACATGAACAAAATGACCAATGAGCTGCAAAACAGCTTGAAAAAACTGGAGCAAAACCAAATGGGTTCAGGAGCTTGGGCTTGGTTCAACGGTGGAAAACCTAACCGTTTCATCACGCAACATATTATAACTGGATTTGGGCATTTAGGACAATTGGGAGTCACTACAGACAAACTTGGACAAGCTCAGGGTGACACCGAAATGATTAGAAAAGCTCTGAATTATCTAGATCAAGAATTTGTTCAGGAATACAAGGATTTGACCAAATACCGTAAAGATGTAGATCTATCGAAAGACCATTTAAGTTACAGTCAGATTCAATATTTATATATGCGTAGTTTCTATCCTGAGGTTGAACTTTCAAAGGAAGTGGCCACCATCAAGAGCTACTACATGAATCAGACGAAGGCCTATTGGACCTCCAAATCCTTATATGCCAAAGGCATGATAGCTTTGGTTGCCTTTAGAAATCTAGATTCAGTAACTGCTAATAAGATCCTGAAATCCTTGAAAGAAACCAGTATCACCAATGACGAATTGGGTATGTACTGGAAGGACAATGTGGCTTCTTGGTATTGGTATCAAGCGCCTATTGAAACCCAAGCCCTAATGATTGAAGCATTTTCTGAAATTGAAAATGATATGGAAACGGTTGACAACCTTAAAATCTGGTTATTGAAAAACAAGCAAACCAATCAATGGAAAACTACCAAAGCTACTACCGAAGCGGTGTATGCTTTGTTGCTTCAAGGTAGTGATTGGCTAAGCGTCACCGATGCTGTGGAGATTCTGGTTGGTAATCAAAAGATTGAACCTGCTAAATTAGAAAACGTCAAGGTGGAAGCTGGTACTGGGTACTACAAAACATCTTGGAGTGCTACAGAAATCCAACCTGAGTTAGCTGATGTGACCTTAACCAAAAAAGGAAACGGGATTGCATGGGGCAGTTTATACTGGCAGTATTTTGAAGATCTGGATGCGATTACCTCTGCAGAATCGCCACTTTCTTTAAAAAAGAAATTGTTCTTAAAAACCAATACCAATACAGGTGAAAAGATTTCAGAAATAACAAACGACACCCCCTTAAAAGTTGGTGATTTAGTGAGAGTACGTATTGAATTAAAGAGTGACAGAGATATGGAGTTTATACACATGAAAGACATGCGCGCTGCAGGCCTGGAACCTATCAACGTACTTTCTGCCTACAAGTATCAAGACGGCTTGGGATATTATGAAAGCACCAAGGATGCCTCTACCAATTTCTTTTTTGATTATTTACCCAAAGGAGTTTATGTTTTTGAATATGATTTAAGAGTCAATAATGCGGGTGAAATGAGCAATGGTATTACCACCATACAAAGTATGTATGCCCCCGAGTTTAGTAGTCATAGTGAAGGACAACGCATTCACATAAAATAGAAACAAAAAATCCCGCAATTGCGGGATTTTAATTTATTTGGAAGGTGGCATACTTGGCCTGACCTCAATTTTACTAGGTAATGTTCGGGGATTCATTTTAATTAAATCGACCACCAACTCACCGATGTCTTCTATCTGGATTTTCCAGGAATCACTGTCATTTGGTTCATGACCATTGAAATAAGTCGATACTGACCCCGGCATGATGGTACTCACCTTGATTCCATATTTTCTCAAATCCAACATAGCTGCTTGGGTAAACCCAGTAACACCAAATTTACTGGCATTATAAGCCGATCCGCTAGCGAAGAAATTAGTCCCAGCCAAACTGGAAATAGTGATGTAATAACCTTCCGTGTTTTTTAGAGCATCCACACTCGCTTTAAGTGTATAAAAAGCGCCTGTCAAGTTGGTATCGATAGTTTCCTGCCATTGTTCTAGTGTCAAATCTTCAATGGGTGCAAAATGTCCCAATCCGGCATTGGCAATGACAATGTCTAGGTGTCCAAATTCATTCACCACATCCTTGACCGCCTCTTGAATGGAATTAAAATCAGTCACATCTCCTTTTAATCCCACTGCTTTGGCCTTAGTTGTTTTATGGGCATTTAATCTTCCAGCAGCATCATGAGCCGCAGCGCTGCTTCTACTGGTCACTGCCACATGTACTCCTTGTTCTAAAAGTGCCTGTGCAATTCCAAATCCGATGCCTTTTGAGCCTCCTGTGATTAAAGCTACTTTATTTTCCATTTTTTTGATATTTAAATTATTCTTTCGGTAATCTTTTGGTTAAATAGGCCAATTGTCCCATATGGTTGGCTTGATGCTCCATCACATGAAACCAAGCCCAATGATTGGACATGCCTTTATTGGTTTTTGAAAACCATTTATCGTCTTTGGTTTTCATGAGTTCCTTTGTTTTGTTTCGCACTTCATCATATAAATCCATGTAATACTGAATGGGTTTTCCTTGAAATTCTGCTCTAGCTTCATCCCCAAGGCTTAATGCCATCATCCATTTTTCCTTTTCAGCTTCATTAAAGTCTCGCTTTTCAAAGGTGAATACTTGGTAATGGGCTTCGGTTGCGGCCAGATGATAAATGAGTGCGCCGATTCGGTTGGAATTATCGTCCAACAGAAAATCTGTCTGTTCCTGATTTAAATCTTTCACTAAATATTCAACCCTACCCTTTAAATTGTCAAGCATGACAATCATATTCCCTATATCATGGGAATATCCTTTGGGAGGTTCAATGGTATACTGGGCCTGTAAATTGATACAAACTAATAGAAAAGTAATAAGGATTGCTTTTTTCATTATTTTTTGGATTGGTTTCTAACGAAGTTAAAACAACCCAAGAGGAATCAAAATAGCCTTAACAGCATCTTAACGAACTTCCTGAGGAGGCGGAAACTTTTCAAAGGCTTTCTCTACAATATTTTGCATGTGCTTGGTGCGCTCATCTGGTGTAGCCTTATCAAAATAGGGGGAATCCATTATCGCTTGATAAATCAACCCATTTTGATCTAAAACATCTATTTGTATCACCCGGTTTGTTTTATCCTGACCTAAAGGAATGCCAACCGAAACACCACCGCCTACCTGGCCTCCACCACCGCCCAGACCCAATCCAACAGTGCTCTGCTGCATGGAATGATAATCGGAAGTTTTAATATTTATAAGCAACTCGGCATTCTCTGATAAGGTAAGTCCTTTGTTTGTCAAATGAGCATCAATGGCATCCAACAACCTATTTTCATCCAACTCACTCAATCCAGAGTTTATCTGTGGGTAATAGTTAAATGTTTTGTATTTGGAAAAATCAATATTTCTATCGTAGTCATGCGTAACCTGAATACTGTGGCACCCCATAAAAAGCAATAGAAAAAGGAAACTTAATTTTCTCATATCTTTTATTTTAAAGATATAAAATTAGAAATTAAGAAGGGGCCTTTTAGTCATTCAACATGCCCCACAATTTATCTTTCAAAGTTTGAAGTCCTTGATGTGCCACCGAAGAAATAAACATATAATCTATAGGTAAGATAGCGTCCAATTCGGTTTTCATCTCTGCCTTTAATTCTTCATCCAACATATCACTTTTGGAAATAGCAATCATACGCTGTTTATCCAACATCTCGGGATTATATCTTCTCAACTCATCCAAAAGAATGTCATATTGTTCCTTGATATCTCCGGCATCGGCTGGAATAAGAAACAACAAGACCGAGTTTCTCTCAATGTGTCTTAAGAAATAATGCCCCAAGCCTTTACCCTCTGCAGCTCCCTCAATAATACCAGGGATATCTGCAATTACAAAAGTTTGATAATCTCTATGTTTAACAATACCTAAATTAGGTTTTAGGGTTGTAAACTCATAATCTGCTATTTTAGGTTTGGCAGCTGTGACCACAGATAACAACGTAGATTTTCCTGCATTAGGGAATCCTACCAAACCAACATCGGCAAGAACTTTAAGTTCCAGAATAATCTCCTTTTCTTCACCAGGTATACCTGGTTGTGCATACCGAGGTGTTTGGTTTGTGGGACTCTTAAAATGCCAGTTTCCACGACCTCCCATACCACCTTGAGCGATGATTTTTTCTTCACCGTCGTCGGTAATTTCAAAAAGGATTTGATTGGTTTCTTTATCACGAATGACCGTTCCCAAAGGCACTTCCATGTAAATATCTTCTCCATCTGCCCCCGTACTTCTTTGCTTACCCCCATGTTCCCCATGACCGGCCTTGAAGTGACGCTTAAATTTATAATTGTAAAGCGTCCAAAGGTTTTTATTCCCTTTCATTATCACGTGACCTCCACGACCACCATCGCCTCCATCAGGTCCACCCTTGGCTATATATTTTTCACGGTGTAAATGTGCAGATCCTTTACCTCCGTTTCCAGAAGCCACATGAAGCTTTACATAATCAACAAAGTTCCCTTCAGTCATATTACAATCTCTTCAGAACGAAGCTATTTATTAGTCAAATGAATTTAATATTTAAAATAATTCCTGTTGGAATTTCTTATTTCCAGCGCCTTAAATTTTGGTCTTCCAATAACAAAATATAAAATGGATCCAATTAAAGGAAGAAATAACACTATAAGAATCCAAATCAATTTGTCATTATTTGTAGCTGTCTTATTTAGCAAACTCACTATGGCGGCTATTGGAAATAACAAAAAAGAAAGGCACAAAAATACTAACAGGAAAAAAGCCATAATTATTAATTGTCTATTACAGCTTGTCGATCACCTCGCTTAAACGCTGAGTGATTTCCTCGATACTACCAACCCCATCTACTCCAAAATATTTATCCTCCTTGGTGTAGTAATCTTTTAGGATCGCTGTTTTACTGTAATACTCTTTGATTCGATTTCTAATAATGGATTCATCAGCATCATCGGCTCTACCACTGGTTTCCCCTCTTTTTAACAAACGTTCCACCAATATTTCATCATCTACTTCTAAAGCAATCATGGCGTTAATTTGAGAATCCTTCTCATCCATTAACTCTGCCAAGGCATCTGCTTGAGCAGAAGTTCGCGGAAAACCATCAAAGATAAAACCTTTGGCATCCGCATTCTTTTCTACCTCAGCATTCAACATATCAATGGTTACCTTATCGGGTACCAACTCACCCTTATCCATATAGGATTTGGCCAACATACCTAAAGCGGTCTCGTTTTTAATGTTATAACGAAACACATCTCCAGTAGAAATGTGAACCAGATTATACTTTTCCTTTAAAAATTCTGCTTGTGTTCCTTTACCGGCACCTGGAGGGCCAAATAGGACAATATTAGTCATATGTTGTGTAGTTTTTAATTGATAAATTTCAGGCAAATCACGTCCCAAACCATTATAGTCCAAGCCATAACCAACAATAAATTTTTTCGGTATTTCGATACCTTTATAATGAATTTTAAAATCCTTCTTGTAAGCTTCCGGTTTGTAAAACAAAGAGGCTATAATAAGTCGTTTTACTCCTTCGTTATTAAATATTCGATGCACTTCATGAAGGGTGTTTCCAGAATCGATAATATCCTCAAGTATCACCACTGTTCTTCCTGATAAATCTTGAGTCAAGCCAATGAGACGTTGTATATCCTCTGTAGATTTCAATCCCTCATAAGAAGCCAATTTTATAAATGTTACCTCACATGCACTGGGGTATTTTTTAACAAAATCACTAACAAACATGAAGGAACCGTTGAGAATACCCACAAACACTGGAATTTCATCCTTTAGGTCACGAGAAATTTCATCAACCATTCGTTGCACAACGGCATCTATTTCTTGGGCTTTAATAAAAGGTCTGAATTCTAAATCGTGAAGTTTTACCACCGGATTATTTATTTTGGAAAACAAAGATAATCAAATGTTAAAAGTTTTGCGAATTTGACGCCACATTGTTGCGCTTTTTGTTTTATCACAGGCATTTGATTTGTATTTTTGCCCAAAAACAAAGCCTTCATGAATTTATTTTCTTCAGATTTTAAACTAGGTATTTTAGGTGGTGGTCAATTAGGAAAAATGCTCCTTTACAATACCAGAAAATTTGACATAAACACCAGCGTTTTGGACCCCAGTAACGAAGCTCCTTGTAAAATTGCCTGTAACGAATTCCATCAGGGAGACCTAATGGATTATGATACCGTGGTTGCTTTTGGGAAACAGGTAGATGTTTTGACTATAGAAATTGAAAACGTCAATGTAGACGCTTTGGAAACCTTGGAAAAAGAAGGCATTAAGGTGTACCCTTCTTCAAGAACACTAAGAACCATTCAAAACAAAGCCAAACAGAAGCTTTTTTATGTAGACAATCAAATCCCAACAGCTGATTTTAGTCGGTTTGCTTATACTTCAGAAATCAAGGAAGCCATTAGCAATGGAGGCATTCAATTGCCATTTGTATGGAAAAGCGCCCAATTTGGATATGATGGAAATGGTGTTAAAGTGGTACGCAAAGTTGAAGATTTAGAAGGACTTCCCAATGTGGAATGTATTACTGAAACAATGATTCCTTTCAAAAATGAGCTTTCAGTCATTGTAGCCAGAAACCCAAAAGGCGAAATTAAAACCTATCCTGTGGTAGAAATGGAATTCCATCCTGAAGCTAATCAGGTAGAATATGTAATCTGTCCTGCCAGAATCGATGAGGATGTAGCAAAAAAAGCTCGTGAGATAGCTTTAAAGACTTCTGAAGCATTTAACCATGTAGGGCTGTTGGCGGTAGAAATGTTCCAAACCCAAGAGGACCAAATTTTGGTTAATGAAGTGGCCCCTAGACCGCACAATTCGGGGCACCAAACCATTGAGGCAAGCTATACGTCTCAGTTTGAACAGCACCTAAGAGCCGTTCTCAACTTACCTTTAGGGAAAACTGAAAGTACTGTTGGCGGAATTATGGTAAATTTGGTTGGTGCCGAAGGTTATACCGGTGATGTCATTTATGAAAATATTGAAGCCATTATGGGTATGGAGGGTGTAACTCCACATATCTATGGAAAAAAACAAACCAGACCATTCAGAAAAATGGGACATGTGACCATAGTAAATGAAGATATAAATGAGGCCAGACAAATAGCCGAACAAGTAAAAAAGACCATTAACGTAATCAGTAAATAAGTTATGAGCAAAGTAGGAGTTATCATGGGAAGTAAAAGCGACTTGCCAGTTATGCAAGAAGCTATTGATATATTGGAAGGATTTGATATTGAGGTGGAAGTTGATATTGTATCGGCACACAGAACACCAGAAAAATTATTTGATTATAGTAAAAATGCTCACAGCAGAGGCATTCAGGTCATCGTTGCTGGCGCTGGCGGTGCAGCTCATTTACCCGGGATGGTAGCATCATTATCCCCTCTACCTGTCATTGGGGTACCCGTTAAAAGCAGTAATTCCATAGACGGTTGGGATTCCGTTTTATCCATTCTTCAAATGCCTGGAGGTGTACCAGTTGCTACCGTAGCATTGAATGGTGCCAAGAACGCTGGTATTTTAGCAGCCCAAATTATCGGGAGCTCAGACAAGTGTGTTTTAGATAAAATTATTGCTTATAAAGAAGGCTTGAAGATGAAAGTCTACGAATCTGCGAAGGATTTAAAATAAAAGCCTCGGTATCCCTACCGAGGCATTCAAGCTATTAATCAATCATCTTAAAGAGTAAACTTTTAAACTCTTATGAAAAATCTTCGGCAAAAGTAAAAAAACATTTCAGATTACAAAGAAAAAAATTTGTTAATGTTATGCTAATCAAGTTTTTAGTAAGAAAAAAAGGACGTTATTCTGATTAAAGAAATTTACAAAAAAATGAACATTTTAAATAAACCATTTGACAATCAATATCATACAGCTCCCTTCTCAAAAATAAAAAATGAGGATTTCCTTCCGGCTTTTATTCAGGGAATTGCAGATGCTAAAAAAGAAATTGATGAAATTTGTGAGAATAAAGAGGCGCCAACCTTTAATAATACGATTGAAGCCTTGGATTTCTCTGGAGAACAACTTGATAGAATCTCAAGTATTTTCTTTAATCTAAATTCGGCCGAGACCAACGACGAAATCCAAAAAATAGCGCAAGAAGTTTCTCCACTACTTTCTGAGTTTAGCAACGACATCACCTTAAATAAAACGCTGTTTGAACGTGTTAAAGCTGTATACGATCAAAAGGAGCAGTTGGATTTAACCAAGGAGCAAGAAACACTTCTTGACAAAAAATATAAAAGCTTTTCCAGAAACGGAGCAAATCTCCCTGAAGACAAAAAGCAAGAACTTCGTCAAATTGATAAAGAATTGAGTCAGCTCAAATTAAAATTTGGAGAAAATGTGCTTGCTGAAACCAATAAATATGAACTTCACATAACGAATGAAGAAGATCTGGCTGGTTTACCCGAAGACGCTAAGGAAGAAGCTAAACAAACAGCAGAAGCCAAGAAAAAAGAGGGCTGGGTGATTACACTGCAATACCCAAGCTACATTCCTTTTATGACCTATGCTAACAATAGGGAATTACGGAAAGAACTGGCTATTGCCTTTGGAGCCAAAGGATTTCATGGAGATGTATTAGACAACCAAGAAATAGTTCTCAAAATAGCTAAATTACGTCATCAAAGAGCCAACCTTTTAGGCTATCCTACTCATGCCCATTTCGTTTTAGAAGAGCGTATGGCGAAAAATCCTGAAACGGTTACTACCTTTTTACAGGAACTCTTGGAAAAAGCCAAACCAGCAGCTGAAAAGGAATTTGAAAAGTTATCAGCTTTTGCCAAAGAATTAGATGGTTTCGATCATTTAGAGAAATGGGATGGCGCTTATTATTCAGAAAAATTAAAACAAAAATTGTTTGATTTAGATGACGAGAAATTGAAACCCTATTTCAAACTTGAAAATGTTATCAATGGTGTGTTTACAATCGCTCAAAAACTATATGGCTTACATTTTGAAGAAATTGATACGATTGACAAATATCATGAAGATGTTTTGACGTACAAAGTTACCGATGATAACGGAAATTATGTTTCTATTTTCTACGCTGATTTCTTTCCTAGGGAAGGTAAAAGAAATGGTGCCTGGATGACGGTTTACAAGCCGCAATATGTGAAAAATGGCATTAATGACCGTCCACATATTTCCATTGTTTGTAATTTCACTAAACCCACCAAGACAAAACCATCTTTGCTTACATTCAATGAGGTGACCACCCTATTCCATGAATTTGGTCACGCCTTACATGGCATGTTGGCAAACACAACTTATCCAAGTTTATCTGGGACTAGTGTTTTTTGGGACTTTGTAGAATTACCTAGTCAAGTTTTGGAAAATTGGTGTTATGAAAAAGAGGCCTTGGAACTTTTTGCCACCCATTATGAAACCGGTGAGGTAATCCCAATGGATTTGGTTGAAAAAATTAAGGAATCGGCCACCTTCCATGAAGGAATGCAAACCTTAAGGCAGTTAAGCTTTGGTTTGTTGGATATGAGTTGGCATGGAATTGACCCAACTGATATTTCTAATGTGAAAGCTCATGAACTGAAAGCTTTTGAAAGCACCAAATTATACCCTGACGTAGCAGAAAATTGCATGAGCACGTCATTTTCACACATCTTTCAAGGTGGTTACTCTTCTGGGTACTACAGCTACAAATGGGCGGAAGTTTTGGATGCCGATGCTTTCGAATTTTTTAAAGAACAAGGCATATTCAGCAAAGAAGTAGCTAGTAAATTTAAGGATAATGTATTGTCTCAAGGAGGCACAGATGACCCCATGAAACTTTACAAACAATTTAGAGGCCAGGAACCACAACCAGAGGCGCTTTTAAGAAGGGCTGGATTGATAGAGAAATAAGGAAATAATAAAAGGGCGATAATCATCGCCCTTTTATTTTGGATTTTATGCTCATCGTGAAACCGTCTTAACTATTTAGTAGCATTAATAAAATTTTTAGTTTGCGTATGATTCAAAACTTTAGAGGAAGTTTTAAAAATGTGTATCTTACCACCAATAACCAATACATTTAAACATGTCTAAAACCAAACTCACAATACTTAGCAACGGAAGCGTAAAAGTAGATGGCGATTTTGAAATTGTTGATAAAGAAGGTAACGTTTATGGTTTGGGAGGCCGAACTTTAGTTTCACTTTGCCGCTGTGGAAGATCAGAAAACAAACCATTTTGTGATGGTAGTCATCGCAACCATTTTGAACATGAGGCAAATGCATTTGATCTTCCACCAAAACCCTAAACATTTATAATCAAATTCAAAAGTCTTTAAAATAGAGCCTAAGTTTTAACGGTTTTAGTAGTTTCCTTTTAGAACTAGTTCTTTCAGAAAATAAACTTTCAATTATTATTGAAAGTTTAAAATATTTTATATATTTGACTCATGAATTATCAAGAAGCCAAAGAAAAATTTATTAGCACTTGGGGGAGTTTAGGCTCCCTATGGGGCATCAATAAAGCCATGGCACAAATTCAAGCGCTTTTATTTATCTCTACCAAACCCTTATCCATGGAAGACATCATGGAGGAGTTAAAAATTTCAAGAGGTAATACCAGTATGAATTTAAGACAATTGATGGACTGGGGTATCGTTACCAAAGAAATTATTCCAGGAGAACGTAAAGAATATTTCACAACAGAAAAGGATGTGGAAGAACTGGCCAGACATATAGCCAAAGAACGAAGTAGACGTGAATTAAAACCTGTATTGAAGGTTTTAAAGGAGGTTTCAAATATTGATAGCGATCAAAGTGAAGAAACAGAGGAATTGAAGAAACAAACCAAAGCGCTTCATGATTTAACCCAACAAGCCGATGACATGCTTAACAAAATAGCTGACCAAGATCTTAATTGGGTGACTAAAACATTTATCAAGATTATGCGCTAATTTTTTTAATACAATGTTTCAATTTTTTCTGAAAGTTTAATAACAACAAAATGAATTATAACATACTGTCCTATTTTTTGTACTTACCCCTTATTTGTCTAATCATGATAAAAATCGGTTGGCTATTTTACCTAAATGGGGAGCTATTTTTGATGCGGATATTTAAGAATAAAATATACCTAGTAAAAAGCACAAACAATCTACTTCTTCTTGGTTATTACCTAACAAATATTGGTTATGCTATACTTACAATTTCATCTTGGGACAAAGTAAATTCCTTTTTAGAGGCAATTAATTCAGTAGCGTCAAACCTAGGTTTTATAATATTACTTCTGTCAGTATTGCATTACAACAACATATTCTGGCTAAACTTTTTAAATAAAAATAACATTTTAAATCTTTAAATCATGGAACAATCAAAAATCATTATCGGCTATTTAATTTATCTCCCTATTGTAATTGCTTTAACCATATTTGTCTCCAAAATGCTATTCAAAAATGGAAGACTATTTATGATTGATATCTTCAAAGGAAACACAGGTATTGCTAATGCAACAAACAAACTTTTCGAAATAGGATTTTACCTTATTAACATTGGTTTTGCTTTATATATTATGGAAATATATTACTACAGTGACAAAACGATGAACTATCAAAAAATGTTAGAAATATTAAGTAAAAAAATAGGTGGATTTACAATATATCTCGGAACTATGCTATTTATCAACCTTTACTTCTTTTTTAAAGGACGAAGAAAGTCCATTCAAGATCTAAAGCCCACCGAAGAAACAAACATTAATTAAACCTTTTACATATAAAAGTGCGGAAAAAAGCAGACCTATTATATGCCTTCCGCACTTTGTGCACTTATATAAATCACTATTGAATTCCAATTACTAGTTTATTCCCCAAAACTATGGGGAGGAAAATCATTTGAAACAGTAGTTCACATTTTCTTTATTATCATGTGGACTTAAATGAGTTCCAGCTTCGCTTTAACATATTATTATTAAATCAGTTACCAACTCATTTTTTTAGTTTAAATTTGAGTAAAAGAATTGCTGTTATGCCTAGCCACAAACTAGATCCCAACCGGTGGATTGATAGGTATTCTGATTACCTATTCAATTATACCATATCTCGAGTGAACGACCGGGAAATGGCCAAGGATTTAGTACAAGAAACTTTCTTTGCTGCCTTAAATTCCATGAAGAATTTTAAAGGTGAAGCATCTGAACGCACTTGGCTTATTTCTATATTAAAAAGGAAAATAATTGACTATTACCGTAAGATAAACTCCAAAAAGGGTCAGGCCGAAGTCAAGATTAATTATAATGAAGAAGACAATAATGGCGATTGGCTGGAAGAGCAAGTTTCTGATCCCTTTGATAAAACAGCAGAAGACCAAATGGAAAATGACGAACTTGGAAATGCTATTTTTCAATGTTTGGATAAACTGCCAGAAAAACAGGCCGCTGTATTTAAAATGAAAACTATAGAAGGTTTGGATACCGAAACGATTTGTAATGAATTAAACATCACTGCGTCTAACCTGTGGGTAATCATTCACAGGGCAAGAACAGCCCTAGCTGATTGCATGGAAAAAAACTGGTTTTAACCTATGTCTGAAAAAAAATCTATCTTGTTTATCTCCTGTGATGAAGCATATCACATTTGTGACAAGTCCCAGTATAATGATGCCTCCCTTTGGGAAAAACTAAAACTAAATTTACGATTAATTTGGTGCAAACACACCAGAGGCTACATATCAAAAAACAAAAAGCTGACCCATTCCCTCAAGCAATCCAAAGTGCAATGCATGAAGCATTCTGAAAAACAATCCCTCAAAGACCATTTCTCAAAAGAACTCCAAAAGCAAAACCAAAGCCAACCATAAAATAGGAATGCCTTCCACCCAGAAAGAACAATAATATTCAAACTGTTCCTTTTTGGATGCCCAAATAAATGCCAAAGTAACCAAAGCAATAAAACAAACTGCGGTTAAAAAATGACAAGTAACCGAGGCCTTGAACAATTCCAAAATCACAAACAACAGCATCAAAAGCACACCAAACCTCTTAGTATTTTTAATACCTATTTGCTGCGGAATCGTAGCCAGTTTTAGGCTATCATAATTCAAATCCCTGATTTCAAAAGGAAGCATCAATGCCAACACGAATAAAAATCGTTGCACTAAAGTAATTAGCGCATCAGAATTCAATTGAAAATCATTATTGACCAAGGGTAAAATGACTGTTACCCCAGCCCAAGTCAACCCAATGATATAAACCTTGACTCCTCCAACATTTCTTAAATTTTGTTGGTGGTCAAAAAGAAATTTTCTAGGCAAAAAGGGTATGGCATATAAAAATGTTACGATTCCAAAACCTACAATATAAAGCCAGGTCATTTCCTTTAGTTTCAGTCCGAAATAAATCATGGCCAAGAAACTCAACAATGAAAAAACCTGAATCACCTTAAGCCAATGTGCCAAACTCCTGTGATGAAACCTAGCCAAACCAAAATATTTCACAAAATTATATCCTGTTATCGAGGCAAAAAAAATGAATCCGATAAGAAGGGTATCCCAAGGAATACCAAACTCCAATAAGGTAATCCATGTAAGAGCACACACAGATAAAGCCACATGAATACTGCTATTAATATAAAAATTGAATAAAGCCTTAAATCGAGACATATAGCAAAAATAATCAAAGTGTTAATAACCATTTTTTTTGGTTAAAAACTTTAGTCTGCAATAACAAAAATACATATAGAAATGCGTACTTTTGCGCCTTAAAACACAACTTAAATTTGATGGATACAACCTCTTTTGCACTTCGTCATATAGGACCTGATCAACAGGAACAACAAGATATGTTAAAAACCATAGGTGTAGATAGCTTAGACCAACTGATCTATGAAACCTTACCTGATGGAATCAAACTAAAAAAAGAACTGAATTTGGATGAACCCATGAGTGAACAAGAATACCTAGTTCACATCCACAACTTATCCAAAAAAAATAAGGTTTACAAAACTTATATCGGTTTGGGGTACCACCCTACCATTCTTCCGGCGGTCATTCAAAGAAATATTTTGGAAAACCCAGGATGGTATACGGCCTATACTCCCTATCAAGCTGAAATTGCTCAAGGAAGATTGGAAGCTTTATTGAATTTCCAAACCATGATTACTGATTTGACTGGAATGGAATTGGCAAACGCCTCCTTGTTAGACGAAAGTACTGCAGCTGCAGAAGCGATGAGTCTGTTGTTTGCTGTACGTGAAAGAGCTCAGAAAAAAGAAGGCATTAATAAATTCTTTGTTTCAGAAGACATTCTTCCACAAACCCTCTCTCTATTACAAACAAGAGCTTTACCAATTGGAATTGAATTGGTTATTGGGAAAGAAAGTGAATTTGATTTCTCACAGGAATTCTTTGGGGCTATTTTACAATATCCAGGAAAACATGGTCAGGTTACAGATCTTAAATCCTTTATCGAACAAGCCAAAGAAAACAATATAAAAGTAGCTGTTGCGGCTGATATATTAAGCCTAGTAAAGCTGGAAGCACCAGGATCTTTTGGTGCTGATGTTGTGGTTGGCACAACCCAACGTTTCGGTATACCAATGGGTTATGGTGGACCTCACGCTGCCTTTTTTGCCACTAAAGAAGCCTATAAGCGTGACATTCCAGGAAGAATTATTGGGGTAACCAAAGATTTGGACGGTAATCGTGCGCTACGTATGGCACTTCAAACCCGTGAGCAACACATTAAACGTGACAAAGCAACTTCCAATATTTGTACTGCCCAAGTACTTTTGGCAGTTATGGCCGGAATGTATGCTGTGTACCACGGACCAAAAGGACTTCAGTTCATTGCAGATCGTGTACATAGTGCTACGGTTCTATTGGCTGATGCCCTTAAAAAATTAGGTTTCAAACAAGTCAACACAGACTATTTTGATACCCTTCAAATAAAAGTAAAAGCTAAAAAGGTTAAGAAAATAGCCAAGGCTAAAAAAGTCAACTTTTATTATCCAGATGATGAAACCGTTACCATTTCATTGAATGAAACCACAACGGTTCGTGATTTAAATTATTTAATATTGGTATTTTCTGAAATTGCTGGAGAAGAAGCCTTCACTATTGACGACATTACCTATGCAAATGCCATTTCTGACAAGTATCAACGTCAATCAGAATTCCTCACATTAGATGTATTCAATTCTTACCATTCTGAAACAGAATTGATGCGTTACATCAAGAAATTGGAGCGCAAGGATCTTTCTTTGAACCATTCTATGATTTCTTTGGGATCTTGTACTATGAAGCTTAATGCAGCTGCAGAGATGTTACCACTAAGTATCTTTAAATGGGCTAATGTTCATCCTTTTGTACCAGAAAAACAAGCAAAAGGATACCTAACTGTTTTAAAAGAGCTTGAAGATCAATTGACAGAAATCACAGGATTTGCTGCAACATCCTTGCAACCTAACTCAGGTGCACAAGGTGAGTATGCTGGTTTAATGGTTATAAAAGCTTATCACGAATCTAGAGGTGAAGGACACAGAAACATTTGTTTGATTCCTTCTTCTGCCCACGGTACCAACCCTGCTAGTGCGGTTATGGCTGGCATGCAGGTAGTAGTGACCAAATCTACTGATAAAGGAAATATTGATGTAGAGGACTTACGTGAAAAAGCTGAAAAATATAAAGACAATTTATCTTGTTTAATGGTGACCTACCCATCTACTCATGGGGTATATGAATCTGCCATTAAAGAAGTAACTAAAATCATCCATGACAACGGCGGGCAAGTCTATATGGACGGTGCCAACATGAATGCGCAAGTGGGATTAACCAATCCTGGTAGAATTGGCGCAGATGTTTGTCATTTGAATTTACATAAAACATTCGCCATTCCTCATGGTGGTGGTGGACCCGGAGTAGGACCTATTTGTGTTGCTAAGCAATTGGTACCATTCTTACCTGGAAATCCAGTAATAAAAACAGGCGGAAAGAAAGCTATTACAGCTATTTCTGCTGCACCATTTGGATCTGCTTTGGTATGTTTAATCTCATACGGTTACATCAAGATGTTAGGAGCACATGGTTTAACCCATGCCACCAAAACAGCTATTTTGAATGCCAACTATATGAAGCAAAGACTACAAGGGCATTTTGACACCCTGTATTCTGGAGAAATGGGTAGAGCAGCGCACGAGATGATCGTAGACTGTAGACCATTTAAAGCTAACGGTATTGAAGTAACAGACATTGCTAAACGTTTAATGGATTACGGTTTCCACGCGCCAACGGTATCATTCCCTGTAGCAGGAACCCTAATGATTGAGCCAACCGAAAGTGAAAGCAAAGAAGAGTTGGATCGTTTTTGTGATGCCATGATTTCTATAAAAAAGGAAATTGATGCTACTTCTAAAGATGATGTCAATAATGTATTGAAAAATGCACCGCATACCTTGGAAATGTTAACATCGGACACATGGAATTTCCCATACTCAAGAGAAAAGGCTGCATTTCCATTACCTTATGTTGGAGAAAATAAGTTTTGGCCTACTGTTAGACGTGTTGATGATGCGTATGGTGACCGTAATTTGATATGTACTTGCGCCCCAATAGAGCACTATATGGAGGCATAAGCCATTTTTGGACATCGTATAAAATTATAAATTAAAATTTGCTTTTAGTTTATTATGCCTACCTTCATGGCCTAATAAATTAAAAGCTTTTTTTATGGGCATCAAAATAACTGGTATAGGAAGTTATATACCAGAAAACATTGAGAAAAACTCTGATTTTAATCAACACTTATTCCTAAATGCCGACGGCTCTCAAATCAGTTCCCCTAACAGTGTTATAGTTGAAAAATTTGAAGCCATTACAGGCATTCAAGAAAGGCGCTATGCCGACAGGCATTTGGTCACCTCTGACATGGGAGCTTTTGCCGCCGAAAAAGCCCTAACCGATGCCAATATAGACCCAGAAACGCTCGATTACATAATTGTTGCCCATAATTTTGGAGATGTTAAATATGGCACCAATCAAGGTGACATGGTTCCTGGACTTGCAGCAAGAATTAAACACACATTAAGAATTAAAAACCCAAAATGCGTCGCCTACGACCTCTTGTTTGGCTGCCCTGGATGGCTAGAAGGTGTTATACAAGCCCAAGCATTCATCAAAGCAGGAATGGCTAAAAAATGTTTGGTTATAGGAACCGAAATGCTATCAAGAGTTATTGATAAACATGATAGAGACTGCATGATATTCTCTGATGGTGCAGGAGCTACGGTTATTGAAGAAACTGAAGAAGAAGGTGGCATATTGGCTTTTGATACGGCGAGTTACACCTTTGATGAGGCCTATTATTTATATTTTGGCAATTCTTATAATCAGGAGCAATCAAAAGCGAATAGTTACATAAAAATGCAAGGGAGAAAAGTTTACGAATTTGCATTGACCCACGTTCCTCAAGCTATGAAAGCTTGTTTGGACCAAAGTGGCTTGGATATAAACGATGTAAAAAAAATATTTATTCACCAAGCTAATGAGAAAATGGATGAAGCTATTGTGAAGCGTTTTTATAGAGCATACCGTGTGCCAGAGCCTGAGAACATCACCCCCATGAGCATTCATAAACTAGGTAACAGTTCCGTAGCCACCATTCCTACTCTATATGATTTGGTAAAGAAAAATAAATTGGAAAATCATGTTGTAAATAAAGGTGATGTCGTCATTTTTGCCAGTGTAGGTGCCGGAATGCATATTAACGCCATGATTTACAAAGCCTAAATTTAAAAATCAAACTAGCGTTTTAGAGTAAAATGAGACTTGTAGAATCCAGGATTCCCTTGATCATCTACATATTCTACAGTAAACCAATAATCATCTGAAGGCATTTGATGACCCTCATAGGTTCCATCCCACCTGTAATCACGTGGACTTAAAACGGCCAATTGTTTTCCAAAGCGATTGAATATTCTTAAAGTATAATCACAACTTTGAGATTCTGCCTCTGGCCCCCAAAAGTCGTTTTCTCCGTCTTGATTAGGAGTGAAAAATGATCTTAATTTGTAACATCCAAAACCATCCAAGCATCCCAATCTAACGGTCTCTATAACACCTACACATCCGCTACTTACCTCAACCAAGGATAATCCATCATAAATCCCAGCAGAGAGCCCTAGCAGCGTAAGGGTCCCGTCAGAGTCTGAACTATACACTTGGTATTCTCCGTCATCCTGGATGCCCCCAGAAAAATAAATCTGGTACTGTTCGTTTGGCATTAAGTCATTAATGATAATTTCACCATCTGTAGCAGCACAGTTTGAAGGAATAATTGGTTCAAAATCTAAAACCAGATCTTGTGATTCTATTTCAAAAGAACCCAATGTTTTGGAACATCCAGAACTCAACTCCAACACTTCCAGAGATCCATAGGTCCCCGTATCAAGTCCCATAATTGTAAGAATGCCATTGGAATTACTTTGCAAATCCAGCGCATATGGAGAACCGCCATGAGAATACCCCACTTCATAGGAAGCATTCGGCAGTAAACCATACAAGTAAAGGGCAGCATCTGACTCACCACATCGTGATGCGGGTGCCACGTCCAACTGGATTTCCAATTCAGGTGCGGAAATCAAAACATCTTCAAATTGGGCAAAACAGCTAGTTTCAACTTCCACCAGTGTAAAACTGGCATACAAACCTGAAGACAAACTTGTAAACTCCAATTGACCTTGGGAATTGGACATTTGAATAAACTCCCCCGTTTCACCATTACCATTCTCATAGCTTAAAGTATACTCCATTTCTGAATTCAATTCAGTGAACATTAAAGCGCCATCCGCAGAATTGCATGCCGTTGTTCCGCTTATATTCAAAACCGTTTCCATTTCTGGAGCAATTAGCTCAACTGGCTCGATGGTTCCTTGACAGTCATCATTTCCTATTTCTGAAATGGAAAAATTATCGTACAAACCAGTTCCCAGTCCGGTCATAATAAGCTGGCCAGTGTCCGTAGATTCCACAATTATACTTTGGGGAATTCCATTATGAAAATAGCCAATCTCAAAAATGGTTAACGGACTTAAATCTAAACCCGTAATCGTGATTACTCCATTTGTAGCTAGACAACCTGAAGGCTCAGCAAAATACCTTGTCAAATTAATTTCTGGTCTTGGCACATCCCAATACCCCATATTGTCAAAACATCCTGTATCCATATTGGTAATGAAAATATCATAATAATAACCCGCATCTAAACCATTAACCTCGATGCCCCCTAATCCAGAAGTTGAAACAACCTCAGAAAAGCTTTGATTATTTATGGAGTAAGTAATCTCATAGTCTGCCGGACTAGTATTGGAAACGGAAAAAGACATAATAGCGTCTTGACTGTCACAGCCAGAAGGAGGAATGATTGATAAAACAGCATCAAAAAGATCACCTTCAATTTCAATAGGATCAAACTCTCTATAGCACCCAGTACTGATATCTTCAACCGTAAGATTTACATAAAACCCAGGCGCCAATCCAGAAACTGTTATTAAACCAGAAAAATCTGAAGTAAGTGTAACATCTTGTAAACCCCCAAAAATATAAGTCACATCATAATCTGTAAAGGGCTCCAGACCAGAAATCTTAATATTACCATTTGCAAAACACTCACTTGCATTTACTACAAATGAAATAACTGCTGGTAGAGGTACGTGAGGGACCTCTACCGTACCAAAGGATATTTGGTCACCCAAAACCAAGTTTGTTAACTTCAAGTTTTGATAATTTCCTGACGGTAAATTACCAATGGTCAAAGTACCATTGGTATTGGTCGTCAAGGTTAATGTTTGTAAACTACCGTTGTGATATTGAATCTCATATGCTGTATTGGAATCCAATTCAGTAATTATAATAGCCCCGTCCATAGAGGAGCATGAACTAGGAGTTATCACCTCCAGTTGAGGGTCCCAATTATTTTGAATAACGTTACCCCTTGCAACACTAAAAACATGAAACCAGGCTAAGCTTAAAATAACTAGAAAGATCCTGATATTTTGGAAAGATATTTTCAAACAGCAATTTTCTATAAATATAAATCAATCAAGCCTTTAAAAAAAATCTTACATAAAAATTATGGATTACAAAAAAAGCCTGCATCTTCTTTAACAATTATAAATTATAACAACTTTATTTTGAAATTATATATTTGCAGCATGCCATTTATTCCTACCAGATGTACGAGAAAACATATCCAAACAAAAGATTTAAAAACACATTAGAATTCTTAAATAAACATATTTCAAAGGATTCAAAGGTTTTAGATTTGGGGGTTTCAAACCCCTTTTCTGAAATCATGAAAAAGGAAGGATTCCAGGTATCTAACACCAAAGGTGAAGATTTGGATTTAAATACTGAAGCCATTGAAAACTCTGCTGCAGACGTGGTCACCGCTTTTGAAATCTTCGAACATTTAGTATCTCCTTTTACGGTTTTAAAATCAATAAAAGCAGACAAATTAGTTGCTAGTGTTCCTCTAAGACTTTGGTTTTCTCCTGCATACAGAAGCAAAACAGACTTGTGGGATAGGCACTACCATGAATTTGAAGATTGGCAATTTGATTGGCTATTAGAAAAAGCAGGTTGGAAAATTTTGGATCGACAAAAATGGACTAATCCAACAAAAAAACTGGGAATTAGGCCCATACTAAGATGGTTCACTCCTCGTTATTATATTGTTTATGCTGAAAAAATTCAATAATTGAACTTTTACATTGTTATACCTGCCCATAATGAAGCGGATTCTATAGGAGACACTTTAAATTCTCTAATCCATCAAACTTTATTACCCAAAAAAATTGTGGTAGTCAATGATCATTCTTCAGATGATACTCCAAACATTGTAGAAGAATTTTCAAAATCCCATAACTTCATAGAACTGGTAAACGTTACCTCCTCCGATGAACATTTACCTGGAACCAAAATCATCAACGCCTTTTATAAAGGGTATGCTACCTTAGATGAAGCATATGATGTTATTTGTAAATATGATGCTGATTTGATCTTTCCATCGAACTACTTGGAATCATTAGCAAATCACTTCAATAAATCACCTAAATTGGGAATGGCTGCCGGTGTTTGTTATATTGAAAATGATGGTCAATGGGTCTTAGAAGATTTAACAGGAAAAGACCATATAAGAGGTGCGTTAAAAGCTTACAGAAAGGACTGTTTTTTGGAAATAGGCAAATTAAAAAGAGCCATGGGCTGGGATACCATTGATGAACTACTAGCTAAATTCTACGGCTGGAACTTCTTTGCAGATGACACACTTCATGTCAAACATTTGAAACCCACCGGAGCTTCTTATAATAAAGCCGCCAAACATTTACAGGGTGAAGCAATGTACAAAATGAGGTACGGGCTAATACTCACCACCATTTCGGCTCTAAAATTAAGTGTTAAAAAGAAAAGTTTCAATTATTTTAGAGATTACATAGCTGGCTACCTTAAAGCCTTAAAGGAAAAACCTGAATTCACGGTCACCAGCGAAGAAGGTAAGTATATTAGAAATTACAGATGGAAGGGGATTCTTAAAAAATTATATTAAAATTTCCATCCCGCTCCATCCCATTTGACTTCAATTTCTTCCTCTAATCTATCTTCCATTTTTGGAAAAAAATCAATCCCAGTTAACTTTTCTATGGAATCGACAGATACAATATATGGCTTGATTTTTCTTCCCAAAGCTCGATTAGGCATCAAAAAAGCAATGGCTTTGGGGTTACCCTCATTATAGTCCAGGATTATTTTATAGAAGTATTCTGGAACTGCCCCCTTCTCTGACCCGATGGTTTCAAGGCCCGGTTTTAAAACACCGCCTGTAACCACATAAACCCCATGGTATGATTTAGCCCAATAACGCACCTTTTGCTCCAGACTATTCCAGATACCAGAATTAAATTCATGATTCTGCGGAGAAATATTACTAGTCAAAAAAGTTTCGTTGAATAAGTCCTCATCAAATTGCCTATCTGCCGCAGGACATAAATGTCCTCTATCGTAACCCGAGTTTTTATAATTTCGCCAACTAGCAGCGCCTGTTGGTATGGCTTCATCAACTTCAAAATAAGGCCGTTTTCGGTCCACATCAGAAAGTTGATCTTCCAAAAGCTCATAAGCAACCCATTCTGCTTGCTCATAGGCTTCACTATATGACAAGGAATAGCCTTGATGATGCACGATCACACCGGTTGTACTACTGGGCAAAAAAAAGAGATTGGTTCGATCACCAATCTCTCTTCCTTCTTTAACTATGCTTTCTTTTTCCTTTTGATTTAAAAAAGTTTCAAAGGAAAATATCCCAACCACAATAGCAATCGCAATTATGGTGTAGATTTGATTCTTTTTCATCACTTCAAAGAAGACAAGCTTGCTTTTAATGTATCTATTTTTGCCAAAGCATCCGCTTCCTTTTTTCGCTCACTAGCGACGACCTGTTCAGGTGCATTGTTCACGAAGCGCTCATTGGCCAGCTTCTTTTGGACAGATTTCAAAAAGCCTTCGGTGTAATTCAACTCTTCCATTAATTTTTTCATCTCCTCTTCCACATCAATAGCACCCGACATAGGGATGAAATATTCATTGGATTTCACCCTAAAAGTAATAGCCCCATCAACAGCTTCGTTGGTATATTCAACAGCTTCTAAATTTCCTAATTTTTGAATGACACTATCAAAAGTAGGCTTAACCTCTTCATTATTTATTACCGAAAATGCCACAGCATCTTTAAAAGCAATGTTCTTATCTTTTCTAATCGTTCTTATACCCGAAATCACTTCTTGAGCCGTTTCAAATTCTGAAATTAAAGCTTGATCAAATGACTTTTGAGCGGGCCACTTGGCTACGATCAAAGCCTCTTCTGGTGTACGATCTGCGATAAATTGCCATATTTCCTCAGTAAGAAAAGGCATAAACGGATGTAAAACCCTTAAATTGTCTTCAAAAATGGCAATAACACCTTGAAGGGTTTTAGCATCTATAGCTTCCCCGTATGCTGGTTTAATCATCTCTAACAACCAGGAGCAAAAATCATCCCAAATCAATTTATAGGTTGCCATCAAAGCATCACTTAATCTATATTTTGAAAAATGGTCTTCAATCTCTACAAGAGTTTGCTGAAATTTAGCTTCAAACCATTCCAAGGCTATTTTACTGGATTCAGGCTGTTCGATAGTTTCATCAACATCCCATCCTTTGATTAACCTAAAAGCATTCCAAATTTTATTTCCGAAACCTTTTCCTTGTTGACAAAGTGCTTCGTCAAACAACAAGTCATTTCCTGCTGCAGAACTTAATAACAGTCCTACTCTGACACCATCTGCACCAAACTCTTCAATCAACTTCAAAGCATCTGGTGAATTACCCAAAGATTTGCTCATCTTTCGGCGCTGCTTGTCTCTAACCAGACCTGTCAAATATACATTTTCAAAAGGTCTTTCTCCCTTATACTCATACCCAGCAATAATCATTCTGGCTACCCAGAAAAACAAAATATCTGGTCCTGTAACCAAATCGTTTGTTGGATAGTAATATTTGATTTCCTCATTTTCTGGATTTCTGATACCATCAAAAACACTCATGGGCCATAACCAAGAAGAAAACCAAGTATCCAAAGCATCAGAGTCTTGGGTTAAATCTGAAGTCTTAAGTTCGGCATTTCCTGTCTTTTCTTGAGCCAAGACTAGAGCATCCTCCATAGTTTCTGCAACGACAAAATCTTCCTTCCCATCACCATAGTAAAAAGCAGGAATTTGCTGCCCCCACAATAATTGTCGGGAGATGTTCCAGTCTCTGATGTTCTCCATCCAATGGCGATAGGTATTTTCGAACTTTTTAGGAAATAATTTAACTTCCTCATCCTCTAAAACCGCCTTAATGGCTGGTTTCACCAAATCTTCCATTTTCAAAAACCATTGATCTGATAATCTTGGTTCAATGACAGCTTTGGTTCTTTCTGAAGTTCCTACTTTATTGATGTGATTTTCGGTTTTTACCAAAAATCCTTTTTCTTCCAATTCTTTGGCAATTTCCTTACGAGTAACAAAACGATCTTTCCCCTCATATTGCAATCCGTAGCTATTTAATGTGGCATCCGCATTAAATATATCAATCACTTCCAGGTTATGCTTCTCTCCTAGGTTCTTGTCATTTTCATCGTGTGCAGGTGTCACCTTCAAGCAACCCGTACCAAATTCTACATCCACATATTCATCCTCAATGATAGGAATGACTCGATTACAAAGTGGCACAATGGCCTTTTTGCCTCTTAGATGGGCATATCTTTCATCATTAGGATTGATACAAATTGCCGTATCTCCTAAAATAGTCTCTGGTCTTGTGGTAGCAATAGTTACCGTCTCATCACTGCCTTCAATAGGATATGATAAGTAATATAATAATCCTTGACGCTCTTCATAGATCACCTCTTCATCTGACAAGGTTGTTTTTGCCTCTGGATCCCAATTCACCATTCGGTACCCTCTGTAAATCAATCCTTTATTATATAGATCTACAAACACCTTAATTACAGATTCACTCATTTCAGGATCCATAGTGAATTTGGTTCTTTCCCAGTCACAAGAGCAACCCAATTTTTTAAGCTGTTCCAAAATAACCCCACCGTACTCATGAGTCCAATCCCAAGCATGCTTTAAAAACTCTTCTCGGCTTAGATCGTTTTTATCAATTCCTTCCGATTTCAATTTAGCTACCACTTTAGCTTCAGTAGCTATGGATGCGTGGTCAGTTCCGGGCACCCAACAAGCATTTTTACCTTGTAAACGAGCTCTTCTAATCAACACATCCTGTATGGTATTGTTCAACATATGTCCCATATGAAGAACTCCCGTCACATTTGGAGGTGGAATAACAATGGTATATGGTTCCCTATTATCAGGTTTAGAATGAAAGTAATTGTGTTTCATCCAGTAGTCATACCACTTACTTTCAACTTGGTTAGCATCATATTTTGATGGAATATTCATACTTTGGAATAGTTTTTGGAATATATCCCGCAAAAGTACTTATATTTTGTTGTTTTTCGAAATAAGATTTAGGCCTTAAAATCAAGGATTTCCATTTTTTTTAGGCGCATTACATCTAATTTTTTTGCGTTAGGCACAAAAAGTGAGTATGTTTACAATGAATTAAATAGAAATATTATGAAAAATTTAATTACAATCTTGTTTGTTGGATTATTGACCTTGAGCGTTTCAGCACAGGATAAGGTAGCTAAAATTGAATTTAAAACAGACGTTATTGACTACGGAACCATAGAAAAAGGCGCTGATGGTGTCAGAACATTTGAATTCACCAATACTGGAAATGCCCCACTGATTATAACTAATGTGAAGTCAAGCTGTGGTTGTACGGTACCTGAGAAACCAGACGGACCAATCATGCCAGGGGATACAGGAGAAATCAAAGTTAAGTATGACACAAAACGTGTGATGCCTATTAGAAAATCGATTACTGTAACTTCTAATGCTGAAACTCCTACTGTAGTTTTAAAAATCAAAGGAGAGGTCATTGACCCTAGTAAAAGTAGCGTTCTAGAAAAAAAACAGAAAAGCTTAATGGAAAAATAATTCCATAGGAAGTATCATTTAATAAGGCCTTGAGAAATCAAGGCTTTTATTTTTTAAACGGGGATTCTAATTCAAATTTAAATTCCAAAACATCGCCATTCCTATCTACTTCAAGCTCTATTTCCTTACCTACCTCTTCATAAAATTTTAACATCACCTCTTGTAGTGTATATTTTTCGCACGGTCT
This sequence comes from Mangrovimonas sp. ST2L15, assembly GCF_001280515.1. Lineage (GTDB taxonomy): Bacteria > Bacteroidota > Bacteroidia > Flavobacteriales > Flavobacteriaceae > Mangrovimonas > Mangrovimonas futianensis. The sequence goes on along the minus strand of NZ_LBIQ01000030.1, from coordinate 1,287,595 downwards.
ACCATTGACAGATAAAACTACATCACCCAATTCAAGACCTGCCCTCTCTGCCGGAGAGCCTGGTCTAATCTCTACTATTGAAAAAGCTGGTTTTAATGCCAATTTATAGCTGGGATTCAAAACTATTTTAGTTGAGGGCGTATTATTGTCTTCTCGATTAATTTGTTGCATTTCATAGTAAGCTTTTTCTTCTGTAATTAATCGAACTCCATCATGCTCCAATTCAATCCCTGAATTATTATAGCTGAAAGGATCCTTAAAATGTCGGTTCTTTTTAAAACTAATTTTTGAATTGGGGTAATCGACCACCAAATTAAATCGTTTTAAAATGTTTCCTGCCAAACTGCCATCTCTGCCTTTAATTTTTTTGACATAGGCTATATCAGATGTGTCAGGAAAAGACACATTTGTATTCTTTAATTCAAATTCTTTTATGATAAACTTCTTTAACTTGGAACGTTTACCATGAACACTTCCGCTTAACCCATGCCCCAAGAAATCATTGAAATAAGGTTGATTGTTTACAATCCTCTTATTTTCAAATAGCCAAAGAGCGTCACTCCCGCCTGTATCAACCAATAACTTCACAGGAATTTCCTTTTCCATTAAAACTATAGCTACATCAACATAGGGTTTGTTCTTATGTAATTCCATTTCCGAGGACACACAACTTTTGCAGTGCCTATAACGAAATATTTTGGGATCTGTAATCCGAATAAATCTTGAAGAATAATTGATTTCTACTATCAGGTCTTTAAAAAGGTCAAAGCCAATGATTCCATGCAAAGGAAAACCCAACCTTGGCGTAAAATTCAATGCCGAATCATAAATGATGTACAGATCTTGATTGACATTAATGGCATCTCCCAACTGCACTACATTTCCCTCTGACTTGATGGATTCCACAGCTTGACCCTCACCCAAACCTCTAAGAAAAATGGTTGATGTTTTTTCTATTTGAAGGGAATCTGTCAGATTTAAGAAATTAAAAATAATAGGTTTGCTTACCCCAGTATCCAAAAGAAAAGACAATTCTACCCCATTCACTTTTATCGGTATGACTATTAAATTATTAACTAATTTAAAGTGGATTTTATCCGATCCCTTTTTGTTTTGAATCACATATCGTCCTTGAGCCAAACAGAATTGAAAGGAGCATGCCAAAATCAATGTCAAAACATACCGCATCATAAGCTATCAAGCGATTCTATGTCATTGAATTTACAAATCTTTAGGAAACCTATAATTTTTTGCATTTATTTTTAAATAAAGTTTAAGATTATTTCGAAATTTGCACTCCAATAAAATTAAAAAAATACTATGCCTGCAATATCCAAAAAGGGGTTAGACATGCCTCAATCCCCCATAAGAAAATTGGCACCTTACGCTGAAAAAGCCTATGCTGAAGGAAAAACGGTTTACCATTTAAACATTGGTCAGCCAGATATTAAAACGCCTGAAATTGCATTAGATGCTGTAAAGATTCACAGTTTGGATATTTTGGCTTACACCAGATCTGAAGGTTCTGATGATTACCGTCAAAAAATTGCGGGTTATTACAAAAAAAATGACATTCACGTTTCCAAAGATGATATCATCGTAACTACTGGTGGTAGCGAAGCCTTACTTTTTGCTTTTGGAAGTATCATGGATATAGATGACGAGATTATTATTCCAGAACCCTTTTATGCAAATTACAATGGCTTTTCTACGGCTTCAGGAGTTAATATAGTTCCTGTCATTTCTAAAATAGAGGACAACTTCGCACTTCCTGCTATTGAAGAATTTGAAAAGTTAATCACACCCAAAACAAAAGCTATCCTTATTTGTAATCCTGGAAACCCCACAGGATACCTTTATTCAAAAGAAGAGATTAAAAAACTTGCGGCTATTGTTAAAAAACATGATTTGTTTTTAATTGCTGATGAAGTTTACCGTGAATTTGTTTATGACGGGATTGAGCATTACTCTATTATGCAGGAAGAAAGCATTCAAGAAAATGCAATCATGATTGATTCGGTTTCTAAAAGATACAGCATGTGTGGTGCTCGAATTGGTTGTTTGGTTTCTAAAAACAAGGAAGTCATTGCAACAGCTCTTAAGTTTGCTCAAGCAAGATTAAGTCCACCTACCTTAGCTCAAATTGCCAGTGAAGCGGCCTTGAACACCCCTCAAAGTTATTTTGATGAAGTAAAAGCTGAATATGTATCTAGAAGAAATACCTTAATCGAAGAATTAGAAAAAATTGAAGGCGTAAAAGTAGCCAAACCTAAAGGAGCTTTTTATTGTGTTGCTGAGTTACCAGTTAAAAACGCAGATGATTTTGCCCAATGGCTTTTGGAACATTTTGTTGTTAATGGAGAAACTGTTATGGTTGCGCCAGCTGCCGGTTTTTATTCAACCCCAGGGGTTGGTTTGAACCAAATCAGGATTGCGTATGTTTTAAATGAAAACAGTTTAAGAAAAGCCGTTAACATTCTTAAAGAAGCTCTTAAAGTTTATCCCAATTAGTGCCTGTTCAAAAAAACATATCACTAAAACCTTATAACACCTTTGGAATAGACGTTAAAGCTAGTTCTTTTGTTTCTGTGTCCCATGTTGGCCAATTAAAGGAAGTTCTTGATTTAAAGGAATACCCTGATAAATTTATTTTGGGAGGTGGCAGCAACATGCTCTTGACCAAAAATGTGGATGCATTGGTTATTCACGTTAATCTTAAGGGAATAGAAATTTTAAAGGACAATTCAGAACATGTTTGGGTTAAGGCAAATGCTGGAGAAGTTTGGCATGAATTTGTTTTGTATTGCCTAGAAAACAACTTTGGAGGTCTCGAAAACCTATCCCTTATCCCTGGAAATGTTGGCACCGCTCCCATTCAAAATATTGGCGCCTATGGAATGGAACTTAAGGATGTTATGGATAGTTGCGAAGCCTTAAACATCAAAACCAAGGAAATTAGGAGTTTCTCAAATGCTGAATGTCAGTTTGGATATAGAAATTCTATTTTCAAAACTCAAGAAAAAGGAAATTTCATCATCACTAGTGTCACTTTTAAGTTAACCAAAAGAAATCACGTTTTACACACAGAATATGGTGCCATCACTCAAGAACTTGACAGTCTTGAGATACAAAACCCTACCATACAGGATGTTTCTCGCGCAGTCATAAATATTAGAGAAAGTAAACTTCCTAATCCAAAAGAGATTGGAAATAGTGGCAGTTTTTTTAAAAATCCTGTCATTTCTTCCAAGGCATTTGAAAAGCTCAAGGAAAATTTTCCAGATATTCCTGGTTATGTTCTTTCAGATTCTGAAGTAAAAGTCCCTGCCGGTTGGCTTATCGAGACAGCTGGATTTAAGGGAAAAACGTTCAAAAACTACGGTGTGCATACCAAACAAGCGTTAGTACTCGTTAATTATGGTGGCGCTTCAGGGCAAGAAATTTATCAACTGTCAAAATTAATCCAAACGACCGTACGTCGAATTTTTGATATTTCAATTGAAGCAGAGGTAAATATTATTTAATTTGCCCAGATTTCTATATTTTTGGAAATCTGCTTTGATTGAACTTATAAAACACTTTAACAAATAATAGCTTGATTTCACCCATTGAACAAAGAATAGTTGACTTGTTGGAACGAGGCAACAAACAAGCCATATCCTTGCTTTATGAAAACTATGCAGATGCGCTTTTTGGTGTTATAAAAAAAGTTCTATCAGATGATGACCTTGCCCAAGATGCATTGCAGGAAACATTCATTAAAGTTTGGAAAAAAGCCAAGACTTATGACCCTTCCAAAGCCAAACTCTTTACATGGCTGTATCGCATAGCGTATAATACTGCTATTGACAAAGTTAGGTCACAAACAAATAAGGATAGTAAGGAAATCCAAATCGACATTTCAAACGTATATAAATTGACTTCCGAAAGTATCAATCAGGATGTTCTAGATATCAAAGAGCATTTAAAAACTTTGGATGAGAAATATCAGATTGTATTGAATGCCTTATTTTTTGAAGGCATGACGCAGCAGGAAGCAAGTGAGGAATTGGATATTCCTCTTGGAACAATTAAGTCAAGATTAAAAATTGGACTTCGTGAACTAAAAAAGATTTACGATCCAAAATAAAAAAGTCATGAATGATAAAATAAATACTTTCTTACATTCTGGTCTGTTGGAAAAATATCTGATGGACGAAACAACATTGCAGGAAAGCTTGATGGTGGAAAATTACATCGCCAAGTACCCTGAAGTTGAGAATGCATACAACACCTTGCAACACAATTTGGAAATCGTAGCCAAAAGCAATGCTGTTGAAGCGCCTCAAGCGATCTTGGACAACATCCTTGATGAACTTAATGAAGAAGACACTTTTGAAAAGGAAACTCCGGTTATTAATTTAAATTCTAGAAAAAAGACAAAAAAGTGGTACCACCTAAGTATAGCAGCTAGTATTGCTACACTTATTTTTGCAGGAACCTCTTATTTTCTATACACCCAAAATCTAGACTTAAAAAATAACTTAAGCCTTCAAAAGCATGAAAGCCAAGTAATTGTTGATGAAATTTTTGATCTTAGGGGAGACATTGACAAGATTATGAAGCAGTTCAAGCAATTGAACAATCCGGAAACTGAAAAATACATCATTAATGGGAACCAACGCGCCAAGAACTTAAAGACTGTGGCTTATATTAATCCCAAAGAAAGAACTTCTATGATTGATGTGGTTTCATTACCTAAATTACCTGAAGACCAAGAGTATAAAATTTGGGCTCAATTGCAAGATAAAATGGTAGACCTGGGAATCTTAACTGAAACCGATAGGCAGCTGAAAGAAATCCCTTATACCGAAAATGCTCTTGGATACAGTATTACTATTGAATCTAAAGGGAATGAGCATGAAACGGCTACAAAAGAAAATAGTGTTGCTGAAATTTTATTAAAAAATAAGAGCAACCAATAACTAAAAATAACACTACTGAGAAAAGAAAGCGGGTTTCAAAATATTGGAACCCGCTTTTTATGTTTTGAACTTAAAATTCCTAACTTTGCAAAAAGAAAAATTATGAAGCTTCTTTTAGTTACTTTAATATTATTAGGTTTGGGATTTGCTGGTATTGCAATTAAAATCTGGGCCAAAAAAGATGGAAAATTTGCAGGAACTTGTGCAAGTCAAAATCCGATGTTGAATAAAGATGGTGAGGCATGCGGATTTTGTGGAAAAACTCCAGACCAATTTCAAAACTGTAACGAACCTCAACATTCTTAATATTTGATGACCTGGCTTGATTGGGTTTTCTACTTTTTTTCTGGAGTAGTAGGTATTCAAGTAATCTATTATCTATTTTTTTTAAAGTTACTCCCATCTGGTAAAGATAAAAGGAGGCAAATAGGTGCCTCTCCTAACTTACCTGTTTCAGTTATTGTTTGTGCGAAAAATGAAGCTGAGAACTTAAAATCATTTCTCCCCTCTATTTTAAATCAAGAGTACCCTAAGTTTCAAGTTATTTTGATCAATGACGCCTCACGTGACGATACACTAGAAATCATGGAATCATTTCAAGAACAATTTTCAAATATCAAAATTGTTAATGTGAGGAACAACGAAACCTTTTGGGCCAATAAAAAATATGCTCTAACCCTAGGTATCAAGGCAGCAGAATACGAACACCTTTTATTTACCGACGCCGATTGCAAACCGGTTTCCAAGCATTGGATTTCTAAAATGAGTAAACAATTTTCAGAGTCAAAATCCATTGTTTTGGGTTATGGTAGCTATGCCAAGATTAAAAATTCTTTTTTAAATAAATTAATTCGGTTCGAAACGCTTTTAACGGCTGTTCAATACTTTTCTTATGCTTCTTGGGGTAATCCTTACATGGGTGTTGGTCGCAATCTAGCTTATACCAAAACTGTATTTTTTAAGGCCAATGGCTTTATCAACCATATCAAAGTAAGATCCGGAGATGATGATCTTTTTATAAATGAGGTGGCCAACGGGAAAAACACCACTATTTGTACTTCTGAAGAAAGCTTCACGGTCTCACAACCTAAAACCTCTTTCAAGGCATGGATTCATCAAAAGAGAAGACATATTTCAACTGCGAAACTTTATAAATCGAAGCATAAGTTTCTTTTGGGCCTATTTTACAGTACCCAATTACTGTTTTGGATGCTTTCCATTATCCTTTTGATATTTTTATTTCAATGGCCTTGGGTTGTCGGATTAATTTCGTTTCGATTTCTTATTCAATGGGTTGCATTGGGAAAAGCTTCAAAAAAATTAATGGAAAAAGACCTTGTTCCAATAATTCCCGTTCTGGAATGTTTTCTCATCTTTTTCCAATTAATTATCTTTATAACTAACCTCATATCCCCGCCCAAGCATTGGAAATAAAAGAAGCCATAAAAAAAGCCAAGGAAAATGATCAAAAAGCATTTAAATTTTTATTGGATTCCTTTTGGGATTATGTTTATGGTTACCAAATAAAACGCACCGGTAATGAAAATGAAGCCGAAGACATTACCATACAAGCATTTTCAAAAGCATTTGATAAAATAGCTACTTTTGACGAATCCTATTCGTTTCAAACTTGGATCATTACCATCTCAAAGAACATTCATATTGATATGGTGCGGAAAGAAAAAAATAAAATTTCCCAAACTATTTCTAATCAGGATGAAGATTCCCTGAATCAAATTCTAGATGAATCGCCTTCTGCCGAAGACCAGTTGATCATAGAACAAAACTTGGCTAAATTGCTTAAAGACATCAAAAAGCTCAAGCCCCATTATCAAGAAATCATCAACCTTAGATATTTCCAAGAGCTAAGCTATCAAGAAATATCAGATGAGCTAAAAGAGCCCATGAACAATGTCAAGGTAAAACTTTTAAGAGCCAAAAAACTGCTTGCCGAAATCATTAAAACAAAATGAAATCGCGGTTAAAAAAACTAGGCCCTGGCTTAATGTTTGCTGGAGCCGCCATTGGGGTATCGCACTTAGTACAATCTACTAGAGCAGGAGCCGATTTTGGATTTGGATTGCTTTGGGCACTTTTCTTCATCAATATCATAAAATATCCATTTTTTCAATTTGGACCAAAATACACCTCAGCCACTGGGGAGAGTCTACTGGATGGCTATCATAAGCTAGGAAAACCCATTCTATGGATTTATTTCCTACTGAATCTGGCAACAATGTTTACCATCCAAACAGCAGTTACAATCGTTACCGCTGGATTGGCATCCAACCTCTTCGGGTTTAATTTACCTATTGAATGGTGGGCATTTATTGTTTTAGGCATTTGCTTTTTTATTCTATTAAATGGCAAGTACTCCTTTTTGGACCATTTAATGAAAGTGATCGTCATCACCCTCACTTTAAGCACAATTATTGCCGTGATTATAGCCATCCCAAACACGGATCAACCTTTATCATTTGAACAAATAATTCCATCAGACACTTTAGCCATTTCTTTTTTAATTGCTTTTATGGGTTGGATGCCAGCTCCATTGGATGTATCCATTTGGCAATCTTTATGGACTCTAGAAAAGAAAAAATTGAATCCCGAATTATCCCAAAAGTCAACTTTATTCGATTTCAATATTGGCTTTATGAGTACCATATTAGTAGGCTGTTGCTTTTTAGCTTTGGGAGCCCTTGTCATGAACCATAGCGGCGAAACATTCAGTCCACAAGCTTCCTCGTTTGCCAACCAACTCATTACTCTTTATACCCAAACTCTTGGCAATTGGACCTATTTAATAATTGCTTTAGCTGCTTTTACCACCATGTTTAGCACAACCTTAACTACTTTGGACGCTTCTCCTAGAGCCATGTCCAAATCGGTAGAACTCCTTTTTAACAAAAATTATAATAAAGGCTATTTTTATTGGATGGTAGGATTGGCAATAGGTACCTTAATTATTTTTGTTTTTTTCCTATCCGAAATGGCTATGTTAGTAAAAATAGCCACAATTCTCTCCTTTTTAACAGCCCCGTTTTATGCTGTTGTTAATTTCATCTTAATTACAAGCAAACATACACCCAAAGAATTAAGACCTAAAAAAGGAATGCGCTTCTACAGCATCATTAGCATCTTACTTTTAATAAGTTTTAGCATTTGGTACTTAACAACTGTTTAGTATCCTATGTGATGAATACTTTGTATCTTTGCAGCCTTAGATTTTAATGTTATGGATACCGCAACAACTTCAAATTTAAAACCAACAGAACGACAACCAAAACCAAAATGGTTACGAGTAAAACTTCCTACCGGAAAGAAATACACGGAATTAAGAGGTTTGGTCGATAAATATAGCCTGAATACTATTTGTACGTCGGGTAGCTGTCCGAATATGGGAGAATGTTGGGGAGAAGGAACTGCCACTTTCATGATTTTAGGTAATATTTGTACGAGATCATGTGGTTTTTGTGGTGTAAAAACAGGTAGACCGGAAACAGTGGATTGGGATGAACCTGAGAAAGTTGCAAGATCTATTAAAATCATGAACATCAAACACGCCGTTTTAACCAGTGTAGATCGAGATGATTTGAAGGATATGGGGAGCATCTTATGGGCTGAGACTGTTAAGGCTGTAAGAAGAATGAACCCCGAAATAACTCTTGAAACGCTAATCCCAGATTTTCAAGGTATGGAAAGACATATTGATCGTATCGTGGAAGTAGCCCCTGAAGTCGTTTCACACAATATGGAAACCGTAAGAAGACTGACCAGAGAAGTTCGAATTCAAGCGAAATATGACAGAAGCCTGGGAGTATTAAAATATTTAAAAGAACAAGGACAGCGTAGGACTAAATCTGGTATCATGCTTGGACTTGGAGAAACAAAGGAAGAAGTCATTGAAACGCTTCATGATTTAAGAGACAGTCAAGTAGATGTTGTGACCATTGGTCAATATTTACAACCTAGCAAGAAGCATTTACCTGTTCAACGCTTTGTGACACCCGATGAGTTTAAGGCTTATGAAGAAATAGGCTTAGATCTTGGCTTTAGACATGTTGAAAGTAGTGCTCTTGTACGCTCTTCTTATAAAGCACAAAAGCATATCGAATAATGATCCGTATTGGTATTAACGGATTTGGTCGTATTGGAAGACGTGTATTTCGACTGGCTTTAGAAAGACCAGATATTGAAGTTGTAGCCATCAATGATTTGGCAGATGTTCAAACTCTAAGCCATCTTTTAAAATACGATAGTATTCATGGTGTCTTGAAACAGCATGTTTCCTATTCCGAAGGATTCATAAACGTGGATGATCAAAAAGTCTCCATTTTAAACCATACCCACCCTAAAGATATTGATTGGTCAGCTTTCAAATTGGATTTCGTAATTGAATCTACCGGTAAATTTAAGGATAGAGAAAGCCTACAATACCATATTCAAAATGGAGCCAAACAAGTTATTCTAAGTGTCCCTCCTTTAGAAGATGACATTAAGACGATTGTTTTGGGAGTCAATGATCAAATATTAGATGGTCAGGAACCCATTATCTCAAATGCCTCCTGCACTACCAACAATGCTGCCCCAATGATTTCTATCATCAAAGATTTGTGCGGAATAGATCAGGCTTATATTACAACGGTTCATTCCTATACAACAGACCAAAGTTTACATGACCAACCCCATAAAGACCTAAGGCGAGCCAGAGCCGCTGGACAGTCAATTGTGCCAACTACTACTGGTGCAGCCAAGGCTTTGACGAAAATTTTCCCAGATTTAAACGATGTCATAGGAGGATGTGGTATTCGAGTTCCAGTAGCAAATGGCTCCTTAACTGACATTACATTTAATGTGAAGAGAGAAACTTCCATTTCAGAAATTAACAATGCTTTTAAGACTGCTGCCGAAAACCGTTTAAAAGGTATTTTGGAGTATACTGAAGACCCTATTGTATCTATAGATATTGTCGGCAACCAGCACTCTTGTATCTTTGATGCACAGATGACCTCAGTCATTGGAAATATGGTTAAGATTATAGGTTGGTATGATAATGAAACGGGCTATTCTTCACGAGTTTTAGATTTAATTTGCAATTTATCGATAAAAAAGTAACTTTTATCGAATAAATATTTATATTTGTCACATTGGCAACGAAATGTGATGTCCCGAATCAGTATTTACATATATGCTTTCCTTCTGCTATTAAGCTTTAAAGCGCTTTCTCAGGATTCAGTTAAAGATGATCCTGAGACCATTCAGAATGCGATAAATTATCATGTCAATCAAGCACAATCTGATATTGAAAACGGCAGGTATTTTGAAGCACAAAAAACACTGGACGAGGCTTTGGTGCTTGCTAATAAAATTGATAACACAAAGAGCCAAGGTATCATCTATTCCAAACTTGGAAAACTGCAATATCTAATAGACGAACCGGAAGAGGCTATTAAATACCTTATTAAAGCCAATGAAAAGCAACGTTTCGCAAAAGATGATGCCAATCTTGCCGAAACTTACAAGACCATGGGAAATGTCTATTTCAGCATGGAACAATATCAAGATGCATTAGATTATTATACATCCTCAAAAACTTTATTTCAACAGGAAGGACTAAATGAATATGTAGCTGAAGTAAATCTAAATGAAGGAAGAACCTACATTAAACTGAAGGATTATAGAAGAGCTAAGATGTTATTAAGCCAAAGTACTTCAATGGCTAAACGCTATGAAAATTATAAAATATTAAGTAGCGGCAAAATACATTTAGGGTATGCGATTTTTCATTTAAAAGATGAGACAGCCGGTTTGCAAGAAGCAAATGAGGGATTAAGAATTGCCCTGGAACATCAATTTGATGATGTATTGAACCATGGATACCTGCTTTTAAGCGAATTAAATCATAATGTTGGAAATTTCAAAGAGGCCAATGATTTGTTATTAAAACACATTGCTTTATCAGACTCCATTTTAAAGGCAAAACGAAACAGCCTTTCTGAAGAAAAGAAGATGCAGTTATTAATAGAAAACCAAACCCAATACCAAAAAGAAAAACTTGCAGATCTTGAAGAAGAGCGAGATGCCAATAATCTAAATAAGCTTACCACCATTTTAAGTATCGCTTTAATTACAATCCTTTCACTTTTAACCTTGTCGTTGTACAAAAACAACAACATTAGGTTAAAAACCAACAACATGTTGCACAAGAAAAATAGTGAATTGATTATAGCCAAGGAAAAGGCCGAATTAGCATCTAAAACGAAAGCCAACTTCCTTTCCACAGTAACCCACGAATTACGTACACCTCTATATGCTGTAACCGGTTTAACCAATATGCTATTGGAAGAAGAGCCTAAACCAGAACAGATTCAGCATTTAAAATCATTGAAATTTTCTGGTGATTACTTACTAACCTTCATCAATGACATCCTTCAAATCAACAAAATTGAGGCGAATAAAGTAGAATTAGAACCTGAACCCTTCAATCTAAAGAAAAAAATAACCAATGTTATCGCGGCTTTGAACAACTCTGCTCTAGATAACAATACCAAACTTCATTTTAAGTTTGAAAATGGCTTACCAGAAAATTATGTTGCTGACCAAATTAAAATTTCCCAAATTCTCATTAATCTGATAGGAAACTCCATTAAGTTTACAAAAGATGGTGACATCTGGATTAAAGTAAGTAAAACAGAACAAAAGGGAGACATCTATAATCTGAAATTTGAAATTCAGGATAACGGAATTGGTATCAGCAAGGAAAAGCAAGACCAGTTGTTTGAAAGTTTTGCCCAAGGTTCGATTCAAATTAACAGAAAATATGGAGGTACGGGATTAGGACTTTCCATAGTAAAAGGGTTAATTAAGATATTAAACGGTAAAATATACCTTGACAGTGAACTAGGAAAAGGATCTACTTTCACCTTTGAAATTCCCATGAAATATTCTGAAAAAGAAATCATTGAGGAAACTAAGAGTTATTTCAAAGATGTTCGAGATGTTGATTTAAAAGACATCAAGATTTTAGTAGTTGAAGACAACAAAATCAATCAGATGATCACCAAAAAAATCTTGACAAAGATGAAGTTACAATGTGAAGTTGTAGACAATGGTGAAGCAGCTGTTGAAAAAGTTAAAACCAACCGTTATCATGTTATCTTGATGGACATTCATATGCCAGGAATTAGCGGTTTAGAAGCTACTAAGCTCATTAGAGAGTTTAACAAGGACATTACAATATTTGCCTTAACAGCCGTAACCCTTGAGGATAAAATGCATGAATTTGACGAAGCAGGATTTAATGATATTATCTCCAAACCATTCAAGCAGGAAGACTTTGAGAAAAAACTATTCCACGCTCTAATTAGTGAAGGCTCACCATCCTAAAAGGAATTGACAAAATCCAGTACTTTTTGATTAAACTCTTTGGGTTTGTCCAAGACTATTTCAATGGGCAAGTGGAACAATTTATCCTTTAATTGAGAATAGTCTTTCAATCTCATATAATCCTTTTCGGTAGTAACAACAGTTTTACTTTTTGCAATCATTTCTAATTCCTGATCTGAAAAATGGTGGTGATCTGGAAAATTTGAATGTTTAAACTTCAGGTTTTCTAGATTTAAAAATTCCAACAATGGTTTTGGATTGGCTATTCCAGTCACCAAGGTAAAATCTTCTAATTCTTTAAGCTGAAGAGAACGATTTTCTGAAACAACAGCATCACTATATTTGATGTGACTAAAAAATACCTGCTGATGAGGCAAAGGCTTCAGCCTTTTAGCAATTTGTGTCTTTTCAAGCTCATTCAAACTGCTTGGGCACTTTGTGACCACAATAACATCTGCCCTTTTAGCTCCTGTTTTAGGCTCCCTTAAATCCCCCGCTGGGAGCATGCAATCATCTGTATATATATTATCATAAGCCGTAAGCAATATATAAAAACCAGCCTGCACCTTTCTATGCTGAAAAGAATCATCCAATAAAACGACCTCCAAACTGGGGTTCTGGGATTTTAAATGCTCTATTCCCCTTTGCCTGTTTTCATCTACAGCAACCTGTATTTGATCCTTGAATTTTGAAAAAAACTGAAACGGCTCATCACCAATAGATACTGCCGAGTCTGATGCATCAGCTAATTTGAACCCGGTGGTTTTTCTTTTATATCCACGACTTAAAGTAGCCGTTTGAAATTCTTTAGATAGTAACCTGATTAAATACTCAATCATCGGACTCTTTCCAGTACCTCCCACGCTCAAATTCCCAACTCCAATAACTGGAAAATTATATGATTTACTTTTCAACCACCCATAATCAAAGGCTTTGTTACGCCAATAAGTAACCACATAATAAATGGGGTTCAATGGATAAAGCAACTTCCTGAAAAATTTCATGAAACTAAAGTATTATTTTTTATTCACCTGAAATGAACCAATTCATAAAAAATCCATCCTCAAGCACTTGAAAAAATTTTGTAGGTTTGATGAAAATAGGCTCAAAACATGATGACCATACAAGATGTAATAAATCACCTAGAGATATTTGCCCCTCTCCATTATGCAGAGGATTTTGATAACACAGGCTTACTAGTAGGTGAGGCAAGCACCCCTTTGAAAGGGATCTTAGTTACCTTAGACACTTTAGAACAAGTGGTTGACGAAGCTATTGAAAAACAATGTAATTTAATTGTTAGCTTCCACCCTATTATTTTTAAAGGTTTAAAAAAAATTACAGGAAAATCCTATGTGGAACGAACTGTTTTAAAAGCCATTAAACACGATATTGCCATATATGCGATTCATACGGCTCTGGACAACTCTTTCCAAGGAGTGAACGCTATGATTTGCGACCAACTTGGTTTAAAAAACAACCAAATTTTAATTCCTCAATCTGGCACAATTAAAAAGTTAACAACCTTTGTTCCCAAAAATGAGGCAGAAACGCTTCGTCAGGCTTTATTCGCTGTGGGTGCAGGAGCCATTGGTAATTATGACTGCTGTAGTTTTAATGTTGAAGGAACTGGTACTTTCCAGGGGAACGATCAATCCAACCCAACCAAAGGAAGTCGGGGTTCCATTCATTATGAGGAAGAAACACAAATTTCAGTTACATATGCAAAACATCTTGAAGGAATCATTTTAAAGACATTGTTTGAAACCCATTCCTATGAAGAAGTAGCCTATGAGATTGTCACACTAGAAAACAAGAACCAACATATAGGTATGGGAATGGCAGGAGAACTGGAGACTGCAATGAATGAGGAATCCTTTTTAGCCTTTTTAAAAAAGCAAATGAAAACTTCATGCATCCGACATACAACCCTTCTCAACAAACCAATTAAGAAAGTAGCTGTTTTAGGAGGATCTGGAGCATTTGCTATAGGAGCTGCTAAGGCTGCAAAAGCAGATGTTTTTTTAACTGCAGATTTGAAATATCACGACTTCTTTTCCGCTGAAAATCAAATTATTTTATGCGATATCGGCCACTTTGAAAGTGAACAATACACAAAAAATCTTTTAGCCTCTTATCTTACAAAAAAAATTACTAATTTTGCAGTCGTTTTATCAACGACCCAAACCAATCCAGTAAAGTATTTTTAATATATGGCAAAAAAGAAAGAAACAACTGTAGAAGAGCGCTTAAGAGCCTTATACGATTTACAACTCATCGACTCACGTATTGATGAAATTAGAAATGTTCGTGGAGAGCTTCCTTTAGAAGTTCGTGACTTGGAAGATGAAGTTGCTGGTTTGAATACTAGATTAGAAAGACTTGAGTCTAGTTTAGAATCGATTGATCACCAAATTACTGACAAGAAAAATTTAATTGAAGAATCAAAAGCTTTGATTAAAAAATACAGTGAGCAACAAAAAAATGTTAGAAATAACAGAGAATATAATTCCTTAACCAAAGAAGTTGAGTTCCAAGAACTGGAAATTCAATTAGCTGAAAAGCACATCAAGGAATTCAAAGCTCAAATTGAGCAAAAGAAAGAAGTTATTTCTGAAACTAAAGACCGTCTTAAAGAGCGTCAAAAACACCTTAAGCACAAAAAAGGTGAATTGGATGCTATTTTAGCTGAAACTGAGAAAGAAGAAAAGGCCTTGATTGAAAAGTCTGACGACTACAAATCAAACATTGAAGAAAGATTGGTTAAAGCTTATACTAGAATCAGAGAAAATGTAAAAAATGGTTTAGCCGTTGTACCTGTTGAAAGAGGTGCTTCAGGAGGATCTTTCTTTACCATTCCACCACAAATCCAAATGGAAATTGCTTCACGTAAAAAAATCATTACAGATGAGCACAGTGGTAGAATTTTGGTTGACCCAGCTTTAGCTGATGAGCAAAAAGAGAAAATGGAAAAATTATTTGCGAGCTTAGCTTAATATAATTTACAACATACTTTCGAAGGCCTTTACATTTGTAAAGGCTTTTTTATTTAATAAAACTTTCACTATTTAGAATTAAGGATATGCATTTTCTTACGACTACTACAATTAATAAAATCAATCTCATGAAACATATTGTAGCCCTTTTTATGACAATTTTCCTATTTAATTGTGAAAACAAAGCTCAATCCAACTCAAAAAAACAAGCATTACTAGAAGTCACACCTATGGAGGTTCCAATTCAAAATGGCAAAGCTAAAGCCTATTTCGCTAGTGGATGTTTTTGGTGCGCCGAGGCTATTTATGAAAGCATTAAAGGTGTTGATGAAGCCATTTCAGGTTATTCTGGCGGATTCACAGACAATCCCAGCTACAAATCCACAAGCACCGGGGCAACAGGACATGCTGAGGCCATCGAAGTCATTTATGACCCAGAAGTTATCAGCTTTGAAGAGTTAGTCGAGGTGTATTTTAGTTCGCAAGATCCGACCCAAGTCAATGGTCAAGGTCCTGATAAAGGGTCGCAATACAGATCCATTATATTTTATCAAAATGACGAGCAAAAACAAATCGCAGAAAAGAAAAAAGCAGAATGGGGCAAAAAATTAAATTCCAATATAGCTGCTGAAATTGTACCCTTTCAAAAGTTTTATGTAGCCGAAGATTATCATCAAGATTTTGAAAGACTAAACCCCACAAACCCCTACATCAGAAATGTCTCAAACAAAAGACTGCAGCAATTAAGACAATCGTGCCCCCTTTTATTGAAAAAGGAACATTAAAAAAGGTGCCAGATATTTTCTGGCACCCTAAAGACTAATTCAAAAAACTACTAATCAAAAATATCACTACATTTTGTTTTGGACGAGCTTCCCTGTAAAGCGCTCTCCATTAATGGATAAAATGTAAATCAATGTATTTGAATTTAATGAAGGTAAATTGACCTGATAATGATTACTACCCTCTTTTATTTCACCTGAAAATACAGTCATTACGCGTTGGCCTAACAAATTCATTAATACCAATTCTCCTTCACTTTTATCTGGAACATCTACTTTAAAATTAACCTCATTGTTGAAGGGGTTTGGGTAAGCCTTTATTGAAGGCTCCCTTATAGCCAACTCCAAACTTTCCAATTGAGGAACCTCCATTTCGTTAGAAGCTAACTTCTCCACTTGCTGTTCTCCTTGGCAAGTGTCAGCATTAGATTCACATAAGAGACCTCCTTTTATACGAGCCTTGATACTATACCCAGCTCCAGCTGCAATTACAAATTCGGTACTTTCTTGCCAAGGACCGTCATTATTATTGTACTCATAATTTCCTAATGGAAAGGTAACTTCCAAGGTAATGGATGACGACGAACAGCTCGCATTAGTTTTTATACCTACCACCGGCGTTCCAGGATTATTCACCGAACTAACATTGACACCATTACTTTGTGCAGTACAACTTGTTGGGATTGTCCCTGTGCCAATTACATAATATCCATTTCCAGACGGAAGATTACTCCAACTCAACCCAGATCCAGTTCCATTTTGAGGACTTTGAACAGTTGCATTAGAGCTATCATAAAGTTGATAACTAACACCTGTTTCTGACCCTGAAGAGGTAATCCCTCCTGTATTCGGATTAGAGCTACAAATAGAACTACCTGTTAAAACCAAGGCAATCGGATTGGCTACTGTTGACACATTGGCTGTATTACTTTGGGAAGTACACGAGGTTGGTGATGCTCCTGTACCTACCACATAATAACCGTTGCCTGATGGAAGATTACTCCATGTCAATCCTGATCCGGTTCCATTTTGTGGGCTTTGAACAGCGGCATTAGAATTATCATAAAGCTGATAACTCACACCTGTTGCTGATCCAGAAGATGTAATTACTCCTGTATTTGGTGCTGAATTACATATGGAACTACCTGTCAAAACCAAGGCTGTTGGATTGGTCACAGTTGAGACATTGACTGCATTACTTTGGGAAGTACAGGAAGTTGGTGATGCTCCTGTACCTACTACGTAATAATTATTACCAGATGGAAGATTACTCCACGTCAATCCAGATCCTGTTCCATTTTGGGGACTTTGAACGGTCGCATTAGAACTATCATAAAGTTGATAACTAACTCCTGTTTCTGACCCTGAAGAGGTAATTGCCCCTGTATTTGGTGCCGAACTACATATAGAACTACCTGTCAAAACCAAGGCAGTAGGATTGGTAACTGTTGAAACATTGACTGTGTTACTTTGTGAAGTACAAGGAATAGTTGATGATCCAGTACCTATTACATAATACCCATTACCAGCGGGAAGGTTGCTCCAGCTCAATCCAGACCCCGTTCCATTTTGTGCACTTTGAACTGTGGCATTAGAGCTATCATAAAGTTGATAACTGACACCAGTCTCTGACCCCGAAGAGGTAATCCCACCCGTATTAGCATTAGAACTACATATAGAGCTACCTGTAAGAACGAGAGTAGTCGGAACGACAGCTGCATTAATAGTACGGTTAAAAGAATTAGTACAGCCACTGGGAGCATTTGAATCTGTAATCGTTACGGTATGCGAACCTGCTGTCAAAGCGGAAAAAGTTGTTGAACCACCAGAATTGACTGTAATTCCTGTTTGCCCATCAATTTGCACAGAATACGGCGGGACACCACCGAATGGAGACACTTGAATGGATCCTCCACTTGTACACGTAGCATCAGTTACTGAAAGAACACCATTGACACCAGTTTCTACCGCAATTTGGGGTAAGGTTCCACATTTTGGGTTGATCTCATCTGGATTATTAAATAATACTTCACAAGTTTGGTTGGGACTGGCTGAAGTCCATGCTAATGTCAAATCAGTAATTTCCAAGGATTCATTACAGCTCACAGTAATGGCTGTTGCGGTAGTTATCTCTGTTTCTTGATTGGGTAGGACTGGACCTCCACAAGCAAAGATAGGTGTAGGCGATCCAGGGAGCTCATTACCGCTAGAATCATACCTATGGAGGTAACCCCAAAAGGCAAATGAGGTTCGGGTAGAACCGGTTTTATTATAGATTTTCAGGGTTAATGTTCTGGTTCCATCACAAGCACAGGGGTCATTACCTGGAGGAGGTAAAGATGCCCCAACAAGTTCTAAATCCTTTGAAGTACAAGAAATTCCTTCAGGAGGAAAAACGATGTCTTCTTGTGAAAACATTATCGATACAAAAAGAAAAAATAGTAATTGAAAAAATAATTTAGAAGATCTGATTGTCTTTTTAATTAAAGCATTAAGGTTTTTTTCAGAGTGAACATGTTGGAAGTTTTGGCGCTTTAAAAGTAAAATTTGTGATTTCATGGGTTTTAAGATTTAATTGATTAATAGCATGAGGCCAAGTCAATTAGACCGGGGAATAAAACACCACTTTTAAGCAAGAAAATCCTTGGAAGTCTAGTTAGGATGCATAACAATGAAAAGACATGATAATTTTGAGAGGTTTAATAGAAGTTTATTAAACCATGGAGGTTTGCGGCTTGAACCACTATTAATTAACTGGAGAGAAAAATATTATAATTTGATTAACAGCTAATTAAAGATAATCAAACCTTAATACACCATCGAAAAAAGACGTCAGAATGCTATTTTAATGCTTAAACTACTCGTAAATAAGGAAATAGGACTACAAATTCATTTAAAAAAGTAATTTCTATTTCAAAGGTTTTGATGCCTTTATTTCAAAAATCAATGGATATAATTGATGATTAGCCACATACATCCCTGAAGAAGTTTCTGTCAAATCTGGCAATACATCATAGGGACTTTCATAATGCTCTTTTAAATATTCAATCTGCAAACCAGCCTCTGTAAGGGAGCTAATGATTTCACCAAAGCCATGATTCCAACCATATTCTTTGCTAATCATTTCAGAATCTGTATCAGCGTAGGTACCTTCATACTCCTCATAGATGGCTTCCTTTTGCATGTATCCATACTTTATCACAGCAGGTTTTTCCAAGTAGTCAAACATCCAAACTATAGGATGAAATTCTGCCATATAAAAAACCCCTCTAGGTTTTAACCGCTCCGCAATCATTATCGCCCACGGTTTTAAATCCGGCAACCAACCTATCACCCCGTAACTCGTAAAGATAATATCAAACAAAGAGGCCACATACTTTGAGGTATCCAATACATTGCAACAGAGAAACTCTGCATCCAGTTTTAAATCATCATTGAGTTGCTTTGCGATTTCTAACGCCTTATCACTAATATCAACTCCCATACACTTAGCGCCCAACCTACTCCAACTTAAGGTATCCTGCCCAAAATGACATTGCAAATGCAATAATGATTTGCCAGACACATCACCCAAAGCCTCCAGTTCATAAGAATTTAATGAAGATTTCCCTTTCTTAAAATCACTTAATTGATACATATCACTTTGAGAATGTACCTCAGCCTTTTTGTTCCAGGTATTCTTATTAGTTTCAAAATATTTTGTTAAATCTTCCATAATCAAAGAATTACATCATCCAAATGCATCATACACGCGTAAATATAATAAACTTAAAAATTCCGCAATACGCGTCTCTATAAATCGAAAAAGCGCTTCCACTATCAGTTGAAGCGCTTTTTCCTTTCTTGGCTTTCAAAACCTTAGTCCAAGAACCAGAATAAAAGCAAATTTCTGGTTTCCAAACTATAGTAATTTCTTTATGAATACAAATTTCAAACCTAATTTAAGATACCCCTAAAACTTCATAGCTTGAATTAGAATTCTTATTTTTACCGAAATCAAAACACAAACAAATTGACTAATCACAAACTAGGTCTTGATTATGCTAAAGAACAAGACCAAAATGATCCTCTAAAAGACTATCGAAAGAAGTTCCATATTCCCACGGATCAAGATGGAAAGGAACTGGTTTATTTATGTGGTAACTCTTTAGGGCTTCAACCAAAAACCACCAAAGAATATATTGATCAGGAATTGAATGATTGGGCCCAATTGGGAGTAGAAGGGCATACAGAAGCCAAAAATCCATGGTTACCTTATCATGAATTACTGACTGAAAATATGGCCAAGGTTGTTGGAGCCAAACCCATTGAGGTGGTTGTCATGAACACCTTAACAGCCAACCTCCATTTTATGATGGTATCGTTTTACAAGCCTACCACTAAGCGATATAAAATACTTATCGAAAGTGATGCCTTCCCTAGCGATAAATATGCCGTAGAATCCCAATTGCGTCATCATGGATATGACGATAAAGATGGGCTTATCTTATGGAAACCTAGAGAAGGTGAAGAACTTTTGAGATATGAAGACCTTGAAGGCCTTTTGGATAAACATGGTGAGGAAATTGCACTTGTATTAATTGGAAATACAAACTATTACACGGGGCAATTTTTTGATATGAAACGCATTTCAGATTTGGGACATAAACATGGTTGTATTGTTGGTTTTGATTGTGCCCATGGTGCTGGAAATGTCAATTTAAAGCTTCATGAATCGGATGCTGATTTTGCAGTTTGGTGTACCTATAAATACCTAAATTCTGGCCCAGGAAGTTTGGCTGGCGCGTTTGTGCATGAAAAACATGCCTATGATAAATCACTGAATCGCTTTACAGGATGGTGGAGTCATAACAAACAAACCCGCTTTAACATGCGACATGAATTTGATGTGTTGCCTGGTGCCGAAGGTTGGCAATTAAGCAACCCTCCTATTTTATCTATGGCAGCTATCAAAGCTTCTTTAGATATTTTTGGTGAAGTAGGCATCGAAGCTTTGAACGAAAAATCAAAAAAACTTACAGGGTATTTTGAATTTCTTTTGAAACAACTGGGTGAAGACACTATCAGAATCATTACTCCTGAGAATCCAAAAGAAAGAGGTTGCCAACTATCCATTCAAGTAAAAAATGCTGATAAAAACCTATTTGATAAACTTACCAAATCGGGCGTCATTGCCGATTGGCGGGAACCTGATGTAATTAGATGTGCCCCAGTGCCATTATACAATTCGTTTGAAGATGTTTACAGAATGGTGGAAAATCTAAAATCGATTTTAAATGGATAAAGAAATAATTTTGAAACCCTATTCAAATGAAAAACATATTTTATTTATTGACAAAAAGTCGGAAGTAGGGTTTTGGAATTATCAAATGTTCGGACTATTCAGTTTCCTTTTGAACAAAAAAAGAGATTGCTTAATCATTACCGAAAATAGAATTATTCTAATCATAGAAAATGAATTAGTTACAGAAATTGAACATGATGGTGTTCTAAACATCAAATTTAATCCCTTGAATGATTCCATAAGTTTTAATCATCCAATAAAAAATGCTCAAGAATTGAGTTTAAGAAGTCTGAGATTAACTTATGACGAGATTCAGAAAATAAAAAATGTATTGCATTAAATCGAATTCATGTTCTCTGAAAATAAAAAAATGAAAGATAAACAACAAAACATACTAATTATTGGTGCCGGACTTTGTGGCTCTCTTTTAGCATTGCGACTTGGTCAACGAGGTTATAACGTAACTGTTATGGAAATGCGTCCAGACATGCGCAAAGTTGACATAAGTGCCGGAAGATCCATAAATTTAGCCTTTTCAGATCGAGGAATCAAAGCCATGAACATGGTCGGCATTCTGGATAAAGTGATGCCACTTTGTATTCCTATGAATGGAAGAATGCTTCACGATTTGGAAGGGAATACCATCTTAGCCCCTTACAGCGGGCGCGAAGAGGAATATATCAATTCCATCTCCAGAGGTGGCTTGAATTCTCTATTGCTCGACGAAGCAGAAAAGCATGATAATGTTACCATCCATTTCAACAAAAAATGCCTTTCTGTCGATTTCGAGAAAACCACTGCTACTTTTAAGGATTATAATAGCCAATCTGAGTTTGTTGAAGATGCCGATGTCATTTTCGCGACTGACGGTGCTGGATCAGCAATGAGAAAAAGTTACTATTTGAGTAAAAAATTCCTTTTTAGCTTTTCTCAAAATTGGCTCTCTCACGGCTATAAGGAACTTTCTATTTTACCCAACGAGAATGGTGATTTTAAAACCTTTAAAAATGCTTTGCATATTTGGGGACGTGAATCGTTTATGCTTATTGCTTTACCCAATTTGGATGGCAGTTTTACAGTCACATTGTTCTTAAGTTATGATGAAGGGGAATACAATTTCAACAACCTAACAACCAAAGAAAGCGTTTTGGAGTTCTTTGATAAATATTTTAAAGATGCTTTGGAATTGATGCCTAATTTGGCTGAAGACTTTTTTGAAAACCCTACATCGCCTTTGGGAACAGTGAAATGTTCTCCTTGGCATTACAAAGGAAACACCTTGTTGATGGGTGATGCAGCGCATGCCATTGTTCCTTTTTATGGGCAGGGGATGAATGCTTCCTTTGAGGATGTAACGGTCTTAGATCAAGTATTGGAAGAAGAACATAAGGATTGGGAAACCATCTTTAAAATTTATGAATCCCGACGCAAAAAGGACACCGACGCCATAGCTGATTTAGCCATTGACAATTTCCATGAAATGAAGGGTCATGTCAATCACCCTAACTTTAGGGAAAAACGAAAATTGGAAATGGCTTTGGAAAAAGAATTTCCAGAGTACGCTTCAAAATATTCCCTAGTGACTTTTAATGAAGATATAGGATATCAAGAAGCCATGTTGAGGGGACGTGCCCAGGACAAAGCCATTTTAAACATGCTGGCCGATGGCACTTTAAATATGGAAGATGATTTAAAAACCAATTTTGAAAAAGTTAAAGTAGAAACCGATCATATTTTAGAAGAAGATCGCATTGCTAAAAACGCATAAAACGATGAGTGAAGAAAAAAAAGTAACACCCAGAGGAGCCTATCCGCATGTAAAAGTAGTTGGCGATTTCATTTTTGTCTCAGGTACTAGTTCTAGGAAACCAGACAACACCATTGCAGGAGTCGAATTGATAGACGAGATGAACACCAAAAAACTGGATATAGAAGTTCAAACCCGTGAGGTCTTAAAAAACATCGACAGAAACTTACAAACCGTTGGAGCTAGCATCAAAGATGTCGTAGATGTAACCACTTTTTTGGTGAATATGAATGATTTTGCTGGTTACAACAAAGCTTATGGGGAATTCTTTGAGAAAGAAACAGGCCCAACAAGAACTACGGTAGCAGTACATCAGCTACCTCATCCTGATTTAGTTGTAGAGATCAAGGTAACGGCTTATAAGAAACAAGAATAATAAAAAACTAGAGTCTATTTCCCAAACTTATTAACTAAAGCCTTTTCCGTTTTCAACCCTATAACGGCAACTCCAATAACAACAATGGAGATGGCGAGGATAAAACCAACCATCATTTGGAAATTTAACAAAAATCCCAATATACCTAAGCCAAAAAGAATGCCTGCAAATTTTAAGTAAAGGTTTCCTCCATAGCTTAAGGAAAAATACCAATGCTCCGAACTTCTTCCGGCTCGCTTGGATTTAGAAAGCATTTTAAAGTCCTCCTGGTATTTAGGTGGTTTTTTGGTTTGCCACCAACCTGTAAAAAACATTAATACAGAAGTGGTCAAAAGAATAATCGAGAAACTGTTTTCAACATTCATAAGACGAATTACTTAGACCAAAATACAAAATATGCACGGGATTTTCATGGGGTAGCTTCCTTAATTTATTTGTACTTTTGGAATCAAACCAACTATAATATTTTGTGGAAAAAATCCAAAATTATATAAACGGAAGTTTTCATAATCCATCATCTAACGATTGGATTGACAACTACTGTCCAGCCAATGGAGAAGTATATGGCCAAATCCCTAATTCAACTAAAGAAGATGTTGAAAACTCTTATTTAGCAGCCCAATCTGCTTTTCCTAATTGGTCGCAAACGACTTTGGAAGAACGGAGCCGTATCTTGATTAAAATATCGGAATTACTGGAGGCTAATCTAGATCGATTTGCAGAAGCTGAAAGTAAGGACAATGGCAAGCCAATAAGTTTGGCCAAGTCGGTAGACATTCCCAGAGCCGCAAGTAATTTTCGATTTTTCGGAAATGCCATTACGCAATTTGCCAGTGAAAGTCATGAAAGTGTAGGTCAACAAGCTATTAATTATACCCTAAGACAACCTATAGGCGTTGTCGGCTGCATTTCCCCATGGAATTTACCGCTTTATTTATTTACATGGAAAATTGCCCCTGCATTAGCAGCTGGTAATTGTGTTGTTGCCAAACCCAGCGAAGTTACGCCTATGACAGCTTTTTTACTGGGAGAAATTTGTAATGAAGCAGGTTTACCTAAGGGAGTTTTAAACATTGTTCATGGTTTGGGAACCTCAACAGGTCAAGCCATTATTGAACATCCAGACATTAAAGCCATTTCCTTTACGGGAGGTACGGCAACTGGAGCCCATATTGCAAGAGTAGCAGCCCCGATGTTTAAAAAGCTATCGTTGGAATTGGGCGGAAAAAACCCCAATATCATTTTTGCAGATTGTGATTATGAGGATATGCTTAACACAACGGTACGTTCCTCATTTGCTAATCAAGGGCAAATTTGCCTTTGCGGAAGCCGAATTTTTGTAGAAAAAACTATTTACGACCAATTTAAAGCCGATTTCGTTGCAAAAGTTAAAGGCCTGAAAGTAGGTCATCCGGCAAAAACATACACCAATATTGGCGCCTTAGTCTCCAAACCCCATTTGGAAAAGGTTTTAAACTACATTGATATTGCCAAAGAAGAAGGCGGAAGCATACTATGCGGGGGCAACCAGGTAACTGTTGAAGGTTTTGAAAATGGTTATTATCTCGAGCCTACCGTCATTGAGGTTAAAACGGATGAATGCCGTGTGAATCAAGAAGAAATTTTTGGCCCAGTTGTAACTATCATGCCTTTTGAAACCGAAGATGAAGTTTTACAAATGGCGAATAAGGTAAAATATGGTCTCTCCACGACCCTTTGGACTAATGACCTAAAACGCACCATGCGAATGAGCCAACAATTGCAGGCTGGAATTGTATGGGTTAACACATGGATGTTACGTGATTTGCGTACACCCTTTGGTGGAGTAAAAGCCAGCGGTGTAGGTCGTGAAGGCGGCTTTGATGCCTTACGATTTTTTACCGAACCTAAGAATGTTTGTATAAAATATTAAAATCGTATGTCCCCTCGAGCGCAGTCGAGAGGTAAATAATGGAAACCTATTATGTTTACATATTACTTTGTTCTGATCATTTAACTTATACAGGAGTTACAAATAATCTTGGAAGGAGGTTTGAAGAACATCAAAATGGTTTAAACACAAAATGCTTCACTTATAAAAGAAGACCATTAAAATTAGTTTTTCAACAAGAATTCAATGATATTGAACAAGCAATCTATTTTGAAAAGAAAATTAAAACATGGAGTAGGAAAAAGAAATTAGCATTGTCAAATGGTGACTTTGATTTAATTCAAATATTATCTGAATGCCGAAATGCAACGCATTCCAAATACAAACCCTAAGAAAGGTCTCGACTGCGCTCGACCTGACAAAAAAAATTAACTTAGAAAATGAATCTAGAACTAAATAATAAATACGCCCTAGTTTGTGGAAGTACCGCTGGTATAGGAAAAGCAACTGCTATTTCTCTAGCCAACGAAGGCGCAACAGTCACTTTAGTGGCTCGAAATGAAACCAAGTTAAAAGAAGTGTTAAGGGGTTTACCAAACTCAGACAAGCACAGTTATTTGGTTGCTGATTTTTCAAACCCTGAAGAACTTCAAGAAAAGGTAAACACCTTTATAACTCAAAACCATGGCTTCCATATTTTGGTAAATAATACAGGAGGTCCTGCCGGAGGCCCAGTATTTAGTGCTAAACTTGAAGAATTTGAAAATGCCTTTACCCAACATTTAAAATGCAATCACGTTTTGGCGCAAGCAGTTGTTCCTTTTATGAAAGAAACTGGTTTTGGAAGGATCATAAACATTATTTCCACCTCAGTAAAACAACCTTTGGATGGTTTAGGGGTGAGCAATACCATTCGTGGTGCCGTTGCAAACTGGAGCAAGACTCTAGCCAATGAGTTAGGACAATTTGGAATCACGGTGAATAATGTCCTACCCGGGGCAACAGGAACAGAGCGATTGACGGAAATCATTAAAAATAAATCGGCAAAAACAGGTAAAAGTGAAGATGAAGCTGCCGAGGCCATGAAACAAGCGGTGCCAGCCAAACGTTTTGCCCAACCCGAGGAATTGGCTGATGCTATCACGTTTTTAGCAAGTTCTCGCGCCAGTTATATCAACGGAATTAACCTTCCTGTTGATGGTGGTCGAACAAAAAGTTTGTAAATTTAACCAAAACCCGCGTGAGGGGTTGAAGCTAGCTACCGTGTAGCGCGAAAAACCCGACCCGCAAGGGGCACGCCTAAAAAAATAACATATGAGCCAATTAGTTTCTCCTATAAATTTCAAAGAATGGATTGAAGAAAACCGTCACTTGTTAAAACCTCCTGTAGGGAATAAAGTGGTTTGGAAAGATGGCGACTTTATTGTCATGGTAGTTGGCGGGCCTAACAGCCGTAAAGATTATCACTACAATGAAACTCCTGAGTTTTTCTACCAAGTGGAAGGAGATATTGTTTTAAAAGTTATTGACGAAGGTCAACCTAAAGACATTCACATAAAGGAAGGTGAAATCTTTCTTTTGCCTCCAAAAGTTCCACATTCTCCACAACGTGGTGCTAACACCGTGGGCTTGGTTATAGAATACCCAAGAGAGAAAGGAGTGCAAGATGCCTTGTTGTGGTTTTGTGAAAACTGCACAACCAAATTGTATGAGGAAGATTTTACATTGGACAACATTGAAACTGACATGCCCAAAATTTTTGATAAATACTATGGCGATCCCGAGAAGCGAACCTGTCCCAATTGTGGGCAAGTGATGCAACCACCTAAAAAAGTACAACTAGAAGACTAATATTACTACCAACTACCAACATGAAACGCAAACTAAGAATTAATGGCCATTCTCACCTATTGCCCTATCCCGAGGAGATTCCTCAATTTATGAAGGATAAGGGTATTTTTTGGGTTGACAAAGACAGAAAATACATGCTTCAGAAAGACTGGAGCAGACCTGTAACCGATTCGAGTTTTTTCTTAAACGAGAAGCTTGAATGGATGGAGCGCTACAAAATAGATCATGCGGTAGTACTCAACTTGTCGCAGTTGTATGGGAACGGTCTGCGTTTAGAAGAGATGAAGCAGGCCCTTAGGTTTCAAAATGATTTTAATGGTAGAATTCAAGCCGAAAACCCTAGCAAATTCACGTGTGGATTTGTAGTACACCCAGGATTTGTTCGTGGTGCTTGCTGGGAAATTGAGCGTTGTGTGGAAGAGTTAGGTATGAACTTATTATGCCTTCCCACCCATTATATGGACACTATTGGAACTTGGCGTTGTATTTTTGATGAGGAAAACGAACCTATTTTTGAGTTAGCCAACAAATATAATTTGGCCGTTGAAATTCACCCCTATGATGGAGAGAAATTCATCAAACTTCAAAACACTGCTTGGAGATTTCATTTGATCTGGATGTTAGCACAATGCGCAGATGCTTACCACTTCCTAACCTTAAATGGTTACTATGAGAAATATCCAAATATGCGAATTTGTTTTGCTCATGGCGGACAATTGGCCCAGATTAATTTAGGGCGACGTATTCAAGGGTTTGATGGTCGTCATGATTTATTTGAAGGTAAAGTACATCCTAGAAAAGCTGTGGGGCATAAAAACATATTCTTTGACACCCTAGTGCATGACACAGGCTCACTTCAATTATTGATAAAAAACCAAACGGCTAAACAGGTGCTAATTGGCTTGGACGATCCGTATCCATTAGGGGAAATGGAAAGCACTACCCAATCTTCATATCCAGGGAAAATTTTGGATTTAGCCATTGAGAGAAATATCATCGACGAAACTGAAAAGGATGCCATGTGGGAGGATAATGTATTGCAATGGTTATTTGGTGATGATGAAGTCAAAAAGCAAAATTTAGTAAACAAGATTCTGGCTTAATATGCATTTTCTGCCTGAACATATTGACAACTATGTTGTAAAGCACTCTGAAAATGAGCCGGAGCTTCTGCAAAAGCTCAACAGAGAGACCCATCAAAAAATTTTACAACCAAGAATGTTAAGTGGCGACTACCAAGGAAGGGTTTTAAGCATGCTTTCCAAATTAATTCAGCCTAAATACATATTGGAAATAGGGACCTATACAGGATATTCTGCGCTATGTTTGGCGGAAGGCTTAACAAAGGGTGGTGAATTACATACCATTGACGTAAATGAGGAACTGGTGGATTTTCAAAGGAAGTATTTTGACGCCTCACCATTTGGAGAACAAATTTATCAGCATTTAGGTAATGCCTTAGATATCATTCCAAAACTTGATCACACTTTCGATTTGGTTTTTATTGATGCCGACAAACCAAATTACATCAATTATTTTCATGCTATTGTAGACAAATTGAGACCTGGAGGCATCATCCTTTCAGATAATGTTCTTTGGAGTGGCAAAGTAGCCGAACCTATTAATGATAAGGATACGTCAACAAAACTATTGGTTGAATACAATCAACTATTGAAGGAAGATTCTCGTGTTGAAACCGTTATTTTGCCCATACGTGATGGCTTAACAATAAGTAGAAAGCGTTAGATAATGGATAACCAATTAAATTCGATAGTGGTTCAAGACTTTGATCAAAATCCAGTGGATTTATTGTCAATTTACAAAAACCAAAACCTGCTACTCTTAATTTATAACAACCAATGTTTAGGATGCACTGGAAGAGCTGTGCCATTAGCCTACAAGCTGCAGAACATGCATAAAAACGTAACTGTTATTGGCATTCATAGTAATTTTGGTACTCAAACAACCTCTGAAGAAGACATCAAAAGTATATTCACCTCAAAAGAATTACCCTTCCCCATCTATTTAGATGAAACACATGAGATTTATGATTTCTTCCAAAGCGAAGGAACACCTCAGTGGGTACTAATTACAAAAGATAAAATGATATACCGCTCGGTGTTTGGTTCTCAGGCCAATGCTGAAAATCGTTTGCTTTATGCTTTGGAGAGTTTAGATTAGAAGAAATCTACATGTTCCTTTTTATTGAGCCCGTAAAGTCCTCTAGATCGTCTTTGACTTTATTGAGTTCGTCTTGAACATCTTTGGTGATATTGGTATCAATACCCATCTTATCACTACTGTTATTAATCTCAGATTTAATATCATTGGAAGCATCTCGCAGCATACGCATGCCTTTCCCTAAGCCTTTGGCTACTTCTGGAATTTTATCCGCTCCAAAAACCAACACCACGATGAAGAGAATGAAAATCACCTCTGGTGTACCTATAAACAATATAATCGCACTTGCTATCACGATGCAAATATACTAAGATGAATTATATGAAAATTAAAAAGGCCAGTTAATTCAACTGGCCTTTTGTTAATTTTTAATCTCTTACCTGATTTTTAAATTTATCAAAATCACTTTGTTGAACTTCTTTTGGCCAACTGTTATTTGATGTGTCTATATCTGCAGTTTCCAGGTTAGGATCAACTGTAATCTTTACGATTTCCTTATCAGAAGCCACAGATTTGCTAACTTCTTTATCATTGTATCTCCATATTTGCGCTGGATATGTTTCTGTTTTAGAAGTTCCATCGCTATAGGTATACTCTACAATAATAGGCATTACCAAACCTCCTGGTTTTTCAAATGTAATAGAATAGAAATATTTTGGTTCTTTAATATTCTTTCTTTCATCCGCAGTGAAATTGTCCATAAGGTATTCTTTTAATGTAGATGAATTTTCAACTGCAGAACCATTCTTTAAACTTTCCTTATAATCTTCACTTCCCTCTTCTACCATGTATACTAATGGAGGTAAATCTGACATTTTCATTCCTCTTTGTGCCACGATATCCTTAACATATTTGTTTGGTTCAGAAGACACATAGTATTTTTTAACATCCTTCACTCCTATGTCAACCCAATCTGTAGTGTAGAACCAACCTCTCCAAAACCAGTCTAAGTCAACTGCAGAGGCATCTTCCATCGTTCTAAAGAAATCTTCTGGCGTTGGGTGCTTAAACATCCATCTTTGCGCATAAGTTCTATAGGAATAGTCAAACAATTCCTCCCCCATAATGGTCGTTCTTAAAATATTAAGAGCCGTTGCTGGCTTGCTGTAAGCATTGCTTCCAAACTGATAGGTATTTAAACCTTTAGTCATAATAGGCGCAATAAAATCTTGATTTCCTCCCATGTAAGGGATTATTTTAGCCGCAGGCCCTCTTCTCGACGGATAGGTTTCATCTCCTTCTGATAAGGCATCAGGATACCATTTACCAAAATCCTGCTCCGCCACATATTGGGTAAATGTGTTTAAGCCTTCATCCATCCAAGTCCATTGACGCTCATCACTATTCACAATCATCGGAAAGAAGTTATGTCCAACTTCGTGGATAATAACACTCATCATTCCATACTTGGTTCGGTCACTATAATTTCCGTTTTCATCAGGACGACCATAGTTCCAACAAATCATCGGATATTCCATTCCTTGGTTCTTAGCATGAACTGAAATAGCCTTATGGTATGGATAATCAAATGTCATTCTTGAGTAAGACTTCAAAGTACTAGCCACCGCTTTGGTTGACCAATCTTCCCATAACGGATTGCCTTCTTTAGGATATAAAGATACTGCCATGATGTCTTTTCCACCGATATTAACGGCCATCATATCCCAGATATATTTTCTGGATGTTGTAAAAGCAAAATCACGAACATTCTTAGCATGAAGCTTCCACGTCTTAGTCTTAGTTGATTTATTCTTTTCAGCAGCTTCTGCTTCTGCTTGAGTTACTATAATCACTGGTTCGTCATAAGACTTTTTAGCCTTTTCATAACGATTCATCATTTCTTTAGTAAAAACATCCTTACGGTTTACCAACTCTCCTGTACCATCCAAAATATGGTCGGCTGGAACGGTGATGTTCACTTCAAAATCACCAAAAGGTAACGCAAATTCATCACGTCCCCAGAATTGGGAATTTTGCCATCCTTCTACATCATTATAAACGGCCATTCTAGGGTAAAACTGAGCTATAACATATGCTCGGTTATCATCCTTTTCAAAATATTCATATCCAGATCTTCCTCTTCCATCTACGTGATTGTTGATGTTATACCACCACTTGATTGAAAATGAAAATTTCTCTCCAGATTTTAATGGCTTTGGTAATTCAACGCGCATCATGGTTCTGTTAATAGTATGTTGTAACGCCTTTCCGCCCGCTTCTTTTACTTCCATGATATTGAAACCACCATCAAAAGGTTCTTTCATATAAGTTGAAACAAAACCAGAAGGTTGTTGAGCAGGTGCTACACCACTTCCTTCAATTAAAGGCGTTTTAGAATCTTTGGCTCTCATGTTTTGATCCAATTGAACCCATAGATAGGTTAACTCGTCTGGAGAATTATTGTGATAAGTAATCGTCTCAAATCCAGAAATTGTAGCCTTATCATCATCCAAGGTTATGTCCATTTTGTAATCTGCCTGCTGCTGATAGTAGGATGGACCCGGAGCACCAGAAGCCGTCCTGAACATATTTGGGGTTGAAAATTCGTCATACAATTGCTTAAATTTATTGTTATTGGTATGACCGGTTTTTGTTTCGGGCTTTTCTTGTTCCTGTTCTTGTGCAAAAGCTTGAACAGATAAAAAAGCCATCGAAAGAAAGAAATACTTGTAGATTTTCATTATTCTTTTGAAAAGTTTGTTAGTGGTAAAAAATTCGGCGGAAAATAGCAAAAAATCAATGCAAATGAGACATTTAATCGTAATTTAACATTGCTTTATCATTTTCTCTAGTGAGGATAAAGGATTTATTCTTGGAGTTAATTTTCGTGCGAATGATATTTTGTTGCTCTTCATACAAATCATAGAGCACGGAATTGGTAATTTCAATAGAGGAAATTTTCTTCACATTTTCAACTTCCAAATAAACGATGGCAATATCATCTTCATATTCTTTCCCTATGTAATTTAAGGATACCTCCTGGCCGTTAATTTTAATTCCAAATTTACTCCTTATGTATTTTTCAACATAAAGATCTACTTGCTTATCTTCATTTTTATAAGCCATTACTAAATTTTCATCATACCTAGCTTGTAGGACATCTTCTAGGTCATCAATAAAAATTCGTGAGATAAGTTGCAACGATTTTTTCTCAGGAACATATTCCACTTGGGTAATGCTTACATAATATTTATGCAAACTGGAAAATGCCATAAGTGGCACTACGAATAAAATTAACAGGTATTTCATTTGATTTTTTTGACTTCTTTACAAAAAGTGTTCCAACTAATCGGTTTTAGTTTGCCACTGCTTTTTAAACTCTTGAAGCTTGACCAATAGCATTTCTAAAATTTCAATATCACCACTCACTTTACATCGTTGGATAAAGATATCGTCTTCGGAACAAAAGTAGAAAAATTCATTACGCCTTTCTTCTGGTAAGTCTTCCATTTCAAATAATTTATCTTCAAGACTTCTTCTTATCTCATACATTAGATCATCTCGGCGTTCCAACTTAATTCTATTCCTGAGCATTTTTGTTCGTCCCGATATGGCATTAAGAATAGGGTTCAAAGGAACAAATCCTCCTCCAGTAGTTGCTTCTTTTAACCGTCTTTCACTTTGGGTTGGTGGTGGTCCCTCATAACTGGGTATTCCTAATTTTCTTGCTGTGATGGGTTCACCTTCTACAGCCGAAACATCATCCATTAAATCTCCCGTAAGCACCTTACCTAAAACCACTTCATTTAATTCATAGGTTGTATCAGTCAATGAGACTTCTACTATTCCTTCTTCTATCATTTTCTGGTAGACTACTATTTCCTTTGGATGATACAACAAGGAGGAAAACAATATGGTATCATGAAGTTTTACAGGAATTATGAATTCGCCTTTTTCATTCGTAATAGTAAACCTACTTGAAGTTTTATTAATTACATGGATATTTTCTACATCCTCATTTGAAGTAACCCTACCTGATAACAGCACTTCTTGGGAGCACAGAACATTGGCAGATAGAAAAATGATAACAAAAAAGATTACATCAATCTTCCCCATTACCCAAACCTCTGAACTTTTCACTCATTTTCACCATATACTCAATCAGCTCTACCTCATTTTCATCCTTTAACAAATCGGCATCAAATCCCTTTTCATAACAGAAAGAATAAAAGGCTTCTATTTGATCCTCCGGAATATGAAACTGTTGGGTTATAAACGCATGGGTATATTTTTCAGAAATATCAACAATTTGATCTTCTCTCTTCAGTTCTTGGTGTTTAGGAAGTGGCTTGGATTTTTTCTTAAAAAACACACTTAATAGGGCCGCAAAATCAACGCCATTGTAAAATTGACCTTGCCTGGTTATGAAATTATCTACTTTGGTTAAATGATCTGTCGGGAAATTCATATTCCTCACATCTCCTAAAGTCAAATTCCCCAAGGGGTCAATTTTCATCACTTTAACGCTATCTACATCAACACCCAAATTACCCGTCAGTTCCGAAGAAAAGACATAGACCTCGTTCAAACTATTGACCTGCTCAGTTAGCCAAATTTTCAAAACGCCTGTAATCATAGTCTCTTTGGCTACAGGAAAGGATACTGGAGTATATTGAAGTGCCGATATCTCTATTATATCACCCTCTCCCATTAACAAGGTAAACTCCCCAAACTGATCTGTTATAGTTCCTTTGGAAGTAGATTTATTATAAATGGTTACACCTTCTACATCATTTTCATTGGAAACCACTTGGCCGGTAATTTCCTTTCTAATGACACCTTGTGAAAAAGTTGAAATAGTGATTAAAAAAAAAGTGAAAAGTAAAAGTTGTTTCATGAGATCGCTTTAAAGTTTTTATTAAAGGAACTATTTTTCAAATGAATATTATCCTATTAAGATAATAAACTTTTGTTAAACCTGATATTGTCTACCTTTACAAAAAACAACACGAAATGAAACAAATTATAATGGCTAGCACTTCAACCATTCATGGGAGTGGCTATTTGGAATACCTGCATCCAGAACTTGAAGTGTTCTTTAAAAATATAACGAACATCTTGTTTATACCTTATGCCAGACCGGGAGGCATCAGTCATGATGCATATACTGAAATTGCACAAAAGGGCTTTTCAAAAATTGGTAAAAACATAACGGGGATCCACACGTATAATAACCCTATTGAAGCAGTAAAAAATGCCGAGGCTATTTTTACAGGAGGCGGAAACACCTTTGTTTTGGCAAACCAATTATACAAAAACCAGTTAATCGAACCCATAAGGGATGCCCTTTTCAATGGAACAAAATATTTAGGAACTAGCGCAGGAAGCAACATTTGTGGGTTAACCATGAACACCACCAATGATATGCCAATTGTTTACCCGCCAAGTTTTAAAACGTTAGGTATGGTTCCTTTTAACTTAAACCCTCATTACTTAGATCCCGTACCTGGAGATAATCACATGGGCGAAACTCGAGAAACCAGAATCAAAGAATTCCATCAATTTAATACGCAGCCGGTGGTTGGTTTAAGGGAAGGCAGTTGGCTACACATCGAAAACGAGAATATTACCTTAAAAGGTGAATTAACAGGCAGGGTATTTGAATGTGGGAAAACCCCTTATGAAATAGAAACGGGATCATCATTAAACAACCTGAAATAAATAAAAAAAGTCTCACAAATGTGAGACTTTTTTTGAGCGGGAGACCGGGTTCGAACCGGCGACATTCAGCTTGGAAGGCTGACGCTCTACCAACTGAGCTACTCCCGCGATTGCAGTTGCAAATATATTACTTACTTTTATTTCCAAACAAATTTTTCTTCTTTTTTTTGGAAAATTAATCGTGTTCTTAAATTCATAAATTACAAAAAACAACCTGCTTTTAAGCATACCAATTGAAACTCAATGACTTTAATTGCTGAAACAAATCGTTTGTATTTAAGAGAGTTTAATGCTTCGGATGCTATTCATTTTTTTGAGATGAACAAGGATCCTGAAGTGATTCAATTTACAGGCGACTCCTCATTCCCCTCACTTCAAGAAGCTCAAAAATTTATTGAAGCCTACGACCAATATAAAACATACAATATGGGCAGATGGGCCGTTATCAGAAAGGAAGATAATGCTTTCTTAGGCTGGTGCGGTTTGAAATTTCATCCAAAAGAACATTTGATTGAAGTTGGATATCGTTTCTACAAAAAGTATTGGGGGCATGGTTATGCCACAGAAAGTTGCAAAGCATCCATTACCTATGGTTTCAAAACACTGAAATTGGCGACTATTTTCGCCCATGCCCATAAAGACAATTTGGCTTCTCATAACGTCATTATAAAATCTGGTTTAAGTTGGATCGGCGATGGCTTTTATGATGGCATGCCCGCCAAACTTTATAAATTGAATAACCCTGATTTAAAGGTGAAAATAATCTCACCCTTGGAAACTCATGAAGTTAGACATCCTGTCTTGCGGGAAGGCAGACCCAAAGAAGATTGCGTTTTTAATGGCGATGATGATCCTGACACATTTCATTTGGGACTTTATTTCTTAAACGAATTAGTGGGAGTGGTTACATTTATAAAAAATCATCATCCAGACTTGGCTAATCCCAATCAATTTCAACTAAGAGGGATGGCAGTTCTATCATCGGCACAAGGCAAAAACTATGGCAGTCTATTGATTGATGCTGGAAATAAAATTCTCATGGAGAAGAAAATAGGATTGGTTTGGTGTAATGCCAGAGAAAAAGCACTTAATTTTTATTTAAGAAACGGTTTTGAAATCTTTGGTGAACCTTTTGAAATACCTCAAATAGGAACCCATTTCTCAATGTTCAAATCGCTTAAACATTTAAAGAAAAAGCCCCAGTAACCTGAGGCTTTTTCAACTAACCAACCGATGAAAAATGCTATTGATTATTTATCCAAAGCGCTTTTAATGGCAGCTTTGGCCTCAGTAGCATTAGACATTTCTGCATGTTCTAAGGCTGTATAGCCTTTGTCGCATTTTACTTTTAAGTTTGCACCGCTTTCAATAAGGTAGTTTAAAATCTCTACTCTATTGTATCGGGCTGCATAGATTGCTGGAGTCATTCCAGCTGATTTTTCATTGACATCAACACCTAGTCCTAATAATTTTTTTACTGTTTCTGTATCTCCCTTAACTATTGACATACATAAAGGACTAATTTTTGGTCCGATTAAGGTTTCCAATGCAGTTGATGATACTGGATTGTGATTGGCATTTACTAGACTAAAAGAAAAGCCTAATGCGATTGCAAGAATGACTGCTGTTTTTTTCATGATGAAAGATTTTTGATTAATGATTTTTTTGATTGTATTAAAGAGACGATTAAATTTTTAGATTGTTACACAAAATATTTTTTATAACATTTTATTAACTATCAGAGAACAAATCTGTTAAATTTTGTACATCTCTCTTTTTTGGGTTCCAGTTCCTTTCAGAAATCATAAAAATTCCATAAAGTCATTTATTTTAAAGTCCCATATTTATTCAAGACATTTATATGAATTATCTTTACAGTACCAAAGTTTGTAAACATGAATAAGAAAGTAATTTTAATGATTTTAGACGGGTGGGGAAAATCTCCAGACCCAAAAGTTTCAGCTATTGACAATGCCAATACTCCTTTTATAGATTCCCTATATACCAAGTACCCCAATGCTAGTTTGAGAACCGACGGACTTAATGTTGGTTTGCCAGAAGGCCAGATGGGAAACAGTGAAGTTGGACACATGAATTTGGGTGCTGGCCGTATTGTTTATCAAGATTTGGTAAAGATTAATATGGCTGTTGAAAAAGACACTTTAAAAGATGAAAAAGTCATTAAAGATGCCTTTGAATATGCCAAATCAAACAACAAACCAGTTCACTTTTTAGGATTGGTAAGCGATGGAGGGGTTCACTCGCACATAAAACACTTATTTGGTTTGATTGACGCTGCCAAAGACTATGGTGTACCATCGTCTTATGTGCATGCTTTCACAGATGGACGTGACGTAGACCCAAAATCAGGCTATGGGTTTATAGAAAGTCTGGAGAATCACGTAAAAGACACGAATACCAAATTAGCAACCGTCACCGGTCGTTATTATGCCATGGATAGAGATAAACGCTGGGAACGTGTCAAATTAGCTTATGACGCCCTGGTTAATGGAGAAGGGAGCAAATCCCAAGATGCTTTGGCTTCTATCCAAGAAAGTTATGATCAAGACGTTACTGATGAGTTTATCAAACCTATCGTCATGGTTGATGAAAACCAAGAACCTGTTACTAAAATTCAAGAAGGGGATGTGGTGCTGTTCTTCAACTTCAGAACTGACAGAGGCCGTCAATTAACAGAAGCCCTATCACAATCAGATTTCCATGAGCAAAACATGCACAAGTTGTCACTTTACTATGTCACCATGACTACTTATGACGACACCTTCCAAAACATACATGTGGTATATACCAAAGACAACTTAAAGGATACTCTAGGGGAAGTTTTGGAAAAACATCACAAAAAACAATTGCGTATTGCAGAAACTGAAAAGTATCCACACGTTACATTCTTCTTCTCTGGAGGAAAAGAAGAGCCTTTTGAAGGGGAAGAAAGAATTTTAAGAAACTCACCAAAAGTGGCCACTTATGATTTAAAACCCGAAATGAGTGCCTATGAACTCAGAGATGCTTTAGTACCTGTTTTACAAAAAGGGGATATTGATTTTGTATGTCTCAATTTTGCCAACGGTGACATGGTAGGACACACTGGCGTCATGGAAGCTGCTATCAAAGCATGTGAAGCTGTTGATGATTGCGTAAAAGATGTGGTTACAACCGCTCTTGAAAATGATTATTCAACTTTGTTGATTGCAGACCATGGGAATTGTGAAACCATGATCAATCCTGATGGCACACCAAATACAGCCCACACGACCAATCCGGTCCCAATTATTTTGATTGACAAAGACTTGAAAGAAATTAAGAATGGTATTCTAGGAGACATGGCTCCGACTATTTTACACATGATGGGCGTAGAACAGCCAGAAGCTATGACACAAAAATCATTAGTTTAAATACCTGATTCTAAGGAAAAATCAACCCTAAAATAAAATACTATTTAAAGTTGTAATTTTACGACCAAGACCGAAACATGAATTTTACAAACAAGTTAATCATTGCCGTAGATTTTGATGGAACCATTGTAGAGGATGCTTATCCTAAAATTGGAAAACCTAAACTATTTGCATTTGAAACCTTAAGACAGCTTCAAGAAGATGGACACCGACTAATCCTTTGGACTTACAGATGTGATGTTCGCCTAGAAGAAGCTGTAACGTTTTGTAAAGAAAATGGAATTCATTTCTATTCGGTGAACAAAAGTTTTCCTGAAGAACAATTTGACTATACAAAGAGTAGGAAAATCCACGCTGATTTATTCATAGACGATAGAAATATTGGAGGCTTTATAGGTTGGGGAGAAATTTATCAAATGCTATCTGACCCAAACAATGAACCTATAAAGCCTCCAAAAAAAAGGGGATTATTTTCGTTTTTTAAGAAATAACTTTTATCCGTTTATTAAATCAAAGTAGGTTCTAGCAATGTCCTCTCTATGATCGGGATGCGCTATTTCTGTCAATGCTTTTACACGTTGCTTAATAGTTTTTCCATATAAATCAGCTACTCCGTATTCAGTCACCACATAGTGAACGTGTGCCCTTGTTGTTACCACACCTGCTCCTGGATTTAAAGAAGGAACTATTCTACTGATACCTTTTCTGGTAGTTGATGGTAATGCAATGATGGCTTTTCCTCCTTCACTTAATGAGGCGGCTCTAATAAAGTCCATTTGCCCACCTACCCCAGAGTACATGTTTGATCCAATAGAATCGGCACAAACCTGGCCAGTTAAATCAATTTCAATAGCTGAATTAATGGCTACCATTTTAGGGTTCTGCTTCACAACCGAAACGTTATTCACATAATCAGAGCCTCTCATTTCCACAAATGGATTGTCATCTACATAATCATACAAACGTTGAGACCCAACCAAGAATGTGGCCATGGCTCGTCCTCTATTAATCGATTTATAGTTACAGGTGATAACATTATTCAAGATCAAATCAATAACTCCATCAGAAAACATCTCGGTATGAAGCCCCAAATCTTTGTGACTGGTCAACTTTGATAATACGGCATTTGGAATACTTCCTATACCCATTTGAAGCGTGCTTCGATCTTCTATAAGACCTGCCACATACTCCCCAATTTTGTTCTCTATATCGGTTGGTATGGTTGCTTCATGACCAAAAATGGGCGTATCAACCTCAACAAATGCGTCAATCTCTGAAATATGGATAATTCCCGCCCCATGTGTTCGAGGCATCTTAGGGTTCACCTGGGCAATCACGTGCTTAGCATTATCAATCGCTGCTAAAGTAGCTTCAACCGACACTCCTAAAGAACAGTACCCGTGTCTGTCTGGAGGTGAAACATGTATTAATGCCACATCTAACTTTAATATGTTTCTCTTAAATAAAATGGGCAATTCACTTAAAAATACAGGGGTATAGGACCCATTGCCTGCTCTTAAAGTATGTCTCACATTTTTTCCAATAAAAAAGGAATTAACATGAAAACTATCTTTATATTCTGGATTGGCATACGGTGCCGGACCTTCGGTGTGTAAATGACATACTTCCACGTTTCTAAGTTCTTCATGTCTTCTTGCAAGTGCTTGAACTAAAGATTGTGGCGCGGCAGCGGCAGCTTGAACATATACCCTATCGTTTGATTTAACTACTTTTAGTGCTTCATCAGCTGTAATAGACTCATACATGGCTTCTAATTTTCAACAAATTTAAAGACAAATAATAGGGAAAAACATGTCAAAAATCATAAAACGAGTTGATAAATAGACATCCATAAATTTTAAGTAACTTTGCCGATATTTTTGTGATATGATTATAGTAAAAACTAGAGAAGAAATAGAATTGATGCGTCAAAGCGCACTCGTTGTTTCCAAAACTTTGGGAATGCTAGCCAAAGAAGTAAAACCTGGTGTAACCACCCTTCAATTGGATAAAATGGCTGAAGAATTTATTAGAGATCATGGCGCGGTTCCTGGCTTTTTAGGACTTTATGGATGTCCTTCTACCCTACTTTGCAGCGTTAATGCAGCCGTAGTTCATGGACTTCCTACAGACAAACCACTTGAAGATGGCGATATCGTTTCTATTGATTGTGGAGCTTTGATGAATGAGTTTTATGGTGATCATGCCTATACCTTTGAAATTGGTGAAGTTGCTCCTGAAACCAAAAAACTTCTCGATATTACTAAAGAGTCTCTTTATGTAGGAATTCGTGAGTTTAAAAACGGTAACCGCGTCGGAGATGTTGGTTTCGCCATTCAAAAGTTTTGTGAAAATGAAGGCTACGGAGTTGTAAGAGAGCTTGTAGGGCATGGATTGGGTAAAAAAATGCACGAAGACCCAGAAATGCCAAATTACGGAAAACGTGGTCGTGGTAAAAAGTTTATCGAAGGTCAGGTTGTTGCGATTGAGCCCATGATCAATATGGGAACGCATAAAGTCAAGCAACTTAAAGATGGCTGGACTATTGTGACTCTTGATGGCAAACCAAGTGCCCATTTTGAACATGATGTGGCCTTAGTTGATGGTAAACCAGAAATTCTTTCAACATTTGCTTATATCTACGAAGCACTGGGAATTGAAAGTGATGAGGAAACTGAATTTAGACAAAAAGCTTTAGT
This sequence comes from Mangrovimonas sp. ST2L15, assembly GCF_001280515.1. GTDB lineage: Bacteria > Bacteroidota > Bacteroidia > Flavobacteriales > Flavobacteriaceae > Mangrovimonas > Mangrovimonas futianensis. Next base: position 1,246,325 of record NZ_LBIQ01000030.1, on the reverse strand, counting down.
CCTTTAAACAGTATATGAAACGAATTGAATTTGTAGAAAAGGAGCTCTCAAACCTGAGAACTACTTTAAACAACCATCCAGTTTATAAAGCACTTTCCCATATGGATGATGTAAAAATCTTTATGGAACAACATGTGTTTGCCGTGTGGGATTTTATGTCCCTTTTAAAGGCGCTTCAAAACCAACTAACTTGTACGAAAACACCATGGGTTCCAGCTCAAAATGCCACAACGGCTCGATTTATAAACGAAATCGTATTGGGTGAGGAAAGTGATTTAGATGAAAATGGCATTCCGAAAAGTCATTTTGAAATGTATTTGGACGCCATGAATCAAATAGGAGCCAACACACATACCATCCAAAATTTTATTGATCTAATTTCAAAAGGAGCATCTATTGATTCTAGTTTGGATAGTGTAAAGATTCAAAAAGAAACTGCCGACTTTATCAAATTCACGTTTGATATCATTGCCACAGAGGAGCCTCATAAAATTGCTTCGGCCTTTACTTTTGGCCGAGAAGATGTCATTCCTGATATGTTCTTTCAGATTATCAATCAATCACAAACCCAAGATCAAACCTATTCCAAACTCACTTATTATTTAAAGCGACATATTGAGTTGGATGGGGATGAGCATGGACCCCTATCTCTTAAAATGATTGAGGAGCTATGTGAGGAGAATGACCAAAAGTGGCAGGAGGTTTTGGAAGTAGCCAAAGAAGCCTTGAACAAAAGGATTGAACTCTGGAATGGTATTTCTGAATTAATCAATTCAAACCAACTACAAGAAGCCTAGGCATTGAAAAAACTTTTTAAAATATTGCTCAATACCATACCGAGACCTATTCTCATTAGGCTCAGCTATGTGGTTAGGCCTTTCATGGAATCATTTTTAAAAGGCTCTACCTACACCGACCCTATTGACGGCAAAAGTTTTAAAAGTTTTTTACCCTATGGTTATGGAGAACAGCGGCACAATGTCTTATCTCCGTCCACGCTTTCGTTGGAAAGACATCGCTTACTATGGCTGTTTCTCACAAAGGAAACTAACTTTTTTACCGACCATTTGAAAGTACTTCATTTTGCTCCTGAACAGGCATTTTATAAGCGATTTAGAAATATACCTCATCTGGACTATACCACAACTGATCTCAATTCACCTCTTGCAGATGTCAAAGCCGATATTTGCAACCTTCCTTTTGATGATAACACTTACGATGTGATTCTTTGCAATCATGTATTGGAGCATATCCCAGATGATACCCAAGCCATGAAAGAATTGTATCGCGTTATGAAGCCTGGTGGTTGGGGTGTTTTTCAAATTCCGCAGGATTTAAATCGGGCAACCACTTTTGAAGATGATAGCATAACGGATAAAAAGGAACGAGCCAAAATCTTTGGACAGTATGACCACGTACGCGTATACGGCAGGGATTATTTTGACAAATTACGAAGTATTGGTTTTCAAGTAGAGGAAGTTGATTATACCAAAACTTTTGAAAAAGAAGACCTGGAAAAGTATTGTTTGGCTCCGGGTGAAATTGTTCCTTTTGTGCGCAAATAAATAGCCGCTAATAAATCCAGAAAAATCTAACATGTTCTGAGAGAAATACTCATAAAAGGGTATATTTATCTTCCTATAATTAGTTGTGCAACATAAAAAAAGCCACCTGAAAACATTAAAAAACGTATTACTGATATTGGTTTTTACAGTTATCGGATGTAAATCCGAAAGGAAGCTAGACGGAAATTATTGTACTTGCCACAATGGACTTTATGCTGAATTATATATTGAAAATGACTCTATGCAATCCGCAACTAGTTTGGGTTGGATCTCGAATTGGAGAGAGTTTGACATAAAAAATGACACTATTTATCATTTATATTTTGGAGAAGGTTCAAAAAAAGCAAAAGCCAAGATAGGTTTCAAAGATAGAGGTGGATTTGAACTTTACTATCCAATGGATGGTGTTACTCATTCCTATAATAAGTTAAACTTGATAATTGAAAATAATATCACATATGAGCAATTTTGGGATGAATTCAATCAACGAAAAATAGAATTTGACTGTTTTACTTTTTCTGAGAGATATTTAGAGCTCGAAAGATATTTCGGAAAGGAAAATATAAGAATTGATTATAGTGGAGAAACCCATAATGAAGTTAAAATTACTCATATTCCCTCCGGAATAGTTGAAATCGAAACGGAACAGAAAACACAAGTGGAAAACGCAATTATCGCTATGAAAAGAATAAAATTGGAAATTGAAAAATCCAAATAGCATAACCTTGCAAAAAATTTAAAAATAATTGGTAGGTCACTGCTCGCAGGAAAGTCCTTCGGACCTTCCGAACATCTTTTCCCTTTCGCTTTCTTAAGCCCTTGAAACAATGTTTTCCTGCAGCCATATTTTAGAACAGCCACTTATAGATTCCTGTATCAAACCACTAATTTTCATTCCATTAAATTAAAAATGTTATCTTTATCCCGATGCAATTACTTTCCCCAAAAAGTTTTGCACACTAACTAAATATCTAAAATAACAGATTAACCCAAATCTAATTTAGACATGAAACCTACTATTACTATCCCTATTTATGCCCTAGTTTTAGGGGCTCTCCTTTTGACTGGTTGCCAGTCTATGAACCATCTTACTATGAGTGTGACAGAGCCTGCCCCTGTTCATGTATCTTCTCAAGTACAGCGCATTGGTATCCTTAACAGAAGTGAATCGACTTCCAATAAAACCTTAGATCAAATGGATCAAGTCTTTTCTCTGGAAGGAAAATTATTGGATAAAGAAGGTGCCCAACGTGTCGTTCAAGGCATTTCAGATGAATTTAAAAAACTAAACCAGTTTGAGATAGTCACTTTTATAGAAGCCGATCAAGTTGAAAATCCAGGTTTGGGAATTTTTCCTAGTAATATGTCATGGGAAACCGTCAATCAATTATGTCAAAAATATCAGGTGGATGCATTATTCGTCCTATCATTTTATGATACGGATGCCCACATTGCTTACAGCAATCAAACCGTACAAAAGTTGAACGCTTTTGAACTTAAAATTCCTGTGATTGAGCATACGGCCAAAATAACAACCAATATTAAAGCTGGTTTTAGAGTTTATAACAATCTTACCAAAGAAATATTGGATGAGTTTGTAATTGACCAATGGTCTACTTCAGTAGGCAAAGGTGTAAATCCTGCCAAAGCGCTAGAGGCCATCAGTGGACGCAAAGAAAATGTACTTCAAATAAGTGATCACTTAGGACATGATTATGCCTTACGAACCTTTCCATATAAAATTCGCGTGACTCGTGAATACTATGTAAGAGGTACGGAAAATTTCGAAATTGCAAAAAGGCGCGCTCAAACAGGAAATTGGGATGGCGCTGCAGAGCTTTGGGAAATGGAGACCAACAATCGTAAAGCAAAAGTAGCGGGACGCGCTTGTTATAACATGGCCATTATCAACGAGATTAATGGTGATTTAGAGGCAGCAACTTCCTGGGCTTCTAAAGCCTATACCGATTATGAAGACGGTAATGCCTTACGATATTTAAAGGTTCTTAATAATCGAATTGCTAAAAGTCAAGTCCTGGTATATCAAGAAAATGATTGAAAATTATTCTGGAAAACCATTTAATGATTTGGTTTCCAGCTCCCCCTTATCATTTTCAAAAATTAAAAAAACTTGAAGTTCGGGATGCGAAACCAAGAATTCCTCTATACGATCCATTCCCATGCTTTTAAAGGCTGTGGCATAGGCATCAGCCGTCATACAATTTTCTGCAATGACAGAAATGCTCAATAAGTTTGTTTTACTAGGGTAGCCAGTTTTGGTGTCAATAATATGGGAATATCGGTTTCCTAATCCATCAACCTTGAATTTTCTGTAGGTTCCAGAAGTTGCCATAGCCGCATCTTCCATATCGATGGTGCGCATTACGGATTGACTTCCATCAAAATGAGGCATTTCAACACCAACTTTCCATGGGCTTTCCTTTTGCGCGTTATAACCTCTACATCTTATTTCACCTCCTATCTCGACTAAATAATTTTTGACTTGTTTGCTTTCCAAAAATTCCCCAATAACATCTACACCGTAACCCTTGGCAATAGCATTAAAATCAATAAAAGCATTTGGAGCTGTTTTCTTCACATGGCTATCAACGATTCCCATTCTATTAAAACCTACCGATTTCATCAAACTATCTACCTGGATACTGTCAATATTTTGAATTGCGCCTTCAGGGCCAAAATCCCAAGCGTTTACAACACCTCCTATAGTAGGATCAAATGCACCTTCCGTATATCTATAAATAAGCTTAGAAGCCTCAAAAACGGTTTTAAAATGTTTGTCAAGTACGACATCTTCCCCTCTATTGATCCTTGAAATTTTAGAATCTTCAATATAAGTCGACATGGATTCGTTGACTTCATTAAAAAGCCTATTGAAATCTTTTTGGTAATTTTCAGAACCTTCGTAAATCACCGAATACGAAGTTCCGAATACAGGACCCGATAATTTAGTATTTTGAGGTGGTTTGGAACAAGAAAAAGCTATTAATAAAAGTAGGGCAAGTAAAGATTGTTTCATTTAGTTCAAATTGGTTTCTACGACTTGGATACCATTGTATTCCATAAGGTATTCTTCATTGAGGTAAATGGGTAAATCTTCGCCATCAGGATTCCCTAATCCCACTCCAGCGAAAAGGACTTTGGCATCCTTATCTCGAGCATGTTTTTTGAAAGATTCCATCCAAACCACATCATAATTATTAGGATTTTCAGGCAACAAGACCACCTTTACAATCACAAAATAGTATTGGGCATTCTTATCGATACAAACAAATTGTGGATGACGTTTCAATTGACTATTAACCGCTATAAATTCAAACCCTCTTTCCTCTAGGTCCTTCCCTACATGGTTCATAGCCAAATTATGCATTTCTTGTTTAGACAACGGTTTACCCATTTAGCAAAGGTATTACAAAACCCATAGAAAACGCAAAGATTTCATGCCTATGGCCAACGTAATTTCTAATTAAACTTTGATTCCACTTTGCCAATTTCATGTTTAAAACCATCATTCTGAACATATAAGTAGTATCCAATCAGAAGAATGTAATCCAATTTTAATAAACCTATAAGCGACCGATTCAAATAAATTCTGTAATTTAAGGATCCTATTCATGAAACTATGAGAACGAGTAAACGATTTGATCAGGCGATAAACAAACTATACGAGGCATTCCATAGCAATAGGCTACATCCCGAATGTTGTAAGCAGTGTGCGGTAGGTAACATTTTGGACGGTCAGGATTTTTGGAAACATTTATCCGACGATCATGGCTCTACCCAGTTAAATCTACTTGGTAAGCTTCACCAGGCTAAAGGAAAGCGTTTTAATGGCTATACTCCACAGGAACTATTATGTATTGAGGTTTCGTTTTTACGAGCTTGTGGTTATGAATTACCCGTACATTATAGAAATAACAAACCTGACAACCCTCAGGATAAAGAACTTCTTTTTCAAGGTCTATCAGCAGTTGTAAGTACTTTGTGTGAATTGGATCAAATTTCAAATGTAATGGATTGTTCTATGTTGTTTAATTATGAACATAAAAAAACCGACACTTTCGTGCCGGTTCAATAGCAAGACAAACTCACTAGCTATCATCAATCACAGTTTTATTATTTTTTTGGTAACACTTCCTGTTTGAGACGTTAATTTGACAAAATAAATCCCAGATGGGTGTTTTGAAAGATTTAAAGAACTCCCTATTTGTTTCCCAAGCACATCAAACACTTGAATTTGAGAGATGGTTTCTTTAGATATGACCTGAAGCATGCCTGTTGTGGGATTTGGATATAATTTTATTTGATCATCCAAATGATAGCTTGAAACACTTAAACTTTCGAAAGTATAACAAGCAGACATGGAGGTACAGCCATTTGTGGTTAAGATAACAGCATAGGTTCCATCTTCTGAAGGCATAAATACTTGCGACGTTTCACCCTCAATTGCCGTATTGTCATTATCACAATCTACCCATTGGTACGAAGTTCCCTCTGTGTCCCTTACAGCGGTTAAACTAGTGGCATCTACAGTCACTGCATTGGTATACAAACCATCAGGATCTGAAATAACTACAGGTAAAGTGATACTATCTTCTAAGTTGGGATCACAAAATTCATTGGTGATTGTCAAAATCACTTGGTGTACTCCTGGACATTCAAATGTGTAGGTTGGATTATTTTCTGTAATGGGTGTACCATCTCCAAAATCCCAAGACACTGAATCATAATTATTGCTCACATTAAAAAATGTCACAGCTACAGAATTGGTTTCGTAATCAAATTCAGGAGCAACAGGATAATAAGAAAAGAAAGCATTTGGGTCCAAACATTGCTCCACATCGATATAACTTGCAGAGGTAGGTACAAAAGTTCCTGCCACATCTTCGCCAATAACCTGCATCACTGGAACACCGTAATTTGCATCAAACCAGCTATAAGTAATAGTAGTTCTGGTAGTAGGAATGGTTTCTGTTTCTGTGACCACGGTATCATTTTGGATAACCGTAGTTTTCATTTTTAACACATCAGAATAAGTATCATAAGGAGTTACCAAACTTCCCCAGCCTTCTACATCATTCGTTCTTTCAATTTCCGAAGTGTACAAAATAGGAATTCCTAACGTATTTAAATCGAGTTCAAAGTTCCCATTATTGGTATATACATCACTATAATTCATGGGAAACTCATAGACCACATCAGGGTTTTCAAAGTCCACGGTAAATGGAATAGCAATTCCAGCAATCGTAAGTGATGCGCCTAACATTTTATTCTGTAAAGCTGCTGAATCAAGCATGTAGTGAGCTACTAAGTTGGTCACCCCATAATCTTGAATTTCTATACCATCAACCACTTGAGTAGCCAAATTAAAGGCATTATTAAACTCTGCATTACAATTGAAGACATATCCATTAGTTAAGCACCAGGTAGTTTTGTAGCCAGAGTTATTAGGATCATCCCAACTTACCGTTTCTTGGGAAGTTACGGATAGAGCACTAAAATCCCAATCGAAATTTTCGCCAGTGATGGTAAAATCTGTGGTTTGTATGCCCGTATTGATGCGACTCATGATATAGTTATCACCTATTTGAGCAAAATCTGAAGATTGGTAAGTAATTTGCGCCAGACCGACATTAGCAAGTAATAAAAGTAACAGGGTAATTTTTTTCATGTGATTGTGATTGGTTGATTAACACTTTAAAAATAGGTACTATCCTATAAACTAATAACTTCAAATGAAGTGAAACGGACAAATTTCAATTTGAAACGGACAAAAAAAAGCACCTTATCAAAATTGACAAGATGCCCAAACTAATCTAAACTCAACTAACTAACTTCTTGAAGCTTTAAACTTCTCTTTCATGGTTTTTCTATTCTCTTTCTTATGATCCTGAAAGGCGTCATATTCATCTTCTGTAAGAATTTGTTTTAAAGAAGTATCTCGTTCTTCATCCAAATCCTTAAGCGCTTGAAACTTTTTCATTTTACTCAAATCTTGAGTTTTTAAACTTTGCGTTTTAGTTGCAAAGGTTAAATTTACCTCATATACTTTTTTATAGGTCTCATCAGAGAAGCCTATTTGCTCCTGCATGTTTTCAGTTAAAGCAGTTGCTTTCTCTTCTGGTGTTTGGTCTTGTGCATAAGATTTACCTACAAACAACATCACGATTGCTAAAAATATCATGGTTAATGTTCTCATGTTTTTCAATTTATAAATTAATGATATAGGTGTTTCCGTTGATAACTAAAGTGGCTGTTCCATCGCCATTAAAGGTCAATGAACCATTGTAACTGTATTGGTTTCCAGTAGAAGATATTCCAACGAATGTCACAGCAGCAGTACCAGATAAGATTTCATAAGAATATTTATTGGCAGCTAAGTTTTGAATGGTGATGGTTAAGGTACTTTGAAATTGATTCATGTTTCTCACCTTAGATATTTGTGAACCTTCTCTCACGTAGGCTCCATTTAATTCCACAACACTATTACTAGGTGATAAACCTGTCATAGTCCATTCTAAACTTGATTCATCGTCAGAGCTCATTCTAGGAGTTTCATAAGCTCCAGAAAAGTTCAAACTGTAATTCATCACATCTGGGTGTGCATTGGCGTCACAGATCATTAAAAAGGTTCTGGACACATCATAGCTATAACTATAATTGGTAGCTGTATAATCTTCAGAATAGGCATCATTGTAGGTTTCCCCACATGCCACATCAGCAGCTTCATTAAACATACCTTCTTCGTCAGCTTTCATAACCGCGGTTTCCACAGTTTGTGAGATTCCATTAGTTTCTTTAGCTAATGAACTTTCTATAGCATCTACAGCTTCTTCTTCGGTGATGGTTTGTGTATTGGTATCCTCATCATCTTTATTACATGATGTGAATGTGATCATTCCAACCATAGCGATGGCAAGAAACATGTGGGCTCTTTTAAATAGACTTCTTTTTTTCATGACTTTTGATTTATTAAGTTTTACACCTCAAAAGTAGCATTAGAAGCTATGGTATATGATAAGAATGAAGTGAAACGGACAAATTACAGGATGAACCGTCCGAAACCTAAATTAGGCATTTTCCAACCATCTAAGCAACTGTGGAGACTTGGTTTTGCTCACAATAATCACCTCGGAAGTAGGCACTTGCAATTTTAAAACCATACGTCTGGAAAAGTAATTCTCCAAATCCTGAACAGCGTCTCTGTGAATAATAAATTGACGGTTAGCTCTAAAAAACTCATCTGGATTTAAGGAGGACTCCAATTCATCTAGAGTTTGATTCAAGGTATATTTTTTGTTTGAAAATGTGACTAAATAAACATTCCCCAAATCATATTGCAAATAAGCAACCTCAGACATTTTTAAGGGAATCATTTTACCTTGAAAATGAACCAATATGGTCTTTTTATATGGATTAGTAAGTTGTGACAATAAGGCATCTAATTTGCTTTTATCCGTATCGTTTGAAGCAGTTTTTCCAAAGAGATTCTTCATCTTTTGAAATTTATCCAAACTTACATGTAGCTTATCGTCATCAATGGGTTTGAGTAGATAGTCAATACCATTGGTTTTAAAGGCATCAATGGCATACTCATCAAAAGCAGTGCAAAAAATGATAGGTGACTCGATATCAATCTGTCTGTAAATTTCAAAGCTCAAACCATCTGCTAATTGGATATCAGAGAAAATCAAATCGGGGGCTTCATTATTTTCAAACCAATTCAATGCCCCTTTTACAGATTGCACAATTCCCAAAACTTGAGTATCTAGTGATGCATCTTCTATACTTTGCTTAAGAGCTTTGGCAGTTTTTATTTCATCTTCAATAATGAGAACCGTAATCATAAATTCTTTAGTTGGTTAAGCGTTTCCTGATACTTAGGATGTGTGGTTCCCATAAGTTGATCCCAAAATCTAAAATACAAGCCATAATTACCTTTAAAATAATGGTGATGCATGTTATGGTTGGTTGACGTGTTGAACCAAGAACCCAATTTGGTCTTTAAAAGCCATCTTGGAAAAATCTCAAATCCTAAGTGTCCATAGACGTTGTAAGATAGCATGAATATCATAAATAATGCAATAGCTACAGGATGAATAGGAATAAGCATAACAACTACCAAAATAACACCACCTTCTACAAGAGCTTCTAAGGGATGAAAGGAATAAGATGCCCAAGGACTTGGATTGGTGGATTTATGATGAACCAAATGAAAGTATTTAAACAATTTGGGATGATGCATCATTCGATGAGTCCAATAAAAATAGGTATCATGGATCAAGATGGCCAAAATGACACTGAAGATAACATACCAGATGCTATGCTCTGAAAAGTCCCTGTATATCTTTGTAAATTCTGATAAAGGTGACTTAAAGATTAAAGCTGCATAAAGAGAAAAAATCACCATAGTTAAAAAGGAAAAACCTATCTCACGGCGATAATCCTTTCTTTTAGGAAACAATTTTTGAATCTTTATCTTGATAAAGTTTCTTTTGAAAAGGATATAAAACAAACTAAATGCGATTCCAGCAAACACAAAATAGCGTAATGCCATAAGGAATAAAAAAAACGGATAACTTCTTTCTTCCATCATAATTTTAAATCTTGTTCTGTTAATAAAGGAATTTTGACAGTGAAGTTTTGATCAGTTTTATAGATTTCAATTTGTTGATTGGCTAATAATTTATATCGTTTGTTAATGTTATCCAGTCCTTTGCCTGTACTTTCTTCATGAGTGAGTTTTGGCTGTAGATTATTGGTTACCACTAACAGGGATGCTTCATTTTTAATTTGAACAGATAATGGATCGTCTAGTGATACAACATTATGCTTAATTGCATTTTCAACAAGAAGTTGTAATGCCAATGGCGGTAATAGTTTGGATTTCAATGTTTGATCAATATCCATATCTACCACTAAAGCTTCCTCAAAGCGTTCATGCAAAATATATAAGTAAGATTGAATAAACTCCAATTCTTCTTCTAAAGTCGTGACATTACTTTCCTTAAACCCTAAAAGATATCGGTACACATTGGAAAGCTGTAACACATATTTTTTGGAGGAAGCATCTGGCACAATGGTTCTTAAGGTGCTTAGGGAATTAAACAAAAAGTGTGGACTAATTTGGGACTTTAAGGAATGTAATTGGGCTTCAAGTTTTTCCTTCTTTAAGGATTCAATTTCCAATAGGGCCTGTTGTCTATCGGATAACACATGTAAATAATACATGATGAGATAAATAAAAATACTAAAAACAACCCCTCTCAAGAACATTAAAACATTGAATTGTCTTTTTGAAAGGACTTCTACCAAGGGCATGTCTGTAATCAATGGATTAAACTCTTGCAGAAACCACTGGGTAATCATTTGATAGATCACAGAAATAATTCCAGAAACAATTAAAAACAAGACTCCATAAACGATGCGTTTATCATTCTTCTTAATTATCCATTGTGCCATCAGGCCAAAAATCACGCATAACAGGAACAAATAGAAGAAATGTCCCATCATGGCAGGAATATCATTCAGGCTAGGGCGCAAAAGCCTAGGAAATGTAACAATGCTGCTAACTAGAGCACTCACCCAAATGGCTATTTTATACTGTTTTCCCATGAATGACATTACATTTTGATTCAAATGTAAAAGATAAACAATCTATCTTTAGAAAGGAATCAATGAAACGGACAAATTCAACTATGAATAGCCAATAGTTGCGCATAAAAAAACCGACTCTTGAAGGAGTCGGTTTTTTTTAATTTTATCAGGTCATGTGACTTTCTATCCACCAAAGTCATCAAAACGGATATTCTCATCTGGGATACCAAAATCTTGTCCCATTTTCTCTACCGCTTTGTTCATTAATGGAGGTCCACAGAAGTATAGTTCAATATCTTCTGGGGCATCATGATGATTCAAATAATTTTCTATTACACAATTGTGAATGAATCCTACAAATCCATCACCAGGTGCATCTATATTCTCTTTAACTTTCCAGTTATCTTCTGGTAAAGGCTCAGATAGGGCCAAGTAGAATTTAAAGTTAGGGAATTCTCTTTCTAATTCTCTAAAGTGCTCTAAGTAGAATAACTCACGCTTAGAACGTCCACCGTACCAATAAGTTACCTTTCTACCAGTTCTCAAAGTTTTGAATAGGTGGTATAAGTGTGAACGCATTGGCGCCATTCCAGCTCCACCACCAACATATAACATTTCAGCATCTGACTCGTTGATAAAGAACTCTCCGTAAGGTCCTGAAATGGTTACTTTATCTCCTGGCTTTTGATTAAAAATGTATGACGAGGCAATTCCTGGGTTTACATCCATCCAACCATTTTTAGCTCGATCCCATGGCGGCGTTGCAATACGAACGTTCAACATAATATCACGACCTTCTGCTGGATAAGAAGCCATAGAGTAAGCTCTCTCAACAGTTTCATCATTTTTCATCACTAATGGCCATAAACCAAATTTATCCCATTCAGCTTGAAACTTATCAGGCGTTTCATGCTCTTCAGGGTGAGCCGTGATATCAATATCTTTATAATTAATTGTACATGGAGGAATTTCTATCTGAATGTATCCTCCTGCCTTGTAATTCATATCTTCAGGAATACGTACAACAAACTCCTTGATAAAAGAAGCTACATTGTAGTTTCTCACGACCTCTGCTTCCCATTTTTTGATTCCAAAAATTTCTTCTGGAATTTCAATTTCCATGTCTTGCTTTACCTTCACTTGACATCCAAGACGGGCTCCTTCTTTCAATTCCTTTCTTGTAAAGTGAGGCGTTTCAGTTGGCAATGCTTCACCTCCGCCAGACAATACATGACATTCACATTGAATACATGTACCTCCACCACCACATGCTGATGGTAAAAATATTTTCGCATTTCCTAAAGTAGACAATAAAGTTCCTCCAGAAGCTACCTCTATTTCCTTTTCACCATTAATTTTAATGGTTACAGGACCTGATGGAGATAGTTTTTGCTTGACAAATAATAACAGGGCAACCAATAGAATGGTTACTATTAAAAAGGCGGCTACCGTTGCTACTACAGTTCCTAATGTACCTGCGGCTAAAATCATGTTACTCGTTTACTTTAGTATTATTAGCTAATGTTTTTACTTCTTCTTTAACCTCTTCCTTTACCAATTCTTCATTTGGTGTTGCGGGTTGCTCTATAACAGCAGATTTCTCTTCCTTCTTTCCAGCATCATCTCCACCTGTCAACATACCTCCAAAACTCATAAAACCGATGGCCATAAGCCCAGTAATGATAAAGGTGATACCTAATCCTCGTAATGGAGCAGGCACGTTTGAATATCTAATTTTCTCACGGATAGCAGCAATGGCCAAAATAGCCAAGAACCAACCTATACCAGAAGAAATTCCATAATTAAAGGCCAAACCTATAGAAGGAATTTCTCTAGACTGCATGAATAATGAACCACCCAAGATAGCACAGTTAACAGCAATCAATGGTAAGAAAATACCCAAAGAATTATACAACGCTGGAGAAAATTTCTCTACTACGATTTCTACCAATTGAACCATGGTTGCAATGGTAGCAATAAACATAATAAAAGAAAGGAAACTCAAATCATAAGAAGCATATTCTTCTCCTAACCATTTTAAAGCACCTGGTTGAAGTACATATTGATCGAGTAACCAGTTTACCGGCACAGTTACAGCTAATACGAAAATAACTGCTGCCCCTAGACCAACTGCTGTACTTACTTTTTTAGATACCGCAAGGTAAGAACACATCCCAAGGAACGTGGCAAATACCATGTTATCTATAAATATTGATTTGAAAAATAATTCTACGTGTTCCATTTGATATTAGTTTTTAGTTTCTTGTTGTTAGTTGCTTGCCTGTAATAGACCATCAACCTCTAACCATAAACTAAATTTAGTCTTCAATTAAATCTTTATTTCTACTACGTTGTACCCAAATAATGATACCAACAACAATCAAGGCCATAGGTGACAACAACATAAATCCGTTATTCTCATAACCTATTGAATACAAACCTGTTTTTTCAATTGGGTCTCCTAAAACTTTAAATCCTAATAAAGTTCCAGAACCTAAAAGCTCTCTAAAGAAACCAACGATTACAAGGATTAATCCATATCCAGCAGCGTTACCAATCCCGTCAAGGAAAGATCTCCATGGTCCGTTACCTAAGGCAAAAGCTTCAAAACGTCCCATAATGATACAGTTGGTAATAATTAATCCCACGAATACCGAAAGGGTTTTACTCAATTCATAAGAGAAGGCTTTTAAAACCTGATCTACTATAATTACCAAGGCAGCTACAACAACCAACTGCACAATAATTCTAATTTTTGAAGGTATAATGTTACGTATTAAAGAAATAACTACGTTACCAATTCCTAACACGGCCATTACCGAAATAGCCATTACAATTGAAGCTTTTAATTGCGCCGTAATTGCTAAAGCTGAACATATTCCTAATACCTGAATAGTAATAGGGTTGTTATCTGCTAATGGATCTGTAATTAACTTGGCGTCTTTTTTAGATAAAAGTCCCATAAATTAATTGTTTTTTAAATTATCAAAATAAGGCTTGTAAAGCTTCAAATCGCTTTTCAACATGGCTGCTACACCGTTTCCAGTAATAGTAGCACCTGCTATGGCATCAACCGCGTTATCTTCTTTGTCTTCATTCTTAGGATCGGCATTACCTTTAGCAACATCAATTCCTTTAAAAGATCCTTGAGACAACAAATACTCACCAGTAAAATCATCCATAAAGAAACGCTCTTTAATATTGGCTCCTAAACCGGGTGTCTCACCAGCGTGATCAAAAAATACGCCTTGTACGACCATATTCTCATCCATGGAAACAAATCCCCAAATAGCATCCCATAATCCTTTACCATAAACTGGAGCGATGTAAAAGGTTTTTCCATCCTTCTCTCCAATAAATAAAGGCAAACGTCTTTGTTCTTTATTTGCTTTCTCTTTTTTGATGTCCATTAAATAAACATCAGTTCCATAGTCATCTTTAGGTTGGGTTTCATAATCCTTAACAATTTCTCCACCTTCAACTTCTTTAATAACTGAACCATTAAGATCTAGAACCAATTGCTTTTTGATGTACTCATTGAAAAGCTCTGGTGCTTGGTTAGCATCCACAAACACAGCGCTACTCTCGTCATTATTATTGACACCCATAGCATAAAGTATGTTTTGCTGCTTTTCAATCTGCTTATTCTTATCAATTCTTGGTCTTAAAGATGAAGCCGTAAAAGCCAACAATGCTCCAACTATAATCACCATTGCAACGGCAAATAATACGGTATATACGTTACTGTCTGTTTTATTACTCATTGTCTTAAGCTGTTTTTGCTTTTAAACGTTTCATTCTTTTCTTCACATTACCTTGAACCACATAGTGGTCAATAGTAGGTGCAAATACGTTCATCAATAATATGGCCAACATTACTCCCTCTGGGTAAGCTGGATTGAACACACGGATAAGGATAGAAATAAATCCTACCAAGAACCCGTAAATCCATTTTCCTTTATTAGTTTGTGAAGCGGTAACTGGATCTGTAGCCATGAAAACAGTACCAAAGGCAAAACCACCAATCAATAAATGATGCCAAAATGGGGCACTCATTAATCCGTAGAACTTACTACCCTCTACAATCCAACCAGAGCTTACAACACCGTTAAAGATCAAGCCCATTGCTATGGCTCCTAAAACAGAAGACAGCATAATTCTCCAACTTCCTATTTTGGTAAAAATCAAGAAAAGACCCCCTAGTAAAATCAAGAAGGTTGAGGTCTCTCCCACCGAACCAGGAATAAAACCGTAGAACATATCCATCCATGTATAATCAATGGTCTGCCCCTGAGCTAAACTACCTAGAATTGTTTCACCAGACATCGCATCAACATTGGCTCCTGAAGCTATTTCATTAGCTCTCTCTACAGCACCATGTACCCATACTTTATCCCCTGACATCCAGGTTGGATAAGCAAAGAACAAGAAAGCACGAATAGTTAAAGCTGGATTTAGGATGTTCATCCCAGTTCCTCCAAATACTTCTTTTCCGATAACAACACCAAAGGCTACGGCTACAGCCAACATCCAAAGTGGTAAATCTACAGGTACGATTAAAGGAACCAGCATTCCTGTTACCAAATAACCCTCTTCCACTTCATGTCCCTTGATAGTAGCGAAAAGGAATTCAATTCCCAATCCCACACCATAGGAAACAATAACTAGTGGTAATACTTTTATCAATCCAATGTAAAACGCATCCCAAGACAAAAAGTCAACAGGTGCACCAGCTGAAATATAATGCTGATATCCCGCATTGAACATTCCAAAAATCAAACATGGCACCAAGGCCATGATAACGATATTCATGGTACGTTTTAAATCATCGGCAGCCTTAATGTGAGTTCCACCATGGGTGGTATCATTAGGCATATATAGAAAAGTATGCAACGCATTGAACGCCGGTGCCATCTTGGTACCTTTATACTTTTCTTTTAAATTATGTAATGTACTTTTTAAACTCATTATTTCTTATTTTTCATTCTGAAGAACAAAACGAATCATTAACCAATTTCTTTAATCATCAAATCCAATCCTTCTCTAATAATCTTTTGATGTGGTTGTTTAGAAACACAAACAAATTCAGTTAAAGCAAAGTCCTCTGGCGCTACCTCATACATTCCTAAAGCTTCCATTTCATCTAGATCTTTATACATACAAGCTTTTAGAATTTGCATTGGATAGATATCTAAAGGAAAAACTTCTTCATAATTACCAGTTACCACAAATGCTCTATGCTCTCCGTTGGTATTTGTATCCAGTTCAAATTTCTTCTTAGGAGATAACCAAGAAAAGGTCAATGCTCTAGAAGTTGATATTTTATTAAATATAGGTCTATTCCACCCGAAGAAATCATAATCATCTCCTTCTGGAATAACCGTTATGGTATTGCTATAATAGTCTAATGCACCATCTGGCTTCACTTGTTTACCGGTTAAAACGTTCCCAGAAATAATTCGGTCGTTACCGTTTTGCTCCACTCCATTGTCATAAACCATTGTTGCTACTTCACTACCTATTTTGGTTTTAAAGTATCTTGGTTTTTTCACAGAAGATCCTGCTAACGCCACAACACGTTCTGCATTAAACTTACCTGTAAGTAACAATTCACCTATGATCACCAAATCTTGAGGATTAACCGTATAAACAGTTTCGCCTTTATTAACAGGATCAATCCTATTGATTTGAGTTCCAACATTTCCAGAAGGGTGAGGACCACTTACTTTGTGAAGTGTAATTCCAGACAGTCCCGCTAGAGGCGAATTGGAATTAGCTCCAACACTCACATGGATTTTACCTGATGTCAATTTCCCTAAAGCGTCAATAGCAGCCTGAAGCTCAGCTTCTTTACCTTGCAGAGTGAAATCATAATCTGCAGCCAAAGGCGCTGTACCATAAGCTGAAATAAAAATAGCTTTTGGCGATTTTGAAGGGTTGGCAATTACATCATAAGGACGTTGTTTGATAAAAACCCAAGCACCTGATGCAAGCAAAAAAGACTTCACTTTTTCTGCATCAGCTCCAGCGATATCAAATTTACCATGATCTACATAGCTTTGCTCTTTATCGGCTTTAATCTTGATAGCCATGATACGTCTTCTCGCTCCACGTTCTACTTCAACTACCTCACCAGATACTGGAGATACAAACTTCATTTCTTCAACATCTTTGTTGTAGAAAATAGTTTCACCTGCTTTAACTTTAGTACCCTCTTTTGCGATAAGTTTCGGAAGAACTCCGTGGAAATCTTCTGGTCTGATGGTGCAGAAGTTGCTAACAATGGCATTTTCCAGCCTTTTTTCAGCTTCACCAACAAGATTAATGGTCAGACCTTTTTTAATCTTAATGTCGTTTGACATAGGTTCAATATTGAATTTAATTGTGCAAAAAATCGACGCAAATTTACAAACTTAATAGAAATAATGAACTTTTTAATGAATGCTAATTATTTATTTATACTTATTCTAAATAGCTTAAAACAGCACATTTTAAACATCTGTTAACCTGATAATTAATACAATATTTCTCCTGGAAAATGGCCTTTATACCACGTATACTATAATTTCTACATCAATTTCACACAAATATTTATTTTAAACAATTAAAAAACCACACCATATTAAGATAAACCTACATTCTTAATTTCAAAAACCATGTACTTCATAAATAAGTATTATTTCTTCATCATTTAATTCAATACAAAAGATATCTCAATAGCAATATAATTGAATTTAAAAGGCAGCCCTTTAAGCACAATTAAAGGAACTAAATGAATTTCGAAATAGAAAAAAGGCCTGCTTCTTTTGAAACAGGCCTCTCTCACCATATGCCCCTTATTATTATGTTAAGCTGTTGGTAAATCCCTAGTTAACCAACCTCTTCTACTGGCCGTAGCAATAGCATATGGCGTAATCCAAAACAATCCAAATGTATAGAGGATACTATATGAATAGGCCCAAAAGGACTCTGAAAATTTGTACCGTTTGGCATAGAAAAGCATTGGGAAACTTGAAAAGATTAAAATACCCAACAACGTCGAACTAATAAAAAGCACCGGATGTGTTAATATGAATAGTAACATAAATATCAAAAAAGGATAACACATCACAATTTTGAAGGATTGATTTAAAAAGAGAAGTCTAGCTCCCGACTTTGAACCTTCCCTAAAATTGGTGAATACATATTTAGCCATGGCAATATTTTCCCTGACATTACTTCTACCCCATCTAATGAACATTTTGTAAAGACCTTTATACTTTTCTGGCACGTTTGTATAAGCATAAGCATTTCTTTGGAATAGAACAGAATGCCCTTGCTTCAATATCATGTTAGTCATCGCTCGGTCCTCTCCAATGTCTGATGGCTGCCCCATAAAAGTCTGATTAATCCACTCATCCAAACATGCAAAGACAGCAGATCTTCTATAAGCCGCTAAAGCCCCAGGGGTACACAATACTGAATTTAATTGACTTTCGGCTGACCTTACGAATTCAAAACTTAATACAAAACTTACATTAAGCATTTTCGGCAACAATGCCTTCTCATTATTTAGAACTCTAATGTTTCCAGCTACAGCCCCACATTTCTCATTAACAACAAAAGGACTTACCAGGTTTTTAAGCGTATCAGAATCTACAACTGAATCACTATCTACCGTGACAAAAATATCTCCTTTACCCATTTTAAAACCTCGATAAAGCGCATGCCTCTTCCCTTGATTTTTAGGTTGCTGCAGGATTGTAACGCGATCTCCCAATACTTTTTTAGCCTCATTCATCCAGAACCAAGTATTATCTTGACTTCCATCATCTATAGCCAACAATTCCAATTTTTCTTCAGGATACTCGCTTTGAGCTAGACTCAATAAAGTAGCATACACCTGTTTACCTTCATTGTATGCAGGAACAATCACAGTACAAGTAGGCAATTCCTCATTTGAAACAGCCTTGACTGAGCGATATCTGAAATATAAATAAAGGGTGTATAGGAAGTAACCTCCTTTGAAAAAGAATAAACCAGTGGCTATCCAAAAGAAAATGGCTCCAATAGTAGAGTTCAATCGCTCTTCTCTAAAGGCTAAAAATTGTTCTTGATAATAAACAGCAAGAAAAGCTGCAATAATCATTAGCAGAAAGGTTCCCGCCAAAACTATAGTATTTCGTGGATTGAAAGTTTTATTTGTTTGATGATTTTGATTTGGATACTCCAAATTCAATTCTGAGGGACTATTATTTTTTCTCATTAATTATGTTTCGATTTGTTCAATTTGATTTCACAGACTCCTATTCAATCCCTGTGCCATTCCAAAAACAACCAAAATATTAGCTCTATAAGCCTTCATCTATTTCAAAACCGTATAATTTTTACACAAACTAGGGACAGATTACACACTTTCTGATACACCTTATATAAAAATAAATTCCTAAAAATTTTAATACCTAATATATTTATGTATATTTGACTTATGTATTCGAAAGATTTAATAAAAGGAACACTTCAACCCATCATTTTAAAACTTCTTGAGGAAAACAATAAAATGTATGGTTATGAAATCACTCAAAGAGTAAAAGAACTTACCAATGGTAAAATTGAAATTACTGAGGGAGCTCTTTATCCCATGCTTCACAAATTGGAAGCTGACAAGATTTTAAGTACTGAAAAAGTGTATATAGGCAAAAGAGTAAGAAAATATTACCACTTGACCCAAAACGGCAAGCAGGTAGTAAGTGAAAAAATTAACGAGCTATCAGACTTTCTATCTACCATGCAACTAATTATCAAACCCAAAACCAATATGATATGAATCTAACAGAAAATCATATAGCTCAAATAAAGCATGATATTATGTTGAGAGGTGTTACACTTGAAGATTTATCTGATAGTTTGCTAGACCATATTTGTTGCTTTTTGGAACAATCTTTAGAAACTGATTTTGAAACAGCTTACGAACAGGCAATTGATGCATTTGGAGAAGCCGGCCTGGAACATATTGAAATAGAAACACAATTATTAATCACCCATAAAAAGCAAATTACCATGAAAAAAACAATGTATTTCTTAGGTTACATCGCCGTAGCAATTAGCACGACCGGTGTCTTGTTTAAAATCCAACATTGGCCGGGTGCTAGTGTTTTAATCACGTTGGGAATTGTCATCCTAAACTTCGGATTTCTACCCATGTATTTTTATGACAAATACAAAAACGCTATTAGTAATTAGTGATTAAGTTTTTTTAATTTCGGTAACAAAGGCGCATTTTTATCTTGATATAGCTCCATATGCTCAATTATTTGATCCAAAAGCTCTATCGCTCTCAAAATATGAGGACCTTTGTTTAGCATAATACATTCCGCCTTTGTTGCCGTTACCGCATCAGTAATTTCAGACCTACTGGGAAGTCCTTTCTTCGCTAGCTTTTCAAGAACTTGAGTAGCCCAAACAATGGGAATATGGCAGGCATTGCACAATGCCAGCATTTCCTTTTGAATGTAACCCAAATCCTTCCAACTTGTTTCAATAGCCAAATCACCTCTCGCTATCATCACTCCTACCTTTGGCGCTTTTAAGGCTTCCAATAGAATCTCTTCCAAATGGTTAAATGCAGCTTGGGTCTCAATTTTATAAATTACTCCTAAAGAATCCAAAGCATTCAATTCCTTTAAACATTCATGCATTTCCTGAACATCACTAACAGAGTTAACGAAGGAAAAATTGACGATATCGGCATATTTTGCAATAAATTTTAAGTTTTCCCTATCAGTATGAGTCAACCCTCTAATGTTCAGTTTGGAATCTGGGAAGTTAATTCCTTTATCCGCCTTTAATTTGACCCCTTTTTCATCAGACCTAAGAATTTTAACTGTGGCGATATCACCATTTAAATCTATAATTTTACTTTTAATGGCACCATCATCAAAATATACACGATCTTCCTTATGGAGGTAATCAAAAACTTCTGGCAATGTACAGGCAATAATTGCCGGAGCCTGAAGCGCCCCATTCTTATCATATTGCGCCTTTCTTCCCACCAAAGGAACTCGAGACAATTGTAATTCATCACCTTCATAAAGAACAATGGGCTTTTTCACTTCTCCAGTTCTTATTTTAGGTCCACTTATGTCCATGGCAATTATGGTTCTTCTCCCAAGTGTGGCATCTACGGCCTTAATATGTTGTATGATATCGAACCAATCTTCTTGAGTGTCATGAGCACAGTTTATACGCGCTATTTTCATGCCCTTGACAATCATTTTTTCAACAGTTTCCCTATCATTTGCAACATAACCAGGCATGGTCACCATGATCCTTTGTTTTCTATTTTCTGGGGACCTCCCAAACAAAACATTGGTTTTATCAGTCAACAATCGTTCACTATCTAAAATTGAAACCTTAAAATCCTGTGGCCAGTCAATAGACTTATTAAGCAACTTCAACAAATAGTAGCGCGTAATTTTCAAACTAGCCTCAGTATGGGCTTCTGCCCTTGCCAATCTAGACATTCCCAAAATACCCAACTGATGTTGCAATTCGCGTAGATCAAACGAGCGTAAGGTGAGATAATGGATCAAGTTAATCGCACTCTTTTCATGGTCGGGATGAATATCCTTGAGCACACGTTTGTAATTGTGTTGATCTTGAATTATTTTCTCAAGAATCACATCAATTTCTTCTACCATTTTTGTAAGATCTGTTGTCTCCATAACTTTCTAAAACAAATTTCCCTAAAACTTTCTGGAAAAATGATGATTTAGATCAGTTTAGCAACCTCCCTAAATCTCAACCTATTGAAATTATTGTAAAGTTAATAATATCAACCGCTCCAACCTTTTTTAAAAGGTTAATTTTAGGGCCATCATAAACCCTTTATATCAAGGCATAAAATTTGATTATATTTACAAAACAAATGACAAACGAATGGTAATCCGACTAACTCTAACGCTCCTATTTCTTCTTTATTCAATTAACACCAATGCTCAGGTCACTAGAGAAGTCAACCCGCCCGAACATATTAAAACAATTACTTTTAAAGGAGACACCAACGAAAGTCAGCTCCCAGTTATCAAGTTAGGAGATTTTATTCAATTGGAATTTGATGCCTTGAATGGGGAAGAAGCTGACTTCTACTATAAAATAGAATATTATAATTTTGATTGGACACCTTCTGTACTAGCTAAAGCGGAGTTTATGGATGGCTATGATAATCAAAGAATAAGGACCTATCAAAATTCGTTCAACACTTATCAAATTTATTCTCATTACGAGCTTACTATTCCTAATGAAAGAACACGTCGCTTAAAGATTTCTGGAAACTACATGATTCATATTTACAATGAGTATGATGAATTGGTGTTTTCTAGAAAATTCATGATTTATGAACAAAGCGCTCAAGTTGGAGTTGCTATTAAACGATCAAGAGATGTTAGGTTTATTGAAGAAAAACAAAGTGTTGATATATCCATCAACTCTAGCTCTATTGAGTTTACCAATCCTGATCAGACGGTAAAAACCTTAATTATTCAAAATAATAATTTAAACTCTGCTATCTCCAACCTGAAGCCTCAATACACCATGGGTAATGAATTAATCTACAAATACACCAAGGAATCTAGTTTCTGGGCTGGCAATGAGTACTTTTATTTTGACAACAAAGACATAAGGGCGGCCAATAATGCCATTCAATTTATTGAATTACATGACCTTTATAACAATTATTTATTTACCAATATTGCCAGAAAAGATCGTCCATATACGTACAATCCAGATATCAATGGAAATTTCATAATAACCGCCCTTGATGTAGAAAACCCTAGTATTGAAGCCGATTATGCTTGGATTCATTTCTCATTATTGGCCAACGAACCATTCCTTGGTAAAACACCTTATATATATGGAAATTATAACAACTATGCTATAAGTAAGGAAAATGAAATGACCTATAATGCAGATAGAAATGTCTATGAGGGATTCCTTTTATTGAAACAAGGATTTTACAATTACAAGTATGTTCTTGTAGATAGAAAAGGAAATATAGATGAAGGAGCAATTGGCGGCAATTTTTATCAAACCGAAAACAACTATAAAGTCTTAGTTTATTTTAGAGATTTAGGTAGTAGATTTGATCGTCTGGTTGGAATGGGAGAGGCTAGCTCTATTAATATTTCAAACTAAAACCCTGACAATCATCATTAACATCTATTTTTTTACATTTTACAATTAAAATTTCTTATTTTAGCAAGAACCAAAACTTTTTTAAGCGTTTAGCCAAAAATGGTACAGCAAGTCACTAGGGGGATTAAAATTTCTGTAGAAACCACTTTTGAAGGAACTTTCTATAAGAATTATAGGATTCAATTTGCCTATGGATACAAGGTAACAATTGAGAACCAGAGCAAAGATGTGGTTCAGTTACTTGCCCGACATTGGACCATTAAAGATGCATTAAATCACATTGAAACCGTCAATGGAGAAGGAGTTATTGGAAAAAAACCGGTCTTAAACCCAGGAGAATCACACACCTATACTTCAGGCTGTTTGTTATCTTCTCCTTTCGGCTGCATGAGCGGTCATTTTAATATGGTTAATTTTTCTTCAGCCAATAAGTTTCAGGTGATTATCCCAAGCTTTAAGCTAAGTGCTCCCTTTGCACTTAATTAATACCTCTATTAAACCGCACAATTTTATCCTCCTGCTGAATATGAAAAAATTTACAATTGGAGTGATGTGTAAATTCAAATGGACTATTCCAATCAATAACCGCAGTTTCTGTTGAAAACACATCATGCACATCAATATGTCCATTTGGGGAAATTCTTCTGAATACAACTTGGCACCCATCAGTCTCCAAAATTTCAAACCAAGCACCAGAACCAATACCAGATAGCCATTGAGCCTTTTGACCCGCGTGACCCACTTTTTGGGGGACCATAGTTCCTAAAGAACTGGGCTTGAAATCCTTTAAAGGATCAAGCAGACATTCTTTGTTTATCTTACCAACATCCGAGGAAAAAGGTTCGATAAATCCAGTTTCTGAAACTTTAAAGACTCCCAAATCATTGGCCGCCGCCACAACATTTCCTATCGTACTAGGAGTAAATCTCTTTAAACCGATTAATTTTTTCTGGGTCACTTTATTAGTCGTTGAAGCTATTAAAACATCTGTTACAAATCTGGCACAATTAGAGGCCTTTTTCACAAAAGCCCCATACCTAATGAGTAACTTATCTTGCATTTCATTAATAAATGCTTTGGCCCTTTCAAAATCAACCTCATCACAAACAGACGCATACATATTACCTACTCCATGAGTAAATTGTGGTTGTGTAGCCAAAAAAGACAAGATTTCTTCCAAATTTGTCATTTGACCATTCGTAAATTGGGCTTCCAGTGAAAAATCCAATTCACCATCTGTTTCTTTACTTCTAACTCGCCCCATTGGCTGTGGCGTAATATATCTGCCAAAGTCATAATAACAGATTTCACCTTTGCCCTTTTCAATAAGCACTAATGCTGCATGACCTGCCCTTACATAATCCTTTTTTCCTATTCCTGCATATTTCAATAATGGCGAATACCACTCATTAGACACCTTAACAATAGTCTCTGGATAAGCCAAAACAATAATAATTCCCGAGTTACTCATGAATAAAATTGGTTTTTGGAAAATGTCTCCTGAATCATAGAATCTTCCTCTTGAAGATTTAAAAACTTAGTCTTAATTTCTTCCTTTTTCATCACTATTTGAGTGATACTGGTCGTTTTGACAAAACCACGATCCATTATAATACCATACTTATTCAAGTTATAGGCTTTGTGAAATTTCAGAAGAGATTTTTCATTTAGACTATGACCCTCTTTAAATTCTTTAAACCATTGATGTCGTTCCGATTTCATTTGCTCATCATATAATGTCGTTGAGGACCAAATATGGGTTTTCAATTCTAATTCCTTTTGATGTACCTCTAATCCATCCCAAACGATTTCAAAAAAACAAAGCGAATCATTCCAATCGGTAGCTACAATGGTGAACGGTTCAATATGAGAAAAGTCAAATTTGGAAATACAATTCAAAAAATTATCAGCTATTAATAATTCCTTCACAACAACCCCTCGGCTCATTTTGTATTTATCCAGTCGTTTGTGTCTCGTGAAGCCGCCATTAAGGAGACAAATAACCCGTTGCTTATCACTTAAACCAATCCATGTTCCTCCAGCCACTTTATCCTTAGGACACCAAATAGTTACTCCTTCCTCAAAATAAATCTTTGGAGCAATGGTCTCCCTCTGCGGATCTTCATCCCTATTAGAAGTTAATACAAATCCACTATCTCCTATCGCAACTAGCGTTACTGTACACATAAATCAAGCAGTCTAAAATACTGGCGTGTAACTTACAAAATTTATGGCATTTAACTTTGTTTTGATACTCTTGTTACACTAAAAACCACATAAAAAACATACCTTTGTACTCCAAAATTTAGTAACACCATAAAATCATAAAATCTATGGCGAACGCATTTTTCAATGTCCCAATTGCTGTAAATGAACCGGTTAAATCATATGCTCCAGGTTCTTCAGAAAGGGAAGAGGTTTTGAAAGCATACAAAGAGATGTTCAATAGTCAAATTGATGTCCCTCTTTATATCAATGGTCAGGATGTTTCCACTGGAAATACCAGAACCATGTCTCCTCCACATGACCATAAACATAGTGTAGGAACCTATCACTTAGCAGAAAAAAAACATGTAGAAGAAGCAATCTCTACAGCTTTAGAAGCTAGAAAATCTTGGTCTCAAATGCCTTGGGAACAACGAGCAGGTATCTTTTTAAAAGCTGCAGAATTAATTGCCGGTCCTTATAGGGCTAGAATTAATGCCGCCACCATGATTGCTCAATCCAAAACCATTCATCAAGCCGAAATAGATGCTGCTTGCGAATTAATTGATTTCCTCCGTTTCAATGTGCAATACATGACTGATATTTATGCAGAGCAACCTGAAAGCACGTCAGATGCATGGAACCGTGTGGAATATAGACCTCTTGAAGGTTTCACCTATGCTGTAACACCATTTAATTTTACTGCAATTGCTGGAAACCTACCTTCATGTATGGCTTTAATGGGTAACGTAGTTGTTTGGAAACCAAGTGACAGCCAAGTCTTTTCAGCAAAAGTTGTCATGGATGTTTTCAAAGAAGCAGGAGTTCCAGATGGCGTCATTAATGTTGTTTTTGGAGATCCAGTTATGATTTCGGACACCATTTTATCGCACCCAGATTTTTCTGGATTGCATTTTACAGGTTCTACTTTTATTTTTAAGGAACTGTGGAAACAAATTGGTAATAACATCCACAATTACAAAACCTACCCTAGAATTGTAGGTGAAACTGGTGGTAAAGATTTTATTATCGCTCATAAATCTGCCAATGCGAAACAAGTAGCGACCGCTATTTCAAGAGGTGCCTTTGAATTGCAGGGACAAAAATGTAGCGCTGCTTCAAGAGCATACATTCCAGACAACCTTTGGGAAGATGTGAAAAACTATGTTATTGAAGACGTCAATTCCTTTAAAATGGGATCTCCAGAAGATATGGGTAATTTCATAACAGCTGTCATCCATGAAGGCTCTTTTGATAAATTGGCCAAATATATCGACCAAGCTAAAGCTGATGATGATGCTGAAATTATTGTTGGAGGTGGATATGACAAATCTAAAGGTTACTTTATTGAGCCTACGGTTATTTTGACCACTAATCCAAAATACACAACTATGTGTACCGAATTGTTTGGCCCTGTCATCACCATATATGTTTACGAAGCTGACAAATACTCTGAAACTCTTCAATTACTTGATGAAACTAGTGAATACGCCTTAACTGGAGCCGTTTTAGCAACAGACAGGTATGCTATTAATGAAGCTACAAGAGCACTTGAAAATAGTGCTGGTAACTTCTATATCAATGACAAACCTACAGGAGCTGTTGTTGGACAACAACCATTTGGTGGAGCAAGAGCTTCAGGAACTAATGATAAAGCTGGAAGTGCACAAAACTTATTAAGATGGGTATCACCTAGACTTATTAAAGAAACATTTGTAACTCCAACAGATTATAGATATCCATTTTTAGGATAATCTAAAATCAAATAAAAAGAAAAAACCTTGAAGTAATCTTCAAGGTTTTTTTATTACTATAATTAAACTTTAACGAACTAAAAATAAAAAAAGCGGAATCAAATTCCGCTTTCTTCAAATAAGGTATTTAGTTTAGTCAAAGTCCTTAGTTTCTCCCACGGTTGCTTTTTGAGAGTTTATTGCTGCTCCCGCCGAATTGGTAATAAATGCAGCCAAGGTTAAGTTATTTGAATTTTGAATTGAAGAGCTCAATTGGAAACTGTATTCTTTAGAATAAAAACCAGAAGTAGCATCCATATCACTGGCCGATACTTCCTCTCCAAATAATCCCGCAGGCATTTGTCTTAATACATGATTGTGTTCAAAATTGTAAAGAACAGATCCACCACCATAATAACTTGTGTAATTTGTTTGGTCTTGAACCAGTCCATTTTCTAAAACACCAACTACAAGTTTAGTTCCTGCTGGAAGGCCTCCTATAGCATTTATTTTTACTGTCACGTCCAATGTTGAACCATTTAAGTTAGAGGTTATAGCCAATCCTTGCTCTACTACATCGCCTTGATAATTCAATACTTGCCCTACAAAATTAGGTTCAGGAGAAGCCCATCCAAAAATTCTATTCAATTTAGCTGTTGGATAACCCGTTAATCCAATAAAATCTTCTAAATCTTCAGCTGGATAATTGTATGGGTCATAGTAAGAACCACTGCTATTTCCACGGTGAATTGCCACTACTACAGTGTTTTCAGTTTCTTCTTCAACCAACTCAATACCGTAGGCGACTCTTGGACACCATCCACACCAGGTTCCCGTATAATCTTCAATCAATACTTTTTCAGTGTGCCCTACAAGAACATTAAGAGCACTACTATCATATGTATCATAAGACGCCGTGAAAGTTATATTTCCGTACTCTGAAGCCACATAGGTATTTCCTTCCAATGCCACCCCGTTTACAAAAAATGTTGCTTCTGCTGTAAAATCAGTTCCTTCATTTCCAGTCGCTGTCAAAGTGATCGTCTCCCCATTAACCATAGCTTCTTTATCTCCCGTTAATACAATGGAAGATAATGTTTCTTCCACATTAACAGTTACTGAAATGTCAGAGCTTGTCAAATTATTATATTTGGCATAAACATCAAAAGTTCCTCCTTGAGATGGTGTGTAATTAGCACTGCTTGTTGCATTACCATTGAAATAAATCGTCGACTGGGCAGTTACATTGTTTCCTAAGTTATCCATAACAGTAAATGCAAAAGACTCCCCTAAATAAACGGAGCTTGCATTTGAAGAAATTGTTATAGAAGATGCTTGTTCCGTTCCTCCTCCTTCATCAGTGCTTGATGAACTACAAGAAGCCATCAAACCCGTTAGAACGAATAAAAATACTCTGAAGATTGTTTGTTTTACTTTCATTACCTTTTCAGTTAAGTTATTGTTGTTTTTGTGCAATGGTGGCGAATATATATAAATTCTTTAAATCGTTAAAATTTTAATTGATTTTTACAAAAACAACCCTAAAAGTTTCATTTTATATCAAAAAGTCTAACTTTGCCCGAAATTTTTTAAAATATATAAGCTAATGAAAATCTTAATTCTCACTCTTTCCTTTGTATTTGGGCTTACTTTTGTCCGTGCACAGGACGAGCTTCCCAATTTAAGTTTAAAAAATCTCGATGGTTCCTTAGTCAACATTCAGGACATCTCCAAAAATGATCAACTGACTATTGTTTCCTTATGGGCAACGTGGTGCGTGCCTTGTAAAAATGAGTTGGATGCCATTGGCGAGGTTTACAGTGATTGGCAAGATGAAACCAATGTAAAATTATATGCTGTTTCCATAGATGATTCCAGAACGGTAAAACGTGTAAAACCCTTAGTGAATGGTAAAGGCTGGGAATTTGATGTACTTCTAGACACCAACAGCGATTTAAAAAGACTATTAAATGCACCTACGGTTCCAGTAACCTTAATTGTAAAAAATAATCAAATTCTTTATCGACATTCTGGATATACTCCTGGAGCCGAAGAAGAATTATTTGCGAAAGTAAAAGAATTCGCCAACTAATTAGATCCCAAAAAAAATATGAAGTTTAAACTACTAACCATAGTTATGGTTTTGGCTGTAGGTCATGCTCTTGCACAAGATTTTGGCCATCTTAGCGGAGGTTTGGAATCCAACTCCCAGTATTATGTTGATGATCCAAAACTAGGCGATTTTTCAGAAGAAGACCATTTTAGATCCAACACCTACCTGAGACTCAACTATAATTATAAAAATTGGTTTGCCAACATTCAAGGGGAAGCCTATGAACCTCAAGCACTTTTAAATCTTTATCCAAAATACGAAGGAACAAATGTAGGAACCTTTGCCGTTGGGTATAAATCAGAAAAATTAAAAGCAACCTTGGGTTATTTTTACGAACAGTTTGGTAGCGGCCTGATTTTAAGGTCCTGGGAGGACAGGCAATTGGGAATCAACAATGCCTTGAGAGGTGCCCATGTTACCTATTCACCAACGTCATATCTACAATTCACCGGTTTATATGGAAGACAACGCGACGGTTTTGAAGTATCTCGTGGAGAAATCTATGGATTCAACACCGAAATTGGGGCCAGTGATATTTTTGGATTTGAAAACTCCATAATCAATATAGGCTTAAGTTATGTAGGTCGTATGGAAGATTTGGACATAGACAACCCAAATTATAATGATTTGACCAGTGCTTTCTCTACACGTTTAGATTATTCAGAAGGTAATTTTTATTCTTCTTTGGAATATGTTTTTAAAACAGAAGATATTTATCAAGAATTGGGAACCTTATTCCCTAATAGGTACTTCAGTGGAAATGCTTTGTTATTAAATTTTGGATATGCAAAAAGCGGACTAGGAATTGATGCCACTTTAAGACGTATGGAAAACATGGCTTTTTTCTCCCAAAGAGACCAAGGCTCTAATGTCTATAACCAAAACTACCTAAATTATCTTCCTGCCCTGACCAAACAACATGATTACAGTTTGGCCAATATTTACGTCTATCAATCGCAACCAAGACTAACCTTCAATCCGCAAGCAAAAGCCGGAGAAATAGGAGGGCAATTGGACGTCTATTATAGCTTTAAAAAAGAAACTACTTTGGGCGGTAAATATGGTACCAAACTAGCGTTTAATTATTCCAATTGGTATGGTGTAGGAGGACAATTCAATGAGGTAGAAAGAACTTATACCTCTGATGGGTTTTTAAGTTTTGGAGAAAATTACTTTAGAGAAGTAAGCTTGGAGGTCAGAAAAAAATTATCCTCAACATGGACTACCATTTTTTCTGGAATCAACACTTTTTACAACAAAAAATATATAGAAGATACGACTGGCGAAGTGAATGCTACCATATTGACAGCTGAAGCTACACATAAATTTGGAAATGGAAAATCCATAAGAATGGAAGGACAGCACCTTTGGTCTGATGACAAAACCTTTGACCGCGCGAAAAACTGGGCGGCAGCTACTTTAGAATACAATTTCAATTCCAAGTTTAGCATTTTTGCTATGGATATGTGGAACTATGGAAACCCTAACGAGGATCGAGATGTTCACTATTACAATTTTGGAGGCAGCTTCACCAAAGGCTCCACCAGGATTGGGGCTAGCTATGGAAGACAAAGGGGTGGATTGGTCTGTGTAGGTGGTATTTGTCGCTACGTGCCTCAAAATACAGGCTTCACTTTAAATATCGCTACGGCATTTTAAAAGAATACTATAGACTATAAATATTTAGATCTATAATCAACAAAATTAAATACCTTGAAGATCACTTCAAGGTATTTTTATTTCTTAAACACCTGTATTCAAGTAAATTATTAGTAAAAAGTTTATCTTTAAGAAGTAAATTATTGAAAAACTTACTTATGAAACAATATTACCTCTTTCTACTATTTCTTTTTCCTATATACAATTTCGCCCAACCTGGTGGCGAGAGTGCCATTTCAACTATCAATTCAACCATTCCATACCAAGGTTTTGATGATCCCATGCCCCATTTGGGAACTGGAGAATATAAAATCTATTACGACAATGTGGACGGCGTTCTGGACAAACCCATTTTTGTGGTAGATGGATTTGATCCTGGTGATGATCGAGACATTTTGCTTATCTACCCTCTACTTGACTATGGTAATGGCGAAAACTTGGGAGATGACGTTAGAGATCAAGGGTTTGATATTGTAGTTTTAAATTTTCCAATATACACAAGTACCTCGGATGGAACTACCATCATAGATGGCGGTGCCGATTTTATCCAACGGAATGCCTTTATATTTGTTGAGCTCATTAATACCATTAATGGGATGAAAACGGGTACTGAAGAGAATGTGGTTGTTGGCCCAAGTATGGGTGGATTAATTTCCCGCTATGCTCTGAGATACATGGAGCAAAATAGTATGGATCATGACACACGTTTGTTTATTTCTTTTGACACTCCCCATTTAGGAGCAAATGTTCCTATTGGCATCCAATATCTTTTCAACTATATGGTGAATGGAGATCCTGCCCTTACTGAAGCAGAACCTTTTGTTAATAATTTATTGAATAGTGCAGCCGCCAAACAAATGTTGATTGACCATTACTTAGGGCATTTGCAATCCGGTTCCAGTTATGAACAAGATCCAAATCAAACATTACCCATTGGCGCACCAAACTTCAGAGATACTTTCCAATCAGAACTCGATGCCATGGGATTTCCTGAGGATATCAGAAACGTGGCAATCTCTAACGGAAGTGGCACTGGCATGATGACAGGAACCCCGGGTATGGAATTATTAAATCATACCTTCGATACGGGACAGGTTAGCGGCCTTGATACGCAAGCTATCATCACATTACATTTTACTCCTTTGTCGAATCAATCCATAGAGGTAACCCATTTTATTGGTCAGGTTAACTTTTGGGGATGGCAGGACGTTTATACCTTTTCAGCAGATTCAGAAGCTACTTCATTCTCGGATGGTTTAGATAGTGCTCCTGGAGGACAATTCAACATGTATTCTTTTGATAATGGCAGCAATCCTTTAATCGCCGAATTTGTTGCTAACCTCAACACGCAATATTTCAATTTTATCCCCACCTTAAGTTCTTTGGCCATTTCCGATTTGAACTGGTATAATACTCCCAATTTAAATAACACCCCATTTGACAACACTTATATTCCTTCAAATAATGAACCTCATGTAACTTTGACTAATGGAAATGCAGCATTTGCTCTCAATGAAATATTTAATGAAACCTTGACGAGTGAAGATGTATTGCAGAATAACCTCAGCATAAGACTTGAAAAAAATCCAGTTTCCGAATCCCTTTCGATAATTTCAAGTCATCAGTTAAATGATGCCGAAATATCCATAGTAGATTTAACTGGTAAAACGGTATATCAACAACACATGGATTTATCATTTAAAACCCAAATCCCTTTGCGATTGACTTCCGGCATTTATGTTCTAAATATCAAAACGCAACAGAATGGCATTTTCCAATCCAAACTGATTGTTAAGTAAGACTTATCCTTTGAATTTAATGGGTAGGTGGACTATTTTTTTGGTTTCAAAAAAGTCCTCATCAAAATATTGGTTCAACTCAAATATTTGTGCTGTAGAAAAATTCTCCAGTTCATCTGCCAAATCACCTCCTTTAAGGTAAATCACCCCATTTTTTATTTCATGGAGACTCTTTTTAGCCACTTTCCCTTTTATCCATCTTACAAAGGTTGGCATTGCCGCCACCGCTCTGCTGACAATAAAATCATAAGTCTCATTGATTTCCTCAACCCGAGTATGTGTGGTTTTCACGTTTGTAAGTCCCAATCCTTCAACAACCTCATTGACCACTTTCAACTTTTTAGCAATACTATCAACCAGATGAAACTGGCAATTTGGAAACATAATAGCCAATGGAATCCCAGGGAATCCCCCTCCTGTACCTACATCCATAATTCTTGTGCCATCCTTAAATTGGATAAACTTAGCAATCGCCAAAGAATGTAAAACATGTCTTAAATAAAGTTCATCAATGTCTTTTCTAGAGACTACATTGATTTTCAAATTCCAATCTTGGTACAATTCCTCAAGCTTTCGAAATTTATTAATTTGGTCTTCCGTTAGATCAGGAAAATATTTAAGGATTAGGTCCATACTCTAAATTTTCGACAAAAGTAGGTAAATTATTGTGCATATTTTTATGAAAACTTTTTAAGGATAGGTTCACATTATATGTATCTTTGGCACGTTATAGTGTCAGGTAAGCACGTAACAATTTATGAAAATATTTGAACGATGACGAACAAAACTTTATCATTTTCGAGAACAGATTCAGCTAACTTTTTTAGAACATTAAATAAGAGAGTTAACACCTATTTCAAAGAAAATGACATTAAAAGAACAGGAAATTGGAAACTTTGGGTAAAAACCATTGTCATGTTTTCTTTGTTTTTAGCCCCTTATTTTATACTACTCACTTTGGACATGCCAGGTTGGGCACAATTACTTTTGACCATTGTCATGGGAATTGGAATGGCCGGAGTTGGTATGAATGTGATGCACGATGGAAACCATGGCTCCTACTCAAAGAAAGAATGGGTTAACCGTTTAATGGGTAGCAGCATTTATATCTTAGCAGGTAACGTTTATAATTGGAAAGTGCAACATAATGTGCTGCATCATACGTATACCAATATTCATGGTCATGATGAAGATTTGGAAGCTGGAAGAATTCTTAGGTTTTCAAAACATGCCGAATGGCGTTGGTACCATAGATTCCAACATTTTTATTCCATTTTACTTTACGGTCTACTTACCATTAATTGGGCAATCACGACCGACTGGCAACAAATGAAACGTTACATGAAACGTAAATTATCATATGGGAAATTTCCAAATCCGGTTTGGAATTGGAGTAAATTGGTAATCTCAAAACTTATCTATGTAAGTGTTTGGATTGTATTGCCTCTTATTATCATGGATCATGTGACTTGGTGGAAAATCCTTCTTGGTTTCTTCGTTATGCACTATACGGCAGGATTGATTTTGAGTGTTATTTTCCAATTGGCTCATGTCATGGAAGAAGCAGAAATGCCATTACCTGAAAAAGATGGTACTATGAAAAATACTTGGGCCATCCACCAATTAAATACAACCGTTAATTTTTCTACCAAAAACAGAATTGTCAACTGGTTTACCGGTGGTTTAAACCACCAAGTGGAGCATCATATATTTCCAAATATAAGTCATGTTCACTATTCAAAAATCTCTAAGATAGTTAGAGAAACTGCAAAAGAATTCAATTTACCGTATAACGAATATAAAACAACCCGAAAAGCAGTAATCGCTCATTTCAGATACTTAAGAGAAATGGGAATGAAACCTGCCTTACAAGCATAATTTTTTATGGCGATGGACCAACTGTCTGACAGAATCAAAAGTTTGCCAAGTTCTGCAACCTTGGCTATGGCGGCAAAAGCAAGAGAGCTTAGAGCCGAAGGAAAAGATATTATAGGATTAAGTTTGGGAGAACCAGATTTTAACACTCCTGACTTCATTAAGGAAGCTGCTATACAAGCAGTGAATGACAATTACAATTCATATTCTCCAGTTGATGGATATGTGGATTTAAAGGAAGCGGTATGTCTTAAGTTTAAACGAGACAACGGCTTGGATTATAAACCAAATCAAATAGTTGTTTCAACAGGAGCTAAACAATCTATTGCCAATGTAGCTCAAGTTTTATTGAATCCAGGTGATGAAATATTATTACCTGCTCCATATTGGGTAAGCTATTCAGCCATTGCAACACTATGCGAAGCCACTTATAAAGAGATTCCTTCTTCCATTGAAAATGATTTTAAAATCACTCCAGAGCAATTGGAAGCCGCTATTACTCCAAAGACAAAAATGATTTTCTTCAATTCGCCAAACAACCCAAGTGGGACTATTTATTCTGAAGAAGAATACAGAGCATTGGCCAAAGTTTTAGAAAAATATCCAGATATCTATATCTTGTCTGATGAGATCTATGAGCATATAAGTTATGGTGCCAAAAACTTTAGTTTTGCTGCTATTCCAAATATGTACGACCGCACCATTACTGTTAATGGTTTGGCAAAAGCTTTTGCCATGACGGGATGGCGTATTGGATACATCGGTGCCCCAGAATGGATTGCCAAGGCATGTACCAAAATGCAAGGACAAATAACTTCTGGAACCAACTGTATTGCACAAAGAGCTGCTATTACGGCATTGACTGAATCTCCAGAAAGAATCCAATTCATGGTTGAGGAGTTTAAAGAACGTCGTGATTTAATTTTAAAACTTTTAGGTGACATTGAAGGATTCCAATGCAATGTTCCTGAAGGAGCCTTTTATGTGTTCCCCAATGTTTCAGCCTTTTTTGGAAAAACTTTTAGAGGAAAAACCATCAACTCCGCCTCCGATTTTGCCATGTATCTTTTAGAAGAAGCAAACGTCGCTACAGTTACTGGAGAAGCTTTTGGAAACTCCAATTGTATCAGAATTTCTTATGCAGCTTCCACCGAACAAATTATTGAAGCTGTTAGGCGAATAAAAGAAGCGCTATCATAATTATTGAAATTGTAACGAATTGTATATAAGCCACCCAATGGGTGGCTTTCTTTTTTTAGAACATAAAATAGATCATAATAGATAGGACTACAAGAATGCAACATACTAATAAGAACTGATTAAAAAGTGTTCTTTTTCTATCTTGAATTTTTTGTTCCCGAATATCCCGAAGCATTTTAGGTGTTGCTTTTGGGTAATCTAAATTTAATTTAATGTTTTCATAACTACCTGAAAGGCCTTTAGACCTTGATCTCTGAGCCTTCATCTTCTCATTATTTTTGAGAATAGTTATCATAGCTTGAGCTCCACCACCAAATCCCATAATTACAGATTTTAAAAGTTAGACAAGTTAATCATACACCACTCGGCGTTATCAAACGTCAAGTATGGAAAAATAAAAGATATTGGTGAGTGATCAGCTGACCAGGATATCAGTTAAGGATCTTTAAAACGAAAAGTAACTTTAATATATAAGTAGCAACTATAAGAAAAATGTTACAAACTTTATTTCTTGGTCCAAAAGAATGGTGTTAAGAGAATCAAAACCGTAAACAATTCCAAACGACCAATGAGCATTAAAAATGAAGCCCACCATTTACCTAAGGGTGGTAATCCGCCATAATTGTTAACTGGACCAAAATCTCCCAAGGCCGGACCCACATTACCCAAACTGGATGCAGCCAAACCAATGGCTGATTTAAAGTCAATATTAAACATGGAGAACACCAAGGCCCCCACTATAAATGAAAGCATATAGAGAATAAAAAAACCTTGAATATTAAAAACAATACCTCCTGTAACCGCCCTGATATTATAACGAACGGGAACTACAGCACTAGGGTGTAAGGTTCGTTTAAATTCTAAAAAGCCATTTTTGATAAGAATAAGATGTCTAACAACTTTGACTCCCCCAGATGTACTTCCTGCAGATCCACCTAAAAACATCAACCCAAAGAAAAATACCACCAAAAAGGGTGTCCAAGCCGTATAATCCGCAGTAACAAACCCTGTGGTTGTAATTACCGAAAGCACCTGAAATAAAGCATGTCTAACCGAACTTTCAGCCCGTCCCCAAACCATGGGATGATAAATAGTAGATTGACTGATATCTGCCTTGAAGTAAATGATTACTGCAGAAATTAAGGTGAAAATGGCTATGAACTTGAAATATAGTTTAAACTCTTCATCCTGAATAACCTTTTGAACCTTGCCCTTAAAAGCAAAATAGCTCAACACAAAGTTAGTACCAGCCAAAAACATGAAGAACATGATAATATACTGTATAATAGGCTGATCATTCCAATAAGCCACACTTGCATTTTTAGTTGAGAAACCGCCCGTAGAAAGCGTGCATAAGGAATGGTTGATGGCATCAAAAAAAGACATCCCAGCAACTTTCAATAGAATTGTTTCGGCTGCTGTGTATCCAAAATATATAAGCCATAGTCTTTTGGCTGTATCCGTTATTCTGGGATGCAACTTGTCCGCACTTGGTCCTGGAGCTTCAGCTGCAAACATTTGCATTCCTCCTATTCCTAGAAGCGGTAGAATTGCTACTGCCAATACAATAATTCCCATTCCCCCAATCCAATGGGTTAAACTTCTCCAGAACAAAACCCCTTCAGGAACAATCTCTATATCATTGAGTATCGAGGCTCCCGTTGTCGTATAACCAGACATGGTTTCAAAAAACGCATCAGTAAAACTTGGAATAGCTCCAGAAATCATATAAGGAAGTGTTCCAGACAATGTCATGATAATCCATCCAAAAGTCACCACCACATACCCCTCTCTTTTATTCATTTCCTTAGAATGGTCCTTTGTATTATACATGGCCAGTAGACCCAGTAATACAGCGACAGCTCCTGAAATCAATAAATCGAAAGTAACGCCATCTTGACAAATCAAACTAATAAGTGCAGACAACAACATAAACCCACCGTTAAAAACTAACAGTAAGCCCAAAAGATGTAAAATGATTTTATAGTTTAATTTCACTTAATGGAATTATAAGAATAATTTCTCAACCTGTTTGATAGCTTTTGGCATGCAACAAACCACGACCTTATCTGCTTCCCTTATTTGAAAATCTCCCAATGCAATAATACCTTCACCATCTCTTACAATCCCACCAATAATTGCCGATCTAGGAAAATCTATATTCTTTATAAGTTTGTTGCATATTTTGGAGGTTGGTTTTACATTGAATTCCAAGAGCTCCGCATTCATATTATTAAGCTTGGTCATGGCAACCACCTCCCCTTTTCTAATATATCTAAAAATGGTGTTAGCCGCCAATAATTTTTTATTGATCAAGGTATCAATTCCAATGGAATGGGATAGCTCAAAATAATCCATATTTTCCACCAAGGCAATAGTTTTTGATACTCCCTTGGACTTGGCTACTAAACAAGACATAATGTTAGTTTCAGAATTTCCAGTAACTGCAATAAAAGCATCCATATCTGTCAAACTTTCTTCTTCCAACAAATCAAAATTTCTACCATCACCATTAATGACCAATACTTTTGGTAATTGATCTGCCAGGTCAAAAGCTTTATCCTTGTCCTTTTCAATTAATTTGACATTGGGATATGACAAACCAAGATCTCTGGCTGTTTTAAAACCAATTTTACTTCCACCTAAAATCATAATATTCCTGATTTCGGTATTGGTTTTTCCCGTCAACCTACACAATTCATCAGCTCCCGTTTCAGCAGTGATAAAAACCACATTATCATTCTCTTTGAATTCGGTATCCCCTCTTGGAATAATTGTAAATTGTGTACCCGTACGTTGTATAGCAATTGGAACAAAATGTATTTCAGAAAATGCTTCTGCCGCTTGCTTAACTGTTTTACCTATAAAGGTGGTGTTTTTTGACAATGTGAGTGCTACCATGGTTAGGGCACCATCATCAAAAGAGTATGTATCGCTAAATGCCGTTTGATTTAGCAACAATTCAATCTCTGCCGCAGCAAGGGATTCTGGAGAAATCAATTCATCAATACCCAAGGCATCAAAACCAATTTCATCTTTATACTTCAAAAATTCAGTATTGGAAATTCTTGCAATAGTTCTACCCGCCCCCAATTGTTTCGCCAATACACACAAAGCCAAATTAGTTGCCTCTGAGGAAGTTACAGCAATTAGCAAATCGGCATCATTAACTCGGGCGTCTTTTAATATAGAAATAGAGGTTGCATCTCCTTTAATCACTTTGATATCCAAGTGGTTCTCGGCATATATCAAACTCTCTTTGTTGGTATCAATAAGAGTGATTTCCTGTGATTCGTAAGACAATAATTTTGCTAAATGAAATCCAACTTCACCAGCTCCAGCAATAATTATTTTCATGTAGTAGCCATTAGTTACACTAAGGCAAATATACTGTAAAATAGATTGATTGATAAAATTACGGTTATATATAATTATTGGGCAACAAACTATAAATGCCCTCATAAAAGATTATATTTGGCAAAATTTTTCATTGTGAGTAAAGTGACCCCATATAAAGACAGCGAACTTGGTAAAAAGGAGCAGGTTACAAAAATGTTTGATAATATCTCAAAGGAGTATGATGGCTTGAATCGTGTTATCTCATTTGGTATAGATGTATCATGGAGAAAAAAAGTGGTAGCCTTGGTAGATAAAACGCAACCTCACTCCATTTTGGATATTGCCACAGGAACCGGAGATTTAGCCATCCAATTGGCCTCCTCCACTCAAGCCAAAGACATTGTCGGATTGGATATTAGTGAGGGCATGTTGGAAGTAGGAAGAAAAAAGGTGACTCAAAAGCAACTTGACAATAAAATTAAATTGGTTCTAGGTGATTCTGAAAATTTACCTTTTGAAGATGACACCTTTGATGCCATAACTGTAGCTTTTGGCGTGAGAAATTTTGAGAATTTGGAAAAGGGACTTGCCGAAATATATCGTGTACTGAAACCAGGAGGCATTTTTGTTATTTTAGAAACATCAGTTCCCACAAAAACACCATTTAAACAAGGGTATAAACTTTACACCAATAACATCATGCCACTGATAGGAAAAGTATTTTCCAAAGATCGTAGTGCCTATCGCTATTTGAGTGATTCAGCTTCGGTTTTTCCTTATGGCGAGGTTTTAAACAATATTTTACGTAAAATTGGGTTTATAGATGTGAACGATTTGCCACAGACTATGGGAGTGGCTACCATTTATACGTCATCGAAATAAATTTTATGAGAAACTTCTTTTTTCTACTAGTATTCATAGGTTGCTATCAATTTGCTTCAGCACAATTATTCAGCAAGGAAAAAGTTCTGAATGATGAAAATTTTGACAAGAAATTTTTAAGCTATGGTTACTTCATAGGTTTTAATAGTTATGACTTTAACTTTGACTACAGGGAAGACAAAAAAGATATTTTAGTTAAAAAAAGCACAGGATTCAATGTGGGATTGGTTGGTAACATGCGTATTAACGACTACATGGATTTA
This sequence comes from Mangrovimonas sp. ST2L15, assembly GCF_001280515.1. Lineage (GTDB taxonomy): Bacteria > Bacteroidota > Bacteroidia > Flavobacteriales > Flavobacteriaceae > Mangrovimonas > Mangrovimonas futianensis. The sequence goes on along the minus strand of NZ_LBIQ01000030.1, from coordinate 1,205,906 downwards.
CGACTAGAGCCTGGACTTTATATGACGACTAGAACTCTTCAATATGACGAAAGTTATTTTCAAGGTTTTGAAGATTTCAGACCATCTGATTTAGAGCGGGAGATAAAATCCACCTACATTCACGTACCTTTGTTAATAAAGTTCTCTACCAAAAGACTTAATAATTTCAAACCGTTTGTGGTGGGCGGGGTATCCACAGCACTAAACCTTTCTAGTAACGAGAAGAACCCTGACGACAATTACAACGGTAAGTTCCGAAGCAAAAAAAGCATGTATTTTTATGAATTAGGTTTTGGAATCGATTTCTACCTATACTACTTTAAATTCACCCCATCCATAAGAGGCGTTTTCGCCATCAATGATGAAGTTGTTAGAGACAATGACCCGAACAGCCCGTGGACTGGAAACATTGAAACAATGAAAACCAGAGGGGTTTTTATCAATTTTACGTTTCAATAGTTAATTGCATTTGCACCGAAAGACAAATGACTAGCAGTTACGCAAATCTTTTTGACAGAGCTAAAGCAGCGTTTATAGATACAATAATCATTGTAGCTTACATATATGCAATTTCAGAACTATTAAATTTATTTGAGAACGTACCTGATTATATAAGAATGTCTTTTCTGGCGCTTGTTATCCTATATGAACCTTTATTTGTAAGCTTTTATGGAGCCACCATGGGTCATGGCTTCACAAAATTAATTGTTCAGGATATTGAAACTCAAAAAAAGATCAACTTTCCAAAAGCCCTTATCAGATTTGCCTTAAAAGTTCTACTAGGATGGCTGTCCTTCGTTATTGCCATGGGAAATGATAAAAGACAAACCATTCATGATTTAGCAGTGAATTCTGTTGTAGTTGTTGAATAAAAATTAGCTTTTCCTTTTAAACTCACTTAAAAGAATGGCTGTAGCTGTGGCCACATTAAGGCTTTCGGTTTCCTGTAATTTACCAAATCTAGGAATGGATATTCTATCGGTTACAAATTTTTCAACCTCCTTGGAAATACCATTAGCTTCATTACCCATAATTACAAGCCCCTGACTGGGTAACGCTTTTGAATAAACATTTTCACCATCCATAAAAGCTCCAAATATTGGATAGTCAAAATCAGATAGTAAATGAGGTAAATCCAAATAATGGATATTTACCCTTATAATAGAACCCATGGTGGCTTGAATCACCTTTGGATTAAAACAGTCCACTGTACCGGTTGAGCAAACCAAATGCTCTATTCCAAACCAATCACACAACCTGATAATCGTTCCCAAATTCCCGGGATCACGAACTTCATCTACCGCCACAATTAATTGTGATTTATCCAGAGGTAATACTTTAGGGATTTCAAATAAAGCCAACGCCTTGTTGGGCGTAGTTAAATAACTAATTTTCTTTAATTCGTGGTCTGTAATCAATGTCTCCTTTTGAGAGTCCAATTGAAAACTTTCTGTTGTAAATAAATGATAAAGCTTTATTTGGGAAGCCAGCAACTCTTCAATTGTTTTGATTCCTTCAGCCACAAATAACCCATGCTGATTCCTATATTTTTTTTGTTTTAAACTGGCTACTAACTTTATTTGATTTTTGGATAACATTCAACCAATAATTAAATATGTAATCTTAGGAAATAATGTATTTTTGAGTTTGAACGGGAATTTAATACCTCAACTCTATTCTTTACAGACTAATTTATTTGTATTTGAAACTTAATTCTTCAAAAATAGCATTAATTCTTTTAATTGCGGGTCTATTATTTTCCTGTAATTCTGTAAAGAGAGTTCCCGAAGGTGAACATCTACTTACCAAAAACACCATTTTTGTTAACGAAAAAAAGGAAACTTCCGAAAGAATCAATAGCCTGTTATATCAGAAAAAAAACAGAAGCGCTTTAGGCCTACCCATTAGGCTATACATTTACAATTTAGCCCGACCAAATATTGATTCTATTTTAAATTCTCGTTTGTACGCTAATCCAGGGCGAAGGGAATTTTGGGAAAGTGTTCTTTCTAAAAAGCAACATCAAAACTACCTTCAATTTAGACATGGTTTCAACGAATGGTTGAAAACTACGGGGCAAGCTCCCATTTTGGTGAATGATGATAAAACAGTTAAATCTGAAAACCAATTAATGGCTTATTATTTTAATAATGGCTGGTTTGATGTTGAAGTTTCCAGCGAAACTAAAAAACAAGAAGACAAAAAAGCTTCGGTAGAATATTATGTAAATACCAAAGAGCCCTATATCATCGACTCCATTTCAAGTAAAATTCAATCCCCTGTAGTAGATTCCCTGTTTCAAATGCAATTGAACAAATCTTACATAAAAAAAGGTAGACGTTACAGAACTGCTTATTTTGAAGAAGAGAAACGTCGAATAACCGAACAAATGAGAAACTCTGGTATTTATCATTTTGGTGAAGACTATGTGTTTTTTGAGATGGATACCGTTAACACTAATAAAAATGTTAATGTAGAAGTACAGATATCAAACAGACAGGTAAGGAAACAGGACTCTGTTTATAGAATTCCGTTTCAATCATATAAAATTAAGGAAGTAAATATTTACACCGACTTTCAGTTTGAACATCAAAATAATCAACCAAAAGATTCAGCAACCTACAACGGAATAAACCTCTACAGTTATGAAAAAATGAGGTTTAGGCCAAGAGCCTTAACCAATGCTATTTTTATTACTCCAGGTATGGTTTATCGTGATAAAGACCGCTCTAATACCTATCGTCATTTAACAGAGCTGCGTACTTTCAAGTATCCAAACATCGAATACATTGAGAATCCAGACACAACGATAACTACTAATATTTACCTTACTCCAAAGAAAAAATTCGGACTTAACTTAAGCGCCGAAGTGTCTCAAAGTAACATTCAAACCATTGGACTTTCCTTTAGTCCCGGGTTGGTTATGAGAAATGTCTTTGGTGGTGCAGAAACCTTAGAATTTAGCGCATTTGGGTCTATTGGATCTTCCAAGGATGCTGCAAATGATGAGGATCGCTTTTTTGATATTACGGAAGTTGGGGCCAATTTAAATTTAACCATCCCTAGATTGTTTTTTCCAATCAATACTGAAAAGCTGATACCAAAATCTATGTTTCCCAGCACCCGATTCAGTATTGCTAGTTCTAGCCAAACAAACATAGGATTAGACAAACAAACTTTTACCAGTGCGTTAAGTTATAAATGGTTTCCAAGGAACATAGTAACCAACCTTTTTGACTTATACAATGTACAATACGTTAGAAATTTAAACCCAGACAATTATTTTGGGGTTTATACCAACTCCTATGAAAGCCTGAATGACGTTTCCAATAATCTAAATTACAATAATGGTGAAGACCTTGAATATCCCAATCAAACAGATGCCTTTATAAATGATGTCTTAAGCGGAAACACTTCACTTACACCTAATGATAATGATTACCAAACAGTTTCTGCCATTAATGAAAGAAAAATAAGACTAACAGAAAACAACCTGATATTTTCCACCAGTTTTAATTACGTAAAAAACACCAAGGAAACATTATATGATGAAACGTTCACCATCTTTAGATACAAATTGGAACTGGCAGGAAATACATTTTCATTAATTTCCAGATTGGCCGATTTAAAGAAAAATTCCAATGGGCGCTATGAAATATTCAATGTCCCCTATTCACAATATGCCAAAGTAGAGTTGGATTTTATAAAACACTGGGAAATTGGAAGAAGAAAGGTTTTTGCAATTAGAACATTTGCTGGAATTGCAGTTCCCTACGGAAACTCTAATAGCATACCTTTTTCCAAAAGTTTTTATGCAGGAGGAACCAATGACAACAGAGCTTGGACTGCCTATAGCTTGGGCCCAGGAAGTTTGGATTCCAATGAAGAATTTAATGAAGCCAATTTAAAACTCGCTTTTAGTGCAGAATATCGATTTAATGTATATGAAGGAATCAATGCCGCCCTATTTGTAGATGCGGGTAATATTTGGAATGCTCTAGACAATGTAGAAGATGATCGAGCTACTTTTGATGGATTAAAATCGCTAAAAGACGTAGCTGTTGGTTCTGGTTTTGGAATCAGATATGATTTTGGGTTTGTTGTTGCCAGATTTGATATTGGATTCAAAACGTATGATCCATCTTTATCAACTAATAACAGATGGTTTAAAGATTACAACTTTCAAAATGCGGTTTATAATATTGGTATAAATTATCCTTTCTAACCGCTTTAAATTTCTTATTTTTGTAACTCGAAATTCAAAAAAACAACCTATGTCACATCATATTAAAGCAGGAGTTGCTACAGGAAAAGAAGTTCAAGAAATCTTCAAATTAGCAAAAGAAAAAGGCTTTGCCCTACCTGCTGTAAATGTTATCGGTTCAAATTCTATTAATGGGGTGCTAGAAACAGCAAAAGCTTTGAATGCACCTGTAATTATTCAATTCTCTAATGGCGGTGCAGTATTTAATGCCGGAAAATCGTTAAATAACGAATATCAAAGAGCAGCTATTGCTGGTGCTGTGGCTGGTGCCAAGCACGTACATGATTTATCAGTGGCATATGGGGTACCTGTTATATTGCATACTGACCACTGTGCCAAGAAATTATTGCCGTGGATTGATGGTATGCTAGATGCCAGTGAAGAGCATTTCGCCAAAACTGGAAAGCCTTTATTTAGTTCTCATATGATCGACTTAAGTGAAGAACCAATTGAAGAGAACATAGAAATATGCAAAACCTATTTGGCTAGAATGAGCAAAATGGGAATGACTTTAGAAATTGAACTTGGAATAACTGGTGGTGAAGAAGATGGTGTTGACAATTCTGATGTTGATGATTCTAAATTATATACACAACCAGAAGAAGTGGCTTACGCTTATGAAGAGCTAAGCAAGGTAAGTGATCAATTTACTATTGCAGCGGCATTTGGAAACGTTCACGGCGTATATAAGCCTGGAAATGTGAAATTGACTCCAAAGATTTTAAGAAATTCACAGGAATATATCACTGAAAAGTATGGTGTTGGTCAAAATCACATTGATTTTGTATTCCACGGAGGATCTGGTTCTACAGTAGAAGAAATTAGAGAAGCCATTGGATACGGAGTTATTAAAATGAATATTGACACGGATATGCAATATGCTTTTATGAGTGGTATTAGAGATTATATGACTGAACATGCCGAATACTTAAAAACTCAAATTGGAAATCCTGATGGTGATGATTCACCAAATAAAAAGTACTACGACCCTAGAGTTTGGTTACGCAAAGGAGAAGAAACCTTCGTTACTCGTTTGAAGAAGGCCTTTGAAGATCTTAATAACGTAAATACCTTATAGTTAAGGTTCAAAAAACAACTTCACAAGACAAACTCTTGTGAAGTTGTTTTTTTTATAACTACATTTATTTCCCGTTGACTTAAAATTATAGCAAACATGTCTTGGTTTAAAAGAAAAGAAAAAGGAATACAGACTTCTACAGAAGAGAAAAAAGATACCCCTAAGGGCCTTTGGTACAAATCTCCCACCGGAAAAATTGTTGACACCAAAGAACTTGAACAAAATTTTTATGTAAGCCCTGAAGATGGTTATCACGTAAGAATAGGAAGTAAAGAATATTTTGAGATACTTTTTGACGACAATAAATTCAAGGAATTGGATCCTAATTTAGAGTCAAAAGATCCTTTGAAGTTTGAGGATACCAAAAAATACCCTGACCGCTTAAAAGCAGCCATGGAGAAAACCAAACTTAAAGATGCGGTAAGATGTGCCGTTGGGAAATCTAAAGGAAACGATTTGGTTGTAGCCTGTATGGATTTCAGTTTCATTGGTGGATCTATGGGAAGTGTGGTAGGTGAAAAAATTGCCAGAGCAGCTGATTATGCCCTAAAGAAAAAGACTCCTTTCATGATTATCTCAAAATCTGGAGGTGCTAGAATGATGGAAGCCGCTTTATCATTAATGCAATTGGCTAAAACTTCCGCAAAATTGGCTCTTTTGGCTGAAGCCAAAATACCATATATCTCCTTATGTACAGATCCAACCACGGGAGGAACCACAGCTTCATTTGCCATGTTAGGAGACATTAACATTAGTGAGCCCGGAGCTCTGATTGGTTTTGCTGGTCCACGTGTGGTGAGAGATACCACCGGAAAGGAATTGCCTGAAGGATTTCAAACGGCAGAGTTTTTAATGGAACATGGGTTTCTTGATTTCATCACCCATCGAAAAGATTTAAAAAACAGGGTAAATCTCTACTTAGATTTAATTCAGAATAACCCAATCAGGGAATAAGATAAAGCGAGTCAAATGACTCGCTTTTTTATTTTACCAAAATCGCCTCATTCTTTTGTGCTTCCAACATATTTTAGAGATGGTTTTCATTAATTTCACAATAATACACAGGATTGCATTCATTACTTCATAAAACTGTGACTATTCACTAAATTGCGCCGAAATAATACAATTTACTTTTATGAAACAATACTACGCGAAAAAGACTTGGCTATTTTTTCAATTCTTTTTTCTTACATTTTTAATTGGGCATGCCCAGTCCAATCAATACCTCCATTTTGATGGAGAAGATGATTTTACATCCTTGCCAAACGCTTCACAATTTGTTTCCGGATCAAACACCATATCGATGGCTGGATGGTTCTATTCAGACAACCCATCCTATGGAGAGGGAATGATGAGTATTAGAGGTGGAGGAACTGGAAATGGTGAAATGTATCTCATTCAATTAGGTGACGGAACTATGGAATGTAGATTGGTGACAACTACAGGTTTACATGAAGTTGTGGCTCCAGCCGGAACCATTCAAGCTCAACAATGGCAACATATTGCCTGGATTTTCAATGAAACTACAGTTGAGTTATTTGTTGATGGAGTTTCAATTGGCAGCAGTACTGCTTCCGGAATTTTTGGTTCAAATGACAGACCATTTTCAATTGGAAAATGTATCCTTTCAGGTTTTAATTTCATATTTCAAGGAAGAGCTGATGAAGTATCTCTATGGAGTAAAGCCTTAACTCAAGCAGAAATTCAGGATATGATGGCCAACGAACTGGAAGGCAACGAGGCCAATCTAGAGGTTTACTACAAATTTAATCAAGGAACCCCCGGAGGAAACAATACAAGCATCACCCAACTTTTGGATTTTAGTGGTGATGCATCAAAGCATTCTGAGCTGAACAATTTTGCTTTAGAAGGTGAAACTTCAAATTTTAACGGAACATTGGAAGGTAATTTCCAAGCCATTAATTTTCCTCAAATTTCTCCTAAGCTAATTACAGATGAACCATTTCAATTGGAAGCAACAGTAAATTCGGACTTACCCATTAGTTTCGAAATTATTTCTGGACCAGCTACTATTGAAGGTGATTTATTGACATTAACTGGTGAAACCGGTGATATAACAGTAAAGGCGAGTCAATCAGGAGACGAAAATTACGATCCTGCAGCTGATGTTTTTGTAACCTTTCCCGTTTTAGATCCAAATGCTATTCTTGTGGAGACTGAAGGTTTACATCCATTAGCAGGAACTGCTTATGCCTCAAGTTTAATACCTATTCAAATTGCTTTTAGAGCTGGAATATCATATCCAGAGTTATTTTCAATCGAGTCCGTTTCTGCCGCTGTTGACGGCGACAATGTAGAATTAACAAGCTTTGGAAATGGTTATTACAGCGGTTGGTGGACGCCTACATCCTTCGGAAACCACGAACTCGTCATTTCTTCTACCAATAATTTTGGTGCTAATGGGGACGAAACAATTAGTTTCAATTTAGTAGAAAACGGTGTTGATCAAACAGTCAATGCAACAGAAGATGTTTGGGTCAATGGTGACATCCCAACGGTAACAGTAGAATCTGATTTACCAAGTTATATTGGTGCATTCGATGAAATTTCTGCTACTCTATTTATTGATTGTCCAGATGGAGGTTGTGATCCTTGGGACCGCGTTTCGTCTATTGATGTTATGGGTAAAAATGGAGAATGGTATGAGATCATCAGATATTTGACGCCTTATGGTGTGAGTTGCCAGCATGAAATTGATCTAACAGATTTTATGTCTCTACTAAGCGGTAGAACAAAATTCAGAGTGAATTTAGGCACACAAGGAAACGGTTTCCTATACACCCTTCAGTTAGATTACACTGCAGGCACTTCTGAGCACCCATACGGTCATGTAGAAAAACTTTGGAATGACACCTACCAATTTGGAGACCTGGCAGATTTACAACCAACAGAGGATTTAAATAAGCCTTTTCCTGAAAATACTGAAACCGCCAAAATTAAACTACTTTCAACCGGTCATGGTTGGGGCGAAAACAATACGGATAATGCAGCCGAATTTAATCCTAACACGCACCATATTTGGGTTAATGACGCCGAGACATTTACGCAATTCAATTGGGTAGATTGCAACCCCAACCCAGATAATTGTAGTCCCCAAAGTGGAACGTGGTTCTATAATAGAGCAGGTTGGTGCCCAGGAAGTATTGCACAATATTTTGACTATGATATGACTCCGTTTACTACAAACAGTAGTGTAGATTTGGATTATGTTTTTGATGAATCTTATGTAGATTATTGCCATCCAAACAATCCAGAATGTGTCACTAATGTTACTTGCGCTGATTGTAATGACGGGTTTAACCCACACCTTATTGTTAATTCCTATTTGATTTCTTTTGGAGATTCACCTCTTGAAAACGCGTTAAGCATTGATGAAAATGTTATGGCATCCAATAACATTCTTCTTTACCCCAATCCTTCTGGCGGAATATTCTTCGTGGAATTTCAAAATGAAAATCAGGTAGACTCAATAGAAATCATGGATATGATGGGGCGTACTATTCTTGAAACTCCTGTGATAACTGGAGAAAAAATCAAGAAATTCGACATGTCAGGATCTTCGGGCATTTATCTTGTTAATCTGAAAAATGGTTCCAACATTGTGACCACTAAAAGAGTTATCATAGAATAATTATTTAAAAAAAAAGCGAGTCAATTGACTCGCTTTTTTTTAATAATCAAGCACCACATCAATGACTGTTCCATCGGTCAGGGTAAAAGTGGCTAAATTGTCACAATCTCCTTCCCCAAAATCAAATACACCAGATAAAACAGGTCTTTGGACATCCATAGAGCCACTCACAAAATGACTACATGTTGCCTCCCTTCTTAATGGGTTTAACACTTCATAGCTATAAACATTCCCATTAACAAATGTGGAGGTCCAATAGCCTGAAATCAAATAAACATTATCTGCATTATCCGTGTTCCCGTAACCTTCAATCCATTCCCTTATTTTCTCCCCTTCTCGATGAATTTGTTGCCCATTTGGCCAAATAACGGTTAGGTTTAAACTATGTGTTGATTGTGGATTTCCATTATCATTGGCTATTTCATAAAGAATGGAAGAATTTCCTTGAACCTGTTTCGTCCCCACATAAAAGTCGATCAACTCACATTGTACCAAAACTTGATCTGCATCTGGCAGACCATTCCAATTCATTACTATTTGTCCTTGTAGCACATAACCCTGAAAGGAACAACCATTAGAACCAAAATCCAAAGTCAATTCAGCACTGTTTTGCCCCACCACTAACGTAGCGGTAGCACATGCAGGCAAACTTGGCGGATTAAACATTCTTCCTTCCTGCATACTTGCGTAATTTTGAACACTGACAACAACAAGATCATTGATTAAATTTTCGGTATGGTCAACTTCCATGGAAAGTGCCAAGTTTGAATTATCTGGTTCCACATCATTTGGAATTTCGTCGCCCTCATTGCACGCTAACATGAATAGGGCCCAAACACTAATAAAAAGTAGTCGTTTCATAAAAATTTGAATTAATTCAACATAGATTCGTTTCTATTTAACGTATTATTAAGACAATAGCGTATACCGACAGTTCAAAAACGCATTATTTTCAACACAAAAAACTTGTAAATATTAAAAAAGAACTATCTTTGCAGCTTGAAAGAAAGCCTTTCAAATACATAAAAATCATTTAAATAATATTGGAATGTATTTAACCAAAGAGACAAAAGAAGAAATCTTCGCTAAACACGGTAAAGGGAAAAACGATACTGGTACGGCTGAAGGACAAATTGCATTATTCACTTACAGAATTAACCATTTAACAGAACACTTAAAAAAGAATCGTAAAGATTTCAATACTGAGCGTTCTTTGGTAAAATTGGTAGGTAAGCGTCGTTCTTTACTAGATTATTTAGCAAAGAAAGATATCATGAGATATCGTGCGATTGTAAAAGAATTAGGATTAAGAAAATAATCTTATAGAAAGAGGCTTTTATTAGCCTCTTTTTTTTTAAATGGTCTATTTTAGGCCCAACAAAAAGCTGATATAACAGTTTTTCATTGGTAACACGCAACACTTCAACAACACAACAACCAATGTTTAACAGTATTTCGCAGTAAACGAATATGCGAAAAACAATGAATTAAATTTATGATTCCACAAACTTTTAGAGAGGTAATTACTCTCGCAGATGGAAGAGAAATTTCCATCGAAACCGGAAAATTAGCCAAACAGGCTCATGGTTCGGTAGTAGTACAAATGGGTAACGCCATGTTACTTTGTACCGTTGTATCTAATTATGATGCAGCAGATGTAGACTTTTTACCGTTAACGGTAGATTACCGCGAAAAATTTGCGGCCGCAGGACGTTATCCTGGAGGATTTTTTAAGCGTGAAGCAAGACCAAGTGATGATGAAGTACTAACTATGCGTTTAGTAGACCGTTGTTTGCGTCCGTTATTCCCAAAAGATTACCATTCTGAAACCCAAGTTATGATTCAATTGATGTCTCATGACGACGAGGTTATGCCAGATGCTTTAGCAGGTTTAGCGGCTTCAGCAGCTATTCAATTAAGTGACATCCCTTTTGAAACGCCAATTTCTGAGGTACGCGTTGCTCGTGTAAATGGTGAATTGGTAATCAACCCAAGTAGAGCTCAACTGTCTGAAGCAGATATTGACATGATGGTTGGAGCATCAGCTGATTCAGTGATGATGGTTGAAGGAGAAATGGAAGAAATCTCTGAAGAGGAAATGGCAGAAGCCATCAAATTTGCCCATGAAGCGATCAAAGAACAATGTGAAGCTCAGGTAAAATTGGCAGAAGCTTTTGGTAAAAAAGAAACCAGAGAATACGAACCAGAAGTTGAGAACGAAGAGTTAGAGAAAAAAGTATACGATGCTTCTTATGACAAGTGTTTTGCTATCGCAAAAGCGGGATCTTCAAAACAAGAAAGAGGATTGGCTTTTAGTGAGGTAAAAGAAGAAGTTAAGGCGCTTTTCTCTGAAGAAGAGTTGGATGAATTCGGCGGACTAATTTCCAAGTATTTTGGGAAAGCTCAAAAAGAAGCCGTAAGAAACCTAACATTAGAAGAAGGTTTACGATTAGACGGAAGAAAAACAACTGATATCAGACCTATCTGGTGTGAAGTTGACTATTTACCTTCTACTCATGGTTCTTCAATTTTTACAAGAGGTGAAACTCAAGCTTTGGCAACTGTTACTTTAGGAACTTCTAGAGAAGCCAATGTAATTGATTTGCCAACTTTCCAAGGTGAAGAAACATTCTATCTTCACTATAACTTCCCTCCTTTTTCAACAGGTGAGGCAAGACCAATCAGAGGAACATCTCGTAGAGAGGTTGGTCACGGGAATTTGGCGCAACGTGCTCTTAAGAAAATGGTTCCAGACGACTGTCCTTATACTGTAAGAGTTGTTTCTGAAGTATTGGAAAGTAATGGTTCTTCATCTATGGCAACTGTTTGTGCCGGAACGATGGCCTTAATGGATGCTGGTATTCAATTGAAAAAACCGGTTTCTGGTATTGCTATGGGATTGATTTCTGATGGTGAAAGATATGCTGTATTAAGTGACATATTAGGTGATGAAGATCACTTAGGTGATATGGACTTTAAAGTTACCGGAACGGCCGATGGTATTACTGCTTGTCAGATGGATATTAAAATTAAAGGTTTAAGCTATGAAATATTAGTAAAAGCTTTAAAACAGGCACGTGAAGGTCGTTTGCATATATTAGGTAAATTGACTGATACCATAGCAGAGCCAAACGCTGATGTTAAAGCTCACGCACCTAAGATTATCACTACTACGATTCCTGCTGACCTTATTGGAGCCTTTATTGGACCAGGTGGTAAGAACATTCAAGAACTTCAGAAAACAACTGAGACAACGATTGTTATTACTGAAGATGAAGCAACCGAAAAAGGTATTGTTGAGATTTTAGGAACAAACCAAGAAGGAATTGACAAAGTATTGGCTAGAATTGACGCCATGACCTTTAAGCCTGAAGTTGGAAGCGTTTACGAGGTAAAAGTTATCAAAATGTTAGATTTTGGTGCTGTAGTTGAGTATATGGAAGCTCCAGGAAATGAGGTGTTGCTTCACGTAAGTGAGTTAGCTTGGGAACGTACTGAGAATCCTAGCGACGTTTTAAAATTAGGAGACGTCATCGATGTGAAATATTTCGGAATTGATCCAAGAACCAAGAAAGAAAAAGTTTCTAGAAAAGCCATCTTACCTAAACCAGAAGGTTACAAGGAAAGACCACCTAGAGATAATAATCGAGGAAGAGATAACAGAGGTTCTCGTGATAATAATCGCGGAAGAGACAACAACCGTCGCGACAACCGTCGTGATGACAGAAAACCAAGGGAAGACAGAAATAACGACAACGATTAATCTATTTTTCCTTTATAATTTAAAAGCCTTGAGACATCCTCAAGGCTTTTTTTATTCACCAACCCGACAAGATGTCACCCGACAAACCGACAATTTGAAAAATTCTTTTTTCAAAATATGCAAGCATTGACATGAAATTGTGTGTACCTGTTAAGTTTCAGCGTTAAATGTTTAAGGATTCATAATTCTTTAAATTACTCAAATCATTTGGCACTTTCGAACAGTTCTTGTGGCTAATACCGTGTTAAACAATAAAAAACAAAATGAAAGTATTAGTTATTGGAGCAGGAAATATGGGCTTGACCTATGCCGAAGGTATGTCAACCTCAACGTTATTGAGCAAACATCGTCTCAATATTTATGATACTGATCCAAAGAAAATTGAAAGTTTAAGAAAAGAAGGAAATTTTAATGTTTATGAAAGCTTGGAGGAGTGCCTTCCATCTTCAGATATCGTATTTATAGCGGTAAAACCTTACCATTGTGAAAGTTTATTTAAGGACATGAAATCCTTAGTAAATTCCCAGCAAATCTTTGTATCACTTATGGCAGGTGTTACATTACAAACCATTCAAAATCATTTAAACGTTCCAAAAATAGTAAGGGCAATGCCTAATTTACCTGCAAAAGTAGGTAAAGGAGTGACTTCTTACACTGAAACAGAAAATGTAAGTAAAGTGGAATTAATTGCGGTAAGAAACTTGTTAGATACCACAGGATCTTCCATTCATGTTGACAATGAAACCTTTATAGATGCTTCTACCGGTATTTCAGGAAGTGGTCCAGCATATGTTTTCTATTTCATGCAATCCATGCTAGAAGCAGCCCATAAAATGGGGTTTTCAGATTATGACTCTAGGGTTCTGGTGAGCAACACCTTTGAAGGAGCCATTGAGCTTTTCAATCAATCGGACATTTCACCTAAATCTTGGATAGATAAAGTAGCCTCAAAAGGAGGTACCACTCAAGCAGCGATAGACTCTATGGAAGATAACAATGTTAAAGAGTTGATTCAAGAAGCCGCATATGCTGCATTCAATAGAGCAACCGAACTCGGTAAAACAAAATAAGAATGGAAGATAGTATTAAAAGAGTCGTAGTTAAAGTAGGGACCAATGTTCTCACCAATAAAGACAATAGAATTTTAGGCCCTGTTCTTAGAGAACTTGTTAGGCAGATAGCCGTTTTATATGAACGTGATATTATGGTTGTATTGGTTTCATCTGGTTCTGCAATCGCAGGAATGGAAATATTAGGAGACACCAAGATAACCGATAAAGCAATTCGAAGACAAGTTTACTCTTCTGTTGGTCAACCAAGAATGATGAGACATTATTACAGTATTTTTCATGATTACGGTATGCGATGCGCACAAGTTTTGGCCACGAAAAGAGATTTTGATCCTGGAAAGCACAGGCAAAATATGATTAATTGTTATGAAGGTTTATTATCGGAAGGTGTTATACCAATTGCCAATGAAGATGATGCAGTATCCCTTTCCATGTCTATGTTTTCAGATAATGATGAGTTAGCCAGTTTAGTTGCAGAGTTGTTAGATGCCGATAGATTGATTATCTTATCTGATATGGACGGGCTTTACACCGGCCACCCAGACGATGAAAATTCCAAAAAATTGGATGAAGTCAAAGTAGATCAAAATGTTGAAAAATACGTTAAAGAATCTGGAAAGAAAGAAGGAGAAGGACGTGGCGGTATGGCCTCCAAATTGAAAATAGCCAAAGGAACTGCCAAAAAGAACATACCTACCTATATCGCTAATGGAAAACGCGAAAATGTGATTGTAGATATTATTAATGATAAAGAAGTAGGAACAAAATTTATACACTAGAAACATGAAATTAATAAACACAGAGATAAAAAATAAAGTTCTTCAATCGATGATTAACATCTTAGATAAAGAACGAGAACAAATTATTGGAGAAAATAAAAAAGATTTAGAAGCTTTTGATAAAGACGACCAGGCGCTTTACGATAGATTGGTGGTGAACTCATCTAAAGTAGATGGTATGATCCAGGCCGTAAAAGAAGTGATGCAACAGGAGGATCCCGTTGGACAAACGATTTCTGATATCACTTTAGACAGTGGTTTACAAGTCACAAATAAGACGGCACCATTTGGAACCATTTTAATTATATACGAATCCAGGCCAGATGTCACAATAGAAGCAGCAGTTTTGGCATTTAAGGCCAATAATAAGATTCTATTGAAAGGCGGAAAAGAAGCCATAAACAGTAATTTAATTTTAGAAAAATGTTGGCATAAAGCCTTAGAGGAAAATGGCCTCACTAAAGATTGGATTAGATTACTTCATCTAAAACGAGAGGAAACCCAAGAATTTCTTAGAAATCCATCAGAGCCATTAGATTTAATAGTGCCACGTGGCGGGGAACGACTAATTAAATTTGTGAAAGACCACGCTAGTTGTGCCGTACTTGTGAGTGGACGTGGTAATAATTTTTTATATGTTGCTGAAGATGCGAATTGGGAAAAAACTGTTCAAGTGATAGTCAATGCCAAAACGGATAAAATTTCTGCTTGTAACGCTTTGGATAAGGTGTTAATAAGTAAAAACATCCCTAATTATGAGACTAAGGTTAAAGAGTTACAACAAATATTAACGAATCTCAAAGTTGATATTTTGGTAGATGACCAAGTTGGTGAAATTTTGACAAAGGCGCCTAAAATACCAAATCAAGATACCTGGAGTGAAGAATTTTTAGCTTTAAAAATTGTCTTAGCCGAAGTTGAAAATTTGGATGACGTTATTCAAAAAATCAATAAATACTCAGGCGGGCATTCAGCTGCTATTTTAACTGAAAGTAAAGAAAGGGCTGCTAAATTTATGGAGCAAGTAGATAGCGCTGCCGTTTATCATAATGCCTCTACCCGGTTTACAGATGGGGGCCAAATGGGTGTGGGTGCTGAGTTAGCCATAAGCACAGACAAATTACATCATCGAGGACCTTTGGGCCTTAAACAATTGGTCACCAACAAATACTACGTTTTTGGTGATGGACACATCAGAAAATAACTAAAATAAAAAAGCTATCTCTTGGAGATAGCTTTTTTATTCCGATTCAATGACTAGATTCATGTGAGGGAATTTATTGTGCAACTCTTAATTTACTGGACATCCTGTTTGGTTGAGTGCTTGTAAAGATTCTTTATAGTCCTCGTCTAAAATATTACCAATAGCATTATGGCAAAACGAACAGGCATTAATATTTCCATATTGGTCAATATACATGCCTTTTTTACCTCCTAAAAAACAACCTACCCTTCGTTGATAATACTCGTGATAGGTAATCACTGGATAATCTAAATAATTGTTTGAAAAATTATAAGCCTCATATAAAGACTCTAATAATTCAATATTACCAGGCGACAAGGCCGTTTGTTTGTCCTTATAGTTCCCTACAGGTTTAGACTCAATAAATTGAACATAATGGACCCCTATATTTTTAGCCAAATTCATATATCTTTTCAAATTGTTATTTGAAACAAAATCATTTCTCAAACACAGGGAAAAAGCAACTACCAAGTCATTCTTCAAGGCATTTCTAGCTCCTGTAATAGCCCAATAGTAAGCATCTTTATAATTTCGGAACGCATTATGGGAATTTTCCTCAAAATGATCTAGGCTAATAAAAATCCCTGTGAGACCAGAGCTTTTTAATTTTTTTGCCGCCTCATTAGTTAAACCAAATCCCGAAGTATTGAGCCAAAAGTTTGTTCCTTCATCGGCTTCTTTCATAAGAGACTCCATAAGGGAAATCTTTAACATAGGCTCCCCACCTGTAAAGTGAATTTGACATACTCCCAAATCCTGTAACCTTTCAATAATTATCTTAAAATCAGACTTTGTTAATTTATCTCTTTTATTCAAAAACTCTGATGCATAACAATGTTCGCACTGTAACGGACACTTATTGGTGATTGCCAATTGAACATGATTATATCGGTAGGGATTGACATCATTGCTTTTAAAATTTAGAAGTTCAGAACCGATAAATCTTTTAAATATGTTGTCATTCCATCCCGGGGTATACAAGCTCAAATAATACTTTTTATCTACGCGGATCATTTTCTTCAACCTAAATGGCCCCAAAAAAGATTTCCTCAATTGAATTAAAAAACCTAGGCTTTTAAACCAATCTAACGGGTTCTTGAAAAGAGAAAAGGCTATAAAAAACAGGGTTGTTTTCAACTTGAAATGAATCCAATTTTTTCTCCATCCCGAAATAATAGGAGATGCGAACTTTTTAACAACGCCATCTTCCCTATCATTAGTTAAAATAACATTCCTCTTCCCTATTAATGATACCTGACTATTCATGGCCTTGTACAATATCAGATTTGTAATTTAAAAACTGGAAATAGTATTCTTCTGAAAACTTAGTAAATGCTTCCTTCTCCCTAAATCTCTTCAATTCTCCAAAATCTGGAGTACCTTTATAATCTCGAATGTAATTGTAGTACCCCCTACTTTTTAAATAAAATGTCTGATTTCCACTTTTATTTTCAACATTGAAAAATACTTGAACCTCGTCACCGATGTTTTCTTGTTTTAAGTAAACTTCATCTTGAGTACCCAATAATTTCGTCACATTTTCACCATAATTAGTAATGGCTTTATTTGGCTGGATAGTTTTTGTTTTTACCGGAAGGTCTTCAGAAAAATCCATTGCCAAGTAATCCAATTCCCAAAACATAAAACCCGTTTCCAATTTCAATTCTACGGTATTATTGCTTACACCCTTCAATGGAATTGAAACCAGTAAATCCCTAGTAGCAAGAGGACCAACGGTTCCTAAATTTTCAACCAATTCCCATCCATTTAGTGTTTTTACACTTACTTCAAGTGGTATGTGCTGATCGTTAAGCCATCTTTCAATTTTATCATATGGTTCATTCTGTTGTTTCTTTTGAAACTCATTATAATAATTCCCAAATTTCTCATTGAATTTTCCATAGATATAATCTAACCAAGGTGAATTTTTGACAGTAAGTACTAACTTGCCATTGGTCACATCTGTCGGTTTTTCAAATTGAAATATCATTTCTCTTGAAGGTGAATCGGATGAACCTACCCCATCAAATTTAAAATCTTTCAAATCGCCTTTTTCCATTATTGGGTCACTAGAAACTCGTTCACCACTTTGCATAACCAACTGGGGCGTTTGTAATTGAGAAATGGTATGAGCCTTTCCTTCTTGATCTATCAAAATTTGGTCAGCTCCATCTGCCTCTAAAACCATTAGATGAACATAGTCTGTATAGTCTATTTCTTTAAGCATATTAGCTATTTTGATTTCAAAAATCCCATCCGAATTAGGCTTAAAAGCTCCCAATGGTAAATAATCATCATGTTGCATATTGGGCGTAATAGTACCAGGGTATAGTTCTCCTGTAAATGCATATCCCTGATCATTTTTCACATATACAAAAGGACAGGAACTTTTCATTGCCAAGGCTACAAGACCTGCAACAAGAAAAACCCCTCCAACAATGGAAACTCCAGTCAAAATGGATGTGACCGTAGATTTAGTTTTATCATATTCATTAAAGGATATTTTGTCCACGTTGTCAAAAGGGATAACAACTTTTGAGTTATATTCAAACGTTCGATTATCCTTTAAATAAAAATGCACCTCAATTAATGGTTTCTGTTTCTTTTTACTGTAAAGGATAGATTTTTTCTTATCTCTACTCTTTTTATACATATGTTCACTCGAAATTGACCCAATCTCTCCTGAAAAGGTTTGATTATCCTCATTAACAACCATATTTCTCAGACTCCAGAACTTTGCTCCAGAATGAATAACCACATACTTTTCAGTAGCATTTAGTCGGTTAATTTCATTTGAGACCTCCTCGCTAGAAACCATAGGAACATCCTGAACTTTAAAATAGGAGCAAGACATGGATAGATTAAGCACTGCTAATGACGTCCATATTGACATCCATTTCAAAATGTATTGGGGGATCTTAATTAAACTGCCTGTAGCTTTCATACGTTAAGTTATTTAAATTCCACATCGATCTTTTATAGTCATCAACCCGTAACAATTAAGGAAGTAATTTTATGGTTAACCTAGGGCTGTACAATTTAATAATGAGAATTCCTAACTATTTCTATAACAAGAGATGAGATAAAGTAGCTGTAGACATTACTCCAATTGATTTGAAGTAATTATTTGGGTCCTTAATTGGGCCAACTGCCCAAGTAAAAAGGTTTCAGAAATTATAATTGGTTTCTTAAATATACAACTTTAAAGCAAGTACTTTATTTTTTGTATCCACATTTATTCAGGATAGAATCTTAAAATAAGTATATACAATTCATTCTTTAGGTTTGCTTTGGCTTCTCATAATTATATATAAACAAATCTCGCTTTAATTATTCTTTCAAAATTCCGAAATCATCTGTTTGGACAATATCTGGAAGTCCAACGATAATATTGGACTATACAGAAATACTATTTTGATATTCGGAAGGTGTCATTGCAGTGAATTTTTTAAATGCAGAATAAAAGGTTGATTTTGAGTTGAAGCCACATTCCAAGCCAATTGATATAATAGTATAATTTTTAAATGCGGGGTCACCCAAGAATTCTTTTGATTGTTCAACCCTAAGAGCATTGATATAATCTGAAAAATTATTGTTACCATAAGTATTGACTAATTTTGACAAGTGACTGGAGCTTATCTCAAGATCCTGCGCTAAACCATTCATAGTTAAATTGGGATCTAAGTATTTTTGATTATCAACTATAAAGTTGTTGACCTTTTGAAACTCTTGCTCGTGTTTCTCACTTAAATCGGCCGTTACCAAGTTCATTCTTATTGAATTACCTTTTTCAGCTAAGTTTTGCCTAAGCTTCATGCGATCTTTCACTACATTAAAACGATAAAGCCCGTGATATCCAATCCAATATAATAGTACAGATGAACTTAATTTCAAAAGGCTGTAAAGCGACTTATCACCAAAAAAGATATCAAACACTTTAGCCAACATCCAAAAGAGCATAATGAGTGAACCTAGTTTTAAAAATAATTTGATCCAACTTATATCATCAAAACTCAAAATGTTTCGATATTCATCTTGCCGTTTGAAAACTAAAACACTGCTTTTGTAAAAAACAAACAAACTAAATGATAAGGTAAAAACATCTTCTATAACAGTATACTTTGCGATAAGATTTTCATCAACCAACCCATCATTATTTTTAACATAAATAATAAGGCAAACCCTAATAAGGACTTGAACCATAAAGACAATTACGGTAAATCTCATAAAGGTTTTCACATTATCCTCAACCTGCAGGAAATATCTTAAAAAAGAAAAGAAAGCAGGCAGTATAAACACATGCCATGGAACTAACATCTGTTTTAAAAAGAAAACATTATTAAAAACCCCATGATAGGTAATCCATGCCTGTAGATTATTTAAAGCAATGAAAAGAACTGTCAAGTTCAAATAAAAAACAACTTTATGCACATTGCTTTTTGACAACCAAGTAATCAAATTAAATACAAAGGCCTGTAAAACACCAGCAATAAGAAAAAAGTTAATTATTGAATTAAAATCCATTTGGAAATTGCCTAGTTAGTTATTAAAATCCAAGAATTGGAGCCTTTTTCAGTAACTTAATTTACAAAAAAGTATGTTAAATAAATCCATATTAAAATTACATTAAAAAGATAAAATATTTACCCTTCTGATTTTCAGGTAATTAAAATAACCTGTTTGTAATTCGAATACTGCAATTCTACTTTATCTCATTTTTTTGTAACATTTTCTTTTGATTTTACGTATAAATAAAAGCATAGCGCATAAACCTTAATATTATTATTCCATTATTTAGATGAGACAACTAAAAATTACGAAGCAGGTTACTAATAGAGAAACTGCTTCGCTGGATAAATATCTTCAAGAAATAGGTAAAGTTGATTTGATTACTGCCGATGAAGAAGTAGAATTAGCACAGCGTATTAAAGCCGGAGATCAAGTTGCTTTAGAGAAACTTACTAAAGCTAATTTACGTTTTGTGGTTTCGGTAGCAAAGCAGTATCAAAACCAAGGACTTACATTGCCAGATTTAATTAATGAAGGAAATTTAGGGTTGATTAAAGCTGCCCAAAGATTTGATGAAACTCGTGGATTTAAATTTATTTCCTATGCTGTTTGGTGGATTAGACAATCTATTCTTCAAGCATTAGCAGAACAATCAAGAATTGTTCGTCTTCCATTAAACAAGATTGGGTCTATCAACAAAATTAATAAGACTTTTGCCTTTTTAGAGCAAGCTCATGAACGTCCACCAAGTGCTGAAGAAATTGCAAAAGAATTGGACATGACTATTAATGATGTCAAGGAGTCCATGAAAAACTCTGGTCGCCATGTTAGTATGGATGCTCCTTTAGTAGAAGGTGAAGATTCTAACCTGTATGACGTTTTAAATAGTGGTGAGTCTCCTAACCCAGATAAAGAATTATTACACGAGTCCTTACGTACTGAAATCGAGAGAGCATTGGAAACATTGACTCCGCGTGAGGCTGATGTGATTCGTTTGTATTTCGGTTTGGGAAATCAACATCCTATGACCTTGGAAGAAATAGGAGAAACCTTTGATTTAACTCGTGAACGTGTGAGACAGATTAAAGAAAAAGCTATTAGAAGACTAAAACATACTTCAAGAAGTAAAATATTAAAAACCTATTTAGGTTAGTAATTTTAATAAATTACGACTATATTACCAGCACAACAGTTACAAAACATAACTGTTCGTTTTTTGATTGATGAAAGAACCCTCGGAGTGATGACCGAGGGTTCATTTTTTTATCCTATTTTTGCAAAAAATTTATTAAATGGACTCAAAAATTATAGCACCCTCACTTTTAGCCGCAGATTTTGCCAATCTTCAAAGAGATATTGAAATGGTTAATCAAAGTGAAGCCCAATGGTTTCACATTGACATTATGGATGGTGTCTTTGTTCCTAATATTTCATTTGGAATGCCAGTTTTACAAGCCATTTCCACGCATGCCAAAAAACCATTGGATGTCCATTTAATGATAGTTGATCCAGACAGATATATCAAAACTTTTGCTGATTTAGGAAGCACCAATTTAACAGTGCATTTTGAAGCCTGCACACATCTACACAGGACTTTGCAAGCCATTAAGGCAGAAGGTATGAAAGCTGGTGTTGCTTTAAATCCGCATACCAACATTAATCTTTTAGAAGACATCATTAACGACATTGATTTAGTCTGCTTAATGAGCGTTAATCCAGGTTTCGGAGGCCAAAGTTTCATTGAGAATACATACCATAAAGTTTCTCAATTAAAAGATTTAATTGACCGTAAAGGTGCTAAAACTCTAATAGAGATTGACGGAGGCGTTACCAATCAAAATGCTAAGGAGCTTGTTGATGTTGGTGCTGATGTATTAGTGGCCGGAAGTTATGTATTTAAAAGTGACAACCAACTTAATACCATTAAAGACTTAAAGAAACTTGCTAATTCCTAAAGCTTTGTCTCAGTTTCAGGTATTACTTCCATATCCATAACTGTAGCCATAGTTGTAACCATAGGATTTACCAGAAGAAACACCATTTAAAACATATCCCATGTTTTTAAGTCTTCCGGATTCATGTAATCCTTTGGAAAACTCTAACAGATTCTTCTCTGTATAATTGGCTCTTATTAAATAAATTGTTGCGTCTGCAAATTGAGAAATCATGGTCGTATCTGTAACCAAAATGGTTGGCGCCGTATCTACAATGACATAGTCGTAAAGTTCCCTTGCCTCATTTAATAATTCTTCAAAACGACCATTGGTAAGTAACTGAGCTGGATTTGGCGGAATATTTCCAGATATCAAAATATCATGCTTTGCATGTTTATTAAATCCATTAATTAAGATACTTTTCCAATCAACGGAAGCATCATGAAGATAATTTGAAAGTCCAAAATTATTCTTATTAATATCTTTATTTAAATAGGTATGAATTTGTGGATTTCTAAGGTCAGCCCCTATCAACAACACCTTTTTATTCAGGCTGGATAATGCTAAAGATAAATTAAGCGCCACATAGGTTTTACCCTCTCCTTTAATAGTTGAAGTACAATAAACAACCTTCCCTGCATTGCTAGTCTTTTTTGAATTGCTTGAGGAAATAAGATAATTTACATTAGAGCCTAAAATTCTAAATGCCTCAGCTTGTGTTGAAGTATCATTAGGATCCACAAACACAAGGTGATGATCTTTAACAATAGGAAGTTCTGATATTATTGGAACTTCGGGTATCACTAATTCAACATCGCGCTTACTTTTAACCTTTGTATTCAATAAAAATAACAAATAAATAATTCCAAAGGGAAGTGCTAAACCTGCGATAATAGCAGTTAGATAAACATTCTTAGATGATGGAGAAATAGGTATCGAATTTGACAAAGCGTATTCCACAACCTTTACAGATGGTTCTGTTATAGCTAAATTAATAGCAGCTTCTTCCCGTTTTTGAAGCAAAAATAAATAAAGACTTTCCTTGATGGATTGTTGTCTTTGAATGGCTCTAAAGACCTTTTCTTTTCCCGGAAGGGTAGAAACCTGGGATGTGAATTTTTTATTCCTAGATTCAAAACTACGTCTTGAAGCCTCCAATTGGTTTTTATAAGCTTTTAAAGAAGCATTAATATTAACCTTGACATCCTCAATTTTAGAGTTGAGTAATTTGACAGTAGGATTATTTTCCATGGCACTTACCCCAAATTCATTTCGTTCAAATATCAATTGATTGTATTGACTGACAAGGGCATTGACATCCCCGCTTGCCAAACCAATATTTGCTGGTAATAGATCAGAAATACTATCATTTTCATTTAGAGTCTCATCTAATAGTTCAGAAAGCATAATTTGGTTCTCAACGTCATAAACCATTTGTTCAGATTCAGTCATCTGCCCAACCTCAAGGGCCGCGTTGGCTTCAAGGGAAATTAAATTATTCTCTTGCTTAAAGTCCTTTATTTCTCCTTCAATAGAATCTAACTCCCTTGCTAAATAATTAAACCGCTCATCAATAAAGTTGATTGTTCTTCTAGAAACCTCTTGACGATCATTAATACCATCTCTATTGAAAATTTGAATTAAGGTATTGATTACCATTTCAAGTTTGTGGACACTTTCCCCTGAATAATTGATTTGCAATAAATCACTATTATTACCAATAACACTTATGTTTATTTGTCCTTTGAGCTTTTTGGTTGCATCTTTAATCGGGATTAGTCTTAAGAGATAAGATTTGCCAACATAGGATTTAATGTTCAAATTATTATTTACCTTAATCTCAAATGGCAGTTTGTGTTTAACCTTGTAAGTATTGTATCCTGGAATTACTATAGGAGATTCTGAATCCCCTTTATAAATATCGAATCCATTTTCCTTAACATCAATTGTATAGCTTCCCCAATTAATGCTATCATTATCTATAGTTTTAAGTAATTCAAAAGGAAAACCACTAATTTCAGTAGTCCTTATACTTCCAACATCATAATACTCCATCGTTAGGTCTAATTCCCTTACGACCCTTTCCATAATACGATAAGATTTAAGAACCTCTATTTCATTAGCCAGATTAATATTAGACCTACTGAATACGAAAGCTGCTGTAGGAAGTTCTAAACCCTTCCCTTTATTTAATATTTTAATTTTTGCGGTTGAAGAATAAACCTTTGGTTGGTATCTCAAATATAAAACACCAAGTATTAAAAAAAGTACAACTGTAATTACAAACCAATACCAATACTTACCATACTTAAAAAATTGTTGTTTGATAAAATCCCCTTGATTATTCTGGGAACCATTTGCAGAAGGAGCATTGGGCATCATAAATTCGAAATTAAAATTACCGTTGAAATTATAAGCGTTAAAAATCCAACCGTACTAGCAATATCCTTTATATATCCAGCTTGCTTAACTCTAGGACTATTGGGGTTTACAATGATTAAGTCATTTGGTTTTATTTGGTAGAAAGGACTATTGAAAACTTCTCCAGACCGAATATCAATTGTCGCTATTTGTCTTTGGCCATCTCGTTCTCTGATAAACATGATATCATTTCTTTTACCATTAATTTGTAGGTCTCCTGCCATTCCAATGGCTTGAAAAATAGTAATATTGTCTTCACTAAAATTATAAGTACCTGGACTACCAACTTCACCTAGAATAGTAAATTTAGCGTTTAATAAACGAATCATAACAGTTGGGTTTACTAAGTGCCCATCTTTCTCTAAAATTTCAACTAAATCTCCTTGAAGATCTTTAACAGTTTTCCCTTCTGTTGAAATTTCACCAAGAACAGGCATATTTACGGTGTTGTCTTGTGAAACTAGGTATCCTTGCATCAGCATCATGGCATTACCTCCACTATTTCCTCCACCAGAATTGCCCTGAACTCTCGATGTTGGTTTATTGTAAGGTTTAGCAGTTTCTTCAACTAGTGCTCCAATATCAATTTTCAATATGTCATTAGGCTGAATTTCAGGACTCTCATATTGATAAGAGGTATTATTATACTGTTCTGAATCCTGTAGATACCAAATTTCCTTTTTCGTGGCACACGAGTTCACCAAAAAAATTATGGGAAGATAAATTCGAAGTATGTTTCTCATTGAATGTACTATAGAGTTACAAATATAACCCATTATAAGAACTAACAAAGTTTTACAGAAAATAGAACTAAAAAATGTTCAATTGCTCAGAAACACGCAAGGCTATTTGTGAGATTTTAGTATTCAACTTGACACGTTTTATCCAATTGTAAATAAAGAATATGGAATATAACGACACTCCTGAGGAAATAAGCGTAAATAATTGAACATGAATATCCCAGTCACTGCACCAATAGGTAATCATAACTAGAGCGCCATTGATTGCAACTACCCAACCTGTGGTTTGTATATGTGAAAAACCAAGTTGTAGAAATTTGTGATGCAAATGATTATTGTCAGCCTCAAAAGGACTTTTTTTCAAAATAAACATTCTAAACAGAAAAATTCTTAGTGTATCCAATAGCGGAAAGAAAACAAAGGATAAGGCAAGAATTGGGGCTGATTTATAATATTGACTGTAATCCATACTTTGGGAACTACCTATAAATCTTACCGCAAAAAAGGCAATTAAAAACCCTACAAGCATCGATCCGGTATCACCCATAAAAATCTTATGATTTCTTGAAAAATTCAATCTTAGGAATGGAACCAAGGCTCCAATCAGAGCTATTGAAATAGTTGCCATACTAACATCCTTAGCAGAAATAAACACTATAGCAAACATGGCACTTGCAAATAACCCTAAAGAACCAGCTAAACCATCAATACCATCAATTAAATTAAAGGCATTAATTATTAATAGGTATACGAATAGTGTGAAAATAACTGAAACCCAATAAGGTAATATATAAATATCTAACAACCCATGAAGACTTGAAATCCTTGTATCGGTAAAAATCATTAACAATCCGGCTGCTATTAATTGACCTACAAATTTCTTTTTCGGAGATAAAATCAAAAGATCATCTTTCAAGCCCAAGAAAAAAAGTAATGTTAACCCCCCAAGAAGTAACAATAAAATTTTAGTATCCAATAGTGCTCCTATTGTTGTAATAACAACAACAATACTAAGAAAAATACCTATTCCTCCTAGTGTTGGAATTTTAGTTGAATGCATACTTCTTTCACCTGGCTCATCCATTAAATGCTTTTCATGAGCGACAAATAAAATAGTTGGAAAAGACAAAAAGGAAACTATAAAGGCTAACACAAAAGTAATAGTCAGCCAAATTCCCAAGTAATCTACAGGATTGAAGTAATCTAGTATTTCCTTTATCATATTAATTAATAGCTTTAGTAAGAATCTTAAGACTCCTAACCGTTAACAAATTTACGACAATAATCTACAAATTAGATGCCTTGGGATAAAATTACTGAATATGCAACTATTCTTCGTTTAATTATTTCATTCATAAATTAAACACTAAATTATTGCAATTTTAAGGGATTTTTCCAAAATTAATGTTAAAGCTGTTACCAAACTACTTCTTAATCCATTGTGGAATCTTGGAAAGATTTTTAAGGCCAATAGTAATCAAGGGTGAGGGCAATCCGTTTGATTTTGCAGCAATTAGATCTTCCCTTGTTTTTAGAATTAGATTTTTGATGCTTTTATTGCTAGCACCACCAACTCGCATTTTGACAACAGTTTTTTCTAAGAAAGCAAACTTAAATTCAGGGTTTTTAAAAATTCTGAGAATGAAATCATAATCTGCTGCAATTTTAAACTTTGTATTGAAAGCACCTTCTTTTTTATAAATACTACTATTCAAAAATAAAGTGGGGTGAGCTGGCATCCAGCCACGATTCAACAAAGATGGTTTGAAATTTTGACTCTTCCAGTTCCTAATGATATGTGAACTATCATTAAAATCAACATAATGAAGGTTGCCGTAAACTCCATCTACTTTTTCGGAATCAAAAAGTTCCACTATATTTTTCAAAATATCCTTTGAAGCCAAATAGTCATCTGAGTGCACAAATCCAATAATATCTCCTGTTGCTAATGCAATCCCCTTATTCAGCGCATCGTAAATACCATTGTCCTTTTCACAAACCCATTTAACATTGCTTTTCGTATTGGCATATTCTTTAATTAAGTCTACGGTCCCATCCAGCGACCCTCCATCAATTATAATATGCTCAACATTAGGAAATGTTTGGTCTAAAACTGAATCAAAACAAGTTTGGACCGTTTTTACGCTATTGTAGGTTGCTGTTATTATGGAAACTGTTTTCATTCAGAAATTTTTCTTTCCTTAACGATCTCTGCAGGATTCCCTTTATAAATCATGTTGGGAATTAAACGTTTTGTCGCAATTGAACCAACAGTTAAAACACTATAGGATCCAACCACTACTCCGGGTCCTACTATTGATTTAGCACCAATCCAACACCCATCTTCCAGATTGATTTCTCCAACCAAAAGATCAAATGTACTCTTTTTAAAATCATGATTTCCACAAAGCAAAAAGGCTCCTTGAGATAGACAAACATTCTTTCCTATTATTACTTGAGCTAAATTATCAATCCAAACGCGTTCTCCTATCCAACTGTTATCTCCAATTGATAATTTCCAAGGATATTTGATGTTCACATGAGGTTTAATGACCACTTTTTTACCAACTTCAGCTCCAAACATTCTCAAGAAAAAAACTTTTAACCTAGATGATGGAAATAGTCCAGTTTGAAAGAAAATTTCATTTATAAAATACCAACAAAGTCTTTTAATGATTCCCGCTCCTGGCTGGTACCAGGAATTATCAAAAGCAGATAAATCGACTTTGTTAGCCATGTTTTTAGTTTCCTTTCTTTAACAAATCATCGAAATAGGTGATGGTTTTAACCAAGCCTTCTTTTAATGGAATCTTAGGCTCCCAACCGTTCAGTTCCTTTTTAGCCAGATCTATAACCGGTTGTCTTTGTAAAGGATCATCCTGAGGCAAAGGCATATGAATAATTTTTGATTTGGTTCCGGTAAGATCAATGACTTGTTGAGCCAACTCCAGCATGGTAAACTCTCCAGGATTCCCAACATTTACTGGTCCAACAAACCCATCTCTACTATTCATCATTCTGATCATTCCTTCTACCAAATCATCCACATATTGAAAACTTCTTGTTTGTGTACCGTCACCAAAAACCGTAATATCATCTCCTTTAAGAGCTTGAACGATAAAATTTGAAACTACTCTACCATCATCAGGATTCATTCTTGGTCCGTAGGTATTGAAAATTCTAACAATCTTAATATCCACATCATTTTGAATATGATAATCCATAAATAAGGTCTCAGCACAACGCTTCCCTTCATCGTAACAAGATCTTAAACCTATCGGATTTACGTTCCCCCAATAACTTTCCGGTTGTGGATGAATAGCAGGGTCACCATAAACTTCAGAGGTAGAAGCCTGTAGAATTTTAGCTTTGACTCGTTTAGCTAGTCCCAACATATTAATAGCTCCCATCACAGAAGTCTTAATGGTTTTAATAGGATTATACTGGTAATGAACTGGTGACGCTGGACAAGCCAAGTTATAAATCTCGTCAACCTCAACCATATAAGGATTAGTTACATCATGTCTAACCAATTCAAAATAATGGTGATCCATGAGGTGCTCAACATTTCTTTTGCTTCCAGTAAAATAATTATCCAGACAAATGACTTCGTTGCCTTCACTCAATAATCTTTCACAAATATGAGAGCCAACAAATCCTGCTCCTCCAGTTACTAAAATTCTTTTCATTCTAAAAAAATATGTTTTTGGTACTTTCTATTAGTTTTGGATTCTCTGTAAATACCTTTGCGTAATTATATGATGATCGTGACCACAAATTAAAGGTTTTCTCATCCATTAAAGAAAATGTATTTAACATTTCTACAAATTCTGAGGATTTGGAAAGTGATATATCGTTTCCTATTTGTTTATCCTTTAGATTTCTCCAAGGGGTTTGATTAGAAATGATTACAGGACATCCATTCTGCCAAGATTCCATAATTACATGTCCGAAATTTTCATGCATGGTAGGTAAAAGCAATACATGCTGTTTTTGCAATACTGTAGCCAATTGGAAATTGGGTATGGCTCCTAAATAATCAACCATTACATTTGATGGCATATTATTTATTATTTTCTGACATTTATCCCAGTAATCTTTTTCATCAATTGGGCCAATGATACTAAAGGTAATTTTCATTTCCTTTTTGGTTTCTTGAAGAAAATTAAGAGCATGGATCAATCCTTTTTTGAAAGCAATTCTGGACAGGAAAAAGACTTTTAAATGATGAACCTCTTTTGTACTTTCAACAAAAGGAGCCATTTTTGATGATAAATTGGGGGCTATTTTGATCTCTAGATTATCACCTAATTGCTTTATAATTTCATCTTTTTCAAGTTCGGAGGTAGCATGCCAAACAACCTTTTTGTGAAAACCAAGCCATCTAAACAATTTCAAAAACACTTGCTTTTTTAATGGTTTAATAGCTAAAGCTCCCGCTCCTAACATCCCCCTTGGCGCCAGAACTTTTTTTATTTCAACAGACCTATAAATCCATTGAGGAAGAAGACTGAACTTAATGGAAAAGAAGGAATTAAAATAAATGGCATAAAAACTTGCTTCCTTAATGAGCCTAAAGTATTCCGCCTTATTTTGATGGGCTTCATCTAAATAAATGATATGAAAGCTCTGTTTATCAATCCAAGAATTGAAAGGAATATTTTGATAAGGCTCCTTTTCGCCCAAATCTTTATTTGAGGTCACTACGTAAAAGTAAAACTCATCATTCAGATGAGAAATCATATTATTTACCGATTGAATAGGACCACCTGCCTTATATCCGGGTAAAAACCAATCTATAAAAAGTAAAATATTCTTTCTTTTACCCATTGGCCATTTCTTCATAAAGTTTCAAATATTCATTTGCAATTACTTCTAATTGAAACCTCTCTACATTTTTAAATCCCTTTTTTACGATTTCAGTCCTGAAATCTTCATTTGATATTACTTTTTCTATACCAAATTTAATTTCATTTACATCAAAGGGATTTACTAAGTAGGCACCATCACCAGCAACCTCTTTCATAGCTCCAATATTAGACGTTATAACTGGCCTTCCTATAGTTTGCGCCTCAATTATTGGCATTCCAAAACCCTCATATGTTGAAGGAAATAACACCAAATCGCATTCTTGATATAATTCTACAATTTTTTGATAAGGTATATTTTGAAAACTTTTATAATCCAAGTTATACATCTCCAACAATTTCTTTTGTTTCATTGATAACTTTCCCACAATTAGCAATTGACATTTAATTTGTTTCAAAGCTTCAATACTTCTCTCCAAATTTTTATTGGATTTTGTTCCGACTAAAAGAATCGAAGGTTTATCTTTTTGAAACTCCTTTGACAAAGAGATGAGCCTATTATTTACCGGATTATAAATCACATGAACTTTAGATTTGGCAAAAGGAACTAATTGTATAAATTCCTTTTTCGAAAAATTAGATATCACCGTTATTTTATGGACAAAAAGTGACGGAATCCAGAACCAAAACAACTTAATAAACAACCTATGAATAAAAGAACCGTAAAAAGCTGATTTAACATCATGAATGGTCAATAAACTTTTGCGTCCTAAAACTAAAGCTATATAATTAACATGACCAGTTATATGATTGATTTCACCTCTGTTTTTATAGGCATACTTTAAATTTCGGGATACACTTTTTAAATCGGCTCCAGAAGATTTTAACCTAATTTCTTCAGTATTAATAATCTTTTGGACTTCTTTTGAAATATTGCCAAACAACTCTTCAATGCTATTAAACTGAGGGAGTTTGCTTCTAAAAAAATAAGTAACCTTTATAGTGCTTCTTTCAGTTCCCATTTTAAATATTTAATTGATGCAAAGAAGAATAAAGCTACTACAATCGAGGCTTTAAACAAGTGATTTAGAACCACTACGAGTTCCGTTTCAGCCTTAACTACCTGAAGAAATAATACTGGCAAAAACATTAACACTAGGGGATATTTAAAAGTAATCTTCACTAATTTTTTCCAATACCAAGCTAAAAAACCACCCCAAATCAGCATAAATACGGCTCCATTTACCACCCCAAAATTAGCATAGCTTTCTCCAATTATACTAAGTCCCATAGATGTTCCATCAGATAATGGTAAACCCGTATATTTTTCAAAGTTTTCCTGCCCACCCGCCATTTTTTTTGAAGGGTTTAAAAATCTTGGCAGGATGCTTGAAAACAAGGCTTCAATAACTGTTTCTCCTCCTGCATAGGCCTGAAAAGTAGGTGTATAATACATAATTGCGGAAATAATCCACCCTTGATTTAATCTAACGTTTAACTCCTCATCACTCTCCTCTTCCTCAAAATACCCATCAGAGAGCCGGTCATCCAAAATATTTACAAAGAGTTCAAGTTTATTTCCACTATACCCTCCCCAAACATTTGCCCTAAAGGAACTTTTTACAGCTTGAATGGCAATTGCCATGACAATTCCTGCTGATATTAATAACAGCTTTGTTCCCATAGCAGGACGTTTTTTTAGAGACCAATACATAAACATGAAAATACCCCACAATAACAAATCATGAAACATTGCTCTTGCCAAGGCATTTAAAAATAGATAAAAAACTGCCCCATAAAAATAATATTGATCTGATTTTCGGGGAGAAAACAACAATAGTAATGCACCAATAAACTTGAACTGTGCAATAAGAAAGAAAAAAAAAGATAATGCAGAAGGAGTTACAGCACTTAAAACATCTGCCCCTACTCCTATAAATAATAATTGTTTAGCATATGGCAAATACTTTAGGAAATTAATGGAGTAGGACTTACTTTGCTTTTTCAGCATTAAAAACAGGGGTAGGCAAAAACAGAAGAATGCAGGCACGACATAAGACATGTAGGTAGATTGATCAACGTACATATAATATTTGTAATGTGAGGTTTCTTGACCATAACTTATTATTGGCCCTATAACCCATTGTAATCCAGCTATAAGCATCATTAATTCCATGATGGGAATCGTTTTCCCTAAGGCATCAATGAATTGCCAGAATATATAAATAACAAGTATAACACCTACAATCTCCCACATAATTATATACTATTCTTAATTGCCTCCACAATATAATTAAAACTGTAAGTGTCTATCTTTTCATGTGCTCTTAAACCCATTTCTTTACAATTCGTTTTTGTAAGTTGATTTAAAACTTGAATCAAGGAAATACCTTCATTAGACTTAAATACATACCCAGTTAAACCATTTTCCACCAAATCGCATGCTGAACCAACTTTATCACTGACTATCGCTCCCCTAGAAGAGGCCATAGCTTCATTAACTACCAAGCCCCAAGTTTCACCTGGACCTTGTGAAGGTAAACACAAAATATCACCCAATCGATAAACAATTGGCATTTTTGATTGATTTTGGAAAGGCAAAAAAAGTATATTTTCATCTTCCGAAGCCAGATGTTTCAACTGGCTTTCCAGTGGACCAGAACCAATAAGCACTAACTTAATTTCTTTTTCCGCTTTTAAATTAAATTCCTGCACCGCTGAAATTAATAATTCTGGATTTTTCTTTGGTTCAAATTTACCAACAAATAAAACAACCAAATCTTCTTCAAATAATCCTAATTCTTTTCTCCATTCAATTGCCTCCTCATCATAATTAAGATTTTTAGACGATTCAAACCTCCTATTGTCAATTGCATGTGGAGCAAAAATCAATTGATTCTCTTTCAATCCATACTCCAAATAATAGTTTTTGTTATTCTCTCCAACATAAAGAACTTTGTCCACAAATTTGTAAACATAAGTCAACCAAATCTTGCGAAGAAGTTTCTTGACAAAATTCAAATCATCTAATAAATTCGAATCACCTCTAAACCAAATTTCCCTTTTATTTTTGAAGTACCTCATAACTTCAAAATGGCTCTTTAAGTACCATCCAAATACTAGGATTGTATCTGGATTCCAAAGTGATATTTTTTCAATTAAGTCAGGACAAATAATACCATTTTTATGATGTGACCCTGGTTCTTTGGATACATTATCAACAAATTCGTATTCATATCCATCCAAAAGAGGAATATCCCAAACTATTTTCTCCCCAAAAGTTCGATCAATAAATCCTTCTTTAGTTTGCGACCAAGTATAAAAAACCTTAACCTCAATATTGGGTTGTTCAGCTAAAAGCCTAAACCACGGTGCATAATACTGAATAGGATGTGTCGTTACTATAGCTAGTTTCTTGGTCATTTTTGATTATTATTTTATTCTTTTCAATTGAACCAAAACAGGTAGCATTTGCTCTTGGAATACAGTTTCAAAATTAAACCTTTCATGAAAGTCTTTACTTGCGCCTTTCGAAAATTTTGAAATTTCCCTATCAATAACAGCCATAACATGTAGCAAGGAATCTTTAGTCAAATCGGTAAAAAAAGTCCATTCAAAGTCTTCTAAATACGCTCTATAATGTGCATTATCAAAAAGAATAATAGGCATTCCGCTCGCCGCATATTCATAGATTTTATTAGATGCCGTACCACCTGTTGAATAGGTGACATTATAGGGTTTGTGAATGGCGAGTCCAATGTCAAATTGTGATAAATAAAAAGGGAGTTCAGCAAATGATTTCATACCGTGATAGGTAAAGTGGTCATGCACATAATGTTTTTCTACTAGTGCCTCTATAGATTTTAAATAACTCTCCCTAACCTTGCCAACCAAATGAAGCTCTACTTTTTTACCATTTATTGCATGATGTAGGACCCCTATAATTTCTTCAAGCCCATGACCTGACCCAATGGATCCTTGAAACACTAACTTGATTGTGGAATCTTCATTTTGTTTTTGATTTTCAGCTTTTGAATAAAAATCTTCAAGGGGATAATTAGGCAATATAACCGGCTCCTGATTACTTTTCAGCTTTGGAAAGTACTGAAGCCTTTCTTTTGCTGGTAAACTAAATACATCTAAAAATTGGAATGATCTTTTCTCGAATCTCGCCGCCATACCCATTATGGATAATGTTCCAGTACGCTTCATATCCACCACATCATGATTGTGATACCACCAAATCACTTTCTTTTTTCTAAGTGTATTTCTAATTAAATACGAAGCAAACAAAGGAATAGCATCATTTACCAAAAGAACATCGCTATTTCGCGTTAGAACAAGACTTTTAATTGTTTTGACAAAATTGTAGAAATGAGCAATTTTGGCCCTAAACCCAATTTTTTCAATCTCGAACCCAGTGAATTGCTCTTTATTTACATAATTAATGTTGACATTTTCTGGATAGTCCCATTTAGAAACTAACATATTTCTAGTAACCACATCAACCTTATCAGAAATTTCAGCTAATTGCATTATTGCCGCCACTGTAGGAGGATATAGCTCTGGATGTGTGTAAATCGCAATAACAATATGTTTAAATCTTTTAATGCTCATGGAATACTTTTTGAATCATTTCATTTATTCTATTCTCAAAAGTATAATTCGCAGCAAAGCACTTGGCTAATCCATTTTGAGCTATTTGTACCCTCCCATCTTCATTTTTTAAATAATAGGTCACTTTTTCCAACAATTCCTCTTTCGATGAAAAATATTCAGCTTCCCTACCTTCCTCAAAAAGCCGTAAGTGCTCTTCTGTCCGTTCTGCTAGCATAAATCCTCCACTTGCTGGAATTTCTATGCTTCTTGAGGTTTGTACGTCCCGATTCATTTTTCTTAAAAAATTAAGTGCTACTTTGGAACATCCCAAGGCTGCATTAAAGTCATCTCCATACAGATGTTTATGGTGAAAAATCAAATTTTCATGATACTTTCCCGTATCATCCACACTCCAACCATAAATATGAACCTTAACACCATTTTCTGCAAGATAAACTAAATGCTCTAACCTATCTTGCTCTTTGGTACCAATAAACACGACATCGTGTACACAATCAAAATCGTTACAATCATTCACAGGATGATTGATTTGAGGATCGATGGCCTTGTCTTGAAATAAGACCTTAGCACCCAGGGATGGTAATTCATCAGGATTACAGTTGTAAGATTTTTGGGTAACTACCAAATTGTAATGCTTTAATGACCAAGTGTACCACAATGATCTATTGTGCCAAGCAAACATATCGTCATTAGACCAAGAAATTGATTTGCACCCCATTTGTTTAATAAACTTTAAAGTCTTTGGCTTTACCAAAACACCTTTTACTATAAAAACCAAATCTGGTTTAAAATTTAAGCAGGCTTGTTTTATTCGCTTATTCAAATTGTTTACATCCCTTGGCAATTTAACCTTATGCATGACCTTATCCAAAAAGCCCATCTGGTAGTTCTCATCATGGGCAAACAACACTTGTAATTCCATGCCCATTTTTTTCCAAGCAGCAAAGGTTTTTAATCGTTGCTCTGGTAAAGGTGCACTAGGATAAACAAAAAGAACTTTTTTGGGATTCATGATCTTCAATTTATACCAAACTGTTTTTTAAATTTACGCTTTTGCTTCCAAACCAATATGGGCCTCCATAAGGTTCGATACAGTAAAGATTGTATTAGGGTAGCAGCTTTCCATGGCAAAACTTTTATCAAAGCATTATAAAGCTTGCCTCCTTTTGGTGGAAGCTCACTACCTCCAAGTGCGATTATTTTGTTTTCAAACTGTGTGACATAAGATTTATGCTTAGGATAGAATAGATATACCCATTTTTGAAATAAATTGGCAAATACCAAGCGCATTCTAGGGGAATCCTCAGCTTCCAACATCACATCACAAGCTCTATTTAATCCAATTACCACTGATGTTGCTGTATTTTCAGGCAAATTAATAGTCATCACAGAGGTCATCGCGTTAGAGCTACCCTTTCTGTAATAGTGTTTGGCACCTTTTGCAAAACCAATTCCGTCAGACTGCAATATTAACCGGGTGGAAAACTCCAAGTCATTGGTAATGGTTAGTCGTTCGTCCCATCCGCCCGCTTGCTCCAACATAGATTTGGGTATTAACCACATCCAAACTGCCAACATCGATCCCGCTAAATGGTGGTCATCTACGTACCAATCCAAGGCACTTTTATAATCCTTATAGATTGGATTTTCATTCCAACTTACATGATTGATATCATCTACAAAATAGTGCCACTCTCCAAAAACCAATCTGTTTGGATTTTCGCGCCATTTCTCTACCATGATTTCAATACAATCATCAGCTAGGATATCATCGGCATCCAAAAACTTCACTAGATCACCTGTAGCTTTGGCGATTCCGAAATTTGAGTTGGAAGCCTGTCCTAAATTACCCCGGTTATAAATGGTTAAATTAGGAAGATCTAAAGCCTCAACAAGAGCCATACTGTTATCTGTTGATCCTCCATTCACCACTAAAATTTCTATATTCTTATATGTCTGATTTTGTAGTGATTCGAGGGTATCAGTAATATACGCTTCAGCATTGTGTACCGGAATGATCACGGATACTTTCTCCATTATTTCCTGTTTAGTTTTTTTCGCTGCAAAACACTAGTTCGCTGCTGATTTTAAAATTTTTGACCAAGATACCTTACAAGACTTTCTAATGTTATTCGCCTTCGCCCATCTTCCATGTTTAGCCAATCGTAATATCTGTCTTGAAAAGCGTCTGTAAACCAATTCTATGGCTTGCTTTCTTTGATCTTCCTCTAAGGGCATATTTTCATCCTGCAGCGTTTGCAATTGATGTTTAAAGGCATTTTCCAAATAGAAAAAACTCTCATGACCCTTTGTAATTTCCTGATCATCATGCTGTCTCCAATAGGCAAGACCAGGAACCATTTTAACTACGGGATAACTCAAAGCGAGCTTGTACCACAGCTCTGTATCTCCTATATATCTGGTGCCAGTAAAACCACCTACTTTTTCAAAAACATCTCGTCTTATAATAGTTCCGGTTGGACCTAATTTTAAAACTCCCCGCTTTAAAAACTCCCGATAAAAGGACTCTTTTGGCTGCATAACAAAAGGATACGCCTTAATATCTTCAGCTACTTCTTGGGAAATCCCCAAAGCACATTCAGGATGTGCCTCCATGGTATTAACCATGATACCTAAACCATGTGGGTATAACAAATCATCGGCATCCAAGTATTTTAAATAAGTGCCTTTGGCATAGGATGCGGCACGATTACGGTTGGGGTAATCCCCTAAGTTTTCTTGGTTGACGTGCACCTGAATTCGGTCATCCTTGGCTGCATACTCTTGAGCTATGGAAACCGAAGCGTCCTTGGATTGGTCATCAACAATAATAAGTTCCCAATTGGAATAATCTGAAGCCAAAACACTTTCAATGCAGGCTGCTAGATATTTCTCCCGATTGTAAACGGTGGTTAATATAGAGACTATTGGTTTTTGCATAACATTTTTTTAAAAGTCCTAAAATACATTCACATTAGGAAAGGTACTCTTTTAGACCTTCTTTGAACGTAAATTTAGGTTCCCAACCCAAGGTTGTCCTTAACAGGGTATTGTCGCCAACCATATTCCAAACTTCATTATCACGGTATTCTAGGGCTCCAAAATTAATTTTCGACTCGCTATG
Organism: Mangrovimonas sp. ST2L15; assembly: GCF_001280515.1. Taxonomy (GTDB): domain Bacteria; phylum Bacteroidota; class Bacteroidia; order Flavobacteriales; family Flavobacteriaceae; genus Mangrovimonas; species Mangrovimonas futianensis. The sequence continues at coordinate 1,167,901 of NZ_LBIQ01000030.1, read as the reverse complement.
AACTTCATTTTTAATGTCCAAAGCTATTTCTTTTATGGATTTACCTTGACCAGAGCACACGTTAAAGACTTTCTTATTTGCTTTTTCAGAATTAGCCATCAACATAGCCTGAACCACATCTTTGATGTACAGAAAATCTCTAATTTGCTCACCTTTGGTCATATTAAATTCTTTATTGTTTTTTAGAGTTTCAATCAATTGAGGAATAAAAAACTGTTGCCCCATACCTTTCCCAAAGAAATTGAACAGTCTTAAGACCGTAAATGACTTACCATAAATTTCAGAAAAGGTTTGAACAGCTTTTTCTGCGCAATACTTTGACAATGAGTATGGTGAAGCCGGAACAAAATCACTATTTTCTTTAAATGGCGCCTTTACCATGTCTCCTCCATATACTTCACTAGTACTTACAAAAATGAACTTTTGATATGCTGTCGCACTCAAAGCATTTAATAAATTATTGGTTCCATTTAAATTGGTTTTTAAAACCTCATTAACAACCGTAAAATCTCTGGTTCTGTTTAAAGAAGCTGCTAGATGGTAAACAATGTCTGGTTGAATTTCCGAGATAAAATCTGATAAAGATTCTTGGTCGTTTAGATCTATAGCGAATGATTGGATATTACTTCGGGATTCATCAGTTGACATATCAAAAGAAACCACTTGGGCTCCTAATTCTAACAAGGCGGGTATTAAATGACTGGCTAAAAACCCATTTCCGCCTGTAACCAATACCTTTTTATTCTTTAAATTTATATCGCCCATGGCAAGGACTTAGAGATAGCTGATTGAACAAAGTCTTCCAGATCGCTACTTGTATTCAATTTATTTTCTTGGTAGAAATCTTTATACCAAGTAATTGTTTTATCTAATGTTTTCTCGAAATTCCAAACGGGTTCCCATTTTAAAAGCTTGTGAGCCTTGGAGCAGTCTAACATTAAAAGATTAGCTTCATGATATTGAGACGAATCTGCTGCTAATTGATATTCAATTTTGTCCCAAAAGCTTTTTGCTTGACCGATTAAAGTCTCTACAGTAACGTTGTTGCTTAAATTAGGCCCAAAATTCCATCCCTCAGTATATTCTTTTTTACCTTTCAATAAATAAGCGCCCAATGTAAGATAACCACTTAAAGGATCGAGAACGTGCTGCCAAGGCCTAGTTGCCAAAGGGTTTCTTATGACTACAGTTTCGTCTAAAGATGCTGCTCTCACCATATCTGGAACCAATCGATCTTGAGCCCAATCTCCACCTCCAATAACATTCCCTGCCCTAACACTTGCCAATAACTTGTTTTCACTATTGAAAAAAGACTTTTTATAAGACTCGGTTACCAACTCGGCACAACCTTTGGAAGCACTATAAGGATCATGTCCTCCCATAGGATCATTCTCACGATAGCCCCAAATCCATTCTTTGTTTTCGTAGCATTTATCGCTGGTTACATTCACCACAACCCTAACGGATGGTGTTTTACGGCTCATTTCAAAAACATTGGCCGTACCCAGAATATTGGTGTGCAGGGTTTCTAACGGATTTTCATAACTAAACCTTACCAACGATTGGGCCGCCAAATGAAATACAATCTCAGGCTGATACGTTTGAAAGACTTTTTCTAAATCACTGAGACTATTTATATCTCCTTTGATAGCATCATACGAATCATTTAATAACTCATGATGATTGGTTTCTGTAATGTTTCCTAAAGAAAACCCGATTACTTTGGCTTCCATTTTTAGCAACCAATGCACCAACCAACTTCCTTTAAACCCAGTATCTCCAGTTACTAAAACTGTTTTGTCCTTATAGATCCCTCCAAAAAGTTTTGTCATTTCCATGATTTCCAATGCGCGTTATTTGAATCCCAAAGTTCGTTAAGTACCTTATTGTCTCTTAAAGTATCCATGGGCTTCCAGAATCCCTCATGTTTATAAGAATACAACTCACCATCCAAAGCCAGTTTCTCTAAAGGTTGCTTCTCAAATACTGTAGCATCACCCTCAGTAATATAATCTAACACTTTGGGTTCACAAACAAAAAAACCGCCATTAATCCAAGTACCATCTCCTTTTGGCTTTTCTTGAAATGCTTCAATTTTAGAATTTCCTGAAAATTTCAAAGAACCAAATCGGCCCTCTGGCTGAACAGCAGTCATTGTAATAGCTTTACCATGTTCTTCATGGGATTTTACAAGTTTATGAATATCAACATCAGAAACGCCATCGCCATAAGTTAACATAAACCTTTCTCCATTAATCAAATCTTCAACTCGTTTAATTCTCCCCCCCGTCATGGTATTTAATCCTGTATCCACTAGACTTACTTTCCAAGGTTCTGCTGTGTTATTTAAAATCTCCATTTGATTTTGCTTAATATCTATGGTCACATCACTTTGATGCAAGTAATAGTTAGCAAAATATTCTTTGATGACATATCCTTTATAGCCCAATAAAATAACAAAATCATTAAACCCATAATGGGAATAACTTTTCATAATATGCCATAAAATGGGTTTATTTCCTATTGGAACCATAGGTTTGGGTATATTTTGGGTTTCCTCACTAAGTCGAGTTCCAAAACCACCCGCCAGAATTAATACTTTCATAAATGAATTTTAGATTCTAAACAAAGAAAACAAAAAAGACCATCATAGGGAAATTTTAAGCATTAAGATAACTCTAAGAAAAACAAATACTAACTCCCTATTTAAAATTAATTTAGAAAAAGGTTCACACAATCAACTTTTAATCAACAGAGCTAAAGTTTTTGAAACCAACCGGCCAGATTCTTGATGTAAATGATTCCCGTCAGTATATTTTAATTTTGAGTTTAAATAGGTTAAGTCAAAATATCCGTCAGATAAGCTTCTTGCTTCTTGAACTACCTTATCAAAATTTGGCATATAACTACTTTCAATATCCATCAATTCGTTATGCACGGGCAGCCTTACCAAATAAACCTTACCGTTTTTCTTTAGAAAACTTATCGTTTGTTTAAGAGCCTCTAATCTGGCTGTTGAGAACTTGTAAGTCTTTAAGTTTTCCATGTAGTCATTCTTGGCCCTTAGAATTCTTTTGTTAACTATAGCCGAATCCATTTTAACATCTATTTCCAACCAACCATCATCATTCAAAAAACGAGAACTGTCTTTTTTGCTGGTTAATAAGGTTATAAACTTTCCGTTTAAATTTTTTAAAAGATATTCAGGATTGGGTTTACAGTTGACCAAAGAAGTATTACCCAAGCATAATTTATTTTCTCTAAAATTTGACACATCATCAGGAAGTTGTGATTTTGAAGAAATACTCCAAGGATCTACGGCTAAAATAAAAACTCCTTCATGCTCGGTAGTTTTTAGTTTTTTTTGAATAGCTTTTAAGTACACTGGACCGTAAGGGCTATGGGCTACTGTAAAGGAAAAATTATAAAAATCTTTTTGTAAGATGCTATCGAACACTTGGGGAATTAAACCTTGGGCCGCTCTTGAAGTTCCCAATATCAAATTACTTTTTTTTGAGGTAGTAAATCTAAGATAATATGCATCGGTATATCCATCAGCCATTGAAAAAAGGCTCGTCAAGACCAAAAGGAGCAATGCTGATATAATTAAAAAATTGACTAAAAAATGCCTCATACACTAAAAGTCACTTGAATTAATAGTTCTAGGAGAATTTACTACATTACTATCAAACCATTTAGAAAATTTTCGAGCTCCTTCAATGTTTAAGTGTGATGCATCTAAGTAATCCTTCTCATCAAGTTTAAAGTTTCCAAAATCCAAAAATTTCACATCCCCAAATCTTTCATTTAAAACCTTTTTAAATTCATTTTCATTTTGCCAATATTCATAGTCTTTTCTTTGAGGACTTCTAATCAAAATAATTTCAACATCGTACTGTCTGCATATATTAATGATTTTATCTAAATAGAGTAAATTCGCTTCAGATATTTCATAGTCTTTAAAATTTATTTCCTGTTCAGCGAACTCATTATTTTTATCTCTTTCAACTTTTGGGTTATATCCCCCCAGGTTTCTATCATAAGTCATTACCCCATTTGAGATTTTGGTGATTCTAGATTTTAAAATGACTGAATAAGTCTGGATAAAACAAAAAGGATTTTTAGACAAAAGGAACATTTTTTCTTTAAGTGAAATTACAGGAGCATATTTCTCAAGTCTAAAAGACATGGTTTCATTACCCCAAATCCAGGAATTCATTTTTTCATCAATAGAGTTATTTGAAAATTCTATAAATACCTTCTTTACACTTTTATTATTTTTAAGCAATAGGCTTACTTTATTGTAAGTATAAAAATAAGCTTCCCCTGACTCAGCAAAATTGACAAAATCCTTAATTATTTCATCATCATATGTCAATGCAGCATGAGAATGTCCAAAAAGTAAGTTACTTGGTTTAGAACCAACCTCAAATTTGGTATTGGAAATCAAAATCCTAGATGTGGTTTCTTCAAAAAAAAGGACCACTACTATGGTTAGTATCGCAAAAAAAATTGTATTTCTAATAAATCTGCCCAATACTAAAACTGAAAGTAAATAAACTCTTGTTTTTCGCCACTATACAAAAATACAGTAATCGCTATTATCAAATATATTCCCCACCTAAGGACTCTATTTTTCAAGAAATAATCTAACCCTTCAATAGCATATTGCCCCTTTCTGCCCAACCATTCTACCATCATAAAGAGCACAATAAGATTCAGAATATTTTGATAATCAAAATAATTACTTAACAATAGATATGACCCAGGATGCCTGAACATCCCCTGCAGGTAATCAATGGCGTGACCAAGGCTCTCTGCCCTAAAGAAGACCCAAGCTACCACGGTAAGGAAAAATGTCAACCCCATCTGCAAAACCTCCCTGAGGCTCGGTAGTATTCGCCCTTCGGCAACCACCCCTAAGTTGTGACGGTTCCTTTTGGTCAACAGCAACGGCAAAAAGTAAACCGCGTTCAAAAAACCCCATATTAGAAACGTCCAGTTAGCACCGTGCCAAAACCCACTTACCACAAAAATAATAAAGGTATTCCTTACCTTCATCCAAGTACCACCACGACTACCTCCTAAAGGTATGTACAAATAATCCCTGAACCAGGTAGACAAAGAAATATGCCAACGACGCCAAAACTCTGCTATGTCTCTAGAAAAATACGGGAACGCAAAGTTCTGCATCAAGTTAAAGCCAAACAACCGGGAGGTCCCAATTGCAATGTCTGAATAGCCTGAAAAATCACCATAGATCTGAAAGGTGAAAAACAAGGCCCCCATGAACAAGGTACTTCCAGAATAATCACCGGAATTGTTGAAGATCTCATTAGCAAACTGAGCACAGTTATCGGCAATAACGACTTTCTTAAAAAGCCCCCAAAGGATCTGACGCATACCGTTGACCGCATTGGCATAGTCAAACTCTCGTCTTTTGTAAAACTGTGGAAGCAAGTTGCTTGCCCGCTCTATGGGACCGGCGACCAACTGAGGAAAAAAGCTAACAAATGCGGTAAAGGCTACCAGATCTCTGGTCGGCTCCAGCTCACGCTTGTAGACATCTATCGTATAGCTCATGGTCTGGAAGGTATAGAAACTGATTCCCACAGGCAAAATAATGTCCAACCGGGCCGCGTCCATTGAAACACCAAGAAACGTGAACGCCTGGGAAAAACTCTCAGCAAAAAAATTATAGTACTTGAAAAAACCAAGAAATCCAAGGTTGGTGAGCATGCTAACCCACAATAGAAGCTTACGTCGAGAGGGACGGAGCTCTTTATTCAGAGCCAGTCCAACAGTATAGTCCACCAAAGTGCTAAAAGCAATCAAGGACAGAAAACGCCAGTCCCAGCAACCATAAAAATAATAGCTTGCTATGACAATGACCAGATTCTGAACCTTGATACCTAAACGGTCTACCAGCCAATAAATTCCGAAAACAATGGGTAGAAATATGGCGAAATCAATTGTATTAAATAACAAGGTATAATTTTTGTAAGGTTAATAGAAAGGCTGCGAATAAATAAAAAATACTTGAACTCATTTTTACTATCTGGTATAATTTCAAAAAATTCTAAAAATTTTGACTTATAGATTTATCTTAAAATACCCAATATCATTCTTAAGGAGCTATTCAACTTTAAAATTCTAGCAATAAACTCCTTTCTCTCTCGCCAAGTCAAACTATGTTTAATATTTCTATAAGACAATAAAAGAAAATCTGCCTGTTTTTTATTTCTTGATTTGAATGATTTATTTTTTTTATTTAATGGCACATAAGAATCCATCATTTTCAATACCTCATCATGGGTCCTCAAAGCGCTACCATTTAAAAAGGTTTCGTTTGTTGCATTATTAGAATGTATCCTATATTCCGCCAGAACTTTATTGGAGATAGCAATAGGATAATTATTAGATATTCTAAACCACATTTCCCAATCTTCCATACAGTCTAAGCTCCTATCAAAGGCTCCAATGGTTTCATAAACCTCTCTCTTAACAACCATTGAAGGCGTTTGTATCAACTGTTGTAAATACAGTTTTTCGTCTAAGTCATTTACTATTCCTTCCTTTTCCTGGACCATTCCTGTTAACCCTTTCCAATTACTATTTGCATCTATATAAATGGATCGACAAAAAGCTGCCTTCGCCATTTCATATTTTTCAAATAGTTCAGTCATTTCAGAATAAAAACCATAGAGAAGTTTATCATCTCCATGGAGCAAGTGAATTAGTTTACCTTTTGACTTCAGCAAACCTGTTTCATAGTTCTTTACTTTACCAACGTTACTTTCCTGTCTAAAAAATTCAACCCTTCCCTTTCCAATTTCTTTTACAACAGCCTCAGGATCGTCTTTTGTAGAAAAATCATCTACAACAATTATCTGCATAAGTTTTGGCCCCAGATCCTGACTTAGAACTGACTGTAAAGTTTCCCTTAAAAAATGTGCACAGTTATAAGTGGGAATAACTACTGACCATACAGGTCTATTTTCATCATCATCTAATTTTGGAAGAATTAAGTAGTTTGCAGAGTTTTCACTTTTTTTCATAGATCGCTAATATAGCATTTGATAATTTCCTTGTTCAAAGTCCTCTTTATATATTCTATTTAGAACTACTAAATCTTCTTTAGACAACTCCCCTTTATATTCTTTAGAATTGCTAGTATTTCTTTTTATGCCTAAATTAATTCCTGTCAGTTTTGAAAAATCTTCCTTTTGATCTTCAAGCCTTAATATTTTTTTCATAGGAACAGCAATTGGAATTTTATTAAATGCACTAATTTGTATGGTGCTTTTCTGTGACATAAAATGCTCATCAAGTAGAATCCCTTTTGGAAGGAATGAAATTAACTCGCTCAATTGCATAGTCAAAAATTTATCAGCAATCATTTCATCACTGTCCGTATTGGAAAGCCCTAAGTAGGGAAACATACATGTGTGAACATTTTCCCAAGTATGTAAACCTCCTAAAATTCTTTCTGGTTGCTTCCTAAACTTATCTGAAAATAGAGATAAAAATCGATCGTAAGGATTCCTTACTAATAAGTATTTATTATAAGAATAGTGTTTTAAAATATGTCTAAAAACTGGGTAATTTAACTTATAGCTTAGGTATTTTAATTCTCCCCCACTTTGATTTTGAAGGGTAGAATAAGCCACTTTGTATGAAGTAAAAACAAAAAATTTCTTACTATAATTTATAAAAACTGCCATAATTGTAAAGATTCTAAATATATCCTATCAGAGGCATCTTTTTTCCAGTTATTATTTCAAAAATATACCTTATTCCTTTAACTGGAATCCAAGTATTAATTTTCTTAATATCATACCTATATTTACCTAATTTTGGTTTTTTGCTCATATTATGCAAAATTGTTTTAAAAAAACCATAGATGTTATGGGGATACTTATATCTATAGGGAGGTTTTATATTATAGGTATTGTCAGCTTCAGTATATACTACATTTCGTTGTCCTTTATGCATATGGAACGCTTTGATGCTGAAAGCAGGATTTAAAACCTTATATCCTGAAAGCTCTAAATCATACAAAAATCGATTATCACATCTAGCAACCCCTAATGGATATGACGCCTTCAATCCCTTCTGTATTTCACCTTTAAACACCCATGCATCTTGACTGTCATTGTGATTGAAAAGTAAAGGCTTCCTAGATTCTGTTGTATCCCACCTAGCCAATGCAAAACACGTATATTCCAAATTCAAATATTCTAGAACTGCAATTTCCTTTTCAAAAAAAATATCAGTATTAGCTATAATATGAATTGTATCCTTAAATGTATGATTATTTATATATCCTATAAAATCATCATATGTTGGCCTTTTTGCCACTTGAACTTCAACAATCTTCTCTGGACATAATTCCTTTAAAGAATCACCTTCGTTAAATATAACTATTGTCGAGAAATGAGAATTTTCTACATTTTTTTTTATGCAAGAAATCAACTCTTGCTTACGGGATTCATTTTTTTCGTTGTAAAAAGTAGTATAGAGATTAATCAAAATTACACCAATGATTTATAGATATCTAAATAGGCTTTTGATTGCAATTTGGGTGAAAATTTTTCACCTGCCATCTCAGCTATTTGAGAATTATTAAAACTAAACTTATTCATCAAAAAATCTTGACAGGCATCCACTAAATGATACTCTGTCTCATTATCAAACAACAAGCCATTAACACCTGTATCAATTATTTCAGTAAGGCCTCCTCTGCTTTGAGCAATGACAGGTGTGCCACAAGATAAGGCCTCTACCATGACATTTGGCAAGTTATCTTCTCTAGATGGAATTATAACTGCATCTACAGCTCCATATAGCTTTGCCAGTGCTTCTTCTTCATTAATACTCCCTAAGCTAATGATATTTTGATGCTCATTTAATATTTCATTACTCTTTCCTATGGCACAAAACACGAAAGAATCTTGGTTTAACTTTCTTGCACAATCCAATATAATATCGATTCCCTTACGTTTATTATCAACATTCTCACTTACAAATAAAAATATTTTTTTATTGAGAGGCAGATTATACTTCGCTCTTGTCTTTTCTACTTCCCCATAGTCTTTAAAAACTTGTTGGTTTACAGAATTATAAATTTTGCTTATAGAGCCTCCTTGAACCATTGAACTTTTCTCTAAGTTTACTGACATCCATTCACATAAAACCACCCAAGACACGTTAATATTTGACAAATATTTTTTCTTATACTTTAAAAATGTTTTTGAAATAGTTATCCTATTGGTTCCTATTAATTGGGGACAAGAATTACAGCTATCAACAAACCTATCACAGCCATAACTATAGTGGCAGCCTCCTGTAAAGGGATTCATATCATGCAATGTCCAAACAATTGGTTTTCTATTTTTGGAAAAAAAATTATAGTCCAAAAAGCCTGAAATCCAATGTAAATTTATGACATCAACCTTGTTATAAATATCCATTTCGGTTATATCATAATCACTGTAAGGCAAAGAAAATAGCTCTACCTCTTGTGATTGACCAGCTGTAATTTTTTTGTGTTTTTCCCAATAGGTCTTTACCCGCCCTAACTTTCGATTGATTCTGTACCAAATATTCTCTAAGATTCCAAGTTTTCCTTTTTCGAACTTATGGCTATTAGGAACATCATCTCTGGTCTTATTTGCAAAAAGCATATGGGAATCCACTCCATTTTCTAAAAGGGCTAAGTGCAATCTAATAGCAGCATTAGCAGCTCCTCCTGTATCCGAAGTATTTATATGGAGTACTTTCAATTCCCTTTTATAATTTTTATTAATCTAAATCTAAGTTTAACATAATGAAATTTGAATATCTTTAATAGATCAGAATTTTCTCCAAATCTATAATACCTAATCAAATAATTTCTAGCAATCTTTGACTCTTTGATTTTAATTCTCTTGACTGGAACTGATTTTTGGGACACATTCAAAGTAACCTCTAAAGCATCACAATTAGTCCCACTTCCATCCAATCCAATATTTGAACTTAATGAAACTGAAGGATATAAACATAACGCATTTTCATGAAAGATGGTTGCATACCAATTAATTGCCCACGTATTTATCGTTCCGTTAATATTGTTTTCTAGTTGCTCACTTTGGAGCAGGGAGTTATCTAAGTTAAATCTTCTTTTTATTTTGGAGTCCTTAAGTTGATCTAAATGAAACTGAAAATCCCATATTGCTTTATCCCACCTATTTTTCCAAGTAGCCCATCCCCAACAACTCATAAAACTCAGAAAAAAGGTGGAGTCCAAGGGTGGTAAGTACTTTGTTGTATTGGGCCAATATGAGCTAATATGCATAACTTTCTCATCCCTTTCATAAAGAGATAAAGCCTGATTCATGTATTCCAAAAAATAAGGTGAAGTCACAATATCATCTTCCAAAACAATCACCTTGCCATATTCATTAACTACTTGAGTTACCCCTTCCTTTATAGATTTGGCTAAACCCTTGTTTAACTCAGACTCCAATACCTCAACTTGACCGCACCATTTTTCCTGTCTACATATCTCCTTAACTTTTTTAATTTGGCCTAAGCTTTCTTCTGTTGCTCCCTTTTTAGGTCCATCACAAAATATAATTAAGTTTGATTTTACAGATAAGGTATTTTCACTTAAAGACTTCAAGGTCTCAAGAGTATGCTCCGGCCTGTTATAAACAAAAAGTACTATAGGTGCTAAATCCATTTAATTTAAATAACCCTTAAAAAATTAAAGATCTTACTTTTCTCTTTTCAACATCTCAATTAGTTTATATTCCGGCTCAAGTAATTCTATAAGTTTAGATTTTTGGCTTTCAGAAATATTTTCTTTGTGACCATAACTTTTTTGGTTAGAAACAGACAAATCTAAATTTAATTTTTGACCCAAATCAGTCATATCTTGACTAAGAGTTTCAGTAAAAACAATATGATTTAATGAACAAAGTTTATCAAAAGCCTCATTAATCTCTATATTTTTAGAAAACATGAAAATTTGGTTAAGAAAATGTTCTTTGGGAATGGTATTTAAAAAGTAATCAAATGAATCCCCCAACCATTTTCCTTGTGTTTGCATACATGGATGATTAATTTCATTGATCTCATAGAATCTTAACATGTTATATAGAGATATAACTCTTCTCGCAGGATCCCTCATACAAGTAAAAATAAAAGTATCCTGATTTAAAGACAGTTCATGTAATGGTATATGCGAGAATGCATAAGTAAAATAACCTTGATTAATAAACTGCTTGTTCCAACCCACTAAAACTTTATCATCTTTAATCAGTCTATGATTTTCCTTTTTAATTAACTCATCATAAATTGTCTTAGCGTCCCCATCAATTTGTTCTAAAAATGAATAGTTAATTGAGGTTCCACCTGTTTTTCTAATGTGAACATGATAAATAGGATTCTGCTTTCCTAGAATAATTTTTTTCGCTTGTATATCTTCTATACGCCTGTACATTTTGCGCTTTTCATGCAAATACCGATTTCTTATTTTATTATACAGCATTTCTCTACTTATTTATTTCTAAAACAAAACTCTTCACTTCTTAATGTTGTGATAAACATTAACTTCTTTGATTGAAAAACTTTAATTACCTATCCGATTTAAATCAAATTCCTCTGATATTATTAATGTATTTAACCATTTTAATCAGGGAATCATTTATCTAACCAATGAGATAAATCCACTCCTAGTGCAATCTCTAATTTTTCAATATCCTTTTGATAGAAATTTATTAATCGTTTTTTTAAAACCTCACTATACTCGGGCTTTTTATTAGACTTGAACAATCTCGAAACTATAAGTCTATCTATTTGATCAATACGTCTACAAACTAATTTATCTCTATCCGTTTGCTCCTTATAGAAAAGTCGGGTTTTATCATCATTATAGTCATATTGATAGTTATTTTTTTTGGTCAACAACCAGCCACGAGCCAAAGAATAATTCACTTTTTGTGGCCTAGATGTTAGGTACTTTTCTTCTGGGATGTAAGTATTATCAACTGATAAAAATGAATAACATCTCTTAATAACCTCTAACTTATCATTTTTTAAATCATCGTAAAATAAAACCAGTAAGTTATCTTTTAAGACTGTTTTATAATTAATGATATGATCTGCATACAAGCCAAATTCTAATAATTCTTCTGTTCTTTTATAAGTATTCGCTAATTTACCGTCTAACAAATTTGATATGCCCGAATTTAACCCCTTAACAGGAGCAAAGCCATCATTTATATAATGAAAATATGCACTTTTAAGCCGCTCGAGAGGATTTCTTAAAATTGCGATAGCTTTGATTTCAGAATTGAAATTTATAATTCGATCCGGCGCATATGGTTGAGCTAACAAATTAGGCCGCTTGATCCCGATGGTTTTTGATTTATCAAGTTCTGCTAATAACTTATTTAATTTCAACATTCCATCATTTGAATAATCTGGATTTTCAAAAAAAGGCACTTCCCCTTTCACCATTTGAATATCTGGGTGATTATTAATAACACTTTGCAAGTAAGTGGAACCACATTTTTGCCCTCCAATTACAGCAAAATCTAACTTTTCATTTTTTTCCATATTTAATTCATTGACAAACCGATAGAATTCACGAAAACCCTTTTACTTGATACCTTTCATTACACTTAGATATTCATTTGATATCAAATTTATACCCCAATCATCCAAAGCTAATTTTCTATTTTTAGCTCCATGGCCCACATTTTTTAATTCCAATGCTTTTAAGACAGCCTTTCTCAAACTATCATCATTATCAACTTTAAAAGTAGGATTCCCTGTTTCCTCTAAAATTTCACCTATATCCGCCCCATCTTTTCCTACGACCACCAAACCAAACGTACAACCTAAAGTTATATTTCCACTATTTAATTCATTGGTTCTAGGAATAAATAAAAAATCTGCAGAATTTAAATATAAATGAGCATCTTCCTCAGCTATAAAACCAAGATTTATTCTTTTTCTCTTTTGTTTTGAAGCTATCCACTTGTCCCATTTCCAAATCCACTCTCTTAACCTTATATAGCCTATTTCCCTTCTTAGCACCTTCCACCCAGGGGCTAATAAAACTTTATTATTCCCTGGCAGATAAGAAAATGCCTTAGAAATTAATTCCTTTTCATTATCTTTTATAGCTCCGAAAACCAACATAACATGATCTTCTTCAGCAATTCCCAATTCTTTTCTTGCAGACCTCTTATCTGATGGATTTGGCAAAGAAGCATAATTATGATGAGGAATAACCACGTGATTTACATGTTCATGTTCAGGATAGAATTCTTTAAACTGCTCAATACTATAATTTGCAAAATGTACTACCGTATCACAATAAGAAGTTACAAATCTATATAGGTTCAAAAATTCTTCATCATGTCTGGCATGAGGATACTGTACATGCCTAGTATAAATAATTTTTGAATGAGCACTCCAGAAATCCAAACAAGTTTTAAGTCTTTCCCATAATTCGCTTGGAATGGACTCTGGGGTTCTTAAGTAACTTTCCATTTCAAAAGACAAATATTCGGGCCAATGAATATGAATAACATCATAATCATTTTTCATAGCCCAAAACTCATCACAGTCCCAAACTACTTCGGCATGTTGCTCAAGACCTTCTTTTAAATCGACCATAAATCGATTCAATGGGGTAGGAATGCAAGCAAAAAGAATTTTCATTTAAAATTATTTATAAGTTTCCCAATGCTTTTTCTCTTTCCATTACCGCATCATATACCCGTTTCATCCCCTCTTTAATGGATATTTTTGGTTCCCAACCTAAGTTTTCTTTCACCCAGGTCATATCACAATATCTACTATGAACACCTACTGGCTTATCCAACAATGGCTTAATTTCTGGGCTGTATCCTGCAAATTCACAGAAAATGCCAATCAAATCCCTAAAAGAAGTTAAAATTCCTTGACCAATATTGATAGCCGTTCCATCATGAATTTTATCCATGGCCACCTCTACACAATCCAAAACATCATCTATGTGTACAAAATCACGTCCCTGATGTCCAGACCCCCATACTTCAAAAGGAGCTTCTTTAAAAACAGCTCTCCTAGCAATGGCAGGTGTTGGATAGGAATAATCTTGGTCCTCTCCATAACCTGAAAATGGTCTAATACAGGTAATTTTTACTCCGTAGTGTTTTGCTGTTATTTGGGCTAAAAATTCTCCTGTTAATTTAGTCCATCCATAGGTCATATCGGGTTGCCCCATGTTATCAAAATCGATATCAGACTCTTTCAATTGAAGAGTATTCGATTCAGTTTGAAGACTTATAGGATAAGCGGCACTAGAACTAGGATACAACACTCGCTCGGGCTTGTGTCTGCTCACCCAATAAAAGAACTCCGAATCTATGGCCAAATCCAAGGCAACTTGAATAGGGTCTCCATCAATCTTAGCTCTACCCCCTACTATGGCTGCAAAATGAAAAACATCCGCAAATTTATCTATCATAAGGCCATATTTAGTATTGAAAAAATCAGGGTCTTTTTCAAGTTCATGAAGAATTTTCCTGAAATCAGATTCAATAAAAATCAATCGTTTGTCCTCACCGTAAATTTCTAGCTCTTCTTCTTTTTTAATAATATCAATATTTAACCAAGTTGAGGGATGTGTCCCTACTGACAAATCATCGATAAATATCACTCTATCCTGGGTTTTCTTATATAATCGTTTTACCATATTACGACCTACAAAACCGCAGCCGCCAGATATTAAATGTGTTTTCATTGTTCTTTTATATCTCTTTAATTTAATCTTTCAACTAAGTAAATAACTTATTTTTAAATGAGATGAATTTAATCGTCCATTTATTCTTACCAAAAACTTTCCAAAAGTTAAAATCAAAATTCCCATAACTTTCAGCAAATAGTTTTGGCTTATTAATAACATTCATCAATAATGCTTTAAAGGCCTTGAATTTATTTTTATCACCCGCGTAATGATTAAAATAGGCTTGTTCAAAAATAGCGTATTTATTCTTGTCTAACCCCTTGATTTTAAATTCATCTTTTAAGCTTTGCCACCAAATATCAATATATTGCAAATGGTCCTTTCTTTTGGTCATTCTATTTTCATCATGAATGACTCGCATTGCCACGGGGTCTCCTATTTCCCCAGAATATAGATTACAAAAACCTGCTAAGCGACGCCATAAATGGATATCCTGTCTTAAACGAAGTTTCGTGTTAAAAAAGCCCACCTTTTCAAACACTGTCTTCTTTAAGGTAATGCCGTTGGTATGAAACTCCCCTTTGACATTTGAATCTTGATGAAATAGAACCGAAAAAAGATCTTCAGGTTCAACAGGATTATTCAAGGTTAATATTTCCTGATAACCCCATCCGCCATCAAAAAAAGTTTGCTTAGCCTTTTCCGTTTTAAAAAAAGTTCCAACTGCATTATAGACACCATCACAATTTTTAATGGTCATAAAAATTTCTTCATCCGTTGAAAACCTATTTGGAAGATAATAATCATCTGCATCCAAAAAGGAAATAAATGGATATGACGCCATTTTGATTCCTAGATTCCTTGAAGCCCCAGCTCCATAATTACCTTTATCGGGATGTTGATATACCTTTACTTTATCAAACTCTTTTTCTAATCGTAATGCAACATCCAGCGCATGATCTGGAGAGCAATCTTCTATTAAAATAATTTCACCGACTTGCTTTAAATTCACAGCAGACATTACCGACTTTTCTAAAAAATTTTCGGCATTATATACAGGTATAATTACTGAGACTTTAAAATTCATATATTTTAATCAAAGGTTTCAACCCATTTTTCATTGGAAAAATTCCAATCTAAAGGTTTATTAATACTAGATTCTAAAAGTTTTTTTTGCTCCTCAAATAATGGCAATAAAAACTGGTAGGAATCTACAGAAAACTTTGATTTGATATTAGGACTGGTTTTATTAAAGACAGAAAATTGAGTATGATTAATTCTTTGTAAACCTAAAAAATCATAAACTTCGTCCATATTTGCCTGAGTATTTTTAATAAAATCATCAAACTCCAAAATTAATACATCACTCTTAAATTCTTCCAAATATGGTTGTATTTGGTTATAATACATTGTTGTTTCTACTGCACCTGGATCATCATTGATAAAACTGTCGAGTGTCCCTTTATACCCCCAATATTTAACCATATGATAATAAGATGACCTTAGCCTTTCGAATGGATTTCTTACTAAGTAAATAATTTTTGAATTTGGAGATTCAGATTTTATCAGGTATGGCACATTAAATTTTTGCGTTCTATCATTGATTGTATAGTGGGTAGAACTTTCTCCAAAATATTTTTGATTACAAAAAGAATCAGATAACATATAATCTAATTTCAATCTTTTTTTTGATTTGATATCAAAACCTTTAAGCTTCCAATAGTCTTTTGCCCATTCATCAAATATGAAGTACCCTGGCTCTTTAAACCTAGAAGACATATAAATTTCTGGATGCTCCATCAAATAATAGTGTAAAGAAGAAGTACCACATTTCTGAGAACCAATAATTATCAAATTAGGAACCGCCTTAGAAATATCTTCAAATTTGAATTTTTTCTTGTAAAACCGAAGGTTATCACTCAGTTTAATTACATCAGTATTTAAATGTAAAGCCCTCCATTTTTGTCTTAAAAAATGTAACATAAATTCTATTTTATCGCAGCTATAATTTCATCTATCACTTGAATATGCTTTTCCAAAGTAAAGTTGCTTTTTATTCTTTCTTTACCTTTCCGGCCCATCCTTTCAGCTAACTCTCTATCATTGATTACTAATTCCATTTTTTTAGCCATTTCTTCTATTTCTCCTTCCTTTACAAGGAAACCAGTCTCCCCATCCAAAACGACATCAGGAATCCCTGCATGAAGGGTAGAAACAATTGGTAATCCAGCCACCATGGCCTCTATAATTCCAACGGGCGTGCCTTCACTATCACCATCTCTAGCAACCAAGGAATGCTGAATAAATAAAAAAGAATCCTTTAAATACCCTATTATTTTTTGACGCTCTAAACCTCCTGGTAGATTAACTTTATTCTCTAAGCCTAAACTTTCCACTAGATGTTTTGACACCTCATAGAGCTCACCATCTCCAATCATTACCAAGTTCAAATTTGGATGCGATTCTAGAACTTTCTTGAAAGCTAAAATGGAGATATACGGTGCCTTTTTGTAGGTTTGCCTTCCAACTGCAACAATTGTATTGGAGCTATAATTTGGCGCCACCTTTAAATATTCAGGATTTGGCCCATAAGTGTTTAAAACTAATTTTTCCTGGGGACATCCCTCGTTCTTTAATGCTAATTTCATCGCTTCAGAAACAACAATAATCTTATGAGCATAGTCAAACATTAGCCTATAACCCTCTCTAAAAGTTTCAAGTGTCTTGTATTTGGATGCATCAAAACCATGAAAATGTACTATCAAGGGTATATTTAAAGATTTACAAATAGGAGTAATAAAACTTCCGGCTGTACCATATTCTGCCAAAACAACATCTATATGATTTTCAAGAATATATCTTTTGATTAAATTTTCGTTGCTTAAAGCTTTTTGTATGTTCTTATGGATTTTGAACCAAAAATAATGAGGTAAGAGATTTAAAAATTTATCTTTAAAAGTTTTCTTGCATCTCAACAACTCATTTAAGGGAATATCTTCTTTTGTTTTATAATTTAAATCATAACCATACAAATAAAATACTTTCCCATGTAAGTTTTCCAGATGCGCTTTAATAAAGGTTTCTGTCAACCCCACTTTAGTAGGTGATACAATCAATATATTTTTATTTCTCATTCCGCTTAAATAAAGATCTTAATCTCGTTCTAGGTCTAGCACGCTTTTTAAAATTTGACCATTCCTTTTTAACATCTTGAATCAAAATGTCTTTCCATTCTGGTTTTCTATTATCTCCATAGTGAAGCAAATCACCTTTAAGCCTAATATAAGATGGAATTTGAATTGGCCTTACTTGAATAGTCTCAAAACTTTTCAATAAAACTGCCCATTTTGCATGAACAATATCCGAACTATATTCTGAATTGATTGCCTTAATAGACTCTTGCGACATGCTTTCCCACAAGGAAAAATCACTGCTTAATATGCTTAATTTTTCCAAATAATCTTGCCCCCGATTTTTTACAACAAAACCATTAACCCCATGTTTTATAATTTCATTGATGCCACTCTCTTCTTGAAGACATACAGGAACAAGCCCACTGGACATCCCCTCCATCAGCGCCACTGGCATACCCTCAAAATCACTCAATAATGTAAAAACATGATGTTTCGCCATTTCTTCACCTATATTTGAAGGACTAACTGCTCCTTTATAGCATACAGAGTGGTCTTTATTTTCATCTAAAAGTTTCTTCAAATTGTTCTCTTGCGTTCCAGAACCAACAATCGTAAACTTTAATTTCGGGTTCTTTCTCGAAGCATTTAGAAAAGACTCGGCAAGTTTCATAATTTGCTTTTGTTCTACTTCCAATCTACCGGCGTATAGAACACTTAAAGTATCATTAGGTTTTTCTGCACAGGTATTTGCAGTTGGCGTGCCACACGGAATAGTTTCAATATGAATTCTGTTGGTATTTTTCTCCGAAGCCAGTGCACCTAAAAAATTTGAAACTGCGACAGCATGTGTAATAAAATTTTCATTAGAGCTCTCTATAAAATTTTCGATAACACTTTTATAAAATAAATCATTGGAGTGCAAAACACCCACCACCGGAACATTCGATTTCTTCAAAAACTTTGCACAATAAAATGCGGGAACCACTAGATTAGCAACTAAAACAGTAAAATCTCCCTTCTTGATGATTCTTAAGATTTCTTTTACTTGATCCGAGATAAAGTTAATTTTCTTGCGATTAATTGTATGGAAAGGCAATTCATTTTCCATAAAAAAATTAATCGTGGGACATAGTGAAATATCTCCCGAATAAACAAATAGGACTTCAACTTCTAAATTATACTTCAGTCTCAAATCAGGAATTAATCGCTGAATCCAGGCATTAGGACCTGAAGCAATGTGACCGGGACGATCTGTAGCGCAAAATAAAATCTTCATTCTTTCTCAAAGATTTTTTCTTCTATTAACTTTAAATGGGCCTTTGCCATTTTTTCTACAGAAAAATCTGAAGCAATTTTTTGTGAATTATTGTGTCCTATTTCCTCAATCAAATCAGGAGATTTGTATAATTCAATTATTTTTTCAAAAAGACTATCGGGATTATTCGGTTGAGATATACAACTATTATCATATCTATCTCCCAAGGCCTGCCTCACTCCACTTATATCTGTTCCTATAACCGCCTTTCCTTGTTCCATACATTCCAGCACTCCATTTGGGCACCCTTCCAAATTTGAACTAAATACACAAAATAGCGTACTTTTAATTAAAGGTTGGACAGGATTAATTTCACCTATAAAAGCGATATGATCACTCAATTTTAAATCAAATGCTAGTAACCTCAATTTGTTATAGGCATTTGCTTTTCTTCCAGCTAAAATTAAAAATGGGATATTCCTTTCGTTATTTTTGCACCAATCAACAACCTTTTTCCATGCCTTTAATAAAGTTTCATGGTCCTTCCTATCAGTAATATTGGCAATCATTGCTACTATAGGACGGCTGGGTTCAATATCCAATTTTTCATGCCAATTAATAATAGTAACGTCTTTACCATATGGAACAACACCATTATTAATCACAATAATATCTTTGGCTTCCAATCCATAAACTCTCATCAACGCCTGCTTACCTTCAAATGAATTGGAAACTATAGCCGGTAATTGCCTAATTAATTTATTTTCACGTTTTGACCCATATAGTTTTCTACCTTCTTCTCTTTGGTTCCAAAATGCAAACTTGGCACCGGTGTGTTTCCAAATTTGAGCGACTACTTTATTAGATTCGGCAACATAAGGAATTAAAACATCAGGATTCAATTTTTTGAGAAAGCGAATTAAGTTTAGATATTGAATTATTTTTTTAGGTTTTGAAGCATTATGATTGAAAGGGAAACAATACGTAGTTATATCAAAATCTTCTAATCTACTTTTAAAATTCTCTCCATCCCCCAAAGCTAAAAAAGCAACATTATCTGTAACATGTTCCAAAAGATAAGTTGCAAAAATAAGCGCCTGTCTTTCAGCTCCTCCAAAAGCCTTATAGTTGTTAACTATAAATATAAATTTAGTATTTTTAAATTTTTCAAGATTCATTAAAATGAATTGTTCTTTGACGAGTATTCCTTTTCAAATTTTTGGTAAAGCCCATCACATAAAGTTTCAATTTCCGGACTTAAATTTATATCTTCACCCTTCTTAATGGACCTTCCATGAATATCATTTTCCTTCAATGTTTCGGGTATCTTCTCCCCTAAAAATTGGTATACTCTAGATAACTTTTTATATGGCTCCTTAACAAAGCTTTCATAACGCATTAATAAAATTCGATTTGAATTATTTAACCCTTGAGAGTAGTAAAAACTACTTCTAACATACCAGAATAAGGCAGCCGCATCATGTGGCTTCATGTCAGAAGAAAAATACTTAGCAACTATCTCCTTTATATCATCGGAAACATTCTCTGACCTCCAATTAGAGGAATCTCCATTCATTAATGGAGTTAAATTTTTTATTCCATTATTGATTCCAAATTTATTTAAGTTGGAGTTAGCGACATCCTTATAATTTCTATAAATCCAAATACCCCTAGAATTTGGAAACTCCTCTAAAAGTCTATTAGCATTTTGACTTTCTACTAATGGTTTTAAGAGTAAAATTGGCCTTAAATTCCTATCAAATTGTTTTTTTAATCTTGGGTATGGATGTAATCTTAATTTTTCATCTCCATCGACGGAGAGTTCACTAAATTCATTATACGTTTGAATTCTTTTATCCTTCCTCAAAAAATGGAATAAAGCAGTTGTTCCAGACCTCTGAACACCAAAAATGAACAATATTTTCTTTTGATAGAATTTACCAAAATATTTGACATAGGAATTTCTTAAAGATACTGTGATAGGTTTTGACAACTTATCAGCACCATTGGTCATAGTTACTAACGATTTTTTAACTCTCGTCCTAATTCTTAACTTCCTTTTAATCCCTATCAAATATCCATTTTTGAGCATACAATAGTTTAATCTTTGATTCTTTCTTAATGACTTCGCTCTTTAAAATTTAAAACAAAACTAATATTATGTTTGCAAGCAAATGTATTCTCCTGTCCATGAACCTAAATACAGTCGTTGAAGGCTATCTATTACAGGGACACTATGTCCTTTGCCCATTTCGAACTCCCAAATCAACTCTCCTTGTTTATCGAAACAACATAATCGACCAGTATCCTTTTCACTAGAATCAATAACTGGCACAAAAATATAGCCATTGCTATCTATACTTGCAGAGGTCCACATTTTCCCATCAGTTACTTCTATGACTTTGATAACTTTACCCGAATTTTTATCAATAAAATACATGTTGCCCTTAAATCCACAACAAATCAAATAATTTTCACGTGAAATAGAAATGGTACCACGTGTACCTTCAGGAATTTTAGTTTTCCAAATTCTTTTTCCTTCTTGGTTGAAAGCATATATCAACGCCGAATCTTCGCGCTTACTCACTGGAACATATATATGACCATTCTCTGGATTAACACTTGGGTTCCCCCATGCATTGTATCCTCGACGTAATTTCTTTGACCAAATTACTTGACCTTCAGGAGAGATTTTAAAAACCCTTCTTTGTTGGGATACCGCAATAATATTATCCTCCTTTATTGCTACCCCAGCTAAATGAGCAGCTGGTTCACCTAAATCAAATCGCCATTTTATTTTTCCTGTGTCTGGGTTTAACACGGTCAAGCCAAACTCATAGCCACATATACATATAGTTCCATCTGAAAGCATGTTTGGAGAAGCCCAGGCATTTGCAGATGCGATACGGTTTATTTCATGCAACGGATGGTGCTTCTTACGATACCGTTTTTGCCTTTTTAAAGCCTTCTCAGTTGACAAAGGTCTACCTATTTGCTCCTTCCATAATAACTTTCCTTCTAGATTCAAACTATAAAGAAACCCATCACCACTTGCAAAACATATATACCCTTTATCTGGTATCATTAAGGGACTTGAATAAATTTTGCCATGTGTTTTGAAAGACCAACGAATTTCACCGTCACCATTTAAAGAATAAAATAGTCCATCATGACAACCAAAATAAATATTACCCTTTCTATCAAAAATTGCTGTAGATTCAGGTGAATAGGGTTTATCATTTGGCAATTTCCTTTTCCATAAAACTTCTGGCGTTTCCAAAAGTCCCTTATCGTAATTTGTCCTTCCAGTGCGAAGGCTATCAAACATATAAGTACTTGAAGCAGGCTTTACCCCATGGGGTGGAAATAATATTTCATTTGAAAGGTCGTCTATTTCAAGACCGTACATACTTTTAAGTCTTTTAACGATATTAACCCATTGTTGTCGGTTATCTTTACATTTTTCTACAACAGACTCATAAGGCCATTTATCTACAATTTCTATTAAGTCACCTTCAGGCAACATGAAATCTCTTTTGATCTCTTTGGACTTTTCCCTATGGTCATAAGATAAACATGGGGTACCACTTCTAATGCAAGCCAAAAGCTTATGCATCCTCTCATGTTTTATATACAATAAATTTGAGAAAGAAGAAAACCATTCTAAAGGCGTTACATTATCAGTTGGCAGTTTATCTGTTATAGGATAATCAATTGCAAAACTAGGATCGGGCAATATTCCATCAGCCTCAACCCCTATTTTTGTTAAATCATCAACACTTTTTCGGTCTCTCACATAGATTAAATCAAAAGAGGATAAATCTTCATGCATCCCTTTCCTAACCGATTCTGGATAGGACAAAATATCAATTGACCCCGTAGAAACAGCAAGGGCGACTTTTTTAATCGTAATTTCTGAACCCCAAAATGGATTTGGGTAGGGTATCGAAAAAGAATCTTCAGGATCACCAGCTTTCCATAATTCATCACTACCGACAATCATTAAATCGAAATTTGTATTGATATAATTCGCAGCTAATTTATAATCATTGAAGGATTCTCCTATATTTAAACTCTCATAGTATTCTTTAGTTTCTTTATCACAATTCTCACTAAACTTTTGCCAAACCTCATCTCGTTTCCAAACTACGGCCTCCGCATTGAAAACCTTTAGCATTGCTGTAGCTTGAACTAATGATCCTCGATTACCAAGGTTATCAACAATAGTTAAAACGCATATTCTCATATAAATAATTATTTAAACTCCCAATTGGCAGAGAGCTGTATTGGTGTATAACTTGGAAGTTTCACACCTTGATTAATAAATGATATAAAATCACTTTTCCTCAATAATAGCTTACCAAGCGAAACCGGATCATTGTAATCCTTAACCTCAAAAACACCGAGGGTAACTGAATAACTTAACGAAGAAAAAAGATTCGGTACACTTATTGAAATATGGTGTTTTTCTTTATCATTGATTAAAACTATTCCATCCTGAACATTGTTTGCCACTGCTACCAACTTTTGCTCAATATCCAAAAAAGATAACCCAACATAGAATTTTTTGATTTCGCTAGAAATTGTTAGTTCAAAATTAAGTTTCACATCATTGGATTGCTGAAAAACAAAACGATTATCTGTTTTTTCTGAATAATTCTCAACAATCAAATTTGAAAATGATGCTTGTCCAGTTCCTTGCGTACTGGACTCAGAATTTTGGAATAACTTAAAGTACTCTGTAATTACATTTTGGACTTGTTCACTTTCATATTTAGTTTTTCCATGATCTAATAGCATACCGTGTGTACAAACCTTTGCTACTTGTGTCATGGAATGGGACACAAAAATTACTGCACATCTATCCAAAAGTTCAGAAATCCTATTGAGACATTTAATTTTAAAACCTACATCACCAACAGCCAAAACCTCATCTATTATTAAGATATCTGGCTCCATCTGAGAAGCAACAGCAAATCCCAACCTGACTTTCATTCCTGAACTGTAATTTTGAACAGGTGAATCAATAAAATCTCCTATTTCGGAAAATTCTATTATCTTATCAATCTTGTTGTCAATTTCCTTTTTAGACAAGCCTAAAATCGCCCCATTATTATAGATATTTTCTCTACCGGTAAGAATCGGGTTAAAACCAGCACCAAGTTCAATTAAAGCACCTACTCTACCTCTCATTTCTATAGAGCCTTCATCTGGTTTTATCAAACCATTCAGCATCTTCAATAAAGTACTTTTGCCGGCCCCATTGTGACCAATCAAACCTAAACATTCTCCCCGTTTGAGCTCAAAACTAACTTCTTTAACTGCCCAAAACTCATGATTTCTTAATCCTTTTTTCTTTGACCCAAAGAAAACGGGCTTAAACAAATCATATAATCCATACTGTAAGCTTTTCTTTAAATCTTTACAGTATTTTTTGGATACACCTTCAACCTTTATTAAAACTTCTTTATTCATTTCCCTATTTCTTATCATCCATTTCTTTCAACAATAATCGGTATCGAAAATCGATAAAATACCCAAGCAAAAACTAGAAAAATAAATGTAAATATCATCAAAACTGTAAAATACAAATTATAGGAAGATTCCAAGCCGGTCATATATTCCCTGGCTGTAACTATTAGGCATGAGGTAGGATTCCATTCAACAATTTTTGCGAGAAACCCTTGATTTTTGGATGCACTATATACTACTGGGCTTAGATACATTAAGAATTGCATTCCCATAGGTATAAGCCTACCAACATCATTGTATAACATTCCTAACGGTGTAAGTATCAAACCAGCACAAAAACCAAAAAAAATAAGTCCTAAAATTACCAATGGTATAAAAATAATTCGAAAATCTGGAGTGATTCCAAATATTATAATAACAGCAAACATCAAGCATAATTTTATTAATGAATTACCGCCAATTTTATATAGTCCTGACAACAATAAAGCCTCCTTAGGAAAATTAATCTTACCTATAATTCCCTTAGACCCCATTGTTTGCTTAAGGGGAATCATTACGCTTTCACTTAGAATTGACCACAATAATGTTCCAGTTAATACATAAGCGGGATAGGGAATCCCTGAATCGGAAATCTTTACAGCCCCCGAAGCGTTTAAGAAAATCCACACTAAGGCACTCATCAATGGCGTAATAAACGCCCAAAATGCACCCAATAACGATTGCCTATATTGTCCTTTAAAATCCCTTACCGTTAGCCTCCAAGCTAGATCCCTTGATTGTTTTAAGTCAGAAAACATTTCTGATAGAAGGTCTTTCAACCTAACTCCAGAGTTATCGGACTTATAAACTCTTATTTGCATAAAATAATTTAAACTTTTGCTTACTTGCCTATGGTATAAACTTTAAATCCCTTTTCTGTTATTTCTGCCTCGTCCAACAACCTACGTCCATCAAACACAAAAGCAGGTTTCATCATATTTTCATAAACCCTATCCCAGTCATAAGATTTAAACTCGTCCCACTCGGTAAGAACAGCCACTGCATGGGCTTTATCCATAGCCTTATATGGGTCATTAACTACAGTTACTCTATTCATAATATCTTCTGATGACAATGTCCCGAGATATTCTAAATCAGAATAAATTTGCTCTTCGGTAACCTTAGGATCATAAACAACAATTTTGGCTTGCTCTTGAAGTAAATGCTCAGCCACGTATATAGCTGCACTCTCCCTTGTATCGTTAGTATCCTTTTTAAAGGCCCACCCAAGGAACGCAATTTTTTTATCAGCAATGGTATTATAAAGTGTAGTAATAATTTTTTTAGCAAAACGGTACTTTTGGTAATCGTTCATAATAATAACTTGTTCCCAATAATCCGCCACTTCATTCAAACCAAGCGATTTGGAAATATACACCAAGTTCAAAATATCCTTTTGAAAACACGAGCCCCCAAAACCGACAGAAGCCTTTAAAAACTTAGGTCCAATTCTAGAATCTTTTCCTATAGCTCTAGAAACCTCATCCACATCAGCTTCGGTAGCCTCACATAATTCTGAAATGGCATTAATTGAGGACACTCTTTGAGCCAAAAAGGCATTAGCCACCAATTTTGACAACTCAGAGGACCATACATTCGTTGTTAATATTTGCTCTTTAGGAACCCAGCTAGCATAAATATCTACCAAAGCTTGCATTGCTTCTTTTCCTTCTGGCGTATCTTCCCCTCCAATCAATACCCTATCTGGGCTTTGCAAATCTTCCACCGCAGTTCCTTCCGCCAAGAATTCAGGATTTGATAAAATAGAAAACTTAAACCCATTTCCAGTATTATCCAAAATACTTTTAACAGCTTGTGCAGTTCTTACAGGCAAGGTAGATTTTTCAACTACGATTTTATCTCCTTTGGAAACTCTTGCGATTTGTCTGGCACATAATTCCACATACTTCAAATCAGCCGCCATCCCTTTTCCTTCTCCATAAGTTTTTGTGGGTGTATTGACTGAAATAAATACCATTTCAGCTTCATCAATTGCCCTGTCAACCTCCGTAGAAAAGAAGAGGTTTCTTCCTCTAGCCTCTTTCACTACTTCATCTAGTCCGGGTTCATAAACAGGAAGTTTGGAAAGGTCTTCATCATTCCAAGCTGCAATTCTTTGTTTATTTAAATCAACAACAGTAACATTAATTTCTGGATTTTTTTGGGCAATGACTGCCATGGTAGGACCACCGACATATCCGGCTCCTATACAACAGATATTTTTGATTTTCATTAAGATATTATTTTGAAAATAACTTTTTTACGAAGGTCAAATATAGGTAGTTTTTAATTAAAACAATTTAAGAAATCATTAGATTTTGATTTTTACGATTTCTTTAAATTGATTGCAACCAAAACCCATGTTTTAAAGAAAAATTAAAACTAAATGACGCATATAAGCCATAAAATGAATCATCAACACAACCAAACTAAAAGGGAAGATTAACTAGCACCCACTAACTTTCAAACATCCTTTACTTTAAGACTGAATTTTTGAAAAATCAATAATTATTTCTATGAAAATTAATAATCTTTCAATAAATGTTTATACCATTAAAAAATAGCACAACTCCCTTAATCACTAAAGTTCAAAGCAATCACTAGGTGATAGAAAAAGACATTAGCAAATTCCATTAATCAATGCCACCAAATACTTACATCTAATCGATAAAATCAGTTCAAACAACGTATTAATTTTTAAGCAATTACAATTAATTAGTTGATTTGTATTAAATCATCTTATACCCATGAAACAAATCTTACTATTTTTCGCTATTCTAACGACCTTCTTGAGTTACGGTCAAACTATTTATCAAACCGACTTTTCAACTCCAGTTGGATTTGAGCATAATAATGCTTCGCCCCCAAGTGGGTGGCCTGCGGACGATTTTGTAACAGGCAACAATTTTTACTTGGCTTATGATTCAGGAGCGCCAGTCGATACTGATGGCGGTGGCGGCTATTTCAGATGTGACGGGACTCTTATTGAGCAATCCGATTTTGGAGCTGAAGCTTATTTTGAAAGCTTCCCTATTGATATCAACGGTATTTCAAGTATTAGTATTTCAGGCCTCGGCGAGGTTACAAGTGGAAATCCTTTTAATAATACTCCGACAGAATATTTCCAATGGTCCTACCAAATTGACGGAGAACCTTGGGTTTATGGAGACCTCTATTCTGGCAGTTCTGTTACCACTCTTAATACACCAGCTGAATGGAATTCAATCACAGGTCTTGATGGGAGCGAATTAAGAATTAGATTCTATTTTAATTCCAATGGAAATTCTAGATTTGAGGTTACCGATATAACTGTTGAGGAAATAGCGGCAACCACTACTGTTGAATTTACGGACACTTCGGCTAGCGTGAGTGAGGGAGCAGGAACAATAGACGTTGAACTAAGCATTACTAACCCTAGTTCTACATCACCAACTTTAGTTCAAGTTGGTTTGTTTTCTGGTGATCCTACAGATTTAGGAAATTATATTACACAAACCATTACATTTCCAGCTGGAAGTAGCACTCCTGAATATTTAACCATCAATATTACCGATGACTCAGAAATAGAAGGGGATGAAATTTTTGGATTTACCATTGATTTGATTGTAGGTGGTGATAGTGCTTCTGTTGGTACAAATGACACTTTCGCACTAACAGTTGTAGATAATGATTTTGACTATGATATAATTGCAATTGAAGATTTTGATGGATCTTCTCCTTATTGGTATAACGATATAGCTAGCCAGGTGTTTCAAGACCCTAATAATGCAAATCATGGATTATTCATCCAAGCCTCATCTATGAATAATTCAGAATTTTCTGGAGCCTCCGTTTTTGGACATGATTTACAAGGTGAAGCTGGAGAACCGTCATTAGATCCTTTTGTCTTCACCTTTCAAGAGGTAAACATTCAGGGATATGAAAATGTCCAATTGAAATTTGATTATTATGTCAATGCTAACAATGATTCTGGAACCTATGAGGTTTTTTATGATGGTGTTGGGCAAGGACCAATAGAATTCTATAATAATCCAAATTCTGGAATATCAGGAACTGTTTTATTTGACGTAGATCCGACTGCAACTATGATTAGTTTGGTAGTCTCAGGGACATTGGAAGGAAATAATGACATTATTGAAATGGATAATTTCATGTTGATCGGTGATCAACTTGCTCCTGAAGTCTTCACTTATGCAGGAGGCATTGGTTGGGTCCCCAATCACCCTAATGACCCATCTAACCCTGCCAATCCGCAAGATGACATCCAAGTTATCTTTGGAGCGAATGATGCAGACATTGATCAAATTACCTCAGATTTAATAATTAATGATGTCACCTTACAAGTAAACAGCTCTTTTTATATTGAAACGGGTATCAATTTAACCATTAACGGAACTTTAACATTAGCAAATGGATCCAATGTAATATTAAGCTCCACTTCCAACTCCTATTCCAGTTTAATGTTAGCTAATGCGGCCTCTCTGACCGCTTCCAATGGAACTGGACAGGTTAATTATGACAGATATGTCAATACCAATGCGACTACAGCAACTAGTGCTGGTGACAATGATTTAATATCGCCTCCTGTTTTCAGAGCTGGCCAAACATTTGGTTCGTTTTATAGTAATGGAGCCAACGCTACTAGTTTGTACCAAAACCCTTCAAACACAGACCAAAAATTATTTGGACCATTTAATAAAACGTCTGGAACATACTTAACTTACAATGTCATTGATGATTTTAGTGTATCTTTAGTACCTGCAACAGGATATCGCGCCGCGACTAATGACGACGGCAGTAACACTAATAATGTATTGCGTTTTAGAGGATTACCTAGTGTAGCACCAATTAACAGAACCATTTCGAAGGAGGGTCCAAGTTATATGGCTTGGAACGTTATTGGAAATCCATATTCTACCTATTTAAGTTTAGAAGACTTCTTAACCACTAACATCGCAAGTTTCGATCCTACTGCGGCGGCTATTTATGGATACAATGCTCATACCAATGGTAGCAGCACTTATCCTTGGACAATTTGGAATTTAGCTTATTTAGAAGCAAATCCCGATGCAGCTATTGCACCCGGTCAAGGTTTTCTTGTAACCGCTGATGATGCTGCCAATGTTAACTTTGATCCATCCATGAGGAGATTGGGCAACTCTGACGATTTTATTTTTGGTAGAATGGCAAATCCTTCTCAAATAAATACCAATATATCATTTATTAGACTGAACTTACAAAGTTCATCTAACATCAAGTACACTGAAGTCTATTTTAATAATTCAGCTTCTCTAGGTCTTGACTTAGGTTATGATGCCAGAGTATTTGGAGATAATGAAGCGGGTGATTTTGATATTTACACACACATGCTTGAAGACAATATTGGTGAAGACATGGCAATTCAGACATTAAATTATGAAGATCTAAATAACAACCTAATTTTGCCATTAGGAATTAATGGATTTTCTGGCCAACAAATTAACATAAGCATCTCGGAATCAACTTTACCAAGTAATATATTAGTGTACCTTGATGATATTCTAACTGGCAACAGTATTTTATTGAATAATTCGGATTATATATTCACTCCATCTTCAAATTTAAATGGAATTGGAAGATTTTATCTCCGCTTTGAAAACCCCGGATTAACGATTGAAGAAAACTCTGTTAAAGATTTGGTTGTTTATACAAAATCAAACGATATTTATATCAAAGGAAAACTTTCAGATGGCACCAAAATTAGTTTGTTTGATATTCAAGGTAAAAAAGTAATATATCAAAATTTGGATAGCGAGGAAAATTTGAACATCTTGCATACAGATTTATCTGAAGGAGTTTATGTACTAAGAATTAATGAAAATGATCAAATTTTCACAAAAAAAATAATTCTATCAAAAAAATAAACTCATTTAAATCAATGGCAACCTATTAAAAATCACTAAGATAATTTAATAATTTCCCAATGATCATTAATAAAATTTCAAAATAATTAAATTCGATTAAGATTCTCTTCAATCCATAATTTATTTATTATTTTTGAAATGTTTATATTTTGCATTATGACAAAAAAGAACCAAGAAAACCAAATCACCAGAAAAGAAGCCATTAAAAGAATGGGGAAATATGCGGCGCTTACAGCAGCTGGAACATTTCTTATATTAAATCCGGCAAAAGCACAAGTAGGCTCCCCTCCTGACCCAGGTGGAGGTTTTGAAAGAAATGGACAAGGAGATTTTGAAGATATGTTTGAAGGTTAAACAATCTTGAAAAATTACCTGAAACCAACATCATATAAAAAAATAGGAGACAACTATATTTTATGGTTTGAAAATTCAAATCAATATGTAGTTGTCTCCTCATTTATATACAAACTTGTTTTACTTTATTTAGATAAATCATCATATCAAAAATGGGTTGAGTCTTGCTCCACATTACAATTAGAAATATCAGAATTAAACAGTTTATATCAGGAAATTAGTACCTTTCTTACCCAAGCTAGCAAAAAGGAACAAACATCAAACCTTTCTACAAAGACCGACTACCCAAAAAATACCACCTCAGTAGAAGAAATAAAGTTTTATAAATACCAGAATGTTTGTTTTAACATAAAGTTTTCTAAAAGTAATATTTTAAACATTATAAAAAATCCTATTGAACATCTTCAAAACCGAACTAGAACATCTCCAGAGTCGAAAATCCATTTCCAGCTAATCTGTGATAAAAACCATATATATTTCCTTAAAAATAACAATTTAATTTCTATTGAACCCTTGAATAGAATCCACTATATCCAAGGAAAGGTAACTATGGAAATCCTAAAATTGACTAACCAAATTGAAGAGTCAAAATTTATTGCAACTTTCCATTCGGCAGCAATCGGCAATGGCAAAAAAGGGATTTTACTAACAGGAATTTCGGGGAGCGGAAAAAGCACCCTATCAGCTTTACTAGCATCGCAAGGATTCGATATTTTATCGGACGATTTAACCCCCATGGTAGAGGGTAATTTAATACTCTCAAATCCCTCTGCTCTTTCCATAAAGGAGGGGGCTTTCAATACTATAGAATCTACTCACCCAAATTTCAGAAACTCAGGTACGGTTTTGAATTTGAAAAAAAATATCAAAGTTAAATACCTACCGTTAAAAAAATTCAGCGATAGAAACACTCCATTACCATGCCATCAAATAATCAAAGTTAATTACAGTAAAAAATCAAAAGAATCACTAAAAAAAATAAATTGTAATTCTATCCTTGATACCCTGATTCCAGACTCTTGGATTTCTCCAAAAAAAGAGAATGCTGAATCCTTTTTGAATTGGATTAGTCAATGTCAGTTTTATGAATTAACTTATAACGAGAATCAATTTGCCATTGATCAAGTAAAAGCTTTGTTTAAAACAACCCTATCCTAGGAGAATTATCGAGATTTGAAGACGGAATACCATCTTTTAGGACATATTCTTTCAAATACTAATAATGAGGAAAAATTAAAAAATATTTTTACCTCAGAACAGGTTAATTGGGATGAATTTGTAAAAGTTGCTAGTAGCGAATTAATGCTTCCTGCTTCATTTTTATCACTCAAAAGAAAAGATTTATTGAGATATCTTCCGGAAGATTTAAATGAATATCTTGAAGAGATTACCAAAATAAACAGAAACAGGAATGCCATTTTGCTTTCGGAAACACAAGAAATAACAAACTTACTTTCAGAGAATAATATTAATCATGTGTTTATAAAAGGTATAGCAATAATTGCTTCGAATCTAATTGAAGATATCGGTTTTCGTATGATTGGCGATATAGATATATTAATTGATCGGAATCAGATCGATCGTGCATTTAAGCTTTTAAAAACTCAAGGGTACAATGACCTTAGACCATTCAACTACGAAGTAAAAGATTACCGTCATTATCCAAGACAGATTTCAAAGAATAAATATGGAGCCATAGAACTACATGAGTTTCTATTAAACCTTAAAACAAACTATCTTTTAAACCCAGCTTATATCCTTAAAAACAAAATATATTTACAAGGAATTCCAATTCCAAACAAACAGGATTCTATAAAAATAGCAGCCTATACAACTCAAATCAATGATAAATATCAGAAAATTCCAAATGTAAAATTTAAATCTACTTATGATACCTTAATTCTAGGATTAGATCCAAATCAAGAAGTTTATAAAACTATTAAATCGAACGCTTTTGGGAAATTATTTATCGAACTATCATCAATTTATTTTCAAACATTAAAAAATTCAGACAAGCCAAAAAACAGATCCTTTAAATATATCATTTTTAAACATTTGTCAAAAAGGAAAGGCATAAAACGAAGTTTTATCAGAAGTTTGTCCAGATATTATACTGTAACTGAAAGATTACAACTATTTGTAAGCAATCCAAGCTACAGAAAACATGTTTTAAGAAATAAAATACTGAACTTAAAGGAATAAGCAAATGTAATTTCTAGCAGTAATTTTTTTTTATTATCAACTAAAACTCTATTTTTGAACAAACCTTTTTTTATGAAGAGACTCTTAATTTTAGCATTTCTCATTTCTACTTTCACTAGTGGTTATAGCCAAATGCGCTTGGAAAATGAACCATCTGTTTTGGTTAGTTTAGGTGTCAATGGCTTAGTGACCGAAGGCACCAGAAAACCTTGGAAAGATTTTGATGAAATTGCATTTCATATACCTATTGCATTTTCGGTTGAATTTGGTATAAATAGCTACCTATACTTTGAACAAGATTTTTCAATGAATGGGTATAAAAAAGGAGAATTTATTGATAATGGTGTTTTAGATGAAGACAAGACATTTTTCACAACAAATACCTATTTAAAATTCTATTATTCCGATTTAATTTTTAAAAGGGAACCAGATTGGCTAGACCTTTATGTGAGTACGGGACCTGGGTATTTTTCCATTGAAGAATCCAATTTCTCCTGGAATCTGGCTTTAGGAGGAACTGTGTGGGTTTCTGACAACATTGGAATACGACTTCAAGCTGCAGGGAAATGGGCCTTTCATAGATTGGACAGACAATATGACAACAACCATTATCAATATTATTTAATGGGCGTCTTTAAGCTTTAAAAGGTATCATAACAATAAAAAAATTAAGGGACATATCATTTTATGTCCCTTAATTTTTTTATCAATTTTCAGATCAAATAAACCGCTAAAGCTTTGTCATCTAATAAAAAGTGACCGCGGAGGATTATATTTCGCTCAACACTGCGTGTTGAAAATAAAAAAGCCCCACTTTCAAATTCAAGTAAACTTGATATATCGTGCGACTTTTTTATCTATCTGTGACCGCGGAGGGATTCGAACCCCCAACCCTCAGAGCCGAAATCTGATATTCTATCCAGTTGAACTACGCGGCCAAAAAAGTATGATCTAACTCAATTTAGCCTTTACAATGGTTGAAATAGTTTTTCCATCGGCTTTTCCAGCTAGTTCCTTACTAACAAGTCCCATTACTTTTCCCATATCTTTCATACCATCTGCACCAACCTCCTCGATTGTAGCAACAACTACCTTTTCAATTTCAGTTTCAGAAAGTTGCTCTGGTAAAAATTGACTAATAACTTTGGCTTCATCTATTTCAGGTTGCGCCAAATCTTCTCTTCCTTGTTC
This sequence comes from Mangrovimonas sp. ST2L15, assembly GCF_001280515.1. Classification (GTDB taxonomy): domain Bacteria; phylum Bacteroidota; class Bacteroidia; order Flavobacteriales; family Flavobacteriaceae; genus Mangrovimonas; species Mangrovimonas futianensis. The sequence continues at coordinate 1,133,626 of NZ_LBIQ01000030.1, read as the reverse complement.
TAAATAAATAGCTGCACTATCTTGACGTTGTTTAACCAGTTTCTGAAGTAATTTAAGCTCCTCGTCTTCGGTTAAACCATCACCAGCACCCGTCTCCGTTTGTGCTAAAAGTATAGATGATTTTATGGCTCTCAAAGCAGTTAAAGCTGTTTGATTCTTTGCTTTCATGGCCTCTTTCATACCATCCATCACTTTATTCTGTAAACTCATAATCCGTTAATTTTGCGTTTGCGAAGATACTAAAGAAAACCCGAAAAACCATTACTGATTCTTCGGGTTTCCAAGAAGCTTAAACACTAAACTTAATTGCTATTAATCTACATTGTCATGAAGAAATGAATTGTTATTTCTCATCTGTATATCATTATTGTCATCCAAACTAATACTGGTACTGGACATACTACTTGAATCTGACGAATGTGGGGTATCATTTAAATCTACACCTTGTCTTTTGTATGCAGGTATTTTTTCAATATCATCAATCTTATTCGTGTTGAATTTATAATTAAAATCCTTCATCTTTCTCCTTCTTTCCTCCGCACGCTCTTTTAACATATCAGATATTGGACTGTTCATAGGATCTATATCCCCACCAGACTCTGTTCCCTGGTCAACATCCTCTTTTAAAGTTTTCTTTTCAAATACTACATCCTGTTCCTCAATGACCACCTCATTCTTTTTAGGGTTCATTTCAGACTCTACTTCAATGTAGTCATCTAAGGCATACCTTACTTCTCCCTTTTCATTAGACTCGGTGACAGGAATTACCTCAACAAAATCCCTTACAGGCATTTTTTTAACATTCTCATCCAACTCATGCACTACAAAATCATTATCCTTGCTAGTAATTGGAGACTCACTTATAGGTAAATCAAAGGTTAATGTAATTTGTTGCTCCTCCTCACCATACTCATCCTCATAACTTTCTTCCACTGCCTCAGGTTTTATTTCAGTGATGATATAATCATCCTCTTCTTCCTCAATTTCAGCAGTTACCTCTTCGTAAGTAACCTTAATATTTTTAATTTCCTCATTTGTCTTAATCAATCCCGAAGGCTCTTCAGAATGATTTAATTTAGGTGATGGATCTGAATTAATTTGAAAATCATCCAATTCCTCAATATCTAATGTATGCTTGACAACCTCTTCTTTTTTCTCCTCTTTTAATTCTATGTTGGGAGTAATAATAGCGGGTTGCTTTTCTTTCTTTGTTAAATCCTTTTCAAAGGGCTTATCATCTTCTAAGGCGTGGATTACTTTTTTAATCTCTGTATTAGAGATTTCATTCTGTTGATCCAAATCAAAACCAGTGGCAATAATTGTTACGGCTATAGATTCATCAAGTGACTCATCCTCACCAACCCCCATAATAATATTGGCTCCATGACCCGCTTCGTCTTGAATATGGTCATTAATTTCCCCAATTTCATCGATAGTGATTTCCTGAACACCAGAAACGATAAGCAACAATACATTCTTAGCACCCGTAATCTTATTATCATTTAGCAATGGCGAATCCAATGCCTTTCTAATAGCTTCATGAGCTCTATTTTGACCAGATGCTATTGCAGATCCCATAATAGCTGTACCACTATTGCTTAATACAGTTTTAGCATCACGTAAATCGATGTTTTGAGTATAGTGATGAGTTATAACTTCAGCTATACCACGAGCAGCTGTAGACAAGACTTCATCTGCCTTGGAGAACCCAGCTTTAAAGCCTAGATTCCCGTATACCTCTCGTAGTTTATTATTATTAATGACTACCAGAGAATCAACCATAGACCTTAGGTTGTCAATTCCCTTTTGGGCTTGTTGGTTTCTTAATTTTCCTTCAAATTGAAATGGCATTGTTACGATTCCTACAGTAAGAATATCCATTTCCTTTGCCATTTTGGCTATAATTGGGGCAGCACCTGTTCCAGTTCCACCTCCCATTCCTGCAGTAATAAAAACCATTTTGGTATTGGAATCCAACATGCTGCTTATTTCCTCAAAACTTTCAACGGCCGCCTTCTCTCCAATTTCTGGATTGGCACCAGCACCTAACCCTTCAGTTAGGTTAACCCCTAATTGAATTTTATTAGGAACACCGCTATTTTGAAGTGCTTGGGCATCTGTATTACAAATTACAAAATCGACTCCCTTAATTCCTTGTTGGAACATGTGGTTAATAGCATTGCTACCTCCACCTCCAACTCCAATAACCTTGATAACATTTGACTGATTTTTAGGTAAATCAAATGAGATACTGTTTTCAATTCCTGTGTTGCTGCTCATGAATCTTTGGTTTTATTATTCTGCGTTATCTAAAAAATCCTTCACTCTTTCGGTTAGTTTATCCAAGAAAGAGCGACGTTCTGGTTTTGGTTCTTTTATTGGTTCTTCAGGCTCTTCATTAGTTTCTTGAGCCTGTTCTTTTTGTTCTTCATACTTTTCTTGCGCTTTGGCCTCTGCTTTCTTTCTCTCATGTCGTTTCAATCCGTCCATGACCAAACCTACGGCCGTAGCGTATAACGGACTAGTCACTTCATCATCACTATCTCCAGCCAAATGTTCGTTGGGATAACCTATTCTTGTATCCATCCCGGTAATGTATTCCACTAATTGCTTTAAATGTTTCAATTGACTTCCGCCTCCTGTCAAAACGATACCTGCAATAAGTTTTTTCTTTTGTTCTTCATGACCGTAATTTTTGATCTCCAAGTACACCTGTTCAATAATCTCAACAACTCGGGCATGAATAATTTTCGATAAATTTTTAAGCGTAATCTCCTTTGGCTCCCTACCTCTTAAACCAGGAATGGAAACAATTTCATTATCCTTGTTTTCCCCTGGCCAGGCAGAACCGAATTTGATCTTTAATAACTCGGCTTGTTTCTCAATTATGGAACAACCCTCTTTGATATCTTCAGTAATGACATTACCTCCAAACGGAATAACAGCTGTATGACGAATAATGCCATCCTTAAATACCGCTAAGTCAGTGGTTCCACCGCCTATATCAATTAAAGCTACACCAGCTTCTTTCTCCTCTTGGCTTAATACAGCATTTGCAGAAGCTAATGGCTCTAATGTAATTCCCTCCAGATTTAAACCAGCACTTTTTACACACCTTCCAATGTTTCTAATAGAAGATACTTGCCCAACCACAACATGGAAATTTGCCTCTAAACGTCCTCCATACATCCCTATGGGCTCCTTAATCTCAGCCTGTCCATCAACCTTATATTCCTGTGGCAAAACATGTATTATTTCCTCTCCGGGAAGCATGACCAACTTATGAACTTGATTAATTAATTGTTCAATATCTTCTTCGTCGATTACTAACTCAGAATTGGGTCTAGTGATGTAATCACTATGTTGTAAACTACGGATATGTTGGCCAGCAATACCCACCGTTACATCCTCAATTTTAATATCTGCAGCCGCTTCAGCTTCTTGAATTGCAGCTTGAATGGATTGTATTGTTTGTGTAATATTATTGACCACACCACGGTGAACACCTAAGCTTTTGGATTTTCCAATTCCCAAAATCTCCACTTTACCGTATTCATTTTTACGACCAATCATGGCCACGATTTTCGTGGTTCCTATGTCTAATCCTATTGCAATGTTGTTTTCCATTGTTTACACTTTTGTACAGACTACTTGACTTTCAAATCTCAGATTTATATTGCTGTAACTGTTTAGCCTATTTTCTTTATAAGCCTTTTTATAAAATGCCTTGAGATTGTTTATTTTTTTATCTAAGCTAGTTGGTTTTCCTATTTCTACTATAAAATCATATTGTCTCAACCTGAGATATATATGATTCTTTTTGTCTTGCCTTATTTCAAAAACGTGTTTTTTTAAAAACTCATCATTTTGAATTTTTCTGGCAACTTCAAATACATTTGACAAATTATTTTTGTCGATACTTCCGGTTACAAGTGGTACTCTGGCAGAATAATTGGACGACAAAGGCATATAACTACCCTGATCATCGATGTAATACGATGCATTTGTACGCACTCTTGCTATAGGTTTCTTTTGGACTACATCTGCCTTTAACACGCCATCTACAGTCACATAGACATCTGCAGTTTTAATCATCGGATTGGAATTCAGGGCATGTTCCAATCCATTCAAATCTATAATTTCTTTAAACTCCTTTTGAGACCTTTGCGGATTTTGTATTAACAATTTACTAACAGTTTCCTGTGTGATATACATGTTGTTATCGCCTATGAAACTTATATCCACACGAGATATTTCCCGATTCATTTGTCTATCTGCTGAAAAAGCGAACAAAAAAACCACCAGGCAACCTAAAACCACCAATTTTACTATGTTCCAATCAACTCGCAACACTCAAGCTTTCTTTAATACGTTGAACTTCCTCTCCAATATCTCCTGCTCCTAGGGTTAAAACTACGGGAGCATCACTCTTTTTAATTTCCGATATTATCTCATGCTTTTGGATGAGCCTCTTATTAGAATTCTGAATTTTTGACAAAAGCCATTCAGATGTCACACCGGCCACAGGTAGCTCCCTAGCTGGATATATGTCCAGCAATCGCACTTCATCAAAGAGTCCTAAACTGGATGCAAACTCTTCAGCAAAATCTTTGGTACGACTAAACAAATGCGGTTGAAACACAACCAATACTTTTTTATCAGGATACATTTCACTCACCGCTTGATGAACCGCCTTAATTTCCTCAGGATGGTGGGCATAATCATCAATATAAACAAGCTCCTCTGTTTTAATGTGATAAGAAAATCTTCTTTTCACACCTTGATAGGAAATTAAAGCCTTGGCGAGCTGTTGGTGAGGGCAACCAAATTCCACAGCCATCGCCAAGGCAATTAATGCATTCGACAAATTATGTCTACCGGGTAGGTTAAATTTAAAATTGTTTATTATTCCATTTGGCGTTCGCACATCAAACAAATAACTCCCATTTTCTATTCTTAAATGGATAATTGCATAGTCTGAATCATCTTCAATCCCATATGTTATCCCTTTAAGAGGTAAGCCATTTTTAACAAATAACTTCCCTGTATCTTTTACTTTTTTGGCAAAGGCCTCAAAAGATTTTATCAATTCAAATTTATCTCCATAAATATCCAAATGGTCCGCATCCATAGAGGTTATACAGGCCAAATCTGGGGAAAGCGTTAAAAAGGATCTATCAAACTCATCGGCCTCCACAACAGATACCTCGGTACCGTTTAGTATCAAGTTGGATTGATAATTTTCGCTTATTCCTCCTAAAAATGCTGTCACAGGGACATCACAAACATTCAACAAGTGCCCCAAAATGCTGGTCGTTGTTGTTTTTCCATGTGTTCCAGCAACCGCTAAACAAAAAGTGTTTTCAGTGATAAGCCCCAAAACTTGAGATCGCTTCATCACACAAAACCCCTCTGTTTTGAAATAATTTAATTCCTTATGATCAGAAGGAATAGCTGGTGTATAAATTACAAGCACCTGCTTACTTTTGAGAAAAACAGGATTCACCAAACTTATATCATCAGCAAAATGAATATCCATACCTAGGTTTATTAACTCATCAGTCAATGTGGTTTGGGTTTTGTCATAACCTCCCACAGTTAGCCCTTTGGCATGAAAGTACCTAGCTAATGCACTCATACCAATACCTCCTATTCCGATGAAATAAACGCTATGTATGTTTTTTAAATCCAATTTAGTTTTTAAGTAATTTTTCTACTTCATTTACTATATCCTTGGTAGCATTTACTAATGCCAGATCCTTAATATTCTTACCCAACTCCTCCTGCTTTTCAGGCGAAGCCATAAGTTGGGAGAATTTATTTTCAAAATCAACATCCAAATCTTCCTCTTTAATTAAAAGAGCAGCCTGCCTATTCACAACAGCCATTGCATTTTTGGTTTGATGGTCCTCAGCTACATTGGGAGAAGGAATGAAAATGACCGGCTTTCCCACAATACATAATTCTGACACCGAGCTTGCTCCAGCCCTTGAAATAATAATATCTGCCGCGGCATATGCCATAGCCATGTCGTTGATAAATGCATGAACTTGCACATCCTTGGTATGGTTATAAATTTTATACTTTTCGTAGTATAATTTTCCACATTGCCAAATGACTTGTATGTTATGGATTTGTAAAAAATCCAATTCCTTTTCAATAAGTTGATTGATTCGTCTAGCCCCCAAACTCCCTCCTAAAACCAATAATGTTTTCTTATCGGGCTTAAGAGAAAATAGCTCATCTGCAGCCTCTTTTTTATTGTCAATTTTCAATAAATCCTGCCTTACGGGATTTCCTGTTTTAACCATTTTTTTAGCTGGAAAGAAACGTTCCAATCCATCATAAGCCACACATATTTTATCCGCCTTTTTGCCTAATAACTTATTGGTAATTCCAGGAAATGAATTCTGTTCTTGGATAAGACTTGGAACCCCTTTAGAAACTGCCATTTGCAACAAGGGTCCACTGGCAAATCCGCCTGTACCAATGGCAATATCTGGCTTGAATTGATTCACAATTTTCCTTGCCTTCAATAAACTGCTTATTAGCTTAAATGGGAAGCTTAGATTTTTCAAAGTCAATTCTCTCTGAATTCCAGAAATCCACAATCCTTTGATGTCATAACCGGCTTGAGGCACTTTATCCATCTCCATTTTATCCTTGGCACCAACAAACAAAATTTGAGCATCTGGATACCTCAATTTTATTTCATTGGCAATGGCAATGGCCGGATAGATATGACCTCCCGTTCCTCCACCAGATAATATGACTTTAATTGCGCTCATTTATATCGTTTCTGAAAGAATCTCCAAAGGATTCTCCTCAGTATTTTCTTTTTCTTTTATTTCTTCTCTTTTTACACTGACACTCAGTATAATCCCTACAGATAAACATGTCATCCAAATAGAGGTTCCACCACTACTTATCAATGGTAATGTTTGACCCGTTACCGGGAACAGCTGTACCGCTACCGCCATATTAATCAAGGCTTGAAACACTATAGGTAAACCAACTCCTAACACCAATAATTTCCCAAAGATGGTTTCAGACTTTTGTGCCACAATCACGATTCTAAACAATAGCCACAAATAAGATACCATCAAAACAAGCCCCCCTATCAATCCATATTCTTCCACAATAATGGCATAGATAAAATCTGAAGAAGATTGCGGCAGAAAATTCTTCTGTAAACTTTTACCTGGCCCAACACCTCTAATTCCTCCAGATGCGATAGCTATTTTTGCCTTTTCAATTTGATAATCCTCTTCGGTCACCTCCTCATTTGCAAAACTCTCTATCCTACTCATCCATGTGTCTACCCTATTTGGCATTGCATCTGGAAATGCCTTTGCAACCAAAATAAATATGGTCAAGGATAGCATACCAGCCCCAATAATCACCGCTAAATACCTAAGAGGATACCCACCTAAGAACACCAACATCATAACCATCACAAACATGATGGCTGCTGTAGAAAAGTTGGCCGGCAAAATTAAAATAAGTATTAAGAAAACAGGCATCCAAAGTGGTAAAATTGACTCCTTAAATGTTATTTTTTTATCGTTAATTTTTGACATGTACCTAGCCACATAAACCATGAGTACCACCATAGCCAGAGTCGAGGTTTGAAACGACATGTTTACAATGGGGATTTGTATCCATCTGCTCGCATTGGCTCCATCAATAGTAGTCCCTTGAAGCATAGTAACAACCAACAATACAACAACAACAGGCAACATAACCATAGACAAACCTCGAAAATAACGATACGGAATTTTATGAATCCCATACATGATAGAGAACCCTAAAAAAAGATGTACCAAATGCTTTATAAAAAACCCAAAAGTATTTCCATTGCCACTCACATAAGCCAAATTACTTGCAGCACTATAAACGGGCAAAAATGAAAATATAGCCAGTAAGGCCGCAATGGACCAAATCAACCTATCTCCTTTTAGATTCTTTAATAAACTCTTCATTCTATCTTTTATAAATTCCTAACCGCCTCTTTAAATTGACGTCCTCTATCCTCATAATTTTGAAACAAGTCAAAGCTGGCACAAGCTGGAGACAATAAAACATTGTCACCAGGTTCAGCAATCTTGTAAGCAATCTTTACGGCCTCACTCATAAATTGTGTCTCTACAATAACGTCTACCATAGGAGCAAAATTCTCAATCAACTTTTCATTATCTATCCCCAAACAGATAACCGCCTTTACCTTTTCATTTACAAAAGGAAAAAGCTCTTGATAATTATTCCCTTTATCTTCACCTCCAACAATCCACACTGTAGGGGCATCCATGCTTTCTAATGCATAATAGGTCGCATTAACATTCGTTGCCTTGGAATCATTGATGTAGTTTACTTTATTAATTTTTAAAACTTGCTCCAATCGGTGTTCTACACCATGAAAATTTTCAAGACTTTCTCTTATGGTTTGCTTTCTGATTTTCAATAAATGCGCTACGGTTGAAGCAGCCATGGCATTTTTAATATTGTGTTTTCCTTCTAATGCTAAATCTTTTGTTGGCATAATAAACTGGTTGTTATCTATAATTACTTTTATGTTTTCGTTTTCTATAAATGCACCATTTTCAAAAGTTTTCTTCAGTGAAAATGGCAATAATCTTGATTGAACTGGGTTGTTTTCCAACCATTCCTGAATTACCTCATCATCGGCATCATAAATGAAATAATCTTCTGGAGTCTGATTCATAATTATCCTAAACTTTGAAGCGATATAATTTTCAAATTGATAATTATATCGATCCAAATGATCTGGAGTAACATTGGTCAAAACAGCGATATGAGGCTTGAAGTCCAAAATATCATCCAATTGAAAACTGCTTATTTCAAGGACATAATTTTCATAATCATGCTCCAATATTTGCTTAGCAAAACTGTCTCCAATATTCCCTGCCAAACCTACTTGCAGTTCTTGTTTCAAAATATGATGCGTCAAGCTTGCAGTAGTTGTTTTACCATTACTACCAGTAATACCTACAATCGTTGCCGAGGTATATCGAGATGCAAACTCGATTTCTGAAACAATTTGGATTCCCTTCTCCCTTATCATTTTCACCAAAGGTGCCTTTTCTGGAATACCGGGACTCTTCATTACCAAATCAGCATTGAAAATCTCTGACTCAGTATGTTTTTCATCCTCCCATTCAATCTCATTATTTATAAGAACTTCTTTATACTTATCTTTTATGCTCCCCTTATCTGAAACAAAAACTTCAAACCCCTTTTGCCTTCCTAAAAGTGCTGTTCCTACACCACTTTCACCTCCACCTAGTATCACTAGTCTTTGAGTCATTCTTCTCTATCTAATTTTCAAGGTCACAATGGATACAATCGCGAGCATGATTCCGATGATCCAAAACCGAGTCACTATCTTGCTTTCGTGGTAACCTGATTTTTGATAATGGTGATGCAAGGGCGACATTTTAAAAATTCGTCTTCCTTCTCCATATTTTTTCTTAGTGTATTTGAAATAGCTCACCTGCATAACCACAGATAAATTTTCAGCCAAAAAGATGCCGCATAAAACAGGTATTAGCCATTCTTTTCTAACAGCAATAGCAATAACTGCAATAATTCCACCTATAGTCAAACTACCCGTATCGCCCATGAACACCTGAGCTGGATAGGTATTGTACCATAGAAAACCTATTAAGGCTCCCACAAAGGCCGTTATGTAAATGGTGATTTCCTCAACTCGAGGTATGTACATGATATTTAAGTATTCTGAAAAGATGATATTACCAGACACCCAGGCAAAAATCCCCAAGGTCAGAGCTATGATGGCAGAAGAACCTGCCGCCAGACCGTCAATACCATCAGTAAGATTAGCACCATTTGATACTGCCGTGATAATAAAAATAGACACCAAAATAAAAATCACCCAAGCATACTTCTTAAACTGCGGACTTATCCAAGTAATCAAGCTGGCATAATCAAATTCGTTTTTCTTAACAAAAGGAATGGTTGTTTTGGTCGATTTTTCTTCCGCTTTAAACAATTTGGAAGGTTCTGCATTAGGGTTTTCGGCCAAAATCTCCTTTTGTTGCTCAACTGGCAACTTTTCCTTGATAGTTACATAGTCATTGAAGTATAAAGTGGTTCCCACAATAATACCCAAGCCAACTTGGCCCAAAACCTTAAATTTCCCTTTCAAACCTTCTTTATCATTTTTGAATTTTTTGATATAGTCGTCAATAAATCCAATAGTTCCCATCCATAAGGTGGTAACCAGTAATAAAATGATGTAGATGTTCTCCAATTTGGATATTAAAAGAACAGGAATCACGGTAGCCATAATGATGATGATACCACCCATGGTAGGCGTTCCTGCTTTCTCAACCTGTCCTTCCAAACCTAAATCGCGAATCGTTTCCCCGACTTGCTTTTTTTGAAGGAATTTGATGATTCGCTTTCCAAAAATCATGGAAATAAGCAAAGACAAAATCATCGCAACCGCCGCCCTAAAAGTGATGTAACCAAACAAGGCAGCCCCAGGTAGTTGATAATGCTTTTCTAAATAGTCAAATAAGTAGTACAACATCTATTTTTGTAATTGCTTTAAAAATTCCTTTACTATTTTAAAATCATCAAAATCAAATCGTTCTCCTTTGATTTCTTGATAAGTCTCATGCCCTTTACCAGCGATTAGAATGATGTCTCTTTCATTAGCCAGTTGACAAGCCGTTTTAATGGCTTGTTTCCTATCAGTTATGGACATGGTTTTTTTGAAATTTTGAGGTTCTACTCCAGCTTCAACCTCAGAAATAATGGTCTCAGGATTTTCACTTCTGGGATTATCACTTGTAAAAATGACTTTGGTGCTTAACTGAGAAGCAATATGTCCCATTTTTGGTCTCTTGGTTTTATCTCTATCGCCACCACACCCTACAACCGTTATCAATTCTTCATTTTTAGTCCGGATACTGTTTATGGTTTCCAATACATTTTTTAAAGCATCTGGCGTGTGTGCATAGTCTACAATAGCCGTAATCTTACTTGACGACATGAGATACTGAAACCTACCTGAAACACTTTCCAAATCACTTATCAATCTTAGGATTTCAACCTTCTCAAGTCCCAGCAAATCCGCAACTGCATAAATAGCTAAGATGTTATATGCATTGAAATTGCCAATCAATTTCGTCCATACTTCATTGTCATTTATCTTGAGCAACAAGCCACTAAATTGATTTTCTAGAATCAGCGCTTTGTAATCGGCATAACTTTTTAAGGCATAGGTGAATTTTTTTGCCTTGGTATTTTGCAACATAAATGACCCATTCTTATCATCTACATTAACCAAAGCAAAAGCCGATTCCGGTAGTTCATCAAATAAGCGCTTTTTGACATCTCTGTATTCGGCAAAGGTTTTATGGTAATCTAAATGGTCGTGAGTCAAATTTGTAAAAATCCCTCCTGCAAAATGAAGACCCAAAGTTCTATTCTGATGAATACCATGGGAACTCACTTCCATAAAGCAATACTCCACCCCTTCATCATTCATCATCTTGAGATATTTATTAATCGTCAAGGAATCTGGTGTTGTGTGAGTTGCTTTATACTTCTTTGAATCGACCATAATTTTCACTGTAGAAAGCAAACCAACTTTATAGCCTGCGTTCTTAAACAACTGATACAGTAAAGAAGCTATGGTAGTTTTACCATTGGTACCTGTCACTCCTACTAATTTCAAATTTTCGGATGGCATGGAATAATAATTAGATGCCATGATAGCCAAGGCGCTTGATGCATTTTCAACTACTATGTAAACCACCCCATTGACTAACTCAATGGGTAATTTTTCACAAATAATAGCTGAAGCGCCTTGACCAATAGCCTTATTAATGTAATCATGGCCGTCTGCAACAGTACCTCGAATTGCTACAAATATGTCGTTCTCAGAAATAGCCCTTGAATCAAACTCAATTTTGTTTACAGACAAAGAAGTATTGCCCACAACAGAATTGAGAGAAACCTTATATAGTATGTCCTTTAATTGCTTCAAGATGCTTTTATAATTATTGTTTGATTCTGTTTTAATTTTTCACCCTTACCTATGGACTGGGATTTTACTACTCCATTTCCTTCAACTTGAACCTTAACGCCTATATCCATATTTTCCAACAAGGAAATGGCATCCATAAGAGGTAGTCCAGTCACATCTGGCATAATTGTTTTATGGTTTTGAGCCAATTTGAAAAAGGACTCATATTCACTCCCTACTTTAGGGTCATTGACTTCAAGGGTTCCCATGCGATCAATAATAGGTGTATCGGTAAATATTTTTTGGGCAATTCTTTTAAACACAGGCCCGGAAACATCTGCCCCATAATACCCTTTTTTTATACTTGGTTTATGAATCACAACAATGCATGAATACTTAGGATTTTCAGCTGGGAAATATCCTGCAAAAGAAGACACGTATCGCTTATTTTCCTTCCAGCCTTCCATCCAATACTCAGACTGCGCTGTACCCGTTTTTCCGGCCATAGAGAAATAGGGCGAATACAATGAACTCCCCGTACCTCTCTCAACTACATGCTTTAATATATCTTGAACCTCTTTTAAGGTCTTATCGGAACAAATCTTATCGTTGATTATTTCCCTTTCAAAGGACTCCATAGATTTATTCAGCTCTTTAACTTCCCTAATAAATCTGGGCTTCACCATAATCCCATCATTAGCTATGGCATTATAGAAAGTTAGCGTGTGAAGTGGCGTTAATTCCAAATTGTAACCATAAGCCATAGAAGGCAACGCATTTCTACTCCATTTTTTACTTCCAGGCTCTGGGATATCTGGCGTTCCCTCTCCATTTATTGGCAAACCTAATGGTTCATTGAGCTTCCAGTCTTTTAATCGATTAATAAACTTTTCCGGATTGTCTTTATAGCCTTCATCCAAAATGGTTGCCAAACCAATATTTGAGGACACCTCCAAAGCTCGAGCTGCTGAAATTTTACCAAAACCACCGTGATGGGAATCATTGATTGGGCGCCCATAGAAAAATTTCTTACCCTTTTTAGTATCCACAACAGTCGAAGTATCTATCAACTTATCTTCCAAAGCCGCCATTAAAGCCATGGTCTTAAACGTAGACCCGGGCTCCAATGCCTCCCAAACAGCATAATTGCGTTTTTCATAGTAAGTCCCCTCACTTGTTTTTGCTAAATTGGAAATAGCTCTTATCTCACCAGTTTTTACTTCCATGACAATCACACATCCGTGATCTGCTTCATAATACTCCAACTGCTGCAATAAGGAATGATGTGCTATATCCTGAATATTGGTACTTATTGTGGTATAAATATCATATCCATCTTTAGGTTCCACTTGATTATAGTCAGTCATTGGCTTCCATTCTCCTTTTCCTATTTTCTGCTTTAGCCGCTTACCGTCTGTGCCTCTTAAATATTTAGCCCCAAAAGCCCCATCTATTCCAGCTCTTGTAACATTACCTTTTTCATCAAAACGCTCATACCCAATTGATCTATGAGCAATTCCACCCATAGGATATTCCCTTTTAGTTGTCTGCTCAACAATCAATCCCCCTTTGTATGCTCCAAGATTCAGCATAGGAAAATTTCTTAAACGCAAATAATCTGAATAGCCAATATTTCTGGCTAATAGATAATAGCGGTTTTTATTAGCCCTAGCATTTCTAATGTTTTTCTGATAGTATGAAGATGGCTTCCCTGAATATTTTGAAAGGGAATCACATAATGGCTTCAAGTATTTCTCAAAGGTTTTGGCAGAAGGGGTCACAGCGTCGATCCGAATATCATATTTTGGAATACTCGTTGCTAACAAATTCCCCCCTACTGAATACACATTACCACGATTTGCCGGAATAACAACTTGTTTCACCAATCGACTCTCAGCTAACGCTCGATACTTTTCACCATTGATAAATTGAATACTGAAAAGCTTAAACACAACTAGAAGAGCGAAGATGAACATACATCCTGCTAAAAAATACAATCGGTTTAATATGTTCTTCTCGCTTATTGCCAAGTTGAACCTAATTTTTAGAATTTACTTTTATTTTTGTCGGCGGTATTTCTGAAATCATGATACCCTTCTCTTTCATCAAGACCTCCACAGTAGTCTCATTTTTCAACCTCATCAATTTACTCCTCCCCTCCACAAAAGCCGAATGAAGTTCTTTCACCTCATTACCCAAACGAGCTATTTCATGAACTTTGGCATCTGCGCTATGAGAACTAGCAATCATAACCATCGCCAAAACAGACAAGAACAAGATCATTCTCCAATTCTTAAACGAATCATCACTGACCAAAAACGTTCCTTTTAATATGCCTGAAATTTTACCGCTCACTACTTTATAATTTTTCAGCTATTCTCAATTTTGCACTCCTAGCCCTACTGTTCATTTCTATCTCTTCTCGAGAAGGCACAATCAACCCTCCTATTTTTTTCATCGGCACCTCAAAATTCCCAAACATATCCCTCTCAGGCTCTCCTTCAAACATACCGTTCCTTATAAAGCGTTTTACTAATCTATCCTCCAACGAGTGATACGATATGACGCTCAGCCGACCTCCTTTTTTTAAAACTTCAGGAACCTGCTCCAAAAACTCTTTCAGCACTTCTATTTCCTGATTTACTTCTATACGGATAGCTTGATAAATCTGAGCCAATACCTTATTCTCCTTCTTATGATTCAAAAAACGTTTCAACACGTCTTTTAAATCACTAGAAGTCTTAATTTCTTTTTGATTTCTTTGATGTACTATTTCTCTGGCCATAATCGGAGCTTGTCGCAACTCGCCATAATCTTTAAGTACCCTTCTTAGGTCACTCTCATCATATTCATTCACCACATGATAAGCAGACAATCTACTTTGTTGATTCATCCGCATATCCAAATCGGCGTCAAAGCGAGTAGAAAATCCTCTTTCAGCGACATCAAATTGATGTGAAGACACTCCAAAATCACCTAGCACACCATCCACCTCCTTCACACCATGAAACCGTAAAAATCTTTTCAGATATCTGAAATTCTCATGGATAAGTTGAAATCTCGGATCGTCAATTGTATTTTTAAGAGCATCTGGATCCTGGTCAAAGGCATACAATCTGCCATTCTCTCCAAGTCTATTAAGAATTTCCCTGCTATGTCCACCACCTCCAAAAGTGACATCTACATAAACACCATTCTCTTTAATGTTTAGACCATCAACGGTCTCCTTTAGCAAAACTGGATTATGATATTCCATCTTCATCATCTTGTCCCATTACCTCTTCAGCTAAATCTGCAAAATCAAGCGCAGCATCATCAATCGCCTTTTCATAGCGATCTTTATCCCACACCTCAACAATATTGATTGCCGATGACAACACAATCTCTTTCGAGATATTTGCAAAGACCACCAAATCCTTGGGAATTAACAACCTACCTGAATTATCCACTTCAATAATTTTCACTCCCGCTGTAAACCTCCTGATAAAATCGTTATTCTTTTTCTTGAATCTATTAAGCTTATTCACCT
Organism: Mangrovimonas sp. ST2L15; assembly: GCF_001280515.1. Taxonomy (GTDB): domain Bacteria; phylum Bacteroidota; class Bacteroidia; order Flavobacteriales; family Flavobacteriaceae; genus Mangrovimonas; species Mangrovimonas futianensis. The sequence continues at coordinate 1,118,081 of NZ_LBIQ01000030.1, read as the reverse complement.
TTTGCATCAAGGCCTCCCATTCATCCATAGGATATAATTCAAGGCAAGGTTGAAAAACAGCTCTCTTTAAAACAAACCCCTTCTCCAAAACAGGCATTAGCTGCTTTTTAAGCGGAGCAGGCAACATCAGCCTCCCTTTCGAGTCAACTTTGCATTCGTATGTTCCTATTAATGAGTTCAAAAGCCGTATAGATCTATAAAAACCAAATATATTGAAAAATATACCACTTTTTACCACAATCTCCCACTTTGTTGATAATTTTTCGACCAAACAAATCTTTAATTCGACATGAACACTTGCCAATGCCCTAATTCAAAGAGGTTCATAGTTTGGAAAAAAGTGGGAGAAATACACGCCCTAAATTGTTAATATCTGTCAGCCCACATTTAAATTCAGGTTAAAGATTTAGAACATATTAATTATGATTTACCTATATTTGTTTTTGATGAATAGACCAAATTATTAATGGCTCATAGACTTAAAAAAGAGAAGAGTTACAGCTATATTGAAGTAGGAGAAGGAACCCCAATCATTGTTTTACACGGTTTGATGGGTGGGTTGAGTAACTTTGATTCCGTTACTGATTATTTCAGTAAAAAAGGTTTTAAGATTGTAATTCCGGAACTCCCCATTTACACCATGTCCCTTTTAAAAACGAACGTAAAAAGTTTTGCTAAATACCTTTACGATTTCATTGAATATAAAGGCTTTAAAGAAGTTATCCTGCTTGGAAATTCGTTAGGAGGACATATCGGACTTTATCACACTAAACTTTATCCTGATAAGGTTAAGGCTTTAATCATAACAGGCAGCTCTGGTCTTTATGAAAGTGCAATGGGAAGTGGATATACAAAAAGAAGTGACTATGACGTGATCAAGAAAAAGGCTGAAGAAGTTTTTTATGACCCTAAAGTAGCTACTAAAGAAATTGTTGACGAGGTTTTTGCAACGGTCAATGACCGAAATAAACTAATAAAAACACTTGCAATTGCTAAAAGCGCCATTAGACATAATATGGCAAAAGACCTCCCCAATATGGAGATCCCAATTTGTATTATTTGGGGAAAAAATGACACGGTAACACCTCCTGAGGTTGCTGAAGAATTTCACGAACTTCTACCCGATTCTGACCTCTTCTGGATTGATAAATGTGGTCATGCGGCTATGATGGAACATCCTGATGAATTCAATGAGATATTGGATAATTGGCTTACCAAAAAAGGCTACAAATAAGATAACATGGAAATAAAGTCAGCGGAATTTGTGATGAGCAATTCTGACGTTGCAAAATGTCCTAAAAACAACTTACCAGAATACGCATTTATAGGACGAAGCAATGTTGGTAAATCTTCCTTAATTAACATGCTGACCAACAGAAAGAGTTTAGCAAAAACCTCTGGAAGACCAGGTAAAACACAGTTAATCAACCATTTTATAATAAATGGCAATTGGTATTTGGTGGATCTTCCTGGGTATGGTTACGCGAGAGTTTCTAAAAGCGCCAAAAAAACATTTCAGAAATTTATTACTGAATATTTCAGCAAAAGAAAACAACTGGTGTGTGCCTTTGTTCTTGTAGATATTAGACACAAACCCCAACCTATAGATTTAGAATTCATGCAGTGGTTAGGCGAGAACATGATCCCTTTTTCCATCATTTTCACCAAAGCCGACAAACTAAAACCGGGTGCTATTGATAAGCATATTGAAGACTATAAAAGTGATATGCTTCAATTTTGGGAGGATATGCCCAATTATTTTATAACCTCCTCATCCAAAAACGTAGGAAAGGATGAGCTGTTGAATTATATTCAAGATCTTAATCAGAATTTGTTTAAATGAAACAAATCCTAGTCGTTATAATCATTTCGATATTAAGTTTTCCCACATTTTCTCAAGATAAAATTTACCTTGATACCACAGGACAAGAAATTAATTGGGAAAAATATAGAGCAAAATGGGGAGCGGATTCCCTTAATTCAACATGGAGTTATTTTAAAAATGATACCCAGTACTTCCAACTTTCCAAAAATTTATATTTAAAAGGTTTGTTTGATTACAACCAAATACGGAATCAATTAGAAATTATTACGCCACATAAAATCCCCCCTAACTGGTCAATAGTTATAGAATACAGATACAAAGATGACCTTTGTACAAATAACAGAGATAACATTTGGGATAGCACAGAAATAACCGACCGAAAAATGTTTCTAAATGACATCCAGGAATTACTAAACGAAAATGAAATTTATTTTATCGTCTTATTTGAAGAGGGAATCAAATTAAAAAATAGAAAATCATTTAAATCAGAATACTTTTTTAATGACCCGGACAATTTCTTTAAGAACAAACTACAATTAACTCCTACACTTTGCGGAACCTTTATTGCCATAAACCCCGAAGGGGAAACCTTAATAAGAAATGGCGAATATCGGGCCGACCAAATGGCCGATCATCTTCTCCCTGTCAATTGGAGTCAATTTTTTCATGATTAAAAAAGGAAAGCTAAATCCTTAGAGAACATTAAGCCTTAACATCCAAAGCATCTCTTAAGGCATTCCCCATGAGCATAAAGGCCATTACCAAACTCATAATGCACAATCCAGGAATAATTGCTAAATAGGGTTTTCCTAAAATGATGTAGTTATAGTGATCTTTAATCATGGCGCCCCAACTAGCCATGGGCGGTTGAGCTCCAATTCCTAGAAAACTCAAACCACTCTCAATCAAAATAGCTGATGCAAAATTAGCTGCCGAAATAACAATAACGGGAGCCATAATATTAGGCAGGATATGTTTTGTAATAATCCTAAAATCATTGTAACCCAAAGCCCGAGCTGCCGTTACATACTGCATTTCCTTCACACTCATAATTTGACCTCTTACCACTCTAGCCACTTCCACCCACATAGTCAAACCAACAGCAATAAAAACTTGCCAAAACCCTTTGCCCAATGCCAATGTTATTGCAATTACAAGAAGTAATGTAGGGATAGACCAAGTCACATTGATGACCCACATGATAACAGCATCAATTTTCCCTCCAAAATAACCGGCTAAACTCCCCATGAAAATCCCAATAATTAAGGAGATAAAAACAGCCACAAAACCTATAAAAAATGAAATTCTAGCTCCTACCAACACTCGGCTCAACAAATCGCGACCGTATTTATCCGTTCCAAAATAGAAAGTCTTTTCTTCCAATAATTCCTTTTCTGAAATACCATTAAGAGCCAAGTATTTCTCCTGCCCTTCTAGCCCATCTGCAGCATACTCTGAATAAAAAAGAGTGTCCTTTTTAACTGTAAAACTGGAAATTGGAACTTCGGTTCCCGTGTTCCTATCACCAAAAAAAAGTTTACTAAAAAAACCTTGATTCGAATTCAACTCAGAAGGAATGGAAATCATTTGAACCTGAAATCCTGGTTTTTTAGAATGGATTGCCAAATGCATCTGATTGGCATTTTGAGAATTATCAGGCGCCAATGGATAAGCGAAAACAGCAACCAATCCTACCAAAACAATAAAAATAAAACTAAAAACGCCCCAAAAATTCTGTTTGAATTTTTGGAGCGCTAATTGCCACAATGAGTTGTTATTAGCTTCACCCATTCTTTATTTATTCCTTTACTGAAGAAGCTGCCACTTTTTTGATAGAATAAGTCATTTTTAGATCTTCCAAAACATTTAAGGCTTCCTCAATGTAAACATCTTGACTTAAAGATTTATGCCAACTATCTCTTCTGTCTTTGAGAACCGTATCATTAGCAAATAACTTTTGTTCATAAGGTAAAGATTCAAAAACAAGATTGGTTTCATATTTGGAAATCTTATCAAACTTTTTGGCTTCCTCCTCATTCTTCTCCAACATTGCTTTATAAGCCTCATAATTTAAAGAGTGTTGGGTTTCATCCATTCTAGCTTTCACCCATTTAGCATTCTCCTCAATTAATTTCAACTGCTCATTATCTGCCATTCTCTTCTTACTATTGCTTATAGTAGTATCATAATCAAAATAGCTATCCCATAAATCATAATCAACGGCATCAATCTTATCCCAAGGAAGCGGATTTTGCTGATCTTTCTCACCAATATTTATAAAACTATATCTATCAGGAACAACTACATCACTCTTAACACCTTCCAATTGTGTAGAGCCACCATTAATTCTGTAGAACTTTTGAGTGGTTATCTTAAGAGCTCCCAAATCACCTTCTTGATTGTTTCTCACCATTCGGTTTAGATCATAAAGATTTTGCACGGTCCCCTTTCCAAAGGTCTGCTTGCTACCTATTATGATTGCTCTTTTATAATCTTGCATTGCTGCTGCTAAAATCTCTGAAGCTGATGCCGATAATTCATTTACCAAAATCACTAACGGACCATCCCAAACAATGCTGCGATCATCATCTTTCAACACTTCTTTTTCCTCGTTAGATCTAACTTGAACTACAGGACCGTCTTTGATAAACAAACCAGCAATATCCACTACGGTTTGAAGCGACCCTCCTCCATTATTTCTCAAATCCAAGACGAGACCTTCCATACCTTCTGCCTTTAATCTTTCAATTTCCTTCTTTAAGTCTGAAGCGGCATTTCTGTTTTTGTAATCTTCGAAGTCAACATAGAATTTTGGCAAATTAATAACTCCGAATTTCTTATCGTCTTTTCCTACCATTGCAGACTTGGCATAAGTTTCTTCCAACTCCACAATGTCTCTGGTTATGTTTATATCCTTGATTGTTCCGTCCACTTTCTTGATGGTCAATGTCACTTTGGTTCCTTTAGGTCCCTTAATTAACTTAATCGCATCATCTAAGCGCATCCCAACAATATTTACTGCTTGGACTTCATCTTCCTGACGAACCTTCATTATGATATCTCCCACTTCCAATTCTTTACCTTTCCATGCTGGCCCACCTGAAATCAACTCTACGATTTTGGTGTTATCCATTCTTTTCTGAAGTCTAGCTCCGATACCTTCTAATTTCCCAGACATTTGTTGGTCAAATCGCTCTTTGTCCTCTGGAGCAAAATAAAAAGTATGGGGATCAAATTCACTGACAATGGCGTTCACATACATGGCAAACCAATCCTTTCTCGCTAAATCGTCCACATAATCTGTGTAATACATATTGATCGACTTCAAAGTCTCTTCTCTAGACTTTGATTCCAACTCAGACATAGACTTCTTAGCTGTTGAAGTAGAATCATTTTCCTGTAAAACAATTAAATCATCATAATTGGCAAGATTGGTAAATTTCAACTGCTTTCTCCAACGGTCACGCATTTCTTTTTTAGACGACACATAGGCCTCATTCTCATAGTCTGAGCTATAAGTCTCATTCACTGTATAATCGAAAGGCTTATCTAAAACATCCTTATAAATAGCCTTAGCTTCCTCGATTCTTTTAATCAATCTTTCATGAGTTAAGCTGAAAAATGAAATATCATAAGCTTTCAACTGGTCATCCAGTTCATATTTATACTTTTCAAACTCATCGATATCCGACTTGTAGAAGTACCTCTTTAACGGATCTATTTGATCTAAATAGTTGTTATACACCTCCTCTGAAAAGTCATCATTAAAATCCCTTGGAGAGAAATGCCCCCTTTGAAGGACATAGGTAATAACTTGAACTAAAAGTTTGTCTTTATCTGGATCATCAAAAGTTTTGGTGGTAAAACTACAAGATGCAAATGCCAACAACAACACCAACATCAACACTTTATAATTCCTTTTCATAAATCTTATCATATTAATATAAAATTAGCCCAATATAGGTGTTTTTTGGAAATATCATAGCACCTGTAAGAAATCGGCTAATTCTCTTAGGGTTTAAATCTTAATTCTACTAAAATAAAGAAAAAACTATGCCAATAAAATCTGCCGCTGATAATTTTTTGTTAAACAGAATAGCGTGGGCTTTCCGTTGGAATTTATGTATTTTAGCGAAACTCAATAAAATTTGCTTATGACAACTAAAAAGCCCTTGATTTTGGTAACCAATGATGATGGGATTTCAGCCCCAGGTATTAGATCTTTAATTGAAGTTATGAATCAAATAGGCGATGTTGTAGTAGTGGCTCCAGATAGCCCTCAAAGCGGCATGGGACATGCGGTTACATTAAACTCCACGCTTTACTTAGAGAAAGTGGTCATAGACCAAGGAAACCAAGAAGAATATAGCTGTTCTGGTACTCCAGCCGATTGTGTGAAAATGGCTATAAAGGAGATTTTAAAAAGAAAACCAGACATCTGTGTCTCGGGTATTAACCATGGTTCGAACTCATCCATTAATGTTATATACTCTGGAACCATGAGTGCCGCAGTTGAGGCAGGAGTTGAAGGCATACCTGCCATAGGTTTCTCATTATTAGATTATGATTACAATGCCGATTTTTCTGCCGCAAAAGAAATAGCTAAAACAATAACCCAATCAGCCTTAAAACACGGCATTCCTACTGATGTAGTTTTGAATGTGAACATTCCTAAGGCAACAAAAAATGAAATTAAAGGCATTAAAATATGCAGGCAAGCCAGAGCCAATTGGGAAGAAGAATTTGACAAACGAAAAACACCACAAGGCAAAGATTACTATTGGCTGACTGGTAAATTTGTAAATCTTGATCAAGGTGAAGATACCGACGAGTGGGCTCTAGAAAACAATTATGTCTCTGTGGTCCCCATACAATTTGATTTAACGGCTCACCATGCTATACAAAATTTAAATACTTGGGACTTTAATCATGAATAAACAAGTTATTTTAGGAATGCTCAATGGGTTTGCATTCACCCTTTTAGGCTTTATTTTAATTCTATTAGTGTTCAGTTCCCAAGTAAGCGTCACAGAAGTTATTGAAGCAGCCATCAAGGAAGGTTATTTAGGAAAACTTATCAGTTTTGCAAGCATCATTAATATCGGTCCGTTTTTTTATTTCATACGAAAAAGAAAAGATAATCGTGCTAAGGGAGTGATTTTTGCCACTATTTTGATAGCTCTTATCATGATAGTTTTTAAATTTATATAATTTTCAATCCGATGAAATATTACATCATAGCTGGAGAAGCCTCAGGAGACTTACATGGCTCCAACCTCATGAAAGCATTGCTTAAGGAAGACCCTCAGGCAGATTTCAGATTTTGGGGTGGCGACTTAATGGCTTCGGTTGGAGGCGAATTGGTAAAACACTATAGGGATTTGGCTTTTATGGGTTTTGCCGAAGTTGTTATGAACCTTAGAACCATTACCAAAAATCTAGCATTTTGTAAGGAAGATATTTCCAAATTCAATCCCGATGTACTTGTCTTCATTGACTACCCAGGCTTCAATCTTAGAATTGCTAAATGGGCTAAGGAAAAAAATATAAAAACTCATTATTATATTTCCCCACAAATTTGGGCTTGGAAAGAAGGTCGCATTAAAGATATCAAACGGGATATTGACCACATGTATGTGATTCTGCCATTTGAGAAAGACTTTTACGAAAAGAAACACGGCTACCCTGTAGAATTTGTTGGCCATCCACTTATTGATGCCATTTCAAGCCGAACCCAAGTAGACGAGTTTGAATTTAGGGAAACGCATCAGTTGGGCGACAAACCCATTATAGCCTTATTACCAGGGAGCAGAAAACAAGAAATTACCAAAATGCTTTCTGTAATGTTGTCCTTGGTTGAAGATTATCCCGATTATGAATTTGTTATAGCCGGCGCACCAAGTCAAGAGTATAGCTTTTATGAGCCCTTTATCAAGAATAGCAATGTGCATTTTATTTCAAATAAAACTTACGACCTTTTAAGCGTTTCCACAGCTGCCTTGGTAACCTCGGGAACTGCAACTTTGGAAACAGCCCTTTTTAAGGTGCCTGAAGTAGTATGCTATAAGGGTAGTTGGGTTTCATATCAGATAGGAAAACGTTTGGTAAAAAACATCAAATACATTTCTTTGGTAAACCTCATTATGGACAAAGAAGTTGTTACTGAATTGATACAGTCCGATTTTAATAAGACCCGATTAAAAAAGGAATTGGATATCATTTTGGATGATTACGAGCGAACCAAATTCTTCATTAACTATTATGATTTGGAGAAAAAATTAGGAGGCAAAGGCGCTAGTGAGAAGACAGCACAACTCATTTATCATAACATACAATAGCGTTACACATCTTTTTTGAATCCAAACCAAGAATTTCTATAGGATATTTTTTATTTTGGCAGAATGCAACGAATCTTAACCTTCCTTTTTGCCTTTATGTTACTTGCTTCTTGTGGTTCTTCCAAGAAAGCAAAAGTAGTTACTAAAAGAGATAAGCAAACCAGCTCGTCAACCTCTTCTGCCAAAAGTGATAATTGGTCTACTAATGCAGAGAGTACCTCCACTGCAGACTATTCCACCATTAAAAAAATTATTAAAGAAGCAGAATCCTACAGAGGAACAAGATACAAATATGGCGGAACGACAAAAAAGGGCATGGATTGCTCTGGATTGGTTACCACGGCTTTTAAGAGTGAAAATATTGCTCTTCCGCGATCTACAGGTGAAATGTCTTCATACGGAGATTGGATTGATTTGAAAGAAGTAAAAGAAGGTGACCTCCTGTTTTTTGCCACATCAAAAAATAGCCGCAAGGTGAACCACGTGGGATTGGTTGTAGATGCCAGACCAGGTTTTGTGCAATTTATTCACTCCACAACAAGCGCAGGAGTCATAACTTCCCAACTTTCAGAACGTTACTGGTATTTCGCCTTCGTTCAGGCGCGTCGAGTTATGTAAGTTTTTTACTATCTTAATAGGATGAAAGCCTTGAATTTCATCCTCATTAAACTTACATCGTGTCTTGTTTTGGGCATTTGGCTAAGCAGAACATGGCAAATTTCTTTATCCATTTCGGCTCTTCTATGTAGCATTTTTATACTAGCATTGACAATTGCTTATTTCTATCAGAGAAATTCAACAAAAAACTTTATTTGGTTCGGTTTTCTAGGTCTAGCAACAATGATTTTGATTGGATGCTTGATTGAAAACATTCATAAAGATTTGAATGACCAGAATCATTACTTACATTCCGAAGCTTTTCAGAATCAATCCCCTACTATACTCACCTTCAAAATCAAGGAAACATTAAAGTCCAATTCATTTAGCGATCGCTATGTTGTCTCCATTTTAGAATTAGATTACAAAAAATCCATGGGAGACGCACTTTTACTAGTTAAAAAAGATTCCACCTCAAGAAAACTCAAAATAGATGATTTAGTTTTTGGCAAAACCAAATTGGAAGCTCTTAAAACCCCATTTAATCCGGGACAATTTGATTATTCAGCCTATTTAAGCAACAAGCAAATCTATAGTCAAATATATGCTACTAACACCCAAATCCTAAAAATTGGAGAACAGAGAAGCCTACTAGGTTTAGCTGATCAAGTAAGAAATACTATTTATAAAAAACTGTCTAAGTATAATTTTTCAAAAGATGAATTGGCGGTAATCCAAGCACTTTTACTTGGTCAAAGAAATGATATAAACAGTGAACTTTACAATGACTATACTAATGCTGGGGCCATACACCTTTTGGCAATTTCTGGATTGCATGTGGGTATTATTTTGCTCATACTTCAATGGCTTTTAAAACCCTTGGAACATTTTAGATATGGTAAACGCTATAAAATGGTTTTGATCATTTTTCTCATTTGGAGTTTTGCAGTCATTGCAGGCCTTTCAGCTTCAGTTACTAGAGCAGCAACTATGTTTACAGCGATTGCCATTGGCTTAAATTTAAACAGACCTACAAACACCATTAATAGTTTGGCTATTTCTGCTTTTGTTCTTCTCGTTCTAAAACCCTCCTTCCTATTTGAAGTTGGTTTTCAGTTAAGCTATTTGGCCGTATTGGGCATTGTATTGTTTCAACCCTTTTTTGACAGAATGTGGAACCCGAAAAACATCATTCTTAAAAAATTCTGGCAAGCGGCCACAGTATCCTTGTCTGCTCAATTTGGCATTTTTCCATTAACGCTCTATTATTTTCATCAAATTCCAGGATTATTTCTCCTTTCAAACCTCGTTGTCATTCCTTTACTAGGATTCATTCTAGGCTTGGGGATTGTTTCCATTTTAATGGCATTACTCAACATACCTCAGAATCCCATTTTTGATTTGTTTGGCACATCCATTGAAACTATGAATCGCTTCTTTGGATGGGTTTCAAAGCAGGAACCTTTTCTTTTAAAAAACATCTATTTCAATATAACGATGGTTCTGCTATCCTACATCATAATCGTTTACATATATAGGCTTAAAAACAATCCCAGATTTAAAAACCTTATTTGGATTACGGTTGTAATTATCCTTTTACAACTAAGTTTCCTATGTGTCAAATTCCAAAACCAACAGAGCAATCAATTAATCATATTTCATAAAAGCAGACAGACCATTCTAGGCATAAAACATGGTAGGAAACTTCACATTCAATCAAAAGATTCTAGTGAAAAGCTCTACTTTTTAAAAGACTTTAAAACAGAAAGATTTATTAATCAAATTGCATACGATAGCATTCATCCATATTATAGTCTTAATAATACACGAATTATAGTGGTCGATAGCTTGGGGATTTACGGTTTAAAGGCTAAAAAGGCAGATATTATCCTATTACGACAATCACCTAAAATTAATTTAAAAAGAATGATCGACTCTCTTAAACCAAAACAAATCATTGCAGATGGCAGCAATTATAAAAGCTATATAGAGCGTTGGAAGGAAACCTGTAAAATAGAAAAACTCCCCTTTCATTCTACAAATGAAAAGGGAGCCTTCATCATTAATTTGAAATAGTCCTTAGTTTGAAAACTCTGGTTTGAATGCTTGAAAATAAGCATTAAAATCTTCTTGAGTTTTCATATTTTCATGAGCGTTATCCTTAAATAACTTCAAATACAATTCCAATTGTTGTGGCGTTTTATAACCAATTATAGGTGAAAGATATTCAGCATTTTCATCCATAAATACTAACGTGGGATAAGAACGAATCGAAAAATACTGAGACAACTGGTGTTGAGAATTTCTTCGATTTGCCTTAGCCGGATCATAATTAGGATTGGAAAATGTTTTCCCTTTGAAATTGATGGTTTCATCACCTTCAGCATTGAACTTTACTGCATAGTAATGCTCATTCACATATGCTACTACATCTTTGTTGTGAAAGGTATTTTTATCCAACATTTTACAGGGACCACACCAATTGGTATAGGCATCCATAATTATTTTTTTTGGGTTCTTTTTCTGAAGTGCTACTGCCTCTTCAAGTGTCAACCAATTAATTTCTTGTGCAACACTGCTCAAGGTCATCCCTAAGACAGCTATTAAAACAACATATATTTTTCTCATAATATTTAAAGTAGTAAAAGTGGACAATAACTTACAAAAGAGCTAGAAACTAAACCAATTTCCGACCCAATTTAACGTTTTCCACTAGCGAACACCATGCATAAGTTTCTTAATCCAAGGATAAAGAACCATGGACAATACTGCTAAGGCAAATGATACACCCGTTAAAATCCAGAAGAAATAGCTAATTCCATGTTCATCTGCTATACCCTCAGAAGATTCAGCAAACATCCCTGCCAATTTCATACCAATAGCTATGGCTAAATACCATATACCAAACATGGTCGCAATCATTCTAGCAGGAACCAATTTACTTACATAGGATAAACCTACTGGCGAAATACAAAGTTCTCCCATGGTATGGAATAGATAAACAAGGATCAACCAAATCATGCTCACAGAAGCCGTTTCCTGTCCAGGTGCAATTCCATTTGCTCCAAAGGCCACACACGCCATTCCCACACCCAATAACATCATCCCAATTGCCCATTTCATGTTAGCATTGGGATTGTATTTGCTTTCCCACCATTTTGAAAATAAAGGAGCCAGCGTAATGATAAATAAAGAGTTTAATACAGAGAACCAAGAAGCTGGGACTTCCGCTTGGTCTTTTTGGAATTCAGATATCAACATCCAAATAGCAATTGCCCATACTATCAAGAAACTTAAACCAAGAAAAATATTGGATAAAGAATACTTAGAAAAAGTCTTTCTAAATAGCATTCCTAAAACCCAAGTAATTAATCCAAGCGGGACAATCGTTATTAATGAGTTGACAATTTTAAAAGTCAATCCAGCACCACCCTCTAAAGTTCTTTGGGTATAATCCCTAGCAAAAACGGTAAGGGAACTTGGAGACTGCTCAAAAATGGCCCAAAAGAACATGGTCACGAAAGCAAAGAAAATGATGGCAATCATTTTTTCCCTTGTTGTTTTCACATACTTAGGAATCCTAATAAATAATAGTAGAATAAAAATTAACAAAGCCATCAAAATGATTATCGTTGGCCCTGTCAAACCGAAAGCCTCAAAACTAAACAAATTGATACGGCCTTCTGATATCTTTGAAATTGGGTCATTTAGAATCCATGCTAAACCTAATACAGCAGAAACCAAAATCATAACTCTCTGTAATGGTGTAAAAGGATTAAGTTTATCTTCAGATTCAGAGTCAATGGGAGAAGTTCCCGCCACTATATCTATAACATCTTCATTCTTATTTTTTGGTTTTAAGGCGATATTACCAAATATTCCTTGAGCAAACCAAAATTGCAACAAGCCAAACAACATAAAAATACCGGCTACTCCAAAGCCCCAAGACCAACCTACCTTTTCTCCAAGATATCCACAAAGTAAGATTCCTAAAAAGGCTCCAGCATTTACTCCCATATAGAAAATGGTATAAGCTCCATCTTTCTTTTCGGGTTTCTCTTTGTACATTTCAGAAATAATAGAAGTCATGTTTGGTTTGAAAAATCCACTTCCAAATACCAAGAATGTTAATCCCAAGTAAATAAAGAATGTTGTTTCCAAAGCCATACAAGCGTGGCCAAGTGTCATTAATAAAGCTCCAATTACTACGGCCTTTCTAATACCTATTACGTTATCTGCAAAATATCCTCCCAACATAGTGGAGAGATACACTAAAGATGTATAAGTTCCAAATATGGCGTATGCCCATTCTGGTGGCCAACCCCATCCTTCATCCATAATAGAAGCTGTGAAAAATAGGATTAAAAGTGCTCGCATTCCATAATATGAAAAACGCTCCCACATTTCAGTAAAAAACAAAACAAAAAGTCCTGCAGGATGCCCTAGAACTTTATCCTTAAACAGATTTTCGATGTCAGTATTCATAGTATAATTAGTTAGTTAATTTTCTCTTCTGCAAGTTCAAAGCCCTCTGTTAATTCATCGTTCATTTCTCTTTCATTGTCTTCAACCCCATGAGTCAAAACTTCTAGTTTCTTTCTAAACATCATAACGATGGCTCCAAATATCACACAAAAAATAGCAATACCGGTAAAAATGGTGAACTCTCCAAATTTTGAAGCGGATTCCCCTAATAAACCAGCCAGTTTATTTCCAAACCCTGTCATGGCAAAATACACACCCATCATTAGAGAGGCGTATTTTAAAGGTGCTAACTTCGTAATATATGAAAGCGCTACTGGAGAAATACATAACTCCCCAACTGTATGGAACAAATATGCCAAAACTAACCAATACATTGCAGAAGACCCTGTACTCTCAAATTGCGATGCAGCAGCAGACATAAAGAAGAATCCTGTACCCATGATAATCAACCCTACTATCATTTTGAATAAAGATGTTGATACTTTCCCTTTGAGTTTTCTGTGTGCCCAAAAACCAGCCACAGTTGTACCAAGAAAAATGATAAACATAGCATTAAGAGACTGAAACCATGAAGCAGGAACCTCCCAACCCATTAAGTTTCTATTGGTGTTATCCATTGCATAGATATTCATGAGACCTCCTGCTTGTTCAAAGGCACCCCAAAAAACTATCACTAGCAAAAAGGAAATAAACAAAACAACTATTCTATCCTTTTCAATTTTGGTCAAAGGCTTATTCATCGCCTCTTTATCTAAATCGTTTCCTGAATCTCCAAGGAAATTCCCTACGTGTTTCAAATATTTTTGTCCTGCTAAATATTGAATTAAACCAAGGGCCATTCCAATACCTGCTAATCCGAATCCATAGTGCCATCCATGAACTTCACCAACATACCCAACAATCAAACTTGCTAAAAAAGCACCAACATTAATTCCGATATAAAAAATGGTAAAACCTTTATCTCTTCGGATATCTCCTTGTTTATAAAGACCTCCAACCATAGTTGAAATATTAGGCTTCAACATACCAACTCCTGCAATAATCAATCCCAAACCTGTATAAAAGGCCCACATTTGCTCAATAGCCAATATACTATGTCCAGCAACCAACAAAATACCACCATAAAGAACTGACTTTTTCTGTCCAAGAAGCTTATCTGCAATCCATCCTCCAGGAATGGACGCCACATAAACCAACATGGTATACCATCCATAAAGTGCTAGTGCATTGTCATTAGTCCATCCTAAACCAGGATTATCTCCAGTAGATTGTGCTACTAAATAAAGTACCAAAATGGCACGCATTCCATAGTAAGAAAAACGCTCCCACATTTCAGTAAAAAATAAGACATAAAGCCCAATAGGATGCCCAAAAAGTTCTTTTTGTTTAACAGTTGTTGAATGAGTCATAATATAAAGTTAGTTAGTTTATCCTTTGATTTCTGATTTTTCTTCTTGTTCCAAATCTTCTTTTTGGATTTTGTCCCCTAAGGTTTCATCAATAAAATGGGACATTTTTTTATAAAGATGAAGTCTCGTATTTCCGCCATAAATACCATGATTTTTATCAGGGTAAATCATCCACTCAAACTGTTTATCTGCCTGAATTAAGGCTTCCACCATTCTCATGGTATTTTGTAAATGCACATTATCATCTGCAGAACCGTGAATTAACAAGAAGTCCCCCTTTAATTTATCTACATGACTTAATGGCGAATTCTCATCATAACCCGTAGGATTTTCCGAAGGTGTAGTCATATAACGTTCGGTATATACCGAATCATAAAACCTCCAGCTCGTTACCGGCGCGACTGCTATAGCCATTTTAAACACATCATTCCCTTTAAAAAGGGCATTACTACTCATAAAGCCTCCATAGCTCCATCCCCAAATTCCAATTCGTGATTGATCAATATAAGAACGTTCTCCCAATTTTTTGGCAGCGGCAATTTGATCTTCGACTTCATACTTCCCTAATTGCTTTTGGGTGACTTTCTTAAATTCAGCTCCTTTGAATCCGGTCCCTCTCCCATCTACACAGGCAATGATATACCCCTTTTGGGCCAAGTATTGAAACCAATAATCATTACTACTATTCCAGCTATTGCTTACCGTTTGTGAACCTGGACCGGAATATTGATACATGAATAAAGGATATTGCTTATTTTCATCAAAGTTTGCAGGCTTGATCATCCACATATTTAGTTCCTCTCCATTCACTTGAATGGTGCTGAATTCCTTTTGTGAAGTAGTATAATCTTGTATTTTCTCCGCCAATTTATCATTGTCTTTGATACTCTTGATGACATTTCCATTTTTAGCGTCATTTAAAGTATATTCTGGAGGTGTTGTAGCACTAGAGAAGGTATTAATGAAAAATGAAAAATCTGCGCTAAAGGACGCATTATTTGTTCCTTCACTCTTTGTTAAACGTTCTTTATCCCTTCCATTTAATTTAACCGAGTAAACATCTCTATTAATGGATCCATTTTCAACAGATTGATAGAATATTTTCTTTTCCTTTTCATCATAACCGTAATAGTTGGTTACCTCCCAATCTCCTTTAGTTACTTGATTCACGAGCTTACCATGTTTGTCATAGTGGTAAATGTGATTGAACCCATCTTTTTCACTAGTCCAAATAAAACTATTGTCCTTTAAAAAGGTTAAGTTATCAGTAACATCTACATAAGCCCCATCTCTTTCCTCCAATACCAATTCAGGATTTCCTTTTTTGGTGTCAATCATCCAAAGATCCAATTCATTTTGGTGACGATTTAGATATTGAGCGCTTAAAACATCTACATCTTGGCTCCATTTGATTCTTGGAATATAAAAATCTGTGTACGATTTATTCACTTCAATTTCTGATACTTTATCAGCGTTCAAATCATATAGATGTAGTGAAACTTGAGAGTTAGCTTCTCCCGCTTTTGGGTACTTGAATGTATCTTCATGAGGATATAAATCCATTCCATAAACATCCATAGTGAATTCTGGAACCTCAGTTTCATCAAACTTGATAAACGCAATTTTATCACCATCGGCATTCCAATCAAAGGCTCTCACAAATGCAAATTCCTCTTCATATACCCAATCGGTAATACCGTTGATAATTTTATTCTTTTCACCATCAAAAGTGAATTGGGTGGTCTCCTCTGTTTTCAAGTCTTTAACAAAGAGATTATTCCCTTTTCCGTAGGCTATTTTGTCACCTGAAGGAGAAAAGGTAGGTTCTTGAATCTTATCTTCAGAAACCAAAGTTAAAGCACCGGTCTCTACATTATAAACATAGTATTTCCCCAGTGCCGAATGCCTGTAAATGGCCTTCATTTCTGTAGCCAAAAGAATTTGACTTTCATCTTCACTAAAAGTGTAATCTGTAAAATACCTCACCTGATCCAAATCTTTTGAATCCACCAAAGTTTTGACCTTCTCCAAGGTTTGATAGTCATAGACCTCTATGGAAGTTGAGGCCGTATTTCTATTGAAGTTTAAAACTGAATATTGTTGCCCATTGGCCATAGAATGCAGAGCGTCCATTCTTTCAGTTCTGAAAGTTCCGGTCCATATGTCTTCTAAGGTTATTTCTTTATTTTGGGCTGATATTAAAAAGGTTGCTAAAAAATAAAAAAGGAAGAATTTTCTCATTGAATTTGAATAAAAAAATGGTTTTTTCAAAATGTTGTCAAGTTTACTAAAAATTATACAAAAAACCGTATTTATTAACAGTTTAATAGGCTTTTAAATGCTAAGTTAAATGCAATTTACAGGAAGAATGTATCTTTGTAATTTCAACTATCATTCCATGACAAAATCCATCTCTGGTTTTTCAAGACTATCCAAATCCAAAAAGATTGATTGGATTGTAGACACCTACTTTACCAACAATAAAAATGCCAAAAAAATAATCAAGCAGTATTGGAATACCGATGAGCAGCTGCAATCGCTTCATGATGAGTTTATAGAGAATACCATTACCAATTATTACCTGCCATTGGGAGTAGCCCCAAACTTTCTTATTAATGGAACTTTACATACCATTCCCATGGCCATAGAAGAAAGTTCGGTAGTTGCTGCAGCTAGTAAGGCGGCTAAGTTTTGGCTGGATCGTGGCGGATTTAAGGCAGACGTCATTTCAACCACCAAAATAGGTCAAGTTCACTTCAAATATTTCGGAAACAAGGAAAAACTAATCTCCTTTTTCAATGAGTTAAAACCAGCCCTTTTTAAAGAGACCGAAAACATCACCCAAAACATGGTGAAACGTGGCGGAGGTATCAAGGACATTGAGCTTAAAGACAAAACTCACAAAATTGAAGGCTACTTTCAATTGCACGCCACTTTTGAAACGCTAGATGCTATGGGCGCCAATTTCATCAATTCCTGTCTGGAACAGTTCTCAAAAACGTTGAAGGAAAAAGCGCAAAACTATGTCGCATTTGATGAAGAAGAAAAAGATATTGATGTTATCATGAGCATCCTTTCTAACTATGTTCCTGAATGTTTGGTAAAAGCTGAAGTAAGTTGCCCAATTTCAGAATTAGCAGAAGGCACGGATATTGACCCTTATGAATTTGCAGATAAATTTGTTCAAGCAGTGCAAATCGCAGAAGTAGAACCTTATCGCGCCGTAACCCATAACAAAGGCGTCATGAATGGTATTGATGCCGTTGTTTTAGCGACTGGGAATGATTTTAGAGCTATTGAAGCATGTGTGCATGCCTATGCTTCAAGAAATGGCTCCTATTCCAGTTTAACGCATGCTTCTGTAGAAAACGATCAATTCAAATTTTGGATTGAAATTCCTTTGGCTCTTGGAACAGTTGGCGGACTCACAAGTTTACATCCATTGGTTAAGTTGTCCTTGGAATTGCTCCACAAACCTACAGCCCAAGATTTAATGAAAATTGTAGCAGTTGCCGGTTTGGCTCAAAATTTTGCAGCTTTAAGGTCCTTGACAACTACTGGGATACAGAAGGGCCACATGAAGATGCACCTCAAGAATATCTTAAATCAGTTTCAAGCTACTGAAGAAGAAAAAACAAAACTTTTGGAGCAATTTAAAGATCAGGTAGTAACACATAGTGCCGTAGTAGAAGCTATTGAAAAACTGAGGTCTTGAAGCAAGAATTCTATAGTAACGGGAAATTACTCCTGTCGGGAGAATATGTAGTATTGGATGGTGCTTTATCTTTAGCCATTCCCACAAAATATGGTCAATCCCTTACCGTAAGTCCTTTAGACAGAAATTTTATTACTTGGCGAAGTTTTGATGAAAACAATTTATGCTGGCTGGAAGTTCAACTGCCTCTTCATTTAAAAGCAGATGAAAGCTCACCCCTAGAAGAACGGTTGATTCAAATTTTAAAAGCTACAAGAACCTTGAATCCGGATTTTCTTAGTCAAGGAGCCTTGATAGAAACCAAGCTAGACTTTCCTCGTAATTGGGGTTTAGGAACATCTTCGACTTTAATCAATAACATAGCTCAATGGGCAGAAATAAACCCATTTAAGCTATTGAATTCTACATTTGGAGGTAGCGGTTATGATATTGCATGTGCGCAAATCAATTCACCTATACTATATCAAATAAAGGATGAACAACCCTCTTTTGAACCGGTGTCATTTAACCCTTCGTTTAAAGAGCATCTTTATTTTGTTTTTTTAAACCAAAAACAAAATAGCAGAGAGGGCATCAAAAAATACCATCAAAGCAAGGAGAACACCCAACAGACCATTTCAGAAATCAATGAAATCACACAACAAATGGTTTCATCTCAAGATTTAGAATCCTTTAGCCATCTGATGAACGCTCATGAGAATCTCATTTCTAAAGTCATTCAAATGCCTACCATAAAGATGAAATCCTTTCCAGATTTTGAAGGCTCAATTAAAAGCTTAGGTGCTTGGGGGGGCGATTTTATTCTGGTAGCAAGTCCAAAAAATCCAACAACTTACTTTAAGCAAAAGGGATTTGAAATTATCATCCCATTTAAGGACATGATTTTATAGCATAAAAAAACCTCGCACTTAGCGAGGTTTTTGATTTTATGTTTGGACTAAAACTATTGTACAGTTTCAGCTCTGTTATCCTCAATCGTTGAAACTTCCTTTAATGCTTCATACAATTTAGAGTTTACAGTATTTACTTTAGAAGCTCCAACTCTATTAGCATAGCTTTGGTAGTTCTCTAATTCGACTGCTGGAGTTTTCTTGGTTACTTCCACCATGAAAACACCCTTTTCTCCTTCAATTAAACCAGAAGTTTCACCTTCGTTCAATCCAAAAGCTGTACCAACAACCAAAGGCTCTCTACCAGCACCAGTGATAGTAGGATTACTCATACTCACTGCCATAGCTGAACGAACAGAAGTGTTCTCTGCAGAAGCTACATCTTGAAGTGTAGAAGCAGAAATTCTTTCCTTGATTTGTTTTGCTTTCTTCTCTTTTCTAATTGCCGGTAATGCAGTAACAGATGCTTGCTCTACATTCATTAACCCTTCAGCATGCTTTGCAGTTAACTGCACAATGGCAAATCCGTTAGGGATACTAAATCTCTTAGACTTTCCAACTTCAGTAGTTTCTTCAAATGCCCAACGAACAATAGCTCTTTGGCTTCCTAAACCAGGAATGTTTTCATCTAAAATCTTGATACCATTAACTGGCTTAACAGCATAATCGCTTTCCTTAGCCACTTGAGTAAACTCACCTTTTTCAAGAGCTATTTCAAAATTGGAAGCGTTTCTAAAAACTTGATCAATAGTTTCTTCTGATGCTTCAATCTCTCTAGCTATAGTAGCCACTTTAACAACTCTTTGAACATTTTTATGGCCTTCTACTTCAATTAAGTGGAAACCATAAGCTGACTTAACAACTCCCATAGATCCAGTTTCGTTTTCAAAAACAAAATCACGGAATTCAGGAACCATTCTGTTGTAAGGGAAGTACTCATAACGACCTCCATTAGCAACACTTCCTTGATCTGAAGAAAATTCAGTTACAAAGGTTTCAAACTTAGAACGATCTCCTTTTAATACTGTTAACAAACTATCTGCAGTAGCCTTAGCTTCTTCTTCTGTTTGCGTAACATCTGGTTGCGTGCTTGCTGCACCTACAAATGGAATCAAAATGTGTCTTGCTTGAGCAGAATCTGGAAGGTTCTTCTCAGCTACAATTTTAGAAAGCTTGTAATAGTTTCCATCCTTGTAAGGACCGTAAACTTCACCAACATTTAATTTAAATAAACTGTCAGCTGTACTTTCTAACATACTATTTCTAAATACGAATTGATCATTGTATTTCAAATCTGAATTTGAGTTTACAAATGCTTCAATATTGGCAGCATGTAAGAAACCTCTTATCGTATCTGTCGTTTTAGTTACCTCACTGTACTCCACTTTGTCATTCAACATAGCTTTTAAGTCACCTTTGATAGCTTCTTCATCAGCAGCGGTTGGAGTTTCTCTAAACTCTACATAACGAATATCACGAGTGGCATCTACTTCGTATTGCTTTTTATGCTTTTTGATATAATCTGAAATTTCAGAATTAGAAACGGTAATTGTACTATCTGCTATAGAAGTGTATGGAATTTGAACAAATTTCAAATCTACTTTTTCACCTTCCATTAAATGCTCCAATTTTCCTTCAGCAAGGGTTCCGCTCATTCCAGCTTTTACCATATTGAAGTAATCTTGTTGAAGAGCACTTGTTGCCATACTATTTTCATAGTCTACCCATTGTTGGTAAGCAGCAGCAGAAGTCTCTTTTAAGTTAGCTATATACTCGTTCAACTTATTTTCATCAAATAAACCAGCTTCATTTTGAAAGTTTGGATTATTAGCCAAGTTGGACTTTAAAATGTCACGCATTTGATCTTTCTCCACAGTAAATCCTAGCTCTTCAAACTGGGTTTCAAGAACTGCCTGTCTTACCTCTTGATCAAAAACGCGGTTCATAGCTTGTGTGGTAGTACCGTTTGGTCCTAGCTGTCTTTGGGCAGCTTCCACTTTTTGCATGAAATCTACACGGTTGATTTCTTTTCCATTGATTGTAGCAACAACATCCTGATTTCTATTCCATAGGGAGCTACCACTTCTAAACAAATCACCAATCACAAAAGAGAATAATGCTAATGCGATGATGATGATCAAGAAAAGTCCTTGTTTTCTAATTTTATTTAAAACTGCCATCTTCTTTTCTAAGTTGATTTAAAATTATTGTGCGCGAAAATACCATTTTATATTAAATAATAAAAGGACTAAGTGTCAATAATAAAGAAAGTTTTTTTTAACTAGTCGGTCTCTACAATTTTGAGTTCCACCAAGTCAATCTTAGTGTTTGAAACTTCTAGGATAGTGAATAGAAAGTGATTTATTTGAACAATTTCATCCTTTTGTGGGATTTCCTCAGTATGCGCCACGATAAGCCCCCCGAGCGTTTCATAATTTTCTTCCTCAGGCAAGTTAAGCTTATAGGATTCATTTAAGTAATCGACCTCCAACCTGGCTGAAAATCGATATATATCTTCCTCTACAATTTCCTCAATTAGCTCCACTGTGTCATGCTCATCTTCGATTTCCCCAAATAATTCCTCAACAATATCTTCAACTGTCATTATTCCCGATGTTCCACCATACTCGTCTAATACTACGGCCATACTTTTACGCTTCTTGATTAAGACATTCAAGATGTCTTTGATTAACATCGTTTCTGGTACAAACTCAACAGGCATTAATATAGACTGAATAGTTTTAGGTTTTTTGAACAATTCAAAGGAATGGACATATCCCAAAATATCATCGATTGAATTTTTAAAAACCAAGATTTTGGAATACCCCGTGTCTACAAAAAGTTGGGTCAAATTTTTAGGAGATTCATGCAGTTCAACAGCTGTAATTTCAGTTCTGGGAACCATGACCTCTCTAGCTTTTACTTCTGAAAACTCCAGAGCATTTTGAAAAATTTGAATTTCAGAATCTACCTCATCATGCTCCTCAACATTCTCCATTTGTTCACTAATATAATTCCCTAGTTCTACCTTAGTAAAAGCCAATTGAACCTGATCCCCTTCCGTTTTAAAAAATTTCTTTAAAATGACATCAGAGATCCAAATAACAAAGGTTGAAATGAAGGTAAACAACCAATAAAAAACATAGGCTGGAAAAGCAAAAACTTTCAACAGGGTATTGGCATAAACTTGAAAAAATACTTTTGGAAGAAACTCTGCTGTTATTAAAATAACTAAGGTAGAAATGATGGTTTGAGTCAACAAACTTAAATCCGTTAATAAATAAGTAACCACATCAGAAGCCGGCAACATACTTTGAAACCACCGTACCAATAAATCACCCATAAAAAACCCATAGACAACCAAGGCAATATTATTACCTATCAACATGGTTGCAATAAATTTGGAAGGCTTTGCTGTTAATTTGGTTAGCAGTTTGGCCAATAGACCTTCCTGTTTTTTCTCTATTTCAATGTGAATTTTATTTGCGGAAACGTAAGCAATTTCCATGCCTGAGAAAAAAGCTGAAAGCAATAAAGAGATAACAATAATAATTATCTCAGAACTCATTTAGGATTGTCTTTATTATCAAATTTCTTAAAATACCTGCGTCTAAAAAAGAACATAAACAAAGCGAGCACAGCTAAAAACAAGGAAATATAATTAATAGTATTAGATTCCATATACGTTTTAATCACATCATAAATAAAAATAATAGCGAATAATAAATAGGCGTATTGGAAAAACTTGAAAAATTTCATGGTCAATAATTCTATAAAGTAAAGATAATTAAAAAAAGTAATGGAGGTGATTAATCTTCTACAGGTAAAATTCCATCAATCTCTAACACTAAAGCCTTTTTAAACTTAGAGTCAGAATCAAAACCCTTCCCATTAATGATACTTTGTCCTTGTCTAAAGGTCACAGGTTTATTAGTAAATAACCACTCCCTCTCATCGTCATAATAGAGTTGTTCTGCAAATAATGTGTCATTACTAGCGGTTGAAATAACTACATGCCCGCGAAGATCAATCAGGCCTGTACTTTGGTAATAAATACCATAATCTGCTTTGATGTTGCTCTTTTGATTCTTTTCATCAAAAAGATCCAAATCAACGGTTTCTGGGAATTCCATGTAAGAAAACGATCTATTGGAATAATCCAGCATTTTAGGACTCTTTAAGTTGGCCGTCACTCTACCCGAATCGGTGTATTTTAAATTGATATTTTCAGCAACCCCTATGGGTTCATTTTCAGAAACCCCAAGTTTCTTTACATCCTCCAAACTTCGGTTGCATGAAAAAAACATAGTCATGGCAAAAGCCATGACTATGTTTAGAAAATTATATGTTTTTATTCTTTTCATTATAGGCTAGGAACCTTAACGCTTCCACCAATCCAACAACCAATGTTTATAGTTGTGCCGGCATTACCTTCGTTAAAAATATCTCCTTTTGAAGGGGCCTTTGCTCTATAGTTTGCCGCAAAGGAGTTAGCATCTTTCTGAATTGTAGGATCCACCTTACCTGCTTTCTCTGCTTCGGCAGCGGCCAACCAGAATACAGCTCTTTTGTTGAAGTTTGAATCTCCACAATCATTGGCACTAGAAGCATACATTTGAGCTATAGCCAAATATGGTCTACCATTAGATGGATTCAACTTAATCGCTTCTCTAAAATAGTTTCTAGCCTGTCCAAATTGACCTTTTTTCTTCAAGATTAACCCAATCTTATAACTTTTAGTACCTTTCTTATAGGCATCTTTCTCTAATTCCAAAGACTCCTTAAAGTAATTTAAAGCTTCATTAGTTTTACCATCCTTCAACAACAATCCTGCAACGAAGTATTTAGTATCTGCAGAAGGCGCCGCATTATCATAGGCTTTTACCAATTTGATATACAAAGGATCATCTGTACATTCTTTGTTAAACATTCTGTTTACTGCTCCTTTTAACCAATCAGCATTGTTCTTGTTTTCTTCAAAAGATTTTTCATAAAGAGGAATCAGTGTTTCACAATTAGCTCTAGTACCTAATTTTTGATCAACCCCAGCAGCTACTTGGTCATAAGCTTTCAAATAACTTTCATAAGATCTCTTATATCTTTCTTCCTTGCTAGTTAAAGCTGTACCAGCTTCTTCCTTTTCAACATAAGGATTCAATTTCTCTGAATAGTTCTGAACCTCCTGCTCTATTTTGGCAACCACATCATCATACTTAGTAAACAACTCTTGAGCCTCTTTCTTACCATCATCAAACAAATCTACCATCAATGAGAAATAAGTATAAAGCGCCTTAGGGTTAGTGAATGTATCTGGGTCTGCCTTATAAGCTTCATCAAAACACTTGTAAAGCTCCTCTGTAGATAGACCTAAAGCCTCTTTGTAGTCATATTTTAGCTGACAAGATTTAGCTCCAAACTCTCCTTTTGGCGTTTTGCTTGCAAAATTATCTTCTCTCTCACCGTACATTTTTACAAGGTCATTAATGAATGCCACTTGCTCAGCACCAGTAGATTTCTCGATTTTGTGCTCAAGAATTTTTTCACCATTGGTATAAATACCTAAGTGATATTTAGGGTTTCTTTGTCTTAATTCCATAAAAGGTTTGTAAGCTTCATCAAACTTCTTGGCCTTAACCGCCTCGGTCATCAATGATAGAGCTTGCAAATCCTGATCTTGGGCAAACGTCCCAAAACTTACAAAAAGCACAGCTATTAATAATGTAATTCTAGTTTTCATGGTCATTTCAAATTATGCTTAATTATATTTTCTTTTTTCAAACCATCTATCATTTAGCGATAGACTTATCTGGAAATTAATAAAGTTTTCTTGTATTAAATTTCTATCAAGGGTTCCTCTTCTACCGAATTCAAATCCAACGTTGGCATTAGAAAAGAAATTCCCCATCGGTATTCCTACTCCAAAAGACATGCCAAACTCATTTATAGACGTGTCATTGATGTTTAATCCTGTATTTTCAAACCTGAATCCAGTTCTATAAACCATTCTTTTTAAGTAACTTGAAAACGAATTGTACTCTGGAATATAAAAACCTCCAACTGATAAACCTATGGCATCTTCATAACTCAAATTACCAGCTGAATTACTTGCTTCGTATAATTCATTTTTAAACACGCTATAATTTTGAAAGGTCAATTCAGCTCCAGCAAACCATTTTCTGGGCTCTCCTATACCAGCTCCAAAAGAAAATTTGGAAGGCAAACTCAATTTTGTATTAGCCAACCCATTTGCATCTAAATCTGCGGTAATGGAATTTATAGGCGTTTCTTCTCCTGATCCAGAACTTATGGTAATAGTCTCGAAAATGCGTTCGTTGTCTGAGTTAATATTCGTTTTAGGCTTGTATGTTAATCCAGCCTGCAATTCCAGTTTAGTAGAGATCATTTTTTGGTAAGTAACCCCTAAATTTACCCCAAAACCACTTAACTGTGATTTGTTTTGTTCTCTTGTTTGATACTGGATGATGTTTTGCTCATCATCATATAGATACCTAATGAAGGAGTTCTCCAATTTACCGAAATTATAATTGGCATCAACCCCAATACTTAATCCATCCATCACCCGATATCCAACTGAAAGAAATACTTTGTTCACACCACCTTTTCCAGAAAACCGTGTAGAAAGTGCATTAAAATCAGTTAGACTCTGTAATTTATAATTTACGGTTGTGTAGGGCATAATCCCCAATCCTACGCCAAAACGACCCATTGGCAAGGATAAAGCCATATAATCAAAAGAAGTTGAATTAATCCTGTTTTCGTTGCTATTGGTTTTTAAATTGGTAGATGTATGAGTACCTCCAATGGCAAATTTCACAGGTCTCCCTTCATTATTGTAATATCTAAGATTACTACTAGCGTAAGAAGCTGGATTTCTCAGGTTGACATGAATACTATCGTTGTAAATACTCAACCCTCCCATACTTCTATTTTCCACTGTTCCTTTGAACTTCAAGCTTCCTATTCCATAGTAGGAATAAGGTGACGCATTTTCAACATCAAGTTGCGCATATCCTTTCAGCCCAAAAACGATAGCAAATACCAGTAAAAACCTTTTAATCATTCGCTTGTATTATATTCCAATATATTATTAAGTCCTTCTAAGAGGAAATTAGAGTTGGCAAATATGCCACTTTTTAATCGCTTACACAAAATTTTACTGTCTCCGCCTGTTAAAATAACTGTTAAATCTTTGTAATTGGTTTGATATTCTTTAACAAAACCATCAATTTCATTTACAATTCCCAACACAACACCCACATGCATTGAACTATTTGTTGAATCCCCAAAAAAACTTTGAGGTTCTTCCATTTCAAGTAACGGAAGGCTTGCTGTTTGATTGTGCATGGATTTGTACCTCATTTGAAGCCCTGGAGAGATGGCACCACCAAGATATTCATTGTTTTCATTAATGAAGTCATAAGTAATGCAAGTACCTGCATCAATAATCAAAACATTAGAGTCTGGAAATTGGGCAACTGATGCACTTACCAAGGCTATTCTATCTACCCCTAGAGTTTGGGGCGTAGCATACCTATTCTTAAAAGGAACTAAGGTTGTATGATCTAGAAAAAGACAATTTAAATGCTCGTTTAATAAATCTCTATTTTCTTCATTTAACCTCCCTACAGAAGATATCAAACAATGCTTTATGGAGTATTTAGACAATAAATCAAAAAAAAGTTGCTGAAATTCCTGAACAGGAGCAGAAACCTTACTCATTAAGCCACCCTCCTGAAAGACAGCCATTTTAATCAATGTGTTACCTACATCTACAACTAAATTCATGTCTGAATTTTAAGTCGCAAAGGTACAAAAGACAATTTTTATATTTTTATTTTTGTGAATATTAAAAATGCCCTTATATTTGCATCCGCAATTATGCGACTGGTGCCTTAGCTCAGTTGGTAGAGCAAAGGACTGAAAATCCTTGTGTCCCTGGTTCGATTCCTGGAGGCACCACATTAAAAACCCGAACAATTGTTCGGGTTTTTTTGTTTATTAAATGAGCTCTTAGTTACATTCACCTAGTCACAAATAATAGACACCAACTGTTTTCTATAAAACTTAGCGTGTTCATGACCCTTTGATTGAATAGTCTATTGGACGCCTCAAACTTATAAGTCTTCAAGCTTTTATGACAATCTTCATCAGGAACATTAATTACGGACGTTATTTTTTCCCGTTTTATATTAGCCGTCACACAAGCATTTTCACTACTATTCCAGTATGAAATACGTTTCTCATTACTCAGTTGTACATTATTAGAAAATTGATATCCCAAATGCTTTAGCACGGATTCAGCATGATTTGGATTCAATCCTTTTAAATGTTTCAATTCATAAACACCTGTTTGACTATACCCCTGATAGCCAATAAAAGCGAATAACAGGCAGATGCCCAAAGGAGTGGTTGTTAGTTTCATCATCATCGGTTTTGGTTATGGTTGGTTGGCCTAACAACAAAATGTATTAGACCTCTTTTTTGCTTGAAATCAATAATCAAAAACCACTTTCAAGTTAATATCATGCTACCATTTGGAGCGCTACGCTAATTAGTTCTTGTGTGAAGAATTGGAAATGTACAAAAACATTTCATAATTTCAAAGAAATAAAACCAAGTAACCATCTAAAAACCAAATAAATACAACTTTTCTGTCAAAAAACTGAAAGAAGAACCTTGAATCCCAATTTACCAATTAAAACATCTAGCTATCAATTTGGCAAAAAGAATGTCTAAATGCTATGCAAAAAAGAAATAGCACCTAGATTATTTTCAGATTCTCCAATTAACTTTTTTTTACCATTTACCACCTGAGGCTTGCCATTATTATCCTCTACCTTTGGCCTTTTAAAAGTGTTATTTCAACACCTTTAAAAAATCAAAACCATCAAACAATAACCATGAATAAAGCGTTACTTTCCCTTGCAATAGGAGGTTTTGGCATAGGCCTTACCGAATTTGTAATTATGGGCATTTTACCCGATGTAGCAAATGCCTTTGGAATAAGCATCCCCATTGCAGGACATTTCATTTCAGCATATGCCTTAGGCGTTGTTGTAGGAGCTCCTACCTTAACGGGGCTTTGCAGCAAATGGCAACCACAAAAGGTTTTGTTTGGCTTAATGGTTTGGTTTACTATTTTTAATACCCTTTCGGCTTTTGCTACTGGTTATACTTCATTCTTGGTCTTAAGGTTTTTATCAGGGTTACCTCATGGTGCTTTTTTTGGAATTGGTGCTGTTGTAGCAGGAAAACTATCTAAAGAAGGCAAACAGGCCCAAGGTATCGCCATTATGTTTAGCGGTCTTACAGTAGCCAATCTTTTAGGCGTTCCTTTAGGAACCTATTTGGGCAAGCACCTTAATTGGAGTATTTCATTTTTGATGGTTGGTATTGTTGGTATTCTAACTGTTTTGAGCATTAAATTTTGGATGCCCCTTATAAAACAAACCTCAGAAAGCAGTTTTGTTCGTGAACTACGAATATTTAAAAAACTGGAATTATGGATGATTATCATACTCACAACTATTGGCACCGGAGGTTTTTTCGCATGGTATAGCTATATCGCCCCTCTCATTACAGAAGTGGCTGGACACCCTGAGCAAGTAGTCTCCTATGCCATGATTCTTGCCGGTCTTGGTATGGTTATAGGTAATTTTATAGGCGCTAAACTGACTGAAAAAGTATCACCTATATACGCCGTTATTGTAACCCTCATTTTTATGGTGATTCTTCTCTCTTTAAACACTTTTGTAGCGACTAATAAAGTATTAGTATTAGTGATGACCTTTTTAATTGGAGTGGTCTCCTTCTGTATCTCTACCCCAATACAGATGACCATAATTAACGCTTCAAAAGGATCAGAAACTCTAGGATCATCTCTTAATCAAAGTGCCTTCAATATTGGAAACGCTTCTGGAGCTTATTTTGCTGGCTTACCCATTGCTATGGGTTACGGTTATACCGCTGCCGATTGGGTAGGAGCGGCCATGGCGGGATGCGGAATCTTTATTGCTCTTGGTATCATCCTATTAAGAAGAAGCAAGGTTAAAAAGCACACTAAATTAAGTACATCTTACTCTTAAAGTGTTATTTTGTCTCTAAATAGGTTTTTACAAACCCAGACAATTCCTCTCCATGTAAATTTTTCTCTAAAACCACTCCTTGAGAGTCTAATATAAAATTTGCTGGAATCGTTTGAACTCTAATCTCTTTCATGAAAGCATTATCGTCCCCTTTCAAATGAGAGCCATGAAGCCATTTTTCGGCGCCATCTTTATCAATAGCTATTTCCCAACCTTTCCTATCACTTTCTAAACCATATGCCAAAATTTCCAATCCCTGCTTCTTATAGGTTTCATACAAGGGACGTAAGACCATTCTATTCTCTTTTCTGCATGGAGCACACCAAGACGCCCATAGATCAACGATGGTTAGTTTAGAACCAAAATGACTTTTGATTGATATGGTATCACCCGAAATCATTGGCCATTGTGAATCTGGAAATACATCTCCTTTCAATACGGGTAAATTATGAGCTTCTGCCATTTCACATAAATCCCTTATCCATAGAGAATCATTGGAACTAGCACCTTCCCATCGATTACATTGTCTTACCAAAAACTCGGGAATTCTTTCATAATCCTGGTTTGGACTCACCAACCTAATAGCCGATAAAGCAGAAACAACGCTTGAAGTAGAATCGGCAAAATTCATTAATTCCTTTTGATAATGTAAAATTGCCGCTTCCTTTTCCAACAGATTGGACCCTTCTTCCAAATCCCATTTTCCACCCTTTAAATAAGTGGCATAACTTTCCTGATTAATTCCCACAAGCACTATTAAATCCTTGTTAGTAGCTGAAGGATCAAGAATACTAAAGTCCTTTTGAAACGAGGTAACACTTGATTTAATGGAGATAGATTTATCTGAAGACAAAGTTATAGGCATAAAATTGGATGAATCAACTTGATTCAATTCTAACTTCCCAACAGGTTCATCGGAAGGCTGCAATACCAATACCACCAACTCATTATTAAGTTTTAACGGCAGCAGATCAATTGAAAAATGTCCATCTACTCCTACAATGGTAGAGCCAAAAACCTCTCCCAAATAAGGCGTAAATAATTCTTTCAAATTGTTTGGTTTCAACACATATAAGGTATAGTCCTTATTTTGCACATTTTCTATTTCCCCTTCCAGTACAGGTTCTTGAGAACAAGAAAATACCAAACAAATAAGCCATAAAAATATCCAATAAAATTTTTGTCTCATCATGCAATTAATTGGACTTCGAAAATAGCGAAAATGTACCATTTAAACCGGTTTTTATGCTTATCTTTAATACCCTTTCATTAAGATATAGTCTTCATATTTGGCCAACAAAACCTACTGATCCTTAAGGTATAAAATACCTAGAACTAACAAATATCATATTTTAACTTGAGTTGTTAGTGTATCTTTAAGTAACATTTAAACACCAAAAATATGGAAGTATTTGACGATAAGCACATCAAAAATGTGGTGTTTGTTGGAGCCCATCATAGCGGCAAAACAACCCTCGCTGAAACCATGCTTTTTGAAGCCGGCCTAATTAACAGAAGAGGTACTGTAGAAAACAACAATACAGTATCAGACTTTCACGATATTGAACACGAGCGTGGAGCCTCAGTGTTTGCCACTCCATTACATACGGAGTGGCGAAACTACAAGATCAATATCATTGACACTCCTGGATTGGATGATTTTATTGGCGAGATAATTTCATCCATTCGTGTTTCTGATACCATATTAACAATTATTGATGCCAAACAAGGCATTGAAATAGGGACAGAAATCATATGGAATTACATTGATCAATACCACAAGCCAACTGTGTTTGTGATGAATCAAATCGATCATCCATCGGTTCATTTTGAAGATGCTTTTATAAGTCTTCAAGAACTGGTAGGAAACAAAGCGGTTAAAATACAGTATCCAATAAAAATTGATGGAGCCCAAGGTATTATTGATATTCTCAAAATGCGTCTTTACAAATTTGGGCCAAATGGAGGAAAACCTGAAAAACTCCCAATTCCAGATAGCGAGTTCGAAAAAGCCAACCAATTACATAATGAATTGGTCGAAAAAGCGGCTGAAAACGATGAAAGCTTAATGGAACTCTATTTTGAAAAAGGCAGCTTAAACGAAGACGAAATGCGTCAAGGGATAAAGGCTGGAATGCTTCAGCACGATTTATTCCCAGTATTTTGTGTGTCTGCTATCAATGATATGGGGTCTGGAAGATTAATGGGATTTATTGACAATGTAGCGCCAGCGGCTACCGATATGCTTCCTGAAATAAGCTTAGAAGGCCATCAAATTAAACCCATTAAAGAAGATCCAACCACTTTGTTTGTTTTCAAAACACTTTACCTGCCGAATATTGGCAAAGTCAGTTATTTCAAAGTAAAATCGGGTGAGATTAAGGTTGGAGATAAGTTAACCAATGCCAGAACAGGCGAAATGGAAGTTATCAACCAATTGTATATTATGGATGGCAAAAAACGACATGCGGTAGATAAATTATCAACTGGTGATATTGGCGCCACTATTAAGCATAAGGATGCAGAAGTGAATGACACCCTTTACACCGGAGACGAAATTATCACCTTGTCGCCCATTGATTTCCCAGAGCCTAGAATTTACAAATCAGTGGCAGCCGAAAATAAAAACCATGAGGAAAAACTTTTTGAGGCCCTTAAAAAAATACATAGTCAAGATCCTACCATGGTTTTGAGATATTCTCCTGAAACAAACCAACACATACTAGCCTGTCAAGGAGAACTGCATTTAGCAACCATTAAATGGGAGCTTCAAAATCACCACGATATTGAAGCCATATTCAAAAAACCGAAAATTAATTATCGGGAAACCATTGAAGGCAGTGCTAAAGCTGTTTACAGACACAAAAAACAATCTGGAGGTGCAGGTCAGTTTGGAGAGGTTCATTTGAGAATCGAACCTTTTGAAGAAGGTATGGATGAACCTACAGGAGTCAGTATTAGAGGGAAAGAAGAAGTCTCCCTTTCTTGGGGAGGAAAATTAATCTTCTACAACTGTATCGTAGGAGGTGTTATTGATGCTCGATTTTTACCTTCCATTCAGAAAGGTATTATGGAAGTTATGGAAAATGGCCCGTTAACAGGCTCCAAGGTTCGCGATATTAGGGTTATGGTTTACGATGGAAAAATGCACCAGGTAGACAGCAATGACATTTCATTTAAAATTGCAGGAGCCCATGCCTTTAAGGAAGCTTTCCTAAACTCAAAACCCAAATTACTAGAGCCTCTTTTATCACTTACGGTTCTAGTTCCAGAAGATAATGTTGGTGGAGTAATGACTGAACTACAAGCCAGAAGAGCTGTTATACAAAGTATTGAAAGCACACATAAATATCAAACTTTAAAATGCTCCATGCCTGAAGCAGAATTATTTGGCTTCTCCACAGAATTGCGTTCCTTAACACAGGGAAAAGCAACCTTTACATCAAAATTTAGGTCCTATGAGCCTGTTCCCGCCTATGTGCAAAGCGAATTGGTCTCTGGAGAATTAGTAGAACATTAACACACATAAAAACAGATAGTTTATGGAAACCAAAATATCTTATTTAAGTGACCTAAAATTTAATCTAGAAACCTGGATTAGAGAACTACGTTTTCATTTCAATGAGATGGAAACGTTTAAAACCAAATTAGAGGAAATAGCTTCTCGAGAATATACTTCTGAAGTTTTTAAACCTCTTGAGATGTTTGAAAATCGCATTGCCCTAGAAAAGGATGCTATTTCAAAATTAATTCACCGGTGCAAGCAAAAAATGCACAACTTGGAAATAGCAGACATGACCGAAGCGATAGACGGTAGGTTGCTTTATGAACAACGACCATTACGCGACGATATTAAAACCTATTTAAAGCTACACTATGAGCTAAAAGAAGAAATGATGGATTATTTCTTAAAGTGGCTTAATTAACTATTTATTCCAGAATTAAAAGTTAAGCCCCACTATTAAAGGTGGGGCTTATTCATTAAAGGACCAATTGTTTGCTATTAATCAACTTAGGGAAGTTTATGAAAGCCCTTTAATTTTACCAAAAGCATCAATCTGCATATTTTCTGAAGCAGGATGTTTAGGAAGCCCTGGCATTCGCATCATGTCTCCAACTATGGGAATTACAAAACCTGCTCCTGAGGCAATTTCTATATCTCTAATTACAATCGTAAAGTCGGTGGGTCTTCCTATTTTTTTAGGATCTTGAGAAAATGACATCTGGGTTTTGGCAATACATACCGCCAAATGTTCCATATTCAAGTTCTTTATGGTTTTCAATTTATTTAAAGCTCTTTTATCATATTCAATTCGGCTAGCTCCATAAATTTCCTTTGCAACGACATCTATTTTATCTTGAATACTTTGTGTTGAAGCATATAAGGGCCTAAAATTTGTTGGCTCATCAAGACTATCCATTACCATTTGTGCAAGCTCCATATTTCCTTTTCCTCCTAATCTATGGCTATTTGATACCACTGCTTGAACCCTTAGTTCGTTACACAAGGCTATTACTTGAGCAATTTCTTCATCACTGTCAGATTCAAACTTATTGATTGCTACTATGGGAATTAAATTAAACTTTTGAATGTTCTCCAAATGCTTCTGCAAATTTGAAAACCCTTTAGTTACAGCATCAACATCTGGAATATTATATTGCTCTTTTCCTACCCCTCCATGATGCTTAAGGGCTCTAATGGTGGCAACCACAACTACAATCTCAGGCTTTAGCCCTCCAGCAACCGATTTAATATTCAAAAACTTTTCAGCACCCAAATCAGCTCCAAATCCAGCTTCGGTTACAACAAAATTGGCAAGACTCAACCCCATTTTTGTTGCCACTAAGGTATTTGTTCCTTGAGCAATATTAGCAAAAGGACCACCATGGATAATAGCTGGAGTCCCATTAAGAGTCTGAACCAAATTGGGCTTCATAGCATCCTTCAATAAGATCGCCATGGCATCCTCCCCTTTCAAATCCCTAGCAAATACCGGTAGTCGATCATGTGTAAAACCAACCAATATATTTCCCAACCTTGTCTTAAGATCTTCAAAATCCTTAGCCATACATAAAATAGCCATCACTTCTGATGCCGGAGTAATATCAAACCCTGTTTCGCGAGGAACACCATTTATTTTTCCTCCCAACCCAGTAATGACCTGACGTAGTGCCCGATCATTTATATCCATGACCCGCTTCCAGGTCACGGTTCTAGAATCTATGTTTAGATCATTGCCATTAAAATGGATTTCATTATCGATTAAGGCAGCCAATAAGTTATTTGCCTTTTCTACCGCATTAAAATCTCCAGTAAAATGTAAATTGATATCTTCCATTGGAACCACTTGGGCATTACCTCCGCCTGCAGCACCGCCCTTAATTCCAAAAACAGGACCCAACGATGGTTCCCGTAATACTACCACAGCTTGCTTTCCTATTTCACTTAAACCTTCAGCCAAACCAATTGAAACAGTCGTTTTACCCTCTCCAGCTGGAGTAGGAGTAATAGCAGTCACTAAAATCAAATGACTTTTCTCAATGGCATCATCCTGGATTAAAGAAAGAGGAAGTTTAGCTTTATACTTTCCATAAAGCTCTAATTCATCTGTTGGAACTTTAAGTTTTTCAGCAATTTCCGATATGGGCTTTAACTCACAACTTTGGGCTATTTCAATATCTGATATCATATAATTCCTTATTATTTACAAAGTTACCTCCAAATGTTAAAATCTTCTATGACAATTATCAGCATTTAAACCAATAAAAAAACCCGAAATAATTATTAGATTTCGGGTTTTCTCACCAAACAAGTTTCCTTTAATTTAGGACACTTTTAATAGCTGCTTGTGCAGCAGCCACTCTTGCTATGGGAACTCTATAAGGTGAACAGCTTACATAATCTAATCCAGTATTATAGCAGAACTCAACTGAAGAAGGTTCACCACCATGCTCTCCACATATTCCTACTTTTAGCATCGGATTGACACTTCTACCTCTTCCTGTACCTAATTGAACCAATTGCCCAACACCTGCTTGATCTAGCACTTCAAAAGGATCGTTCTTAAGGATACCTTTTTCTAAGTAAATAGGTAAGAACTTACCAGAATCATCTCTTGAGTAACCAAAGGTCATTTGGGTTAAGTCATTTGTTCCGAAAGAGAAGAAGTCTGCTCTTTTAGCTATTTGATCTGCCATCAAAGTGGCGCGAGGAACTTCCATCATGGTTCCAACGAAATATTCAACGCGATCTTTTCTTTCCTCAAAAATGGTTTCAGCAGTTTCTCTAACAATGGTTTCCTGAGCCACAAACTCCTCATAAATACCTACCAAAGGAATCATGATTTCTGGTTTTGTCTCAATACCTCGTTGTTTCAAATTCAACGCTGCTTCAATAATGGCACGTGTTTGCATTTCTGTAATTTCTGGATAGGTATTTCCTAAACGGCAACCACGGTGACCCAACATAGGGTTAAATTCTTCCAAGTCTGCTACTTTAGATTTTACAGATTCTAAAGACACATGCATCTCCTCTGCCAACTCACGTAACGTTGCCAATTGGTGAGGGACGAATTCGTGCAATGGTGGATCCAATAAACGAATAGTTACTGGCAGACCTTCCATGGCTTCAAACAATCCTTCAAAGTCACTACGTTGCATAGGTAATAATTTGGCAAGGGCTTGTTTTCTTCCCTTAACGGTATCTGCCAAAATCATTTCACGCATAGCTTTAATACGATCTACTTCAAAAAACATATGCTCAGTACGGGTTAATCCAACACCTGAAGCTCCAAAACTTCTAGCAATTTTTGCATCTTGTGGCGTATCCGCATTGGCACGCACTTTCATGCTGCTATACTTATCTGACAACTCCATGATTTTTGCAAACTCACCCGTTAATTCGGGCTCAACTGTAGCTACTTTGCCATCAATAATATTTCCTGTAGAACCATTGAGTGAAATCCAGTCTCCTTCATGATACTCTTTTCCTTCCACTCTCATGGTTTTAGATTTATAATTTATTTTAATCGCTCCAGCACCAGCCACACAGCATTTACCCATTCCTCTGGCTACAACAGCAGCATGTGAAGTCATTCCTCCTCTAGCAGTTAAAATACCTTTAGATAAATTCATTCCTTCCAAATCTTCAGGAGAGGTTTCTACACGAGCTAAAATGCTATTTTTAAATTTATTGGCATCTTCAGCAAAGAACACCAATTGACCTGTAGCGGCTCCTGGAGAAGCAGGAAGACCTTGGGTAATCACATGGGCAGATTTAAGTGCCTTAGGATCAAAAACAGGATGTAGTAATTCATCTAATTTATTTGGTTCGATGCGTAAAAGCGCTTCTTCCTCAGAAATTGCTCCTTGCTCAAGCAAGTCTATAGCAATTTTTACCATAGCTGCACCAGTACGTTTTCCATTTCTAGTTTGTAGAATCCATAATTTACCTTCTTGAATGGTAAACTCCATATCCTGCATATCTCGATAATGCTTTTCAAGCGTTTCTTGATAACCATTTAATTCATTAAAAATCTCAGGCATCAACTCTTCTAATGAAGCAAATTTGGATTTTCTTATTTTCTCAGTAACTTGAGCAAGTTCTGCCCATCTTTGAGATCCGATTTTGGTAATTTGTTGGGGCGTACGAACACCAGCAACAACATCTTCACCTTGAGCGTTCAATAAATATTCGCCATTGAATAGGTTCTCTCCAGAACCTGCATCTCTAGTGAAACACACTCCGGTACCCGAATTATCACCCATATTTCCAAATACCATGGCCTGAACGTTTACAGCTGTTCCCCAATCTGCTGGATATCCATGCATATTTCTGTAATATACAGCACGTTTTCCATTCCAGCTATCAAATACGGCCATGACCGCCAGCCATAACTGATCCCATGGGTCTGAAGGGAATTCTTTTCCTAAACGGCGATAGATGGCTTTTTTGAAATCAAACACCAAATCCTTAAGATCTTGAACGGTGAATTCGGTATCCAACTCTATTTCACGTTTCTCCTTAAGGTTATCAATTATTTCTTCAAAAGGATCTAAATCATCCTTATTTATAGGTTTCATTCCCATTACCACACTACCATACATTTGAACAAAACGACGGTAAGAATCCCATGCAAAACGATCATTCTTAGTCTTTTTGGCCAGTCCTTGCACTACGTCATCATTCAAACCAAGATTAAGAACGGTATCCATCATCCCAGGCATAGAAACACGTGCCCCTGAACGAACAGAGAGCAACAACGGGTTTTTGGAGTCTCCAAATTTGGTTCCCATTGTTTTTTCAACGTTGTTCACTGCGGTTTCTACATCTTTCTTGAGAAGACTAATAACAGCTTCTTTTCCTAATTGATTATATTCAGTACATACTTCTGTAGTAATGGTAAATCCTGGAGGAACCGGAATTCCTATAGCACTCATTTCTGCTAGGTTGGCTCCTTTACCACCTAACAAGTTCTTCATCGAACTATCTCCATCGGCTTTTTTGTCACCAAAGGTGTAGACTCGAGTTTTGGTTTTGTTTTTTAGTTCCATAATACGAACATTTTTAATTTCATTTTCAACATGTTAAAGGTAAACTAGCTCTTGAAGAATAACTATGACAATAGTCATGTTTCGTTCATTTTTTAACCATTAATTAGAATCATTTTAAAACCAAAAAACCCAGACAATGAATCTGCCTGGGTTATCTAATTACCTAAAATTTGTTGGGCTATAAATGGATTAATCCTTAATCCCTATTTTCTTTAAAATATCTTCCATTAAGCACCATTTGGTAATTGAAGATTGCAGTAAATTGGCCCCAACAAATATTGTAAACCAAAACCAATTTTCGTTTACATACATTCCTAGCAGCACACTAATTATTACAAACGTTCCTGCAATTGCTCTTATATACCTATTAATCATCTTATTTAATTTTAAATGTGTTTTTCAATTGGAACTACAATGGCTTTCATGGGATTATTGGTTTCCAAATCTTTATTGAAATCTGAAATCAATCCAAACAAAGTATCAATGTGCTCTTCATCTGTAAATGAAAAGAACATACTTGATTCATTACCTCCTTTTACATTAGGAAACCAACTAGAAGTTGCCAACAAAGTGGGCGCATTCTTATAACCGTCAATTTCAGAACTGCTGAAACTTTCTATTCCAGCTTTCTTAAAAAGTCTCAAAACATCCTTTTCAAAGACTTCTACTGCTGTTACTATGACTAATTTCATATACCTGTTTTTTTAATCTTGATAATTTTTACGTTCAATCATGTAGTAAACTAAAGGCACTACCAATAAGGTCAGAATGGTTGAAACAATAGTTCCTCCCATAAGTGAAATAGCCAACCCTTGAAAAATAGGATCAAATAAAATCACAAAAGCCCCTATAACAACCGTACCGGCCGTTAATAAAATAGGTGTGGTTCTTACTGCTCCAGCTTCAATAACTGCTTGTTTTAAAGGAATGCCCTCTGCCAACCTCAAATTCACAAAATCAATAAGCAAAACCGAATTTCGAACCATAATCCCAGCTAAAGCAATCATCCCAATAAAGGAAGTAGCTGTAAAGAAAGCCCCCATCATCCAATGTCCCAAGACAATTCCAACTAGGGACAATGGAATGGCAACCATCATTACAACGGGTGCTTTAAAGTTTTGAAACCATCCTACAATCAATATGTATATAATGATTATGACACCTAAGAATGCTATACCTAAATCCCTAAAAACTTCTAAGGTAATTTGCCACTCTCCATCCCACTTAACGGTATAGTCATCTTCAAAACGAGGCTGCTTTATGTACAACTCATCCATAGCATACCCATCAGGTAAAGGAATATTTTGAAGTTTATCACTCATTCCTAAAATGGCATATACGGGACTCTCAAGATTTCCAGCCATATCAGCCATCACATAAACAACTCTTTTCTGATTTTTTCTATAAATACTTTTGGCCTTAGTTACTTGTTGAATATCGACAAGGTCTGCGATGGGGACCATGCCTCCTTGATTGGATGCCACTTTTAATTGTGAAATATCCATAAGGGTTGACTTTTCCTTCTCGTCTAAAGCAAGTACAATTCCTACTTGATGAACAGCATTCTTATCATACAAAGCAGCAACTGGCTTATTGGACAATGCCATATTCATGGTATACACAATTTGCTGGGGAGCGATACCATTTAACATGGCTTTTTCCCTATCCACAACAAATTGATACTCCACTTGGTCGTCTTCTACCATCCAATCAATATCAACCACATCATTGGTATTTTTAAGAATGTCCTGAACATGATTTGCCACTTCCATTTGTTGATCGTAATCGGGACCGTAGATTTCAGCAACAATGGTAGATAAAACTGGTGGTCCCGGTGGAACCTCAACCAACTTGACATTAGCTTGATATTTCTTAGCTATCTTTTGAATATCAGGACGCATAGATTTAGCAATGTCATGACTTTGAACATCCCGGTCATGCTTATCGGTTAAGTTTACCTGAATGTCTGCCATATTACTACCTCCGCGTAAATCATAATGCCTTACCAATCCGTTAAAGGTTATTGGAGCAGAAGCCCCAACATAGCTTTGGTAGTTCACCACCTCAGGTCTTGTTGCTAAATATTGCCCAATTTCCCTTGCTACCACCGAAGTTCTTTCTAAAGTGGTTCCTTCTGGCATATCAATGACCACCTGAAATTCATTTTTGTTATCAAATGGAAGCATTTTTACCGCCACGGATTTGGTAAAGAACAAAGACACAGAACCCAAAAGCAAGAAAATGGTAATTCCTAAAAAGGTCCAACGTTTGGTTTTATTCTCAATCAGTGGTTTTTCAAACTTCTCATACATTCTAAAAATGA
Organism: Mangrovimonas sp. ST2L15; assembly: GCF_001280515.1. Taxonomy (GTDB): domain Bacteria; phylum Bacteroidota; class Bacteroidia; order Flavobacteriales; family Flavobacteriaceae; genus Mangrovimonas; species Mangrovimonas futianensis. Next base: position 1,077,840 of record NZ_LBIQ01000030.1, on the reverse strand, counting down.
AGGTTCCAGAAACATCCTTCTTCTCTGGGTCATCTTCAGCCTTTTTATCCTTTTCCCTTAAGAAAATATAACCTAGATATGGGGTAATGGTTAAAGCTACAAACAATGACAATAACATGGCTATGGAAGCTCCTATTGGCATCGGACTCATATAAGGCCCCATTAATCCAGATACAAATGCCATTGGCAACACAGAAGCAATAACTGTAAAGGTTGCCAAAATGGTTGGGTTCCCAACTTCATTAATGGCATAAAGCGCTGCTTGCTTAAATGGGAGGCGTTTCATCTTGAAATGTCGATGCATATTCTCTGCAATGATAATGGAGTCATCCACCACAATACCCGTTACAAAGACCAAGGCAAACAGGGTGATTCTATTTAAGGTATAATCCAGTAAATAATAACTCAACAATGTCAATGCAAACGTTATGGGCACCGACAAAAAGACAACCAATCCACCTCGCCAGCCCATAGCCAGCATAACCACTAAAGTAACTGCTATGATTGCCCCGATTAAGTGCATTAAAAGTTCTGACACTTTTTGAGAAGCAGTTTCTCCATAATTTCTCGTGATTTCAACATGAACATCATCAGGCACCAGATTTTTCTTTAAGTGCTCTACCTTGTCCAATATAACATCTGCAATTTTCATGGCATCGGCACCTTTTCTTTTGGCTATGGAAATGGTCACCGCTGGATATTCAGACTGAAATACATCCTGCTTTTCACTTGCTTGCCCAAACCCTAAACTCACATAATTCACGGGTATTTGAGGTCCGTCAAATACTTGGGCTACTTGTTTTAAATAAATAGGTTGTTGTTGCTGTACGCCAACTACCAAATTTTCTACATCTTCTATCGACTTTAAAAATTGGCCTGTGGTCACAAAAAACTCTTCGTCATTTTTATCGAAAGTCCCAGCTCCCATTTGTTGGTTATTAGCTTGAATCATTTGAGAAACAGATAACATATCCAAACCAGCTGCCGCCAAACGATCTTTATCCAAAACCACACGCAACTCTCTATTTCTACCACCAATATCATGGGTTATTGCCACATCTTCTACTTTTTCAATCTCACTCTTAAGCTCCTGAGCTATTTGTTTCAATTGAAAATCATCATAATTATCACTCCATAATGTTAATGCCAGCATAGGCACATCATCAATGGCTCGTGTTTTAACCAAAGGCATCGTGACACCCTTGGGCATTTGGTCCATGTGCTTATTTATTTCATTGTAAAGTTTTACAAAAGAGCGCTCAATATCTTCACCTACATAAAACTGTACGATGACCATTCCTTGTTCTTCCATAGAAGTGGAATACACATATTCCACACCTTTTATATTGGAGATGATTTTCTCCAAAGGCTTAATCACCCTAGACTCTACCTCCGTTGGACTGGCACCAGCATACCCTACAAAAATATCTGCCATAGGCACATCAATTTGAGGTTCTTCTTCTCGTGGAATCAAAAACGAACTATATACACCAATCACCATGAAAACAATCATGAGAAGTACTGTAAGTTTAGAACTTATAAAGCCTTTGGCTATCTTACCAGCTAATCCTTCTTTCATCTTTTCACTTGATTATTGAACCAATACTTTGGCACCATTAAACAATTTTCCTTCTGAAGATGTGATATACGACTCATCGATTGATAATCCCGACAGCACTTCAACCATATCTCCATAAGTTCTTCCCAAACGAACCCATCTTAGTATAGCAGTCTGGCTTTCACTTACTGTATAAATCCCTGATAATTGCCCTTTGGTTACAAGTGCACTTTTAGGAACCAATACCACTTCTGATTGCTGTTTCTTCTCAACAGGAAATTGAACCGTAACAAACATACCCGACATAACATCTTTGGACTCTTCCATTTGAATGGTCACCAAATATTGTCCTCCGGTATGTTTTGCTGACGTACTAACTTGAGATACGGTTCCTTTTAAAGTTTTATTAAGTGATTTCACTTGAACCTCTACTGAACTATCCTTTGTGATTTGGGAAATTTCAGTTTCTGGAACCATGGCTATCACCTCAAATTTATTTGGATTCTCAACGGTTATCAAGGGCATTCCAGGATTGGCCATATCGCCTTTTTTTACTGTTTTTTGAGTGACTACCCCTTCAAAAGGAGCGGTGATATTCACGTATGCAAATTGCGCATTTACTTCATTCTTCATTTGTTTTGCTGCCTCCATTCTGGCATTTGCCATTTGGTATCTCGCAGTCATATCATCAAATTCCTTTTGAGAAGCACTTTGTTGCTTATATAAGGTTTGAAATCTTTCATAATCTTTTTTAGCATTTTCATAAGCGGCTTTCGCTTCCAAAATACTAGCATCAACTTGAGCTCGCTTTGCTTGAAGATCTGAATTGTTAATGGAAACCAACAATTGACCCTTTTTAACTTGATCACCTACATGGACATAGACCTCATTAACGTACCCCATCATTCGGGTACTTAAATCAGCACTATTGACCGCTTGAATTTTTCCGCTTACAGCCAAAAAAGGATTCCCTTTATTGGAAGTCGCTTCATATACTTGCACTTGTATAGGTGATATATCCTTTTGACTATTCTTTTCTTCTTTCCCTCCACAATTAAATAAGGTTGCAACAAATAATAGAGTGGAAATGGTATATACTTTTTTCATGTGTTTGTTTTATTTAGTAAGAAACTGCACATAAGACTGTGCGTAATTGTATTCAAAAATCGTTTGATAATATTCTAATTGTTTCTGAGCATATTGCGTCTCAGACATCAACAAATCGGTTGTTTTTTCCAGCCCTTGTTCAAATCTATTTTTCCTAATTCGCAAGGATTCTTCAGACTGTTCCATAGCCAGTTTACTCAACCCTAATTTATTTTTCGCATCTACGAGCATGCGTTTGGCTTTGTTCAATTCTAATTGACTTTGCGAGACATACTGCTCATATTCTAATTGGGATTTTTGATATTCCGATTTACTTTTCTGGGCCTTACCAAAACGTTTGGTCCCATTGAGAATATCCCAACTTAACTGGGCGCCCACTACATACCCATTAGAGCCCGCTTGAAAAATATGTTCATCATACAATTCATAACTCCCAAAGGCATTCAACCTAGGCAGAAAAGTCATTTTATCGGCCTGATACATGGTCTTGTAAGCATCTGTAGCCATGGCCATAGCCTTTATATCTGATCGATCCTCTGCAACAGCAGTCTCGTTGAAATCATTCAAGTTTTCAACTTGCAAGCTATCAGTAGGTTTATAAATGAGATCCTGATTTGCATCCATTAAAAATGCTAAATAATTGGAGCCATTTTGGACATTGCTTTTTGCTATTTGAAGTTGGTTTTGGATTTCAGTAACGCGAACTTCAACAGCTAGCAAATCTGATTTTTGTAGGTAACCTTGATTAAAATTATCTGTTGCCATCTTGTAATTAGCCTCTGCTGTCAGGAGTGCCTTTTCCAAAACCTCAACACCTTTATAAGCTAATTGCAATTGCATGTAGGCTTTATCAACTTCAAACACCATGTAATCTTCTGTGCGCTCTTGCTTTAAAGACATGGCGTCCATTTTAGATTTCGCCGCCTTCCGTTGAAGGAAACCATCCATATTGATTAATGGTTGTTGGATTTCAAATTTGGTAGCGAAATTTTGAACCGCATCTGGATTATTTAAAAGGTCTGGATTAAAATCTGAAGCCGTCAAGATACCCTGATTCAATTTTGACCCAAAAGCCATGAGAGGATTGGTAGTTGACAACCCAGTATGTGATGCTGTAATATTGGGAAGAAATACAGCATTGGTCTGTCTAAAATCAGCCCTAGCCTGAATAAAATCTTCCTGAGACATTTTAAGGGTTTGGTTATTTTCTTTTACTGCCGTTTGGGCCTCCATTTTTGAGATTGCCACCCTTTCCTGAGCATTCATATAGGAATATGATATTATCAAGAGCAGTATTAATTTATAGGTATGATTCTTCATGTATCTTAAAATTTATAAAGCAAAAATACATTTGGCTCTATCCGCTGTCAGTAACACATGTTACCTAAAACAAACCACTGTTTAACAAGCCTTTAAAAATCCAACCTCATGACAAATGTCATATATTCCACGAAAGCGTTTTCGTACCTTTATTATTAGAAAACAAAAACACTTTTAGTCATGTTACCTAAAAAAAATCCAGAAGTAGAAATTGGCCGAAATAGCGGTTTGTACTTCGCCATAGGGTTAAACATCATGCTATTATTTACCTATTTTGGTTTGAACTATAAATCCTATGAGAAAGACGTTTTGCTTGCCGACGTTTTACAAATGGAGCAGCAATTTGAAGAAGACATACCAATTACCAACTTAAATACACCTCCTCCTCCACCTCCACCACCAGCTGCTGCTGCACCTGAAATTATAAATGTGGTAGAAGACGTGGAAGAAGTACAAGAATCAATCATAGAAAGTACTGAATCCAATCAATCTGACAAAATTGAAGAAAAGGTAGTACAAGTGGAAGAAGTTGAAGTGGAAGAAGTAGAGGAAGAAATTGATGTTCCTTTTGCAATAGTTGAATCAGTTCCTATTTTCCCTGGTTGTGAAGGTAAAAGCAACCAAGATTTAAGAGCTTGCTTCCAATCTGGAGTTCTAGGCCATGTTAAAAAGAACTTCAAATATCCAGAAGTTGCTTTACAATTGGGTATGCATGGTAGAGTTATGGTAAGTTTTACAGTTGACAGGGACGGACATGTGTCTGCCATTAAAACCCGAGGTCCAGACAAAATTTTGGAAGAAGAAGCCAGACGAATCATTAGCCTATTGCCTGCCATGGAGCCAGGTAAACAGCGTGGCAAACCAGTAAAAGTAACTTTCGGATTGCCTATAAACTTTAAATATGTTCCCCAATAGGGTAACTGGCAATATGTCGATTCGTTTTCTGCAAACCCATTAAGAAATTCTTAATGGGTTTGTTTATGATAACATAACATCCAAAATCAAATTTAAAACGTAATATGATCTGGCTATCACATAATAAAAGAGCTTATTAAACGTTCAGTTTAAAGTTTGATAATTGGAAATTTAGATGTTTTAGGGTTAAACCCAAATCGCAATCGATTTCTAATAATTTAACGTTAATAAATTTTAATTTTTAAAAAATAATTTTATCATTGCACTAGTTTTTAATGAGTTATAGATGATGAACAGACAAGAAAAAACGCGCCCCAGCACCAAATTTCACTTACTTTTTGTACTAGCCTTGGTAGCTTATTTGGCCATTTCATTTACTTCTACTTTTTCAAAAAATAGGTCTAACCTATCTGCTTTGAAAAAAATTGAATCATTAACTGAGGTCGATTATTCCCATTTGCCCATAGCTATCCCGGATGAAGATTTCAAGCCTTTGGACACCTATTCAAATAGTGATCTAACCTCTGCCTTACAAAATGAGTTATTCAAAAACCACCAATGGAAACGATTAATCGACAGCAAAAAAATGTCTGTTGGCATCGTGGATCTAAATAATCCTTCTCAACCGCGATTTGCTTCCATTAACGGCAGTGAAATGATGTATGCTGCGAGCTTACCAAAAATTGCTGTATTGCTTGCTGCTGAAGACGCTTTGGAAAGAGGTGAATTAATAGAAAATACGCAAATCAAAAACGATATGCGATTAATGATAAGCAAATCAAACAACCAGGCAACAACGCGCATGATTGATTTGTTAGGTTTTCAGAAAATTGCTGATGTATTAACATCAAAAAGATATCACTTTTATCAAGAAAATCACGGTGGTGGATTATGGGTAGGCAAGAGATATGCTGCCAGCGGACCGACTAACAGAGAACCATTAAAAAATTTAAGTCATGCGGCAACCGCAGACCAAGTTTGTAGGTTTTACTATATGATGGTGAATGGAAAATTGGTCAATGAAGAGCGCTCCAAGCACATGCTTGAAATGATGGGCAATCCTGAATTACATCACAAATTTGTTAATACCCTTGAAAGAATAGCTCCAGGTGCTCAGTTGTTCAGAAAATCAGGATCTTGGAGAAATTGGCATTCCGATTCCATTTTGGTTTGGGATAGTGAAAGAAAATATATTTTAGTAGCTTTGATAGAGAATGAAGGTGGCGAACAGATCATCAGAAATTTAGTAACCCCTATTGAAAGGGCTATCAATGCAAGTTAACTATGCCAACAACACCTAAAAGGTTAACTTTATACCTTTTAAAAGTATTTGATATTACTGAAGATGAGCTGCAAAAAACCCTGTTATTGCAGCTCAATATTTTTCTAATCTTAACAACCCTCCTCATTGTTAAGCCTACTATTAATTCCCTATTCTTATCAGAACTTTCGGCCAGTGCATTACCTGCAGGTTATGTTTTAACAGCTATATTTGCCATCATTGGCTCTTTTTTTTACGATAAAGCCTTAGCTCATTTTTCCCTAAACAAAATTATCATAAGGACCTTAATAGGCTCCATTATCACCTTGGTCCTATTTTGTTTGGCCCTCAATCTTAAACTTAAATTAGGGCTTTTACTTTACATTCCCTATATCTGGGTTGCCATATATGGCCTTTTAACAACTTCTCAATTTTGGATTTTAGCCAACATCGTTTACAACGCTAGAGAAGCTAAACGCGTTTTTGGATTTATTGGAGCTGGAGCCATTGCTGGAGGCATTTTTGGAGGCTATTTGACTAGTGCTCTTTCAAGCTTCATGAGTTCTGAAAACCTCTTATTGGTAGCTGCCTTTTTGCTTTTTTGGTGTATACCCATCACCAAATTCATTTGGAGTAAGGAGGTTGTTAGATTAAGCCATTATCAATTAGCACATTTAAAAAGTGAGCATATTGAGAAATCTCCTTTTAAAATGATTAAATCTTCTCCTCTGCTGAGTTCTATTGGGATTGTCATTGGAATTGGAGTTATTGTTGCTAAACTAGTAGATTATCAATACAGTCATTTTGCATCGGAAATAATAACAGACAAACAAGAACTTACTGCCTTTTTTGCATTTTGGCTTTCTACCTTAAGTGTTATTTCCCTTTTGGTTCAGTTGTTTTTGACTAATCGAATTGTAGGAAGGTTAGGAGTTGGCAAGTCCCTTTTATGGTTACCTACAGGAATCTTAATTGGATCTGTATTGCTTTTGTTTTTTCCAGAATTGTGGGTTGTCATCTTTATTAAAATAGCAGACGGAAGCTTAAAACAATCTGTAAACAAAGCGGCCACTGAGCTTTTAATGATTCCCGTTCCTCTTGAAGTTAAAAAGAAGACAAAAACCTTTATAGATGTTGTAATCGATAGTATTGCAACTGGAATTGCTGGTTTTCTCCTCATGTTTGTAATACATGTCTTTAAAGGCTCCTATTTCTTTGTAAGCATCTTAACAATTGTATTTATTTTAGTTTGGATGTTTTTTATTTTCAGACTTAAAAAGGAATACATCAATGCCTTTAAATCGCTTTTAGAAAGACCACACTCTAAAAGCAAAAAGCTGGAACAACCTAAAAAAGAGGTGCCTATAAACACCATTGTTGGCTCTATAAAAAACGTATTCAAAAACGGAAACGAGTCCCAAATTCTTCACATGCTCCATCGCACTTTAGAGACGCCTGACGAACGTTTTTTTGAAGATTTAAAAAATCTCCTCAACCACGAGTCGGAAGCCGTAAGAGCATTAGCTATTGAAAACCTTTACTTTCTAAAAACTGACGATTTAAGTTCGTTAATTGAGCCCTTGATTTTTGAAGAGGATCAAGAAATAACTACTCATGCGCTTCGGTATATCATTAAAAATAAACCATCGGAAGCTTCAAATATTTTCAATAAATATTCCAAAATAAAGGACGATGAATCCATAGAGAATGCTGTTCTTATTGCACTGTCCCAAGAATTACACAACAGTCCCACACTCCAGAAAAAATTTAATTTCACATCCACCTTAGAGGAAGCCGTTAATGAATGGATTCATTTTGAAGAAGGTCCAATGAAATCCAACAAGTTAAAAACCATTCTGGAAGTCATCGGCAATATTAAGACCAAAGAGTTCTATTCTATTATCACTCAATCGCTCGCTTCAAACCAAAATGATATTGTGATTCAGGCCTTAATTTCAGTTAAAGAAATAAAATCAAAAGATTTCATTGACCCCATGCTATCTAGACTTTGGGAAAAAACATTAAGAGATGAATTATTTGATGCCTTACATGCCTATGGGGAAGGCATCATCGATTATTTGACTAAATGTATTTTAGACGATAAAATATCTTTAAAAAATAGCCAATTCATTCCAAAAGTGATTGAGCAGTTTGAATCCCAAAAAGCAATAAATGCTTTAATCAAATTGATAGACACTACAGAACATTCTGTTTCAATTGAGGCTATTGAGTCCTTGAAACGGCTTAAATGGAAGCATAAAAACCTAAAAGTAAGGGATGGTTTTGTGATTGGTAAAATATTAGATGAATGCCAAGTGTATCAAAATATCTTATCGTCTTTACATTCGCAAATCATAATTAGCTACAAAGAAGCCAAAATTAATACCTCTCAGGAAATAGCAGCCAGAAAAGGATTGATGCAAATACTGGAACAACGTTTGGATAGGCAATTACATCGTATTTTTAGTTTTCTAGGTATAAAATACTTGCCAGAAGATATAGATCCTTTGTTGGATATCATTCGTTCTGGAGAGGAAGAACAACGCGCCTATGCCATCGAGTTTTTGGACAATCTCCTCAATATTGATTTGAAAAAGGAATTAATACCAATTGCTGAATCTGCCTTTATCGATAACGAGATTTCTGAAGATATTATTAAAAAACTAAACTTACAGGTTTACAGTGAGTACAAATGTTACCAAATTCTTCTGGAACGGCATGATATTAAAATTAAGCATGCTGTTCTTTACTTGATAGAAAAATCTGGTGAAAAACGTTTCATACCATTGGTCAAAATAGTACTAAACGACCCAAGTAAATTAATTAGAGAACAAGCTCTCCAAACCTTAAATATTTTGGATAATCAGCCCAATTTATAAGCTGGCATCCAAAGCAATTTCTTTATTCAAATCAACATCAGGGGTGATAGATTGCAGATAATCTGAACTCAATGCATTTTTATTCTCTACAAATGGCCTCACTTGAAATAGCCATATTTTATTTTCCTTAAACCCTAACTCCACATCAAATGGCCCATGGATTCCCTTGGCTTCCATTTTTGATTCCAATTCTTCTCTAAATAAATTAAGTTGTTTGATATTCTGAACACTTAATATGGGGGTTTCAAACGTAGTCATCTTGGTTTCGATACCGCCCTCTTCTAATAATGATTTGTAAAAAGGTTCCCTTGCTGGCGCAATCAAATGGAACTCACCTTGATGTTTGACAGTCCATGTTTCAGCAGCCTGACCATCAACAGCACCGCCCACGCCTTTACTAAAAGCCACGGTTACTTCATCTGTTTTTCCGGTGGTGACTCCCTTCGTTATCATGACACCAGAATAATCATTGTTAACACCCGGGATTACTACAATGGATGGATATACATTTTCTGGATTGTTCAAAAGCTTTTGTCGCCATTTAAAGCTACGTTCCGTATAAGGGGAAGCCCAGACTGTTTTAATTCCATTTAGAATTTTCTCCTTTTCAAGGACATTAAATAAAGTTAAATTTAATCCTGCGCCAGTAAAATTCCCAAGATCCTCCATATTGGTATCACTTCTTAAAAATACGGCTTGCTCCCCAAAAGGAACTCCCAAAATACTATCAAAGGAGCGATTAATATCTTTTAGAAAACTATCTTTTAAAGACATTTGACTTATCAATTGTCTTAAGTTTTCCAATTCTGAAAGTTGATACGCTTCAATATTAGAATCGGTCTCTCCTGAAGACTTCATATTTTCTGCCTTAGCAAAAATACCATTCAAATAGTCCCAATAAGTTTGTTGTTCTCCAGGAATGGTTTGTTTCATGTGATCCAGAAAAATCCCAAACGGTATGACAAATCCCTCAACCACATCATCGGGAAAATTTTCTTTCAATTCTCCCAAATTTGCTGCCTTTGGTCCGCAATAGATTCCTGAAGATTTGGCATTTAATTCCCTTAAATTGATAATGGTTGTGCGATCTAATTTGATCTTATCTGTAGGAACTGTAATCATGTTGGTATTTCGCTCCTTCTTTTCAAAAAGCTTCCGTTCTATATCCGTCATATCCTTTTCCAATTTCATTATGACGTTCCCTTTATTGGAAACAGCATAAAAAACCATTTGGCCGTCAAAGGCTTTTAAGGCATTAACATTATCGCTAGATAAAGAGGTATTGGGGATTCCTAGATTTCTTGCTAATAACTGAAGATGTGAAACCAAATTACCTTCTGAAACATTTAAAATACCAGCTACAGGTTTCAGATCGGATGGTGGTCTCGCAAATACATAAATATGATTGGGATTAACACTTAAATCTTCTGCCGAACCTTCAACCACGACCAACTTCCCATAAGCATACCCCGGATTTAACCCATGTAAATGACTTTGGTTGGAAATATCTAAAACTTGATTACTTAAAGAAGACTGTTCGGTAATAAACTGTCCTAGTTTTCCAATACTATTCCCAAGATATAAGGCCACCGAACCTCTAATACGGTCATCTAAAAAACTATGAACCAAAGGCTCAAATCCTTCATAAAGCTCTACTATTGGATTAAAAACCGCATTATTTTTACCTGTGCCCCACTCCAATTGATTTCGAGCAGCTACTAAAAACGCATTGAGTTCTTCCAGGGTGGTATTTTTACCATCCACCGTACTCAAACTGGTTTGTAGCATCTCCCATTCCCAAGTTTCAGTGTACCCAGAAGCCGCAGATGCAGTGCTTAAATAACATATTTTATCTGTTAGGGTTGTTAGGTCATCATCTGGATATTCATCAATTTGTTTGGTAATTAGAGACTCTAGTTTTAAGGAAAGATCAAATAAAGCTAACCTACCTGCAACATTCTTTTCTTCTAAAATATGTTCTCGAATAAACCACATTAACTCCGAGGCTCCCTGTATTTTCATTTGGGCGCTTTCGTTTTGATATAAAGAAATATAATTTTCAATCTGATTTCGAATTTTTTCTTCTTCAACTTCCTTCAGGTACTTAGTAAGAGACTCCACTTCAACTGGTTTAAAATATTCCTTCATGGTTTTAACCAGTTTATTAATTTGCTTGTTCAATTCTGGAGTCAAATTGGCAGCCTGCTTTTCCTTAAATGCCAATACATCTTGGATATCTGCTACTTGTGGCTGACCATGAATTTTGATTCTTAAATTCATAAAAGGCTCAAATTCATCCGCAATGGACTTAGATTCGCTTCGCATACGTAGGGTCACATTATCATCGCCAATATGTGGAATGTCTTTGATAGCTTGTCTCACAAAATAAAAGTGCTTCGCTATGTTTTCATCCTCTTTCAACAACCAATGAAAAAAATCTATTCCCCAAGCTGCTTCATCTTCTGCCTGAATAGCTCCTCTATAATACTGTCCCCGTCTATTTACCCAACCATCATCTACCGATTTTAGGTATTTTTCAATCATGTATTGTTTGATTCTTGAGTGGTAATTCTCCTGATCCCAAAATTCATCAAACGAGGTATAAGCAAGAATTTGTCCAAGAAAAATATGGCTCTTATCACCCAAAGCTTCCACCTCATCCTTATATCGTGCATGTTGAATCCCTCCCTCCTCGCAGGGTTCTTTGGGCATTTGAATGGTGCTATCATCACAAAACCAACGAATATCTTTATAGGGACCTCTTGGATCCTTTTTATATTTGGAAATTAGGGCTTGAACATGCTTATTATCAATCTGATAGGATGAATTCTGTGAAAAAGCAATAAAAGGAATAAGTAAGGTGAAGATTAAAAGTGGCCTCATTGATTTTATTTTGATGGAAATCTAAATTACAAATTAAATGTTTGATTTAATACTCTAAACGATTAATTCTTAATGGAAAGAGACGAGTAGACTCCAATAAAAAAGAGGGTTGCTTTACAACCCTCTTTTTCCCAAAACCTCATCAAACAAAAATTAGCCTTTGTTGAATTCTTTATTTTTCCACTAGAAATAAAGTCACTTTAAAAAAAGCCAATTAATGACAAATAAACTACAGTATAAAATTGGCAACGTGGCCAAACTGTAGAGTGGATATGAAAATTGAATTTTTATTTTTCCTTAACCACAGTGTAAAAATACAACCAGAATATCTATCAAAACATGACATTTGTCAACTTCTCATTTTTTTTTAAAATTTTTATCTAAAAATTATAAACCCCTGTATTTTCGAGCTTTTTAAAACAAAACACTTATCATTTTAGCCTTCATATTTTCACAGAACTAGGTTATTTCCTATCTTTAAAATGTATTTTTCACACTTATACTAATGAAACATTTTTTTATCTGCAGTCTCCTCATAATTCTTTGGGGATGTCAAAAACATGACAAGTCTACCCAGCATATTTTGTCAAATGCTGATGGTAGTATAGAATTAACCTTCGATTTAAATAAAAATCTTCAACCCTACTATTTATTAAAATATCAGGGGAAAATGGTCTTAGACACATCAAGACTAGGCTTAAAAAGAACCGATGGGAATTTTGAAAGCCAGCTAAGTTTGGTTTCCGTTTCAGAACCTGAGAACATAACTGATTCGTACACCATGTTCCATGGTAAACAACAACAAATGGAATATCAAGCAAAACAGTATACGGTTCATTTAAAAAACAATCAAGACCAAGAATTTAATATCCTGTTTCAATTATCCGAAAATGGGGTTGCCTTGAAATACCAATTTCCAGAAACATCAGAAGATTTGAAAAGGATTGAAGAAGAATTTACTACTTACAAATTTGGACCAGAAACCAAATCTTGGTTGCAACCCATGGCCAAGGCGAAAACAGGATGGGAACACACAAATCCCTCATACGAGGAGCATTATGAAATGGCTATTTCACAAGACAAACCTTCTCCTATTGGTGAAGGCTGGGTTTATCCAGCCTTATTTAAAACAGATAGCGTTTGGGCGCTGATTTCTGAAACTGGACTTAAGGAAAATTTTTGTGGTTCTAGGCTAAAATACAATGAGCAGTTTGGAGCGCTTCAGGTTACTTTTCCACAAACTGAAGAAGTATTTCCTGGTGGTGCTTTAAATCCAGAATCTGTCACTCCATGGGAAACACCCTGGCGTATCATTACCGTAGGATCATTAGCAGATATTGCTGAAAGCACTTTAGGAACAGACCTGGCCGACCCGGCTATTGAAATGAATACCGATTTTATTAAAGGAGGCCTTTCATCTTGGAGTTGGGTGTTGCTAAAAGATGACTTCACCAATTATGAAACGTCCAAGAAATTTATTGATTATGCCTCAAACATGAATTGGGACTATTGTTTGATCGATTGTGATTGGGACCAAAAAATCGGATTTGAAAAATTGGCAGAACTCGCTTCTTATGCCCAATCAAAAGATGTCAAAGTTTTGGTTTGGTACAATTCGGCAGGAAGTTGGAATACCACTCCCTATACGCCAAGAAGCAAGCTTTTAACCCACGAGGCTCGAGAATCAGAATTCAAAAAATTAAAAAACATCGGTATTGCAGGGGTGAAAATTGACTTTTTTGGAGGCGATGGTCAATCCATGATAGCCTATTATCACGACATCCTAAAAGATGCTGCAGCCTTTGAACTTCTTGTAAACTTTCATGGTACCACATTGCCGCGAGGATGGCAGAGAACCTATCCAAATTTAATGACCATGGAATCCATTAAAGGCGAGGAATTTGTCACTTTTGAACAAGTCAATGCAGATTTACAACCAAGTCATTGCGCCACCATCCCATTTACCAGAAATGTTTATGACCCCATGGATTTTACGCCGATGGTTTTAGACTCCATTCCAAGAATGCACAGGAGAACATCCAAAGCATTTGAGCTTGCACTACCTATCCTATTTACCTCTGGCGTACAACATATGGCAGAGATACCGGAAGGCATGAGTAAACAGCCTGAGGAAGTTATTGATTTACTTAAAAATATACCCGTAGATTGGGATGAATCCAAATTACTATCAGGATATCCAGGAAAAGATGCTGTCATGGCAAGAAGAAAAGGAAGCACATGGTTTGTGGTAGGAATAAATGGTGAAAATATCCCTAAAACCATTCCATTGGATTTGTCATTCACAGGTTCAAAAACGGGCACCTTATTTACTGATAAACAGAAAAACTCATTCCAAATTGAAAATGTTACCTCAGATCAATTAAAAGAATTGGAGCTTAAAGGCTATGGTGGTTTTGTTCTAAAACTAGACTAAATTACATAAATACAAGAATAAAAAAACCGGGTAAATACCCGGTTTTTTTATATTTCTATCTAACCATTAGATTACCAGAAGTAATAATAGAAAGCACCTGTGAACAATAGGATAATTACGGTATGAATCACATCCCAATGGTTCCAGCTTGCTCGTACTTCGGCTCTTTCTTCTGGAGTAGATGTACCAAAAACCAATCCTTTAATCTTCTCAGGACTTGGTGCTTTAGTCATCATACTAACTCCAACTACTATTAAAATACAGAACAAGAACATCCATCCACAGAAGAACAGCCAATTCAAGTCAAAGAACAGGTATTTAAATACCGAATCAGCGGCGTCCAAATTATTAGTATAATATACCTTGGCTCCCAAACGGGTTAATCCAATAACCAAACCACTAATCAAGCCCCACATACCTCCTTGTGCTGTGGTTCTCTTCCATGTGATTCCCAATAAGAAGGCTGCAGCTATACCCGGCGCCAAAACAGATTGTACATCCTGTAAATAGGTATAAAGGACATCACCCACACTTCTCATAATTGGAATCCATAGGATTCCTAAAATCACAATCACCAAAGTGGCTATTTGACCAATGGTCACTAACTTTTTCTCAGGAGTATTAGGTCTTATTTTTTTATAAAAGTCTATTGTAAATAACATCGCTGATGAATTAAACAACGAAGCCAAAGAACTCATTAAAGCCGCAAGAATACCGCAAACAACCAATCCCTTAACACCAGCAGGCAACAATTTAGCAACCATAGTTGGGAACGCAGCATCGGCATTTGGATTTCCATTTTCTAGAAAAGGTAAGAATCCCTCTCCTCCTGCACCAACACTTTGTTGATGGATTGCAAAGGCAATCATCCCTGGAATCAAAAACAAAAATACAGGCAACAACTTCAAATAAGCTCCAAAAATAGTTCCCCGTCTGGATTCCTTTAAATTTTTACCAGAAAGTACTCTCTGAACAATATACTGATCGGTACACCAATACCAAAATCCGATAATAGAAGAACCTATTAAAGCTCCCAACCAAGGGAAATTTGGATCTTTGTTACTTCTAATCAAATCTGTCATGGAATTGCCATAATCATTTACGGTTACGGCACTTGTAATTTCCATCATTTTGTCCCAGCCACCTAATTCACGTAGTCCTAAAACCACGATTATTAAAGATCCTAAAAGAAGAATTGGGGTTTGTAAAACCGAGGTATAAAGTACCGATTTCATCCCACCAAAAATAGTATACAAAGCTGTAATAACAACCAATCCAATAGCTGCTATCCAAAAGAAATCGATTCCCCACAAGGTTTCAATTCCAAAAACCTGTTGAAAGACCAAACCTCCAGCATAAACCGTAACTGCTACTTTGGTCAACACATAACTAATCAGGGAAATTACTGAAAGTATGGTCCTAGATTCTTTATTGTATCTTCTTTCTAAAAACTCGGGCATGGTATACACCATACTTCGGGTGTAAAATGGGACAAAAACCCATCCTAAAATCAAAATCATCCAACCTTGGATTTCCCAATGTGCCATGGCCATTCCACTTGAGGCTCCGGCACCTGCCAAACCAATTAAATGTTCTGAACCAATATTTGATGCAAAAATGGAGGACCCTATTGCTATCCAAGTGGCGTCCTTACCACCTAGAAAATAGTCGGCCGAATTGGATTGTTTTTGCTTTACCACATAGACTATAATTCCTATGAGTACAACGGCAAATATTCCAATCACTAGCCAATCATATAATTCTAATGCTTGCATAAGTTTAGTTAGTTATAATGAGTTATTTAGTTGAAAATTTAAAAGTGGTTTTAGACTGATACGTTTCTCCTGGTTTTAAAACAGTTGTTGGAAATTCTGATTGGTTTGGAGAATCTGGATAATGTTGGGTTTCTAAACAAAATCCTGTTCTGTGTCCATAGGTCCCGCCATTTGGCATAGGCAATGTTCCATCCAAAAAGTTACCTGTGTAAAATTGAATTCCAGGTTCATCGGTATATACTTCCATAAACCTTCCACTATTGGCCTCATAGGCAGAGGCAACCAATCGCATGCCTTCTCCATTCAAGACCCAACAATGGTCATAACCTTTCCCAAGATCCAATTGCTCATTTTCAGCATTAATTTCTTTACCAATTAATTTTGATTGTCTGAAATCAAACGGTGTCCCTTCCACTTTTCTAATTTCTCCAGTTGGAATCAAAGTAGCATCAACCGGTAAATAAGCATCTGAATTCAATACCACCTCATGATCTAAAATTGTTTTAGAAAAATCTCCCGATAAATTAAAGTAACTGTGTTGCGTTAAATTTACCACTGTTGTTTTATCAGTTGTAGCCTCATAAGATACCTCTAGGGCATCATCATTGGTTAAGGTATAAACAACGGTCACTTCTAAAGTTCCAGGAAAACCTTCTTCTCCATCTTTGCTAGTATAAGTTAGTTTTAAAACGGCAGCATCCCCTCCTTCAATGGGCTCAGCATTCCAAACTACCCTATCAAAACCATTAACACCTCCGTGAAGGGAATTAGGACCATCATTGGTTGCCAAAGTATATTCTGAACCATCCAAAGTGAATTTGGCATTGGCAATTCGATTCCCATAGCGTCCTATCAAGGCCCCAAAAAATGGATTATCCCCTAGATAATCTTCTAAATTGTCAAATCCTAAAATGACATTCTCAAACGCTCCTTGTTTATTTGGAACTTTAAATGAGGTGATTCTTCCGCCATAAGTAATGACATTCATCTCAACTCCATTGCTATTCTTTAAAGTATATTGATCAACAGTTGTTGAATCAGGCATTTGCCCGAATGTCGTTTTTGTTATTGTAGATTTATTCTCCACTTCCATTTCATTTTCTGTTTTTTGTTCCGTTTTATTGTCTTTACAAGACACATTGATAAAAATCAATGCAACCAATATACAATGTATGGAACGTTTTAAGATATTCATATAGATGGATTTTTAAAGTTAATCCTATTGGAACCTAAAATAGGCCTCATTAGAATGAATGGTGTTTTTAAAATTTCTGATGGTCGTATCTTCATCAATAACCAAAGATTCTATTCCAGCCATTTCAGCGAAATCTTCAAGTTGTTCCACACTCACATTCTCACTATAACACGTATGATGAGCACCTCCTCCTAAAATCCAAGCCATACAAGCTGTTTCAAAATCAGGAAGTGGTTTCCACATGATTCTTGCTACGGGCAATTTAGGCAAAGCTTCTTTAACTTTTTCTCCCACTGTTTTATTAACCAACAATCTAAATCTGTTGCCAAAATCCATTAAAGCCGCCACCAAAGAGTCACCTTCCCTTCCATTGAATACAAGACGTACAGGGTCTTCTTTACCTCCAATTCCCAAAGGATGTACTTCACAACTAGGTTTATCTGCTGCCAAAACTGGATCTACTTCCAACATATGTGAACCTAAAATCCTTGGAGCTTTTGGATCTAGGTGATAGGTATAATCTTCCATAAAGGCATTTCCACCTTCCAAACCAGAACCCATCACTTTCATAGCTCTTACCAATGCTGCTGTTTTCCAATCGCCTTCTCCAGCAAAACCATACCCTTTTTCCATCAACCTTTGTACGGCAATTCCCGGTAATTGTCTCATTCCATGTAAATCTTCAAAAGTATCTGTAAACCCTTTAAAGCCTCCATCAACCAAGAATTTTTCCAATCCAAGCTCTATTCTTGCAGCCTCGACTAAAGAGCTCCTATTGGCTCCACCCTCCAAAAGGCTATCAGCCATATGATAAGACGATTCATATTCTTTTACCAAAGTATCTATTTGCTCATCAGTAACTGCATTGATAAATTCAACCAAATCACCCACAGCATAGGTGTTTACAGAAAAACCAAATTTTGTTTCAGCTTCTACTTTATCTCCATCTGTCACCGCAACAAATCTCATATTATCACCAAAACGTGCAAATTTTGCTCCTTGCCAATCATCCCAACCAGCTGCTACACGTGTCCAATCTCCAATTTGCTTTTGTACAGAATCTTCTTTCCAGTGTCCAACAACAACCTTTCTGTTCTTTCTAAGGCGACTTACCATAAATCCAAACTCACGATCTCCATGGGCCGCTTGATTTAAATTCATAAAATCCATATCAATAGTTCCCCAAGGAATATCTCTGTTGAATTGGGTATGTAAGTGAAGCATCGGTTTTTGAAGCGCAGTTAAGCCTCTTATCCACATTTTTGCTGGTGAAAACGTATGCATCCATGTGATAATCCCAATACAGTTTTCAGCTTGATTAGCTGCTGTTAGTGTTTCATATATTTCCTCAGTTGATTTGACCGTTGGTTTAAAAACCACATTGACTGGAATCAATGAAGAATCGTTAAGAGCCTTTGCTATGGTTGTTGAATTTTGCGCTACTTGCTCTAAAGTTTCTGGTCCGTATAGGTGTTGGCTTCCTGTTATAAACCAAACTTCCTTTGTTGATATATCTATCATGAGATTAAGTTTTAATATTTATTGACCGTAATAGGCATTTTTACCATGTTTACGCTCATAGTGTTTTTTAATTAATGAATCTTTTAATCGAGGTGCTTCAGGATTAATTTGTAATGTCAAATAGGCCATTTCAGCTACTACCTCTAATACTTTGCTATTATATACAGCTTTATCAGCGTTTTTACCCCAGGTAAAAGGTCCATGGTTTCCAATAAGCACCATTTCGACCTCTTGGTGAGACAGATTTTTTTCTTTGAAACAATCAATGATTTGAATGCCTGTATTGTGTTCATAATTACCCGCAATCAAATCATCACTCATAGGTGGCGCACAAGGTATATCAGCTGTTAAGTGGTCGGCATGAGTAGTCCCAAAAATTGGAACATCCCTTTGTGCTTGTGCCCAAGAAACGGAATACTTGGCATGAGTATGGGCGATACCTCCAATATCATCCCAGTTTTTGTATAAAAACGAATGCGTTTTGGTATCAGAAGAAGGTCTCATACTGCCTTCTACTATATTGTTATCATAATCCAGAATGACTATGTCTTCTGGTTTTAAAACCTCATAAGGAACGCCACTAGGTTTAATGGCAAATACACCATTTTGACGATCTACAGCACTTACATTTCCGAAGGTATACACAACCAAGTCAAGAGCATTGAGTTGCATATTGGCTTCATAACATTCTTCTTTTAATGATTTATACTTGGTGCTCATATTTCTTTTGATTTAAAGTACTTTCAATAAATGCCGCCAAGGTCTTGTAGGACTCCATATAATTGGCGTAAATTTTCACTTGTTCTGACTGTGGAAAATATTCAGCTTCAAAATCACTTCCCATCACCTTGCTTGCTTCAATAACATCTTCATATATGCCTGCCGCAACTGCTGCGTAGATAGCAGCTCCTAAAGCAGGTGCTTGATCAGACTCGGCAACTTTAATAGGCATGTTCAAGACATTTGCCAAGGTCTGCATAATGAACGGGGATTTTCTAGCTACACCACCAATGCCGATGACGGAATCAATATTCACACCTTCACTTTCAAAACGATCAACAATCATTTTAGATCCAAAACAAATAGAGTTTACTAAAGCTTTGAAAATGTGAGGTGCTTTGGTCCCTAAGGATATTCCAGAAATGGCACTCTTCAACTCTTGATTAGCGTCTGGAGTTCGTCTTCCGTTAACCCAATCCAAGGCAATTGGAATAGCCTCAGAAATAGGAATACGCTCTGCCTGTTCTGCTAAGGTTCTAATAAACTTAGCTTCTATTTCGTCATTTAGGGATTTCTTTTGATCATCGGTCAAAACATTTGAGGTCATAACCAAATTATCTATGGGCCAGGAAAGGACATCCTTAAACCAAGCCAATACATCTCCAAATGCTGATTGTCCTGCTTCCAAACCAATCATCCCGGGAATCACAGAACCATCTACTTGTCCGCAAATTCCTTTTACACAATTATCTCCTATTACCTCGTTGGGCGATACCATTATATCACAGGTTGAAGTTCCCATAACGCGAACCAACGCATTGTGATCTACTTTAGCTCCAACAGCTCCTGAATGCGCATCAAAAGTTCCAACGGCAATGATCGTTTTGGTTGTAAGTCCCAATTTTTCCGCCCATTCTTCGTTTAAATGACCTGCTATATCATCTGATGTGAACGTGTGTTCGTATAAGTTGTCCTTTAAATTTGCCAAATAAGGATCTAACTGGGATAAAAATTCCTTGGCAGGCAGACCGCCCCAGCTCTCATGCCACATGGCTTTATGTCCTGCCGCACATCGACTTCTTTTAAAAGATTTTAAATCCTTATTATCAGCTAACAGGTAGGTTATGAAATCACAATGTTCCATCCAAGTATGAGCCTGTTCTTTCACTTGTTTATCTTCTCTTGCTATATGCAAAATCTTGGCCCAGAACCATTCTGAAGAATAAATACCTCCTTCAAACCTAGTGTAATCTTCACCTCCCCAAGAGCGAGCCAATTCATTAATTTCATTGGCCTCTTTTACTGATGTATGATCTTTCCAAAGCACCATCATGGCGTTTGGGTTTTCTTCAAATCCTTCTACTAAAGCCAATGGAGTCCCATCAACAGTCAAAGGCATAGGAGATGATCCTGTGGTATCAATACATATCCCTTTAACAGCTTCGGGATTAACACCACTTTGGTTCATTACAGAAGTAATAGTATGCTCCAATCCCTCAATATGATCCAGGGGATGTTGACGGAACTGATTAATTCCTGGATTGCAATATTTATTTTGCTTCCATCTAGGATACCAAAAAACCTCTGAAGCCAATTCTGCACCATTTTGGGTATCAATTAAAACGGCACGAACAGAATCTGAACCGTAATCTAACCCTATAACATATGTTTTCATCTTTACTACTTTAGTTTGCTTAACAAAGATACGTTTTAGATTAATTTAAGTGTATTTTATACACTTTTAATTTTTACTTTTAACATATTTACTGAGTTAGACTGTAATTCTAACTCAATTTGCTCATCATTTACATTGATTTCAATTGATTTTGGGCTAATTTTTTCTGGAGTTTCAAATGTGTTTGAATCTGATAATTCCTCGCTTTTTAAAACAACATGTTCGGCTGTATCATGAATAGCTCCATTTTGTATTCCAATTTGAATCTTCTGACTCCATTTGGAAGTATTAATGATCTTTATAATCAACTCTCCAGCGTTGCTATCTTTTACGGCTGACGCATACAAATCACCCTCACCTGCGAGCACTTCCCCATTTTTTGTAATATGGACCACATCGGTACCAGGGTTATTAGCGAAAAGCTTTTGAACATAATAATTGGGTGTACCATAAGACTCCAAGTTATTAAACCAAATCATATCTGGCGCCCATTGAAATGCGTCAATATGAGCCATTAAAGGGGCGTAAGATGTCATTGTTACCACATCTGCATTACGTTCCAAACCAGTCATAAAAGCAGCTTCAGCAAGTGCGCCTTCCCAATTGTTTTCCTTGGGGCCATCTTCCACATCTTTTGGATGCGCTGCATATTCACCTGCAAAAACTTTTGGTCCCTTGCGGTCATAGCCATCATATCTGTCTGCATTTTCTAAAAACCACTCGGGTGATCGGTAATAGTGTTCATCAACAATTTCAGCATTCATGGCCTTAAGCTGTTCCCAACCGTACTCGAAATAATCTCCATCAGGAAATGGACCACTACCAGACACAATCACAATCTCTGGATAGACTTCTTTAATCGCTTTATGAAAGACTTTATATCGTTCTATGTAAACTTCTCCCCATTGTTCATTACCTATTCCTATGTATTTTAAGTTGAATGGTTCAGGATGTCCCATTTCTGCCCGCAGTTTTCCCCATTCTGTAGAAACACTTCCGTTGGCAAATTCTATCATATCCAAAGCATCTTGAACATAGGGATCCAATTCTTCCATAGGAACAAGTTCACCTGTATTAAATTGGCACGCAATCCCGCAACTTAAAATAGGCAAAGGTTCTGCACCTAAATCTTCAGAAAGCTGGAAATATTCAAAAAAGCCCAATCCAAAACTTTGATAATAATCTGGAGTGAATTTGTGCATAAATTCGGTATTCCAACGGTTTACCAATACCTCACGATCTTCTATACCTCCAACCGTTTTCTTCCATTGGTAGCGTCTTTCCAAAGTTCTACCTTCAACGATACAGCCTCCAGGAAATCTCAAAAACCCCAGATTTAAATCAGCTAATAATTGCACTAAGTCTTTTCTCAACCCTCTTTCTCTTCCTTTCCATGTATCTTCTGGAAACATGGAAATCATATCCAAATCAATAACTCCTGCACCCTCAAATGTCAATTTAAGCTGCGCTTTTCCTTCAGTTTTTGAGGCGGTTAATTGAGCCTTGTAGTTTTTCCAAGTTTCACCATCGGGAATAATAAATGCTTCACCTAAAACATTTTGAAGTGTATCTATTAATTGAACTTGTATTTTTTTGATATCACCGCTTACTTTTTTGGCATCAAGTGTCAAGTTATATTTCCCATCTTTTTTGACACCCATACCACGGAATCCTTCATTAATTAATTCGTAGTTCGGTCCTTTCACCTCAACACGAGCATAGCGATGGTTGGAATTTTCACCGGTATATTGAATAGGATTTAAGATCCCCGATTCATTATTATGACTGTGTTTATTGCTATTTGGTTCACTCCATCCAATTTTTGGTAACAAAAATTCAAACGAGCGATTTTTAATCATTTCAGCATATAACCCTCCATCTGCGGCAAAGTTGATGTCTTCAAAGAAAATACCATACATGGTTGGTTGGACTTTTATCCCAGTATCACTTAAGTCCACCTGCAAATGAGCCACCTCTGTAGACCCAGAACCTTTTCCTGGAGTTGCTTCCTGCTCCTTGCAACTCAAACAAATTCCAAGAGTTATGGCAATTAAAAACGTGTATTTAAAAAATGAATGTTTCATTTTAATAATATTCGAAATTGGGTCTGCCGTTTTCATCAAATTTTACTTCCATCACTCGGGCGTGACGGTTTGGATCATATAATGGATCTGCTATTATTTCTTTTAAAGGCCGCTTATCTGTTTTTGGGACAAATTCTGGATCACCAACTGCCTTTTCATAATCTCGAGCGTGATAAACGCTTAATGGTTTTCCATTCTCATCAACTGTAAAAGAGTTGTGCCCAGGCCCATAAATCCCTTTATCTTCATCAGTCTGCAAAACAGGATATCTGGATTTCTTCCAAGAATTTCTATCTAATAAGTCGGCATCTTCATCAGCCTCCATAAGTCCCATACAATAACATGCTCCAGTCGCACTTGCAGAAAAAGTGATGTAAATTTTACCGTTGTTTTTAATGACTGCAGGTCCTTCATTGACCCAAAAATCGATGCGCTCCCAATCGTAATCTGGAGTGGTGAGCATAAACTGGGTGGTTTTTAATTTTATGGGTGATTCCATTTCAGCCAAATACAAATTAGAAGCTGCAAATTGCCCCCCTGTTTTCTCAGCCCAACAGAAATAGCGCTTTCCATTGTGGTCGAAAACGGTACCATCAAGAGAAAAATCGATAAATGTTTTGTTATCTCCATCGGCGGGTTGCATTTGTCCCAGCTCAATCCATTCATCATTTAAAGGATCTTGGCCTGAACACTCCAATACATATGGTCTTAGTTTCCAAATATCTTCCTCTTCACTAGCCGCAAAATACACAAACCATTTTCCGTCTAAATAATGGATTTCTGGTGCCCAAATATGGCGGCTCATAGGTCCGCTATCATGCTTTTTCCATACATTAAATGTTTCAGCATCTTGTAATTCATTTATGGTTTTAGCACGTCTAAGTTCAATAACGTCATAGGTAGGCACTGAACCTGTGAAATAGTAATAACCATCCGTATGTTTATAAATAAACGGGTCGGCGCGTTGCAATACAATAGGTTTATTTGATCGGCTTGTATCCATTTTAAATATTCAATTTTGCTTTGATCGTTTCGTAATATGAATCGGTGATTTTGTATCGGAACATCAATAATCCCATTATCACATGGAAGACTCCCGGAATAATCGTTAACATCAGGGCAATACCAACCAATGCTGTTTCGCTTTGTACTGTATCAGGAATGTATCCAAAGAAATCCAACAAATATCCAACGGCTGCTCCAGCGATTCCCATTCCGAATTTCTGAGCGAATGAAATGCCTCCAAAAGACAATCCAGATACCCGTTTACCCGTTTCTGCATGTCCATAATCCACGGCTTCTGCAATGGCAGACCAGAAAACAGGTGCATGTAAATCGACTACAAATGATAAGATGAAATATAAAATGTAGGCCAACATCATATCACCTGGTTTAATCATAAAAAACATAATCACACTAATAACACCCACTGCCAATTGGGTATACTTAAACATCTTGACTTTACAATAATTCTTGGTAATCAAAGTGGATACCGGCATCGCCAAAATGGCTGCTGCAACCCCTGTTCCCATAAAAGTTGATTGCACACTGGCATCACCACCCAGAAAATATTTAGCATAAAAAATAGCTACCGAACCACGAATTACATAACCCACAGTCCCTGTGAAACAAACCCCAAACAGCAGTGTCCATTGTCCGTTTTTAATCAATAATTTAAATTGCTCCAATAGCGGTTTGTCATCTACTTTATGTTCTACACGTTCTCTTGTTGTAAAGAAGCTAAAAAGGAATAACAGTGTTCCCATGAGGGCCATAATTCCCATTGCTAGTTGATACCCTCTAGCTAAGTCATTTTTCCCTAGTTTTTCTGCTAAAATTGGCACTACAATTGACACTAAAAAGGCGGCAATCTTTGCAAAAAATAATCGGTATCCATTAGCCGATAATTTTTCTTGTGGGTCACTAGTCAAAACACTAATTAATGAGATATAGGGAATCGTCACAGATGTGAACATGATGGTCACAAAAATATAGGTGATGTAAGCATAAATGAGCTTTCCTGTATAATCAAAACCTGGTGTTGTAAAGGTTAAAAACACTGAAATACCAAACGGGACTGATAGATAAAGAAAATAGTGCCTATACCTTCCCCATTTAGTTGTAAACTTATCAGTAATCAATCCCATTAACGGGTCTGTAATGGCGTCTATCAATCTAACCAAAAGGAATAATACCGCCATGTCCTTTGGTTTCAAGCCATACACATCGGTATAAAAGAAGGTGATGATTAAGAACATTGAAGAAATTACAACGTTTACTGCTGCATCGCCTGAACCATATCCTATTTTTTCAAGGATGCTTAATTTTTGATTATCTGATTTCATATATAGTCTTCAACTCTAGGTTGAAATGAATTAGTTATTGTTTTTTGTTTCCGGCAACCAAACCTTCATTTTGTTTACCCCACGATTTGACCAGGCATAATAAGGGATTGCTTTCAATTGATCATTTGAAATGGTATTGACACCTTCTAAGATATCTTCTTTTTGAACTGAAAATTGGTCATTTGCTGATACTGAAATAGTATCGAAATTTGGGTTATCCACTTCTTCTACCGCATACACTAACGGGCCATATTCCAAAGATAATTTACCTCTATCTTCTTCCACGTTTTCATTTGCTTTTACGGCACGAACTTCCATTGGGAAATGGATTTCAATGGCATCATCTGCACTCCAGTTTCTTGTAACTTCTAAATAACCATCCTGAATAGATGTTTCTACCTTTTCTCCATTGATGGATAAAGTAGGTTGTGATTCATAAGAATTTGCATAAGAATATAAATCACTTGGCAACACTTCATTTCTACTCCAACCAGGCACACGGAATTTTACTGTTACTTCAGAGTCTGCTTCAACAGTCATGTTTACCGTTCCATTCCATGGATAGGATGTGTTTTGGGTAACTTTAACAGCCTTTCCGTCTAAATCTATTTCGGCTTCATTGGATGCATATAAATTCACGTAAACAGAATTATTCCCTTTCGAATAAATCAAACCAGGAATGGAGGGCACAAAACGAATCACGTTAGTAGGACAACACGAACAATCAAACCAAGCTTGACGCGTACATGAACCACGATTGGATTTGTAAACTCCATCAGACTCCAAGGCATTTGGATAGAAAAAGTTGGTGCCGTCTAATGACAAACCGGAAATTAAACCGTTGTATAACGTTCTTTCGATAACATCAAAATATTTAACGTCACCATACAAATTGTGCATTCTGTGATTCCAATACACATCGCCTATGGCTGCGCAAGTTTCATTATAAGCTGTTAGGTTAGGTAGTTCATAATTAGCCCCAAACTGTTCGCCTTCATGTTTTGCTCCAATACCTCCAGTGATATATATTTTTTTGGACACCATATTGTCCCATAATTTGTTTACTGCTGCTTCATATAAACTATCATTCTGGATAGCAGCAATATCTGTCATGGCTGCATACATATAAACGGCTCTTACCGAATGACCAACAACTTCTTCCTGTTGGATTACTGGAATGCTATCTTGAGAATAAGGCCCAAATAATTCATGATTTTCAGGGTTTCCACGATTATCCAAAAAGTATTTAGCTAAATTGATGTAATCTTCATTTCCAGTAATCTTATATAACTTTATCAAGCCAGATTCTATAATTTGATGTCCCGGAACAGCCTTTATTTTTCCTTCCTCATCACCGAAGCTTTTCACCATTAAATCAGCATTTTTTATTGCTATATCCAAAAAGTTTCTTTTCCCTGTTGCTCGGTAATGAACTGCAGCTGCTTCATACAAATGACCGGCATTGTATAACTCATGACTCATAAATAACCCATCCCAACGTTCCCCTTTAGGAGTTTGAACCCAAGTTGCAGGAGGTTTTGCAGGGTCAATGGTTCGCCATGTGGTTAAGTACCCATCCTTTTCTTGACCTACTTTAATAATAGACACTAAGGAATCTACCAAGGTTTCCAATTCCTTATTTGGTGCACTAATTAAAGAGTTGGATGCTCCTTCAATAATTTTATAGACGTCTGTATCATCAAACGGCATTTCTCCTCTCACTTCACCTTTCATTTGACCTCCTGCTATCAAAAAATTATCAAACCGCCCTTCTTCTTCACATTTTGCAATGGCATAGTCTATGGTCTTTTCTTGAACCCGTTTAATAATGGGTAACCAAAACTCATCGGTTACCTTGACATGCTGAATATCGACAGGTTCTATTTGATAACCCGTTTTAACTTTTTGAATTTCTGAAACTTCCCTTTTATCTGTTTTACAATTAAAAAGAAGCACAAAAGTCACTAATATTATTATATGTTTTGAAAATTCCATCTTTGTAGTTTTACTCCATTGGGTCTAAAGTTGGCCAGCCATCAACCCAAGTCATTTCTTTGACAATTAATTTTGGCAACCCTTTATCATGGGCATCATATCCATGCATGAAATTGTAGTCTTTACCATCAAATGTAAAAACACTGTTATGGCCCACGCCATACCAATTTTTATTGCCCTCAATTACTAAAGAGCCACCACCTTCATTAAGTGGTTTCCCTTCTTGATCTAGATAAGGACCTGTTACTGATTTTGAACGACCTACCACTAATTTATAGGTGCTATTTTCACCTCTGCAACAGTAATCCCAAGACAAAAACAAATAATAATACGCTCCCTTTTTAAAGATAAAGGGACCTTCTAAAGCAGCATCTCCTGCATCGACATCTGGAATTTCAGGACTACGCTCCCTACTTGCTATAGGATACCATTCCTCTGGTTGTGCCATGGTTTTCAAATCTGGATTTAGTTTGACCATCTTCAACCCACTCCAAAAAGAACCAAAAGACATCCATGTTGTTCCATTCTCATCAAAAATTAAATTAGGGTCAATGGCATTCCACATATCTCTATTTGGCACTGATTGAATTACTATACCTTGATCTTCCCATTGATAATTAGGATCTTTAGGATTCAAAGTTTTATTAGTTACTAAACCAATAGCCGAAGTGTTTTTACCAAAGGCCGAAATAGAGTAATACAAATAATATGTTCCGTTGTGGTGGGTTATATCTGGAGCCCAAATATGCCCGTTGAATCCAGGTGCAACTTCTTTAGCCCACTTGGGACTCTCAGCAAAGACAGGATCTCCCTGTTTCCAACTTTTTAAATCTTTGGAAGTAAAACTTGTAATACCTGGTCCAGTACAAAACAAATAATAGGTGTCACCTTGTTTAGCCACAACAGGATCGTGGGTAATAGGCTTGTCAGTTTGGGCGCAAGAACATAATGACACCAAAGCCAACAACATTGTTAAATAATACGTACCTTTTTTCATGATTTTATTTTTGAATTCCCTCAGATGTCATTACCACCCTCTTAAGGGTACCATCTTCGTTATATTTTAATTCATCAATGCATACTGACCTTCTAAAACTGCCTCCATTTGGCTGAATGCCTCCAGTATGATAAATAAAATAATCTTTGCCTTTATATTCTAAAATTGCTTGGTGATTGGTATTACTATTCCCCGCCAATTCATTTAAAATACCTTTATACTCCCAAGGGCCTTCGATAGATTTACTCATGGCATAAGCCGTTTTCTCTGGAAATTGATAGGCATAACTTAAATAATACCAATCTCCTTTTTTATGAATCCATGGCGCTTCAGTAAAATGAGGGAGGTCAACCGTATGAATATCCCCATCAAACTCTATCATATTATCCTTCAATTTTGCCCAATAGCATTTTGTATTTCCCCAATACAGGTAAGCTTGGTCGCCATCCATAAAAACTGTTGGATCAATATCATCCCATGAGATATCCGTATCTGTTGTCATATCATTGGTTACCAAGGCAAGTCCCAAAGCATCCTTGAAAGGACCTATTGGTGAATCAGATACTGCAACTCCAATTGCTTTCCCAGGATGTGTGTCGTCATGTTCAACCGTTACATACCAATAAAATTTACCGTTGCGTTCAATGACCTGAGCCGCCCAAGCATCACCCTTTGCCCAGGAAAAATCGGTGGGTTTTAATGGTACTGGGTGCTCTTCCCAATCGACCATATTGGTTGATGAAAAAACCAACCATTCATTCATTCGGTAAAAATGAAAATCATTGGGAGCCTCATCATGACCCGCATACAAATAAACCGTATCCTCATGTACCAAAGCTGCAGGATCTGCAGTAAACTTATCCTTTATAATAGGATTATTAATTTGTAAAGGTTTTGAAGTTTCAGACGCTTTAGTTTCTGTTGCTACTTCTTGATTCACCTTATTCTGATTATCACAGGACACCAAACTGGCCAAACCTAGTATGACGAATAAAAAGTTTCTCATGGTCGTTAATTTTTCTTACCCCAAATTGGTCTACCGTCATCCGTAAATCCAGTATAAGTAATCGTTACTTTTCTTGGCGATCGTTCCCAATCCCAAGCATCCATTAATTTACATTCTACTCCATTGATGTAAAGTGTTCGGGTATTGCTATCTAATTCCCAAGTCCCCGATACACCTCCTGCTACGGTTCCATCTGCATAAAAATTCACATTGACAGCAGTTTGTTGTACTTGATATTGATATTGCATCGTTATTTGTTGCCATGAACCAACAATATTTTCTTCTGTAATTTCAGTTTCTGGAACATCGGCAAATCTTTCTGGAGCTACTGCAGGCCAACCATCTGAGGTCCAACTTATTTCCCTAACGTGTCCCATCATCACGGCATTAGACACATTAATTCCTGGCACCCCTTCTGGTAATCTTGCTTGAGAAGCATAATACCATTTTTGGGATATAGGATCTTTAAATATGGAACAGTGTGAAAAACCAACCCAGCCAGTATGATAATCAAATTTATATGGATGGGTCAGCATAGGCCAGCATTCGGCCCCTTCTGAAACATTTCCCCCATCCATACCAATGTAAGGTCCTAAAATATTTGTTGACCTTGCCACCCTAGTGTTATAGGCTTTTGACAATTCATCATAAGCTAAAAAGAGGTAGTAATACCCAGTATCTTCATTATAAATAATTTCTGCCCCTTCCAAACCTTGCCATCTATTGGTATTTAAATTACCTCTTCCAGCAATTCGTGTCCCATAATCTTCAATAGTTTCCAATTGAAAAGGCTTCCCAGTAATGGGATCTAACTGAACAGCAGCAATACCGGTATGCCAAGATCCATAAATAAGCCAATGCTCTCCTTCTGGGGTTTGAATATAACTGGGGTCAATGGCATTAAACTTGTAATAGCCGCTCCAATCGTTACAGCTATCCCTATAATAATCTTCCAATCCATCTGGAACTGCTGTAACAACCATACCTTTATCTTCCCAATTATTCGAAGCTAGATCTGTTGTTTCCATCATTCCAATATAAGGACGCTCTCCCCAAGAGGCACAATTATCTGTGCCCACAATAAGTTCATTGACAACTAAACTGTAGTACATTCTATAAACACCATTGACTTCGGTAACAGCAGGTGCCCAATAGCCGTAGTTCGGATTTTCAATAATAGGCAACCCCATAGCAATACGATTGTCATTCATGGAATCTTTTACCCAGGTAGGGGCTTGATCCATGGTACTACCTAAATATTCCCAGTTTACTAGATCTGTAGAACGTCTTCCATGAAAATGACCATGGCCATCATGAGCATTCCCATATGAAGCATCTGTTTGATACATATACCAATAGTTTCCTTGCTTAACAACAGTTGGGTCATGAATATTGGCCAAATTCCATTGACTTCTATTACTCCAAGAGGCAATTGGTGTATAATCATCTGCATAGGTTGGCCCTTCAAAAGTTTCCTCTATCGGATCATTATTGCCATCTCCACCTGATGGTGGAGCCGTTACTTCATCTTCCTTAGAACAACCTAAAACTAGAATTAACATCAGGCCTAGAATAGCCTTTAAGTAGTTTAATTTTTGACGTACCATTTACTTTTATTTTATTCTCCCTCTAAGACAACCACCGAAAATGGCGGTAGGGTTACTGTTAATTTTCCTTTTTTCAACTTAAAATCACCGAACTCCTGAGGGGTTATTTGGTTTGGTGAATCAAAAGTGTTATGATCTTGAAGTTTTCCAGACTTTAGAATAGTTCCAGAAACTTTTTTGAATCCCAAAGCTTCCACATCAAGTTCGACTTCATTTGATTTTTTAGAATCTATGTTTACTAAAGACAAATGCTTTTTTCCTTGCTGATCTTTTGATGCTGAAATTGAAATAGCTGGCAAAGTTTCACCTTTAAATTCATAACTAGGTGACTCAAATTTAACTGGGATTAAAGTGGCATTCTGATGCACATTATACATTTTCAAAACATGATAGGTAGGTGTCAATAACATCTTATCTCCATCAGTCAAGATTACGGCCTGTAATACATTAACAGTTTGTGCCAAATTGGCCATTTTAACTCTATCTGCTCGATTATTAAAAATATTTAAAGTAATTCCGGCAATCATAGCATCTCTCATTGTATTCTGTTGGTATAAGAAACCTGGATTAGTTCCTTCTTCCACTTCATACCATCCACCCCATTCATCAACTACCAATGCTATTTCATTTTCTGGATCATATTTATCCATAATGGCGGCATGTTTGTCTACCAATTCTTCCATTTTAAGAGCTGTCTGCATCGTAGAAAAATATTGGCTTTCATCAAATTTGGTTGAAGACCCTTTTTCATCCCATTCTACAAAAGAATAGGAATGTAATGCGACTCCTTCAATCAAACTTTTTGGAATGTCTCTCATGAGTACTTCTGTCCAATGATAATCGGCCACATTTGCTCCAGAAGCAATTCTAAACATCCCATCACTATTCGTCCAATCGGTCATAAAGGTGGCGTATTGCCTATAAATATCAGCATAGTGTTCTGGTCTCATATTACCTCCACAACCCCACATTTCGTTACCAACCCCCCAAAATGTCACTTTCCATGGCTCTTTTCTACCATTTTCAGCACGATAATCCGACATGGGAACTCCTACTTCTCGGGTAACATATTGTGTATATTCTGTAAATTCCTGAACCGTGCTACTTCCCACATTAGCCGCTAAATAAGGCTCTGTACCCAAAACCTCACACAGATTTAAAAAATCATGGGTTCCAAAACTATTGTCTTCAACAACACCACCCCACCATTTGTTTACCATGGTTGGTCGATCTTCTTTAGGCCCCACACCATCTTTCCAGTGGTAGGTATCTGCAAAACAGCCTCCCGGCCATCTCAAATTGGGAATTTTTAAGGCTTTCAAAGCTTCAATGATATCATTTCTTACTCCATTGGTATTAGGAATGCTACTATCCTCCCCTACATAAAATCCATCATAAATGCACCTTCCTAAATGTTCTGCAAAATGTCCATAAATGTGCTTACTGATTAAGGGGTCGCTATCACTTTGTTCAAAGGACACCTTGGTTTGGCTTATCATATTTTGCACAAAACACAATACCAACACTAAAATTCCTGCTTTAACTCTTAACATACTTTATAAATTATTTTATGAAAAAGGCCGCGTGATTATTCGACACGGCCTTTTTCAAAACTAAAGACTAACAATTCAAAAAAATATAAATATCTCTGATTTAATAATTCTCATTTTGACCAATGACCATCAATGGATTATTATCCATTTCTGACTGCGGCAATGGGAAATACTCGTGTCCTGGCACATAGGTTTCAAATTCTGGATCTCTATCTTTTAACCATTGTAATTTATCAGGATCTTGCAACCAACCCCAACGACGAATATCATCAGCTCTATGACCTTCTAATGGAAATTCCAAGAATCTCTCATGTGCAATTTGATCTCGCATTTGTTGTTGGGTCATTCCTGGTTGAGTGACACTTAAATCTGGCAAATTAACACGGTCTCTTACCATTTGGATGTAATCATAAGCCAATGACGTGTTTCCTGTTTCATTTAAACATTCAGCATACATCAATAACACATCGGCATATCTCATAATTCTCTCATTAATCCCAGACCTCCAATCAAACTCATCTGCAAATTCCCCATCAGAATTTTGATATTTTCTACAGAACAAATCATTTAAATCTCCAGGGCTGTTTGCATAAAAAGTTGCAAAATCATGACCGTACAACATCATTCCTCCTGGTTTGTTGTAGAACATAGTCGCATCCAACCTCGGATCCACTTCTCCATTTATGGTAGCTTCAATATGATAATCATTGTACAAAGTCCAAGTTGGTTGAACATCGGTCCAACCGAATGCCCTTGGCGCATAAGTTATGGCTCGTGCAGAAGTTTTCCCCCAACCTGAGGCAGGAGCTCCACCCCAACCAAGATCAACACCAAATGCGTCTCTATTGAATTGCACCTCAAAAATGGACTCTTCATTATTTTCGTTTGCTGTCGTGAAGTTATCTCTATAATTGCCCACTAGAGCATATGTGTTCAAATTGATCACATCCTCGAATGCGTTTTTAGCATTTGCAAAATCTTGCGTAAATAAATAAGCTTTCCCCAAATATGCTAAGGCTGCTCCTTTGGTTGCTCTACCTTTTTGACCACTGTCTGGCCCATCTACATCATCATAAGAGATCGGCAACATTTCTGCAGCTGCTTGTAAGTCTGATTTTACTTGAGCCCAACCTTCTTCTTGTGATTTCTGCTCGTGATATATTAAAGTTGAGCCTAAACTAGTTAAAGGCAATGGTACATTTTTGAACATATTTACTAGGTGAAAGTAATACAACCCTCGTAAAAAATGAGCTTGACCAAGAATTCTTGTTTTTAATTCTTGATCCATATCTATGTTAGGTACAAATTCCAAAACCTGGTTGGCACGATAGACACCTTGATAATAGGTTTCAAAAGCCCATCCGTATATAGCTGGATCTGATACACTGGTATTGAATTTCCCCACATTGGCCATGGCCCCCCATGGACTTAAACTTCGCGCACCATCACTCTTTAAATCCAATAATAATGGTGTACTACGCATATAAGTTCCATCCGTCAATAAACTTCCATAAACGGCATTAACTCCTTTAAGGGCATCAGATTCATTTTCCCAAAACGTATCAGCACTTTTTAGATTTGGGTCTATTTGAATTAAATCATCTTCTTTAACACAATTGGTCATCAATAGAGAAGAGACAATTGCTACAGAGTATATTATTTTTTTAGTTTTCATATTTTCTCAATTTCATATTAATTTTTAAAAATCAACCTGAACCCCAAAGGCAATCGTTCGTGGGTTAGGGAAAGATCCAAATTCATATCCTCTATTAAACAGGCCATCACTAATGAAGTCAGGGTCATATCCGCTGTAATTTGTAATTACAAATAAATTTTGTCCAGATGCATAGACTCTTGCTCTTTCAAGCACTTTGTTTTCAGGCAATGGAATGTTATAGCCTAATTCTAAACTTTGCAACCTAACGTAATCACCATTCTCCACAAATCGATCTGAAGCTCTATTATTGGCATTAGGATCACCAATAACTGGTCTAGGCACATCCGTATTGGTATTATTTGGTGTCCAATAATTGTTCATATCGGTATGATTATTCACATAATCACCTGTCATAAGTGAATTATAGGTTCCGTTGTAAATTTTATGTCCAGCCGCCCCTTGAAAGAACATCGAAAAATCAATATTTTTATAGTTACAACTAAAATTCAGTCCGTAAGAAATTTTTGGAATTACACTTCCTTGGAATGTTCTATCAGCATCTGTAATTAATCCATCCCCATTCACATCGCGGAACTTCACATCCCCTGGGGCTGCATTAGCTTGGAAGGCATGATTATCAATTTCATCTTGATTCTGAAAGATCCCTTCCGTTTCATATACATAAATTTCCCCTGCTGAACGTCCGACTTCTGTTCTTCCAACTCCCGAGGTTATTGGTGTATCATCGTTTCCAATTTTGACAACTTCATTTTTTAATGTACCCAAATTAGCTGAGATGTTGTATTTAAAATCTTTATTTGAATTCCCATAATTCAAAGTGAATTCCAAACCTGTATTTTCTACAGTCCCTGCATTAGTAGTCAATAAGATAGGAAAAGATCCTGAAGAATATGGTATTGGCACATCAGCCAATAAGTCTGTTGATTTTCTTTTAAACCACTCAGCCGTAAACTGCAATTTGTTATCAAAAAGTCCAAATTCAGCTGCTACGTTGGTAGATTCAGTATCTTCCCATTTGATATCTGGGTCAACTATTTTCACAACCGTAGAACCAGGAGCTTCGGTATCACCAAAAACATAACTGGCAAATGGATTTATTGTAGTTGCAAATTCATATAATCCTATTGTATTATTACCTAATTGGCCATAACCACCTCTTAGCTTCAATGTGTTCCACCAAGAAGGTAGATGAACAAATTCTTCTTCATGCAATTTCCAGGCTCCAGATACAGAAAAGTAATTCCCCGTATTAAAGTTTTGAGAAAATTTTGATGACTTATCTTGACGGAAATTAACGGTTAACAAATATTTTTCGTCAAAGGTATAATCCAATCGACTGATATAAGATTTATAGGTTTCAACCGAGTTGTATTCTTCGGCATTTTTGCTATCTGCATATTGAAGCAATGAGAAAGACCCCGGTTGGAAACCTACCCCTCTAGAAAAATGGTTATAGTAATCGTTGCGTTCTTCAATCATACCAGCAAGCAAATTAATCTGGTGTTTTTCAGCCAAGGTCACATCATAAGTTAATAAATTATTTAAAATAGTCCTAGTGCTTTGCCCTGTATTAACATCCAAAGCAGCCTCATCTGGAGTTGTAATATAGTACCAGCCTAAATCACTTGGAGGATTATAAAATCTGTTTTTCCAATGCAATTTATCAGCACTCACGCTGATTTTATATTTTAGTCCTTTTAAAATTTCTAATTCTCCCCAAACATTCCCAACAAAACGGTTTCTCAGATTCTCGTTAGTAATTAAATTGTTGAAACCTATTACATTTAGGGTAATTGCTTTTTGAGTTAAGTTGTCGGCGCCTCCATACCCCCCCAAACGATTTGGATCATAAACAGGCATAGTTGGAATAGCTTGTAACAAGTTAATCATCGAGCTTGTTCCAGCTATGTATTCGTTGAAATTTTCTTTATCTGATTCTGTGTATGATAACTTTGCCCCATATTTAAACCTTCCTTTTTCTCCATTGATATTAATGGTTCCCGCATATCTTTGGTATGCCTGAGGCGTTTCCATATAACTGGTATTCTTAAAGTAGTCAAAATTAGCATTATAGTTCAGAGCTTTAGCCCCTCCATTAAAGGTCACGGTATGATTTTCCACCATTCCCGTTCTAAAGGCGGCATCCTGCCAATCTGTATCCACATCATCTATATATAGATCATTATCTGGGTAATTTCCAGGTGTTATTGGTACATTGGGATTGTTAGCCTCCGCCTGACGAATCATGCGCTGATATTCCTCTCTATTCATCATAGAGTACCATCTATTCTCTGGCACATTCTGAAATCCAATGGTGTTTTTATAGCTAACACCAATTTTACCTTCTTTTCCCTTTTTGGTTGTAATGATTACAACCCCATTAGCCCCACGAGCACCATAAATAGCAGCAGAGGAGGCATCTTTTAAAATCTGAATGGACTCAATATCTCCAGTTGGAAAATCATAAGGATCGTTAACAATCACTCCATCAATTACAAACAAGGGGTTATTATCCCTAAAAGATGTAATACCACGAATTTTAATATTCACAAAACCTCCAGGTTCCCCAGAAGATTGCACGGTAACACCAGGCGCTTGACCTTGAATCATTTTTGCTACATCATAAGTGATCGTTTTTTGCGCATCTTCAACATCCACGACACTTACTGAACCTGTTAAATCAGACTTCTTTTTGGTTCCATACCCAACTACAACGATTTCGTTTAAGGCAGAAACATTTTCTTCAAGTGAAATATTAAGTATAGAATTTTCCCCTACCGGCACCTCTTTTGATTGAAATCCAATAAAAGAA
Organism: Mangrovimonas sp. ST2L15; assembly: GCF_001280515.1. Classification (GTDB taxonomy): domain Bacteria; phylum Bacteroidota; class Bacteroidia; order Flavobacteriales; family Flavobacteriaceae; genus Mangrovimonas; species Mangrovimonas futianensis. Next base: position 1,040,520 of record NZ_LBIQ01000030.1, on the reverse strand, counting down.
AAGACCAAAATGTCACCTGAAGCAGCTTCAATGGCATAATTCCCATCAAAATCGGTCGCTACACCCGTAGTGGTCCCTTTGATAATGACATTTACACCCGGAAGCGGTAAGTTATCCACAGGCGAAGTGACCGTCCCTGTAATTGTTTTTTTCTGTTGGGCGAAACCACTCGCGGACAACAAAAACAAAATCATTAAAAACAAGCCGTGTTTCAACTTGGTATTTAAATGATTCCCAATTGATAATTTGGTTGTTATCATATTAAAATAGTTTTGAATTAGTTTAAAAGAGTTTATAAGTGTCTATTTCACACTTTTCAAAGTAATCAAAGTTTTTTGATATACGCAAATTATTTTACTATTATTTGATATTTATTTATTTTTATACGCTTATATTTATCATATTAATAATTGTGTTTTTTACATTTAATTTCACGTAATTACTCGTAAACACTATGAAAACATGTGCATTCTTATTATATTGACCCCTAAATTCCAATTCCCCTATGTTAAACAACTATAATGAAAAGGATAAGGTTCTTCTAGCAGTTGACTGTATCATTTTTGGTTTTGACAACGATCGTTTAAAAATCCTATTGATTAAAAGGGACTTTGAACCAGAGAAAGGTAAATGGTCATTAATTGGTGGATTTTTAAAACAAGAAGAAAACTTAGATGATGCCGCTAGTAGAGTTTTAAAACACTTAACTGGTTTGGATGATGTCTATTTGGAACAGTTTTATACGTTTAGTGAAATTGATCGAGATCCACAGGAGCGCACCATATCTGTCAGTTATTATGCCCTTATAAATATTGAAGATCATAACAACGAACTGAATGAGCAGTTTTCTGCACAGTGGTTTAGTATTGACAAGGCTCCTAAATTGATTTTTGACCACGACCAAATGGTCAAACACGCCATTAGAAGACTTCGTTATAGAGCCTCCACAAAACCCATTGGTTTTGAGTTATTGCCGGAAAAATTCACGATGAAACAACTTCAGAATCTGTACGAATCTATTTTGGACACCAAATTGGATAAACGAAATTTTATAAGTAAAATTAATTCTTTGGATGTCTTAATCAGACTGGATGAAAAGGATATGGAATCTTCTCGAAAGGGTTCCTACCTCCACAAATTTGACAAAGAAAAGTATGACCAAAAAGTTTCAGAAGGTTTTACGTTTAAAATTTAAACTTGTCTTTTAGAAAGAATAAATAAAAACTTCATTCTTATAAACTTCCTGTTGGTTTGTCAAAACCAATCTTCCTATCTTTATATCTCAAAAATTAAAGAACAACCATGTTTAACTACACCATAAATTATATCAACGAAACTGTTGAGTATCTCACAAGCCGCGGTTTTGAAAAGGCAGAAGTAGGAATTATTTTAGGAACTGGACTTGGTCAATTGGTAGATGACATTGAAATAATCAAAGAGGTAAGTTATAACCACATTCCCAATTTTCCTACGGCAACAGTTGAGTTTCATAAAGGAAAACTGATTTATGGTCTTTTAGAAGGCAAAAAGGTCATTGTTATGCAAGGTCGCTTTCATGTTTATGAAGGGTATACCATGCAAGACGTAACCTTCCCTGTTCGAATCATGCATAAACTGGGCATCCATACGCTTTTGGTATCAAATGCCTCTGGTGCTATTAACCTCAATTATAAAAAAGGTGAGTTGATGCTTATTGAAGACCACATCAATCTTCAAGGTGATTCTCCATTAGCTTTTAAAGGTGTTTCACTCTTAGGAGAACGCTTTGTGGATATGAGTCAACCCTATGATGTGGAAATAAACACGCAGTTTAAAGAAATTGCAAAAAGGGAAGGAATCGTGCTTCATTCGGGAGTTTATGCCAGTATGTTCGGTCCTCAACTTGAAACCAAAGCAGAATACAGAATGTTAAAAATTATAGGAGCTGATGCCGTGGGTATGAGTACTGTTCCCGAAGTCATTGTAGCCAATCACCTAAAATTAAATGTTGCTGCTGTTTCGGTTTTAACAGATGAATGTGATCCAGATAACCTAAAACCAGTGAGTTTGGAAGAAATTGTGGCTATTGCCAATAAAGCAGAACCCCAGATGATCACTTTGTTTAAGCAACTGATTAAATCCCTGTAATATTTGAAAATAAATTTAAAAAAGATTGTTAGAAGAACGTTAAGAGTTTTAATTGTTATTGCAGTTTTACATCTCCTGTTTTTCATCTTCCTCTATTTTAAACAAGAGAAATTTTTCTTCAACCCTAAAATTTTGAAGAAAGATTACACCTTTCAATTTGAACAACCATTTAAAGAAATCAATATTCCCGTTGCAGAAAACGTTGATTTGAATGCCCTTCTTTTTAAAACTAAAGAACCCTCAAAAGGTATCATACTATACTACCATGGTAATGCCGGGGCCATTCATGATTGGGGGAAACGAGCGCCATTATACCTAGACAACGGTTATGACATCCTCTTTTTTGACTATCGCGGATATGGTAAAAGCGATGGTGCTTATGAAAATACCGATCAATTATTGAATGACGCTCTCAAGGTTTATGACTACACTAAAAAATCTTATGCTGAAAAGGACATTATAGTTCTTGGATATTCTTTAGGAAGTGGGTTAGCTACTTACGCGGCTTCTAAGAACAATCCCAAAATGCTCATTTTGAACGCGCCTTACTATTCATGGAAAATATTGGTTTCGGAACAAATAGCTCCCCCCGTTCCCGAATTTTTGGTTCGTTATGACATTCCTACATTCCAATACATCAAGGCAGTAACTTGCCCTATTAAGATATTTAGTGGGACAAGAGATTTTTTGGTTAACCCTGACCTAAATGCCAAAAAACTAAAGGATCTTAACCCCAAGCAAATAGAATTGAATATGATAACAGATGGGGGGCACAATGGCTTACACATTACTAAAGCCTATTACGACGCCCTTAAGAGAATTCTTTAAAAAAAGATCTTACCAATAAATAGATCAATCACTTCAACCAATATGAGGATGATAATTATCCATTCCAGTTTGCTGCTCTCGCTGTGATACATAATATCTTTAAAAAGATCTAAATTTTCCTTAATGATCTCTATTCTATCGTGAATAAGTTGGTATCGATCATGTAGATCAAACGACTTTTTTAATTGTGTATTTAAGGTGTCCAATTCCTCATTTCCCCAAGTACTATCTGGAGAATCAAAAATATATAAGTGTTCTGATATCTTATTTTTAATGTTTAGAACCTTGGCAATAAAGCGTTTCAATTTGGCTCCCGAAATATCCAATTTTCCCTTTTGTTCAAGAAAAAGTGTATGACTATTTGTTTCCACCAAAAGATCTTCTGTTATTTCAGAAAACTTGTCTAATGCAACAGATTGTGACGTATTAAGCATCACTAGGCGAATCATCTCTTTATCCAACCTTGGAAGAACAGCCTTTTCAAATTCGGCACTTAAGGCATTTGGTTGAATCTCTACTTTCATATCTTCTGAAAGCACTTTGGAATCATAGTTTTTGCAAAAAGGCTTTATTTTCTCCAAAACATCATCTATTTCTGCTGTTTGGAGATTAAAAAAACTAACAATTCCATAATGGAAAATATACACAAACTTATCTTCTGAAGTTTTATAGAAAAGTTCGTCGCTGTCATGAAACAAGAGCTGCAGTTCGTGCTGCAGCTCTTGTCTACATATTTTTATATTGATGGTACTTGCCACATGATAGGCAACAACTTGATACATTAAATCTTAAAGGTTTCTCCCTCGTTTTTAAAGGTTTTAAATTCTAGCATATAACCATTAGGGTCCTTTATAAAAAAGGAATTATGCTCACCAGCTTGATCTTCCAAAAAAGTGGCTTGGGTCACCAATTGAAGTTTCAAATTTTTAAGTTTTCCATATATATCATTCCAAACCTTTTGACCTACAATAATCCCAAAATGGAAAGAAGGCAAAATTTTACCTTCAAACACATAATTTGGATTATTAAAATCAAACTTGCCTGCTTTAATAAAGGTAAGTTGATGTCCAAACAAATTGACATCTACCCATGTTTGGGTCTCTCTACCTAGGGTTGCGCCTATGTTATTGGTATAAAAGCTTTTTGTTTCCCTTACACTCAAACAAGGCAACGACATGTGAAATGACGTCTCCATAATATGAAATTTTAAAGTGGCTTAAGACTTTCCACTCTGTAAATTACGAAATCTTGGTCATCATCCTCAAAAATTTCAACAAAAGTTAATTTAAACTCTTTATCAATCAAACTTTTGTCATTTTTAAGGTCAAATTGTTTCAGAACACGCGGATGAATTTCTTCAAACACCATGTCTTCACCGCTTTCAAAAGTAAAAGTATAATATCCTTTTTTGTAGGATTTAAAAACAGCTGTTTTCATTTAAAAAATAAGAATATTAATTGTACTAATCTTCGTCTTCTTCCATCTCGGCATCTTCCATCTCGATGTCAAGAGAGTCCTTTTCTTCTGTAGAATCGTCGTTATCATCGTCGTCATCTTCAGAATAGTTTTCCATGGCTTGAACCAAACGCACGCCCACTTTTACTAAATAAATGGTATCATCAGTTCTTACTTCCACGGCCTCTACAATTTCATTTTTGGCATTTCTGAATGATATGATATCATCATCATCATAACCATCAGGAAATTTTTCAACTAAAAGGTCCAAAATTTCACCGTTTAATTTTTGGTAATCAACAATTTTTCTAATCATTTTTTTATTTGGTTACATGTCTAATAAATAAGCAAAGATCAACGGAGCAACTATGGTTGCATCACTTTCTATAATAAATTTTGGTGTATCAATATCTAATTTACCCCAAGTGATTTTTTCATTTGGAACAGCTCCAGAATAAGAACCATAACTCGTTGTTGAATCACTTATTTGACAGAAATAACTCCAAAATGGCGTATCTGTTCTTTCCATATCCTGATAAAGCATAGGGACTACACAAATTGGGAAATCACCTGCGATTCCACCTCCTATTTGGAAAAATCCAATTCCATTCTCAGAATTATCAGTGTACCAATCTGCCAAGAAAGCCATGTATTCTATTCCTGATTTCATGGTACTAGCCTTTAATTCTCCTTTAAGAACATAGCTAGCAAAGATATTCCCCATGGTACTGTCTTCCCACCCTGGAACAACAATTGGTAAATTTTTCTCGGCTGCTGCATACATCCAAGAGTCTTTTAAATCGATTTCATAATATTCTTCTAAGACACCAGACAACAACATTTTATACATAAATTCATGAGGAAAATAGCGCTCCCCATTATCCTCTGCATCTTTCCAGATTTTATGAATGTGTTTTTGAAGTCTCCTAAAAGCCTCTTCTTCTGGGATACAAGTATCAGTAACTCGATTCAGTCCTTTCTCCAATAAATCCCATTCTTCCTTTGGTGTTAAATCACGGTAATTTGGCACTCTTTCATAATGCGAGTGAGCCACCAAATTCATAATATCTTCTTCAAGATTAGCACCTGTACATGAAATGATTTGTACTTTATCTTGACGAATCATCTCAGCAAATATTTTACCTAACTCTGCGGTACTCATAGCTCCTGCCAATGAAACAAGCATTTTAGCACCGTTGTTTAATTGATCCTCATAAGCCTTGGCTGCATCAACCAAAGCGGCCGCATTAAAGTGCAAATAATATTTTTCTATAAAATTTGAAATAGCACCTTTATTATTCATTTTCTTATGTTTTACTTAATTAGTATAATCTAAACTTACTTTAACGTTTCATGAAATTTAAAACGAAACTTATTAATCTGCAAAAGCTTTTGGCTAAAAGCTTCCAAATTGAAGCAAATTATTTCCCATCATAACCCAATATTTTTAATAGGTCTTCACTTTTTTGCTGTTCACTAAACAATTGGGTTGTAATGTTACCATCCTCGTCCTTATCTATTAAAAGATGCTTTGGAGATGGTATTAAACAGTGCTGTAACCCTCCAAAACCTCCAATAGTTTCCTGATAAGCTCCTGTATTGAAAAAGCCAATATATAAAGGCTTATCCTTGTTATACTTGGGTAAATAAATGGCATTTACATGTTGTTCACTGTTATAATAGTCATCACTATCACAAGTCAACCCTCCCAATAAAACCCTTTCATAGCTTTCGTTCCACCTATTTATGGGCAACATGACAAACCTCTTATTAATCGCCCATGTGTCTGGCAAGGTTGTAATGAAAGAAGAATTGATCATATTCCATTTCTCCCGATCATTTTGCTGTTTTTGATATAGCACCTCATAAATAGCACCTCCACTTTCACCTACAGTGAAGCTTCCAAATTCTGTAAATATATTGGGCACATCTACCTCTGCTTCATCACAAGCTATCTTGATTTGGTTGATAATTTCATCAACCATATAGGCGTAATCAAAATCAAACGCCAAAGAGTTTTTAATTGGGAATCCACCACCTATGTTCAAGCTATCCAACGTCGGACAGATTTTTTTCAAGTTGACATAAACCCGTAAACATTTGTTAAGTTCGTTCCAATAGTAAGCATTGTCACGAATTCCTGTATTAATAAAAAAGTGGAGCATTTTCAGTTCGACTTTCTTATTCTCTTGGATTTGATTCTTATAAAATGGAACAATGTTCTTATATCCGATTCCTAATCTTGATGTATAAAATTCAAATTTAGGTTCTTCCTCAGAAGCTATTCTTATTCCTACCTTAAACTTGCCATTGATTTCATCTGAAAGCAAGTCAATTTCTTCATAGTTATCGATAATGGGGACGCAATTCTTGTGGCCTTCGTTAATCAATCTAGCAATATTGCTAACATATTGAGCCCGTTTAAAGCCATTGCAAATCACAAAGGTTTTATCTGTGATTTTCCCCTCTCGTTTCAAATTCTCTACGATATCAATATCAAAGGCCGAAGATGTTTCAATATGGATATCATTTTTTAGAGCTTCATCCAAAACATACTTAAAATGGGAACTCTTAGTACAATAGCAATAATTATACTTCCCTTTATAATTATGGTTTTTAATGGATTTAGCAAACCACCCTTTGGCTCTATTGATATTATTTGATATCTGAGGCAAATAAGTGAATTTTAAAGGAGCCCCATATTCCTCAACTAATTTTTTCAAATCAATATCATGGAATCTCAAGTAATTACCATCTAAGGTAAATTCTTCTTGGGGGAAATAAAAAGTCTGATCTATTAAATCTACGTATTTGGTATTCATTACTTATTTTTTGAAAAATTTAAAATTGTGAATTATATATTAACTCACCATGAAATTAACAATAAATAAAGAATATTAAACCAAAAGAGGTACAATAGTCGTTGCAACAAACCCAAAGAGGTTTCGACTAGAAAGGTTCATATTTACGGAAGTTAGCTTTAAAATTCGGTTTCCCAATCTTTGAGTTACTTTTGAATATGACTCCCTATTTTTCAAAAGCCCGAACGTACAAACAGATTTCAAATTGTTCAGCTAAAAAACTTCTGCAAATGAACTATAAAAAATTAAATTTAAAAGGATTTTTTAAAAAAAAATAAAAACTATTAACTATAACATTTTCAACAAGTTGACTTCCTGTTCAGTCAAATGTTTCCAATATCCTCTAGGAATATCTTTTTTAGTTAGGTGTGCAATAGCTACACAATCTACTTTGATAATGTTGTAACCCAAATGATCAAAAATATTCCTGATAATGGAGTTACCAATATTCTTAATTTTTAATCCAATTTGATTGTGAGCCTGACCGTCAATAAAACTAATTTCCTCAACAGTGACATCCTTTCCATCAATAGTTAAACCTTCTTCAATTTTTTTGAAGTCTTCATACTTCAAATTTTTATCAAGTTCTATTTGAAATAATCTTGGAACACCTGTTTTGGAACTAGTGAATTTTTTGGTTATGGAATCATCATTTGTAAACAAAAGCAGACCAGTAGAATTTCTTCCTAACCTTCCTATAGGCTTAATTTTAGCATTGGTAGCATTTGCAACTAGGTCCATTACAGTTTTATCTTTTTGGTCACTTGTAGTAGTAGCAAATCCTTTTGGTTTGTTCAAAAGAACATAGGCTTTTTTCTCAGGATAAATACGGGCTCCATCATATTTTACTTCGTCCTCCAACTTCACCTTATACCCCATTTCGGTAATCACCTTGCCATTTACCGTAACCAACCCAAGAGCTATATGCTCATCTGCTTCCCTTCTTGAACAGATTCCTGAATTTGAAATATATTTATTCAACCGTACTTCATCCGGGTTCCCAGAAGGTTTGGTGTTGTTTTGTTTTTTTATAGGGGCATTCCCGCGAGCAAAACTCTTTCCTCCTGAAGCACTACCACCTCTACCTGACCTATTATTCCCACCGCCATGTCTTTGACCTCTACCTGATGGTTTTCCTTTTCCGCTTGTTCCTTGCTTTCTGCTCATGGTTAAAATTTTATGCAAAGATATAGGATAATTACCCGCTTAATCAAATGCTTGGGATTTTATTTAACAAGATAGACACATCTATCAAAGGAATACTAGCAACTCCCGCCAGAATAATAAATTTCAAGATATTATGAAGTACCAAATAATGCAGCTTACGTTTTGACATCCAAACCAATAATTGAAAGATTACCAAAAGTAAAATACTTAAGTAAAAATAATAGTTCATTCGTCCTACATGATATTTAAAAATCAACAACATGGCGGGAATCAACGTTAAGGCTGCCAATATAGCCAGCATAATTTTGGACGTTTTTTCTCCAAACACTACAGGAATGGTTCGATAGTTTTGGGCTATATCACCTTTAAGGTTTTCCAAATCCTTGACTAATTCCCTCATGGAAATCACCAAAAACAGAAACATAGCATGGACAAAAATGACGTGTTCAAAATTCTTGTAGTAAATAAATACGACAAAAAATGGGGTGATTGTCAAGGTTGCAGAAACCAGATTCCCTACAAAAGGGATTTTTTTAAGCTTATGGGAATAAAACCAGATTCCAAAAATATAAGCCGAAAAAAAGACCACCGCTCTAAAGGATACGGCACTCGCTAAAATAACCGTCAAAAAATTAAGCACAAAATAGAATGACAATTTGGTATTCTGGCTTACCAGGCGATCCAACATGGATTTTTGAGGTCGATTAATTAGATCTTTTTCAGAGTCATAAAAATTATTAATTATATAACCACCCGCAATGGCTGATGCTGAAGCGAGGACCAACATCAATAAATTCCAATCAAACACCACATCTTTCAATGGTTTGTCATGCGCCATAATATATACGGAAGCTAAATATTGAGCCACAACAATGGCCAATATATTATACCCCCTGATTACGGAGAACATACTGAAAAACTTAAGAAGTATATGTTTTTGTCGGCGAGAAAGCATAATTGCTTATGCTTTTTTGAGTATCCGTTTAAATAATTTAAAACATAAAAAAACCATCAAGGCTAGAAACAAAAACAACAGTGCCTGCCAAATGAATAACCCGATTGAAAATTTATGAATGAATGTGTCCATAAAGTGACTGAGTATTAAAAGTTGTAAACGACTTCCAATCTATAATCTTTTAAAGCTAATTTAGCTTTTTCAAAATCCTCGGCAAATCCCAAAATATAGCCTCCACCACCAGAACCACAGAGTTTCAAATAATAGTCGTTTGTTTCCAATCCTTTCTTCCACAGATCATGAAATTGCTTTGGAATCATTGGTTTAAAATGACTTAAAACGACTTTAGATAGTTGCTTGGTATTCTTAAAAAGCGACTTGACATCTCCATTCAAAAAATCTTCTACACAAGCATCTGTATGCTTGATAAACTGGTCTTTTAACATTTTGCGAAAACCTTCCTGCTTCATGTTTTCCATAAAAATGCCTACCATTGGGGCTGTTTCTCCAACAACACCACTATCAATTAAGAACACAGCTCCTTTACCATCTGCTTTTTGGCTAGGAATACCTGTAGCTTCAATATTATCTTTTGAATTGATTAAAATTGGAATACTTAAATAACTATTTAACGGATCTAATCCAGAAGATTTTCCGTGGAAAAAAGATTCCATTTCAGAAAAAATGGTCTTTAATCGTAATAATTTATCTCTGGTTAAATTTTCCAATACGGTGATTTTATCCTTGGCATATTGGTCATAAATAGCAGCTACAAGTGCACCACTACTTCCTACTCCATAACCTTGTGGGATGGAAGAATCAAAATACATTCCCGCTTCCACATCTCTTTTTAAAGCTTCAATATCAAAAGTCACCAATTCTGGATTGACATTCTGCAAATAATCAGCAAAACGTTTTAAACTTTGATTGGATTTTACCGATTCTTCTGAAGGAGTTTGTGTCACTTTTAACGCCCCGTTATAAAAATTGTAGGGGATAGATAACCCTTTGGAATCTTTAATAATTCCATATTCACCAAAGAGTAGTATTTTAGAGTAAAATAAAGGTCCTTTCATGTAAAAAGCGCGTTACTAGATAAAGATACGTATAATTATTTAATTTGGTTTGCACCAAATCCTATTTGGTCGCAAATATATTGTTCGTTTTGACAATATGCAACTAACTCGTTTTCAATAAATTTTAAAATTTCAACTGACTCACTTTTAGGATATAATACATGCACATTAGCACCAGCGTCCAATGTAAAACTGATAGGCAATCCGGTATTTTTTCTGAACTCCCAAATCTTATTGATAACCTCTAAGGTTTTTGGTTTCATCAATATAAAATAAGGCATACTGGTCATCATCATCGCATGCAGGGTCAAGGCTTCACTTTCTACCAGTGAAATAAAACCATCTAAATCTCCAGCCTTCAAAATCGTTTTTAAAGATTTCATATGGTCATGGGCTTGAGAGAATCTATTTAAAGCATATGGGTGTCCATGCATTAAATTGTGACCTACTGTACTACTTACCTGCTTTTCCCCTTTATCTATCAACAAAATAGTATCTTGATATTCTTTGAAAACGGCATGCACTTCATAAGGGTATCTCATTCCAAATAAATCAGAACTCCCCTCGATTGATGGCGTTTCACCCCAAACCACTAAATCACCTTCAATACTTCTGCAAGCTGACCCCGAACCCAGTCTTGCTAAAAACGAGGCTTTTTCATTAAAATACGCATCATCGATAGCATCCCCTAGAAGTTGTTTTTCTAAGCTCATTAAACACAAGGCCAAAGCACTCATTCCAGATGCCGAGGAAGCTATTCCCGAACTATGAGGAAAGGTGTTTTTAGTTTCGATTTGAAAATGGTAATCTTTCAAAAAAGGCAAATATGATTCTACCCTATCAAAAAACACTTCAATTTTCGGCTTGAAACTATCCTTTTGAACACCATCCAATAAAACCTCAAATGAAAAACTTCCATCACTATTCTTTTTCTCATAAGTCAATTCGGTGATTGTTTTACAATGATTCAGTGTAAAGCTTATGGAAGGGTTTTCAGGAATCTGATTGGGCTTTTTACCCCAATATTTCACTAAGGCAATATTACTGGGCGATTCCCAAGTTACAACTCCCTTTTCTATTGTTTTGAAATAAGAAGCTGGAATGAATTCTTGTTCGGTCATGTTCTTTTAATCTGCTGACAAAGATAACAACTTTTGCATGGTATTGTAGTTTCTAGCAGTAGCAGATATCTTCAATTTTCGCTCAAAGAAATTGTTGTTCAGCTTGGATTTCCCGTAACCAATTCCCGAATACATGTAAATGCATTCTGATTTTATAATAAATGCTTCGTTTGGAAATGAAATCTTTGAAACTTCGAGCACTAATTCTTTATTGGCTTCTGCAAACAACATCATGAAGTAACTCTTTTCCTTTTGTTCTTGAGGAAACGGACAATTATTAAAAATTTCCTCCAACTCTTCTCTAGTTTTACTCAGAACCTCAACCTCAAATCCGAAATGGTTTTTTATGACGTGAGCGACTTTAGCCGATACGCTTTTTGAATCGTTTAAATTGGTTTTCAATATCACATTCCCACTTTGGATGTAAGTGCGAACCTCTTCAAACTTAGCTTCGGCAAGTATTTGACGCAAATCGGCCATAGGGACTTTCTTTTGTCCGCCCACATTAATTCCGCGAAGTAAGACAATATACTGTTTCATTGTGACATGGCTTTAGCTGCCAGAAAACCTCCTGTCCAAGCATTCTGAAAATTAAACCCTCCTGTAATAGCATCCACATTAATTACTTCACCGGCCAGATAGAGATTCTTTACAATCTTACTTTCAAAAGTTTTAAAATTGATTTCTTTTAAATCTACCCCTCCCGCAGTCACAAACTCTTCCTTAAATGTGCTTTTGCCATCAACCTGAAATTGAGCTCGCGTTAATTGCTCACTCAAGTTCTCCATTTGAACTTTGGTAAGATCTGCCCACTTTTCATCCTCATTTATTCCTGCTGCTAATACCAATTGCTTCCACAGTCTTTTGGGTAAATCAAATAAGGATTGTTTATGGACTAATTTTTTAGCTAATTGTAACTTAAATTCCTTTAAATGATCAATTGTTTCTTCCAAAGACTGCCTTATAAAGTTGATTTCAATTTTAAATTTGTAATCTCTATTAGCCAATTCCAAAGCTCCAAAGGCAGAAAGCTTAAGAACTGCAGGAGCACTCAAACCCCAATGGGTAACCAATAAGGGCCCCTCTGAAAACAAGTTGGAATCCAAAATGTGTACCTCAACGTTATTAGCCACAACCCCAGGAATGGAATTGATGCGAGCATCTTTGATATTAAAGGTAAAAAGAGATGGAACAGGAGGGATGATTGTATGCCCCAATGTTTCAAGTAACTTCCAGGTTTTAACACTACTCCCCGTAGCAACTAGAAGTTTTTCACAAGTAAAATGGGAATCTTGGGTGGCAAGTGTAAAAAGGTCCTGTTCCTTTTCAACCTTCACTAATGATTGCTTGTAAAAAATTTCGACACCCATTTTTTTGGACTGCGAAAGAAAACAATCGATAATGGTTTGGGAAGAATCGGATTCTGGAAACATTCGGCCATCCTCTTCAATTTTAAGGGTTACACCTCTTTTTTCAAACCATTCAATCGTATCTCCGGTCATAAAACTATGAAACGGCCCTAATAATTCCTTCTCCCCTCTTGGATAATGCGTCACCAACTCTGAAGGGATAAATTCAGCATGGGTGACGTTGCATCGTCCCCCTCCAGAAATTTTAACCTTTTGAAGGCCTTCTTTATTTTTTTCTAAAATGGCTACGGAAAGTTTAGGATTCAACTCCGCTAAATTAATAGCAGCAAAAAAACCTGCCGCACCGCCTCCAACTACAATGACATCAAAATACTTCATTACTTTTTAATAGGTCGCATGAGACCTTCTTGAGCTACCGAAGCAACTAGTTTTCCCTCTCTAGTAAAAATATTTCCTTTGGCAAATCCTCTGGCATTTGAAGTATTAGGCGATTCTATGGCATACAACATCCAGTCATCAAAATCAAAATCCCTAAAATACCACATCGAGTGATCCAAGCTTGCAGTTTGGGTATTTCCCCAATGAGCCTTACTAGCGTGTCTATTCATGGCGGCTGCCAATATGTTATAATCAGAAATATAAGTAAGGATTTGTTGCTTAACAGCCAAATTCATAGGTTTAATGTCTCCTTTAATTTTGAACCACACATTGGTTTTTGGCGGTAAATCTTCTTTATTGAATGGATTCACTACCTCTACTGGCTTAAATTCTATGGGTCTATCTATTTCCAAGAAGGTCTTAGTTCTAGACGGTATGGCATCTCCAAACTGCTCCAGCATTTCAGTCCAACTCAATAGTTCTTCTGGTTTCCTAATATTTGGGGGCATTTCGATTTGGTGCTCATGACCTTCTTCCCTTTTATGAAATGACGATGACAGAATAAAAATGGTTCTACCTTCCTGTTCGGCTGTCACTCTTCTCACCGAAAAACTCCCGCCATCTCTTACGTCTGCCACATTATAATTTATAGGAACTTCTAAATGACCTGCCTCTAAAAAATAGGCGTGCATAGAATGAAGCACTCTCCCATTATTAATAGTTCTAGCAGCAGCGTTCAAGGCTTGTGCCAGAACTTGACCGCCAAATACATTGGGACTACCTACTGTTTTACTAACCCCCTGAAACACATTTTTAGAAGTTTCTTCTAGGGACAATAAATCAATTAAATTATCAACAGTATTCATGTTTTACTTTTAAGATGAACATTAAAACAATCCCAAAATTAAAAATCAAAGCCGAAACCAAAAGTAAATCTCCAACCTTCTGAACTTTTAAATAGGTTTACCGTTCCAGCTAAACTTTCTGCAGTGGCGATCCAAAATCCACCACCATAGTCATTGTGCCATTTATCTGATTGGTCATCTTGCACCCAAACACGACCCACATCAAAACCTCCAAATACGCCTATCTGCAATGGAATAAAACTGGTTTTAAACGTATTGAACCCATAACGTAGATCGGTACTTCCCACTAGGGAATTTCTACCCGTAAACCGCTCGGTTCTATATCCTCTCAAGCCATTTTGATCTCCTATTTGAGCTGCTTGATAAAATAAAAAGTCGTCACCTATTCTTAATTGGGAGGCTACCTTGGTTTTTAACACCAATTTCCTATTACTTGATAAGGCATTATAGAACCCTAAATGGGTGTTGACAAAGCCATAATTGGTATCCAAATCTTCAAATTCACCTTTGATTCCCACGTTAAAAAGAAAATCCATACCTCTGGTTGGAACCACTTTCTTATCGTAGCTTTCATAGCGGTAAGTAGCTTCTAGGGTTCCAAAAAAACGTCTATCAAAGAAATCAGAATCTAAATTAGGCTGATAATCTTCAACAAACCGATCGCTTGATGGTTCTATTTCTATTCCTTCAGCCATAACATTAAACCCATAATCACTACCAAAGTTTCCACGCTTCACCAAACCAGCCTTAAGGCGATAAATTCCTGTTCTTACCCGATTGTAATTAAGTCCCAACTCATCATCATAATTCCTGGTCTCATTACCAAATCCAAAGAAATTATCACTATAGTTTTCTGTAGTCAAAAGTCCACTTACCAATAAATTCCAATCCCTAATAGCATTGGCAAACTCCCCATCATATGTAGCCTTAAATCCACTAGTAGCAAAATAATAACCTGCTGTAAACCGATGTTGTTGAGAGAATGGATTGGCTTGAAACCCTTTAATTGTTCTTTGAAAGGATGCTCCTAGCAGCAATCCATCATCGGGATTAAAGGCAACCATTGGTGTGAATAAATTTTGTTTAACTATGGTTTTTTTATAATCAAATAAATTCAGATTGTAGATATCTGTAAATTTTACAGAACCGCCTTTCTTTTCTTGAATGGTATTCTTTTTACTCCAATAATCATATACCCTTACTTTTTTACCACGTTTAATAATGTAAGTATCATTATTTTGACCGCCAATGACTCGGGTATATATCAAACCTTTAGCATCCCCACTTACCTCGATAACATCTTTATCATCCAAAGCATAAACCCAAATTTCCTTGGTTTGTTCTTTATCTAATACTCGATCTACAAGAACATCTGCTTTTTCACCATCCTTTATCCTTGATATCTTAACTCTGGTTTTGTTATCAGCCTCCCTAATTATTTCAATGTAATCATCTTTATCAGTACCCGTTAAAACCACCAATTCTGTCAAGATGTTGTAGTATCTATCAGCAATATTGTCAAGTATAGATAATCTACTTTCAAAATTTTTCTTTATTTCCAATATGGTGGTGTCCCGCACTTCCTCCGGTATTCTAGAAAAAGCCTTTTCTATAACATCACTCGTGATATGACCTTGAATGTATTTGGCTTGTTCGTGCCACATGTCTCGATCAGCTTGTTGGGATAATACCCGATCTAATAAAATACCGTCCTTGTTCATCCATCTTAAATCCTTGAGTTCGGCATCATACACCTGCAACTGCTTTGAGGCTTCTGAAATAAACTTAAGAACATCTAAAAAAGCGCCGTCAAAATTTGAAAATACCTGATCCCTATCTCTTGGAATAGGCTTATAAATTTTATCCCCATTTTCTTGGTCAAACTGCGCCCAACGCCATTGATCCTGATGCCTGTCCCAATCACCTATCAACATATCGAATAAACGAGCCCGAACATAGGCTTCTTGATCTATCTTATACTTTTCATCCTCTCTTATTTTTTCAATAATATCATGGGTGCTTTCCAAATCATCCGCATAACCAAAAGTCCTTTCATTGGTATAATTTTCTTCTGGTCGCTCCACAATCATGTAAAGTTCATTCCCATAATCTTTATTGAAATCCTTTAAGTATTTATGCTTCGGAATGTAATAAATCTCAGGGTTTGTATGGTATACATCAATGGCTGAAGACAAATCGGGAACGACTGCAAAAGCATACGGGTGAGCTGCCGTATAATAATCTAAAATGAGGTCCTCTACCACGGTTTTTTCAAACTGATCCTTAACATAGGCATCCTTAAAAACAGTTGATTGCAGCAATTGAGTTGCACTTTTCCTGAGCGCTCTCATGTTGTATTCCCTACCGCTTTTATCTTTAAGTCTTAAAGACCTTGTTTGATGCCCTCCTCCTGGCCTTACAATTTCTAGTCCACCTTTTAGCGTATCCAAGGTAGCAACTTTGGCATTGATTTTAGTACTATAAACATCGCGATAATGATCGCCCCAAAATGATTTAAAAAATTGTGATTTATCTGTTTCTTCCTCCGTATAAATTGATACTTCCACTTCATTGGGAAATGAATCTGGCAAATCTGAAACATCATAGTTTGGTTTGGAAGGAAACACCTCTTTCTGAAACAATAATTGGCTTTGACCATTTTCCGCACTAAAATACTTAACCCAACTACTACCATCTTTAAAAATAGTTAATTCCACAAAGCCTTGATGTCCTGTAGCAAAAACACCACTGTCTGCCAACACTGCTCCAGATTCCTTAGCTCCCGAACCCGAAACAATTTGCTTTACACCATCCTTCTCGATGTATTGAAGATTATGCTCATGACCTGACACAAAAATCACTTTTCCATAATCCATCGACACAACTTCCAATCTTTGCATCAAACTGTTATAACGCTCATTGTATCTATCTTGAATTGAAATCCCCCCTTGAACCCTTATTTGAGCTGCCAGCGAACTTAATATAGGTAGCGGAATGTTTTTCTCAGTTGGAAAAATATGCCTTTTCCAAGAGTAATATCCTCCATGAACACCATTGGTAAACATAGGGTGGTGCATCGCAAGAACAATGGTCTTCTCTTGATTTTTTTTCAACTCCCCTTCTAATTCCATCAGGAATCGCTCACGTGTCTTTATTTCACATTCATCATTAATTGTTGGGTGCTTATTCCAATCTTCCAAGTACCATTGAGTATCAATGATAATCAATTCAATTTTATCATTGACTTCAATTGTTTCTATAGGACAACCATTTTCCGGCTTAAACGTATTTTTACCTAAGGCTGCTTCTACAAATTTTTCCTGTTCTTTCACACCCTTTACACCATCGGCATACCATTCGTGATTTCCCGGTATAAAATACACATCGCCTTCAAAGCCTTCTACGGCTCTAAATTGAGCATTTAAGTTGTTTTCATCCTCTTTGCGGTCTTTATGATTTTCTGAGTGTAGACCAGAAGGATAAATATTATCTCCCAGAAAAATGGTGAAATCCCCTTTCGTTTTCTTTCCCTTTAAGTAGTCATTCAACGCGGTAAGCCCCAGGGACATTCCATTTTCCGGAGACTTTCCTGCATCACCAATTAAGTAAAAGGTTTTATCAACTCCTTTAGTAGGAAATGTGTTGGTTTTATCGTCTTCATCTTTATACTGTGGCCCATAGGTTCCACAAGATGTCATTAAAACGGTAAAGAATAAAACGAAAATTCTATAGTATCTTCTTTTCAAGCGGTTTAGGTTTTTAATAAACAATCTTAAGAGCTGCAGGACAACATGGAACACCCAATTTTATGACGTGCCCAATCAGGTCTCTTAGCAAACCATTTTTCCTTCTCAGGCTGTTCTTCATAGGGTTGTTTCAATAAATTGAAAAGCTCTTCTAATAAACTATAATTGCCAGTTTCGGCATCATCAATTGCCAATTGTGCCATGTAGTTTCTCAAGACATATTTTGGGTTGATTTGATTCATTTGTTTTGCTCTATCTGAATCTGATTTGGATTCCTTTTGAAGGCGAGTGGCGTAATCATGAAACCAATGATTCCATTTCTTAATAGTTTCTTCATTATTCACATCTTCATAAAATGCTTCTTTAATGATTGCCCAGCCATCTTCCGGATGGTTCTTTTGAAATTGACTCAAGTTACGAAAGAAAATTGTCATATCTGTTTCGGTCAACATTAGATTATCCTCCAAAGTCTGTATAAGCAATTTATCGGTTGGCAAGCTTTCTGAAATGCCAATTTTAGAACTCATCATTTCTAAAAATTTCTTTTCATACGTATCCCTATAACCGTTCAAGATGTCCTCTAAAGCTTTGGAATCTTCTATAAGCGGATACAATGCATTAGCCAATTGCAATAAATTCCATAATCCTACATTAGGTTGATTCCCATATCGGTATCTTTTATGTTCTGCATCGGTAGTGTTTGGCGTCCAACCAAAATCAAAGCCTTCTAACCAACCGTAAGGCCCATAATCTATGGTCAACCCTAGTATGGACATATTATCAGTATTCATCACACCGTGAACAAACCCAACTCGTTGCCAATGAATGATCATTTCCAAAGTTCGATTTGTTACTTCCTTAAAAAAATTAAGATAGACTGCTTTAGAAGGTGTACCCAATTCAGGATAAAAATACTTGATTGTATAATCAGCTAGAGCCTTTAAATTTTTCACATCCTGTCTTGCTGCAAAAATTTCAAAATTACCAAAACGAATGAAAGTTGGGGCCACTCTACAAACGATTGCTCCTGGCTCATATGCCGCGTGTCCATCATACATCATATCTCTCTTAACTTGGTCTCCAGTTAACACTAAAGAAAGTGCACGGGTGGTTGGCACTCCCAAATGATACATGGCTTCACTGCACAAATATTCACGTATGGAAGACCTGAGCACAGCCAATCCATCTCCTTGTCGAGAATATGGGGTAGGACCAGCACCTTTTAATTGGAGCATCCAACGCTTGTTTTTATGATAAGCTTCAAAAAGGTTAATAGCCCTTCCATCTCCCAACTGTCCGGCCCAATTCCCAAATTGGTGCCCACCATAGTTCATGGCATAAGGCTTCGTATTTGGGTAAATATCATTTCCAGAAACCCAATCCAAAAATTCTTTGTTCTTGACCTCTTCATTTGACAACCCAATGTTCTCAATCATTTCTGAAGAGACATGAACCAATTGTGGATGGGATGGTTTTACTGGCTCTACATAGGAAAATGCCGTACCCAAAACTTGTCTCCTGTAGTTTTCAAGAATCGGATCTGCAAGTAGTTCTTTACTAAATGTGTTATCTATAATCAATGGTCTCTATTTCAGTTTATTAGCATACCATTCTCTCAGCTTAGAAAGTTTGGGAGAAATGACATAGGTGCAATATCCTTGAGAAGGATGCAATTTATAATAATTTTGATGCTCTTCTTCAGCTTCAAAAAAATTCACCAAAGGACTTATTTCTGTTACTATAGGGGCATCGTAATATTTTTGAACTTCTAAAACCACCTTCTCCGCCACATCCTTTTGCGCTTTATCTTTATAAAAAATTACAGACCTATATTGGGTTCCCACATCAGCCCCTTGACGATTCAAGGTCGTTGGGTCATGGGTAGTCATAAATATGATCAAGATGTCGGCTAACGAAATAATCTTTGAATCAAATTCAACCTGCACTACCTCTGCATGACCTGTAAGACCAGAACAAATCTCACGATAAGTAGGTTTTCCAGGAACCGTACCTCCAGAATACCCTGAAGTTACTTTTTCGACTCCCAAAACCTCTTGGAAAACTGCCTCAGTACACCAAAAGCATCCTCCTCCTATAACAATCGTTTCCATTTGATTATTCATTGGCTACAGATTCACTTTCCAAAACCAAAGAAGCAGAATTGACACAATACCTTAACCCACTGGGTTCAGGACCATCAGGAAACACATGCCCCAAGTGGGCATCACAAACATTGCAAAGAATTTCCACCCGCACCATTCCCATAGTCACATCCTTTTCATATTTCACGGCGTTTTCTTTAACAGGTTGCGTAAAACTGGGCCATCCCGTTCCAGATTCAAACTTTATAGTGGAATCAAAAAGGGGTTGATTACAACAAACACAATGATATTTTCCTGGTTTATGACTAGAACAAAATGCTCCAGTGCCAGCCATTTCGGTTCCTTTTTTTCTTGTTATTCTAAATTGGTCTGGGGTTAAAATTTCTTTCCAGTCTTCATCTGATTTCTCAACTCTTCGTTCAGGATTGGGATTGCCATTAACTGCAAAATCTATGATATGTTTCCAAAGTAACATGGTATTTCTCGCTTTAATATTTCAACATGAGAGGATAAGTTAGCAAAAAGGAAGTCAGTGAAAAACAGTTTTATAAAAGGTTTAACAAGATTTTTCCGCTATTTGTTTTAATATTGAAACAAGTATGATATCAAGTTTTTTTCTTTATCCCACTTTATTTTAAAATAAGTTATTTTAGTACTTTGTATATCAGTTAATTTCAAAATATGTCGCAAATAGTTAAGAAAGCCGAAGAATTTGTTTTCAACCTTTTCAAAGAAAATTTGGATCAAAGTTTTTTGTACCACAATTTCACCCATACCGAAAGGGTTTTGCGAAGCCTTCGGGAAATAATAGATGGCAATGAAGACATAGATAAAGAAACTGCTAAAGCACTTCAATTAGCAGCTATTTTACACGATACAGGGTACACAGTTACCAGAAATAATCATGAAGAAGAAAGTGTCAAAATTGCAAAGAATTTCTTGAAAGAAGAAAACGCTGATGATAGCATCATTGAAAAAGTGAGTCAATGCATATTGGCTACAAAAATGAGTGATGAGCCGAAGTCCCAAATTGAAAAGATTATTAGAGATGCTGATTCTTCTCATTTTGGCAAAGAGTATTTTGAGGAAGCTAGTGAGTTTTTGAGGAAGGAACTTGAAATACAAGGTATCGCTCAACATTCCAGCGGTGACTGGCTGAACGAGAATATTAAAATGCTTAGTACAAAGCATGAATTTTATACCGATTACGCTCTGAAGAATTGGCAACCGCAAAAAGAAAAAAACCTAGGCAAACTTATTAAAACAAAGAATAAGTTAAAGAAAAAGCGTAAAAAGGAGGAAATGAAGGCCAAAATGAAGGCCAAATATAAAAATGCCAGTCCAGAAAGAGGTATTCAAACCTTCTACCGTGTGGCGCTAAGAAACCACATTAAATTAAGTGACATTGCCGATACGAAAGCCAACATATTGCTTTCGGTTAATGCCATTATTATTTCTTTAGTGTTATCTAACTTAATGTCTAAACTGGATAGTCCATCAAATGCTTATCTAATTATTCCAACTGCCATATTTTTAGTTTCCAGCATCATATCCATGGTACTTTCCATTATCGCCACCAGACCTAATATTACGCGCGGTGAGTTTACCAAAGAAGATGTGGAAAACAAAGAAGTCAATTTGACCTTTTTTGGAAATTTTCATAAAATGAAACTCGATGAATATGAATGGGCCGTTGACGAGCTACTTCAAGATAAGGAGTATGTTTATAAATCCTTAACCAAGGACTTATACTTTTTAGGAAAAGTATTGGATAGAAAATACCGAATCCTCAGAATGACCTACACCTTCTTTATGGCGGGAATGATTATTTCAGTTATTGCCTTTATGATTTCTTTTCATAAAAATGGAAAAAAGGATCTAGATGATGTCATTAGTTATCATCAAGAACAAACCGTCATTCATAAAGAAATAAAAGATTATGATTTAATGGTTTCCATCAAATCCTCATAAGTGTAAAAGGAGTTGCCATTTTTTTGATCTTCCTCATTGTTAGTATAAAGAATACTAACCCGTATTGCTTTTAAACCGGTTACGCCTTGTAAATCCTGAAGTTCAACCACTTGTACATCATCCCCCAAAACATGTTTTGACTGTAGGAATTTTATATAACTTAGATATTCCTCTTCATCTTCACTTTGAGAGTATACAATGCAAAGCTTTCCACTTTCGGTCACCCGTTGTTCTGTACCCTTTATAAAGGCCTTATCCACCCGTTTTTTAACCACTTCATATCTGGCATTGTAAGAACCATCAACATCAAATTGTTTTTCATCCATTCTGAATCGAATGGATAATGGTTGGTTAAAAACCAGAATCATTGATGCAACTTCCAAGTTTACAGGATACAAATGCTGGTTGTTATAAAACTCATTTTCCATTTCACACATAACCTGCATTTGCCACAAACGCAAATTATATAAGTGCATGATATTAAAACTGGTTTCTTTGGTTATGGATTCACCTATATACATATTGTGCTCCACTCCATCTGTTTTAAATCTTTCAAAGAAGTGCGGATACATGTCTTGAGCACCTAACTGCCGCCTATCCAACAAGTTTGCCATGTTTCTATTGAGTAGACGAATTGTCTTATCGTAATTTTTTCTGTAATGATAAATGACATCTAAATCTTCATCAATTTTCTTGAAATAATCGTCGATATCATTTTTTAACTCAGAATGACTTTTTCTTAAAAGCTCAAAAAACGGACTCATTTCCTTTTTGAAGAAATGGGTAATTTGTCTTTCGCTATCCACCTTAAAATCACCTTCAATTTGACTTACATATTCTTGAACTTGAAAAGCCATGTGATCATAAATGGGCATAACCTTTTCCTTTCTAGCCTCATTAATGATCTTAAGAGCCAAATTGAGCTGAAGCTTTAAATCCTTTTGAGTTGCCTGATTTCTAGCTTCGGAGGAACCACTCACATCAATTTGTCCAAATAACGGATAAACGTCATCGAAGGAGATCTTACTGAATGATGTATTTCGGTTTTCTATAATATTTTCTTTGATAAACTTCTCTGCCGCTCGTCTAAATTTCCAGTGCACACTCGGATGAATGGAGGTACATTCCTGTTGAATCACTGCCTCTACCATGTTCTCATATTCATTCTTGGCATTTTCAACAGCATCAACAAGGTGCGGCATTACATCTGCTAACTTTTGCGCATTGATACTATTCAGTTCTTTAGGGGTAAAGGACACCAATTCCAAAACTCCCAACAGGCCGTCTTGATTTGCTATGGGAGCAAAAATGGCACTCTTCACTCCCTTTTCTAGTAAATGTTTTAAGAAGGCTTTCTTTGTTTTATTTTTCTTATAAGTAGCTTCTACATCAGAAATAGCAAAGAATTTTTTCTCATTCAATAGTCTATTGAAAGACCACCTACTCAAAAAATCGGAACAATTAATACACTCCTCATTATCTAGCAAATAACTACTCATTGTTTGCCCATATGCTCTCTCAAAAGTGACATCCTCTTTATTGTATATGGAAAAGCCAACCTTCAAATCTTTTAAACCAAAAAATGCCTGAAAAATGTTCTCAAAATCCTCTATGAAGTCCTTTTTAGATGGGTCTCCCCTTGAAATCAAACTGGATTTAATATTAGAGATAGCTTGATCATTAGTCACATCAAATATGTTCGAAATGACGAATCCTTTTAACACGTATCCATTAGGTGGAAACTTCTCCTTCCAAAGATCTAAATCATCAAAGTTATCCAGCAGTTGATCCAAATCCTTTTCGGTAATTTTCGGCGTTTCAGGTTTTCTTTCTACCTCAATAAAATCGGCATTATAGAGAATCTTATAATGTCTGGTTATTCCATTGGCATCTGGAATTTCATAAAAAAATGGGCGCTTGAAATTTAAGCTTATATCATAACAATGATAAAGTACAACGGTGCAAAGCAACACATAAGATTCAGTGGCATTCAGATTATGAATAGATATTTCGAAATCATCACCAGCTTCTGAAATGATGGTCTTAAATCTTTCACTCGAATTAAAAATTATATCATGTAGTGGTAATGAAGCTGTTTTGATTTCATTATCTGTTAAGACATCAGCAAATGAATCCTGCAGCAATACCCTTATTTGATCTTGATAAGTGTCTAAAAGGGTTAAATCACAAAAGCCATCTCTTAAGACTGGATAAGGTTCCTGGACCTCCAAAATACGCTTAGCCTTTGAAGCCAGATATGCATCTTCAGATTTTGCAAGCTGCTCGTACTTTTCAAGGAGCTTGTTAAAACTCACTTTGAATTCCATTGGTGATATAATGCTATCGTTTAAGTCTATCATAGAATAAAGATACAAATTATAGCGTTTGTCGGTACTTGACAGAATTCATAACATGAAGTTAACACTTAAATTTTGACAAATCACACTTATTTGATGGTTACATCCCCCACGATATCCCAAAAAAATACAATTTCTAGGTTGAATCTTAAAAATCTATGAACAAATTCTTTAAATTGTCAAACCAATTTTCGTATGAAAATACCTCATCAGATAAGATTTTTCTATCCCCAAAACAAATGGTTTTTATTAGGGGTCATATTTTTTATTGCCCAAATAGGACATTCTCAATTATCTGACTTCAACTTTTCGGTTTCAACAACTGACGAAACTTGCTCAGGAAATGGCTCCATTCAAATGACCGTGTCAGGAACAACGGCTGGTTCAACTATTCTATATACCTTATATGAATATCCTGATGTTGGAACGCCTATAGCCCAAACTTCTAACAACGCCTTCAATAACTTGGAGTCGGGCGATTATCTAGTAATTGCCACACAAACGTTGAATAACGAACAAGGCACACAACAGGACGATGCCACTATTGCTAACGCAACAACAGCATTAGATTATGAAATCACTCAGTTTTATTCCAACAATTGTACAACCGCTAACCTTGAAATTATAGTACTTTCTGGGAACCCAGTAACCTATGAAATCATATCGGGGCCCATCACAGCTCCTACACAATCCTCAAACATTTTCAACAATCTTCCAGTAGGCACCTATGTAGTTAGAGTAAATGACGATTGTGGAAATGCACTTACAAAAACATTTACTGTTGTTTTAGGCACCAATAGTTTGAATATAGATGATGTATCACTTCCCGCAATATTTGCGAGCTGTGATGAAATTGACATTTTGAATCAAATATACCCTGATGAGGGAAGCCAAATATCTTATCCCCTTCAAATTACATACACGGTTTACCCACCCGATGGATCTCCAAGCGTCACCTATAATCAAACAATAAGCAATGGAGATGGATTAGGAACCCTTGCTTCCCAAACTATTGGAATTTTTGAACACCAAGAATTTGAAATTGATATTGTCGTAGAGGATGGATGTGGTAATCTAGCCAATCTTAATGACACCATTTTACCTGAACCCCTTATTGTTATTGCCCCATTTAGAAGTGAATGCGGTAGAAGTTTTTCGGTCATTACATCGCAAATCACCCCTCCCTATACCATGGAGATTACAGATTACCCTGACGGATTTGATCCCAACGAGTACAACAGTATGCATCCCGGTCCTTTTACCGAAAATGGGGTACATCCTGATGACATGGATGCTGACTTACCCTATGGATCCTACACCGTTGAAGTAGAAGATAGTTGTGGGCGTACAGCCAGTCTCACCTTCACTTTGGAGGAAATTTTAATAGACCCTATTGTGGTGCCTATGGATAGTGGCTGTGGCGTCTCATCTGGCAGTATTCTTATTAAAATTCCAACTAGGAAAATGGTATCTGCCAGTATTATTGTGGCACCAGACGCCTTTGATGAAACCCTTCCTTTTGATGTTTCAGAATTTATTTCAAGTGACGGCAGCTCTTTGACAGTAGAAAATTTACCGATGGGTGACTACATAATTTTAGTTATTGACGAATGTGGTGATGAATATGAAATTGAATTTACAATTCCAGAAGCTAGTGTCGTGGAACCGATTATTTATACCACGCCAAATTGCGAAACAGAAACAGGAACTTTGAGGATTTTTAGTCCTGTAGCAGATATTGCATCCATTTTAATACTTCAAGCTCCACCAGAATTTTCTGAAGCCTTACCATATGACTTTAGCGCTCAAATAAATACTATTGGTATTTTTTACACAAATCAATTGGCTGCTGGAGACTACGTGGTACAAATTACCGATGAATGTGGCAACATTGATGATTTAAACATTTTCGTACCCACCTATTACACCACACCTAACATTTATAATTTGAATGTAAACTGTGGTTCCTTTGATGTAGGTGTTTTTGAGACCAATAATTCCATCCATTCAATTACTTATTGGTTTCAAAAATATTTCCCAGAAACTGATACTTGGGGACACCCTGATACAGGAGTACCCTATACAGAAGGTGATATGCCCAACACAGACAATGCTATTCAAATGCAAAATGAGGAAATGATTTATAACATCTTTTTGACCGGGACTTTTAGACTTGTTAAAGCATTTAAAGTGTATAACAACCCTAATCCAAATGCCTTTTGTTTAGATATTTTTGCGGAATTTGAAATTTCACAGGATTTGATTATTCAAGATGTTTTCAATTTAAACTGTGATGGATCTTCTGGAAATTCTGATATCCTTGTGGATGTTATTGGGATTGCACCCTATAATTTTAGTATTGTTTCACCCTTTCTGATAGATAATGGAGAAGATAACATTTTTACCGATCTTCCTCCTGGCACCTATGAGATTAAAGTAGAGGATGCCTGTGGGAGTATCGAGAACACCATCGTGAATTTAGAGGATTTGGTCCCCGTAGTTAGTGTTTTTACTCCAGACGATATAGTGATTTGCAATGAAAATGGTTCTACAACAGGCCAGTTTGATTTAACTCAACAGACTTTTCAAGTTCTAGGGAATCAAAATCCAGAAAATTACACGGTTACCTATCATTTATCCCAGAGTGATGCAGATACGGGTAATAATCCCATTTCAACAACGTTTACGAATACAACCAGCCCCCAAACCATATATGTTCGTGTGGTACATAATACACTTGAAATTTGTCATGGTACGACCTCCTTTCAAATTATTGTAGGCTATCCACCTTCTTTGAGTGATTCCGAAAATATTATGGTTTGTGATGGAAGCTCAATCATGTTGCAGGCAGACCAGGGATATGACGCCTATTTATGGTCTACAGGCCAGTCAACACCCAGCATCGTGGTAACTGATTCAGGTGAATATACCGTGACGGTCTCAAATAATTTTGGAGACTTTTATTGTGATAGTACTAAAACTTTCACAGTTTTCTCTTCAAGCATTGCCACAATAGAATCCGTTGAGACTACAGACTGGACAGTAAACAACAATACTATTGAGATAACAGTCTCCGGATTTGGTGACTATGAATATTCTATTGATGGTCTCAACTTTCAAGACTCCCATTTCTTTGGAAATCTGCTTCCTGGTGAATATACGGTTTACGTCAGAGATAAAAATGGTTGTGGCCTAGTTACTGAAGTAGTATATCTTATGAATTACCCCAGTTTTTTCACCCCCAACGACGATGGTCAAAATGATTTTTGGCAAATTTACGGTGCCGAGACTGAACCTGGCTTGGAGGTTATAATTTTTGATAGGTACGGCAAGTTACTTACTACTTTCAAAGGTTCAGATTGGGGATGGGATGGCACATACAACGGTCATAATATGCCTTCTAATGATTACTGGTTTCTGGTCACTAGAATAAGTGGAGAAACATATCGAGGACACTTCTCCCTAAAAAGATAAAAGCCCCTTTCGGAGCTTTTATTTATTTCATAAGGCTTATGGCAAATCCGCCACCCTCAGCCAAATCCAAAGTCATTTTAGAATCTTTGGTAATCTCCATGTGTTCAATCTCTAAAGAAGTAGGGTTTGTATCCCAATGAGCATCTTTTCCATCTTTATAAATAGAGGCTTTATATGTTACACCCTCTTCAAGGAAACTAAAATCCAAGTCGATTGTTCTCGAATTTTCATCGGTAATACCTCCAACAAACCAGTTCCCCGTTTGTCGCTCTTTTCTAGCAATAACAACAAAATCACCCACTGCTCCATCCAAGACATCGGTTACTTCCCAATCCACACCTACATCTTTGATAAATTGTAAAGCATCTGGTCTAGACTCATAATGTTCCACTAAATCTGCGGCCATTTGAACCGGACTGTAGATTACTACATACAAGGCCAATTGCTGTCCCAACGTTGTATTGACTTGATTATCCTTTTTATAATCATCAAATTTAATATCAAATATTCCAGGTGTATAATCAATAGGTCCAGCTAACATCCTAGTAAATGCAACAATAGGTAGATGTTCTGGTGGATTACCTCCATCAGTAGCCCAAGCATTAAATTCCTGTCCACGCAAACCTTCCCTTGAAATAGTGTTCGGGTAAGTTCTTCTCAAACCAGTTGCTTTTATTGGTTCATGCGCATTGATGGCCACTTGATAACCTGCAGCTTTTATAACAGCATTGTTGTAATGATTCACCATATATTGACCATGATGATATTCTCCCTTGGGTAAAATTTTCCCGACATATCCCGTCTTAACGGCATGCATCCCTAAACTTTGCATAAGTGCATAGGCAGTATCTTGTTGCTTGGTATAAGTTTCAGTGGCCGCAGATGTTTCATGATGCATGATCACTTGTACACCCTTTTCTTTTCCATATCTCACCACCTCTTCAATATCATAATCTGGGTAGGGCGTTACAAAGTCAAAAACACCTTCCCTATCTTCAAATCCTATCCAATGTTCCCAACCTGTGTTCCATCCCTCTACCAAAACACCACCTATATTATTCTTAGCTGAGAAATCAATATAATTTTTCACATTTGCGGTAGTAGCCCCATGAGTTCCATTTGATTTACCTCCTTCGGTCCAAGTGCTCATATCCTGAGTCATACCATAATCCCAAGAAGATTTTCCCAAATGCATTTCCCACCAAACTCCTGTATATTTCATAGGTGTAAACCAAGACACATCACCTATTTTATTCGGTTCATTCAAGTTTACAATCAATCGAGATTCAATTAAAGAAGGAGCATCTTTAGTAATTTGAATGGTTCTCCATGGCGTTTCAAAAGGTACTATTTTTTTTACCTTATACTCGGTATTCTCACTTCCTACCAAAACACTTTTTAAATCTAAATTTTCTGTATCCACCTGCAGTGTCATTCCAGAAAAATCAACCAAGGCTGCCTCGTGAAAACTTAAATGTGTTCCATCTGAACCTACCATTGTAACAGGAGTGTTTACGGCATTATTCGGAATATGTGTTTGCGCTAAATTGGGATGGTTTCTTTTACTTATGGCATCCACTTGAGATAACTTAGTCGTGTTATAAAGATGCTCATAGATATCCCAATCTCCTGGAATCCAGAAGGTTTTATAATCTTCATTTAAGTTGAATTCTGTATTCTCTTCGGAAATCAGGGCTTCCTTGAAATTTTCTTGTTCCGGAAATTCATATCTAAAACCGATACCATCATCATAGACTTTAAAAATTAAATTCATTTTTCTCTTTAAAGATGATGTTTCCTCCAGTTGTATTTTCAATTCATTATAATGGTTTACAACATCCAATTGTTCACCCCAAGGCATTTGCCACGTCTCATTAAAAGATTTGGTTTCTGTATTGACAACCATCAAACTATCATTGAACGATTTGGTATTTGTAAAATCGAAGCCCAATGATGACGTGTCCACAATCACTTTTTTATTAAACACAACAGAGTAATAGGCCTCTCCTGACTTGGACAAACCAAAGCCAACTTCAATTTCCTTATTTGGAGATGAGACCTTATAGACTTCTTGTTTTTCTTCTGTTTGGCAAGCCGATAAAAGGATTGTCAACAGGAACATTGAAAAATATTTCATACTATTGTTTTTCAAGCAACACGATGGTTGCCTCTGAATTTATTGTTACTTTTCCTTCTTTTACTTCTACGATTTGATCTGAATACGCCTCATGAAGAACGGCTCCATTATCAAACACTTGCGCTACATCCAGTACCTTTTCTCCCGTTGGCAGATCTAATCCGATGAGTACTTCATCTTTGTAATCGCCTTGAACAAAATTTCTGGAGAATACATAAGGGCTTTGAGAAATCATTTGATGAACCCCAGCTCCTATTGCTGGATGGTTTGCCCTAAATGTCCCCAATTTTTGCCAATGCTTTAAAACGGCCTGAGTTTCTGGATTGTTTTGAATAGCTTCCCAATTCATATTGGAGCGTAAATTAGCATCACCGTTGGCGCCTTCTACAATCAAAGGTCGTGCTGATTCATCCCCATAATAAACCTGAGAAGTTCCAGGACACAACAATAACTTATTTGCTGCCTCATAAGGCTTACTCCTTTCCTTATCAAAGGGTGCTCCATCATCATGGGAAGTCAAATAATTTAAAACACCATAACCCTTTAAGTCATTTTGAAGAATCTGATTGTACTTAGAAAACATATCCTCATAAGACATTTGGGCTGCATTCCATTTAATTTCAAAATTGATTAAACTATTGAAGGCACTATCAAAATAATTTACTTTTCTATCGCCAAAATCAAAAGCGGTTGTATGACTAATATTGTAATTATACACTTCACCAACCAAATAGAAATCATTGGCATCCAACACTAAATCTGGATGTTCTGTTTTCCATTGAGAAAAAGCTGAATCACATACTTTTTTAAATTCTTGCCACACATAAGGCTCGGTATGTTTAACCGTATCTACTCGATACCCATCAATTCCGTACTTTGTAATATAATCTGCCAACCATTTCATTATGTAAAACCGTGGCGATTTTGGCAATCCTGTCTGGTCAAAAAAAGTTGTTAGTTCTGCTACCTCTTGCTCATATCTTCCTTCCGCTTTCCATTTTTCTACCAATTGCGGAGGCAACTCTACCAATTCGTTGCTTTCTGTTTTAACATCTGGCAAATTTTCAACCAAGGTACAGCTCACTGTACCATCAAAAGAATCAAAGGAACATGCTGGTCCTGTTCTAACCCATTCATCTGGCCAAACAGGGTCTTTATCAGTAACCGGTCCGGTATGATTAATAACAGCATCAAGCAACACTCTGATTCCTTTGGCATGGGCCAATTGGATCATTTTCTTTAAATCTTCTTCTGTTCCAAAATTAGGGTCTAAAGAGGTCCAATCTTTCGTCCAATATCCATGGTAACCATAGGTAGCCCCAGTTCCTTCATCAGTAGCACCATGAATTTGCTCTACAATTGGAGTTAACCAAATGGCATTGATACCCAGATCAGTAAAATATCCATCTTTAATTTTTTGAATCACCCCTTTGATATCTCCCCCTTCGAAACCACGAAGCACTGCCGTTTCTTTGGTTCTATCAAAATTGACATCATTGGAAGCATCACCATTATTAAAGCGATCTGTCAACAAAAAGTAAATATTGGCTCCCTCCCATACAAATGGGGTTTCTACCTTAGCCATAGTCTCGACATTTTCTTTTTTTGGCTCATTTTTACAGGCCAACACAAAGATACAAAGCAAAAAAATGGCAGTAAATCGTTTTATCATAACTTTAATCAATCAATAATTTGAACTCCCATGGTTTAAAGGTTAGCTCTTGGCCTTCCTCATATTCCTCTTTTTCATTAGTAATGGTATTTAAATACTTTCCTTGTAGGCCATTTTGAAGTGTTTGAGTATCTGCTGAAACATTACCAATAAATGTTATTTTTTGTCCGTTATGGTCTCTAGTTATTTTTAGGATATTAGCATTAGAAAGAGGTTCTCTTTCAAAATTGGCATGTGCATTTAAAGCGGCATTTGAATTTTTAACTTCTCCCAAATCAACTAACAAATCCCACATGGCTCCCTTGGTTTTAGAGATAGAATCTTTTTCAAAAAACTTTAATCGGTGATCCATACCATATTCTTGACCTGAATAAATAAGTGGCATACCTGGAACCACATAACTTAAAGTAGTCATTAAAGGCGCTGCCTCACCCATACGTTCTTTTATTGTCCCATTCCACGAATTTTCATCGTGATTGGTTACAAAATTCATTAAGATATCATCTGCTTCATAATTCTTAAATCGCTCTTCAAAATAAGTATCAAAATCCTCTAAAGACTTCTTGCCTTGTGCCATACCATTCATTAAATGATGAAAATCCCAACCATAACACATATCAAACATTTGATCCCCTTTAAGAAGTTCGGCTTCATGAGCTTCAGCTAACATGAATACTGGTTTTGCGGCTCTAATTTTGGGAATGGCGTCAGCCCAAAAATCTGTAGGAACACTACCTGCCACATCACATCTAAATCCATCGATGTTCTCCTCTTTCACCCAATACAGCATATCTTCAATCATTTCATTTCTCATGTTTTGATTGTCATAATTCAAGTCTGCCGTATCGGTCCAATCGGTTCCTTCTGGATGAATAATTTCACCGTTTTCATTTTGAGTGTAATAATCTGGATGCTCCTTGATCCAAACATGATCCCACCCTGTATGGTTTGGCACCCAATCCAATATGACATAGATTCCATTATCATGGGCTGTTTTCACTAACTCCCTAAAATCTTCAATAGTTCCAAATTCTGGGTTGATTTTCGTATAATCGGTTACTGCATAATAGCTTCCTAAATATTTGCTTTGTTCTTCTTCTGGGAAATCTGATGCAAATTTGCTATCAGGGCCACCCGTAGCCTTTCTTTTGGTTTCAGAAATAGGAAAAACTGGCATCAACCAAACTACCTTGACACCCAGCTCTTTTAGTTGAGGTATGTCTTTGGTGAATTCTGAAAACGTTCCCTCTGATGAGTACTGGCGAATATTAGCCTCATAGATGACTGCCGTTTCCATATCCGATTTTGAAATTGGTTCCAATTGGACCTCAACGGTCTCTTCAGTGATTGGTTCAGGGGATTTGTTTTCATTTTTACAGGAAAAGAAAAACCCTATTAGTATTAGAAGGACAATTAGTTTTTTCATGACGTTTTATTTTAAATTCAATTCTATTTTTTGGTTTGTATGTGTATCCCAATCTATGCGTAAAGTTAAGTTTTGATTTACCTCACTCCATTGAAACTGGGTTTTAGCCCCATTCAATCTCAATTGTTTTGGTTTCTTTTCAATATTGTGGAGTACTAACTCTATTTGTTTCTTGGAGTTTAAAGTTTGGCTTCTATGTTTGGTTTCAAAAGAAAGGACTAATTGTTTATTCTGAAGTTTTGAATTAAACACTAAGAGTTCATATAGCTCCTTTTCAAAAGCATGTAATGTTTTACCATCATCATTATAGATTTCGGCGTGACTATCATCCACAGAATCATCATAATAAAAGTGTACGACCCATTCAGATCCATCATACCCTTTTGTTGATGTCATCGGTTTTGCCATCGTGATAAAACTACCACCTCTAACAAAAGTGGGAATACCATTTTCTTTTAAAGGAACTGTTTCGGTGGTCCCTCCCAAATATTTCTTCCCTGTATAGAAATCAAACCAATTGGACGTTTTAGGAAAATAAACTTCCTGTTCCTTTTTATTTGCTTCTAAAACTGGAGACACTAATATATCATCCCCCCATAAATAGGCTACCGAATAAGCTCGCAGGGTTTCATTTTCTGGTTCTTCAAAAAATAAAGCACGCATAAGTGGTAAACCTTGAGAATGATTTTGATGGACCAAATTATAATTATAAGGCAATAACTGATATCGTAACTCAATGGCTTCCTTAGCCAGTTTTTTTGCCTTATCACTTCTGAAAATTGGTTCGCTTGCCACTTCCTCCTGAGCGTGTGGTCTAAAAACAGGTTGAAAAACACCATATTGCAACCACCTAGCATAAAGCTCATCATCTAGAAATGGATTTGCAAACCCTCCTAAATCCGAATGCATATAGGCCAATCCCTGCATTCCCATTTGCAGTGCAATTTCTGGCTGACTTTGTAATCCGCCCCACGTACGATTTACGTCCCCAGACCACGGCACCATGCCATAACGTTGAGAACCTGAATACCCAGCACGCATGAGAATAAATTGGCGCTGCTTTGGGTTAATTTCATTAAATGCCTTCTGCACCAGACGAGCCCAATCATGTCCATAGGTATTATGAACTTCATCTGCTGTTCCCGTTGCGTGAATAAGACCGGACGGATGTAATTCTGGTTCTCCCAAATCACCCCAAATACCAGTCACCCCCAAACCTAATAATTCCTTGTATATGTTCTTAAACCAGTTAAAACCAGATGATGAATACACATCTATCAAGCCCGTGTTTCCGAAGAAAAAATCATAGGTATAAGGATTCCCCAAAGAATCTTTCGCCAACGCATCAGCCTTAACAGCTTCATTCCATCTATTTGAAGTAGTCAAAACAAAAGGTTCTGTTATTAAAACTGTTTCAACCTTTTGATCCCTAAGTGTTTTTATCATCTGCTTCGGATTAGGAAATGAATCGGTATCAAAAGCCAGATTACCCATGGTTCCAGTCACTTCTTTACCAAACCAATACAGATCTAAAATTATGGCGTCAACTGGTATGTTTTCTTCCCGGAAGGCATCAATAGTTTCCAAAACTTCTTTTTGCGAATGGTACCCAAATCTACTGGAGAAATTTCCCAATGCCCATCTCGGCAACATGGGTTGCCTACCAGTTAAATTTGTGTATTCGGATAAAAGTTCCTTCCAAGAATCGCCTACCACTATTTGGTACGTTTTTCTTCCTGAAATGGTTTCGTATGTAAGCGTATTTCTTTCTTTGCTATCTAAATCCAAAAACCCAATGGGTGCATTATCAAAATGCAATAAATACTGTTTAGATGACAAGACAATGGGCAACGTAAAATTCATTAACTCACTATGTGTCTCGTAACCGTAATGTGCTTTATTGTAGAGTTCCAAACGATGACCGCGACGGTTCATCCCCAGGACTCTTGCTCCACCACCATAAAGCACCTCGTCTTGAGAAATACCAAATTGAATGGTTTCGTAGGTCTTGTTTCTTTGATATCCGTTTCTTTCAGAAATAACTTCCTGACCTTGATACCAATAGGAAATCCTAAAGGGTTCTTTTTGAATTTTGACTTGAAAATCCTGGTTGGAAAAAGCAAACCCATTTGTCCCCTCAACCAATTGTGCCTTACTTGGCAGGGGCCGTAGAACAACAGCATGAGATTGGGGATTGTAAACCTCCCCTTCAGGTATAAAACTGGTTTCAACCACCTTTGAATCATAAAATTCAATGAGATAGGTCCCGTCTGTAACTGTTATATTTAATTTATTTCCTTCCATAGAAGCACCAACAAACTCACGTTGTGGAATTTTCTCTGAGAACAACCAACAGATGGTTTCTTCAAAATTATTTCTCCATAGTTGCTCGTTATGCTTACCTTCTGGCTCAACTTTAGCAAGGATATTTTTAGAAGGGAATCCATGCTCCTTTAATAAGGACACCACTGTTTCCACTCCTTGAACCGTTTCATTTATTTCTTCAAAAGCCACATTCTCACCTTCCTTGCCTCCTGCCAAAAAATACATTTTGGTATTTTGGATGGATACGTGCTTTTTGGTATAGTCCAAAATTTCAGGAGCAAACCAAAAGGCCGGCGAAAAGACTCCCACTTTCCCGAAAGTTTGTGGATATTTAAGAGCTGCATAATGTGAAATTAAACCGCCCATGGAACTACCAATGATGGCCGTATTCGATTTATCTGAAAGTGTTCTAAAGTGATTATCTACATATGGTTTTAAGGTGTTAACTACAAAATCGAGATAAGCATCCCCTTCACCGCCACCATATGCCTTGTTTGTCCAAGGGGAATATTCATCCAATCGCTTACTTCCCCCATTATCAACCCCGATGACAATCAGTTTCAAACCGCGTTCTTCAAAAAGTTGGTTCATCGTTTCATCAATCTCCCATTCCCCAGAATAGGAAGTCAACTTGTCAAACAAATTTTGACCATCGTGCATATAGACTACAGGATAGGACTCTGTGGATTCCTCATAATCTGGGGGCAGATACACCCAAACCCTCCTGTCTCTATCAAGTTGGGGCATATGAAATGCTTCTGATAAAACACTCACATTTTCTAAAGCGGTACTTTCTGGCTTGCTTTCAAAAAGATGTATCCAACCCTCAATGGTAACTTGAAGCGTGTCTGCTTCCTTTGTAAAAAGGTAGGATCTATTATCTAAAGCCTTCCCTTTTCCATTACATTCAACTGTCTCCCATGAGCCAAGGGTAAACTTAAAATTAATAGCTCCCTCTTGTTTTGGGAAAGTGATGTAATAGCCGTTTTCTTTTTGTTGTAATTTAAAAGACTCCTGACCCCCAGACCAACCTTCAAAATCTCCTGAAATATACAGGGAAGCTTCATCTGGAGTATTATCAGGAATTTCATTCACCAAAATTGTTACTTGGGCAAAGTTGGCTAGCCCAGTTAAAAAAGCGATTATGAAAATGGTGATTTTTCTCATTACATTTTGGTGGTAAGCAATACTACCCCTCTCTGATTCAATTGGATAGAATCTGACCATTTAATTGTTTCACCTGTTACTATATTGGTGAGTTCTTTATCAGTTAACCCCATTTCACTATAACGCTTTAAGTCAATAGCCATTGGAGCTTCATTTTTATTGAGGATACAAACTACCGTTTCATCGCCATGCTGCCTGAACAAAAAATAGGTACCATTAAATGGCCCAAAATGAATGGTTTTTCCTTTTTGAATAGCGTCACTAGTTTTTCTATAATTCAACACTTTTTTCAGGAATCCCTGCATTTCTTTTTGACTGGTCGTCATACCTTCACCAGTAAACCCATTTCTAGAATCACCATCCCAACCTCCTGGAAAATCAGTTCGAATTAAACCATGATCATGAGGTTTGGCTGTATTCTGAATTAATACTTCCGTTCCGTAATACACTTGTACAATCCTGGGAATAGTTAACAAATAGGCTAGAGCCATTTTGGTATTGGGAACATCTTCTTTAAGTTGTGTAAAAATGCGATCCATATCATGATTATCGGGAAAAATCATAATATCCTCTGGCTTGGTATAGGCAAAATCATTGGCTAGACCTTCATATAGGATTTTTAAGCCAGTTCCCCAAGATTCCTCCTGATTCAACGCTTTCACCAAAGTTTCCTGCATGGGGAAATCCATTGACGAAGTTAAATGAGATTCATATCCCTGTTTGTTCGGTGTGCCCTGTTGCCAAAACCTTACCAACAATGGATTGACACTCCACTCTTCACCTACAATTTTAAAGTTTGGGTATTCCTTCATAATGGCACCAGCCCAATCACTCATAAAAGCCTTATCGGGATAAGGATATGTGTCTTGTCGAATTCCGTTTAACTGCAAAGTTTCTATCCACCAAATATTGTTTTGCATGATATATTTGGCCATGAATGGATTACGTTGATTTAAATCTGGCATGGAAGAAACAAACCAACCTTCAGACATTCCCTTCTTGTCGCTCTCTGAAGCATACAAATCCTGATTCGTGGTGCGAAAATGGTTTGAATTATTTAGTGGTTCATGGTTTTCAAAAGCTTGTTGTTGGTTTACCCAATCAGAAAACGGCAGATCTTTCATCCACCAATGCTCAGAACCACAGTGGTTGGCAACCATATCCATAATCAATTTAAGTCCGCGCTCACTCATTTCCTGGGATAGTTCTTTGTATTCTTCCAGTGTCCCAAAGCGCGGATCTACCTCATAAAAATCGGTGATTGCATACCCATGATATGAAGATCTTGGCATGTCATTGGTTAACATGGGAGTAGGCCAAATGGCAGTAAATCCCATATCATGTATGTAGTCCAAATGATTAATAATACCTCTTAGATCGCCTCCATGCCTTCCATAGTCATTCCCTCTATCAATAGTCTTCTCTTTTAAATCCTTATTGATATCATTTGTGCTATCTCCGTTTGCAAATCGATCTGGTGTTATTAAATAGATAGCATCAGAATTATTAAAACCGGTAAAATCTGCAGCAGCCTTTTCTCTTGATTTCAGTTCATAAGAAACCTTTTTCGTTTTGTGTTTCTTTGAGGTCAATTCAATTTGAAAAGTTCCAGGCTTGGTTGATTTATCAATTTCAAGATCTATAAAAAGATAATTGGGGCTTTTGGCCTGGTGAACTTTGGTGATAGTTATACCAGGATAATTGATTTTTGGTACATAATCTCCAATATTGGAATCCTTAACCAAAAGTTGAAGTGATGTATCCTGAAATCCAACCCACCAATTGGGAGGCTCTACTCTGTCAATTTGAGCATAGCCTTGAATACCAATAACTAGGAAGAAAACAACAAAAATCTTTTTCATAATCATCTGTCTTAGTTTCTATTTTGGAGATACCATCACTGGTTTCCCAGACACCAAAATCTCGAGATCCTTGTCGCCTTCCAGCTCAAAGTGAGCTCCAGATTGGTCTACTGTTATCTTTAAAATTTGATTTCTAAAATTGATCTTAAATGAATAACCTGTCCATTGTTCTGGAATTTTAGGTTCAAAAGACAAGGTATCATTCTTGACTCTCATTCCTCCAAATCCTTCAACAATACTCATCCATGTACCAGCCATAGAAGTAATATGAAGACCTTCATGAACTTCTTTATTGTAGTCATCCAAATCTAAGCGTGAGGTTCTTAAATAAAACGTATAGGCTTGCTCCATTCTATCTAATTTGGCTGCCTGAATGCTGTGAACACAAGGGGACAAGGAACTTTCATGTACCGTAAAAGGCTCATAAAAATCAAAGTGTCTTTCTAATTCTTCATCACTGAATTGATCTTCAAAGAAGTAAAACCCTTGAAGCGTATCAGCTTGTTTAATATATGGAGACCTTAAAATGCGATCCCATGACCAATGTTGATTAATTGGTCTTTGACTTTTATCCAAATGAGAAACAGTAATAAGCTCTTTATCCAAAAAGCCATCTTGTTGCAAATACACTTGGTGCTCTTCAGAATAGGGGAAATACATGTTATCGGCAACCTTTTTCCAATCAGCCAATTCAGGATCTGATAGCTTTAATTTATCCATAATTCTATCATAATCTGCGGAATATTCACTTTTAACAATGTCAATATTTTCCAAGGCATATTGGATACACCATTGAGCAATATAGTTGGTGTAGAAGTTATTATTTACATTGTTTTCATATTCATTGGGCCCGGTCACCCCTAAAATCACATATTTATTATGATTTCCTGAAAAATTAGCACGTTGGTGCCAAAAACGGGCAATTCCTATCAACACTTCCAATCCTTTTTCTGGAATATAACTGTAGTCTCCCGTAAAACGGTGGTAATTAAAAATAGCAAAAGAAATGGCTCCATTTCTATGGATTTCTTCAAAAGTAATCTCCCATTCATTATGACATTCCTCGCCATTCATAGTCACCATAGGATAAAGAGCCGCTCCATTTTTGAAACCAAGTTTTTCAGCATTCTCAATGGCTTTCTCTAAATGATGGTAGCGATATTCCAACAAACTTCTGGCTACCTGTTGATCTTTGGTCGCCATGTAAAAAGGCAAACAGTAAGCTTCGGTATCCCAATAGGTACTTCCTCCATATTTTTCGCCAGTAAATCCCTTTGGACCTATATTCAAACGAGCATCTTTCCCTAAATAGGTGTGGTTTAATTGTAAAATATTGAAACGGATTCCTTGCTGTGCTTTAACATCCCCTTCAATGGTAATATCTGCCATTTCCCAAATCTTGGCCCATGCTTCCTTTTGAGCTTTTAGCATGCCTTCAAATCCAAGTTCTATGGCCTTTTGCAATGCATTTCCAGCAGCTGTAATTAACTCACTTTTATCATGATATCGGTCTACCGTGTACCCTGCAAACTTCTCAATACTTACAGTTTCATTTTGTTTGGCAGATATATTATAAGTGAAACCTATTCGAGTTTCTGAAATTTCTTTTGTAGGAGTTACATCCAATTTACTACCATCCTTAAAACACATGGATTGCATGAATGTACAGGTATGGAAATGCGTTTTCATGGTATGTGCTTCAATGAAGCCACGTTCGCCATCAGATGCCACATTAGTTGTGTTCCAGAATTGATCATCCCAATTGGAGTCTTCATTGTGAATACCTGAATCCAAATAAGGCTCAAAAGTCACCTCTGCATCGGAATTCAAAGGGGTCACAGAAAATCTAATAGCTCCCACCTCATCCAAATCCAAACTTAAAAAGCGTAAGGCTTCTACTTTTACCTCCAAATCATTAGGTAAAATCGCCTCAAAACTTCGGGATAACCAACCCTCTTTCATGTTTAGTTCCCTTCTAAAGTTGGATACATTTTTACATGTATTTAAATCCAAGGCTTCACCATTCACAAAAACATTGATTCCAATAAAATTGGGAGCATTCAACACCTTAGCAAAGTATTCTGGATAACCATTTTTCCACCAACCTACTCGGGTTTTATCAGGATAGTACACCCCAGCAATATAGCTCCCTTGAAAGGTTGGTCCGGTATATTGTTCTTCAAAATTAGCTCGTTGACCCATGGCACCGTTTCCAATGCTAAATAAACTTTCAGAGGACTTCACTCTTGCCGGCTCAAATCCTTCCTCAATAATCGACCAACTATCTGGCTTTATATAATCTTGATTCATTTTTCAATTAATTCTTTAATGAAATCTGTTGAGATTTCGGTAAAATCTTTAAACACATAATCTGCTTCATGGAGAATATTCTTATCTCCAATTCCTATAGAAATCATCCCTGCATTGTTGGCTGCCTTGATACCTGCAACTGAGTCTTCAAACACAATACAATCATGCTGGTCTAACCCTAGCTTTTGTGCTCCTATCAAGAATACCTCTGGATTGGGTTTGGCTTTAGATACATCATTCCCATCTACAATAGTTTCAAATACAGAAAATAGCTTAACCTTATTTAAAATAGTCCTTGCATTTTTACTGGCAGAACCCAAAGCAATTCCTTGATTCTCCTCTTGAAGAAAACTCAGTATTTTAGGAACATCTGGCAAAATTTCTTCTTCTGTCATTTTGTTGATATAGCCTAGATATTCCTCGTTCTTAATAGCCATCAATTCCATGAATTCTTCTTCAGAAACACTCTTGTTCCCCCAATTCAAAATCTTTTCCAAGGATTTGACTCTACTAACACCTTTCAGCTGTTCATTTTGGATTTCGGTAAAATCAACACCCATATTATTAGCCAAATTCTTCCATGCCAAAAAGTGGTATTTGGCCGTATCTACTATGACTCCATCTAAGTCAAATATGAATCCTTTTTTATGCATTTTTTGTTTCTATTATTTCGTCCACATCTTTCACTCTTCTCACTAAAAGTGCTGCTATTAAAAAGCTAACACCACTTGTAACAAGAGCTAACATGGCATTTTCGTTGTAAAAATATTTCACAATTGGCCCTCCTATGAAGGCATTGATAATTTGGGGAATCACAATAAAGAAGTTAAAGATCCCCATATAAACTCCCATTTTTCGAGCAGGTATAGATCCCGCGAGAATCGCATATGGCATTGCCAAAATGCTTGCCCAGGAAATACCTATAGCAACCATAGATAAAATTAACCAGTATTGATTAGGAGCAAAATACATGGAAATTAATCCCAGCCCTCCAATAACCAACGAAATAACATGCGTTAATTTTCTACCTATTCTAGCAGCGATTACTGGCAAAAAGAAGGCAAAAATGGCAGATATTAAGTTATAAACACCAAATAATACGCCTACCCAATCCCCAGCATTCTGATAGGTTTCACTATGTGTATCTGACACTGGTAATCCATAAATGTGATGAGCTATAGCAGGTGTTGAGAACACCCACATTCCAAAAAGTCCAAACCAAGAAAAGAATTGCACCCAAGCCAATTGCCTCATGGTTTGTGGCATTTTTGCGAAATCTGAAAAAATATCCATTAAACTGGATTTTTCATCCTCAGGAATGTCATCAGGGTCTGCCATCTGTTCCATTTCCTCTGGGGTATACTCTTTGGTTTTGACTACGGTTACTAAAACACTTACAACCAAAACAACAGCACCAATAATGAATGACAACAACAAATTAAAAGGAACACTTCCATCTGTTCCAGAATTGGAAACTCCAAAAAAGTTTGTCAAAACATAAGGCAACCAAGACCCTACAACAGCACCCAAACCTATAAGTACGGTCTGAATACTAAAGCCTAAAGTCCTTTGATCAGTTCTAAGGTTATCTGCCACCAACGCCCGAAATGGTTCCATAGCGACATTAAAGGAGGCATCCATGATCATCAGCATCCCTGCACCTACCCAAATGGCGGGCATAAATGCAGTGAACATATCAGCATTTGGCATTAAGACCAGTCCTATGGAAGCCAAAAGAGCTCCAGTAAGGAAATAAGGACGTCTTCTTCCCAATTTGGTCCATGTTTTATCACTGTAATGACCAATTATTGGCTGAACAATCAAACCAGTAAGTGGTGCTACAATCCAAAACCAAGACAGATGATGAACATCTGCTCCAAAAATTTGTAAAATTCTGCTGGCATTAGCATTTTGTAGGGCAAATCCCATTTGTATCCCCAAGAAACCGAAACTCATGTTCCAGATTTCCCAGAAACTTAAGGAACGCTTTTTCATTATAGTATGTTTTGATTAATACTATTTTGACAAGCGAAAACTTATCAAAACTTATGGTGAGAAGTGAAAATATAAGTTTTGAATAGGGCTCAAAGATACAAAAGTTTTGTTATGCTTTTGTAAAAATGTCTATTTTGTTGATTCCCTTAAGATAAGCTCTGTCTCTAATACAACGGTTTCATAGCGATCATCTTCTTTTTCAAGTTCTAATCTATCGATCAATAACTCTGCTGATTTAGCTCCCATCTCTTCAGCATGTTGTTTGATTGTAGATAAACTAGGAGTTGCATGTTTGGAAAGCACTCCATCTGTAAACCCGATAACCTGAAGCTCCTCTGGAATGGATTTCCCCATTTTCTTGGCCACTTTCATAGCTGTCAATGCATAGAGTTCGTTTACAGCAAAGACACCATCTATTTCAGGATTGTTGATGAAAAGTTGCTCTACCTCAGCCTCCAAATCTTCCAAATGGTCTTCAGAATCCAATTCTTCAACCACCTTTAATATAAGTTCAGATTTTGGTTGAATACCTCTATCTTCCAAAGATTCCAGATATCCTTGCGTTCTCAACTTCCCAACGCTCACATAATCCATTGTAGTAATCAAACCAACATTCTTACAACCGTTTTCCAACAGCTTACTCACAGCCTTCTTTGATCCTTTAAAATCATCTACAATAACCTTATCACATTTGACATCATTAACAACTCTATCAAACATCACGATGGGCATTCCTTGATTAATGGTTTCATGAAAATGATGAAAATCTTGTTTCAACTGAGTCTCTTTGGAAATCGATAGTATAAAACCATCTATGCTCCCATTGGCCAGCATTTCCATATTTATCACCTCCTTATCGAAAGATTCATTTGAAAGCCCTACAATTACGTTGTACCCCCTTTGATTGGCAACCACCTCAATCCCACGTATGACCATAGAAAAGAAATGATGAACTATTTCAGGAATGATTATACCAATAGTCTTAGTTTTCTTATTCTTGAGACTTAACGCAATATTATTGGGTTTGTAGTTATATAATTTAGCAAAAGCCTGCACTTTTTCACGGGTATCCTCACCAATTTCCTTACTGTTTCTCAAGGCTTTAGAAACAGTAGAAATGGACACATCCAATTCCTTCGCAATTTGCTTTAAAGTGACTTTTCTCTTCATCCATTTGTTTTTGAAACCATAAAAATACTAATGTTTTTTTGTAGATATGGCAAATTCTTGTCAATGACAATAAAAATCCTTAATTTTTAGAAAGTTTTCAACACGAAAACGTTTGAGTGATATTTATCATAATTATGAGCCACTTAAATAAATAATTTTACAATAGTTTAGTATCGAGAAGTGAAAATATAAACTAATTTAACAAGTACAAAATCAGACTAATTCAAAATTATTTTATGAAAACAATTTTTAATGGCTTACTGTTTTCGTTACTGCTTTTACCTAGTTTTCTTATAGGTCAAACAACAGTTTCGGGAGTAGTAACTGAGGAATCGTCATTGCCTCTACCGGGAGTTAACGTCCTTGTTCAAGGAACCACTCGAGGTACCGCCACAGATTTTGATGGAAATTATCAAATTGATGTCAATGAAGGTGAAACCATCGTTTTCTCTTATGTGGGTTATGTGAC
Organism: Mangrovimonas sp. ST2L15; assembly: GCF_001280515.1. Classification (GTDB taxonomy): domain Bacteria; phylum Bacteroidota; class Bacteroidia; order Flavobacteriales; family Flavobacteriaceae; genus Mangrovimonas; species Mangrovimonas futianensis. Next base: position 996,133 of record NZ_LBIQ01000030.1, on the reverse strand, counting down.
TCAAGAAATTATTTATTCAGGACAACAAACTCTAAATGTCCTACTTAAAGAAGATGCAGCCCAGTTAGACGAGGTTGTAATTGTTGGTTATGGAACCGTTAAAAAAGAAGATTTGACGGGTACCACAGACTTGGTAACCTCCAAGGATTTCAACAAAGGCCCGATTGTATCGGCACAATCACTTATTACTGGTAAAGTTGCTGGGGTAAGTGTAACTTCCAATAGTGGAGCGCCAGGTGAAGGACAATCTATTAGAATTAGAGGTGTGGGATCATTATCCTTAACAAGTGAACCTATGTATGTAGTTGATGGAGTGCCTATTTCTGGTGGAGTAGGTGGTGCTAGAAACCCATTAAACTTTTTGAACCCAAATGATATTGAGAGCTTCGTAGTTCTTAAAGATGCGTCTTCAACTGCTATCTATGGGTCAAGAGGAGCTAATGGGGTTATTTTGATTACAACAAAAAAAGGTAAAGACACCGGATTCAAATTCAACGCTAGCACTCAAACTACCATGTATAATGTAATAAATACAGTGGATGTTTTAGAGGCAGATCAATTTAGAGATTTAATCAATACTTATGGTACTGATGATCAAATTGGATTGTTAGGAAATTCTAATACCGATTGGCAAGATCAAATTTACACCTTTGCGGTGGGGTCTGATCATAACTTCAGTGCTTTAGGAAATGCTTTTGGTATACCAATGAGAGCTTCTGTAGGTTATTCTGACCATGATGGTATCTTAAAAGGAGATAACTTAAGCAGAGCAACAGGATCAGTATCCTTTACACCTTCTTTGCTTGATGATCATTTAAAATTAGAATTAAATGCTAGAGGTGTTTATACAGAAAATGCCTTTGCTGATAGAGGTGCCATCGGTTCTGCTATACTGTTTGATCCTACTCAATCTATTTATGATGCCAATTCACCTTATGCAGGATATTTTGCATGGTTGAATAATGAAGGAACTCAAAATAGTTTAGCCCCTACTAACCCATTAGCCCTTCTTAACCTAAGAAGTGATACGGCAGAAGTAAGACGTTTTGTTGGGAATGCGAAAGTAGACTATAAACTTCATTTCTTTCCTGATTTAACCGCTACTGTAAATGTTGGTTTAGATAAATCTAATAGTAATGGCCGAATTATCGTTTCTGAGTTTATGCCAAACGCCAGTTCAAACTGGGATGGATCTTATAACAAATATTCAAATATTACTACCAGTAAACTCTTTGATTCCTATTTAACCTATGCGAAATCAATTCAAGATAAACACAATTTAAATGTTGTGGCTGGGTATTCTTACCAATCTTTTGAGTATGACAATATTAGTTATGATAGTGAGGCAGACCAATTAGGAAATAGAGCTACATTCATAGATAAAAGTATGGATGTCCTTTTATCTTACTTCGGTAGATTAAACTATGATTACAAAGGCAAGTATTTATTAACTGCTTCTTTGAGAGCTGATGCATCTTCAAAACTTAACCCTGATGATCGTTGGGGATATTTCCCATCGGCTGCTTTAGCATGGAAAATTAGCGACGAAAACTTCATGAAAAACTCTACCTTCAATTTGTTAAAATTGAGAGTAGGATATGGAGAAATTGCTAACGTAGGTGATTTGGCACCATACCAATTTTTAACTAGATATCAAGGAACCAATGATTCTGCACAGTATCAATTTGGGAATTCTTTCTATCAAACATACAGACCTGAACCTTACAACCCAGATCTTCGTTGGGAGGTTGGAAAATCATTTAACCTTGGTTTAGACTACAGTCTGTGGGATGGTAGAGTTTCTGGTTTGGTTAATGCCTATATGAGAGAAACTCAAGACATGATTGCTACGGCTCTTATTGATCCTTTTACCAATTTCAGTAACCGTATTGATAAAAATATAGGTGATATGGAAAATAAAGGGATTGAATTCAACTTGGATGTAGATGCAGTAAGAAATGACAACCTAACAGTTTCCCTAAACTACAACATCGCTTTCAACGATAACCAAATCACCAATTTACCTGTAGATCAGCCACACGGTGGTATTTCTACTGGGGTAGGTAATAATGTTCAGGTACATCGTGAAGGTGAGGAAGCTTCAAGCTTTTTGGTTTATCAACAGGTATATGATGCTAGTGGAAAACCAATTGAAGGTGTTTTCGTTGATAGAAATGGAGATGGAATCATCAATGATGAAGATAGATATATTAAAGAAAGTCCATATGCCGATATCTTAATGGGTCTTAATGCTAATGTTAATTACAAAAAATGGGACTTTTCAGTTCAAACGAGAGCCAGTATAGGTAATTATATGTATAATGATGTGGCAGCTAGTAAAGGAATTAGATCAGGAGCAACTATCAATGCTGGTTTATTAAATAATATCCATGCAGATTATTACAATTCTGGTTTTACCACTTTTGTTGATAGAACGGCTTTAAGTGATCATTTTATCCAAGAGGCTTCCTTCTTTAAGATTGACAACATCACATTAGGATACACTCTTGATAAAGCCTTAAAGGATACCACAATTAGGCTGTATGGTTCAGTGCAAAATTTATTAATTGCTACTGAGTATGATGGATTAGATCCAGAAATCGCTGGAGGAATTGACAATAATTTCTATCCAAGACCAAGATCATTTGTTTTTGGAGTAAATGTTGACTTTTAAAAAATTGTAAAATGAAAAATTATTTAAAATTATTTGTAAGCGTATTAACCTTATCTCTTGGGCTAGTGTCGTGTCATGATGACTTAGACCAGTCTCCAATTGACCCAGACGCCTTCACAGAAGAGGATGTATACGCTAATGCCCAAGAAGCTAAAAGCGCCTTGGCTAAATTATATGCTGGTTATGCTTTAACCGGGCAATCTGGTCCTGCAGGTGATCCAGATTTAGATCCAAACGATATTGACGAAGGATTTTCACAATATACCAGAATGCTATTCAATTTAAACGAACTTACCACAGACCATGCGGTAGTTGGATGGGGTGACCCGGGACTACCTGATTTACACGGTATGTATTGGTCTGGAAGTAATGACTTCTCTGAAGCTATGTACTTTAGATTAGCACAAGAAGTTTCTTTCTGTAATTCATTTATTGAAAATGCTTCATTATTACAGGATGAGGTAGTAACCGATTATATTGCCGAAGCAAGATTTTTGAGAGCGTTTGCTTATTATAATTTGATTGATTTCTATGCAAATGTTCCATTACAAACTACGGTAACAACTAATCTACCTACCCAAAGTAATAGACAAGACTTATTCAACTTTGTGGAATCTGAATTATTGGATATCCAAAATTTACTTCCAGATTCTAATGAATATGGTCGTGTTGACAAAATTGCAGCATGGGCTTTATTATCAAAGTTGTATTTAAATTCTGAAGTTTGGACTAATACCCCAAGATATTCTGATTGTGTTACGTTTTCTAATAATGTGATTAACTCTTCATATAGCTTGAATACCACTGATGCTAATAACAATGGCACAGCATATGATGAATTATTCTTAGCAGACAACAATTCTAATGGAGCTCAAAACGAATTCATTTTCGTTACCAATTTTGACGGAATTAACTCCCAAACTTATGGAGGGACCACTTTCTTGGTTCATGCCTCAATAGGTGGCTCTATGATTGCCAGTGAATATGGCGTGAATGGTGGATGGGCAGGTTTAAGAACTACTAAAAACTTGGTTAACAAATTTGCCGTTGACATCAATGACCTGAATAATTCTTTAGGTTCATTGTCTGACTGGGGATTAGTTGGTGATGCAACAACCAACGGATGGGATGGACCCGACATGGAAATGTACCAAACAGGAACAAACACATTTGCTTTGTATGCCGATTTATCTGCTGGGGAACTTAAGTTTAGATTTAATGAAGATTGGGGAAATAATTATGGAGATAATGACAATAATGGATCATTAGAAGCTGGTGGGGCTAACATCCCTGTTCCTTCTGCTGGGACCTATTTTGTAACCTTAGACCTAAATAATTTCACATACACATTGGATTTATTCACTAGTGACAAAAGAGGTATGTTCTATACTAATGGTCAAAATTTAGAGATAGAAGACATAGGTACTTTTACTGATGGTTATGCCGTGACTAAATTCAAGAACATTGATTCAAACGGAAACCAAGGAAACGATCCTAATGGGGAATTCGCTTCAACAGATTTACCTCTTATCAGAACCGCAGAAATATATTTGAATTATGCCGAAGCTACTTTAAGAGGTGGTGCTGGAGATATGAACTTGGCACTTAACCTAGTTAATCAAATTAGAGAAAGAGCTTATGGAAATGCGTCAGGAAATATTTCTAGTGGAGATTTAACTCTAGATTTTATTTTAGATGAGCGTTCAAGAGAATTATACTGGGAAGGGCAAAGAAGAACAGATTTAGTACGTTATAACTACTTTACAACAGGTGCTTACACTTGGCCTTTTAAAGGAAATGACCCTGAAGGAACTTCTGTAGGTGACTTCCGTAATATTTTCCCAATTCCAACTAGTATTTTAACGGTTAATTCTAACCTATCACAAAATAATGGTTACTAAAAAAATGATTATGAAAACAATTATAAATAAAGCTATTTTATTTTTGAGCATCCTCTTGGTAGCATCGTCATGTGACGATGTAGAGCATGTGATGCTCAATGAAAATGCCAATACGACTGTAAGCCTGTCTACCAGCTCAGTAGTATTGACTGAAGAAACAGCTCCAGATGATGCGGTGACTGTATCATGGACCTCGCCGGAATTTGGATTTGCTGCAGCTCCTACATATCGCGTATTAATTGATCATGTTGGTGGTGATTTTACCGATGCTCAAGCAGTAAGTGCTGGAGTAGAAATGGAAAAAACCTTTACAGTTCAAGAATTGAACAGTAAACTCCTTTCATTAGAACTTGAACCTCTAGTAGAAGATGCTGTAGACATTCGTGTCGAAACTAGGTTAAGTAGTTCTCAAATATTCGTATCAAATCCTGTTACGTTAACTGTAACTCCTTACTCCTCAGTTTTAGATTTATCTACTACTTGGGGCGTGGTAGGAAGTGCAACTCCAGGAGGATGGGGAACTCCAGACATACCAGATTTACCTTTCTATACAACAAGTGAATCAGGTGTATTAGTTGCTTATGTAACTTTAAGAGATGGTGAAATCAAGTTTAGGGAAAATAATGACTGGACCTTAAATTATGGCGATACTGGATTAGATGGTACGTTAGATGATGGAGGAGATAACATTCCTGTTACTGCTGGTTCTTACAGAATCTTAATGAATTTAAACACCCTAACTTACACCATGGAAACTTATTCCTGGGGAATTGTGGGTAGTGCCGCACCTAATGGATGGGATGGACCAGATGCACAGTTTACATATAATCCATACCAAAACAATTGGAAAGCAGTTGTTACCCTAATAGAAGGAGAGATTAAATTCAGAAGAAGCAATGACTGGGGCTTGAATTATGGAGATTCTGGATTAGACGGAACTTTAGATGAAGGTGGAGATAACATTCCTGTTACAGCTGGTCATTATTTGGTAACCTTAGACCTTAATAACTTGACCTATACCCTAGAGGAAACAGATGTTTGGGGATTGGTTGGAAGTGCAACACCCAATGGTTGGGACGGACCAGATCAAAAGTTTTTACCAGACTTTGGAATTAATGAAGGTTTCTTCTACATCCATGGTGCCGAATTAATAGCTGGCGAAATTAAAGTTAGACAAAACGATAATTGGGCCGTAAATTATGGTGATGATGGAGCAGATGGAACTCTGGAATTGAATGGAGCAAATATCGCGGTAGAAGCTGGAACATATAACATTACAGTTAATTTCAGTGTTGATCCTCCTACAATTACTCTAAATCCATACCAATAACATATTTTTTAAAATGAAAAAGGCCTACAATAAAATACTTATCTATTGTAGGCCTTTTTGTTCAAAAATCAGATTTGCTATGAAAAAAAATACCCTTTTTATATTACTCTTTTTCCTAACCTTTATAAGTTTTGGTCAACTTACCACTGATCCAAGCCCTATAATTGTAGACCAAGAGGTAACCATAACCATAGACGCCAATAGTAACGATACTAATTGTAATGGTTTCAACAACCCGACTAAAGTATATTTGCATGCCGGAATTGGTGATGACAACAACCCTTGGGGATTCAATGTGATTGGTAATTGGGGGCAAGATGATGGTGTTGGAGAAATGAGCAGTAACGGGGATGGAACCTGGAGCATCACATTGACACCAGAAATTTATTTTGGCTTAACTGAAACCCAAGCTTCACAGGCTACAAAAATGGGAATGGTTTTCAGAAATGAAGATGGAAGTCAAGAATTGAAAGCTACAGACTGTGGAGATTTCTTTTTGAATGTTGGAGCATTTCAAGTAACCATGATTAATCCTCCAAACAGTGCAAATGGTTTATTAGCTGTGGAAAACGGTGGAAGCACTCAAATCTTAGCTACTAATTCCAATGGTAATGCCAACTACGAGTTATTTGCAAATGGCGTAAGCGTACATACCCAAAACGACACTTCTTTTTACAATGGTTATCTATTTACCAATTTACAGGAAAACCAAGAATGTGAACTTGTGGTCACTCAAGGATCAAATAGTATTTCGAAATTTTTCACCATTTATGTAGATAACACTGTAACTGAAGCATTGCCTGAAAACTTAAGCAACGGTATAAATTATAACGAAGAAGATGCGACCTCTGCTATTTTAGTATTAGAGGCTCCAAACAAAGATTTTGTTTATGTCGTAGGTAGTTTTAACAATTGGGAGGTTAGTAATCCTTATGCCATGAAAAAGGACGATTCTTCTTCTAAATTTTGGATTGAATTAACAGGACTAACGCCGGGAGAAAATTATACATATCAATATTTGGTAGGAGATTATACTGATGTTCCAACCAATTCTTCTCCAGTTGTCACCATTGCAGATCCTTATTCAACCACCATTTTAGATCCGAATAATGACATTTATATTCCAAGTGAGATCTACCCAAACTTACCCAGTTACCCATCTGGAGCTGAAGGTATTGTGAGCCTTCTAAACTCACAAGAACCCGACTATTCATGGCAGGTTACCAACTTCAGCAAACCAGATCAAGAAAATTTAATCATTTATGAATTATTAATTAGAGACTTTACAGACGCTGCTTCCTATTCAGGCGCTATTTCGCAATTAGATTATTTAGAAAACCTAGGGGTTAATGCAGTAGAATTAATGCCTATTAATGAGTTTGAAGGAAATATAAGCTGGGGCTACAATCCTTCCTTTTATATGGCTTTAGACAAAGCCTATGGCACAAAAAACAGTTTCAAGGAATTTGTTGATGAATGCCACGAAAGAGGTATTGCTGTCATCGTAGATGTGGTTTTCAACCATTCTTATGGACAATCACCTTTGGTTCAAATGTATTGGGATAATGCCAACGGAATTCCAGCAACCGACAACCCTTATTACAATCAATACCATAACCTTGTGGACAACACAAGTGCGCATTGGGGTTATGATTTCGATCACGAGTCTGACTTTACGGTTAACTTTTTCAATGATGTTCTTAGTTTTTGGATGAACGAATACCAAGTAGACGGTTTCAGATTCGACTTTACAAAAGGTTTTTCTAACACCCTATACTATGGAGCAGACAATTGGGCAAGTGCCTATGATGCAAGTAGAATTGCTAATCTAAAAGCTTACGCAGATCATGTTTGGGCGAATGATCCTGAGAATGAAGCCTATGTTATTTTCGAGCATCTTTCTGACAATTCTGAAGAAACCGAATTAGCAAACTATGGAATAATGCTATGGGGAAATATGAATTATAGCTTTAATGAGAACACCATGGGTTGGAGTGGAAACACCGATATTTCTTGGGCATCTTATGAAAATCGAGGTTGGGACAATCCAAATCTAGTAGTTTACATGGAAAGTCATGATGAGGAGCGCTTGATGTATAAAAACTTGGAATATGGAAATTCCAATGGAAGCTATGATGTCACTGATTTAAACACTGCCTTAAATAGACAAGAAGCTGCAACCGCTATATTTTATAGTATACCAGGACCAAAAATGGTTTGGCAATTTGGTGAAATGGGATATGATTATTCCATTAACTATTGCCCAGGCAACGGAACCGTTGACAATTCATGTAGATTAGAACCCAAACCAGATATTTGGACTTTAGGATATAATACGGAAAGTAACCGATTAGACCTTTATAATGTGACTGCACAAATGATCAATCTAAAGAAAGAATTCCCTACTACATTTAACACTGATAATTACGTTTTGGATGTCTCAGGATTGGTTAAAAGAATAAATCTATATGACTCAGAAGGCTCCCTAGACGTGGTAGTAGTTGCTAATTTTGATGTGACCACACAAACTGTGAATCCTAATTTCCCTAGTACAGGAGTTTGGTATGAATTTTTCACCGGAAACAATTTAAGCGTTTCAAATCCAACGGCATCTTTAACCTTAGAAGCAGGTGAATATAGATTGTATACTCAAACAGAAAATCTAAGCACAGATGAATTCTTCACGCAACAGGTTCAATTATTCCCGAATCCTACTAGTGAGAGTTTTCAATTGTCTATAGATATTAATGAAATTCAAATCTATGACCTTCAAGGAAAAATAGTATTGACTCAAAATGGCGCTCTAACAAAGGGGCAACAATTCGATATTTCAAGCTTATCGAAAGGAATGTACATTGTTAAAGTTTCAAACAACTCAGGACAGCTTTTCACCACTAAACTTATAAAGAACTGATTTATTTGAAAACTCCTTCTTTAAGCACCAAGGCTTCCAGAGAATTCTGGAAGCCTTTTTTAATGTTTTGACAACTAACCGAATATTAAAAATATTTATCGATTTTAATTCTGAAATGCCCAAATTTATCATACCTTTTTACTAAATATCAAGTTATGTCAACCAAGTCCCTCACTCAGACAGCTATCCACACCCTTTGCTTGCTTGCCCTATGCATATTCCCTTTTCATGAGCTACAATCACAAACCTGGGAAGAATATGATGACGATTATAGTTATGTAGCACGTCATGATTTTGTTTTTAGAAGCTATGGATACACAAGGTGCTATTGCTAAAGGAAAACTTGTAAAGAATTAGCTATTTTAAAAAGACTCCGATAACTGAAATACCTTGAGGCTTCTGCAACTCGCTTTCTTCCATTCCTGGACCAATAGAAAATTGAACACTTTCAACTGAATGGATATTAAAACTAGTTTGATTTTGATGTTCAAAATAATAGGGTAAAAAGCTGGGATAAGGACGCGGTAAAGTCACAGTTTTTACTGGTTTCAAACTGGCCAATGGCAACTCGTAATCCTTTACCTCTGGTTCCAAATCTATAAGCCCTCCAAACGCCGAACCATCTTTCATCACTAATGCAATCTGTAATTTTCCCGTCTTTCCATCTAGCGATTGCCCTCTAAAAACCAAGGTTTTCTTACAGTCTAAATTGGCTTTTCTTTCTTCAAGCGATTTTATTACTACCTGTTTAAAAGAGTAATCATAGATGGGCGCAGCATTCCTATTTTCTTCATCTGGCACAAAAATATGTTCCAAACGAATTTGGTAGGCACTTTCATTGAAATTCTCGGTTGGAACTAACTGTAAGCCTTTACGCCAAGGGATAACAAGTTCTTCAGAATCCCGATTTGCATCAAACAAATGAACCGGAAATGATGAAGAAACTATTTTGGTTTTATAGGATTTGCTTTGATAAAAATCCCAAGCGGTTGGCTGTTTCTTACTTTCGGCAGGATAAGTCATGGTTTCCGTTCCTGAATCAACCATTAAGTAATAATTTAAATAACCATGTGCCAATTGACCTTTTGGAATAACGACTTCGTACTGATAAGGCACCACCTCATTAAAATCCAAATTCAATCGCCCTTTAGGAGTAAATCCTATCAATTTGATCTGTTTAGGTTTCTTAGGAGCTATATACTGAACCTTTAAATTTAAATCACCAGAATCAGAAACCTCTTCCAAAGGGTCATGTTTCAAATAAGCCCTCTCGACGTTTGACTGTGGTGCATAAAAATGATTGATTGGATAAGATTTAAAATCCGTTGAATGCTCCCATGATTCTTCGACTCCTTTCTTACTTACAATATAAGTTCCAGGTTGTATACTGAAAGACTGCTCTACAGCACTTGCAGAATATGAATTTCCATCATTAATAGCCTCAATCGAAAACTCAGAGCCCAAATCAGGTAAAAACAAGGACATGGCTCTTGTCTCCCATTGAATAACGCCCACAGTTTTATCTAAACTATTTCTTCCAAAAGGATTTGCTACCCAAACAGCATCAGGCTGCACTTCTAATCGCCAAACTCCATCATCTAATTTATCTAAAAAATAGGCCCCCAATCCCTCATATTTTACTACTTCTGAATTTCCAAAACCTGCAATTTCTTTAAGCTTTTTCAGCTTCTTAGGTTGAGAGCTTGTTGAATTGGTATAAAAGAATTTTTCGTTTGTATTATATTCCGCGAGATCCATTTCATAACTCACCATAAAATCGCTAAAGGTCTTATTCCCTGGATACATTCCGAAATTGGCATACATTGGGACCTCGTGAAACACTTCAGAACAAATCTTTAGCGCCAAAGCCTTTTGAGGCGTATAATTAAGGTTCATGTAATGCGTATTATATTCGGTATTGGCATAGGCCAAAAATGTGGGGTCATAGGAAAAATGAGTCGCTATTTGTATACCTGCTTCCCTAAAACTTCGTGCCATCGCTGGGTAAATGTATGATCGTCCCACGTCAGCCGCATCAAACTCATAAACTAATTTAGCTCCGTGACGCTTCTTGATAACAGAATCAAATGGCATGTTATATTCATTGACATTGGGTAATAGATTTCCACCTAATTCCTTGCCATAACCTAAACCAGTAGGATACCATTGAAAAGTTCCTCCTTGAGCACCTCCTTCAAAATAGCCATCCATAAAATGTACGGCGTGACTCATATTATAAAATATGGGCTTCTTAGTACCCGTATTCCGTATAGCTTTAACCATCTTTGAGACAAAAGCAGTGACCTCTTGTTCACTACCCCTGTGGTGAGGTTCGTTACTAACTTCAAAAGCTATTAAGTTGGGTTCGTCTTTATAAGCTACACCTGTATAAGGATTCACATGGTTCAAAAATTGAAAGAGATAGGTTTCCTGAGCTTTAATGGCTTCCGGATTTGTTAAGCAATCACCTTTCCCATATTTATTTGAAAACCCTGGCGTATTAGAATCTGGTTCTGGCCAACCATCACCCCAAAAAGCAATGGGTGTAATCACGTAGTTCATTCCGTGATCTTTTAAAGTCTTCAATAAAAAATCAAAAGTTTCTAGGTATTCATTTTCTATCAAATTCCCCATTTCATCACTAATTTGGGTATCCCAAACATGAACGCGATACAAATCAAAACCCAATCTTTTAAAATGGTACACATCATTTAAAATTGCCTCTTTGGGATTCACACCCATTTTTTTTGCCGACCTATAAGCATGGGCAAAAGGCACCGTATAATTCACCCCAAAGCCGTGAACCTCTTCCTTAGTTATTTCCCATCTCATAACACCGTTTTGATCAATAAACACATCATTGTTTTGACCGAAAGTTAAGTGCACAAATAAAAAAGCGAAAAGGAATTTAAACAAACGCATAACCATCTTTTTGGATTACATTTTTTCTGATAACTGTCTTAAAGTTTGCGCTGCCGTTTCTGGAGTTATATCCCTTTGGGCCATCCCAAACATTTCATAACCCACCATAAATTTCTTAACGGTAGCACTGCGTAATAAAGGCGGATAAAAACTCATATGCCAATGCCAATGTGCATTATCTTGCCCATTACATGGTGCTTGATGAATACCGCTGGAATAAGGGAATGAGGTTTGAAACAACCTATCGTAAACTTTGGTAAGCACTGAAATAGCTTCGGCATACATCAAAGTCTCCTCTTGACTCATTTCCAAAATATCTTTTTGATGCTTTTTAGGAACAATCATAGCTTCGTAAGGCCAAATCGCCCAAAACGGAACCAAAACCACGAAAGCTTCATTTTCAAAAATAACGCGTTCCCTGAGTTCCAGTTCTTGCTTTAGATAATCGGCTAAAAGCGTTCTCCCATTCTCTTGAAAATAAGCGCTTTGTTGGTTATCCTTTTTAACCACTTCATTAGGAAGGGTCGATTGACTCCAAATCTGTCCGTGTGGGTGTGGATTGCTACATCCCATGACAGCTCCTTTATTTTCAAAAATCTGTACATAATTGATATTGGTATTCTCACGTAAGCTTTGAAACTCCTTTTGCCAAGTAAAAACGACTTTTTGAATGTCTTCAACAGCCATATCAGCTAGACTTTTGGAATGATCTGGACTGAAACAAATCACCTTACAAATACCCTGTTCTGCTTCAGCACGAATAAGTCCGTTGTTCACTGAAAACTTTTTGGAATCCTTTTGTAATGCGGAAAAATCGTTCACAAACACAAACACATCTTCATAAGAAGGATTTACCTCTCCATTGGCCCTTGTGTTTCCAGAGCACAAATAACAACTGGAATCATGTTTTGGCCTAACCTCCTTTGAAGGCTCTTCTTGTTGCCCTTGCCAAGGTCTTTTGGCACGATGCGGTGAAACTAGCACCCATTCTCCTGTCAATGGGTTGTATCTTTTATGGGAATAATCTTGAATATCGTTTTCCATGACAATTAAATTTTATGTGTTCCTTGTGATAACTTCACAAAATATATGGAACAATCTTTACCAAATGTATCTTTATACTGTTTTGAAATTTCTTCGGAATAAGATGCGACTGCATCCTTCTTTAATATATTGATGGTGCAGCCTCCAAAGCCTCCTCCCATCATTCTAGATCCAATGACATCGGGATGCGCTTTACCTTTTTCAACCAAAAAATCAAGTTCGGGACAGCTCACTTTAAATTGATGCTGAATCCCACCATGCGCTTCAAAAAGCAATTCTCCAAAACCTTGCAAATCTCCATCTTCCAACATTTTCCCAGCTCTTAAAACACGGTCATTTTCCTGAATGACATAAAGTGCTTTTTGATATTCCACTTCAGTCAATTGATCCTTTATTTGATAAAGAGAAGCTTCGTTGGCATCACGAAGAAAAGGCACATCCAACAAATTGGCTACTTTTTCACAAACAGCTCTCCTATCATTATACTCAGCATCTACCAAACTGTGACTTACATTGGTATTAATTAGCATCACCTGATAATCTTCAAATTCCAATGGATAGGTTTTGAATTCCAAGTTTCTGCAATCCAACAATAAAGCCCTGTCTTCTTCACCAAACATGCTCGCAAACTGATCCATGATTCCACACCGTACACCCACATAATGATGTTCTGCTTTTTGCGAAATAAAAATGAGTTCATGCTTGGACAAGCCCAAATCGAACAAGTCATTAAGTCCATAAGCAACTGCATTTTCTAATGCCGCCGATGATGACAACCCAGCACCTTTAGGAATGTCGCCCGTAAATACCATATCAAAAGGTTCCAATTGAATTCCTTTTTTCTGTATCTCCCCCACTACTCCAATGATGTAATTTCTCCAATTACCTTTAGGAATAGCCTTTACATCATCTAAATGCAGCTCCATAACCTCTTCAAAATCCAATGAAACAATGGTACAAAAAGCATTTTTTGATTTTGAAAAAGCTGCTGTTATGCCTTTATCTATAGCTGCAGGAAACACATAGCCCTCATTATAATCGGTATGCTCCCCAATTAAATTAATCCTTCCCGGAGATTTAACCACAATGGGGTCATTAGGGAAGCGTTGTTTAAATTTCTTTACAATGTCATCTTTTATAATTGCATTCATTTTATAAAGATTTTCTTATGATTAGTTGACTAGGATTTTCAACTTGACCTTGTTCTCCATTTTTTATCATATTGGCCAAGGTTGTTCCCATTAATTTGAAATCTGTAGAAATGGTAGTAATTCCATTACCGACAACCTCTTTCAATAGGGTGTCATTATAAGAAATAACCCCAATATCGGAGCCTAATTCCAGTTGCTGTTCGTTCATTTTTTTTATCAAAACAATCAAATCCCTATCGTCTAAAGTCACATAAACCTCTCCTTTAGCCAAAGGACGTTCTTTCAAACTGGAAATAACCTCTCCTTGTATCTGATTTGAGTTGATAAAATTTTGAAACCCCTTTAACATGCCGTGAGGTTGTTTGGCTGGCGAATAAACCAATACGATTCTTTCATATTTACTGATTTGAGACATTGCCAAAGTCAGTTTATCTGACATGTCCTTTTCAAAATTTTGATAAATAGCCGAATAATCTATTAAAGAGGCATTGGTTTGATCTAATAAAAAGACTTTCTCTTCAGGCAATAAGGCCAACACATCAGCAACATTCTCAAGATTGGCTGGCATGATCACATAATAGTTGTAGCTCCCTACATTATCTGAAATTTGTTTTTTAAAAACGTCATAACTGAAATGATGAAAAAAGATGTCTACCTGAAATTGAGGACTCAATTCTTCTAAAAAGGCATTGTAAATATCTTCCTTAAAAGCATTTAACTCATCAAAAAATAGAAAGACCTTTTGCTTCACCGTAACGTCTTCACTTTTTATATAATATCCCTTTCCTGATACAGACTCCACAATACCTCTCATCTTGAGCTCATTAAAAGCCATCAAGACAGTATCTCGCGATAAATCAAATTGATTTCTCACTTTATTAATAGACGGTAATTTATCTCCCTTTTTCAATAACCCAGCCAAAAGAGCATCCTCAATTGAAGCTACAATCTGCTTGTATTTAGGAATACCGATATTGTCCTTGATTGAAATTAAATTCATTTCACAAAGATACAAAAAACTGGTAGGTACTGGTAGGGTTTTTTAATAATTATTTTTAAATTTGTAAACAAACAATGTTCAAATTATCAAATCCTTGTTATTTGAGATAATTAAATAAGAATATGATACAATATTTCAAAACACCCATATTTATAATGTTTACCGTATTTAGTCTTATAGGATGCTCTAGCAGTGAAGATAACTTGGAAGAACAGCCAAATAATCCTACCCCTTCTGAAGATTTCTTTTACTACGGCGCAGACCTCTCATATGTAAACGAAATGGAAGATTGTGGAGCGACTTATAAAAACACAAACAACGAGGTTCAAGACCCATTTCAGATTTTTACAAATGCAGGAACCAACTTGGTACGCGTTCGTTTATGGCACAACCCCACTTGGACCAATTACTCCAATATAGAAGACGTCAAACAAACCATTCAAAGAGCCAAATATCTGGGGATAAAAGTACTACTGGATTTCCATTATTCTGATACTTGGGCAGACCCTGAAACCCAAGAAATCCCTGCAGCTTGGATTCCAGAAATTAACAACACAACAGATTTAGGCTCCTTATTATATGATTATACTTTAGTAACCCTAAATGACTTAAATAATTCAGGGTTAAATCCGGACATGGTTCAAGTTGGAAACGAAATCAATGGCATGATCTTACAACAAGGTGATTTGGTTTGGCCCATTGACTGGAATCGCAATTCCTTTTTACTAAACAAAGGTATCCAAGCTATTCGTGATTTCTCTCAACAACATTCAATAGACATTGAAATCATGCTCCATATTGCACAACCTGAAAATGGCATATGGTGGTTTGAACAAGCAACAGCAAACGGAGTCACGGATTATGATTGGATTGGGTTGTCATATTACCCAATATGGTCTTCATATGACCTCAACAATGTAGGCTCAGCCCTTTCTTCCTTAATTTCTACCTACGATAAAAAATTAATGATTGTGGAAACCGCCTATCCATTTACATTAGACAATGCTGATGCAGCTAACAATATTTTGGGTTCAGATGCCTTAATTAATGGCTTCCCAGCGACCCAGGAAGGACAATTAAATTATCTCCTACAACTTGAAACCGTGGTCAAGGAGGCTGGTGGAGAAGGTATTATTTATTGGGAACCCGCTTGGGTTTCTACCGATTGTTCCACGCTCTGGGGACAAGGCTCCCATTGGGATAACGCCACCCTATTTGATCATAACAACAAAGCTAATTTAGGCATGCAGTTTTATAACGGCTCACAAACAAATAACTAATGAAAAATTCAAACAAAATAAAGTTCTTATTCATCATATGCTTGTTTTATGGATTGTCCATACAATCCCAAACTCGAGAAATTCTCACTTTAAAACAAGGATGGACGTTTCAAAAAGGACATCATCCGCAAGCAGTAAATCCAGATTTTGATGATCGAAAATGGGAACATGTAACCGTTCCTCATGATTGGGCTATTTATGGTCCTTTTGACAAGGAAATAGACAAACAGAATGTAGCGATAGAGCAAAACGGCGAACAAGTGGCTACTGAAAAAACAGGTCGAACCGGTGCCTTACCTTATATTGGTGAAGCTTGGTATCGAAATCACTTTAAGATCCCAAATTATGACCCAAATAAAAAAGTACTCATCCTATTTGAAGGAGCCATGAGTGAACCTGAAGTATATATTAATGGCAAGAAGGTAGGCGAATGGAAATATGGATACGCTTATTTCTATTTTGATATTTCCGAATATGTCTCTTCTGAAAACAATACGCTTGCCGTTAAGTTAAACAACAAAGGACTTTCCTCAAGATGGTACCCAGGTGCCGGACTCTATAGAAATGTAAAAATCATTGTTAAAAACAGAACAAGCATTAACCAATGGGGAACTTTCATCACCACGCCCATTGCCAATACAACTTTAGGCAAGGTCAATATTAAGACCAAAGTAAGTGGAGAAAATTTACGTATCGTTACAGATATCATAGGCCCAGATGGTATTACAATGGACTCAAATGTTAGTGAAACTATTTTTAATGATGAATTCGATCAAAATTTCCTTGTTAAAAATCCTATGTTATGGAGTCCGGAAACGCCACATTTATACACAGCTGTTACTAGATTATTCTCTTCAAATGAGTTACAGGATGTTATTACAACAAAATTTGGAATAAGAAGCATTCAATATGATCAAAAAACAGGGTTTAGCCTAAATGGAGAAATCACAAAATTTAAAGGAGTTTGTCTTCATCACGATTTAGGCCCAATAGGAACTGCTGTCAACAGGTCTGCACTAAAACGTCAACTTAAAATCTTAAAGGACATGGGAGCCAATGCAATAAGAAGTTCGCACAACATGCCTTCTTTTGAGCAACTGGAGTTATGTGATGAGATGGGATTCTTGTTTTTGGCAGAGAGTTTTGATGAGTGGAAAAAGCCTAAAGTTGACAATGGCTACCATTTATATTTTGACGAGTATGCCGAAAAAGATGTCGTCAACCTGGTAAGAGCAACCAGAAACCACCCTTCTATTGTTATGTGGAGTTCGGGCAACGAAGTCCCTGATCAATGGGGAACAGAAGGAGTCAAACGTGCCAAATGGCTTCAAGATATTTTTCATAGAGAAGACCCTACCAGGCCGGTTACTGTAGGCATGGACCAAGTTAAAGCGGTAATGGAATCTGGATTTGGAGCACTTTTGGATGTCCCAGGATTAAACTACCGGGTACACCTCTACGAAGAAGCTTATGAAAAATTTCCCCAAGGATTTATTTTAGGTTCGGAGACTGCTTCCACAGTGAGTTCAAGAGGCATTTACAAGTTCCCAGTAGAAATTGCCAGCATGAAACAATATGATGACTTTCAATCCTCCTCTTACGATCTAGAATATTGCAGTTGGTCTAATTTACCAGACGAGGATTTCATTTTACAGGATGATAAACCTTGGGTTATTGGCGAATTTGTTTGGACTGGATTCGACTATCTTGGCGAACCAACCCCATATGATGAAGTCTGGCCATCACGAAGCTCCTATTTCGGCATCAATGATTTAGCAGGTTTACCCAAAGATCGTTATTACCTATACAGAAGTCGCTGGAACACCCAAGATGAAACTTTGCACATTTTACCTCATTGGAACTGGGAAGGGCGTGAAGGCGAGACCACCCCAGTTTTTGTTTACACCAGTTTTGACCAAGCTGAATTGTTTTTGAATGGAAAAAGTTTAGGAATACAAAAGAAAAATGACAAAACACCTCAGAATCGATATCGTCTCATGTGGATGGATGTCAAATATGAACCTGGAACCTTAAAGGTTGTTGCACTGGATCAAAATGGTAAAGCGGTAGCTGAAAAAGAAATCACAACTGCTGGCGAGCCCCATCAAATTGTTTTGGAACCGGATTCCAAAACCATAAAAGCGAACGGTGAAGACCTAGCATTTGTTACTGTTTCAGTAGTTGATAAAAATGGAAATCCCTGTCCGACTGCCACCAACCAATTAGAATTTAATGTCACCGGAAATGGTTCCTATAGAGCCGCCTGTAATGGGGATGCCACATCTTTAGAATTGTTTCATGAACCAACTATGAAGCTGTTTAGCGGCAAACTGGTAGTTTCAATGAAGTCAACCAACACAGCAGGAAGCATGGAACTGACGGTAAAAGGAAAAAAATTGAAATCAGCCTCCATCATCATAAAAACGGAAAAGTAAATATCTATAAATAGAGAAAAGCAATAGCTTTCGGTTAATAGCATGAGCAGATTATCATTATTTTTGCATGATATTTAACCATGAAAGCATCACAAACGATTTCCACTGAGCTTCGGCTTCTGTTCACCTTTAGGAAAAATTCCAGAAAATGGCATTTGGCTCTTTTGGCTGCTATTTGCGTGGGAACGCCTTTGCTTTTGGGCATCTATTTTAATAATTTGCAACAAGCCCTTTTGGCTAGTTTAAGTGCATTGGTGATCCTTTACCTTCCAGGTAGCGGCTCTAAAACCCATCGGATTCTTACACTATTGATTTGTTCGTTTGGATTTATGGTATCCTTTTCCTTCGGACTTATTTTTAGTTTTCATCCATTGGTTGCGATTTTCAGCTTTGGCATATTTTCTTTCTTGGCTCACTGGGTAGCATTATACTACAAGGCCTCCCCACCAAGAAGTTTCTTTTTTATCATGGTAGCTTCCATGGCCATTTGTATGCCTTTTGACCTATCATCCATTCCCATAAAAATAGGAATGGTTAGTCTAGGAACTATATTTTCTTGTATTCTCGGACTCATCTATATTTTCTTGTTTCCGTCATCTGAAACGAATAAATCAGAATCTGAGGCTGCTAATAAAGATTTCAGAAAATATGCCGATTACTGGGAAGCAATTATTACCGGCTGCTTTATGTGTGTGGCTTTGGCTTTAGGTCACCTCATGAAATTAGATAATCCCTATTGGATTCCCATATCCTGTGCGGCCGTTATGCAAGGAGCTTCTTTGTACCATATTTGGCAACGATCCTTCTACAGAATAACGGGAACCTTTATTGGCCTTGGACTGTGTTGGTTTATTCTAGGAATTGTAGAATCTCCTTTTAGCATAGCTATTACCATAATTATCTTGCAATTTATTATTGAAATTCTGGTTGTAAGACACTATGCGTGGGCCGTGGTTTTTATCACTCCATTAACCATTTTACTCTCTGAAGCGGCCCATCCTCTGTTTCATAATCCCGATGAACTGATTACCCTAAGATTTACTGAAATCTGCATAGGTAGTATTTTGGGAGCCTTTGGCGGCTGGACATTACACAAAGAAAAACTAAGATTTCACAGTATCAAAGGACTCGCATTAATCGGAAATAAGATGAAAAAGAACAGGTCTTAAAAAAGCGATGAAACAAAAAAGCAAAACACTCTTCAATCGGCATCCCTAATCAAGGGTGACACTTATCAAAACAGGCTTCTGTCGTCATTCATATTGTCACCATTATTTGCCCAACCGAACTCTCCTCTTCCCTTTAAGGTCACCATTGACCAAAATTTAAAGCAATTACTACTTTTTAAAATGCAAAAACATCAGAATCTTATGAAATACTGTAATAATTTGCCTTAAATTTCGCGCAGAAAGTATCAATCTCTTAGAGATTTCTAACTAAAACAACTTAAAGCATGAGGAAAATATTTAGTATTCTAATTTTATCATTAAGTATTACAACAGGTTTCGGTCAAAATGAATTAACAGAAAAAGCCGATAAACTTTATGATGGCTATCAGTATGTGGATGCCATTGAAGCCTATTTAGAACTTGTTAATGACCGAAAGGCCAACGGCTATGTTTATAAACAATTAGGTGATAGTTATTATAATATTTACAATACCAAGGAAGCCTCAAAATGGTACGCCAAAGCTGTAAAAAGTCAACAGGACGCCGAAACCTACTACCGATATGCCCAAATTCTTAAGTCTGAAGGGAATTATGAAGCATCCAAAAAGCAAATGGATAGGTTTTCTGAGTTAAAACCTGATGATCAAAGAGCAAAGGCCTATTTAGCAAATCCAGATTACGTTCCCCAATTGGCAGACAAAGACAAATCATTTACGGTAGAAAAATGCAAAATCAGTGATTCTAAAGAAAGTGATTTTGGTGCCGTTTTATCAAACGACAATATCCTTTATTTTGTAAGTACAAGAAAAGAGACTAGCAAAGAAGACAAAGGAACAAAAACCCCTTATTTAGACATTTTTAGTTCTAAAAGAAATGACAATGGCTCCCTATCTAGACCTCAAGAAGTTAAAGAACTGAATACAGCTTATCACGATGGCCCAATAACCATTAGTTCGGATGGTAAAACAATGTATTTTTCAAGAGATGGTCACAGCGAGAAATCATATAAAAAAATTAAGAAGAATAGTGTCAAATTAGCGCAACAAGGTATCTACAAGGCTACTTTAGTGAATGGTCGATGGGAAAATATCGAGGCACTACCTATCAATAGTACAGAATATACCGTGACTCATCCTAGTATTAGCCACGATGGTAAAACACTATACTTTGCCTCAAATATGCCTGGTGGGATTGGTGATACTGACATTTGGAAAATAAGTGTTAATGGTAACAGTTATGGACAACCAGAAAACATGGGGCCTAAAGTTAATTCAGCTGGTAAGGAAGGATTCCCATTTAGCAGCAAGAACAATATTCTTTACTTTTCCTCAAATGGCAAACAAGGCTATGGAGGATTGGACGTTTTCAAGTTGGACCTAAACGCCGATAATGAAGCAGAAAACCTAGGAAATGGTATCAATACTAATCATGATGATTTTTCTTTTAGTATGAATGACACCAAAAAAGTAGGTTATTTCTCTTCCAACCGAGATGGGGCAGACAACCTTTTCATTGCCAATCCTATTTGCAAATTAGACATCACAACCTTGGTTACTGATAGTAAAACCAATAACATTATTCCTGGAGCCGAAATAATCCTTTCAGATGCTCAAAACAATAAAATAGCCACACAATCATCTGACGATAAAGGACAAACTGCTTTTCAAGTAGGTTGTGAAGTTGATTATTTCATCACCGTTTCCAAAGCAGGCTATAACAGTATAAGTGTTCCTGTTTCAGCTTCCCAAAAAACCGAGATTAGTGTAAGTGCTGCCCTAAGTCCACTCGATGAAATAATTACAGAAACTGAAGTCAAATTGAATAACATTTACTTTGAATTCAACAAAAGCAACATTACCCCACAGGGTGCTTTAGAACTTGATAAACTAGTTTCCATTATGAACACACATGCCACAATGGAAATCTTGGTAAGATCACATACAGACACACAAGGAAGTCAGGACTATAACCTAAAACTTTCTGAAAGAAGAGCACAAGCCACCATGCAATATCTGATTTCTAAAGGCATTAGCAAAGACAGACTAACTGCAAAAGGTATGGGAAGTTCAGAGCCCAAAATTGATTGTAAATCCAATTGTACCGAGGAAGAAGATGCCAAAAATAGACGTTCAGAGTTTTTAATCGTTAAAAAATAGATTTTCTAATAGAACTCCATATAAAACTTTAGTCCACAAAAAAACCTTCAAGGAACTCTTTAAGGTTTTTTTGTTCTAACAAAGATATTCTTTCCGGCTACGCTCAGCATAAACTTCTCGTCTCCCATTATTTCCAATATTCTAAAATTCTTTAAATAAAAAAAGCCTCTTGTTTCCAAGAAGCTTTACTTTTCGTGCGGGCGGAGAGACTCGAACTCTCACACCTCGCGGCACTAGATCCTAAGTCTAGCGTGTCTACCAATTCCACCACGCCCGCAATCATTAAACTCCGATAAATATCGGGATGCAAATATACACATTCCTTTTAAATTCCAAGCATTCCAAATAAAAATTTAATCATCCCCTTTTTCGTACCTTTGAAGAAATATAAAAACACCCATGAAAGACATTTCAAATTATATAGAAACCCATCAAAACAGATTTATTTCCGAATTGGTTGATTTGCTTAAAATGCCTTCTATCAGTGCTGATTCAGCCTATAAAAAAGATGTTTTAAATACGGCTGAAGCCGTTAAGAAAAGCTTATTGGATGCCGGTTGTGATCTTGCAGAAATATGTGAAACGCCTGGAAACCCAATTGTCTATGGTGAGAAAATAATCGACAAAAATTTACCGACAGTTTTGGT
Source organism: Mangrovimonas sp. ST2L15 (assembly GCF_001280515.1). Taxonomy (GTDB): domain Bacteria; phylum Bacteroidota; class Bacteroidia; order Flavobacteriales; family Flavobacteriaceae; genus Mangrovimonas; species Mangrovimonas futianensis. The sequence continues at coordinate 973,510 of NZ_LBIQ01000030.1, read as the reverse complement.
TTATGGACACTATGATGTACAACCCGCCGATCCCATTGATTTATGGACGTCGCCCCCATTTGACCCGGTTATAAAAAAAACGGATTTACATCCTGAAGGCGCCATTTTTGCCAGAGGCGCTTGTGATGACAAAGGACAAATGTATATGCATGTTAAAGCTTTGGAATTCATGACCAAAACAGACCAACTACCATGCAATGTGAAATTTATGATTGAAGGTGAAGAAGAAGTTGGATCTGAAAATTTGGCTTGGTTTGTACCCAGAAACTTGGAAAAATTGGCCAATGATGTGATTCTTATTTCTGATACGGGAATGATTGCCAAAGATGTGCCTTCCATCACTACAGGTTTAAGAGGTTTGAGTTATGTGGAAGTGGAAGTTACTGGTCCTAATAGGGATTTGCATTCTGGACTGTATGGTGGGGCTGTGGCCAATCCCATCAATGTTTTATCCAAAATGATTGCGTCCCTTCATGATGAAAACAACCACATTACCATCCCAGGATTTTATGATAAGGTCGAAGAATTAAGTACTGAAGAACGTGCCGAAATGGCCAAGGCACCTTTTTCTTTGGAGGCCTACAAAAAATCTATTGATATTGATTCAGTGTATGGTGAAGAAGGTTTCACTACGAATGAGAGAAACTCTATCAGACCCACTTTGGATGTAAATGGTATTTGGGGCGGTTACATCGGTGAAGGTGCCAAAACCGTATTACCAAGTAAAGCGTACGCAAAAATTTCCATGAGATTGGTGCCTCATCAAGATTGGCATGAGATTACCGACTTATTCACTAAACATTTCGAGAGCATTGCTCCTCAGGGGGTGAGAGTAAAAGTAAAACCCCATCACGGAGGTCAAGGCTATGTGACACCAATAGACAGTATTGGCTATCAGGCAGCGAGCAAAGCATACCATGAGACTTTTGGAAAAACCCCAATTCCGCAAAGAAGCGGCGGAAGCATCCCTATTGTTGCTTTGTTTGAAGAGCAATTAAAAAGTAAGACCATTTTAATGGGCTTCGGACTGGATAGCGATGCCATCCACTCCCCTAACGAACATTTCGGGCTTTGGAACTATCTTAAAGGTATCGAGACCATTCCATGGTTCTATCAATATTTCACCGAATTATCCAAATAAATCCATAGCCGCTTCTTGAAAGCGGCTTTTTTTTATCAAAATAATTTACTTCTATACTTGTAGAATTAAATATTTATTCTACATTTGTAGAGTTAACTCTAATCTTGTAGAAATGCAGCTATCAAATTCAGAAGAAGAACTTATGAATCATTTATGGAAACTGGAAAAGGCCTTCATGAAAGATTTGTTGGATTCTTATGACGATCCCAAGCCAGCTCCAACCACTTTGGCTACGCTTTTAAAGCGTATTAAGGACAAAGGGTTTATAGATTACAAAGTTTATGGGAAGTCCAGAGAATATTATCCACTTGTAAAAAAGAAAGACTATTTCTCTAAACAAGTCAACGGACTCATCAAAAACTTTTTTAACGACAGCGCCAGTCAGTTTGCTTCCTTTTTCACCAAAGAAACCAATTTGACAAAGGAAGAATTAGAAGATTTAAAAGCGCTTATCGATAACGAGATAAAAAAGAAATAAGATGCTGATCTATTTATTGAAATCATCAGGTTGCTTATTGGTATTGATGCTATTTTACAAGCTGTTTTTAGAACGTGAAAGCATACACCAATTCAAACGCTTTTACCTATTAGGCAGTTTAATAGCGGCTTTCCTAATTCCGTTAGTTACCTGGACCACTTATGTGGAAATCCCTGCAGAACCAGAAGGTGTTCCATTTGATCCCACACTTCTTCCCATGGAAGACATGCCTACAGAGGAATCCTTCAATTGGTCTTTGTACTTAGGAGTTATATACGGTTCTGGAGTATTGTTCTTCGGACTACGTTTTATCAAAAATCTTTGGAGTCTGCACTTAAAAATCAAACGGAACCAGAAAATCCCCCGCGTAGCATACATTCAGGTTTTGATACTTGAAAGCATTGTTCCCCATACCTTTTTAAAATATGTTTTTGTTGAAAAAAGCCAATTTGACTCCAAAAACATTCCAGACGAAATACTGCTCCATGAACAGATCCATGTGGAGCAAAAACATACGTTAGACATCCTACTTATAGAAGTGATGCAAATCTTTCTTTGGTTTCATCCGTTGATTTATTTAATCAAAAAGGACATCAAACTAAATCATGAGTTTTTAGCAGACCAAGCGGTATTGTCACATGGCTTTGAAACCAAAAACTATCAAAACATACTGTTGGACTATTCCATATCATCATCACATAACCAACTGGTATCATCCATCAATTATTCATTAATCAAAAAACGACTTACAGTTATGAAAACACACACCTCAAAACAGGTCAAATGGCTTAAAAGTTTGGTATTACTGCCATTACTAGCCCTATTAATTTACAGTTTTAGCACCAACAAAATTGTTGAAACTGGTTTAAACTATGAACTTTCTGAAACCAATCACACCGCTCGAAGTATTAAAGTGGAAGTATTGAACCAAGGAACGTATCAAATAGATGGCATCAATGCCACTAAAGGCACATTTGCTTCAGTGCTTAATCAATTACATCAGGATATAACTCCTGAAATACGTAACCAAATTATCAATGTTCACGTAAATGATGGCAAACCAGTGTCGGATGAAGATGTATGGTTTATTTTTAACTCCTTCACCCCTTATGGCTTTCATCGTATTGTCACTTACAATCAGCAAATCATTCGAGAAAAAGGAAATAAACCTTTTGCGATAGTGAGTCAGAATGATCCTAAAAACTTAAATAGCGCTCCGGAAAAAGTTGAGCTCCAAGAAGGTGCCTCTAAAGCACAAATAGCCGAGTACAATAAGTTGGCCAAAAAGTATAATTCACAACCCAAAGAAGAGCAAAGGTTCCTGAAAAAAGAGGTTGAACGCTTGGAATACTTATACGGCTTGATGACTAAAGAACAGAAAGCCCATGCAGAGCCCTTTCCTAACATTCCGCCACCACCACCGCCACCTCCTACTCCTCCAGTAGAAATGGGAAGCATGTCTCCAGAGCTACAAAAACTCTATAAGCATTACACCAAAGAGACTGAAGCCTATAGCAAAGCGGTGAGTGCTTATATAAAAAACAACAAGGGCTCGCAAGAAGATTTAAAGAATCAATACACTGATGTCATGAAGCTTTATAAAGCTTATTACGAACTGGCTTCTAAAGAAAAATTAACACCCGTACCGCCACCACCGCCACCTCCTGCTCCAGAAGCACCAGAGGTTATTGAAGTGATTGAAGTTCCTGTTGACAAGTTAGATGCTAACACTCCTAAATCTGCTTACGACTTTGTAAGGAGTCATAAAAATGATGATATCACCTACTATTACAATGACAAGAAAGTAACTTATAACGAGATTTTAAAAATCGTTAAAAAGGAACCAAATATTAACATCAACACGAACATTAACGACCACAAAGGAACCGTCAAGTTCTGGTCAAAAAAATAAATGATAAAAAGCCTCGAACATATCGAGGCTTTTTGTTTAAGGGTATTTGTTGTCAAAGCAGCCTCTTATCCAGCAATTTGCTTTAAAAGTTTGGCCGTTTCCGGTTCGATATCCCCAATGTATTTTAAATCAGTTGCTTTTTTGTTTGTGAGCAATTGGTAAAAGATACAGGCATTTAAAAAGGCACCGTTCTTATTTGGATGAATATCATCATCATAAAGTTCTAATTCCGGAAATTGAGTGAGAACCTCAAAGTACTTTTCACCGTTGTTCGATTTTAATAAATCATTTTCCTGAGCCACCAACTCGTAGGATTTATCGATGGTTTTTATTTCTTGTTCCAAACTTTCCAGAATTGGGGAACAACATTTTTCTTTTTCTATAGATGGATCCACGATTCTAGATGGATAACAATATTCCTTTGGATATCCTTCTTTGGAGGGCCATGTACCGAAGAGTATAAACTTACAATTTGGGTTCCCTACTTTATCCTTAATCTCAGTAATAGCCGTATTTATTTTAAACTCCCGGACCTCTGGAATCAAAAAAGAAACCGTTCCTGATTGTAATACCACAACATCCCAAGGTCTTTCAGCCAGCTTGAGTTCGGTTTCCGTTTGTTCCCCTTCTACTTTTTTCCGAGTACTGATTCCGTTTTCTGTCCTTGAAGTTATGATATCCGATAAATGACCTGATAGAGATTGGCCAGGAAACGTGCTTTGGTGAATTTTAATATTGGGATGCGTTTCGTTAAGCATCATTTGAAGTGTTTGCGGCATATCGTAAAAATAGGTCAAACTATTTCCTATAAATAGGACATGGATACCGTTATCCATGGTTTTATCTTGAGACCGCACTCCCCAAGCAAAGCAAACCATGATTATAAAAAAGATGTTTCTCATTTCGACTAATATTATTTATGGATGAAACAATGGGACACAATTTCAATTTTAACTTTCACAGATATCCCAAATAATTAAACGGTTCTTATAGGTTCTTGATTCGCCAAATGTATTTAGTTATGAATTGGCAAATAACGACCAAACCAATTCCAGTAAACAAGACACATACCAAATAAACTACTCCAATTGATTTCAGATAGCCCTCTATGTTTGGCTTGATTAATAAAACAGATCCTAAACTAATAAGAAATGAGATAAACCCTATGATTATTTTATAACTCATTTTAATAACTATTTAAAAACTAGTTCATATAGAAAAGCTGAATCTACTTTTAAATATTACATTTTCTCAGGACAATTTATAAATTCAGAATCCTGGAGTAACGGCAAACCGATTTCTTTTCTAATTTGATTAGTTTCTTCTTTGGTTTCCAAACAAGGTTTCCCGAAGTCAGATCCCACTAAAACCCTTTTATTATTGCCTCTTTTAATCCAGTAGTATTTATCAATAATATTAGCAAACTCTGAAGGAGACAATCTTTTTTCATGCACCTCATTCAGCAAGGTTTTATAATGTTCCCTTTCATTAACTATGCGATGTGGGTTATGCAATAAAATGGCAAAAAACGAACTAGAAACACATTCTATTTTATAATTATCACTCCCCACAAGACTTTCAGTGGGATAACCATATTTTTTGATAAAGGTCATAGCCCTGTCAAAATTTAGAGAATCAACCGAAAATATAAAGTTCCATTTGCCTTGAAAACCACTTGACTCCCTTACCCCTTGATCAAGCCCATACATTTTGCAAAGTTCAAAAGCCAAACTATCCTTGACTCGATTACTGCTGTTTTCCATCAACATTGTTTTTCTAGAAGTTCCGCAGGAAATTATAAAGCCAATTAAAAAAATGGAAAAGCAGGTTTTTACAAAATTAAGGTTCATATAAGATTATAATTCAAGTAGGAACGAAACTACGGATTTCAATTTACTATTGAAAACAATTTCCTACGTCTTCTATTTTCAAACAAGTGTCTTTACATTTAATTTATCAACATTATGTAACAATTCCATATTTTTCACGTTCTAATACCCTATCAATCAACCACAAAACGAACAGTTATGATTAAACAATTTTTTATTCTCTGCAGTGGCGCAGATACAGACATTCTGGATCAATGCTCAAATGGTGAGCAGAACAAATATGCTGGTATAGGCGGCACGGTCTTTTTTACGGCATTAATGGCCTTTATTGCTTCTGGCTATGCTCTTTACACAGTTTTTGACAATCTCTTGGCAGCCATCTTTTTTGGATTTATTTGGGGACTGCTCATCTTTAACCTCGATAGGTTTATAGTTTCTACCATCAAAAAAAGAAATCAGGTGCTGGATGAAATCATTCAAGCTACCCCACGTATCATTCTGGCAGTTATCATTGCAGTGGTCATCTCAAAACCTCTGGAACTTAAAATCTTTGAAAAGGAAATTGACCAAGTGCTATTGGAACAAAAAAACGAGCTCACCCTAGCCAATCAAAACCAAATAGCCGAACAATACAATCCTGAGATAACAGCTTTAGAAAATGACCTCATCAGTCTACAAAAGCAAATAGATGTCAAGGAAACCGAGGTAAACACCCTTTATAATACCTACATCACTGAGGCCGAAGGCACCTCTGGCACCATGAAATTGGGAAAAGGCCCGGTGTATCAAGAAAAACGCGATAAACACGATGCTGCCCTTGCCGAACTGCAGCAATTAAAAACAGAAAACAAACAAAAAATAGCAGAAACCGAGACACAAATCTCTCAGTTAAAGGCGCAATATGACCAGCAGGTTACCAATACCCAACCCATTATAGATGGTTTTGACGGTTTGATGGCCCGTGTCAATGCCTTGGATTCATTACCATGGCTGCCGTCGTTTTTTATATTTCTTTTGTTCTTAGCTATTGAAACTTCTCCTATCATCGCCAAGTTACTTTCTCCAAAAGGGGAATATGACTTCAAACTGGAAGATGCCGAAACAGCTGTAAAAACTTGGGTAGAACAAAAAGTTAACGAACGTAAGGTTCTACTGGAAACAGATAGAACTCTAAACAACAAGATTTACAACGACATTGCAGACGAAGAGGAATTGTATGCTTACAAAAAGAAAAAGGCCCGAGAGCTTATGCAATTGCAGGCCGATGCCTTTTTTAAACATCAAAAGAAAGCGCTTTAAGCAATTATCATTACATTAGGCTTTATAAACACCACGTTATGAAGCCTATTTTTTTTGCATTAGTACTACTGCTTACCTGCCAACTGGGTTTGGCACAAACCACCAACTATAATTCAGACCAAGAAGCCATTTTGGCTGTTATGAAGGAACAGGAAAAGGCTTGGAACCAGCACGATCTGGAAGGGTTTATGGAAGGCTATTGGAAAAGTGATTCCTTAAAATTCTTCGGAAGTCAAGGTATTGCAAGCGGTTGGCAAAAAACATTAGATAATTATAAAAAAGGATATCCCACTTCCAAAGAAAGTGGGATCCTTCATTTTGTCATCAAAAGTATATCACCCATAGAAAACGAAAGTTATTATGTTATGGGTGAGTTTCACCTAAAACGAGACATAGGCAATGCCGATGGCGTGTTTTTGATCATCTTTAAAAAGATAAACGGCCAATGGCGCATCATAGCAGATCTTTCCTGCTAATTAAGCCACCAGTACATCCTCGGTTTGAAACTCTTCATAGAGTTCCTTACTACCGTAACCTATAATGGAAAATGCTTTTTCTTGCATTAAAGCATGGTTATGCAATCTAGCCAGAGCCATGACACCAAAGCGGTCAATACTTCTAAGGCCTTCAATGTTTACCTTTACTTCGGAATGCTTTTGAAAAATGTCTTGGAATCTCCTCTGAAAACGAGGCAGGTTTTGTCGGGTTAAAAACCCTGAAAGTTCAAAATGATTTTCTTTTTGCTTGATAATGAGGTTCATAATAACATAAATTTTAATTGCTTAATACTTTATGCCATTAATCAGGAAAAGGGACAGCTAAGATAGACTTTTTTTCTTTCGAACCTGAATTAATTCGATTAAAAACCACCCATTTAGATTAAATTATTTGGATTACCAAATACTCCGACGACCTACTTTTTTATTAGTCTAAAACCTACACCTTTTTGACGTATTCGGTGACAATAACGATTTGTTGCCCGTCTACTTTACCCTCTATATATTGGGCATTTTCATGGTCCAGTCTAATATTTCTTACGGCGGTCCCTTGTTTGGCAACCATAGAAGATCCTTTTACTTTTAAGTCCTTAATCAATACCACAGAGTCACCGGTTTCCAATATTACACCGTTCACATCCCTATGGATTATTTTTTCACTCTCGTCTTTATCTTCACCTGTTGCCTTGGCTAAGGCTAAGGCCTCATCGTCCAAATACATCATATCTAGTAAGTCTTGTGGCCAACCTTCTTTCTTGATGCGATGCAACATGCGCCAAGCCATAATTTGAACAGGTACAAATTCACTCCACATACTATCATTTAAACAACGCCAATGATTGGAATCCATGTCTGAGGTTTCCTCAATCTGCCCCTTACAAGTATCACATACCAACAAACTATTATCTACAGTTTCATTAAGAGAAGGAGGAATCATATAGACTTCCAGCTTTTCTTTTGAGCCACATAATTCACACGAATTTTGGCTTCTTTCTTCCAATGTTTGTCGAATACTCATAATCACATTTATTTGATGCAAAAATACCCTGAGATTTCGATTAGTGCAATAAAAAAAGGAGCTAAATTGCCCCTTTTCGTCTAAATAAGAAATAGGTTTTAGTTAGTAATACCTCCTACGTACTTATAAATATAATCTCCGTGTTCACCCGTAAAATACTTACCGTACTTTTTACCCATGGATTCACGTTCAGACTCAGACCATTTTTCTTTAGCCAAGGCTTCGTTTCTTTCAAACATTTTTTCATAATCGGCCATTGAGCTTATAAAATAAGCCTCTATAAATTCACTTTTATCTGCCCCCCAGGCATGCATGTGCGGATAATAAGCCTTGACAAACTCGTTTTTATTGACAATATTATTGGCATGTAGCATGTGACCTTCCATGAATTCTTTTTCAGTACCATCTAAATAATTGGAAAGTTTATTTTTCCTTACATAGAGTATCATACCATCTGAAGGCGCTCCATCCATTAATTTAGCACCGTCTATGGGAACATAAATTTCGTCAGAATGCTCTAACATATAGTAATTGTTTCTCTTTTTAAAAAACTTCTCGATGGCCGCTTCACTACCCCAAGCGGCTTTTGCCAACTCTTGTTCGCGCTCAAAAGATTTTTCAATGGCCTCCCAAGACGGATAGGTTTTTACAAAAAGGATTTCGGTGTTTGAAGGTGTAATGTAATGGGTGTAATAACTCACACCGATAACATACTCGTTGTTCTTGATGACCTTATCGACATATTCCTTTTCTACAGCTTTCCATTCATCCATACTAAAGTCATCAGGATCCATGCCCATGTTCCAATGCATGGTTGTTACTGAAATAAATTTGGGTCTGGTATTTTCTTCTTGGGCTTGAGAAGTATTTGTGGCAAAAAAGAGCATAACAGCCATTGCCATTAAAAAACGGTTGATTGTTTTCATAATAATAGAAATTTAGAGTTAGTATATTGGTTTATAATATTAACTACATTCTATTTGGGACAATCCTTGTTACTTTTGGGGAAGTGCGCTATGTAATTAGAACAGGGGTGAAAGAAATTCCTTATAAAGATACGAAAAAAAACATTGCTTTAACAATCAGCAACTTACAAGACCAAAAATAATTTCCATCAGGTTATGGAAGAACCAATAAACACTGCTAAATTGACTAAATTAAATCTTGTTGTTTCTTAGGAAGACTTTTTACAATCAAATCATATGAATGGTTGATTAAAGACTTTAAAAGTGCTATGGAAACCTCACCATTACCTAAATCAACTGAATTCCAATGGGTTTTATTAAGATGAAAAGCGCCTTGAATACCTGAGTACTGAGCTCTTAACTCTAGAGCGTAATCTGGATCACACTTCAGACTAATGGTGGGTTCACCAGCTTCCCACTTTTCTAGCGGAACAAAAGCAAAAATCTTTCCCAGCACCTTAAATACCAAAGTATGCTCATCAAAAGGAAAAGCTTCGGTTACCTGGGATTTACCCAGACAATAGGCTCTTAAATCTTCTATATTCATGATTGTTTATCGATTATGGCCTGGTCCTTCTTATCAATTTTCAAGGTGGAATAATCCAGCTTCCATCCGATGGTTTGCACCATGGTTTCCATCATTAAAATAGCATCCAATGCTTCCTTTTGGGCAATGGCAAACAAACCACTCTCTGGCACTTTTTCCAGAATATGTTGTTTGGCATCATTATGTAATCCTGTTAAATCGGAGGCGTCAAATTTATTAAACATACCATCCTTTTTATCATAGTAGTTGAGATTGGTCTCAATACTCAATACTTCAGGCTGGGGAAACTCTTGAAGAATGATTTTCTTATTATTCTCATCCGCCCGTAATTTTACTTTAGAAAAATCAAATCCTACATAAGCCTTAGCGTTGATAACTACTAATGCCTTTTTCCGACTTGAAATTAATTTCAGAAACTTTTCCTTAACGTCTTCATAATGGTAAATCTCAGCAAAGTCTCCTTCAACAGTAATAAACTTACAAACCTTTTGAATTTTATCCAGAAGGATAATGGATTGAGAATGCCTTACTTGTTTAGACTTCACATGCTTGACCAAGGTCACCAACGCCATGGTAACCAATATGCCAATTATAAGACCTAAAAACGCTTCCATATTTCTTATATTTCACCTAGATGAGTAAACTTAAACCCTTGTTCATACTTCAAACCATACCCAAGCAACCTATCAAAAGATGCATGAGCAAATAGAATAATTCCAGCAAACTGCATGGTTTCGTTAGAACTATAAACACCCACCAAATACAACAAAAGGGCTAATCCCTTATGATGAAAAAGGTTGTAAAACCACGCTCCTATTTTTTCATTTTTTAAATATCCCAACATTCCAATGTCTGGAGCCATTATAAAGACCAAAAACCACCACCAACTAAAAGACAATTGACTAAAAAGAAATATTCCCAGTAGGAACATGGCTAATTCTTCTAATTTCAAAATGGCTTTCATGATTCCAAAACTTGGTATAAAATAGGTCTACTTGGTGATGCATCATTATCTATTGGGGCTACTTGTAAGTTCAAAAAATATTCACCATCCTTTACATCATTAGGCACATAAATCAACTCTGTAATCGTTGCTTCGTATCTAATTCTTCCACTAGTGTTCCAAAAGGCGTTATGAGACTCTAATCGGCCTTCGTCTTTTTCCTTATCCACACTAGGCAAATCAATCAAAAGATGCTCTATTCCCTTTTCCCGCAAATAAATGACTGCTTCTGCCAACAAATAAGGTGGATTGGAATTAGACCATTGTTGCGTCAATTTTTCTTTAGTATTGGGAATAGTCCTTATGATAATGGCATCCCGTTTTTTATTTCCTAAGGCAAATTGAATTTGTTTCTTGGAAATAACAAAATCGCCATTCATTTTTTCAGGAGCTACGGTAATTAACTCTGCCAAAAAGAAATATTTTTTTAAATGATGATTTACAGAATGTACCTCATCTGTGATATGCCCTACACATTCGGTATGCGTTCCATGAGCATGTGGGTTAAACCAAATATCATTAAAGTTTACTGCCGAACCTTGCTCTACACTACCAACCCACTCCCCCATCTTCACGGGAGAAATCTTGGGTTCCTCAACATACCAAGCATTTACGGTATCTTTTATTGCCTTAATAGGAATAGAGAGATCTACTGGTTTTGATAAATCTATTTGTAATTTTCTTGAATTGTATTGAATAGTTGTAATCATAATCTCAAAGATACTAAATCCAAAAAAGCTCAGACGCCAATCCGTCGGCTAAAAATTTCCCCTTTTCCGTCGTTTTTAAAATGGGAGCACCTGAATCTGCATCCGTTAGAACCAGCACCCCCTGCTCAATAAATTTCTCAACATGTTTGAGTAAATAATTCTTAAACTCCAATCCAAAATCTTCTTCAACTTGTTTGATAGAAACACCCCAAATGGTGCGAAGTCCAGTCATTACATATTCATTATATTGGTCCTGAATGGTTAAATCCTCTATCTGCGATGGCAATTCCTTTTTCTGAATGCCTTGAATGTATTTGGTATTGTTAGGGATATTCCAACTGCGTTGTTGTCCATTAAAGGAATGTGCCGAAGGTCCTATGCCCAAATAGTGTTTCCCTTGCCAATAGGAGGTATTGTGTTTGGAGAAATACCCTTGCTTTCCAAAGTTTGAAATTTCATACTGCACATAGCCTTGTCGAACAGTTTCCTCAATCAAGATATCAAAATGCTCTTTGGATAGATTTTCATCTACTGGCGGATATTTGCCTTGTTTAATAAAACTGGCCAATGCCGTTTTAGGCTCCACAGTAAGGGCATAACTGGAAATATGGGGAATTCCCAAGTCAAATACCGTCTGTAAATTGGCTTTCCATTTATCTATGGACATATTGGGTATACCGTAAATTAAATCGACGGTAATATTATCAAAATGTTTAACGGCCAATTCCAAACACTGTTTGGCTTCACTTGAGTTATGAGCTCGATTCATCGTCCTTAAATCATCTTCAAAAAAGGATTGCACCCCAATACTCAATCGATTAATGGGTGAACTGGCCAATTGTTTTATTTTGACTGGAGTCAAATCATCTGGATTGGCTTCCAAAGTGATTTCAGGTGTTTCCATCACCTCAAAATGCTTGTTGATGGTATTTAGAATATGCTCTAACTCCTCCAAATTGAGCAGACTTGGAGTTCCGCCGCCAAAGTAAATGGTTTCAATGGCTTGGTTTTTTAATTCGTCCTTTCTTAAAACCAACTCTTCCATTAGAGCTTGAACAAGTTCATCTTTCTTTTTTATAGAAGTTGAAAAATGAAAGTCACAATAATGACAGGCTTGTTTACAAAAAGGAATATGGATGTAGATTCCAGCCATATATCAATGTACAATTAACAGTGAATAATTATTTCTTTACACGACTTTCGTTTTGCTTGACAAAACTAGCCCATCCAGAATAACTTTTTCCTACCTCTACCCGACCTTCATTGTAAAAATGGCAAACCGCTGCGGCCAAACCATCGGTAGCATCCAAATTCTTTGGCAATTCTTTCAAGCCTAAGGTACTTTGGAGCATTTTGGCTACTTGTTCCTTGCTCGCATTTCCATTACCTGTGATGGCCATCTTAATTTTTTTGGGGGAGTATTCAGTGATAGGAACTTCTCTAGACAACCCAGCAGCCATAGCCACTCCTTGAGCCCGTCCTAATTTAAGCATACTCTGCACATTCTTACCAAAGAAAGGTGCTTCAATTGCAATTTCGTCTGGATGGTAGGTATCAATCAATTCTATGGTTCTTTCAAAAATCTTCTTCAGTTTCAGGTAATGATCCGTGTATTTCTTAAGGTCGAGTTCATTAAGTTGTAAAAACCTCATGGATTTCCCTTCCGCCTTTATCAAACCAAACCCCATAATCGTTGTTCCGGGATCAATACCCAATATGATTTTTTCTTTAGCCATTAATCACAATAATAACATCCACTTAATGATACAGAAACACCTACCGTAAAAGTCCATAAATTGCCATTGAAAGAGCCATAACCATCTGTAATAGGATCGAAATCTTTGGCAAACCCATAAATGAAGGACGTATCAGCAAATACTGATAGTGATCTTGTAATTCCATAATGCACTTCAATACCTGCCATGGCATTTAAATAAGAATTAGTGTTGTCTCTGTAAATTCCCAATGGTTTAATTATAGAATAACCGGGGCCTGCATGACCCACCAGTCCCATTCTATAAGAGATGGGTCTCATCCAAGAGGAGGCATCATAAACGATTTGGGCATTGATTCTGGTATAGTTGGTTTTAAACTCCGGTGTGTCATTTAAACTAGAAAAACGATTAAATCCAAAGTCCAATTTAGCTCCTAAGCGTTCTTTAAACATATGTTGAACCCCCAAGTTTACCGTTGGAAAATTGATGTCCTTTGCATAAAAGGGTCTAGGATAACCAGATCCGTCAGGGTGATTGATTCCTAATGACAGTTGCGCCTTCCATTTGGCCGCCTCCATTTGTGAAAAACCTTGAGTGCTCAAAATTAGAATACCAAGGATAAGTAGGGTTTTTGGAAAAGTAAATTTGGTGCTCATGTGTTATTCAATTTAATTTGTATTCGTTGACGGCTTAAAATGTGACTGAATCCAATCCATACAAAACTAAACAATTCTTTTTTGTGCTTGTAAAAATAGGGCTAGTTCTTGCGGCCTTCTATTTTATTTACTACAAGGTTTTCCTCAACTCGGACCTCAAAACCAAAGATCTCAATAGCTTCATAAGTCAAACAAAACTTTATTCTATAAAAAACATGGGGTTCTTAATTCTTTTGAGTTCTCTCAATTGGTTCTTGGAAGTTTCAAAGTGGAAAATTTTGGTCAAACCCCTAATTAAGATCACCTTCTTGGAGGCCTTAGAGCAATCCCTAGCGTCACTTACAGCTTCTATTTTCACACCCAATAAAATAGCAGAATACGGCGTTAATGCCCTGTATTTTGCGCCAAGTGAAAGAAAGAAAATCGTATTATTAAAATTACTGGGGAACCTATCACAATTGGGAGCAACCATAATTTTTGGAATCTTTGGACTTTTGATTTTCGTCAGACAATACAACCCTCAAAACACATTACTTTTCTCGACCATCTTTATATTGGCTTGCTTGCTAGGGATCACATTTATTATAAAAAAGTTAAGTCAAAAGGATTTATATGTTAAGGGCTATGCCGTTAATAGCTTATTTAGATTCTACAAAGCTATTTCTATCAAGGTTTATGTAAAAATTTGGACTCTTTCACTTTTAAGATACTTAGTTTTTTCCTTTCAATTTTTTGTTCTTCTGAATTTGGCAGGTGTCCAACTTTCATATTTTGATAGTATGATAATTGTAAGCAGTATGTATCTTTTAGCTTCTTTGGTACCAACGGTTTTTATTTTGGATTTAGTCATAAAAGGAAGCATAGGGATTTACTTGTTCAGTTATGCAGGCGTCAACGAACTAACCATTCTTGGTGTCACTACCTCCATGTGGATACTCAATTGGGCCCTTCCAGCCATTTTAGGAAGTTATTTTGTTTTGAAATTTAAATTCCCAGACCCAGTTTCCGCATGATAATATTGGTTTTTTCCATCGTCACCATCGTGTATCTTATTGTCATAGGGCGGCTTATTGCTGGTTTTGAAAAAGTGGAAAAATTCCATTTAGAAGACATCAAGGAAACCACCTCATTTTCCATAATTATTCCCTTTAGGAACGAAGCAGAAAACCTACCCGTTCTTTTGGAATCCCTTTCTCAACTAGATTATCCAAAGCTTATGTTTGAAGTGCTTTTTGTAGACGATGAATCTACAGACACCTCGGTAATGGTTATAGAACATTTTAAGAAAACACATGCTTTTGAATATTCCATTCTAAAAAACAACAGAAAGTCACATTCCCCAAAAAAAGATGCCATCAATACAGCTATCGTCCAAGCCAAACATCCTTGGATCATTACTACCGATGCCGATTGTAAACTCCCTAAATATTGGCTGAGCAGTTTTGATGGGTTTATACAAAAAAACAAGTCTGTTCTGATTGCTGGCCCGGTCACCTACTTTAATAAATCTTCCTTTTTCCACAAATTTCAAACCTTGGACTTTTTAAGTTTAATTGGCACTACCATTGGCAGTTTTGGAATGAAGAAACCCTTTATGTGTAATGGAGCTAATTTGGCTTACAAAAAATCACTCTTTAAAATTCTTAACGGTTTTGAAAACCATGATCATCTTGCAAGTGGAGATGATGTTTTTTTGCTTCAGCAAGCAGGAGAAAAATATCCGAACGAAGTTCATTTTTTAAAATCAGAACATGCCCTAGTGAAGACGCAACCAACGGCAAACTTTAAAGCCCTCAAAAACCAAAGGATTAGATGGGCTTCCAAAACTGGTCATTACGGAAGTGCATTTGGAAAAGGGCTTGCCTTACTAGTTTTCGCAACAAACATGGTTATGGTTACTGGTATTTTTCTTTCCATATTTGGTTTAATTCCCTTAGTCACTTTTATAAAATTATTCTTCTTAAAATCAGCAATTGACTTTTTATTTCTTTATAAGATGACAAGGTTCACATCCCAAGAACATCTCTTAAAATCCTTTGTTTTTAGCACTTTGATTTATCCGTTTTATTGCTCAGCAATGGCTATCTTTTCCCTCAGAAAACAATATGTTTGGAAGGATAGAGCCTTCAAAAATTAGGTCAATAGGAAATCTATCTTTTTTTATTAGATTTACCCTAGAAAAGTTTTTCTCATGAGACACCCTTTAATAGCCGCCCTACTCTTTTTCACCTGCTTTACATTTTTTGCTCAAACCGATTACCAAATTGACAATGAAACCCTTACACTTGAAACGGAAGTAGAAGGAAAATTGGACTTACTCTGGAATGTTTCAGACAAAAAATTCAGATATTTCATCAAGACGGAAAGCGGTGACATAGTAGAGCTTTTAAATACCAGAGGGGAAGACAAACGGTATCAAGAGCAATATAAAACCGCACTGCAATCACTGACTTCAGCACCAATGAAAAAGGTAGATAAAGTTAACTTCACCCTTTTTGATTTACGAGAATTTTTAAATGATTACAACAAAAGCGTGGATCCCAATTTTAATGCTAAGGAAAGAACTAAACTAGGGACTTCATTAGCCTTATTTGGAGGTATGACCAATCATCCATTTGTTGAAAATCCAACGGATGAAACCACGGCATTTTTTGGTGCAGAAATAGAGTTGTTCAACAAGAAAAAACTTCCTAGGCATTCAATCTTCTTTAACTTAAGATACGAGCCAGACACCAACAAATTTAAACATCAATTAACCCAACTATCCTTGGGATACAAATTCAAATTCTTGAATTTTAATGGCTTTGATATGTATGCTAATTTAAAAGCGGCCACCTTTAATTTTGCCCGTATCACCCAAATAGATGAAAACGGGATGGAATTTACAGAATCTTCATCTGGGCTAGACGCTCCTTTTATTTTAGGACTGGGGGCAGATATTAGACTATTCAAAAAAATATCATTGATTTTGGACTACCACCACATCTATGCCGTTTTAATAGACAATTACGCCGATTTCCCTGTGGATTTTGCTGCTGGATTGAAAATGGAATTTTAATCTACCATAACCACCACAGGAAGTACAAATTCTGTAGTGACCTGTTGTCCGCGTTTTAGTGCCGGATAAACCTCAGGAAGGGAATCCAGGCCTACTCGAAGTAACCCATTTAAATTGGGGATTTCCTTATAAGTTAAAGAATCGGCTTCTACCGAAAGTAGATTGAGAAGGCCATCTTTTGAAATTTGGAATTTCAATAAAATGGTATCCCTTACATCTCTTGTTACCACTACATTTTCAGAAGTAAGCTTTCTGGTAATAAGCTTAGTCAAAGTAGTTTGAAAACACTCCTTACGTTGATTTTGATTTAAGGATTCATCACATACCGAAAAAGAGGGATAGGCATCTACTTCGTTCCAATTAAATGTTTTGAGTTCTTCATTTAAAATGGCTTCAGAAGATGTTTTTTTCACTTTTAAATCGTCGCAAGAAATTAGCAACAACAGCCCAAAAACAAAAGCGATACCTTTCATGTGTTGTTATGACACCGAAAAGTACGATTTTTTTATTATTCAAAGCCATCTTATCAAGAAACAAAAAAATCCGAAGAGAATCTTCGGATTTTAAATTCAATGAAAAGAAAATTTTGAGCCCTTACTGTTTATTGTTATTGACTGACTTGAAATTTTATAGGTAAATAATAGGGCACGGTTACTTTTTTACCTTGGTGCTCTCCTGGGATAAAAGTAGGCAGCATTTTAACGACTCTTATAGCCTCAGTTTCAAGCTCAGGTTTCGGCGCTCTAGCCTTGACTTCTTTAATATTTCCATCTATACCTATTTTAAAAAATACTGAAATCTTTTGAACCCCAGATAATCCCAAACCATTTGCTAAATTGGTATTGAAATTCATTGCCACAAAACGACTAATCTCTTGGCTAAAGGCCTTCTTTTTTGCTTCCTCTGAATCAAAGGGACCACTATTTGGAAAGGCAGGAACCTTGTCTAAAATGGCAAAGGGAATCTCAATACGATCCTTGATTTCTTCATAAAATGGACCATTTAAGCCTTCTTCAGAAACCAAAGTCAGTAATGTTTTTAAAGCTAGATCTTCTTCAATAGTCATATCACCTTTTACCTGAATAGCTTCAAATAAATCAGTAATTCGTTGGTGTAATTCGCTTTTATTTGAGGCATTCATATAAGTCTGAACTTCTCCTATCAACTTTTCATTTGGACTCGTATCTAACGTTAACATTTTAAATAAAAGCTGAATGCCTTTCTCTTCATCCTCAGAAATGTTTCCTTCAATTTCGATTTGTTCCTTTACGGCATTTATTTTATGCAACAAATCAGCTGAAGTAGTTGTTTCTCCACTAGGAAAATTCATATACATGGTATATTCGCCTTCAGAAGAACTGACTTTTGTTTTTGTAAAGCCTTCAGGAAGACTTTCATCCTTATGATGCACACTGTAAGAAATTTGATCCTCATTAGCACTAATGACACCCCAAGCGACATAATCTGGATGTGAATTTAAAAAAGCCTCATAGCGGTCGTGAATGACCTGCTTGTCTCCCGTAAGACTTTCACCCTTCTTCAAAGTATAAGAATACTGATCTAAATTCAATTCATTGTCAGCTACTGAGTTTGAATCGTCAGCACATGATGAGTAAATTAACATTCCCATAACTACCGGAATTAAAAGAGCGTATTTAAATAATTGAATTTGGTTTGATTTCGATTTTTGTAACATAACTAGTCGTTTTTTGATTAATGATTTTTTAAAAAAAGTGTTGATGAAGGACACGTTTTGAGTTTCAAAAACTTGTGACAACAGATTTTGATAGTATTGTTTTTTATTTTGTTTGACAGCTTGTTGATCGGCGATAAATTCGTGCAAATCAGACATGCGGCTTTGATACATATATATGAGGGGATTAAACCACAATGGGATACGTAGTAACTCAAAAAAGATTAAATCATAGGTATGCCGTTGCACCACATGAACCTTTTCATGATCAACAATCGCTCCTCGTTCGGTTTCATGAATATTGGCGCCTAAAAACACAAAATTGAAAAATGAAAATGCTGTAGTGCTGTTAGGAATTTCCACAACATGATACACCGTCCCCTTATCCATTTTATGGGTCTTGATAAGTCGTGAAATCGTATAAATCCGATAAAGAAAATATAGAAGCGATAGAACACCTCCCAAAATCAAGATGGCATACAAATACCAAAGTGGATTAACATTATTGGTTGTTCCTTGCAATATCACTTCATCCAAGATGATAGGTCCTTGAGTATCGATATTCAATTTTGGAAGGGACCAAATATAAGTTTGGGGAACTACCTCTTTAAAGCTTTCGATTTTTATTAATGGGATTACAAATGATAAGGCAGAAGTGACCAATAAATAAACCCGATTCCAATTGAAAAAGGTTTCCTTCTTAAGAAATAAATCATAAACCAAAAGGAAAAGGAGTTGGTAAGCTAATAGTTGTATAAGATAGTGTATCATCATTTCTCTTCTTTATCGATTTCTTTTAAAACTGCTTCCAATTCATTTAAACTGATATCGTTTTTCTTCATAAAAAAAGAAACCATACTTTTAAAGGAACCCTGAAAGTAATTGTCCATTAAGGTCGTCAAGGATTGATTGCTATAATCCTGTTTCTTAATCAAAGGAAAATAGATATGACCCTTCCCTTGCTTTTCGTAATCTACAAACCCCTTGCTTTCCAAAATTCGCACAATGGTTGACACGGTATTATAAGCCGGTTTTGGCTTGGGGAGTTCCGCTATAACTTGTTTTACATTAGCCTTTCCCAATTGCCAAAGTACCTGCATAATCTCTTCTTCTGCTTTAGTTAAAGGTTTCATTTTATCAATCATAATTATGGTCTATTTATTCAACTAAAGTTTTAGTTCAATACAAATATAACTAAATTTTTAGTTTAAACTATTTTTTTAGTTATAAATGTAACAATGTTTCAATATCTTAGTCTAACAAATAAAATTTTATGGACATTCTCTTAGTTGTTTTTGGTTTCGTTTTTATGCTAGTTGGTATTTTAGGAAGCTTCCTCCCTGTTTTACCTGGCCCTCCTTTAAGTTGGGTTGGTTTACTGCTTTTATATTTAACTAAAGCTGTGACTAATAATTGGTGGGTTTTGGGAGTCACCTTGGTCATTGCCTTAGTAATTGTCGTTTTAGACTACACCATACCGGTTATGGGAACCAAAAGATTTGGTGGAAGTAAAAAAGGTGTCATCGGTACTACGGTTGGCTTGGTGGTTGCTATATTCTTTCCCATTTTTGGAATCTTCGGTATTATCATTTGGCCGTTTTTGGGAGCATTTGTGGGAGAATTAATCAACAGGGCAGACCATCAAACAGCAGTCAAGGCAGCTTTTGGTTCCTTTCTGGGTTTTTTAACGGGAACTTTTATCAAGTTTCTAGTAGCCATGATTTATCTAGGCTTGTTTATAAAAATACTCATTCAGCACAGTTCTGAGATATTTTCGTTCTAAATGGCACATCAGTATTTTTAAAAATACTGAAGAGGAGGCAAAAAAGGTTTCGAATTAATTGAGCTTTGAAGAAACCTTATGACCTTCTAAAAAAGGTCACAAGGTTAGTGTAAATGCTATTATCAACAAATCTTGTGAGGGATTAATTAAGTTGTTGTTGATATTCAAATATAAGTCTTCCTTTAAACAATGTGTTACGGTTTAACCACAAACTTGTTACGGTAAAAACCGTAAATAAAACAATAAAGAACTAAAAAACAGCCATTTAACTAAACGAAACCTTTCTTTTTGGCCTCTTCCAAAAGGGCCTCATCATTTCCATCAACCACATCAAACAACTCCTTGAGATGTTTCTTTCTTTTCTCTATAGCACTCATGGACAGACTTATGTGCTCCACTAGACTTTTAGTCTTTACCCCTTGGGCTAATAAATGAAGTATTTTTCTATTGGTATCATCAATACCTAAGTCATTTGAAATCGACTTTCTTAAAATACTATTAACCGTACCACTATAGAATGGGGGATTGTTAATGATTGCCTGAAAAGCACTTGCCAATTCACTGGACGTTAAGTCACTTTTAATTAAAAATCCTTCAGGGTTTATGGTTTTAATAATGTTATGAACCCGATATGGTTCATTAAACATGGTGAGAATGACTAATTTTGATTGAGGCATTATTTTTCGGGCGTGACGAGCCAAATCCTCTCCTGAAGTATATTTACCATCTTTTGAGGGTGGCAAACTAATATCCATAAACAAAACATCATAAGGTTTATTGGATTCGTAAGCCTCGTTCATATATTTCAATGACTCATCACAACTATTGGCAATATCAATAATTAAAGTTTGATGTTCCTTTTTGGTTGCTTTAAGGGTCATTTGGTAACCTTCTATAATGATGGGATGGTCATCGGTCATTAAAATTCGAATGGTTACTTTTTCTTGCATAATTAAATTTAAATAGGGGTTAAAATAGTTAAGGTAGTGCCTGCTCCTGGCTGTGACTCTACATGAAACTCTCCATCTATTTCTTTAACTCGAGAGGTCATATTTTTAAGTCCAATTCCTTTTCTGGATTTTTCAACATCAAACCCTAAACCATCATCAGAAATTTCAAGACAAATTACATCTTTTTTAGCTTTAAAACTAATTTCAACCTTGATTGCTTGGGCATGTTTATATATGTTTTGAAGGGATTCTTGAACAATTCTATATATATGTATTTTAGTCTTATTAGATACATCGTCCCAATCAATACTACTATCATTGTAAAGTTCAAACTTAAGACCATAGGCCTCTGTCTGAGTTTCAACTAGCGTTTTTATGATATCAAAATAACCCGAACCTGCCACAAAATCTGTGTTTAATTCATGGGACACTTTCCGGATATCCTCTTCTATTTCTTTTAAAGAATGAATATACTTACCACGTGTTTCTACAGCCTCTTCATTAGACATCATATTCAAACTATCTAGTGTCAATCTCGTTCCAAAGAGTCTTCCCAAAACGCCATCATGCAATTCCTGTGATATACGTTTTTTTTCTAATACTCTAGCTTCATCAATTTTGTCTTGTTGGGAAAGCATCAAATTATAGATCTCTTCATTCGCCTTTTGTTGTTTTTGTACAAACTGGAGCTCCTTGTTTTTATTGCGCTGATTGACAATAACATAAATAAGCAAAAATGTTAACATTAAAGCGCCCGAAAAAATAAGCAAATACATACGCTCTCTTGCAATTTGCTTATTACGCTCCTTTAGGTTATCGGTTTCATAAGCTATACGGGCAAACTTATTTCGAGTAGCCCGTTCCCTAACCTGCAAACTGTCACTTAAAGTAATGTAATCCCGAAGATAGGATTTAGCTTTATCTTCATCCTCCAGTTGTGATTTTAAAAGAAGGGATCTTAAAATAACATCATTTGAATTCGTTTCCTTACCTAAATTAAACGCTCGGTTAGCATAAATTAAGGCAGAATCCTTTTTATGTTCTTCCAGATAATATTCAGAAGCATACAAACTGACCCACATTATGGACAACCCTTCATTTAAACTATCAGCTAAATGATAAGCTTGACCAAAAAGAGAGCTAATGTTTTCATTTTTATAGTTACCTGAATAATATTTTACAGCTGCAAATTCGCTTAATATCGTTGCATAATTTCCTGGATCTTCCATGAGTTCCTCCTTATTTTGCAACAACCTATCATAAATTTTTAAAGCTTCTTCATAGTTTTTTTGTTCCTTATAGATCAAAGCAATATTGCTGAATGAATGTAAATCATACAGCAAATGATCTTCAATTTGAGAACTATAAGTCATCCCTTCTTCATAATACTCAATAGCTTGGTCATAAAGACCCTGTTGATCTGAAATAATTCCGAGCAAATTAAAAATAGACCAAAGCGTATCAAGATTGTTCTCTGTCTTGGGAAGGGACTGAATCAATCTTAAAGACATGATAGCATTACTTTCAGCACCTAGATAATCCTTTTCATCAAATTGAATATTAGCCATATTATAAAGAACCTCTCCTTCATTTCTTAAATCATTCAAGGAATTAAATAATTTGGATGCTTTATAATAATAAAAATAGGCACTGTCGTTTGACATGGTAGCACGATGATAATACCCAAGATAATAACAGGTCATGGCTATGGAACTAGAATCATCCAACTTCTCAGCCAATTTAAGGTTTGCGTGATTCCAGATTCTAAGAGAATCATAGTCGCGTTTCAACAAATATAAATAGGCCAAATTCCTGCTTGTCTTAAGTTGAAGCGAATCAAAGCCTGTTTGGGAAGAAAATTTAACAGCCTTTTTGGATTGTTCTATTCTCTCGTTAAGACTTAGCGTTCTATCTTTTGATAATTCATGATAATACAGGGCACTATCCCTAATGATAGTTTGAGACAATATATTACCGGTGGCAAAAAGAAAAAGTATGAATAAAACTTTTTTAAGCAAAGAATCTAAATTTGATATATCTCAAATTTAAAATAATTAAGGTAAGATTCAATAAATAAAAAAGCCTTTCGCATTGAAAGGCTTTTTTTATAGTATTATTCTGCTCCGGCTGGAATTTTATCTTTCCTTACGTGCCTATTGACTTCAAAGTTATAGGCAAACTGATCTGATTTAGAAACAGTTTCTTGAGTTTCTTTTTTCAATTTTTTGTTGGGGTCTAATTCAGCTTTAGTCAATGCAACACAGAATAAAGCAGCTAGTAAAGTTAATGTTAGGGATTTCATGCTATCTCAATTTTATAATTAAACAATTTTAAATACAAATACAGGTACGTTTCGTTCTGAAACAGAACCTTAATTGAGGGATACATGGATTAATTATTGCAAAATAAAAATTCTATATTAGGGGGAATTTCTATTTCAATTGAGGGAGCATGACGCAAGGTCATGATTAATGGATTAATTAGTTCCTTAATAAGTTGTATTGAATCGTCAATTTGGGGTCTTAAGAAGGAATAGTAAATATAGATTCAGTCACTATCGATACCAAAAAAATAACGATAAAAAGCACATTTATTCGTTGAAATGCATTTTTCTTGCAATTAGGGTTGTAATTATCGTCTTTAATTGGAGCCTCAAAATACTGAATTTAAGTATTTTGCACACCTAATACTGCTTTAATAAGTACTTGATCAAGTCTGTAGTAGTCACTATTCCCACTAAATCATCATTAAATACCACTGGTAAGGCATGAAATTCTTTGGAAGCTAAAATTTCAGCAACCTCCTTTATGGTACTATCTGGGCTTACACTTATCAAATTTTTAGTCATAACTTGATCAATGGTGAACATATTATAGACAATAGTTTCCACTTCTTCCTCATCTTCTACCTCATCTGCAAAGCTAATTCTTAAGAGATCTGTGAGACTCAACATCCCAACGATTCGCTTACCTTTAACTACTGGAATATGTCTTATATGATGTTTTTTAAATAAATGTTCAGCCACATCAAGGCCATCATCCTGAGTAATGGCAATAACCTCCTTACTCATTATTTCTGAAACAGGAACCAATCTTTTCATGAGGAAAACTTTAATAAATTATCTAATTAAATTTAAGATTTACAACCCATAAAAATTATGACATCGGTCAGTTAATACCCCTTAAAATGAAAGTTTAACATCTGCTTTACCAAACGGTAAATATGTGGAAATTCCCTTTTAAACATCTCTGGAGTTTCAATAAAATTTTCCATTATTACTGCTAAAAGTTCGAAGTCATTAGTAAAACCGTAAGCCCTAAAATAACCAGAACTCTGCATTTCTTCCAGCACCTTTGGGTGGTTATTCAAATAAGAAACCAATTCTGCATGTGAATTCAGAAAAATACCTGCACTGGCACTTTTGCCTCTTCGGCTTAAAAAATTAAAATGTATTGCATGTACTATTTCATGAATAGCCAAATTAATGTTGTCGTCATCAATTTGATATCCATCCTTAAAATCTTCCCAGGAGAAAACTAACAAGTTCTTTTGTGGATTAAATTCCCCCTTATGGTAAGCGTCATTAAGTCTAGAGTAATAAGCCTCAGGATATATAAAAATGGTTTGGATGATTTGCAACCTGTAATCCCTTAACCCGAACATCATTTTTACTGCAGTTGCCGCCACAAGAACCTGCATTTCGTCTGTCACCGCAAGCCCCTTACCTACAAATTCCTTTTCTCTTAAGAATCGAGCCACTCGATGCTCAAAAAAGCTTTGTTGTTTTGGGGTTAGGTATTGATAAAACCTGAATTTTCGTTTTAGAATGACTTGTTGGTGCGGTTGAAGCTTTTTTAATCCTACATTTAAATGCGTATAAAACAGCTTTTTGTCAATATACTCCACATAGGCCATTTCCAAAAAACGGAAAAATCGAACACTTAGGAAAGTTGCCATACCTATGATGTATAACATCAAGAAAACTTGCTTACCTATTCTTTCTATATTCTCTTCTTCTTCAAGGAGTATTTGGAGCATTTATTTGGGGCGCATAAAAGATTTAGTAGCCCCACCAGGACTCGAACCTGGATCTAAAGTTTAGGAAACTTTTATTCTATCCCTTGAACTATGAGGCCGAAAACAAAAAAGCATCCCAATTCTCTCTAAGAGAAGAAAAGGAAAGCTTTCCATTGGCGTTGAGCTCATTACAAACTCTCCAACCTTTTACCCCATCTTAGACGGGATAAACAACACAACTTCTTTATATTGGAATATTTTCGTCAACCAATTGAATAACAAATATACTTCTAAATATTAAATAAAACAATTTCAAACTTCCACTATTTACCTCCTGGTAAGAAATGCTTTTAAAACAAAATCGAGATTTCCTATGAACTTTGAGTATTAAAACTGGTTTAATAAAATCTACATTTGAAATTCCCAATAACTAAAGTGCTAAAATCCTCTATTTTTTAACAATAATGCCTCATGATATTTTATCAATTAATTACAATAACATACATTTACAAATTATAAAACATATGCAACACTTGGGGCAGCTACCCATTTCCACTAGGTTCATTGCATTGGAAAACTTTTTCTAAACCATTTTAATTAATTAAAAACAGATGAACACTACGCACTTTGAATTTTTAGATTACGCAGTATTTATCGCCTACGCCGTACTGATTTTAGGAGTAGGCCTTTGGGTTTCCAGACGCAAAAAAGGAGAATCCAAGAGTACCGAAGATTACTTTTTAGCAGGCCGATCACTGCCTTGGTGGGCTATTGGAGCTTCCCTAATCGCAGCAAACATCTCTGCGGAACAGTTTATTGGGATGTCTGGGTCTGGTTTTGCCGTAGGATTAGCGATAGCTTCCTATGAATGGATGGCCGCCTTGACCTTAATAATTGTTGGAAAATACTTTCTTCCCATTTTTATTGAAAAAGGAATTTATACCATTCCTGAATTTGTTGAACAGCGCTATTCTACCAACTTAAAAACCATTTTAGCTATCTTTTGGATAGCCCTTTACGTATTTGTAAACCTAGCTTCTGTACTATATTTAGGAGCTTTGGCGCTTGAGACTATTATGGGAATCCCTATGATGTATGGAGTTATAGGTCTTGGCTTATTTGCTGCAGCCTATTCGCTTTATGGTGGTCTTTCAGCTGTAGCTTGGACTGATGTAATTCAAGTGGTCTTCTTAGTTTTGGGAGGACTAGTTACAACATATCTAGCTCTTAATACCGTATCTGGAGGGGAAGGTGTTGTTGCAGGATTTGAAACTATTTTTGATCGTGCGCCCGAAAGATTTGCCATGATCTTAGATAAAAGCAATCCGTATTATAAAGATTTACCTGGAATTGGGGTCTTGATTGGTGGAATGTGGATTGCCAATTTATATTACTGGGGATTCAACCAATACATCATCCAAAGAACTCTTGCTGCAAAATCATTGAGAGAATCTCAAAAAGGAATCGTACTGGCAGCCTTCCTTAAATTAATCATCCCATTAATTGTTGTGATTCCTGGTATTGCTGCTTATGTAATGGTTAACGACCCTGAAATCATGGCTAAATTGGGAACCATGGCTCAACATAATATTCCTTCATTAGATCAAGCAGACAAAGCCTATCCTTGGTTGTTGCAGTTCTTACCTGTAGGACTTAAAGGTGTAGCGTTTGCTGCTTTGGCGGCAGCCATTGTTTCATCTTTGGCATCTATGTTGAATTCTACCTCAACCATTTTCACAATGGACATCTACAAACCTTATATCAATAAAAATGCCAGTGGAACTTCCTTGGTAACTGTTGGTAGAATATCTGCCGCAGTAGCCTTGGTTATTGGAGGTATTATGGCACCATTATTAGGTGGTATAGACCAAGCCTTCCAATTTATCCAAGAATATACGGGAGTTGTGAGTCCTGGTATTTTGGCGGTGTTCATTTTAGGATTATTCTGGAAAAAAACAACCAATCAAGCGGCTATAGTAGGGGCTTTAGTTTCTATTCCTATTGCTATGTATTTTAAAGTGGCTCCTAAAGGCTGGTCTGACAGTTCCATTTTTGTTGACCTTCCGTTTATGGACCAAATGGGAATCACCTTTTTATTGACAGCTATCGTAATCATTGTCATTAGTATGTTACAGAACAAAGGACAAAATGATCCTAAGGGCATCAACCTTAATAAAGAGTTATTTAAAACATCTCCTTTATTCAATATTAGTGCCTTTGCCGTTATGTTGGTGCTAGTGGTCCTATATGCCTATTTCTGGAAATAAAATTTATTTCTAATTATAATAAACTCAAAAGCCCAAGTATTAACTCTTGGGCTTTCCTTTTAATAGCACATTTTTAATTTACCCTTAAAAGACCAAATATCTTGATAATTGAATCAATTTATATATTAAATACTGGAATTAAGTGGTAGGGAAAAAGGCATTAAACTTCAACTTTGATTTAAGAAACTTATTTAATTGCTAGCTATAAAAACATATATTTATTTAATCATTTAAATGAAATGAAAAAGTCAATAAACCTTATATATTTCATCCTACTGATAGTCTCCTCTTGCCATACGGCTACCTATTTACATGACTTGGAATCCACACCTTACGGAATAGACTACAGAGAGGGTAAATGGCTACTTAATGATCCGAATGTGCCTTACAGCATTCAGAAAAAACAAACTAAATTAGCCTATACATTCTTTTACAACCAATTAGGAAGTCAGCTCGTTGTTGCCGATAGCCTTCCTTATGCTTTACCACATTTACCAATTAACCCGGATACCCTTCGCCTCGAAAACTTTAAAAAAATAACCCATTTTGACTATGTGATCAATATTGAAAGTAAAAGTATTGAAGATGACATAGGCAGTTTTAAAATTGGCAAACCCTATGGAAAAAGCAAGAATAGAGCCTATACCATACTACAAGTTTACGATTTGAATACTTTGGAAACCATCTACTCGAGGAAAGTCTTAGGGCAAGTTACCTTAGATGAAAAGGACAATAATGACTTAACTTTAGTAAAAAGCACTAATGGTTTAATGGTAAGCGCCCTAAAAAAGATCCTCCGGAAAATCAAATAACAAGCTTGTTTTAATGATCTTCTAAGGATTGGATCAAAGACTTAAACCCACCATAAATCATTCTACTTGCATCAAAAATCAATTTCCCAGGTAATACCAATGGTGCAACAAGATCTGCCATTCTGGGGTCCAATGGGACTTTTTCATTGGCTTGGTCACGTATTATTTTGGAGGGAAAAACAACCCAACCAAATACAACTACCTCATCTTCTTGGACATCTACAACATCAATAAAAGACTTCGTTCCTTCTAAAGCCAAATCATCACCAACAAACTCAAAATACGCAAGAGCACCATACTCTTTCCAAATTTCGGCTATCTTTCCAGCCGAAATTTTGTACTCATCCAGATAAATATGAGGAAGTGGAAAAACGAAACCGTCTATATATTGTGACATGATTAAAACTTTGTTTAATTTCTTTTCATTAGTTTGAAAACCAATTTAATCAATAATTCGGAGAACGTTTCACAAAAGGTTCTTCATAAACATTAACGGACAGCACTAGGCACCGTTTGCTTTTCACCTATCACCACTTCGTTCACTTGCACATTCTTACTTTTTGATATGGTCATTCCGTTTTTCGTAGAACCCACCTCAATAAAATCAAAATAGATGTTTTCAACAGGTTTTTCTGGGTACCCTTCCACAACAATAGCTGTATTAGAGGCTTTGGTAAAACTTAAATTGGAAAAATAAAGATTGGAAATTTCTGAAGGAAACAATCCGCTTCCTTCCCCATGGTAATTGGAGGTAATGTAGATAGCATCCTCTACATCTTGAAAATCCAACTGATTGAAATGGATGTTTCTTATATATCCACCACGATCGGAATTGGTTTTGATGTAAATGCCTCTTTTTAAATAGCCACTCGCTTTACAGTTATAGCCATAAACATCTTCAACGCCAGAAGACATTTCACTACCAATCACCAAAGCATGAAGCCCTTTAAATGTACAATCTCTTATTATAATTTGCTTAGAGGGCATATTGGCATTCCTACCATCATGATCCCTTCCTGCCTTAATAGCAATATTATCGTCACCATTATCAAAGCTTACCTTTTCTATAAGCACTAATTCGGAATGCTCGATATCAATACCATCGTTATTTTTGTTATGGGCATTGTATTTTAAATCTCTAAGGGTGATGCTGCTACATTTCAGTATATGGACACACCAAAAAGGAGCATCTTCAATGGTAACCCCTTCAATCAGTACATTTTTGGAAGAGACAAATTGAATCAATTGCGGTCTTAAATAAAAACCCTCACCAAAAATCCGTGTCTCAAGCGACTGTTCTTCATGGTTCATCTTTCGGCTCAAAGCCTTTCCGTCGCCTTCCTTAGACTTCCAATTAGTCCAAACACTGCCTCCATCCCCATCTATTGTTCCCTTTCCAGTAATACTGACATCTGCTAGATCTATTCCATAAATAAAGGGACTGTGATTGTATAACATGGTGCCTTCCCAACTAGTTAAGACATTGGGATAATCTTTTGGGTTGTTTCCAAAAGTAATTTTTGAACCCTCTTCCAAATGAAGATTCACATGACTCACAAAATGAATGGGACCATTTACTTTGAAATTTCCCTTCGGAACAACAAGAGTACCTCCTCCTTTTTTAGCAAGAGTACCCATAGCCTTATCAAAGGCTCTTTTATTATTGAATTTGCCATCCCCTTTCGCTCCAAAGTCCAATACATTAATTTGATAATTTGGGATTTGAGGCAGTTTAATCTGCTTTTCTATATTAACAATCACAGAATCCTGCACATTTGTTTGTGAATAGCATAGATTAATTATGCCAATACAAAAAACAAACACAAATGACTTGAATGCCTTCATAAAGATTTTGTATCCAATAAATGGTTTGCTTTCATCCAGGCTTCACATTGTTTTGGCCAACTTGTGTGCGTTCCTTCCCTGCCCAATCCAAATCCATGACCACCATCCTTATAGACATGCATCTCAGCTGAAATGCGATGCTTTCTTAGCGCCATATAGTAATTGATACTGTTTTCAACTGGCACAGAACCATCATCGGTGGCATGCACCAAAAAAGTCATGGGCGTGTTGGCGGTTACTTGTAGCTCATTTGAATATTGCTCCACATCCACTTCTGAAGCCTTTGCGCCTATTAATCGTGATTTGGATCCAGCGTGTGTGATACCATCCTTCATGGAAATAACAGGATAGACTAAAATGGAAAAATCTGGTCTAGCGCTTACATCATCATGTTTATAAACCTCCCTATCATATTGGGTGGACAAAGTAGAAGCCAGATGTCCCCCGGCTGAAAAACCTATTATCCCGATCCTTTTTTCGTCTATACCCAAATCAGCGGCATGCCTTCTCACATACCTTACAACCTCCTGAGCATCTTGTAAGGGCCCAATTCGTCTATCAGTCATAATCGCATCTGAAGGTAATCGGTAATTTAAAATGATAGCCGTGACTCCCAAGTCATTAAGCCAATGGGCTATTTTTACTCCTTCTTTTTCACTAGATAAATACTCATATCCGCCACCTGGAAAAATGATAACAGAAGTACCATTTGCCTGCGCTGGCTTAAAAATTTGGAGTGTCGGCGTAGATACTTTAAAAGTTTTCGTCTTCACCGTCTCTTCAAATTCATAAGTTTCTTGATAGCTGTTATCTTCTATGGAGTTTGGAACTTCCAGAGCCCATAAATTCACCTCTTCGGGCTGACTATTCACAAGATTCATAAATATCATAAAAAACAATATAGAAATTCGTCTAAACATCTTACTCCTCTTCTTTTATTAAATTAGTAAACTCTGGAACCTTATTTTTTAATTCCGCCACTGCCAATCTTGCAACCTCTGTTGCTCCTTCAATTGATAAATGGGTATCGTCCTCTTTTCCTTCTGGATAATAAGCTATTTCGTTAGGCGCGTAGTGTAAATGTAATTTTTTGGATGCCTCAACCCCATAACGTTCTTCCATCTGTTCGGTGGCATATTGTAAATCGATAAAAGGCACCTCAAATTCTTGGGCAACTAATCTTACTTCCATGGGATAATCTCCATGGGTATCGACCAAGGTGCCATTTTCATTAAAATTACGCCTTACTATGGAAGAAAACAATACCGGATGAGCTCCCTTTTCTCTTGCCTCTTGAACAAATTTGATTAAATTATGTCTATAAGCGGTATGAGGATTTGTATAACGTAACGAATCATTTTCTTTCTGGTCGTTATGTCCAAATTGGATAAACACGTAATCACCTCGATTTAATTTGTAATACACTGAATCCCATCGTTTTTGTTGAATAAAACTTCGAGTACTTCTACCATTCACAGCATGGTTCTTAACAACCGCTTTATCATTCAAGAAAATAGGCAGCAACTGGCACCAACCTCTTTCAGGGTTTTCTTCCGGATTCACTTTATCAGCCATGGTGGAGTCACCTATGGTGTGAATGGAAACAAGCTGTTGTTTAGGCTGCAATTCGACTTGTGCCGTCACCTTATTTATTGGAATAAATAATGCGACCAGAAATATCAGTAAAAAGTTAAGTTTATAGTGTTTCATACCATTCTTTTTTGTCGTTGGGGAGTCCGTTCCCCAAAACATGTTTTAATGTATATTGTTCTGCTTCCTTACTTGTTAATTGATGGGACCATTCCACACGCTTTTTAGGTGCAAATCCTTTTCCTGAGTTGCTATATTCCCCATAAAAAGCTGTTTGCTCCGCTTCTGGTTTGGACCAATTGTGCCAACCTTCTGGTAAAATATGGCTTCCCAATGTGCAATTGATAAATACTGTTTGCGCATAAATTCGCCAAGGCCTGCCCAAATAAACCTCTGTAACTTCATCATCAGCCGTTAACTTACAGTCTTTAAAAACATATCCAAATTCTGATTCTTGAGGCGTGGAAGCTGCAGTCACATAAGAATTCTTTTTGCTATGAATTTGACAATTTTCAAAATAGGCGGTGGCACTTCCGAAGATAAAGTCTGTGGTACCCTCAATATAACAATCCTTATAATATTGTTTTCCTTTCCCAGAAGCATAAAGGGTATCCTGATTTCCTAAAAGTTTGCAATTGATGACAGCTACCTCATCAGAAAAAACAGATAAAGCCACGGCTTGCCCTACTTCGCCTGAAGAATTTTCAATAGTCAAGTTTTTAAGAACCACATTATTGGCTTCTACTAGCAGTGTATAAGTATAAAAAGTGCTATTTCTACCAAGACCTATTTTATTAAAATAATCATCATAGGTAATAATTGTCCCTTCCCTACTCTCTCCAATAATTGATAAGTTGGTGTTCCACTCATGTACCTTAATTTTTTCCTTGTACACCCCATTTTTGATAAAAATAGTTAGTCGATCATAAGGAAATGCCTTAGTATTGTTTATAGCCTCTTGAATACTTGTATAATCTCCTGTACCGTCCTTTGAAACTACTATCTCATGTGAACTTTGAGTTCCTTTAGATTTGGAAAACACATATTTCTTTTTCCAATTTGGGTAAGCTTCCAATACCATTGAAGGCGCATCTGTATACCATCGATAACCATTTCTTCTTTCAGCACCAATTTCTGAAAGCTTATATTTTTTAACACCATCCCGATCACAAAAAAAAGGTGTATTGTCATCCAACTCCATAAAACGGCCCCATAATGGTAGGGCATCCTTATCAGCAATCATGACTTTATCAACTACCCGGCCATTGGCATCATAGGTTCGTTCTTGGCGAAGTCCCAAAACTTTACTGTTTTCAAACCAAGTGACTGCACTGTTTACTGCGTTAATAACTTCTATTGAAGGATTTTCAACTGACATCAATAGATTTACAATTCCCACAGACTCAGCGCCACTCAAAGAAGGTAATTCATAGGCTCTCGCTTTGGCAGGTTCCAAAGTAACCGCATCATGTTGGGCACACCAACCTGTAAGAATTCCATTTTGCTTGTATTGCGTGTTGAGAATACAATCAATACCCTTCTTAAAGGCTTCATTTACCCTTTCCAATTGTTCTTTTGAAGGTTTAACAGAGTAATAATCGGAGTTATTTCGTAATTCCAATAACAAATTCATGATATGAACCATGGAGTCGTCATTATAGGTAATATGTGAATAATACCCTTTTTTTAAGGGATAAAATTGTGGCCACCCACCATTCTCATACTGCGCTTCCAAAATATAACCCAATCCCTGCAAAAAGCTCTCCTTATAACGCTCATCAGCAGTCTGAGCATACATCTTGGAGAGAAATAACATCTCTTGGGTTGTTGCTCCATTATCCGTGGTGGCTTCCAAACCAGTAGATTTTAAAGCTTCCAATTCCTTCTTTTCTGCTTTGGAAAGCGTTAAATGCATGGGTACATTTTTAGGCCACCCACCTATATCCCTTTGATAAAGCAATACATTTTCAGCTACCTGTTTGGCTTCATTAGTGGCAAACCAAGAAGCTTCCTTTTGGTAAATAACCTGTTTCCATGAGCGATCATGCACTTGAGCCTTCAAGCTTGAAACACCCATAAAACCAAATATTAAAAGCCATATATAATTTGTGAATTTCACTTTCATGTTCTGTTTTTTAAAGTTAAGCTAATTGCGGCTTTCATTCATTTCCAAACTCCCAATAGGAACCCTGGCAAATTCCACTTCTTCTTTATTGACTGAATAGGACACATAAAGAAATCCTTCATGTACCATAGATTTGGGATAATGATACCCCAATCGCTTGTATTTTCCTTGATAACGTAGGGGCTGAATATCACCTTCTCCTTTTCGTAATAAAAAAGCTTTATCAAAATTCTTTCCATTTTTACTCAAAGTGATTACTAAAGGCATGCGCACTTTGGAACGAACAGGATTATTCACCAAATAGGCTGTGCCGTCAGGTAAATTACCTGCACTCTGTTTTGAGCGCGAATCTGGCATAGTCGTTAATTCTGGCTTAGACCAGGTTTCACCGGAATCATCACTGAAGGATGCCATAGAACAAAAAGAACTAAACTGATCTCTAAACATCATAACCAAAGTACCATCTTCTTGAACCAAGGCACTAGGCTCAATTTCTCTAGAAACATCATTTTTATTTGCACTATTTGTAAACTCACTGCGCTTCCAACCACGAACACCAGAGGCATCATCTGTATAAATGGGAGAAGCATTTAATCCAGGTTGAAAGTGAGCTGCATTGATAATACGACCATTTTCTAAAGCAAACGGATCTTGCTCAAAAATTCCTTGAATAGGTTCTCCACCGCTCATCACAACGGGATTTCCTTCAGACCAATGAATCCCATCCAAACTAGTTTTATAAAAGGCATATCCTCCTTCTGGAGTCAACTTAGATGGCCAATAATTAAAATAGGCTATTAAGGTATCTCCGTGTTTCCACCAGCCTCCAGATGAACTGTACCCTTCGTCTTGGGATTCTTGAAGGACCATAGGTTCAGTCCATGTTTTTCCATCTAAACTTCTACTATAGGCCACCCACGTATCTTCTGAATCTTCACCCATTTGGGAACTTTGCCATTGACAATACAAATACCCTTTGAACGCAGTCATTACAACTCCATTACTGAAGTGATCTGAGCTATCTGATGGTTTAAACACCGTAAAAGTTTCAATGCCTTTGGGATAATTCAATCCTAAATCAGCCACCTTTAAAGAGTCAAACAAATCCTCCTTCACGGTAAATGCAAGCTCTTTTGGTTTATGCATTTGACAACTTTGAAATAAAAGAAGCCCAACTAAGACAATTGTTATGTTATAAGTAATGCGGTGCGCCTCCTTCATCATTTTGTAAATCGAATCCAATCAATATCGAGACTCCCCGAGTCATTAATAACACCCTCTCGCAATGCCATAAAGCCCACCTTGGCTCCTATCCATTTACCCTCTCGAGCTGTAAACGTTTCTCCAAGTTTTGTAAACTTTTTATTATTTAAACTGTAATAAAAATCACATTGACCTCCTCCACTCACTCGCACCTGCAGATATATGGTATTCGTCTTCAATTTTACTTTTTCACCAGGTCTTTCCTTAGTCCCTTTATCAGCATCCATGCAAGTTACCTGAGACAGAAATAAGTCTCCATTCTCCTGTTTCATTTGAAGATAGCTGTAATCCAACCCCATAACCAAGAAACCAACTTTTTCGCCATCGTGACGTGCATTAAAAGTCACTTTTGAAGTAGCTGTAAAAGTTTCCGCCGGGAATTTTTGTAATAATAAATTGGGCACATCATGGATATTGTTGGCCTCTTCAGAAAGTGGTCTACAATACATGGTAAAATGTCCCATCGATGTTGGAAATCCCCAATACACCTGTTTATTTGCCTGCCACTGCCATTGCAAACCTACTGTTGGTGTGTTAAATTCATCTGAATCTGGCGGTGTAACGATGTCATACGTCTTACCTACATTAGGTTTTTTATAAGTAGTTACAGGCTCCCCAACACCACTCTTGGATTGATTGACTCCCATTACTGGCCAGCCCTTTTCCCAATGCATGGGTTGCATGTGTACAATACGTCCGTAAGCTCCCTTATCCTGAAAATGGATAAACCAATCCTCTCCAGTTTGGGTTTCTACCCAAGCTCCTTGATGCGGACCATTAATGTCGGTTGCTCCTTGATGTAGAACTTTCTTCTTCTCATAAGGTCCGAATACGGATTTTGACCTTAAAATGGTTTGCCAACCGGTAGCTACACCACCTGAAGGTGCAAAAATGTAGTAATAGTCATTTCGTTTATAAAATTTAGGCCCCTCAATGGTATCTTCTCCATCATGGCCATCAATAATCATCACTTCATCATCATTGGTTTTGGTTCCCTCATCGTTCATAGAAGCGATAACCAAAAGGCTTTTAATTCCAGCGCGACTTCCAGCAAAAGCATAAGCCAAATAGACCTGACCATCATCATCCCATAGCGGGGTAGGGTCAATGAGTCCGCGACCTCCTTTAACCAATACAGGTTCAGACCAAGCAGCTTTTGGGTCTTTGGTTTTGATCATATAAATTCCAAAATCGGGATCTGGATAATAAATATAATACTCCCCATTGTGATATCTAATACATGGTGCCCACACGCCTTTACCATGTTGGGGTTTGTCAAATACATCCAATGGCACTTGTTTAGGAAGTGCATAATTCACCAAATCCCAATTTACCAAATCCTTGGAATGAAGAATGGGTAAACCAGGAGTACAGGTAAACGACGAAGCCGTCATATAATAATCATCTCCCACGCGCACCACATCGGGATCGGAATAATCGGCGTGCAAAATGGGATTGGTATAGGTTCCATCGCCATTGTCGGAAACCCAAACCTGTGACACATTCTTTGTTTGGGAATATAAATTCCCTATTATAAATAAACTTGCTAGAACAACTATTTTTTTCATAAATCTATGATGCGTTTTTCTTGATGACTTCTAAGAGCGGCCTCAATAATTTTTATAACCAAGGTGGCTTCTTCTGCTGTTACAGGAAGTTTTTCCTGATTTATTATAGCTTTAGAGATTTGGTCATAATAAGCCATGTAATTGCCCATTTCGGTCGCTTGATGAGTTTTAATGGATTGACCATCCTTCATATAATGAAGCCATCCTTGCTCTTTTTCAGGCTCCACACCCCAGAATTCGGTATTTGGTTTGATTCCCTTTTGAAGTACAGCTTCTTGTATATCGGCCTTCGATTTCAAAAAAGACCCCTTGGTTCCATGAACACTAAATGCTGGCAAAGGCTCTCTAACAAAATAGCTTGATTTTAAAGTCACGTAATGATGTGGATAATACAGTTTGACATCAAAATAATCAACCACTTTCGAGTGTTCTCGAAAACCATCCAAAGTAGCAAACACACTTTTTGGCATACCGAAAAGTTGAATCGCCTGATCGATAATATGGGAGCCGAGATCGTACAAGCTTCCCACTCCTTCGGTCGGGGTCTCTTTATGCACCTTATAACTCAAAGCAGGCTCAAAACGGTCAAAATGAAATTCGGCCTCAACAATATCTCCTAAAACTTTTTGTTCAAGAACTTTCTTGACGGTTAAAAAATCACTATCCCATCGTCTATTATGAAAGACAGAAAGTAATACTTGATGTTCTTTCGCCAATGCCATTAATACTTCAGATTCTTCAGAGCTTACAGTAAAAGGTTTTTCAACAACTACATGCTTTCCCGCCGAAATGGCTTGTTTGGTGAATTCAAAATGGGTGATGTTAGGTGTATTTACAACTACCAAGTCAACCTTCTCATCAGCTAGAAGTTCCTCTAATGTCCGAAAAGTTTTGATGCCTGGATAGGTTCCTTCTGCCAAATTTTTAGAGCGCTCCAATACCCCATATAAATTAAAATCGAGATGTGCTTCTATGAATGGCGCATGAAACACAAGTCCACTCATTCCAAAAGAACATAAAGCAGTATTAATGGAAGCCATGATTTGTTACTATTTACCCAATTCTAAAGCGGCCATGATAAATGGACCGGTCCCTTTTGGGTCATTAGATCTTATTTTCTCTCCAATATAATATTCAAAGGATCCATCACGGTAAGGGCTACCCCCCAAACCAGCTACTGAACAACATTGATTTAGATTAACGACACCTGAATCCTCAACTGTAATAAAAGTATCCAGAATTCCTTGAAAACCTTTGTCGGCATATGCTTTAAAAGATTCAGGAAGATACCCCTTATTAACTCCTTTTGCCAAGGTATAAGTAAACATAGAAGTTCCGGTAGCTTCCAGATAGTTTCCTTCTCTATCTGGAAGATTTAGCACTTGATACCATGCCCCACTTTCATCTTGATACTTCACTATTGCTTCTGCGTATTGATTTAGGTAAGTAAGCAAACGGTCTCTGCCTTCATAATCTTCTGGTAAAACATCCAAAACGTCTACCATGGCCATTCCATACCACCCCATACCTCGTGACCAGAAATGTTGCGATAAACCGGTTTCTTTATTCGCCCATTTTTGTTCTTTACTTTCATCCCATCCATGATAGTACAAACCAGTTTCAGAATCCCGGCTATGCTTTTCAATTAAATCAAACTGAAGCATTATTTTATCGTAAACCTTTTTGGCTTCCTCAGGACTCATAAAGGTTTTGGCATATTTGGTATGAAATGGTTCTGCCATATAAACACCATCCAACCACATTTGAAATGGATAAACTTTTTTGTGCCAATATCCACCTTCAGAAGTCGTAGGCTGTCCTTCTAATTGTTTATGAAGGGTATCCATGGCTTGTTTAAATCTAGGTTCCTGTTTGTTTTGATAGAGATAATAAATGGCATCTCCGGACTTAATCATATCCAAGTTGTAGTTTGATAACTTATAAGTTTCAATTGAGCCATCTTCATGAATCATTCTATTTCCATAATCATAGATATAGTCATAGAGTTTTTGATTGTGAGTTTGCTCATAAACTCTAGACATGGCCTGCAATACCAAGCCATTGGTATAACTCCATCTAGGTTTTTCTCTAAAATCGAGTAAGGTAGGGTCTGGAAAACGTTCAATCTCTGAAAGCGCCATTCGTTCTGACCACTTCAAGGTATCAACCACGATTTGTTCAGATACAGATTCTTCTGTTTCAATCTGCTTTTTTTGGTCCTTACAACTTAAAAAAAGACCAAGGGTTAAAACAATTGCTACCGATAGTTTATTCATCATCTTAATTTTACTTTTTATCATACTTTTTGATAACCAAATATTTCAAATCTGTTTCACCAGCATTACTAATACCATGCATGCTATTTGACGGACAGTATAAACTTGTATTAGGTCCAACGACTTGTTCTTTTCCATTTAGATAGAATGTAGCTGTCCCTTCCAAAACATAAAAGAATTCATCTTCCGCATGTTTGTGAGGTGCATGGGTAGATTTTCCAGGAGAAACCACACTCATTTTTATGGTTCGTCCATCCAAAAAATCCTTGTCGGCAAACCAATATTGATATCCAACTTTGGTAGGAACCGCTTCCTCTTGGGAAAAAGTATTGACACAGTCTTCAATAGTCCATTTTTTTTCTTGGGCACACAAGAACTGGATTCCTAAGGATAGACATCCAACAAGAAAAATTTGGACGCTCCTTTTCATTACATCTTATTATTAGAATTCAATTCTGCCAACAACCCATCTAAATAGGCCTCAAACTCTTTTTTGTTTTTGATACCATCGGGTTCCTGTTCCCAAGCACCTAAAAAGTAAAAGGAAATAGGCTCTGTTGTTGGTTTAAATTCTACCAAATAATCAAACTCTCCTTTTTTGACTTCTGCAGTAGTTCCTAACTCATAAAAAACCGCCATCCCTAATTTATCGGGCACCAAAGTTTGTTCGCCATAAGTAGCAATATATCCCCATTTTTTGTTTTCACTTAGTTTTTCCAAATAGTCCACTTCGTGATTGATAATTCCTGTTACAATACCATTTACTGCTTTTGAAGGTTTAATAGTGTGCTTGGTATATCTTTTATCTGGCTGAATACTCAAGGTAGATTTCAAATCAATACTTTCATCTCCTGTCTTCCATCCAAAGTAATTGACATGAACAGTAGATAAGGCATCAGAATTTTCTACGGAAGCAAAGGTTGAATCGACTTCTTGGAAATGCTGCACTTCATTATTGACTAATCTACCTAGGGAACCTACTCCCAAACCTTTGCCAACTTTAAGTATATCTTGCCCCCAGGGTTCTGGCTCATGATAGGAATCAAATCCATCTTGCCCCACTTGGGCCAAAACCATGGTATCGGTTTTTTTACCAAAAATATCTATAGCATTTCGCCAATCTAAATACAACCTGTACCCTACTTTATTACTCTCCCAACCTGGACCTTCATATCGAATGTACCACGAGTGATCAGTATGTTGTTCTGGAACTTTAAGATTGTCAACATTTTTAAAAGATGTTCCATTGGCATATTCCTTATGACCTCTCGGTCCATCCACCCATTCACCTCCTTGGGCAATGGCAATTTCGGCATAGGTGTTAGGGATAGTCTTTTCCGCCTGTTCTACTTCAACCTTTTCATCAGGAGTTTCTTTCTTTTCATTTTTACAAGCCAAGAACAAAGCTCCAAGACATATTACAGCAATATAATTTCGTTTTTTCATAGGGTTTAATTTTTCTTTAATGTCTTATCTAAAAATACAGTAATATGGTTTAAAGTCTCCTCAAACCATGGGTGAAACAACCAGAAAGAATGAGGACTCCCTGGCAATGTATAATGATCACTAAAAATATTATAGTTATCTAATTTTTTAATCATATCGTCCCTTCCAGCTTGGAATCTGGGAAACGAACTACTGATAAACAAAATTGGCGGGGAGTTTTTGGAAACATGGTTAATAGGCGAAGCATTTTCCCAATTTTCTTGAGCCTCTTCATAAACACCTCCCAACCAAAAGGCTGCCATATCTCCTTCTGATGATTCTGGATGCCTAAAAGCCAGCACGCCATCAATATTCACAACGGCTCGAACTAAATCAGGTTCCAAATAACCTACCAAAGTGGCTATTTGAGCCCCAGCCGAAGCTCCTAAAACGACTATATTGTCTTTATTAATTTGATATTCTTTGGCATGTTTTCTAATAAAACGAATTGTTTCTGTAACATCATCTATAGCTGCCGGGTATTTAGCTTCATCTGATAGACGATATTCTACTGCAAAACATTGATATCCTTTTAAAGCTAAGTGGGCTGCCAAAGGTGCCATCAATTTTTTATCTCCCGATTTCCAACCTCCACCGTGAACCAAAATTATAGCAGGGGCATTGGAAACAGATGTATTCTCAAAACGATCTAAACGCAACTTTCGGTCACCTATGGTTCCGTAAACCAAATTTTTCTGAATTGTCAAATTAGGTGTTTCAGGTATTGCCACCTCTTTGATATCTGGATGCTTTTTAACCAACTTCTTGTAGGTAGAGGCTACAGTATAGGATGTATCCTTTTTAATTTGCTGAAAAGCCATTCCGTAGGAAGTCAACAGCATTATCAAACATATGATTGGAAATTTCACTTTCATACCATTTCATCTAAAAAATAAGCCTGACAGCTATCAGGCTTATTTAAAAAACAACATTTCAATTCAAACTAATTTATAGTAAACTCAATTGCTAAAAATTCAACTTAAGGTTTGGCGGACTCAATTGGAAATTCCATAAGTTCACCATTAATTTTTGTATTTATTAATTTCAGATTTTCTACAGACTCCATAGAAAAAGGTTCTTCGACCTGATCTATAACAACATCTTTAAATGTAATATTGGAAATAGGTGATTCAGCATAACCTTTGGCTAGAATTCCATATTTACCTCCATTCTTTACTTTGACATTTTCTAAAAGAATGTTCTTCACCTCTGGTATGAATTCACCTTCCTGTCCAGCATAAATGCCATAAAATAAATTGACTCTCAAAACGGCTTCTTTAACTTGTCCGACATTTAAATTCCTGACATAAACTCCATCAACTACACCTCCTCTTCTGGAATTGGTTTTAATTCGAATAGCTCTATCCAAATTTGGACTATCCATTTCACAGTTTTCAACATAAACATTGGATACACCTGCCGACATTTCACTTCCAATTACCACGCCACCGTGTCCATCAATCATTTTACAATTCTGAACAATGATGTTTTCACTTTTTATACCTACTCGCCT
Source organism: Mangrovimonas sp. ST2L15 (assembly GCF_001280515.1). Taxonomy (GTDB): domain Bacteria; phylum Bacteroidota; class Bacteroidia; order Flavobacteriales; family Flavobacteriaceae; genus Mangrovimonas; species Mangrovimonas futianensis. Next base: position 931,495 of record NZ_LBIQ01000030.1, on the reverse strand, counting down.
ACCTTCATTATCACGACCTGCTTTAATAGCAATACAATCATCACCGGTATTAAACGTGCAATTCTTTATCCACACATTTTTGGAGTATTCTGGATCGCAACCATCATTATTAGGCCCATGACTTTCCACAGTAACACCATCCACAATCACATTTTGAGATTTGATAGGGTGTATAACCCAAAAAGGAGCATTAACGATTTTCACCCCTTCAATCAACACATTTTTACATTCAAAGGGCTCAATAAATGTAGGCCTCAAATAATGCCCATCTCCAAAAACTCTATCTTTAAGAGGTACACCTGCCTGCCCCATCTCCATCAATCTTGGCAAATTCAAACTATCTCTTTGAGATGGCTCCCCTTCTTTCCAACCATAAACATCCTTTTTACACCATGGCCACCAATTGGTTTCATTCGCTTGCCCATTTAAAACTCCAGAACCTGTTATAGCCACATTTGTTTTTTTGTAAGCATACACCAATGGCGAGTAATTCATCAATTCTATTCCTTCATAGGAGGTATGTATTACTGGCAAATACGCCTTGGGATCGGTTTTAAATAAAATTTCAGCATCCTTATCAAGATGTAAATTGACATTGTCTTGAAGATGAATAGGACCTGTGAAAAATTTACCTTCCGGTATCACAACTTTACCTCCTCCATTTGACGAACAAAGACGTATTACCGAATCAATAATTTTTGTATTGTCGAAAACACTATCTCCCTGTGCTCCATAGTCCGTTATATTATATACTTCATTCTTAAATTCTGGTGCCTTTATAGTTTCCAAAACCGTCTTCATATCACTCCATGGATTAAAAGCGACCGACTCCTTTTTATCGGAACATCCCAAAACAGAAACCAGCATTAAAAAAAGTAACCCAAAAAAATTTCTCACCCTCATAAAGAACTATATAAAATGAATTCAAAACTTATCGAAAAGCAAAAATGCAATCGATTACCAAACCTAAAAAATTTCAAAATACTTTCCAAGTAAATATGCAAAAAGCTCTATTATTTATTGCATTATTGAAAAAAAACATAGTGATTTTATTTCATATTAGGATTTTTAAAACCCTATTTTGTTGTATTTTACAATTATCAAAAGGATATTTATTTTATATTGTAATCGATAACAAGATTTCTGAAAAGAAAAAATAATTATATTTGTAGACCCATTTCTTCACTAATATCTTCTAATTCAATGGCGAAAAAGACTACGATTTATGACATAGCCAAAGAGCTAAACATTACGGCTGCAACAGTGTCAAGAGCCCTAAATAACAACCCAAAAATTAGTGAAGCCACAAGAGCCCTCGTCTTGGAAGCTGCATCTAAAATGAATTACGAGCAAAACAAATTGGCCTTGGCTTTAAAAAGAGGACGAAGCCATAATGTAGGAGTTGTAGTTCCAAGAGTAGATAGTAATTTTTTCGGCTCAGTCATTAGAGGGATTGAAGAAGAATTGAACCCTCATGGATACCACGTAATCATTTGCCAAACTCACGAGAGCACGGAAAGGGAATCTGCCAATATTGAAACCCTATTAAATGCCCAAGTAGATGGTATTTTAATTTCAACTTCATATACCGAAACCAAACCCTTCAAAAAGGTCATCGATAAAAATGTTCCCCTTATCTTTTTTGACAGGAAGTTACAAATGGACGGAGTTAGCTCAGTTACCATCAATGACTTTGAAGGAGGCTACAAAGCAACTAAACACCTCATTGACATGGGATATAAACGAATAGCCCATGTTGGAGGAGACCGCTCCCTTCTTATCTATAAAGATCGTTTTTCAGGTTACAAACAAGCACTACTTGATGCAGGCCTAGAAATCAATGAATCATACATCATTGAAACAAAAAGTAGCCTGCAGAATGGAGCCATGGCCATCCAAAGCCTAATCAATCTCGACCCCAAACCTAATGCACTTGTGTCATCAAGTGATTTTGTTGCTTTAGGCGCCATCCAAGAATTAAAAAGATTAGGCTATAACGTCCCTCAAGACTTTGCGGTGGTAGGCTTCAGTAATGAGCCATTTACAAAATTCATGGAATCTACTATTAGTACGGTCAACCAATTCCCTTTGGAAATGGGCAGAATGACCGCTAAAGTATTTCTGGAGCAAATAAAAAATGCCTCAAAAGTGAAGATTGAAAAAAAGGTTGTTTTGGATCCAGAACTTATCGTGAGGGACTCCTCCAAGAGTAAATAAAACTTAGAAACAAGAATTATTTTTCAATCCTATTTAGGGGCGCTTCGGTCTTAATTTAGTCAGTTATCATAATTTATATACTTATTGTGTATAATCATTCACCCTATTAAACCTCTCTTCATCGCTTTCCAATAACGCAACTAGTTCTTATTTAACACCTTTACAACAGGCATCGAATTACTTTTGCTAATTCTTCATTTAAAGTTATTAAAATTGCGATATTCAAATTTTTATCAATAATTAATTGCGTAATTCAAAATTAATAATAAATTTGTGTAATCGATTACATGTTTATTACTAATTTTTTTAACTAACTTTTTATGCACAACAATTTAATTGATGACTTGTTTTCCAAGTTTTTACATTGGAAAACATTTGGAATTTTGAAAAGTAATTCACGGTCGGTATTCCTCCTTTTTCTTTTTGTTTTGAGCTCCTCTTTTATTCAGGCTCAAACGAAACAAATTACAGGAACGGTAACCGATGGTGAATTAGGAGGCCCTTTGGTAGGAGCCAATATTTTAGTAAAAGGAAAGGCCAAAGGAACAACTACCGATTTTGACGGAAACTATTCCCTAGACCTCGACGATTCTTCCGTAATTTTAATTTTTTCATACACCGGATTTATCTCTCAGGAAGTTCCAGTAAATGGTAAAACAACGATTGATGTCGTTCTACAACCAGACCAGGAGGCTTTAGACGAAGTAGTTATTATTGGATATGGTACTACCAAAAAATCTGACCTCACGGGATCGGTTGTTGCCATAGATGGAGATGACCTTGCTGCACAACCAATTGCTAGCGCAGCTGAAGCACTGACAGGACGTTTAGCAGGGGTTCAAGTAACCTCAACCGAAGGATCTCCAGACGCAGAAATAAACATTAGAGTTCGTGGAGCAGGATCTTTAACTCAAGATAGCTCACCCTTAATTATTGTTGATGGATTTCCTGTTAACAGCATGAGTGATATATCCCCATCTGACATTGAGAATATCAGTGTTTTAAAAGACGCATCTTCTACTGCTATTTATGGATCTAGAGGTGCTAATGGGGTTGTAATTATCACAACCAAAAGCGGAAAAACAGGAAAAATATCAGTAAACTTCAATATGTTTTATGGTTTTAAGAAGCTAGCAAACACTATTGATGTTTTAGAACCAGAAGACTATGTAAAATGGCAATATGAATATGCCCTTTTAAGAGACAATATCGATTCTTACGAAACCTATTTTGGATCCTATTCTGATTATGACCAATACATAGGAATGCAAGGAAATAACTGGCAAGAACAAATTTATGGTCAAACAGGAGAGGTTCAAAGTAGAGACTTATCGGTACGCGGTGGTACAGATAAAATCAACTACAATTTCAATTATGCCCATTTTGATGAAAAGGCAATCATGGTTGGTTCTGATTTCAAAAGAGACAACTTAACGTTAGCTTTAAAAGGAAAAGCAAGTGATAAAGTTGACCTTTCATTTACAGTACGTTATGCCGACACTGAAATTAATGGTGGTGGTGCAAACGAACAAAATGAGGTATCCTCCGCAGATGCCCGTTTAAGACATAGTGTTGGTTACTCTCCAATTCCTTTACCTGGATTAACAACAACCAATACAGACGAAGCACTATCCAGCTATTTGGTTAATCCTTTTGTTGCCGTAAATGACAATCAAAGAAGACAAACAAGAAAAAACTTAAACATGATAGGTAGTTTTTCTTGGGAAATCATTGATAACTTACAATTTAAAAGTGACTTTGGTTTGAATAATAGATTTGACTTAGACTATCGTTTTTATGGTAGATCTACGTATTATTCCAACAACAGACCTCCAGCAGAATATCAAGGTCTTCCTTCTTTATTAATTAGAGATAGAAAAAGAGAAGATTTCAGAAATGCAAATACGATTAACTATGATTTTGCAAACCTTATTAAAAACGATAATCACCGACTAAAAATTCTTTTAGGGGAAGAGATGATTGTTGCCAAGAACAACTTAGTTACCAGTGAGATTCAAGGATTTCCAAAAGATTTTGATTTCGGAACATCCATCAATTTAACTACTCAAGGAACACCGCTTTCCGTAGACAATTTCTACAGTCCTGATGATAAATTATTATCCTTTTTTGGAAGGTTGAACTACGATTTATTTGACAAATATCTTTTGACTGCAACTTATCGTATGGATGGTTCCAGTAAGTTTCTTGGAAGCAATCGCTGGGGATACTTCCCTTCTGCGGCCTTGGCATGGAAAATGTCTGAAGAACCATTTCTTCAAAACACAGATTGGTTAGATCTATTGAAACTTCGTGTAAGTTATGGAGAAGTAGGTAACAATAATATTCCTGCAGGACAAACGGTTCAAAGTTTTGAATCTTCAAACACGGCGTATTTAAATGACATCAATAATTATTGGGCGCCTTCAAGTATTATGGCTAACCCAGATTTGAAATGGGAAACTACCGTATCTCAAAACCTAGGTTTGGATTTCGGATTATTTAACGGACGATTAGATGGAGCCGTAGAAGTTTATAGAAATATTACTCAAGACCTATTGATTAGATTCCCTACTCCTGGTACTGGTTACGATAGCCAATACCGAAACATGGGAGAGTTAGAAAACAAAGGTTTGGAAGCTTCCTTAAATATTGCCGCCATTCAAAAAGAAGATTACGGATTGAACCTATCCTTTAACGTGGCTATGAATAGAAACAAAGTTAGATCGTTAGGAATCATGGACGATTTTGGAACCAACACTAATTGGGCTTCTACTCAAATAGGAAACGACTACTTTATACAGGTTGGAGAACCAATAGGTCTTATGTATGGTTACCAAAGCGATGGAAGGTATGAAATTTCAGATTTCAGCTATGATGCGACAACTGGCACTTACACGCTGCTAGATGGAGTTGCAGACAGCAGCCCTGTTGTAGGTGACGTTCAACCAGGTATGATGAAATTAAAGGATATTAATGGTGACGGTGTTGTAGATGTTGATGATAACGACGTAATAGGAGATGCTAATCCAAACTTAACAGGAGGTATGGTTCTGAATGCTTATGCTTACGGATTTGATTTGACTGCAGCATTTAATTTTAGCGTTGGCAACGACGTATACAATGCTAATAAAATTGAGTTTAATACGGCAAACCAGAATGGCCAATATAGAAACCTTTCTTCAGAAATGGCTGATGGCGTCAGATGGACAAACTTAAACCCAACGACTGGTGAATTGGTAACAGACCCACAAGAATTGGCTGCTCTTAATGCCAATACTACCATGTGGTCACCATACATGCAAAACTTTGTGTTTAGTGATTGGGCCGTTGAAGATGGGTCGTTTTTAAGATTAAATACCTTAACTTTAGGGTATACCGTTCCAAATTCGTTATTAGAAGCTGCTGGAATTACAAAATTAAGATTCTATGCCACTGCAAACAACGTATTTATAATAACGAATTATTCTGGTCTTGACCCAGAGGTCTCTACAAGAAGAAGAACACCTCTAACACCTGGAGTGGATTATTCTCCATATCCAAGAAGTAGACAACTCGTATTTGGTTTAAACCTAAACTTTTAATTCAAAATGACTATCAAGATGAAACATATATATAGAATAGCTGGAATTTTGCTCATTGGGCTGTTTTTCAGTTGCCAAGAATTTGAGGAAGACTTTTTAGAGGCTCCTGCCCAATCCACACTGGATGAATCCATCATCTTTTCAACCCCAGGTTTAGCCAAAGGGGCTATAGATGGTATTATGGAGCCAATGGGGCAAACAAACTCTTATAGAGGTCGTTTTATTCCTTTTTACGGATTCAATACCGATTGTGAGTTCCATTATAGCTCAGATGATGCTGGAAGTTCACAAGGGGAGTTAATGAATTACAGCATGACTCCAACCAATTCACAAATGAATTCCAACAACAATGCTTGGGCCATGATGTATTTGGGAATTGAGCGTGCTAATATTTGTGTTAGAGGTTTGAGAACTTATGGTAACCCAGAGCCGGGTACAGAATTGGGTCAGCTTTTAGGTGAGGCACTTACTTTGAGAGCCATTTATTATGCTGATTTAATGAAGGCGTGGGGAGACGTTCCTGCTAGATTTGAACCAATTACCACAGAAACCATTTACCTTCCAAAATCAAGTAGAGATATCGTTTATAAACAAATCATCGAAGATTTAGGAGAAGCCTCTACTCTTGTAGCTTGGCCAAATGAATCAGCATACACTACTTCAGTAGAGCGAATTAACAAAGCGTTTGTAAAAAGCTTTAGAGCTCGTCTTGCTATGGTAGCTAGTGGTTACCAACAGTACCCTGACGGAATAAGAAGAAGTAATGACCCAGACCTTTCTGTTGACAACATGTATGCCTTAGCTTTAGACGAGGCTACTGATGTGATAGAAAGTGGAATGGCTCACTTAGAATCTTCTTTTGAAACATTTTGGAGAAATTATAATGAAGAGGTACTTACAGCTGGAGGTGAATCCTTATGGGAAATCCCTTTCTCTCCTGGTAGAGGACGTGTCTTGTTTTCATTTGCAGTTCGTCACAGAGGCGTTGACCAACACACAGGTCAAGCTCGCGGTGGAGCAGCCGGACCATTACCATTTGTCTTTTATGATTTTGATGAAGATGATACCCGTAGAGATGTCACTTGTGTACCTTATCAATGGGGTAATCCTACTGATGGTTTTTCTAAGCAAGAATTGGTCAACCTTGATACTTGGTATTTTGGAAAGTACCGTTACGAGTGGATGAATCGCTATGTGACTTCAACCAACGACGATGGTGTTAACAAAATTTACATGCGTTTTGCTGAGGTATTACTAATTGCTGCAGAAGCAGCCAATGAACTTCAAGGACCTGGAGCAGCAGCACCATACTTAAAAGAAATAAGAATGCGAGCTTTCCCTTCTGAATTGCACGCTGAGAAAGTAGACAACTATGTGAATGCGATTTCAAGTTCAGATGCCATGTTAGAGGCCATTCAAATGGAACATTTCTATGAATTTACTGGAGAAATGGAACGAAAACAAGCTTTAATTCGTTGGAACATGTTAGCATCGAGCTTAGATGAAGCAAAAGTAAAAATGTTCAATTTAAGAAACAGAACTGGTGAATATTCCAATGTTCCTAGCACCGTATATTATCGATATGAAGAGGACGAAGAAACGTTAGATATCTATGGTTTGAATCGTGACGAAAATACTGACCCAGGACCAGAATATTCAGCATTTGACTGGACTATTTTGGCTGATGAGACCATTAATTCCATTTACGAAGAAGGTATCAATCCAGACAACAGACAATTTTGGCCAATTTGGCAAATATTTATTGATGGAAGTAACGGACAATTAGTAAACGATTATGGATATTAAAAAAAACCGAAAGAACACTTTTGTTATGAAAACAACCAAAATAATCAAACCCTTTTTAGCCGCTTTGGCATTACTTCTTGCTTTCAATAGTTGTGATAAGCCAGATGAATTGATCGAGGAACTTCAAGTGAGCAGGGAGTTTGCACCTATAAACCTGACTGCCTTCATTAGAAATCAAGTGAATGTAGAACTTAACTGGACTGTCGATGATAATGTTGACACCTATTTAGCGGAGTTTAGTGAAGATGAAAATTTCAACAACATTGTAGAATCTGTTACTGTAAGCTCTGACGAGTTACCAGTTTTAGTTCCATTAGAAGGTGAAACTTTGTACTACATAAGAGTTCAAGCACTAAGCAGTAGAGGGTTGGAAGACTCAAAATACACTTATATTACTGCTGAAACCCTCACAGAACAGTTGTTTTTACCAATTGAGCCAGGAGACATTCTAGCCACCGAGGCCACCTTACGTTGGTTGCCAAACAGTGCGGTAACCCATATAACTATTGAACCAGGAGGAATTGTTCATAATATCACTCCTGAAGAGCAAGCTAGTGGTGTTGCAATCATTTCTGGACTTACAGGAGAAACCGATTATACAGCTCAAATTTTTAATAATGCTACTTTAAGAGGTGTCCAATACTTTACAACAGGAATTGACATTGGAGACGGGCAATTAGTGACTCCTGATGATGATCTTTTCCAAATGATTGCCGACGCTGAACCAGGTGCCACTTTAGTTTTGGATGCTGGAGATTATACAGCTCAATCTGGTTCTGTAACATTAGATAAACCAATTACTATCCAAGGTTTATATAGCTTTGACAAACCTTTATTAAAAATTGGATTTGTATTGGCAACAGGAGCTACCGAAGTTAATCTGGTAGATTTAGACTTAACTGGAGACCTAGCCAATAGCGTAGTTGAAGTTTTAAAATTTGATGGAACGGGTAGTTATGACAGTATTCTTATCAGTGGTTGTAACATTCATGATTATGACAAAGCACTTATTTACGGTAATGTAACGGGGGCGGTTCTAAACTCTTTCACAGTAGAAAATAGTATTGTGACAAATGTGTTGACGAATGGAGGTGATTTTATCGACTTTAGAAATTCAGATGTTTTAAATATCGATGTAAATACTAGTACTTTCAATAACTGTGCACCAGGAAGAGATTTCTTTAGAATTGATGCAGCCGGAGATTCTAATGGTGTGGGCTTGACAAGCAATATTAATTTAGCTAATTGTACGCTATACGCCTGCTCAAATTCTGATAGTAGAAGAATCTTTTACGTAAGATTTGACAGTAATGATATTACGGTTACCAATAATTTGATTACTGATACTGCCGTAGAAGGTTATTCAGATAGAAATGAGACAGATGAAACCATCACATTTGCCAACAATAATTACTTCAATGCACCTACATTGTATGATTCATCAGTAGCTAGATATGATACCTCTACTACCTACACCACAGTAGACCCTGGATATGTGGACGCTGCAAATGGAGATTTCACAGTAACCACTCAATCGTTAATCGATTTTAATGTTGGAGACCCACGTTGGCTTCAATAATAAGTTAGTTTGAATTAGTCTATAAAGGGAGGAGTGAATAAAAATCACTCCTCTTTTTTTAATTTTATACACATGAAACTTTTAGCACCTCTTTTTATTATTACCCTCTTTTTAAATTTTAGCACCTCTTGCTCCTCTCAAGATTTGGCATTCCCATCGGCTGAAGGTTTTGGTAAATTTGCGTCAGGAGGAAGATATGGCTTTGTTTACAAAGTCACCAACCTAAATGACGACGGAGAGGGTAGCCTAAGAAAAGGTATCTTGAAAAGTGGACCTCGCATCATCATTTTTGACGTATCTGGCACCATTGAATTAAAGAGGGAATTGGATATCAACAAAGGAGATTTAACCATATTGGGGCAAACAGCTCCCGGCGATGGAATTACAATTAAAGGGTATCCCGTTACTATTAAGGCGGACAATGTTATTGTTAGATATTTAAGATTCCGTATGGGGGATGTTAATCAGGTTGAAGGTGATGCATTAGGATGCAGAAACACCAATAATGTGATTATAGACCATTGCTCCATAAGTTGGGGGACCGATGAAAATGCCTCCTTTTATAACAACAAAAATTTCACCCTGCAATGGTGTATCATCTCTGAAGCTTTAAATCGTTCTGTTCATCACAAAGGAGCACATGGTTATGGCGGCATTTGGGGCGGTGTAAGAGCATCTTTCCATCACAACCTATTGGCACACAACAATAGCAGAAATCCGCGTTTCAGTGGCTCTAATACTACTCAAAATTCGGAAAATGAATTTGTAGATTTTAGAAACAACGTCATCTACAATTGGGGTGAAAACAGCATTTATGGAGGAGAAAAAGGTCGCTACAACCTTGTCAACAATTATTTTAAATCGGGTCCTGCAACAACCTCATCTAAATTGGATCGGATCGTAAGCCCTTCTGAACCTTATGGCCAATTTTTTGTGGATGGCAATTTTGTATATGGCTACCCAGCCGTTTCCGAAGATAATTGGAATGGCGGCGTTCAATGTGAAAATCCGAATGAGGCTAAATTAATAGAACCGATTGCTATATTTAATAATACGGTAACTCAAACGGCACTAACTGCTTATGATTGCGTATTGACAACTGCAGGAGCTAGTCTACATAGAGATGCCGTAGACTTAAGAATCGCCAGCAATGTACTTCATGGCGCAGTTTCTTACCAAAACGGGATTATTGATTCCCAAATGAATGTTGGAGGTTGGCCTCAACTCATTTCGAAAAAACTAGATTTCAAGGAGAAGACGGCATACCAGATGACTGGGAGTTACAAAATGGCTTGGATCCAAATAAAAAGGATTCCAACCTAAAATCGATAAACCCCAACTATTCAAACATTGAGGTTTATGCCAATTCTCTAATAATTAAAGAGTAAATTATCCTTAATTAATCCTGAAATTCAAAGGCTCCAATATCGGGAGCTGTCCCTGAAAAAGGCAATCCTACATCCTCTCCTTGATCAATTAAATCACTCGTAGAAACAAGTTTCAGAAAGTCAATATCTGGCAAACTTCCATCAGCATTTCTGGGGGAGGCCAAAAGATTAATATCCACAATTACAAAATCGGAAGCATCGGTCACCAAACCTGATTGCCAACCGTTATGACTAATTTCTGTTTGGGTAGCTGAATAGGAATCAGAATTAACACCTGAAAAAGAAAGGGTATTTTTAATCAAAAGGAAATTAGCAATATTGGTACTGCTGAAATTAATATTTCTTCCATTGTTGTAGGCCGAACAATTGTATAATTCGACATCTCCCCTATTACTATTATGATCAAAGCCATCATAAATGTTTCCTGCTGCAATACAGTTTTTATAGACACCATGATGCTTTAAGGTCTTGTCATCACTACCACCAGTTTTAAATCCGTTACCATCACCAGCTCCTGGGGTGCCGTCCATTAAGTAGCCATTATTAAAGGCCCAACAGTTTTCATAATAAGTGGTGATATCATCATTGTCCCTTAAATAGCCATCCCAGCCATCATCTAAATTTTGCCAAGCCCTACAACCAATAAACTTATTATTGGAACCAGCAGTAAGCTTACAAGCAAATCCATCGGCATTCTCTAAGGTCGAATCAGCATTATAATAGGAGTCGCAATTCAAAATAGTATTGTTACTTCCTCCTGAAGAAATTTGTAATCCAGAGTCGGCATTCTCACTAAAGGTGCAAAACTCTATCAGATTGTTATCCCCCGTTATATACATACCGTTATCACCAGCTCCAAAAATATCAATACCCTTAATATGCCAATAGTCCCCAGAAAGATAAACCCCTCTATTATTTGAGTTTTCAGTCATAGAAGAAAAATTAAACTTGGGATGTTCTGTAGCTTCAGGGTTAGCCATTAAAATGATGGGATTTGCATTTGTTCCTGATCCAGAAATTTGAATGGTGGAACTGAATTCATATTCCCCTCCTTGAATGTAAATAATATCTCCTGCAGAAGCATTAGCGATCGCTTGAAGAATTTCTTGACTGGTTTGCACTATATTATCAGGAATAGAACCCACCCCCGATATTGAAAAGGATCTTTCTCCATATGCACCAGACCCATCTTTTGCTATGGCTTGGACTACAATAGACCCATTGGATACAGCTGTTAGTAAACCAGAGTTAGATATAGTCGCTACGGCTGTATTGGAAACCCACCAATTGACCGATTTATTGGCCGCATTGGTTGGTACTACCTGAACCGATAGCTGACTGCTGCCTCCATCCGTTATCGTCTCTCCAGCAATGGTTATGGAACTCACTTTGACATCGTTTTCCTCACTAGGGGAATCCTCACTACAGCTGGTATAACAGAAAGCCAAAGTAAAAATCAAAATTTGGGCAAAAAATCTTTTCATGGCATGTATAAATAGGTTAAAAACTACAAAGAAACCCCTCGTTTCCAAGGAATAAAGTCATCTTGATTTAAAAGTTTAGCCTTGGCTTGCTTTGTGCCACTAGCAATTTCTATAATCTCCTCCAAAGTTTGCTCAGCCATTTCCTCAATGGTCTTTTCGCCTTTGATAATGCCTCCGGTGTCGATATCAATGATATCATTCATTTTCTCAGCTAATTCGGAGTTGGAAGATACTTTTATAATAGGAGCAATCGGATTACCCGTTGGTGTTCCCAATCCAGTCGTAAAAAGAACCACATTGGCTCCGGATCCTACCATAGCCGTCGTACTTTCCACATCGTTTCCAGGTGTACATAACAGATTCAATCCAGATTCAGTCACATATTCTCCATAATCCAAGACATCTACAATTGGCGAAATACCGCCCTTTTTGGCAGCTCCAGCCGATTTCATGGCATCTGTTATTAAACCATCTTTTATGTTACCAGGTGACGGATTCATATCAAATCCAGAGCCTGCATTAACCACTGACGCTTCAAAATCTTTCATCAGACCCAAAAACTTATCAGCCTTTTCTTCCGTCACACAACGATTAACCAACTCCTGCTCCACACCACATAACTCTGGAAATTCTGACAGTATCGCTGTCCCTCCTAAGGCTACCAAAAGATCAGACGTATAGCCTAAAGTTGGGTTTGCAGAAATACCTGAAAAACCATCTGAGCCGCCACATTCCAAACCTAATCTTAACTTGGATAGCGGTGCTGGCTTACGTTCTATTTTATTAGCTTCTTTAATGCCTTCAAATGACTTTTTAATAATAGCGGAAAGCATTTCATCAACCGTCCCCATTTTTTGTTGTTCATACATTAAAATGGGCTTCTTATTATCAGGGCTGATAGCTTCCAATGCTTGATTAAATATATCTATCTGTAAATTTTGACACCCTAAACTCAATACCGTAGCTCCAGCCACATTGGGGTTTTTTACATATCCAGCTAATAATCGGGCCAAGGTTTCAGAATCTTGTCTAATACCACCACAACCACCAGCATGGGTAATAAATTTCACTTCGATATTGTCAAATACATTGGTTGTTACCTCATGCGTTTCTGTCGCTACCGAGCTTTCCCCATCATTCACCAAAGAGCGCAACAGCATTCTATGGCTATTTGTTTTTTGGGTTAAAAGTTCCTTTTCAAAAACTTCTTTTAGGATTTCAATATTTCGATTTTCACAGAAAACCAATGGGAAAAACAACCAAACATTGGCTGTACCTACTTGACCATCTTCACGATGATATCCCATAAAAGTGCGGTCTTTCCATTTATCTACATTGGGTGGATTCCACCCAATACTATCCGTTTTGCCAAACACCTTCTCACTTTGATGGGTTACATTACCCGTAGTAAGAACCTCACCCTTTTTAATTTTAGTATTGGCTTTTCCAACCAACACCCCATACATGATTATTTTATCAGATGGCTCCAAATCCGTTAAAGCAATTTTATGCTTTGCTTTGACATCTGAAACCAACAAGATTTCTTGTTCTTCTAAAAACGCATTTTCACCCTTAGAAAGGTTGATAAGTGCCACAGCAACATTATCAGATGGATGGACTTTTATTAATTGTTTCTGCATAATCCTGAATCTTTTTATAAGGATTCTTTAAAGTTCTTGAATCCCTTCTCTACACCATGTTCTTCAATTTCCTTCAGTGCCGTAGCCACTGCCTTTGACAAGTTGGGCACTTGATTTAAATCTTCGTCCCAAAAAGCAACTTGACCTAACACATTTTCCACAAGTTTGTCATAATTGTTTTCCTTCCAAGCATTTTCAAAATATGCAACGATATCTGCACCATCTTTAACCGGAAGAGTAGCTCCTTTCCATGTGCCTCTATAGAATCTTATCAAACAAGCAAATGCAAATGTTAAATGAGCTGGTAAGGCACTTTTCCTTTGGGCATATTCCAGCAAACTAGGGAGTACACGAACCTTAAATTTTGATATGGAATTCAAGGCAATGTCTGCCAACTGGTGTTTAATAAATGGATTCCTGAAACGGTCCAAAACTTCATGGGCAAACTCTTGCAATTCGGTCTTGTCCATATCCAAAGTTTCAATGATTTCATCAAAAATGGCTTTATTGACGAAATCTCCTGTAAATTCATTATCCACAGTTTCCTTCACCGTAGTATTTCCATAAAGTAAAGAAAATGGCACCATGGTAGTATGGGCCCCATTTAAAATTCGAACCTTTCTAGTTCGATAGGGCTGCATATCTTCCACGATTTTCACATCCAATTCGGTTTTATCAAATGGAAGTTTGGCCTTTAAATCGGCTCCTCCCTCTATGACCCAAAGGAAAAAAGCTTCAGCTGTTACAACCAAATTATCGTGATAATCTAATTCTGCCAAATAAGCATCAATATCGTCCTTTGGATATCCTGGAACAATGCGGTCTACCAACGTATTATGGAAGGTACATGCTGTATTTATCCATGTTTTAAAACGGTCTCCCAATTCCCAATCATTACAATAATCCAAGATGATTTTCTTAAGGGTATCAGCATTGTAATTAATTAATTCACAAGGTATGATGGTAAGCCCCTTTTCTGGATCGCCAGAAAAATGTTCAAAACGCTCCCAAAGAAATCTTGTTAATTTGGCCGGAAAGGAAGCTGGCGGTGTCATATCTGCCCGATCATCTGCTTGATAAGCGATTCCAGCTTCCGTAGTATTAGAAATAATAAATTGTAAAGAGCTTTCTCTGGCTAGAGCCAAATAAGCATCATATTGAGTATAAGGGTCGATACCTTTGACAATATTGGCTATCAATTCACTCTGATCAATGACCTGCCCTTTTCGTAATCCTTTTAAGAATAGTGTGTAAAGTCCATCTTGATCATTGAGCATAGATACCATACCACGATCAATAGGTTGAACTACAGCGATTCCTGCATTAAAATCTACTGCTTGATTCAGCTTTTGAAATGCGTATTCCACAAAAGCTCTTAAAAAATTGCCTTCTCCAAATTGAAGGACTTTAATAGGAAATGGGTCTCCCACAGAGACATTATTTCTATTTAATGGTTGTTTCTTATCTATATTTTGTGCCATTCCTAAACAATTACAAATTAAACAATCGAGGTAACCACAAGGTCAACTCTGGAAAATAGGTTACCAAAAACAAGGCAACAATCATTGCCAAGAATAAAGGAACCAAAGGTTTTACAACTTTTTGTATGGTAGTTTGTGCCACACCAACACCTACGAACAGCACCGATCCTACAGGAGGTGTACAAAGTCCTATACAAAGGTTAAGCACCATGATAATTCCAAAATGAATGGGGTCCATACCCAATTTCGTTACCACTGGTAAAAAGATGGGCGTGAATATTAAAACCGCTGGGGTCATATCCATAAAAATCCCTACAAACAAAAGCAGCAAATTAATAATCAATAAAATGACAATCTTATTGTCGCTTATAGATAACAAAGCAGAACTTATATCTTGGGGTATGTTCTCATAAGACATCACCCATGACATACTCATAGATGCTCCAATCAATAACATAACTACTGCCGTAGTAGACGAAGAATCCAACAAGATCTCTGGAAGCGATTTAAAGGTGATTTCTTTGTAGTAAAATCCGAGAAGTAAGGTATACAACACGGCAATGGCAGAAGCCTCTGTCGCTGTAAAAATCCCGCTAACGATACCTCCAATAACTACTACCAACAACATTAAACTTGGCAAAGCCGCAATAAAGGTCTTTGTTACCTCCTTTAAAGAGCTACGCTCTCCTTGCTTATATTTTTTCTTTTTGGCCCAAAACGATGCCACCAACATTAAAAACAATCCTGTTAATATGCCTGGAATATATCCTGCCAAAAACAGAGCGGCAATAGATACACCTCCACTAGCTAATGAATAAACGATTAATACATTGCTAGGAGGAATAACCAATCCTGTGGTTGCCGAGGTGATATTTACAGCAGCACCAAACTCTTTTGAATAGCCTTCTTTCTCCATTTCAGGACCCAAAATACTTCCCATAGCTGAAGCCGAAGCCATAGCCGAACCCGCAATAGCACCCATTAACATGGCGCCTATAACATTGATTAAGGCTAACCCACCTGGAAGTGATCCAACCAAGGTTTTCGCAAATGCAATAAGCCTATGGGCTATGCCCCCTTTATTCATTAATTGGCCCGAGAGTATAAAAAACGGAATTGCCAAAAGGGCAAAACTATCCAATCCAGTACCCATCCTTTGAGAAACCGTGGTAAGTGCTGGTAAGCTAGGAATACTCACCAACATGGTTAAAACAGATGAAATAGAGATACTCCAAGCGACTGGTGTTCCTATTGACAATAAAGCAATAAAACTAAAAACTAGTACAATTACTGGGAAATAATCCATGGTTAGTTAAGGGTTTTAATATCAGAAATCTTATAAAAAATAATCAATAGGCCACTCAAGGGGATACAAGAATAAACCCATGCTAACGGAATTTGTAAGGCTGGCGAATGCTGTCCTAATACAGAGGTAATGTAAACAAGCCTAATCCCTCCTATTACCAAACAAAAAAAGGCAAATGCAATAATCAAGATATAGACTATGCGCTTTATTTTTTTCTGGGTTTCGGTAGTTGCTTTTTGAGGCAAAACATCAATTGCCACATGCATGTTTCTACCTGAAACATAAGCTGCTCCCAAAATTCCCAACCAAATCATAAGATATCTTGCCAATTCATCTGTAAATGAACTTGGGGTCCCAACCACAAACCTGGTAAAGACCTGCCATAAAACATTCACGACCATCACCGCCATAATGGTGATAAGTAGTCTACCCAAAATCAAATCAATTCTGCTTCTAAGATTCATATTATCTGGTACTTTTTATTTGATCTATCAATTCTTTGATTTCGGGATCCTGTTCATATTGCTTGTAAACCGATTTCGTTTTTTCTGAAAAAGGCTCCTTGTTTGGCAATATGACTGAAACGCCAGCTGCCTTAACGGCCTCTAGAGCTTCTTTTTCCGAATCTTCCCAAAGCACTCTTTGATAAGTCACAGATTTGTCTACGGCTTCTTGCAACCAAACACGTTCCTGTTCTGATAAATGATCCCAAGTATGCTTCCCAATGATTAAGACATCAGGAAGTAAGGTATGTTCATCTAAACTGTAGTATTTACAAACCTCATAGTGTCTAGACAAATAAAAACTAGGAGGATTGTTCTCTGCCCCATCCACAACGCCTTGTTGTAGAGAGGTGTATAATTCACCCCATGAAATAGGTGTTGGAGAGCCTCCTAAACTTTTAACCATTTCAATGGCCGAGGCACTTTCCATAACCCGGATTTTCATTCCTTTTAAATCAGATGGTTCTTCAATGGGTTTTTCCTTTGTATAAAAACTTCGGCTACCAGCATCATAATATCCCATACCCTTAATCCAATAATCCTCTCCTTCATCCAAAAGTTGTTTCCCGATAGGACCATCTAAAATTTGAAACGCATGTTTTTTATCCCTAAACAAATAGGGAAGACCAAACACTTTCATTTTCGGCGCAAAATTTTCCATGACTCCAACAGAAACTTTGGTCATGTCTAAACTTCCTATTTGCAGCAATTCAACACATTCCCTTTCGGTTCCTAATTGTTGACTTGGATAAATTTCCAATTCCATTTTACCACCTGAAATTTCGGCGAGATCCTCACCCATTTTCACCATGGCTTTATGTACCGAATGATTCACATCCAGTCCATGACCTAGTTTAATAACACGGTGCTCCTTTGTATTATCACAGCCCATGAAAATTAAAAATCCAAGTAACGATAATGCTGCAAGAAGTTTGTTTTGCATCTTATTTTCTAACTTTCTTAATGATGTCTAAAGCGTCTTTCACCTTTGCTTCCAACCCTTTAAAATCTTTATTTGCTAAAATATCTTTTGAAATAAGCTTAGAACCCATTCCTACACAAGTAACACCTGCGTCAAACCAAGCTCTTAGGTTGTCTTCTTCTGGAGAAACACCACCAGTAGGCATAATCGATGTCCAAGGCTGTGGCCCTTTAACACCTTTTACAAACTGCGGTCCGTAAATATCACCAGGGAATAACTTGACAATCTCACAGCCTAATTCCTCTGCTCTAGCAATTTCAGTCAAGGAACCACATCCTGGAGACCACAATACTTTTCTACGGTTACATACCACAGCGATATCCTCTCTCAAAACAGGAGTTACAATAAAATTGGCTCCCAATTGCATATATAGGGAAGCTGCTGCTGCATCGGTAACTGATCCTACTCCTAAAATCATCCCAGGCAATTCTGCCGAAGCATACTTTACCAATTCACCAAAAACCTCATGAGCAAAGTCACCTCTCGCGGTAAACTCTAACAAACGAGCACCTCCATCAAAACAGGCTTTTAAAACCTTCTTACTTAATTCTATATCTCTATGAAAAAACAATGGAATCATTCCATTCTCTTTCATTACTTGAGCCACCTCAAGTCGTGTATATTGTGCCATAATCTGTTATGTTATAGTCCTGTGAATGCTGAATGACCCGTTCTTTTCATTACAGCATCCACATGAACCCATTTAAATATTTTTAATTAGCGAGCCACTCTTCCAGAAGCGTCTCCTCCCATAAGTTTTTTCACCTCATCAATAGTTACCAAGTTGGCATCTCCCTTGATGGTATGTTTTAAACAAGAAGCTGCAACAGCAAAATCCAAGGCATTTTGATCATCATCAGGATAGGTCAATAAACCATAGATAAGACCTCCCATAAAGGAATCACCACCTCCCACACGGTCAACAATATCCGTAATTTGATATTGTCTGGTTTCAAACATTTTCTCTCCGTTGTAAAGAACTCCAGCCCATGTGTTATGTGAAGCCGAGATTGATCCTCTTAAAGTAGTAATCACTTTTTTAGCTCTTGGGAACTTCTCCATCATCTGTTGGCAAACAGACAAAAAGGCCTCAGCTTTGACATTGTGCCCTTCTGTTTGCACAGAAATACCTTCTGGCTTAATTCCAAAGTGCATTTCAGCATCTTCTTCATTTCCAAGAATGATATCACAATATGACGTCAATTCGGTCATGATAGCTTCTCTATCGCCACCATATTTCCATAATTTAGCACGGTAATTCAAGTCGGTTGAAATGGTAATACCCTTTTTACTAGCAGCCTTAACAGCCTCTAGACAAACGTCTGCAGAACTTTGTGAAATGGCCGGAGTAATTCCTGTCCAGTGAAACCAATTGGCTCCCTCAAATACCTCATCCCAATCAATCATGCCTGGTTGAATCTCACTCATCGCAGAATGCGCTCGGTCGTATACCACCTTAGAACCACGTGATACAGCCCCAGTCTCTAAGAAGTAGATTCCTAAACGGTCTCCACCCCATACGATCTTATCTACGCCTACGCCTCTCTTTCTCATTTCCATCATGGCACATTCTCCAATGTCATTTTTTGGTAATCTGGTCACAAAATCTACAGGTACACCATAGTTTGCTAAAGAAACAGCTACATTTGATTCTCCTCCTCCATAAACGACATCAAAATTATTAGCTTGTGAAAATCTTAAAAATCCTTGTGGAGCCAATCTTAGCATGATCTCTCCAAATGTTACTACTTTGCTCATGTATTCTAGTGGTTATAATTATTCTTTAGTTATAAAATCTTCTCTCATGGGACTAAACACATCTACCAGCAAACCGCTTTCCAGACAGCTTACCCCATGAATGGTATTTGAAGGGATAAAAAAGCAATCCCCTTTGCTTAATTTTTTAGTTTCATCACCAATGGTCACTTCAAACTTACCAGAAGCGATGTGGGTTACTTGAGAATGTGGATGATGGTGTAAGGCACCAACGCCACCCTTTTCAAAAAGCACGTGAACCATCATAAGGTGATTATCATAACTTACAATCCGCCTTTTAATTTTAGGTTCTACCTGCTCCCAAGACGCGGACGATTGTTCAAAAAACAACGGATTCATTGCTAGATTCTTTTTTAAAATTTGAAATAATCTTTAGCGTTATAATAGCTGATATCCTGAACAATCTTTCCAATCCATTCCATATCATTAGGAAGTTCACCTCGTTTTATCTCATCTCCCAAAATCTGACATAACAACCTTCTGAAATATTCGTGTCTTGGAAATGAAAGAAAACTTCGGGAGTCTGTCAACATTCCAACAAAGCAACTTAAAAGTCCCATGTTGGATAAGGCGTTTAACTGTTTGGTCATTCCATCCTTTTGGTCCAAAAACCACCAGCCCGAACCAAACTGTACTTTTCCTTTAACGCTACCATCATTGAAATTACCAATCATGGTCGCCATCACTTCATTATCTGAAGGATTCAAATTATAAAGTATGGTCTTGGTTAGTTTATCTTTACTATCAAGAGCATTTAAGAAAGCAGATAGATTCACTGCCTGCGGATAGTCTCCTATGGAATCCCATCCCGTATCAGGTCCTAATTGCCTATGCATTCTGGCATTATTGTTTCTCAAAGCTCCCAAGTGGAATTGTTGCACCCAACCATAGCTATGGTATGTTTCTGACAAAAACATTAAAATAGCTGTATGGAATTTTTGAATATCTTCTACTGACAAGGTCTCACCTTGCAATTTTCTCGTGAAAATTTGATTAATTTCCTGATCGGATGCTGGTAAATAATCAATATAATTGAGTCCGTGATCGCATAACTTGCACCCATTTTCATTAAAATATGCAACTCTTTGTAACAAAGCATCACACAAATCCTGATAGGATTGAATCTCAATCTGGGTAACTTCCCCTAACTTTTGCAGGTAATCTGTATAGCCCTCAGCCTCGATTAGTATAGATTTATCTGGCCTAAAGGCAGTTGATACTTTTACTTTGAAATCACCACCGCTCAATTGTTTATGATACTGAAGATTATCAATGGGGTCTTCAGTAGTACAAACCAACTCGGCATTCATCTTTAGCAATAGGTTCTGACAACTGTAAGCCTCTGAACTTAATTTCTCTGAGGTTTCTTCATAGATACGATTAGCCGTTTTTGGACTCAACAAATTGTACTCCCCAAAATACCTTGCCAATTCTAAATGTGTCCAATGGTACAATGGATTTCTCAAGGTATAGGGCACCGTTTCGGCCCATTTCAAAAATTTATCCTTGTCTGATGCCTCCCCAGTAATAAAATGTTCATCAATTCCTAAGGTTCTCATGGCTCTCCATTTGTAATGGTCACCATTGATCCAAACTTGGGATAAATTTCCATATATTTTATTATCAACCATTTCCTGAGGTGGTAAGTGGTTGTGATAATCTATAATAGGAAGCTCTTTGGCATAGTTATGATACAACTCTTCCGCATAAGAGTTCTCTAACAAAAAATTATCATGAATAAAATGATTGCTCATACAGTTATGACATTTAATTTTCGTTGGCTGGCTTCCCTATGGTTGCCAAAATACCTCCATCGACATAGATGATTTGTCCGTTGACAAAATCACTTGCTTTGGAAGCCAAAAACACTGCAGCACCTTGTAAATCGGATGGATCTCCCCATCGGGCAGCTGGTGTTCTATTAATAATGAATTCGTTAAATGGATGGCCATCCACTCTTATTGGCTCTGTTTGGGAAGTGGCAAAATATCCAGGACCTATACCATTAACTTGAATTCCATATTTAGCCCATTCTGTTGCTAAATTTCGAGTCAACATTTTTAAACCTCCTTTAGCAGAGGCATAGGCACTCACGGTATTTCTACCAAGTTCACTCATCATAGAGCAAATATTGATGATTTTACCATCTCCTCTTTTGATCATACTTCTTCCAACCAGTTGGGACATGATAAAAGCCCCCACCAAATCGACATCAACAACTCTTCGAAACTCCTCAACCGACATATCTTCAGCGGGAACACGTTTGATGATACCCGCATTATTCACTAGGATATCAATTGGCCCTTCCTCTTCCATCAAAGCCACCTGTTTAGCCGATTCATTTTCATCAGTCACATCAAACAAGTACCCAGAGGCCTGAAACCCCAATTCCTTGTAATAGGCCAAGGCCTTTTCCAATTTTTCGGGGGTGGTGCTGGTAATAATAAGTTCGGCACCAGCCTTCCCTAAGCCTTCAGCCATAGCCATTCCCAATCCGTGGGTGCCACCAGTGACTAAAGCTCTTTTATTTTTTAAACTAAAAAGTTCCATGCTTTTATTTTAATTCGTTTGGAGGACACACATCCATATCTCCATAATCCAAATTCTCTCCTGCCATACCCCAAATAAACGTATAGTTAGATGTTCCTGCTCCAGAATGGATAGACCACTCTGGCGAAAGCACTGCTTGGTGATTGTTCATGAAAATGTGTCTTGTATTTTGTGGCTGCCCCATAAAGTGACAAATGGTTTGATCTGGATCCAAATCAAAATAGAAATACGCCTCCATCCTTCTCTCATGAGTATGTGCTGGCATCGTATTCCATACGTTACCTGGCAGCAACTCAGTCATTCCCATTTGCAACTGGCAAGTTTCCACTATACTATTAACGATAAGCTTATTTAAGATACGCTTGTTGGCTTGCTTTTCATCTCCTAACTCGATAATCTCAGCATCTTCACGACCTATTTTTTTAGTTGTAAAACTTTGATGCGCCGGAGCTGAATTGATATAGAATAAAGCTTGCTCCCCATCAAGACTTGCAAACAAAACGTCTTTATGACCTTTGGCTACGTAAAGCGCCTCTTTTGTTTTCAACTCATAGACCGTTCCATCAACCGTAACAGAACCTGTTCCGCCGATATTGATGATCCCCAATTCTCTTCTATCCAAAAAGTTTTCAGACTTCAAATAAGGAATGGTCTCCAATTTTAAGGATTGCCCTACTGGCATCACACCACCTACAATCAATCTATCGTACATGGAATAGGTCACATTGATCTGATTTTCAACAAATAAATTCTCAATTAAGAAATGCTCTCGTAACTCCTCAGTACTATATTTATTGGCATCTGTAGGGTTGGCAGCATATCTAAAGCTATAATTCATCATAATTTTCTATTTTCGCATTGTAATCGATTACACAAATATAAAATATTTTATTTTAAATATCATAAATTTTTATTTTTACAATTTAATAGGGGCTTTTTTAAGGAATTAGCAACGGTGATTTGGAGGAGCAACCCATTTTAAATCAATAAATTACATCAATCTCATGAAAATTGCACACAATTATATAGGAAAAGTTGCTGTTATTACTGGTGGTGGCGGAGCCCTTGGAGGCGCTATGGCTCTAGGCTTAGCCCTAGAAGGCATTACAGTGATACTATTAGGAAGAACCCAACAGAGTCTTGACGAGCAAGCCAAAAAAATAGGCAATCTCGGAGGGCAGGCAGTTGGGATGGTGGCTGATGTTTTAGACAAAGAGAGTTTAGAAACGGTCAAAGAAGAGATTCTTGAGCGCTTCCATAAAATTGATATTTTGGTTAATGCGGCAGGAGGCAATATCAAAGGAGCTGTCATCCAACCTGAAGAAAGTGTCTTTGATATGGACATGGCCGATTTTGACAAGGTTGTAGACCTTAATTTGAAAGGTTCCTTATTACCAACTTTGGTATTTGGTAAGGAAATGTCTAAAAATGCTCATGCGAATATTATTAATATTTCCTCTATCGCTGCCCAAGAGACTTTAACTAGAGTTCTGGGTTATTCAGCTTCTAAGGCTGCCATTGAAAACACCACGAAATGGTTAGCCGTAGAATTTGCCAAGAAATATGAAAATCCGATAAGGGTCAATGCCATTGCGCCTGGTTTTTTTATTGGCGAACAAAACAGAAATCTGCTTCTCAATGCCGATGGAAGCCTTACTGAAAGAGGAGCAACCATTATTCAAAACACACCTATGGGACGTTTTGGAAAACCAGAAGAACTTATTTCCTCTCTTCTCTATTTAGTATCTGACGCCTCAAGCTTTATCACGGGAACTGTGCTATATGTGGACGGCGGATTTAAAACGTTTTCTGGGGTGTAAAATCAATCGATTTTGTGACGATATTAGTTTTGTTTTGGGAAAAATCACAATCTTTTTTTAGCTAACTTAAAGACAGAGCTTTTCGAAAAATTTGTCTTTTAAAAAGTTTTGATATAATTTCAAAGACAGCAACCAAAACTTCTTAATATCATACCCTTTAAGGGGCCAGAAATTATGAAGTAGTGTTTTTGAATTGGAAACCAAATACTTTTTCATTTCAATGGAATTAAAAAAACAGCCAATTTTAACTCTCATTACATGAAACCACATCCGATAAGTTATTACTTCATTTGCCTCGTTTTATTATGCACTACAGGGATAAGCGCTCAATCATACATAGGAGCCACAACAGACCATTATTCAGGTATACATGGGGTCATTTTAAACCCTGCCTATATTGTAAACACGCCTTATAGGGTGGATATCAATTTGGCTTCAGCAAGCGCTCTTGGTGGCAGTGATTATTTTGCAATCAATGTGGGCGATATCTTAAAATCAAATGGCGGCTTTGATTTTGATGAAGACGTTGACAAATTTCCTAAAGACGACAACAACTTCTTTTTCAATGCTGATGTATTAGGACCTTCATTAATGTTTAATTTAAACAGTAAAAGCAGTTTTGGTTTTTCAACAAGAGCAAGGGGATTTTTAAACCTAAATAACATCAACGGTCAATTATATGAAAATCTGGAAGACGGCTTTGATAATTCCCAAGATTTCAATTTCAACTTGGAGAACTTTGTCGGGAAGGTTAACGCCTGGGGTGAAATAGGGTTCACATATGCCAGAACCCTTGTAAAAACGGACAAAAATATCTTTGCGGGAGGTATCACACTTAAATATTTAATGGGTGCAGGTTCAGCCTTTTTCAATACGCCTACGTTATCTGGACAATATGATGCATCCTCTAACACTCTAACTACCAATGGTTCTCTAAGTTACGGATTGAGTCACCCAGATTTTTCTCCCGAAAACATCAAGTTCAACCACCTAACCTCAGGTTTTGGTGCCGATTTAGGTCTAAGCTACCAATGGAATGAAGAAAATGCAGATGGTATAAATTCTGATTCTTACATCCCATACAAATTAAAATTAGGGGTTTCGATAACGGATATCGGATCAATTAATTACAAAAATGGCGAAGTCACGCAATATGACATGAACAACATTGTGGATGCAGACATTTTTGATGAAGATGACTTTCAACAAGTTTTAGAAGATTATTATAGCGGAGAGACCACATCTAGAAATATTAAAATCAAACTGCCTACGGCATTTCACCTCATGGCAGATTACCATATCAAGAATAATTTTTACGCGAGTATTAACGGAGATTTTTCTTTGATTTCAAGTAAAAAACATAAGGTAAGTCACATTATAAACAACTTCACCCTTACACCAAGATTTACTACCAAATGGTTTAGCGTCTATAGCCCATTTAGCTTAAGAGAATATGGGAATTTTGCTTGGGGCTTTGGTTTAAGGGCCGGTCCTCTTATGGTGGGATCTGGATCAGTATTAAGCAACTTGATTAGTAATAACTCAAAATCTACGGATATTTATGTAGGTTTAAAGGTCCCTTTGTATCTTTAAATTATAACTTGGTATGAACCTTACACAAAACAATGCAAAGAAAAAAAAAGGTTAAAATCTTAGGGTTTATTATTCTTCTCATTGGAATCATCACGCAGTTTGCTTTTCAAGGAAAAATTATTGACATGGTTGCAAGCATGTTTATAGGCGGTGGTGTAGGATTACTCGTGGGAGCATGGGTAGGGAAAAAACAAGAAACCAGTAATTAACCACTTTTAAAAAATTCGCAATGACCAAAATCAGATATAGCAAAAAAAGATTGAAAAGTTATTCCCTTCTGGGGCTTTTCATGATTATCATCGGCATCCTTTTTCATTTACTATCTATATTTTATGAAACGTGGAGCAAACCTCCATTAAACACTTTAGGTATCGGGCAGGTGTCAGCCGGTATTTGCTTTTGGGTGATTTCTCTTTTTGAAAACACGAAACAATACCTAACTATAAAAAACGAGGTATTATTAAAGCACACACTTTTTTCAAAAAAGATAAACTTAAACGACATTACTGAAATACGAGAATTTGCAGGAGATTTAAAGCTGATTACCAACCAGACAGAATTTGTTATCGACACTCAAATTGCCGATCCCGATTCTCTTCAAGAACTCAAAAAAGCATTAAAACAATATAATTAAGCTTGGACCTAAAAAAATAGATTCTCAAAATATTCCATTTAAAAAAGAAGCCATAAGAAAAAAGAAAGTAACTTACTCTTAATATTTGGATTCTAACACCTATTAAAACAATTGTAAGTTGATTAAAACCATCCTTTTAATACTACTGGGACTCTTCTTTATTCTTAATGGAATAAACCACTTGATTAACACCCATACTTATAAAGAATATGCAGATAAAAAAGGGTTGATTTCACCAAGATTAATGGTTAGGGTAAGTGGTATCGCTCTTATTTTTGGTGGACTATCTATTGCCACGGGATATTTTTTATTGATTGGCATTATTGGGCTTTCTCTTTTCCTAGTTGTAGCCTCTTTCACCATTCATCAATTTTGGAAGGAGGCCAATACCGAAAAACGGTTGTTGGAAGGAATGCACTTTGCAAAAAATATGGCCATCTTAACAGAATTAATTTACATCGCCTACTCTTAAAAACCACAAGATGAAAACAAGCCGTTTAGAAGCCTTTAGTGATGGAGTTCTTGCCATAGTAATAACTATCATGGTTTTGGAATTAAAAGTCCCAATGGGATCTGACTTTGAAACCTTAAAACCACTCATTCCTAAATTTTTATCTTACATCCTTAGTTTTGTTTATTTAGGTATTTACTGGAACAACCACCACCATCTTTTCCAAGCTATAGAAAAAGTAAATGGTCAGGTACTTTGGGCTAATTTAGCCCTTCTCTTTACTCTCTCCATGGTTCCCTTTACGACCGCTTGGATGGGTGAAAACAACTGGGCCAAAAATCCAGTTGCACTTTACGGAATCAATCTTCTGTTGAGCGCCATCGCTTTCTTGGTGCTTGAAAGAACAGCCATAAAACATGAGGGGAAAGCTTCTAAAATTGGTTTGGCCATAAAAAATCACAAAAAGGAAATCCTATCTATTGCCTTGTATATTGTGGGTGTAATCGGTTCCATAAAATTCCCTATTTTAGGGATTATTTGTTATGCCTTGGTCGCCCTCATTTGGCTGACTCCTGATAGCAGGATTGAGAAACAATTAAAACTATAAGAAGACATTAAGATCAATATTATTTTTCTTTAATAGCTTTTTTAACTCGGTTAATCTCCTTTACTAAAAGTGGGAAAGCTGGAAAAGCCATTCCTCCATGGTCATACCCTTCCAGTTCAAATAACTGAACTTGAGAATGACCGGATAATTGCATCATACGATGAAAGTAGGCAGTTTCCTCATAGCGACCTAATAGCTCCAAATCCCTATCACCAGTAATTAATAACATGGGAGGTGCATCGGGACGCACATGATATAAGGGCGCCAAAGAATCTACAATAGCCTGGGTTCCTTTTATACCTCTTTCTTCTCTCACGGTAAAATGGGTAATGGTATGTCCACTAAATGGTATAAGTCCAGCAATTTTATCGGCATCCATATCAAAATGCCCTAACCAAGACTTATCCAAACCTACCATACTAGCGAGGTAGCCACCAGCAGAATGCCCAGACACAAAAATCAAAGACGCGTCTCCACCATAACGTTCAATATTTCTATAAACCCAACTTACCGCAGCCGCAGCATCTTCGATATATGCTGGAGCTTTTACCTTAGGATAGAGTCTATAATTAACGGCTACTACCGCCAATCCTTTGTTCTTTAACGACTCAGGAATTTCTTTATTTCCAGAAGTCAATCCGCCACCATGAAACCAAACAACCGTAGCAAAACCATTTTGATTTGTGGGATAATAAATATCTAACTTACAGCGCTCTTTAATATAAGCATCATCTTGCTCAAATCCGTTTTCATAATATGCAAGATTCTCTTTAAGACTATAGGTAGTCGTTTGGGAATTAACAGTATACCCAACAAGTAAAATAAGAAGAATAACCAATCTTTGAATCATATTATATTATTTAATCATAAGACACAATTTCCTAAATAATCTTGAATTATTGACGTGTAAATTTCAAATACTTCAATTTGAACCCACCAGTATCAAAAACCACTTTCATTTTGTGAACTCCTTCCTTTAAATAAATTCCTTTGACTAGAAATGAGCTATAAGAATTACTAGAAACTGGCAATTCAATGTTTGAGGTTATATTTTTTGAATCCATTTCTAAATGTAATTCCCCCCCTTGATTGGGAGAAGCATATCTAATCTCTAAATCATAGCTAGCTGATTTGTTGACATTTACCGTGAATAACAACCATTCTCCATCTGCTATATCGAATACCTCATATCCTTGATTCTCGCTATCTGTGGATACTTGTATATCAACGGCGTCATTTCTAAATTTTCTGCCTGTATTACCTTGCGAGTGTTCATCTGTACTCACCCAATAATTTGCTAAAGTTGTATCAAAATACGCATTGGTATGAGACCCCAAATCAAATTCTACAGCGGGTATTTTTCCCGGTATTTCATGAAATGTATAGGCCAAGGTTGTATCGGTTTCTACCTGTCTGAACATAGCATCTATCACATCCTTCTGGATACGGACATGTTCCATTTTAAAATTCTCAACCAGTTGCATTAAAGCTCCTTCTGCAAATTGCACCGTTGGTTTTTCACCCCCATGCTCCCAATATTTCAAAAGTGAGTCAAATGCTGGATTTTTTGTCACTGAAGTAACTCCTGCAATGTTATCTACTTTTTTCATGGGCCAAAAGCACCAGCCTATATCATTCTTTTCCATGAGAGAAATTGCATCACGAAACCAAACATTAGAATTTTCTCCACTCTCGCTTAACCACAATGGAGCATTGAATTTGCTCCTATAATCAAGTACAAATTGTATTTCCTCTTGTGTATTGAAGTTCCAATACTTATGAAAACTAATCACCGTGTTATCATCCCAAAGTGGAAATATTCCATTGTAATTATTACCCCAACAATTTCCAGCTATGATAACCATGTGATTGGCATCTACCTCTCTTATCGCTTTAGTAATATCCATCATAAGTTGACGTAAGGGGCCATTATCGGTTTCATCACATCCGTTTGGATGGTTTCCCGTAAAGCTCCAGTTAGGTTCATTGATAATATCATAACCTCCTATCCATGATTCATCCTTATATCTATCAGCTACTTTTTTCCAGAAGGCAATCATTTTTTGTTTATTGGCTTCACTTTCCCACAAAGAAGGCTTGGACTCATCATAATCAGAAATATTGGTATCCTTTCCTTGCCCACCTGGTGCAGCGTGCAAATCAAGAATTAAATACATTTTATTTGCTTCACACCATTTCAACAAACTATCGGTTAAAGAAAATCCTTTTTCGATCCATGTAATTTCTCCATTGGTTTCCTTTTCTATCGGTGGTGTATACAGGTTGTAATGCATCGGCAACCTCACTGTATTAAATCCCCAACTCTTTAATGAATCGATATCCCTTTTTGTAACAGAATTCTTTAGATAAGCGTCATAAAATGCCTCTGTTTTCTCTGGTCCTATTAACTCAACTATTTTCTGCTTAATAGCATGTTGGGGACCTGCAAAATTTGAAGTCTGCAACATATAACCTTCTTGAACCATCCAACCTCCTAGGCCGAGTCCTCTTAAAAGCACCCTTTCACCAGCACCATCAACTATATCTTGTCCATCAGCATGCAAAAACCCTTGAGATTGCATAGAAATTGACACAATGAATAGCAAAACCATTAAAATATATCTCATAATCTTCCTATTGATTCCAAACATATGTCCCTACAGCACCCGGACCTAATGTGGTCGACACCCATTCTCCTTGATGCTTAATATTAAAGGTTTCAATAGAAGCTCCATCATTCATAACAATTAGAACCATTTTACCTTCAGGCGTTTTAAAGGCTACATTTTGTAATTGTCCTACAATGTTGGATGCAACCCTCAGAGATCCTGTTGGTACAAATTTAGAGGCATGGGCTATTATATAATAGCCTACATTCCTGGTAATGGTTCCACTCGAACTTATCGTGATACCGCCTTTACATACAGTACATCCACCATCGGTGTGAGGTTGATAATTTTCGTCACTGGCCAAATTCCATTCCAAAGCATTTTTACTCCAGTTACGCATTGAGCCTATCACAACATTTTTAACATGCCATTGCAAATCCCCGTCAAAGGTCCCATTAGAGGATGTATACTGCTCTGTAAAATATATGTTTTTGTCAGGGTGAGCATTGCGAACTGTACTAAGAGCCTCAATATCCCCATTGTATAAATGGAAAGCAGAACCATCGATATAGGATTTAGCAAGGGGGTCGTTAAGAACGGTTATTGGATAATTTGGATTATCACAATTATGATCCCATACAATAATTTTTGTATCAATATTTGCCATTTCAAATGCAGGCCCTAAGTGATTTTTGACAAAACTAGCTTGGTCCTCTGGGGTCATAAACATGCTTGGGTTGTTACCATCATGATAAGGTTCATTCTGAATCGTAATGGCATCAATAGGTATACCTTCGGATGCCATGGCCTGAATATATTTCACGAAATATTGAGCATACACACCAAAGTATTGCGCTTGCAAACTCCCTCCTATAAAACTATCATTATCCTTCATCCAAACAGGTGCCGTCCAAGGAGATCCTAAAATTTTTATGCTAGGGTTTACTTGAAGAATTTCCTGTAAAACAGATACCACACCTTCCATATCGGGTTCCAGGCTAAAATTATTGAGCTCAACATCAATTTGCCCTTCCGACATATCATTATAAGTAAAAGGATAGGCATTCAAATCGGAACTCCCGATACTCACCCTTAAATAATTAATACCGATACTGCCCTCAGCACTACCAAATAACTCCTGAAGTAAGGTTGTTTTACTGGAAGAACTCAAACCATTGATTACTTCGGCACTACCACCTGTTAAAGTAAACCCAAAACCATCAACCGTTTGAAAGGTTGAATTTTCGTTCACTTCAATAGTCGAAAAAGTATTACTTGACGTCCCAAAGTTTAAAATCGTGGGTCTCTTTGATAACAATACGCTTTGATCGGGTTTAGTTAACCAAAAATCAACATCATTAGTGTCAGTCCCAGTATCTGGATTGGAATTACCCGTTGGGCCATTATCCAAATCAGAGTCATTTCCAGAGGTTGAGCAATTCAACTGAAAAAGTAATAAAAGGCTAAATAGCAAAACAGTATATTTCTTAAACATGAGCAACATAGATTAATAGGTTATGGTTTGGATTGCATGAGCTGGAATTTCAATTTGCATTTTTTGTTCACCTACAAATAAATTATAATCCACTACTTGGTCGCTCTGGTTCATTACCACCGTAATCATAGTTCCATCCGTATTCAAAAAAGAGGTCGCCAACAAATCACTACGACTCACAGCCGTACTGATTCTTTTAGCTTGGGGTCTAATGAATTTCGAAAAGTGCCCAATGTAGTAATACGAGGGCGTAAAAATTAACTCACCTGACTTGGTGTCCGCATGGATTGGAGCAAAACAATAATTACCAACATGATTTGGACCTCCATTTTCATCTAATAAAATATTCCAATCTGTCCACCCCATCGTGCCATTGTTGAAGTCATGAATCATGCTTTTTCCATAACGTTCAGCGTTCGGCCAAAACTGATATTTTTCTGAATCAAATTTCTCATTGCAACCCTCGGTGAATAAAAGACCTTTATCTGGGAAGGATTCGTTTACTTTCCCTACATTCTCAAACAATGGATCACCACCAGACCAATTCTCATACCAGTGAAAACCCATTCCCCAAACATATTTTGAGGCTTCAGGATCAGAATAAATAATATTGGCACGACGGTTCATTAAATCTCTATTATGATCCCAGACCACAATCTTTTTATCCCCATACCCAGCTCTTTCGAAGGTTGGACCCAAATAATTTTTCACAAAATCTCTTTCAGCTTCAGCTGAATAAATACAGGATTCCCAAGTTTGTTTGGCCATAGGCTCATTTTGAACCGTGACACCCCATATCTGGAAACCTTCCTTTTCATATTCTTGAATAAATTTCACATAGTAATTTGCCCAAGACTGAAAGTATTCTGGCAAAAGCACACCTCCTTGAAGCATGTTTTTTGTATCCTTCATAAAAGCGGGAGGACTCCATGGGGAGGCATAAAACATCAAAGGCTCTTTAGCAATTTGCATTGCCTCTTTTATCATCGGCAACCTATATTTACGATCGTGGTCAATGGAAAAACTTGTTAGGCTTGAATCCCCTTCTTTGATATATGTAAAGGTTTCACTACTAAAGTCAGAACTATGTATTGGCGTTCTTAACAAACTATAACCAATTCCTTTATCCTTATCATAATAGGCATTCAACAATTCTTCACGCTTAACATCTGAAAGTTTAGAAAACACTTCTGCACTAGCATCTGTTATTGCTCCACCTATCCCTATAAAAGATTGAAATGTCTTTTGGGGATTAACAAATACTGATATTTCAGTTTCCAAGGGTTGGTTCCCTTCTTGTATGACTAAATCATCGGTTTTGGTCAATCTTAATTCAGAATTTTCGGCAGTGGTATACACTTTAGCTTCTTTCACTTCAAAAGACACTGGCTCTAATTCTTTTTGGATTTCCTTTTGAGTCACTTCATTCTGGCATGATACATTCAAAACTCCAGCGATACAAACTAATTTTATGAGGACTGATTTCATTATTCTAATTTTTAATAGCCCATAGTCAATTTTGAATATGGGCTATTTCAACTAACATTACTAATTCAAAACTAATTATCAATTCACTTTTCTCATTTCCACATTGGTAATGGATATTTCACCTACATCAGCCCCACCACATTTTATAATAAAATAAACTGGTCCAGCCTCTGGAAAACTTATGATATTGCCGCTTCCTGCACAACCAATGAGGGATAATTTACCTTCAAAAGGTGTATTTCCGCAACCGTTCCAGGTATTCAAACCAATTCTAATGTCACCTGAATAGTCGCTACCTTGAACTGGGGCAATAGTGGAAACATACACTTCAAACCAGGTATCTGTAGACCCTTCACCCCAAGCCTTCATATCTATAGAATAGTCTGTATTCGCTTCCACTTCAACAGCCTGAAAAATACCCTGTTGATTCCACCCTGAGGCTGCAATGGTTGCACTCCCCTCATTAAATGTCCATTGGGCGCCAGAAGCACTGATATTCAAAATACTCCATTGTGCATGATCCTCAGGGGTTAGAAATTTGCCGCCTAACAACATATTGCCACCTTCAGGGTCTGACATTTCTACTATCAATTCCTGAGTTGAAGTACTTGTAGCGCCTCCTTTTCCTATTGCGGTATGCGAAATGGGATAGGTTCCTGCATCTGGCAAATAAATTTCATTCTCGGATGACCCGATGTAATCACCATCTCCTGAATTCCATAAATGTTTCAAAATATTACTACCATTACTTTTCAATAAATACCTATTGGTAGCCCCAGAAATAGGAGAAATAGTAAAATCAGAATTCAGATCATAATCTGTTAATCCATTGTTTTCAAAGGAATCTTCTGGTTGGCAGCCCATTATTAGGAATACCACCAGTAATCCAAACAGGGAGGTTGCTTTATAAATATATTTGTTTAATACCATGTCTTTTAAAATTTAATAGTTAGGGTTTTGGACCAATAAGGTGTTATCCAATTCTTTCAACGGAATAGGCAGAACTTCGTTCTTACCAGAAACAAAACCAAACTCGCCTAATTCTTGAGCCGCATTACCTGTCCTTACCAAATCAAAATATCTGTGTCCTTCACCGGCCAATTCCAAGCGTCTTTCATGCATAATAGCTTCTAATGAAACTGGAATAGAAGGCAATCCAACTCTAGCACGAACAGCATCTAAAAGTGCTTGAGCTCTTGCACCTGTACCTCCTAGGGCTTCAGCTTCTAGCAAGTAGGTGTCAGCTAAACGAATCATGTAAACATGCTGTTGATAATTCAACTCCAATGCTCCACCTCCATCAGTGGCATTTTCATTAAGAGGCATAAATTTTCTCAAATAATATCCTGTATCCTGATCTCCAAGCGCATAATCTATTTCCCCGGCTTGCTTCCATGCCTTTAAATTGGCAATGGTGGCATCCATACGAGGATCTCCTTGCATGACATCAAAGAAATTCTCAGTAAACACATTGAAACTCCATCCCGGTGCAAAATCAGGAGCTATAGAACCGGCAGACCGAACATAACTTCTAGGACCTACCATTATATTTACAGAGTTTCCTTCATCAGCTCCAGAACCCCAGAACCCCCAATCTGCATTACTCTGATTGGTATTAGTCGTCTCTAAAATGGATTCAGAATTAAAAATGTTTTCAAAATTCCACAGATCTGAAAAGTTCGGTAATAGTTGGTATCCATAAACACTAGTTCCTCCAGGCTCTCCATTAACCTCGGCCAATTCTTGAGCTGCCTGAGCATTTTTATTATCATATAAATACACTTTACCTAATAAGGCCTGAGCAGCTCCTCTAGTCAAACGGCCACCTTCAGTTCCTATATCCACCGTCATTGGAAGGTGTTCTTTTGCCGATTCTAAATCAGCCTCAATCTGTACATAAACATCGGCCTTTGGTGATTGGGTAACACTATATATATCTGCAGTTTCCAATGGCGTGGTTATCAACGGAATATTTCCAAACATTCTTACCAATTGAAAATAAAAATACGCTCTTAGGGTTTTGGTCTCTGCAATAAATCGATTTCTCGTTTGGTCGCCCATAGGAACCTCTGGAAGTTTTGATAATAAAACATTTGCTCTAAAGACGCCTTGATAATAATCATCCCAATAGCTTGTGGGAATAGTAGAAGGACTAATCGTAAAGTGTGAAAAAGCATGGATTCCAGCCCCATCATCTGGCCCACCGCCACCGGCGTAATGATCATCGGAGGCTGCATTCATAAAAGTGATCATATTTTCAAACCCTCTGGTCTCCTTTCCCAAAATGTCATATACAGCCACCAAGCCCGAAAAAGCTTGTTCTTCATTCTGATAATAATTGCTCTCCAGATAAGTACCCATTGGGTCCACTTCCAAATAGTCTTTGCTACATGACACGGAAAGTATTGAAATGGCTGAAGAAAATATCAAATAACTAAATTTCTTAAGTTTCATAATCATTTTTTTAAAATTGTAAATTAACCCCTAACATTCCTGATTTTGCTTGAGGATAATAACCTCGATCAATCCCCAAAATTCCACCACCTATTTCAGGATCATAACCACTGTATTTGGTAAACGTGAATAGATTCTCTCCTGTCAGGTACAGTCTAAAGTGGGACAACCCTATTTTACGAACCAAATCTTGTGGTAAAGAGTATCCTATTTGAATCGTTTTAAATCGGAAATAATCTCCATCTTCTAGGTAAAAATCAGACGGATTTGTGAAGTTTTTATTAGTATCGTTGGTTGTCAACCTTGGATAAGAATTCGTTGATCCTTCACCTGTCCATCTACCCAACGCAGAGGTTTGATAATTTGCAGTACCTATATCCAAACGTCTTACCGCCTGAAATATCTTATTTCCAGAGGCTCCTTGTCCGAACACCAATAAATCAAAATTCTTATAGTTGACATTTAAAGTCAATCCATAGGTAAACTTTGGAATGGAACTACCTATAAAGTCTCTATCCTCATCTGTTATTAAACCATCGCCATCTACGTCTTTCCATCTAAAATCTCCTGGTTGCGCGTTAGGTTGAATTAATTCCCCTTGAGCATTTGTGTAGGCATCAATTTCAGCTTGGTTTTGAAAGATTCCTTGAGTTACAAATCCATAAAACGAATTAACGGGTTGCCCCACTTGAGTTCTAGTTATCGGAAATGTACTTGCTTGAATTGTTTCTCCACCATTTAGATATTCAATATCGGTACCTAGATTAGTTACTTCATTTTTAACTGTAGATAGGTTTCCATTAATTGAAAATCCAAAATCTTCATACTGTTTAGAGTACCCCAGTTCTAAATCAATACCTCTGTTTTCCATATCGGCTACATTCCCGGTTGGCAAACCTGTAGCACCTACATATCCGGGGATGGGAACTCCTTGAAGAATTCCAGTAGTTTTCTTTAAATACCAGTCAAAAGCCAAAGTAAAGCCATTAAACATTCTAGTATCAAACCCAACATTTGTTTGGCTAGTTTCCTCCCATTTTAAATCTGGGTTAGCTGGAGCATTAGGGCTATTTCCTATCACTATGGAACCTTGATTTCCAAAGCTGTAGTTTCGGCCTCCACTAATAGTTGACAGATACTGAAAATCTCCAATTTGATCACTTCCAGTTACCCCGTAACTACCTTTCAATTTTAATTGATTGACAATGTCATTTTCTGGCCAGAAGTCCTCCTTACTAGGCACCCAACCCAAAGAAAATGAAGGGAAAGTACCATATTTGTTGTTGGAACCAAAGCGACTAGAACCATCTCTACGAATAATCCCTGTCACCAAGTATTTTTCCTTGTATGCATAATTAAGTCTTCCAAAAAGAGAAGTCACTTTGTGTATTGTACCCTCATAAGCGTTTGCAATAATTTGCTCTGAAGGCAAATCAAAATTAAAACTAGCTAGATCATAAGAATTAACAGGCAGGTTATTGTATGTTACAGATTCTCCCTGAGTAATGTTATCCACATAAACTCCTTGCCCTATTAAGACATTAAAGCTGTGATCTTTAATTTCCTTACTATAGTTTATGGTGTTTTCGATATTCCACCCAAAACCTCTATTATTGTTTTTGCTTAAGCTATTTTGAGAAACCAAAAAGGAGGAATTCAAGTACACTTTAGGGTTGAAATATCGACCGCCCCAATAGGCTAATTTACCTCCAAATGTACTCTTCACTTTAAGGCCTTTGATTGGCTCGACCTCAACATAGGCATTTCCCACAAAATTATCAGACCAACTGTGGTTCCCTTCTTTTGTTTTGATGAAAGCCATTGGGTTTGTCATTTCCTGTCCCACATAATTTGAAATACCATATGGATATCCATTAGGAGCATATACTAAATCAGATCTTAGTTCTCCTTCGTCATTGATATAAGGCACTTGGCTAAGAGCTGTTGGATCCGTTTCAATTTCAGGAGTAAGTGGATCTAAATTAATAGCAGAAGCTAGCGGTCCCCCATAATAATTGTTGGTGTCAATTCCTTGATTTTTTTCATTCGAATATCCGAAGGTTTGACCAATTTTTAAAAAGGAACCAATCTTGTGATCAGAATTCAATCTGAAATTCTTTCTGGTGTAATGGGAAATATCAGATGCGACTAAACCATCTTGATCTAAGTAACCGAATGAGGCATAAAATGTAGAACTTTCCGTACCTCCACTTATGCTAATTTCATGGTTTTGACGTAAAGCGCTATTATCAAAGATTAAATCTTGCCAATCTGTCCCCTCACCAAGGCTTTCAGGATTGGAAAATGGAAGCTGATAGTCACCACTTCCTGGGTTATAGCCATTTGCATAGCGCTCATTCATTAAAGTCGCATATTCAGTAGCATTTAATAAATCCAATTTTCTAGCAGGACCTGATAGACCCGTATAACCGCTATAGTTCAAGGTCAATTTTCCTGATTTTCCTTTCTTGGTTGTTACCAGAATAACTCCGGCAGCAGCACGGGATCCATAAATCGCGGCGGCGGCAGCATCTTTTAAAACCTCTATAGACTCGATATCGGACTGGTTTAAATAACCAATTCCTCCCGCGTCCACAATAACTCCGTCAACAACCCATAATGGTTCATTATTGTTCAAGGTGGTTATCCCTCTAATTCTAATAGTTGAAGAAGACCCAGGTTGTCCGGAGTTTGCGGCTATTGTAACCCCTGAAGTACGCCCTTGTAAAGATTGTTCGATTCTAGTCACTGGCAGATCTTCTAATTCTGAAGCCTTAACACCTGTGATTGCGCCTGTAACGCTACTTTTCTTTTGGGTTCCGTAACCTACTACCACTACCTCATCTAAAGAAGCAACATCTGTTTCTAGCACCACATCAATAACCTCTCGGCCATTAACGAGTTCTTCCTTGGCTTTAAATCCAATAGAACTAAAAACTAGAACAGCATCTGAGGGCGCTTCAATGGTATATTGACCATCAAAATCTGCAGCGGTTCCGTTAGTAGTATTTTTTACAATTACTGAAGCTCCTGGTATTGGCATCCCAGAATCATCATAAACATGCCCTGTGATTGTTCCGTTTTGGGCAAAAGACAAAACTGTAAATAAGAAAAAAATGATTACAGTTAAGCCATTAAAATTAACATGCTTGATTCTCATTTTAATGTTAATAAATGTTAGTTAATAGTTTGAATGATTTGTTCGATTGCCAACCTTTCCATACTAATTTTTAGAAATATTTAACAACTATAACAAAGAACATCGAACTACAACCGGCATCAAACATGAAGTACAAAAGAAGTGGACGAAATAAACTATTAAAATTTATAACACCCTTATAACATGATCATTATAAATTTTTGTAAAATAAAAAAAGTGGATATGATTTAAATAAAAAATAGATTTAAGGAACTACTTATTTGATAATTTATCAAAATAAGAAAGCAAAAAATCAACAAATTAAATTTTTAGTGAATTTTTTTGATTAAATCCTCAAATTCATCCCGATTTTTAGAGTTATTCTTGACCTTTACACGGTAATTATAGATGGTATTGACTGAGTACCTAAGGATTTTTGCTATTTGAGAACTACTTTGAATACCCAATCTTATCAATGCTAAAATACGCAACTCCGTGTTCAACCTTCCTTCTGTTTTTTCATCAAACCGAAACTCTGGTTGCATAAATTCATTCACCTGTTTAATAAAACTGGGATATATATGGAGAAAGGATTCATCAAAATTTTTGAAAAAGACTTCCATTTCAGAATCAATAAGCTGTTTGGATTTAGTCATGTCCAATAAAGCTTTAAATTTATTGGTAGAGATATATTTTCTAACCATTTTCCTATACATATCCAATTTTTCCAAATAATCAGAATAAAGATTTAAAAAGGTACCGATGTAGTGCTCCTTAATTCTATTCGCCTCTGAAAGTTCTGTATACAACCTATTCAGATCATCATTGGATATACTTAATTGGTTGTTTAGGTCCTTTAGATTTCGGTTAACCAATTTTAGTTTGTTTCGTGCCGCGGAAAGCTTCTTCACTTGTTTAAAAATATAGAATAGCGCTCCCAATAAGACCACCGCCAAAACACTTATAAATATTAACATGATTGTGAGCTTGGATTTTTGCTCCATACTGTTTTGTTCATAAGATTTAGAGATTAAAGGCAAGATATTTGAGATATTAACAAACCGAAATTGTGAATTATAAACCTCAGCGTCTTCAAAGGAAAAATTAATATAATTGTGCGCTCTTTCAATCTCGTTTTCCCGAAAATAAATGGTAGCCAAAAGAGTCAAGGATGCATTATCCTTAATAGAAGATTTAATATCGGCTATAGCTGATTTGATAAGACACTTTTTCTCATTCTCAATGTCCCCAGTAATGGCATATAGGATGGCTCTTTCAAAAGAAATAATAGCAAATGCCCTTGACTCGGTTGAAACCATTTTCTCCCTTTTGAAGTTGATATCAAGAGCTTCATCAAACTTTCCTTCATCCCTAAGCTTCTTTTCCTGAATACCCAAAAACATGTCACTTCTTTCATCAATTTTAGATAGTAAAGAATCCCTGTAAGCTTCATATAAATGTAGATACTTGGCTTTATTCCTTTTAATAGGGGTATAGAAATCCAATCGAGAATATACTTCCATATGATTCTCATAGTAGTCTTTTATAAGATCTGCCGACAGTGTTTCTTTATCAATAAGAGTCAATAAATCTACAGCTTCCTTATACCGCCCAGTAGATATCAATAAACCGGAAAGTTTCAATCTTCCCTCATTCAGAAAATGCTCATTCTGGATTTGAGCAGCTAATTTTAAGTTTTTTTCGATGTAAAAGAGGGTCGAATCAAAACTATAGTAAGCGTACTCATCAATAATTTTTTTAACCAGATAATAATTATTCTCCGGCGAATTACTTTTATCACTTAGTAAATCCTTAAGATTATTAATTCTTGTTTCCTTTTCCCCATCATATATAGATCTCTTAGACATTGTGCTTTCAAGAGATACTAACAACGAATCAAGCGTTTGAGAATATATTTGAAAAACAAAAAATGGTCCTGAAAACAAAAAAAATATAAATCGCTTCCTTTTAATGTTGAAGCCACTAGAGGATATAAAATTCATTAGATATAATTTGAGCCATCAGACATTTCCGAAATTGATATTAAAAAAAACAGGAAAATCAGTCCAAGATATAACTAAAAAATGTTTCATCAAACCCATTGATATAATCCCTTTTTCCCATAAACAGAAAATTCATGAAATAAATACAATCCTATCAACGCCTCAACCCATATTTCTACTATGGCAATTTTATTTTAAGGTATCGAGAAAACAATTTCAATGTTTCATGATTATAGTTACCAACAGTTCCATTAAATTTTCTAATTTAGGTATCATACGTTATGCCTTGGTCGCCCTCATTTGGCTGACCCTCTGATAGTAGGATTGAAAAAAAATTAAAATAACTAGTTATGACTACAAAAGAATACAGCAACGGAGAGGTTACCATACTTTGGAAACCAGAAAAATGTATCCATTCTGGAATTTGTGTAAAAACACTACCCAAAGTTTACAACCCACAAGAAAAACCGTGGGTAAAACCTGAAAATGCCTCAAGCGAGGAGCTCATAAATCAAGTGGCTAAATGTCCTTCAGGCGCTTTAAGCATTAAAAAATAAAAATTATATGGTAAGCATTGAAAGAGAGGAAACAGGCAGCAAAGGAAGGTTTGTGATTTATGAAGATGGTGTTTTTGCTGGAGAAATGACCTATACATGGGCAGGTTCTAACAAATTCATTATTGACCACACAGGCATCGAACCGGGATTTTCTGGAAAAGGTTTTGGAAAGAAAATGATTTTGGAGGCAGTCGAAATGGCTCGAAAACAGAACGTAAAAATCTTACCTCTTTGTCCCTTTGCCAAAGCTGAATTTGACAAAAACAAGTCCATTGCAGATGTGAGATTCTAGGGAAAATTCCTCTAAAAAAAGATTAAAAGTTCCTATTCCCTTAGAGCTTTGTGCATTTTTGCGGTCTTGATAGTACACCAATTTTCAGCTTATAAAAACTATACCCATCTTATTTTTTATTTTATAATGAGTATAAATGCAAATGTAATCTGTAACATTAATTATTGTAAATAGACCTATGTTTTAAGCAATCAATTTTATTTTAAAATTCCCTTACTAAAACCAAATGATTATACTACTCATCCTTACCATAGTTGGATTCCTTATTTTGGATATATTTCTTTTTGCCAAACTATTTAGGTTGTTCTTTAAAGAGAAGGACTCCTTTAACGAATCTGTTTGGTATTCATTTAAACCTGACCTACTCTCCTTTTTTGATGGAGAGTTTTGGCGGGATAAAGCATCAGAAACAAAATTAAAGCTCTTCTTATTCCTTTGTTTCGTCATTATTGCTGGAGAATTTATTATTTTAAAACAGATAGGACTATTACCCAATTAAAAGTACCTATTGGATATTTTAAGACAACTTAAAGGGTAAGTCATAGTTCCTTCAAATTTATCTCTTTCGACATTCAACCGTGGGTTTAGAATCTACTCAAATGGCCTAGGATAGGCTTCTCTTCAGTAACTTATAAACACAAAAAAAGCCCCAATTTCTTGGAGCTTTGTGCATTTTTGCGGTCTGGACGGGACTCATATTTAATAAACAAGGAATAAGTAATCAATATTAGAATGGAAATTCATCATCCTCATCTTTATCTACATCATACCCATCCTCTTCAATCATATTTCTTTGGATTTCAGATGATTCAGACTTATAGACATCATCAATAAATCCAACTTCATCTCCTATTTTACTAGGATTTGCAGTATAATGTTTAGCTATAAATGGTGTTAATTTTTTTTCCAAGGTATTAGGAATATCATTATCCACAACTATAACTTGAAAGCTTCCAGATGATTTATCATGAATCCCCATCAAATAATTATAGATATTTTCATACTTAGTCCCATCTTTCATTCCTTCCTTTAGGTCCTCTTCTAAATTTGTATTCTTTAAATCAGCTTCATTAGTTTTTCCAATATATTTTGCAATAGTATCAACCATTAGAAATGAAGGATAATTAATAGCATTATTTATCGCATATTCAAGGATAGCTAAATAGAAGCCTACTGAGCTTAATGTTCTTACCCCGCCTGATGTGATTTTCTCATAATCTCTGTTTCTTATAATTGGAAGATACGTTTTCTTAGATATTGAAATATTATTGACATTTTTAACTCCAACATACCTTAAAAAATCTTCTATGCTATTTCCTAATTTGAGGAACACCCTATCCAAGCTTGGAGCAGATTCCTTAAGAACTTTTAAATCATCCCTAAATGCACCTATTCTATTTTCTAAATCTAGAATTTCTGATTCAATTATATTTTGTTGCTTCCGTATTTTATATAGATGATGGAGATTTTTTAAATCACTTCTTAAACTCCCTATTTTAATAGCCAGATTATCTCTTTGGTTGACATATGGGGTAACAATTTTTTTAGTTTGATTATCAAATTGGAACCTCAAATCTTCTAACTTTTCTGTATCCAAGTTAATTTTAGTATCATACTCTGATATCTCCTCCCTTAAATTATCATGTATTTTAACCAATTCCTTTGCTCTGCGCCTTAGCCCATTTAATTCTGCCTTAATAGATTCTGAATCTGTATTAGCAAATTGATCCTTGAGGGTGCTCAGTTTAATACTCTGGTCACATACAGGACAACTGGTATCCCTATCTTTTATTTTAGGGAATTTATTGAGGACTTCTATAGTAGCTATAATCTTTCTAATATCATTTGCATATTCATTCCTTAAAACAACATTTTGCTTAACTAATTGGTGTTTTATAGCTCTTATATTTGACGAGTCAATCAATTTCTTTTCTAAAATTGTAATTTCCTCTCTCAAATAATTAAGCTCTTTACTGTCCGCAACTATTTTTGAATCTATATCTTCTAGTAAATCAATCAATACTAATAGCTGAGATTCTAAATCCGATTTTCTTTCCTCTAATGCTTTTAAGGAATCTATTTGAGTTTCCCTTAAAAATCCTGATATAGATTTATTCTTTTTATTTAATTCATTATATTCTTTTGATAGTTCGGAAATTGACCCTTCTAAATGTAAAATTTGAGAGTCTAAGGCATTAAACATCAACTTAAAAGTCTCTTTCAATTTTGCCAAATAAGCGTAATTTTCACCTAGTAATTTTTTACTACCAACTTTATCTTGGTTCAAATAATTAAACTTAAAAATATCTCTAAAGCTTAAGGACACCATTTTTGAGTCCTCTTTAGAAGGAGACTGCTTTATTTTAGTTATTGGTATATTTAAAGAAGACAATAAAAAATCCGAGAAAAAACCATCCTCACTTACTTTATTAAAATTTGGTGAATAATACTTTGGAAAATAGTCTTCAATCTCATTATGATAACATCTAAAAACTTCTATATCCTCTTGAGAATTAAATATATTTCTCTTTATAGTATATATTTCTCCTACTAAAAAAACTTCTAATAAACAATAATTCCCAGCGATCTCAATTTCGTCATATAAATCAACTGAGCTTGAACCAAGACAATAATTTATTAAATTTAATATACTTGATTTACCTGTATCAGAATCACCATAAATTAAATTAAACCCCTTTTTAAAAGGAACTATATAATTTTTCCTATGCCCAACAAGTATAAGTTTGTTTACAATAAGTTTGGGGGTCTTAATTTTCAATGCCATAGTTTAGGTACGGTTCAATTAGTTTATTAATATTTGAGTAGCTCAAAGAACTTATAGGAACAATCTTATGATATATACGCCTTAATCTTTTAAAGTAAATTGCATCCAAACTATCCGCTAATTCTAATCCTATATCAGTGATGTAATAGTTTATTTCAAAATCCTTTTTTATTTTAATTTCAACAAACTTATAGCCAACTAATAGATTTAATAAAACCTTATTTTTTGAAAGGTTAAATAACTCTCCTCTATTAGGAAACAACGCTTCAATTGAAAATTTCTCAGAATTATTTAGGTCAATTAATTCTTTGTTTTTATAATAGAGAATCCTATTTAGAAGCATAGGGTGCTTTGTTAAAAATTCAAAAATTGAAATCTTCTCTAAGGTAAGAATTGGCTCCTTTTTTTTATTGGTAGACAATACACTTAAAAGCAATAACATTTTCCCTAATTTCAAATGAACTTCAGAATCTGGAATAAAAATTGGTAATTTCACTACTTTGTTTTCTTTTTATATTCTTTTTTAAATTCTTCCAATGTTGAAATGTTATTTTCCCTCGCCCACCATAAACTATCATCCATTGAGGTCAGTTGATGTAGCATTCCAAATTTTTGGAAGGATTGAAGTGAGGGATAAAGTGACTTCAAATGATTCTTATCTTCTTTTACTATCCTTTTATGAATTGCAGTTACAAGTGCGCT
This sequence comes from Mangrovimonas sp. ST2L15, assembly GCF_001280515.1. Classification (GTDB taxonomy): domain Bacteria; phylum Bacteroidota; class Bacteroidia; order Flavobacteriales; family Flavobacteriaceae; genus Mangrovimonas; species Mangrovimonas futianensis. The sequence goes on along the minus strand of NZ_LBIQ01000030.1, from coordinate 886,573 downwards.
AGAATTAGAAATTGTCCCATTTAACAGATCACCAAATTCCAAAATAAAAAGTTCTTTAACCTTCTGATAAAGACTTTCTAACTCAGAAATCTCTACTCCAAGCCTATTTAATTTTCTAATTGTAAATTCAGCACTATAAAAAGCTTCTTTAGAGCTATCTACCAAAGTTGCATGCACATCTGCCAATAATAACTTTAAAACAAAAATTTCATCATCATATTGACCTTCATCTATAAATTTTTCCTTATTCTCAATTTCTTGGATTTCCTTTTGCGTTAAAAACTCAGTTATTTCTGTTCTTAATGCATGCACTATAACATCACTTCCATCATCGGGTTTAATTATACTAAAATGATCATCATCTGAATAAATAGGTTCTAATTCATCCCTATCTAGTGAAATTCCAGAAATTGGCGGAACTACCTTGTCACTTAAACCTTGAGCATAAAATCTTTTTGGCAGTACTTTACACTGAACCCATTCAGCGTTTAATTTGGTTATATTTTCACTTAAAGGGGCAAGGTCACTAACTTGGCAATTTTCTATAATTCTTTTTCCGTAAGTTGCTAGATCAGAACCAGAGTGAGGAGTAGCTAATGATATATAAAGCTTAACCTTTGATATTGAATTTCTCTTAATGTCTTTTAATATATACTTCTTTCCTACCAATCCTCCCATACTATGACCCACAAGAATAATATTCTCATAACCAGAGCAAATGTACTTCACTTGAGTTAAAAGTAAATCAGCTAAATTATCAATAGGTAAATTAATCGTAACCTTCTTCTTACCTAAAAACTTTTGAAGAGTTTTGATTTTAGGAAATAACTCCATTAGTTTAGAATGATATAAAAACAAACCTATATCAACCTTATTTACCAAATCATCATTAAATATAGAATCTATGAATGGCATTGTTCCATCTCCACTAACCCAAGTTCCTTCGCCACCAATAAATCCATGAATAAATATTACAATTGTATCTACTTCTTTAGTGTTTTTGCGAACTATCTTTATCATTCCAAAAGGTAAATATTAAAAGTTAAGAAAAATACCACATTAATTTTATTCACAAAAATAAAAGATAGTCATTTTTAAGGTTTACCAAATAAGAAAAAGGTCTTAACTAGACCCTAAACAAAATCATTAAGTCATTAAATACCAACACTCTTATAGCTGCCAATAAGAAAAGGACACCTTAATGATGCCCTTTCTTTTAAATCAAGTTATATTTTAAACATATCTCCACCTAAATCCACCAGCTTGATTCCTCTCACCTCTACAGACTTTTGCTATACTGGATTTATTTATTCCAGTTTCAATTGAAGCTAAAGAAATAGAGGTATACTTGGCAACAATACTACCTGCTGAATCCAATTTATAAACTTCCTTCTTACGGTCATCTAGACCAGGTTTAAATGGTTCTTGTAGCCTGTAGCTCCAATAGTATCCTTTACACAAGTTAGACACGCTTAAACAAGCTCTAGAGAGTTGCTTATTTGTGACCCCAACGAAGGATGAAGCCGCATCAGAAAGGCTATCAAATGTATTCACCAATTTCCCCGTCTTAAGGTCATATTGGTAAACCTTTTTCTTAATTCCCCCTCCATAATCTGAGTTATATCCGTTTTCCTTGGAATCATATTTTGATATGTATTGTCTTTCCTTTATCGCTAGTTCATTTGGGCTACTAGCAGTATCTATCTGCTCCCAATCAAAGGCATCTGGGCCGTAGGTCGCTATGGCCTCTTGAAATTGATGACCTGTACCATTATTTGCTTTTTGTATATGGTTTCTTTTCCTCTTTTCTATACCATTTCTCGTCACTCCCACATAAGATTCATTAGTTAGAGTATTTGTTGCTCTATATATATAATACTTTTTCATAATTAATGGTTAAGGAGCCCTGAGACTCCTTAACCCTTAAAATTTATGGTTTTAATCAGCTACCTTTAAAGTTAACCTATACAAACCCTTCCCGCATTTTTCAATAAGCTCTTCGTTAAGCAATTTTCTAATGCTTGAATGTAAAGTGTCCTTAGACATAATTTTAGTATCCACAAAAGTTTCCTTCATTAATTTGGTTGAGACAGTCTGACTACCCTGACTATCCTGACTCTGTATAAATACTAAAATCTTATCCCTATTTTCAGTATCAACTCTTAGATCAATAGTAGCACCAGTATTCCCGCACAATGCATAAACGTTGGCACTTCCTAAATTCTTAAATCCAAAATGAGGATCAATTGAGTATTCAATTGCCATTGTATCATCAACAGGAACAAACTTATTATTTAAAAAGGCCAAATATTTCTTTGTTGAATTTCCTGGCACCTTGGACATTCCAATGATATACTGCATCTTCTGCAACAAAACCCTACTCCCCGCAACTTTGTCTACTTGTAGCGGACCATTATTGCCCTTTGTGGTATGATGAATTAAAATAACTGTCTTACCAGAAAAATGTACATAACGGTTTAGTTTTTCAACAAATTTATTGGCAGAAGTGCTATCCTCCACATTAGAAGGCATCATGTGGGTCACAGAATCAACCACTATAACATCAGCGTCTACCTCTAGGACTAACCTCTCAAGTTTTTTCCAATCGTCATCAGTGTTTAAAAACTCTGGAAAGTCATCAGGCTCCATAAAGAAGTTATTTTTGAACAACTTCAATTCAGCTTCACTCAGATTATCAACTAGTTTAGCCAATCTCCTTGAGTAAATCTTGTCACTCTCTTCAAGATTTATAAAGAGAACCTTTTGAGGCTCCCCTATCATCTCCATATCAAAAAATTTCTCTCGTCCTACTGCGAGTGATACTGCTAAGTTTTCAGCAAATCTTGTTTTACCAGTTTTTGGTGCTCCTACAAACATTCCCACTGATCCTTGTGGGATTGATGCCCAAATAAATTTAGGTTCTGGCTCAGCTTGTACACGTTGTATTTTATCCCAAGCTGATTCAGCCTTAATCATAGTCTCTTTACTTTCTTTTTCCATTCGTAATAATTAAAAAGAGTCTATGTCTATGTTCCAACTATTGAAACATTCTATTTAGTCTGACTAGTCAGTATGGTCAGACCATTTATTATTGTAACGAATTATAAATGAAGCCGCTGTGAAGTAAATATTTTTATAAAAAGAAATTAGAATGTCCTTGCTCAACTTCAATAATTTTGCAAATATATAATTTTGTTTAACAAATATCAAGTTTTTTTAAACGTTTTTTTAAAAAAAGTAGATTTGGGGCTTTTAAATCTAGCTTAAGCATTCTTTTTTCAGTGGCTTTTTTAAAGTTGAGCCGTCTCAAAAATTTGGTTTTTCAAAAAATACAGTATACAACTTTTATTTAATTACTATATGGAAATGATAATAGTAATATGCCTCACCCCTCACCATAAAAACAGTCACAAGATTGGTTGAAAGCTTAACCTGTTCAACTTCTACTAATTCTTGCCTTTTGAAATTTTCTAGGTCGTACTTGAGCTTGACAATAAAAGGGCATTTCAATTCCACAATTTGGTTGTCCCAAGTCAGTACCATAATACTATAGGGTGAAGCATATTTTAAAAAATCAGCCCATTGGTTAGGAGTCATCATCTGTCTATTTAACTATCATTAATTATTCAGATACCAATTTGGCTTTCCCTGATCCAGTGATATTGCCAGTTCTTTTACAAACTCAAATGCAAATACACTCCTTGAAAGAAAACTATCCACATAGGAAGACTTATTGGAACCAGTAAACAGGTTGTATAGCTTCCAAAGGCTAATTGATTTGTTATCCTCTACACCAAAATCAGGGTTTACATAATAGTTCTTAACCACGTTGTTTATCTGTGAATCATTGAACAACATAGGTGTTATTATTTCCTCGTTGGAACCTAAATATTGTGCCATACGGAGTTTACCTATCAGATGTGCGAATTGCTCTTCAGTGATACTGATATCACCAAATTCCTCAATTGTACTAAGGTGCTGTTCTTGGTTGTAGTCATGCAGTAAGTTTCCAAAATGCTCTGATAAATCAGTTACTGAACCCACCCTAACATCATTTAGTATTCCATCCGTGGAAACACATAAATTGGTACACACCTTGTTCCTGAACCCTATAAATACCTTGAAACGTTCCAGGGATTTTTTACTGTAGAGGTTTTCCTGGTTATAGGCACGTACCCCACCAATGGTCAATCCCAAATGGTTGTTATTCACCTCCAGCTGAATAGAGGGAACCTGAATTATAAAAGCACATCTTTCATAATAGATTGTCTTCTCTTCCTCCAAAAGCTCCTTAACTGGCTTGCCTATAGCTGATGGAACCCTGCCTTTAATAACATGGCTCACCCTGATATCTGGCGCCAGGATCTGCTCATCAGGAAAATAATTGTGCACCATATTATTTACTGCCTCAATAAACTGATAATGGGATATGGTCATCTCATTGTCCTTGGAGAATACGGGTATGATACAATCGTCCTTTAGGTGTTTTAATTTTACTGGCTTGGTATTGGCTTCAATAAAGGGTTTGGTCGCCCTAACATCTACGTCCACGTCCTGAATTATCAGGTCATTCTGGTTTATAATGTTTGTTTCCATTTAAGTTATTTTTTTGTCGGTTTCAATGAGTGATTGTTTTGCCTGAAGTGATTCCTTCTTGGTTAGTATCAGATCATAGAGTTCTTTTCTTAGGTTAGGATACTTTTCATAGACATGTCTTAATCCTTCTAATGTTTGACATTGGTTTATCTCACTAGTAGCTAATTCAATTTCACGATCCATATCGCACCAGGATTTGAGTTTCTTTCCTGTTGATTGATTGATAACAAACTCATTTTTGTTCATGAAGAGCCCTGTCCTATCCTTGGATGCCTTAGTTAGATGGTTGTCATTGATAAGCTCAAAATTGACCGTAAGCTCATATTCAAATCCCTCCCTGGTAATCTCCTTGGTTCCGTGTTTTACAACTACTGTCTTTCCATTGGAACCTACATCCATTGAATAGTCTATCTTTCTTCTGACTGTGGTTATGATATGGCTAGATGACTTTAGAATGGCATCTAAAAAAGACGTGTGCCTAGGACTGACTTTAGCCCAATCCTGGAACCTACCACCTAGTTTTTCATGAATTTCAAGACATCCTCCTTTACCATTCCATTCATGTGATATGGAATCTATGATTATGACCTCCATAGAGGCGTTTTCACAGGTTTTAATTGCTTCTATATACCTTTCTGGCGTATAGGGCTCCTGTAGATCCAGAACGTTAAATTCTCCCAATGAGGAGTAGAGGTTTGAACTCCCATTCTCTGTATCAATCAGGGCAATCTTTGACCAGTCACCAGTCATTCCATGGGCAAGCAATAGTGCAGAATAGGTTTTTCCAAAACCAGAGGCTCCTGAAAGACCTATCTTTAACTTAATACTTTGTTTTTTTGCGGTTGTTAATTTCATAATGTTTTAAATTAAAAAAGGACCTCAATTTTGAAGTCCTTTAGGTTTTACTTGATTTTTTGGTTTTTCTTGACCACCATGTTCTCCATGACATCCAAGGCTTCATCCTTGTATTCCCACCTATGGGATAACTGTATGACCTCTCCTGTCTGTTCTATGGTGTAATCGTAAGGTTCACAATCCACCTTTACTATATCGCCATTGAATGCCTCCCCAATGACCTGTTTGCAGATAGCCTCATCAAAAGTGGTGGGCACTGTAGCTGAACGTGTAGTAAAATATATCCTTCCAGTGTTCTGACTTTTGACTGGTTGTACGCCACCCTCTACAATTAGGGCAAAGAATTTCTCCCCATCACTTTTTGTGATGGCTTTAAAGTTTTTAATCGTAACCATTTTTAAATTTTTTATATGTTAAACTTAGACGGGGGGGATCCCCAATTCACTAAGTCTGGGGGGATGACTTGTGGATTATTTGGGTCTTGTAGGGGGTAATTTTAATTACAGTATTCATCAATAAGCTCAGAAGCCAAGGGACTTCCAAGATTTAATGCTTTATATAGATTTAAACAACCTAAATCTTCATCCCCCAATCTATATTGGGATATTCCAATATTATAATAATATGAGTGATATTTTTTGATTTTATTTGCCATTTGCCAATCTAAAATAGCAGCATTAAGGTCTTCTAATTCAAATTTAACTATTGCCCTTGCATTATATAGAGCATCTAATTGAAATTTAAAAATGGCCTTTTCATTATAATTATTTATACCTATTTCAGATAGATAGTCAATCATTAAACCATAATCTTGAATCATACCATATTTATCATTTAATGCTTTTTTACATTCAGCCCTATAGTAGATAAAATGACAATAATCAAAATGGTCTTTACCGTAAACTATCGCCTTTGAAAAATCTTCCATAGCTCCAATTACATCCTTAAGATAGAATTTCCAATAACCTCTTTGATAATAGTAATATCCGTATTTTGGATTTAGACTAAGAACTATATCATAATCCTTGATTGCCTTTTTAATCTCGTGTAATTCAATGTATACCATAGCCCTAAATGTATAGGCTTCTTCATCATTAGGGTTACTATTGATATAGTCATTACATACGCTTAAAGCCTGATTATAATTTCCATCATTAAAATAGGAATTAAATGTTTCAGTAAATGTTCCATTTTGTCCATATGAAAAATTTAGAACAAACCATAGGGCGACCATTGACAATTCAAACTTTTTCATGATAATTGTTTTAAGTATTATTTTCTAATGTATTTATCTAGTTGGTTTCCATCCACAAAAGTTCTCACATCTTTGATTTTGTTCTCATCCCCATCATATTCAAGTTCTACAAAAAATTTATGAAGTGAGTAGCAATTAATTCTAACTCTTGATGTCACATAGTTATCTACAAAGACGCCATTATCAACAACTTCATAAAGCTTTGAATCAAAATCCAATTTATTGAAGTCCTCCAGTGTCATTTCAGTTCTTTATAAACTTATAATAGATGACCTTCTCTCCGCTTAAAAGCTTTAAAATATAGAATCCATTCACTAATGACTCTACATTTATTACATTGTTGAGAAGTGGCAATGCTATCTTCTTACCTGACTGTGAGTAAATGGAATGTTGAAACTGCGCGTTGGTATTGTTTGAAATGTAAAGTTTCGTCACAACAGGATTGGGATATATCTTGATTTTCTCAATTTGCTCTTCCTCAATACTCATCAAATTCCAAGTATCCTCTGCATCAGGACCATTCCATATCATTGTTGCCAAATATGGATTATCTATAAAAGGGTTCCTGTTTCCCTGCATATCCTCAAGGACATCATTCCTCTGTAGTTCCACTTCTGACACAGGGTCTTGTTCATTCCAATCCAAGAATACATCAGGCATATCTGGATGGTACATATTGTTTCCATAACCCGTATTATTGGGTAGGCATTGGGTTGGATATCTTAGATACATATACATGATTATTCTTGCCACATCTCCCTTCCATTCATCTCCTGGATACCATTCACCACTGGTTGTTATGTGTGAGTCCCCAGAACTATCCTGAAAGAGCCTATTGCTCCTTGTAGAGTTCATATTACCGTCACAAGCCCTAAGATTATGTACATCTGTTCCTGGACCTGGTTGGTCTGTTGTAAGCGATGGTATTGCCAATGACCTTGCAAATACATGTTCCCTAGTCCAAAGACCACTACAATTGGAGGTATGGCATGACAAATCCTTATCCCTTGTATAATCCGTTTCAAAATCTCCATCATTATTGTCAAAACCATATATCAGAAATACTTGATTCATATTTTCAGGTACTTCATCAGTTAATTTAACTGCATCCCAAGTATCTGTCTCAGATGATGTATAGGGAATTTCAGTGGTATGTGTGGTAGTTATCAGGTCAGATAATTGCGTCTTGATGGAACTGGGAGATTCTGTAAAATCAATATCTTGGTAATAGGTTGGTATCTGGGAAAATCCAGTAACCATTAAAAACATAAAACCAATTAAGAACAACTTTTGAAACATCCTATTACTTTTTATATAAAAGTAAATAATCTTATCTAAAGCTGAAACAATGTACCTGAATATGAAAATATCCTTTAAATTAAAATAGCGTATTTAATTCTGGGTATACCACAGGCTCCAAAACATCTTTCCTATTACTCATTACCCTACTGTTCATAACATCCTTGGAAACCGTATAAGCCTCAAAATCCTTATTTGTAAATGAAAAAAGAAGTTCCATGACCTCTTGAAATGGCAAATCAGGATCAAGCCAATCTATTTCATCCTTTTCATCCAAAATCAATGGCATTCTATATTCTCCATGCTTGTTTTTCTTGTTATGGATTTCCTTAAAGAAATCATTGGCTACAGTGGTAATAAGGGAGACGGTGTAGATGTCATCATCCAATTCAGTATAGATTCCTGCAAAAGAAAAAAGTGACCTATCCTTGCATCTTATATAGTGGGGATAGTTGTTTCCATTAAACTGATGTGGTTCAAAAAATCCATCAGCTATTATAAGACATCTATTATACTCCAATGGCTTTCTGAACAATGGACTTTCAAACAGGTGCATTGCTCTTGCATTTAACGTATTGGTCTTTCTCAAAAAGTCATCCCTTTGGAATATTTCAAAATTCTCAGGTAGCATACCCCAATAGGCTGGAGTGAAATTATAGGGCTCAATATCCTTTATAATGTAGATATATTCCTTCTCAAAACCATTGCGATGAAAAAAAGGTTTGTAGACATCCAGTGCTTCTGGAAAGACATAAAAACGTTCCTTTATCTCTTCCTTAGTTTTGGTCAATGAAATATGGTAACACATGCATTAAATTTAGTTAAAAAATCTCCCAAACAGACATTAAAATAACAATTGCTTTGACCTATTCAGGTCCTCAGTTTGTCCTTAAATTCTTTAATTTTCTGATTTTTTGAACTATTTTTAAATTCTCCCTTGAATTTATTAATGAATAATTTCAAATTGCCCAACCAACTAATTATGTCCTTAATTCAAAATTATGTAGTTTCAAAATACCTACAATCCCAATTTTTAATGGAAAAACTACCAAATACATTACAAAACCTGCATGAGTTGAAATTTGTAGATTTTATTAAAGAACTCAATAAATCAAATAAAAAATTTAGAATGGATGCTACTATCAAAAATGGATGAAATGGACACAAAAAATGACCAATTGGTTTATGAGTTGTTTGGCTTAACAAATCAGAAAATTGAAATATTAGAAAACAGTTGATAAATGGGCTTACTTGAAGAATATATGGATAAGTTTGATAAGCTTACAGACCAAGAAATCATAGAAAAATTTAATAACCAAATAGGAAATCATGGGTGGGGCTCTGCTAGGGCAAATTACCTAGGGGCTATTAGACAACAATATGAAAAAAGAAATATTGATTTTTCTGAAATTGGTGATGACAAGGGAATGTTCTATTCCAACAAGGTAGAGTTGAATGGTAAAAAGTTAATTATAGTGAAATAGGTGTAAATATGTCTAGGAGCAAGGATACTGGAATTGTTTTGTTAGTTGCCATTGGGTTACTATTATTTATTCTCAAAACTATATTTGATTTTGTTTCTGAATATTACATCCTTATCGGCTCTATACTTTTATTAACCTTGAGTGTTTACATTCTGATAAGATATCTAAAAAGAAAAAAAATAAATGAAAAGGAGAATGAAATTGCACTAGAATCTTTGGAACAAAAACTAAAGGAATATGCTGAACAACAAACTGCCTTATTAGAAAAGGAGTTTACATTCCTTACTAATAATTATAAAGAAATATTAGAGAAAATTTCAAAAGAAGTCAATAAAGACATGGAGGATTTAAATTTCCAAAATCCAAACTTTATAGATATTAAGCATATTTTAGAAAATGTTAACTCCAACAAAGCTATAGATTGGGATTCCCTTTTTTATTTGGACAAATTTGAACTTCCTAACCCAAAAGTATTATTAAAGGATTTCAAAGAAAGAATACATCCTTTAAATCCACCAAGACCAATTGATTTGAACAATTTGGCTCCACTCAGTTTCAATAAAACTAAACTTAATATTCTAAATGGGAGGCTGCAAGAAATCGCTACCAATAAAATTAAAGAAGAAAATACAGTTCTTAATTTAAGATATTCAGAATTTAAAGAGCAAAGAAATAAAGAGTACAAAAGACTTCATTTTGAGATTGACAAGTTAAAAGAGATATGGGACATAAAACATCAGTATTTCTTACAACAAAAAAACAATCATAATAATATTATTGAGACCATTAAAAAATCTATTACAGAAGGGAATAATGAGTCCTTTTCATTATTTATAAAAATTTTACTTGAGAGTAAAAATTACAATATTGAATTTACCCCTAAGGTAAGATGCAAATACTCTGAAAAAGAAAACTACATTCTAGTGGATTACCTTTTGCCTGAGTTGGAAAATTTCCCCACGGTTAAAGAACATAGATTTATTAAAACTAGAAATGAACTTAAACCAATTTTATACACAGAAAAGGAACTAAGTAAGATTTTTAATGAAACCATATATAAAATTGTTCTTGATTCAATAAATGAAGTATACATAAATGACATCCATTCCTGGATTGACTCTATTGTTTTAAATGGATGGTCAAATGCCATAAATCCTAGTACAGGAAATAGAAATACTATCTGCATACTATCTGTTCAAACTACAATAGATGAATTCTCCAAAATCAATCTCTCTTTAGTAAATCCAAAATCATGCTTTAAAAACTTAAAAGGTATATCTGCTCAGAACTTAAAGGATTTGGCACCTATCAGACCTATTATGATTAACAATGAAACTGATTCAAGATTTGTTGACCCCGAAAATATCCCAATTGAAAGCTTCCAAAATTTAGCATCCATGCACTGGAAAGATTTTGAACATCTAATAAGAGAAGTATTTGAAAAGGAATTCAGTCCTGCTGGTGGTTCTGTTAAGGTTACTCAAGCAAGTAGAGATGGTGGAGTTGATGCCATAGCCTTTGACCCAGACCCCATAAGAGGAGGGAAAATAGTAATTCAAGCAAAAAGATATACCAATACAGTTGGGGTTTCTGCCGTTAGGGATTTATATGGAACTGTATTAAATGAAGGAGCTTCAAAAGGTATTTTGGTCACAACTACAGATTATGGTTCGGATTCATATAATTTCATAAAGGACAAACCACTAACCCTTTTGAATGGTAGTAATCTATTATTCCTGATGGAAAAACATGGCTACAAAGCTAGTATTGATATTGAAAAGGCAAGAAAGGAAATGGGCAACGACTAAAATTTTAAATAAAAGAGGAAGCCTTTCAACTCCCCCCTATTTTATCCATTTCATCTATCAACCGCTGCTTTAAAATCTCTCCATAATGGTCTTGAGTTGTCTGCAATTTGGAATGACCCAAGAGCCTACTAACAACATCCATTGGAACCTTATTAGAGAGCAATACAGTGGTTGCAAACGTCTTTCTGGCAAGGTGGTGGGTCAGGTTAAAATCAATCCCTACTACATCAGCTATTTCCTTTAAATAGAGATTAAACTTCACATTGGATATATTATTAAAAATATATTCTTCTCCTTCCACACTATAAATATTTAAAATAACCCTAGCCTTGGGAAGTAAAGGGATCGTATAGACTCTTTTGGTCTTGCCTCTATAAATCCGCAGCCACAAATCACCGTCTTCATTGATGACATCCTTCTTCCTAAGATTCTTCATTTCCTTAAATCCTAAACCTGTATAACAGCAGAAAACAAACATATCCTTTATTTGTTGGATACGCTTGATTCCAAACTCTGTTTCTTCCATTGTTTTCAGTTGCTCTTTAGAGAGGTAAACAATAGGTTTCTTGACTCTTTTAGCCTTGTACAATATGAATGGGTCTTTGCCTATATAATCTTCAGAAATAGCATATCTAATGACTCTCCTAAACCTCTGTATAGCCTTGTTTATGGTGCTTTGCTGGAGTTTCTTCTCAGTCTTGAGATAATACTCATATTGGTCAACAAAACTGCTTTTAAGAGTCTTTATTTGGATGTCCCTTAGCTTGAATTTGAACCTGATAAAATCCTTTAGGTGGTTACCTGACTCCACGTACTTATTATAAGTGACCATTTCAATTTCTATACCCACCAACTTTTTCATTCTGTCACTATGTAGATTATAGACCTGCATCAATCCCATATCATTTTTTGGAGCTACTCCCTTGTACTGCCTGTAGATATCTTCTACTGAAAATTCTGAACCAGCCACCTGTAAAAACAAAAAAGCCCGACTAAGTTTGGTCTTAATCAGGCTCAATTGTGTATTGTGGATATCACTGTCAGGTTCTGGTGGTTTGATAACCTGTTGCTTACTGTCCCATTGTTTGGGATTTATAAATATTCCTGTAGAGAACTCCTTTCTTTTCTTAAGGTAAGTTATTCTACATTTGATTGGGCATCGCTTTTTTGAATTTGACTTTGCGATGTACGGTATGAATAGTATATTAATTTTCATCTTATAATTTTTAAATTGATTTATTTTTTGTTATTTAGCTATCTCTCCTCTAAGAAATTATTTAATCAATCCTATATTTGTAATGAAACGAATCAGTTCCAATTCATTCTATTTTTTCTGTATTTATATATTTTCTTTGGTATCCTGTTCATCAGACGGAGATAATTCTAACGAAGAAAACAATTCTTCCCAACAATACAATTTTAAATATATTACTAGCTCATACTCTGAAGATCATGAGGATTTTTATGGATTTTATCGTGATACATTGGTTTACCAAAACAATCAATTGACTAAAGCTCTATTTTTTGGATGTTCTGGTACCCTACATCAGTTTGAATATGGTGAAAATGGTAAAATATCAACACACTATATAGGGGGAACTGTTGGTTCTGGGTATGATAATTTGGAAAATGACATATCCCAACCAGGAACTTTTTGGAATAAATATGTCCATACATATAATGGCAATAATGAATTAATTAAGATAATTGGGTATGATGTTAATTTTGAAGGAGAATTAGAATTAGAATTTACTATCTCACTTGCTTATGATTCAAACAATAGACCATACAAAATAAATTATGCTCATAATTTTGATTCCTTTTACATAGAGGCAGCTCAATTTGATTCTAATGGCAATATGATTGAAGATACAGAAGGGCACACATATGACTATGACAATAACCCTAATCCTATGTTTGCTTTATTTAAAAAATATGGGCTATTTTTCTTAGAGTCATGTAATATTTTTGACCAAAACACTAGTTATATCAGTGTAAACAATCTAGTAAGGTATTATGAACCAAATGGAGATGTTAGCTGCTATGATGCTAGCTATAGTTATGACCAAAATGGATATCCGACTTCAGTTTATTATCAAAGATGTATTGGTGCAAATGCAGAATGGGATACGGAACACTTTAATTATTTGGATTAATAATAGCCTTCAACAGTTAGATTTCTTATTTATTATTTTTAAAAGAGGAAAAGAGCCACAAGATTGTAGCTCTTATATTAATAAAAGAAAGATATTCTAACCTTTCTAAGATAAATCATCTATTGGTGCCGATGGAGCATTTGTTTTTACTGATTCAATTCCGTTTTCCATGGCACTCACGGAAGAATACATTTGACTTGTACCAATAACCTGGTTATTTCCAGCTTTTAAATTAAAATAAGGGCTTCCTCCCTTGGATTCAAGTCTTTCGTACTTGGAATCATCTGGAGCATTTTTCTTAACGGAATCAATCCCATTATTACATCCAGATTTAGCACTATAACCTTCACTAGCTAATATGTTCTGTCCATTACTAGCCTTTAATCTAAATCTAAACTCACCAGAGTTATCTTTGTAAATTTCAAATTTTGCCATGATATTTATTTTAAATTAATACTTAAAAATACAAATACCACGACTAACAACCTGTTATTTAGATATTTTAACAAAAAATAAAGGGACACCAAGAAGTAAATTGGGACACCTAATAGGACACCTAAAACGGGAGAAAAAGGACTACTTTTCAGTAACCTATAAACACAAAAAAAGCCCCAATTTCTTGGAGCTTTGTGCATTGTTGCGGTCTGGACGGGACTCGAACCCGCGACCCCCTGCGTGACAGGCAGATATTCTAACCAACTGAACTACCAGACCGTTGCTTTAATGCGGATGCAAATATACGTGGCTTTTTTAAAAAGTCAAATATTTTTTCTGCTTTTTTTAAATAAATTTTTGCCGCTCTACCATGTAGGTCGTCAAGATGTGGTCAAAGGCGTCATTTATATTGGCCTCAACGTACTTTATCTGGTATTGCCCACACTTTAATTTAACGGCCTGAAAGTACTCTTTCACAGCTTTTTGATAGCTTTCCTGAATATTCTCCGCATATAAATTGATATGTTCTCCCGTCTCAACATCTACAAATCGTCTGGGTGCGTTGTCAAAATCAAAATCCAATTCCTTTTCCTTGTCAAAAACATGAAACAACACGACTTCGTGCTTATTATACTTCAAATGCCTTAAGGCTTCAAATAATTTAGTCTGATCTGTTTCGGTTTGGAACATATCTGTAAAGAAGAAAATCAAGGACCTCCTATGGATTTTTTCAGCAATCTGATGTAGATAGGTGAAAGTTTCCGTTTGCTTATTCTCTGGCTTGTTTAACACCATTTGAGTCAATTGATGCAACAACATATGATGGTGTCTATCACTTCCCTTTTCCGGCGCGTAATAATCGTAGGCATCACTATAGATACTCAATCCTACAGCATCTCTCTGCTTTTTTAAAATGTGCATTAGACTCGCAGCGGCCAAAGCAGAAAAGCCTATTTTATTAAGCCTATCAATGGAGAAGGAACTCATGTTTGGATAATGCATGGAACTGCTATTATCAATAATCAAATGACACCGCAAATTGGTTTCCTCGTCATATCGCTTGGTGTACAATTTATCCGTTTTGGCATAGAGCTTCCAATCAATATGTTTGGTACTCTCACCACTGTTATAAATTTTATGCTCTGCAAATTCTGCTGAAAAACCATGAAACGGACTTTTATGCATCCCCGCAATAAACCCTTCCACCACCTGTTTTGCCAACAGTTCTAAATTGGTAAATCCACTTGTTTTATTAAGCTCCTTGGTTAAATCCACGTGATTAAATTACAGCATCCACAATTCCGTATGCCACCGATTCTTCAGCATCCATCCAATGGTCTCTATTAAAATCCTTTAAGACCTTTTCATAATCCTGTCCACAGTTATCGGCCAAAATCTTTGCACTTAATTCTTTCGTTTTTAGAATTTCTTGTGCCGTGATTTCAATATCACTGGCTGGTCCTCTAGCCCCTCCACTTGGTTGATGGATCATCACTTTGGCATGCGGTTGGATAAATCGTTTACCCTTTGTCCCCACAGACAAAAGAATAGATCCCATTGAAGCTGCCAATCCTGTACAAATTGTAGACACATCACTTTTCAAAGATTGAATGCAATCGTACATAGCAAAACCCGAAGTTACATAGCCTCCCGGACTGTTGATATAGAGATGGATGTCTTTGGTTTCCAAAGCATCCAAATATAGTAATCTATCAATGACATGTTTGGCCGAATCATCGTCCACTTGTCCCCAAAGAAACACTTTGCGTTCCTCTAGTAATTTATGGTCTAATAGGTCTTGGACCTTAGTTGTTTTGCTCATATGAAATAATTTTACCTAAAAATAAAAAAAGGTTTGCAGTAACTGCAAACCTTTTATCAATACTTTATGTTTTTATCTTACAAAAGCGAATCGATAGCTTCACTGTAGGTTCCTTTAGGAGCTACACCAACCTGACGTCCTACTACTTCACCGTTTTGGAATACCAATACGGTTGGAATGTTTCTCACACCGTATTTTGCAGCAAACTCTTGATTGGCATCAACATCTACTTTTCCAATTACTGCTTTTCCTTCATATTCCTTACTTAATTCATCTATGATAGGAGCTACCATTCTACAAGGTCCGCACCATGCAGCCCAGAAGTCAACCATTACTGGTTTGTCGCTTTTTAATACCGTTTCTTCAAACGTTGCATCTGTGATTTCTAATGCCATAATATATAATTTAATATGTTCTACTTAACTCATCTATTAATAATGCAAACTTAGTCAAAAATTCTGCCAAACCTTACAGCCTGACAATTTGTTTTTTTTATGCCGACATTGTTGCAGATTATGCGGTAATCTTTTAAAAAACTAATATTTAGTCAAAGGATACCTTATTCGCCAACTGTTTTAAAAGATCCAGATCTTGTGCGTTTTTTATATGGCCCTCCACATCATACATCAATTTATTCAATTCTTCTTTTATGGCGTCCTTATGGATTTTAGTTGTGTTTGGATTTGCAACCAGTGTAGCCATCATCACAACCAATTTTTGACTACATGTCATGTCTTGCTTACAGTAAGTCCTATAACTCATCATGATTTGAGACAACAAATCTGAAAAAGACAAGGTTCTTAATTTCACACAGGGATTACCTTCCTCTTTACAGATAAAATCACAATCAGCCTCCAGTAATTTTAATGCAAAAAGTTCGGTTAAATAATCTATGGTATTCACTGCTGTTCCGGGATCATTAACTCCTGGTGACATAGCTCTTACTCCAATCTCAGCAATTTGTTTAAATCCCAACACATAATTCTCGCTGACATTTTCAGTGGATCTATTAAGAAGAATAAAATCAAAGACACTATTTAATTCGTCATCAGATAAGGGCTTACTCGATTTAAAAAGCGGCATTCCTTCTCCGACAAAAAAACCTTGATATTGCAACAACTCAAGTTTAAAATTTTCCTTTTCACAGATATCCAAAAGTCCTTCCCTATTTAATCCTCTAAAGTACCCAAACGTCTTTGCGGAATATGATGTCCAGTTTTCCGAATCCGGAAAAGAAACAGCATCCTTTTGGTTGTCAATGATAAACTGAAGCCGCTTACTAGCTTTATTGAAAATACTGTCCAATATACTTTCAACCTGTATGGATTTAGAAATCGAATCAATAAAATAAATGAAAAAAAACAGACAGATGATGGTTAAGATAATCCCAACAAGAATAGAAAACCCTGGCAATTGGTATTGATCTTTTGTTGGCTCAATACCCACCATTACAAAGGTATTATAAAGTAACGTTCCTAAATAAAGACCTAAAATATACTGATGCTTTCGTACAGAAATCAATCCTGGCAAAACGCGTGGGGAAAAATTACTGGAAGCCTGATTAAGCAATAACATCACCATGGAAAAACTAAACACCATGATGGAAATTATTCCAGCTGACAAATAACTCAACAGTGTTGCCGCTGTTTCGTAATTATTGATTATTAAAAAAGGGGCCTTTTCGATTAAATAGGGAGTAATACCCCATTTTTCGGAAAGACCTGCAAGAACACCTAACAGAAATCCGGCAACTCCCAAGACTCCGGGAATAAAGGCAATGTTATTTGCAATGGTTTTAAAAAAGGTCTTTATTTTCCAAAAACTTGAAAAATAGGAATTATCCATAGTTGGTTATTTGACAAATCAATTCAATTTATAAAATAACTCTTGTTCCGTCAACTGATTTAACAATTCTTGGGAAATTTTCACCTTCTGTCTTCTACTTGGCATCGTTAATTTTAATTGGTCCTCATTATCATAAATGATAAAAGTCAACGCCTTGTCACCTTCATGCTCTTTAAACAAATTCTGTAAGGTTTTAATACGATCATCCTTTAAGTCCAAAATATTCAATTGTACAGATAATTTTCTGGCATAGGTATCCATGACATCATGCAACAATTGAAAACTATTGAATTGCAATCGAGGCTCACCTTTAACACCTGTATTCTTGTTGACCCAACCTTCTCTTACAAAGGCTTTAACAAACACAAAGGAATTTTTAACCAAAAAGTGCCTGAATTTTAGATATTCTTCACCAAAAATCCGAAACTCAAAACTATCATCATAATCCTCAATGATAAACAAGGCCCATCCTTTTCCTTGTTTGCTGGTACGGTGTTGGATATCGGTAACCACGCCTCCAAAAACCATTTCCCGATTAACAAAAGGCTCTAAGTTTTTAAAATTGGACACCACAGCATTACAAAAGGTTTTCATCTCTATTTTGAAATCATCCAATGGATGTCCAGAAATATAAATACCCACTACCTCCTTTTCTTGCGCCAACTTTTCCATAGTACCCCACTCTTCACAAGGCGGCACTTTAGGCTCCTCAATTTGCACTTCACTAGCATCCCCAAACAAACTTACCTGTGCAGAATTTTCGTTCTCTTGATGTTTGGCTCCATACTTCATAGCCTTTTCCAAAAAGGTAATGCCATCACCTTCGTCTTTAAAGTATTGGGCTCTATGCGTATCGTCAAAACAATCAAACCCCCCAGCATAGGCCAAGTTCTCGAATGCACGCTTATTGGCTGCTCTTAAGTCTATACGTTTTGCCAAATCAAAGATGGATTTATATGGCCCATTCTCCTTTCTATTCTCCACAATGGTCTTAACAGCACCATGACCTACACCCTTAATAGCTCCCATTCCAAACCTAACTGCGTTATCTTTGTTTACAGAAAACTTATAGAACGATTCATTTACATCAGGCCCCAACACGTTTAATTTCATACGCTTACACTCTTCCATGAAAAAGGTCACCTGCTTGATGTCATTCATGTTATTTGAAAGTACCGCCGCCATATATTCGGCTGGGTAATGAGCTTTTAAATAGGCTGTTTGATAAGCAATCCAAGCATAACAAGTAGAGTGCGATTTGTTAAATGCATAACTGGCAAAAGCTTCCCAATCCTTCCAAATTTTCTCCAGCGCCTCCCTCGGATGTCCGTTAGCCTCTCCGCCATCCAAAAACTGAGGCTTCAGTTTCTCCAATAAAGCAAATATCTTTTTACCCATCGCCTTACGGAGCATATCGGCATCACCCTTGGAGAAGTTGGCCAATTTTTGCGAGAGTAACATTACCTGCTCTTGATATACCGTAATCCCATAGGTTTCCTTTAGATATTCCTCCATTGCTGGTAAATCGTAAACAATTTCCTGGTCTCCATGTTTACGCGCAATAAAGTCTGGAATGTATTCCATTGGCCCCGGACGGTACAAGGCATTCATTGCAATAAGGTCATCAAACACGGTAGGCTTTAAGGACTGCATGTGTTTTTGCATCCCAGGAGATTCGTATTGGAACACCCCAACTGTTTCACCACGTTGGAACAACTCATAGGTCTTTTGATCGTCCAGAGGAAAATTCTCTGGGTCCAATTCAATACCATGTTTGGCTTTGACGATTTTGACCGTGTCCTTTATCAATGTAAGGGTCTTCAAACCCAAGAAGTCCATTTTTAACAACCCAGCACTTTCTACTACCGAGTTATCAAATTGGGTAACGTATAAATCAGAATCTTTAGCTGTAGAAACCGGAACAAAGTTGGTAATATCATCAGGGGTAATAATCACGCCACAGGCATGGATACCAGTATTTCTTACAGACCCTTCCAAAACCCTTGCTTGGTTGACAGTTTCAGCCTCCAAATCACTTCCGTCAGCAATATTCAATAACTGATTGATGTTTTCCACCTCTTCTGAACGAAATTTGCTTTTCAAGGTCTTTTCATCCATACCAAATATCTTGGCCAATTTGGTATTCGGAATCAACTTGGCAATTCTATCGGCATCAAATAATGGCAAATCCAAAACCCTCGCTGTATCTCGAATAGATGATTTGGCAGCCATGGTACCATAAGTAATAATCTGTGCCACCTGGTTCGCCCCATATTTATTGATTACATAATCCATAACACGTCCCCGACCTTCATCATCAAAGTCAATATCAATATCGGGCATACTTACACGGTCTGGATTCAAGAATCTCTCAAAAAGTAAGTCGTACTTGATAGGATCAATATTGGTAATCCCAAGACAATAAGCCACAGCCGAACCTGCAGCAGAACCACGTCCCGGACCCACCGAAACCCCCATATTTCTGGCCTCACGAATAAAGTCCTCAACAATCAAGAAATAACCAGGGTATCCCGTATTCTCAATAACGGACAATTCAAAGTCAAGTCGTTCTTTGATGGATTCGGTAATCTCTTCATAACGCCTTTTAGCTCCCTCATAAGTAAGATGCCTTAAGAATTTATTCTCACCTCGTTTTCCTCCATCAACCTGATCTTCATCTACTTGAAACTCCTCAGGAATATTAAACTTCGGAAGCAAGACGTCCCGAGCCAATTCAAAAGGCTCAATTTTATCTACAATTTCTTGAATATTGGTAATTGCCTCAGGCAAATCTTTAAAGAGCTCTTTCATTTCATCAGAAGATTTAAAGTAATACTCCTGATTAGGTAAGCCATAACGGAATCCTCGTCCACGTCCTATAGGTGTAGCCTGTTTCTCACCGTCCTTAACACACAATAAAATATCATGGGCATTGGCATCCTCCTGTTCTGCATAATAGGTATTATTTGAAGCCACCAGTTTCACCTCATGTTTTTGAGCAAACTCAACCAAAACTTTGTTTACCCTATTTTCATCCTCTTGATTGTGACGCATTAACTCAATATACAAGTCGTCACCAAAGGTTTCTTTCCACCATACCAAAGCCTCTTCAGCTTGCTTTTCACCTACATTAAGCACCTTACTAGGCACCTCTCCATATAAGTTTCCTGTAAGCACAATAACATCTTCTTTGTACTTTTCTATTAAGTTTTTATCGATTCTGGGCACATAATAAAACCCCTCTGTATATGCTATAGAAGAAAGTTTTGCCAAATTGTGATAGCCCCTTTTATTTTTTGCCAAAAGAACAATTTGGTATCCATTGTCCTTGACATTTTTATTGGTATGATCTTCACAAACAAAGAATTCACATCCTACAATTCCCTTAATAGGCTTAACATCAACTTTCTCTCCATTTTCTTCTGCGGCTTCAATTTTATCCTTTATTGATCGATTGTAATTCCCAATTTCCTTCACAAAATGAAAGGCTCCCATCATATTAGCATGATCTGTCAAGGCTACAGCAGGCATATTATGTTTGGCGGCAGAGGCCACCAAATCTGGAATGCTAATCGTCGATTGTAAAATGGAGAATTGTGAGTGGTTATGCAAATGCACAAAATCAACATCGGCCAGCTCCTGAATGTTTTGTTTGATTTCAGCCGACGATATCGAATCTTCCTGCTTTTTTAATCGCTCATAGATTTTGGCACTCTCCTTTTTTAAATTGATGTGCTTTAAACCTATGAGTTGAATTTCCCTAGGGTTAGCTTGTGAAAAATTCTCAAAATAATCAGATTCTACATCCAATTCTTTTTTGTCAAATTCCTCTCTTCTTACTAACTCAAAGAAACATCTTGTTGTAGCCTCAACGTCGGCAGTGGCGTTGTGGGCCTCAGCAAAGGGCTCGTTGAATAAAAACTCATGAAGCTCCGTCAATGTAGGCAGTTTAAATCTCCCACCACGTCCTCCAGGGATTTGACACAGCTCTGCCGTTTTCTCAGTACAGGTATCTAAAATAGGTAGTTCCTGTAATTGATTTTCAAAATCCTCACGAAAAAATTCACATCCCATCACCTTGACATCAAACTCCACATTCTGCCCAACCACAAATTTGGCTTTCTGCAATACGGCATGAAATTTATGTAAAACTTCAGTCAAAGGCACACCTTGTTTTTCAGCCAATGCCGTTGAAATTCCGTGGACTTTTTCCGCATCATAAGGAATATTAAATCCTTCTGGTTGAATCAAAAAATCTTCATGTTCTATAACATTCCCCATAGCATCATGAAGCTGCCAAGCTATCTGGATGGCCCTAGGCCAATTATCCGTATCGCTTATTGGCGCTTGAAAACTTCTTGGTAAACCTGTGGTTTCTGTATCAAAAATGAGGTACATACAACAATTGATTTTTTTAAAGTGACTCTTAAATTTGGAATAAGAAAAGTGATTAAAAATAAAGAGTTTTATCGGAAAAAATCAAAGAACTTTTCAATAGTTTTAAACAAAAAAACGCCGCATAAACAGCGACGCTTTTTTTTATTTTATTTTAATAAATTAAGAAATACTTTCTTCATGCACCTTTTCGGTATTGATGGCCGATTGAATGGCATTCTTATGTTTATTTAGCAAGGAATCTATACTTGGCGGTAAGTTCCTGTCCTTTAAAATGGCATTATATTCTTCAAGACTGGCTTCCTCTCCTCTGATAGCTTCTTCCAAAACAGCCTCCTCACTATTCTGAGAAAACGTATTTTTCAAATTCATCCAATTTCTATGCAATGCCCCTTGAAACGTACCGGATTTTTCTGGCGTCTCTCCGTATTGAAGAATTTCAGTCCTTAACTCCTTAGCAAACATGCTTCTTTCAGATGCTCGACGTTTAAAAAACATTTTTAAACGATCATTATCCACTTGTTCCATGGCATTTAAATAACCTTTCTCGGCATCATAATTCTTTTCAAGTAACTCGTTCAACTTGTTCGACATATCTTTTGCAAATTCCATGATATTTAGATTTTTAAGTTTTTCAATGACCTTATTTAAAGATGCGCATTGTTCAACATCTCTAAATCAAGGTACCATGTAATTGCTATGAAAGCAACTAGTTTAACAACTTTACCAATTTGTTATGTTTAATTAACAAAAAACGCAGCCCTAAAGCTGCGTTTCTGTTAAAGTATTTTAAGATATACTAGTTGGCATCCAAATAATCTGGAATACCATCACTGTCTACATCTTGAGCATCATCTGGGTTTCCATCGCCGTTTGGATCTGGATTTTCATCGATAGTCAATATCGTATCATTGTCATCATCATTATCCAAATAATCCAAAATACCATCCGAATCAGAATCTAAAGGATCACCTAAAGCATCTTCTATTTCATACATGGTTAAAATGGAGTCCCCATCATCATCTGTATCCAAATAATCTGGAGTACCGTCTCCATCTGTATCATCATTTGTCAAATCACCATCACCATTGGTATCCTCATCAACATCTACGATACCATCTCCATCTTGGTCAGAAGCCTCACAATTCAACCCATCTATAATTCCTTGCAAAACTCCAGTTGCATCACCACAAGCAACTTGCTGGTCCATTAAAGCTTCCTTATAATTGTTACATACTACAACATAATTAGCATCTGTTGGACTTGCTGCTTGATAAGCCTGAAGCGCAGTAGCTGCCGAAGAAACTGCCTCATCACAAGACATAATATCATCTCCTCCACCTACATAAGGCATAACTATATCAAAAAACACCCCTTCACTGAAATTAACTGTTTCATCTCCAGTTTCATTGTAAGCATTAAACCAAAATTCCCCAGAAATTTCACGTAAATCTGGATTCCATCTTGTAATGGTCACTTCCCCATCTGGAGGATACATAAAGTTCTCACCATCGTTTAAATAGTTGGTTGAATATAAGTCTCCATCAGATAACTCTAATGCCGCCATACGAGAGTTTGTACCAGACTCACCCCCTAATTGGTAAGTTTGTCCTTGGCTTGGGGCATTCACTCTAATGGTTAAGGTTTCATATCTACTTCTTGCAGTAATCACCACACGACCAGCTTCATCATAATCTCCAGTCATGGAAACAGCTTTCCAATAGTCTCCATTAAATCTTCCTTGAACAGCAGGCGAATTGAATTCTACTTCATCTTGACAGCCTACCAAAGAAAGGACCGCCAACAGTAATACATAAATTTTTTTCATAGTCGATTTTAATAGTAAGGGTACAAATATGCCCAAAAATAGAATAAAATAATTAATTCATATCGCAGAGAAATAAAAAGTTGAAAATTAAAAAATTGTGGTATATTTGCACCCTCATTAATAACCGAGGTCGCGAACCTCAAAATTTAATTATTATGCCTGTAAAAATTAGATTACAAAGACATGGTAAAAAGGGGAAACCTTTTTACTGGATCGTAGCCGCTGATTCGCGTGCTAAAAGAGATGGTAAATACCTTGAAAAAATTGGTGCTTACAATCCAAACACTAACCCTGCAACAATTGACCTTGACGTTGATGGTGCTGTAAAATGGTTACAAAATGGAGCGCAACCTACAGATACAGCGAGAGCTATTTTATCTTACAAAGGTGCTTTATTGAAAAACCACTTAGCTGGAGGTGTTAAAAAAGGAGCTTTAACTGAAGAGCAAGCTGAACAAAAGTTCACTGCTTGGTTAGATGAGAAAGCAAACAAAGTACAAGCAAAAGCTGATGGTTTAGCCCAAGCTGATGCTGATGCCAAGGCTGCTGCCTTAGAAGCTGAAAAAGCAGTAAATGCTGCTAGAATCGCTGCTAATACTCCTGAAGAAGAAGTAGCAGAAGAAGCTCCTGAAGTAGAAGCTGAAGCTTCTAACGAAGAGGAATAAAAAATTTATTTTTTATACTTTTAACCCCGACAAGTTTTGTCGGGGTTTTTTATTGCCAAGACTATGAAAAAGGAAGAATGTTTCTACTTAGGTAAAATTGTAAAAAAATACAGTTTCAAAGGTGAATTACTCGCCAAATTGGATACCGATGAACCAGAACTCTATGAAAATTTAGATTCTGTTTTTATCGAATTAAGAGGCCAGCTGATTCCCTTCTTTATTGAGTCCTCCCAATTCCACAAATCGGAATTATTGAGAATCAAATTTGAGGATGTTGAAAACGAAGCCGATGCCGACTCTCTCTTAAAACATGATCTTTACCTGCCATTAGCTTTTCTGCCAAAACTGGAAGATGATAAATTCTACTACCATGAAATTATTGGTTTTGATATCGAGGATATTAACTTTGGAAAAGTTGGCGTTATTAAAGGTGTAAATGATTCGACGGCTCAAGCTCTTTTTGAAATAGACCGAGACGGAACCGAGATTTTAATTCCGATGAATGATGAATTTATCACTAAAATAGATAAAGAAAATAGAACTATTTTTGTTGAAACTCCCGAGGGTTTAATTGACCTTTACCTATCATGAAACCCTTCCAATTCAAACAGTTTTCCGTCAACCAAGAACACTGCGCCATGAAAATAGGAACCGATGGCGTTCTACTTGGAGCCTGGTCTAAAATTGACAACCATCCCCGCAACATCCTAGACATTGGAGCGGGAACGGGAGTCATTTCACTTATGCTTGCCCAAAGAAGCGACGCACCAGCTATTGATGCCCTAGAAATTGATCCGGATGCCTACGAGCAATCTGTAGATAATTTTGAAAACTCTCCTTGGGACGACCGCTTATTTTGTTATCATGCCGAATTCACAGAATTTGTTGCCGAAATGTTTGAGGAAGAAGAAACCTATGACATCATTGTGTCCAACCCCCCTTTTTATACCGAAGAAGTTTCTTCTGGAAATTCAAAAAGAGATCAAGCAAGAATGTCCTCATCCTTACCTTTTGAGGATTTGATAGAAGGCACCTCTCTCATTCTTTCAGAGAACGGAATTTTTAATGTGGTCATTCCTAACAAGGAAGAAACCACTTTTATCCAATTGGCCAGTCAATTTGGATTGTTTCCTCTTGAAATTATGCGAGTCAAAGGAACAGGCATAGCAGAAATCAAACGAAGCCTACTAGCATTTAGCTTTGAACAAAAGGATCCTAAAATTTCAGAATTAATCATAGAATCTGAAAGACATCAATATACAGATGCCTACAAGGAATTGGTAAAAGATTTTTATTTAAAAATGTAGCGAGAGCTTAAGACATATATAATAGGTATATTTAAGGCTTTAAAGATTTCTTCTTCCTATTATGAAACAAACCCTTTTTGTTCTCCTTATCCTTTTTAGCTGGATATCCCATTCACAGGAGGCACTTGTTAACCAAATCAATAGTCCTGTAGAATATGTGAACCCTTTAATGGGAACAGATTCCAAACCGAGTCTTTCTAATGGTAATACTTATCCCGTTATCGCCTTACCCTGGGGAATGAATTTTTGGACGCCCCAAACCGGACCAATGGGCCATGGTTGGGCCTACACCTATGATGCCGACAAAATAAGAGGCTTTAAGCAAACACACCAACCCTCTCCCTGGATGAATGATTATGGGCAATTTTCTATCATGCCTATTACCGGAAGTTTGCGATTCACGGAAAACGAACGAGCCAGCTGGTTCTCACATAAAGCAGAAAAAGCAACACCATATTACTATCAAGTTTATTTGGCAGATCATGATGTGACTACAGAATTTACTCCTACAGAGAGAGCTGTCATGTTTCGTTTTACATTTCCAAAAACAGATAGCTCATTTGTTGTTATTGATGCCTTTGACAAAGGTTCTTACATAAAAATAGATCCAGATCACAAAAGAATCACCGGATATACCACCAAGAATAGCGGTGGTGTCCCAGAGAATTTTAAAAATTATTTTGTGATTGAATTTGACAAACCTTTCACCTTCAACCAGACCTTTTCTGGTGAAACACTCATGAATACTTTGGAAAATACAGATGACCATGTTGGCGCTGTCATTGGGTTTAAAACCGAGAAAGGAGAACAGGTTCATGCCAAGATAGCTTCCTCGTTTATCAGTAAGGAACAGGCCTTCCAAAATCTGAAGGAGATTGGACCAAACAATTTTGATGCTTTAAAGGAAAAGGGCAAAGCCATTTGGAATAAAGAGTTGAACCGAATTAAAGTTACGGGAGGCACGGTTGAACAAACCAAAACATTTTACTCTTGTCTCTATCGCACCTTACTATTCCCGAGAAAGTTCTACGAAATGGATGCGACAGGAAACATAGTTCATTATAGTCCTTACAATGGTGAAATTCTTCCAGGGTATATGTTCACGGACACCGGCTTTTGGGACACCTTCCGGTCTCTATTTCCATTCCTCAATTTTATGTATCCACAACTCAATGTACACATGCAGGAGGGATTGGCCAACGCCTATAAAGAAAGTGGATGGTTACCAGAATGGGCTAGTCCGGGTCTAAGAAATATTATGGTTGGAAACAATTCAGCTTCGGTAGTAGCTGATGCCTATCTCAAAAACAAAGAGCAATTTCCCTATGACATTGAAACCTTATATGAAGCAGTAATTCATGGCGCCAATAATGAGGGACCTATGGAAGCCGTTGGAAGAGCGGGAGCAGAAGCATACAAATCGCAAGGATATGTTCCATATGATATCGGCATAAATGAAAATGCCGCAAGGACCTTAGAATATGCTTATGACGATTTTGCCATTTACCAACTTGCCAAGGCACTCAATAAGCCCAAGGAAGAAATTGAAGTTTACAAAAAGAGAAGTCTTAACTACAAAAATCTGTATGATCCTAAAACGGGCTTGATGCGAGGGAAAAATAAAAATGGCCAATTTATGGCTCCCTTTAATCCTTTTAAATGGGGAGATGCTTTTACTGAAGGTAACAGCTGGCACTACACTTGGTCTGTTTTTCATGATATTGAAGGTTTAATTGGGCTCATGGGAGGCAAAGAGAAATTTGTCCAAAAACTGGATAGCGTCTTTACCATGAAACCCATTTTTGATGATTCCTATTACGGTGGAACCATCCATGAAATAAGGGAAATGCAAATTGCTAACATGGGGCAATATGCCCATGGAAACCAACCCATACAGCATATGATTTACCTCTATAATTACGCTGGAACACCTTGGAAAGCTCAATATTGGATAAGAGAAACCATGAACAGGCTCTATCTTCCTACCCCAGATGGTTATTGTGGTGATGAGGACAATGGACAAACATCAGCATGGTATGTGTTTTCTTCCCTTGGATTTTACCCAGTTTGTCCAGCTACAGACCAATATATTTTAGGCGCTCCTCTATTTAAAAAAGCTGAGATTAGTCTCGAAAATGGCAACACCATAACTATAGAAGCCAAAGAAAACAACTCTGAAAATCGATACATTCAAAGCATGACATTTAATGGTAAGCCATACACTAAAAATTGGTTATCACATTCAGAACTGATGAAAGGCGCCACTATTGAAATTAAAATGGGACCTCAACCTAATAAAGAAAGAGGCACAACACCAAATGACGTTCCATATTCATTATCAAATCAAAAATAATTATGAATAAACTCTCATTATATAGTATTTGTATAACTACACTACTATTTCTCCCGTTTAACATATTTTCTCAGCAAAACAAACTCATACAATTTGCAAACCCAATGATTGGAACAGCCAAAATGGGGCATACCTATCCTGGCGCGTCATCACCTTTTGGTAGCGTTCAATTAAGTCCAGACACCGACACCATCCCCTTTGCTGTCAATGGCAGATACAATCCTGACGTTTATAAATATTGCGCGGGTTATCAATATGAGGATACAACAATTGTTGGTTTTAGCCATACGCATTTTAGTGGCACCGGCCATTCTGATTTAGGTGATCTTCTCATTATGCCTACTACTGGAAAACTTCAACTAAATTCAGGAACAGAGGAGCACCCTGAGAATGGTTATCGGTCTGTTTTCTCCCATGACACCGAAATTGCACAACCTGGTTACTACAGTGTCCTACTGGAAGATTACAACATAAAAGCAGAACTAACAGCAACCACCAGAACGGGCATGCATCAATATACTTTCCCAAAGTCGGAAGATGCACACATCATCCTTGACCTGACTTCGGGCATCTATAATTATGACGATAAAAATGTTTGGACGTTCCTTCGAGTTGAAAACGATACCCTTATTACGGGATATCGACAAACCAATGGATGGGCGAGAACCCGAACGGTATATTTTGCTATGGCTTTTAGCAAACCTTTTAAAAATTATGGCTATCAGAAACTGGAGAAAAGCACCTATCAAGGCTTTTGGAGAAAGTTTGACCAGATGCATCAGTTTCCAGAAATAGCAGGAAAACAAATAAAAGCCTATTTCGATTTTGACACTCAAGATCAAGAATCCATTCAAATCAAAGTAGCCCTTTCACCAGTAAGTACAGAAGGTGCTATAAAAAACATGCAAACTGAAATTCCAAATTGGGATTTTGAAGGCACCAAAAAGAAGGTTCAGGGTAATTGGGAAAAGGAACTTCAAAAAATAGAAATCACTTCATTAAATGATAGTGACAAAACCAATTTTTATACGGCTATGTATCATGCCTTTTTAGGGCCAACCGTTTACATGGATGTAGATGGAAACTATAAGGGACTGGACATGAACACCCATAAAGCTAACGGCTTCACAAATTATACGAGCTTTTCACTTTGGGACACTTACCGAGCACTTCATCCTTTTTTCAATTTGATCCAACCCAAAAGAAATGGAGATATGATACAATCCATGATGGCACATCAAGAACAAAGTGTCCATCACATGCTTCCCATTTGGTCGCACTATGCCAATGAGAACTGGTGTATGATTGGATATCACAGCGCTTCGGTGATTGCCGATGCCATTGTCAAAGGAAACTCTAACTTTGACACCAATCAAGCGCTGCAAGCATGTGTTGCTACAGCCAATGTCCTCTATTTTGACGGTTTGGATTATTACATCAAACAAGGATTTGTTCCAGAAGACAAAAATGGAGCATCTGTATCCAAGACTCTAGAATATGCTTATGATGATTGGGCGATTGCGCAAGCCGCCAAAACTTTAGGAGAACAGACTATATATTCAGAATTTATAAATCGTTCCAAAAACTATCAAAACGTATTTGATTCCAAAACTGGGTTTATGCGACCTAAATTGTCCAACGGCACCTTTAAAAAGGAGTTTGACCCCTTAGATACCCATGGCCAAGGTTTTATTGAAGGAAACTCTTGGAATTATAGTCTGTATGTCCCTCATGATCCCGAAAACATGGTAACTATGATGGGTGGAAAAGAACAATTCTCCCAAAAACTAGATTCATTGTTCTCAATGGATTTACCAGACAAGTACTTTGAGAAAACCGAGGACATTTCTAGAGATGGCATTATCGGGAATTATGTTCATGGCAACGAACCTTCACATCATGTGGTCTATTTGTACAATTGGACAAAAGATCCTTGGAAGTCCCATGATAAAATCAAAATGATCTTAAGAACCATGTATAAACCAACCGTAGATGGCCTAGGTGGTAATGATGATTTTGGTCAAATGAGCGCCTGGTATATTTTTAGCAGTCTTGGTTTCTACCCTGTTGCTCCTGGCACTGAGGACTACGCTTTAGGGAGTCCGCTGGTAAAGGATGCGGTACTTCACTTGGAAAATGGTAAGACCTTCCGAGTGGAATCGAAAAAACTTTCAGAGAAAAACAAATATGTTCAAAGCGTTCTTTGGAATGGAAAAGAACTGTCTCAACCTATTATAAAACATAGCCAAATTATGCAAGGAGGTGTTTTAACCTTTGAAATGGGTAGCAAACCAAATAAAAAATTATACCAGTAATTTACGTCAAAACCAGGCAATTTATTATGCCTTTGAAAACGATTTCGTTAATTTTGTGACAAACTAAAAACAACTCATGAAACCAGACTTATTTGAAGCTCCAGATTACTATCAATTAGACGAGTTACTTTCAGAAGAACATAAATTAGTACGTGATGCTGCCCGGGAATGGGTAAAGCGCAACGTATCTCCCATTATAGAAGAATATGCTCAAAAAGCAGAATTCCCAAATCAAATCATTAATGGTTTGGCTGAAATAGGAGCCTTTGGGCCTTACATTCCTGTGGAATACGGCGGTGCAGGTCTAGATCAAATTTCCTACGGATTGATTATGCAGGAAATAGAACGAGGCGACTCCGGAGTAAGAAGTACAGCTTCTGTACAATCAAGTTTGGTGATGTATCCTATTTGGAAATACGGTTCAGAGGAACAGTGCCAAAAATACCTTCCAAAGCTAGCCTCTGGAGAAATGATGGGCTGTTTTGGATTGACTGAGCCAGATCATGGAAGTAATCCAGGAGGCATGGTGACCAATTTCAAAGATATGGGCGATTATTACTTATTGAATGGAGCCAAAATGTGGATTAGTAACGCCCCCTTTGCGGATATCGCAGTTGTTTGGGCAAAGGATGAAGAAGGCCGTATCCACGGATTGATTGTAGAACGTGGCATGGAAGGTTTTTCTACCCCGGAAACCCATAACAAATGGTCTTTACGAGCTTCGGCTACCGGAGAGTTGATCTTTGACAATGTTAAGGTTCCTAAAGAAAATTTATTGCCTAAAAAATCTGGATTGGGAGCGCCACTTGGATGTTTAGATTCTGCCAGATATGGAATTGCATGGGGAGCTATAGGAGCTGCCATGGACTGTTATGATACCGCTTTAAGATATAGCAAAGAAAGAACACAATTCGGAAAACCAATTGGGCAATTTCAGCTGCAACAAAAGAAATTGGCCGAAATGATTACTGAAATTACCAAGGCTCAATTATTAACTTGGAGACTTGGCGTTTTAAGAAATGAAGGGAAAGCCACTTCAGCACAAATATCCATGGCAAAAAGAAATAATGTTGATATGGCCATAAATATTGCCAGAGAAGCACGTCAAATGTTAGGCGGTATGGGAATCACAGGAGAATATTCCATCATGCGTCATTCCATGAATTTGGAAAGTGTGATTACTTATGAAGGCACCCATGATATTCACCTGCTTATTACTGGTTTGGATATCACAGGGCTTAATGCTTTCAAATAATAAAACTGAATGAGCTTTCTTTTCGTAAATTGTAGAAATATATGTTCGCAATGAAAGCTCATTTTTTAATTTTTATCGTTTTACTATTCGGATGCTCTTCCGGTAATAATTCTTCCAATAATTCGAATAGTCCTGTTGATTATTCTGAAGAAACTACTTCTGAGGATGATTCGAATACGACCCCAGAATATAAACTCTTGTTTCTTGGAGATAGTTACACGGTGGGACAAAGTGTATGTGGAACCTGTAACTTTCCAGCACAACTTATTAGTCGTTTAGAAAATTCTGAAATTAGTGGTGATTATAACAAAGAAGTAATTGCCCAAACGGGTTGGACCACCACCAATTTACTAGGTGCTATTAGCGCTCAAAACCCTTCTAATGATTATGATTTAGTCACTCTTTTAATAGGGGTTAATAATCAATACCAACATAAGCCGTTTAGCATTTATGAAGAAGAATTCCCAGAACTATTAGATTTAGCTAAAGGTTTTGCAGGTGGAGACCCCAATAGGGTCATTGTTATTTCTATCCCTGACTATGCATACACTCCATATGGTGAGAACAATCCAGACTTTGAATTGATTTCACAACAGATTGATCAGTACAATGACTTTGCCCAATCGATTGCAGAAACCAACAATGTCAACTTCCTATATATTACCGATATAACAAGGCTAGGACTTGAAAATCCCAGTTTGGTAGCTTCTGATGGATTGCATCCGTCAGGAGAAGCATATTCCCAGTTTGTGGATAGGTTGATGCCTTTGGCTATAGAAAAAATTCCATAAGAGAGGAATAATTAGCTTTCAGGAGCCAATTCTACTTTTAAACCATCCAATTCTGGCGTAATATGAATTTGACAACCCAAGCGACTGTTATCTTTGACGTAAAAGGCTTCACTTAACATAGCTTCTTCGTCATCCTGTATCTCCGGAAGTTCGGTATCACTTAAAACATAACATTGGCAAGAGGCACACATGGCCATACCACCACAAACGCCAATAGTTCCTTCTGGAGCCAATTCATAACTGCGAACCACCTCCATTAAATTCATAGCCATATCTGTAGGAGCATCCACATCATGGGCTACTCCATCTCTATCTATAATCGTGATTTTTATATCTTGTCCTTCCATGAATTAGTTTATTGCTTTAACTACAGCTTTCGGGGCTTCTTTTCTCGTTCCATCAAAACCATCAACACCGCTAACGGTAGTATATTTTAAAACATAGCGCTTGCCAGGATTAATGATTTGGTATGCAGCTTGACACATCAATGTTGCTTCATGAAAACCACATAAAATGAGCTTTAATTTCCCTGGATAGGTATTCACATCTCCAATGGCAAAAATGCCAGTAATATTGGTTTGGTAATCTAAAGCATTATTAACCACTATGGCATTCTTCTCAATCTCCAACCCCCAATTTGCAATGGGTCCTAATTTTGGGGACAACCCAAACAATGGGATAAAATGGTCACACTCAATTTCAAATTCCTTTTCAATATGATCTGCTTGAGATACTACCACCCCTTTCAAATGATCCATAGGATCACCTAAAATCCCAGTCACTTCACCAGGCGTAATCAAATTGATTTTACCTTGGTTTTTTAAATCTTGAACTTTCTCAACAGAATCCAAAGCCCCTCTGAACTCATTTCTTCTATGTATCAAAGTGACTTCCTTGGCTACATCACTTAGGAAAATACTCCAGTCCAATGCTGAATCTCCTCCACCAGCTATAACAACGCGCTTGTCTCTATAAACTTCTGGATCTTTAATCATATACTCCACACCTTTATCTTCAAAGTCTGAAATGTTATGAATTAAAGGTTTCCTGGGTTCAAAACTCCCCAAACCTCCAGCAATAGCAACTACAGGAGCCTGATGTTTGGTTCCTTTATTGGTTGTCACTATAAAACTGCCATCTTCTAATTTTTCAATGGTTTCGGCTCTTTCCCCCAATGTGAAACCAGGTTCAAATTGCTTCCCTTGCTCCAAAAGTTTTTCAGTAAGATCACCTGCTAAAATTTCTGGATAGGCAGGAATATCATAAATAGGTTTTTTAGGATATATTTCCGAGCATTGCCCCCCTGCTTGTGGTAAGGCATCTATTAGGTGACATTTTAATTTCAACAAACCTGCTTCAAAAACTGTAAATAGCCCTGTTGGTCCAGCGCCAATTATTAAAATATCTGTTTTAATCATGAATTTGTTTTTTGTTGTAAAGGAACGTTAGAAGAGACTTGTTCCAATACCATTAGAAATTCCGTTAGGTTAAATCTCTATGTTTATGACTTGTTCAATTTGAGGAACATATTTTTTTATAGTCATTTCAACCCCTGATTTTAACGTCATTTGGTTGACACTACAATTAATACATGCACCTTCCAATTGCACTTTAACTAGCTTATCATCTTCAATAGAAATTAAGGAAATATTCCCTCCATCACTCTGAAGAAATGGACGAATCTCGTCCAAAGCCTTTTCAACATTCAATTTTATTTCTTCTGTTGTCATCACTTATTTCTTAACGGCTGAGCAACCAGCCATAGTTGTAATTTTAATTGCTTCGGTTGGCGGCAATTGGTCGTTTCTTTTAACAACTTCTTGCACCACATTTTGGGTGATTTTCTCAAAGGATTGCTCTAATGGCGTAGCCGTTTGGAGTGCTGCAGGTCTTCCCACATCACCAGCTTCCCTAATGCTTTGCACCAATGGAATTTCTCCTAAAAATGGCACTTCTAGATTCTCTGAAAGATTCCTAGCTCCTTCCTTTCCAAAAATATAGTATTTGTTATCTGGAAGCTCTTCAGGAGTGAAATAGGCCATATTCTCAATGATACCCAATACTGGTACATTGATACTTTCCTGTTGGAACATTGCAACTCCTTTTCTGGCATCTGCCAAGGCCACTTGTTGAGGTGTACTTACTACTACCGCTCCAGTAATAGGCAAAGATTGCATAATACTTAAATGAATATCTCCAGTTCCCGGAGGTAAATCGATCAATAAGAAATCTAGGGTTCCCCAAGCCGCATCAAAAATCATTTGATTTAATGCTTTGGCAGCCATAGGCCCTCGCCAAATTACAGCCTGATCAGGCTTTGTAAAAAAGCCGATTGATAAAATTTTAACCCCATAACTCTCTATTGGTTTCATTTTGGACTTTCCATCTACTTGCACAGATAATGGTTTTTCAAATTCTACATCATACATAATGGGAATGGATGGGCCATAAATATCTGCATCTAGAATTCCAACTTGGAATCCCATTTTAGCCAGGGTTGCGGCTAAATTGGCTGTCACTGTAGACTTTCCTACCCCTCCCTTTCCAGAAGCCACAGCAATGATGTTCTGAATCCCGGGAATCGCCTTTCCTTTAATTTCGTTCTTAGGTTTTTCTGGGGCATCTACTTTGACATTCACCTTTATTTTTGCCTTTTCATATACTTTCTCATGGATAACCTTCATGATTTCAACCTCGGTCTTTTTCT
This sequence comes from Mangrovimonas sp. ST2L15, assembly GCF_001280515.1. Taxonomy (GTDB): domain Bacteria; phylum Bacteroidota; class Bacteroidia; order Flavobacteriales; family Flavobacteriaceae; genus Mangrovimonas; species Mangrovimonas futianensis. Next base: position 851,402 of record NZ_LBIQ01000030.1, on the reverse strand, counting down.
TTGCTTGAAGACTTGGATTTTTAATAGTTACATCTACTATGACTTCATCTCCAAAGGTCACTACATTACCAACGGCACCACTTTCTATCAAATTCTGACCCTCTCCTGGGGCTGATATAGTTTCTAAAGCTGCAAGAATATCTTGTTTATTCAATTTCATTTTTTAATCAATACGTAAAGTTACTAGCTGAGCTAAACAACTCATGTAACGTAAGTTACAAACTTATTATTCAGAATAATTCTAAACTCCAAATATACTGCGAAATGTTTAGAAAGGGAAGCGGTTTTATTGAAATGATTTATGGTTTGATTAACCCGAGTGATTGCTTGTTTTTATTTCAACTCCTTTGTTGGATCCCAAAACACCTTTTCAAAAGCTTGGATCTGATTATCAACAACTTGAACACCTTCAGTTTCCAATAGTTGCTGCATGAGATTGGTTCCATCAAAATGATGCTTTCCAGTCAACAAGCCTACTCTATTGACAACTCTGTGCGCAGGCACATCCTTTTCACCCGACACATTCATCGCATAACCAACCATCCTAGAACTTCTTGGAGCTCCCAAATAGGATGCAATGGCGCCATAACTGGTTACCCTACCGAAAGGAATTAACCTAGTCACTTCATAAACCTTTTCAAAAAAATTAAGCGTTTCTGGTTTCATTAAAATTCTTGAATGATTCTGATTAAAGTAATCAAAGAAATGATGGCCGTAATAGTTCCGATAATACGGTTCATATTTCGTTGGTTATTGAATTTTTTACTCTTAATTTTTTCGAAGAAAAACAAATAGATATACAACCCTACAAAGGCTCCTGAAGTCGATCCTGCGACATAAGACAAAATACTTATCTTATCAAAATGCAACCAACCAAAATCAGAATAGGAAATGGTTACATAGGCCTGAAATGGAATGGGAAACACATTGATAACCGACAAAAACATTCCCTGAAAAAACCGACTGGTTTTACTTCTACTGTCAAGATCTGCCTTGGGTCTTTCATGTTTATTCGCAATAAAAAAGAAGTAAATACTCACCAAAATAAATATCACCAAAGCGACTCTTTGAAGAATATCGACTACATCTGGATGGTTGCTTAAATACCGAGCAAATATGGTTGCCAGAAGCACTTGAAATACTATGACCAAGCATGCCCCCAATGCAAACATGACACTTCGAACATGACCTTCTCGCATGCTGATTTTAGCAGCAGTCATATTAAGTAGTCCTGGTGGCATTGTGGTTAAAAAAGTTACCACAAAACCCAGGAAAAAGACAAAAGTTAAATTCAATTCTATCTCAATTTAAACCTAATATACGTAATTGGTTTGTTTTGTTCCAAATACTGACTTTCGTAGAAGGTTTGGATTCCAGTCACTTCTTCAGGGCTTCCCTGCTGTCTATATACATCATGATTGGCATAAATAATTTCATGGCCTTCGCCATGAAGCAACCCAAGCGTATATCCGTGCATAAACTCAGAATCTGTTTTTAAGTTAAGAACACCATCAGGTTTTAAAACCTTCCTGTATTTTTCTAAAAAATGGGTATTGGTCATTCTATGCTTCGTGCGCTTGTATTTGATTTGAGGATCTGGGAAAGTAATCCAGATTTCGTCAACTTCATTCTCTGCAAAAGCATATTCAATCAATTCTATTTGAATCCTCAAAAAACTGACATTCGATATCCCTTCTTCAATAGCCGTCTTAGCTCCTCTCCAAAATCTAGCCCCCTTAATATCGATCCCTATAAAATTTCTATCTGGAAATTTCTTTGCTAAACCTACAGAGTATTCACCTTTACCACAACCCAATTCCAAAACTAAAGGCTGGTCGTTTTTGAAAAACGTTTTATTCCATTGCCCTTTTAATTGAAAATCACCATTCACCAATTCCTCCCTACTAGGTTGGATAACGTTATCAAAAGATTCATTCTCCTTAAATCTTTTTAGTTTATTTTTACTTCCCACGGATAAATTTAATGTTTAGGCAAAATTAAGGAAACATAGCCGCTTTACATTTGCTTTTTTTATGAAATTGAGAAAACGCATATTAGTAGCCCCTCTTAATTGGGGTTTAGGTCATTCCACACGTTGCATTCCGATAATTCAAGCTTTAATTGACCAAGGGTTTGACCCAATAATTGCTAGTGATGGAGTCGCATTAGAATTACTTAAAAAAGAATTCCCCAGCTTAATCCACGAAGAATTACCCTCCTATAACATTACCTATTCCAAAAAAGGGATATTTTTTAAATATAAGATTTTAAAAGATGCTCCAAGAATATTGAAGACCCAAAAGGAAGAGCTTCAAAAAGTCAAAGAATTGGTTAAAACTTATGATATTGTTGGAATCATTTCAGATAACCGATTTGGAGTGAGGCATAAAAACATTCCTTCCATATTTATCACGCATCAATTACAAGTTTTAAGTGGTGCTACCACATGGTTTAGCACAAGATTTCATCATAACGTCATTAAAAAATTTGATGAATGCTGGGTCCCAGATGCTGCAGGAAAATTGAATTTAAGTGGCAAGTTAGGGCATTTAGACCACCCCATTATTCCTACTAAATATTTGGGTCCTATTAGTCGGTTTAACAGGCAAAACTTGGAAATAATTTATGACTTGATGGTGCTTCTCTCTGGTCCAGAACCTCAACGCACAATGCTTCAAGATAAGCTACTAACCGAACTTTCAAATTACAATGCAAAAGTCCTTTTTGTGAGGGGCGTCATCGAACCAGAACAATTGGTTGAAAAAAAAGAAAATATTACCATTTACAATTTCATGACCAGTAACGAATTGGAAACTGCCTTGAACCAAAGCGCCATAGTAGTTTCAAGGTCTGGTTATACCACTGTATTGGATTTAGCTAAACTAGGCAAAAAGGCATTTTTCATTCCCACACCTGGGCAAACGGAACAAGAATATTTAGCTCTAGAATTACAAAAACAAGGATTGGTTCCTACATGCAAACAAAGTCAATTCAAAATTAAAGACCTAGAACGTGTTAAGGATTTTAAAGGGCTCTCTTTTGAGACAGAAACAAACTTTGAAAGTCTATTCAGCCTTTTCTAAACTAAAAGAAAATTCACTCCCTACCCCCAACTCACTTTCAATGTAAATTTTCTCTTCATGCGCTTCAATGATGTGCTTAACTATTGAAAGTCCAAGACCAGAACCTCCCTCTTTTCTTGACCCGCTTTTATCAACCCTGTAGAATCGCTCAAATATTCTGGAGATATGTTCTTCACCAATACCTTCTCCATTGTCAGTTACCCTTATAATAATTTTATTTTTAATCAGGTTCTCTATACTCACCTCTGTAGTACCCTTTTCCCTTCCGTATTTAATGGAGTTCACCATAAGGTTGGTCACCACCTGTTGAATTCGTTCTTTATCTGCTTTTACCAAAACCGGCTCATCATAATTCAAGTCAAACATTAAGGTAATCTCTTTTTTGGCCGCCTTCATCTCCAGCATATCAAAAACGCTTTGGATGACCTCCACAATGTTAAATACCTCCATATTAAGTCGCAAATCACCTGCCTCTAATTTGGTAATCATATCAAGGTCCTTTACTATATAAATGAGTCTTTCTACCCCCTTGTTGGCTCTTGACAAATACTTTTTAAGGATTTTTTTATCCTTCATGGCACCATCGAGGAGGGTTAAAATATAGCCCTGGACAGTAAATAAAGGGGTCTTTAACTCATGAGAAACATTTCCTAGAAACTCCTTTCGATATTCCTCCCTAACCTTTAAAGTTTCAATTTCCAACTTTTTATCCTTGGCATATTTGTCTATTTCCTTGGTCAGAGTAGCCATATCCGTAGTAATGGGTTGTTTAGTCAAGGACGTAGATTCCAAAAGGGTCAAATCATCATAAATTTTCTTAACCCTTCTGTATATGAAGCGTTCCACGCGGTATTGAATAATTGCAAAACAAACCAAATAAGAAAGAAGTGCAAAAGGAATCACAAACCAACCTAAGGCACCCACTACATATAAAAAAACACTCAAAAGGAGTGTTAGTATTATGGTGATAAACAGCGATGTTCTAATCGCAAATTTATATGTTTTCTTGAGTTTTTGCATCAATCGACAAACTTGTACCCAACGCCTTTTACGGTTTTAAAACTTTTGTCTCCAATTTTTTCACGAAGCTTTCTGATGTGTACATCAATTGTACGCCCACCAACAACAACTTCATTACCCCAAACTTTATCCAAAATTTCCTCTCGCTTGAAAACTTTACCTGGCTTTGATGCCAACAAAGATAGTAATTCAAATTCTTTTCTAGGAAGTATAATTTCTTCATTCTTAAGCGTGATTTTATACTCGTCCCTATTGATTACCAAGCTTCCAATTTTCACTGTAGACTCTTGGGTTTCATCTTCTTTAATTCGTCTTAACAAAGCCTTCACCTTACTTACCAAAACTTTTGGCTTAATCGGCTTGGTAATGTAATCATCAGCACCCGCATCAAAACCAGCAACTTGTGAATAATCTTCACCTCTAGCTGTTAAAAAAGTAACAATAGTATCCTGTAAGTCTGGCACTTTCCTGATTTGCTCACAAGCCTCAATTCCATCCATTTCAGGCATCATAACATCCAAGATAATTAGATGCGGCTTCTCCTTTTTAGCTTTTTTCAAAGCTTCAACTCCATTCTCGGCTGTAATTACTTGATAACCTTCACTTGTCAAGTTATAACCTATGATTTCCAAAATATCTGGCTCATCATCTACAAGGAGGATTTTGATGTCCTTTTTTTTCATTTTTAAAGGTTTCGTTTAGTTTGAAAAGTAAAGATAGTATTAATCAAAATAATTTAATATCATTTGATTACAAATAACAATTAGGTAACAAATACCTTACAACAAGTTAAAGAAAAAGGGCGTTTTAACGAATGTTATGATAATTTTGGTCTGATTTTTGAATTATTTTATTACATTTAATTGAATAATTTTTCCCAATGAAGCAGTTTTACCTAATAACATTCTTTTGTGTGGTCTTTTCTCTAAGTGGTTTCTCCCAAACTACTGAGAAGTATATGGCGGCCAAACAAGATACGGATCTAGCAGAAAATTTAACGCTATATCCCAATCCTGCTAGTCATGGAAAAGTTTATATCTCCTCTAAAAACAACAAGGTTAAAAAAATTGAAATTTTCAATGTTTTAGGAAAATTGATTTTATCCACCACGCAATTAGGTAACGAACTCAATATTTCCAAGTTAAAGGCAGGTGCCTATATTGTGAAAATTTCCGAAGAAAGCCTAACAGTGACTAGGAAACTTATAGTTCGCTAAAACCCTTATGTTATATTAACGTAAAAACTGACATAAACCTACTTCTCAGGTAGATTTTACTCATAATAATCTTTATATTTGTTTTTCAACATATTAAATCAATAATCTATGAGAAAAATTTACTTATTATTAATTCTACTTATTACCTCTGCGGTTTCGTTTGGACAGGAAGTTCTTGTTAACGGGGACTTTGAGTCTTGGGATGATACCACAACTCCAACAGGATGGACTCATATTGAAAGTGCAGAACAAGAATCTACAGAAGTGCATGGAGGTACTTACTCCGTAAAGCACACTGGTGGGACAAGTGATTTGGGCCAATTAATTACAGGAATTACTCCTGGAGAAACCTATACATTAAGTATTTGGTATATGGTTCAATCCGGTACAGGTGATGGATCGGATGCTAGACTATGGTCAAAATGGTCAACAGATGGATCCTATGACAACACTACGGATGCAGATGTTTTACAAGGACCAGGAGGCGGATATTTAGACAATAACAACTTCCAATGGACGCAATACACCACAACTGTAACTGCCCCTGCAGGAGCTAACGAATTTTATTTTGAGGTTAGAACATATTCAGGAGCTATCACATTTTGGGATGATTTCTCCTTCTTTCAAGAAGCTGAAGGAACCCCGACATTAAGTATTACATCTCCTACTAACGGCGCATCAGTTGTTGGTCCCGATGTGGACGTTGAATTATCAGTTCAAAATTTTGAAGTTGGAGCTACTAATGCTGGATTGGATGGACACATTCATTATTCTTTAGATGCTGGTGGTACGGTTATGGTATATGACACAGATCCTATTGCATTAACTGGACTTGCTGATGGTGAGCATACAGTAGATGTTTGGTTAGTAGACAACACACATACTCCTTTAGACCCACCAGTTGAGGCTTCTGTTACTTTTACTGTGACTTCTATTACTGAGGTAGCTGACCTTGCTACTTTAAGAGCTTCTGCCGAAGGTGGAATCTATGAAGTGACTGGTGAAGTTATTGTCACCTTTGTAACAGGAAACAATAGAAACCAAATTTTCATCCAAGATGCGACTGCTGGTATGCTAATTGATGATAATGCAGGAACTATTACTACTGCCTATATGGATGGAGATGGTATAACAGGTCTTACAGGACAATTGGGTAGCTATGCAGACGTACTTCAATTTGTGCCCACTGAAGATCCAGGTGCAGCTACTTCTTCTGCCAACAGTATCTCTCCTCAAATGGTAACATTGACTGATTTGGAAAATAATTTAGACATGTACGAATCAGAATTAGTTATGATTAATGGTGTTACTTTTGCAGATGGCGATGGCACAACTACTTTTTCTTCGAGTACCAATTATGATATCTCTGATAGCACTTCTTCTGCTTTTGTGTTTAGAACCAATTATCCAAATGATAACTTGGATGGAGAATTAATTCCTAATACTCCTGTAAATATCATGACTCTTGCAGGTGAATTTTTTGGAACTCCTCAAGTATATCCAACGGGAGCAGATTATTTATTATCAGTAAACGAAATCAATTCTCTAAGTACTCTAAGTATGTATCCTAATCCAGTTTTAGGAAACCAGGTAACCATTCAAACTCAAGGTAATGGTACTATTTCTGTTTCAGTATTTGACGTATTAGGGAAAAATGTATTGAACAAAGAAATTTCTAATAACACATTAAATGTTTCAAGCTTAAAGTCTGGAATTTATTTGATTAGAATTTCTCAAAACGGGTTTAACACAACTAAGAAATTAGTAGTTAAATAAAAGAAGCACAACCTAATTTTTATAAGCACTGCCTATTGGCAGTGCTTTTTTATTTTCAATACTTTTGTGAACATGGATCCCGCTACTATTTTTAATATTAATTCCCTTACCCACTTTGAGCAAAAGGCTCTGGAAGTGTTTAAATATCAATTTCAAAACAATAAAGTTTATAGGTCATTTTGCGATCTACTCTATAAGAATCCAGCGGATGTGAACTGCATAGAGGATATTCCTTTTCTACCTATATCTTTTTTTAAAACAAGAGAAGTAACTACCACTCCGGGAGTCAAAGACATTATCTTTACAAGCTCCGGCACTACAGGCTCTTCTACCAGCAAGCATTATGTTTCTGATATTTCATGCTACATTGAAAGTTTTAGAAAAGGATTTCAGCATTTCTATGGGAATTTTGAAGATTATACAATTCTTGCTCTCTTACCTTCCTATTTAGAACGAGAAGGCTCCTCACTCATATACATGGTTGAAGACCTTATTAAAAACTCCAAAAAGGAGAATAGTGGGTTCTATTTGGATGATTTAAAAAAATTAGCACACACTTTAAACCAATTGGATGCCCAAAGAGAAAAAACATTGTTAATAGGTGTTTCTTTTGCACTGTTAGATTTGGTTGAAAAGTACTCCTTCAATCTTCAAAACACCATTATCATGGAAACAGGGGGAATGAAAGGACGTCGCAAAGAATTGATTCGCGAGGAATTACATGCCATCTTGGAAAAAGGATTTGGCGTTAAAGAAATTCATAGTGAATATGGCATGACCGAATTATTAAGCCAAGGATATTCTAAAGGGAATGGAATTTTTAATTGCCCCCCTTGGATGAAAGTTCTAACCAGAGATCCAGAAGACGCTCTTACCATTCAAAACCATGGCAAAACTGGAGGTATCAATGTGATTGATCTTGCTAATTATCACTCTTGCTCCTTTATTGCCACCCAAGATTTAGGAAAAACACATAAAGATGGAAGTTTTGAAGTTATAGGCCGATTTGATCATTCAGATATTAGGGGATGTAACCTTCTAATCTTGTAAGGAATTAATTTTCCAATCGACTAATAACATGCTTTCATGGAAAAGAAATTGATTTTTAAGTTGGTTAGAAAGCAAAGCGCCTGAAGATTTATAACTCAGGCGCTTTTATAGTTATTGATACGGCTTAATTAAACCGCCTTAATTATATAAGTATTTTTCTTCCCTTTATTTATAATAACATACCTATCATTGATCAAGTCATCACGGGTCAACAGATAGTCTTCCTTAACCTTCTCTTTATTGACAGCAATAGCATTTTCTTTCAAGGATCTTCTAGCTTCACCATTGGAGGCCAAAAACTCCGTTTTTGCAGCCAAAGCACCAATCATATCAACCCCTTCATCAAAATCTGAAATCGGTAATTCGGCTTGAGGCACACCTTCAAACACGTCTAAGAAAGTCTTTTCATCCAAAGTTTGAATATCTTGTTTAAAGGATTTACTGAACAAAATATTTGAAGCTTTTTCAGCTGTTTCAAAGGCTTCTTTGGAATGCACAAAAGTAGTCACTTCCTCTGCCAATCTTTTTTGTAAGATTCTATAATGAGGAGCTTCCTGATGGGCTTCAACCAATCCTGCAATAGTAGCTCTATCCAAAAAGGTGAAAATCTTGATATACTTTTCCGCATCTTCATCAGAAGTATTCAACCAAAATTGATAAAACTTATAAACGGATGTTTTTTCAGGGTCCAACCATACGTTACCTCCTTCACTCTTCCCAAATTTAGAGCCATCTGCTTTAGTTATCAACGGACAGGTCATAGCAAATGCCTTTGTCTCTTCTCCCACATTCATTCTTCTCACCAACTCGGTACCGGTAGTTATATTTCCCCATTGATCACTCCCTCCCATTTGAAGCAAGCAATTGAAGTTTTGGTGCAAATAATAAAAGTCGTAACCTTGTATGAGTTGATAAGTGAATTCCGTAAAAGACATACCTACACTACCCTCTTCCCCCGACAAACGTTTTTTAACAGAATCCTTGGCCATCATATAATTAACCGTGATTCGTTTTCCTACATCCCGAGCAAAATCTATAAACGAGAAGTCCTTCATCCAATCGTAGTTATTGACTAAAACAGGAGCATTTTCATCCTTAGAATCAAAATCCAAAAACCTAGAGAGCACGCCTTTAATACCTTCAACATTATGGTTTAAGGTAGCTTCATCCAATAAATTTCTTTCATCACTCTTCCCAGATGGGTCACCAATCATGCCAGTAGCACCTCCTACTAAGGCAATAGGTCTATGTCCAAAATTCTTAAGGTGCACCAACAAAATAATAGGCACCAAACTACCAATATGTAAAGAATCAGAGGTTGGATCAAAGCCGATATAAGCTGTTGTCATTTCCTTATTAAGTTGCTCCTCCGTTCCAGGCATGATATCATGAACCATTCCTCGCCAACGTAATTCTTCTACGATTGAATTTGACATGTATAAAATTTTAAAATTTAATTGGAGCAAAGATAAAAATACAACAAGAATTACTGAGCCTTTCAATAGAATTCTTTACTTTAGTTTCATGATTTTGGTAACTGGCGGAACAGGGTTAGTAGGCGCTCATCTAATTTACCATCTAGTAAAAAAGGGGGAACGTGTAAGAGCTATTTTCAGAAGTGAGAACAAGCTCTCTGTTACCAAAAAAGTGTTCTCTTACTACGAATCCAACTTCGAACTTTTATGGAACCAAATAGATTGGGTTCATGCCGACCTATTGGATATTCCAAAACTTTCTGCGGCATTCAAAAATATTGAATATGTTTACCACTGTGCAGCCATGGTCTCCTTTGACCCTGATTGTTATCACCAACTTCGGAAAACCAATATAGAAGGTACTGCCAACATTGTTAACCTCTGTATTGCAAATAACATAAAAAAAATATGTTATGTGAGCTCTGTTGCCACCTTGGGTAAAACTCCAAATAACACTCCAATAACTGAAGAGACTGCTTGGAATCCAGAGGCAGATAACAATGTTTATGCTATAACCAAGTATGGTGCAGAAATAGAAGTATGGCGTGGGACCCAAGAAGGTTTAAACGCAGTTATTGTAAATCCAGGAGTCATTCTTGGCGGCGGAAATTGGGATCAAGGAAGTGGTATCATTTTCAAAAAAGCCTTTGAAGGAAATAAATATTACACCAAAGGAGGCACTGGTTATGTAGACGTTCAGGATGTGGTTAACATTATGATGCATTTGATGTCGAGCAACCTACAAAATGAGACTTACATTTTAGTTGCGCACCATTTGTCCTCTCATGACATTTTATCCAAAATTTCAACCTATTTAAAAATACCAAAACCAACTAAAGAGGTATCCCAATGGATGTTGGAGATTGGCTGGCGAATGGATTGGTTAAAAACGAAATTAACAGGAAAAGAACGCCTACTAACCAAGCAACTGGCCAAAACTTTAAATACGCCAAGCTTCTACAGTAATTCTAAAATAGTCCAGGAATTGAATTATGAATTCACCCCCATTGACCAGACCATTCAACGGGTATGCAATGAGTTTTTAATTGACAATTGAGTCAGTCGTTTTGAACACATCCTTTTTATCAATCTGCTCCCTACCCAGTAACTGATTTAAACTGTCGGATTTAGCAGGCTGGATAGTTTTAATTTCCTTTATAGTATCCTGTTTTCTTCTGAATCTTTCTTCCTCCTTTTTCATCTCTTCACTCAACCCCTTCCTGATCACATCCAAACTATCCATTACCTTTTGAATTATTTCATCATAGTCATCTACACGGTAAGCATAGTAATTATTATTCTCTACAAATTGCAGGCTATCTATTTGGTACTTTTTGTAAATGTATTGATCGGGGACTATCCCATTGTTTTCCAACATTTTTTTATTAACTCCTTTGGCAGAATTTACAAGGGCTAAATCTAAAAGTATATGCGCCATTTGCTCCTTTGACAGTAAGTTTTCTGGTTCTTCAGGCATTTTAACATCATGACAACCCAAAAAAACTGCTAATACCAAGAATAAGAGCGCCCCTTTTTTCATCTATTGAATGTTAATCTTTTAGCAAACCTTGTTTCATTTACCTTGGAGCTTTCATAAGCCACATTACCATTCAATAAGGTATGAGTAATACGGGACTTAAAAGTGACCCCTTCAAAAGGTGACCAACCACATTTGTATAAAATATTAGATTTATTGACGGTCCATGGATTGGCAGGATTTACCACCACCAAATCAGCATAGTATCCTTCTCTAATAAACCCTCTTTTTTCAACTTCAAACAGAATCGCTGGATTGTGACACATTTTTTCTACCAATTTCTCCAGAGATATTTTACCGCGATGATACATCTCAAACATGGCTACCAAAGCATGTTGAACCAAAGGCCCGCCTGATGGTGCTTGGGTGTATACATTATTTTTTTCTTCCCAAGTATGTGGAGCATGATCTGTGGCAATAACATCTATTCGATCATCCAATAATGCCTTCCAAAGTTCATCCCTATCCTTTGCGGTTTTAACTGCCGGATTCCATTTAATTAATGTCCCTTTCTTTTCATAATCTTCATCAGTAAACCAAAGATGGTGAATACAAACCTCGGCCGTAATTTTTTTCTCCTTTAAAGGTAATTTGTTTGAGAATAACTTGGTTTCCCTTCCTGTTGACAAATGGAATACATGTAGTCTAGCACCTGTTTTCTTCGCCAATTCAATCGCCTTTGAAGAAGACAAATAACAAGCTTCCTCACTCCTGATTTTGGGATGCATCTCCATTGGAATGTCATCGCCATACTCTTTAAGATAAGCTTCAAGATTATTCTTAATGGTTTGCTCATCTTCACAATGCACAGAAATAACCATATCGGTGCTTGAAAATATTTTTTCTAAAACCTCAGGATTATCCACCAACATATTCCCAGTAGAAGACCCTAAAAACAACTTTAATCCAGCTACATCTTTGGGATCTACCTTTAAAATTTCATCAAGATTATCGTTAGTTCCTCCAAACATAAAAGAGTAATTGGCATAAGAACTTTTTGAGGCAATTCTGAATTTTTCTTCCATCGCCTCAAGATTTACAGTTTGTGGATTGGTATTAGGCATTTCCACAAATGAAGTAATACCACCCGCAATGGCGGCTTTAGACTCTGTTTCTATTGTAGCTTTATGGGTCAACCCAGGTTCCCTAAAATGGACTTGGTCATCAATAACCCCGGGCATAACATAATTACCTTCCACATCTATCACCTTAACCTGTGCAGATTTGGCACTGATACTGCTATCTATTTCCTTTATGAAGGCATCCTCAATTAAAATATCACCATCAAAAATTTTCCCTTCATTTATGATTCGAGCATTCTTTAAAAGAATAGTGTTCTTTGCCATGTTTTTTTATGATTGAAAATACTTTTTAATTTCATTTTTATTACCCCAAAAATAGCTTCAGAAATAATTCCTTTACTCATTTTTGATTTCCCTTTGGTTCTATCTGTAAAAATAACAGGAACCTCAACAATTTCATACCCTAATAAATGGGTTTTAAACTTCATCTCAATTTGAAAGGCATACCCAACAAATTCTATCTTATCCAAATTTATGGATTCCAAAACTTCTCTTCTATAACAAACAAACCCAGCAGTTGTGTCGTGTATTTCCATCCCGGTAACAAAGCGCACATACTTGGAGGCAAAATAAGACAGTAGAATTCTACTCATAGGCCAATTCACCACATTTACACCAACTACATATCGCGACCCGATGGACAAATCGGCTCCTTTTGAACTACATGCCTCATAGAGCCTCACCAAATCGTTTGGATTATGCGAAAAATCGGCATCCATTTCAAAAATATAATGATAGTCCTTCTGGAGTGCCCATTTAAACCCTTCAATATAGGCCGTACCTAACCCGGTTTTACCTTCCCGTTCCAATAAGAACAGCTGATTATGAAACTCTTCTTGAAGTTCCTTTACCTTGTAACCAGTCATATCAGGTGAGTTATCATCAACTACCAAAATATGAAACTCCTTATTCTGTGAAAAAACAGCACGGATAACGGCTTCAATATTTTCAATTTCGTTAAAGGTAGGTATGATCACTAAGGCGTCCGCCATTGACAAGGAATTTTCAGCAAATGTAAGTTAATTATTATTGATGACTTTTTAAATATTACTTAAATTAAAAAGACCGGTATCAAAATTTTGTAATAATTTTAAACCATGCTAAGAGATTATGACACGCATGACTTATTTACCATCCTTCTGGTAACAGGAATTATTTTGGTAGCTGCCTCCAAATTGTTTTTTGAAAGGAGGTTTAACCAGTTTATAGGAATTTTTGTAAGCTCAACTTACCTCAAGGTCTATGAAAAAAATCAAAAGTTTTTTGATTACTTCGACAGCTTGTTATTTGTCAACCTCATTTTCTCCCTAGCTATTTTTATTTGGATCACACTTAATACAGTTTTTGAACCCATTGAAATATCTGCAAATAATCTTCTTAGGCTTATTTTGGCAATCAGTGTATTTATTTTGGTAAAGGTGCTTATAGAAAGGTTGGTGGCAAGTATATTCAACATCGACAAACTGATCGACGAATACCTTTTTCAAAAAATTTCCTACAAAAACTTTTTGGGTATTCTATTAGTCCCCATAAATGCCGTTTTATTATACAGTTTGACACCCAATAAAACCATCATTCTTATTGTTATTGCCCTCCTGTTTTTAGTCAATTTAGTAGGCCTAATCACCTCTTACAAATCACATCAAAGTTTAATTAAAAAGGAATTCTTTTATTTTATTTTGTATCTTTGCGCACTTGAAATCGGACCTTATCTGATTTTATACAAGTTGTTTATTGAAACTGCAAAAGCATAAAACTGACTTATCCTATGAAAGTGAAAACAATTTTAGTGTCTCAACCCGAACCTAAAATAGAAAATTCGCCCTATTTTGATCTACAAGAGAAACAAAAAGTTAAAATTGATTTTAGACCCTTTATTCATGTCGAAGGTGTAGAAGCCAAAGAAATTAGACATCAAAAGGTCGACCTCAACAATTATTCGGCTATTATTCTTACGAGTAGAAATGCTGTGGACCATTTCTTCAGAGTAGCGGAAGAAATGCGCTTTAAGGTTCCTGATACCATGAAATATTTTTGTCAATCTGAGGCTGTTGCTTACTATTTGCAAAAATATGTGGTTTACAGAAAACGTAAAATTTATGTAGGTAAGAGAACGTTTGCTGAATTATCTCCTTTAATCAAAAAATATAAGGACGAAAAATTCTTACTTCCTACCACCGACAAATTGAAGCCTGAAGTCCCTGAAATTCTAAACAATTTGGGAATTGATTGGAAAGAAGCTATTTTTTATAGAACCGTGATCAGTGATTTATCTGATCTAGCTAATGTTTATTACGATATCCTGGTTTTCTTTAGTCCTTCAGGAATTGAATCCCTATTTCACAATTTCCCTGATTTCAAACAAAATAACACGCGTTTAGCTGTTTTTGGGAATACCACTCTTAAAGCAGTAGAAGAAAAAGGATTGAGGGTTGATATTCAAGCACCCACTCCAGAGACGCCTTCTATGACAATGGCGCTTGAGAAATACATTAATGAAGTAAACAAAAAGAAGTAAGTTTTTGACTTATTCAAAATAAAAAGCGACTACTTAAAGTAGTCGCTTTTTTTATGACATATGATTTTCCTTATTGAATGACCAGCTTCTTAATTTCCATATGGTCATCTACAAACAACTTGGCCATGTAGATCCCATCTGAAAGATGAGACATATTTATGGCATTACTCCCTTCTAACAATTCACTAGAATGCACCAGTTTCCCTGTAACACTATAAATTTCAAGTTGAGCAGTTTGGTTTCCATTTAAACGAACATTTAGATTATTACTAACCGGATTAGGATACACTTGGAATCCTATTTCATTATCTACCTCTGATACAGATAGAGTGCATTCAGAGGATTCACTCATTAAAGTTGTTTGTGCATCTATGGTCCATCCAGACAAATATGCAGCACTAGGGTCATCAACAAACAAGCAGCTTAAGTTTCCATTAAAATCAGTATCAAATGAGGTGATATTAGCATTGTTTCCATTCCTTAAATCTATCAAAATTAAACTCGATCCGCCACCATTATTGTAAGCATCCAGAGTAACTAAATTGATATTTAAGCTCAAGTCAAGGGTAATTAAATTATTAGCTCTAACATTTAAATTTTGCAACGCAAAATTAGAACTCAAATCCAGGCTATTTATAGCGGCATCTGGCATGTATAAATCTGTCAAATCAAACAAGCCAGCGACATCAATGCTTTCCAAAGAAGAACAGCTCTCACATGAAATAGATTCCAATTGGGGCAAGACCGAAAAATCAGCAAATTCCAAATTAGCATTATAACCCAAAATAATACCCGTAATGTTATCAAATGCCTCAATACCTGATAAATCTGTAATATCAAAGTTCTCAATATTCAAAACCTCAGTAAAGGCCGAAGCCGTTGCAGTCGGTATTTGGTTGTCATTGGGGATGTCGTCAAAAAAAGCCAAGGCTAATTCTAAATTAGAATCTGGTATAGCCGTATACTGGCAAACACCAGAAAAACCAAAGCTTAATAAAGTCATAAATAATAGTAGTTTTTGTTTCATAGGATAAATTGGTTAATAGTTTGTCTTCTTAAACTTACCAATTTTTTAACATAAACAAAAAAAAATCAGATGAACAACATCTGATTTTTAGGTATTTGCATCTTAAAAGCTATATCGCTGTGGCCCCCCCCGTCTGATTTCTTCACTGGCAAAAGATTCAAATTTTTTGAAATTTTCCCTAAAAGCATTTGAAAGTTTAAAAGCTGTTGTATAATACGCTTTGTCATTATTCCAAGTAGTTCTTGGACTTAAAACTTCAGATGGTACTCCTGGACAATGTCTAGGTTGTGCCACCCCAAATACAGAATGAATATGGTAATCGTCATAATTGTATAATCCCAAATCACCATTTAAAACGGCATTGATCATAGCTCTCGTATACTTCAATTTCATTCGGGTTCCTACACCATAAGGACCACCAGTCCAACCAGTATTGACCAACCAAACGTTAACACCAGCTTCCTTCATTTTCTTGCTCAACATTTCAGCGTACTTTGTTGGATGCAATGGCATAAAAGGCGCACCAAAACAAGCCGAGAAAGAAGGCTGGGGTTCTACAACGCCTGCCTCTGTACCCGCCACTTTAGCGGTATATCCCGAAATAAAATGGTAAGCAGCCTGAGCCGGAGTAAGCTTTGAAATTGGAGGTAAAACTCCAAAGGCATCAGCAGTAAGGAAAAAGATATTTTTTGGATTTTCACCAATAGACGGCTTTTTAATATTTTCTATGTGGTAAATAGGATAACTCACCCTTGTATTCTGAGTTATCGAGGTGTCTTCATAATCAACTTCACCATTTGAATCCAAAATAACATTTTCTAGAATAGCCCCCTTTTTAATCGCTTGAAAGATTTCAGGTTCATTTTCCTGTGACAAATTGATAACTTTAGCATAGCAACCGCCTTCAAAATTAAATACGGTATTTTCGTTAGTCCAACCATGCTCATCATCACCAATCAAACTTCTGTTCGGGTCAGTTGACAAAGTAGTTTTCCCTGTACCAGATAGACCAAAGAAAATAGCAGTATCACCATCTTTCCCAACATTGGCACTACAGTGCATTGGAAGGGTATTTTTGAAAACAGGTAAAATAAAATTAAGTGCAGAGAAAATACCTTTTTTTATTTCCCCAGTATAACCAGTTCCTCCAATCAACGCTATCTTTCTTGTAAAATCCAAAATAGCAAAATTGTGTTGGCGTGTCCCGTCCACTTCAGGGTTAGCCATAAAACCGGGAGCATTGACCACAGTCCATTCTGGTGAGAAGTCTTCTAATTCTGTTTCATCAGGTCTTAAGAACATATTATAAGCAAACATATTGCTCCATGGATATTCATTAATGACGCGAATGTTCAATTTATAGTTAGGGTCTGCACAAGCATAGGCATCTCTCACGAAAATTTCCTTTCCTGAAAGGTAATCTACAACTTTGTCATATAGTTTTTGAAATTGATCAGAATCAAAAGGAATATTGATATTTCCCCACCAAACCTTGTCTTCTGTGATAGCATCCTTTACAATAAAACGATCTTTGGGAGACCTTCCCGTAAATTCACCTGTGTTAACTGCCAAAGTTCCATTTGCAGTTTCTACACCTTGTCCATTTTCAATAGTTACTTCTTGAAGTTCTTCTGGAGATAGTTGGTAATTTACCTGAGCATTCTTAATGCCATAGGGCTCTAACGAAATCGTTTTCGTTGTTTGGGTGTAATTAGCCATGAGTTTTTGTTTTGAATTGTTGGTACAAAGCTAAAACTTTATTTTTATATAGCTATTTTTAATGATTTAAACCTGTGACTTTTTTATAAAACCAACCAACATGACCACCCAAGCGGCTATTAATGCTGAACCTCCAACTGGTGTGATAAGAGCAATGGTTTTGAAATTAAAGGCAGACATCTCATTTGTAGCCAAACCATAAATAGATCCAGAAAAAAAGATAATGCCGACAAGGATTAAAATAAAAATGGTTTTCTTAGTCTTAGCTTCTAAAATATTGGTCCCACCAACAAATAAAAGCAATATCGCGTGATACATTTGGTAGCGCACACCTGTTTCAAATGTAGTTAGTTGATCGGGACTTAATACAGCTTTCAATCCATGGGCACCAAAAGCACCTAAAGCCACACTTAAGATTCCAAAAAGGGCTCCAGTTATTAAAATTTTCTGATTCATCTAAAAAAGTATTTTAGGTTTTTATTGCTCATTCAATTCACTAAATTCGTGAACACAAAATTACTCAACTTAACTAATTATGCGAAAAATATTGGTCATTGGTTCAGGCAAATCATCGTCTTACTTGATAAAATATCTGCTTGACAAATCCGAAGAAGAAAATCTACTCATCATTGTTGGCGACAAAAATTTCAGTCATGCCCAAAAATTAGTACACAACCACAAAAACGGACAAGCCATTGTTTTTGACGTATTTGATAAACAAGTTCGTGAAAATGCCATTGAAAATGCAGATATCGTGGTCTCCATGCTACCAGCTAGATTTCACATTGAAGCCGCAAAAGATTGTATCAAATTCAACAAGAACATGGTAACCGCATCCTATGTAAGCGATGACATGCAAAATCTGGATAAAGCAGCAAAGGATAAGGGTCTTGTTTTCATGAATGAAATTGGTGTGGATCCAGGAATTGATCACATGAGCGCCATGAAAGTGATTGATACCATTCGAGATAAAGGCGGAAAAATGATTTTATTCGAATCCTTCACTGGGGGGCTGGTTGCGCCAGAAAGCGACAATAACCTATGGAACTATAAATTCACTTGGAACCCGAGAAACGTGGTCGTTGCAGGTCAAGGTGGCGCTGCTAAATTTCTGCAAGAAGGAACCTACAAGTACATCCCTTATAACCGTCTATTTAGAAGAACCGAATTTTTAGATGTTGAAGGCTACGGAAGATTTGAGGCCTATGCCAATAGAGACTCCCTAAAATACCAATCGGCCTATGGTCTTGATCAAGTTAAAACCTTATACCGTGGTACGATGAGACGAGTTGGTTTTTCTAGAGCCTGGAATATGTTTGTGCAACTGGGTATGACGGATGATAGTTACACCATAGAGGATAGTGAGAACATGACTTATAGAGATTTCGTAAATGCCTTTCTGCCATACAGTCCAACAGATTCTGTAGAACTCAAATTCAGACATCAATTGAAAATTGACCAAGACGATATTGTTTGGGATAAATTGGAAGAACTGGACATTTTTAGCCATTCCAAAAAAGTGGAACTCAGAGAAGCCACTCCGGCGCAAATACTTCAAAAGGTTTTAATGGACAGCTGGGACTTAGCTCCAGATGACAAAGATATGATTGTCATGTACCACAAATTTGGCTATGAACTTAACGGAAAAAAGCATCAAATAGACGCCACCATGGTTACCACCGGTGAAGATCAAACTTACACCGCCATGTCTAAAACGGTAGGCTTACCAGTAGCCATTGCTACACTCGCCATTTTGAACAAAAAGATAACCACACCAGGCGTTCAAATTCCCATAACAAAAGAAGTATACGACCCTATTTTAAAGGAATTAGAAACCTTTGATATTCGGTTCCATGAGTATGAAGTTCCTTATTTTGGCTATAATCCTTTAAACCTTTAGTGATAGATAGATGCCAATCTCATTCATTTTTTAAACAATTATTGTAAAACATTGATTTTAAGCTTTCATTTTAAAACTCAATGCTTACATTTACATTCCTAAAATTATACTATAGTGAAAGTTACAAATCAAAACCATATTGAAATCGATGGAATAGATAAACAAATCCTGCGCGCCCTTATGGAAGACGCAAGAACCCCTATCCTGGAAATAGCTCGACAAGTGGGTATTTCTGGCGCTGCTATTCATCAAAGATTGAGAAAATTAGAGAAGTCTGGTTTGCTTTCAGGATCCAAATTTATTATCAACCCCAAAGTATTAGGTTACACCACCATGGCTTTTATTGGTGTTTATTTAGATAAGGCCATGAACAACCCTGAGGCGGTGAAACAATTAAAAAAAGTACCTGAAGTTATTGAATGTCATTACACCACAGGTAACTGGAGTATTTTTATCAAAATATTATGTAAGGACAATGAACATTTAATGCATTTGTTGAATAAAGAAATTCAATCCATCCCGGGAGTTTCCCGAACGGAAACCTTTATTTCACTGCAGCAGCAAATTGACCGTCAAATTCAAGTATAAAAAAAAGCCCTTTTTGAAAGGGCTTTTTTAATTCTATAGATTTCTTTTTAGTCTCTACTCATAAAGATCTGAAGTATATACCAAAATAACAACATTAAAGAAGCAAACAATCCCAAAGCAGCCGGAATATAATCATCCGTCGAGTATTTATTCACCAAGTTAGAGGTTTGATACAAGATACTCCCTCCTGCCAGTAAACACATCGCAACAGAGAACCATAAACCTAAGTCAAACCCAAAGATGGCTCCTGCGGCAATTAATCCTAGAGCAATAAAAAAACCAATGGTTAAACCGGTTCTTAAAAAGGAAAAGTCCTTTTTGGTCACAAAAACAACAGCAGCCAGACCGGTAAACAATGATAAGGTGACAATAGCTGCTTGATTTAGCACCTTAGTCCCTTCAGGCAATAAATTGATTACAATATATAAGAGTGGAACAAAAATAAAAGCCTCAGCTAAAATATACAGACCAAAAGCCAAATACTGTTTATTTTTATCTTCACTTTTCATCGCCATATTTTCTGCATAATTGGTAATGAACATAAACCCACCCAACATCAATAACCAACGCCAACCTTGGGTCATAGACAAAGCGAAATTAATAATTGCATCACTTTGCAACAGTAAGTACTCAAAAAGAATAAAAACCAATACCCCTCCAGCCACATGGGCGTAGGTCTTTTTGTAAAATGCTACCCTATCGACAGCTGACAAATCACTTAATAACAATTTGTTTTCCATTTGATTTTCCATAAATAAGATTTAGTTAATTGAGGAGGTAATTTAGCAAAAAAAAAGTCGGAAAGAAAAATCCGACTTTCAATTTTTATATGTGACTTTTTAATCCCGTCTTCCAAATACCTGAAATGCCCAATACAATAAAGAAGCTAAGGCACCTATTGCCGCCACCAAATAGGTTCTGGCAGCCCATTTTAAAGCATCTTCAGCTCCAGCATATTCCTCTTGTGACAACATATTCTTGTTCTTTAACCAAGCCAAAGCTCGGTTACTCGCATCATATTCTACAGGAAGAGTTATAAAACTAAATAAGGTTGCAAATCCCATAAATGCCAATCCGGCAACGGCTATCCAGTAACCCAAGCCCATTCCGGCTCCTGCACCTAACACCAATCCACCAATGACCAACCATTGAGACATTCCAGAAGTAACACTTACAATAGGTACCAATGCAGAACGCATTCCTAATGCACTATATGCTTGTGCATGCTGAACCGCATGTCCACATTCGTGGGCAGCAACGGCAGCTGCCGCAGCATTCCTTTGCGAGTAAACCGATTCACTCAAGTTGACTGTCTTATTTTTTGGGTTGTAATGATCTGTCAATTGACCTGGTGTAGAAATAACTTGCACATCACGAATGCCATTATCCGCCAACATCTTTTCCGCAATCTCGCGTCCGCTCATTCCATTCCGAAGATGTACTTGCGAATATTTATGGAATTTTTGCTTCAGTTGATTACTCACCAACCAACTGACGAGCGCAATCGCTCCTAATAATATATAATAGCCTAACATACTCTCAATTTTTAAATATTAAAATTAGAGCAATTACAGCAAATAATGCGCCAAATTCTTGTTAAGAAATTTTGTCAGATTAAGCTGTCTTGGACTCCCATCCAAAGGCCTCAGCAATTTCATTGTAAACAACCTTTCCATGCACCACGTTCAAACCTTTTTGCAAGGACTCATCGGCTTCACAGGCCTTTTCCCATCCCATATTTGCCAATTTTAAAATATAAGGCAGAGTGACGTGGGTGAGGGCCAAGGTAGAAGTATAGGGAACCGCTCCGGGCATGTTAGCCACACAATAATGTACAATATCATCAATAATATAGGTCGGGTTTTCGTGGGTTGTGGGCTTAGTTGTTTCCATACAACCTCCTTGATCTACTGCCACATCCACTAATACGGTCCCAGGACGCATCAGTTTCAGCATCTCCCTAGTGATTAATTTAGGAGCTTTAGCGCCTTTTATCAAAACCCCACCAATAATCAAATCATGGGTTTGAATGTGCTTTTTAATATTGAATTTACTGGAATATTCAGTAACCACATGCGGAGGCATAATATCATTGATATATCTGAGACGTTTCATATTCACATCCATAATGGTCACATGAGCCCCTAAACCAGCCGCCATTTTTGCTGCTTGAACACCCACAACGCCGGCACCTAAAATGAGAACCTTCCCAGGTGTCACCCCAGGTACACCTCCTAACAAAACACCTCGTCCTTTAATAGGCTTTTCCAAATATTTGGCCCCTTGCTGAATAGCCATTCTACCAGCCACTTCAGACATGGGTGTCAATAAAGGCAACGTACCTTCCTCGTCCTCTACCGTTTCATAGGCAATACAAACGGCATTGCTTTTTAACATGGCTAAGGTTAGTGCTTCACTGGAAGCAAAATGAAAATAAGTAAACACAATTTGTTTTGGTTTCACCAAAGAATATTCGGAAGCAATGGGCTCTTTAACCTTCACAATCATATCAGCAATATCATAGACCTCCTCGATACTTTGCAGAATTTCTGCTCCTACTTCCTGATAATCTTCATCAAAAAATCCACTACCTTCTCCTGCAGTGGACTGAATATAAACCGAATGACCGCTATTGATTAATTCGAAAACCCCAGCGGGAGTCATCCCTACACGATTTTCATTGTTTTTGATCTCCTTTGGAACACCTATTTTCATGATTTCAAGATTTTTATATTCCAAAATTGGGTTTTTTATTTCATACCCCCAAACAAAAAAGGAGTCAGATTTCCTTTTTAACAATTTTACGAAAATGACCCCTATAAATTATAGGGTATTTTGTTTTTAGAGCTAAAATTATTGATTTTTTTGTTCCCCATACGAGTTAGGGATGACACGGTTTGAACTTGAAAGATTGCTGCTTTCGCAGG
Organism: Mangrovimonas sp. ST2L15; assembly: GCF_001280515.1. Classification (GTDB taxonomy): domain Bacteria; phylum Bacteroidota; class Bacteroidia; order Flavobacteriales; family Flavobacteriaceae; genus Mangrovimonas; species Mangrovimonas futianensis. The sequence goes on along the minus strand of NZ_LBIQ01000030.1, from coordinate 828,484 downwards.
AATGACAAGTGGGTCCTGAATGATAAAAATAGGTTTATTTGTGCGAAGTTAAAATCTGATACACCAAAGCCTTGGTTGGTCTTTGATCCGCAATAGCTTTCCTTACGACATCAAAATCCACCTTAAAATCACAGCCCGATTTATAGGCACTACAACCATAGGCTGTTTTACCTTTTATGACGGTTCCTTTTTGGCACTTTGGGCACGCCAAAACATTTGCATCTGTTGAAGCCTTCTTTTTGACCGCTCCTTTCTTAGGTTCCAATTTCAACTTAAAGTTTTCATCAAACCGCAGTAAGCCTTCCACATTTCCGCCGTCTGCCTTAAAACCTTTTAAATTGACCGTAGATCCCTTTTGAAGCAATCGAATCCACTGCTTTTCGGATATCTTCTTGCCCATAAAACTAAAGGGCAACACAAAATCGCAACCAGACTTATAGCCACTACAGCCATAAGCGGTTTTCCCTTTCAGTAATTTGGCCTTTTGACATTTAGGGCAGTCCTCATTTAGAATCCCTGCTGCCTTTACTTTTTCAGCTTTGACCGCTCTATTTTTAACCACCATGGCTTGGGAAATATTAGCACGGGTGGTTTCACTACGCACCTCATACACCAAAGCATCTACCATGCGTTTCATATTTTTTATAAAAGCAGCGGCACTATACTCCCCTTTTTCAATGTCTTTCAATTGCTTTTCCCAAGAGCCCGTCAACTCGGCCGATTTCAACAAATCATTCTGGATGGTATCAATCAATTGAATACCGGTCACCGTGGGCAATACCTGTTTTTTATTTCGCTTTATGTACTTTCTTTTAAAAAGGGTTTCAATAATATTGGCGCGGGTAGATGGCCTTCCTATACCATTTTCTTTCATGAGATCCCGTAGCTCTTCATCATCCACTTGTTTACCTGCAGTTTCCATGGCTCGCAATAAGGAAGCTTCGGTAAACTGCCTAGGCGGTTTGGTTTCCTTTTCTAAAAACGAAAGCTCATGAGGCCCTTTTTCACCCTTTTCAAAGGTTGGTAAAATATCTGGTTCCTTTTCCTTGACGTCCGGATTTTCAAACACCACACGCCAACCTTTTTTTAAGATTTCCTTACCGGTAGCCTTAAACAAAATTTTAGCAGCATTTCCTGTAACCGTTGTATTAGAGACCGTGCAATCCTCATAAAACACAGCAATAAAACGTCGGGTAATGATGTCGTAAACTTGCTGTTGGTTATATGGCAAACTAGCCTCCATACCCGTGGGAATTATAGCATGGTGATCGGTTACCTTTTTATCGTTGAATACCTTTGTGGACTTTTTGATTTTCTTTCCCAGCAAGGGTTGCGTCAATGCTGAGTACTGCGTTAGTTTCCTTAGAATGCCTTCCACTTTGGGATAGATATCGCTTGGTAAAAAAGTTGTATCTACCCTAGGATAAGTCACAACCTTTCGTTCATATAAGGTTTGAACAATTTTCAAGGTTTCATCGGCTGAAAAACCAAATTTGGTATTGCAGTACACTTGCAAGCCAGTCAAATCAAAGAGCTTGGGTGCATATTCTTTCCCCTTTTTCTTTGAAACATCCTCAATTTCAAACTCACTTTCTTTGACTTGGTTTGCCAAAGCCTCTCCATCTTCCTTTTTTAAGAACCGGCCTTCCTCATAACTAAAAAGGGTATCGCGGTAGAGGGTCTGTAACTCCCAATAAGGCTGTGGCTTAAAATTTTCGATCTCCTTAAAACGATTAACCACCATGGCCAGGGTTGGGGTTTGCACCCGACCTATAGACAGCACTTGTTTGTACCCCCCATGCTTCAGGGTGTACAATCGGGTGGCATTCATACCCAACAACCAATCTCCAATAGCTCTAGAAAAACCAGCATAGTAAAGGTTGTCATAATCGGTAGCAGGTTTGAGATTATCAAAACCTTCTTTGATAGCCTCGGTGGTCAAAGATGAAATCCACAAGCGTTTTACCTCACCTTGATAATTAGCTTCATTCATCACCCAACGTTGTATCAATTCTCCCTCTTGGCCAGCATCCCCACAGTTGATAATCACCTCAGCTTTCTGAAATAACGACTTGACAATTTTAAACTGCTTTTGAATGCCCGAATTGGCTACCACCTTGGTTTCAAACTTCTCGGGAAGCATCGGTAAGTTGTTCAAATCCCAACTTTTCCAATGGGGTTTGTAATCATTAGGTTCTTTGAGGGTGCAAAGGTGACCAAACGTATAGGTCACTGCATACCCATTGCCTTCAAAATAGCCATCACGCTTGGTATTAGCTCCCAATACAGATGCTATTTCACGTGCGACACTTGGTTTCTCGGCAATACAAACTTTCATGAAAATGATTTACAAAGTGGGATGCAAAATAGGACTTTTAAAGAGTTTTCAAAAGATAGAACTCAAAAAATAAGGGCCATTAACATAGCCCTTATTTCTTATAATATGTTTAAGGATTTTATCCTACAATATTGACAATTTTACCAGGAACTACAATCACTTTTTTAGGGGTTCGACCTTGTAACTGCTCTTGGGTTTTATCATATTCCAATACAGCCTTTTCTATGTCTTCTTTGCTCATATCCATAGGAAGCTCCATGGTGAAACGCATTTTTCCATTAAAGGAAATAGGATAATTCTTGCTACTTTCCACCAAATGGGATTCGTCAAATTGAGGGAATGCTACCGTAGAAATACTGCCTTCATGTCCCAATTGGCTCCACAATTCTTCGGTGATATGAGGTGCATATGGCGAAATCAATACCAACAAAGGCTCCAATATCGCTCTACTGGTACATTTTTGAGCTGTCAACTCATTTACAGCAATCATAAAGGTCGAAACCGAGGTATTAAAAGAGAAATTTTCGATGTCTTCTTCTACCTTCTTAATGGTTTTATGCAAGGTCTTTAAACTGTCTTTAGACGGTTCAGCATCTGTGACCTTAATGCCATTGTCGTCTACATACAACTTCCAAAGTTTCTTCAAGAATCCATGAACCCCTGTAATACCAGCGGTATTCCAAGGCTTGTATTGTTCTAAAGGCCCCAAGAACATTTCGTACAATCTTAAACTGTCTGCCCCGTATTCTGTACAGATATTGTCTGGATTGACGACATTGTATTTGGACTTGGACATTTTTTCGACTTCGCGACCGACTTTAAAAGTTCCGTCTTCCGCGGTTATAAATTGAGCATCTTTAAATTCTGGACGCCAATTCCTAAAGGCATCAACATCCAACTCATCCGAAGCATTTACGAATGAAACATCAGCATGAATAGGTTGAACCGTTTGATCTTGAACCAAATCTTTAGAAACAAATTTATTTTCTCCTTCTATCCGATAAACAAACGCACTCGTCCCCAAAATCATACCTTGGTTAATGAGTTTTTTGGCAAACTCATCTACTTGCACATAACCACGGTCTTTTAAAAACTTGGTCCAGAAACGGGCATACAATAAATGGCCTGTAGCATGCTCGCTACCTCCAATATATAAATCCACATTCTGCCAATAGTCCAAAGCTTCTTTGCTAGCAAAAGCCTCATCATTATGCGCATCCATATACCTAAAGAAATACCACGAACTTCCAGCCCAACCCGGCATGGTGTTCAATTCCAATGGAAATATGGTTTTGTTATCAATCAACTCATTGTTAACTACCTCAGCAGTTTCGGTATTCCAAGCCCAAACATCGGCACGACCTAATGGCGGTTCGCCTTCTTCGGTTGGCAAATACTTTTCAACTTCTGGTAAAGTAATGGGTAAATGTTTAGCCTCAATCATTTGAGGCATCCCGTTCACATAATACACTGGGAAAGGTTCTCCCCAATAACGCTGACGGCTAAATACCGCATCACGCAAACGGTAATTGGTTTTTCCTTGTCCATGACCTAGTTTTTCAAGTTCCTCAATGGCTTTTTTGGTAGCTTGCTTGTAGTTTAATCCGTTGAGGAAATCACTATTCCCAATGACAGTGTTTTCTTTATCAGCAAACGCTTCTTCAGAAATATCCACGCCTTCAAAAATATTAGGAATCGCAATATTAAAATGCTTCGCAAAATCGTAATCTCTTTGATCCCCACATGGAACAGCCATGACAGCTCCAGTTCCATAACTCGCTAACACGTAGTCTCCAATCCAAATCGGTACCGGCTCTTTTGTAAATGGATGTTCAGCATAAGCACCCGTAAACACCCCCGATATGGTTTTTACATCCGCCATACGCTCACGTTCGCTGCGTTTGGCTGTTTTTTCTATATAGGCTTCTACCTCCGCTTGTTGTTCCGGCGTGGTGATTTTTGATACTAATTCGTGCTCTGGGGCCAAGGTCATAAAACTTACCCCAAAAATGGTATCAGGACGTGTGGTGAATACTTCAATAGTTTCGTCATGATTTTTAACATTGAAAACCACTGAAGCACCAACCGATTTCCCAATCCAATTACGTTGACTTTCTTTCAGAGAATCGGTCCAATCAATGGTTTCCAATCCTTGAAGCAAACGTTCTGCATAAGCCGAAATACGCATGCTCCATTGCGTCATTTTCTTTCTAACCACAGTATGACCACCTCTTTCAGAAACTCCATTGACTATTTCGTCATTCGCCAACACGGTTCCCAAAGCCGGACACCAGTTAACTTCGGTTTCCGCTAAGTAAGTCAATCTATATTTTAATAAGATTTCTTGCTGCTTTTCTGAAGACCAGCTGTTCCAATCTTCAGCAGAAAAACTCGGCGTATCCTCATCACAAACAGCATCTACTTTAGCATTTCCAGCACGCTCAAACTCTTTGATCAATTCTGAAATGTCTTCGGCCTTGTTATCGATATTGCAGTAATACGAGTTGAACAACTGAATGAAAATCCACTGCGTCCATTTGTAATAGTCTGGATTGCTGGTACGCACTTCACGTGACCAATCAAATGAAAATCCAATTTGATCCAACTGACGTCGATAAGTGGCAATGTTTTCCTCGGTAGTCACAGCAGGATGTTGCCCAGTCTGTATGGCATATTGCTCTGCTGGCAAACCAAAGCTATCATACCCTTGAGGGTGTAAGACATTAAAACCTTTATGGCGTTTGTAACGCGCATAAATATCAGAAGCGATATATCCTAGCGGATGCCCCACATGCAATCCCGCTCCAGAAGGATAAGGAAACATGTCTAAGACATAATACTTAGGTTTATCACTATGGTTTTCGGCTTTAAAAGTTTGGTTCTCGGCCCAGTATGCTTGCCATTTGGCTTCGATGTCGTTGAAATTGTATTTCATCGTTGAGTTTCTGCTTTTTAAAAGCGCAAATTTACGGTTAATATAACAATGTTGAAAGTTTAAACGTTGTAAAGGTTAGGTTAAGAGATTTCTTTATATTTTTACAGAGTAAACCCTACATATTCTATGAGTTCATCGTTTGAAAGGTATCAAAAACGCCGATTGATTTCTTCTTATTTTTCTGTAGTACTAAGCATCGCCCTTGTGTTGTTTCTATTGGGTCTTTTGGGCCTTTTAGTTTTGAATGCCAAAAAAGTTTCAGACCATTTTAAAGAACAAGTGGTTTTGACCATCTACTTGAAAGACACAGCCAAAGAGGTTGAAGTGAAGCAAATGGAGAAAAGTCTTGCCATGGCAGATTATGTAAAATCCACAGAATATGTTTCCAAAGAGCAGGCTGCCGAATCTATGAAAGCCGAAAACGGGGAAGATTTTATGGAATTCCTTGGTTTTAATCCGCTATTAAACTCGATTGATGTACACATCAAAGCCGATTATGTGACCGAAGAACAACTGAAACTCATAGCCGATGAAACCACTTCAAAAAGCTTTGTAGATGAAGTGCGTTATGACAATGATCTGGTTACCCTTATGAACAACAACGTCAAGAAAATAAGCTTTTGGATTTTAGTAATCAGCGGTCTGTTTACCGTGATTGCCGTGTTATTGATTAACAGCTCCATCAGACTTTCTGTATATTCCAAACGGTTTACTATCAAAACCATGCAAATGGTGGGAGCCACCAAAAAATTCATTAGACGCCCGTTTGTTTGGAAGAGTGTCCGTTTAGGTATTATTGGAGCCGTTGTTGCACTCATTGGAATGGCTGTTGTGTTATATTACATTGACAAAACATTCCCCGAATTGGAATTTTTAAAAAACCAAATACTGATTGCTTCGTTATTTTTAGGTGTTTTTGCCATGGGAATTGTAATCACCTGGATCAGTACCTTTATTGCCACACAACGATTCTTGAATTTAAAAACAGATCAGTTGTATTACTAATTTGAGTCATGAAAAAAATATTCTACATCTTTCTTTTATTGTTTGCGGTGTTTATTTTTTTCATTGCCAAATCAAACATCATCTCAGATCCAAAACCAGAGGAATGTGCCAGTCAAACGGTACAGATTGTTGAAATTTATGAAGGTTCCTCACATGATATTGTCTTAAAGGATGGCAGCGGGGATTTATACTACATTAACCGGGGTTTGGAAAGAGGCCTAAATTTAGATAGCCTTAACAAGCAAATTTTAAATAAATCCGTTACTTTGCAACTGCCAAAGCTGTTTTGGGGCACTTCTGAACATATTGCCCAAATACAACTAGGAGACCAGATTATTTTTACCGAATTCAATTGATTATGGGAGAGAAAAAACGTAGAGAAGAAGCCAAAGGGCAATTCCTTTTTGGGAAAAAGAACTACAAATTCATGCTTATTGGTTTAGCCTTTATTGCCGTTGGTTTTATTTTGATGTCTGGTGGCGGAAGCGACGATCCCAATGTCTTCAATCCTGATATTTTTAGTTTTAGACGCATTCGATTGGCCCCTACTCTTGTATTGATTGGGTTTGCCATTGAAGTTTATGCCATCTTGGTCAATCCAGACAAAAACTAACTGGCTCCTCATTACTTAAACTGCAACCATACCAATTTTCATGGATATCATTGATTCAATCATTTTAGGTATTATACAAGGACTTACCGAGTTTTTACCTGTATCTTCCAGCGGCCATTTGGAACTGGGAAAAGCCATTCTAGGGGATAATTCCGTACCTAAGGAAAGTCTGTTGTTTACCGTTGTATTACACTTTGCAACAGCATTGAGCACCTTGGTCATTTTCAGAAAAGACATTTACAACATTATCAAAGGAATTTTAAAATTCCAATGGAATGACGATTTACAATTTGCAGTGAAAATTGGTATTTCCATGATTCCGGCGGTCATCATAGGCTTGTTATTTGAAGAAGAATTGGAAAGTCTGTTCAGTGGAAACATTCTGTTGGTAGGCTTGATGCTATTGGTTACAGCAGCCCTTTTATTCTTGGCAGATCGTGCCAAAGACACCCAAAAACCAGTAAGTTTTGCCAATGCCTTTGTGATTGGAATATCACAAGCTATTGCTATGTTGCCCGGTATTTCCAGATCGGGAGCAACCATTTCTACATCTGTATTGCTAGGAAATGACAAAACCAAAGCCGCTAGATTTTCTTTCTTAATGGTGGTCCCATTAATCTTGGGGAAAATTGCTAAAGACATTTTAGGGGGCGAATTAACTTATGAAGCTACCAACTTTATGCCTTTGACCATAGGTTTTATTGCTGCCTTTGTATCAGGGTTATTTGCTTGCACCTGGATGATTTCTTTGGTAAGAAAAAGCAAACTCACCTATTTTGCAGTCTATTGTGCCATCGTTGGTTTAATTGCCATCATTTATTCATTCACGAGCTAATGATAACGGGAGAAGATTTTAAAAACGGACAGGTGCTGCTCATTGACAAGCCTTTAGATTGGACTTCCTTTCAAGTGGTGAATAAGCTTCGTTGGGCAATTAGAAAAAAACACAACCTTAAAAAAATAAAAGTCGGTCACGCAGGAACACTAGATCCTTTGGCTACTGGGCTATTGGTCATCTGCACAGGAAAAAAAACCAAGGAAATACAAACCTTCCAAGGTCAGGAAAAAGAATACACCGGAACCATCGTATTGGGAAGCACGACACCTTCTTATGATTTGGAAACCGAAATTGATCAAACCTTTCCTACCGAGCATATTTCCGAAACCTTGATTCACGAAACCACCAAACAGTTTATTGGTGACATCCAGCAATTTCCACCTGTATTTTCTGCCATTAAAAAGGAAGGAAAGCGCCTTTACGAATTTGCCAGAGAAGGTAAAGAAGTAGAAATTCAATCCAGAACCATTAACATATCAGAATTTGAAATCACCCAAATAAATGGGTTGCAAGTAGATTTTAGGGTGGTTTGCAGCAAAGGAACTTACATCCGCTCTTTGGCCCATGATTTTGGAAAAGCTTTGAATTCTGGAGGACATCTTTCGGCTCTCAGACGTACTAGAATTGGCGATTTCTCCATTGAGAATAGCCAGTCCATTGATAGCTTTTTGGACAACTTATGAACTAAAAACGTGAATTTTACGTATATTTCGTGAAAACTAACGGCATCCAACCCAAATTGTGACGTTTGAATTTATCTGACAAACATAAGGCCATTCTCATAACAGCACTCATTTCTGGTACTGTTTTGCTCACCGTTTTCAATATGCATTTAAAAAGGCAAAAAGAGGTGCTTGCAGAAAGCTACTACGAAATGGAGCCTCAAGAAATGCTTGAAGAGCTTAAAAAACTGGAAGAATTGGAAGCCGAGGCAGAAGACAATGCCGCCAATAGCACCAATAAGGCCATAAACGAAACCAGCACTTACAAACGTTTCGCTCAAGCATACCAACCCATTGAGCCACCCCAAGACTACGAATTAAAAAACACCGAAACCACAGAAGTATCAGAAGAGCCAATGGAAGATTCTAGTGCTGATAGCGATGCGGGTATCGATGAGGAAACCATGAGTTCTTTCAATGAGGTTAATGCGCTATTAAAAAAACAACGCAGCAGTGCGGCTCCGGGAGAACAATCGGTTAACAAAAATACAACCATCAGATACTCCCTTAAGGACCGAACTCATGAACACCTTCCCATTCCCATTTACCTCTGTGAAGATGGCGGAAAAGTAGTCATTAATATCACAGTTAACGAACAGGGCATGGTCACCAAGGCTAACGTGAACGGATCCACAACTTCCTCAAACGAGTGTTTGGAAGAAAGCGCTTTGGAATATGCCAAAAAGGCCAGATTTAATCCCGATCGGGCTAAAAAAACCCAATTAGGAACCATCACATTTTTATTTAAATCCAAACATTAGCTTCCGTTTCTTTCTTATCTTAGTGTCTTAATTTGGCACAAAATGGCGAAACATAAATGTGGCTGGTGTGTAGGCGACGACCTCTATGAAGCTTACCATGATCAAGAATGGGGCGTTCCTGTTTATGACGACGAAACCCTTTTTGAATTCCTTGTTTTAGAAACCTTTCAAGCAGGTTTAAGTTGGATTACCATCCTAAGAAAACGCGACAACTTTAGAAAAGCCTTTGATGATTTTGACTATCATAAAATAGCACACTATTCAGAAGAAAAAATATTGGATCTCCTTCAAGATGCGGGCATCATTAGAAACAAACTGAAAGTACGCGCCACTGTGACCAATGCCCAGGCATTCATGAAAGTCCAGGAAGAATTCGGGTCGTTTTCCAAATATATTTGGGGATTTGTAGATGGCAAACCCATTAAAAACAAATTGGATCATTTCAAGTCAGCACCTGCTACCACCCCACTCAGCGATGCCATAAGTAAAGATTTAAAGAAACGCGGTTTTAAGTTTGTTGGCTCTACCGTTATTTATGCCCACATGCAGGCTACAGGTATGGTCAATGACCATGAAGTGGATTGTTTTAGGTATCAAGAAGTTTAGTATGCAACAGGCTACCAACAATAACGACCATTTAAACGATCTGGGCGACCTCCTACTCGAGGTGGGAACCTTATTGATGAGTGCTGGGGCCAACACCAACAGGATTAGGGTGACCATGAAACGTATTGCCCAAAGCTATCACAACCAAGCCGAATTTCTCATTACCCATAGGGCCATTATGTTGACTATTTATGACGAAAAAGGCAAAACCTTTTTCAATCAAGTAAAGCAAACATATGCCCAAGTCCCCGATTTCACCATGGTAAGCGGCATCAGTCGTTTAAGCTGGCACATAGTTGAAGAACAATTACCCATGGCCGAAGTTAGGAAAGAGATCGAACGTTTAAAATCCAAACCCAAATATCCAAGATGGGTGGTTTTAACAGCTGTGGCATTCGCCTGTAGTTCCTTTTGTAGGTTAGCGGGAGGCGATCCCCTTGAAATGGGAGCCGTCTTTTTTGCAGCCATTACAGGCCTTTTCCTTAGACAGGAATTGACAAAAAAAAGTTTTAACCCCTATTTCTCCGTATTTTTAGCGGCGTTCCTGTCCACAATAATCTCTGGAAGTCTTGGCTATTTTGGGCTTTACGAGCACGATAACATCACCTTAGTAACTTCAATTTTATATTTGATTCCTGGGATTCCATTAATCAATTCTATTTCGGATTTCTTAGATGGCTATTCCCTAAACGGATTGGTAAGAGCTGTAAACGGGTTTGTTATTTCCTTTGCCATTGCATCAGGATTATTGATAGCCTTATTAATCTATAATTTTGTATAACGGATGGACTGGATGCACTTTATAGAAAGTTGGTTTTGGTTTGGTTTTGCTGCCTTGGGGTTTGCCATCTTGTTTAACGTTCCCAAAAGAACCCTAACCGCTATTTTTATGATGGGGGGTTTTGGAGGCCTTGTCAAACTGTTATTCTTAGAATGGAATAACGGTGTTATTTTAGGCACTTTAATCGCCTCTATTTTTGTTGGCTTTGTAAGTATCGCTGCTGCCCATTCCAAGCATTCTCCGCCTTTTGTTTTTGCCATTCCGGCCGTCATTCCCATGGTTCCCGGTTCTTTTGCCTACTATACCATGAAAGGGATTATCAAACTGGCTTACAACCAAACTCCTGAAGATTTTTTACCGTTGCTAAACGAGACTGTGACCAATGGCTTCAAGACCATGTTCATTCTATTGGCCATTGCTGTAGGGGTGTTTGCCCCTATGTTATTGACCGCAAGGGAATCAGCCAAACAAATAAAAATTCCTTTGTTTAGCCATGACAAAAATCAAGGCTAAGGAAGCTTTTTTAACATTCATTTTTTTCGTACCTTAGAGATACTTCACAAACTAATTTAGTTAAAAATGAGAACACTAATCTCCAGTCTGCTATTGGGTTTATTAGTCATTTTTTCGTGCAATAACGATGACGATAGCAGCTCAAACAACACCCAAAATGAAATTGAAAATAATGTCACCACTAGCACTTGGAGGATTACTAAGTTTATTGACTCGGGAGACAATGAAACTGCCAATTTCTCTGGTTACAATTTCAACTTTATGAGCAATGGTACTGTGAGTGCCACTAATGGTAGCAACACCTACGAAGGCACTTGGAGCATCACAGACAGTAATAGCAATGATGATAGTCCAGATGATTTACACTTCAATTTAAACTTCAACGTGACCAATAACTTTGAAGATTTAAATGACGACTGGGATTTTATTTCGCAAACGACTACAAAAATCGAATTGATTGATGTTAGTGGTGGTAATGGTGGTACGGATTATTTGACTTTTGAGAAGAATTAAGACTTAACCCACTTAATGACCTGTCGAAATCTGCTTTCCAATATCGCGGATTTGCAATCCGTGATTCTACCACAAACACCTGCCCCACAACTTTCCTTTATATTTAAATCTAAAAATAACTCAAAAACACGTCCCGATCCATATCCTCGGCACCCAAACTGGCCAAATGCTGGGTGTACACTTGGCAATCAATAAGCCGATAATTGGTCTCCTGAACAAACTGGATAAAACCCACCTTACTGGCATTACTGACTTTAGAAAACATGCTCTCCCCACAAAACACGCCGTGACCCAAATCCACACCATAAAGACCTCCTACCAATTCGTCATTTTCCCATACCTCGACCGATTTGGCATACCCCCATCGATGAAGACTCACATAGGACCGAATCATTTCCTTAGTGATCCAAGTACTATCTTGACCTTTCCGATGGATTTGAGCACAATTCTCAATCACCGCTCGAAAATCCATATTGTAGGTAACCCGAAATCGATTACTCCTCAAAACCTGCTTCATACTTTTTGAAACCTTCAGCTTGTCTGGAAATAGCACAAACCGTGGATCGGGACACCACCAAAGAATCGTTTGCCCCTCTTCAAACCAAGGAAAAATTCCCTTTCCATATGCTTCTAAAAGTCGGTTTACTGAGAGATCGCCACCTACCGCTACTATGCCCTCCATAGCCACTTGTGAGATTTCAGGAAACGGTACATTAGGTTCTAAAAACAACATAACTTATCTTAAAAAATGAGCAATCCCATTAGAAAAACAACCATCCCTACTAACATCATGATTAAGGTATAAGGTAAAATTTCCTTAGCCTTAAGCTTGGTTATTCCTAATAAAGGCAACGCCCAAAACGGTTGTAACATATTGGTGATTTGATCGCCATAAGCCAAGGCCATAATCGCCTTTGGAAGCGAAACACCTAGCTTTAAAGCCGATTCAATAACAATAGGTCCCTGAATGGCCCATTGTCCGCCTCCACTGGGAACAAAGATATTGACCAAACCGGCGCTAAAAAAAGTAACAATAGGAAGAGTTGTAGCATTGGCTATGGACACAAAAAAATCAGAAACCATGACTACCATACCCGTTTCCTTCATAATTCCCATAATTCCAAAATACAAAGGAAACTGTATCAATATTCCAGAAGTATCCTTGATAGCTTCTTCTAGAGCAGCAAGAAAATTATGGAAATTACCGTGCATCAAAATAGCCAATCCCAACATGAAAAAATTCAACATATTGGGTGTGATTTGCAAGGTCATAAAAGCATCCCAATATTGATATAAAAGAGCTCCTAAAATAATGAGTCCGAAAACCCAAGCCATTATTTTTGAAATTTCAAGCCGTTCTGCTCCCTCCACTTTTTGATTTTCTTTTGTATGAAACTTGTAAACTTCTAAAGACGGTACTTTCATAGAAGTAGACTTAGATACTTTGACAAGAACCCACGGAATCAATATCAATAAAACACCAATGAGTATCAAGTTCCACCAACTGAAAACCGTTTCATTAAAATTGATACTATTAGGCAATTTGGCAAGAACCTCCTCGGAGGCTATTTGAGACATCAAAGAATTCAAGTGTCCCGTCTCAGCTACTTTTATGGGTGCCGAACCACTTATCCCTCCATGCCACACCATTAGACCCACATAGCCACAAGCACCAATTAACGGATAATTGATAGGGGTTTGATTTTCTGCTGCCTGTTCTCCTACCTTTCGAGCCAAAATGGCTCCAAAAATAAGTCCGAGACCCCAATTAAAAAAGGCCACCAACATGGTACTGACACTTACCAAAACGATAGCTTTGGTCATGGTATTAGCATATTGGGTCAACTTTAGAATAAGCTGGTTCATTGGTTTACTAAGAACCAACACATGCCCAAGAACCAAAATAAGCATCATTTGATAGGCAAAAACCAAAAGGGCATTATTCCAGATACCATTCTCCCAAAAAGAAAGCACTTGAAGAAACGACTTCCCATCAGCATCCCCCGGTGAAAAAATAAAACCGAGAGCTATAGTCAGCAAAGTAAGCAAAACAGCGATGGTAAAAGGTGAAGGCAAAAACCTCTTAAAAGCAGTCTCTATGGTTTGGGTAATATTCATAAAAAAGCCCGTTAATTAACTTAACAGGCTCAATTTAATCTTTTAATCTCTTTTATTAAAATGGTAAATCGTCGTGATCTTCATCATTTAAATCATTGGCTGGTTCAAAAGCCTCAGCTGGTGGCATAGGTGGCATATTTCCATTTGAAGCATCCGCTTGTAGCGCTTCAATTCTCCACCCTTGAATCGAGTTAAAATATTTAGTCTCTCCTTGTGGATTCACCCATTCTCTTCCTCTTAAATTGATGCTAACTTTCACCTGTTGTCCTACTTGAAATGTATTCAACAAATCCGTTTTATCTTGAACAAACTCAATCATGATGTGCTGCGGATATTGCTCTTCTGTAGTTACAACTACCTCACGCTTTCTAAAACCATTACTTCCAAACGATTGCGTGTCTCCAATCAATTTAATTCTTCCTTGTACTTCCATTTTCTAATTCAATTTACTAATTACGATAATAATATTTTCCAGGCGCTTTCTACATCGCCATAACTTAAATAATTTTGTGCCAACTTATGTTTCTCCCTGTTGGTAGCGGTCTTCAAATTAGGGTGTTTCTCTGATAGTTGAGACACAAAGGTCTTCACCTCATCTTGCGATGGTAAGGTTTCTACATTGCCTAACATTCCCAAATCGTTGCCCGTTAACACCATGCTATTCCTAATGGCTTCAGGCATGCTATCCACTCCTATGCCCAAGGTAGTCAAAGGTTTTGGAATTTCAAAAAAGCCACTCTTGGCCCTACTGTAATAAATGCCACCGGCACGAGAAACCAAATCTAATTTTTCCTGAACAATCATGCCATGATCATCCAGAACATCGCCGTCTAAATGCAGCTTTATCACCTCACAGATAATTAAATTTCCAGCACCACCTTCAGTCCCCAATTTGATAATATCATTGACCTTGCACTCAAATTGCACAGGCGATTCTGCGACTCTATAAGGTTTCACCAAATCAGATGGAACCATGGTCAATCCGGCCTTGTCAAATTCATTGACTCCATCAGGATATTCGGTACTACTCAATGACATTTGGTGTACCAAATCATAGTTCACCACATTGATAACCACCTCTCTCGTTGCTTCAGCATTCTCCAAAGTGTGCTTAGTGGTATTATCCCTAACTCTTCGAGCCGGCGAAAATACCAAAATTGGCGGATTCGAGCTAAACACATTAAAGAAACTAAACGGGGACAAGTTTGGATTTCCGTTTTCATCCACGGTACTTGCAAAAGCTATAGGCCGAGGCGCAACAGCACTCTGTAAATAAGCCTGCAATTTGGCTGTAGGCAATTCCTGAGGTTCGTATGAGGTCATTAAGTTTCCAATTTGTACAAATGTAACCAATTAGCATTTCAACAAAAAATGATTTGAAGTAGGACTTGTACAATATTATTAACAGAATTACATTATATTTCAAGAACAAAATAAGTCGCATGCTTTTTTCAAAATACCCCAATGTCATGAGATGGGTCATGGTGTTCCTCTCTTTTGTCATTATATCCCTCATTTTGTGGAATACCTATGTATTTTTTCAAAACTTCAAGGAAGAAGAGCGCACCAAAATGGAAAACTGGTCCTTTGCCCAAAAGGAGTATTTGAGGATTTTAGACAACCTTTCCATAGATAACGACTTCAACCCAAAGGATCTAGACCTTATCTTGAAAATACTAGGAAGCAATACCACCACACCCATGATTGTGGCCGACCAAGATTTGAATGTGGTAACTTTCAGTAACATTGGAGAAAGCAAAGTGACCGACTCCACCTTTGTAAGCAAGAAAGACTCGTTGTTTGTTATGGACAATGCCAAACAACTCATTGAGCAATTCAGCAATGAAAACAAACCCATTGCCATTATCAATGAAAACCAAACACTCTACTACGGAAATTCACCCTTACTCAATAAACTCAAATATTACCCACTTGCCCTTATTTTGATTATCGTGCTGTTTAGCGCTGTGGTTTATTTCTTTTATAGAAGCTCCAAGATAGCCACCCAGAACAAACTCTGGTCTGGTATGGCCAAGGAAACAGCACATCAAATAGGAACGCCTTTGTCATCATTGATTGGTTGGACCGAAATATTAAAATCTGAAAACACCAACCCAGAGTACATCGTTGAAATTGAGAAAGATATAAGCAGGCTGCAAACCATTACCGAACGCTTCAGCAAAATAGGCTCTGTGCCCACCTTGCAAAAAGCCGATATTGTGCAGGAGACTATTGAGTCTTATGACTATCTCAAGGCACGTTCCTCTAATCTGGTGGAATTTGAACTTGAGACACCTCAAGAAGAAATTTTTGTGCTTTTAAACCAGCAACTTTATAGTTGGACCATAGAAAACTTAGTCAAAAATGCCATTGACGCCATGAAGGGTAAGGGAAAACTATCGGTGCGTATTACCCATTTGGAAGACGAAGTAAAAATTCAAGTAAAAGATACCGGAAAAGGTCTCCATAAAAACCAATTTAAAAGTATATTTGAACCTGGTTTCACCACCAAAAAAAGAGGCTGGGGACTAGGCCTGTCTCTGGCAAAGCGCATTATTGAAGACTTTCACAGTGGCAAGATTAAAGTTTTACATTCTGAAATAGGAAAAGGAACCACCATGCAAATCATCTTAAAAACCATCTAAATATGGACGTTAAGTACATTACGATTAAGGAAGCTGCCCTGAACAACAATTGTCCGGAATGCTTCAACAATCAAGGGCTCAACTTGACTTTCAAACAGAAGTTTGTGGAGAATAAATTCTATAAGTCTTTAACCGAAGAGACCATCCAAGAAATTGAATGCCGTGTGTGCAACACCATGATTTACCCCATAAGATGGACAGAAGATATTGAACGTGTTTTTAAGTACCACCAAAAGGCTTTTATCCCAAAAACCAAGTCCTTGAAATTAAAGAAACTGTCTTGGGTTCTAATAATTTCCTCAATCATATTACTGGCGCTCCTTATTACAGCTGCGCTCTTATGGCTTTAGCAACAACTTCAAAGTCCTCAGGCGTGTGAGCCGACTTTGTAATAAACCGGGCATCATCCATAGAAGTCAAAGGAATGAGATGCACATGAACATGCGGCACTTCCAACCCAATTACAGTCATACCCACCCGTTTACATGGCACAGCCTTTTCTATGGCCAAAGCCACGGTTCTTGAAAAAGCCATTAAGCCCAAATAGGTTTCCTTATCCAAGTCAAAGAGTTTATCCACTTCCTTTTTAGGAATACATAGGGTATGTCCCTTGGCATTGGGATTAATATCCAGAAACGCCAAAAAGTCATCGGTTTCTGCAATTTTGTAACATGGGATTTCTCCGTTGATAATTTTAGTAAAAATGGATGCCATGGGTATGTGTTTTGAGTACTAAAGATAAAAAGAAAATTCCTGCCTAAAGTCATCTAAGCAGGAATCTTTATAGGTTGTAAAAATCTTATCGGCTGATTTCTAAGATGTCAAATTTCATGATCCCATTAGGCACCTGTATCTCGGCTACATCACCAACAGATTTACCAAGCAAGCCTTTTCCAATAGGGGAATTCACAGAAATTTTTCCAGTTTTTAAATCGGCTTCACTTTCTGCTACTAACGTATAGGTCATTTCCATACCATTGGTCTGGTTTTTTAATTTCACCTTAGACAACACCAATACTTTAGAAGTATCCAATTGTGATTCGTCAATCAGTCTCGCATTGGCCAGCGTCTCTTCCATTTTGGATATTTTCATTTCCAAAAGCCCTTGCGCTTCCTTGGCGGCATCATATTCGGCATTCTCACTTAAGTCTCCCTTATCTCTTGCGTCTGCAATAGCTTGGGAGGCCTTTGGACGTTCTATATCTTTTAATTGGTTTAACTCGTCTCGTAACTTTTTTAATCCTTCTGCCGTGTAATAAGATACTTTACTCATAACTTCATCGTTTTTAAATTATAATTAGCGCTTGTTTGTGTACAAAAAGCCCGTCCAAAAAATTCCTGAAGACGGGACATAAACGCAAAAAATCCCGTTCTCACGAGATTGTCCTACAAATATACAAAATATTTATGTCTCTGTGCTTTTTGTTGTAAATTGTACCTAAAAATTGAAGAAAAAATGAAATCCTTTAAACTCCTCATAATCTTGGCGGTTACCGTGCTGTTTTCATGTAATAAGGATGATGATGACAACAACAGAAACCCTTATTTACCCAACGTGTCTTTTGACACTGGAAATATGATCAACACCAATTTACCCCAGTATAGTGATTTGAATTTTACTGGCAACCACAAGGTGGTTCCTGGAGAAGGTGTGGGTATAAGAGGTATTGTTGTATATAATACGGGTAGTGGCTATACCGCTTTTGAAATTGCAGATCCCAATCATACCCTTCAAACTTGCTCTACACTTACTGTAGATGGCATTATTGCCACTTGCAACTGTGATGATGGCAACTCCTATGACATTGTTACGGGCAGCCCTCAAGAAGGTACCAACGGCCCCTATGCGCTTTTAAATTACCGGGTACAAGTTTCTGGTAGCATCATTAGGGTATATAACTAATTGCACTTATCATAAACCTTAATTCTTAAATAGGTTTTAGGAAACCGAACGGGCTTCATTTTTACTTCATCTTCGCGTGAGATTGACATAGCACCCTCATCAAAACGAAACTTGGGACGCTCCCTCAGGAATAATACGTCGTTAGACGTAGCAGTCTCAAAATTGGCTTGTGATGACAACACAAAACCGTCAAGTATGATTTGCTTTTTGGATGGAGAAGAACTGAACAATCCCAATGAGCTATCTTTTACCTCTAAGCTTAATAGGGAATAGCCTGAGATATCAGTTTGGGCATTTAAACCGAAACAAGATAGAATAAAAAGAATACTTAAATGATTTCCCATAATTCACAACCATAAAAACCTAAGATAGCATTATTCTATTGAAGCTTCCTCTTCTGGCCAAAAATTCAACATGTCTAGGTTCAAATAGTAGATTTGAATGTTTTTATTTGAATCTTTTAATTGTTGATTTGAGGTCTTTAAAATTTTCCTGTTTTTTTTACTCCCCATGAATTTAGCCCAAAGAACTATAGCTATATTTTGATTCTCAGGAAAACGAACTGAATCTCCATGCTGATCAATTATAAAACCCTCTATTTGCGATATGCTTTTTTCATTAAATTGAAGCTCCTGATCTTCTAAAATCATATCGTAATAGTTCGCATCTGAATCATCCTCTTTTTTCTTAACCAAACACATTTGGGTTTCTTCTACGTACCCTCCATTTTTATTAAACAGATAGGTGTCTGGCAGTCGGAATAATGAATCCCTAAATATGGCTAAATCTTGATAGGCAGTGTAAGCAGACAAATAAAAGTTATGGGCTAAATCAACGGGTAAGGATTCCTCTTGGATGTATTTTTTAAGAGAATGGATACTTTCCACTTGTGGTTTCTTTATACCAGTAACAGTTCTTAAAACCGGTTGGCAACTCAAAAAAACTAAAACCATTACCAGAATACTAAATTTTCTTATCATAACATTTAAATATATTCCTTACTAATCCAGCCTTCGAAATAAATGCAAGACTTGAAACTTTCTAAATTGGGCCAACCTATGGAAATTAAAACCCAACAAAAAATGTAATAATTTTTAAATCTATTTTATTGAATTAAAAAAGCCAAGGAAATCCTTGGCTTTTTTTAAGACTAATAGATTCTGAAACAAGTTCAGAATGACAATTCCCTTTAAAAATTCAGTGTCACTCCCACTAAAAAGTTAGCCGTAGCTTGTGGGTAATATCCCGTGCCTTCAATGGTTGTAATTTGATTGGGGTCACTCCAAGTATCATCATAGGTATAGTAGTATCCGTTGGAGATGTATTTGGTATTGAAAATGTTATTGGCTAAACCAGTAATCACAATACTATCAAATACCGTTTTGGTTTTAATTTCATACGAAATATTAAAATCGTTTACAAAATAGCTATCCAACTTTGATCTTTCAGCATCTGTATTTCCCATATATTGCTCACCTACATATTTACTCAACAAGGTCATTTGTAGATTCTTCAAAGGAGTCACAATGATGGCATTTCCAGCAATCAACTCTGGCGAAAACGAAATGTTTGTTTTTCCTAAGTTCACCAATTCGCCATCCAAAGATGTGACAAACTCCTTATTTTTATTGGTGCTTAACGTCATATTTGGCTGCACTGTCAATACATCATTGATTCTTACCGCAGCTTCCACCTCAAGTCCCAAACGGTAGCTCTCACCACTGTTGTCACGTAAAGGGCTACCCACATCATCCAACTCACCCGTAAGCACCAGTTGTTCATTGTACATCATGTAATAGCCATTAACATTTAACCTGAAATTTTTATTGTTATGTCTCCAACCCAATTCAAAGTCGTTTAAGCGCTCTGGTTGCACGTCTGGGTTTCCTTTAAAATCATCTCTATTAGGTTCTCTATTGGCTCTAGCATAGGAGAAATAGAGGTTATTCATTTGGTTTAGCTCATAGGTCAATCCCAGCTTTGGGTTGAAAAACGTATAGTTTTTATCGACTACAAAAGGCACCAAATCAGATGAAATTCCAGAAGTCTCATAGGCCACATTTCTTACTTGGAAATCGGCAAAAAGACTCCAATGGCTATCAAAGCGCAAGTTAGCCTTGGCAAAACCACTTAAATCCTGTTTCTTACCAACCCCATCATAGTAGCGGTCTCTTATTTCACTTTGGCTCGCGTAACGTGCCCAAATGATTTCTCCAAAATGATCCCCTTCATAATAGCTATAAGATCCTCCAAAGATCACATCCATAAAATCATCTTTATAGTTGGCATTCGCATTGACCACATAAAAGTCGTTATCCAACCATCTGCGACGAATTAAATCAGTGGTATTGATAATTTCGCTACCTAATTCAATCTCTTCCAAACCGTAATCTGAAAAATCTTCATCTTCTTTATATTGCTCAAAAAACCCCCTTCCGTAGGTATAATTTAGCCCCACATTGGTTGACCAACGGTTGTTATACTTTTGATTCCAATGCAGTTGGTAATGGTCTTGGCTGTAGTTATCTACTTCATTGTCATAAAACTGCATGTTGCCATCCTCATCAAAATACATCCCTGCCGTGTTAAAAGTTCTATCGTTTTCCAGCTTGTCTAAATCTTCTAGACCATTCCAGCTTTGATAGGTTACTTCCTTACCACCAAACATAACCGCCTTGATTAAGGTTTGGTCACTTACATAGGAGCCTTGAACAAAATAGGATTTTAAGTCGGACGTTGCTCGGTCGATATATCCATCTGACTTGATCTGTGAAAGACGTCCTGCAATTTCGAAGTGGTCATTCATAAGTCCGGTACTGTACTTTACAGTATGCTTTCTGGTATTGTAACTTCCAAAGGAATTGGAAATTTGTCCGCTAGACTCTTTTGAAACGGCATCAGTAAGCACGTTGATACTCGCCCCAAAAGCCCCTGAACCATTTGTGGAGGTACCAACCCCACGTTGTAGTTGCAAACTTTCTACTGAAGAAGCAAAATCTCCCAAATTCACCCAGAAGGTTCCTAATGATTCTGCATCATTGTAAGGAATCCCGTTAATAGTTACATTAGTAGATTGGGAACTCACCCCACGAACACGAATTCCCGTATACCCCACACCTGCACCAGCATCTGAAGTGGTCACTACCGAAGGTAAAAAGTTTAACAGGACTGGAATGTCTTGACCTAAATTTCGCTTTTCCAATTCTTCACCCGTGACATTGGAATGGGTAATAGGAGATGTAGCATTGACCCTTACGGCCTTTACCAACACCTCATCCAGGCTTTCCAGTTTGGTTGAATCTTGGGTTGTTTCTGATGGATTCTCCTGTGACCACCCTGTTGTGGTAGTTATTAATAGCCCTAGGAGAACACTTGATTTGAATAAAATTTTCATTCGATAAAATAAATTTTAGCGAATAAAAAGAGGCAATTATTCTTTGTTGTTAAATGATTTATTTTGAGCGTTAAAAGCAGTAAAAAAGCAAAGCTTTTTTGATACTCACTAAAAACATCTACTAGATGTTTTCTTAACGTTCGTAGTCCCTAAACAGCATTACCTGTTCTAGGTTCATTGGGTATGATCTCAGCCGATATTAGGCACCCCTTTATGAGAACGGCGCAAAATTAATGAAGAATTAACAATTAACAAGGAAAAAACAGAAAAGATCCCCCAAATTTGAAATATGAACCACCTTTATATTTCAGGTGGCTTTCTATTGGCCTTTTTATCAGATTGTTTGCGTTTATTATCTAGCCGTTTTCTTTTAACAGATGCTGGAATTTTAGTAGGTTTTCTTTTTTTAGGCTTCTTGAATGCCTGCTGAATCATTGCCAAAAAGCGTTCAATCACCAACTGTTTATTTTTATGTTGGCTTCTACTTTCATCACATTGAAGAATCAAAACCCCTTCATTACTGATCTTATTCTGAAGTTTTTCAAACAAGCTTTGTTTTTGCTCTTCATTCAAAGCCAAAGAAGCTTCCACATCAAAACGCAATTCTACCTTACTGGATACCTTGTTGACATTCTGTCCACCAGCACCCGAACTCCTCATGGCTGAAAATTGCAATTCTGATATGAGAGCTTCCTCTTGTACCATCACCCCTTAATTTGATGGGTGGTTTTTAATAAATCATTGACCGTTTTCACGGGATTAAAAGTTATTAAAGGAACTTCAACAAAAATAGTATTCCAAAAAGCCATACTACCGTTCCAAAGTCCGGGCAGTTCTAAGGCTTTTAAATCTTTACCTTGTTTGGTTTTTTTAGTGATAAAAGCCGCTTGATGGTCTACATATTGGGTTAAATCAAATTTGTTGCCCTGGTAATCCTTAACGGCACAAACGATATCTACAGGGTTAAAATGAGTGGCATTTTTCAATATGCTTTTTTGCTTCTTATTTTTCAAGTTGATTTGTGCCGATTCCACAATTTGAAGAGAAACGTTCGCAAATTCATCCTTCACCCAAAATGGACCACCTCCCGGTTCACCTTCATTTTTGACCATGCCACAGACTCTCAAAGGTCTATTTAATTTGTCTCTCAAATAGGCTATTTGATATTTGGTTTTATATTTTTCAAATTCTGGAGAGATTCTCACATTTAAGTGCTGTGAAAGAAAAGCCGCCACCTCTTCTATTTCTGATTCAGATAATTGATGGTCATCCATTTGCTTTAAATACTCAAAAGCTTGTTGCTGGACCTCAATAAGAATCCCCGCCAACATCTTTTTATATTTTGCTACATCTTCCTTGTACTTATAAACCACCACATTATCTATGTTTTTCATAAAGATAATATCAGCTTCCAAATCATTGAGGTTCTCAATCAATGCGCCATGACCTGATGGCCTGAACAGCAAAGAACCGTCTTCATTTCTAAACGGTTTGTCCTTTGGCGTAACGGCTATAGTATCAGTAGATTGCTTTTGATAGGAAAAGGAAATATCAAATTTAGATCCTGTCTTTCCTTCAACTTTTTCTTCAATACGGTCAAATTCCTTTTTAAACTTATCCTGATGGTTTTCAGATATCGTAAAATGGATTTGAGTGGCACTATTGGAAGGAGCATAAAGTGCCGTTTCAAATAAATGCTCTTCAAAGGCCGTTGAAATTACCTGATTTTTATATTCATGAAATGGTAACAACCCTTTTGGACAATCACCATAATTTAACATCTTGGGATCCAACATAGCCTTGACAAACAGATAGGATCGCTCATTGATGTTTTTGCTTTCCAAGTCTGGATATGCCTTTTTGAGTTCCTCCATAACTTCATAATAGAATGGAAACTTTTCTAAACCGATAAAGAATAAATTCAAGTCCTTAGTGTCATGATTGTTGACATAAGAATTAAGACTTTCTTTCTCGGGATTGTATTCATCCAAGAACTGGAAAAGGAATTTAAACATTCTGGTCGCGGCTCCAGATGCCGGAACAAACTTTACGATGTCCAAACTATTTTTATCCGCCTCAAATTTTTCAATGGCTTTAGCCTCTTCTACTTCTGAAAGTCGCAAAATACCGTTATCTATAGTAGCCGCTTCTACCAAGTTTGAAAACGGAAGTCCGCTTTTAAATAGCTCAATTTGTTCATTGATTTTTTCTTCGGTTAAGCCTTTACTTTTAATTTGTTTAAGGTCTTTATTTTTAAATGCCATACGTTTTTGATAAAAGTTTATCGATTTGTTTTACTGCTTCATTAAATCGGGTAGCTTGATCCCCTTTGAGTAAAACAAAAGGTCTTTTGTGATTGATTAATGCTTGTTGAAATGTTTGAAACATTTCTTCTCTTTCATTGGGTTTATCTCTAATATTATCAGCAACCCAAGGAAGGTCAATATAGGTTAAAAAATACAAATCATAGGTGTTTTCTAGAGCGAATTTCTGCACGGGGTCTGGACAAAACCCAGAATAATACCACTCGCTATACACCTTCGTCTCTAACAAATCGGTATCACAAATAAGGAGTCTTTCTACTTGTTTAGATAATTTATTTTCCTCCTTCATTTGCCCAAATGCTATAGGAAGGACATCTTTTTCAGATAGTGTTTCTCCCAATTGCCACTTTTCCTCAGCATAAATACGCGAATATTCTTGAACCCATTTAGTTTGATAATGGCTTGCCAATCCTTCAGCCAACGTACTTTTACCTGTTGATTCGGGACCAAACAGGACTACTTTTATGATATTTCGGGATTGCTGTTTAAGCTTTTCTTCCATGCCTTATAACCGTAAATGGCGATGATGGTAAACAATAGATACTGAAATGATGTAAAGATAAGGCCTTTATAAAAATATAAGGGCACCGATATCACATCACCTATAATCCAATAGGTCCAGTTTTCTAGCTTCTTCTTAGCCATAAGCCACATGCCCACAAAGAATATTGCAGTTGTGAGTGTATCCACATAGGCCGTCCAGTGGTTAAATTTATCATTGACGGCGTAAACCACAATTATAAAAATGATGGTAAGAATAAATATAATGACACTCCAGAGCTGCTCCTTTTTGGTGGTTTTGGTGACAGGCACTTCTTGATTGTTCCCATCCTTTCGAGTCCAGTAATACCATCCATAAATACTAATGGAAAAGTAATAGGCATTGATAAGCATATCTCCCAGTAATCCAAAAACCCATAAGATGTAAACAAAGAGCGCTGTACTTATGATCCCGGTAGGATAAACCAAAATATTCTCCTTTTTGGAATACCACACACTTAAAAAACCAAAGACAACCCCAATAAGTTCTAAAACAACTAAATGAGTATCTACGCCTTCATATTGCGCAAAAAACCAATCAAAAATGTGGTTCATAGTCGTAGCGGTCTGACTTAACAATTTTCATATATAACAAGCCACGTTCTATAAGTTCAAAAGCTTCTTTGATTTCAACAGTCAAAACTCGCATTACTGTATCATAATCGCCGTAAACTTGTGTGCTCAAAGGATTTTCCAAAACCTTAAACTCTGATTCCCTTAATTTCTTAATAAAATGAATGATAGATGGCTCATAATTATCCTGAATAGGCGTCAAGGTTAATTCTACTGATATTTTCATGATATATGTTTTAATTTGGATTCTAATTTTAGTTCTTCAAAAAAGGATTCATCTTCCTCAAACGCGGTACCGATAACAATCATATCGGCTCCAGCACCATAGGCAAGTTCCATTTGTTGCATGTTTCTTATTCCGCCACCAACAATTAATGGAATTTTAAGTTCCATTCGTACTGCTTCAATCACATCATTGGCTACAGGTTGTTGTGCACCACTTCCGGCTTCCAAATAAATCAATTGCTTGCCCATCAACTCTCCCGCTTTGGCTGTATTTGCAATCAACTCCACTTCAGTCTTACTGATTGGTTTGGTGCCTGTGACTCTTTCTACAGCCGTTTCTTTCCCATTTTCAATTAAAATATAGCCGGTAGGTATAACTTCCAATTGGGTCTCTTTCAAAATGGGAATAGCTTGCACATGTTTTTCTATCAAATAATCTGGGTTTCTTCCCGAGATTAAACTCAAGAATAATAAAGCATCTGCTTCAGAAGTAATTTGGTTCACATCCCCTGGAAAAATCACTATGGGTAAATTGGTATGCTTTTTTATTTGGACTACCAACTTTTCAGTTTGGTCTGCTTCTACGGTACTTCCACCTACAAAAACATACTGAATTATGGAAGCATTCACCTTTTTCAGAAACTCAGGAACGGTTTCCAACTTTACCTTATCAGGATCCATTAAAACTGCAAGTAGTTTTTCTCCCTTATCAATGGATTGCTTTATGTGAGAATAGACCGATTTCATTATGGAATGGCATAAGCAAAGGTAAATCCCTCAAATTCTAAAAATCCTGACTGATATGATGATTTTGAACCTTGATAATCTATCCAAGCTTTAGTACCCGCTTCTTCCATTGTAAATGGAATCACCAGAGTATGCTGCAAAAAGCTCAGACCCGGGGTTGCGAATAATTTATAAAGCGATTCCTTGATGCACCAAATAACCGTAAGCTTATTGATGTATTCTGGGTCTTCTTCTTTTAAATATAGAAATTCATAGTCCAAAAACTTTTGGGCAATCACTCCTATTTTTTCTCGTTGCTTTTCAATATCGATTCCAATCACATCATCACTTACTGCAACAGCTGAGAAGGTAAAAGAATGGGTAATAGAAATATGCTTCCCATCCGTTAAATGAGGCTTGCCATTATCATCATAATACAAGTCTTCATCAGTATAGCCAAATTCCGCCAGCAAGTGTCTTACGCTTAAAAAACCACGTTGATGCAGTTCACTTTTCATTCCCAAAACCCGTGTTTCACAAACTGGTCTCAAAATCACATCCTGCTTCAAATAGTCGTATGACTCAGTGATTTTCCAAATTTTAATGGTGGTATTGGGGTTGGGATTAAGTGTTTTATACAGTGGCATTTAAAATTCTAAAACTTATTATTTATCTTTGCGGTCTAAAATTTTGAATGTAAATATACAACTATGAGCACAAAAACAATTCCTTACGTACCATATAAAGTGAAAGATATTTCATTGGCAGATTGGGGAAGAAAAGAAATAGAATTGGCTGAGGCTGAAATGCCTGGATTAATGAGTTTGAGAGAAGAGTATGGTGCACAACAACCTTTAAAAGGCGCTAGAATTGCTGGATGTTTGCATATGACCATTCAAACAGCTGTACTTATTGAAACATTGGTAGCCCTTGGTGCTGAAGTAACTTGGAGCTCTTGTAACATATTCTCTACACAAGATCATGCCGCTGCTGCCATTGCTGCTGCTGGAATTCCTGTTTACGCCTGGAAAGGTATGAACGAAGAAGAATTTGACTGGTGTATTGAACAAACTTTATTCTTTGGAGAAGACAGACAACCTCTAAATATGATTTTGGATGACGGTGGAGATTTAACCAATATGGTTTTAGACCAATATCCTGAATTGGCAGCTGGAATCAAGGGACTTTCAGAAGAAACTACTACTGGAGTTCACCGTTTGTATGAGCGTATGGAAAATGGCACATTACCTATGCCAGCCATTAACGTAAACGACTCTGTAACCAAATCGAAGTTTGATAACAAATATGGATGTAGAGAAAGTGCTGTGGATGCTATTCGTCGTGCTACTGATGTCATGTTAGCCGGAAAACGTGTTGTGGTTTGTGGATATGGTGATGTAGGTAAAGGAACTGCAGCTTCTTTTAGAGGAGCTGGAAGTATTGTTACCGTGACTGAAATCGATCCAATTTGCGCCTTACAAGCAGCTATGGATGGTTATGAAGTAAAACGTTTGGAGTCTGTAGTTGGGAAAGCGGATGTTGTAATCACGACCACAGGAAACAAAGACATTGTTCGTGGTGAGCATTTTGAAGCCATGAAAGACAAAACCATCGTTTGTAATATTGGGCATTTTGATAATGAAATTGATGTAGCTTGGTTAAAAACCAATCATGGTAGCACTAAAGTTGAGATCAAACCTCAAGTAGATAAATACACGGTTAATGGAAACGATATTATCCTATTGGCAGAAGGTCGTTTGGTAAACCTTGGTTGTGCTACAGGTCACCCAAGTTTTGTAATGAGTAACTCATTCACTAACCAAACCTTAGCACAGATAGAACTTTGGAACTACAGTGACAAATATGCTAATGAAGTTTATATGCTTCCTAAGCATTTGGATGAAAAAGTAGCCAAACTGCACTTGGAAAAAATTGGCGTTGAGTTGACTGAATTGAAAGCAGACCAAGCCAAATATATTGGTGTTAAAGTTGAAGGTCCATACAAGCCAGAATACTACAGATATTAATAAGACTGCTAGCGCTTCTAGAACATATAGATCGCTTCGCTTTTAGATATTAAGATGAACCCTTGCAGTGATGTAAGGGTTTTCTTTTAGCTCAAAAAATGCTTAAATTACCAACACATGGCATATCAAGAAGTCAAAATAAAAGTTCCTCGATTTAATGAAGAATCTGGGTTCTATACCACTACAAAACGCTCCAAGATGATGAGCAAAATTCGTGGCAAGAACACCAAACCAGAAATGCTATTTCGAAAAGCGCTATGGAAAAAAGGCATTCGATTTCGCTTAAACAACAAGCTCCCTGGCAATCCAGACATCTCCATTAAAAAATACAAACTTGCCATTTTCATTGATGGCGAATTTTGGCATGGGTATGATTGGGACGAAAGAAAACAAACTATCAAGACCAATAGGGAGTTTTGGATTCCAAAAATAGAGCGAAACATGCAACGGGACCGTGAAGTGAATCGGGCGCTTGCTGAAAAAGGGTTTACCGTTTTCCGGTTTTGGAGCCACGAGATCAAACATGAATTGAAAACATGCCTCAATGATGTTTTGATTTACATTGAAACCGGCCGAATCTGGTAAAAAAAATCCCCTTCAATTTATGAAGGGGAGTGCAAATGGAAACTATTGCCAATTATATTGTTGCCATATCAAAACCATCTGTCTCTTTGGCTCCTAGATTATGAGTTTTTAATTATAATATTACAGAAATTATAGTTCAATTTCTGTTTTATACATAATCTCTCCTTTCCAATTAACAGCTTGAACCAACATTTTTGAAGGCAATAAACTAACTATTAAAAATCCTTGTTCAGATTTAGAAAACTTCGTGAAATTTGACTCTCCCGTAGGTCGAACATCAGAACCTGCACCCGAAACAAAATGATGGGTGTACACACCCTTGGGTTTTAAATGCTGTATATCATGCTCGTGACCTGCAAAATAAACAGGCACTTTATAAGTTTCGAAAAGATCCTCCAAATGATATCTTACATAAGGTTTGTCATCTACTCGTTTACCGGAAGTGTATAATGGATGATGTCCAATAACTATATTCCAGTCGGCGGTAGAATTTTTCAATGTTTCTTCTAACCATTTCTTTTGTTTTAAGGAATCTTGAGTTTTTACTTGTTGATATTTTTCCTCGTGATAATAATCGTCTTCAAAAGGGTTGGTATCTAAAAATAAAAATTTTGCTCGGGTTTTATCATCCTCTAAAGTCTTCTCAAATTCATAATAATGATCGGGCATATTCCATCTTTGACTTACCTGAGAATAATCTAACTGAGCTTGGTAATTTCCTCTGTAACCATGATTTCCCAAAATAACATACCACGGACAAAATAAATTAGACCCGTAATAAATGTCTTCAAAACTACTCTTAATAAAAGGGTCGTTTACAGAAGCGATTCCATCGGGGTAAAAATTATCCCCCACAGAAATGATGAATTCAGGTTCCAATATAAATCCAGCTTGTTGCATTATATCAGCCACTTCTACTTGTTTAAAATGACCATTTCTACCCCAATCACCAATAACATAAAAATGAAATGCCTCCTTTTCTACTTGAAGTTGATTTAAATTGGCATTTTCATTTTGATTATAGTACTTTCTCTGAGCCTGAATCTGACAAACAGTTAAAGCCAAAATAAAAAATAAAATTCTGTGCATGTTTTTAGAATTATTAAAGGCACATAGAAATATGAACTCTGTACCTTTAACGTTTACTTTAAGTTGTTACTCAACGATTTTAGACAGGTCGTAGAAATAGAAATTTTTATTGTCATTCATAGCAACAAACAGTCCATTTTTAAACGTTTCGTTTAAATAGCCCGTGTAGGCCTCACATCCGTCAGTCTCTAGAGTTCCCAGATTTTTTGCATATAAAAACTCATTGGTTTTTCTATCAAAAACATTAAAGGCATGTTCCTGCTGATCTGACACAATAATATAACCTTCCCCGTCTTTATAAGAAGCAATGGCTATCCCTTCTATATCTCTATTAAATGTATCTCCACCAAAACAGGAAACCTCTTCATTAGTTGCATCTGGCTCAGCCAAATACTTTCTAACACAGCTCATTTCATCAGAATAATAGATATAGCCTAACTCGCTATCTACTGCAATCGCTTCAATTTCCTTTTTACCACTAAAGTTACCAAACTCACGTACCAACTTGAACTCTAAATGATCTCCTCCAGGAATTAATTCAAATTGATGCAAGTAATTTGTTGAAGGGCCATTTTTTCTTCCCACAACTGCATACACCTTCTCACTTTTTGGTGATTTGTAAATAGAAATTCCCATAGGTAAATTCCATTCATTCTCTAATGTATCTTGAAACACTTTAAACCCTCCCTGATCTAAGGGTTTCATTTCAGGAATAGAAAATACACGTATTTGCTCACGCTCTCTTTCTGTAAAAACAAGTATATCTGTTATGGTCGAATCATTGATTTTCACATCGTAAGCTACATCGACATTATTTGGACGTTTCATTCCACGCAAGGTCTTCTCCTCAATAATCTTCCCTTGCAAATTGAAAGCGTAAATGGCTCCATTGGTATCTTTATCGGTTCCAAAAACTATACTTTCTTCTGTATTTTCTTTATTCACCCAAATAGCTGGATCATCTGTATCATGCAAGGTGCTTTCTGTGATAACATCAGGAGCTATTTCTACTAAATTAGGTTTACATGAGAATAATAAGCTTATTAACCCTAGGATTAATAAGCCTGTTCTCATTTGTTTACTTTTTAAATAAATCATATTTCAATCCAAAGGTTAATCTTTTTTCATAGTATTCCATCTGCATGGTTCTTCCTTTTACCCCTTGGTAGTAACGTAAAGGTTGATTGGTGATGTTATTTAAGCTCGCATAGACACTTAGATTTTTAGATAATGCTACATTAGCATTAAAATCTAAGAAGAATTGCTCATCATAATAACGATCTTCAAAAGCGCGTCCACCGATTTCATCGATATAAGAATCAGAATAGTTGGCAGATAATCTCAAACTAAATCTCTTTCCAGCGTATCCTAAAGATCCGTTGAACATATTAGGAGCTGTGTTAGGAAGATCTAAATCAGTTCTTTCTTCCCCATCTTCATTGTAAATTCCATCGGCATCAGACTTTAAATAGGTATAGTTTAAATACACACTGAAATTTTTAGCAAACCCAGGCAAGAAATCCAATCTTCTTTGGATAGAAACTTCAGCTCCAAAAACTGTTGCTCCCTCACCGTTTAATGGCTGATACACCTCATAACCATCAGCATTTTCGGTCTGTCTGGTATAAACAAATTTGTCGATATTCTTATAAAACAAACCTCCAGAAATAATACCTACAGACTTGAAATAGTGTTCTGCCATAAGGTCAAAGTTCATAGATGTAGTTGGGTCCAATTCAGAATTTCCTAAGAATATTTCTTCATCTTCATTATTCACCTCTTGGTAAGGCACCAAGTCTACATAATTTGGTCTAGCCAAAGTATTGGTCCATGATAAACGAAGAATGGTATTTTCTGTCACATCATATTTTAAGTGCACGCCAGGAAGTATGTTTGTATAATCATTTTTGTCTTTCAATACATTGGTTCCTGCATAATCACCATCTGTATCAAAAATCAATTCATTCCCCTCACTTTCAATTGAGGTATGCTCTAATCTTACCCCGGCCAGGACACAAAATTTATTTGTTATGTTTTGATTTAACATCAGGTATCCTGCAAATACATCTTCGTTTACATCAAAATTGGCGGTCAGGTATTCTTCAGGTAAATCTTCACCTTCAAATAAATTAGAATCATATAAGTTCAATCCTCCTAAAAATTCTGAAGACGCAAATGACCCCAATTGGTATTGGCTTCCTGCCAAATAATCCTCATCTGTGTAATTATGGGTTGGAACCATTCCTAACATTTCCAATGCTCCAGTTTCATCAGAATACTCAATAAAACCATTGGTTCTATTCTTATTTTTCATTCTGGTTTTAGCTCCAACTTTTAAGAATCCTTCTTGATTTGAAACAATCGAAAAAGGAAATTGAGCATTGACAAAGATGTTGATATCTTCCTCCTCTGTATATTGATTTTCCTCGGTGATTTCATTCAACTCAAACAAGTTATAATCAGCATCAGCTTGACTTAAAGGGGAAAACAAAGGTTTATCTTCATTGTTGTTAAAAGCAATTCCATATTCACTTTCATATTCAATATAACGCTCGTTTAAACGCTCTTCAGAAGCTTTGGCAAAAGATGCCATCCAGTCTAATTTCACTTTACCAATCAAGTGGTCTCCTCCTAGGCTATAGTTTTGCATACGTTGGTCTTCCAGTCTGGCATTTTGATTTCTATTGTTATCAATACCTCCCTTAGTCTGACGTTTTGCTTCAACTGGGAAACTGGTTAAATTTCCATTACTATCCACGGTGAAATCATCAA
Source organism: Mangrovimonas sp. ST2L15 (assembly GCF_001280515.1). GTDB lineage: Bacteria > Bacteroidota > Bacteroidia > Flavobacteriales > Flavobacteriaceae > Mangrovimonas > Mangrovimonas futianensis. The sequence goes on along the minus strand of NZ_LBIQ01000030.1, from coordinate 795,938 downwards.
AAGAAATATCTTCCCCATCTAAAATTTCATGTTCCAAACGATATCTGTTTTCTCTATCGTCTCTCCAGTTGTAAATGGACTTGAAGTAAATGGTATTGTTTTTATCAAACTTATAATCAAAATTTGCAGAGAAGCTTCTTCGAATACGTTGCACCAAATATTCTCTCATTTCAAACACACTGGCATATGGATTCACATTTACAGCTTCTAAATTGTCTTCATCACCTGCATTATATTCAAATTCATCTTCCCATTCTGCTTCTACGTTATCACTTCCGAAGGCGTTGTCATTGAAAGATGCCGAAACCATCCACCCAAACTTGTCATTTTTAGAGCGATCCCCTAATAGGAAGGATCCATTTAAAATACGCTTGTTGGTGATAAAATTTAAACCTGAACCAGCGGTAGCCGATAAACGGAACCCTTGTGGTGATGTTCTTGTTATTAAGTTAACAGATCCTCCTAATGCATCTGCATCCATGTCTGGCGTCACAGCCTTATTTACCTCAATGGTTTGAATCATATCTGAAGGGATCAAATCCATTTGAACATTTCTGTTATCTCCCTCTGCAGATGGAATTCTAGAACCATTTAACGTTACAGAGTTCAATTGAGGTGCTAAACCACGAACGATGATATTTCTGGCTTCACCTTGGTCTACTTGCATGGTTATACCCGGAATACGCTTTACAGCGTCCCCGATATTGGCATCAGGAAATTTCCCTATTTGATCTGTAGAAACAATGTTTGTTATATTCTGTTTGTTTTTTTGTGTGTTAAGAGCCCTTGCTTGTCCGCTTAAACCATACCCGGTAATCAATACCTCATCTAATTCGGTATCTTGACCAGAAAGCGTAAAGTTTAAAGTAACCGTCCCAGAAGCAGGAACAATAGCCTCTTGGCTTATATTTTCGTATCCTAGATATTTTACAGTAATGATGTAAGTACCCTCCTGCACATTTAAAATGGTATAGGTTCCATCAAAATCAGAAATAGCTCCTTTGTTAGTCGTTTCTACAATAACGGATGCCCCTGGAACGACCAATCCATTATTGTCTGTAATCATCCCCCTAATAATCCCATTCTGGGCCATCATGGAGTTAGCGCCAAAAATAATTAGGCACCAAATAAAAAGATTTTTAAAAAGTAGTTTCATTGTCATTTTTTGTATCAATTAGTTGGACACAAAACTATATTGCCATCTTGGCTTCAAGCTAAAATTAGCGTTAACAAAAAGTGAGTAAACCACCTATTCTGGCTATAAAACAAGGCAACATTAACAAAGGGGTAACATTGAATTAAGTTTGAGGAAACTTTCTATAAATTCACTAAAAAAGACTGAATATCCTCCTTGGAATCAAGTGGCAGTTTTTTTCGCATGCGATATCTAGCAATTCGAACACTATCTGGAGTAATTCTTAAAATGGAAGCTATTTCCTTTGAAGACAAGTTGAGGCGAAGTAACATGCCTAGCCGTAATTCTGTAGGAGAAAGTTCTGGATTTGCAAGAGCATTCAAACGCTGAAAGAAATGAGGATGGATCTGCTCAAAATATCCCATGAATTCATCCCACTCCTTATCTTTGGATAAATCGAAATCTATTTCCTTTATTAATTCCTCCAATTTCGGTTTTATCATAGCTTGATTTCTATCCTTCAAATTGGTTAGTGTCTTGGAAACGTCATTCAACATTTTGTTTTTATGAGCCAAATGCAAACTATAATTGGTTAATGCCGAAAGCTTAAAATCTACTTCGCGCTGCAAGGAAGCCTCTTCTGCCGTCTTCCTTTCTAATTCTGCCTGCAATAATTTTTGTTTATAATTAATAATATTGGATTCCTGCTGCTGCTTCTTTTTATAATACAAAAACCACCCTAGCAGTACCGCAAGAACAAACAGACTAATCAATAATAAAACCGTTTGCCTAATGTTATTCAATTCATTCTCTTTGCTCAGTAAGGCCAGTTTTGCTTCGTTATCTTTGACGTTGTATAAAACTTGGAGCGTATTTACTTGTTGGGCATTTTTTCTTTCAATTTCATTTTCAAAGACCTCTGCATGTTTATTCATATAGTTCAAGGCCAAATCAAAATGTTCCATTTTTGAATATGTGCGAGCCATGTCTTTTAAAGCACTCTCTTCTTGATGAATATTTTTTGTTTTTTGAGACAGATCTAAAGCCTTCTTGGTATAGAATAGAGCTTCTTCCAATTCCCCCTTTTTTCTTTTAGAATCTCCTAAATTATTAATGATATTAATTAAAACATTGTTTGGACTATGATGTCCCATTTGTTCCGCACGCTGAAAATATTGGAAAGCCATTTCATAAGACTCTAAATCTTCATAAACACTACCTATGTTTTCCAAACATATAGCCATTCCAGTACTATCCTTAAGGGTTTCGAAAAGCAAAAAACTCTGATTTTGATAATCCAATGCCTGATCATAGCTCTTTTGCTTTTCGGCCACAGTTCCCAAACGAGCTAACGCCACTGCCTCTCCTTTGTTAAAAGATAATTTTTCTGATAGCATTAATCCTCGAGTCAAATAATCCTGAGCTGTCCCATACTTTTTTAAAGATATATAAACAGAAGCCAATTGATTATTAAGATAAATGGTAGTAGTATCTTCCATTTTTTGACTCACTAACGCTTCATGGTAGTGTTTAATAGCCTCATTCGCAATGCCCAACCTATCATAAAAATCTCCTAAATTACTTTGAACTTGAATGAGTCCGTCCAAGTCATGATTCTGTTTTGAAGTTTGAAGTAATTCCTTAAACTCGGAGACTTTGGAAGTCAAGTGCTCCATTTGATAATTTCCTTGTGCCAGAATAGTAGTATGGATAAATAAGCTAAGCAGCAAGGATAGGGTTCCTTTTAAAGGAAGAGATAATTTCATGGATATGTTAAAGTAAAATATCCAAAGAAACAGTTTCAATGTTACTTAAAAATGATAAGAACATTAAATAATAGAAAACAAAAAACCCTTTCAAAATTGAAAGGGTTTCCAGTTATATTGAAAAAGAGCTGTAATTATGCTTCAAATGGAACAATTGAAACATAAGACTTGTTGTCTTTTTTCTTTTCAAATTTCACGATACCATCAACTTTAGCGTGTAAAGTATGGTCTTTACCAGCGTATACGTTTTCACCTGGATGGTGAGCAGTACCTCTTTGTCTTACGATAATGTTACCAGCGATAGCCGCTTGACCACCAAAAATCTTAACTCCTAATCGTTTCGATTCTGATTCTCTACCGTTTTTCGAACTTCCGACTCCTTTTTTATGTGCCATTTTATTTCGATTTTATTTTGGTTATTAACTTAAAGCTTCGATTAATTCAGCTTTCTTCATTGAAGAATATCCTGAAATATCTTTAGCTTTCGCCATTTCTCTTAATTCAGCAACAGTCAAAGCACTTAAATCTTGAGAAGCTTCAGCTTTAGGAGCCTCAACTTTTTTCTCAGCTTTAGCAGCTGGTTTTGCACCTGAAGCAACGATACTTTCAATAACAATCTCAGTTAATGCTTGTCTGTGACCGTTTTTAACACGGTAACCTTTTCTACGTTTCTTTTTGAAAACGATAACTTTATCACCTTTAAGGTGCTTTAAAACTTTTGCTCCTACTTGAGCTCCGTTTATAGCTGGGGCGCCTAAAGTTACTTTGTCTCCGTCTCCTACCATCAAAACATTATCAAAAGATACTGTTTTACCTTCTTCGGTAGCTAAACGATGAACAAACACTTTTTGGTCTTTTTCAACTTTAAATTGTTGCCCTGCTATCTCTACAATTGCGTACATAGCGTAACGTTTATGTTAATTAATTTAAATTAAAATGTGCCTGCCAGCTGGCTAAGGCGGGTGCAAATATACTGCTAAATAATTAATCTACAAACGTTTTATTCAAATTGACCTATTTTCTTGCTGTTTTTGAAAATTTGCATAAACGATAGGGTAAGCACCACAGTTGAAGCAAAACCTTCAATGAGAATGATAAACAATAACATACCGCCACCGTAATTACCATTTAAAAACTTTTGAAGAATGCTATTCATAAACTCTGGATCCAAATGAAAAAGATAAATGGCCATAAAAATCATAAATAGAAAAGTTCCGATAAAACCAGTAAACAAGCCAGTTTTGAACCCTTCCGTATAATTAAATTCCATACCAGACGCCAACTTATAACTTTTGATGGCGGCATATAAGCCATAGGCCATAATCGCTCCATTTAATATACGTAACCATATATTTTGATGCAACCCGAACAAACGAAGAATCAAAAAATAGCCGATTAGGCCCAATGAAATAAAGAATCCATATTTTACCGAAACTGACAAGGAAGAATCCATTTTTGTTTGATTTTTAATTAGTTGTCCTTTCAATTTCCGAAAAAAATGTCATTTATTAAAAACTTTATGAACTTATTTACATTTAGCTACATAGTTGTAACATAAATCATAACTTGCATACCAATAGCCAAATAATAAAATAAACAACACATGAAAAAAATAGTTTTTACAGCCCTTATAGCCTTTTTAGGATTCAATTTACAAGCTCAGGAAGCAACACCAACAACTACTCCAGAAATTAAAGCCGCTCCAAATGGCGTCACAGCCCAAACCGTTTACAAGGAATACATTAAGGCCATTGGAGGCGAAAAGAAATTAAAATCGATTGAAACCGCTGCAATCCAAGGAACCGTTACTATCCCAGGAGCTCCTATGATTATTTCCACCGAAATGAAAATAAAAGTACCTAATAAAGAATACATGGCAATGACCGCCGAGGGCATGGGCCTTTTAAATAAACAAGTGTTTGATGGTGAAAAAGGATATGTTGAGCAACAAGGAATGAAAGTAGATCTAACCGAAGAGCAAATCGCTCCAAAGAAAGGAAAGCACACCTTGTTTCAAGAATTATATGCTAAAAGTGATGAGATAGCATTAGAAGGCATCGTTACTGAAGGTGACAAAGAGCTTTACAAAATAAAAGTATTGGATGAAGCCACTAAAAGTTACAGATTCTACAATACCAAAACCCACCTACTGGAAAAGGTGGAAGTAGAAGGCGGCACTGCAAACTCCATAATAGCTTACTCAGATTACAAAGAAATAGACGGAATTCTATTTCCATTCAAACAAGATATGGTCTCTGGAATGCAATCCATCAATATTACATTTACAAGCGTAGTATTTAACGAAGGCGTTACCGACGAAGACTTTAACTAGAAAATACTTTAATTTGGAAAAGGCCTTGTTAAGGCCTTTTTTATTTATTCTTCCTCTGCGCTAAGTAAACCCCCAATAATATTAGAGCAGAACCAATGATTTGAACCCCACCAAACTTCTCTCCATCAATCACGCCCCAAACCGAAGCAATAACAGGCATCAAATAAGTAACGGAGGAAGCGAATACTGGGGATGACATATGTACCAACTTGTTAAATAATACTTTTGCTACAGCTGTACCAAAAAAAGAAAGGATAACCACATAAATCAGTGATTGTTTTAGCTCAGGATGGTTCAATCTTTCATTTTCAAAAAAACCTGAAAACAAAAGCACTAAAACAGCAGGCAATACAATGGTTGCATAATTACCTACTGCGATGGTTAGAGGTTTTACATGTTGCAAATTCCTTTTAATAATATTCACATTTGCTGCATACATGATAGTCGCCACAATGATAAATGCCGCATACAAATAGTTTTGATCGGGATTCAATTCAGCCCCCTGAAAAATTAAAACAGCTGTCCCCACAAATCCTATCATCACCCCAATCAATTGCCTTTTGGTAGACTTAATATGAAATATAGAAGCGCCCATAATCAAAGTAAAAATGGGCACTAAAGAGTTTAGCATGGAAGCTATGGCGCTATCAATTTCAGTTTCAGCAATTGCAAAAAGAAACGCAGGCATTAAGGATCCTAAGAAACCTGACAAAGCCAGCCATTTCCAATCTGAGGATGAAATGGTTTTAATACGCTTATATCCCACTAAGAATAGAAAAAAACCTGTAATGATAGTGCGTAAGGCACCCATTTGAAAAGCCGACAAGCCTAATAGAGATTTCTTTATCAGGATAAATGAAGTCCCCCATATTAAAGAAAGGAGCACTAAATAAAACCACTTATTTTGAGAATTTTTCATCAATTTTTACAAAATGCAAAATTCATATATTTAGGGCAATTAACCGAGAAGAATTCTTAATTTTGTGACATTAAATACTTTAAACAAATGAAAAACTTAAAACATATTTTCGCCATACTTGTTGTGGTAACATTTTTAACCTCCTGTAAAGACAATGTTTCTCCAGAGGTAAAAACCGTTGAAATGGAAACTTCAAGCGAGGTAAAGGAACTTGACCCTAATGCAACATATGCCAAGGCTGAATTCACCATTGAAGGCATGACCTGCGCCATGGGATGTGCTAAAACCATTGAAAACAAAATGGCTCACATGGAAGGTGTCAAGTCGGCCAAGGTAGATTTTGATAAAAAATTGGCTATGGTTGAATATGATGAAGCCAAAGTAACACCTGCGTCTCTTGAAGAAACCGTAAAAAAAGCTGGAGAAGTATATGAGGTTAAAGACCTAAAAAAGGTTGACTCTTTTTCATCTGAGACCATGGCTTGTAAACCTGGGTGTACTAAAGACTGTTGTGCTGGTAAAAAAGCTGAAGTAAAAGAAACTGCTTCCAATGACAAACCCATGACTTGCAAAGAAGATTGTAAAATGGCTTGTTGTGCACAAAAAGCGAAGGCTTAAAAGTTCAGCATAATAAAGACATAAAAAAGCATCCTATTATGGATGCTTTTTTATTTCCACTTAACAGTTTCCATAATATATCTGATATCCTTTTCCAAATAATGAGCTGCAGGAAGAATGGAGTCGTAATTTGGTTTAGCATAAAAGTATAAGGATCCCGTCAAAAAATGGTTGATGCTATCTGTAATATAAAATTGTGACTGTGATGCCGCATTACCCCCAACTTCATAAAACATCCCATAGACCCTACGGTCTTTACTTTCATACACCTGTTCGGAAATCTCATCAGCTTTTCTAGTATGCTCTTGTGTGAATTTTTGGGCATCCCTGAGGTAGGCGATCAACTTGTCCTTGTTTTGGTCTACCCCTTTATAGGTCAAAAATATGGTTCCTTTTAGTTTAGGATAACTCAAATCAATACCAAAACTATTTGTTGCGCTATCCAATTGCCTAATTTTCACATCCTCTGCCATAGTATTCTTTTCAAAAGTGAACGGGAGTTTAAGATCTACCTCTTTATAAGTAGCTTCAGGATATTCCAATCGCAAAAATGCATTTGGTTTTGGAACAGGATCATCCTTACAAGAACAGGTGATAATAAATAATATAGCAAGGGACAATAAATTTTTCAACATTATGGCAAGGTAACTTTTAATCGTTTAATACGTTTTTTATCTAATGATTCTATGGTAAAAATATAACCATGATAATTTATTTTTGCTCCCAATTTGGGAAACCCTCCCGAAATTTCCAAAACAAATCCAGCAACAGTTTCAGCTTCCCCCTTTGAACTTTCAAAAATAGTATCGTCTTCTAACTTGATAATTTTATAAAAATCCTTCAACGGTGTTTTACCTTCAAACACATAGTTGTTATTATCCAATTTGGAATAAACGAGGTCTTCATCATCAAATTCATCACTGATATCACCCACAATCTCCTCAATAATATCTTCCAAAGAAATCAATCCTGAGGTTCCCCCATATTCATCCACTACAACAGCTAGATGCACTTTCTTTTCTTGAAACTCTACCATCAAATCATCCAGCTTCTTGTTCTCTGGAACAAAAAATGGCTCCCGTAGTAAAGTCGTCCAATCCAATTGTTTTTTGTCTAAATGAGGAAGTAAATCCTTAACATACAAAACCCCTTTAATGTTATCAATATTGTCTTCATAAACTGGAATTCTGGAATACCCTTGTTTCACTATCCCCGATATAATTTCAGTATATTTTTGATTAATATTGATAGCAAAAATATCTATTCTTGGCCTCATAACCTGTTTGGTATCTGTATTCCCGAAGGAAACAATGCCTTGAAGGATTTTTTGCTCTTCCTTAGTAGTATCTTCCTCACTAGTTAACTCCAAAGCTTGGGACAATTGGTCTACACTAAAATTTAATTTTTGCTTTCCTAATTTATTATGAATAGCCAATGTAATACTTCTCATGGGAAGACTTAGCGGAGAGAAAAACACATCCAGTACACGAAGTGGATAAGACATAAAGGAAGCAAACTTGACTCGGTTTCGACTTGCATAAATTTTAGGCAATATTTCACCAAAAAGCAGGATTAAAAAAGTAACAAGAACAACCTCCAATAAAAATTTCAAAACTGGAGAAATCAAACCAGCAAACAAGAATTCCCCTAAGTAGGAGAACAAAATAACAATACCAATGTTTATAAAATTATTGGCTACTAAAATGGTGGCTAATAATTTTTTAGGTCTTTCAAGCAATTTGGTCAAAATAGGAACTGCATTGGACTTTTCTCCAAAGCCTTCCTCCAAATCGGTTCTACTCAAGGAAAACAATGCTACTTCAGCACCAGAAATCAGCGCTGAACAAATCAACAGAATAAAAAGCAGCACAAAACCTAGGACAATTGAAATATCCGCGGTCAATAAATTGATGATTAAACTCGGGGGTTCAGGGTCCAATTATCAATGGTTTAGTTAGACATATGGTTAGAAAGGAAGATCATCATTATCATCATCTATCATTGGTTCACTTACCTGTGAATCTTGTTTAGGTGCAGATGGCTTGTTTTGAAAATCGCCAGATGGTCTTTCACTTTCACTCTTTGTGGTCAAAAACGTAAAATCTGTACATTGGATTTCTGTTGAATATCTTTCGTTCCCGTTTTCATCTTGCCATTTTCTCGTTTTTATACGACCTTCAACATAAATACGATCTCCTTTACTTAGGTATTTTTCACAAATCTCTGCCGCTTTATTTCTCACTACAATATTATGCCATTCGGTGTTGGTAACACGTTCATTGGTCTGCCTGTTGGTATAAGTTTCATTTGTTGCCAAAGGAAACCTACCTACACAACCTCCACCCTCAAAATAATGCATTTTCACTTCATCTCCCAAATGCCCTATTAGCATCACTTTATTTAATGTACCTGACATAATTTTCCTGAAATTTAAGTTAGCAAAGTTACATATTTGCTTATGACTACTTTAAATTTAATAAAAATTTATTATTCTTTTAAAACCTCTTGGAAATTAAAGGTCTCCAAAAAATTTCCAATTAATATAGGAACCGCATATTTTTTAACTAGATCCCAATTTACGCCCTCAACAGGTAATTTATCAGTTAATACAATCCAAAATTTGGTATAAAGGTGTCTGTGGGATAATTTATGCACGATATCGTCCTCATTATATAGGTATATTTCAGAAACAGTGTTGGATAACAATTCAGATTGATCAACCAAAACTTGAACCTCCTGAACCTTTAAACTTTTTGAAGTTTCCACTAATGGAAATTGAAATAAGTTCTTCCAAATCCCTTTACCCTTTCGTTTCTCCAATATGGTTTCATTATCTGAAAGAAAAACTAAAAAATTGAAGTACTTTTTTTCTGGTTTTTTACCTTTAAGTTTTACAGGTAACTCAGAAGTCTTTCCTTCGGCAAATGCCACACAGGTATTCTGAAAAGGGCACGTGTCACAACTTGGGTTTGTTGGAGTGCAATGAAGCGCTCCAAACTCCATTATAGCTTGATTGTGTTTTTCTGGATCCCTATCGTCCAAAATATCTTGAGCCAAAGCCTTAAAAACTTTAAATCCTTGGGACGTATTAATAGGTGTATCAATTCCGAAGTACCTTGATAGGAAACGATAGACATTACCATCCAAAACAGCACTTGGTTCCCCAAAGCAAATAGATGCTATGGCACTTGCAGTATAATCTCCTATACCTTTAAGCTTTAATAAACCACCGCAGGTCTCTGGGAATTGACCATTTAATTCATAGGCAACATACTTTGCTGTTGCATGTAAATTTCTGGCTCTAGAGTAATAACCCAACCCTTGCCACAATTTCAAAACCTCTTCCTCAGAGGCATTGGCCAAGTCATAAACATTTGGAAACCTTAAAATAAACCGTTCATAATAAGGCAATCCCTGCTTGATTTGAGTTTGTTGTAAAATTATTTCTGATAACCAAACACGATATGGATCTTTTGTTTTTCTCCATGGCAAATCCCTTTTACTGTTTGAATACCAAGAGGTTAAATTTTTTGTGATAGTCATTTAAGATAAATACGAAAAGCAAAAATAATTGTTTATTTAATTAAATTTTAGTGTTTTAGGTTTGAAGAATTGGATATTTAATTCCTATATTTGCAACCCTTTTAATTTAATAGTAACATAATAAAAATAAATAAAATGACTAAGGCAGATTTAGTAGCAAGAATTTCTGAAAAATTAGGAATTGAAAAAGGTGATGTACAGGCAACTGTTGAATCATTCATGGATGAAGTTAAGACTTCATTAGAAGCTGGAGACAATGTTTATCTTAGAGGTTTTGGTAGCTTTATTGTTAAGACAAGAGCAGAAAAAACTGGTAGAAATATCTCCAAAAATACAACTATTAAAATACCAGCTCACAATATTCCAGCTTTTAAACCAGCTAAAGTATTTGTAGAAGGTGTAAAATCTAACGTAGAAGTTAAATAAACACAGTAATAATTTAAAAAAACGAGTACAACATGCCAAGTGGTAAAAAACGCAAAAGACACAAGGTTGCAACGCACAAGCGTAAAAAAAGAAGACGCGCTAATCGTCACAAAAAGAAAAAATAAGTCAAAAAAGTAGTTGTCTAACTACTTTTTTGGTTTTTTAACCAAAACGTTCTTTGAAAAGAGTTGAGTAAAACGAAACCTTGCGTTTTTAACCAACTCCACGGATTTAAAATCCTGTGAACAAATTATTTTTTAATCCATCTATCATGCTTAGCGTGATGGATAAAAATTAACACAATGAATAAAGAATTGATTATTCGATCTAATTCTGAACATGTTGATTTTGCCTTATTAAAAGATGGAAAACTAATTGAATTACAAAAAGATGAAGGTGGTAACAACTTTTCTGTTGGTGATGTGTTTATAGCCAAAATCAGAAAAGCCGTTCCTGGTCTAAACGCTGCATTTGTAAATGTAGGCTACGAAAAAGATGCCTTTTTACATTATCATGATTTAGGACCAAAACTTCCCTCTCTTTTAAAATTCACCAAACGTGTAAGCACAGGTAAACTAAAAGATTTTTCTCTTAAGAATTTCCCATTTGAAAAGGACATTGATAAGGACGGAAAAATTAACGACGTTCTTAAATCAAACCAATCTATTCTAGTACAAATTGTCAAGGAACCTATCTCAACGAAAGGTCCCAGAATCAGTTCTGAATTATCAATTGCTGGTCGCTATATAGTTTTAGTTCCTTTTTCCGATCGTATTTCTATTTCTCAAAAAATAGAAGATAGAGAAGAGAAAGACCGCTTAAAACGCTTAGTAAAAAGTATTGCGCCGGCTGGATTTGGAGTTATTGTACGAACAGTAGCAGAAGGCAAAAAAGTAGCCGAATTAGATAAAGATTTACAAAATCTTTTAGGTCGTTGGACGGCCATGTGTAAAAAATTACACAAAGCTCATCATCCCAGTAAAGTATTGGGAGAGCTCAATAAAGCCTCTTCAATTATGAGAGATATGTTTAATGACACATTTACAAACATTCATATCGACGATGAGGAGCTTTATATTAAAATCAAAGATTATGTGCAAGAAATTGCACCTAAGAAAGAATCTATAGTTAAGTTACATCAATCCAATGTACCCATTTTTGAAAAATTTGGGATAGAAAGACAGATCAAAACTTCATTTGGTAAAACTGTCTCTATGGCCAAGGGAGCTTATTTAGTAATAGAACACACTGAAGCACTACATGTGGTAGATGTGAACAGTGGAAATCGTTCTAACAAAGCTAAAACCCAAGAAGAAACAGCATTGGAAGTCAATTTAATTGCGGCATCAGAAATAGCCAGGCAATTAAGATTACGTGATATGGGTGGTATCATAGTCATTGACTTTATTGATATGACAAAAGCTGATAACAGAAAGACCCTTTACAATCATCTTCGGGAAGAAATGAAAGATGATAGGGCAAAACACAAAATATTACCTCCAAGTAAATTTGGATTGGTACAAATTACAAGACAGCGTGTAAGACCTGAAATGAACATTAAAACCCGTGAGGAAAATCCTAACGGCACTAATGGCGAAGAAGTTGAAGCACCAATTGTTCTAGTCCAAAAGATCACCCACGATTTAGAACAAATCTTTAAAAAAGACTATAAAAAGGTAACCTTAAACACACACCCTTTTATAGCAGCCTTTTTAACAAAAGGATTTCCATCAGTACGTTCAAAATGGTTTTTTGAACACAAAAAATGGGTAAAAATTTTACCTAGAGATGCTTACACATATTTAGAATATCATTTTTTAGATAAAAATGGTAAAGAAATCAGATAACAAAAAAGCCCTACCGTTTGGTAGGGCTTTTTTTATGCTCTTATGTTTGGGTCCTCCATCTCCCTATTGGTCCTGTGGACCTCCAGTGGTGATGATAAACTCAGACCTTCTGTTCAATTGGTGCTCCTCCTCGCTGCAGTTGCTTCCACAATCTACCTTTGGATCGCTCTCGCCCATACCCTTACCTGTGATCCTTGAGGCATCTATACCCTTGGAGATCACATACTGTACGGTCGTCTTGGCACGTCTGTCAGACAATCTCTCGTTGTATGAGGCAGATCCACGGCTGTCCGTATGTGAAGTCGCGTTGATCACCATATCAGGGTACTTGTTCATCACCTGTACCAACTTGTCAAGTTCAAAGGCTGCCTCTGGCGTGATGTTTGACTTGTCGAACTCAAAGTAGATAGGGTTCAGTACCACTTGGTCCTCTGCAACGATCATCTCGATCGGATCCAGGGCCACCTCTGCAGTAGTCGATTCATCAAATGTACCGTCAACACTTACCTTTACGCTCTCATAACCGTCCAGGCTCACCTCTAGACCAGACTGCTTGTCGCACTCTACCAAGAAAGTTGCCTTTCCTTCTGCATCGGTCAACTGGGTAAGCAACATGCTTCCCTGGTCATCGTATACAGATACGCTGGCTCCCTGCAATGGCTCCCCGCTCTGGCTGTCGGTAACCATAGCAATAAGGTCTACAGTACACATTGGCTGAAGTCTGAACACCTGGTAGATATCGTCGCTTCCCTTGCCACCTTCTCTATTGGAGGATACAAATCCTTCCCCGCTTTCCTCATCGATGGTAAAGGCAAAGTCGTCCATGTTACCGTTCACTGGCACTCCTGCATTTCTTACAGGCAGGTAAGACCCGCCGTCAAGCTTGGTAAAGAAAACATCCAGGTTTCCTAGACCCAAGTGCCCGTTGGATGAAAAGTAAAGGACATCGGTACTGCTTATAAAAGGAAAACCTTCATCTCCCTCGGTATTGACAATGTCTCCCAGGTTAACCGCATCTCCGTAGGTACCGTCTCCATTGATGGATACCTTGTAGATGTCATAACCTCCGTGACCCCCTGGCATATCAGAGGAAAAGTAAAGGGTCTTTCCGTCCTTGCTCACGCTAGGGTCCTTGATCGTAAAGGTGTTGCTGTTCAATGGGAACGGTTTTACATAACCCCATTTCTCGCCATCAAAGGTAGCCTCGAAAAGGTTGTTCACACTGATCTTTCTTCTGGTGGTACTGTCCTTCTCGTACATCCCCTCCGAGAAACTCTCTCTGGAGAAGTACATGGTCGTACCATTGGGACTGATCGCCGCAACTCCTTCATGGAACTGCGTGTTCACGTCGCCATCTATCTGGTCGGCTTCCATAAAGCCATCTGCAGTCACCTCGGATACGTAGATATCCAAAAACGGCTGCTCGTTCCAACCATAGGTCTTTCTTGACTTGTTCCTTGCCGTGGCAAAATAGAACTTACCGTCCTTGATCGTACCTCCGAAGTCGGACTGCTCGCTGTTGATGTCCAGGTTCTTCAAACGGAAGGTCTTCTCTTTCTCCAACAACTGTGGAATATAGTCCGGGTTCTCCATGAAGGCTACCGCTCGCTGGTCGTTTGGCTTCAACTCTGCAAACTTGCGCATGTACTCATTGGAACGGTCGTACTTCCCGTTGGCCTTGAGCATCTGAGAGTACTTGTAAACGATCTCTGCATCTCCGGGAGTGCTCTCAAGTACCTTGTAGTACCATTTCTCTGCCTCCTCGGTGTTCAATATGTTGTAATTGGCCTCGGCCAACTGACGGTATACGTACTCGTCGCCCTTGCCCTTCTCTACCAGCTTCTCGTAGCTCTTGATCGCTCTAACGAACTCAAAGTTCTGGTAATATCGGTCAGCTGTCTCGGTCGCCGCGTTCTGGGAATATCCCACTAGGCACCCGATCATTGCTATAAGTATAAATATGTTGAGCTTTTTCATAATTCTGTGTGATTGGATGATTAGAAATAACGTGGTGAACGGGATACCTTTCTCGAAAGCAGGATATCAAAGTTGAGGAATATCTCGTGGGAGGCATTCGCGTTGATGTCAAGGTCGCTCACGATATGGTCATAGGCATAGCCCACGCGCAACTGTGGCGTGATCATAAAGTTTACCATCGCCGTCCAGGAATCCTCCAAACGGTAACCAACCCCAAGTTCAACGATATCGTACATGAAAAGGTTCAAGTTCCCGTCAAAGGTCATAGGTGCATCAAAGGCCATCTTCATCATCGCGTGTGGCTTTAGCTTGAAGTTGTCTGACAACCCGAAAACATAACCCGCAGCCGCAAAAAAGTGCTGCGTCTCAGATCCTACCTTCTTCCCGTTCTCAGCATCCAAATGGATCGTGCTGATGATGTTCGGCATGGAAAGAGACACATAATAAGTATCCGGCTTGTAAAGGTAGAAACCCGCCCCTACGTTAGGGGACACACTGTTCACGTCCTCTCCCAACAATGGGTCATCGGCATCAAGCCTGTCAAGGCCCGTAAGACCTACGTCATAAAACGTAGCTCCTGCCTTGACCCCCATGGCCAGTTTGTGACCGCCGCCCAACTCCAGCGTATAGCTGAAGTCAACATAGGCATTGTTCTCCTTTACAGGTCCGATCTGGTCGTTAACAAACGACAGACCTAGCCCTACCTTGCGCCCTACGGGCATGTGACCGTTGAAGGTCGCCGTCTTGGGTGCCCCATCGACACCGACCCACTGGCTCCTGTAAAGCGCCCCAAGGGACAGTCCCTCGAAGGACCCCGCATAAGCGGGGTTCATCACGTTCATATTGTACATGTACTGCGTGTACTGTGGATCCTGTTGGGCATGTGCCCCAACCATCCCGATCAGTACCATAGCGATTAATATATATAGTCTTTTCATTATCTTTTTCTGGTTGCGTTAATTATTGTTCTCTGGTGATATAGAACCAGTCTGTCCTTACCTCGGTGTCCTTGTACTTCACAACGTAGAAATAAGTTCCCGTTGGCAACTCATCCCCGTCATCAGATACGCCCCTGAACTCATCAGTGTAAGCTCCGGTGAAACTGTATACCTTCGTCCCGTATCGGTTGAAGATCTCCAGACTGCTCACACCAAATCCGGTAAGATCGAAACTGTCGTTGCTGCCGTCTCCGTTTGGTGTTACTACCTCTGGGAATAAACAGGTATCTGACATTACAGTTACATATTCCGTAGCAGGACATGGGCCTGAAGTTGTATAGCTCACTGTAAATTCTGTTCCTCCTGGACCACCAGTAATTTCTCCTGTTTCAGAGTCAATTACAGCATCGGTATTAGTTGGCTCTACAATTTCGAAGGTACCTCCTAAATCTCCATAAACATCTGCTATACCTCCATCACAAGTTGCTGTCATCTCAAATGAAGCATCTTCCTCAGCATAGGTTGTTACAGATTGTATAGAAGAAGCAGGACAAGGCCCACTTGTTGTATAAGAAATAACATAAGTTGTATCTGAAGAACCACCTGTTATTTCTCCAGTTGTAGCATCTATAAGAGCGTCATCAGAAGGGAATTCATCAAAAGCAAAGATTCCTCCAACATCTCCAGTAATTGTCGCACTAGCACCATAACAATCAGCTTCAAGAGTAAACGAAGCATCCTCTTGAGGCAATACTACGACTGTTTCTGAAGTAGTTGCTGGACAAACACCTGTAGTTGTATAGTCAACAGTATATATGGCTCCTGGAATTCCTCCAGTTATAGTACCTGTAGCAGGATCTACAACAGCTCCATCACCTAAATCAGGATTTAGAACAAAAGAGCCTCCTGTTGTTCCTGAAACAGTTGCAATGGCACCATCACAAGTTGCTGTCAATGTAAATGAAGCGTCATCCAAAGGATTTACCATAATTTCAAAAGAAGTGACCACATAACAATCTGACCCTCCATCTGAACTGGCATCTTCTACTCTTACATAGATTGTTTGAGGAGAGGAAGTATTGGTAAAAAGAACTGGCAATTCATTTGTTGCTGCATCAGCATCCTCTTGAGACACATAATAAGTAACATTATAAACACTTGGATCTTCTTCGCCAATAATTACCGCTGTTTGGGTTTCAAAATCAAATTCTGCAAAACCATCATTACTAGCATCATCACAAACTTCCATATCAGCAGGTTCATTTATAGATGCTAGATTAAATAGATTAACCATGACAGTAGCAGATGTTGAAGTACCCTCGCAGATATCACCATAAGCTATCACAAAGTAGGAACCTGATTCAGATACTTCAAAAGTTCCTGTTGTATTGGTGGTAACATATATACCATCATTGTATAAATCAAATGTGTCTGCATAAGGAGATTCAGATACTAGGGTAACTGTTTCAACACCACAAAAATCAATAGATTCTCCTTCCGGCAACATAGTCACATCTACTCCATCAACTGTTTCGATAACTACATCACAAACTACCTCACAATTGGTTCCATTCGCAGGACCAGAATCTTGAGAAAGGTTATAAAATCCATCTTGTTGCGAGAAATTTGTTATTAATATCACATATAAATCTCCAGCTTGAACCCCATTAAGGTTAATCGTTTCTGAAGCAGTAGCAGAATAACTACAGTCTGCTTCAAACTCAGGTGTTAATAAGAAACAACCTGCGTCTTGGCTATCAAATGGTCCCCATACGATAAAGTCAATATCCAATCCTGTTCCTGTTCCTCCATCTCCTGTTGTTTGATCTAAAGAGAATTGGTAATCACCAGGTTCATCAAAAATTATGGTATTCCATTGTGGATCTGGTTGAGACCCTAAACAACCATAATCTAGATAATCTGGTGCAACCTGATCTCCTGTAATACTTGGATACCATATATCAGACGCACAGATAGGCAGTGCATCCAAACAAAATGTTGGACAAGTAGTCAAATAAGTTGGACTATTAATGGTACAGTTACTGTCTTGTTCATTTTCAACGGTAACGAATACCGATTGATCTAGAGTAAATGGTCCCATTTGGTAAGTACCTGGTTCAGTAACCTGAATAGTTGTAGCATCAACGTTATTGGAAACCAAAATAGATTCTGCATCTCCGATATCAGAAATAACCACATCTATAAACCCTTGAAGGTTATCACAATCTTCCATATAACTAAATTCAACCTCAGGCATGACACAGGTCAACTCTATGATGTTTACTGTGAAATCCAAGGTAACTCCCCAAGATCCATTGTAACATGGATTAGGTGTTGATTGTCCAGAATCTGCTGTTCCAATTCGCATTCTGTGTTCCCCTAATGGGGCGTCGGCAGGAACAACAAATGAAGCATCTAATGTGGTTGGGTTTTGGTTTGTAGAAACACCGTCAAAAACCAATTCATCTGCTTCAAAAACCAAATTATCATTAAAGTCAATCCAAATATTGGTGTCGTATGTAAATCCTGTAGCGAAAGTAACTTGACAGTTAGCCAAAATACCTTGGAAGATATTCACTACCGTATCTGTATGATTTTCGTAAGTTACATCTCCAAAACTAGGGAATGAAGTTGTAGAAATAACAGTATTGCTAACCCCTTGACCATCATTACTTGTTGGTACAGATTCACAATATCCTGTATAAAAATTTCCTGGTCCAGACCAAATACTCACATCACCCTCACCACAATCAGCTTGCACATAAAAATCATAAGAAGTATCAGAATCAAGGCCCTCTAATACATGCGGGCTAGTAACATCTATTAATACTGTTCCCTCTCCACTTCCTGGAGTAAATCCTGCAGGTCCATACTCAACATTCCACACTTCAGCCGTTCCAAACTCAACCCAAGAAATCTCGGTAGATGTTAAAGAGAGGTTTGTTGCTGAAAGTTCAACTGGTTCAGGACAAGTAGGAATTTCTCGAATTTCAAAATTGTCTACCGAAACATCAACATCTTCTGGATCATTTACAGTACCTTCAGATCCCCAAATACCAAACTGAACAACCATGTCAGAATAAGGCGTTAAATCAAAAATGAAATGTTCTCCACCAACTGCAATGACCGTTGTATTATCCCATTCGAAAATAGGTGTCCAGGTAGCACCGCCATCTGTAGTAATTAAAACCTGAACTTCATCATCTGATCCTAGGGTTGAAGCCGTTGTAGAACTTGCAAATTGCATAAAAGCTACATCGATTTCAAATTGCCATGGACCACCAGTCAAATCAAATTCTGGTGAAATGATCCAATCGCTTTTACCTGTTGTGAATAAATTAATTTTATATGCTCCTGAAAAACCAACATTTGCAAAACCATCACCAGTCCATGACCCTGCTCCAAAATCTGAAGGCCCTGTTGTGGGATCTCCATCATTGGCTTCATCCCAACACTCTGGAATAATAGTATCAAATTCTTGAAGGTAATAAGGTAGAAATACATCACAAGTAGTTGTAAACAAAAATGGTCCAGCCCAGTTACTTACCCCATTTTCATCTCCACAGTTCGCTTGAACATAATAAGCATATTCCGTTATGGCTGATAAATCACTTACCTCAAAAGCTGTATTAGTATCTGCTACGTCTGTTGCCACACCTGTTGGAGCTGTTCCAGCTTCAACAACTTCTATGTTCCAAGAAGAAATACCAGTATTGCTATCTGTCCAGCTTAACTCAGCTGAAAAAGCAGTAATATTATCTGCAGTTAGATCGGTTGGGATTTCACAAGAAGGAGGTGTACAGTTTACTGTTCCAGAATAAATAGTTGTTCCTTGTAAAGAACCTGAACCACTTGGCATTGTAAATAAATCTTCACCAAAGGCTTGAATAACTATTCCAACTTCTCCAGACCAAGAACCACCAGTATTCCAAAATAGTTCAAATGGTTGACCATCACATAATGCTACCTGAGCTTCTCCTGAAGAACCGGAAGATAAGGTAATTGTTTCCACATCTACACCATTTTGAGAAATGGTCATTGAGTTTCCATTCCAACCATCTCCAAATGAATCTGTCATCACGAATGTGTACTCACACTGCTCACTCACATCACAAAGTTGCGTATCAAAGGCGAATGGCCCTATCCAATTGCTCACTCCATCTGCATCACCACAATCGGCCTGAACATAGTATTCATAATTTGTACCGGCCATCAAGCCCGTTACTGTATATGGGTTGGCATCTGCTGTATAATTCCCCGTTCCAGTAGGCGAGCTTCCAGCTTCAACAACTTCAAGGTTCCATGCAGTAGCACTACCATTTTCAGTCCATGTTAATTCAGCACTATCCAATCCTGTGGAATTAACTGTCAAATCAGATGGACTCGGACAAACCTCTAGAGTTGTAAAAGAAAATGGTCCAATCCAACCACTTAAACCATCTGTATCTCCACAATCCGCCTGTACATAATATTCATAATCGGTCCCAGGATTTAAAGATGTTACTGTATAAGGATTGGCATCTGCCGTATAGTTACCTGTTCCAGTAGGTGCGGTTCCAGCCTCAACAACTTCAAGGTTCCATGCCGTTGCACTACCATTTTCAGTCCATGATAATTCAGCTGAAAAAGCTTCGACCGTACCGGCAGTTAAATCGGCTGGGTTTGGACAAGCCTGAGTAATTCCATCCAAAATCACATTTGCTATGGTATTATCAATATTATTTGCTGTAGGCGGTGAAGCTGGATCGGCATTAGTTCCATCACTATAATGTGATATCGATCTATTTGTTGCTACCTCCGTATTATAGAAATCATCTCCAGACGAATCATAGGATGGCATATTTTCTTCTACTGCAATAAGCAAATTATCCGTACCAGAATAAGTAAATGGGGTATCGAAAATAATCTGGACCCATCCATTCACACCAGCTTCAACAGTTATTCCTCCTGAATAAACTTGGGTAAAACTAGCAATCGGCTCCCAATCTGTTGTAGAGGCGAATTCTGTTCTTGTGGATTCTGCAAGATAAATTACCAAACTCTGACTGTCGGGTAAAGCAGATGTACCACTATAGTACCATTGAAGCCCTGTAATCTCCCCAGAGGCATTAATTTCATCAGCCAAATAAACCGTTTGAGTATAGGAATACCCATACCACGGTTCAAATGGTGCATTTTCTGATTCCAATGTTCCGGAACCAATCGTGACCTGAGCATTGAGATGCCAAAGCATCATAAAACTCATAAATACAAATAATGTAGTTCTTTTCATTTTGTGTTAAGGAGTGGTTTTAAATTAGATTTACTTGAAAAATGAATCCTTTGAATGAAAATTTATTCTATTCAACTAATGAACATTTTAGGTAAACTTTAAGGACTAAATGTATAAAAAAAGCTCCTCAACCATCGATTAATTGGTAGTTTATAGATTAAATACAGGAATTTTCGATGAATAGATTTAACTTTATTTTAACATTTTTAATGAACATTTTAAAGCATTTAGAGAAATTTACCTAACATTTTAATAATATATCAAACTACCATCTTTCCAATCCTAAGAATTTTATTGAATTCCCAATATTTCATCAACTAGCATGTATAAAAAAGCCCTACCGTTTGGTAGGGCTTTTTTTATGCTCTTATGTTTGGGTCCTCCATCTCCCTATTGGTCCTGTGGACCTCCAGTGGTGATGATAAACTCAGACCTTCTGTTCAATTGGTGCTCCTCCTCGCTGCAGTTGCTTCCACAATCTACCTTTGGATCGCTCTCGCCCATACCCTTACCTGTAATCCTTGAGGCATCGATCCCCTTGGAGATCACGTACTGTACGGTCGTCTTGGCACGTCTGTCAGACAATCTCTCGTTGTATGAGGCAGATCCACGGCTGTCCGTATGTGAAGTCGCGTTGATCACCATATCAGGGTACTTGTTCATCACCTGTACCAACTTGTCAAGTTCAAAGGCGGCCTCTGGCGTGATGTTTGACTTGTCGAACTCAAAGTAGATAGGGTTCAGTACCACTTGGTCCTCTGCAACGATCATCTCGATCGGATCCAGGGCCACCTTGGATTTAGTCGATTGATCTAATGTGCCGTGATCACTTACATTTTCGCTCTCATAACCGTCCATGCTCACCTCAAGACCAGACTGCTTGTCGCACTCTACCAAGAAAGTTGCCTTTCCTTCTGCATCGGTCAACTGGGTAAGCAACATGCTTCCCTGGTCATCGTATACAGATACGCTGGCTCCCTGCAATGGCTCCCCGCTCTGGCTGTCGGTAACCATAGCAATAAGGTCTACAGTACACATTGGCTGAAGTCTGAACACCTGGTAGATATCGTCGCTTCCCTTGCCACCTTCTCTATTGGAGGATACAAATCCTTCCCCGCTTTCCTCATCGATGGTAAAGGCAAAGTCGTCCATGTTACCGTTCACTGGCACTCCTGCATTTCTTACAGGCAGGTAAGACCCGCCGTCAAGCTTGGTAAAGAAAACATCCAGGTTTCCTAGACCCAAGTGCCCGTTGGATGAAAAGTAAAGGACATCGGTACTGCTTATAAAAGGAAAACCTTCATCTCCCTCGGTATTGACAATGTCTCCCAGGTTAACCGCATCTCCGTAGGTACCGTCTCCATTGATGGATACCTTGTAGATGTCATAACCTCCGTGACCCCCTGGCATATCAGAGGAAAAGTAAAGGGTCTTTCCGTCCTTGCTCACGCTAGGGTCCTTGATCGTAAAGGTGTTGCTGTTCAATGGGAACGGTTTTACATAACCCCATTTCTCGCCATCAAAGGTAGCCTCGAAAAGGTTGTTCACACTGATCTTTCTTCTGGTGGTACTGTCCTTCTCGTACATCCCCTCCGAGAAACTCTCTCTGGAGAAGTACATGGTCGTACCATTGGGACTGATCGCCGCAACTCCTTCATGGAACTGCGTGTTCACGTCGCCATCTATCTGGTCGGCTTCCATAAAGCCATCTGCAGTCACCTCGGATACGTAGATATCCAAAAACGGCTGCTCGTTCCAACCATAGGTCTTTCTTGACTTGTTCCTTGCCGTGGCAAAATAGAACTTACCGTCCTTGATCGTACCTCCGAAGTCGGACTGCTCGCTGTTGATGTCCAGGTTCTTCAAACGGAAGGTCTTCTCTTTCTCCAACAACTGTGGAATATAGTCCGGGTTCTCCATGAAGGCTACCGCTCGCTGGTCGTTTGGCTTCAACTCTGCAAACTTGCGCATGTACTCATTGGAACGGTCGTACTTCCCGTTGGCCTTGAGCATCTGAGAGTACTTGTAAACGATCTCTGCATCTCCGGGAGTGCTCTCAAGTACCTTGTAGTACCATTTCTCTGCCTCCTCGGTGTTCAATATGTTGTAATTGGCCTCGGCCAACTGACGGTATACGTACTCGTCGCCCTTGCCCTTCTCTACCAGCTTCTCGTAGCTCTTGATCGCTCTAACGAACTCAAAGTTCTGGTAATATCGGTCAGCTGTCTCGGTCGCCGCGTTCTGGGAATATCCCACTAGGCACCCGATCATTGCTATAAGTATAAATATGTTGAGCTTTTTCATAATTCTGTGTGATTGGATGATTAGAAATAACGTGGTGAACGGGATACCTTTCTCGAAAGCAGGATATCAAAGTTGAGGAATATCTCGTGGGAGGCATTCGCGTTGATGTCAAGGTCGCTCACGATATGGTCATAGGCATAGCCCACGCGCAACTGTGGCGTGATCATAAAGTTTACCATCGCCGTCCAGGAATCCTCCAAACGGTAACCAACCCCAAGTTCAACGATATCGTACATGAAAAGGTTCAAGTTCCCGTCAAAGGTCATAGGTGCATCAAAGGCCATCTTCATCATCGCGTGTGGCTTTAGCTTGAAGTTGTCTGACAACCCGAAAACATAACCCGCAGCCGCAAAAAAGTGCTGCGTCTCAGATCCTACCTTCTTCCCGTTCTCAGCATCCAAATGGATCGTGCTGATGATGTTCGGCATGGAAAGAGACACATAATAAGTATCCGGCTTGTAAAGGTAGAAACCCGCCCCTACGTTAGGGGACACACTGTTCACGTCCTCTCCCAACAATGGGTCATCGGCATCAAGCCTGTCAAGGCCCGTAAGACCTACGTCATAAAACGTAGCTCCTGCCTTGACCCCCATGGCCAGTTTGTGACCGCCGCCCAACTCGAGCGTATAGCTGAAGTCAACATAGGCATTGTTCTCCTTTACAGGTCCGATCTGGTCGTTAACAAACGACAGACCTAGCCCTACCTTGCGCCCTACGGGCATGTGACCGTTGAAGGTCGCCGTCTTGGGTGCCCCATCGACACCGACCCACTGGCTCCTGTAAAGCGCCCCAAGGGACAGTCCCTCGAAGGACCCCGCATAAGCGGGGTTCATCACGTTCATATTGTACATGTACTGCGTGTACTGTGGATCCTGTTGGGCATGTGCCCCAACCATCCCGATCAGTACCATAGCGATTAATATATATAGTCTTTTCATTATCTTTTTCTGGTTGCGTTAATTATTGTTCTCTGGTGATATAGAACCAGTCTGTCCTTACCTCGGTGTCCTTGTACTTCACAACGTAGAAATAAGTTCCCGTTGGCAACTCATCCCCGTCATCAGATACGCCCCTGAACTCATCAGTGTAAGCTCCGGTGAAACTGTATACCTTCGTCCCGTATCGGTTAAAAATCTCCAGACTGCTCACACCAAATCCGGTAAGATCGAAACTGTCATTGCTACCGTCTCCGTTTGGTGTTACTACCTCTGGGAAGATACAAGTGTCCATTTCAACCGTAACTGTTGTAGTTTGAGGACATGGTCCTGTCGTAGTATAAGACACTACATAAGTAGCACCACTACCAGCTCCTGTAATCATACCTGTATCTGGATCAATAACAGCTGTTGTATTTGCTGGTTCCACGATGGCAAAGTTACCTCCTGCAGTAGCCGTGATAGCTATACCTGTTTCAGAACACATGATAAATTCTTCATCATAAGAGAAAGAGGCATCCTCAAATGGATATTGGTCTGCTACAAACATGGTAGTCGCATAACATCCGGTCATTTCATCCTCTACTCTAACGTAGATAGTTTGAGGAGGCATTGTTTCAAATGGTGACGTTAACGCATTCATTGCACCATCTGCATCAGCCATTGACTCATGATAAGTTACTAGGTAACCTGTTTGACCTCCTGTGATTACATCTGTTTGAGTTTCTAAATCGAATGTTGCATATCCATCCATATCAGCACAGCTAAACATATCATCTGGCTGAACAGGTTCTGGTAATGGATTGATTGAAATCTCAAAAGAAGTAGAGTCATAACATCCAGTAGTAGAATTAACAGCACCAACATAAATAGTTTGTGGGCTGGAGACGTTAACATAAGCTGTTGGATCTAAAATTGGGTTTGTTTGATCCATGGCATCTTGCTCAGTTGTATAATAAGCAAATGTAAATTCACTTGGATCCTGAGTACCATCCAAAATACTTTCAGCATTTTGAGTCAAATCAAATTCTGTGAAGTCCTCACCAGAACATTCTTCCAGTGGAACCGCCTCAGTAACAAACTCTGGTAACGGTAAGAATTCAACATTGATATCATCAGAAACAGAACACTGCGCCGATTCCCCAACTTGCACAAAGTAATTACCTGGTTCAGTAACTGTAAGAACAGAAGTATTCTCGCCTGGAATCTCTACAAAATCCTGATACCATGTGTGGTAAGCTCCTTCAAGTCCAGTATCTAGAACAACAGGTTCACCTTGACATAGGGCAGTTCCATCGGCAATGGTAATATCTACACCTAAGTCAATCTCTCCTAAACTTAAACTTCCACCTTGGATAAATACAGCAGAATCTAAAATAGAGTCATTTCTATCAGCTACTACTAATTTAATATGGTAAGTAACTCCAATTTCTACCGTAGAAGAAGCTGCCATCGGAATAGTCATACCATTAAAGTTAATTGGAGCTGCTAAAGGATCTACACCATTGGTTCCAAAATAACTATCGAAATACTCAGCATTTACAGATCCACAACCAGCATTATAAGCTTGATCTCTAATCGTTAGTACCGAAATTGGATCACCAGTACCAGGTACTACTGCCAAGTTTTCAGTAATTCCAGTCTCTGTATTTGTCAAGAAAAATGCAAAGGCATCTGAGAACGAACATTGGAATGTTCCATACTCTTCTGAAGCAAATAAGAAATTGAAAGAAAATTCATCTACAAATGGAACAAAATCAAATTCTAAAACGGCTGAATCATTATAGCTGAATAAACTTGGGTCAATTCCTGTTGATTCAATATAATCAAACAGATCTTGATCTTGTCCTCCACTGTTTTGAAGACTTGGACCACCTGTGTTAGGACCAGTTAAGTTTGGAGAGTCCGCATTTCCACTAACCAATACAATACCATCCTCAAAGGCAAACCCTGGAGATTCAGTATAGAAATAACCTATACCTTCTTGACCAGAATAAGTGATGTTTGATACATCTGCACAAGGTGAATCAATAAGCACATCTGTTACCAATTCTTCATAGGTGTAAGTCGTTGTATCTGTTTGAACTGGACCTGGAATAGGTCTGATACACAAATCAAATGTAGCTTCATAAACCCCTTGATTGGTTGTAAACACTCTTACATAGTAAATTTCTCCAATCACAAGGTCATTTACAATAGCCGATGTAGTTGTACTACAAGCTAATTCAGTAAAATCACCACATGTACCTGAATAAAGAGCCATGTCTAGGTTGGTTTCATCTCCTACAATATTGTTAATTGAAACAATAAGATTAGCATCTGTAGCTTCAAAGAAGAACCAAACATCATCATCATTAGCACCGGCACATCCTGCAGGAGCACCTGAAGGAGTTGCACCTGTCATAACACCTGGAGTAACGATATCACAAACAAATGTTTCATTCACTCCAGCTTCAATAGCCGCATCACAATTATCATTGTCTGGAGGACACGCCAATTGTAAGAATGGTGTACTGTTAATTAAACAGTTTGAATCATTAGTATTAATTGCATAAGCGATAACAGTTGTATCAAATGGGAAAGGTCCAATTTGATAAGTTCCAGCCTCTGTAGCTTCTATTGTTGCATCATCATAATCACTACCAATAGTGATTGATGTAGCATCTCCCATAGATACCAAAGTTACGTCGATTAAGAATTGATCACCGTTAGCACAGTCATCAACCAATGCGAAAGTAGCTTCCTGAAGTTCACATGTAGGCTCTACAATATTTACTGTAAAATCTAAAGTAACACCCCATGATCCATTATAACATGGATTTGGATTAAGCTGACCACCATCGGCAGTACCAATACGCATTCTGTGTAAACCTGGATTTGCATCTACAGGCAATGTAAAAATACACTCTAAAGTTGTTGGATTGGTAAAGACAGATTCTCCTTGAAAGAACAACTCTGTATCATTATCAAAAACTAAATCGTCATTTAAGTCAATCCAAATATTTGTATAGTATGAAAATCCTGTTGCAAAACTTACATTAACCGTGGTTTCCCAACCTTGGAACAAGTTTTGAACCGCACCGTCAGTATGATCTTCGTAGGTTACATCTCCAAAACTAGGATAGTTTGTAGTTTCAATTTGTACATTGGTAACTCCTTGGCCATCATTACTTGTTGGCACAGAAATACAATATCCAGTATAGAAATCTCTTGGACCACTCCATGTACTAGTACCATCATCTACACCACAATCGGCTTGAACATAATACTCATAATTCGTTTCTGGATCCAAATCCATTACAGTATAAGGATTCGTAACACCAGTATAATCAGGTGTTCCATCTGGTGTTTCACCAAGATCAACATTTACGATCTCGATATTCCATGAAGTAGCTGTACCATACTCAGTCCATTCCAATATAGCAGTTGTCATATCAACTAATTCCACCGTCAATGAAGTAGGTTGTGGACAAGAAGGAATTTCAACAATCTCGAAATTATCAAAACTTACACTTGCATCTGCAAAATCAGAAACGGCACCTTCTGAGGCCCAGATTCCAAATTGAACTACACCTGTGTAAGCTTCTAAACTGTAAATAAAATGGTCACCTCCAATTGGAACAATAGATGTGTTATCCCACTCTTCAATAGGTGTCCATGTAGTACCACCATCAGTAGTTATTAGAAGTTGAACTTGATCATCAGAACCTAAAGTTCCAGCTGTATCAGTTCCAAATCCTTGCATAATGGCAAAATCCCATTCCAATTGCCAAGGACCACCATCTAAATTGAACTCAGGAGAAAGTACCCAGTCGCTTTTCGCGTTTCCATATAAGTTAATTCTGTAGGCACCTGCCCAACCAACGTTAGCAAATCCACCTTCAGCCCAAGTCCAGGTATCTCCAAAATCTCCTGGTCCTGTTGTAGGATCACCACTATCAGCCTCAGCCCAACAATCTGGGATAAATGAATTAAATTCTTGTAAATAAGGAGGGACAAAAACAGCACATTCTGTAGTAAAAAAGAATGGTCCAGCCCAGTTGCTTAATCCATCTTCATCTCCACAGTTTGCTTGAACATAATAAGCATATTCTGTTATAGCAGATAAACCACTTACCTCAAAACCTGTATTAGTATCTGCAACGTCTGTTGCCACACCTGTTGGAGCTGTTCCAGCTTCAACAACTTCTATGTTCCAAGAAGAAACACCAGTGTTATTATCTGTCCAACTTAATTCTGCGGTAAAAGCCGTGATATTATCGGCAGTAAGATCTGTAGGTATCGCACAACTCGGCGGCGTACAGTTTACTGTTCCAGAATAAATAGTTGTTCCTTGTAAAGAACCTGAACCACTTGGCATTGTAAATAAATCTTCACCAAAGGCTTGAATAACTACTCCAACCTCTCCTGACCATGAACCTCCTGTATTCCAAAATACTTCAAATGGCTCACCATCACACAAAGTTATCGGAGCCTCCCCTGAAGAACCGGAAGATAAAGTAATTGTTTCTACATCTACACCATTTTGTGAAATGGTCATAGTGTTTCCATTCCAACCATCTCCAAATGAATCGGTCATCACGAATGTGTACTCACACTGCTCAGTCACATCACATAACTGCGTATCAAATGAGAAAGGGCCTATCCATCCACTTTGCTCAGCTCCACAATCGGCTTGAACATAATATTCATAGCTAGTACCAGAAGTAAGACCTGTAGCAGTAAATGGATTAGCGTCTGCTGTGTAATTTCCTGTTCCTGTTGGAGTTGTTCCAGCCTCAACCAATTCAATATTCCAAGAAGTAGCATCTCCATTTTCAGTCCAAGCTAATTCTGCACTATCCAACCCAGAAGAGTTAACTGTTAAATCAGAAGGGTTAGGACAAGCTTGTGTAATACCATCTAATATAATATTTGGAACATTATTCGAAACTCCCAAACTAAAACCAGATGTTGGCGGAGACGCTGGATCTGGGTTTGTCCCATCATTATAATAATAGATAGACCTAGAAGTCCCCATATTAGTATTATGAAAATCATCTGATGAAGAATCATAAGATGGCATATTTTCATCAACGGCAATAATTAAATTATCTGCTCCTGAATAGGTGAAGGGGGTATCAAACACAATTTGAACCCAGCCATTTACCCCAGCCTCTACTGTAATTCCACCAGAATATACCTGAGTAAAATTTGCAAATGGCTCCCAATCTGCAGTGGTAGGAAAAGATGAAGTCGTCGATTCAGCCATATAAATCACCAAATCTTGGCTATCTGGCAATGCCGACGTACCACTATAATACCATTGTAAACCTGTAATTTCACCAGACGCATTAATTTCGTCAGCCAAATAGATGGACTGAGAGTACGTGTAACCATAGAAGGGCTCGAAAGGGGTATTCGCTGTCTCGATTGTACCCGACCCTATCATCACTTGCGACTTTACGTGCCAAATTGACAACATAAAAGCCAGCAGTAGAAGGAATGTAGTTTTCTTCATAAATTAAATAAGTTAGTTGTTTTTTTCTTTCTCGTCTTACGACATCCAAGTAATTCTTCAATTCTAATTAGAATTTATAAGAATTTTGAGAGCCAAAAATTATAAAAAAAGAAACTCATAAATTGGGCTCTTCCTATTAAATAGACAAAAAGCTTTTTTATTCGATAAAGTGCGAGCAGAGCTAAGACCCCAAAAAATGGCAAAAAAATTCACTTTGAAGAAAAACCACTACCTAAAACTATGAAACCGATAATATTGCTTGAAATCTTGAGGTAATCATTTATTTTCTTTCAAGAAAAAGGATATATCGGTTGCAAGAATCTCTTTTGCTATATTTCATTCAAAATCTTTGAAATCTCATCGAGCTTTGGTGTTAAAATCACCTCGATTCTTCTATTTCTTGCTTTTCCTTCTGCAGAATCGTTGGAAGCAATGGGTAAAAACTCTCCTCTACCAGCGGCCGTTAAATTATCAGGTTTTATTCGAGGGTTCTCCATTAACAATTGAACAATAGCTGTAGCTCTTTTAGCTGAAAGATCCCAATTTCCTTGGAGGTTACCACCTCCTGAATAAGGCACATTATCTGTGTGTCCTTCAATTAGCACTGCAATCTCAGGATTATCAGCCAATACTGTTCCCAATTGTTTCACAGCTTGACGTCCTGAAGCACCAACCGCCCAACTTCCAGATTCAAACAACAGTTTGTTTTCCATAGATACATAAACCTTCCCGTCTCTTTGCTCGATGGTTAAACCCTTACCTTCAAAATCTGTTAAGGCTCTCGAGATGGCATCCTTTAATTGTGTCATTGCGGCATCTTTGGCTGCTATGACTCCTTCTAATTCTGCAACCCTATTAGATCGCTCTTCTAATTCCCTTCTTAATGTTTCAAGTCTGGCGCTTTCTGCTGCCAAAGCCTGTTCTTTAGCTTCCAATTTCGCCAATAATTCTCTGTTTTTTTGTGCATTTTCAGCCAAAGCCGAAGAACTATTTTCTTCCAAAGCATCATAAGAATTCTTTAGATTGTTATAATTGGACTTTAATGCAGCCAATTCTCCCGACAATTTGCTCTGGTCTGATTGAGACTTTTCATAATCCGCCAATAATGTATTCAATTCATTTTGTGCTTGGTTTTTCTCAGCCAATAAATCATCATAACTTTTCTTTAAGTTTTGATGGTCTTCTTGAAGCGCGTTGTACTTACTCTCTAAGTCCTTATATACTTTAGGAGAAACACAGGAAACAAAAACAATGGCGGTAAGAATTAAAAGGAATCGACTTTTCATGAACTCTAATAAGAATTTAGGATTTAACTTCAACTAAAATAGGACAATGATCACTATGCATTGCCTCGGGCAAAATGACCGCACGTTGCATTTGGTCTTTCAAAGGCTCTGACACCATACAATAATCAATACGCCATCCTTTATTATTGGCTCTAGCGTTTGCTCTATAACTCCACCAACTATAATGGTGTGGTTCTTTATTAAAAAATCTGAATGAATCAATGAAACCGCTATCAATAAACCCACCTATCCATTCTCGCTCGACGGGCAAAAAACCAGATACCTTAGCATTTCTCACAGGGTCGTGAATATCTATAGCTTCATGACATATATTGTAATCGCCGCAGATAATCAGGTTAGGTATCTTCTTCTTTAATTGATCAACATAGTCTTGAAACATGGCCATATACTCTAACTTATGATCTAATCTTTGAATATTGGTTCCTGATGGCAAATACAAACTCATTACCGAAAACCCATCAAAATCAACGCGGAGATTTCTGCCTTCATCATCCATGGATTCAATTCCAGTACCATACTCTACATGATTTGGTTTCACCTTGCTAAAAATTGCAACACCACTATATCCCTTCTTTTTGGCCGAAAACCAATAATGGTATTTGTAACCTGCTTCTTCAATAGCTTCAACATCTACCTGCTCCTTCATAGCCTTGATTTCTTGGATGCATATGACATCGGGATTGGCTAATTTCAACCAATCTAGAAATCCTTTGTTTATTGCTGCTCTTATACCATTTACATTATAAGAAATGATTTTCATGAAGTCCTTTTTGAATTTTAGCTAAAATAAATAATGCGTTACATTTACCACAGAGAAGCCAACACCTTTTTTTCAAAAGCTATTAACAAAATAATTTGAAAAATATTCTGTTTACTATTTGATGAAACTAACGCTAACATGCCTACTCCTTTTGCTTGGAATGGCTTCCTTTGGCCAAAATCTGGATTCTAACTTCAGGTCAAAAAAGGTAGCTACAAGAGATAGTATTCTTATTGATAGCGTTAGTATCAACCCCAGCTTTTTCTCCATCAAAACAAAAGACAGCTCCTATATTGATGAATCCCATTACCTAGTAGATTTCTCAAAGTCTTTATTGACCTTCAAAAAAAAAATAGATACTGACACCATAATAATAAGCTACTTAAAATACCCTGAATTTTTAACCAAAACTTACAAGCAATTGGATGAAAACATCATCGTTGAAAGCAATGAAAACCTCAACCGTTTGTATAAACTGCAACAACCTAGTAAAAAGGAAGTCTTCACTCCTTTTGATGGTTTGAGCACCTCTGGGAGTATTTCAAGGGGAGTCGTCATTGGGAACAATCAAAACTCGGTTTTAAACAGTGAATTGGATTTGCAGATAACAGGTAAACTAAGTGACAAGGTATCCTTGAGAGCCTCTATTCAAGATGCCAATATTCCCCTTCAGGAAAGCGGATATTCCCAGCGTTTGGATGAATTTGATCAAGTCTTTATAGAATTATTCAGTGATAACTGGAAAATACGAGCAGGAGACATTGATTTAACCAATACCCAATCCTATTTTGCTAATTTCACCAAAAGAGTACAAGGTCTCGCCCTAGGAGCTACTTTAAATCATCCCGAATCGCAAACACAATTATTTGCCTCTGGAGCTTTGGTAAGAGGTCAGTTCACAACCAGCCAGTTTAATACCCAAGAAGGAAATCAAGGTCCATACAAACTTAAAGGCCCCAACCAAGAATTATATGTGTTAATCGTATCTGGTAGTGAAATTGTTTATGTTAACGGTGTATCCTTACAAAGGGGCGAAAACAAAGATTACATTATCGATTACAATGCTGGAGAAATCATTTTCAATTCCACTTTTCCAGTAACCTCCGAAATGCGTGTCACGGTAGACTATCAATACAGCGAAAGAAACTATTCCAGACTGATTGTTTATGGCGGAGGCCAATATGAAAGTGAAAAACTACAAATAGGCGCTTCCATATACAGTGAAAATGATTCCAAAAACAACCCGCTACAGCAAAACTTATCTCCCGATCAAGTGGAAACACTCTCACAAGCAGGAGATGACACTACTTTGATGGTAGCCCCTTCTGCAGTTCCCGAGAGCTATAATGAAAATAGAATTCTTTACCGAATAGACATCCTGAATGGTATTGAGATATTTGTGTTTTCAAACAATCCCGATGATGAACTTTACAGTGTCAAATTTACCCAGGTAGGAGAAAATCAAGGAGATTACATCATTAGCAGCACCAATGCCATCAACACTATCTATGAATATGTTGAACCAATAGGTGGTGTCCCACAAGGAAATTATGCTCCCATCATTCAGCTTATTGCCCCCACTAAGCTCCAAATAGGTGTTGTAAACGGTCATTACAAACCCATTTCCAAAACAGATATCTCGTTTGAACTGGCTGGAAGTAAAAGTGATGAGAATTTGTTTTCTAGTTTGGACAATGATGACAACGACGGATTTGCAGGAAAGATAGCATGGAATCAAAATGTGATAAAAAAGGACAGTTTGTGGAATTTGGATCTTTTTATTGATACCGATTACATTCATCAAAATTTTCAATCCATACAAAGAATTTACAATGCCGAATTTAATCGCGATTGGAATTTAGGCACCTCATCAACCCCACTACTTGCCACTGAACTAGGTAATCAAACATTAGCTAAGTCTGGGTTTAATTTATTTCATCATCAGAAAGGGCAAGCAACTTATAGATTTGAATACTTAAATTATTCTGAAAACTTTAATGGAAGTAGACATCTCTACAATGTCAATTTTCATTTGAACAAATGGCAAATAAGGTCCTTGTCCAGTTTTTTAAATGCGAATTCAAACACTAACGAATCGACTTTCTTGAGGAGCTACAATGTTTTAACCTATAGTCTGAATAAAGGATGGGCCGGGACTAAATTAGCCATGGAAGACAATGAGCAAAAGGAAAAATTAACGGGAAACTATACGGCACTAAGTCAAAGATATCAATCGGCCGAAGTATTTACCGGGGTTGGCGATAGCACCAATGTCTTTGCTGAAATAGGCTATAAGTTTCGGGTAAATGATAGCTTAAGGGCTGGAGATCTACAAAGGGTCAATACTTCCAACACTTACTATATTGACTCAAGATTAATCAACAACCAAAACACCAATCTTGCTGCATATATCAATTACAGGACCTTGAAGCAAGAAGACCCAAATTACGAGGATGAAAATTCATTAAACTCCAGAATCCAATACAGTCAAAAGTTTTTCAATCAAATTCTCCTTTTAAATACCGTTTACGAAACCAACTCAGGAACCTTACCTCAACAGGATTTCACTTATGTGGAAGTTGAACCAGGCCAAGGGAATTACACTTGGATAGATTATAACAACAATGGCATTCAGGAACTGGAAGAGTTTGAAATTGCTCAATTTCAGGATCAAGGAATGTATATTAGAGTGTTACTTCCCAATCAAGTCTATCTGAAGACCCATCAAAACAGACTAAGTGCCAACCTAACTATGAACTTTCAACAATGGTCTGTTTCGGATAATCACTTACAAAAATTCTTGGCTCACTTTTACAACCAAACTTCCTACTTAGTTGATAGAAAACACTTGAGGGAAGGAAGTAGCTTCAACTTAAATCCATTTAAAGACGATTTGGAAAACGAATTGGGGCTGCAATCCAATTTCAGAAATATTTTCTTCTTTAATCGCGGTAAACAACATTTTACAAGTAGCTACACCTATTTACAAAACCGGACCAAAAACACGCTCACCATAGGACAAATTGAAAACTCCCTGGTTAGCCACAAACTTCAATTTAATCACAAATTTGCAGAAAGTTGGCTACTAAATGTGGAATCCTATTTTAATAACACAGAGTCTTCAAGTGAAAATTATGCGAGTAAAAATTTCAATATTGATGAAACCTTATTATTCCCTAAGCTTTCCTACTTACTTAATGACAATACGCGATTTGATATTTTTTATAAAAACAATCAGAAAGAAAATACCATTGGTGATTTTGAAACCCTGAAACAACAAAACTATGGTGTATCATTCTCGTTTGCCGACACACAAAGTGCCGCTATAAATGGAGAATTCAATTACATTTCTAATGATTTTTCAGGAAATGCCAATACGCCTGTTTCCTATCAAATGATGGAAGGCTTGCAACCTGGAAAAAATTTAACATGGAGTTTATTGGCACAAAAGAAAATCACGCAATACTTGGATTTAAACCTGAATTATATGGGACGTAAAAGCGAAACTAGCCAGGTAATCCATACGGGAACCGTACAGTTAAAGGCTTATTTTTAAGTAATGTAACGTTTGTTACATCATTTCTTTTCAAAAAAATGGTATTTTTGTGTGGTATGCAAAAATTGTTATCCATAACCTATGCCTTTTTAATCCTGTTTCAAAGCATCAGTTTTGAAGTAGGCGATTTGGTTCATTTGGACACCTTTTTTGAACATGCCGAATTCCACAAACAGGCCTATGGTGACAGTTTTCTTCAGTTTTTAGCTGAACATTATGGCAACTCCAAAGAAAAGCACCAAGGGGACCACCAACATGAGGATCTCCCGTTCCAGCATGAACATCAAATGTGCTCCCATTTAAGTCCGGTTTTTACGTTTGAAAATTCAAATATCGAATTTGATCAAATAGAATTTGTAGAGATTCCTTGCAACTTTTTTTACAAGGAATCACACTCAATTTTTGAAAAATACCCCCTATTACAGCCGCCCAAAACAGCATAATTCTTCCTTAGAAATGATAGACCAGCGCCCATCCACAGGGCGACATGGGTCATATTTATTTAATTATCTAAAAGAATTATGTTAGAAAACATCATCAAACTGAGCTTAAAAAACAAGCTCATCATCCTTTTATTTACAGCTGGAATATTTGGCCTTGGACTTTATTCTTTAACCCAAATTTCCATTGGTGCGGTTCCTGATATTACCAATAACCAAGTTCAAGTTATCACCACATCCAGAAACCTATCCACCCAAGACGTTGAACAATTTATCACTTATCCCGTAGAGTTGGAAATGGCCAACCTTCCCGGAGTCAAGGAAATTAGATCGGTATCCAAATTCGGACTCTCGGTGGTAACAATAGTCTTTGACGACGATCTGGGCACCTATTTACCACGACAGCTTTTGGCCGAAAAAATAAAATCTGCCACCGAAAAAATCCCACAAGGATTTGGAACTCCAGAAATGGGGCCCATTACCACAGGGCTTGGAGAAATTTACCAATACACCTTAGATGTCAAACCAGATTACAAAGGTTCCTACTCAACAACCCAACTACGTACCATCCAAGACTGGATAGTAAAACGTCAATTGTCGGGTATTCCCGGCGTAGTTGAAATCAACACCTGGGGCGGCTACTTGAAACAATATGAAGTTAGCATCAATCCGCAGAAATTAGCGGCTATGAATATCTCCATCTCTGAGGTTTATGATGCTTTGGAAAAAAATAATAGTGTTGCGGGTGGTGGTTATATTGAAAAATCAGACCAAGCCTATTTCATCAGAGGCGAGGGTTTAGCAAAATCCTTAAATGACATTAAAAACATCGTGGTCAAAAATAATGGTGTCCCCCTTTATATTAGAGATGTTGCGACAGTAGGTTATGGGAGCGCTATTCGCTTTGGTGCTATCACAGGAAATGGTCAGGGAGAAAAAGTACTTGGACAAATCATGATGCTGAAAGATGGAAATTCCAAGCAAGTCATTGAAGCGGTGAAAGAACGTATAGCATCCATAGAAAGTACCTTGCCCGAAGGTGTTTATATAAATGGTTTTCTAGAACGTAGTGAACTGATTGACAAAACAACCTTTACCGTATCCGAAAACCTCATTTTAGGTTCTTTGATTGTTATTTTTGTAGTGGTTCTTCTTCTTGGAAATTTAAGGTCGGGCTTAGTTGTCGCTTCGGTGATTCCTTTAAGTTTATTGTTTGCCATTACCTTAATGAATGTGTTTGGGGTGGATGCCAATTTAATGAGCCTAGGAGCTATCGATTTTGGAATTATCATTGATGGCGCTGTTATCATTGTTGAGTTTATAGCTTTCCAAATTTCAAGTAATGCTGACAAGCTCCAGACCTTAACAAAAGGCGAAAGACAATCGGCCATTGATGCCATCACTAAAAAGAGTGCTACCAAAATGATGAATTCAGCCATCTTTGGTCAACTTATTATTTTAATCGTTTTCATCCCTATATTGTCACTCAGTGGTGTTGAAGGAAAAATGTTTAAACCCATGGCTCTCACGTTTAGTTTTGCCTTAATTGGCGCCATGATCCTATGTTTAACCTATGTGCCAGTAATTTCTTCCTTAGCCTTAAAACCTACTAAGGAAAAGAAAAACAACCTGTCCAAGCGACTTATCGCCTTTATGAACAAGCAATACCAACCTGTAATCAATTGGGCACTCAACCATAAAAAATATGTTATTGGTATGTCTGCCGCGTTGTTGCTTGCAAGTATTTGGATCTTCAGCAGCATGGGAGGAGAATTTGTGCCAACTTTAGATGAAGGTGATTTTGTGATTCAACCTGTTTTAAAAACGGGAACCTCACTAGATAAAACCATAGAGATTACTACTAAAATTGAAAATATCCTCATCAAAAATTTTCCAGAGGTGGACCAAGTCGTTAGTCGGATAGGCGCCGCAGAGGTTCCCACTGATCCCATGTCAATGGAACAAAGTGATGTTATCATCAAATTAAAACCCAAGGACCAATGGGTATCTGCAGAAACCAAAGATGAATTGGCCAATAAGTTTAAAGAAGCATTATCAGTTATCCCAGGAATGGACGTCGAATTCACCCAACCCATAGAAATGCGTTTCAATGAGCTTATTACTGGAGTTAGAGCCGATGTTGCCATTAAGGTCTTTGGAGCCGATTTGGAGATTTTGGCTAATAAAGCCAACCAAATAAAAAATCTGATTCAAAATGTAGAAGGTGCCTCGGATATTATTGTTGAAAAAGTAGCAGGACTACCACAAATGACCGTTACTTATAACCGAGATAAAATTGCACGCTACGGCCTTAACATTTCCGATTTAAATGATATCGTATCTATGGGATTTGCTGGTAAAACAGCCGGAAGCATTTTTGAAGGCGAAAAGAGATTTGACTTGGTAATGCGTTTAGATTCCAAATATCGTAAGGATATCAACAACTTAAAGACACTTTATGTAGATGGCCCTAATAACACCAAAATTCCTTTAAATGAATTAGCCAATATTGAATACACTACAGGACCGGCACAAATCTCGAGAGATGACACAAAAAGACGCATTGTAGTTGGTGTTAATGTTAGAAATCGGGATTTACAATCGGTGGTCGATGATATTCAAAACATCCTTAAAAAGGAACTCAGTCTTCCAGCAGGTTACAACATCACCTATGGAGGTCAATTTGAAAATCTCCAACAAGCTAAAAACAGATTGATGATTGCCGTACCACTTGCACTGGTTCTTATTTTCATCATGCTACATTTTGCCTTCAAATCGATTAAGGATGCCTTAATGATCTATTCAGCAATCCCATTATCAGCGGTTGGTGGTATCCTATTACTTTGGCTAAGAGATTTACCTTTCAGTATTTCGGCAGGTGTTGGTTTTATCGCTCTTTTCGGGATCGCTGTTCTAAATGGAATTGTACTCATTGAGCATTTTAAAGAACTCAAAAAGAAAGGTGATTTTGCGACCATTGAGGACCTCATCAAACAAGGGACCTCAGAGCGTTTAAGACCTGTTCTTTTAACTGCGGGTGCTGCAGCTCTTGGTTTCCTACCTATGGCTATTTCTACCAATGCAGGTGCCGAGGTTCAAAGACCTTTGGCTACCGTCGTCATTGGAGGTTTAATTACCGCTACCCTTTTAACCTTAGTCGTCTTACCCGTTCTTTACGCTTGGTTTGAAAAACCCCGAAAAGTACGTTTTAAAAAGAAATCCATTGTTACGGCGGTTGTAATCTTGGTCGGGTTCCAAATGCAAGCGCAGCAACAACCTTTAAGTATCGAGGAAGCCGTAGCATTGGCCATTGAGAATAACAACGAATTAAAAGCCTCCCAAGCACAGACCGAAGAAAGTAAAGCGCTAATTGGATCAGCCTTCAATTTTGATAAAATGGCGGTTTATTATCACTATGACGAAAATAATTTGGCTATAAATAATGAGCCTTTAAAGGTTTGGGGTATTTCTCAGGATTTTAAATTTCCAACCGTATATTTTGCTTACCAGAAAGTAAATCAAGCACAATACAACAGGCAACAATCAGCACAGGAGCTTAAGACGCTTCAGTTGACTAAAGAAGTTTATACTGCTTTTTACCAATTGAAATATTCAAAAAGAAAAGCCGACACCTACCAATTTCTAGATAGCTTATACCAAAATTTCTCCAAATCTGCCAAACGAAGGTTTGAACTGGGAGAAACCAATTATTTGGAAATGATAACTGCACAATCCAAGCAAAAACAGATTGAAACGGTCTTTAAACAAGCTCAACAAGAAGTTGCAAAATCTAAGGAAACTCTTAAAAAAGTGATACAATTAGACAGCTTAGATTTTGAAATTGATGATGAAATTCTAACCAGATTAGAAGTAAATACTTTAGGACTTGACACGAATCCGGGCCTTCACTTTTTTGAATCTTCCAAAATATACTTTCAGGCATTGGAAGTCAAAGAAAAACAAGATTTACTGCCTGATTTAAGTGCTGAATATTTTCAAGGGACCAACAGTCAACTCAATGGAAATTTGATAGGCTATCAATTTGGAGTTAAAATACCCATTTTGTTTTCTGGGCAAGCATCAAAAATAAAGGCCAGCAAAATTGCTGTAGACCGTATTACCTATGAGCAGCAAAACTATCAGCAAATTCTGAAAAGCAAACAACAAAGTTTGTTGGCCACCCTCAAACAATATGAGGAGGCTATTTCCTACTATGAATCACAAGGAAAAACACTTTC
Source organism: Mangrovimonas sp. ST2L15 (assembly GCF_001280515.1). Taxonomy (GTDB): domain Bacteria; phylum Bacteroidota; class Bacteroidia; order Flavobacteriales; family Flavobacteriaceae; genus Mangrovimonas; species Mangrovimonas futianensis. The sequence goes on along the minus strand of NZ_LBIQ01000030.1, from coordinate 756,125 downwards.
AGAGGAAATCATTTCAACAGCACAAAGAACCTTTAAAGAAGGTGAAATTGACTTCTTTCAATACATTCAAAGTATTGAAACTGCCAAGGACATCGAATTGGAATACCTCCAAAATCTTAATCTATACAACCAAACCGTCATTCAACTTAACTTTTTAATTCTATAATCATGAAATATCTATATAGCCTTCTTTTATTACTTTTTGTTGTTTCCTGCAAAAGCAATCCTGAAGAAGCCCCAGTTGCAGAATCAAATGAATCTAGCCACGAGCTGGAAATTACCCGAGAGCAATTTCAAGGAGAGTCTATGGCCTTGGGCCAACTTTCTGAATACCATTTTCAGGAAACGGTTCAAGTAAACGGAATGATTGATGTGCCCCCACACAACAAATCAAATATCACCACTTTTATGGGAGGATATGTCACCAAAACACCTCTTCTTGTGGGTGACTTGGTAAAAAAAGGACAATTATTGGTCACACTAGAAAACACCGAATATGTTGAAATACAACAGCAATATCTGGAAGCAGCAGAAAAATTAACTTTTCTAAAGAGTGAGTATGAGCGACAAAAAACATTGTTTGATGAAAACATTACCTCACAAAAAAATTATCTGCAAGCCGAAAGCAACTATAAAAGCAATCTGGCCCATTACAATGGCCTAAAAAAGAAATTGGAAATGATGAACCTCAGTCCTAAATCGGTTGAAGAAGGACACATATCCAAATCCATTAATCTCTATGCGCCTATTTCTGGGAGTGTTTCCAAGGTAAACATTAGCAATGGGAATTACGTTTCGCCAGCTGATACTATAATGGAAATTGTGGATACAGACCACATTCATTTGGAATTATCGGTTTTTGAAAAAGACATCATGAAAATTAAAAAGGGACAAACCATTCAATTTAAAATACCCGAAGCTTCCAATGATATTTATACAGCAGAAGTGCATTTGGTAGGCACTACCATTGATGAAAATACAAGACGAGTTCAAGTACACGGACATTTGAATAAAGAGGAGGCCAACTTTATTGTTGGGATGTATGTAGAAGCTTATATTTCAGTTAGTCAAAAAACAGCTAAAGGATTGCCCAATGAAGCTATCATAAAAACTGAGAATGAAGCCTATGTTTTAACCTTGGCAGAAACCACCGAAACGGCCTACTATTTTGAAAAAACAGAAGTGCCATTGGGTGAAACCTACGAACAAACCACCGAGATTCTAAATCCCGATAAATTGAAAGGAAAAGATATTTTAATAAAAGGAACCTCCCTTTTGGATAATGAAGGAGACTCGGGGCATGGGCATTAAAAAATAAGAAAAGCCCAAGTTAAAACTTGGGCTTTTCTTATTTTTTATAACTGTTAAAGGAAATTATCAAAACGATAACAGCTCCTAATATTAGCGCTATGTAAGCTTTGGCATTTTCAGAGAAAGAAGGTTGGTCGTAATCTAAAAAGGTAACCCCAAAAACCATTAACAAGATCCCCAAAAATCGAATAACTTTCTGTTTGTTCATTTAGCCCAATTACATTTTCATCAACCATTCCTTGACATCCACCTCTTTTTTGATGATATCGCGAAGTGCTGAAATCTTAACGCGTTTTTGCTCCATAGAATCGCGATGACGAATAGTCACAGTGTTATCATCTAAAGTATCGTGGTCTACGGTAATACAGAATGGTGTACCAACAGCATCTTGACGACGGTAGCGACGACCTACAGCATCTTTTTCATCATAATCCACATTGAAATCCCACTTCAAATCATCTACAATTTTTTTGGCGATATCAGGAAGACCATCCTTTTTAACCAAAGGCAATACGGCTGCCTTAGTTGGCGCTAACACCGCTGGTATTTTTAAAACTGTTCTGGTGGTGTTATTTTCAAGTTCTTCTTCTACCAAAGAATTTGAGAATACCGCCAAGAACATTCGATCTAAACCTATGGAAGTTTCTAGCACATAAGGCACATAACTTCTATTCTCTTCATGGTCAAAATATTGTAATTTTTTACCTGAAAACTCTTCGTGTTGTTTTAAATCGAAATCTGTACGTGAGTGAATTCCTTCCAATTCTTTAAATCCGAAAGGAAATTTAAACTCAATATCTGTAGCGGCATCGGCATAATGGGCTAATTTTTCATGGTCATGAAAGCGATAATTATCGGCTCCCATCCCTAATGATTGGTGCCATTTGTACCTTGTTTCCTTCCAGTAGTCAAACCATTCTTGCTGCGTTCCCGGCTTGATGAAAAACTGCATTTCCATTTGTTCAAACTCACGCATTCTAAATATAAACTGTCTGGCAACTATTTCATTTCTAAAGGCCTTTCCTGTTTGGGCGATTCCAAAAGGAATTTTCATACGTCCTGTTTTTTGAACGTTTAGGAAATTCACAAAAATACCTTGTGCCGTTTCTGGCCTTAAATATAAATCCATGGCACTATCTGCGGATGCACCCAACTTAGTTCCAAACATCAAATTAAACTGTTTGACATCGGTCCAGTTTTTACTTCCGGTTAGAGGATCTGCAATATCCAGTTCCTCAATAAGTGCTTTCACATCAGCTAAATTTTCATTTTCCAAAGATTTACCCAAACGCTTTAAAATAGCCTCTCCTTCTTCCTTGTATTTTAAAACCCTAGGATTGGTTGCCAAAAACTGATCTTTGTCAAAGGCATCTCCAAAGCGCTTTTCGGCCTTTTTAACTTCCTTCTCAATTTTAGCATCTAATTTCCCCACATAGTCCTCTACCAAGACATCAGCCCTGTAGCGTTTTTTGGAGTCTTTATTATCAATTAACGGATCATTAAACGCATCGACGTGACCAGAAGCCTTCCATGTGGTTGGGTGCATAAAAATAGCAGCATCAATACCAACAATGTTATCGTGCATTTGCACCATGGCCTTCCACCAATAATCACGTATGTTTTTCTTTAATTCTACACCATTTTGGGCGTAATCGTAAACCGCACTTAGCCCATCGTAAATTTCACTACTTTGAAACACATAACCGTATTCCTTAGCGTGTGATATAACCTTCTTAAATTGATCGTCTTGATTTGTCATATGGCAAAATTAAAAAACCGCTCCAACTAATGGAACGGTTTCTTTAAAAATATAAATGAGTTAGTTAATTAAGTTCCATTTCAGTAGCTCCTAATGGTAGCATGTCCTGGAAAATAAAAATTTTGTAAACGCCAGCAGTTAAATTAGCCTTCGAATTGATATTGATTTTGGTACAAACATCCATTTCATCACTAATGTTCTGAATGGTTGTTTTACCACTATAAGTCAAGGTATTTGTTTTATTTGATATAGACCCTCTAGGTTCCACAACTTCATTCTGTGGATTTAGAATTTGAACATAAATTTCTTTGTTCCCTATAGGAGTTAATTTGTTACTTAAAAGAGTAGCACAAACTTCAATATGGTCAAGTTTGTTCAATTTATCTGTAGTTGTAATCGTTCCGAAATTAATGGAATTTAAGGCTTCGGCATGCACATTATCGGCAGATAGCGCTTCAACCTTACTTAGGGTGGTTGTCAAAAAATGATTCTCAAGTTCCAAATCTTTTATATAGGAAACTTTGGATACCAATTCATTTGAAACAGAATCAACCTGAGTTTGTAGCAGGTCATTCTCAACCTGAATAGATTTTATTTTTTTAAATAGTCGCGTTCTTTCGCTATTAAGAATCGCTAATTGACTTTTGTACTTAGATATCAAAGACGCATCAGCTTTCATAATGTTTAAAGAATCTAATGCCAGCTCCATTCTGGTTTTTGAATCCTTTAATTCTTGGTTTAGCTCCTTGTTGTCTGTCTTTACCTCGTCATAGCTTTGAATCATTTGAGACAATTCATTTTGAACCAAATGGGCTTCCTGCTCTAAAAAATCTTGATGATTTTTTAAGGTTTGATAAGTGGAAAAACTATAAGACCCTAATACAACAATTGCTATTGCTAATGCACCGATAATTAATCTATAGTTAAATAATTGAGGGTTAACTATCATTACTTCGGGATTATTTCGCGAATCTAACAAGAAAGAGGATTTAAAATAATTTTTATCGATAAACTGAAAAAATAATTGATAAAACTCTACAAACAGCACATATTCTTTAATAAAGCAGTTAAAAAAGTAATATTTATCTTTAAGCTATGCTGAAATACCTCACAGATATTATCGATTTGTTCTTTCCAAAAGTGTGTTTGGCTTGTCATGATGCCTTGAGTGATCACGAACTACATCTTTGCACCAATTGCCGACATGATTTACCAGTTTTAAATCATCCTCATGACTCAGAAAATGAAGTCAAGAAAATATTTTATGGAAGAATCCCCATTAAACAAGCCACTTCCCTCCTTGTATATGAGAAAAAGGGACTCACCCAACAATTAATACACAATCTTAAATATAAAAACCAAGAGCAAGTTAGCTATATGTTAGGCTCCTGGCTGGGTGCCGAGTTAAAGGAACATGAGGCTTACCGAGCGATTGACATGGTCATCCCAGTGCCTTTGCACAAAAACAAACTAAAGAAACGAGGATATAACCAAGTGGCAGGATTCGCAAAAGAGCTTGCCAATGAATTGGATGCAGAATACATGGACGAAATCTTAATCAAAGTTACCAACACCCAATCACAAGTTGGAAAAAACCGATGGGCCAGGTGGAACAATACAGAAATCTTCAAACTTCAAAATCATGAAAAAATTGCGAACAAACACCTATTGTTAGTTGATGATGTTATTACCACTGGAGCCACTATAGAGGCATGCTTTAATGTACTAACTCAAGCAAAAAATGTTAAAATTAGTCTTGCTTCCATGGCAATAGCCCAATAGTAATTTCGTTAATAACAAATTAGTTGTTTCTTTGTGTAAATTTTTAAAAGAGGAATGAATCAACTGTTCAAAAACCTTATTTATTCAATAATAGCTGGATTAATATTAGTAAACTGTGCCAATAGAGGAAGACCACAAGGCGGCCCAAAAGATGAAGATCCGCCCATTATTGTAAAATCTGAACCAGAAAATTTCTCAACCAATTTTTCAGGGGATGTCATTACCATATATTTTGATGAGTATGTAAAGATCAAAAACATACAAAAGCAGCTTATCATTTCCCCTCCCATGGACACAAAACCAGATATAACACCCTTGGGCGGTGCTAGTAAGTTTATAAGGATAAATATCAAAGATACTTTGGCTCCCAATACTACCTATGCCTTCAATTTTGGCAATAGTATTGTTGATAATAACGAAGAAAATCCGTATCCCTACTTCCGTTATGTTTTTTCAACAGGAGATTACATTGATTCCTTAACAGTTTCTGGAAATATTCTGGACGCCGAATTGATTAAACCAGACAACTTTGTTTCTGTCATGCTATATGAAATGGATAGTACTTACACCGATTCTATCATATTTAAGGATCAACCCAGATATATTACCAACACCTTGGATAGCCTTACCCAGTTTACCATAGAAAATATTAAGCCTGGACAATACATGTTGTTTGCCATGAAAGATGCCAATCAAGATAATAAATTCCAGCAGGCAACAGATAAAATTGCTTTTCATCCAACACCAATTACAGTTCCAAACGATTCGGCTCTTTATGATCTTAAATTATTTAAGGAGCAACTTGACCCCAAGGTTATTAGACCTCGTTTGGTTTCTGGGGAACGTATTGCATTTGGATACAAAGGGGGTTACGAAAACATGGAGATACTGGTGCAATCTGATGTTCCTGAAGATTATTCTTATCGAATCACAAAAAATGCCACTACAGATACCTTAGACTATTGGTACAAACCGCGATTGGAAGTAGACTCCCTTATTTTCAAGGTTAGAAATAAAGATTATGAAGAAGATTTCACCGTTAAAATTAGTGAACAACCGAGAGATACGTTAACCATTAAGAATGAAAGCAAATCCACACTTAACTTCAATGAAGATTTCATTCTATCAGCTAGCACACCCTTTTATGAAATTAAAGAGGACAATATAAGTATCATGGATAAGGACTCCTTAGATGTTCCCTTTCAAACCAAACTGGATACTTTATTAAACCACTTGGTTTTTAATTTTGAGAAAACTCAAAGCAATAAATATGAAGTAAATGTTTTGCCACAGGCATTTACAGACTTTTTTGGAGATACAAACGACAGTTTAAAATACACTATCAGCACCAAAAAGCTATCTGACTATGGCAATGCAAGAATCAATTTAAAAAATGCACAATATCCTGTGATTGTTCAATTAACAAATGATAAAGGGGAAGTCAAATATGAACAGTATAGTGAAAAAGAAGAACCTATTGACTTCACTAATATCGATACCGGAAATTATAGAATTAGAGTGATTTATGACACCAATAAAAATGGCAAATATGACTCTGGAAATGTTCTAAAAAGGCAGCAGCCCGAACGAATTATTTATTCTTCGGATATTCTTGAAGCCAATGCCAACTGGGAAAACATTGAAGATTTTATCATAACAAACTAAACCGATCTCTATCCCTTAAAAAACCTAGTTTATTACGATTAGTTATAATATGTTCCTTTCTTAAGGAAACGATATCCATCCATTCTGTTTCCTTATTTTGGATCGATATTTTATTTCCCAAAACATCATAGGCTGCAGAATGTCCCGAATACTCATAACCATTGCCATCCAGTCCAATTCGATTAACACCAATGCAATAACTCATATTTTCTATGGCACGAGCTTTAAGCAAGGTATCCCAAGCATCTATTCTTAATTTGGGCCAATTGGCGACATAGAGAAGCAAATCATAATCTTCGGTATTTCTAGCAAATACAGGAAAGCGAAGATCATAACAAATAAGCGGACAAATTTTCCACCCTTTATAATCTACAAGTAACTTTTCACTACCAGCTTTATAAACACGGTCTTCACCAGCCAAGGTAAAAGTGTGCCGCTTGTCATAGGTTTGAAATGTTCCATCTGGAAATACAAAAAAGAGTCGATTGAAAAATTGACTGTCTTCTTGTATGATCAAACTTCCTGTTAACCCTATCTGATGGGTCTTGGCTTGATTAACTAGCCAATTTACCGTTTCCCCAGCAATAGATTCGGCCAATTTCTTGGCCTGCATGCTAAACCCCGTGGAAAACATTTCTGGAAGCACTACCAAATCGACTTGTTCTGAAACAGCTGCTATCTTTTTAGAGAATTGCTCACGGTTGGCAGTGGGGTTTTCCCAAAAAAGGTGGGATTGAATAAGACAAACTTGAAGATAATCATTCGACATAACCATACATTTAAAATACTCTTACAATTTCTGGCAAGAATAAGAAGAGCCTGCTATTCTTTAATTTTAAAGGAATCTATTATAGCATTTATATCGTCTAAACTTTTATCAAAATTAGAACTTAAAACTTGGTAACTCAGAATATAATCTTGTCCAAGATAATTAAATAAAACCTTCAACCTAACTACTTTTTCACCTTGTTGAATAGAATTTTGATGGATAATATAATATTTACCATAAATACCATGTTCCGCTGAAGAAATTTTCGGATTATAAATGGATCCTCCCTTTAAGCCGAAAACATGCTTTTTCAAAGATTCCTCAACATCATTACTTTTATAAGTCGCGTTATCATAGCAAGCCACTGTTAGGTAATTTTGGTAATAGTTTTCATCTAATCTAAATACAGTTTTAGGTGAAAATGATAAGATATCGTGAAAACCTAGGTAAGCACACCAATTTTCGGGCAAGTCTAGCTCATATTTTTTTTGAGCCATTTGCTGATCCAACATAGTAGGAGTTAAACAAATATAATTCGCAATTTTTTTGGAATTAGATTGAGAATAAGATATTGCTGTGAAGCCAATAAAAAATAAAAAGCTCCAAATAATTAATTTCATAATAAGTGGTTCAAAATTAAATTTAGCCTTTTCTATAAAACTACACAATCTCCATCTTCTTCAATAAAAAACTGGCGTTCATATTTTGACAGATTCCCTTTTTAAGTTTGTAATCAAAAAAGAGTTCTTCATTGATGATTTGGGCATCAAAATAATAGTTTTTAACCGGCTCCAAATCCTTTTCAATCTCACACAAGCTAAGGTCATGTGTTGCGATAATACCAGTAGCATCTGAAGCCACCAATTTCTCAACAAACTTTTTAGAGCCAATAGCCTTATCAGTACTATTGGTTCCTTTCAAAATTTCATCCAGAATAATAAAATAGGGCTGCTCTTTAATGGCATCTACAATAAACTTCAATCTAGTAAGTTCGGAAAAGAAATAGGAACTATCATCGGTTAAAGAATCACTGGTTCGCATACTGGTTATCAATTTAACCGGATGGTACTGGCTTGATTTGGCACAAACTGGCAAACCCATATTGGCCATTACGATATGAAGTGAAACGGTTCTTAAAAAGGTACTCTTCCCAGCCATGTTAGCTCCAGTAACTATAAAAAATTGTTCCTGATTTATTTCAAGATCGCTATCAACGCGTTTCTGCGCTGGCAATAAAGGATGACCAAGAGACTCAGCCTTAATACAAGACCTATTATCTACAATCTCTGGATACACATAACTTGGATGATTGAAAGCAAAATTTCCTAAGGAATTATAAGCGTCAAAAAACGTTACCGCTTCAAACCAATGAGCCACTGTTTGGTGATATTGACGAATCCATTTTTCAATCTTATAACTATTTTTAAGATCGGTCAAAAACAATCCATTTCCAAAAATGGCGCCTATCATGTTATTTCGATTATCTAAGGCATCCAAGTGTTTGGAAAATTGACTAAAAATAGCCGAAGCCTTTTCTTGGTGGCTTTGAATTTGCTGTTGTTTGGCCAGAAGCATTTCAGATGAAAACGATTCATTTTCTATCTTATTTAGAAGCAATGCATACTGCCTAAAGGTTTCCTTTACCTTATCAGAATTGGAAGCTAAGACATTTATTTTCTTCAAATATTTTCCTGTGATCCCTAGCCCCAACATCAACCAATATCCCAAAAAGGTCAAATGGCTATAATCATAAGCCGACCAAACAACCAATGCTACAGAACCCAACCCAAAAACAGTTGGAAACCACCTCATCATCGCTGGCACAAAACTTTGATGCTCCTTTAACCATTTTAAAATTTGGTTGGCAGGAACCTCAACCTTGATTAAAGAGGCGATGGCTGAAAATTCCTGTCGCCATTCAGCCTTCTTATCTAATTCCTGAATAGCTTGTTGTTTGGAAACAATATTCTCAACATCATTAGCTTTCAATAAGTGGGCCAAGGTTTCACTTCCCTCTTCCAGACGTGTTCGGTTAAGAAATTGAAAAAAGGATCCCTTACCAAATAAATCTATATCATAAGCATACTCATGAAGTGCATCATTAAAGCGCATTCCTTGATCCCGATGATGAAATTTGCCTTTACCTATTTCCAATTCTTCCTCATTAATTCCTACAAGAGCCTTGTGAAGATTCCGCTTTCTTTTAGTGCGCATGTACTTTAAAAGAAGCAAACCAAACAAAGCGGTTCCAACCAAGAAAATTACGCCTGCCAATGGCAAGTTTTCAAAAAAGAAATAAACCCCTGCAACGGTCAATAAAAACACGGTTAACCTCAACATACTCAAAACATACATTTGTTTGTTGAGCCTTTCAACGCTTTGCTGATGGATTTTTAATTGGTGTTGATAAAAGTTATTTGGATCTTTCATGAGGTCATCTGTTGACTATAGACAAAAACTCCCAAGCTTTCACTTGGGAGAATTTATATTTTCTATAATATTTTGAATCTAAATATTAGCCTTTCAAGGAAGCCTTTAAATACTCACGGTTCATACGTGCAATATTCTCTAAAGAAATTCCTTTTGGACATTCCACTTCACATGCTCCAGTATTTGTACAGTTTCCGAATCCTTCTTCATCCATCTGTTTCACCATGTTTAATACACGTTCTGTAGCTTCAACTTGGCCTTGTGGTAACAAAGCATATTGAGATACTTTGGCTCCAACAAATAACATAGCACTCGAGTTTTTACAACTTGCAACACAAGCACCACAACCAATACAGGTAGCGGCATCCATAGCCTCATCTGCCGCTTCCTTTGAAATAGGAATCGCATTGGCATCCTGAGTGTTACCAGAGGTATTTACTGAAATATATCCTCCCGCTTGTTGAATACGCTCAAAGGCTGTTCTGTCAACAACCAAGTCTTTAATTACTGGAAATGCTGTAGCTCTCCATGGCTCGATGGTAATAGTATCGCCATCATTAAACATACGCATATGCAATTGACAGGTTGTTACACCACGATCCGGCCCATGTGCCTCCCCATTGATATAAAGCGAACACATACCGCAAATTCCTTCACGGCAATCATGGTCAAATGCGACAGGCTCTTCACCTGAGTTTACCAATTGCTCGTTCAAAACATCCATCATTTCAAGAAAAGACATGTGTTCTGAAATATCATTAACTTTATAATCGACCATTTGACCCTTAGTATTTGAGTCTTTCTGTCTCCAAATTTTAAGTGTTAAATTCATAATGTCTATCTTATTTGTATGAACGTTGTTTTAGTTCAATATCTTTAAATTCCAATTGTTCTTTGTGTAAAACGGCATCAGCAGGCTCTCCTTTATATTCCCAAGCTGCTACAAAAGCAAAATCTTGGTCATTACGTTTAGCTTCTCCTTTTTGCTCACCACTTTCTTCAACAGACTCTTCTCTAAAGTGACCTCCACAAGACTCTTCTCTCATTAAGGCATCCTTAGCGAATAATTCACCTAGTTCCAAAAAGTCGGCCACACGTCCTGCTTTTTCCAATTCCGGATTCATTTCACTAGCACCTCCCGGCACTTTGACCTCTTTCCAGAACTCTTCACGAATTTGTTTAATCTCAGCCATAGCTTCTTTTAAACCTTGTTCGTTTCTAGCCATTCCAACTTTATCCCACATCACTTTTCCTAGTCGCTTATGGAAATGATCTACAGATTTGGTTCCATTGTTATTAATGAAGAAATCGATGCGATCTTTAACCGCTTTTTCAGCTTCATCAAATTCTTTGGTTTCCGTTGAAATTTTTCCTGTACGAATGTCATCTGCCAAATAATCTCCAATAGTGTATGGTAATACAAAGTAACCATCGGCCAAACCTTGCATCAAAGCTGAGGCTCCTAATCTGTTTGCACCGTGATCTGAGAAGTTCGCTTCCCCAATGCAATAACATCCTGGAATGGTAGTCATCAAGTTGTAATCAACCCAAACACCACCCATGGTATAGTGGGTAGCTGGATAAATCATCATTGGCGTTTTATATGGATTCTCATCAACGATTTTCTCATACATCTGGAATAAGTTCCCGTATTTCGCTTCAACGATTTTTTCTCCTAGCTCGGTAATTTTTGCTTTAGAAGCATCTTTAATATTGTGAATTTTAGCCTGCTCCTTACCGTAGCGCTCGATAGCTGAAGCAAAATCCAAATAAACAGCTTCTCCAGTTGCATTTACACCATAACCAGCATCACAACGCTCTTTGGCAGCACGGGATGCTACGTCACGAGGCACTAAGTTTCCAAACGCCGGGTAACGACGCTCTAAGTAATAATCTCTTTCGTCTTCGGATAAATCGGTTGGCTTTTTACGACCTTCACGAATAGCCATTACATCATCCATGTGTTTAGGCACCCAGATACGTCCATCATTACGAAGGGACTCAGACATCAATGTCAATTTAGACTGATAGTCTCCTGAACGTGGAATACAAGTTGGGTGAATTTGTGTATAACATGGGTTAGCGAAATAGGCTCCTTTTTTATGTATTTTCCAAGCTGCAGTGGCGTTACTTCCCATAGCATTGGTGGATAGGAAATAAACATTTCCATAACCTCCTGAGGCTATCACAACAGCATGCGCTGAATGTCTTTCAATTTCTCCAGTCACCAAATTACGGGCAATAATACCTCTAGCCTTTCCATCAACAACAACAACATCCAACATTTCATGGCGGTTGTACATTTCAATCTTTCCACGAGCAATTTGTCGGTTCATCGCTGAATAGGCACCCAATAAAAGCTGCTGACCAGTTTGACCTTTGGCATAAAAGGTACGAGATACCAAAACCCCACCAAATGAACGGTTATCTAAAAGTCCGCCATAATCACGAGCAAATGGAACCCCTTGGGCCACACATTGATCAATAATGTTTGCAGATACTTCAGCCAAACGATATACATTAGCCTCACGAGAACGGTAATCTCCTCCTTTAACAGTATCATAAAACAACCTGTAAGTTGAATCACCATCACCTTGGTAATTTTTAGCAGCATTAATCCCCCCTTGTGCCGCAATGGAGTGCGCACGACGTGGTGAATCTTGATAAGCAAATGCTTTTACATTATACCCTAATTCTGCCAAGGTTGCAGCTGCCGAACCACCTGCCAATCCTGTTCCAACCACAATTACATCAATATGACGCTTGTTTGCTGGGTTAACTAAATTGATTTTATCTTTATAAGTGGTCCACTTATCTTTAATGGGCCCCTTTGGTACTTTTGAATCTAAAGCCATATTAGAATTTTTTAGTGACTAAAATGATGGAATAATGCGATGAAAATAAATCCTACTGGAAGAATAATGGCATACGCCTTTCCAAATCCTTGTAACGCTTTTGTGTATTTATTATTAGCTCCAACTGATTGGAAAGCCGACATAAATCCGTGCAACAAGTGTAGGCACAAGAACACAAAAGCAATCACATAAGCTCCAACTCGTAATGGGTTTTCAAACTTATGAACTAGCTCTTCGTAATATCTAAAATTGCCATCAATATTGAGACCAGAAATATCTCCCTGAATGAACTTCGTATTAATCTCTGGCAACCAGAAATCAATAAAGTGAAGCACCAAAAAGGCAAGAATTGCCAATCCGCTATAAATCATATTACGGCTCATCCAAGTAGAATTTGCCCCACCATTGTTCTTGGCGTAACTAATGCTACGTGCATTTTTGTTTCTTAACTCCAAAACAAAGCCCATTACAAAGTGAAAAATAACACCTAAAATCAAGATTGGCTGCATTAAGAACTGCACCAACGGATTTGTACCCATAAAATGGGATGCTTGATTGAAGGCATCTTCACTAAATACGGAAACTAAGTTTACAGAAAAATGTAGTAATAAGAAAATCATTAGGAAGAAAGCCGAGAGAGCCATGGCAAATTTTCTTCCGATCGAAGAATGAAAGATTCCGCTCATTTTTGTAGTTTAATTTAAATACCCACAAAGATATACTACCGCTACAATTTAGGAAAATCTATGTCACTTTAAATAAGTATTTAGAATGATTTTAAACAAACAGCAATGACAATTGAAAAATCTTGAAAAAACATAATGCCTTAAGATAAGTTTGGCATCCATTTTTTTTATGACATTAAGCGTTTAAGTACCTTTGAAAAAAATAATTAAAAAATGAAATACTTACCTATAGACAGTCAGCTTTTCGTTCGAAATCGCAAAAAATTTATTTCTGAGATGAAGCCAAACAGTTTGGCGGTTTTCAACTCAAATGATATTTATCCCATAGGTGCCGATAGCACCATGCCATTTCAACAAGATCGTAATATTTTTTACTTAAGCGGCGTTGATCAAGAAGAAAGTATCTTGGTTTTATTTCCAGATTGCTCCAAAGAAAATCACCGTGAAATTTTATTTTTAAGAGAAACTAATGATCATATTGCTGTTTGGGAAGGTGAAAAATTAACCAAGGAAAAAGCGCTTGAAACCTCGGGAATCAAAACGGTTTATTGGCTTTCAGAATTTGAGAGAATTTTTAAAGAGTTGATGTCTCAAAGTGAAACGGTTTACATCAATACCAATGAGCACTACAGAGCTAGTATTGAAACTCAAACACGTGAGGACCGATTCAATAAATGGTTAAAAGAAAAGTTTCCTGCCCATTCTGTAGCTAAAAGCAATCCTATTTTACAAAGGTTGCGTTCTGTAAAAGATCCTATAGAAATCGCTTTGATTCAAGAAGCCTGTGATATTACAGAAAAGGCCTTTAGAAGAGTTTTAGGATTTGTTAAACCAGGGGTTTGGGAGTATGAAATCGAGGCAGAAATGATGCATGAATTTTTGAGAAACCGATCCAAAGGTTTTGCCTATACACCCATTATTGCATCTGGAAACAATGCCAATGTTTTGCATTATATAGAAAATAATAAGCAATGCCAGGATGGTGATTTAATTCTATTTGATACGGCTGCTGAATATGCCAATTATTCAAGCGATTTAAGTAGGACCATCCCTGTCAATGGAAAATTCACTGACAGACAAAAAGCCGTTTACAATGCGGTTTTGAGAGTAAAGGATGAGGCCACAAAATTATTGGTGCCAGGAACTTTATGGGCCGATTACCATGTAGAAGTTGGAAAAATTATGACCTCAGAACTTTTGGGACTGGGATTACTGGACAAAGCTGATGTTCAAAATGAAAATCCTGATTGGCCGGCATACAAGAAGTATTTCATGCATGGGACCAGTCACCACATGGGATTAGACACACATGACTATGGTATTTTAACCGAACCTATAAAAGCCAATATGGTGTTCACCGTAGAACCAGGAATTTATATCCCTGATGAAGGGTTTGGAATTCGTCTAGAGGACGATGTCGTTGTCCAAGAAAAAGGAGAGCCCTTAAATCTTATGAAGAATATTCCAATTGAAGCCGAGGAAATCGAAGCTTTAATGAATTCATAAATCAAAAAAGGATGGTTAAAAACCATCCTTTTTTTCACTTAATTCAGAACCTATACTAATTCAGGTTCAAATACATAACGATTTAGTTTCCTTAAGGTCTCTAATTTATCGCTTGTATTGATTAAAAGGGATATGTTGTTGTTACTTCCTCCGTAAGCTATCATTCGCACGTTGACATCCTGCATGATTTGGAATAATTTAGGGGTATCTGGGTGATACACGATATTATTTCCTACCAAACAAACAATAGTTCTATAACTATCTACTTCAACAGAACCTAACTTACTAAGTTCTTCTACAATTTCACGTATATAGGTGATATCATCAATCGTTAGTGACACAGCGATTTCTGATGTAGTTATCATGTCAATAGAGGTTTCATATTTCTCAAAAACCTCAAAAACTTTTTTCAAAAACCCATGAGCTAAAAGCATTCTACCAGATTTGATTTTAATAGCCGTGATATCATCTTTGGCCGCAATAGCTTTTATACCTTCTCCATGAATTTCATTGGTAATCAATGTACCATACGCTTTTGGTTCCATGGTATTTTTTAGCCTGACTGGAATATCCAAATCACGCACTGGCATCACTGTTTGGGGATGCAAGATTTTAGCCCCGAAATAGGCGAGCTCAGCTGCTTCATCAAATGACAAATTGGAAATGGCATGTGTGTCAGGCACATGTCTAGGGTCATTATTATGGAATCCATCAATATCTGTCCAAATTTGAACTTCTGTAGCCTTAATTGCCGCACCAATAATAGTAGCAGTATAATCACTTCCGCCACGTTGTAGGTTCGCTACATAACCCTCAGCATCCAAACAAATAAATCCTTGTGTAATATAGATATCGGCCGGTTCCGTTTCGGTCAAAATTCTATTCAAATTTTGTTTGATATAAAACATATCAGGCTCATTGGTTCTATCGATTCTCATGAAATCCAAAGCCGAAATTAATTGAGCATTGATTCCTTCCTGTTGTAAAAACCTACTAAACAAAAAGGTCGAAAGGAATTCTCCTTGAGCCACAATTTGATTATAGGATCTCTCTGTATAAAATTCTTGGGCACAGTCTTGAATGTTTTTAAAAATCCAACGAACGTATTGTTCGCTTTCTACAGCCAACATCTCATCTTCAAACAAATGAGAAATAACTTCGATGTATTTGGATCTTAAGGCATCGATAAGTGAAAGTGCTAATGAAGCATTCCCCCCTTTTAAAGCATTTGAAATTTCAACCAGCGCATTGGTTGTGCCAGACATAGCAGACAGTACAACCACTTTTTGCTGTCCATCATTAATGATGTCTTTAACATGGGACATGTTCTCAACAGACCCAACAGACGTTCCTCCGAATTTAAGTACCAACATGGTTTCTAGTAATTTAATGGCGCTAAATTATTCATCGAACTCCTAATAAACATTATAAATAAAAAATTTAGTCTAATTTTGCACATAATGTTAATTATTTAACAAAATGAAAACAACAGCATCTTGTGTGGAAGAAATTTTGGCTAACCAACCCTTTTTGGAAGAAGCGCTCCATAGAAATATTGTAAACTTTTCTGCTTTAGCAGAGGAATTAAAACCCCAAGTAGAAAGCATGCTAAAAAAAAACATAAAATCAGGAGCCATTATGATGGCACTTAGAAGGTATCATGCGCCTTCTAACATTGGAACAACACCAAAATTGAAACAAGCTATGAAAAGCCTCGGAGATATTACGGTACGTTCTGACCTCAGCGATTTCACATTTCAGAATTCACCATCCTTAATAAATAGTCATTCAAAAATTTTAGAGCAAATAGATAATTCTCCAAATATTTTCTACGCCTTTACAAGAGGTATCTTAGAAAGCAATATCATTATTTCCAGCTCCCAATCAGAAAAAATAATGAGTTGTTTTAAAAATGAAAAACAAATAGGTCTCAATAAAAACTTGTCTGCCATTAGCATTAACCTCCCAGTCAACAATTCAAGAATACCCGGTTTGTATTATCAAATATTTAAAAGACTCGCTTGGGAGGGCATATCTTTATACGAAGTCGTTTCTACTACCAACGAATTTACCGTTTTGGTTGAAGACGATTTGGTAGATCGCGCCTTTTCAGTAATTAAAAATTTAAAATCTTAATTTTAAACAACTCAATTAATATAACACCCTTTATCTTTGCATTATAACCCTCTTAGATGATTTATAATTATAAGAACGTCGCTATAAACTATAGGGATAACGGTGAAGGAAAAACTGTCGTGCTACTGCATGGTTTCTTGGAAGACCTTACGATATGGAAGGAAATTGCATTGGTTATTTCCAAAACACATCGTGTGATAGCTATTGACTTATTCGGTCACGGTAAGACCCCTTGCTTGGGCTATATCCATACCATGGAAGATATGGCCAAGTCTATAAATGCCTTATTAAATCATTTAAACATTAAGGATGTAGTAATTATTGGACATTCCATGGGAGGCTATGTTTCTTTGGCTTTTTCAGAATTATTCCCTTCTAAAATTAACGGCATAGGATTGGTGAATTCAACTTCAGAACCAGATTCAGAAGAAAAAAAGCAGAATAGAGATCGAGCCATTAAGGCAGTTAAACATAACCAACAGACGTTTGTTGGCATGTCTGTAGCCAATTTATTTGCTCCAGAGAACAGGGAACGCTTCCAAAATGAGATTTTCCAAATTAAAAAACAAGCCTTAAAAACGCCCGTTCAGGGAATAATAGCCGCATTGGAAGGGATGAAAATAAGACCTAGCCGCACTGACTTTTTTAAATCATTAGAATGCAAGAAAATGATTGTTATCGGTCAACATGACCCTGTAATGAATCCAAAATCCACACGTCAACTCTTTGAAAATTCGGATGTTGAGATTTTGGAATTAAGCGGTGGACACATGAGTTACATAGAGAATTTGGAAGATTTATCTGACTTTATAGTGCATTTCATCGATTTTTAAATGCGTTTTGACTATTTTAAAGACATTTTTTCCTAAGTTAGAACACTAAATCTAACAGCCATGAATAAAAATGTCAACACCAACCGTTCATTTTCCATTACGAGAATGTATTGTGATTTGTTTGGACATCATTATGAAGTGTCTAAAAAAGTAACGCAACACGTTAACGAATACACCTGTAAATGTTGTAAAAAACAACTAACCACAAACAGCAATGGAAACCTCACTATTTTAACACCTAAATACAGGGAAATCAATAATTTACTAGAAGAAATGTATAGCAAACGTCTTCTACGTTTAAAAGAAAAAACCTTTTCAACCCAAATTTGCTAGTCGATTCATTCTAATTTTCGATTTTTTTTTATATACTTTGTCACGTCCTATGAACAAAGTATAGCTATGAAGAATTTTATTTGCTCCTTCGCTGGCCATGAATTCAGAGTGACCAAAGAAGTGACCACCCATGTTAAAGAATTTAAGTGCATTCATTGCAAAAAGGAAATGACCACCGGTGAAAATGGCCATCTCAGGCCATTAACAGATAAATACCGTGAAATCAATTCCATTTTGAATGATGTCTACAAAAAAAAGAAGGCGAAAAAGCGACGTTGCTTAACGGCTTAAATCTAAAAAGAATTCCAACCCTGGGCTTTTAATTCAATGCTCGTTCCTCCCCGAGTGATTAATTGCATTCCAGCTTCCTTTTCTTTGATAAAACCAACAACCGTAAAATTGGGATTTCCTTTAATTTTAGGGTAATCGTCTTGATCAATTGTAAACAAAAGCTCATAATCCTCGCCTCCATTGAGCGCTATGGTGGTACTATCAATATCAAACTCTTCGCATGTTGAAATAACTTGCGGATCTAATGGGATTTTGTTTTCATAAAGCTCACAACCTACATTGCTTTGTTTGCATAGGTGCATGGTTTCTGAAGACAAGCCATCACTCACATCAATCATTGAAGTTGGTTTTACATCTAAGGACTTGAATAACTCAACCACATCCTTTCTAGCCTCAGGTTTCAATTGTCTTTCAATGATATATGTATAAGGTTCTAAATCGGGTTGACTTTGAGGATTCACCTTAAACACTTCCTTTTCTCGCTCCAATACCTGAAGTCCCATATAAGCCCCTCCCAAATCTCCGGTAACAACAATTAAATCATTAGGTTTTGCACCTTTTCTATAAACCACATCTTTCGAATCTACTTCTCCAATAGCAGTAACAGAAAGAATCAATCCTGTCGTTGAGGAGGTTGTATCGCCTCCAATGACATCTACATTGTATATTTTTGCTGCAGTTTCAATGCCAGCATATAACGCTTCTAATGCCTCTAACGGGAATCTATCGGATACAGCAAGTGATACTGTAATCTGAGTTGCCTTTGCATTCATGGCATAAATATCGCTCAAGTTAACCATAACAGCCTTATATCCCAGATGTTTCAAAGGCATATAGGCCAGGTCAAAATGAACCCCTTCTACCAACATATCGGTACTTACTACCACTTGTTTCTGATCAAAATCTAGAACAGCAGCATCATCTCCAATTCCTTTGATAGACGATTTATTCTTAATTTCAAAATGTTTGGTCAAATGGTCAATTAATCCAAATTCTCCTAATTGCCCCAAATCTGTTTTACTTTGGTTTTTATCTTCAATCATACTGCAAAATTAAAACCCTACGATTAATTAATCCACGAAAACATGCAAAATATTGATTTTGACTACCTAATTGGAACAGAATAGATAAGAACCTATCCTAATTTGAAAAAGCTTTGTATCTTTCCTCCCGATTTAAAAACAAAGCTTTACCCAAATGAAAAGAGCCCAATTAATATCTACCATGCTATTTGTTACTTTAATTTTGATTGGCTGTAACGACGATAACAATGATCATATTGAAAACCCCAACCCATCTACCCCAAATATTAATGCTCAATCCCCCTGTGAAAACGGTTTTGCAGACATATATCCCTGCAATTCCTATGATTTAATGGCTCATATTGGTATAGAAATGTTAGCCGGCGCTTCAAATGCTGAGGGAAATGACTCTTGGGGTTGGACAGATCCCATTTCAGGTAAAGAATATGCCCTTGTATGCTCAACACATGGCACTGCTTTTGTTGATATTTCAAACCCTTCAGAACCTGTTCTATTAGGAAGGTTGGCTACGGCATCTTCCACAAGTATTTGGCGCGATGTAAAAGTTTATAACAATTATGCCTTTATTGTAAGTGAAGCCGCAAACCATGGCATGCAAGTGTTTGACTTAACAAAGTTGAGAGATGTTGAAAATCCTCCAGAACAATTTACTGAAGACGCCCATTATTCTGGTTTCGGAACAGCCCATAATATAGTAATCAACGAAGAAAGTGGTTATGCCTATATCGTAGGTTCCAATGCACCCAATTTATCTGGAGGACCACATTTTATTAATATTCAAAATCCTTTAAATCCAATAGGTGAAGGTGGCTTTTCTGGGGACGGCTATTCACATGACGCTCAAGTCGTAACTTATAATGGTCCAGACCAAGACTACCAAAATCATGAAATTTTAATCGGCAGCAATGCAGATAATGTGGTTCTAGTAGATGTAACAGATAAATCAAACCCAATCATTATTTCCTCCGTAACTTATAATAATATTGGATATACACACCAAGGATGGTTTACTGAAGATATGACCTATTTTGTCCTTGGAGATGAAGTGGACGAAATGAGCTATGGAAATAACACCAGAACACTCATTTTTGATTTCACAGATTTAGACAATCCAAACCTATACTTCGATTATTTTGGCCCAACCGCTGCCATAGATCACAACGGGTATGTTAACGGCAATATGTTTTATTTGGCCAATTACAATGCTGGGGTGAGATTTGTTGACATTTCTGGAATTGGCTCACAATCCATGACGGAAATAGGTTTTTTTGACACCTACCCCGAAAACGATAATACAGGTTTTCATGGAGCGTGGAATGTTTACCCCTTTTTCAATAGTGGTAACATCATTATAAGCGATATTGATCGTGGTCTTTTCATTGTAAGACATCAATAAGCAAAAAATGAAGCAAATTGGTCTACCTATACTTCTTAGTTTTATTTTCCTTGGGTGTTCCGAAGAAAATTCAGCTTCGATAGACCCAGTGCTAGAAGAGACTTTGGAGATTACAACCTTGGGGGGCTCAAAAAATGAAAGTGGACAATCCATTATTCCTACATTGGATGGTGGTTATGCTATTCTAGGACATACCCAAAGTGCTGATGGAGACATTCAAGACAAGAACGAAGAAGGTTTTGATTTTTGGGTGTTGAAATTTAATGCCCTTGACCTGTTGGAATGGTCCAAAACTTATGGCGGAAGTGCCGATGACCGTGGTAATGGAATCATTCAAACCACAGATGGTGGTTACGCCATTATTGGTCATTCATCTAGTAGCGATTTAGATGTTTCTGAAAACGCAGGATTGCAAGACTATTGGCTGGTTAAATTAGATTCTCAGGGCAGTATCCTTTGGGAGCATTCTTTTGGCTACTCTGGGATAGACACAGGTCTTTCGGTTATTGAAACTACAGATGGTGGTCTTTTTATTTCTGGAATCTTGGATGTAACGGCATCGGGAGGTGCTGGAAACACTAATAAAGCACAGCATGCTGGAGGTGATTATTGGGGCTTGAAACTAAATTCTCTTGGAGATATAGAATGGAGCAAATATTATGGAGGTTCTTTTACAGACACTCCCTATGACGTGGTAGAAACAGATGATAATGCCTTTATCTTGGTTGGCTCATCAGACAGTAATGATGTAGATATTTCAAGCAATAAGGGGACCTATGATTTTTGGGTCATTAAAATTTCAAAAACCAATGGCGACATTATTTGGGAAAAATCACTTGGCGGATCTGAAATTGATGAAGCGCGAAGCATCACCAAAACTACTGATGGCGCCTATTTGATTGTGGGCGATACCAGAAGTCAAGATGAAGATGTTTCATCAAATCATGGCGCAGCCGATCTTTGGCTTGTTAAAATAAGCTCCGAAGGCAATATCATGTGGGAAAAATCGTTTGGAGGTACAGGGTTTGATGCAGGAAGATCTGTTTTTAATACTACCTCTAACACCTATATTATTTCAGGTAGTTCTAGGAGCATTAATGGTGATTTAAGCACCAACAATGGACAAAATGACGCTTGGTTAATGGAAATAGATCCAGAAGGTCTTGTTTTAAAGTCCTGGTCCATTGGCGGTTCACAAATTGATTACTTTTATGATGCCGTAAAACTAAATGATGGCAGAATTATTGCGGTTGGTGAATCAAGTAGTTCAGATTATGACATACCCGAAAACAAAGGATTTACAGATTTGTTAATTTTAAAAACCAAATGAAAAGATTATTAAGCTTTTGCCTGTGCCTTCTATTAATTTCTTGCTTTGAAGACAAGGATGATAACCTTGACCTATCAAATCTGGCAACTCCTACATTTAGGTTTACTCAAAATTGGGATGGAACCGATGTAAGCATTGATGATTTAATAACCACCCAATTCACTAATGCTCATGGCGAAACCTTAAATATTTCTAATCTTAAATATTTGATTTCGAAAATAGTTTTTGAAAATGCAGACGGTGATATTTTCATCTTGAACGGTTACCAATTAGTAGATCTTTCAGACCCCAGTACGTCCCTTTTTAGTCCCGAGGGCTCTTTACCAGAAGGCCTCTATACTCTTAAATTTGTTTATGGATTCAACGAGATGGACAATATTGACGGCGCTTATCCCGAATTGAATTCAGCTTCATGGAATTGGCCTCAAATGCTAGGTGGTGGCTATCATTTTTTACAAATGGATGGTATGTTTAACGTAGACACCACTATTGCGACCCCTTACAATTATCACCATGGTACGGCTAAACTAAGTGATACAGAGTTTGAGCAAAACTTTGTCAATTTTGAGTTTACAAATAGCATTTTCATTTCCCATAATACAGAAATCGAAATTCAATTCAATTTGGCCGAACTTTTCAAAAACCCTAACCTTTGGGACCTAAATCAATATAGTAGTTCCCTCATGCCAAATTATGATGCCCAAAAAATGATGCAACAAAATGCAGCCACTGCATTTAGTATAGGACAGGTAACTAATTAAATAGGTTGACTTGAAAACTTTTTACAAGCTATTATTGTTAGGTTTTATCATTTTAGGATGTTCCAATGATTCTTCAGAGGAATATGTTGACATCCCTGCCGGCCCAACACCATCAACCTTGAACATCCCTCAAATTTTTGAAAATCAATTAATTGATCCTATAATCCCTGCAGACAATCCACAAACGGAAGAAGGCATTGCCTTGGGAAAAAAATTGTTCTTTGACCCAATTCTATCCCTAGATTTTTCACAAGCTTGTGCAAGCTGCCATATGCCACAAAACAGTTTTACAGATATCAATACCTTCAGCACGGGTGTCAACGGCGATTTAGGAATCAGAAATTCCATGCCGTTATTTAATTTGGCTTGGAATTTTGATGAACATTTTTTTTGGGATGGGCGCTCCTTCGGTTTGGAACATCAAGCCTCCCTACCAGTTGAAGACCCTACTGAAATGGCAAATACATGGGAAACAGTTGTGGACAGATTAAATAACCACCCTGAGTACCCAGAATTATTTCAAGCCGCTTTTGGAAATGCACCCATCTCGCGTGATTTGGCAACCAAAGCCTTAGGCCAATTTGAAAGAACACTTATTTCTGCCAACTCAAAATTTGACAATTACTTTCTAGGCACAGCCAGCTTGACGCCACAAGAACAAAATGGTTTAGCTGTTTTTATGGATGAAGACAGAGGCGACTGCTTTCATTGCCACGGAAATCCAAACAATCCATTATGGACTGATAACGCTTTTCACAATAACGCATTAGACAGTACATTCTCAGATAATGGCTTGGGGGACATCACAGGAGATCCTGCCGATAATGGCAAATTCAAAACACCATCACTCAGAAATTTAGCCTACACGGCGCCCTATATGCACGATGGCAGGTTTGCAACCTTAGATGAAGTAATCAATCACTATAGTGAAGGTCTTCAAAATTCACCAACTGTAGATCCACTTATGAAAACAGTAAACCAAGGCGGAGTGCAATTAACCGAACAAGACAAAGCGGACCTCAAAGCTTTTTTACTATCATTATCAGACCCATCCTTCCTTAACAACCCAGATTTCATTCCTTAAATTTCAAATCAATTCTTTCATTTTTTTGTAACTTGTTAATCTTAGAAACTGTATTAACATTGCTATGAAACATTGGGTATTACTGTTTTGTTTTCTTTGTGCTAACCCAGCATTTAAAGCATTTAGTCAAACAAAAAAAGAATTGAAACAACAAGCAAAAGAGCTTGCCTATGAGCAAACCAAAAAATTGGTAAAATCGGGTGAGTTTCAGTTTACAGGACAATGGTTAAATACCAGAAATGGCCGAAGGGTTGACCTTACTACAAACTATAATGAGTTAATAGTTAAACAAGATACCGTTACCGCTAGATTGCCCTACTTTGGAATTGTAAGAATGGCAGGGTCTACTAATGAAGGTATCCGTTTTGAGTCGACAGACACCTCGTTTGAAACAGAATTTAACGACAAAAAGCAAAGGATCATCATCAAGTTTAAGGCCCATGAAAAATCTGAAAATTATCAGATTAATTTAACCATAAGTGGAAAAGGATCTGCCTCTATGTACGTGAGCAGTTCCCATCGCGATCCCATCACTTACAACGGTAGTATTTCAGAAATAAGGGAATGAATCCCACTATAATGATTGCCTATTAACCTATTTGCTAATATAATGTTAGGTTATGAGGTAAAACCCTACTTATATTGTATATTTGCATCCAATTTGGAAATTTTCTAAATAACTATGATAAAAGTATCTGATACAGCTAGAAAAAAAGTCGTTGAATTAATGACTGAAGATGGATTTGACTCTTCGGCAGATTTTGTGCGCGTAGGAGTTAAAAGTGGTGGTTGTTCTGGGTTATCATATGATTTAAAATTTGATAAAGAACAACTGGAGGACGATAAGGTCTTTGAAGATAATGGTGTGAGAATCATTGTTGACAAGAAGAGTTTTTTGTACCTTATAGGAACAACCTTAGATTACTCTGGAGGCCTAAACGGAAGTGGATTTGTTTTCAACAATCCTAATGCCAACAGAACCTGCGGTTGTGGTGAATCTTTTTCACTGTAGTTTTTGAAGCGAGACATTATGGCTAAATATACTGAAGACGACTTAAGAGAAGAATTAAAAACCAAGGAATACGAGTATGGATTTTATACCGATATAGAATCTGACACGCTTCCTGTAGGTTTAAACGAGGAGATAGTTCGTGCCATTTCAAAAAAGAAGAACGAACCTGAATGGATGACAGAATGGCGATTGGAATCCTACCGCGCTTGGACTCAAATGGAGGAACCTGAATGGGCCAATGTAACCTATAAAAAACCAGATTTTCAAGCCATCTCCTATTATTCAGCTCCCAATAAAAAGCCTAAATATGAAAGTTTGGATGAAGTAGATCCTGAATTATTGGAAACCTTCAACAAACTTGGTATTTCTTTAGACGAACAAAAAAAACTGACAGGTGTAGCAGTAGATGTGGTTATGGATTCCGTTTCTGTCGCAACTACTTTCAAGAAAACCCTTGCTGAAAAAGGCATCATATTCTGTTCCATTTCAGAGGCCATTCAAGAGCATCCAGAATTGGTTAAAAAATACATTGGAACTGTTGTACCTCAAAAGGACAATTTCTATGCTGCCTTGAACAGTGCTGTATTTAGTGATGGTAGTTTTTGCTACATTCCTAAAGGAGTAAGATGTCCTATGGAACTTTCTACCTATTTCCGAATCAATCAAGCGGGAACTGGACAGTTTGAAAGAACTTTGGTAATTGCTGACGAAGGAAGTTATGTAAGTTACCTTGAGGGTTGTACTGCACCTATGAGAGACGAAAATCAATTGCATGCTGCTGTTGTAGAATTGATTGCCTTGGATGATGCAGAGATTAAGTATTCAACCGTTCAAAACTGGTATCCAGGAAATAGCGAAGGAAAAGGTGGTGTTTTTAACTTTGTGACCAAAAGAGGATTATGCGAGAAAAATGCAAAAATCTCCTGGACTCAAGTAGAAACAGGTAGTGCCGTAACATGGAAATACCCTAGTTGTGTGTTGAAAGGTGATAATTCGGTAGGTGAATTTTACTCCATTGCCGTGACCAACAACTTCCAACAAGCTGATACTGGAACCAAAATGGTTCACCTTGGGAAAAACACCAAATCTACGATTATATCAAAAGGTATTTCGGCTGGAAAATCCCAGAACAGTTACCGCGGTTTGGTACAAATTAATTCCAGAGCGGAAAATGCACGAAACTTTTCACAATGTGATAGTTTATTAATGGGTAATGAATGTGGAGCCCATACGTTTCCTTATATTGAAGCAAAAAACAAAACCGCTCAAGTAGAACACGAAGCTACTACAAGTAAAATTGGAGAAGACCAAATTTTTTATTGCAACCAGAGAGGTATAGACACAGAAAAGGCCATTGCATTAATTGTGAATGGATTTAGCAAGGAAGTATTAAACAAACTCCCTATGGAATTTGCCGTAGAAGCTCAAAAATTACTTGAAATCAGCCTTGAAGGTTCGGTAGGATAATCATAATTATAAATCATATGAAAAAACTTTTGTTTTTATTGATGATCACTGCTATTTCAGCTTGTAAAAATGATACGAAACAAGCAAGCGATTCAGCCGACTTAAAGGAATTGAAAGGAGAGTTTGTTTATTTGGCTGATGCGGCTGTATTACAAACGTCTCAAGAAATTTATGGAGTAATCATCAACGAAAAAATGCATGAGTTGGATGATATGGTTAAACCCTACAAAAAAGAAGATACAGACATGGTTCCCGTTTCAATTAAAGGAAAAATCATTCCGAAACCAGAGGGAGAAGAAGGTTGGGATTACCGTGTAGAAATTGTAGAAATATTAGGTGTAAGTAAGCCCACTGAAAGCACAAACAATGTCATAAAATTAGGAGAATAAAAGCGTATGTTAAAGATAAAAAACTTACACGCCAGCATTGAAGGCAAGGATATTTTAAAGGGAATCAATCTAGAGGTTAAACCTGGAGAGGTTCATGCAATTATGGGACCTAATGGGTCTGGTAAAAGTACCCTAGCATCTGTAATTGCAGGTAAGGAAGATTATGAAGTAGAAGAAGGTGAGATTTTATTGAATGATGAGCCTATGGATGAATTGGGAGCTGATGAACGTGCCCATAAAGGCATCTTTTTATCCTTTCAGTACCCAGTTGAAATCCCAGGGGTATCAGTTACCAATTTCATGAAAACGGCAATCAATGAAACCCGTAAAGCTCAAGGTTTAGAAGAAATGCCAGCAAACGAAATGCTTAAAAAAATTCGCGAAAAAGCAGAACTTTTGGAAATAGACAGAAAGTTCCTATCGCGTTCTTTAAATGAAGGATTCTCGGGTGGTGAAAAGAAACGTAATGAGATTTTCCAAATGGCTATGCTAGAGCCCAAATTGGCTATTTTGGATGAAACCGATTCTGGATTGGATATCGATGCACTTCGTATTGTTGCCAATGGCGTTAACAAACTTAAGAGTAAGGACAATGCGGTTATCGTGATTACACACTACCAAAGATTATTAGACTACATAGTGCCAGATTTTGTACATGTTCTTTACAATGGAAAAATCGTAAAATCTGGTTCCAAAGAATTGGCTCATGAGTTAGAAGCCAAAGGTTACGATTGGATTAAGGAAGAAGTAGGTGCATAGCACTGATGAAAAACGTAAAACGTCAAGAAGTTGAAGCAGAAAATAGACCAAATTTTAGCTTTCAAACTTTTTAACATTGCAACTTATACAAATGGATTTAAAAGATAAATTAGTGTCCTCATTTTTTGCTGTCGAAGATTATTTGGAAGACAGCTCTCCTCTTCACGAGATAAGAAATGAGGCCATCAAGAATTTTGAACAACAAGGGTTTCCAACAAAAAAACAAGAAGCTTGGAAATATACCTCACTCAACAGTGTTTTAAAACACAATTACAGTTTATTCCCAAAACAAGAGACTGCCGTTGAGTATCATGCGATCAAGCCCTATTTGATTCATGATATTGACACCTTCAAAATCATCTTTATTGACGGGAAATATTCGTCCCATTTGTCCCAAACCACACACGAGGGAATGGATGTCTGCCTTATGTCGGCAGCACTATCAAAGCCTAAGTACCGCATCATGATTGAAAACTATTTCAACAAGGCGGCCAATAAAGAAAGTTTGACCTCATTGAATACGGCATTTGCTACAGAAGGCGCTTTTATTCATATTCCTAAAAACAAACTGGTTCAAAAACCAATACAAATAGTTCATTTCTCTACAGGTTCTGAAGCTTCTTTGATGTTACAACCTCGCAACTTAATTGTTGTAGATGAAAATTCGCATGTTCAAATCATCGAAAGACACCAAAGCTTAACAGATAACCCTGTTTTGACTAACAGTGTTACTGAAATTTTCACCAATAAGAGAGCTATTGTTGACTATTATAAAATTCAGAACGACAATCTGAATGCGTCTTTAATTGACAACACGTTTATCAAACAAAAACAAGAAAGTATTGCTTCAGTTCACACGTTTTCTTTTGGAGGAAACGTTACGAGAAATAATCTTAATTTCTACCAACACGGGGAACGAATCGATTCTACTTTAAAGGGAATTACCATTATTGGAGACAAGCAACATGTAGATCACAATACCCTTGTTCATCACATAGAGCCTAATTGCGAAAGCCACCAGGATTACAAAGGAATTTTTGGGGATCTATCTACAGGTGTTTTCAACGGGAAAGTGATTGTTGAAAAAGAAGCGCAAAAAACCAATGCCTACCAAGCTAATAATAACATTTTGGCGGATGACAAAGCTACGATTAACACCAAACCACAACTTGAGATTTTTGCTGATGATGTAAAATGTTCTCACGGTTGTACTATTGGTCAGTTGGATGAAGAAGCGCTATTTTACTTGAAATCTCGTGGAATTCCAGAAAAAGAGGCAAGAGCACTTTTGATGTTTGCTTTTAGTAACACGGTATTGGAATCTGTCAAAATCAACGAAATTAAAAGAAGAATCACCAAACTCATAGCCAAAAAGCTTGGGGTGAATATTGGGTTTGATTTATAAAATAAATTTATGGCCCTAGACATTCAGGACATAAGAAAAGATTTCCCCATTCTTTCAAGAAAAGTCAATGATAAACCCTTGGTGTATTTTGATAATGCAGCGACCTCGCAAACACCACAACAGGTCATTGATTGTATTGTAGATTATTACAGCTCCTATAATGCCAACATTCATAGAGGAGTTCATAAATTGAGCCAAGAAGCTACCGACAAATACGAACAAGCCAGACACACCATTCAAAAGCATTTTAATGCCAAACATGCTTTTGAAATCATTATGACTTCTGGAACTACCCATGGTATTAATTTGGTTGCCAATGGGTTTTCTGCTTTTTTAAAGTCGGGAGACGAAATCATAGTCTCCGCCTTAGAGCATCACAGTAACATCGTACCATGGCAAATGCTTTGTGAACGTACAGGAGCTATTCTTAAGGTCATCCCAATGAACAATGAAGGTGAATTGGTAATTGAACAATTTGAAAACTTACTTACTGATAAAACCAAATTGGTATTTGTAAATCATATATCGAATGCCTTGGGAACTATCAATCCTATTGAACATATCATTCAAAAGGCACACGAAGTTGGAGCAGCGGTATTGGTAGATGGCGCCCAAGCCTGTCCCCATATTCAAGTTGATGTACAAGCTCTGGATGTAGATTTCTATGTGGCTTCTGCCCATAAAATGTGTGGGCCAACAGGTGTAGGCATGCTTTATGGAAAAGAAACATGGTTAAATAAATTACCCCCCTATCAAGGTGGAGGCGAGATGATTGCTGAAGTTACTTTTGAGAAAACAACCTACGCGGATCTGCCACATAAATTTGAAGCTGGAACGCCAAACATCTGTGGTGGTATTGCTTTTGGGGCTGCCGTAGATTACTTAAATCAAATAGGTTTAGAAAATATTGAAGCTTACGAACATGAACTTTTGGTTTATGCAACTGAAAAGCTTTTAGAAATTGAAGGTCTGAAAATATATGGGACTTCAAAACATAAAACATCGGTGATTTCATTTAATCTAGAAGGAATCCACCCTTATGATGTAGGAACCATCTTAGATAAAATGGGAATTGCTGTTCGCACAGGACACCATTGTGCCCAACCGATCATGGATTATTTCAAAATTCCTGGAACAGTAAGGGCATCTTTTGCTTTTTACAATACCAAAGATGAAATTGATTTATTGGTATCTGGTGTAAAGAAAGCCAAAATGATGCTATCCTAAAAATCAAAACTTTACAATATACAAGACGCTTAAAAAAAGCGTCTTTTTTTTGCTCCAAATGTGAAAATTTTAAGTCATTCATCGAAATATCCATTATTTTTTAACATTTTTTTTAGTTAATAAATTGCTTTTTATATCTTCCGATTCACTTAATTCAAAATTTATAGAATCAGATGAAAAAAGTAATTTTAAGTATGGCGGCCTTGGCCATGATTTTTGCTACTTCATGTAGTAATGACTCCAAAGAAACTATGAACAATGATCAACAGGCTAAAGTTGACATGAGTGACTTCTATCTTTACACCGATGCTGATATTGATGAGCAATCACGTGTAGCCTCTGGACAGAAATCCTGCCATTCCATGGTGAACCTAAACCGCTTATTAAATGAGAATCCAGGTTTAGAACAAACAATGTATGATATAGAATACAATTTAAGAGCTGCTATAGCTGCTAAAAAGCCAGATGGCGCCGGAAATGGAAATGGTGGTGGAAACAACGGCGGCGGTGGTACTGACCCAGATCCAGGCTTCACAGATCCAGTAAGCATCCCTGTTGTAGTGAATATCATAGAGCAATATTCTAATCAAGTGACAACTCAACAGATCAACTCGCAAATAGCTGTTTTAAATGAGGATTTCAACAATAACAACTCAAACACAAGTGGCGTACCTTCTGAATTTTCTGGTGATGTAGCAGATTGTGGAATTTCTTTTACACTTCACACTGTAAATAGAGTTGTTAGCACCCAATCCTCTTGGGGAACTAATGATGCTATGAAGCACAGTAGTCAAGGAGGAATAGATGTAACAGATCCTTCTACCTATTTAAATATTTGGGTATGTGAAATTGGTGGCGGCATTTTAGGTTATGCTCAATTCCCAGGAGGACCTTCTTCAACTGATGGTGTTGTAATTGGAACTGATTTCTTTGGCGAAAATGCTGCTGGAGGCGTTTATGGCCATGGTAGAACAGCTACCCACGAAGTAGGTCACTGGTTAAACTTACGTCATATCTGGGGTGATGGTCAATGTAAGCAAGATGATTTTGTACAGGACACACCTCCATCAAATGGACCTAACTATGGTTGTCCTTCTTATCCAACCGTAAATTGTCAAACAGCAGATATGACTATGAACTACATGGATTATGTCTATGATGATTGTATGTATATGTTTACGAATGGTCAAAATACTAGAATGAGAGCTTTGTTTGAGTCTGGTGGAGCTAGAGCTTCATTGGCAGGAAACTAAGATTCTTCTCATAAATATTAAAAGCGCTCAAAATAGAGCGCTTTTTTATTTACCATAGCTTTCACATTCAGTTTGGCTTCTTTTTTGTAATATTAGTTTTGTAACACTAAAAAGATACTAATGAAACTTCTTTATATCATATGCTTTTCACTTATTTTCAATGCTTGTGGAAGCGCCAAGGAAACTGCTACCATGATTAGCGGAACTTATGAAATTTCAACTATTGATGGTTTAACCACATTACCTTCAAAACTAACTATGGAGTTTAATGATGAAAACAAAATGGTTTCTGGTTTTGCGGGATGCAACAGGTTTACGGGCAATTATAAGACATCAGACAAAAAGTTGAATTTTGGTCCATTAGCAACAACCAAAAAACTCTGCCCAGGAGAAGGAATGAAAGTTGAAGATCATTTCCTGAAAATATTGGATCAGGTAAAAAATTATGAATTCAAGAATAACACCTTATACCTAAAAGATGAGGATAACAAAACCCTTATTATAGCCAATCAAATTAAGATTTCCAATCAAAAAACAATGACACAAAACCCATACATTCTAGAATATTCTGCTACAACAAGAGGTTCCTTTTTGAAAGTGACCTTGAATGACAATTCGATTAGTTATCAAAAAACAAGGGGAGGACTTCCTTCCAGTAAAGAACTTAATTTGGAGGCTTTATCCTCCATTTTGGAAAAAGCCAATAAATTGGAATTAGAAGAATTAAAAAACCTTGAGGTTCCTTCTAAGGATCATCAATTTGATGGAGCACTCATTGCTACCTTGAAAATAACCAAGAATGGAGAAACCTTTCAAACTCCCGCTTTTGATCATGGAAATCCCCCAGAAGAAATTGCCGATTTAGTTAATGAAATGTTATCGTTTGTTGAAAAACCCTAATTTATTCAAATAGGTATGTTTCAAGTTGTATTTTTGCACAAAACAATTGGTCGTGAGCATTAAAAATATTCAACAAGATATTATTGAAGAGTTTTCCATGTTTGATGACTGGGAAGAGCGTTATCAATATATGATAGATTTGGGAAAATCGCTTCCGCTTATAGATGAAAAATTTAAAACGGAAGACCACTTAATAAAAGGCTGTCAAAGTAGAGTGTGGGTAAACGCTGAACTGAAAGATGACAAAGTTTTGTTTACAGCAGATAGCGACGCCATCATTACCAAGGGAATTATTGCCATCCTCATTAGGGTTTTCTCTAATCAAAATCCAAAAGACATCATTGAGGCGGATACTGAATTTATTGATGAAATTGGATTAAAAGAGCACCTCTCTCCTACTAGGGCCAACGGTTTGGTTAGTATGATAAAACAACTGAAAATGTATGCTATTGCATACCAAACACAATTAAGTTAAGTATGAGCAATTCCACTATAGATACAAATGCTCTCGGAGAACAGATAGTCAAGGTTTTAAAAACTATTTTTGACCCTGAAATTCCAGTAGACATATATGAATTGGGATTAATTTATGATGTCTTTGTCAATGAAGATTATGACGTTAAAATCCTGATGACCTTAACCACTCCCAACTGCCCAGTTGCAGAAACATTACCCATGGAAGTGGAGGAAAAAATAAAATCATTAGATCAGGTTAATAGTGCCGAGGTAGAAATCACTTTTGACCCACCTTGGAGCCAAGATTTAATGAGTGAAGAAGCAAAATTAGAGCTAGGGATGCTTTAATATCATTCTTTGAATGCCCAGACATATACCAAAATCCTTACAAGAGGATCAAAAAACTAATTTAAAATCGTCTTTTAACGCCTTAGCTTACATTCCACGGTTCTTCAAAGAAATCTGGAATGTAAACAAAGGATTGTTTTTATGGACAGCGGTTTGCCGGTTAATAGGAGCATTATTACCCGTTATTATCCTTTGGGTAGGCAAACTGATTATTGACGAAATTGTCACCCAAACCAATCTTGAAATTACAGATTATAGTCAACTCTGGACTTATGTGATTATCGAGTTTATTCTGGTCATCCTTTCTGACCTGATTAGTCGTGCTATTTCCCTAACCGATGGTCTTTTAGGGGACGAATACAATATTACCACTTCTGTCAAAATCATTAAAAAAACACATCAAGTAGATATCAGTCTTTTAGAAAACTCTGAATTCTATGACAAACTGGAACGTGCCAGAACGCAAACCACAGGCAGGGTTGGATTGATGTCAAATGTTTTGGGACAAGCTCAAGGATTGATTTCCATCATATCCTTAGTGGCTGGGTTGATTTATTTTGAGCCTTTATTAATCATCCTTTTGGTTTTAAGTATTATTCCCTCATTTATCAATGAAGTTAAATTTAGTCAGCAACAATATTCCTTAGCTAGAAGTTGGACTTCAGAGCGCCGTGAATTGGACTATTTGAGATACATTGGAGCCAATGACAAAACGGCCAAAGAAATCAAACTCTTTGGACTTACAGATTTTCTGGTTAATCGTTTTTCAACGCTTTCCCATTTATACTACAAACTGAATAGAAAACTCGCCATCAAACGGTCATCTTACGGCTTTTTATTTAATGTTTTAGGGTCGCTAAGTTATTATGCAGCCTATACATTTATCATCTACAGAGTGCTTTCAGGGGTCATCACTCTGGGTGAATTGACCTTTCTTTCAGGGTCTTTCAATAGATTAACAAAGAACCTTCAAGATTTCTTCTCTCGATTTACAAGAATATCAGAAAGCGCCTTATACCTTAAGGATTATTTTGATTTCATTGATATTTCCATTTCTTCAACGACTGAAGAAGACATGCCTCTTCCCCAAAAAATAGAAAGCGGATTCGAATTCAGAAACGTTCATTTTTCATACCCCGAATCGGAAATCGAAATTTTAAAGGGCATCGACTTCCAACTCAAAGCAGGAGAAAAACTTGCCTTCGTAGGCCAGAATGGCGCAGGAAAAACGACCTTGATTAAATTACTTTTAAGATTCTACGAACCCACCTCTGGAGAAATCTTGCTAGATGGAATAAATATCAATCGTTTCAACAAAGCAGCGTATCAAGAGTATTTTGGCGTGATCTTTCAGGACTTTTTCAAATATGAATTTACGCTCAAAGAGAACATTGCCATAGGTGACATTGAGGAACTTGAAAACCAAAATAAAATAGAGAATGCAGCATTATTAAGCTTAGCTAATGAAGTGGTTGATTCCCTAGTAGATGGATATAATCAACAATTAGGAAAACGATTTGTAAGTGGTATGGAATTATCCGGAGGACAGTGGCAGAAAGTAGCCTTAGCCAGAGCCTATATGAAAGATGCCAAGGTTATGATTTTAGACGAACCAACCTCCGCATTGGATGCTAGAGCAGAGAGTGATGTTTTTGAACGCTTTATTGGATTGACGAAAGGAAAAACCAGCATCATCATTTCCCATAGATTTAGTACGGTAAGACAAGCTGATCGCATTCTGGTTCTAGAAGAGGGTAAAGTTTTAGAGATAGGCCCTCACGAGGAATTGATGACGAATCAAAAACTGTATGCCGAACT
The DNA here is from genome assembly GCF_001280515.1 of Mangrovimonas sp. ST2L15. Taxonomy (GTDB): domain Bacteria; phylum Bacteroidota; class Bacteroidia; order Flavobacteriales; family Flavobacteriaceae; genus Mangrovimonas; species Mangrovimonas futianensis. Next base: position 721,121 of record NZ_LBIQ01000030.1, on the reverse strand, counting down.
GTTTACATTGCAAGCGGAAGGCTATAAGTAATTTATGTAACTTTGTACCATGTCAGGAGAAATTGTTAATCGCGTAGCAAACAGCAAACTAAAAACTTTGGATTTGGAGGAATTCTATCCAAAAGGCAACAGAATTTTATTTGATATTAAAGACTGGTTGTTTCAAGAAATCATTCTAAAAGAAAAAGATTTTAGGACTTTTGTAGAAGCTCACGATTGGAGCCAATATCAGGACACATACGTGGCACTTAGCTGTTCGGCAGATGCCATTATTCCATCTTGGGCTTATCTTTTATTGACCACCAAACTGCAACCATTTGCTAAAAAAATTGTGGTTGGCAGCCTTGAATTATTGGAAACCGTTATTTTTCAAGAAGTCATCAATGAATTGGAATTGGATGAGTTTGCAGACAAACCAGTCATCATTAAAGGATGCTCTGACAAACCCATACCCGATTCGGCTTACACACTTTTAATTTCCAAATTGCAACCAGTGGCTAAATCTTTAATGTTTGGGGAAGCTTGTTCCACTGTTCCTTTATACAAAAAATAATCTAAGTACTTTATTTAGAGCCATTAGGCAAAAATGGTTATTTTTGAACCATCATTTATTACATATAATATATATTTATGAAAAAGCTATTACTATCATTTTCTTTGCTGTGTTTTTCGATTGCAGCAAATGCCCAAACCTTAGAAGAACTTAAAGCTGAAAAAGCCTCAAAACAAGACTCCATTGACGCCTTACAGTCAAAAGTCGATGATTTACAATCCCAGATTGACAAATTTCCAGGTTGGAAGTTTGGTGCACTTGGTACCATAGGTGGGAGTTGGTCAGAATTTAGTAATTGGTATGCCCAAGGATCGCCGAATAATGCTTCAGGGAATATCAATATTACCTTTAACCCGCACGCCAAATTGGATCGAGAAAAATATTTTTGGTACAACCAAGCCAACCTTAATTTAGGCTGGGTGAAATTTGATGACAAAGATGACCCAACCGATGAAGAAGGATGGAGAGAAGCTGTAGATGTTTTTAACGTTACCTCACTATTTGGCTACAAGCTGTCTTCAAAGCTAGCAGCATCTACCTTAGGGGAATACAGAACAACTCTTTTAAACAATTTTAACGATCCAGGGTATTTGGATTTAGGGGTTGGTGTTACTTGGACACCTATATCCAATTTAGTCGTTGTGGTACATCCAATAAACTATAACTTCGTTTTTGCAGATAATGATGCCATTTTTGATTCATCTTTAGGTGCTAAAATTGTGGCCAATTATACCAGAACGATGAATAAATTTAAGTTCATGTCAAACCTTTCCGCTTTTCAAAGTTACAAGAGTTCAGATCTATCTAATTGGACGTGGATTAACTCGGCTAGCTATTCCATTTGGAAAGGCATTGGGGTAGGTTTTGAAATCGGCTTAAGAGGTAACAAGCAAGAGGCAGTTAACTACGCCTTGGATAATTGGACCGTAGAGTCAGGAGAGCCTGTTCCTGATTTTGACAACGTTGATAACAAAATTCAATATTACTCTACTTTCGGGATTAGCTATTCCTTCTAAAAGAAAGAGTTTAAATAAAAAAACACGCCAATTGGCGTGTTTTTTTATTCAGTAAATTCGTTGTAATCGGGATATAAAAAATGGTTGTACGGAAATCTGGTGATATGTATTTTCCTTACTTCATTATACACCTTAGCTCTAAAATCCTCTAGATTATTTCGATTTAGTGCCGAGATAAACAAAGCATTGTCTCCTATTCTACCCATCCACGTTTTTTTCCATTCATCTAAGGAATAATTCGCTTTGGTTCTTTCAGTCATTAAGTCTTCCTTATCATAAGGCTCAGGCTCATAGGCATCAATTTTATTGAAAACCATTATCGTTGGTTTATCAATACTTTCTATTTCACCAAGAATCTTATTCACAGATTCAATATGTTCTTCAAAATTAGGATGTGAAATATCTACCACATGAAGCAGTAAATCAGCCTCCCGAACCTCATCCAAGGTACTTTTAAAAGACTCTACCAACTGCGTTGGCAGCTTTCTAATAAATCCAACAGTATCACTTAACAAAAATGGTAGGTTCCCTATAACGACTTTCCTAACCGTTGTATCCAAGGTGGCAAACAATTTGTTCTCTGCAAATACTTCACTCTTACTTATGACGTTCATTAAAGTCGATTTCCCAACGTTGGTATATCCTACCAACGCCACACGAACCATTTGTCCGCGATTCCCCCTTTGAACAGCCATCTGCTTATCAATGGTTTTAATCTTCTCCTTTAAAAGCGATATTTTATCCCTTACAATACGTCTATCCGTCTCAATTTCCGTTTCACCAGGACCACGCATACCAATCCCCCCTTTTTGACGCTCTAAGTGTGTCCACATACCTTTTAATCTAGGAAGCAGATACTCACATTGCGCTAATTCTACCTGAGTTCTTGCATAACTGGTTTGGGCTCTTTGTGCAAAAATATCCAAGATTAAATTGGTTCGATCCAACACTTTACAATTAAGCATCTTGCTGATGTTCCTTTCCTGTGCCGGAGATAATTCATCATCAAAAATGGCAGTTCCCACTTCATTCTCCTTAATAAATTCCTGCACCTCTTCCATCTTACCCTTCCCAATAAAAGTCTTTGGATTGGGCATCTCCAATTTTTGTGTAAACCGTTTTACAACTTCTCCGCCAGCGGTATAAGTTAAAAACTCCAATTCATCTAAATACTCCTTGGACTTTGCCTCATCCTGTTCTTGGTTTACGATACCAATCAAAACGGCCTTTTCTAAGTCTATGTCCTTCTTTTCTAGCATATATCATTAATATACGACAAAGTTACAAGGATTAAATCAAATTTTTTAAAATTGCCCACTGATATATCTGTATCTTTATAAGTACAACCATTTTGCAATCAAAGGGACATGCCTTCATTTCACAATAAAAAACAATATACCGTTGCCTTTTATAACCTTGAAAACCTTTTTGACACCTATGATGATGAACTGACCCAAGACAATGAATTTCTTCCTGATTCGGTTAAAAAATGGACGTTTAAAAGATATCTGAACAAGCTTAGAAAATTAGGATTTGCTATTTCCCAGATAGGTGAGAACGAAACTGGATTCCCTCCTGCTTTGGTAGGTTTATCTGAAGTGGAGAATGAATTAGTGTTAAGAGATTTAATTAGCTCCCAACACTTGGCTCACATTCATTATGATTTTGTTCATTTTGATTCTCCAGATGAACGTGGCATTGACGTGGCCTTATTGTATAATAAAAAGGTATTCCATAAACTAAAAGCCTCAAGACATGCACTTGACATATTCAATGTAGATGGGGAAAAAGATTATACACGAGATATCCTACATGTATCGGGTCTATTTGATGGTGAAAAAGTACATGTTATTGTGAATCATTGGCCATCCCGACGTGAAGGCCTTGAAGAATCCAATATCAAAAGAATGGCAGCTTCCAATAAGTTAATCGAAATAATGGAGACGATTTTATATGAAGAGCCTGAAGCCAAATTTATCATCTTGGGAGATTTCAATGATAACCCCGACACAGAAAGTATTAAAAATTTGGTGAACAATCAGGATTTGTTCAATCCTATGGAACAAGTTTATAGCAAGAGTCGCGGCACCACACGACATGACTTTGTTTGGGATTTATTTGATCAAATTATTTTGAGTACGTCTTTTTTTGAAAGAATACCAGGAACATTGACCTATCTAAAGGCTGATATTTTTGATGAAGACTTCCTAAAATTATTTAGGGGACCTTTTAAAGGGGAACCTTTTCGAACCTATGTAGGCACCAAATACAAAGGGGGCTATAGTGATCATTTTCCGGTTTATCTTATACTTCATAAATAAAAAAAGCCCGATTGTTTAATCGGGCTTTTTTTTATTCTTTTAATAATCCTTCCTTATGGAACAAAAACTTTTACGTTATCAACTTCCCAAGTAGAAGAAGCCGAAGTTGTTGATGTGTATTTAAAAGCAATATATAAATTACCTCCAGCCGCGGCCGAAACATCAATGTCACCAGAATCAGTCCAGCTCCAACTTCCTGCTGATAAAGTAGCAGATAGAGGCGTCCAATCACCATCTGTATTAGGATCTCCCCCAGAGTAATTGGTTGCCATATAAACCTCTAATAAATTTCCATTATAGTTTTTAGCAGTTTGAAAATTAAGAATAGCCTCGGTTACTCCAGTCAAATCAATAGCAGGAGAGATTAACCAATCTTCATTTTCGTGATTTCCACCACTATAACCTGACATAGCAGCACAATAACCTGGGTTCCCATAAGAATTTGGAATCCAAACTTGAGACCCAATGACATTATAAGCTGTCCAAGTTGTGAATCCCGTTTCAAAAAACTCTTCAAACAAAGGATCACAGCGCTCACCATCAAAGGCTACATCTTCTGTATCTCTAATGAACAACTGATAATCACTATTGTATTTACTGAAAACAGCCGTTACGGTTCCTCTTCCTGTTGGGAACAACTGACTTTTGAAAGCAGCAAATCCACTGTTTCTAATAATGATTTGAGAATCATCTCCACAATTCTTCAAATATCTATTTACCGTGTAAGTGTCATCAGCATTAGCATATGGTAAACCTACTTCCTCGCTTCTTAATTGCATATCGTCAATTTGTACCAATAGATTTAAATTGGCATCTGTATAGGCTCCTGGAGTAATAACTTTAGGAACGATTTCTGCAACTTCTGTAGAGCGAATGATATAATCAGTATAAGTAACGGCAGGAATTCTTTCTACGCTTGTCCCGTTAATGGTCCCTATATGAAGGACCCCATTTTGATTCTCCATACCCAATCCGTTTAATTTCACATAAACCTTACGTCCAGGCTTGTATAAATCATATAACGTAGGATCATCGATATCAATTTGAATACCTGCAACTGGATTTTCAGGTTCATCCTGAATAATCAAAGTTTTATAGAAGTTACCAGCCTCATCATTAGAAATCACATACCCTTCTAACACTAAATCGTTTCCTTGTTCATCAAAATCTACAATAGCATCAGTACTGGAATCGTACATACTTTTCACAATAGAAATCGTTGTGGTTGCAGAAATATTAGGCTCTTGAGCATCTCCAACGTTGGGGATGCTATAATCATCGTCATTTACGCAAGATGTCAACACAGTTAGAGCCATGATAGACATCAAACTAAATAATTTAGTTGTTTTCATAAAGCTTGAAGTTATATTTTTCATAATCATTTTTTTTAGAATCTAAAGTATACATTTACAAAGTAGGTAGCTCCCCTACCATACCAATATTTGGAACCAAAAATAGGTGTATCCCTACTTTCATCTGCCAAAAGTTCTCTATAGTTTGCATTTCGGCCTTGTTCAAACCCTCCAGTCTTGTAAACTTCGTCCAAAAGGTTGTTAACACTAGCAAAGAAACCAATGTAATAGTCATCTATCTTCCAAGATTTACCTCCTATTAAATTTACGGTAAAATAGTCATCAAATTCCTCTTGTCTTAACAATTCTCTAGCCACTTCTTGGTCATAATCATCAAAAGGAATTTCATCAACTGGGTTTAAATAAAAGTTTCTGGTTCTTGTTAAAGGTGCAACATCTACATAGGTATTGGTAAAATAATTTACGGTAGCTCCAAACCACCAGTAATCTGGGTCACGATATTCAAAACCTAAGGAGGCTGCGGTTTGAGGACCACTTGCCAATTTGTAATCTTTTAGATTTGATTGTCCTACAATCACATCCCTATCATTGGAAGACAAGATAAGATTGGGATTATTGTCATAGGTAAAATTACCTAAAGCGGCGACCCCTTTCAATTTCAAGGTTGGTAAAACTTGTGCCTCAATCCCTAATTCTGCACCCAAATATCTCTTATCAACACCTTGTAAAGTTTCGCTAACAAATTCTGCTACATCATCAAATCCGATGACCCCATCAGCATAATAAAAAGAGACCTCATTGGCATCTTCTATTTTGTTGTAGTAACCTGTAAGCTTTGCATTTATTATAGGTGATCTATAGACATAGCTTGCATCAAAGGCTGTAATTTTCTCTTCTGTTATATTTGGGATAATATTATTGTTCACCCTAGAATTTGAAAAAGTGTTTCTCAAATTAGGCGCTTTAGCTTGATATCCCGCATTTGCATTTATCAAATGCTTCCCTGAAATTTTAAAGGTGAATCCTGCTTTAGCTCCTAAACCAGTAAAATCGAGTTCTTCACTTTTTCCGAAAGAGTTTTCAGCATTGGAACCATTTCTATACAAGCCTTCTCTGTAATAATTGGTTTTACCAACATTTCCTGCCACATAAAAATCAACTCTGTTATATTTAAATTTGGCTTGAGCATATGCAGAAATAATATCAGCATGGAGATTATAATTATATCTAAATTTATCTCCAACACCTACAGTACGAAATGGATTGTTCATGTCACTTTGCTGTCTGTCTGGATCAGATTCAAACGTATCTACATCCAGATAGCTATTACCTCCCAATAGATCAAGAACTTCAGCAAAATTTTCTGATTTCAATTTTCTATAAGTCAAACCTCCATTTAAAAGGATGTTTTGGTTAATTTCTGAACTTAAAATAGTATTTGCAGTAAATTGAGAATCATCTGTTCTGTCTTCGTAAAGAATATATGTAGAATGACCACCCACATTTTCTAAATTATGTTGGTACATATCCGTCCAATTTATCTGACCGTCATTTATAAAATCCTGTCCATACAAATAGGCATTTTCATAATTAGGACCATCATCCAATCCTAACCAGAAACTAGGAAGCTTTTGGTAATAAGCCGGACTTGGATTAGAACCGCCTCCTACAGCTACTCCAGCATCATTCAATCTCGAACCATTCCAGTCTAAACGGCTGTTACCAATTTTTCCAAATTGGTAACCTATGTTGGTATTTAATTTGGTTTTCTCAGTGATATCCCAATAATGGTTCAACATAAAGATGGGCTCTTCAATCGTCTTGATTCGAGAGTTTCTCTTATCTCCATCTTGCCAACCCCAATATTCATTGTATTTAATTCCTTTTAAATCATATACCTCCTGGGTATTTGGAGATGATTTCCCCCTTCTGTTTGGGGCGTACATAGACGTAAAATTTATAGAATGCTTATCTCCTAGTTTCTTTTCTATAGAGGTAAAGAAGGAATTAGCATCATAAAGGGTGGCGTCTTGGAAGCCCTCATTACCCCAACGTCTACCTACGGCAAACACCATAGACCAACCTCCATTTAGTTCTCCAGTAGCATAACTACCGATTACCCTATTCGTATAACTGCGGTTTGATGAAGAGTAGGTTACACGACCACCTTGACGATATCTCGAGGCTCTAACATTAAGGTTATTTGTTCCTATAAATCCACCAAAATTATAATCTGAAGGCTGAAGACCCGTGGTTAACTCCTGATTTCTTAAGACATCGTTTAAACCTCCCCAATTACTCCATTGTGGTCTGCCATCATATAATTTATTCATTTCAATCCCATTGATCAAAACACTACCGTTCTCAGAATCCATACCCCGAACCCTAAAAAAGGAAGAGCTGAATTCAAAAGCTGCCGTTCGCTGATACACATCTTGGGATGATTGCAATAAACCCGATATGTTATCGGCACCGCTGGTATCATTGTTTAGTTCGTCATCAGATAAAGTAATGGTAAATAAATCGACCGTATCTGTGACGTCTATATCTAAAATCATATCAGAAATATCTACGATACTTCCTTCATTTACCACAATAGGGTACCTTTTGGGAGCATACCCGTTTTTTGTGAGCCTAAGCATTTGCTCACCTAATGGGACATTTTGTGAAAAAACAAACTCCCCTTTCGCATCAGTTTGGGTTTGTTGTCCTGTTTCTTCAATAGTAATAGTAACTTCGGGAAGAGGTTCATTGGTTGCTGCATCCTTTACACTACCTTTTATCAAGGTGCTTTGCGCAAAAGTAAAGGCCAATGAAAAAAATCCCGCTAAAAAAATCAATAAGCGTTTTTTCATGTTAGAATTTAAGATTAATAACTTCTTATGCGTTAAGTAATAATTAATTAAAGCGCCCAAATTTACATTATTTATGATAAATATCTACATTTGGCCCGACAATTGTATTTTGGTAACCTAAAGTTAACTTATTGATTAGATGAAATTACACATTATCCTATTTTACTGCCTTTTTTTGGCCATTGGAACAAGCAAACTTAATGCTCAAGAAAAAAAGACTTATAAAATTCATACCATTGCGTTCTACAATCTGGAAAACCTGTTTGACACCATTAATGACACTTCAAAATTTGATGAAGCCAGTCCAATCATGGAAATGAAAGGAGATATTGAGACGGTATACAAAAAGAAAGTCCACAACATGGCTCGAGTACTATCAGATATCGGTTTGGATGACACCCATAACTCTCCAGTAATTATTGGAATATCTGAAGTTGAAAACAGACAAGTTATTGAAGACTTGATCAATGATCCCCTACTTTTAGGAAGAGATTATGGCATTATACACTATGACTCTCCAGATGCTAGAGGAATTGATGTAGCTATGCTTTACCAAAAAAAGTTTTTCACTCCTTTACATACAAGCTCTCACGAATTGAAAATTTATGATGACAATTCCCGAAAGCGTGTTTATACTCGTGACCAACTATTGGTCAGCGGGACTCTAGAAGGTGACATGATTCATGTACTAGTTAATCACTGGCCTTCTAGAAGTGGTGGTGAAGCTAGAAGTCGACCAAAACGTGTTGCGGCCGCCAAATTGAGTAAAAAGATTATTGATTCATTGCAAACCGATGATCCCTATGCGAAAATTTTCCTGATGGGCGACTTGAATGACGACCCAACAAATGAAAGTGTCAAAAAAGTACTAAATGCCGAAAAAGACCGAGACAAGGTAGAGTTTAAAGGCATTTACAACCCCTATGAGAGCTTTTATCGAAAAGGACTAGGTACAACGGCCTATAGAGACGCTTGGAGCTTGTTTGATCAAATTTTAATCTCAAAGCCTTTATTAGACAAAGACTTTTCAACCTTTAAATTTTATCAGGCAGGTATTTACAATAAGAACTACTTGGTAGGAAAGTATGGAAGGTATAAAGGATATCCTTTAAGGAGCTTTGCAGATGGTGGATTCACCGATGGTTTTAGTGATCACTTTCCCGTATATGTCTATGTGATTAAAGAAATATCTGAATAAAAATCTCATCCTTATAGTTAATAAAAAAGTCGCCTTAAAAGCGACTTTTTTATTTGTTAAGCCATCCAAACATCCCAAGGAATTCTGGATAAAAGTAGAATCAAAGCGAATAAATAAAAGATGGCAACCGTATTGAATTTGGACTTAGAAACCAATTTCTTTTTATGTTTTGAGTAACCCATAGTTATCAGTACAATGGCAATGATATTAACTAAAGGATGCTCCACCAAATATAATCTTAACAATGCGTTTTTCATAACACCTCCCATACCTAGTTCGCTAAACATACTTAAGCGTGGTGACACAAAATAAAGCACCAACCCAATCAATAACTGAATATGGGAAACGATTAAGGTGAACAGTGAAATTCTAAAATCAAGAGCTTTATATTCTCTATCTCCTAGAGCCTTGATAATACTGTTTACTACGGCAACTGTAAGTACGGTCAATACCAAATAAGCCCAATAGGAATGTAAATTTTGTACAATGTCATACATGTGTTTAACTGTTTAAGATGAGAAAACAAAAATACTAATTAAAATGTATAAAAAAACCTCTTCATTTTGAAGAGGTTTTTTGTTTTATTAGCACAGGATTATTAATTTAAAATCCACTCTCCACCCTCTTTAATAAAAGCAAAGCTCTCTACTGCACTACTTCCGTTATATATATCATAACTTAAAACATATTTTTGACCTTCCTCAGCAGATGGCGCAATTACATTTCCAAGTAAATCCGTTAAAACTGTAATCATCATGTCATCAGTCCAACCAGAACTACCTCCTGTTCTATTAAAGTTACCATAGGTAGCAAGATTACCAGCTGCCGATTCAAACCCTGAAACCGATGCATAAGTTGTAGCCACGTAATCATAATCTGAAGCCGTTAAAGTATACTGAATCGTATTATCTGGAACCCACTCCACACCGTCATGCCCAAACTGCAACGTAGTAGCCACTGTTGTTTCATGGGGTGTCCACATTCCATCAATTACAGTATATAGGTTTCCTCTAGTTTGAACTGCACCAGCAGAACTTGAGTAATACTTATATATAACAATCATTTGATCCTCCTCTTGAGCATATGGGTAAGTTATGCTTAAGAATGTTGGAATATAGCTGTCTGCAGGCACAGAACTACTGAAATTATTGTATTGTCCTGGTTGACCAGAAGCTGTTCCCATAGAGTCATAATCAGCTGAACTTAAGTAATAAACTCCCTCGGCAGATTCCCATCCATCTGTTGTATATACAAAGTATTCTCCTTTAGAATCATAGTCTCCAGAAACACCCAAAGCTTTGATTAGTACCTGGTCAATTTCCCATGAAGCAGCTTCACTAGTATTTGATTCATACTTAAAAGCAACGTTAATGATTTCACCATCATAAGCGGATAAATCATAATCTTCGGATAATACGAACGTCCAGTTATTTCCTTCAGGAGCATTTGCCAATGTAATTTCTTCCCAAGTTGCAGCAGCAGGATCACCAGAATAATCTGAAGACACTAAAATGGTCAACAATCCTAAATCTGAAGCGTAATTGATTGCTTGATTAATTTGAAATCTGATATCAGATTCCCCATCAAGGTCAATAGGTGTTGAAATCAACCAATCTTCGTTGTCTTGAGCTCCACCATCATAACCACTCATAAAAGCATATTCAACTCCTCCAAATGAAGCAGTTTCCCATATTTGGTCTCCTAAAACATTGATTGTTTCAAAGCCTTCTAAATCTCCATTAAAATGAAATTCTTCAATAACGGCTAAACCTACATCTGGGGTTTCCGTATAATGGTTATAGGTTGCTAAAACCATTTGCCCTTCTACTGGATTGGCGATTTGTGTTCCTAGAATATCAATAATAGCTTCAGTAGCATTGGTATCTGGGTAAAAACCAAATGCGTCACTTCCCGTGGTTGCGTAATCGGCTGTAGTTAATTCATATACCTCAGCACCTGTATAATCACTTACGCCTTCAGCATTACCAATATATAAATTATATCCAACCAAAACAGAAGATCCTGCACCCCAATAAGGATACATGTCAGCTAGTAAACCTGGTATTAATTCTTTCGCTTGATCTTCAGAATCGAAACTACCAAAACCCAATTCTAACTCTTCATAATCCTCATCGGTTAGCGTATATTCAGCAGAACCTACTACTGGATTATCAACAGAGTCTATATCATTATGGATGTCCTCCATAGGGTTACACCCTACTAAGACCAGTCCAACAATCATTAATGCATTAATTATTCTTTTCATAATACAGTTTTTTTAAAAGTTAATTTTAGCCCCAACGGTAAATGTTCTTCCAGCTCCATACCAGACTAAAGATGTATATGCGTCTGAATTTGTTCCATCAAGTGCATCTGAAATATACTCAGTATTAAAAACATTGTTCATTCTTGCAGAAAGGGTTGCTTCAAATGGACCAAAATCAAATCCATGACTAATACCCGCATCAAACAATCCATAAGCTGGCATTTCCCATGCTTCAGGTGCTGTTTCATCACCTCTATCACTAGGGTCAAAATCGGCGTACAAATTGTCATAATAATTATAATCAATTAAAATATTAGTCCTAGGTAATACTCTATAATTAAGACCTAAAGCAAAAGTAGTTTGGGCCGCATCTGCTACATGTACATCCTCTATATAAATATCAACGGTATCAACCAACTCTTGTTGCTCATCTCTAATTTCAACATTTTCAATATTGTCTTCCCATCTCCAGTCTCCAAAAGAAGCCATCCCTGTTAGAGTTAAATCATCCCAAGGTCTATATGCAAAATCTATTTCAATACCTTGGTGAATAGCATTTACCCCAAGAATATTGGCAAAACCAGTCTCATCTTCAGATAATTGGAAGGTTCTGGTTTCTGTTCTATCTCTCCAAGCCGTTCTATAAAGGTTGACGTTGGCAGATAGTTTTTCACTTCTAAATCCATACCCCAACTCAAAACTTAAAATCTTTTGATTTTCTGCATTTTCATTGATTTCAGTGTTATTAAAGTTAATGAATACCGCATCAAATCCTGGTGCCTTTTCAAAATAACCAATGTTAGCAAAGACATTATGGTTATCTGTTAAGTTGTAGTTTGCACCACCTTTAACTTGATACCCAAAGAAATTATATCTGTCTGTTTCCCTTAAAGGATCATCAACAGTATATTGGAAATAGTCAATTCTTTTATATGAGGTATTTGAGGCTGCTAAAGAAACAAATCCAGCCAATTTATCTTTAGAATACTCTAATTGACCAAAAAATCCTAACCAACCCACTTTACCATCGTTATAATAGTTGAACTTATCTCCAACCTGTAAAGCTGCGTTTGGATTGTTTACATCACTATTATCAGCCCAATATTGACCTCCTAATAGATCTGTTACCTCATAAAAATGTGATCCTGTATAATCTCTAAAATCTAAACCTCCTAATAATACTAAATTGTCTGTAAGGTCTGTTTTGTAAGTTGATAAAACGCCATACCAGTTATGGTCATTTCTAGATGCTCTTAAAATAGATTCTGATCCCTCAGCTCCATTTGCAATGTTCTCATCAACGATTCTATCTAGATCAACAGGACCCAATGGACCAATTCTATAGGCGGGATTGGTAAATTTATTTTCCCCACGGGTTCCTCCACCCCCTCCAGATCCAAAGGAAGCATAAACAGCTGTAGATAAACTTGATTTTTCGCTAATATTCCAATAATGGTTTAACGACAATTGTGGTTTGTGATAAAAGTTGTCTTCTATATGAGTAACCTCACCATTTTTATATCCCCAATCAGAATTGTATTTAATACCGCTTTCACTAGCTCTGTAAGTGGAAATTAAATGTCTATTTTGACGCTGACCGTGACGTTGTTTAGCACCGAAAGCAGTAAATGATAAGGTATGTTGGTCATTAAACTTTTGCGATAAATTCACAAAATAAGACAATGCGTTAAACTCTGTTCCATCCACATATCCATCACCATCAGTTTTGGCAGCAGATACAGTTGCAGCAAATCCATTGTCAAACAATCCTGTAGAATAAGTAACCCCTAATTTTCTATAACCATCATTACCTAAAGTGGTGTAAAAATTACCTCCGGCTTCAACATCAGTTGTTTTGGTAAGAATGTTAATGGTTCCCCCAATTGATGGTACAGCTACCTTAGAAGCTCCTAAACCTCTTTGAACCTGCATTGAACTTGTTACATCACTTAAACCAGCCCAGTTGCTCCAATAAACTACACCATTTTCCATGTCGTTTACCGGCACTCCATTGATCAAAACGGCTACGTTTTCTGAACTGAACCCCCTTAAGTTGATTCGACCATCTCCAAAACCACCTCCAGCTCTGGTAGCATATACCCCTGGTGTGGATTTTAAAATCTCAGGGAATTCCTGATTCCCTAATTTCAATTCAATTTCTTTGGCTTTAATAGTTGAAACCGCCACTGGAGTTTCTCTATCTACAGCCACCGAGGCTATAATTCTAACCTCACTAAGACCAAACTCACTGACTTGCATTGTAATATTGCCCAAATTAGAAGTTCCAGAAACAGGTATTTCCTGAGTTAAATACCCGATAAACGAAACAACCAGCACAGCATCATTTGATTTGGTTGTAATACTAAAGTTTCCATCAAAATCGGTGGAAACTCCATTGGTTGTGCCTTTTTCTACAACATTTACACCAGGCATCGGTGCATTCATTTCAGCGTCAATGATTGTTCCAGTAACAGTCGATTGCGCCATCGTAAATGCAGAAAACAAAATTGCTCCTACAAGAAAAATTAATCTAGTAATGTTCTTCATGTTAATTAAGAAATTGGTTTCTAAATTTTTTCGCAAAATTACATAACTAATTAGTTCAAACATTATGAAATAGTTAATTATGCATGCATATTAATTATTTAACTAAATGCCTGATTAAATTATAGATAAATCGGGGAAAACACTGATGAAATTTATAAAAAAGTCAACAGTTTAATTAACAATTAATTAAGATTTTTCTTGAAGTGTTTGATTAAACCTGAAGTTGACGGGTCATGAGCTCCAACATCTTGTGATTTTAAATCTTTTAAAACATTGTTAGCCAATTGCTTACCTAACTCAACTCCAAATTGATCGTAACTGAAAATATTCCAAATAACACCTTGTACAAAGATGCGATGTTCATACAAAGCAATCAGTTTTCCAAGGCTTTCTGGGGTTAATTTGTTAATAAATAAAGTAGTAGTAGGCTTATTTCCTTCAAAAACTTTGAAAGGAAAAAGCTCTTTAACCGTGTCTAGGCTCTCATTTTTTTCCTTAAATTCCTGAAAAACCTCTTCAGAAGTTTTACCGTTCATAAGTGCTTCTGTTTGCGCAATAAAATTGGAAATAAGTTTTTCCTGGTGGTCCTGGTCACCATGAAGAGCGTTTACAAATCCAATAAAATCAGCCGGAATTAACTTAGTCCCTTGATGAATTAATTGAAAAAAGGCATGTTGCGCATTGGTTCCAGGTTCTCCCCAAATAACAGTCCCAGTTTGATAATTCACCTTTTGGCCATTTCTGTCAATATATTTTCCGTTACTCTCCATAATACCTTGCTGCAAGTAAGTAGCAAATTGATTCAAATATTGAGTATAAGGAATGACTGCTTCGCTTTCAGAACCAAAGAAATTATTATACCATACCGTCAAAAGTCCAAGAACAACCGGAATGTTATCTTCAAAAGGAGTGGTTTTAAAATGTTCATCCATTTTATTTGCTCCAGACAGCAACGCATCGAAATGCTCAAAACCTACAGATAGACTGATAGATAGTCCCACAGCACTCCAAAGTGAAAAACGACCACCTACCCAATCCCACATTGGGAAAATATTACTCTCAGCAATACCAAACTCTTGAACTTTTTCAATATTGGTAGATACAGCTACAAAATGATCTGCTACAGCTTCTTCTGGTTGAGTCAACAAAAACCAATTTCTTATGGTTGTTGCATTAGATATCGTTTCTTGAGTTGTAAATGTTTTAGAAACAATTACAAATAGAGTCGTTTCTGGATCCAAGTGCTTAATTACTTCATTCACATGATCACCATCAACATTACTCACAAAATGGGTTGTTAAATGGTTTTGATAAAAGGATAAGGCTTCTACAACCATTGCTGGTCCTAAATCTGAACCACCAATACCAATATTAACCACATCTGTAAATGCTTTACCTGAATGGCCTTTTCTATTTCCTGATATTACATCATCAGAAAATTTCTTTATTTGATCCTTAACGGCGAATACCTCTGGCATGACATTTTTACCATCAACAAAAACCTCATCGCTTTGTTTCGCTCTTAAGGCCGTATGCAAAACAGCACGCTTTTCAGTCTCATTAATTTCCTCTCCCAAAAAATAGGCGTTCATGGCCTCTTTAAGTTTAACCTCATCAGCTAACTCCATCAACAAAGAAAAAGTTTCCTCTGTGATTCGATTTTTGGAATAATCAACATAAAAATCCTCCCATTGAATTGTCATTTTTGAGGCTCTCGCTGCGTCTTCTGCAAAGAGCTCTTTAAGATGTAATCCTTTTACGGTTTCAAAATGACCTGACAGCTTAGACCAAGCTTTGGTTTCGGTTGGGTTTATTTTAGGTAATGCCATTTATTAATGTGCCTGACTGATTAAATTTTCATCTGAGTTTTCAAAAAGAACGTCTTCCTCTGCGGGAACTTCTTTGAAAGGAATGCGATCCAATTGCTCTTTCAAAGGCTGTATAAAAGCCAAATAAGAAGTTTTCAAGCTATCTGCAATAGGTTCAGCTGCAGGAAGCTTTTGTCTAAAGGGATCCACCTGAACCCCATTTTTCCAAAATCTATAGCAAACATGCGGCCCAGAGGTGTTTCCTGTCATTCCTACCCAGCCTATCACATCTCCCTGCTTCACAAATTGCCCAACTTTCACATTTTGCTTTTTCATGTGCAGGTATTGGGTGCTATAGGTCGCGTTATGCTTGATTTTGACGTAATTTCCGTTTCCTCTCGTATAAGCCGATTTGATAACCGTACCGTTGGCAGTGGCTCGAATAGGAGTACCTATATCGGCAGCAAAGTCTGTCCCTTTATGCGGACGAATTTTATTGCCATAAAGAGCAATACGACGCCTTAGGTTATAACGTGAGGAAATTCTTTTATATTCTACTGGAGCTTTTAGGAAGGCTCGTCGTAAATTATTTGCTTCTTCATTGAAGTAATCAGAAAGCCCTTTAATACTGTCTGTCTCATACTCAAAGGCATAAAAAGGTTCACCATTGTGTTCAAAAAATGCGGCTTTTACATCGGCAATTCCTGCATAAATGGAATCATCAATATACTTATCTGTGTAAATAACCTTGAAGCGATCTCCCTTTTGTAGCCTTCTAAAGTCAATGGTCCATGCATAAATGTCATCGGCCAATTTAAAGGTCAACCTAGGACTGATTCCTAAATCCTCCAAGGTTTCAGAAATGCTACTGGTTATAACCCCAGCGACTTCCTTTTCAACATAGGTAACAGGCTTTCTATTTGTGTAAGCATGAATGGAATCTTGGAAATTGACCACCACATACTCTTCTTTATTAGGCTGATAAATAAAACATTTTGGCTCCTGCAAGGTATCTTTAGAGCAAAGCAAGGTATAGGGCTTCCCTATTTGTAGTTTGGTGATATCGAAACTAGATTTGGCTCCCTCAGCAATTTGAAAGATTTTAGGATATCCTAATCTATTGCGTTCCATAATAACGCCAAAACTGTCTCCAGACCGGACAGTATCCCTTTTAACAACATAATCATTAAGATTGAACCCAAACTCAAAAGTGTCTTCGGGTTCTACAATGGCTATTTCTTCGGTTTCCTCAATAGGGAGAGACTCTTTCTTTTTACCGCAACTAGTTACCAGTAAGGCGGCTGTTAAAAAAGTTAGACATTTTCTCCCCAGTGCTTCAATTCTTCTTTGGTCCATAAATCCGGAAAAAATATTCTTCTTTGATATTTGGGATGCATATACTTGACCCATTCGCTTCCACCCGTGGCTTCTGCTGTTTTACCACCAATGTTTAAATAATGATTGGCCGTATTATAGTGCGCCATGACCCATTTGATATTAACAGTTTGGTCATAATGACGCATTGCATCGATTAAACTCTTGTCTTCTTTAACACTGTCTGGAAGCTCTTTGAACTTAGTCCAGAGGTTATGTGTATTATAGAATTCCGCAAATCTAATAAATTCATCTTTGTATTTCTCTTCAAAAGCTGTTAATGTATAACTTTTTTTGCCTGTTTTGTAGTCCTTACCTGCTGCTTGCCAATATAAATGCTCCAAAGCGTATTCAAATGAGGTATTTCTATCTATGGTTTCCCTAAACCTGTGGTCTATCAGATTAATCAATTCAGTAGATGCAAATTCTATTTTACGGTACTGGGCACTTTGGAAACCACTAGCAGGGGTTAAAGTATGTCTAAATTTATTGTACTGCTCCACTTCCATCCCATCCTTCATAATATTAAAGGACGAAGTCAACATATCGAAATACCTACTGATTCTCATCAGTTTTTCAGTAAATAATTCGGCAGAAATATTTGGTTCCTTGGCTACTTGATCAATTTCCCATAAAATCATTTTAAATAGGAGTTCATTGATTTGATGGTACATTATAAAAACCATCTCATCTGGAAGAACAGTGCGTTGCACTTGCAAGTTTAAAAGGGCATCTGTCTGAATGTAATCCCAATAATTAATGAGTTTCCCATAAAGCAACCCTTCCAAATGGGCATCTACATCCTGACCCAAATTTTTATATTTCTCTTCTAATTGGCTGGTTATATCTTTTTTAGTTTCCATTAGTTAGTTTTCAACAATTATTTTAAATGGGTATTTCAATCCTCTGAAGGCATTCAATTCGGCACGCAAAGAACCAACCGCCAAATCAGCTTTGACACGTAACGGTATCCTGTTTTGATCGTTTGACACCCACAGCGTTAAGCTTTCCTCTTCCTTAAACACCCTCCCCGCCATAACATATGGACGAAACTTTAGAGCATTTACCTTTCCAAAAGGTGTTTTTATATTTTCTGACCCTAAATATCTTATTTTAAATCCATAATTCTCTTCATCAAAGAACATATTAACAAACACCTCATCCCCAACATTCAGGTCATCGACATCCAAATTATTCCTTAAATAGTAAAAGGTAGACACCATATCTTGAATGTTTGGCTTGGTATCAAATTCTGCCTTACGGCTATGCTTAATATTATTTACAAGCGCTTTATTTTGTTCATGATCAAAGGTGATTTCAATATTCTTGGTATGCCCCCCTTCATCAATCTTTCTGATAAATCTATAGGGACGTATGTGCACTTTATCAAAATAACTCTCATACAAATCCTCTACTTTGAAAAACCATTTGATAGCACCGGTTGTCCATCCCTTTCCAACAACGTGGTAAACTGGTTTTCCATTATAGGAGCCATTATTCACTTTTAATGTGGCTTCTCCTGCTTTAAAGAAACCGCTATAACTCATTTCAAAACGAAACCATTCTCCTGTATCAAAGGCGCTTTCAGTTTGTGCCCAGGATTTAGGCATTATTAGTAAAAATAGGGCAATAGATATAAGATTCTTCATAACTGTTAGGTACAAATGTAATTTTTATTCATTCAAATTTATGTTGCAATTAAATGACAATTACCATTCCAAAGTTATAAAACAACAACTCCCTCAATATAATTGAAGGAGTTATTTAAGAAAGAATTAATATTCTGCATTATAGAGTTCCTCTCTTTTCTTGCTCTCTTTCAATGGATTCAAAAAGAGCTTTGAAGTTTCCAGCTCCAAAACCTCGAGCTCCCATTCTTTGAATGATTTCAAAAAACAAGGTTGGTCTATCTTCAACTGGCTTGGTGAAAATTTGCAACAAATAACCTTCTTCATCGGCATCTATCATAATACCTAAACTTTTTAAGGTTTCAATATCTTCACGCAATTCATGGCTAAATTCTTCCAATCTTCCAGGTACTGCTCTGTAATACTCTTCTGGTGGAATAGATAAGAATTCAACTCCTCTTGATCTTAAATCAGAAACCGTACTGATGATATCATCTGTAGCTACAGCAATGTGCTGAACTCCCGCTCCTTCATAAAAATCTAAATATTCCTCAATTTGAGAACGTTTTTTACCTTCAGCCGGTTCATTTATTGGAAATTTGATACGCCCATTTCCATTACTCATTACTTTACTCATTAAGGCCGAATACTCTGTATGGATTTGTTTGTCATCAAACGAAAGGAAATTTACAAATCCCATGACATCTTCATACCATTTTACCCAAGTATTCATTTCTCCCCAACCTACATTCCCTACCATGTGGTCAATATACTTTAACCCAACAGGAGTTGGATTGTAATCGGACTCCCATTTAACAAAACCTGGTAGAAATTGACCATTATAGTTTTTACGTTCCACAAACATATGGATGGTCTCTCCATAAGTATAAATCCCTGCACGTACCACTTCTCCAAACTCATCAGTTTCTACTTGTGGTGCCATGTATGATTTAGCGCCACGTTTGGTTGTTTCCTCCCAGGCAGATTTAGCATCCTCCACCCAAAGAGCCACCACTTTAACACCATCACCATGCTTAACGATATGCTCGTTGATAGGATGTTTTGAGTTTAATGGCGTTGTTAGCACCAATCTAATCTTGTCTTGCTTCAATACATAAGAAACAGTCTCCTTACTGCCAGTTTCTAATCCTTTATAAGCATATGATTGAAAGCCAAACGCCGTTTTGTAAAAGTGAGCCGCTTGTTTAGCATTTCCCACATAGAATTCTACATAATCGGTTCCTAATAAAGGCAAGAAGTCTTCTGCCCCCTCAAATATTTTTTCTAGACCGTAGTCTACTGATTTAATTTCTTTGCTCATTTTGCTTTTTATTAAGGTTATTCCAACCAAGATTTAAAATAATCTTCGTCTGCTATTTTTAATGCTTCTTCGGTAACTTGTAAAGGTTTGAAGGTGTCTACCATAACGGCCAATTCTTCTGTTCTCTCCTTCCCAATACTTCTTTCTGTAGCTCCAGGATGTGGCCCATGAGGAATACCAGCAGGATGCAATGAAATATGACCTGCTTCAATATCATTTCTACTCATAAAGTCGCCATCCACATAATACAACACCTCATCACTATCTATATTGCTATGGTTATAGGGTGCTGGTATGCTATCAGGATGATAGTCATACAACCGTGGCACAAAACTACAAACCACAAAAGCATCAGTCTCAAAGGTTTGATGCACTGGTGGCGGTTGGTGAATGCGCCCAGTTATCGGTTCAAAATCATGAATCGAGAAAGCATAAGGAAAATTATAGCCATCATAGCCTACAACATCAAATGGATGAGAAGCATAAATCATGTCAAAAATATCATCCTGCTTTTTCACTTTGATTAAAAACTCACCACTTTCATTGTAAGTTTCCAATTCTTCCGGCTTTCTAATATCTCTCTCACAAAAAGGAGAATGTTCTAATAACTGCCCAAACCAATTGCGATATCTTTTTGGGGTATAGATAGGTCTTCTTGACTCCACTATAAACAATCGGTTATCTTCTGTATCAAAATCAATTTTGTAAATAATTCCCCTTGGGATTAATAGATAGTCTCCATATTTAAAGTCTAAATTCCCCAAATGGGTTCTCAACTTGCCTGTGCCTTTGTGGACAAAAATTAATTCGTCTGCATCAGTGTTTTTATAAAAATAATCCTCTGTGGATTTTTTAGGTGCAGCTAAAATAATACTGCAATCACTATTAGTCAAAACCGTTTTTCTACTTTCTAAGAAATCGTTTTCTGGTGGCACTTGAAAGCCCCTAAAGCGATAGGATTGCATGTTGTTGGCCTTGGCAACTTTTGGGGAAACATTGTATTGGTTTCTGATTTCCTTAACCTGAGTAGGTCGTTGTTCATGATACATATTGGAGTACATCCCATCAAAACCAATCGTACCAAAGAGTTGCTCATAATACAGGCTACCGTCTTCCTTACGGAATTGTGTATGTCTTTTGGGAGGAATTTTTCCCAGCTTATGATATAAAGGCATGCTTTAAAATTTAAATTAAAAAATTAATGATTTCACCTAAATTTTTAGGCTTCTAAAGATACAAAATATGTAGCCCTATTCAGGATTTCTCTTGATAAGAATATGTAGATGAAGTAACAAATAGGTCCAAAAAAGCTTCATATTTTGCAAATATGACAAAAAAAATCACAAATAATAAATAATTAGAACCAAAATCCCACATTGAAAAACCAAATACTCTCTTTAAGTTCTGGTGAGTAAGTCATTTTTGCCTCAATGGGTCCAATAAAGGTTTCCAAGGAATAGCCTAGAGCATAGCCAGAAAAGTTTGGAGCAGTCACCCATTCTCCATTGGTAAAAATGTCGTTACCAACATTGGCAAAGTTAGCTGACACATTGATATGGTTTTTCTTGAAGATTTCGTAATCGAAAGTGACAAGCCCCTTGATATAACTATCTCCGGGAATGCTCATAAAATCATAGCCAAAGAATGCCTCAAAATTATTTATAAAGTCGTTTCCATAGCCCCCAAGAACAAAATCAAGGTAAGGGTTTTCATTTTCGCCAATCCGGAAGCCTCCTTGAACCGAAATATTCCCCGTAAAGTTTTTAGTAATATTTTTAGCATATCCAAAGGTCCCCTTGGCGATGGAATACTCGGTAAAATCACTATTGAAATCAGATGAATACAAATACAAGTGAAAATCACCATCCAAATAAAAGCCCTGGTTGGGGAAGTATTTGTTATCAAAAGTATCCAATTTCAACTTCCCAAATACACTCAAATAATTACTATTCTCAAATAAGGTCTCTCCCTCATCATCTCCTGAGGCCACAGTCTCTGAGTGAATTTTTAAATGTTTATGTTCTGCTCCTAGAATGAGGGCAAAATCACGACGAAACAAGGTTTGAAAATAAAACTGATTTGTGAAATCCTGTAACTCTACATCAAATTTATTAATGCTGTTGAAGGGTTGAACCGCTTGATAAGGATCTATTAACCGAGATGAAACGTTCTTTTGAAATTGGTTAAATCTAGACTTTAATCCGATACTCCAATAAAATCCCTTATCAATAAAGTATTCAAAATTGTATCTAATATTATCTCCCAATCCCACATCCAAGGTGGCAATATCATTTTTAAATAACACCGATTTTCGCGTCAAATTCAATAAAGCGGCCGATTTATACAATTCATCATAGTGTAGTCCAAACCTAAAATAAGTTTTAAGCTGACTTTCTTTTACATGAATATACAGGTCATAGCCCTTTTGGTATTTTGACGACTTCAAGCGGTTTATCACACTCTGAAAGTTATTGGTTGCAGCCAAATTATTAACTCCAGTAACCAAATCCTCATAAGAGATATCGCTCTGAGCTTTAAATTTCAGTTTACCTATCACGTAACTACTAGTGTATTTTTCAGTTCCCGAAACAATAATGGAGTTGATTCTTAGACTATCAATAGATTTAATTGCCTTTTGAATCCTTGGCCCTTTCGTTTGTCTTTTAGCTAAATGGCTTAAAGTATCTGCCAGTTTTTTGGCTGCAATTTCCCCTTGGGAAATAATCTCATTTCCATCATCAAAAGACATAACAGTAAAATCTTCAATATCTGGTTTAATATAAATATCGGTTCGTTCTATCTTTCCTTTCATGTCATTGATGGTACGATAATTATTGATTTGCAAAAGAATAGACAAGGCTGATTTTAATTGGTCTCTATCAGCCAAACCGTCTTGTACATCTACCCCTATAATCACATCCATACCTTTGGCTTTCAGCTCATCAATGGGATAATTATTGACCACACCTCCATCAATCAAAACTTGATCATCAATAATGACTGGTTGAAATAATGACGGGAAAGCTCCACTTGCCGCAATAGATAGCGGTAAACTGCCTTTATCTAAAATCACCGGTTCCCCAGTTTCTACGTTGGTAGCCACACAGAAAAAAGGAATATCCAATTGATCAAATTGATCAACATCACAGGTATGCAATGTTAACTGTGATAATAAACTCAACGTATTTTGCCCTCTTGAAAGAGCTGATGGTAAGTTGATTTTGTAATTATCAAAGGGAAGGGTAATGGCATATTTCTCTGAGTTGTCCCGCTCGTAGAATGTTTTAGATGCCCGAGGTAACTCATCATTTATTATTTTATCAAAATCGACATCCCGAAAAATGGAGTCTAGGGCTTTTCCTGAATAACCTGAGGCATATAAGGCACCAACAATAGCCCCCATACTAGTTCCAGCTACATAATCAATCCGAATCCCCAAGCTATCTATAACCTTAAGAGCACCTATATGTGCCAACCCCTTGGCACCACCACCACTTAAAACGAGTCCCACCTTTACCTCATCATCAGTTCTAGCCTGAGAAAAAGCTGAAGATGTTACGAAAAACAAAAGCAATAGAAAAACAATGGGGCTTTTCATTAATTATGATAGTATTTATATATTTTTTCAGCTCTAGACTTCCCAACTACCGCTTCCAGCTCATCCAATTTCGCGTGGGATATCCTTCTTACCGACTTAAACTTTTTTAATAACTCAACTATGGTTTTTTCTCCTACACCGGGAATGGTTTCTAACTCGGTATTCAATGCTGTTTTGCTTCGTCTATTCCGATGGTGTTCAATCCCAAATCGATGTGCTTCATTCCTAAGTTGCTGAATGACTTTTAAGGTTTCACTTTTCTTATCTAAATATAAGGGAATTGGGTCATTTGGATAAAATAATTCTTCCAAACGTTTAGCAATTCCGATTATCGCAATCTTACCTCTCAAACCCAAAACATCCAAGCTCTTTAAAGCCGAGGACAATTGCCCCTTGCCCCCATCAATTATGATCAATTGTGGTAAGAGTTGCTCTTCTTCAAGCAAACGTTTGTAACGGCGATATACAACCTCTTCCATAGAGGCAAAATCATCGGGTCCTTCAACTGTTTTTATATTGAAATGTCTATAATCTTTTTTACTAGGCTTACCATCCTTGAATACCACACATGCAGCCACAGGATTCGTTCCTTGAATGTTACTATTATCAAAACACTCAATATGCCTAGGTTCTCTTTTTAATCTTAAGTCAGCCTTCATTTGGGCCATAATGCGATTGGCGTGTCTATCTGGATCTGTAATCTTCACCTGTTTTAATCGTTCCAATCGATAGTACTTAGCATTGCGGGTCGATAAATCCAAAAGGTGTTTTTTATCACCCAACTTGGGGACTGTTATTTTAATTCCTCCTCCCACTTCAACATCAAATGGCACATATATCTCTTTTGATTTCGAATGAAACCGCTGTCTTAGTTCTGTGATGGCTAACTCCAACAACTCATGGTCAGTTTCCTCAAGTTTTTTCTTGATTTCAAGAGTATGAGATCTAATTATTGAGCCATAAGACAATTGCAAAAAATTTACATACCCAAAGCTCTCATCACTCACAATGGAAAAGACATCTACATTGCTAATTTTAGGATTTACAATAGTAGATTTAGATTGGTAATTTTCTAGCACCTCTATTTTTTCCTTTATTTTTTGCGCTTCCTCAAAACGCATTTCCTCGGCATAGGCTTTCATCTGCGACTTAAACTGATTCAGAGAATCTTTAAAGTTTCCCTTTAAAATTTCTTTTATCGAGTTAATATTTTCATGATAAGCTACTTCTGTTTCCAAACCCTCACAAGGCCCCTTACAATTACCTAAATGATACTCCAAGCAAACCTTATATTTATCTGCCTCAATTTTATCTTGTGACAAATCATAATTGCAAGTGCGTAACAGAAATAGCCCCCTTATTAAATCCAATAAGGTGGAAACTGTTTTCATACTGGTATAAGGACCAAAGTACTCACTACCATCCCTTATAACCCTACGAGTGCTAAAAACTCTAGGAAATCGTTCTTTTTTCACACAAATCCAAGGGTAGGATTTGTCATCCTTAAGCATCACATTGTAACGTGGCTGATACTTTTTAATGAGATTGTTTTCCAACAAAAGCGCATCTGTTTCTGTATCAACTACAATATGCTTTATGTTGGCAATCTTCTTAACAAGTACTCTTGTCTTGCCATAATCATGATGTTTGTTGAAATAGGAAGAAACCCGTTTCTTTAGGTTTTTAGCCTTTCCCACGTAAAGAATCTTACCGTCCTTATCAAAATATTGGTAAACTCCCGGTAAATCCGGAAGCGTTTTCAATTGAATTTCGAGCGATGTGTCGGCCATTTTCCCAAAGTTACAGATATATCTATCAATGCATTGAAATTTAATGTAAATTTAAGCTTTTTGAAGCATCATATTCCTTACATTGTGCCACTTTTTAAAACCCTAAGAGATGGAGAAGAAAATAATTGGTAGGACAGACGTAGCAG
This sequence comes from Mangrovimonas sp. ST2L15, assembly GCF_001280515.1. Taxonomy (GTDB): domain Bacteria; phylum Bacteroidota; class Bacteroidia; order Flavobacteriales; family Flavobacteriaceae; genus Mangrovimonas; species Mangrovimonas futianensis. The sequence goes on along the minus strand of NZ_LBIQ01000030.1, from coordinate 695,387 downwards.
ACTTCCCTAAGCTAGGATTGTTTCAAGTGGATGTAAAAATTGATACCGGAGCTTATACTTCTGCGATCCATTGTTCGCAAATAGAAGAAAAGGACCAAAAGCTTTACTGCACCTTTTACAGTGCTGGTCACCCCAACTTTAGTGGGAAACAAGTAATATTTGATTCCTACTCTAAAACGGATGTTAAAAGCAGTAATGGATTTAAGGAAAATCGATTTAAAGTAAAATCCAGTATCATATTATTTGGTAAAACCTATACAATTAATTTAACTTTAAGCACGCGGGATGATATGAAGTTTCCCGTTTTGCTTGGAAGACAATTTTTAAACAAAAAATTTTTGGTTGATGTAAGTCAACAAAACCTATCCCAAAACCAATGTGCCCATGAACATTGTCATTCTGTCTAGAAACACCAACCTGTATTCAACAGAACGCCTAATTGAAGAAGGCTTTAAAAGAGGTCACGAAGTAGAAGTGATCGACCCTTTGAAATGCGATATTATTATCGAAAAGGAAAAACCCACCATCTATTACAAAAACAGATATCTGGATTATGTGGATGCCATCATCCCCAGAATTGGGACATCGGTTACTTTTTACGGTTGTGCCGTTGTAAGGCAATTTGAAATGATGGGAGTTTTTACAACAGCCACTTCTGATGCTATCATTCGCTCTCGAGATAAATTAAGAAGCCTACAACGCCTAAGTAAAGCCGGGATTGGCATGCCTAAAACGGTTTTCACCAACTATTCACGAGATGTTGAGGAAGTCATTGAACACGTAGGCGGAACACCCGTTATTATAAAGCTTCTGGAAGGCACCCAAGGGTTGGGCGTGGTTTTGGCTGAAACCAAAAACGCAGCCGAATCTGTATTAGAAGCCTTTAATGGTTTGCAAGCTAGGGTTATCGTTCAGGAATTCATTAAGGAAGCGAAAGGGGCCGACTTAAGAGCCTTGGTGGTTGATGGTCAAGTAGTAGGCGCTATGAAAAGACAGAGTAAAGAAGGTGAATTTCGCTCCAATTTACATCGTGGCGGATCAGCTTCCTTGATAAAGCTAAGTGATTCAGAACTAAAATTAGCCATGGGAGCGGCAAGAGCATTGAAATTGCCTGTTTGTGGGGTGGATATGCTACAATCTGCTAGAGGTCCTCTCTTACTAGAAGTCAATTCAACTCCTGGTTTAGAAGGCATAGAAAAGGCTACGGGACGTAACATTGCTAGAGCTATACTTACCTACATAGAAAGAAACAAATAATGACCGACTCACAGAAAAAATCCATTCATGTCTTAGGAAAGGAGATTCGTGAAGGCGAACGATGTGAATTACGCTTTGATGTGGCCAATTTGCATACCTCTTCCAGTGTGGATGTCCCTGTGATTATTGAACGCTCTAAAAAACCCGGACCTGTTGTTTTGATTACAGGTGGTTTACATGGCGATGAAGTTAATGGAGTTGAAATTGTAAGACAAATTATTTCCTTAGGAATTAACAAACCCAAACGAGGAACTATTATTTGCTTACCGGTAATTAATGTGTTTGGGTTTATTAACCTAACCAGGGAATTTCCCGATGGCCGTGATTTGAACCGTGTATTTCCTGGCACTAAAAAGGGCTCATTAGCGAGCAGGGTGGCTTATAAATTAGTGAATGAGGTCATCCCTGATGTTGATTTCATTATGGACTTCCATACAGGGGGAGCGGGCCGCTTTAATGCACCACAAATAAGAATAGTCAAAAACGACCCCGAATTAGACCATTTGGCTCAGGTTTTTAATGCGCCATTTGTGCTATACTCTAAAAACATTAAGAAATCATTTCGAAATGTGACCAGCAAGTTAGGCATCCCAATGTTGTTGTTTGAGGGAGGTAAATCTAACCATATAGACCCTCAAATATCAGCGACAGCCGTAGAGGGAATTAAGCGCACGCTAAAGCATTTGGACATGCTGTCAACAAAATTCAAGGTAACACGTCCTAGGAAGAAGCCCGTTTTCATTTTGACAAGCAGGTGGCAAAGAGCCAATTTTTCTGGCATGTTCAAGGCTACCATCACTGTCAATAGTTTGGTATCCAAAGGAGATGTTTTAGGTCATATAACAGATCCTTACGGAAAATTTATACATCCCGTCAAGGCCTTTAATTCAGGATACATTATCAATGTGAATGAGTCCCCTATCGTTTACCAAGGAGATGCTTTGTTTCATATTACTACCAAATTAAAATGACCAAACAGGAATTGAGGAAAGCCTACAAGGCCAAACGAAATACCCTAAGTGAAGATGATATCCTGAATCTTAGCCTTCAAATTGCAAATAGACTGTTGACATTGGATATTTGGAATCACAGCTTTTATCACATTTTCCTATCCATAGTTGAACAAAAAGAAGTTCATACAGACGATATCATTCATATTCTCTCGGGAAAAGACAAAAACATCGTCCTTTCCAAAAGTGATTTTGAAACAGGAACCATGATTCATTACCTATTGACAGATGCCACAGTTCTTAAAAAAAATTCCTATAACATACCAGAGCCTGTTGACGGAATTCCTATTCCTTCTTCTAAATTAGAGGTTGTATTCGTTCCTTTAATGGCATTTGACAAAGAAGGGCATAGAATAGGCTATGGCAAAGGGTTTTACGATCGATTTCTTGCAGATTGCGGACCTGATACCGTAAAAATAGGACTGTCCTTTTTTGAGCCTGAAGACCATATTGCAGAACGATTTGCTAATGATATCAATTTGGATTATTGCGTTACCCCGGATAAGGTATATGCTTTTTAAAAAAATTAATTTAGTTAAATCAATTATTAAGGGGTAACAATTTGATAACCCCTAGCACCCAACAATGTTAGGCGCTAGCGTGGGTATTCATAGGTAAGATCAAAAATCTTTGGGATGACAAAACTAATAATTTTAGCTCCTCATTGATATACGTAGTTCTACGTATTTTTTACTTTATTTGATGAAATTCAGCCTAGTTTTAAATGTCATCTAGTTTTTCCCAAGTATGCTCCATGACTTCATCACTATAAGAATCTATGTTTTGTGTTACCATCTCATTGTCTGTTAGTGATATGACTGTAGAGGTATAGGATGGGCCGTCTGTTTCCTGAAAGGTGATAAGAGAATTTTCAAAAACGTAAGTACCTATGGTTCTATCTAAAGACTCACAGGCATCATTGTAATATCGCATTTCTTGAAAATCTGTCGCTCCTACAGAAAGTATCAAAGGGCAATATAAAGTAATTGGATCCCCTCCCTCTATTGAAAGTGCAACATGACCCCATACACCCCATAAAGCTCTATTTTGATTTTGAGAACTTCCTTGTTCGACATTAGAAGAACAAGAAAATAAAATAAATAGCATTAAAAACCAGAATAAGTAGTTTTGTTTTATCATGGGGCAATATTTAGGCTAAAGAGATGTGAATGGTTTATTTTGGGGTCAAATATAAACATTATCACCAAGTTTTGGAAAGCCTCAAGAGTTTCCCTTGCTTTTGAACTGAAACTGTTTTGATGTCTTATCCTTAAAAATCAACCACACACCTCCCCAATGGAAGCAGAAAGGACGACTTATAAAAAAGTAGTTTTTCTTAAAGAATTTAATTCTTTGAAAAAGCCTGTCGGTTAAATACAATTAGCATCCCAAAACCTGTGCTGATGGCTACATCGGCTACATTAAAAACAGGCTCAAAAAATGTAAAGAATTGACCACCATAATAAGGAATCCATTCAGGCAAATATCCTTTCCAAATAGGAAAATAAAGCATATCAACCACCTTCCCATGAAACATGGATTCATAGCCTCCCTCATGTGGTAAAAACGTAGCTACTTGGCCATAACTATCACTAAACAAAATTCCATAAAAAACGGAATCCAGAATATTACCCAATGCCCCTGCAAATATTAAGGCCACCGCCAAAATCATAATTTTAGAAGTCCTTTTTCTGGTAACATCATAAAGCCAATAGCCTATACCTAAAATGGCAACGATTCTAAAAATAGTTAAGGATAACTTGGCTACCCGATCGGACATAAAAGGAATAAAATCACTTATTTTGGTCCCCCACGCCATCCCATCATTTTCCACAAAATAAATCTTAAACCATTTGAAAATTGCTACATCTTCCCCTAAGACAAAATGGGTCTTTATATATATTTTACTAATCTGGTCTACCAATAAAATAAGAATGATAAAAACAAGGGATTTTTTTAAGGACATGCAGCGTATTTGAATAGCAAAAATAGAAAATTATTCTTCAGTTTTACGCAACCGAATGTTTCCGTTAATAGTCCTCAAATCAATATCATTAGAACCCGTACCTAAAGTTTCTTTAGAGACGCTTCCATTTTTGGAAATGAGGTGGGTATTTCCTTGATCAGTCACTAAATTTATGTCGCCTTGAAGGGTATGCACTGTAATATTAGGGCGGTGCAACCAGCCATCAAAATGCCCCTGCTTTAATTCTACCCTGAGCTTATGATATTGCCCTCGCACCATAATTGAGGCCAAATCACTTCTTACAGATACAACTTTATCGTTGGGAACCTTAACATGTAAAACAATGGAAAGAGCTTTATGAGCTGCCAATTTATCGTCTGGAGCTTTAAAGATAGGTTGGAATGCCGTAGTAATCTTTAAGCTATCCAAATTCGATTCCGTCAACAAAATGACCTGTTCATTATATTCCCCCTCAACAGCCATTTGAATTTCTATCCTATCTTGTTTGGTGTTTTCCAAGTTTATTCGAAAACACTGGTCGCAATCTATTTGCAAAAATGCCACCAAATCGTCATCAAAGGTTTTATAAGTGACCTTTTGAGAGAACGCAAATAGGGTTCCCAAAAACATTAAAAAACAGCTAATATGTATCTTCATAAAACAAAAAGCGCTTCAATATAAATTTGAAGCGCTTTAGATCTTTTTAATATATTTTTTATTGCATGTTTTTGGCTTCAATGCTTAAAGTTGCATGAGGCACCAATTTCAAGCGTTCTTTGCTTATTAGTTTTCCGGTAACACGACAAATACCATAGGTCTTGTTTTCAATTCTAATCAAGGCATTCTTTAAGTCTCTAATAAACTTCTCTTGACGAATGGCCAACTGGGAGTTGGCTTCCTTACTCATGGTTTCGCTCCCCTCTTCAAAGGCTTTAAATGTTGGAGACGTATCATCTGTACCATTATTCAAATCATTCATATAAGCGCTCTTAATCAGCTCCAAATCATGTTTGGCCTTTTCAATTTTCTCTTGTATTATGGCTTTGAATTCTGCTAAATCCTTATCTGAGTATCTTACGTTTGCATCTACTGACATAATCTTAATGTTTTTGTATGAACAACTTGGTATTTATTTCGTCGAAAGCAATTTCTATACCATCATTCACTTGATCTAAAATTTCAAGTTCTTCAGTTAGTGTTTCTTCTTTTATATATTCCATATTTGAAGCGACTGCCTTTTCAATGTTTTCTTCCCATTGCAGGGAAACATCAATACGATCGGTTACTTCAAATCCTGAATCTTTACGTAGGTTTTGGATTCGGTTTACCAACTCACGGGCAATACCTTCTTCACGTAAATCTTCATTAATGGTAACATCAAGGGCAACGGTTAATGAACCCTCGTTGGCAACCAACCAACCCTCAATATCTTGTGACGTTATTTCAAAATCATCGCTGCCTAAAGTAATATTTTTTCCGTTAATATCAACGTCAATTTCGCCATTTTGCTCTATTTTTTTGATGTCATCCGCATTAAATTGAGCCACTTTAGCCGCTATAGACTTCATATCCTTACCATATTTAGGTCCCAAAGCTTTAAAGTTTGGTTTGATATTCTTAACCAAAATATCAGAAGCATCTTCTAGAAGGTCTATTTCTTTGATATTGACTTCTCTTTTAATCAAATCCCCAACCGCCAAGATTTCTTCTTTTTGTTGTTGGTTATCTATGGGAACCATAATCTTTTGTAATGGTTGACGTACCTTGATTTTCTCTTTGGCCCTTAAAGAAAGTACCAATGAAGAAATAGTTTGCGCAGCTTCCATTTTGCGTTCCAATTCCTTGTCAACAAACACCTCATCAAATTGCGGAAACTCCGCTAAATGTACACTTTCAAATGGTTCTTTTTGGGTCACACCATTCAAGTCTTGATATAACTTATCCATAAAGAATGGAGCAATAGGAGCTCCCAACTTAGCCAAAGTCACCATACAAGTGTAAAGTGTCTGGTAAGCAGAGATTTTATCTGTTTCATAATCTCCTTTCCAGAAACGCCTTCTACTTAACCTTACATACCAATTACTCAGGTATTCCTGAGTAAAATCTGAAATAGCTCTAGCCGCTTTGGTAGGCTCATAATCGGCATAAAACGCATCCACTTTTTGAATTAAAGTATGCAATTCCGATAAAATCCATCGATCCAATTCAGGACGTTCTTCCAAAGGTAAATCCGCCTCATTATAAGTAAAATTGTCTAAATTGGTGTATAAAGAAAAGAACGAATAGGTGTTGTAAAGTGTTCCAAAGAACTTACGTTTTACCTCTTCAATTCCTTCTATATCAAATTTAAGATTGTCCCACGGGTTGGCATTACTAATCATATACCAACGGGTAGCATCTGCCCCGTAAGTGGAAAGTGTTTCAAAAGGATCAACGGCATTCCCCAAACGCTTGGACATTTTCTGTCCGTTTTTATCAAGAACGAGTCCGTTTGATACCACATTTTTATAAGCTACCGAATCAAACACCATAGTTCCAATAGCATGCAGTGTATAGAACCAACCTCTGGTTTGATCAACCCCTTCGGCAATAAAATCGGCCGGATAAGAAGTATGACCATCTATTTTCTCTTTATTTTCAAACGGATAATGCCACTGTGCATATGGCATGGAACCAGAATCAAACCAAACATCAATCAAGTCACTTTCTCTTTTCATCGGTTTCCCAGAAGGGGATACCAAGGTAATCTGATCAACAATATTTTTATGTAAATCTAATTTGTCATAATTGTCATCAGTCATATTCCCCACTTCAAAGTCGGCAAAAATATCTTGATCTAGAACCCCCGCTGCGATTGCTTTGGTCATTTCCGACTTTAATTCTTCAACCGAACCTATACACAATTCTTCTCTTCCATCTTCAGTTCTCCAAATAGGCAAAGGAATACCCCAGTAACGCGAACGCGACAGGTTCCAATCATTGGCATTGGCTAACCAATTTCCAAAACGTCCTGTTCCTGTAGCCTTAGGTTTCCAGTTAATAGTATTGTTTAAGGCAACCATACGTTCTTTAACATCAGTCACCTTGATAAACCAAGAATCTAATGGATAATACAAAATTGGTTTATCGGTTCTCCAACAATTCGGGTAACTGTGCTTATATTTTTCAACCTTAAAGGCTTTATTTTCAATTTTCAATTTGATGGCCAACTCAACATCAACAGATTTTTCTGGAGCCTCTCCATCTGCATAATACTCGTTCTTCACATATTGACCTGCAAATTCTCCCATTTCAGGCCGGAATTTACCCTGTAAATCCACCAATGGAACTAAATTGTCGTTTTCATCCTGGACCAACATAGGAGGCACTTCTGGGGTCGCTTGTTTGGCAACTAAGGCATCATCTGCACCAAAAGTAGGCGCCGTATGCACAATTCCAGTACCATCCTCGGTAGTTACGAAATCTCCAGAAATCACCCTAAACGCATTTTCTGGATTTTCAAAAGGTAAGGCATAGGCCAACAATTGCTCATATTTGATTCCTACCAAATCACTCCCTTTAAATTCTTTAAGAATGCGGAAAGGGATCTTTTTATCTTCTTGGGTATAATTGGCAATATCTTCGGCCGATTCAGCCTCAAAAAACTTACCAGAGAACTGCTTGTTAACTAAAGGCTTCCCTAAAACTACCTTTATTGGCTCAAAAGTATATTGGTTAAAACTTTCGACCAATACATAATCTATTTTTGGTCCTACAGTTAAAGCTGTATTACTTGGTAACGTCCAAGGTGTTGTGGTCCATGCTAGGAAATGAATGTCCCCTTCTCCCTGAAGAAAATCAGGTAAGCTTTCTGGTTTAGCTTTAAATTGAGCCACTACTGTTGTATCAGTAACATCCTGATAGGTTCCTGGTTGGTTTAATTCGTGTGAACTTAGACCCGTTCCTGCCTTTGGCGAATAGGGTTGAATAGTATAGCCTTTATACAATAAATTCTTGTCATAAATTTGCTTCAACAACCACCAAACACTTTCCATATACTTGGGCTCATAGGTGATGTATGGATCATCCATATCAACCCAATACCCCATTTTTTCTGTAAGGTCATTCCAAACATCAGTATAACGCATTACAGCTTTTCTACAGGCAGCATTATAATCCTCAACAGAAATGGTTTTGCCGATATCCTCTTTAGTAATTCCCAGCTCCTTTTCAACACCCAACTCAATAGGTAAACCATGTGTATCCCAACCAGCTTTACGCTTTACTTGGAATCCCTTCATGGTTTTGTATCGAGGGAATATATCTTTGATAGCTCGTGCCAAAACATGGTGTACACCAGGCAAGCCATTAGCTGACGGTGGACCCTCAAAAAACACAAATGGCTTAGCGTTTTCTCGTGTGGTGACACTCTTTTCGAATATGTTATTTTCTTTCCAATAATCAAGGATTTCACTAGCCACATTTGGCAAGTCAAGGCCTTTATATTCAGGGAATTTCTTACTCATTGTTACATGTATTCAAATCGACGTGCGAAATTAATGATTTTTAGAGAAATAAGCTGATAAAATATGGGATTTTAGAATGACTGACGCTGATTAAACGGTTTCATTTGCTAACAAACCCAAAAACACCCCTCCATAGAAAGTTTAAATTTTGTTAATTCCCTATACGCATTGATTTAGAATGCTTAATATTAAGTGAATAATCATTCTTACATTTTGATAAGAGCCTTAATCAACAAAACATTTGGGCTGCGAGACGGAGAAATTCGCATTTCATTCCTAATGCAGCTTTATATCTTTTTAATAATTACCGTTTTATTAATCGTAAAACCCACTGTTAATGCTCTGTTCTTGTCAAAATTGGGAGCCGAACACTTGCCTTTGGGATATATTTTAGTGGCCGTGATTGCCACTTGTATAACCTACTTTTACAATCGTGCTGTTGTTAGATTCTCATTGAACAAGGTAATTACTACAACCTTAATTTTCTTTAGCTTAGGGTTTATCTCCCTCTATTTAATCATGAACTCTGGAAACTTAGGGGAATACTATTTGTATATCTATTATGTAGGTGTTGCTCTATTTGCCGTGATTGCTACTTCTCAGTTTTGGATGTTAGCCAATTTGGTTTTTAATGCAAGAGAAGCAAAACGCCTTTTTGGTTTTATAGGAGCAGGAGCTATAGCTGGTGGTATTTTTGGTGGCTATCTTACAAGTATTATTGTTTCTCGATATAGTAACGGAGATGCCATCTTATTGGCTTCCTTCTTTATTTTGTGCTGTATCCCAGTTATTCAACAAATCTGGCACTGGAGGGTTAAAAAACTAAATGAATTCACTAAAAAACAGCGAATACAAGTTGAAACTTCATCACATGAATCAGCATTTAAAATTGTTTTAAAATCAAAGCATTTATCATATTTAGCCCTTATTACTGGACTGGGCGTGATTGTTGCCAAAATAGTAGATTTCCAGTTTAGTGATTTGGCCCACAAGTCTATCACAAACCCAGATAAACTCGCCTCATTTTTTGGGTTTTGGTTTTCTACCTTTAATGTCATAGCCTTAGGGACTCAATTGTTTTTAACTAATAAATTACTTAGTAGACTAGGCGTATCTTCATCCCTATTAATCCTACCATTGGGCATCGCTTTAGGAAGTTTGCTTCTCATTGCCATTCCAGAATTATGGGTTTTAATATTAATCAAAGGTATTGATGGTAGTTTTAAACAAAGTTTAAATAAAGCTGCAACGGAATTATCAATCATGCCGATACCATTCCAGATTAAAAATCAAGCCAAATCCTTTATAGATGTGGCCGTTGATAGTATGGCAACAGGTTTTGCTGGTCTCATGCTTTTTATAATGGTTAGGAAATTAAAATTAGAGTCCTTCCATCTCACCTTATTGGTAGTGTTCTTCTCTCTCCTTTGGATAATTCTAATCTATAAACTCCGGGAGACTTATTTTAATTCATTTAGACTCAATATCCAACGCAACTTAAACTATGACCATCATGAAGAAAAGAAGCATAATAAAGCTTCTACCTTGGCATATGCTAGAAAAGTTTTTATTTCAGCTACCCCAAAGGAAATTATTGATTTATTGGGAAGATTAAGCCCCTATAAAATTTCGGCACTCAAACCAGAAATTATTCAGTTGTTAAAACACCCCTCAAACAAAATTAAAAAAGCTGTAATTCGGCAATTACATCATTTTAAATCGGACGTATCTAAAGAAAAGATTGAAGCACTATTAATGGAACCAGACCCCGAAGTAATTTATTATGCCCTTGAATATTTATTGGATTTCTCTTATAAAAGCAAAACAGCATTTTTTGATCAATTTTTAAACCATCATGACCCAAGAATAGCCAGGGCAGCTTTACTTTGTTTAGCTAAGGAAACATCACAAAACAAAAAATTGGCTAAAAAATATCATTTGGAATCACGAATTTCAGATTGGGTCCAAGAATTAAGTGCTCCCGATGGATTTTCTAATAAAGTGGAAGTTGCAGAGCTATTGGAAACCATAGCCTATTCTGGCATTCAAAAATATTACCCCTTCATTAATGTTCACTTATACAATAAAAGTAAGTATATCGTAAAACGTGCCATTAAAGCAGCTGCTATTACATTGGAAAAAGATTACATTCCGTTATTAACCCCATTTTTAAAGGAAAAAGCTTTCAGAAATCAAGCCATAAAAGCTTTAAAAACTTATGGACCCGATATTTCAACTCGCTTACTGCATATAGATGATGAAATCAATTTGGATGATGAAATCAAGCGATTTATTCCAAAAATAATCGGGGCATTTGAAACACAAAACTCAGTGCAAATGCTATCCAGGTTACTTAAAAACGAAGATGTTTATATCAGACTTGAAGCTTCAAAAGCATTGGTAAAATTAAAATCAAAAAACGAGAATCTCATTTTCAACCGTAGATCTTTCAAAAAATCAATAATAAGAGAATGTGAGTTTGCCAAGGAAACTTTGGATGTTTTAAGTTCCATAATTTACGTGTTGAAATCACAAGCTATTCAGCACCAAGAAGATGATGACCAATTCGAAATAAAAATCGCTCAGGAAAGTTTAAAGGACCTTTTGGAAAAACAATTAGATCAAAGCTTTCTTTGCATTTTCAAACTATTGAGCATTCTCTACGAAGAGGCAGATATGAATGTGAGTTACTCGGGTATTCTGAGTGAAACAAAAGAAGCACGAATCAACGCTTTGGAATTCTTGGACAATTTATTACAAAGTCAACTAAGCAATAGAATTTTACCATTAGTGGAATATTATATTGTTGAAGAGCAAGAATTGAAGCATGTCCCTTTAAAAATCAATATTGTTCCAGAAAAGGCCTACCTCAAACTTTTACTCAAGAAAAGAGATAATCGTGTTAAGTTAGAAGTTTTACACTTAATAAAAGTTCTCAATTTATCCACTCTTTCATCGGAAGTTTCAGACATGCAAAAACACACCAATAGAGCCATAAGAATCTATGCAGCCGAAACTATGAAACAGTTTGCCAATTCTGCTTAACCATCGCCTTGATCTTCATCATCCCTATATTCTACATCAAGTTCGGAGGGCATACTATCCAAATGATCTTTCGTAATCAAATCGTCAATTTTTCCAGCTAAATACATGTGAGCTCCTGCCGAATTTTTGTTGAGAACATTGGTCATTAAACAAACTATATACTTGGTACCATCATCGTGTTCGACAATGATAACTGAATTCATATAATTGTAGACATTGCCAGCATATTGCTTACAATTTGGATCCTTTTCCCTATCACATTTATAAAAACTTCCAGATTTAAAATAAACCGCGGCGCTATCCAATTTAGGTGATCTCGCATACCTAATACGTCGGTCTGTCAAATAAAGTAAACGCTTAATCTCCAAACTTGATTGCGCGTCAACTACTTTACCCTGTTCTAATTTGACTAAATATTTCATCAAGCCTTGTGGCGTCCCTATGCTTCCTCCCTTTCGGCCAACATATTTTTCTGCAGCTCTGGTAAACATACCTCCCAAGCGCCATTCATCTTCACTAATACCCAATTCTCTTAATGGTTCATTAACCACCATATTTGCCAAATTGGTTAATGAATCTCGAGGTGTTTCCTTAAAATAATTTTCAGCTTCTTCCTCAGTCAACGTAAAATAATATTCTTCAAAAGCAGCCATTAACATTGCTTCGCGGTACATTACACTAGCGGCGCCATTGTTACTTACAGATACCATATGGTCCAACCATTCATATAAAGAAAAGACATCACTTGCCTGTACTTTTCTCTTAACCAATTTATCTTTTTCTATATCATAAACTGGTATGGTATGATGGTCACCAGTACCCCAATATCGAGACGACACATTCCTGTTTTTCAAATAACGAACCCTATCCTCCCAAGAATCTGGACATAATTTCCCCAATTGATAAAACACAGCATTTAAAACAGCTATCTTACCTACACTACCGGGCTGATATCCCACATTCTCCTTATAAGCCGCATATTTGAGGTTCTCGGGATCAGACATATCCAGTACAGCGGCTGAATATTTCCCACTAGGAAATAGCTTATTGACCCGACTTTCAAAATCTTTATCCTCTGACAATATCAAATCAACACTATCTTCTTTGATGTTAGTTAGATTCAATTTAATATCTGCCAAATTTTTATAAGCCCCAGGCGGAATACGTTTATATGGAATGCTATCCTCTTTAAACTTTTGAATTTGGTATAATCGTTTAATACCAGTCGTTTCATACCCGTCAATAGGATAGAAAATAAAACTTAAGGAAATAAAAACGCCAAGAAAAACTATAGGCAAAAGTGTTCTTTTCATAATGTAAAACAATATCTCCCTAAATATAAATGATTTAAGATGAATATTAAAGTTCTAAAGAATTAAACTAACCACCCAACCAAATCTTCTATTTTGGCAATCAATTGAATTTTAATCTTGGTATTTTTTAGAGATAGCTTGTTGAATTTTGAGATGAAGATATTAGAAAAGCCCAACTTCTCTGCTTCAAATATACGTTGCTCCACTCTCTGAACGGGTCTAATTTCACCAGATAAGCCCACTTCCGCAGCAAAACAATAGTCTTGTGGTATAGAGACATCTTCATTTGACGATAAAATTGATGCCACTACTGCCAAATCAATAGCAGGGTCATCTACCGTAATACCTCCAGTGATATTTAAGAACACATCTTTAGCACCCAACCTAAAGCCAGCACGTTTCTCTAATACCGCTAAAAGCATATTGAGACGCTTTGCGTTAAATCCAGTTGCAGAACGTTGTGGTGTCCCATATACAGCGGTACTAACCAAGGCCTGCACCTCAATCATCAAAGGCCTCATTCCTTCCAAAGTTGCTGCAATAGCATGACCGCTCAACTCATCATCTTTTTCAGAAATAAGAATCTCACTTGGATTATTCACTTCCCTTAGGCCGGAACCCAACATTTCATAAATCCCTAATTCATTAGTTGAGCCAAATCGGTTTTTATGTGCCCTTAGGATTCTAAATACATGGTTTCTATCACCTTCAAATTGAAGAACCGTATCGACCATGTGTTCCAATATTTTCGGACCAGCAATTGTTCCATCCTTTGTAATGTGCCCAATCAATATAACCGGAGTTGCCGTTTCTTTTGCAAACTTGATCAATTCAGCTGTACATTCCTTAATCTGAGAAATACTACCCGCAGAAGATTCTATAAAATCACTATGTAAGGTTTGAATCGAATCAATGACCACAATATCTGGTTCCACCGTCTCTATTTGCCTAAAAATGTTTTGGGTGTTTGTTTCTGTAAGTACCAAACAGGTTGTGTTTTGAGGATTGATTCGTTCGGCACGCATTTTTATTTGCTTTTGACTCTCTTCCCCAGAAACGTAAAGGGTTTTAAAAGGAAGTTTTAAGGCAATTTGCAAGAGTAGCGTACTCTTTCCAATTCCAGGCTCCCCTCCAAGTAACGTTAAAGACCCAGGAACCAAACCACCACCAAGAACCCGGTTGAACTCCTGGTTTAAAGTGTTCCACCTTGATTCTTCTGTTGAATCAATTTCTGCAATTTTTAACGGCTTTGAAACGCGTTTTGCGGGTGAAGATGTAGAAGATTTCCAATCGCTTTTTTCAGATTTTTGAACGACTTCTTCCACAATGGTGTTCCATTGTTTACAAGTAGTACACTGCCCTTGCCATTTGGAAAACTGACTACCACAATTTTGACAAAAAAAGGTTGTTTTGACTTTAGCCACAAAATAAAATTTGGACTAAAAATAAGCGATATTTATGGATTATTGTGGAGTAACTTGAGAATTTTAATCTTCAGTGCTACCTTCGACAGCTACCCCTTCTGTTGGCTCTTCTGTCAAAATTTCAGCGCCCTCTCCTTCCAAGTTTTGATCTTCAAGATCCTGTTCTTCTAGAGTGGCTTTAATCTCCTGTAATTTTAATGAAACATCTTCATAAGTGATACTGGTTGTCGCATCTAGCAGCAAAGCTTCTTCATAAAATTTAACTGCTTTTTTAGGTTTCCCAATTTTCTCTGCATGCTGAGCAAGATAATAATCACCTAACATGGATTCTGGATATTCCTTATTGGCTAATTTTCCTAATTTTTCCAAGGAATCCAAGTCTTCCCGTTCTTCGGCCACAGCTACTACTTTTTGAAACTCTTCCTCAGCAATAGGTTTAACGATTCCAAAACGGTCTTCAATCTTTTTGTATCGATCCACTAAATATTTATCTAAAGTACCTTCATAAGGAAGTACTTTTTCCTTTAACTCCTTTTCTTGCAATGGCTTATACAATTCAAATATTTTATCAAAAGCCCTAGAAATAGCTCCCGTTACCAAAGTATAATGGGATTCGTCTTTAAATTCATCAAAATAATACGTGACATTGGTATTTTCTATTTGTTTAATCTTTCCATTTGTTTCCATGATAGTCTCATGCAACATGCGCTTATCATCTGTACTCGTAGCCATATAATAGAAAAATTCACTTCTTGCATTAGATAATCTATGAACGATATTGTCTCCCATAGACCCTTTCAAATCTGGACTTAAATTCACATAGGCATGGAACAAGGGCTTGTCTTTTAACATAAAGGAGTTGATGAAGTTCCCCATAATGTTGTGACCAACCGCCACTCTAAAATCACTTGTTTTGTATTTAGAGTCCAAATACGGAATCAATTCCTGACCAACGAATTCAAAAAAACGAGCCCCAGACTCTAATGGTAATCCAGTTACATCATCAAAAAAACTATCATAAACTCTTTCATTTCCTTGAACTACACCAACAATAATGGAACCTGGCATTTCATCAAAGTAAGATTGAAACTTGGTTTGTCCCACTACTGGCTCAAACAGGTAATCTGCGTCAAACACAAAAACCAAAGGATATTTCAAATTCGAGCTTGGGTCATAATTCTTTGGCAAATGAATCTTAAGTGTTCTTTTAGAATTCAGCTTCGAAGACTCAAAAACTTTGGTAGATGTTTGGGCGAAAGTAACACCAATAATGGTTAAAGCTAGTGTTAGGAGTAAAGCTTTTTTCATGATAAGTAGAGTTAGATTGCGACGTAAACATACTACTTATTAGCTAAAACGCTAAATTTTTTCGACGAAATACACTATTGATTAATTCTCGCCCTTAATTTCGTACATCTTTTCAAGCAACATATCCTTATCAATAAACTGGGATGATTGAAGAAGCAAACCACTTTGGTAGCTATGTAAGGCACGTTTCAAATCGCCAGCCTTTTCATGCCACATACCCATATAGTACGAACTAATCATAGAATCTGGGTATTCTTTTTTAGCCCATTTAGCCAAATTTTCAAGAGATTCAATATCATCTTTTTTATTAGAAGCAGCTGCTATAGCTCGAATATCATTTTCAATCAGCTTTTTCTTGAACCCGTAGAAAGATTCAATACTTTCATATTTTTTAACTAGATAATCATAAGGTGACCCTTCATAGGTAAGGATGTCTTCTTGATATTCCTTTTTAGTAATAGGCTTGTACAAATTGAATATTTGACTAATGGCTTTTGGCAATGCCAACCCTACCAATGAATAATGGTTTGTAGCTTCAAAATTATCAAAACGGTAATGAAATTTAGGGTTTTCGACGGCAGATAAAACTGCATTACAGGCCTCGATCCCTTCTTTTAAAGCAGAGGCATCTTCTTCTCCAGTAGCCAAATAGTAAAATGTATCTGTCTGGACAGCTGGCATCTTTTCTCCCAACCTTTCAACCATCATAGGTGACAAGTCTGGACTTAAAGATACATAAGCTCTAAACAGAGGCAATTCCTTGAACAAATAAAAATTCAAAAAGTTGGCGCTCAAATCATGACCTACTATGATTCTAAAATCAGATGCGTGATACGTATCATTGATATAGGGCACCAATTCCTGTCCTACAAATTCAAAAAACTTAGCCCCATCCATCGATGGAAAATAATTCTCCTCTGTAACCGAAAAGTCATCGGTACGTGTTTGATCTTGATTAATCCCTACCACTATACAACCAGGCATATCGTCCCAATAAGACTGATAATCTACATTACCTATTACTGGCTCAAACAAGTAGTCTCCATCAAGAACCACAATCAATGGATATTCAATTTTCTCTTCGGAATCGTATCCGCGAGGTAATTGGATTTTAATTTCACAATTACGCCCTAATTTGGCCGAATTGAAAGGCTCATAAATAACTTGGGCAGTCAACGACTGAAATAAAAGCAGAACAAAAGTGAGGCAGATAAATCTTTTCATGAATAGGGGTTAAGTTCGTACCTTATGGCAAGATAGCAAATTTGATGTAGGTTTTAAAATAAAAATGTTTCGGAATCAGTTATTTTTCAATCGGTTATAAATTGGCAATAAGATTAGAGACAATCCACCCAAAAGCACCAGCATAAAAGTTTGGGAGGCCCAGGTGATCCAACCAAATGCCAAACTAGGAGCTTTTGCAAGCCCATAAAGGGAAAAAGCTGCAAATACAGCTAATGGGTAAGCACCTATGCCCGCATTGGTTGCTGCAATACTAAAACTAGCAGAAATGAAACCTAACAAAGCCATACCTAGAGTGACACCTCGCAATTCATCAACTGCAAAGGTTACTACATAAAACATGAGTATATACATCACCCAAATAAATACGGTATGCCCCATAAAAGCCCATTTATTTTCCATTCTTGTAATACTTAGAACCCCTTGAACCAAACCATTGACGAAGTGCTTTATTTTAATAGCCCATTTGGAAGAACTTTTAAAAACTAGAAAAGCGAACGCTCCAAATGCTAAAAGCAACAAAAACAAACCAATACCCAAATTTTGACTTTGAAACTTACCCATAAAAAAACTGGAAATAAAATCAAATTGAATGAAGAGGGTCATCGATATGACTACAACCATCATAAGTAAATCGGCCATTCTTTCAGCCACAATGGTCCCAAAAACCTTTTCAAATTCCACCTCTTCATAAGTGGTAAGTAAGGAGGCTCTAGCAACTTCACCCGCTCTAGGAATGGTATAGTTAATTAAATATCCTGAAAATACAGACATCACACTATTCCAAAAATCTACTCTGTAACCCAAAGGCTCTAATAGGTATTTCCATCGATAGGCTCTTGATAAATGACTTAATATCCCAAAAAGAACTCCTAAACCAACCCAAGTATAATTGGCATTTTTAAAGTATCCCAACAATTCATGGAAGGACACTTGCTGCAGTGAAAACCACATTAAAAAAACTCCCAATAAAATTGGGAGTATGATTTTTGAATATTTCTTTAATGTGGAGCTCAAATTATTTCAATAAATTGGTGCTTTCATCCGGAAAAACAAGAGCAGGCTGAAACGTTTTGGCCTCCTCAAAGTCCATAATGGCATAGCATATTAGGATTAAAGTATCTCCAACCGATACTTTCCTTGCTGCCGCTCCATTCAATGTAATTTCTCCGCTATTTCTTGGTCCAGGAATCACATAAGTTTCTAATCGTTCTCCATTATCATTGTTCACTATTTGAACCTTCTCACCTTGGATAATGTTAGCAGCCTCCATTAGGTCTTCATCAATAGTGATACTCCCAATGTAATTTAGGTCTGCACCTGTACATTTTACCCTGTGAATCTTAGATTTTACTACGTGTACTTGCATGTGGCAAAGGTAATTAATTTAAAGCGATATTATCAATCAATCTTATTTTATCAGCGTATACCGCTATAAACGCTCTGTAATGTTTATTTTTAGACTTTCTTTGAATTGGTTTTAATGTTTCCGAATCAGCAATAGTAAAATATTCCAATTGAAACATGGCATGCTTAGCTAACTGTTTTTCAACCCATTCCGCAATTTTATTAGCACTTTTTGTGCCAAACTTTTCCTTGGCAGTATTCAAGATCTTATAAATTACAGAAGCCTTTTCTCGTTGATCTGGAGTAAGCCTCATATTTCTGGAACTCATCGCCAATCCATTAGGCTCTCTGTGAATTTCACAACCCTTAATCAATACGGGTATCTGATGCTTTTCGACCATTTTCTCAATAATCCGTAACTGCTGATAATCCTTCTTTCCAAAATAGGCGACATCTGGTTCAACGATTTCAAACAAGCGCTTTACAATGGTTCCTACACCATCAAAATGGCCAGTCCTGAATTTACCCTCCATTTCGTGTTCCAAACCGCCAAAATCAAAATGCTCTGCTACCGTATTTCCTTCGTACATATCCTCAACAGATGGTGCAAAAACTAAAATATCTTGGGAAACTTCCTTCAACAAAGCAACATCCTGCTCCAAAGTTTGTGGATAATTCTCCAAATCCTCCTTTTTATCAAACTGGGTTGGGTTCACAAAAATACTCACCACCACCCAATCATTATCATTCAAAGCTTCTCTAACTAGGCACAGATGAGCCTCGTGTAAAGCCCCCATAGTAGGCACTAAACCTATTTTACTTCCTTTAGATTTATAAGCATGAATAACCTTCTGCAAACTTTTCTTATCCTTGAAAATTGGCATATTTAGTAAAAAATTAACGGGCGCAAAATTAATATTTTAAAGGGAATCTGCATAAAATTTTGTAATTTCGCATGTTTTTTATTCTGAATTGCCAAAAACTTACAAGTTTATGAAAGATAAGAGGATATTGTATGTATCATCTGAAGTAGTGCCTTATTTACCCGAAACCGAAATCTCTTCCATGTCGTTTGAAGCCCCAAGGATGGTAAACCAACAAGGTGGGCAAATTAGGATTTTTATGCCAAGATATGGTAATATTAATGAAAGAAGACACCAACTACACGAGGTGATTAGACTTTCAGGAATTAATTTGGTAATAAATGATTTAGATATGCCACTTATCATTAAAGTAGCTTCTATTCCAAAGGAACGTATTCAGGTTTACTTTATTGACAACGACGAATATTTCAAAAGAAAAGCAACATTAACCGACGAAGAAGGTAATCTCTTTCCAGACAACGATGAGCGTGCCATTTTCTTTGCAAAAGGCGTTATTGAAACGGTTAAGAAATTAAATTGGTCTCCAGACATTATTCATGTACATGGTTGGCTCGCTTCTTTATTGCCTCTTTATCTAAAAGAATACTATCAAGACGAACCGTTATTTAACGAAAGTAAAATAGTAACTTCCATTTACGGACAAAGCTTTGATGGCACATTGAATAAAGGCATGTCTGGGAAAATTAAATTTGACAATATCAGTGATGCCATGGTCAATACCTTGGAAGAACCAACTTACAACAACTTAATGAAGGTAGCCATAGACAACTCTGATGCCTTAATTGTAGGTTCTGAAGTCATCCCTGATGAATTGGAAAACTACTTAACCAACTCCAACAAACCGGTATTGGATTTTAAACCATTTGATGATTTTTCAGATGCTTACACCGAGTTTTACAATGAATTGCTAGGTTAAACGTTTTACCCCTAAAACCTCTATGAAAAGAAACATGAATCTATTTAAAACAGTTGGTGCATTTGCTATATTTTCACTCCTTTTAACAGGTTGTAAGAAAGAATTTATATCGTCAGATAGTGACTTGCAAGGAGACCATAATTTTGGAACTTCAAGTCAAAAATATGCAGTAGCAGCTTATAACAAAATGGTTGATGCAGTGCAAACATCTGGATTACCTGCTAACAGCTTAGGAATTTATGATGATCCTGTCTATGGGCAAACCACAACCCATGTGGTCACCCAAATTATACCTGACAGCTACAGTCCAGATTGGGGAACCGACCCTGTTTTTGACTCGATTGTAGTGACCATTCCTTATTTTTCTAATGTTACCGGCACCGACTCCGAAGGAAATTCAACCTACGAGTTAGATTCTATCTTTAACGAATCACCCATGAAATTGTCGGTTTATAGATCTAATTATTTCTTGAGTGATTACGACCAAGCATCAGAACCAGTAGTAGAACAACTTTACTATTCAGATCTAAGTGCTTTTGACAATGGTAACAACGAAGGTGAATTGTTATATGTAAATGAGAATTTCACCATCAATCCAAATGCCATAAGTCTGGGAGATTATGAAAGGGATGAGGACGGAGAAATTATTTATGACGAAGATGGACTGCCAACCTATATCGAAGACAAAAGGATTGCTCCTAGCTTGAGATTAAAATTAACCGAGCAACCAGATTCGTTTTGGCAAGAATTATTTTTTCCTCCACAATCAGACGACCCAGATGCTGAAGCTCCATTTCAACCGGAACTTAGCAATAAAAATAATTTCACTAATTTTTTTAGAGGACTATATTTTAAAGTAGAGCCCGTTAATGGAGAAGGCAGTTATTTTATGTTAAATTTTGAAGCTTCAAGTGCAAGCGTCAATTTATACTATAATAACGAAGAAGAAGACAATGTCCGAGATCAAGATATTTTTGAAATGTCCTTCTCTGGTAACCGTGTTTCAATTATTAAAAATGATCCTTCAATTACACTTATTGAAAATGCAGATGCCAATGCTGATGAATTCAATGGTGACGAGCAATTATTTTTAAAAGGAGGAGAAGGCTCAGTTGCAATCATAGACCTATTCAAAGACGAGTCAGTATATGACGATTTTATAAGCGCCTTTAAGGATGACAATGGAAATCCATCCAGGCTAATTAATGAGGCCAACATGGTTATATACATGGATCAGGATGCAGTTTTTGCTCAAAATGAATCCCAAGAGCCTCAAAGGCTAACTCTTTTCGATTTGAAGAACAATGTTCCCATCATTGATTATTATTATGACCTGACAACAAACACCTCCAATCCATTAAATTCTAAAATTTACCAATCGACTTTATTGGAAAAAGACGAAAATGGTAGGGGATATAGATACAAAATTAGGGTTACTGAACACTTAAATAATATCCTTTTAAAAGATTCTACCAATTTCAAATTAGGGCTTTTTGTGTCTACAAACGTTAATTCAATAACCCCTTTTAAGGTAAAACCGACAAGTGACTTAGAGGCTATATCTGGGGGTGCAGTACTTTCTCCAAAAGGAACAATACTTCATGGCAGCAATCCAAATGTACCTGAAGATCAAAGAATTCAATTAGAAGTATTTTATTCAGAACCAGATTAAAATTAAAAGCCGATGTGTGGAATTGTAGGTTACTTAGGACACCGTGAAGCTTATCCCATAGTCATGGAAGGCTTGAAGCGATTAGAATACCGAGGATATGACAGTGCTGGTATTGCTTTATTTGATGGCACCGATTTAAACGTCTGTAAAACCAAAGGTAAAGTAGTTGATCTAGAAGATCGCGTTTCAAAAGAAATCCCAAGCACAGGGAAATTAGCTATAGGTCACACTAGATGGGCAACCCATGGGGAACCCAATGATGTTAATGCCCATCCACATTACTCAAATTCTGGTGATTTAGTCATCATTCATAACGGGATAATTGAAAATTATGAGTCCCTTAAAAAGGAATTGATTTCAAGAGGATACCACTTTAAGTCAGATACTGACACAGAAGTATTGGTAAACCTGATTGAAGATGTTAAGAAGCAAGAAGATGTCAAACTAGGAAAAGCTGTTCAAACAGCCCTTAACCAAGTTGTTGGTGCATATGCCATTGCTGTTTTTGACAAAAACAGACCAGAAGAAATCGTTATTGCTCGACTTGGAAGTCCATTGGCTGTCGGAATTGGAGACAACGAATTTTTCATTGCTAGTGATGCCTCTCCTTTCCTAGAGTATACCAAAAATGCCATTTATCTTGAAGACGAAGAAATGGCTATTGTACGTTTAGGAAAAGAAATAAAAGTCCGTAAAATAAAAGATGATAGCCTGGTAGATCCCTATGTTCAAGAACTTCAAATGAATTTGGAGCAAATTGAAAAAGGAGGCTATGAGCATTTTATGCTTAAAGAAATCTACGAGCAACCAAGTGCTATCTTAGATACATTTAGAGGACGACTTTTGACCGACGAGGCCATTATAAAAATGGCAGGAGTTGAGGACAACATGAAAAAATTCCTCAATGCCGAAAGAATTATCATAGTGGCCTGTGGAACCTCTTGGCATGCAGGTATTGTAGCTGAATATATTTTTGAAGATTTAGCTAGAATTCCAGTAGAGGTTGAATATGCCTCTGAGTTTAGGTATCGCAACCCGGTCATATCAGAAAAAGATTTAATTATCGCTATTTCGCAATCTGGAGAAACAGCAGACACCCTAGCCGCCATTAAATTGGCCAAATCCAAAGGAGCCTTTGTTTTTGGTGTGTGTAATGTGGTAGGCTCTTCTATTGCCAGAGAGACAAATGCTGGAGCATACACTCATGCCGGTCCTGAAATTGGGGTAGCTTCTACTAAAGCCTTTACGACCCAAATAACCGTCTTAAGTTTAATGGCTTTAAGATTAGCCAGAGCTAAAGGCACTATATCTAGCAGTGATTTTAGACGCTATCTATTTGAACTGGAAGGCATTCCTGCTAAAGTAGAAAAAGCTTTGACATCAGACGATTTAGTAAAAACTGTTGCAGATATATATAAAGACTCTAGAAATTTCTTGTATTTAGGAAGGGGGTTTAATTTTCCAGTCGCCTTAGAGGGCGCCTTAAAACTAAAGGAAATTTCATACATACATGCCGAAGGCTATCCAGCTGCGGAAATGAAACACGGTCCTATTGCCTTGATAGATGAGCATATGCCAGTTGTGGTTATTGCTACAAAAAAGGGGCATTACGAAAAAATTGTAAGTAACATTCAGGAAATCAAATCTCGAAAAGGGAAAATCATTGGTATTGTTACTGAAGGGGATGTTCACGTAAAGGAATTAGCAGATCATGTTATCGAGGTTCCGGAAACATCCGAATTCCTTTCACCATTGGTAACGACTATTCCATTGCAACTTTTATCTTACCACATAGCAGTTATGCTTGGAAAAAATGTTGATCAGCCAAGAAATTTAGCAAAGTCAGTTACAGTTGAATAACTTGCTGATTTTCAAATACATAAAATCCCGAATTCTTCGGGATTTTTTTATTTTAAAGCCCTCACAAATAGTAAATAATCAAATTTAACATATCTTTTTTGAGAAAATTTACTATGCACGCATACTTTTTTAAGAAAAATGCATTATTTTGCCCCATATTTATATATATTGCTAATCGAATTAATCAAAAACCAAGACTCACAAATGAAATCAATTCTATCGATGTTTTTGTTGTTACTATGTTTTACAACATATTCTCAAACAACAATTTCAGGATCGGTTACGGACAATAATGGACAACCCATACCTGGAGCAAATGTAGTGGTAATGGGAAGGTCTCAAGGAACGGCAACCGATTTTGACGGTCGTTTTACCTTTTCAGTAGAACAGGACCCTCCATTTACAATCCAAGCAAGTAGCGTAGGATTCACTTCTGAAACCATGGAAATTACACAAAATAATCAGGAAGTCAATTTTATCCTTGAAGAAGGAACTTCGTTGGATGAAGTTGTTATTTCTGCATCAAGGACTCCCGAAAGAATAAGGGAATCCCCAGTGACCATCGAAAGAATGGATCTCACTGAAATCAAGAATACAGCGTCGGCCTCCTTCTATGATTCTGTAGAAAATTTAAAAGGTATTGACATAAACACCAATAGTTTAACTTTTAAATCGGTAAATGCTAGAGGATTTGCCACGTTTGCCAATTCAAGATTTATGCAGTTGGTGGATGGCATGGATAATTCATCGCCAGCCTTGAACTTCCCGATTGGAAATCTATTAGGGATGTCAGAATTAGATGTTAACTCCGTTGAATTATTGCCTGGTGCCTCTTCTGCGCTATATGGAGCAAATGCTTTCAATGGTATCATGTTCATGACCAGTAAGAATCCTTTTGAGCATTCTGGTATTAGTGTTTATGGCAAAACAGGGATGACTTCTAGTCAAAATGCCGGGGATAATACATATGTTGACGTAGGAATAAGAGCTGCCTATAAATTCAGTGAAAAATTTGCAGCTAAAGCGTCTTTATCATTTTTAAATGGTACGGAATGGTATGCTACAGATTATAGAGACTTCAACAACCCAGGTTGGAACAGAAATGACCCTGGATATGACGGATTAAATGTATACGGCGATGAAGTATCCACTACTTTAAATTTTGATGAAATTGCCGCTGGAGCACTTCCAATACCAGTAGCAACAAATTATGGTTCTTCAATGGTATCAAGGACTGGTTATAACGAAGTGGATTTAATGAATTACGATGCTGAAAGTTTAAAGGCTGACTTTGGACTATATTATAGACCTTGGGAAAATGATTTCGAAATCATATGGAATTCCAAAATAGGTAGAGGAAGTACCATCTATCAAGGAGCCAATAGATATTCCATCAAAGATTTCTTAATGCAACAACATAAGTTGGAAATAAGAAACAAGAACTTTTTTGTAAGAGGATACACTACTGCAGAAAAGGCTGGTAATTCATATGATTCTCGTTTCGCAGCGATTAATATGAATAGAGCATGGAAAGGAGACACCCAATGGTTTACCGATTATGCTGGTGCCTATTTGGGATATCTGGCAGGACAAGGTATTTTTGACCCAACTTCAGAGCAAGAAGCGGCAGCACATCTCGCAGCACGATCTGCAGCAGATACTGGAAGATTGATGCCTGGAACAGATGCATTTAACAATACTTTCGACAGAGTTACTTCTGATCCTAACCTAGAAACTGGTGCCAAGTTCAAGGACAACTCCAAAATTTACCACGTGGATGCCAATTACAATTTAAGTCATTTAATTAATGTTGTTGACATCATGGTTGGAGGTTCTTACAGACAATATTCCTTAAATTCTGGAGGTACTATCTACACAGACTATGATGGTTCTATTGATTATAATGAATATGGAGCCTATGTTCAACTTCAGAAAAAATTATTAAGTGACCGATTAAAATTCACTGGGTCTGTTCGTTATGACAAATCAGAATTTTTCGATGGCTTCTTTTCTCCAAGAGTGTCTTTTGTTTATGCAGCAGATGAAGCTGAAAAGCACAACATTCGCGCTTCTTACCAAACAGGATTTAGAAATCCAACAACTCAAGATTTGTTTATTGGTTTAAATGCAGGACGTGCCATATTGGTCGGTTCTTCTCCTTCCAATCTAGACAGATATACCGCTACAAGCGCACCTTTAAGTACAAACGGTGCTGCCATTGTAGGAGCTCCAAATGTACAGTTAAATGGAGGTGATGCTTATTCTAATGCATTTGACTTGGCATCTGTTAATGCTGGTAATCCAACAGCAATTAATGTAGGTCTAGTTAAACCGGAGAAAGTGACCGCTTATGAAGTGGGGTATCGTGGTATTGTAGAACGCGTCAATATTGATTTGAGTGTTTACTATAACCAATATGAAGATTTTATTTCTAATAAAACGGTTCTAACTCCTTTATACGGACAAGCTGGAGATAATGGTTTATCCTTATTAGCATTACAAAATGGTGACTACCAAGCTTACCAAACCTATACAAATTCAACGGCAGATATCAATTCTTATGGCGCCTCTATTGGGTTTAACACCAAAGTATGGAATGGGTTTAATTTTGGTGTCAACTATACCTATGCCAAATTGGATTTTGATGAAGCAAGCGACCCAGGATTTGAAACATCCTTCAATACCCCTGAACATAAAGTCAAAGCAAGTCTAGGCCACAACGAATTGTTTAAAAATTTTGGTTTTAATGTGAATTGGAGATGGAATGACACCTACCTATGGCAATCATCCTTTGCTGATGCATATTTACCTGCAAGAAGTACCGTTGATGCCCAAATTAATTATACCATTTCAAGTATCAAATCAACTTTTAAATTAGGAGGCTCCAACATTTTGGGCTATGAATATGTAAGTGCTCCAGGTTCAGGAGCAGTAGGAGCTCTTTATTACATTTCTTGGACATTCAACAATTAAAAAAACTGGTTATGAAAATTAAATATATTTCTTTAATTCTAACTGCTTCACTTGTACTTTATGCCTGTGACAGCGATATAGACGCTCTTTCAGACCCTGTCAACAATGAGGTTGTAGAAGGGAACCCAGACATTCAATACAGTAGTGGATCGGCAGACTTTTCAACCTTTGTAAGTGTTGGAAATTCACTAACAGCAGGATACTCTGACAATGCCCTTTTTGCTATGGGACAAGAGGTGTCCTTCCCAAACCTATTGGCTGGTCAATTTGCCTTGGCCGGAGGAGGGGAATTTACCCAACCCTATATGAATGACGACATTGGAGGTCTTTTATTAGGAGGAAATCCGATTGCTTCTCCTAGAATGTTTTTCGATATCGCGACACAAACACCTTCAGTGGTGAGCGGTACGCCTTCTACTGAAGTATCAAATATTTTAAACGGCCCATTTAACAACATGGGAGTTCCTGGAGCCAAAACTTACCACTTGGTAGCTCCTGGCTATGGGAACCTTGCCAATTTAGCTGTTGGTGCAGCTAATCCTTATTTTGTGAGAATGGCAACATCACCAAACACGACTGTTATAGCTGATGCCATGGCTATGAATCCAACCTTTTTCTCTCTTTGGATAGGAAATAATGACGTTTTGGGTTACGCCGCATCTGGTGGGTCTGGGACAGATCATAATGTGACTGGGAATTTGGACCCATCGACCTATGCTTCTAATGATATTACTAACTCCAATGTATTTGCTCAAGTATATAATGGCTTGGTTCAAACCATGGTTTCAGGAGGTGCAGAAGGGGTCATTATGAATATTCCAGATGTGACTTCAACCCCATATTTCAATACCGTGCCATATGCGCCATTAGACCCAACCAATCCAGATTTTGGTCCGCAAATACCCACTCTAAATATGATCTTTGGCGCGTTAAATGGTGTTTTTACAGCATTAGGCGAACCAGAAAGAGCCATTATATTCAATGAAAATGCAGCAAGTGCCATTGTCATCAAAGATGAAAACTTAACAGATATTTCAGCGTCTATTGAATTTGCTTTAAACAGCAGTCCTACTTTTCCTGCTTTTATTGGTCAATTTGGTTTACCTCCAGAAGCAGCGCCACTTATCGCTAATATTTTAGGGCAACAGTACGGACAATGTAGACAAGCCACTGCTGACGATTTAGTTGTCTTGACAAGTAGTTCGGTTATCGGAACCTTGAATACTGCCTCAGCAACCACTTTAGCAACCCAATTGATCAACAATGGTATTCCAGCTGCCTCCGCCCAACAATTGGCAGGCATGTTTTCCTTAGAAGGAATTACCTATGCCATGGATGACCAATGGGTCCTTTTACCAGAAGAACAAGAGGATGTCAACAATGCTATTTCGGCCTTTAACAATATCATTGAAAATGCAGCGATGACCAACGATTTGGCATTTTTTGATGTCAATAGCTTTTTTACAGAAGTGGCCAACACTGGATATCAAGCTGGAAGTGCATTTATGACTGCAGATTACGTCACTGGAGGAACCTTTTCTTTAGATGGAATTCACCCATCTCCAAGAGGTTATTCAGTAATTGCAAACAAAATTTTGGAAGTGATAAACGCCAAATATGGATCAAATATTCAAGGGGTTAATCCAGTAGATTTTACAGGAGTTTACATTCAGTAATCCAACACATTGCATAAAAAAAAGCGCCCCTTTAAAGTGGGCGTTTTTTTTTGAAGCCAAAAACCCTAAAAACATATTTTATATTAAATTAAAAAACATATCTTTGCAGCGCGAAAACCAGAGGCGTTTTCATTCAATTAAATTGCATAATATTAAATACATAAGTAATGTCAAAAGTTACAGGTAAAGTTGCACAAATTGTAGGTCCAGTTATCGATGTTGAATTTGGTTCTGAGACTGCACTTCCAAAGATTTATGATTCATTAGAAATTAGCAGACCAGACGGTTCCACATTAGTACTTGAAGTTCAATCTCACATTGGTGAGGATACTGTTCGTACTATTGCGATGGACTCTACCGATGGTTTGAGTAGAGGGACTGAAGTTATTGCAACAGGATCTCCTATCCAAATGCCAATTGGAGACGATGTTTACGGACGTCTTTTCAACGTAATGGGTGATGCCATCGACGGATTAGGAAACTTACCAAAAACTGGAGACAACGGACTTCCAATTCACAGGGAAGCTCCTAAGTTTGAAGATTTATCAACTTCTACCGAAGTTTTATTTACAGGTATTAAAGTAATCGATTTGATCGAGCCTTATGCAAAAGGAGGTAAAATTGGATTATTTGGTGGTGCCGGTGTAGGTAAAACGGTATTGATTCAGGAGTTGATTAACAATATTGCAAAAGGTCACGGTGGTTTATCAGTATTTGCTGGTGTAGGTGAAAGAACTCGTGAAGGAAATGACCTTTTAAGAGAGATGCTTGAGTCTGGAATTATCAAGTATGGTGATGACTTCATCCATTCTATGGAAGCCGGAGGATGGGATCTTCAAAAAGTAGATAAAGCCGTTATGAAAGACTCTAAAGCGACTTTCGTATTCGGACAGATGAATGAGCCACCAGGAGCACGTGCACGTGTTGCTTTGTCTGGTTTGACTATTGCTGAGTACTTCCGTGATGGAGCTGGAGACGGACAAGGAAAAGACGTACTTTTCTTCGTTGATAACATCTTCCGTTTTACACAGGCTGGTTCTGAGGTATCTGCACTTTTAGGTCGTATGCCATCTGCGGTAGGTTACCAACCAACTTTAGCAACAGAAATGGGGGCGATGCAAGAGCGTATTACTTCTACCAAAAGAGGTTCTATTACATCAGTACAAGCGGTTTATGTACCTGCGGATGATTTAACGGATCCAGCGCCTGCAACAACGTTTGCCCACTTGGATGCTACAACCGTATTGTCTCGTAAAATTGCTGAGCTTGGTATTTATCCAGCGGTAGACCCGTTAGATTCTACTTCAAGAATTTTGACTGCAGACATTTTAGGAAAAGAGCACTATGACTGTGCA
Source organism: Mangrovimonas sp. ST2L15 (assembly GCF_001280515.1). Lineage (GTDB taxonomy): Bacteria > Bacteroidota > Bacteroidia > Flavobacteriales > Flavobacteriaceae > Mangrovimonas > Mangrovimonas futianensis. The sequence goes on along the minus strand of NZ_LBIQ01000030.1, from coordinate 665,634 downwards.
CAAAGAGTAAAAGAGTTATTACAACGCTATAAAGAATTACAAGACATTATTGCCATCTTAGGTATGGAAGAATTATCTGAAGAAGATAAATTGGCCGTATCAAGAGCAAGACGTGTACAACGTTTCTTATCACAACCTTTCCACGTAGCTGAGCAGTTTACTGGTATTCCTGGAGTTTTGGTAGATATTAAAGATACCATCAAAGGTTTCAACATGATTATGGATGGTGCATTAGATCACTTACCAGAAGCAGCTTTCAACCTTAAGGGAACTATTGAAGATGCTATTGAAGCTGGAGAGAAAATGTTAGCGGAAGCGTAAAACAGTAAGCAGTATGCCGTATGCAGTTGGCTTTAATCCACTAATTACTAATTACTGATTACTAAATACTAAGAAACTATGTATTTAGAAATTGTATCACCAGAAGCCACCATTTTCAGTTCAGAAGTTGATTCTGTAGTTGTGCCTGGAGCTATGGGAGAGTTTCAAATGTTAAATAACCACGCTCCTATCGTGTCGTTATTGAAAGAAGGAACCATTAAGATTCATACGCATTCCGATAGCAAATTGGTTTATGATGAACTACATGGGTCTTTGGTACCAGAAGACAAGCTTTTAAAACTTAAAATCAACTCTGGAACTTTAGAAATGAAAGATAATAAAGCCATTATTCTAGTCGAGTAATGAATTTATAATAAAAGTAAAAAGCCCGATCTACCGATCGGGCTTTTTACTTTTATGACAGAAAGCTCTTCTGAAAAATCAAAAAGGCCTTGTTAGCACCTTTAACAACTTCATCTTCTTCTTGTTTAGAAAATTGGAGTTCATTTACTTGCTCTTTATATGATAGCCATCGCTGAATCTTGCTCGAATTTTGACTATAAAGTCTTTGCGGCTTATTTAAAACCAATCCTTCACACCTTTCCAAATGTTTCGCAATAACTGACATCCCCATAGTAGACCCTTCTAAAACATACAAGGCCCCTAAAGCTTGAAAAGCATTTTCTAATTGTAAATCAATCTTATTATATGGGTTTGGCTGCCTATTTAAGTCCTCATACGCCCAAAAAGATATTTTATCTCTTGGAAATAATGATTTCAATTCGGGTGAGTCCTGAAAAGGCTCAATCAAGTTTTCTACTTGTTGATAAGCCTGGTAGTTTTTCTGAAGAAGGTCTTTGTACTCTTCTTTTTGAATCGTATAGTTTAAAATTTTATCGGCTCCACTTAAATTTTCAACATTGGCATGAAGTACTTGCGTCTCTTCCTTAAGTCTTTTGAGAATATTATTTGATGATGGTGTCAAGATTGTCGCTTATTTCTTTTAAAAGTTTTTCGTAATATTCCTTTACATTCTCCTGATCCGTGGGTTTTGAAGCTTCTTTCAACAAGGCATGTACCCTTTGAAGTTTATCTCTTCTCTTTTGCTCCTCTTCCATCCGTTCAAAAAACTCCTTCCTTTCAGTGAGAATTTTATTGATTACTGGCTTCATTCTGTCTGCAAGTTCATTCATATTCTTTTTGAGAAAGAATCCTGAAGCGCCATTTAAAATGGCATTTGCCGCCAATTCTTCACTATTAAGTGTCCCTGTAATAACAATTATTGGAATGCGTGGGAAAAGCTCTTTAAAAGTCAATAACACATCTTCACCTGTAAAACCATCCAAATCATAGTCGGTAAAAACCATTTCCGGAAAAAATGTTTTAGCTGTATATCTTACATTAAGCAGGGAATCACTAACTCTGATTTCAGGTTCTGTGAAAATTTTTTCGAGTTGTCTTTGAATAAGGGCGGAATCTGTTATGCTGTCTTCAACAATGAGTATTCTAATAGGTTTTGTGGTCATTCCCTAATTTAAATTAATATTTAACCAATATGATAAGGTGCTGTTGAGCGTGTTTTTAAATTCTAGGTAAGTCTTTGGCTTTTCTACGTAGCTATTACATTTTAATTGATAAGCTTTATTGATATCTGAAAGATGCGTACTGCTGCTGAAAATTATTTTTGGAATATTCTCATAATGTATAAACTCTTGCAGAGCTTCCAATAGTTCAAACCCATTTACTTTGGGCATTTTTATATCTAATAAAACCAAACTAGCCGATAATTTGGCGAACTCGCCGTTGTTAATGAATTCAAGTACTTGCTCAGAATCATTCAGAGAAATTAAATGAATATCATTAAATTCTTTGCGAACAATTCTTTCAAGTAACATGATATCCTCAAGCCTATCTTCTATGTATACTATCGTTTTCTTTTGCATGTCAATCTTCTTCTAAATAAAAACTAAAAGTACTTCCCTTTCCCTCTTCACTATCTGCCCAAATTTCACCATGATGTTTAATAACGACTCTTTGAGCAATGGCTAATCCAACACCAGTGCCTTTAAAATCTTCCTTGGACAACCTGTTAAAGATACCAAATATTTTTTCTTTATACTTAGGATTGAATCCTATTCCATTATCCTTGACCTGAAAAATGTGATGATTATCCGCTACATACTGACTGATTTGTATCTTTGGTGGATTACTTTTAACACTATACTTGAACGCATTTGTAAGTAAATTGGAAAATAATTGATACATCATCGTCCTATCTCCCTTAATTTTTGGAATATTTTCTTGTATAGAGAATTCTGTTGAAGGAAATTCTTTTAATAACCCAAAATCCTGAATAATTTCATCGCAAAGTTCTATCACATCAATCTCCCGTATCTGTAACCGCAATTGGTTTAAGCTACTATAACTTAGAATCTCATCCATTAATCGGTTCATTTTTTCTGCAGAGCCAATAATAGTATTTAAAGTATCCTTACCATACTTATCCAAAACTTCTCCATAATCCTCCAATAGAATTTGAGCGAATCCATCAATACTCCTCAGTGGACCTCTTAAGTCATGACTCACGCTGTAACTAAAGCTTTCCAACTCCTGATTTAAATTGTAAAGCTTATTATTTAGCTGCGAAATCTCTCCAAATTTGGTTACAATCACATTCTTAATATCATTAGTAAGGGCCAATGCTGTGGAAATTTCGTAATCTTTCCATGGTTGTGATGTATACCTTACTTTCTCTGTCCATTTCTCAAAAGATTTTCTTGGACTTAATCTTACCGATTTATCTGCGTGTTGATGTGACTTCGGGTCTCCCCCCCAACTTACCTCATTAATTTGCTCCGATCTAAACCACAACAAAGCTTCATCAACCCGCTTTGAAAGCTTGCAAACCAACAGACCTGAAACTATCTCTGCTTGTTCTTCGGTCCAATTGATAACATTCATCAAACTATCGGTGGCATAACACCCTTCATTGAATAGTGACTTATCATGTAAGGTATTCAGCAAAGGAATAATATCTTTTTTCGCTGGTGTTTCTCCTAAAATGACGATTTCTTCATTATAAGCGATACAAAATCCATCACATTTAAATAAATTGGTAGCATTCGTATCAAATACAGTCAACCCCTCTATAATATCCCAATTTTTACTGACATTTTCAGTGATTTTTGCCCTTACAAAACTTGATTGATTAATCCTGGCCAAATAGGTGTTTGATAATTTCTGACTAATTTGAGTTGAAAACATCTCTGCGAGAAGCGAACAAGATTGTCTTTTTCTATAATCAATGAATTTACTATTATAATGATGGCAGGATATAAGTCCCCATAATATTCCATTATGAACAATGGCACAATTTAAGGTGGCCTCCACCTTCATGTTTTCTAAATACTCAATATGAATAGCACTTGAACCTCTTAAATGGGATTTGCCCATATTAACTAAAGCTTGAGTCAAAGGATTTAAACTTGGCACCAACGGCGCATATTGCTCACGGATATTACTAAGTATCCGAACTCCCTGCTCTAGGAACAATCTTCTGGCATTAGCAGGAATATCACCAGCTGGATAATGCAATCCTAGCCAAGACTCCAAATGGTCTTCTCTAGACTCTGCAATGACAGTTCCATTCCACTTTTCATCAAACTGGTAAATCATCACTCTATCATACTCCAAAAGTTCTTTGATCAAATTAGCAGCTTTATCACACAGCTCATTCAAAGATTGCGTAGATGATAACTTTCTGAACACCGAAATCATGGATTGCTGAAATTCTTCTGGATTCCAATCTTCATTTACCTTTTCAAAATCAAGTAGAATCAACTCGTCTTGTCTATGAGGAATACAAACAAATTCCTTATCGCCAAAATTTACAATAAAAGGTATATGATCAACCCCATCCGATTCCCAATTCAGATACTTATCATAAGACTCTCTACTAAGGAATTTATTAAAGGTACTTTCTAGAATTGTTTCAGCTTCAATCCCTAAAAAACTTTTGATATTAGCACTGCATTGTAGTATGTTCCTCTGACTGTCTATGACAAGCAAAAATCCATGATTTTGAACTTGCCCTATAAACTGAATAGGTTCATCCTCACAATTATCAAGATCAACTCGTTTGGGATAAGCGGTTAATTTATTCAACATATATGGAATTTATAATGTTAGGAAGATAGGTAAATTTAGGTTACTCACTTATTATATTGCCCTCTATTCCTATCAACATACCAGATATTTAATAAACAAAATTTTATTTTATTGATAATTAAGCATTTAAATATCGTTTGGGTAAAATTAGCTTCTAAAGTTTATTCCACCTCATCAAGAACCTTGTTCCAAATTCTTTTCAAAACAAAGGCACATATGATTGCTACAACAGTCAATAAGAATGCGGCCAAGGTTTTACCATAAATATAATAACCAGTAGCAAACAACACGCTGTAAGTTCCTATGACACCAAGAAAGAAAGCTAATATCTTATAACCAATATTTTTGAATTTACTTTCATTACCAAAGGCTACATTTTCAAAATGTTCAAGTGTTTCTTGATTACTTCGCGGTGTCATTAAGGTCACAACAATCCACCCTATAGTGGTTAAGACCACACCAATTATCAATTGCATATAGCCTTGTAACTCAAACCAAGGTTGTTCCAATTTTCCATTAACAAAAAACACTACCGCAATAATGAATGAAATCACCATGGCCGCAATCTCGCTGTACGGATTAATTTGCTTCCAAAACCATCTAAGAATAAACAACAGTCCAGTCCCTGCTCCTATTTGTAACAACAGATCAAAAACGTCTTTAGCTGATTTGATATAAAAGGAAAATAAGGCAGCGCACACCATTAATAGCACGGTAGAAATTCTACCAACGAGCACTTTCTGCTTTTCGCTAGCACCTTCATTTATAAATCTTCCATAAAAGTCGTTAACAATATAGGAACTACCCCAATTCAATTGTGTGGAAATCGTACTCATAAAGGCGGCTGCGAGAGAGGTAATCACCAAACCGATTAAGCCTGCAGGCAAATAAGTCATCATAGCCGCATAGGCCACATCATGACCGTGCATATCCTCATGCAAACCAGGAAAGGCGACTCCAATACTCTCTAAAGAAGGGAACACAACCAAAGAAGCCAAACCTACGAGAATCCATGGCCACGGCCTTAAAGCATAATGAGCAAAATTAAAAAACAGAGTCGCCCAAGTGGCGTGCTTTTCATCCTTGGCGGCCAACATACGTTGTGCAATATATCCACCACCTCCGGGTTCTGCTCCAGGATACCAAGTACTCCACCATTGCACCGCAAATGGGATGATAAACAACGTTATTAATGTTTCAGTATTTGAGAAGTCTGGAAGGATATTAAGTTTTCCTGAAACATTTTCATGTTGCAAAAGCTCTCCCATTCCACCAATCTCAGGCAAATTAACAATATAAATTGTCGCCCAAACAGACCCAACCATGGCCAAAAGAAATTGAAAGAAATCTGTAATCAATACCCCCTTTAAACCTCCTAAGGATGAATAAATGACTACTATAATTGAAGAATATAGCAGCGTTTCTTGTTGGGATAATCCCAATAAAATATTGGCAATTTTAGAGCCGGCCAAACAAACACCGGCCATAGTGATTATATTAAAAATAACCCCCAAATAAATAGCGCGAAATCCTCTTAAAAAACTAGCTGGTTTCCCAGAATACCGCAATTCATAAAATTCTAAATCCGTAGTAATTCCAGATTTTCGCCATAGTTTGGCATAAAAGAATACGGTGAGCATTCCCGTAAGCAACAGAGCCCACCAAACCCAGTTCCCAGAAACCCCATTGGTTCTCACCAATTCAGTAACCAATCCAGGTGTATCAGCTGCAAAGGTTGTTGCTACCATAGATACCCCCAACAGCCACCACGGCATGTTTCGTCCAGAAAGAAAAAACTCAGAGCTATTTTCCCCTGATTTTTTGGAGACTACAATACCTATTAGGATAGAAAATGCAAAGAACAAAGCAATTATAACAAAGTCTAAGGAAGAAAGATGAATCATGAAAGCGTTTATTTATCTGCTAAATATAATATAAACTTCAAGCATTCCACAATTTGATTTCATTCAATAATATTCTAAACCTAGTGAGATTTTGCGATCCTTAAATAGGCACTTTTCAAGCTATCTATAACGTACTCTATTTCTGTTTCATTAAGTTGACCAAACCCAAAACGGATGGCGCAAGTATTCTTATCTTGATATAAAATAGTTTTGGGAAGAAAGACATTTTCCTTGACACTCTCTTCTGAAAAACGAACCAAGGAAATTGGCTCAGTAAATTGTAGCCAAATCGCAAGTCCACCAGTAGGTTTTTCCCATTTTAAAATATCTCCAAAATGAAAATCTAATTGGTTACATAAAACCTCCAGTCGCTGTTTATAAAGCAACACATTCTTTTTTAAATAGCGGTGGATTTCACCTTCATAGATAAGCGCAGATAGCATTTGTTGCTGAATCAAATCGCCTTGGGCATCTAGTAATTCCAAATAATTTTTAGCCTCAGAAATCAAGTTTTTAGGAGCTACTACAAAACCGGTTTGAAAACTCGGAAATAAAGATTGACCAAACTTGCCCAAATAAATTACCATTCCGTGTGTATCAGAGCTTGCTAAAGGCAACATAGGCGAACCTTCATACTGAAAATCATAATCAAAATCATCTTCAATGATGGCAAATTGATATTCTTTGGCCAACTCCAAAAGCTGCAGACGCCTTTCAGCACTTAATGTTTGATTGGAGGGATAATGCCTTTGCGGATTTATATAGACACACCTAATAGATTTCTTGATAAAATGGGTTTTTATATAATTGACATCCAAACCATCTTGATCAACCGGAATAACTTTTACATCGGCACCTACTTGTTGAAAGATTCTATTGGCAGAATAGTTACTTAAATCACCTACCAAAACCACATCCCTTTTTTTCAAAAGCAATTGAGAGACCACATACAAGCTCATTTCGGTACTTCTGGTACTAATCAAATTTTGAGGCTTCATATTGAACCCACGAGTAGCATTCAAAAAGTTACACAACTGAGTCTCATAATTAAAATAGAAGGAGTCTTCATTTTGATGCCATTTACTCGGCAAGTTTCTACGCTTTAAAGTAGAATTGTACCATCTAGAAAACTGATGGGCAGGATGCAATCTCAAATCTGGCTGACCATCATTGATACTAATTTTTGCCTCTGAATATTCTCTGGTAGAAGCCAAATGAAAGGAAGCTTGAAATGGAAAACCTGTTTTATCGGGATACCTATTGATTTGATCCACTTGAAATGCATGTGCTACAATCGCTTCTTTCTTCCTTTCAGGAACCAGTACAAAAGATCCCTTATTTGCCAAGATTTCTACCCATCCTTGCGCTGCCAATTCATTATAAACAGCCACAGCCGTGTTCCTATGTATATTTAAAGCTTTGGAAAACACCCGTGTACCAGGAAGTTTTGTACCTTTAGTTATATATCCCCTTTGTATAGCATTGATTATTTGTTGGGAAATTTGAACATAAACGGGCTGGGTAGCCGATTTATCGACTTGTATTAATTGTTTTACTCGATCTAAAACCGGACTATTCATTGATTTAAAACTGGACTAGTTTACTAATCCGGAAAATTACGAATTTTGCATCGTTTTTTAAAAATCCCTAATGAAATATACTATGAAATTAAATCTCCTCTTAGCTAGTTTTCTCGCAGGTATCTTCTTGACACAAGCTCAGGATTTCCCTCAACAAGATTTAGACTCAGTGGTGATTATCTCTTCCAGAATTGAACTTCCATTTAAAGAAAATTCTAGAACCATCACCGTCATCAACTCGGAAATGATCCAAAAAAGTGCCGCTACCAATGTAGTGGATTTATTGCAGCAGGTAGCCGGGGTTGATATAAGACGTAGAGGTACCGCCGGTTCACAAGCTGATTTATACATTAGAGGTGGGAGTTTTGACCAAACCCTTCTTTTAATTGATGGAATAAAACTGGAAGACGCCCAAACAGGTCATCATACCATGAACCTTATCTTACCTTTAGATGTCATAGAACGCATCGAAATTATAAAAGGACCGGCAGCCAGAGTTTTTGGTCAAAATGCTTTTACTGGTGCAGTGAACATTGTTACTAAAAAAGCTTTGGAAAACCAGGTGAAATTAGGAGTTCAAGGTGGCTCTTTTGGTCAAAAAAATGCAGAAGTTACGGTGAGCAGTAATTTACAGAATACCTCTCATTTGGTGCATTATTCTAGAAATACTTCTGAAGGATATCGCTATAATACCGATTATGACAACCAAAACTATTTTATCAAAAGTAGCTTTAACAAGAACCATATGCCTATTGATTTCATTGCAACATTTCAGGAGCGTAAATTTGGCGCCAATGGTTTTTATTCTACCCCATCTGCAACCGATCAATATGAAGAAACCCAAGCAAGTTTGGTAGGACTTTCTTCTGTTTACAAACATAACAACCTCACCTTAAAACCGAGATTGTACTGGAGAAGAAATCAGGATGAATATGTTTTCATTCGTAGCAACCCCGAGGTTTACAGAAATTTACATATCACCAACAAAGTTGCTGCCGAACTTCATGGATCTTATTCATCTTCTTTAGGAACAACAGGATTTGGGGTTGATTTGGCACAAGTATATCTTTCCAGCAATAATTTAGGGGACCGCGAACGCTTCATGACCAATTTTTTCCTCGAGCATCGTTTCAAGTTTCTAAATGATAAACTAGATGTGACTCCTGGAGTTGCTCTGACCTATTTTTCAGATTTTAAGTTTCATGCCTTCCCAGGGGTTGACATTGGGTATTCCATTTCAGAACAATTTAAATTTTATGGAAATGTTGGTTATACTTACCGAATCCCAACCTATACTGACCTGTACTACAGCGACCCAACGACTTTGGGTAACGACCAATTGGATCCTGAAGAGGCTATGGCAGAGGAAATAGGTATCAAATATCTAGGTGCAAAATGGAATGGATCTTTGGCATTCTTTAATCGTGATTCCAAAAAATTGATTGACTATGTCAAGGAAAATGAAGATGATCTTTGGCAAGCTACTAATATCAGAGATTTGAACACCAAAGGATTTGAGGCCAATATCAATTATCGTTTTGATATAGCAGGTGCTATACAACTCATGGATTTAGGTTATACCTTTATTGATGACGAAGTCAAAGATTTGGATATTGCTTTCTCGCGCTATTCCATCAATTCTTTAAAACATCAAGTAACCGCAACCTATAAAGGACGTTTCTTTAATATTTTACAACCTACGATTGTATATAAATATGCCGAAAGAACCTCTGGACAAGCTTACACTGTGTATGACGCTGGGTTATCGGTTATCATCAACCAATTGGAACTTTCAGTTTTTGCCAACAATATTTTTAATGAAGAATATTATGAAACGAACTTAGTTCCCATGCCAAAAGGCAACCTTCTTTTCGGTCTTAATTATAGATTTAAATAGGGATAAAAACACATAGAATCTAAACCCAAACGAAGCGTTTGGGTTTTTTTATTAACAGATCTCTATGAAAGTTTTGGCAACCTTTTCTTAACTTTGAAAGGTTAATCATCATTTCAATTTAGGTGCAATTAAAAACCATTCCTCGCGTAAAGACCCTAGATAAGGACACCTTTTTCAAAGAGTTTTACAAACCTCAAAAACCTGTGGTTATTGAGCGTTTTATTGAGGATTGGCCAGCGTTTTCAAAATGGAATTTAGATTATATGAAATCCATTGCTGGTGATAAAATAGTTCCTCTCTATGATGACCGCCCCGTAAGCCATAAAGATGGTTTTAACGAACCCCACTCTAAAATGAAAATGGGTGACTACATTGATTTACTCAAAAATGAGCCTACCCGTTATCGCATTTTTTTATGGAACATTTTAAAGGAAGTACCGCAATTACAAGCGGATTATACCTACCCTGATTTTGGCTTAAAATTAATGAAAGGACTGCCGATGCTCTTCTTTGGAGGCGAGAATTCCTATACCTTTATGCACTATGATATTGACCTAGCCAATATCTTCCATTTCCATTTTGAAGGAAAAAAGGAGATCATTCTTTTTGATCAAAATCAGAACAAAGTACTTTATAAGATTCCGCATTCCCTAATCACAAGAGAAGACATCGACTTTTCCAATCCTGATTATTCTCAATGGCCTGCATTACAGCATGCAACAGGTTTTAAAACCGAGCTCAACCATGGCGAGGTCCTTTATATGCCTGAAGGTTATTGGCACTATATGCGTTATATCACCCCAGGATTCTCGATGAGCTTGAGGTCCATACCCAAAAAACCTAAGAATTTAGGCAAAGCCATTTATAACATTTTCGTTATGCGTCATATAGATAATTTGATGAGACGGGTACAAGGGCAAAAATGGATTGATTGGAAAAATGAACAAGCCGTTGTAAAAACCCATAGATATCTCAAAAGTATCTAGTACTTTTGATTAGTAAAATTTAGAACCTATTACTATGAAACAATTTTTATGCGCCCTTTCCTTATTAGCTGTATCATTTGTTCACGCACAAGCATTCAAGGGTAAAGGAGACCAAAAACTACAAATTGGTGCTAACTTCCAAGATTCTGCTACGGGTATTAATCTATCTTATGATTATGGTTTAGGAGAAAACATCTCGGTTGGTGTGTCCTCAAGCTATGCTTTGGGAATTTCAAATGGTTTGGATAAAGATGTGGTTGTTTATGGTGGAACTGTCGTTGAAAAAGCAGATTTCACAGATCGCTTTGATTTAAAGGCCCGCTTTAATGCCAATATCGGAAACGTACTGAACATTGATGAGAATTTTGACCTGTACCCTGGTTTAAATCTAAGCCTTAAAAACTTTGGAGGCCATGTAGGAGCCAGATACTTCTTCACAGAAGGATTCGGTTTATATACCGAGGCACAGTTCCCTATTGCCAAATACAATGACAACCTAACACCAGCAGAACATCTTTACAATCAGTTTAACGTTAATGTGGGAGCTGTTTTCAACTTATAAAACATTTTTATTTTTAAAAGTAAAGTCCGGCATGTTGCTGGACTTTTTTTATGAAATTAATTCACTTACTTTTTCATAAACCAAGTGCGATTCCCATCCACGATATAAGAGGTAGTCTGCCAGCTTCTTCTTTTTTTTCCAGAGGTTGCTTTCCCTGATTCCATCCGCCTTTTTAACTGCCAGTTCATGAAGGGTTTCCTGATATGCTTGTGGAGAAATCTCTTTTAAAGCTGTTTCAATATTGAATTTAGAGATATCCCTGAATTTTAGCTCTCTGATAATTCGGTTTCTTCCCCACTTCTTAATTCTGAATTTGCCTCGGGCAAAAGCTTTGGCAAACCGCTCTTCATTAAGATAGTTTTCCTGAATCAGATGGGTAATAATATGGTCTACAGCCTCAGGAATCATTCGCATACCCAACAACTTTTCTCTAACTTCCTTGTGACATCGTTCTTGATAAGCACAATAATTTTCTAGGGCTCGTTGCGCTTCTTCAACCGTAAACGTTTTTCCTGTATCCATACCCTCAAAATTAATAACAATTTGTTAATAACAAGATATTTGTAACTTGTTGTTTTTTAGGTCTTTTCATTTATATTTGTCAGTCCCTTATTACATGTAATTAATCCAAATACCCCATGATAAAAAAATACACCCTCCTCTTTTTTATTTTTCTCAGCGCTTTAAACATTGGGTTTGGCCAGGTGACAATTGGAATTCAAGATTTCGAAACATCTCCCGCAACACCTACAATGACATATACAGGAGGTTCTATTGCTACTGGCACAGGACCATTTCCTGCTGGTGACAATAACTTTGTTAGTGGATCAAGTTCAATAGAAGTTAATAATGGTTCAGATACCATTACTTTTTCCAGTGTTGATGCTTCTTCTTATTCAAACATATATTTTACCTGTAGATTAGCCTCTTTTTCAGCAACCTCAGGAAATGGTGCTGATGGTAGTGATGAAGTTTATTTTGAGATTAGTGAAGATAATGGAGTAACTTGGTCTCAGGAAATTGAAGTACAAGGAAATAATAATGCTATTTGGTCTTTTGATACAGGAACGGGAACTTCCTTAACAACTTATGATGGAGATAACAATGCTACAATATATACTCCTTCAGGAGGAGGATACAGAACAACAGATGGTTATAGCACCATAGTTATAGATGGATTACCTAACTCTAATGAACTGAGAGTTAGAATTATTATGACCAATAATTCTGCCAACGAATATTGGATTGTTGATGATGCAGAAATAATTGGAACTAGCGCCTCTCCATGTTCGGCACCGACTAACCAACCAACCAACCTAACATTTAGTGGTATTACTGGGTCTACAATTGATGGTGACTTTACAGCTACTACAGCAGATGAATATTTGGTTGTTGTAAGTACGTCTTCAACATTAGGAGCTAACCCAGTTAACGGAACAACCTATTCTGCTGGCGATACTATTGGTAGTGGCACTGTAGTACAAGGTTCAAATGCTACAACATTTAGTGCAACGGGTTTATCACAAATCACACAATATTACTTTTTTGTATTTGCTTATAACGATAGTAGTTGTACAGGAGGTCCTGATTATAACACAACAAACCCTCTAACTGGAGATGAAACTACGATTACTGATCCTTGCTTAAATACAGGTTTTGAAAGTGGACAACCGACAGGATGGACTAATAACGGTTCTTATTTTAACACCGGAAATCCACATTCCGGCTATCAGAAGGCTGGTATGAATGACGAGGATGATTGGATAAGTACTTCAATGGTAACAGATCCCAATACCTTAAGCTTTTGGGCAAGAACCTCTGGCACTGGCTCCAATTTCACAGTTAATGTGCAATATTCTGATGACGGTATTTCTTGGTATGATGCCTCAATTATTATTGCTAACGGTAGTAATACTGGAGATGTAACTACAAACTATCAGCTATTCTCTATAAACTTAAACTTGTCTAATGATTATTATATAAGATGGTACATGAGTAATAGATCAAGTGGTTCATTTTACTTTGACGACGTTGAATTAACTTGTGGAGGCACAACTCCCGCCCCAGAACTTCAACTTGTTGATGACACCTCAACCAATCAAAACTGTGGTTATACTATAGACTTTGGCTCACAAGCCTTGTCCACTAATACTAATATCACCTTTGCTATTGAAAATATTGGCTCCGCCGATCTAGACATTACTTCATTGGGAATCACTGGAAACTACACGGTATCTCCTACTGGACTTATTACCATTTCTGCAGGCAATTCCCAAACCTTTACCGTAACATTTACGCCTACGACCAACGGCACACAGAATGGAACCATAACAATCAACAACAATGACCCTAACGAAGGAAGTTGTACCATTAATTTAACTGGAGAAGGGTTTACTCCTGCTCCAGAGATTGATATTGAGAGAAATACCGGAGGAACAATTCCTAATGGTTCCTCTCCTAATATTGGTTACAATACCATTTTTGCAGCTACTGTCATGGGTGATTCTTCTTCTCCCAAGACATTTCATGTAAGCAATGAAGGTACGTCAGACCTGGATCTAACAAGTATTACCTCGTCCAATCCCACTGAATTTTCAATTTCTTTGAACCCCAGTCCGTCAACAATTAGCTCAAATACCGAAGTGGATTTTGAAATTGTTTTTTCACCCACTGGTGTTGGACTTAGGACATCTACCATAACTATTATAAGTAACGACAGTGATGAGAACCCTTATACCTTCCAAGTTCAAGGAAACGGAGATTGCGCTGCATCTCCAATTACAATTTCACCAATGTCTGGACCAGAAGCCACTATCATAAATATTACAGGAATTAACTTTGGTTCTGCAACCACAGCAACTCTAAATGGTGTATCTATTAGCTCCGTCAATGTAATTTCCTCAACTGAACTCGAATTAAGTGTCCCTTCTGGAGCAACCACAGGAAGTCTAGAAATTACAAATGATTTGGGGTGCCTAAGTTCAGAATTGTTTATAGTGATAGACAATCAGATATCAAGTTGTGAAGGTAATTCGGGCATTTCTCCAACAGAATTATTTATCAGTGAGGTCACTGATCATGGAACTGGACACCACTCTTATGTAGAAATTTTTAATGGTACTGGGGCAACCGTGAATTTATCTGGATATGAAATCCGTATCCACAATAATGGAGCTAGTACCGCGACAAGTTCAGTCACCCTCTCAGGAAGCATTATTAACGGTGATGTTTTTGTACTTGCTTTTGGACAATCTGACGCAACTGATGCCCATGCCTCACATGGTTTTGATCAATCAAGTAACGTGAATGGCATCAATGAAGACGATCATATTAGACTATATAATGGAACCACTTGGATTGATTTGTGGGGAGATACCTCTGGTGATTCTTTTACGATTGCCTCCAAAAATTACACCTACAGACGAAAAAATACGGGTATTATAGCTCCCAGCACCACATGGAATTCCAACGATTGGGACTCCTTTTCTCCTGTCGATTATACAGATATTGGAACTTTTGATTTTTCAACTGGAGTGCCCCCAAGCATCACCTCTGGCCCTACCATCAATCAATCCTGTAATACAGCGACCATTAGTGTTGCAGCAGATGAAGGATATAGTGGAGGGAACTCCTTAGCTTATCAATGGTGCTATTTAGCTCCCGGAAATTCCGGTTGGACAGAAATTACGGATGATGCAACCTTTAATAATTCTGACACTGCCATTTTGGAGATCCTAGACATATTTCCAGTGGTTGATTACCAATTTTATTGTCAGATTCGAGAAGATGACCAAACATGCTTTACGGCCTCTAATGCTGTATTATTGGAGCTGGATTCTGTGACTTGGGATGGCTCCTCTTGGTCTCCTTCCAATCCAACTTCAAACACTATTGCTATCATCAACGGAGACTATGATACCTCAACTTCTGGAAGTTTTGTGGCATGTAATTTATTAATTAATCCAAATTATTCCTTAGATATTGATAATGGATATTACGTTTCTGTGGTTAATGACATTATTGTTGATGGAGAAATCTATGTAGCCCCTCAAGGGAGTTTGGTTCAAATCCAAGACTCTGGTACCTTCACACTCAACAATACATCAGCTAAAAATACGATGTCCAAGCTTACAGCTCCCTTACAATATTGGTATGATTATACCTATTGGAGTTCTCCCCTTGAGAATGGTCAAATTGAAACGGCATTAATTGATGCCAACCCCAATAGACGTTTTTCATATAATGCTTCCTTATTCAACGATGATCTTATTGAAGATGGTAATTCTAATACATTTATAACAGGACAGGATGATATCGATGACAATGGCGATGATTGGGTAGTACAATCTACTGGACAAATGGTCCCTGGTAGTGGTTATGCTGCCACACATAATGTAATTGGTTTTATCCCTGGTAATCAATACCAATATATATTTGAAGGCACCCAATCGGACGGGGGGGCTTTCAATACGGGGAATATCGATGTCAACATTTATATTGATAACACAGTAATTTATAACAATTGGAATTTAATAGGTAATCCTTACCCTTGTGCCATAGATGCTTTGGAATTTTTCAATCACAATTCGACCATTTTGGAAGGAGTTCTATATCTCTGGTCAAGTGATACAGATGTTAGTTCCGGAAATTCAGGTAATGAAGGTCTCAACTTTTCGCAAAATGATTATGCAATGATTAATGGCTCAGGCGGCATTGCTTCATCAAATGGCAGTGATATTCCTGAAGATTTCGTTCCATCTGGTCAAGGCTTTTTTGTTATAGGAAAAAAAACTGGCGCCACTTCGGGACCTGGATATTACTCTTCAACTGTGTTTAATAATGCTATGAGAGTTACTGGAAATAATAGTCAGTTCTTTAGAGCTACAACTAATAACAATAATAGACTTTGGATTAATTTGAGTTCAGATAATGGAGCCTTTAATCAGATTTTAGTTGGCTATTTTCAAAACGCTTCCGACGATTACGATGGCATGTATTATGATGCTCCAAGAAATATGTCTACTGGTCAAAATGCCTTGTTATATTCTCTTATAGAGAATATAGACTCAAAATTTGCTATTCAAGGAAAATCTGATTTAAGCTTGGACATAAACGAAGTAATTCCATTAGGATTTTCTACGACTATTTATACACCAACTATTTATACTCTAAGTTTAGCACAAATAGAAGGCCAATTTCTAAACTCCAACATTATTTATTTAAAAGATAACCTCTTGAATATTTACCATGATCTATCCTCGTCAGACTATACTTTCTCCTCTGAACAAGGCGAATTCAATGACCGATTTGAAATTGTTTTTCAAACCAATGCGTTGTCTACTTCAGAATCAGTATTGGACACAAATGACTTAACAATTGTTGAGCTTCAAAATGGAATGGTTTCTTTTACGGTTGGGAAGAATAAGACCATCGAAAAAATTGAAATTTATGATCTTTTGGGCAGATCTTTATTGACTTTTATAGGATCTTCTTCAAAAGAGGTTTTGGATCTTTCATCACTAAGTTGCTCAGCTTATTTAGCAAAGATAACATTAAATAATGACCAAGAAATTACCAAAAAGGCGATAAAAAGGTAGAGAATCGGTTTAATGAAATAGTTGGTTGAAGACATCTAAAGATTTTGGTTTTCTAAATCCTTCAAGATGTAATTCATAATAGAACAAAAGTGTGTTCAAGAATTCTTGCCGTTGGCTTGCATTTAATTTAATCGAATTAATGGATTGAATATCGGAATCCATAAGAGTCTTTAATAAAACAACCTGGGTTCCAGCAATGCCTCTTTTAGGTTGTTCCTTGTCAAACTTTCCCTCTTGAAGATCAAAAAAGGTCCGTTCTTCCTTTAGGTAATCATCTGGAAAAAACCCAAGATGTTTGCTTAGGTTCAAAAGGAATAATAAATGAAAATTGGCAAAATGAGATTCTTGATCCAGCCATTGAAAAGCTGTTTCAATAAAAGCAAATAGGTTTTCGTTTGGTTCTTCTTCCTTCAAACTACTGCTTAAAACCTCAGCCAAGAACATTCCCAATGAGCCTTTGATAATATTGGAATGTAAGGTTTCATAAATATAATACGCCTTGACTTCTTGAATGTAATGCAGGCTTCTATTCGATTGATGTTTTACTTCTAATTGCAATTGAGTTAAAGGCTGAAAAAAAGCAACATTTTTGCTCCCCCTTTTAGATTTCATCACACCCTTCAAAAGGAAACTTATCGTACCGAACTTTTCCGTGTAACATCTAACAATTAAGTCATGGTCCTGATACTTGATTGAAGATAGTACAATACCTTTGGTTTTAGCAATCATTACCTTACCACCATTAGTTTCAGTACTTTGGTTTCGTAGGTATCCAAATCTGAAAGCATAATAAGATAGACCCCAGAGGCAACTGTATTATTACCCAAATTTCTACCATTCCAAAACGCCGTTCCTCCGTCGATTTCAAGATTATAGCCTCTATATCTCATGTTGACATTTGATTTGGCCTCGGCCACCAAGTTACCTTCAATATCCAAAATTTTAATATTGACGTTCTCAGGTAAGCCTCTTATTTTTACTTTATCATTGTTCATATTAAATTCAGGCCTTACTGGATTGGGAAAGACGAATGAATTTTCAAAATCTGATGTCGTCTCAGAGCCACCCGAAGAAAATGACACCAATCCATTAGCTGTTGCAATGTAAACTGTTCCATTGGACTCATCAATAGAAATATCAACCACGTTATTGGATGGAAGAGGCGAGTTTTTTTTGGTAAAATGATAGATGGTTTCTTGACCATTGGAACTTAGATAAAATAATCCTGACGAAAATGTTCCTATCCATTTATTATTAGCTCCATCAACCTCAATATCGGTAACATATTGTTCATATAGTAATTCTTTAGGAACCCCATCCTCTAGGATGATAATAGATTCCAATTGAGAAACAGAGCCATCAAAAAAACCAGTTGTATTATAGAGTACTCTTAACCCTTTATAGTTCCCAACCCAAACTTGATTTTGCTTATCCACTGCCAATGAAGTAATAAAAGGGCTTGGTAAATTTTCCTCTTCTGAAGCCATGTTTTTCAGTGTCCCATTAGAACTGTAACCAATTAATCCCATTCGATATCCTCCAATCCATTTATTCCCATTGGCATCTAATTCAATATCCGAATAACCGAATTCTGCGGTTAATGCTTCATCTGCAGAAAAAAGAGAGCCAAAAGAATATCCTTGCCATTGCTGTGTTGTAGGATCATAAGACTTTAATGGTTTGGCAACTCTGGCTGTTAATGTCCATAATATTCCATTCGAATCAAAAATAGAGGCGCTTTGCCTTATATTTTTATAATTTGGGTTGTTAGGTAATATTAAAGATTCCAATCCACTATTAGACTCATTATACAAAACGGTAGGTATATCATCATTAATTTCTAGGATTCCATCGAAAAAAGAGCTTATAAAAACTTGTCCAATATTAAAGGGATTGATGGCCATCTTATTTAAATTTCTAGCTCCCAATGCTTCTGAATAAGGAATATTTACCCAGCTTTCTCCATTTAAATGACTAATTCCAAATGTTCTTACTGGAGCTGGATTATAACTTAAAGTGTAATCTCCATAAGTCATCCATAAATTGTATTGTCTAGCCTGAATTGAAAAAGCTCCATTTCTTAAAGGTCCATCCGGATAAATTGTCTCAAAAATGGTTGCATCAGTAAGTGCCGACTTTAACTTACCTATATTTGCTGTCCCGATATAAAGAAATCCATCCTTTACAGTTGCAGAGGTAAAAGAATTGGCTTCAGTCAGACTCAAATGGACATACGCCAATTGATTAAAATTGACATCATAAACAAACACTTCATTCTGGGTGGTAATGATCAAATACTCTGAAGTACTTTTCATACTTAGGGGCATATCTTGATAAGTGGTTAATGGTATCAACGAACCGTTTTGAACTCGGGAAACTTCTTGGTTATCCCGTATAGCATATAACTGCCCACCTATATCCTGTACTGCAAGAAAATTTCCCCCCGAGACGTTAACCCACTCCTGATAATCTATTAAATCATCACTGGATGCCAGCGCTCTTTTTAACCCGTTGCTATTTTGACAGGCAGCGTATATAAAACCACCTTGTAAAGCGGTTTGTTTAATTGGTATTTGGGCCCCTCCAGTTCCAATATAATAAGTATCCCCAAATTCAAGAGCTAGCAAATCATAGACAGATATACCATAGTCAGTAGAAATATAAACTACCCCTTCATTTTCCTTAAAATGATTAATTCTTTTGGTATTTGGAGGAATGGTAGGTTTGTCCAGAATATCAACTACACTCAATATACTACCATCTTCCTTGACAATGTCAATCAAACCGTTCTCATAACCGACCAATAACATCATATAGGCTTCACTATAATAAATCGCAGATATGGATTCTCCAGATAAACCATTCACTGTATCAATGGTTTCTAATTCTGATGTGGTCGTATCATAAGAAAATATGGCATTCTCAGCTGCAGCATAAATTTTACCATTTCCCTGAGATATATCTTGAATATTGAAATAGGAGTAATGACCTTTCCACAGGGAAGAATAATCTTGCCCTGAAACAAAGCCACTTATCAATAAATAAACAATTAAGAGGACTTTTCTTATCATAAATAAATTACTGCGTCAAATATATTTATATCTAACGATAATTAGGATAAAATCATACAATATCAAATAAAAAAACCTCCAAAATTGGAGGTTTTAATAATTAGTTTGTGTGAAATTTAAACAATCCCTTGTGCTAACATAG
Source organism: Mangrovimonas sp. ST2L15 (assembly GCF_001280515.1). Classification (GTDB taxonomy): domain Bacteria; phylum Bacteroidota; class Bacteroidia; order Flavobacteriales; family Flavobacteriaceae; genus Mangrovimonas; species Mangrovimonas futianensis. Next base: position 645,407 of record NZ_LBIQ01000030.1, on the reverse strand, counting down.
CATCTGCTACCTTAACGAATCCGGCAATGTTTGCTCCTTTAACATAGTTAATATATCCATCATCTTCTTTACCATATTCGATACAAGACTTATGAATATCTTCCATGATTTCCTTTAATTTTTTATCAACTTCTTCTCTTGTCCAGTTATAACGTAATGAGTTTTGAGTCATTTCTAGACCAGAAGTAGCTACACCACCAGCATTTGATGCTTTTCCTGGAGCAAATAAAATTTTTGCCTTGTGGAAAACTTCAATCGCTTGTTTTGTTGATGGCATATTTGCTCCTTCACTAACACAGAAACAACCATTATCAACTAAAGCCTTAGCGTCATCTCCATGCAGTTCATTTTGGGTAGCACATGGCAATGCCATATCACAAGCCACTTTCCAAGGAGTTTCTCCACTGAAAAACTTGGCATTTGGATAAGCATCAACATATTCATTAATACGACCTCGTTTAACGTTTTTCAAGTCCATGATAAACTTTAGTTTTTCCGCATCAATACCCTCTTCGTCAAGAATATATCCAGAAGAATCAGACATGGTCAATACTTTTCCTCCTAATTGAAGAACCTTTTCGGCAGCAAATTGCGCCACATTTCCAGAACCTGATATAACCACATTCTTACCTTCTACTTTATCTCCTTTAGTTTTAAGCATACTTTCTGCAAAGTAAACCGTTCCATAACCTGTAGCTTCTGGTCTAATCAAAGATCCTCCCCAAGAAAGTCCTTTACCGGTTAAAACACCCGTAAATTCATTTCTTAATTTCTTATACATTCCGAATAAGAATCCAATTTCTCTTGATCCAACTCCAATATCACCAGCAGGCACATCTGTACTTGCTCCAATGTGTCTAAACAACTCCGACATGAAAGCATGACAGAATCTCATGATTTCATTATCACTCTTTCCCTTAGGATCAAAATCACTTCCTCCTTTTCCACCTCCCATAGGTAGTGTAGTCAAACTGTTCTTGAATACTTGTTCAAAAGCCAAGAATTTCAAAATACTAAGGTTTACTGAAGGATGGAATCGCAATCCTCCTTTATATGGCCCAATGGCAGAGTTCATTTGAACTCGATATCCTCTATTTACTTGGATTTCTCCCTTATCATCTACCCAACAAACTCTAAAAGAAATAACTCTTTCAGGTTCCACCATTCTAAGTAAAATGTTTTTGCCATAATAAATATCGTGTTCAACAATGTAAGGAATAACCGTCTCGGCTACTTCCTCTACAGCTTGTAAGAATTCTGGCTCGTGAGAGTCTCTTTGCTTAACAAGGTCTAAAAAAGCTTCAATTTTGTTGTCCATTTTTGAAGATATCAAATAATATTAAGTTTAACGGGTGCAAATATACGTTATCTTAAATTTAAACGGTGATTTTTTTAAATTTTCACAATTTTTTAATGCAAATTTAAGGCATCTGTTATCTATATGGTTTTCAGTAAGTTTTTTAATTTGGTGGATACCAAGCATTTCATATATTTGTGAATCACTTATACTACTGACTTAACGCGAACTATGTCCTATAAGAGATTACCATTAGCCCTACTTTTCCTACTTTTCAGTGTTCAGGTTAGCTTTTCCCAGTTAGGCTTTTCGCATGAAATTGGAGCCATTATAGGTCCTGTTCAGTTCCGTTCAGATTACGGAATTAGAAATAACGAAGAAACCAACTTTGGAAATACGGGAATAGGAATAGGTATCATTCACTACATCAACTTTTCCTATAGTGCAGAGTGTAATTGTTATTCTACAGATACTTATTTCAATGATCATTTTAAGTTAAGAAGTGAAATTTCCTGGAATTATACACCCTTGGATCATTTTGGTACTTATGCCAATGCACCGAGGTTAAAACCACATAAAGGTGAGGCTCAAAATTTTGATATCGGGATGCAATTGGAATACTTCCCTTTGAGCATTCGTTCCTTTCAAGCTTTTAGTTATCGTTTTGCCCCCTTTGTTAGTTTGGGTATTCATTACGTGAATTACCACCCAGACTCCTGGACAACTTTTGGTACCGGAAATGTTATGGATCCTGCCAATATATATGGTGGGTTTGATTTAGATGATGATTTTGGATGGTGGGACGCTTCCGATCCTCCTGATTACTACCCTCTTAATTTAGACTCAGGCTCAACTTGGTCGCTTGTTACCAGTGTGGGTGTTAGATACAAACTTACCAAATTATCTGACTTAATGCTTGATATGCGCTGGCAGTATTATGGTAGTGATTGGATTGATGGCCTTAACCATAAATTGAGCTACAACAAATATAACGACTGGTTGCTTTGGTTGAACTTTGGTTATATTTACTATTTGGATTAAAAAAAGTTATACATAAATAAAAAGAGCCACTATGATGTGGCTCTTTTTGTTTTATTACTTAACGGTTTTACCCTAAGGCCTGGTTCAAATCTTCTATCAAATCATCAGCATCTTCAATTCCCACACTTAGTCTAATCAAGGAATCGACCACTCCTGTTTTCTCACGCTCCTCTTTAGGGATACTAGCATGTGTCATACTTGCGGGATGACCAGCTAAGGATTCTACCCCTCCCAAAGATTCAGCTAATGTAAATACTTTAAGGTTTTCTACTGTTTTAATGGCTTCTTCATAATTATTCCCCTTTGTGGTAAATGAAATCATTCCCCCAAAATCACTCATTTGGCTTTTAGCCACCTCATGATTAGGATGGAATTCAAATCCTGGCCAGTATACTTTTTCCACCTTTGGATGACTTTCCAAAAACTCAGCGACCTTTTTCCCATTTTCACAATGACGTTGCATTCTAACATGAAGGGTTTTGATACCTCTTAAAACCAAAAAGCTATCTTGTGGCCCACAAACAGCACCACTGGCATTTTGAACAAAATACAATCGGTCTGCTAATTCTTCATCTTTAACGACCAAAGCACCCATAACCACATCACTATGTCCGCCCAAATACTTAGTTGCAGAATGCATAACGATATCTGCACCTAAATCTAAAGGCTGTTGAAGGTAAGGGGTAGCAAACGTATTATCTACAGCCAACAACAACTTGTGCTTTTTGGCTATTTCAGAAACCCCTTTAATATCAATAATGTTCATCATCGGATTGGTAGGAGTTTCTACCCAAACCAATTTGGTATTTTCATTGATATAATCTTCAATCTTTGACACATCCTGCATACCCACAAAATGAAACTTGATTCCGAAGTCTTGAAATATTTTCGTAAACAACCTATAAGATCCTCCGTATAAATCGTTGGTGGATATCACCTCATCTCCAGGCTTTAATAATTTCATAACGGCATCAATAGCTGCCAAACCCGAGCCAAAAGCTAATCCGTGAGTTCCATTTTCTATACTTGCTAAGGCATTCTCCAAAGCCTGTCTAGTTGGGTTATGTGTTCTGGAATATTCAAACCCTTTGTGTCCACCAGGCGTACTTTGGGCATAAGTTGATGTTTGGTAAATGGGAGGCATCACTGCGCCATAAGCTGGGTCATGTTTTTGTCCTCCATGTATGGTTTTTGTATTGAATTTCATGCTAAAAAATTTTGACAAAGTTAGGCTTTCTACCCATCTATTCAAATGCAAATGGCTATCTTTAAGATTGAATTTAACTACCTTTTATGAAATTCAAAGCCCTTACAATTGCCCTTCTTGTTATTCTTGTTTTTTCTTGTAAAAATGAAAATTCTTCAGTAGTCTTTTCGGAAATATCCGAATCTGTTGATGATCCCAGCTATGTGACTATAAAAATACCTTTTGCTGAAGGTGATGATGAAGCCTCCTTACAAATTAATCAAACTTTAGAAACCTTTGTTTCTATCATACTTCATATTGGCGATCCTGATCAAGTCTACACCATGCCAGTTAAAGAAAGTATCTCAGATTTCAATAATGAATATGCTACCTTCATCACTGATTTTCCTGACTCTCCAATGAAATGGGAAGCCGACATAGAGGGTGAAATTAGCTATCAAAGCCCAACCTTGATTTGCATATCTGTAGATAGTTATGTCTTCACAGGTGGTGCACATGGCATGTCCTCCATCACATTTTTCAATTTTGACCCACAAACCGGCAGGCCTATGGAGCAAAACGAATTAATTTCAGACCAAGAGAATTTTAAAAAAGTGGCCGAGGCTTATTTTCAAAAGGAAGTCATAGAAACCGATAAAATCCTTTTTGAGGATACCAGTTTTGTCATGCCAGAAAATATGGGTTTTGATGACCAAGGAGTCATCTTCTTATACAACCCTTACGAGATAGGTCCCTATGCAACTGGAATGATTGAATTTCGGATTCCTTATGAAGAAGTAAAGTCTTTTTTAGCTTTTTAACGCTCTCATCAAAGCCATGACATAGCCTGAATGCAGGCCTTCATGAAACAATATAAACCGAAGGGCATCATCAAGGGTTTTCAAAGTATTCCCCGTAGTTGAAACTGTGTATTCATGAAAATTGGTAAAATACATATCTTTATAATCTTGCTCGGTTTTTTCTATGGTAGAAAACAACAAAGTCTTTAACTCATCTACAAACTCTTGGCTTACGCTTCCTTGCGGCTTTGTCCCTTTCATATAGGTTTGAATCATATCTGCACTTACATTAGGCTCTAACCCACTTAACTTATACGCCAATAGCTGTTCGGTAACCACAACATGTGCAATATTCCAAATAATATTGTTATTAAACCCGTCAGGAATCTTGTTTAAATCGTCTAAAGATGTTTCATTTAATACCTTTTCAAAAAACAGTCTTGACTTAGGGAGTACCTCAAAAATAAAATCCATACCATTCATTTTTATAGTGCTAAAGATACTTGTTTGTTGACTAAAAGCCTTTATTTTGCAACGTTAAATTTTGAATGCTATCTCATGAAAAAAGTATATTTCCTTAAATCCTGCAATACGTGTTTAAGAATTATCAAAGATTTGAACCTACCTTCAGACTTTATATATCAAGACATTAAAACAGAACCTATCACTGTAAAGCAAATTGAGGAGATGGCAGAACTTTCTGGAAGCTATGAAGCTCTTTTCAGCAAAAGGGCCAAATTGTACAAAGAGATGGACTTGAAAAACCAAGATTTAACTGAAAAGGATTACAAACATTATATTCTTGAACATTACACTTTTTTAAAACGGCCCGTGATCATTATCAATGACCAAATTTTTATTGGCAACACAGCTAAGGTTGTTGAACAAGCGAAGCAGGCGGTCAATGAATAAAATCAGAATCCTTTCCATTATTGCCGTGTTTATGGTCCAGGTAATTTATGGACTTACTTTCACCTTTGCCAATGATGTGATTGATGCAGGTCACGTGAGACCTTTTGGATTTATTCTTTTGAGAGTCCTAGGCGCCACATGCATGTTTTGGTTGTTGAGTCTATTTACGCCTCGAGAGAAAATAGAATCCCAAGATTTTGTTCGGTTTATCGTGGCTGCTTTTTTTGGTCTGGTCTTAAACATGCTCACCTTTTTTAAAGGTCTAGAATACACAACACCCATTCACGCCTCTGTGATTATGACGGTTGTTCCTATTGTGGTGCTGGTATTTTCAAGCATCTTCCTAAAAGAGCGCATTACTTTGTTAAAGATGTTGGGAATTCTTTTGGGTTTTTCGGGAGCCATTATTTTATCAGTTTACGGCAGAAGCACCCAGTCTGGAGATGATATCATGCTAGGTAATTTTCTAGTTTTCATCAATGCCGTTTCCTATAGCATCTACCTCATCCTTCTAAAAAAACTTGCTACCAAATACCATCCGTTTACTTTTATAAGATGGTTGTTTCTCTTTGGAAGCATTATGGTTCTACCTTTTGGATATTCAGAGCTTGCTGCGGTAGAATGGCATCTATTCACACCCTATATCTGGTTATCGGTGCTCTTTGTGGTCATTGCAGCCACCTTTGGGACCTATCTTTTGAATCCTTTAGCGCTTCAGCATTTAAAGGCCTCAACAGTAAGTATCTTCTTATACATACAACCAGTTGTAGCGGGAATATTTGCAGTGATTATGGGAAGTGACCATGTTAATTCAGTCAAAATTGTGGCGTCAGTTCTTATTTTCTCTGGGGTTTATTTGGTTACCAGACGGCCCAAGCCAAAATTGACTACTCCAAATTAACCGGTGTCTTACTGTGTTTTCTGGTATCTTCCTTGGTAATGGTATGATAATGGGGAGCCTTGGGAAACTCGTGGGCGATATCCAACAACTCCTCAGGTAAGGAGGTTAATTTTCTAGCACCTAAATCCATCCAGCCACCTAACATTTCACAGTGGGCTAGGTTTTCACCTTTTTGGTTATAGAAATTATGGTCAAACTTAAAGAATTTGCCATCCTCGCTCAAGCCCGACACTTGTAAACTCACTTTTATAGCCTGCCCCATAAAGGTTTCCTTAAAATAATACATATGCTCATAAAATACCACGGGACCTAAATTGAACTTAGCCAATTCCTTCATTGTAAATCCCTTTTCTATCAAAAAGGCCATACGGGTATGACTCATAAAATTGGTATAGGCGCTATTGGCCAAATGGCGATTAGCATCTACATCACTCCAGCGTATTTCAAATTCTTTTACAAACATCTGTTTCAAATTTTAAAGCCGTAAAAATACCAAAAATATATTGTGCATGCATAATATAAATTCGTTGTTTTCTAAACCTTTGGATTTCCTTAACTTTGTACAACTTTAGATGATAGTTTATGATACATTCCATGACTGGATATGGTAAGACTGTGTTGCAGCTGCCTACAAAAAAAATTTCCATTGAAATTAAATCACTTAACAGCAAGAACCTTGATTTGAATGCCAGAATGCCTTCTGCATACAGGGAAAAGGAACTGGAACTCAGGAAAATGATTGCCCAAAAGTTAGAAAGAGGGAAAATTGATTTTTCCATCTATGTGGAACTGACTGGTGAAACTACTAGCACTACGGTAAACCTTCCGGTTGTTAAGGAATACATTCATCAACTGAGAGAGGTAGTCAATGGTGACGAAACCGAACTTTTAAAAATGGCTGTTCGCTTCCCAGATGCCTTGAATACCGAACGTGACGAAATGGATGAGCAAGAATGGAAAACCATCTTAAAGGGTACCCAAGATGCCTTAAAAGCCATTGCTACCTATAGACTGGACGAAGGAAAAGCCCTTGAAGCAGACTTTAAACAGCGCATCGCTAATATAGACCAACTTTTAACCGAAGTAATTGACATGGATCCCGAGAGGATTGAAGGGGTGCGCGAACGCCTAAGAAAAGGTATTGCCGACATCAAAGAGAAGGTTGATGAAAACCGTTTTGAACAGGAATTGGTTTATTACATAGAGAAATTTGACATTAACGAAGAGAAAGTCCGCTTAAAAAACCACCTGGATTACTTTGTAAACTCTCTCAATTCTCAAGACTCCAATGGTAAAAAACTGGGATTCATTGCTCAGGAAATAGGCCGGGAGATCAATACCATAGGTTCTAAAAGCAACTATGCACCTATGCAAAAATTGGTAGTGCAAATGAAAGACGAACTTGAAAAGATAAAAGAGCAGTTACTTAACGTATTATGAGATTGTCTCGCCTTCTTTTCATTGGATTTTTCATTTCTCTATTTATTATAACTTCCTGCGTCACTGTTGTCAGGAAAGCCATAGGATTTAAAAATCCAAAAGTAGAGAGTAAGGAAAGTGTTCTGGCCTATTTAAATGAATCAGACCCTACACAACAAACTTACTTCATGAAGATTGATAAGGTAAAAGATAGTATTTCCATCTATAAGAATTTTATATTTGGGTTTAACTCTGACATCCTGCTTTTCAATGGTCAAACAGGTGAAAAGTATTGCTATCAAGGTAGCGAAGAATGTTCTGGAGTTCAATTGACAAGTGCTTTTCAGGAATTTGAAACCAATTACAGTCCTTGCCCTTCTGATTCCCAGATCAACTTCAAGAACTTTTTAAGCAAATTGGAAAATGAAAAAGGAGAACCGGTAGAACTATCATCGCTACCAAAATCTGATTATTACATTTTTCAAACTTGGAATAAATATAGACAATCTCAAAAGTACTTTGAAGAAGATTTGGAATGGCTATTGAATCTTAAAAACGACTCAAATTTGTCTGTCTCCATTTTATTTTTAAACACAGACTTATTAGATGATTGGGGACTTAAAAAAGGAAAGGAATTTCCAATAAAATTAAAAAAGAAAGGGAAATCGTTGCGCATGACAATTGGCAACCTCCCACTAGAAGACGAACTATATGAATAAAGGAAAACTTATTGTATTCTCTGCCCCATCGGGCTCTGGAAAAACAACCATAGTAAGACACTTATTAGGCTTAGACAAACTGAACTTGGAGTTTTCTATTTCGGCTACCTCTAGAGAACCAAGAGGTACAGAAAAGGACGGTAAGGACTATTATTTTTTATCTGCTGAAGAATTTAAGAAAAAGATAAAAAATGAAGAGTTTCTGGAGTGGGAAGAAGTCTACCGCGATAATTTTTACGGCACTTTAAAATCTGAAGTTACAAGGATTTGGTCCCACGGAAAGCATGTTATTTTTGACATTGACGTGTCTGGTGGTTTGCGAATCAAACGTAAATATCCCCAAGAAACCTTGGCCATATTTGTAAAACCTCCCAGTATTGACGAGTTAAAAATAAGACTGAAAAAGAGAAAGACAGAAAGCGAAGACAAAATAAACATGCGGGTTGCCAAAGCCAGCGCTGAATTGGCAACAGCGCCTTTGTTTGATGTCATTATTGAAAATGACAATCTCGATAAAGCACTACACGAGGCCGAGATGTTGGTAGAAAACTTCATCAATAACTAAGTATGAAAATAGGGTTGTATTTTGGGACCTTTAACCCCATACACGTGGGGCATTTGGTGATTGCCAACCACATGGCCGAGTTTAGCGATCTAGATCAGGTGTGGTTTGTGGTGACTCCCCACAGCCCTTTTAAGAAAAAAAGTACCCTGCTTGATAACCACCACCGCTTTGAAATGGTTTACAGGGCCACACAGGATTACCCCCACCTTAAACCTTCGGATATTGAGTTTCACTTGCCGCAGCCCAATTATACCATCAATACCTTAATCCACTTGGAGGAAAAATATCCCAATTACAATTTCTGTCTGATCATGGGCGAAGACAATTTAAAAGGGTTCCACAAATGGAAAAACTATGAGGTGATTTTGGAAAACTACCAAGTTTATGTATATCCCAGAATCTCTGAGGGGCACATAGAAACCCAATTCCACCAGCACGACAAGGTGACGTTTGTAGAGGCTCCAATCATGGAGATTTCCTCCACGTTTATCCGTAAGGCCATAAAAGATGGCAAGAACATAAGACCCCTGTTACCAGAACATGTTTGGAACTATGTGGACGAAATGAATTTTTATAGGTAGTATTCAAAAATTTAAACCTTTTGGAAGAAACAAATAAGCCAAGACTCTATTTTTTTATAAAAGCTCCTATCTTCATCATTGCCATCATTATATTTATACGTGATATCAATCAATTATTAGAGTACTATTATTCGATAGATGATCCAGGCGGAATTATTGGGTGTTTAAAAATAATATTTACCACTACCATTTTAAGGTCTTCTCTAATTTTGCTAATTCCCTTTATTGGAATTTTCTTGGATAATAAAATTGGTTGGTCACTTATTTTATCTACTTACTTTTTCTGGATTATACTATTCATTTATGCCATTTTCACTTCTAGTATTGATAGAGAAGGAAGTATTGTAATTATTTCAGGGATATTTATAGTATTACTAGTATGTATTGGATTAATGAATAGCAGAGAAAATTGTACTCTAGTCTATGGAATTGATAAAAGCGAGAAATTGAAAATGAATTTTCTCTCCTTACTAATCGCTCTAATTGGAATTTCAATAATTGTCGTTTTAAATTTAAATTAACCCCTCAATTTACTCATGTAGTAAAAGCCTAAGCCATGGGAGACATTATAAGATTTATTACCGACTTTATACGGATCGATCTCTTTGTTGGGTTTGGGTTTTATTCCATCCTCTACTTTCTTTTGAAAACTTTCATGAAGGATCAAACCTTCCTTCCCAAATTTGATAATAGCGCCGTACAATTAATCATTTACCTCGGATTTGTTTGGTTTGCTTTATGGTTACTTGACATTTGGATTTACTATTTGGAATTGCAACATGGTATTGAAAAAGACGACTACCACAACAGGTTGACAGGAAAATATGCTTTCGCCATTTGGGCACAACCCATATTTTGGTTCTTACTTACCCAAGCATATCGAATAAAATTTATCAATAAATACTTAATTTTTCGAGTCATTATCGGCCTCTTGTTTGTTGTTACATTCGAGCGTTTCGTAATTCTTGTGACCTCACTGCATCGAGACTATCTTCCGAGTAGCTGGACGCTGAATAGTCCATTTGAAATGGAAACAGGGTATTTAATTGCCGGTTTATTAGGAAAAATCATAGTCGTTTTGACAATTATCTGTTTGTATCACTTTGGAATTGAAAGAATAAAAAAGAGGAATAGGACATAAAATATCTATGACCATACTATTTCATCTAAATCTAAACTTTAAAACTTCTTTAACTAGCATTGTCTACTCATTGCTTTAACTTTAGTGAATAACCATTAAACTAATACTAAAAATGAAGAGAAAAGCAAATGCCATTTGGAAAGGCAAAGGAATAGATGGAAGCGGATATTTGACAGGTCCAAGTCATGTTTTAAACAAAACCCCATACAGTACCAAAGCACGCTTTGAGAATGAAGATGGAAAGGCAGGAACCAATCCTGAAGAATTGATTGCAGCAGCACATGCGGGATGCTTTGCCATGGCTCTAAGTTTTCAAATTCAGGAGGCTGGATTTGTCGCAGACGAACTGGATGTGGATGCCACCATTACCATGGAACAGCAAGATGAAGGTTATGCCTTTACACAAATTAATTTGGATCTAAAAGGTAAGGTACCCAATATGGACGAAAGTCAGTTTAAAGAACTAGCTGAAAAAGCCAAAGTCGGATGCCCTGTATCTAAGGCCTTAAAGGCGGTTCCCATTTCCTTGAGTGTTACTTTCAACTCCTAAAAATATTAAAGCCCAATCATTTTGATTGGGCTTTTTAGTTTATTTAAAAAGATCTCTAATCTAAAGCTGGAATACGTAACACTTGTCCTGGATAGATTAAATTGGCATCTTTCAGCATAGGTTTATTGGCCTCAAATATAACAGGGTATTTCATGGCATTCCCATAATATTCTTTAGCTATTTTACTTAGCGTATCTCCTTTTTCAACTGTATAAAATTGCGCTTCTGGCTCTGGATTGGTGACCGTCATTTGATCATCTACCACAGCAATACCACTGGTATTCCCCACTACAAGCACTACTTTTTCCTTTGTTTTTTGATCATAGGCCGCACCAGTAATGGTGGCAGTATCCCCAGAAATATCAATTTTTAAACCATCAACCTGAAGTGATAGGTCTTGAATGGTTTCCTCTAGCTGACTAGCGGCGGCTTCTTCAACCCTTTTTTTGGCTGCAGCAGCATCAGCGGCATCATCAACAGCTGGTTTACTTGTTCCAAATACCTTGGCTCCTGCCTCTTTTATAAATGAAAATAATCCCATAGTTTTAAAATTTAGTGTTAATGTTAGATACTAAATTCCTTAAATTTTAATCCAAATCCAATTAAAACCAGCTATTTAAACATTTATTTAACCTTTTATATTACACAAAACCCAGACCTTATGATCTGGGTTTTCAAATAATTATATGTATCAGCATTTAAACCCTTGAAGAAGTCCTTGGGTTGTCCTTCATTTTAGAGGTTCGTTTTCTTTGTTTAGGCTCTTTGGTCTGTTTGCCTTCTGCCGATTTCATATATTGAATGTACCCTCTTCCTTTAAATTCGTAAACGGTTCCTGATGCTGGGTGGTACAACTCAATGGTTTGATCATTAAGTACACTCAAATCAAAATATTCATTGGCAAAATAATCATAATCCAAGACAAGCTTTTTAAGGTACATGTTGTTGGAAACATCGCCTACTCCATAAACTCCAGTATAGTCCCAATACAAATAATTTGGGTTGGATCCCACAGGATCCTGAGAGCTTCTAAAAGTGCTATCGTTACCTCCAGCTAAAAACTGAAGAAAATTCTCGTTGTCAAATTCATTAATAGCACCATAGTTACTGGTATAAGTCTTTTCCCAAGCCTCATACTCTTGCAGAAAATAATGGATGTTATCATAGAAGATAAAATTGTAATCGAAGTTGCTTCTTTGATACCCATTTAAAAAATAGGATGTGTCATTATTAGGGTTATACAATTCAATGGTATTGCTATCTATTTGGTAAACATCATAGGTCTGAAAACCATCAATATCGTGATATACATCCAAAATCATCTGGCTTGTCTCATAGTCCCCAACTGGTATTCCAAATCCGTTACCTTGGCTTCCAAAGCCAACCAAATTATTATTAGCAAACAAGACACCATCTCTAAATGATAACGTAAAGGCTATTTGTAAAAAAGGTGTTTCACCATACCCCACAGTTTGATTGATATCGACATACCAAAGTTCATAAGACCTCAACAATTGCTCCAAGGAAGCATTCTGTGAAGGACCTGGTTGATATTCTACAATAATCTCTTCATGATGGCAAGAAGTTGCAAACAACATCAAGAAGGCTGCAACAAAAAGTAGTTTTATTTTTTTCATAATCCTTCGCTTTTAAAAGTTCTACTCTTAAAAGAAACCAAATTACGTGCCAAAAAACCTTACCGGAGATTTAAGAAGGCTATTTCAAGGTTGGTTTAATCTAAACCATGAACCCGTTAATTGCTTTGTAATTGCCTGTAAAAGTTAGAATATTGCGGATTATTGGGATATAGGCGCATGAGCTTTTCGGCAATGTTTAAAGCCTTGTTCATTTCCTTATATTTTGAATAATGAAATGCTAGGGCATACAATAAATCTGCATTGTTAGGATCCATTTTTAACCCTTTTATAAGCGTTGTTTCAGCATTTCCCTTATCTCCCTTTTGGTCAAAAAGCAAGCTCAAATTGTAATAGGTTCTAATGTTCTCTGGCATTTTTATAATCGCGGTATTCATCTCCCTTATGGCATCATCCGTTCTACCCAACTCAGCATACAAAAGCGCTAGCGAATAATAGGTAGGCCCGAAATCGGGCTCCCGTTCTGTGATGGCCCTAAATGTTTGTTCAGCCTTCTCATATGCTTGAACGTTGTAGTATAAATTGGCTAAGGTATATCTTAAACGGTTATCCAAATTATCTACTTCAATGGCTTTCTCATAATAGGAAATAGCTTCCTGAATGTTTCCCTTCTTAATATTGTAATTAGCCCTTTTGGCCAACCCGCCCACAAAATCTGAAGTCACATCTAGGTATCCAAAAAATTCTTCTTCCACCTTTTTATAGCTCTCTAAATATTCTGCAGGGACTTGTGACGCATCTAAGGTGGCCAAAGCATAAAACGCCTTAACCCTTACCGATCTTTTCTTATCATTCAACAACGGCAAGAAATAATTGGCATAGTCTGCATTATTGATGTTGCTCAACACATCTAACGTTGCCCCACGTACCATGGGTGAAGCATCATTCAGCCAATTTAAATACTCTCTGATTAAAGGGTCCAACTCATAATGCCCTAAGGCTTTAACTGCCGAGGCTCGCACCAATTCATTCTCAGAGGTGTCTTTAATCAAATCCAACAATCCATGCTCTGCATTAGCATGACCCAAAACACCTGGAATCAATTTGTCTGAAAAATGGATGGAATCCACTTCCCCATATAAATTTTGAAACTCTTTCCAAGCCCATTCGTTGTCCTTATCAGTATGGCAATCCACACAGGCATTTGGCGTTCCATATTTTAAACTCTGGTCAGGTCTAGGGACTCTAAAACTATGATCTCTTCTAAAATCATTTCCCATATAAAACCTTCCTGTCATATGGCAATTGATACATTTGGAACCTTCTGTATTGGTTTCGTGTTTGTGATGTAATGGCGAATCATAAGTTGCCGCTGCATGACATTGGGCGCATAACATGTTACCTTCAAACTTCAACTCTAAGGAGTGTGAATTATGACAATTATTACACGCAATATTGTTTTTATACATTTTACTTTGGGTAAATGAGGCATAGACATAATCCTCATCCAAAATTTGGCCATCTGGGAAGTAGAAAGGCTCTTCTAACAATTGCGGAAAATAATGATCTAACATGGTTCCTTCATAATTAAAGGAATTGGTAAATTGTTCCCTTCTCATATGACATCTTGCACATTCATCAACCAACTGTTTTGGTGGCGTTGACAAAGTCATACGCATATTTCCTTTTGGCTTGTATTTGTCCCCTAGACGACTAGCCTCTTCAACGTGTTCCCTACCTGGTCCGTGACAAGCTTCACAGCTCACATTAATAAGGGCGTATTGGGTATTATAACTATCTGTTTGCAAATGATAATTCTTCTTCACATTGGTTGAATGACAATCCGAGCACATGGTGTTCCAATTAAGTCCCTTATTGCTCCAATGCAACCATTCAGAATGCACTACTTTAAAGTCTGGATATAAATTAAACCATACTTCTTTTTCAGTATCCCAAGCCGTACTCAGGCATTGAAACTTCCCATCGGGAAACTGGACGATATATTGCTGTAAAGGCGTTACTCCAAAAGTGTAAATGATCTTGTAATCTTCATAAGTGCCTTCTGGGCCTTCGGTATTCACGTAAAAGTCACCGTCCTTTTTATAAAACCGTGAAGTGACCTCAAAACTCGTGAACTCTTCTCCTTCAAAAGGTGCCAAAACCGATTTAGCATTAGCCAATTCCATAGCCTTATCATGATGTGATCCTTGCCAGTCTGCATATTCTTTTTGATGACACGTTTTACAATTGCTGTCGCCAACAAACAAACTATCTGGAAGTTCTTTGGTTGATAAAAACACGGTATCTTCAGTAACTGGTTCATAAGTTGCTTTTTCTTTACAGGAATTCAATAGCAAAATAAAAGCAATGACGAATAGCTTAACTAGGGATGTTTTGAAGTTTAAATAAGTCAACTTATTGGATTGAAATGAATGTATTTGACCCTTTAAAAATACTTATTATAAACGATATACAAAGGATCAAAAGACAAATTACCAACTTATTTTTCAGCTAGAAAAAGTTCTCTCAAAAACGCACTCCATAATTACACCCAAACCCTCTTTCCATTAGAATATTCATAAAAAACCTACTCCTTGCTGTTCTGCTTTTTTAAACACTTTAATTTTATGTACTTTTGATTAAGTTATTGATATTTGAAATCCTTTTATGGAAAAACCACTTAAATATGCCGTTTTTGGGGCAGGCAGTTGGGCAACAGCCATTGTAAAAATGTTGTGCGAAAATTTAAATGAAGTTGGATGGTATATGAGAAGTGTTTATATCAAAGAACACTTACTGAAGGAAGAGCATAATCCCAGTTATTTAAGCTCTGTAGAATTTGATGTTTCCATGCTGAAATTAAGCAATGACATCAATGAAATGGCTACCTATGCCGATGTTCTTATCTTTGTAGTCCCTTCTGCTTTTATGCAGTCTGAACTTGAAAAACTAACGGTGGATATTTCCAATAAAACGATTGTTTCTGCCGTTAAGGGAATTATTCCTGAATCTGGTTTGTTGGTTGGTGAACATTTTCACGATATCTATCACATTCCTTTTGAAAACATTGCTGTTATTGCTGGACCGTGTCATGCTGAAGAGGTTGCTCTAGAGCGTCTTTCTTATTTGACCATTTCCTGTGCCGATTCAAAAAAAGCCAAAGAAATTGCCAGTAAACTTTCTAGCGAATACATCAAAACCAAAATCAGTGATGATGTCATAGGATTAGAATATGCTGTCATGCTAAAAAACATTTATGCTATTGCTGCTGGTATTGCTCATGGCCTGGGATATGGAGACAATTTCCAGAGTGTTTTGATGAGTAATGCCATTAGGGAAATGAAACGTTTTATCAAGAAAATGCACAAGATGAAACGAAACATCAATAACTCAGCTTACTTAGGGGATTTATTGGTAACCGGCTATTCTACTTTTTCCAGAAACCGCATGTTTGGAAACATGATTGGGAAAGGTTATACTGTAAAAAGTGCCATGATGGAAATGAATATGGTAGCCGAAGGTTATTATGCGACCAAAAGCGCTCATCTTCTCAATGAAAATAATAAAAAGAAAACCAGACTTCCTATCATTGATGCCGTATATGCCGTTTTATATGAAGGGAAAGAAACCAAAAAGGTATTCAGTAAGCTTGTAGATAAACTGGATTAAAATCGCTTTATTTTTTATTTAACTCTGACGGATTCCAGTTTTGGAACTCCCCATTTAGGCATTATATTCTAACCTCCAGGTGTAAAAATAAAAACCTGCCTAAATCTTCAGTAAGTTTTCCAAAATCTGAAGATTAGGCAGGCACTTCAATAATTAATAACTAAAAATTGTTTTATATCGTGTCAGCTAATTGATGGTGTTCATCAATAAGCGGTCCACCTTCCATAATTTGTGCGGAAGCTTGACTAGCAAATTTTTCAAAATTCAAATGGAATGAATGTGCTAATCCAATTGCTTTACTGATGTAAGCTCCTTTTTGCAACCAAGTATTCATCGGATCCAAAATTTCAGTTGGAACTCCTGGGCAATACTTCGGCATGAACAATCCGAAAATTGGATGTTGTTCGAAGTCTACATTATCTAATTCTCCATTAAGGATGGCAGAAATCATAGCTCTTGTATATTTCAACTTGATTCTAGAACCAACTCCATAAGGGCCACCGCTCCATCCAGTGTTGATCAACCAAACATTTACGCCTGCTTCTTGCATTTTAGCGCTTAACATTTCAGCGTATGCAGTAGGGTGCAATGGCATGAATGGTGCTCCAAAACAAGCAGAGAATGAAGGTACAGGCTCAGTAATTCCAGCTTCAGTACCAGCTACTTTAGCGGTATAACCAGAGATAAAGTGATAAGCTGCTTGACCAGGAGTCAATTTAGATACTGGAGGCAACACACCAAAAGCATCACAAGTCAAGAAGAATATGTTCTTAGGATTATCAGCATAAGAAGGAACTTGAATGTTATCTATATGTTCGATTGGATAACTTACACGTGTATTTTGAGTAATGGTGCTGTCTTCAAAGTCTACTTCTCCATTATTTATGATAACATTCTCAAGTAAAGCTCCAGGTCTGATTGCTCTGAAGATATCTGGTTCTTTTTCTTCTGTTAAGTCAATAACTTTGGCATAACAACCTCCTTCAAAATTGAAGATTGAGTTGTTGGCTGTCCAACCATGTTCATCATCACCAATCAATTTTCTGTTAGGGTCTGCAGAAAGGGTTGTTTTTCCTGTTCCAGATAATCCGAAGAAAATGGCTGTATCACCTTCTTCACCCACATTAGCAGAACAGTGCATAGGCAATACGTTTCTTTCTACTGGAAGAATCAAGTTCAAGGCTGTAAATATTCCTTTTTTCATCTCACCAGTATAGGCTGAACCTCCAACTAATGCAATTTTATCTGTAAAATTGATAATTGAGAAGTTTCCTTGTCTTAATCCAACAGCCTCTGGATCTGGAGCTACGTAGCCAGGAGCACAAAGCACCAACCAATCTTCCTCAAATGTTTCAAGTTCTTCTTCAGAAAGTCTTAAAAACATGTTGTTGACAAACAAGTTTGACCAAGGAAATTCTGTAACAGTTCTAACATTTAATTTGTACTCTGGATCGGCACACACATACCCATCTCTAGCATAGATTTCTTTACCAGAAAGGTATTCAACGACTTCGTCTTTTAATTTGTTGAAATTCTCAGGAGAAATAGGTTTGTTTATTTTTCCCCACCAGATTTTATCTTTGGTATACTCGTCTTGTACCAAAAATCTATCTTGAGGTGAACGCCCTGTAAATTTTCCTGTATTAACGGCTAGGGTGCCATTTGCAGTTTCCTGCCCCATCCCTTTTTCAACGGTTATTTTTTGAAGGGATTCAGGGCTTAAATTCCAATGAACTACCGTGTCTTTCAAACCATATTTTTCTAGGTTTCTTTCGGCTTCTACTAAAGTTCCCATTTTCTTAATTTTTTATTGTTACTAATTATAATCTCATCTAGTTGCTGAGAACGATCTAAGTGTCAAATACAAAATTTACCCTTAATAATTCCCAGGTTACAAGCTCTTCCCGTGACTTAAACGGCATTACTTGTTTAATTACATATCAAAGGTATACGACATATGTAAAAATAAACATGAAAAAAGTCATATTAAGTCTTTAAAATAAGAGTTAACTTATTGATAACTATAACGTTTTCTTAATCTTCTAATGCTTTAATTTGGAATCATTTCAAGAAGATTTTTTGAAAAAAAATGCCCATGACCCCTATTTTTTGCAAAAACTTAACATGAATATCATGTACATTTGTTCTGTGAAAAAGTTAGTTTACATTTTTGGATTTTTCTTTTTTCTCTCGCTTGTTGGGTTTTCATTAAACAAGGAAATAGCTTGTGAAAGCTTGTCTTCTGAATTCCAATTGAACCACGGGAACAAGGCTGATGTATCCACAAATGATAATTGTATCCTTAATCATTCTGAACCTCTTGAATATGCTCCCACTTTTGGAACAGATTTAGAGGTCATTTTTGATACCGATTCTTCCCATTATTTTGGGTATTTGCCATTTCATTTACAGAATTATACCCCTGCTTGCAGTAGTACCTTTACACTACATAATGAAGAGCCTCAAATTTTTCTTGGGGTTTCACAAATCATTTTCCCCTTTCATTACCATTGGTAATGCATCCCATTTTTAAAAAATTTAGCGGTCTTTAACAACAAGACCATATTCAACTTATTTCAAATTTAAATTTTATAAAAAATGGATGTAGCAAGTACCCTATTGGGTTCCATCATAGTTAGTATATGTATATTCCCTTTTGTAGCCGTACAAGTAGGAAGCAATAAAAAGAAAAAACACGTTATAAACACTTTAAACCAAATGGCTCAAAATCGCCAATGCCAGATTTCAACTGTGGAACAATGTGGTGATTATGCCATAGGCCTCGATGAAGTCAACCAAATGGCTTTCTTTGTTAAAAAAAATGATGAAGTAGCATTGGAAAATGAAGTAGATTTAAAACACGTAGTCGAATGCTATGCCCATACCCAATCTAAAACGATACGTTCTGGGCAAGATAAAAAGGAAATTATAACCCAAGTAGAACTTAGTTTTAAACATAAAACACACGAAAAAAAGCTAGCAGATTTTATCCTGTACAGCGAAAATTTCAACGCGCAATTGGGAAATGAATATCCTATGGCGCAAAAGTGGGCTAAAATCTTAAATAACCATTTATCTTAATAGATTGAAAAACAAAAGCCTCAATTTATTTTGAGGCTTTGTTTCTTTTTATTTAGATCTTTCTACTTTACCACAACACCTTTTTCCTGCATTAAAGGTATTGGTTGTAGTGCCTTTAAGTTGATAGTATTGGGTCGAAATAAGAACGTCTTTTCAAACATAGTATTCCCTTCAAAGAAAGTCACCTTAAATTCATTGTTCAAGGTTAAAACATCCTCATGTAAAAACTCAACCTTAGCATAACTTTTTGCTGGCAACTGTTCCAACTTATGCCTCATAAGAGAAGTTTCCTTGTCAGCCGAATATCCCCTGGAAACAATTAAAACCATTTCCAAAGGCACATCTTTATCATTGATTAAATATACGTTCCAATCTTGGGTTCTGTGAACTTGATTAAATTCATTGACAGCAGCACAAAATACCCCTTCTACCTTCGGGATTTCAATATCTTTTCTCATGCTGTAAAATTAACTTATTTCAGTTTAGGAAACACATAAGTGGTCTTAGTAATTCCTCTTAAGCTGTAAACAATGAAATGATCTAGAAGCTCATGTGAAGAATATCTTTGAAACAAATTATCATGTAAAAAAGCGATTTCCTCAATCCTGTTAAAATACAAATCGCAGAAAAGGTTTAAGTTGACCTCATCTACCAAGAGACCTTGTTCTTGGGCTTTGACTAACAAACTATAAACTTTTTCTCTTACGAATCGGTGTCTGAATTCATCAAACAATTTATTAGCCAAAGGGTAGTATTTTTTTAAACCAAAGATGAAAGATGGTTTAAAATATGACAAACGCTCAAACCCCTTTTCGTAAATCTTAAGAATACAAAAAAGAGGATCCGGACATTGACTTATTATTTCATCGACTACCTGATTATAGTCATCAATTAAATACTTTACACTAGCAATTACTAGATCCTCTTTACTTGAATAGAATTTATAAATAGTTTTTTTTGAAATACCAAGAGTAGTGGCAAGCTCATCCATAGTGAACCGTTTACTTCCAAACTTGGTAAAGTTGGAAATAGAGCATTCTAAAACATCTTGCTTTGTGGTCATTTCAAATAAAACTTACTCTTAAAATTTAATCTACAGGAATAGATAGCAACGGAATATTAAGCCCCGAAGCCATGACCCTTGTTTTACTTTTATGCACAATAGACTCCCAAAAACCATATTTCTTTGGAATCATTACGAGCAGATCTGAATCGGATTCCAGGATTTCTTTTTCAATTTCCTTAATAACCGTATCAGAATTTACTTTCTTATAAACATGGACTACATTTTCCAAGCCTTTTTCAATATGCTCAAAAATAGGATTCTCTGCCTGTAACTCGTTGACTTTCTTTTCAACATAGAACATGGTTACTTGCGATTTGAGCTGTTCGGCAATTTCCTTTAACCGTGCTAATGTTCTAAGTGGAATCGCCTGCATTAAATCGCATGCAAAAAGGATCTTGTCAATTCCCTTAAATTTGGCACCTATGGGTACAGCTAGAACAGGGAATTTTTTCATACTGATCAATGTGGTTGTCGGGTTGCCAAGTAAATTCTGTTCCATGGATTTAGCCGACATTCCCATAACCAATAATCGTGCACCATGGTTATTCATTAAAGTGTCTACCTCACGTTCCCAGTCTATATATTGGCAGTCATATTCAACCTGAATCTTGAACGCTTTGGAAAGATCCTCGGCTTGTTCCTTTAACTTAGCTCTATTCTTTTCTATCAATTTCTCCATCGCTTCTACCGTCAACCAAGTATTTGCGGCGTGTACAGGCAATTTAAAGGAATTGAATAGTACAAGCTTAGCTTGAAACAATTGTGCCAAAGATGCCGAATAGAGGACAGCATTGTCTGATGTTTCAGAAAAATTTGTAGCTACAAAAATAGCTTTCATGATTAATGCTTTTTTTTAAGACCTAATTATTATTTCCATCCACCACCAAGGGCTTTGTATAAATTGACCACACTCAATAATTGCTGAAGTTTGTTGTCTATCAAATTCAACTCTGCACTTAGTGCATTTTGTCTGGCAGTTAACAGATCTAAGTATGTGGCATAACCATTAACCAATAACTCCTCAGAATTTGTTTCAGCTTGTCTTAAAGCTTCTACTTCCTTTTCCCTAAAGTCATATTTTTCTGTTAAGGCATCATAGTTATATAAAGCATTAGAAACTTCATTACCTGAAACCAACAAAGCTCTCTTAAAGTTCAACAATGCTTGTTCCTGTTGTGCCAATGCCACTTCATGTTGTGTTTTAATAGCCCTTTTATTGAAAATAGGCTGAGCCAATCCACCAACGATATTGGCAAAAAGAGAATTGACATTAATCAATTCATCCAATTCCAAACTTTGCAACCCACCTGAAGCCGTAATGGTAAGCGATGGATAAAAGTTACTTTTCGCCACATTTGTCAATTCAAACGCATTGATCAAGGCATATTCTGAAGCCATCACATCTGGCCTATTACGTAACAACGTTGCAGGTACTCCCAATTTAATTTCGGCTTGAAGGTTTTGACCATCCAACTGGGTTCTTTGAATTTCTTGGGCCGGTCTTCCCAGCAATAAATTCAATGTGTTTTCAGTTTGGAAAATGGCAACTTCAACATCTATCAATAGTGCTTTTGCATTGTTGTACTGCGCGATATTTCCATCTACAGCCACCTGATTTACCTGACCTGCGTCCTTTAAAGCTTGGATGGTAGTTACACTACTTTCTCTTGCTGCAATGGTTTGCTCGGTAACTGCCTTTTGAGAATCTAAAGCCAAAAGACTGTAATAAGTAGTGGCTATACTCGCTATCAATTCGGTTTTTACAGCCTGGTGTGCGGAAACACTTTGTAAATAATTCGCCTCACCCGCTCTTTTATTACTTCTTATTTTACCCCAGATATCCGCTTCCCAAGATAGATTTCCAGTGATCTCATACTGGTTAATAGCACCATTAAAGAAGGAACCAAATTGACTATTTTTAGACAATTCTTGATGGGTCATTGAAGCTCCAGCACTTAGACTTGGCAAATACCCAGCTTTTCCTTGTTTCATATAAGCTTCTGCTGCAGCCATTTGTTGGATAGCCACACGAATGTCCAAGTTGTTTTGTAAACCTTCTTCAATATATTGTATCAAATAAGGATCTGTGAACATCTCTTTCCATGATACATCTGCCATTGACAAACTATCTTGTGGCAAATTATCTGTCCTGTAAAGATTGGTTGTTTCTTCAAATTCCGGTCTCTGGTATTCCTTGGCAACAAAACAACTTTGCAAAGTTGAAGCTGCAAGCACTATTAATACCACACGGTTCATAAGAATATTTTTTATAATAGAAATCATGATTAATTTTCTTCTTTTATTTCAACAACAGCTGGTTTACTTGATACTTTTTCTTGTAACCATTGGAATAGTATAAACAAGATGGGGATAACAAATACTCCTAAAATAGTACCTATCAACATACCTCCTGCCGCACCAGTCCCAATGGAATTGTTTCCTTCAGCACCTACTCCTTTTGCCAATACTAGTGGCATTAAACCTAGGATAAACGCAAAAGATGTCATCAAAATAGGTCTTAAACGAGCTTTAGCTCCATGTATGGCAGCATCTACTAGGTCTTCACCATGTCGGCGTCGCTGCAACGCAAATTCCACAATTAAAATAGCATTCTTAGCCAAGAGCCCTACCAACATGATCAAGGCAATTTGGAAATAGATGTTGTTTTCCAATCCCATGACTTTGGTTGAGAAAAACGCTCCAAATACTCCTAAAGGCAACGACAAGATAACTGCAAATGGTAATAGATAACTTTCATATTGCGCTGCCAACAAGAAGTATACAAACACAATTACCAAAAGGAAAATAACGACTGTTTGGTTACCTGCACTTACCTCTTCACGGGATAACCCTGAATAAGCTACTTCATAATTACTAGGTAATCCTTTGATCTCTTCATTAACAATGGCAATGGCGTCACCTGTACTGAATCCTGGATTAGATGCCCCACTAATCTTTGCTGAATTATAAAGGTTAAAACGGGTTACCGTTTGCGGACCATAAACGCGCTTTAAACTTACAAACTGCGTGATTGGCGCCATATCACCACTACCGGTCTTAATATATAATTCATTCAAGGAACTAGCATCACTTCTATCTTCAGGTTGCGCTTGTACATATACACGGTATTGCTTACCAAATCTTGCAAAGTCTGCTGCATATACCCCTCCGATATAACCCTGTAGGGTTGAGAAAATGCTACTGATAGGCACCCCAAAACGTTTTGCTAATGGCACATTGATATCCAATTCATACTGCGGATATTTGGTGTTAAATGACGATTGTCCATACTGAATTTCTGGGTGTTTCATCAAATTACCTATAAACTGCTGGGTGGTAGCATCTAAATCTTCAAAGCTTCCTCCTGATTTATCTAACAAGTTCACTTCAAATCCTCCAGAAAGTCCAAATCCTGGAATACTTGGTGGTGCAAAGAATATAATATTGGCATCTGGAATACTCGCTGCTATTCCAAATAATTTACCTATAATGGCATTGGAGGATTGATCTTCACTTTCACGTTCTGACCAATCATTTAATTTTACGAATCCCAGACCATAATTGGTACCAGCACCACTAATTAAACTTCTACCATTGATTACAGTAACTCCTCTTACACCAGGAATTTGTTTGGCTTTTTGATACATTTCTTGGGTTACCATACTGGTTCTATCCATAGAAGCACCCGCAGGTAATTCCACATTCATAAAGATGATTCCACGGTCCTCATTAGGCACGAAACCTGTAGGTGTACTATTTGCTGCCCAGTATATCCCAACTCCTGACAATATTAAAATAACAGCTGAAACCCACTTGTTTTTGTATAAAAATGTTAAAGATCTTCCATAGCGCTCGGTGGTAGCATTAAACCCAGCATTAAATCTATCGTAGAATTTTTGAAGGAAACTTTTCTTTTTATCCTCATGGTCGTCATGACCCTTTAAAAGTAACGCACACAATGCTGGACTTAAGGTCAAGGCATTCACCGCCGATATTAAAATAGCAACAATCAATGTGACACCAAATTGTTCGTAAAATACTCCTGTTGGCCCCTGAATAAAAGTTACAGGTATAAATACGGCCGCCATAACTAAAGTAATTGAGATAATGGCTCCCGAAATTTCATGCATCGCATCTAATGTTGCTGTTTTCGCACTTTTAGCCCCTTGATCTATTTTGGCGTGTACCGCCTCAACAACTACAATGGCGTCATCCACCACAATACCAATTGCCAATACCAAGGCGAAAAGGGTTAATAAGTTTACGGAGTAACCAAATAAATTCAAGAAAAAGAAGGTTCCAACAATTGCCACTGGCACTGCAATGGCTGGAATAAGAGTAGACCGGAAATCCTGCAAGAAAATAAACACTACCAGAAATACCAACAAGAAAGCTTCTACCAAGGTATTTCTAACCTTATTCATGGAAGCAGTCAAGAAGTTATTGGTATCATAATTGATTTCATAATCAATCCCATCTGGAAAATCCTTAGACAAACGATCTAATTCTATTTTAATACTATTGATAATCTCTTGTGCATTCGACCCTGCCGTTTGGTAAATACCCATATTGACACTTGGATGCCCTTCTGTAAAACCGTATGAGTCATATCCTTGAGCATCTAATTCTATCTTAGCAACATCTTTAAGCCTCAAATATTCTCCATTGTCAAGAGCTTTTACAATAATATCTTCATATTGTTTTTCAGTTTTAAAACGACCACTATACTTGATATTATATGAAAATGCCTGTCCGTCATTCTGACCTAACGATCCGGCAGAAGCCTCTAAACTTTGCTCACGTAAGGCAGCAGTTACATCACTTGGAACTAAATTATAGGCGGCCAATTTTTCTGGTTTCAACCAAACACGCATTGCATAATCCTGGTTGGAAAATACGTTGACGTCACCAACACCATTAACCCTTTGTAATGCAGGAATAACGTTGATTTTTAAATAATTCTGAACGAATGTTGCATTGTAATCATCATTTGCTGAATATACGGAAAGGAACATCAAAGCTGATGTTTGCTGTTTTTGTGTGGTCACCCCAGTTTGTACAACCTCTTGAGGCAATAAGGGATTAGCACGCGACACTCTATTTTGAACGTTTACCGCAGCAATATCCGGATCCATT
Source organism: Mangrovimonas sp. ST2L15 (assembly GCF_001280515.1). Taxonomy (GTDB): domain Bacteria; phylum Bacteroidota; class Bacteroidia; order Flavobacteriales; family Flavobacteriaceae; genus Mangrovimonas; species Mangrovimonas futianensis. The sequence continues at coordinate 619,748 of NZ_LBIQ01000030.1, read as the reverse complement.
TCTTGATCGAAGAAAACGGTAATATTAGCGGTACCGTTGTTGGCAGCAGAAGAGGTCATATAAGTCATCCCCTCAACACCGTTAATCTGCTCTTCAATCGGGATAATCACACTTTCCAAAATAGTTTCGGCACTTGCTCCTGGATAAGTCGCATTCACCTGAATGGTTGGTGGTGCAATATCTGGATACTGTTCTACGGGCAACGTGGTATAGCCCAGAACACCCAGAATCACTATAATGATGGAAATAACGGTAGACAATACCGGTCTTTCTATAAATGTTTTTAACATAATTTCTGTCTTCTAAATATTATTGAAAAAGAGGTTTAATAGGCTTAACAATACTATCAAAAGCCATCTTTTGTGGTTGTATCGGTGTACGATTACGTAATTTTCCGATTCCCTTAACGACAATAAGGTCTCCAGCCTTAACACCAGACCCCACAACATATAGTTCATTTGACTTATCTGCAATAGTTATCAAAGTTGCCACTGCTGTATTCGATTCGTCCACTTTATATACAAAGGTTTGTCCTTGTTGCTCAAAAGTTGCTGACTGTGGAACTACCACAGCATTTTCATAATTTTTAGGAATTTCAATAGTTCCACTATTCCCATTAGTAAGTAATAGATTAGGATTACTAAAGGTAGCTCTAAAACTAACAGTACCTGTGTTTGCATCTATTTGACCCGTTACTGTTTCTATAGTTCCCTTCTGGTCATATGCTTGACCATTAGCCAAAAGCAATCCCACCTTTGGGAAATTGTTTATTTTATCTTGAAGCGTTTTACCCTCGGTCTGTTGTAAAAAGTTCAGGTACTCCGTTTCATTCATTGAGAAAAAGGCATATACGTTTTCAATACTAGCGACAGTGGTTAAAGGTCTAGCATTTGTAGCACTTACTAAAGACCCTTCTCTATAAGGAATAGCGCCTACATATCCATCAACAGGACTTGTAACAGTAGCATAGCCTATGTTAGCCAAAATACTGTTGTAGTTACTTTTGGCTTGAGCTAAATTAGCTTTAGCCGTCTCCAATTGCATCGGACTGATGATGTTCTTGTCTACCAATGGCTTTAATTTTTCAACCTCAACTTGCGCCACATTGACACTTGCCTTGGCTGCTTCGGCATCTTGGCTCAAACTTTGGGTTTCTAGCTTAAATAAAGCTTGTCCCCTTTTTACTTTTTGCCCCTCATCTACTAAAACCTTTTGAATGTATCCTGAAACCTTAGCACGAACTTCACTATTTATAGTTCCTTCTATGGTTGTTGGATAAGTCACATAGGATGTAATGTCCTTTTGAGGAATTTCAGTAACGGCAAATGGTAATGCCTGAGCTTGTTGTTGGCTTTGCTGAGGTTCTTGTTTACAGCTATATATCCAAATCGACAATATAAAAAGCGATACTAGGCGATAATTCAATGTTTTCATTTTAATGTACTCGGATTATGAATGTGTTTCGGTTAATTTTTCTTTTAATATTACTACTGACTCCATCACCACATTTAAATAAGTGATATAATCGTCATGAAATGTCATTTCAAATTTTGACTCATCGTCAAGTATTACATTCTTGTCTTTTTTGTATTGTTTAATTTCCAAATGAAGGTCCAACTCAGCTTTCCACATTTGAATCATTTTATCCATGTTTTGTATTATGGAATCTCTATTCAGGATATAGTATTTTTTTCTATCTCCAGGTTTGGTGAAATAATTAAGAGACTTTAAATCCAAAAGATGATTTAGGTGGGTTGAAATAGTACTTTTACTCGCACATAAATCGGTCACCAAATCTTCAAAGGTAGTTCCGGTTTTCCCCGTTAGAATAATATAGGACAGTATTCTTGCTGCAACTGGAGCTAGATTGTCTCTTTTTTCAATAAACACACCTAACTTCTCAATTAAAAGCTTCTTTTTTTCTACCAGATCTTGGTCCATTTTCAGAAAGTTTGAAACAAAGGTACGTTTGGTTCGGACAATTCCGAACTTATCGAAGTTAAAAAATTGTTAAATAAAAAAAGTCCGATGTTTATCGGACTTCAAATCTATTTATGTGGTGCTTTTTATAAAGCGGACTTAAACTGCTCTAAGAAACGAACATCATTTTCACTTAACAGTCGAATATCGCCTATTTGATGAAGCAACATGGCGATTCTGTCAATTCCCATACCAAAGGCAAATCCAGAATAGGTTTTTGAATCGATTCCACAATTCTCCAATACATTAGGATCTACCATTCCACAACCCATGATTTCCAACCAACCGGTTCCTTTGGTAATGCGATAATCTACTTCCGTTTCCAAGCCCCAATATACATCAACCTCAGCACTTGGCTCCGTAAACGGGAAATAAGAAGGACGTAACCTAATCTTTGATTTCCCAAACATCTCCGTAGTAAAATACTGAAGCGTTTGCTTTAAATCCGCAAAACTTACATCCTTATCAATATACAACCCTTCCACTTGATGGAAGAAACAATGTGATCTAGCTGAAATAGCCTCATTTCTATAAACCCTTCCTGGAGACACCGTTCTAATTGGAGGCTTGTTATTCTCCATATATCTCACCTGAACAGAGCTGGTGTGTGTTCTTAAAAGAATATCTGGATCGGTTTGAATAAAAAAGGTATCCTGCATATCTCTAGCTGGATGGTATTCAGGCAAGTTCAATGCTGTAAAGTTATGCCAGTCATCTTCAATCTCTGGTCCTTCACTCACGTTAAAACCTATCCTCGAAAATATATCTATAATTTGATTTTTTACTATGGAAATAGGATGTCTAGACCCAATTTCAATAGGTTCGCCTGGTCGGGTTAAATCCCCATAAATACCCTTTTCCTCTTCCTTGCTTTCAAACTCTTCCTTTAGAGTATTTACCTTCTCCTGAACCGTAGATTTTAGAGTATTGATAGTTTGTCCAAATTCCTTTTTTTGATCGTTTGCAACATTCTTGAACTCCTTGAAATAGTCATTAAGCAAACCCTTTTTACCTAAATATTTGATTCGGAAAGCTTCAATCTCATCTTTCGACTGAGCTTTAAATTCCTCTGCTTCAGCAATCAACTCTTTAATCTTATCTATCATAACTCCTAAAAATGAGTGGCAAATTTAATAAATCTTACTTGATATATTCTGTTTCCAAAAAATAGTTTACAATGGCTTCCTTCATTAAAACACTTTGCTCTCCAGATTTTAAATTAGGAAGTTGTTCCTTGACTTTATAATGAGGCCATCCCTCATCATCAAAGAAATCAAACTCATAATAGCCATATGGCTCCAATAGCCTACAAATAGCTATATGCATCAAATCGACTTTATGGTCTTTTTTAAATTTTCTATGTAACTGTCCCAATTCCTGAACCCCTATTAAATAGATAATAGCATCCAGATCTAATGGGTCTCCGTCTGCAAATTGAGTGGATAATTTGGTCACTACGAGTTCCCAACGTTCCTTTAATTGTTCGTCTCTAGACATAATAATTTTAAAGTTGCAAAGTTACAGTATATTTACAGAAATAATACACCTATGAGCATTATTGATATTGTTTTGGCCGCCCTCATATTATTCGGAATTGTTCGAGGGTTTATGAAAGGTCTGTTTGTAGAAATTGCATCTTTGGTTGCCCTGGTAGCGGGTGTCTTTGGAGCGATTCACTTCAGTTATTTCGCCTCTGACCTTCTCAAAGAACATTTTGAGTGGGAAGAAAATACCATTTCCATTGTAGCTTTTGCCATTACTTTTTTAATTATCGTTTTAGCTATTGCCCTTGCAGGGAAAGCTTTAACTAAACTGGCCGATTTTGCAGCATTGGGTATTTTAAATAGGTTACTTGGAGCCATTTTTGGCGGACTTAAAATAGCATTGATTCTAAGTGCTCTTTTGGTCATTTACGGGAAATATAATGATACTATCGATTTGGGACAAGAAGAGCACATGAAGGACTCTGTGCTTTATGAACCGGTTCAATCTTTATTGCCTACCATTTTCCCGATTATTATGGACCGAAATGCTAATGCGATAGAGCGTCCCACTAAAGAAGATGAAAACGCTTCCTAGTAACAGTCCATCCTTAATTGCTGTTCCTTTTGAAAATAACTTAATGGTTTTTGAGCATAGTCAGAACATATAGTTTCCAAAGCATTTATGACTCCGTTCTGCATAGCCAAGGAGCCACAAAGCATGATGGTTCCTCCATTCAACAGTAATTTTGCAACCTTTTCGGCATCATTCAAAAGTAGGTCTTGTACATACGCTTTATGATGCTCCCGAGACAATGCCAATTGAAAACCACGAAGTTTCCTATCTTGTAAATAGCCCTCAACCTGTGATTTATAGAGCTCATAGGAATCTTGGGTTCTTAACCCTAAATACAATTGAATGTCATGTTTTTTGTTTTCATCAATCATCCCTAAAAATGGGCCAACCCCAGTACCGTTGGCAATCATCATGACTTGAGATTTCTTCTTTGGAAGATGAAAATGGGTATTACTTATAATTTTTCCTTTTAGAATATCTCCTGCTTCGCCGTTATAAAGGTAATTTGATCCCAGACCGTTCTCATAAAACTTAATGCTCAATTGCATGTGGCCCTTCACTTTCCCAATAGAATACAAACGTTCCCTATAATCATTTTTGGGATAAACAGCCAATAAATCACCAGATTGAAACCTCTGATACCCTTTGGATTTAAGCGTTAATAAAAAAGTATCATCTGGTTGATTATGGACATCCGTTTTGGAAAGAATGGTTGCCTTTTTGGTTAGTTTTGGTTTTGTTTGAAGCTCTTCCAATGCTATCGATAGCGGAATTTCTGCTTTTTTTGACCACCTATTAACCCATTTCTGAAAAGATTCTATGGATTTATCATTAATGGTGAATGGCTTCAAAAACTGAGAAAATCTAGAATTCATTATTTCATCTGCATCAAAGGCAAATTGACAAAAATCTGGATAAGCCAAAGATCCAAACCCTACCACACAATAGTTGACTCCTGATGGCTTCATGTCCTTTACGATGTCCAAAAACTTATTGGCATTTGTTGGTGCTTCGCCCTGACCATAAGTCGCCGTCATGACAATAAGATGTTTGGCATTTGGGTAATCTCCAAAATCATTCAATTCTGAAATAAACACTTTTTTATTGGCCTTTAGCAATCCTTCATAGAGCACTTGGGCATAACTAAAAGTAGAACCGTTTTCTGAACCGACCGAAATGATATACTCACAGTCATTCTTTTTAAATTTATTCTTCAAGCGCGACTTCCGACGTTTTAAGGTCATGGCAAAACCGGAATACACAAAATAGATAATATTGACTCCTGCTATAGCTAAAATTAAAGACCATAATATACTTCCCTTACCTGTATGCAGATTCAAACTTAATCTGGACAACAGTTGGAAATTAGACTGCGGAATCTCACTTAAAATCTCGCCAGTAAACTGATTTATGGCTAGCTCCCTATTTTTTAGTTTCAGAATAAAATAATCTTCTACATCATCAGAGAATGGAAATTCCAAGGACTTAACTTCAGAAAGTTGAGTGGAATTAAATACAGAAATAGGTTTGACAGGACTTGCTTTAAGCGTTTCGAAATTTACATGGTGTCCATTTGCTTCTTGGGGTAAAACATCAAACTTTTCTAAGGATAAATAGACTCCTGTTAAACTAATTATAATTATTGGAATCAATGACCATCTGCCTAATACAACATGCCAATACTGGTTAAAGTTTTCATTGACAACCTTGGAGAAAAACTGTTTGAGTCCTCTTTGTCGTTTAATCACCAAGACTAATCCAGAGAGCGCAATTAAACACAAAAAGAAGGAGAAAAGCCCCACTAGAAACCTCCCTGTGCTTTTTAAAAATAAGGACCTATGGAAATTGGTGACCCATTGAAAAAAAGGTGATGGTTTTATTTTCTCCCCTAAATACTGCGCTGTTTCTGGATTGAAATATCCTTCTAAATTTTCACCATCTTCTGTAAAAACAGAAGCCGCAACAAAACCATTTGCATCAATATTTATTTCAATAATCTCTGAATAATTCTTTTTAAAAACAGCTACGGTTTCCGCCAAAGAAACTTGGCCCAAATCGGAAACATGATAGGGCTGCATTTGTTCCGAAATAGGCTGAAATGCCAAAATAATTCCGGTAATCGAGGCCAAAAGAATAAATACAAAGGAAGATACAGCCAACGCCAAGTGACTGTATCTCCAAATTGAAATGGTCATAAATGTTTCTTTAATTAGGCATCATACGAACATATCGGATAAATCCTGTTCCTTCATGTTTGTCTTTAATACTCTCAGTAGTTAACGGAAATTCCAAATCCGTTTGATAATATTCTTGATCTTCAACTGCGGTCTCAAATCGAATTTTATAACCTGCATTGATTTTTGAATCATCTATGGAAATAACAGAAATGGTTCGTTCCCCTCCAGAAATAGTGGCTCCTGTAATGGCATCGATGTTATTACGCTTTTTACCATAAAATTTCCACCAAGATTCCAAAGTATTGTACCACTCACTGTCATCCCCTTGAACATATAGCGTTTCTTCATAATCCCCTTTTGGATTGATTAACGAAATAACGATATACGCGCCTTCACCAGTATAATTGGTCATTTGAACCATACATTTATACTTAATAGGATCTACATTATTAGTAAAGGAGTAAAACCCTAATACTAACAAGGTCAAGAATGATAAAAAACTTACTTTTTTAAACATTTTATTTATTTTAAAAATTCTATTGATACCTGATTCTTTTCTAACAACTCGTTCTCTTGTGCCAAATCGTGTGCTGTTTCTTCAAATTCGGTGGTGATTTTTTTATTGGCACCATGGTTAAGCAACCATTTCATGATTTGATCATCCTTAGCTTTCATAGCAGCCAAGTGTAAGGCCGTATTTCCTTCCTTGTTTTTGGCATTGATATCCAAATTCATTTTAGCAGCCATATCTAAAAGCTCCTTGCTTCCCTTTTTAACCGCTAGGTGGTACCATGTATCACCGTTACCTTGTTCTTGTTGGAGATCTAAACCTTTTTCACTTAATAGTTTTAACTTACCATCGAAGGCTTCTTTGTTCCTAGCATTGTAAGATTCTAACAAAGCAAAAACCAAATTGTTCCCTTCTGCAGTTGTTACACCTATTTCAGCTCCCTTATTTATCAAGTAACCTACTACATTGGATTTATTCCCTGCAATTGCCAAGTACAAAGCTGTTTCACCTTTTTTATTGGCATGGTTGATTTGCTTGACATCTTCCCCTAATAATTGAACGACTTCCAATTCATTTCTTTGACACGCATTCATGAAAGGGGTATTGCCATTGTGATCTTCCTGATTGACACTTAGTCCTTTTTTCAACAAATAGTTTATAACTTCCTTATCCTTACTGCGAGCTGCGACAATATGTAAAGGGGTTTGACCTTCGTCATTGGTGACATTTGGAGTTAAACCTTTAGTCTCCAAAAATTTATAAACCTCAACTCCATTGGCACTTCCTCTAGCACCAGCAGCGGCAAATAAAAAGGCCTGATCATTTCCTTTGATTCCCTTTTCAAGAAGTTGATTCAATAATTCTAGATTACCAGTTCTAGCCACATAGTTAAACACCCCGTTACCTTCTCTATCAACACTGTTCACATCAAGTCCTTTAGACTTAAAATAAGTTATCAATTTAATATCTTGATCGTTTGGAGCGGCAAGAAGTAAGGCATTGGCGCCATGGTTATTCACATCCTTTTGAAGATTGGCACCGTTGGCTAAACAAATATCATATACCTTAGTATTCATTTGTCCGCGACCTGCAGCAAAGTTCAAAGGAGTTAAACCATGGTCGTCTGTTATATCCATTCTTGCACCACGATCAATAAGAAACTGCATCAATTCGGTATTTCCGTTGTAGGCAGCCCAAAACACATAAGTTCTACCGTCATGGGTCAATTTATTAACATCGTTCCCCTTCTGAGAAATGAGGTGAGTGATGGTTTCATAAGGAGCATCGGCTAAAATGGCCATTACCACACCATCAAAATTGTTCCCATTGGCTTGGGCTGGGTCATTACCCTCTTTAATCTTTTCATCTACCAATGCCATGGTAGGTTTTGCTTTCCAAAAATCTCTGTTCAGAAATACATTTTCTTGAGACACACCAACCGTTACTTGAATTAGTGCTAAAACGAATAAAATATTCTTTATCATATAACTTATTTTACGAAGGAATCAATTACTGGGTTAATTTGATCAGCTGTTTGGTAGTTTGCGTCATCCAACAAATATTTAAACAGTCCTTTATTATCTACTTTTTCAGCAAGAATTAAATCTTGGTGTCTGGCAAATACTTGACTCCATTTTGTTCTTACCACGGCCCATTTCCCTTGATTTTTGGACCAATAATCTTGAGCTGCCTGACATTTGGAATCATCGACCTTCTCATAGGTATTGTATCCTTTTTCCTGCGCCAAAATTACATCATCCTTACCTGCTTCACGAATCACTTTGTCATTATCTTGGTCATGAATCCAACCATTTTTGGTTATTTCATGACGGTTTCTTCTGATAGTTACATTATAATCACTTCTAGTGGTATACTCCCGTCTTGGAAGTGGTGCAGAAGCTTCATTTTCCCAATAGCTTTTGCCATCTACATGAACCCATGAAGCTGAACCTTCGTAACGCGGACTGTCATCTACTTGAAACACCTTTTGCGTCCATTGTCCTTTAACATCATTTTTAGGAAGAGTTACAAACTGCCATTTATTATCATGATCGTACATGTAAAAGTGGGTGTTTTCAAATTCCCAATCCTGTCTCCAATGCTTCACAATGTATGGACTATCTGGTTTTCCTACAATCAATAAATGTTGCATCGAAATTTTGTTGGATTCATCCTCAACCAATTGTACCCATTCCAGTCCGCGATCATGCTTTGTTTTAGAAGGCACATAAGTGGAATCACCAGAGTATTCAAAAGTTTCTGCAAAATTAAAAGTTACTTCATAACAACCACACATCTCTTTTATAGCTTCTTGATCTTGTCGTTTTTTAGACTGAGAAAACCCGTAAAAGTTTAATAAAACGATTAAACAAAGTGAAGTAAAAACATGTTTCATAATTTTTGGATTTATTTTTTATACTTATTTAGACTAATTTCAAATAACAATGATATATTTGCAGCAAATCTAATCAAGAATGAGTCTAAATAAAAATAAAATCGTTATTTATTTTTTGCTTTTTTTAAGCTACTTTACCTTCTCCCAAGAGGTCAAACAAGACTCAACCCTTACAGAACAATTGACTGAAGTCGTGGTTACGGGCCAATACAATCCACAATCCATAAAAAAATCGGTGCATAACGTCATTGTTATCAAACGTGAACAAATAGACAATCAAGCAGCCAATAATTTAGCAGACCTGCTAAACTTTAATTTAAACCTTACCATTATTCCCAATTCCCAATCTGGAAAATCAACCATTTCCTTTTTCGGTCTGGACTCTCAATACTTTAATATTTTGGTAGATAATATCCCACTTGTTAGTGATAACGGACTTGGGAACAATATGGATCTTACACAAATCAATTTGGATGACATTGAACGCATTGAAATTGTTGAAGGTGCTATGGGTGTGGAATACGGAGCCAATGCCGTTTCAGGAGTAATTAATATTATCACGAAAAAATCCATTGACAGTAACTGGAAACTAGAAGCTCTTTTGCAAGAAGAAACTGTAGGCGATGAATACGCTTGGTTTGACAAGGGGAGGCATATTCAAGGCTTAAACTTAGCTCATAATTTTTCAGACAAATGGTTTGGAAAACTAGGTTTTAACCGCAATCAATTTGCGGGTTATTTAAATAATAGCCAAGGTAGGGACCATTACTTCAACGATAGTTTACGCGGTTATGAGTGGTTGCCCAAAACACAATGGACTGGTAACGCTATGATTAATTACCGAACAGAAAAATTCAACTTGAATTACAAGTTTGAGTATTTCAATGAAATCCTGAACTACTATGACCGAGCTGTAAGATCTAACATAGATGTTGAAACTCAAACCAGCAATCCATCAGCTTCGGATAAGATTTTCAGAACCAATAGATGGGTTAACAACCTCAATATCAATGGACGATTGGAATCTGGAATCAACTATGATGCTTCCTTTTCATTTCAACAACAAGAAAGAGACCTTAACGAATTTAACTACTACATTCTTACCAAAGAAAAAACGGATGAAACCAATGAAACCTACCAATCTAGCAAGGTGATTTTCTCTAAAGGAGCTGTCAATAATTTGATAAAAAGTGAGGATTTCAATTTTCAATTGGGTTATGAAACTAGATATATTGAAGGGTTTGACACCCAAGCTTCTGGGGACTATACACAACAAGACAAAACACATACTCAAGGTAATTATGGCTTATTTGGTTCGTCGGAATACAATGTAACCCAATCCCTATCGCTAAGACCGGGATTACGCTATGAGTACAACAGCAAATACCACTCGCAACTGACCGGTAGTCTGAGTGCCAGATACTTATTATCCCACGGTTTTCAATTACGAGCAAATGTGGGCACTTCTTACAGAACCCCAAATTTTGAAGAACTCTATTACTACTTTGTCGATTCCAACCACGATGTAAGAGGCAATGAAAACCTAAAACCAGAAAACGGAATTACAGCTTTTATCAATTTTAAAAAGAACAGTTATCTAGGTGACATGTCTTTGTTGAATTCCCTGAAATTAAGTTTTATAGATGTTCAAGACAAAATTGACTTGGCGGTTGTAAACACTCTGCCTCTTCAATATCAATACATTAATATTGATGCCTACAAACTATGGGGAATCACCTCAGACAATGCTATAAATACAGAGCGATGGACTTTAAAGCTAGGTGCTACCATCCAAGGTATTTCCCGCATTAACCATAATGAAGTCAATGGCAATGATGACTTTTTATATGCTTACCAAATCAATACCAGTAGTACCTATCACCTTAAGGAGTGGAATACTTTTGTAACCATGCTTTTCAAATACCAAGGACCACAGCAAACCTATTTAGCCTCTGGGGAAGACGACAACGGAAATTCCCTTTATGCAAAGCAAACTACCAATGGTTATGGGTGGCTGGATGCCTCCTTGAAAAAATCGGTTTTTAACAATGCCCTCACACTTACTTTGGGCGCCAGAAATCTTTTGGATATAACCTCTGTAGATATCAGCAATTCTGCTTCAGGAGGGACACATTCCAATGGAAGTCAATCCCTGCTATTGGGTTATGGACGCTCCTATTATTTAAAACTTTTATACAATCTGAATATTTAAAATCAAAACCATTATGATCAACAAATTTTTTTCTGTTTTATGTATAGCTACCGTCTTGGGTTTTACAAGTTGTAGCAGTGAAGACGACACGCCCACTGGACCCATTAATATTATTATTGAGGGTGCCAATGTCACTCCAGAAATAGGCGGACCGAATCAACAAAACCAAGTATATGTAGATTTAAGTACTAATACAACTACAAGCATCCAACGTGATTCTTGGGATTTGGGATTTTACTCTGGTGATAGCTTTAGAGTAGCTATCAACGGTTCTATCTATATGGCCGCTGCCGCCCTTACTACCACTGATATTGATGTAGTTACCTCAAGTGACCAGGAGGTACAGGAACTGCAACCTTTTGCTGCGGTTGGAACCTTTCAAAGCGAGAGTGCTGCCTTTGTAGATGCGCCAAACGGAGATATCTCTGGGACTGCAATAGCAGAGATTTCTGAAAATGATTCTGATAACAAAGTATACCTATTGAATTTAGGATATGAAGTTGGAACCGACACACCTGAAACTGGAAGCATTTCTGTGACGGGAGAAAGCCGGGGATGGATGAAAATCCGTGTGTTAAAAGATGGAAACAATTATATCTTGCAATATGCTGAATTGGATGCTACCACTCATCAAGAAGTAACTATTACAAAAAATACTGATTATAACTTCACTTTCTTTAGTTTCAATACAAACAGTGAAGTTAACATTGAACCAACCTCAACAAACTGGGATCTAAACTTTACCGTCTTTACCAATTTAATTGAAAATTATGGGGCCTATGGGTACTCAGATTTTGTGGTGAATAATTCAAAAGCTAATGTTGGTGTATATATGATTGATACCGAAGAGGAAACTGACATGACTTACAACACGTTTGCTTTATCTAATGTGGTGGAAAATAATTTTGTGTATAACGACCAAAGAACTTTAGGAAGTAGTTGGAGGAATGGCGGTGGCCCTGGAACTCAACCTTCTCTTAAGGATAATGTTTTTTACATTGTCAAAGATACCGATGGCAACCTTTACAAGCTTAAATTTTTAGCTATGTCTAACGAATCAGGAGAACGTGGCTATCCAGAATTTGTCTATAGTTTATTACAATAAGCACTTTATATTTTAAAGGTAGAATTAGTTTTTAAGTCAAAAAGCCATTGCAAATGCAATGGCTTTTTAGATTTACTATTAAGGGTTTATTTAATCTAAATGATAAATTTGCCTAATTGTTTCCAGAATAGATTCAAAATCAATTTTTAGATCTATAAGTTTTCCCGTATGGACATTAAAAACCCAACCATGAACTTTTAACCCTCGCTCTCTAACAGCCTTTTGTATAGCGGCAGTTTTAATTAAGTTGACGCATTGTTCTTGAACATTCAACTCTACCAATCTATCATACCTTTCATCTTCATTCAAAATAGCATTTAGTTCTTCTGAATGTAATCTGTAAACATCCCGTATACTTCGCAACCATGGGTTTAATAATCCCAGATCTTCCGATAACATGGCTGCTTTAACACCTCCACAGGCATAATGTCCACAAACGACCACATCTGCAACCTTGAGATGATTAACAGCATACTCTATCACAGACATGGCATTTAAATCGGTTGCAATAACCATGTTGGCTATATTACGATGGACAAAAGCTTCTCCAGGTTCCAAACCCATAAGTCCTTCGACATCTACCCGACTGTCTGAGCAACCTATATAAAGAAATTGCGGACTTTGACCTGCGCCCAATTTATTGAAATAATCCTTGTCCTTAGACAATTTCTCTCGGATCCATATTTCGTTATTTTCGAATACTCTATTTAAGTCCATGTGCTACATTAAAAATACAAAATCATTAATTTTTTAAAAATCGCTATGTTCTATTTCTATTCAAAAAATGTAACAGCTCCCGTATTAATATCATACATGGCTCCAATAATCTTAATTTCTCCATTTTTTTCCATTTCGTCCAAAATAGGACTTTCAGAATGTATTCTTTCAATGGTTAAATGAACATTTTTCTCTGAAACTGAATCAACAAACTCCAGATTTTCAGAGGTTCTCATACTTTCTTCAGAAGGTTCTTTCACTGCCTTCACAGCCGGAGTGATTTTTTCAATCAGCTTGGTTAAATTTCCCATTTCAGCATGGTCACAGGCTCCCTTTACAGCACCGCAGCTGGTATGACCCAAAACCACAATAAGTTTGGTTCCTGCCAATTTACATGCAAACTCCATACTTCCTAAGATATCTTCATTTACAAAATTACCTGCAATTCGTACACTAAAAATATCTCCCAATCCTTGGTCAAAAACCAATTCTGCAGAAACTCTGGAATCAATACAACTCAAAATGGTTGCAAATGGGAATTGTCCTTCACTGGTATCGTTAACTTGCTCCAATAAATTTCTATTGGCTTTTAAGTTATTTTGGAATCTTAAATTTCCTTCTTTTAAGAATTGCAATGACTTTTCTGGAGTCATTGTAGCTTGTGTTTCCTTAGTATGTGCTTTCATAATTTTCTATTTGGATCGTTGGTTTGCTTCTCGATAAAATTTGCGAAACCATTAACTTAAACTTTTACTTGATTTGGGCCGTGTCTTGAAAAACTCCACAAAACTTTCTGGATTTTCAACCACCCCTCTTTTTGAAACTAATTTGATATCTATTCTTCTTTCTTTTGCCTTGTATAGGAAATCTTCTAAAATCTCAATGATGTCCTGATCAAGGTATCTCGTATTTATTAAATCTAACTCGAGATACGTATCTTTTGGAAGGTTTTCCAATTCTTTTAGAATAGCCCCTTTATTAAAAAAGGTGACCTCCTCCGCAAGAGTCATTTTTATTTTGTGACGGTCATTACTTCTATCTTCAATATGTAAGAAATGAGAGTTCTGATAACTTTTGATCAAAATGATAATAATTCCAACACCTAAGCCCAAACTAATTCCAACAAGGAGATCAGTAAATACGATTCCCAATACCGTCACAAAAAAGGGCACATATTGTTTCCACCCCATCTTAACCATTTTCTTAAACAAACTTGGTTTAGCCAATTTATAGCCTACTACCAATAAGATGGCAGCTAAAACTGATAAAGGTATTTTGTTTAATAACCTTGGAATAAGAATAACTGAAATTAATAAAAGGAAGCCATGTATAATTGCAGATAATTTCGATTTCCCACCAGATTGTATATTTGCTGAACTTCTCACGATAACCTGTGTTATGGGCAAACCACCTATTAAACCAGAGATGATATTTCCGGTACCTTGTGCGAGTAATTCACGATTGGTTGGTGTTACGTTTTTGTCTGGATCCAATTTATCAGTAGCTTCCACACACAACAAAGTTTCCAAACTGGCTACCAAAGCCATGGTAAAACCAACCAACCAAACTTCTGAGTTAGTTATCGCTGAAAAATTAGGGAAACTAAACTGGCCTAAAAATGAATTCAAATCATCTGGAATAGGCACCGAAACGAGATGTGAGGAATCTATTGACAGAGACTCATGGGATTGAGTTAAAATAAAATATACTATTCCTAATACGACTGCTACCAAGGGGCCTTGTAAAATCTTAAAAAATTTAGCTTTTTTAGCCAAGATGTTATCCCAGAACAAAATAACTAACAATCCCACAATTCCTATTAAAGTTGCACCGAGAGAAATATTATCGGCTACATGAAAGATGGCTGAAAACGTATTTTCTCCACTGGCTTCTATAAAACTATCAGCTCCTTCAGGTTCTGCATCATATCCAAAAAAATGAGGGATTTGTTTTAATATTATGATAATTCCTATTCCAGTGAGCATCCCCTTAATAACAGAGGAAGGGAAATAATACCCTATAATTCCTGCTTTAAGGAATCCTAAAATGATTTGAATAATTCCAGCCAAAACAACGGCTACTAAAAAATTTTGGTAGCCCCCTAATGATCCTATGGCTGTTAGTACAATAGCAGCTAAACCTGCTGCTGGACCACTAACACCAATATTAGACCCACTTAAAGCCCCTACAACTATACCGCCTACAATTCCTGCAATTAATCCGGAAAAAAGAGGAGCCCCACTAGCCAAAGCTATACCTAAACACAAGGGTAAGGCTACAAAAAACACTACAATACTTGCCGGCAAGTCACTTTTAATTGTTTTAAACATACTATGCTATTTTAGATGTTAAATAATAACTATGTATTTAACTTTTTTTAGAAAAGTTAACGAAAAATAAAACTAATGCAAGTGCTTCTCGGGAGGGGGGTAAATATTTTCTTGACTTAGAGGTGCATACGCCTTTTGGTAAAACACTATAAGGTCTGAGTCCTCTTGAAATACTGAGTTTAAGTGGCTGTAATTACTCTCTAAAAATTTAACTTCTAAATGTTTCGCAATTTCCTTTTGGATGTTCTCTTCCTCGTTCAAATTATAAAACACGGTGACATCATAACCATCATCAATTATGGAGAGAATTGTCGGCCCTGTTAAAAATGCAACAAAAACCACAAAAAAGAATGTAGAAACCAGCCGTTTAAACATTTGTATAAATTATTCTTATACAAATATAAGGTTTGCCAATTAATAAATTTGAGAATTAACCTAAAACTAAAGGGCTTTCAAATCTCCTGCAATGATCCAACCCGTTTTTCCATCGGCTAATTTGATTCGCTTCCAATTATTAACGGTATCCAAGATTTGAACCTTGGTACCTTCATGTAACAAGAACACCTCATTACTTCTTAAATTGGGCTCGCTTTTCACCTGGGTTTCTTGTGCAAAAACAATGGCAGGTTGGTCCTTGGCGTCCAGTCCCGATTTACTAAAAGCAAAAAACAGCATGGTAAGACTGACTCCAAAGGAACACAGACTCAATACAAAGGAAACTCTTTTTTTCCCCGTAGAATAGGTAAAATAATAAGTTAAAAAGAATAAAACAAATAGAATCATGAATCCTATTGATATCATACCCCAAGTATTATATGAAAAGGTATTAATAATGGATTTCATAAATCTTGAAAAACCTACTTCTGGCACCTTTCCAATGGCATCAATGGTCATATTCCTTGCAAACCCGACATTGTTATTAATGTCTTTATCATTGGGTTTTAATTGTAATGCCTTTTCGTAGTAATAAATACTGGGTGCTATATGATTTAATTTATAATGGGCATTGGCTAAATTGAAATAGACTTCTGCCGAATGCTTCCCATTTTCTAATATCTTCTGATATTTAGTTATAGCTGCTTGGTATTCCCCATCATTGTAAAGTTTATTTCCTTGCTTAAAAAGAGAATCGTTTTGCGAATACCCTAAGAATCCAGCAACAAAAAATAAACTTAAAAACAAATATATCCTCATCAATCCTTTCATCCTTATCGCATTTGTTTATCAACCAAATTAATAGTCTCAGCTGCCTTTTGATAATCCTGTTGCATTTCAACCTGTGTTATGGGCGTATATCTTGCCAATTCACAGTTATGTAAAATCTGCATAAAGCTTAAAACAGTTGGCTCCTCTACTCCTTTTTCTTGCAACAGAGCTTGAATTTTTTCTTTACTCATATCGCTCGTTTCAATACTCAATTTCGCTTTTAGATAATTATGCAAAGCTTTTTCCAGAGCAATATAAAATGCTTCTTTGTTACCAAGTGATTTTTTGGCTTCTCCCAAATACCTTTTGGCCAATTTATCTGCTTGTCTCAAGCGATTTCCCACCACATCGGCACGACGCTCATCGGCTTTCCGTCTAAACACTATAGCCAATGGAATGGCCAATAAAGGCGCCAACAATAATGCCCAAAAACCATTCGAGCCAAAAAAATCATCCCCTTCAATTGGGCTTAAACTTGTATCTGTCTTTATAAAAGCTAAGTGATTTCCTTTTGTTTTTACTTCCTGTTTGTTGGCTTTAACAGATGTAATCGCATTATCAGAAGAAGAATTATTAGTTGGTCCATCAATCACACTTATCAATATTTCACCAGAAGACACCTCCTTATATGATTTTGTTTTTAAGTCAAAGTATGAAAAGGAAATACTTGGAATAGGGTACTTTCCTT
Source organism: Mangrovimonas sp. ST2L15 (assembly GCF_001280515.1). Classification (GTDB taxonomy): domain Bacteria; phylum Bacteroidota; class Bacteroidia; order Flavobacteriales; family Flavobacteriaceae; genus Mangrovimonas; species Mangrovimonas futianensis. Next base: position 602,369 of record NZ_LBIQ01000030.1, on the reverse strand, counting down.
TGTACTGAGGCACGATGGTATAGGTATCTGAAATGCTTCCATTCATGCCTAATTTTTCATCTGTCCTAACATTTTCATCATGTTCTGGTTCATACACCTCCAAAGAACTAGGGAAAGTAGGTTTTGGAATTTCAAACAACTTTAGGTTTCCTTTTCCTTTTACCTCTAATTTCGCTCTAAAGGATTCGGAAGCATTCAACTCTGTTTTTGAAGTAACTACTGCAAAATCGAACTCTCCAACAGCTCCGGTGAAATTAGCTGGTTTCCCTTCTTCAGGTAAAGGTTTTACCCTTATGGTTTTACTTCCAGCAGAAATGGTTTTATGCACTTGGGTCATTAAACGACTCCCAAAAATATCCCTTCTATTAGTTGGCACCTCAATGGTGATATCCAAGCTTAAAGGTTCGATTTCCAGTTTTCCTGATTTCTGAGGGTATAAAACAGTTTTTCTTAAAACGACATAACGATAAGGTTCTCCTTTATAGGATCCATTTTGAACTTTAGGCACCTTAATATCAATGTTCTGACTCCAGAAGTCACTATATTTGGGGCTCTCTATTTCACGCCAATTACTAACCCCTGTGTTGGCTGAAACATACAACCTATATTCTACGGTAATGCCTTCATTCAAATAAGGGTCTGTTTTGGAAACATCGGCCACCAAATGAATATTTTCAGAAGCTATATAATCGGCATTATTTCCATCTTTTGGCTTATCAACAGCCTTGGTAACCTTGACTTTTACTGGTGTGGTTTTATAAATTTCACCATCAATTTCTATAGTTGCTTGTTTGATTGTGAAGGTTCCCAAACCTTTAGGAGCTAAATAAAAACTATAGGTTTTACTGAAAGATTTCTTTCCGTTCACCCAAGAATGACTTACTGCTTGGTTAGGTCCGCCTACAACCATAAAGTTGTCAAAGTTTGGAGGATTGAAATTATCACCATCCTTGTTCATCTCAAAGTCCACCCTAAGACGTTCATTGACCCCTAAAGTGGTTTTACTTACCTTGGCCTCAAATGTTACTTGAGCTGTAGCAAAGCCAGTAGAAAGTAGAAAAAGTAGAACTGATATGTACTTTAATGTTTTCATGGATTTTGCTTCATTTATCATCTTCATTACCAATCTTTATCTGTTGGGACTTTTACGCCCTTCTGCTTTTCAGCATTCATTTTTTCCTGAACCTTTTGTTCTTGATTATTCATGGCCTCTAGCAGGTTTTTAATTTGCTGAGGAGATAACTGCCCTGGTTGTGGTTGAGGCGGTTTTTGATCCTTTTGATCATCTCCTTTGCCTTCATCTTGTTTATCATCCTTAGGCTGGCCTTCGTCATCCTTCTGATCGTCCCCATCTTTCTTTTCTTGGTCACCCTCATCTTTTTGATCTTGATCTTGATCACCTTCTTGGTCTTTATTCTCTTGATCTTGTTGATCCTGATTTTGCTGGTCCTGATTTTGATCTTGGTTCTGATCTTGATTTTGGTCCTTATTATCGTCTTGATCTTGATTTTGATCCTGCTGTTGTTTAGCACATTCTTTAGCTAACGCGAGGTTATATCTGGTTTCATCATCCTTAGGGTCATTTCTTAAGGCACTTTTAAAGGCTTCTACGGCTTCCTTACACTTTTCATTCTTCATCAAAATATTACCGATATTATGAAATGCTCTGTGCTTTTCCTCCTTTGAAGTCGCCTTTTTCACAGTTTCCTGCAATCTAAAAAGAGCCTCATCCATGTTGCCGTTTTGATAGTAAGAGGTCCCCAGGTTATAGGATGCGGCAACATTGCTGGATTTTTTGGAAATAGCCTTTCTATACTCCATTTCTGCAGCGGTATAATCATCACTTCCTAAATATTCATTACCGTTATAAACCATATCATTAGACTGCTCTAAATCTAAAGCTTCCTTTTTCTCCTGCTCTTTATTTTGAGCTAGCCCAACGGTGGTAAATACTAAAAATATGTAGGTAATAATCCGGTTCATTTAACGTGTCATTTCTTTAATTTAGGCTTTAAATAACAGACGAATATAGCAAACAGATGATTTGATGACAGTTAAAAAATTTATAAAAGTTAAAGGTTTTCATTAAAGAGATTTAAACGTTTTAGCCATTCTGTCTTACGTTCCAAAAGGAAAATATCAATAAAAAGCAATAAAATGGCTGCTGCCAAAAACCATTGAAATTGGTCTTTGAAATCGGCAAATTGTTTCGACTCAAATTCCTTTTTATCCATTTTATTCAATTCGTCAGAAATCTTTTCTACAACCTCAGTTGTATTTTCCCCGTGAATATATTCTCCATTTCCTTCAGATGCAATATTCTTTAGGGTTTCTTCATTTAAACGGGTAATAACAGTTTCCCCATTACTATCTTTTTTATACTCTTGAACGATACCATTTCTTTTAATAGGAATTGGACCTCCCTTAACGTCACCAACACCTATGGTAAATATGCGTATTCCTTGTTCTGAAGCTTCTTCTGCGGCACGCTCTGCACCTTCGCCATGATCTTCCCCATCAGAAATGATAATTAAAACCCGGTTGGTTTGGTCTTCGTCATCATAATACGTTTTTGCCAGCTCAATAGCTTCATTGATGGCTGTTCCCTGTGACGACATCATATTGGTATTCATGTTTTGAAGAAACATTTTTGCGGAGGCATAATCAGTCGTTATGGGAAGTTGCGGATAAGCATTCCCGGCATAGGCAATAATTCCGATGCGGTCACTCGCCAAATTATTGATAATTTGAGTAACCAGCTGCTTGGTTTTCAGTAACCTGTTTGGAGCAATGTCTTCTGCCAACATACTTTTTGAAACATCTATAGCAAAAACCACATCTACCCCTTCACGTTTAACTGTTTCTAGTTTGGTGCCAATTTTAGGATTGACCAAAGCAATCACCAAAAAAGCAAAAGCCAAACAAAGCAAAAATAGCTTTAAGGCCGATTTAAATAAAGATTGATTGGGACTTAGTCTCTTAAGTAACGTCTTATCTGCAAACTTATTCCCTGCTCTTTTTTTCCAAAGTTGCAACAACAAGAAAAACAAAACCAATACTGGTATTACCAGTAAGCCCCAAAACCATATTTTTTCTTCTAATTGAAACATCTACACAAAACTTCTATAAACTGTTATTCTTAATAACCATTCAACCATCAACAACAAAGCAGCCAACAATACCAACGGACGAAACATTTCTTGATAATTATAGAATTTAAACTCTTCTATCTCTGTTTTTTCCAATTTATTGATCTCTTCATAGATCTCTGTTAGCTTTTCATTATTGGTTGCTCTAAAGTACCTTCCGCCAGTTACTTTGGCTATATCTTTTAAAAGTGCTTCATCTATTTCTACCTGTACTCTACCATATTGAAAATTACCATTAGGTAAGATTTGCACAGGTGAAAGCGCCATTCCATTGCTTCCCAATCCTATGGTATATACCTTTATACCATATTCTACCGCCAATTCACTGGCAATTTTTGGATCAATAAAACCGGTATTGTTCACACCATCGGTTAAAAGAATAATAACCTTACTTTGAGCCTTACTATCCTTTAATCGGTTTACTGAAGTGGCCAATCCCATTCCTATAGCTGTCCCCGATTCGATCACCTTGTTGTATTTGATGTCTTCCAAGGAGCGTAAAACAATTGCTTTATCACTTGTAATTGGCGTTTTTGTATAACTCTCACCTGCATATTCCACCAAGCCAATTCGGTCATTCGGTCGCTCCTTTATGAATTGAGCTGCTACACTTTTTAATGCTTCCAATCTGTTTGGTCTCAAATCCTTAGCCAACATACTTGCAGAAACGTCTATCGCCATAACAATATCGATTCCTCGTGTCGTTTTGGTTTTGGTTGAAACATCAACAGTTCTTGGTCTTGCCATAGCCGTAATAACCAGTGCCAAGGCAGCCAACCTTAAAAGAATAAGAATGTGTTTGGTTTTTGGCAACCAGGAATTAGCCACTTTAAAACCTTTCAAACTTGAAATCTTTAACTCGGCTGTTTGCCTTTTATAGGTAAAAATATACCATGCCAATGCTATTGGCAGTAGCAATAGCAACCAAAAAAACTCTTTATTTTGAAACTCAAATCCCTCAAACATCATTCAGGCTTTTTTAATTCAATGGAACCAACGACTCTATTGGCAATCTTCTCGGCATATTCTTGGTTTTGTGGCCAAGTAATCAATATTTGCTGTAATACCGCATTATTCTCTGCTACAAACAAGAACAAAGAATAATTCATTTCTTCACCCGATACGCTGAATGTCCCATGCACATTCAATCCTTCGGCTCCATTTGGGGTCGTATATTTATCTTGCTTAGTAAGGATATTAGTAGCTCCTTTATCTTCGAATCCCTTCATTATTTTTTCTCCTGCAGCATTCAAGTCAATTTCTGGATTGCTAGGAGTCTGTTGTCCTTGTTGTGGTTGCATCCCTTGTTGCTGCTGTCCTTGATTCTGATTAACGGTCGTACTGACGGACACTCCCAAATCTTCAACCGAACCGTAAGTAAAGGTTGTGGTCTTGGTCATGATGCTGTCATCCGTATCTTTATCTATCCTCTTTAAAACTTCTGGTGTTGACATATAAACAGGTGGAACCCCATAGGCACTATCAACCCATTCGCCTTCCATAAGCTCCAAATAGTTATTTTGAAACAACTTATCTTTCACATAACTGAAGCCATACTTCAAACCGAAACCAACAAATATCAAAACAATAAAGGCTCCTATCACTCCGGCCAAAGTCCATTGCTTTTTACGCTTTAATTTGCGCTCTTGCTCCAGTTTATATTGTTCATCCATGAGCTTTTCTTCTTCCGAAGGCTCTGGAAGGGCTTCTTTAACATGATCAATCTCCAAATCAACGGTTTGCCTGTCCAACTTGGCCAATTCCTTATCTGGCTCAGACTTGGCAAATTTCACCAAATCGGCTCTTTTTAAAATGGACTCCAAGTTCTTTATAGTTTCAACACTTAGATCAATTTGATTTCCATCCTTTAAAAGTCTTAATCTGTTGATTAACTCATCAGTAGTACTTTCTAAGGCGTGGTCATATACTTTTTCATCCAAATAATTCCTGATGGCCAGAGTCAATTCAGAATAATATTGCTTGTATTCCGAATTTTCCAAATACGGACTTTCTTCCAGTTTCTTTAAAGCCAACTTGGCACGATCATAAGGTGGAAGTAAAGCAATTTTCTCTTCTTCGGTCAATGGTTTTTTTCTGAAGAAAAACCAATAAGCCAAAGCACCAAGGACCACAATAACAGCTAGTATGATCAACAGGGTTTGAAACCAATTACTACTAGGCTTTTTAACCTCAATTAGCGGCTTGATATCATAAAGTCCTTGCTTTGTTGTATCTATTTGAATGTTGTTGACCTCAACTTTAAGGGAATCTGTAAAATAGGATTTACTACCCACAACTATTTTTTGCTTCGGAATGAAATAAGTTCCGGAGTCAAATTGGGTCAACCCATATTTTTTAATTAATTCAAAATTGGCGTCCTTTTTAATGGTGTCCACCGCATAAGACTCAATCATCTCAAGGGGTTTGAAGGATTGCCCTTCTGGGAAAAGAACCAAATCTTCAGGTTCACTTTCAACCTTGATTTGATAGGTGATTTGTTCCCCAATTTTAATGGAGGTGGAATCTATGGAGGTGGTAACTTGTCCCATGCTAAACCATGAAGTAAGTACCAATAAAAAAGAAAAAACAGGCTTTAAAACTCGAGCTCGCCTATTTTTAAGATACTTTTTATCCAACCAATCTTTACACATTCTATCCTCTTCTTTTGAAATATCCTAATAATTTTTTCACATAGCTTTCATCGGTTCGGCAACTTAAACTGCCTGCACCAGATTTGGCAAAACTGTCTTTATAATAGTTTACCTTGTCGTGGTAATAAGCTTCGTATTGCCTTCTTACCGATTTGGAAGACGTATTTACCAACATCATCTCTCCCGTTTCCCCATCTTGCATTTGAACCATTCCCAGATTAGGAATACTTTCCTCACGCTGGTCATAAACGCGTATCCCTGTAACATCATGGCGCCCAGACACAATCTTTAGGGTACGCTGATAATCATCTGATATAAAATCACTCAAAACAAACACAATGGCCTTCTTTTTCATCACATTGGATAAAAACTTTAAAGCTTCAGAAATATTGGTTTGCTTGCTTTTAGGCTCAAACTCTATGAGCTCCCTGATAATTCTTAAAACGTGAGACCTACCTTTTTTGGGTGGAATGTAAAGTTCAACATCCTCTGAAAACAAAATCAACCCAATCTTGTCATTGTTCTGGGTAGCAGAAAACGCCAAAGTAGCGGCGATTTCGGTAACGACTTCATTTTTAAATTGCTGACTGGTACCGAACATTTCAGAACCTGAAATATCCACCATTAACATCATGGTTAGTTCACGTTCCTCTTCAAACACCTTCACGTAAGGTTCATTGTATCGTGCCGTCACATTCCAATCAATACTTCTTACATCATCCCCAAATTGATATTGGCGAACTTCAGAAAAAGTCATACCACGACCTTTGAAGGTAGAGTGATATTCCCCTCCAAAGATATGATCAGACAACCTACGTGTCTTGATTTCTATTTTACGTACCTTTTTAAGTAATTCTTTCGTATCCATAAATTAGTCCTCAAGTTTAAAGCCCTTAATAACTGAAATGAAAAAGACTAGGCTTTAGACTTCCATTAAGGTACCTCTACCTCATTTACTATTTTATTGATAATATCTACAGAAGTAATGTTTTCGGCTTCGGCCTCATAGGTAATTCCTATTCTGTGACGCAACACATCATGAACCACAGCTCTTACATCTTCAGGAATCACATAACCACGGTGTTTTAAGAAAGCATAACATTTGGCAGCTGTTGCCAAATTGATACTACCACGCGGAGAGGCCCCGAAGGAGATAAGCGGTTTTAAATCTGAAAGTTTATATTTCTCTGGGAAACGTGTCGCAAAGATGATATCGAGTATATATTTTTCAATTTTCTCATCCATGTAAACCTCGCGAACTGCTTGTTGTGCACGTAAGATTTGATCAATAGAAACAACTGCATTTACTTTTTCAAAAGCCCCTTTTAAATTGGCTCTAATAATAAGTTGCTCCTCTGCTTGTAACGGATATTCGATTACCGTTTTCAACATAAAACGGTCTACTTGTGCTTCTGGGAGCGGGTAAGTACCTTCTTGCTCCACAGGATTTTGTGTTGCCATTACCAAAAATGGCTTGTCCAGTTTAAAAGTTTCGTCACCAATGGTAACCTGTTTTTCCTGCATCGCCTCCAATAAGGCAGACTGTACTTTTGCCGGAGCACGGTTAATCTCATCTGCCAAAACAAAATTGGCAAAAATAGGTCCTTTTTTGATAGAGAAATCATTCTCTTTCATGTTATATATTAAGGTACCTACTACGTCTGCGGGAAGTAAATCTGGTGTAAACTGAATTCTACTAAAGCTAGCATCAACAGCCTGAGACAAGGTATTAATCGCTAGTGTTTTTGCTAATCCAGGAACTCCTTCCAGCAGAATGTGTCCCTGACCCAACAAACCTATTAACAACCGTTCAACCATATGCTTTTGACCCACAATGACCTTATTCATTTCATAGGTCAATAAATCTACAAAAGCACTTTCCCTTTCAATTTTCTCATTGATTGATTTGATGTCTATGGTGCCTGTTTCTTCCATCATATTCAAAATTTAAGCCGTATGTTTTTTTGCTCGTTAAAGAGGTGCAAATTGTTAAAATTTTTATTTTGATGCTGTTAAGGTAAGGTTAAAAATAAAAGAGCAGCAAAGGATTGCTGCTCTTTAACATATATTTAAAAGAAACGGATATTACTCTAATACGATAGGGTCTAATTGCGTTGTGCTCCCTACGGTTACTTCAACGTCTTGAATTTCAATTGGTGTCAATAAGGATTCTGGATCTGGTGTTACAGTTACAATGTAAGTACCTCCTGTTAAACCTACCAAAACAAAATTACCATCTTCATCGGCAAAAGTGGAAACTGTTTCAATACCATTGGTTGCTACAATTTCAGTTTGCACATCATTTTGAATGCTTCCCGCTATGGCTCCAGTGTCAGCTTCTGTAGTCGCTCTGATGACTGGATGTAAATTAATGTTTCCTGAATTACCTGCTTCTACAATAGAATCATCAACATCAAAATCCAATAAAAAGGTATAGTGGATATTTGGCTCTAATGTATGGTTCACTTGAATTTTCAATCCTGATTGTTGTGCACTAGGCGTATTTAAAGGATGTGATACACCATCAATAACAATAGTATTTTCATCGCCAAGAATCAATCTGATTTGGTTTAAAGTTCCAGCAGGAATGGTGTAATCATCAACTAAAAGCACATTAATACCGCCTGTTAGTTCCAATAAGTCATAAATACCTGTATTGATGGCTCCCAAACTTTCCCATCCATCTTCTCCTTCTGATTCATCATTCACTTTGACCATGACATCTAGTACCTCTACAAAAACATGCTCATAGTCTCCGGGCTCATCCATCAGTTTAACAGATATTTGAGATGTACTAGCTTGAGGGGTTGAATCACCGTCATCATCGCTACATCCCATAAAGGTAAGAGTTAGTATACTTAGTAGTGTTAGTGTAAGTTGTTTGAATCGAATCATAAAATTAAATTTGGTTAAACTTCGTTTGAAATAATATACGCACAAATCTTCTTAAAAAGACCTTTTTAAAATGTGAAAGTTTGTTAAACCCCAATGAAAACAAGGTGTTTCAACCGACATTTTCCAAAAAACAAATCCGTAAGACCAGAAACAAAAGTACCTTTCCTTTAAGACATAGTAAATTCTGAAAATAGAGAAGTCTGTATTTGGATATGTTTAAAAATCCTATTTTCCTGTTCCTTACCTATGCTTTTCAAGCCTGATTTAATTATTTTTATGAGGAATTAAACGATCTATTAATAACAACATGACCAAAACTGCATTAATTACTGGCGCAACCAGTGGCATAGGGTGGGCTACAGCTGTTGAATTTGCTAAAAAAGGCATTCAACTTATTCTTTGTGGAAGAAGACAAGACAGACTAGATGAATTAAAAACAGAATTGTCGCCTCTTGTACCCGTAACAACCCTAAATTTTGACGTGAGAGACAAAGACGAAGTCTTTAAAGCTATTGACTCTATACCAAACTCCTTTAAAACGATTGATATCCTAATTAATAATGCTGGAAATGCCCATGGGCTAGACCCCATAGATGAAGGATCTCTTGACGACTGGGATGCTATGATGGATATCAATGTCAAAGGACTATTATATATAAGCAAAGCTATTATTCCCTCTATGCGAGACAGACAATCTGGACATATCATAAATATAGGTTCTTCGGCCGGAAAAGAAGTCTATCCTAAGGGTAATGTCTATTGTGGCAGTAAGCATGCTGTACTAGCTATCACAGAAGGTATGCGTATTGATTTGAATCCTTATGGCATCAAAGTAGGAGCTATCAATCCTGGATTGGTTGAAACCGAGTTTTCCAAGGTTCGATTTAAAGGTGGCTCACAAGCCGATAATGTTTATAAAGGTTATAAAGCGCTTCAAGCGGAGGATATTGCCGAAGCGATATATTTTGCTGTCTCCAGACCTCCTCATGTGAATATTGCAGACATGCTTATTTTTCCAACAGCTCAAGCCTCATCAACCATATTAAAAAAGGAAGTTTAGTTAAATCTTCCCCATCTTTATCATGATTAACAAACGCTTGCTCATTAAAAACTTATTGGCTCACAATGATGAGAACAGTTTTTATGACAAAAAGCGTCGAATTGATATTTCGCACAAAGAAGGAAAGGCCAAATTCTTAAAGCATATTTGTGCCCTCTCCAACAGCAACCCTAACAACAATTCCTTTATTGTTATTGGAGTTGAGGACGAAGACAATCAAATTGTAGGGACTGATTTTTTTGACGATAGTAAAATTCAAAACTTAATCAATGCCTATTTGACCAATCCCCCTATCGTGCAATATGAAAACATTCCCTTTCCCCATTTGCCAGACGACAAAGTAGTGGGTTTGGTAACTATTAGAGCTAAAGGCGATAACAAGATAACTTCCCTTAGAAAGAATATCTGGAAGTACTATGGAGGGTCCGTTTTCTTTAGGGATGGCAGTATGAGTATGCCCAAAGTATTTGATATCGAAATCAAAGATAACAATTCCAGTATTGTTGCTGATATTGAAAGGCATGCCCAAAACAACATAGAACACACTCTGGACGGTGTGTTTGATTTCATGAATACACGAAAAGATTTTTCGCCCCAATACAAGGTATTTAAGGAGTACTTCGTGGTATGTTGGGCTGGCCTGAAGAAAGTGGTTAAAGAGGAAGTGTTTTTCTCCCGGGTGGATATCAAGTTAATTAACGAGCAGGTTAGACTTTTTTATTCCAATCTAGACGAGGTTTCTATTAAATATGACGAAAACACATTTAAGATTATTGAGTATGTTCGTTTGGGACTTCAGAATTCCTATAAATATTACCCACTTGAAGAAACCACAATTGAGTTTAAAAACAATGCTACCTACCACATTAAAACCGATTTATTGTTTCAACCCCCGCAATATGACAAAAGGGTACTCTATCATATTTATAATACAAACAATAACCTCCTAGAGAAATTAAAAAAAGGAATGAGTTTAAGCAACCATGAGGAACACGACCTCAAAAACTTACCTATCACCTACCTCCTTTGCTATTTTAATCTATTTCATGATGCTATTGATAAACTCATTGAAATTAGACCTTACCTAAAGGCTTACAATGAGGAAATATACACCCTATACAAAGACGCCATGAGAATTCTAAGAATGGTGAAATACAGTTAATCCCAATAAAATACAAATCAAAGCAACTTATCAGATTTTCATGCTATTGATAGATTTTTAGTGTCTGGTTTAAAATTAATAGCGACATTTGGAATGCTATTAATCGATTTTACAGACCTGCCTTTATGAAATTTAAGTGGTTCATAAGGCAGGTTTTTGTTTGCCTGCTTTTCTCCCCTATTGACAATCAATTCATAACCGAGCAAAGATTAATTAAAATATGAGGTGATAAAAAAACCACCTTACAGAAGGTGGTTTTCACATGTATTATATTTTTGGAAGTGATTACACTAATTCCTTTTCTACTAGATATTCAGCAATTTGGACCGCATTGGTAGCTGCTCCTTTTCTTAAGTTATCAGCCACAATCCACATGTTCAACGTATTGGGTTGTGTTTCATCCCTTCTAATTCTTCCTACGAACACCTCATCCTTATTGTGCGCATAAATAGGCATCGGATAGGAATTAGCTCCCGGATTATCCTGAACGATGACACCTGGTGTTTCACTTAGCAAAGTTCTCACATCAGCCAAGTCAAAATCATTTTCAAACTCCACATTCACAGATTCACTGTGCCCTCCAGCCGTTGGAATTCTCACTGCAGTAGCGGAAACGGAAAACGTTTTATCATCAAGAATCTTTTGAGGCTCACGTGCCAATTTCATCTCTTCTTTAGTGTATCCATTATCTTCAAACACATCGCAATGAGGAAGCGCATTTTTAAAGATAGGGTAAGGATAGGCCATTTCGCCTTCCACACCTTTTACTTCATTCTCCATTTGATTGACCGCCTTTACACCTGTACCAGAAACCGATTGGTAGGTTGAAACTACCACACGCTTCATTCTGTATTTGTCATGTAATGGTGCCAATGCCATTACCAATTGAATGGTTGAGCAATTAGGATTGGCAATAATTTTATCTTCCTTTGTTAAAACTTTGGCATTGATTTCTGGAACTACCAATTTTTTGGTAGGATCCATTCTCCATGCTGATGAATTGTCTACAACCGTAGTTCCAACTTCAGCAAACTTAGGAGCCCATTCCAATGAGGTTCCCCCACCTGCCGAAAAAATAGCGATTTCAGGTTTTAACTTCACAGCAGTCTCCAAACCAACAATAGTGAACTCCTTATTCTTAAAAGTCACCTTTTTCCCTACACTTCTTTCTGATGCTACTGGAATTAATTCAGATACTGGAAAGTTTCTTTCTTCCAAAACTTTCAACATCACCTCGCCAACCATACCTGTGGCGCCTACAACTGCTATTTTCATGATTTAAAAATTTAATAAGCTACAAAAGTAATTAATATTCAAATTTCCATGAATTTTAATTAAAAAAAAGAACCACCCGTGTTGGGTGGTTTTAGGTTTAGAATATATAGTGTAGCGAATAATTATTTTTTTAATAAATCTCTTATTTCTACCAACAATTCTGTTTCAGTTGGACCTTTTGGCGCTTCTGGAGCTGGCTCTTCCTTCTTTTTCATTGCATTAACAGCCTTAACAATCATAAACATTACAAAGGCTACAATGATGAAGTCCAACAAGTTGGTCAAAAACTCACCGTACATAACAGCCACTTCTCCCACCTTTTCTCCTGCTTCATTTAAAGTACCCTCTTCTACAACATACTTTAAGTCCTTGAAATCGGTTTTGAAAATCAAACCAATTAGTGGGGAAACGATACCTCCAGTAAATGAAGTAACAACACTATTAAAAGCAGCACCCATTACAAACGCGACGGCGATATCCACCAAATTGCCTTTCATGGCAAATTCTTTAAACTCTTTTAACATAATAATATTGATTAATAGTTAGAACTAGTACGAAAATAGAAAAAAACCAATCCCTAAAACAAAAATTATGAGATAATCTTTCTTTTAACGCGCTGTGATATAGCGGTTAACAACTCATAGGAAATGGTGCCTGCTCTTTGTGCCAATTGATCGGCAGTTGAAGCCATTCCAAAAACGATAACTTCATCACCTTCTTCACAGTCAATATCGGTAACATCCACCATGATCATGTCCATACAAACATTCCCAGAAATATAAGCCCTTTGACCATTGATTAAAACATAACCCTTTCCTTTTCCATACAGTCTGCTGATACCATCAGCGTGACCTACTGGAATAGTAGCAGTCCTCGTAGGCTTCTCAACAATCAATCCTCGGTTATATCCCAAGCTATCCCCTTCATACAATTGATGGATTTGAGAGATAACCGATTTTAATGTTGCTATGGGTTTGAAATTTTTATTCTGCAACTCCGAATTCCCAAAACCATACAAACCAATACCACTTCTTACCATATCAAAATGCGCTTCTGGATAATTTAAAATACCCGAAGTATTGCACATATGCTTAAGGACTTTGGTTCCCAACTGGCTTTCAAAAGTTACTGCTATGTTTTTAAACAAATTAATTTGCTTTCCTGTAAATTCCTTTTCATTCAGATCTTCACTAGCACCCAAATGCGATAATATGGATCGTACCTTCACAGCTTTTGTAGTACTTAAAATTTGAATGATTTCTGGAACATCTTGCTCATTAAATCCCAATCTATTTAAACCTGTATTGAATTTAATATGAATAGGATAATCTATTTGATTGCCTTCTTCAGCTGTTTTAATAAACGCCTTAAGTACTTTAAAACTATAGAGATTCGGCTCCAAACATCTCTCTATAATAGTATTAAAATGAATTGGCTGGGGATGCAATACCAAAATAGGTTTTGTTATACCAGAATCCCTCAAGGCGGCTCCCTCATAAGAATAGGCCACCGCAAAATAATCAGCTCCTAATTTGTCAAGTTCACCAGCAATTACAGCCGCATCACTACCATAAGCAAAGGCTTTTACTACAGCCAGAAACTTGGTGTTATTTGAAATTTGGGATTTTAAATATTGGAAGTTATGAGCTAGAGAATTCAGGTTAATCTCCAATAGGGTCTCCTTGGTCTTCGGCATGGTCTTCTTTAGATTTATTAATAACCACTTCAGGATCATTTACCTTCATGTTCCTTACTTTGTCACGCAACATAGCTTTGTAAAACGCAGCCCTACTCAAAGGCTCATACTCATCAACCTCTCCCAACAAAACCAAATCGTCACTCTTTGATTTACGATAACTATATTGGGCCAAGTTTCCTGTTCTCGTACAAATGGCATGCACTTTAGTAACATATTCGGCTGTTGCCATAAGATGCGGCATGGGTCCGAATGGATTTCCTTTAAAATCCATATCCAAGCCAGCTACTATCACACGTACCCCTTTATTAGCAAGGTCATTACAAACCCTTACAATCTCATCATCAAAAAACTGGGCCTCATCGATCCCTACAACATCACAACCATCTGCCAAAATGGGAATATTGGCTGCAGCCGGTACAGGTGTAGACCTTATTTCATTGGAGTCATGAGACACCACCTTATCCTCATCATAGCGTACGTCTATAGCCGGTTTGAAAATTTCAACCTTCTGTCTGGCAAATTGGGCGCGCTTCAATCTACGAATCAATTCTTCGGTCTTACCCGAGAACATAGATCCACATATCACTTCAATCCAACCAAATTGTTCTTTATGATTTACCGTATTTTCGAGAAACATTTTGTAATTTTAACACTAAATCAGGGTGATGACTCGTTCTGTATAAAGGTGGCGTAAATTTATTAAAAAACAAAAGCATATATTGGATTAAATCTTAAAAGTTATGAAGAAGAAGTTGGAAGCTGAATTGATGAGCATTGCCCATAGAATCCTTAAATTAAAAGGAAAGGATGATATTGACAAAATGCATCGTGAAGTAGCGGCGCTGTATGAAAAACTTACGGTTTTAAAATTTGCTAGAGATAATTTTCAAGAAGATTTACCCACTATAGAAAGTGATTCTTCCTTTTTTGACCTCATTAATATAGCATTCAATCACAATATTAGCGACAACATTGAAATTGATGATAAAATCTACATTAATTTGGATGATAATGAGCATGAAGAAATTATGGAACCTGCCATTGAAAAAATCAAGGATATGGTAGCTCACATGCCTCAAGAATCACAACAGGTAGATGAGCTGTTTGAAAAAGCCATCCCAAATCAACCCAAATACCACAAAAACGATTTTGACGAAATAACGGCCGACTATAAAGAAACTCCCGTTTTTGAGCCACTCTCCAAACAAGGCAACGGAAAGAAATCTCTAAACGACCATATTAATCGTGGTGGTTTCACCATAGGCTTAAACGATAAACTTGCCTTTATCAAACATCTGTTTGGTGGTAACTCGCAAGATTATGACCGTGTGATCTCTCAAATTAATACACTGGACGATTTTGAAGATGCCGAAAATCTAATCCAAAACCTGATCAAACCTGATCATAATAATTGGGCAGGAAAAGAAGAGTTTGAAGAACGTTTCATGGAAATTATAGAACGTAAATTCAATTAATACGTCAAATACACCCACCCAACCATAGGTTTTTCCAAAGCATCAACCTCTAGGACATAGTAATAGGTGCCTACCGGTAATAGTGCCTTGGAGTCATGCAAGATTCCTTGGTTTGGTTTTCCATTCCAGTTATTGTCATAATTCTTTGTTTTGAAAACAGTGGTGCCATATCGATTATAGATTTGGATATTATTGGAACCATAATCCTGAAGACACGGAATCACAAAATAATCATTGAATCCGTCATTGTTGGGAGTAAATGCCTGAGGTATTTCCAAACAATTATCCAAGGTCACCGATGCCTCATCAACATTGTTTGTCTCATCCCTATCTGTTTCCAGAAGCCCTGTTAACACTGCCACATTGGTAAGTCCAGAAGATGAAACGATGGTAGTTTCCAGAGTCAAGGTTTCTGTTTGCTGGGGCGCCAAACTGGAAAGACCCCAAATGTAAGTCGTTATATCAAAAATACCCGCACTTACCTCATAATTATCCACCACAAAACTGGTAGGAAGCATCTCGGTTATTTCTATATTATTCCCTGTGGAAGAACCATTATTTGTGACTTGGATGGTAAACTCAACACTTTCACCCAGAGAACTTTCACCTGGCTCTACTGATTTGATTACAGCAACATCGACATCTGTAGTATCCTCCAAAACGGTAAGCTCTGCAAAGGTTTGGGTGGCATCAATATTCACGAAATCACTAAAATTGGTATACGCATTGACCAGAACTCCCGGTTCATTGGCTGTTACCTCTACAGAAAATGTACAATTCGAAATCCCTTGTGGGATACTCAAATTGGTAATACCCACAAACGTATCGCCTATATCACCAACAAAATCACCTGTGGCCCCATTGGCCATGACCCAAGTGGGAGGACCATTTAATACCATTCCACTGGGAAGATTATCCACAAACGCAATACCCGTTTGTTGCGGACTGGTAGAAGTATTATTAATGGTAAATGTCAAGGTAGTTTGCTGTCCCTCATAGATCATATCTGGATCAAAGGACTTCACTAAAAAGGGTGCAATTACTTGCACGTTACTAATGGAAATATTGGTCTCTGGAGATATTTCCTCATTATCTTCGGGATTTGGTATTGCTGAAACCGTATTGGTGAAAGCGCCACCAAAATTGGGTGCATTTACCGGGATAATCACCCGAATTGTGGAATTAGCATCCATAAATGGGATGATCCCTGTTAGGGTGTTTCCATTGATGTTGATATTACTCATGCATTCAGCATTACCATTGGTAACCGTACAAGTAGGTGTACCATTAATAATGAATTCATTTCCCAAAATATTTTCAAAATCAATATTGACAGCATTATAGCTAGCACTGCTACTGGTAATATCTACAATCCAGTTAAACCCTTGGTTGATATTGACCTGCGGAAATTCTGGAAAGGTCTGCACTAGCAAATCCACGCAAGGTGCCAAAAAGGTTCTTACGCTTGTCTCATTATTGTTCTCATTGTTGTCTACTACCAAATTGCTAAAATAATCAATGGTCACATGGTTATCTACATAAACATCCTCATCAGAACAACTGGGTTGCCAATCTACCACCACATGAAAGGTCACCGAACTTTGAGAAGGCAACATCCAATTATCAGCTTCCAAAATCTCCCACAAAACATCATCCTCACCACCTTCGGGAAGCCCATCAAAAACCTGTCCTATATACAAATGCTCCAGGGCGAAACAAGTGGCAGAACCCGTTGTTGAAACACAATCAACCGAAACCAAAGTACCAGTGATATCTACTCCTTGCACTACAGTTATGTAGTCTTGTAGTCCAATAGGAACATCTACTTCTGTATTATTTTGGGCTGTGATTTCATAAGTGATTTCGCCCCAATAGGCAGTATTATCTTCTGACGAACCAATGGGCAGTTCAGGATATATTTGATCTTTTGAAACAAAAATATCTGCCGTTGGGCAATCTGGCAACATTTCTAAAATGACATTGTCAGATTGATAATTATTATCAGTGTTGGTGTCAAAAAGCCCACTCTGCATGATATTGATCACACTTTTTAAAGTGGCCAATAAAGTCCCCGGACTTGTAGCACATTCAGGCCCATTAAAAACGACTACGGTTTCAATGGTAATCGTTGTATTGGCCGGTAAAACAAACGTATCACTGGTCCAAAACATTTCGGTTATACTCAATTCAAAATCATCGCAACCAACGTCACCCGTGGTAGCCGTACAGTTCAATGAAATAACGTCCCAATCAATAAGCGCCGAACTTAAATTCTGAAGAAAGAACTCCACAATAGAGTCCATGGGTCCATTGTTACAAACAGTTGTCACCAAAGTAACTTCCTCTCCCCATCCAACTACCTCAGTAGGCTCTGGATTGATTTGAACGGTGTCTATACAAACATCCGTTGCATCACAGAGCTCACTTTCCAAAAGGCCCGTTTCAACAATATTGGAATCGTCTGAAGACTCATTTTCATGATCTATATTCAATCGAATATAACTTCCCACTTCCAGAGGTTCCAGGGCTAGAGCACAAGTAGCACCAGTAAATTGGTATTGCACTTCAAAGGTCAAAGATCCACCAGCTGTAAACTCGATAGGACTTGAAAAGGTAAAAACACTTTGTGAAGAGCTCACAACAGCTGTCCCGCTTGTACCCGAAACATCTGTACAATCCATACCCCCACTTGCTCCTATACAGCTTAAAGATTCCAAAACCACAAAGGCCTTCCCCGCATTAATATTGGAAAGCAAATTCATGCGGCCAGAAAACCAATTTAATGGATAGTCTATGACACTGTTATTCGTAATGGTAAATTGATAAGTCACCATTTCTCCCCAAGCGCTAATACCAGTTCCTTCTGGCGGACTCACCTGCCAGTGGGACACCGTAAAATCAATGGGAAGATCAACCACGTCCATAGAAATAATAGATTGGTTATTTCCCATATTCACGTCCGTAGTGCCTGTTGGAGCCGCTACAGAGGCATTTATGGCAATCCCCCCAGGAGTTGGCGGTGCCGTAACCATGATCTTGATTTCTACACTGGAATTGTTTGGTAAATTAGGAACTGTTCCTGTTAGCACATTACTTCCTTCCAAATTAAAATCGGATGCTAAACTAGCTCCTCCCAAATTGTTTTGTGACGTATAAGATTCCACAATTACCGCATCACTCAGGCCAATAGAAAAGGTGGCGTTGCTTACTGCCCCTCCAGAATTACTTATGGTAACAACATATTGAAAATCTTCTAAAATATGAACCTGCGACACATCACTTCCTTCCAAATTTTGAGCCGCAACCGAGACCGACAAATCTGTCGTCTGTGAAAAAATAAATGGCATACTGAACAGGAAGAAACAGAATAGTAAGATCCTTTGAAGCATAGGTTGGTTTTATAGTAGACGTCAAATTCCTTTTTTGGTTGCGTTAAGATACCCTAAAAGATTGTAAATTTGAACATTCAACGTTACAAAATGAGCAAACTCTATATTGTTCCTACTCCCATTGGAAATTTAAAAGACATGACCTTTAGAGCCATTGAGGTCTTAAAGGACGTCGATTTGATTCTCGCCGAGGACACCAGAACTTCTGGTAAATTGCTCAAGCACTTTGAGGTTACAACGCCCTCCCAGTCACACCACATGCACAACGAACATAAAACGGTAGAGCGGCTAATAGAACGTCTTAAAGGCGGTTCATCTATTGCCTTGATAAGTGATGCTGGCACCCCAGCCATTTCTGATCCTGGGTTTTTATTGACCCGGGCCGCTATAGAAAACAACATAGAGGTAGAATGTTTGCCTGGGGCTACTGCCTTTGTACCTGCTTTGGTGAATAGTGGCTTACCTAACGACAAGTTTGTATTTGAAGGCTTTTTACCTGTTAAAAAAGGTAGACAAACCCGCTTGACCTTGCTTGCCGAAGAACCCAGAACCATGATTTTTTATGAGAGTCCGCATAAACTCATTAAAACCTTAGGACACTTTTGTGAATACTTTGGTGAAGACCGCCAGGTATCGGTCTCTCGAGAACTTACCAAACTGTATGAAGAAACCGTTCGTGGCACAGCCAAAGAGGTTTTAGATTATTACACTCAAAAGCCACCTAAAGGGGAAATTGCAATTGTGGTAGCTGGGAAAAAATAGTTATCTCATCCTTACAAAATAGGCCACCTCTTTAACAGGTTTATTATCTCCTTCAAATATGGTTCCGTCTTTTTCAAAATCTGTGGTTATCTGCATGGAGTTTTGGTCCTCAGAAAACACAAAAACACGAGAAGAATTGGGGTAGCTAGATGATAATTTGTCTCCATAATACCGTTTCATTTCCCTTTGATATTCTTGTCCTTCTCCTTTAATCCAAGTCCCTTTTGTTATTTCATTCCCGGGTAAATCAAAACGATCGGTTTCATCATTGTAAAGGTATTCCCTAAATAAAAGGTTACCATCACCATAGTACGTAAAGGTTTTATGTAAGGCATGTTTACCTAGCGCCCTGTCCTTTGTAGTGCCATTTTCATATTGCCAAACCAATTTGGTCATTTTCCAGGTGCCAATTATAGGGTCTTTGGCCACCTCCAATTTGGGAGTCATTAAAACGAAACAAAGTGTCAAAAGAAGTGTTTTCATAAATATTGATTAGGTTATTCTGTATTTTAAACGGCACATTATCTAATCTTAAGACTTTCCTAACCCCAAAATCCAATAATACGTTCAATAGTCCAGAAAGCAGCAAGTGATCCTATGGCATAGGCCGGCACTTTTTTAGCAACTAAAGACCAGTCTTTTTTAAATGCTAATACATATAGAATAGCAGATACAACCACAACAAAAACAATTTGTCCAAGTTCTACACCAATATTAAAAAAGGCTAAAGCTAAAGGAATTTCCGATTGAGGTAATCCCACTTCAGTTAAAGCACCTGCAAAACCAAAACCGTGAAGTAAGCCAAAACTAAAAGCCACCAGCCATGGTTTTTGAGCCGTTAAAGTGGGTTTGCCTTGATGTATTTTGATCATTTCCAAGGCTAAAAACACTATACTCAAAGCAATAATAGCCTCTACAGGAGGTCCGGGTAAATTGGCGTAACCCAAAACCGCTAAACTTAAAGTAATGCTATGGGCTAAGGTGAATGCTGTAATGGTTTTCACAATTTTATTAAACCCTGTTGTTATAATGATAAGCGCCAGAACAAATAGGAGATGGTCTATACCAAACCATATGTGTTCAATTCCCAAAATGGTATAAGTCTTGACTACTTGCCATTTACTATTGCTACCCGGTAAAACAGCCATAGGCGCATCTGGACGGAGCATTAAGGAAACCTTTTCACCATTGAGGTAGGTAATATTCACCAAGACATCTACCATGGTTTTGTTAAGGTTGACAATTTCAATAGAACTTCCTTCCAAAGGATGGTTACCCACAAGTGTGTAATTGTGTATCATAGCACCACTTACAGACCTTGGGAGTCCCGATTCGCTCAGCTGAAAGCCATCTTCGAAACGCGGGTATATCTTTAATGACATATCACCCATAGCAGGTACTTTCCATAGTATTTGGTACTGGGTGTCGCTTTGTTGAACCATCTGTAAATAGGCTGGCCTAATCTCGTGGGCTTCTGTGGGAAGAGCCAGCAATAATATAAACTCCAATAGAATGTAACGAAGGAAGCGTTTCATGGTTGTTGATTTTGGGCAAGTTCGTCCGTGGTGGCTTTTTCAAGATTGTCTGCAGTTATGCGTACCTTATAATTGTCTCTCAGCGCTTTCAGGATGGCCTCTTGACTTTCTTGTTCCATTTGGTATTCATATTCGCGCTGCACCTCATCTTTTACATCTATAAAGTTTGGGATACTCGGAGGTGTTCGAGATTCAATATACACCAAGTGCACCCCATAACCAGAGACGATAGGGCCTGTCCACTGCCCTGTTGGCAAAGTTTCTAGTTGTTTGCTAAATTGTTCTCCAAATTCTCTTTTCAAGAAGAAAGCATCAGTATCTGATATTTCAAAATCTAAAGGAAAATTATCCCCGTAGGTTTTCATTTTTAAAGGCGAAGTCTCCTTAAATTCCCTCAAAACTGTTTTAGCTTTTTCTGAAGGATTAGTGTGATTATCCGGAGTGAAAATGACATGATAAAAGCTGTAGAGATAGGGTGTTTCAAAGTCCTTTTGATGCGCTTCAAAATAAGCTTTAAGATTTTTCTCTGAAGCTGGTGACACTAAACCAGAAAGATCCTGCCCAAGGAATTCCATCTTTTGAGCCAACCTACGCTTGACAATCTCGTCGTTATGGTCTAGGTTCATTCTAAGCGCTTCCCGGTACAAAACTTCTTGATTCACGTACTTGTCGATAAGTCCCTGCAACTCTTCAGTAGTTGGAGGCCTCTGCCACTGCATGCGCCAAAGTTCGGCCATATGTTCAACATCGGCATTGTCAATAACGATATCCTGTTCGGTATCACTTTTGTTAACTTGACTATATAACACAAATAATAAGGCGCCTAATAGGAAAAAGTGAATTAGGGGTTCTTTAAGTAGTTGTTTCATAAAATTAGTTTGGGTTATACCATATTGGGCTACTCCAAGCTCGTTCCTGAATGGTTGCAGGCAAATCTTTTCGAGGTTCTATACCTAAAGTTTTGGCGTCATACGTACTCCATCGTGGCGTTGGGATTTCCAAAACCCTTACATAGTAAAAGGCATATTGTTGGGCGTTAAAATCGGGATCGGTCCAAACGGTTTTTAATTCAGTAGCTCCAATATCATTCGTGTAAGACGCATTTTTAATGTCTACCGTATTTCCTACATCAGAAACATTGCCGTTGCTTTCTGCCGTTCTTCCATCAGACATGGCAACATTGTATATTTTTTCATGGGTCTTGCCATTGGCATCCAGCCAACCTTTTATAACTTGAATACGATCAAGATTAGCACCATCGGCTTCCTTGACAGCATGTATCACAAAGGTAGGTGACTTCCCAGTAGATGACTGCAGGTTACTTCCCATGGGTACACCACTTTCATAAGCGGTATTGAGCCAATTAGTTTGACTTACTAAATCTTCAGAATAATTATAACCACCAAAGAACCGCACTTTCATACGCGGACCTGAAGTCCCAAAAGTTTCCTTCCTTTTCAAGGCCTCAAAAATGGATTCCCTGGTATTTGATTCGGCCCAAACCCCAGCCAATCCTCCAGAGCTAAACTCACGTATTTGCTGGTTACTGGCTTCTTTATTTCCAGGAATTCCTTCAAGGCGATGCTCAGGATTGTTTTCCATTCCAAATTTTCCGGTATAATTGTCTTCTTCTATACTGGATGCCGAGTTGTGGGTATCGGAATCTCCAATAATACCATATTTAAAGGGATTTCCTGCTCCTTCACTATCTAATTTTAATCCATCTTTATAAGCCTCTCTTAAATAGCTTCCTTTTCTATTTTTAGGGCGTTCTGTAATGGCAGAAAGGGTATAGTCCCATAGTTCAAAATTGGCAAATTCATCATTAGGACTCAGGTCTGGATGCACTTCTGAGGTCCCTTTAATTTGAGTGATTTCATAGAGCGGCTCATTTCTCATTCGGGTCTCACTATAGGCTTTGGTAATGGCATTGTCTTCAGAATCTACTAATTCAAACATCATTCCGTCACTGGCATTCCCATTATGAGGAACTGCTAATAGTGTAGCTCCCTTAGTTCTTGCATTTTCCATGTAAACCCATAAATCTTCAGGTTTTGCAGAATCAAATACAGAATAGGGCAGGCTTGGAATATTGGAATTATTGCCAAACAAAACAACTCTATGAAGATTGCGATTGTTTGGTGCCGAAGTCCACTCGAAAGCAGAAAAGGTTGTGAATTTTCCTGGCTCATTATGTTTATCGCCAATGGCAATTATCTCTTTCCAAAGGGATTTGGCTAAATTGGAATCGGTCAATTCATCTTGAGGCACTCCTTTATTCATGCCATCCAATACTTCAGCAAAGGCTGCAAAAGATACAGAGACATCATCAGAAGTAATTCTTTTTGCTATGGGGAGTTTACTAAATGGGCTTTCGGGGTCTTCCATTTTTTTGAATACGCCCATGTATTCTGCATGATCCGAAACAGCGTACCAATCTAAAGGAACCTTTATTTGTAAATCACCGCCACCACCTCCACCAGGAATGGCTTCACCTTTTGCCCAACGATAGGCATCATCTGGAGTGGTTACAGAACCATTAGTGTAACCATCAAAGGACCAACTGGTGTGTACGTGAAGGTTGCCAAAATAAGCATCTTTATTGGGGTTAACCTTTACTTTAGATTCCGTTGTTGATTCCTCAGCATGGCTCACCGATTCACTAACATTGGTTTTGGGGTCATTCTTGCATCCAATCAAGAACATGATTATGAAGGAGGCTGAAATAAAAATGGACTTTTTCATGATGTTGTTTTTATTAGTTCATACCTTTTCTTTTCTTTTCTTTTCTAATAATTAATTTGGATTGTACCAAATAGGCGAGGTATAGGCACGTTCTTGTATAGTGCGGGGTACATCGTCGGTCATTTCTAAATTGTATTTCACGGCGTCGAAGGTTGTCCATCTTGGAGTAGGAATTTCTAGAACTCTCACATAATAAAAGGCTTTGAGTGTTGGGTCGAAATCGGGATCTTGCCAAAAGGTTTTCAATTCGGTAGCGCCAATGGTATTTTCCCAAGAAGCATTTTTTACGTCTACGGTATTACCAACTGGAGGTAAGTTACCCTCGGCATCCAATTTTCGTTTGTCGGCATCACCCCAAACGACATTATAAACTTTTTCGTGGGTGTTTCCAGTGGCATCTAACCAACCTTTGATTACCTGAATACGGTCTAAATTACCACTGGCAGGATCTTTAACTGCGCTGATTAAGAATGTGGGCGCCTTAACTTCCAGAGCATTACTAATATCACCACCCATAGGAACTCCTTTATCATATCCTGTGACTACATAATTAGGATCCTCAATGTCGCTAGCGGTATATTCAAATCCACCGAAGAATCGAACACTCATTCTAGGACCAGTAGAAGCGAAGGTCTCTTTACGTTTCATGGCATCCCAGAGGGCTTCCCTTGTGTTAGATTCAGCCCAAACACCAGTATATCCGGAAGCGCCTAATTGCCATCCTCGAACATATCCAGATGGGAAATCTAAAGCTTTTTCAGACCAGCGTTCTGCACTGGGTTCGGAAGAGGCGTATTTACCCCAATAATTGTCTTCCTCGGCCGTAGAAAGTGCCGTATGAGAGTCCGTACCTCCTGCAAATCCATATTTAAAGGGATTGACCCCAAGCTCGCTTTCTAGTTTTAAACCATCTTTTAAGGCTTTTCGGGCGTATTCGGTTTGCAACATGTCTTTGGTTTTGGGTACCATTACCAGATTCCCTTTATCCCAAAGTTCAAAATTGGCAAACTCGTCATTAGGTGATAAAATGGGATGTGTTTCGCTGGTGCCTTTACCTTGGGTAATTTCGTAAAGTACTTCATATTTATTACGTAAGGCTGCTAATTCTTTTGTTAAAGGAGTTCCGCCAAATGCAGTATTTTTAAACATAAGTCCGTTTGATAGGTTTCCATTGTGCGGAATGGCCAACAGCGAACCACCAGTTTTTTCCTCAAAATTAGCCATCCATTTCCATAAATCTTCTGGGTTTTCCGAATCGAAGGTGGTCATGGGGCTCATTTGTCTGGCAATATCTCCACCATCTCGATATATGACATTTCGATGAAGGTTGTTACCCCCTCCAAAGTTGGAGGTCCATTCATAAGCAATAAAAGCAGTGAACTTTCCTGGGTCATTAAATTTCTCAACAATGTCTATGTTTTTTAACCATACGGATTTAGCAAATTCAGGATCTGTGAACACTGGAGGTAAATTGTTGTTGGATTGGCGGTTAATCAAATCCATCATTACGGCAGCCGCTTTTTCGCCTCCTGCCTCCATATCTGCATAGTACTGAGCTACAATGGGATCGCCCATAACAGCTTCATCTCCTTCAATCACCGCGGTAATAACTCCAGCACCATCGGAGTGGTCTGTAATAGCCAACCAATCTAATGGACGGTT
Organism: Mangrovimonas sp. ST2L15; assembly: GCF_001280515.1. Classification (GTDB taxonomy): domain Bacteria; phylum Bacteroidota; class Bacteroidia; order Flavobacteriales; family Flavobacteriaceae; genus Mangrovimonas; species Mangrovimonas futianensis. The sequence continues at coordinate 576,910 of NZ_LBIQ01000030.1, read as the reverse complement.
TAATTTGGCTTTTTGTTTGGTAGCACTAATCACTTCTTCACCTCGAGCAAAACGTAAAGCGTCTTCAGGACCTAAACGTGTACCGACAGCTCCGGCATCAGCAGACCAAGCAGTGTGTAAGTGCTGGTCTCCCCAATACACATTTTTTAAGGGATTGGTGGGAATGCTTGATGTAATGGAGGTTTCCTTCTCAGGGGGATTGTCTGTAACAGTGGGTTCTTTTGGTGTGTCTTTGCAGCTCACCAAAAGAAGTACAAACAAGGTGATTATTGAAAAACTAGATTTTGTCATAATTTATGTGTTTCAGATTATGGTAACCTATAGCTGTAAATTAGTTTGGATTATACCAAATTGGCGAACTATAGATCCTTTCTTGAATAGTCGCAGGGTGATTGGTTTCTTTAACGTCAATGCCCAAGGTTATAGCATCCAATAAGGAATATCTTGGTGTTGGTATTTCTAAAACTCTCACATAATAGAAGGCACTTTGATTAGGATTGAAATCGGGGTCTTGCCAAAATACTTTTAGCTCTGTAGCCCCAATGCTATTAGTGTATTTTCCGGTTTTAATATCTACAGTATTGCCAACTTTTTGCTTACCGTCTGTTCTGCCATCTGATAAGGCAACGTCATATATTTTCTCATCAGCAGTGCCATCTGCTTTTAACCAGCCTTTAACTACTTGAACTCTGTCAAGATTTGCGCCATCAGGATCTTTTAATGCAGATATTAAAAACCCAGGCACTGTACCCTCATCGGTTTTATTTAAATCGCCACCCATAGGTACGCCTTTATCATAGCCTGTTTTAACCATTTCAGCATTCAGGTCACTTTCAGCAAAATTATAGCCTCCAAACACACGTAAGGTGATGCGAGGTCCTGTGGTAGCATAAACTTCTTTACGTTGGAAGGCATCCACGATACTTTGGCGCGTGTTACTTTCGGCCCAAACACCTACCCATCCTGCAGCTCCCATATCCCATCCTTTGGATGAACCAATGCCCGTAGGGTGTGCTCGTTTCTTTGGTTCGGAATCATGTTGGCCCTTTCCTGCAAAGTTGGTTTCTTCAATAGCCGACATACCCGTATGAGAATCAGAACTCCCTACAAATCCAATTTTATAAGGGTTCGCTCCAATTTTCTTTTCAAGTTCCAATCCGGTTTTTAAACCTGAGCGAACATAATCTGCTTTGGTTGGAGCAGGTCGTGTACCATCAGGAGTTAAAGCAAAATCGTAGGTTTCAAAATCGGCAAATTCATCGTTGGGAGACAATGCCGGGTGGGTTTCAGAGTCTCCTTTAATTTGGGTAATTTCTACGGAGCGCTCCCATTTCATTCGGGCTTCGGCATAGGCCTTATCTACAGGTTGTCCGTTTAAACGGGTTTCGGGAAACATAAGCCCTAAGCTAATATTTGGGTTATGTGGGATGGCCACAAACTCAGCGCCTGTTCGTTTACTTGTGGTTTCAAGCCAAGCCCAAAGGTCTTCTGGATTATCGCTTTCTAGAGCACTATAGGGTATAAACTGTTTAGCCACATCACCTCCCTGAGGCATAAAAACAACTCTATGTAAGTTGGCGCCACTATTGTTAGAAGACCATTCCCATCCTATAAGTGTGGTGAATTTCCCAGGATCATTGTGTTTTTCAGCAGTTTCAATATAACTATTCCAAGCATCGCTAACTTTTTCACCTCCAAAATCATTAATTAAATCTTTCGCTGTCAAGTTCGACTGATTAGGTTGGTCGAAGGCTGCGTAATTAAGAATATCATACAATGTTTGCATGTTTTCTTCTGATTTGTTGGGCGCAATTCCTAAAAAGGCCTTTCCTGTTTTTGTATCAGAAATGCCAGGGGTATTTTTATACATCAATGGAATTGACCCTATTAATTCGGCGTGGTCGGCCACTACCAGAAAGTCCAAAGGTTTTGAAAGCCTCCAAGGTTTACCTGTTGTTGGACTTTCTACTTCCTCTCCTTTGGCAAAACGATAAGCGATTTCAGGAGTTGAATTTGGGGTACCAAATAAAAATACATCAAAAGAGTTGCCTGTGTGGTTGTGGGTGTCTCCCCAATAGACATTTTTTAAAGGATTCGTGGCCACACTTGTGTTGGTAGCCTCTTCTTCAACAGAAGAATTATTAGTTACAGTCTCTTCTTTAGTATTGTTTTTACAACCATTTAGAAGAAATAACGCGAGGAATGGAAATAGCAGACGTTTCATAGAACCTATGTGTTAAGTCAACAAAAATGTAATTGGTGTAGCTTCAATTAACTCAAGGGTCTACTAAGTTAACATTTTAAAAAGATAATTTAAAAGGTAAATGGTTAAATTATAAAAAGTTAACCATCAAATAATGTAATGTACGTAACAAGATTTCTTTTATTTCTCTCTCCCTATAAAAACTTTTTAAAGATGCTTCCCTTTCTCCCAACCATGCTTACTCAGATATTGTTCACCACTTGCTACAGCACCTTGTTCAATTGTTGTCGCCATACTATCATTCCACCGGTTTAGATAACCAAATAAAGAAATCACACCTAACATTTCTACAATTTCCCCCTCATTCCAGTATTCATAAAGTCTTGTTTTTATTTCCTCAGTTACACCATTGGGAACTTGGGAGGCCGCCAAACTAAAATCCAATGCCGCCCGCTCTGCTTCACTAAAAGCGGGGTGCGTCCTGTAATCCCAAATATTATCCAGTTGTTCTTGTTCGGCACCATAGCGTTCTGCAGCCCTTATGGCATGGGCTTGACAATACCTACAACCGGTAGCATTACTGCTTACCCAGGCAATCATCCGCTTTAGTGCAGAAGTAACCTTCCCTTCATTGGCCATAACGGCTTTATTGAGATTTATAAAAGCTTTCGAAATGGCGGGTCTATGTTGCATAGTCAACACAGAATTAGGACAAAAGCCCAAGGTTTCATTAAAGAAATTTGCCAATTCTTTGGTTTCTAAATCATGGTCTGCAGGTAAGGGTGTAACTAACGGCATAATTGTTCTTTTTTAGATTTTTAAGTGGTATTTTTGAAACTTCAAGTAACAAAAAATTTTATTTAGATGACAGATTTAGTGACAACTCAATGGGAATCAGGGATGCTATTCGAATCAAACAACCCTAGTGGCAACACCTTTTTTATAGAAGCCTCTCCAGAACATGGTGGACAAAGTGAAGGCCTGCGCCCAAAAGCTTTGATGCTGTCGTCATTAGCAGGGTGTTCTGGCTTGGATGTGGTGTCTCTTCTTAAAAAAATGAGAGTTGAATACACCAAGTTCAAAATAGATGTACATGGGGAACTTACCGAAGAACACCCAAAATACTACAATAAAGTGTTGGTAGAATATCACTTTCACGGAAGCGAATTGGATGAAAAGAAAATTAAAAAGGCGGTAGATTTATCAGTTGAAAGATATTGTGGCGTCATGGAAATGTTCCGTCAATTTGCTGAAATAAAGATTGCTATCCATTACCACAATCACTAACTATGAAATTAAGAATTTTAATAGGGTGCTTCCTCATTCTTGGAGGCACCCATTTTCTATTGGCCCAAAATAAGTCCCATGTCATTTCCCATAATCAGGAAGTCATTGTCACTGACCCTTCCAAAGGGGAAAACAGTTATAAACATTGGGTGAAATTTCCTAGTAAAAAACGAGATATCAGGAGTATCATTTTAAACTTAACTTTTGAGTGTCCTGATTCCATCAACTGCGCCCACTGGGATTATGCCGACAAGATTAACATCCGTTCCAAAAAAGACACCACCGTTTATGAAATTGCTAGGATGCTGACACCTTATGGCGCCTTTTATCAAAAGGACTGGAGCTTCAAATGGCAATTGGATGTCACTGATTTCAGCATGTTACTGAGAGATGATATTGAAGTGGAATACATTCATACGGGTTATGAAGACAACAAACAACGAGGCTGGAAGATTTCTGTTGATTTTGAAATCACTTTTGGAGAACCTGTTGCTCATCCTTTAGCCATTCATAAAGTGTATGATGGCAAGTTTCGATATGGAGATAAAAACAACCCCATTGAAAGCCACCTAACTCCTCAAAATATCAAACTTCACAAAAAAACGAGCGTTGCTAAAATTAAAATTCTTCATACCGGACATGGTATGGACGCCAATGGTTGCGGTGAGTTTTGCAGTAAATATCGGGAGGTGTTAGTAAATGATAAATTAATAGATCATAAAGATGTTTGGACGAGCTGTGGAAGCAACCCTTTATATCCCCAAGCTGGTACTTGGATTTTTGATCGGGCCAATTGGTGTCCCGGATATTTGCTGCAACCCGATGAATTGGTGCTACCCATAGAAAAAGGGCAACCTTTTGTGATGGACATCAACATGGAACCTTATGAAACCGAAGACCCTAGCGCAGATGAAGTCATCACGGCCTATGTGATTGAATATGAAGCTCCCAACAATCAAAACGATGTATCCCTTTTGGAAGTCATCGAACCTTCAGGATCGGATGTGAACAGCAGACGAAATCCTACTTTGGGCTATCCCATTATCAAAATAAAAAACAATGGTTCTAAAGCATTGGAGAGCTTAGACATTCAGTATGGTTTGAAAGGTGAACCTCAAAAAACCTACCAATGGAAAGGTTATTTAGCATTTGGAGAAACACAAGAACTGAAACTCCCTGAAATCATTTTTACAGACAAGGAAACTGCTATGTTTCAAATCCGTTTAAGTAAGCCAAATGGGAAAAAGGATGCTTTTTCTCATGACAATTCTTTGGAGACCGAGTACAAACGTCCTGACCACCTCCCAAAAGAATTTGTTGTTTATTATAAAACCAACCAAAAACAAAGTGAAAACATCTATGGTTTCACAAATGCTGAAGGGCAATCTATTTTTGTAAAAGATACCACCGAAATCAAACCGAATAAAGTGTATCGGGATACCATCCGACTAAAAGAAGGTCTCTATCAATTTAAATTGACCGATAGTGTAGGCGATGGTCTTGATTTTTGGTACCACGATACGGCTGGCAGAGGAGAAATTAGATTTGAGGATTTACAGGGACGGGCTATTAAACACTTCAATTCCGATTTTGGAAATGATATCGTTTATAACTTTAAAGTCTATTCAACCAAGACGTATCATTTAGATACAGCTGAAAAGGTGACGGCCTTTCCTAGAAATACTTATGGCCCAGTAAGCATTGATTACTTTTCAAATACAGCTGGAAAAGTGACCATTAAAATTGTTGATAGAGAGAAGGAGGACCAAGTATATGAAGAACATTATTATCCAAATTTTAAATCTGGACCAATTGATTTAAATTTATCGTATCTTACTAAGAATCAATATTACAAAGTGGTTGTTTTAAAAAACGATCAAGAGATTTATTCAAGTTATATCAGAGTCAAAGAATAATTGCCCATGCGTTGGACCATCAAACCCAAACCTCAACCAGAAAAAGTAGCTACCCTTTCCAACGATTTACAGGTGGAAAGTGCAGTTGCGAGTTTGCTGGTTCAACGTGGTATTGAAACCTTTGAAGAAGCCAAAACCTTTTTTCGCCCAAGTTTGGGTGATTTGCACGATCCGTTTTTAATGACCGATATGGATCGAGCTGTAGAACGCATTAAAACAGCTTTAATCAATGATGAACGAATTTTGGTTTATGGTGATTATGACGTTGACGGTACTACCGCGGTTTCCTTAATGAGCACCTATTTAAGGACCCGGACTGATTTGGTGGCTACTTACATTCCGGACAGGTATGATGAAGGCTATGGGGTCTCTTTTAAAGGTATTGACTTTGCCCATGATAACGAATTCAGTCTCATCATTGCTCTGGATTGCGGGATCAAAGCATTAGATAAAGTTTCTTACGCCCAAGAAAAAGGCATCGATTTTATTATATGTGACCACCACAGGCCTGGTAAAGAACTTCCAAAAGCGGTGGCTGTTTTGGATCCCAAACGGGAAGATTGCAAATATCCTTACAAAGAATTATGCGGATGTGGTGTGGGTTTTAAATTGATTCAGGCCTTGGCTTCCAAACAGGGAGAAACGCCAGAAGATCTTATGGAGTATCTTGATCTAGTAGCTACCGCCATAGGTGCTGATATTGTCCCTATTACAGGAGAGAATAGAGTCTTGGCCTATTTTGGTTTGCAGGTGATCAATACCCAACCAAGACCTGGATTTGAAGCCATTATTGCTCAAGTAAAAAAAGACCAATTGACCATCACCGATGTGGTGTTTATTATTGCACCTCGTATCAATGCGGCTGGACGTATGAAACATGGCAATCATGCCGTGGAATTATTAACGGAAATAGATTATTCAAAAGCCGTAGAATTTGCAAAGGCCATTGAAACCTATAATTCTGATAGAAAAGAAGAAGACAGCCGTATTACAGAAGAAGCGCTGGAGCAAATTCTGGAGAAAAACGAAATAGAACGTTACACAACCGTTGTGTATCAAGATTCTTGGCACAAAGGAGTCATTGGCATTGTCGCCTCCCGATTAACCGAAACCTACTACAGACCCACTTTGGTATTTACAAAAAGTGGTGATAAGCTGGCTGCATCAGCTCGATCGGTGAGTGGGTTTGATGTTTATAATGCCTTGGAAGCCTGTAGCGACCACATTGAGCAGTTTGGTGGTCATAAGTATGCTGCCGGGTTAACGCTTAAAGAAGAAAACTACGAAGCCTTTAAACAAGCTTTTGAAGATGTGGTTTCAAACACCATTGACAAAACCCTTTTAACCCCTGAAATTAAAATTGATGCCCAGATTCCTTTAAGTGATATCACGCCTAAGTTTTACCGCATTCTAAAACAATTTGCACCCTTTGGTCCAGGTAACATGACTCCCATTTTTATGACAGAAGACCTTCAAGATACCGGTTATGGAAAATGTGTGGGAGATGGCTCACACCTCAGGATTAATGTCAAACAAAATGACAGCGACTCCTTTGTGGCCATAGGCTTTGGATTGGGTGAGAAGTTACCTCTTATCGAAAAACCAAAAACCTTTAAAGCAGTCTATTCGGTAGATGAAAACCACTGGAACGGACAGACTTCCTTGCAATTAAAATTAAGGGACATAAAATAAGTGAGTCGTCTTTTCGTTCCGCTTGTTATGAGATTTTTCTTTCTTTTTCTATTTTGTTCAGGGCTTTATGCTCAAAACTTGGTTTTAAATTCCAGCTTTGAAGATTATAAAAACTGCCCAGAAAGCATTGGCTATATCAGCCTCAAAGAAGGAGGCAATGGTGTAAACCATTGGTTGCGCCCAACAGGTGGGACACCCGATTATTTTAATGAGTGTAGTCAGATAGTAGGTTACAAAAATTTCAACGGGTACCAAAAAGCGAGAACAGGAAAGGGTTATGCTGGTTTTTATGGATTTGCCTATGGAAATTACCGCGAATACATTCAAGGAACCTTGGCCACTACTTTAGAAAAAGACAGCACGTATCAGATCTCATTTTATGTCAGTCTCGCAGAACTATCCAACAGAGCCATTAAACATTTTGGGGTTTATTTTTTAGACCATCAATTGAGTAACATTAATTATGATAGAGCCATCAATGCTAAAAGGATTGCAGAAAAATCAAGTAATGTTAGTTACAGACCTATTTTTAATAAGGGGTATGTAAATGATAAAACCCAATGGGTAGAAATAAAAACCACTTACAAAGCCAAAGGGTTTGAGACCTATTTTCTTATTGGCAATTTTGAAAGCAATTTGAATGCTGATGTGGAAAAGCTTGAAAGCAATGAATTGAAGCCCATGGGATATTACTACATTGATGATGTCGAGATAAAGCCCCTTCATCTTAAACCGATAAAACAGATTGAAAAACCTGCAAAACAATCTTCAGTAAGCTTTGAAGAACAAACAGTCTACACCTTAAAAAATGTTCTTTTCGAATTTGATAAATCCATCCTCCTTCCAAACTCCAAAGACGAATTGAATGCCCTTTACGAGCATTTAAAAAAACATCCCAACCTGTCTGTGGAGATTTATGGTCATACAGATGACGTGGGAACATCTGAAAGAAACCAAGAGCTATCTGAACAACGCGCCAAAGCCGTATCAGACTATTTGATTCAAAAAGGTTTGGATTCGCAGAGAATTAAATGGTTTGGTTTTGGGAGCTCCAAGCCCAAAGCAAGTAATAAAACGGATGCTGGACGGGAGCAAAATAGACGGGTAGAATTTAAACTTATAGCCTCTTAATTTACTTCTAATAGAATTCCTAAACCCAATTTCAAATTGTACATTTGAGTTTCCAATTCCCAAAACCAAATGGCCAAAAAAGACCCATACGCTTCACTTCGTATAAAAGAGTTCAATATATTCCTTATTGTCAGGTTTGCCTTGGTTTTTGCCTGGTCCATGCAATTTATAGTGATTGAATGGGAAGTGTATTCCATGACCAAAGATCCCTTTTCATTGGGTATCATCGGATTGATGGAAGTTGTACCCGCGGTCCTAATGGCGCTTTATGCGGGTCATTTTGTCGATCAGAATGAAAAACGAAATCTACTCATCAAGTGTATTGTAGCGTTTTCTTTTATCAGTTTTGCCCTGTTCCTTTTAACCTGGGATCAGATTGTGGCCGACTGGAACACCAAGCTCATCCTGTATGCCATTTACTTTTTGGTATTTCTTGGTGGCTTTGTTCGCGCTTTCATTGGCCCTACGGTATTCTCCCTAGTGGCTTTGATTGTTCCCAAAAAACTTTACCCCAATGCCGCCACTTGGAGTAGCTCTACCTGGCAAATGGCTGCCGTAATGGGACCTGCCCTAGCTGGGTTTTCCATTCACTGGATAGGGGTTCATTGGACCATGCTTTTTATTTTTGGTTGCGTAGTCTTAGCGCTGGCTGCGTTATTTAATATTTCCAAAAAGCCCATTCTCAATCCTAAAATTGGGGAATCGGTAGGAAAAAGTTTGAAAGAAGGCATTCAATTTGTGTTTGGAAACCAAGCCATTTTAGGAGCCATCACCTTAGATATGATTGCTGTTTTGTTTGGAGGTGCCGTAGCCTTATTACCGGTTTTTGCCCAAGACATTCTAAAAGTAGGCTCCCAAGGGTTCGGCGTTTTACGGGCAGCTCCCGCAGTAGGTTCTTTGCTTACCATGTTGGTAACCGCCTACATGCCTTTAAGCAAAAAAGCTGGATTTAAGTTGCTCGGGGCCGTGTTTGGATTTGGGGTAAGTATTATTGTTTTTGGTTTGTCACAATACTTTTGGATCTCCTTGGCCGCTTTATTCTTTAGTGGTGTATTTGATGGCGTTTCGGTGGTGATTCGGCAAACCATTTTACAACTTAAAACCCCAGATCATATGCGTGGACGCGTCTCATCGGTCAACTCCATTTTTGTAGGTTCCTCAAACGAATTGGGTGCTTTTGAAAGTGGTCTAACCGCAAAACTTATGGGAACAGTCACTGCAGTCGTTTTTGGAGGTACTATGACCTTATTAACCGTAATCACCACAGGTTTGGTGTCACCTTCCTTTAGACGCTTGGATTTAACCAAGGATATGGAAGCACATGAGGAAGATTAATATTTTTCCAAAGTCATCTTCTCCCCATCAAAAACGCCATAGGTGTAATAGCCGATCCAGTCTCCTAAATTGATGTATTGGGAATTCCCTCCTAGGTCTATTTCCAGTGGTAAGTGCCGGTGACCAAACACAAAATAATCAATGGCATTGGTCTCCAGTTTTCGTTTACAGTATTGCACCAACCACTCGTTATCTTCCCCTAAAAATTTAGCATCTTCTTCTCCTGATATCAATTTGTTTTCCACCGAAAGGTATGTTGCCAATTTAACGCCCAAATCGGGGTGTAACCACCTGAATAGCCATTTACAAAAGGGATTGGTAAAGACTTTTTTCATTCGTTTGTATCCTTTGTCTCCCGGTCCCAATCCGTCACCATGACCAATTAAAAATACCTTGTTGTTGAAAACAAATTCTTGAGGTTTGTGATAGACTGGAATGTTCAGTTCTTCTTCAAAATACCCATTCATCCACAAATCGTGGTTGCCCACAAAGAAAAAGACAGGAATTCCAGAATCAGTAATTTCAGCTAGCTTCCCTAAAGTTCGAGTAAAACCCTTTGGAATAACGGTTTTGTATTCAAACCAAAAATCGAACAAATCACCCAACAGAAAAATGGCGGCTGCATCCTCCTTAACTTCATCCAACCATGCCACAAACTTCTTCTCCCTAGGCAATGACTCTTTGTATGTGGGAGCACCTAAATGGTTGTCTGAAGCAAAATATATTTTCTTTCCGGCGGGGATTTTCATATAGTCGATACTAAATGGCGCGTACCCTTTGACGGGCTAATTGCGACAATTCAATTTATCAAATTTAACTAATTATCGCTTGCATACCATTCGGCATAACTGGAATCTGTTTCCTGCAGTCTTAACGAGTGCAACTGGATATTCTCTGGCAATCTGCTTTTTATTTTTTCTGAAAAATCTATGACCATACGTTCGGAAGTGGGTTGGTAATCTACCAACAATACATTGTGGCCACGACTCTCCAATTCCCTTGCCAACTCCACATGTGGCGTGTTTTTATTAAACACGGTAGCATGATCAAAGACATTCACGATTTCTTCCTTGACAATTTTTTTTAAATCCCCAAAATCGATTACCATTCCATATTTCACATTGGTAGTATCTTCTATAGGCTGCCCAATGACGGTCACCGCCAATTTGTAACTATGACCATGAACGTTTTTACATTTTCCATCGTACCCGTATAAAGCATGTCCTGTTTCAAAGGAAAATTGCTTGGTAATTCTTATTTGGCTCATCACTAAAAAAATTTCACTGCAAAGGTATTGAATTTGTAAAATCTATGGGTTTTTAAATTACATTTGCGCACTTTTTGTGATTGAAGTCAATGGAAGAGCTTTTTGAGCAATTGGATTTTATTGAAAATCCGCAGTATGAGCAGATTATATCTGATTTAATGCATCAACAATATAGCATTGTTGAGACCTTTTTTACCGAAGAAGAAGTGCATGCGCTTCGTAATTCCCTTTTAGATAATTATAAAGAAGACTCCTTTAAAAAGGCCGCCATTGGCAATAGGGTCAATGAAAATATCATTAAATCCATAAGGGGCGATCATATCATGTGGCTGGACCAAAATCAGGCAACTCCCGCTGAAACCATGTTCTTTGATAAGGTAAACAACCTGATTTCCTATTTAAATAGAACCTGCTTTTTGGGCATCTTACAAAAGGAGTTTCACTATGCCGTTTATCCTACGGGTACTTTTTACAAGCGTCACTTGGACACCTTTCAGAATGATGATAGAAGAAAATTATCCATTGTTTGCTATTTAAACAACGAAAATTGGTTACCAGAAAATGGTGGTGAATTGGTACTTTATCTCAATGAAAATGGCGAGGAAACTAAAAAAGTTATTTACCCCTTCCCGGGTCGTATGGTTATTTTTGAAAGCCAAATTATCGAACATGAGGTCAAGCCCGTTAACACAAGAAGGTTGAGTATCACTGGTTGGTTAAAAACCAGATAGACTGCTTACAGCCTTCTGTTTCGATTGTAGATATAAATAATAATTAAAACGACTGCCAACAGCAGAAATAACATATTTCCTCCCATAACGTATTATTTATCGACGCGATTTTTGTTGTATCTATAAATAAGATAAGCTACCAGGACCAAAACCAAAAAAGGCAACATAGTCCCGATAAAAACGCCTATTTCATAGCCTTTATCAGGTGCATTTTTGATTTTTTCCTCAATGCTTGGTTCCTGCAAAAAGTTCAACAAAAACATATCACTTAGTGAATTTACTAACCAAAGTTACGCTTTTTGGGCAAGGGGTAAAAAGAGTTTTCGAAATTTTACGATTAAGGGAATTCCTCTGGCAATAATCCAGACAGTTAAAGCAATAAAAATGCCATAGAGTTGCAAATTCAGGTAATCAACAAAAAGTAAAACAGGGATAAAAACCCCAAAGGTTGCTACCAACAATAAATTGCGCAAATACTTCATTTTTCCCATCCCCTTAAACATACCATCAAAAATAAATGCCAAGGCACACAAGGGCTGCATTGCTAAAATCATCCAAAAGACCTTGTAAAACTCTCGTAAAACGGCTTCATCATCTGTAAAAATACGCCCAATAGAACTATAGGTCGCTGTACCAATTAACGCCATGATTGTTCCAACTACAATCCCATAGATAATAAGCTTGTTACTTAACTGTATCAAATCATGATACCGCTTTCCTCCTAACAATTTACCCGATAAAATATTACCGGCGCTAGCATATCCATCTATCAAAAAGGCTCCCAAAAACCAGAGATTAATGGCAATGGTATAGGCCGCTATGTAGTTTGCTCCATAACTTGTAGCATAAGAAGAACCGAAATAAAGTGTCACATTAAGAGCTATAGTTCTCACAAATAAATTGAGGACCATGAAAGTGAATTTTTTAATTTCTTTATTTAGAGGCCAAGTCGCCACAAGAGGCAATGGTGTTTTTTGGTACAAGTAAAACGCGGAAATCAATGCCATAAGAATTTGGGCAATCACACTGGCATAGGCAGCCCCTTGGATATTCATTGCGGGAATAAAACCTTCCACACCATATACCAAAACCAGGTCTAAAAGCACATTAGACACACAACCAATGATGGCTATCACCATGGGATAGAATGTGTTTTGAAGCCCTCTAAAAGCACCAAACACACCTATGGTAAAAAGGGTGAACGGAAATCCGAAAATACGGATTCTGAAGTACTCCACACAGTATTCCAGGATAAGTCCTGACGCATTATACAGCTTGAAAATTTGTCTGGAAAAAGGAAAAGTTATGGCCAAAATCAGTAAACTGATCAAGACTACAATAGTAATGGCTTGTGCAGGTAATGATTTGACTTCAGGAAGGCGATTGGCTCCCAGGTATTGAGAAATAATAGAAGAAATCGCACTTCTTGTTTGGCCAAACACCCAAATAAGCATGGATAAAAAAGTGGCTACAATACCTACGGCTGCCAAAGATTCTGTAGCATTCAGCTCCATATTACCCACAACCGCCGTATCGGTCAAAGACAATATAGGCTCGGATATGCCACCAATCAATGCCGGGATAGCCAATTTATTGATATGTTTTAAACTTAAATCGGTAGTCACAAGAGACGTTCGTAACAATAAAACGGAAATTCGCTCTGCTTGGGGAAATATATTTCACCCAATCGTTTATAACCGCGAAGTTCGTAAAAATTTTGGTTTCGGAGGTTCTTGGAGAACGTGTCTAATCTGATAGAATCATAGTTATTATCGATTGCCCATTGTTCGGCAAATGTCATTAATTCTCTAGCGAGTCCATGACCCTGAACCTTGGGATGAACTGCCAAACGATGGATATATAGGTGCTTGCTTTCTGGGGTTAACCATTCCACGGTCTCATACTCGGCATCTTTAAAGCTTGAAAGTACAACACATCCTTGAACAGTACCCTCTAATTCATAAACGTATAATTCCTGACGGTTTACATCGGTTTTAAAGGCTTCAAAACTTGGATAGAATTCATTCCATTGAAATATGCCTTGTTCCTGCATATGATTCGCACATGCTCCTGTAATTTCAAGCAAGCGATCCAAATCTGCCAATTGGGCTTTTCTTATCAAGATTATCTGTAATTTTGTTTCCAAATTACTTATTAATTATTTGAATTATGAGGAATATTTTAGTTCTGATTGGATCTTCTGGAAATGCCAAAGGTTTGCTACAATATGCAATTGATTTTGCACACACATTTAATGCGAAAATTTATTTAGTTAAAATCAATGATATCTATCCACACTCAGGAACTAGTGTCAAGGTTGGAAACTATTTGGTTGACGAAGTAGAAAAAGAATTGGAATTACTTCTCGAATCGGTGGATCAAAAAGGGGTAGAAATCATTTCGAAATCCATCATTGGGGAACTCATTTCCACTTTGGAGACCCTTCAATCTGATCTTCAAATTGATTTATTAATGATCGCCCCAAGAACAACCTCTATCAAGGAAGAGGTATATTTAGGACAGACCTCTGGAAAAGTGATTAAACAAACACAGATTCCCGCGCTAATAGTTCCTGAAAACTATGTGTTTGAACCCATCTCCAAAATATTATTGGCAATGAAATCGGCCAACATCAAAAAAGAAGGTGTTCTAGAGCCATTAAAATTAGTCATGGAACATTTTAATGCGAAACTAGATCTTCTTTTAGTCAAAACGCCTACTTACAAAGAAGCAGATTTTAATTTACATCCTGAATTAGAATCCCTAGTCCATCAATTTTCCCATGTTGAAAGTCCAACAACTTTTCAAGGCGTTTTAGAGAATTACCAAACATATCAAGCCAATCTTCTTTGTGTGGTAAGACGTAAACGTGGTTTTTTCACCAAATTATGGGAAAGCAATACCATTTTAAAAAAGGACTTTCACTGCAGTACGATGCCTGTTCTGGTGCTCAGTGGCATTCAATAAAATCTTTTAAAAGAAACTCAATTTATTTAGAAAAAGTAGTATTTTCGCATTCTAGAGCTTGGGGCATTAGCTCAGCTGGCTAGAGCGCTACGCTGGCAGCGTAGAGGTCATCGGTTCGACTCCGATATGCTCCACTTTTAAATTCGCAATCAGTTAATTAATAATTGGTTGCGTTTTTTATGCCCCATATTTGCACACGAAATGCAGTTGAAAAAACGAATGTGAATCCTTCTTGATAACTTTAATTAAGTTTTAAAAATTTTATAATTTTATTCACACTCTAAATAAATATCAATCACCCTAATTTATCAAGTTTGAAAAAATTTCTATTTATAATACCATTACTAATCCTTGGTTGCTCTAATAATGAAAATGATGAAATGGATATCGAACAACCAGACAATTTGTTGGGACTATGGCAATTAGAAGCAACCTTCTTTGGCCTTAGTAATGGAAATCAATGGAATGCTATCGAGAATGGATATATTTATCAATTTAAAGAAGATGAAACATTCTATTCAAACAAATTTTCAGAATGTTCTACGGGCGACTACATCTTAACAAACAACACTCTAACCCTTGTTTATAATTGTGAAGATTTTAGTACTGCCCTTGGAGACCCACCAGCAACTTTTGTTGAATATTATAATTTTGAAGATGGCTTCCTTCTATTGTCACCTGCCTATTTAAATTGCGACGAAGGATGTCTATATAAGTTTAAAAGACTAGAATAGTCCATTCAACTAGAGTTTTTTCAACTATATTTAAAAGTTAAAAAGGGATTTCATCAATTGTAACCCAAAACACTTCACCAAAATAAAAACCCCATGAAATCAATGTTTCATGGGGTTTTTATTTTACTTATTTTGACAAAAAATTATTCACTTTCATCTTCCAATGCCAGTCTGGTATATTCATTTACTAAGGCACTAAACCAATCCCAGTTTACCGAATTATAGGGGTATTTTTTCATGAAAGATTCGTTGTCACCAAAAAGGAATTGGTAATTTTCCTCAAAGTCATTTTTATGAAGCCAAATAATCTTATCTCCTTTTTGCACATAATAAGACTTAATAATACCTCCGCCTATTTTAGGAGCTGCACCAAATTTCATTCCTTGTGTTTCCTTTGCAAAAGGATCATGATAAACGGAAATGAATTTACTGAAACTAGGGTTTATTAATTGCATTAAAAATTCTTTCTCGTCTTTCTTATTTTTTAAAGCTACTTTTTGGTTTATGAAATATATCTCATCACTCGAAGTCAATTTATCCACACTATTTCTACCTCCCATTCCATAATTACTGAATTTTTTGGACATCTTGTTAAACTTCTCCATACCACTTGCAAATAGATATGCTTCTGATATATCCTCAGCCTTATAAGTTTCTTTATTTCCTGAAATACTATCTTTGAAATACAGCTGGTGAATTTGTCCCTTTTTAGTGACAATACTTTTGCAATATCCTTTATGAATTGCTCCATTCTTCATAACCAAGGTAGACACCTTTTTGGTTGCTGGAGTATTGAAACCTTCATTGAAATAATATGCCTTTAGCATATCGATTTCATCATCAGAATATTTCACTTTATCCTGACCCATTGTCGATATTGCAATAAAAAGTGATAGAAAAGTGACTAGTTGTTTAGTTTTCATAATATTAAGTATATAAGATATTCATATACTTCAAATATCAACAAAGCACTTTCTTGGCACAATACGTCATTTGACGTATTTTTTAATAATCTTGGAAGAAAGATTAATTACTTCTCTACGAAAGGGGTGTTCAAATCAAAAATCTCGATAATCAGTTTTTTCAATTCTACTTCAAAAGACTTCAAAACCTCTTGAGTAATCAATTGATTTTTTGATCTTGACCTTGGATTATCTTTGATTCCAAACTTCATAAAACCCTTACTTAAGTTTTTAAAAGAAATAATCCCCCCTTCAAATGGCAGTGTTCGTAATTGTTTTTCATGTATCATTAATGCATAGGTCAATACCTGAAAGCTTTTACTGTATTTATCATAATCTGTAACAAGGTCTTCCCAATTGACTATCTCGACTTGGCCAGGATCGACCTTACCTGATTTATAGTCAATGATACGTGTCATCCCATTAAACTCATCTATACGATCTACCTTACCACTTATAAAGACGGGGAAATCAAGTTCTGGGATTTGGATGGCTATTTTATTGTCTTCTTCAACAGCCAATAATTTAATGGTATTACCATTTTGAAGTTCCTGTATTTCCCTATCCAAAAAATTGGAAACGTAACGCTTTGCTATTTCAAAAACAATTAAGTTTTGACCCTTGGTAATATCACCCATCTTATAGATACCGTCAAAGTGCTTTTTTACCATGGAAGCAATTTTAGGTTTGAGCGCCTTTAGTTTTTCAACCTCTAAAAACGATCCCACAAAAGGTCTGTAAAAATCCTCCAAAGTATTGTGAACAACAGTTCCCAAAGTATTGGCGGCCACAGTTTCTTCAACTTCTTCATATTCCTTCACTTTTAAGACCCGTTGTTTATAAAACGTAAAAGGATCTCTGATGTAACTCGTCAGTGAAGAAGGTGAAAATCCATTATTTGATGCATAGGATTGAAGTATTTGCAAAATAGTCTGATCTTTAGGAATTGATTTTAATTCCTTTTGAATGGGCGGAACATGAGGAAGCACCATTTGTTCTTCTATTTCATGAATACCTTCCAACTCCATTTGGCGTAGAAGTCTACTCTTCTCCCCTCCTCCAAAATGGTCCACTTCCGTATTGTAAATAATATGTATCTTTTTAGCCCTTTGAATCAACCTAAAAAAGTGATACGTATAAATAGCATCCTTCTCTTTATAAGTTGGCAAACCATAGGTCAGTTTGACGTCGTAGGGAATAAATGAATTCTGGCTTTTCCCCGCTGGCAATACACCCTCATTCACTGAGGCAATAATTACATTTTCAAAATCTAACACCCGAGTTTCAAGCATCCCCATAATTTGAAGTCCGCTTAGTGGTTCTCCAACAAAATCAACAGTTTCAGACCCCAACAAATTTTTATAAACTTCATGAAGTGTTTTGATTGTTTGAAGATGTTCAAAGCGATGCTGTAAATGCTTCAGGTCATTGAACAAAGCATGGAATTTATACAAATACTCTAAGGCCAACTTTTGATCCTCCTTTTGAACCTCCAAATGTTTTTTAATTAAAAATACAAGTTGGTCGATTCGCTCTAAAGCTATTTCAGAACGATGCTTCCAATCTGAAAATAAAACATCTATTATGTTATGGTGGTAGGGAGCTAATTCTTTAAGTTTCTCAATGGTTAAGAAAGATAAATTATTAAGTTTTATATCTTGAATTATTTTCTGTGCCCAATTTTCATTTCCCGTTTGAAAAAGAGGCCAAATATGCTGATGTGCCAAGATGCTTTCAACATCTTTAAAATACATGGTACTCCTCCCTTGTTTATGCAAATAAAATAGCTTCTCAAACATACTTGCCATGGGAACGGACTCCAGTTTTAATCCCATGGTAATATTTAAGGTTTGGATGTCCTTCGGAAGGGCATTTAATGTTGGCAATAAAAACTTTTCATCTGCTAAAACAACAGCTGTTTTTGTAATATCTAAATTTCCCGCCTTCAAAATATTTCCAATTTGTTTAGCTTGGGAAATACTTTTTGGAGCGCCGTAAATATTTATTTCTTTCCTTTCAGAATAGTAGTTTGAGACCCAATTAAAAGCATGCTTTTTATAGTAAGGCCAGTCAAACCGATATTTCC
The DNA here is from genome assembly GCF_001280515.1 of Mangrovimonas sp. ST2L15. Taxonomy (GTDB): domain Bacteria; phylum Bacteroidota; class Bacteroidia; order Flavobacteriales; family Flavobacteriaceae; genus Mangrovimonas; species Mangrovimonas futianensis. The sequence goes on along the minus strand of NZ_LBIQ01000030.1, from coordinate 558,599 downwards.
TACAAAACAAACCGGTATCATTAAGCTTGTTGTCAAAAAAGACTTTATCAATATCCCAATAGACACTTGCCATCTCATTTTGCAAAAGTTCTTGGAAAATAGATTCCTCAGCTTGGTTGAGCGCATTAAAACCAATAAAAACATGTGTTCTTTTTGAAGACTGTATATAATCCTCTAAGTTTGAAACGGCCTGCCTATAAACAAGACCTTGATAGCCATAGCCGCTATTTAAGAGACTTTCTCTCAGTGTTTGATAGTAATCCAGTAACTTACCCCAAAAAGCCTTATACTGCTTTATAAAATCGGTGGCATATTCATCCTTATACCAAACTTTTAAATCCTGGATAGCACTAATGTAGTTGAATATATCTTCTTCAGGGATTAAATACCTATCCACCTCATTAAAGTCTTGCAACAATATTTGGCCCCATTTAGAAAAACCCTCAAAGGAATCCCTTATTGATGACTCAGTCAATTGACTATACACGTTATAAAACTCAAAAAGCAATTCCACATTTGATAATGGCTTTAAGCCCGACAATTCTTGAGTGAATTCTTCAATGCTAATTACCTCAGGTGAAAAAATAGTATTCTCTAATATAGAAGCCAATTCCTGCTTTAGAAAGACCCCTGCCCTAATACTAGGGAGAATAAAAGTTAGTTGAGAGAAATCCACTTGTTTCTTCTTTAAATCTAAGAGGACTTCCTTGATGAATGTTGTCATATCCTAAAAATAAAAAACGCCCCGATTTCTCGAGGCGTTTTTCAAATAATTTATTGAATATTACTTATTTCACTAAGTTGATTTCAACTCTTCTGTTGTTTGCTCTACCAGCTCTAGTTTTGTTAGTGTCAATTGGTTTAGACTCTCCAAATCCTTCGTGAGTTAATCTGCTTGAAGCTACTCCGTTTTCGATTAAGTAAGTCATTACAGAACTAGCTCTTTCTTGAGATAATTTTTGGTTTGAGCTTTCGCTACCAACACTATCAGTGTGACCTTCAATGTTGAATTTCGCGTTTGGATACTCTTTCAAGATTGCAATGATATCTCCTAATACTTTTTCAGACTGAGCTTTAATAGTTGATTTACCAGTGTCAAACAAGATTGTTTTAGCGTAAGCATTCAATGCTTTTTGAACTGCTTCAGTTACTTCTGGACAACCGTTGTTAGCTACAGTACCTACTTTCTCTGGACATAAGTCATCTTTATCTGGAACACCATCACCGTCAGTATCTGGCCAAGGACATCCTTTATTTGCAGCAGGACCTGCCTCGTTTGGACACTCATCATCCTTATCAGCAACACCGTCACCGTCAGAATCTGGACATCCGTTAAGAGATTTCAATCCAGCTACAGAAGGACAATCATCGTCTTTATCAGCGATTCCGTCACCATCAGTATCAGGACATCCGTTGAACTCAGCTGTACCAGCTTCGTTTGGACAGTCATCTTTAGAATCTTCGATTCCGTCACCGTCAGTATCAGGACAACCATTGAATTCTGGTAAACCTGGTACTTCTGGACAAGCATCATCCTTGTCATAGATTCCGTCACCGTCAGTATCTTTACCTCCAAATTTGAAAGTAATGCCAGCAGTGTGTTGGAAGTGTGTATCTAAATAATCTTCGAAAGCATGTTTGTATGCACTTTGAACAGTTAAACCGATGTTTTCAGTAAACCATACGTTGAAACCTAAAGTTCCATTCACAGTTCCTGCACCGATTTCATCTACCCAAGTGTAACCCCCACCAACACCAAGGTAAGGATCAAAAACTGAAGATCCAATGTGCGATCCGAAGCTGTACTTGATAGTACCATCAACACCATAGTAAGAAAGATCGTCTACTTCCATATCTCCCCATTTGTCTATTCTATTGATAGATCCAGTTACTCCAACACTGAAACCAGCATCTATATATCTTGCAATGGATAAGCTTGATAGTGAAGGTAAAATATTCCAGTGGTCTCCTACGTTGAAATACTCATCAAACATACCACCACGAGGAGCATCCTCACCTACTGGGTAAAAGTCAACAGCGTTCACTCCAATACCAATTGCCCATGGATTGTTTTCATCTTGTGCATTCATGCTGCTATAGCTCAAAACTAGCAACATTGCAAACAGTAATCTGCTAAGATTTTTCATATTCAAAAATTTAATTTTTAAGTGTTAATTGTAAGCAAATGTAAGTTGTTAAATATTATTAACAAAGACAAATATAGAAAAATATTGAATATTAACCCATGAATACTCACATTTGTCTAAATTTGATTATATAATTTCAAGCGTTTTTCCAACTTTCACAAAAGCGGCTATAGCCTTGTCTAAATGAGCCTTTTCATGGCCTGCTGAAAGTTGTACTCGAATTCTTGCTTTATCCCTTGGCACTACGGGAAAGAAGAACCCAATAACATAAATTCCTTCTTCTAATAATAAATTAGCCATAGTTTGAGATAGCTTGGCATCATATAGCATAATAGGCACAATAGCAGAATCCCCGTCTATGACATCAAATCCAGCTTTTTTCATTCCTTCTTTGAAGTAATTTGTATTCCACTCCAACTTGTCCCTTAGGGCTGTATCATTTTCCAACATATCAAACACCTCAATAGAAGCACCTACAATAGCCGGTGCCAAAGAGTTTGAAAAAAGATAAGGCCTTGATCGTTGACGTAACATTTCAATAATTTCCTTTTTACCTGTGGTATATCCCCCCATAGCACCACCTAAGGCTTTACCAAGGGTCCCCGTAATAATATCAATGCGATCTAAGACGCCCTTTTCCTCTAAGGTTCCTCTTCCAGTTTTTCCAATAAACCCAGCAGCGTGACATTCATCTATCATTACCATGGCATCATACTTATCAGCCAAATCACAAATCTGATCTAAGGGCGCAACCAATCCGTCCATGGAAAACACACCATCAGTCACTATGATTTTAAACCGAGCACCATTTTCATTAGCTGCTTGCAACTGGCTTTCCAAATCTTCCATATTACTATTTTCATAACGATATCTTGCGGCTTTACATAACCGAACCCCATCAATGATGGACGCATGATTTAGAGAATCTGAAATAATCGCATCTTCTGGACCTAATAATGGTTCAAAAACACCTCCATTGGCATCAAAAGCTGCAGCATATAAAATAGTGTCCTCTGTACCGTAGAAAGAGGCAATTTTCGATTCTAATTCCTTATGAATATCTTGGGTACCACATATGAACCTAACAGATGACATTCCAAATCCATGTGTATCCATAACGTCCTTAGCCGCTTGAACCACATCAGGATGATTGGAAAGTCCCAAATAATTATTTGCACAAAAATTTAAAACCTTTTCGCCCGTATTCAAGATAATTTCAGCCCCTTGAGCCGAGGTAATAATGCGCTCTTCTTTAAAAAGGCCATTGTCCTTAATTGTTTGCAATTCTTGCTGTAAATATTCCTTAATCTTTCCGTACATGATTTAAATTAGATTGATTTGGTTGTAAAGTTAAAACTCTTTTATTTCAAATTCTTCATTTATGTAAACAAGTATTTTCTTTACGGTTTTTATTCCCATCTCACCCAACGCCTTTTCATAGCTTAGTAATTGTTGGTCATGTTTTTTCAGGGCCTTACCTGTTTTATAGTCAATAATAGTGGCATTTCTTTGACCGTCAATAACCAACCTGTCGGGTCTATAAATAGCTCCTGAGGTAGAAAGGATATCCCGTTCATTGATTTTTATAGATTCTCCTTCAAAGTATTTTTGAAGCTGGGGATGGAAAATAATTTTGCGCAATTGGGTCAGCAATTCTTCCTTTTCAAAATCGCTCAAAACCATTTCATTGAATTCAGCAAATACAAAATCTAAATCATCAATGGTTCTTATATTAGCAAGTAACTTATGAACCAAATTACCTTTCTCTAGTGCTTTCTCCTGATTAGAATCCCAAAGCATTCCTGATTTGGTTGAAATTTCCAATTGGTGGTCCTTTCTTGAAACTGAAATAAATTCTAACGCTTTCACTTTCTTTGGTAATTCAGACTTACTTTTTACAATCCTTTCTGAAGTACCAAATGTATAAACTAACTTCCCCTCACCCCACTCGTTGAGGTGTTCTAAATATTTAACAAAGATGTCTGCATAGGATTTCAAATCATCAACCATGCTTTTAACCTTTGTTTGCTTTGATATGACATATAACTGTTCTTCAGCTCTGGTTAAAGCAACATATAACAAATTAATATTGTCCAATTGTTGCTCTGCGCGATGTCGTGTATAAATTGCTTCCCCTACATCACCAAATTCCTTCATACTCGTATTAAAACTGAGAAGCCCCTCCTCGAACCCAAAGAATGTATTCGTATCTAAAGGATACCACTCCTTAGGATCTTGCTCTCGGTAGATTTCTAAATCGGCAAATGGGAAAATCACAACAGGAAATTCCAAGCCTTTAGATTTATGAATCGTCATGATTTGAACTGCATTTTGATCTACCGGTGTCACGATACTTAGCTTATCCTTTTTCTCTTCAAAATATTCCAAAAATGAAGGCAAGTCAGAGCTCTTGCTTTCTGAAAATTCAAAAACAACATCCAGAAAATACTGCAAATATGCATTAGATGTCCTATTCAGCTTGAAACACCGAATGATATCTTCAGTCATTTCAAAAAGTGGCCATTCCATCACGGTACTATAATCCAAATCAAAACCTAATGCTTGAAGTTTTTCAAATAGGTCTTCAGCACTTTCATTAATAAATTTTTGAATGAATTGATGGGGAGCATCAGGTTGTATTTGCTGAGACAGATAATATAACCAATCTACCTGAGCTTCTTTATTGTCTTGTTGCACCATCCAGGTTAAAAAATCAATAACAAATGAAACTTCCGGAGAGTTAATAAGCAACAAAGACTCAGAAGATATAACAGGAATGCCTTGATCATTCAAATAATCTGCAATGGCTATCCCTTCTTTATTCTTCCTTACAAGAACACAGATCTCACCAAACTCAAATCCCTTTTTTTGGTTAGCCAAAATTATATCTAGTGTTTTGATGCAATAAGCCTCCTCTCTGCTGTCCTCGTCTTGAAGTTCCAAAAATTCCAATGATACAAATCCTTGATCAAGCGACTTTACCTCTTGTTTTGCTGAAGTATAAAGGTTTGAATAATCTGAATGATCAAAAAAACCTTTTGCTAGGAAATCGAATAACCCATTATTAAATTCTACTATGGTTTGATGACTCCTAAAATTGGCCGGAAGATTAGCAATATTTTTTTCAGCTTGAAATGGAGAGTCTCTTTCTGAATTGGCCAGATCAAGAAATTGCTCTGCTTTTCCACCACGCCATCTGTAAATAGCCTGTTTGGCATCACCAACCAACAGTACTGACCCAATTCTATTATCTAATGGATTGCTTAATAATGGTTGTAAATTATCCCATTGTTTCACAGATGTGTCTTGAAACTCATCAATAAAAAAATGACTGAATTTTTCTCCCAACCGTTCATAAATAAATGGCGTAGGCTGATCCTTAATCTCTTTACTAATTAAATTATTAAATTCTGAAATCAACAGTTTATTTTGATCTTCCTTCAGCAATTTCAATTCATTGTTGATGGCATGAAGCACAGAAAGTGGTGTAATATTTTTATAAAAAACACGATAAAACTCCAGTTGAAATATAAGCTGCTTTATCTGCATTAAGACTCTAGCCAATTCTGAATGAATGCTGTCAATTATAGAACAAATTTCAGGTGCTTGCTTTGCAGTATACAACTGCTCTCCGATCAAAAACTTATTGATCCATTGGACTTCAAAATTGACCTCAAAATTTCCCTCCGAAACCTTTTCCAGCAGTTTAGGGTAGTAACTGCTATAAAAGTGACTTGGTTCCAAGCCACAGGACGCAATGAATTCAAGGGTTTTATTTGCCAACCCAATGAGTTCCTCCTTTGTCCTTTCAATTTTCTCCTTTAAAAACTGTTTTAGGATTTTAAAGTCTTCAGGATTTTTACCTTTAAGTTTTTCAACATGTTCTAAATCTGATTCTCCGAGAAGTAATTTAGCTATTTTATTCAGGTCATAAGCTATATTCCAGCTTTTATCCTCATCTGCCTTTTCAATAGCAAAATCCACTAAAACAGGAGTAAGGCTCTTATCAATTCCAGCCTTAGCAATTAATGCATCCACGGCCTCTCCCAACAATTGGTCAACATCCATTTCCACTTCAAAATCCATAGGAACCTTTAGGTCATGAGAAAAGGTTCTTATTAATTTATGGGTAAACCCATCAATAGTAGAAACATTGAAAGCCGAGTAATTGTAAACTATATATTTTAAAAGTTGTGCCGACTTCTCTTGAATTAAGACTTGATCCAGATCAATCTCATTAGATATATCGAGCAACATGGAATCTAATTGACCATCAACCACCGAATTTGAAAAAACCTTTAATTTTTCCAATATTCTCGATTTCATCTCTCCAGCAGCCTTATTTGTAAAAGTGATAGCTAGAATATGCTTGAAGTGATCTAGATTATCACGCTTCAAAAGCACTTTGAGATATTCTTTAACTAGAGTATAAGTTTTGCCACTTCCTGCAGAAGCACTGTAAATCAGAAAAGGAGAGCTTGACGTCATTAATAAAAATTTAACACAAGATAAGAAGTATCAATGATTTCATAAGGATATATTATTTTTAATTGAACGCATTTATCCGTAAATTTGAGGGAAATTTTTTATAAACTTTAAAACAATATATTATGGCTTTCGAATTACCGAAACTAAAATATGCGTATGATGCATTGGAACCACATATCGATGCTCGTACCATGGAAATTCATCATACAAAACACCATCAAGGTTATACAAGTAAATTAAATGATGCAATTCAAGGAACAGATTTAGAAGGAAAAACCATCGAAAACATCCTTATCAATTTGGATATGGACAACAAAGCTGTTAGAAATAACGGTGGTGGTTTTTATAACCACAGTCTTTTCTGGGAAGTTATGAACCCTGAAGATAAAGGTCGTTTATCAGGAGAACTTAAAGATGCTATTGAAGCTGAATTTGGGTCTTTTGAAGTTTTCAAGGATGCCTTTAGTAAAGCAGCGGCAGGACAATTTGGGTCTGGATGGGCTTGGTTATGTGTTCATGAGGGAGGAAAAGTTGAAGTTTGCTCTACACCAAATCAAGATAATCCTTTAATGCCAGGTGTTGGTTGTACTGGAACTCCAATTTTAGGTCTTGATGTTTGGGAACACGCCTATTACTTAAATTACCAAAACAGAAGACCAGATTACATTGAAGCTTTTTTCAAGGTAATTAATTGGAATGAAGTTGAAAGACGCTATGCTGAAGCAAAATAATTTCTAAGCATAACTCACATGATAAAAAAAGCAGTCCAAATGGACTGCTTTTTTTATTTCTAGAAAATAAAAAAGGCGAACACAAGTGTTCACCTTTTTTGCCCCAAATCTACCATAAACTTAACCTACTTATGTTATGGTGGTTCAAATATAAAAGGAAAGAAATCAAATGATAATAGAAAATAGATAAACGGTTTTAAAATCTGTTAAAAGTTAGAAAATCAGGAAATACAGATTAAAAAAGATTGACTTGCAACAAATTATATAAAATAAAAAGGTGAACACAAGTGCTCACCTTTTTGCCCCAAATCTACCATAAACTTAACCTACTTATGTTATGGTAGTTCAAAGAACTTCGAAAGCAATGAAATCATAAAATAAAATAGTCCAACAGCCTAAAAATTAGACAAGAAGCATTAAAAAAGGATAAAATTGGGTTTTTGAAGGACTTGAAATAAGAAAGGGCATAAAAAAAGGCGAACAAGTGTTCACCTTTTTTTGCCCCAAATCTACCATGAACTTAACCTACTTATGTTATGGTCTTACTAAATTAGATGGATTTTCTCATTTCGAAATAAATAATAGACGAAATGCACATATATTAGATTAAAAGACTGATTTATAGGACGAACCGTATATATCAAATTTTATGGTTAATATGCTCTCTCCCTATTTCCTTCAAAGAAATTAATAAAAGCTCTATTCACCACGCGATTTCCACCTGGTGTTGGATAATTCCCAGTAAAATACCAATCTCCCAAATTTTTAGGACATGCTTCATGCAAATCTTCTATCGATTGGAAAATAGTTTCAACCTCCGCATTTACAGTTTCATCAGAAATAAGCTCAGATATTTTATCTGAAATTTGCTCTGCAGTAAATTGGCTATATAAGTCTTTTACAAAGTTTCTAACATCCTTATCTTCAAGCTCTACTTGCGCTAAACACTTGCGATAAACTTCCTCCACCATATGATATTTATCGTTTTCCTTCAATAATTCCAACATAGCTCTAAAGGCAATTAAATCTTCAAGTCTAGCCATATCAATACCATAACAATCTGGATACCTGATTTGTGGAGCAGATGAAACTACCACTATTTTTTTCGGGTTCAATCGATCCAACATTTTAATGATACTCTTTTTCAAGGTAGTTCCCCTAACAATACTATCATCAATAATAACCAGATTATCATCCTTCTTGACAACACCATAGGTAACATCATAAACGTGTGCCACCAAATCATCACGACTACTATCTTCTGTAATAAAAGTTCTTAACTTCACATCCTTAATAGCAATTTTTTCAATTCTCGGTTTTTGAGATAAAATATCTATTACTTCCTGCTCTGTTAATTTTCCATCTCCAGCAATAATAGCCTTTGTTTTTCGCTCACTCAAATACTGATCAACAGATTCTATCATCCCAAAAAAGGATGTTTCTGCTGTATTTGGAATATATGAAAACACGGTGTTATCCGTATCGTGATTTACAGCTTTCAGCACTTTAGGAATTAACTTTTTACCTAAAGTTTTTCTCTCTTGATAAATTTCGGCATCACTTCCACGAGAGAAATAGATACGTTCAAAGGAACATGCTTTTCTTGGTAGTGGCTCCAAAATCTTTTTAATCGAAACCTCTCCTGTAGTTTTAGTTATAATCGCATGCCCTGGCTCTAATTCCTTAACATCGTCATAGTTCACATTAAATACCGTTTGAATAACAGGTCTTTCTGAAGCTACAATGACAATTTCATCATCCTTATAGTAATAGGTTGGTCTAATTCCCGCTGGATCTCTCAAAACAAATGAATCTCCATGACCCAACAACCCAGCCATGGCGTAACCACCATCCCAGTTTTTGGCAGCTTTTCGCAAGATTTTGGCAACATTTAAACGTTCTGCAATCAATGGCGAACATTCATTTTTACTGTAACCTTCTTTTTTTAACTTTTTGTAAAGCTTAGCAACTGCATCATCAAGAAAATGACCTATTTTCTCCATAATGGTTATGGTATCTGCCTTTTCCTTAGGATGTTGACCCAAACGAATCAAATTATCAAACAACTCATTTACATTGGTCATATTGAAGTTACCAGCAACAATTAAATTTCTATGCATCCAATTGTTTTGTCTTAAAAATGGGTGTACACTCTCCACGCTATTTTTACCAAACGTACCATAGCGAACGTGACCCAAATACACTTCTCCTACATATGGAATGTGCTTTTTTTGAAGCTCTACATTATCAGCATATTCAGGATGTTCTGTCAGCTCCTTATTGATCCTTTGGTTAATTTGATCAAAAATATCTTGAATGGGCTGTTGCGCAATAGACCTAACGCGACTGATATATCTTTCACCAGGTTTGGTATCTAACTTAATACTTGCAAAACCAGCACCATCTTGACCTCGGTTGTGCTGCTTCTCCATCATTAAGTACATCTTATTTACTCCATAAAAAGCACTTCCGTATTTCTCTTTATAGAATTCAAGTGGCTTTAAAAGCCTAAGTTGTGCAATCCCGCATTCGTGTTTTATAGCGTCACTCATTTCCTGTTTGTTGTGTTGTTGTTCTTAATTAAAAACGCGCTCAGTTTTGAGCGCGCTAATTTATGTTAATTCAATTTCGAATTGTGTTAATTTTTTAAACTCCTGCAGGCGTTTCCTTACCTCATTGGCTGACAGGTGTTTCATCCTTTCGGTTCCAAATTTCTCCACACAGAATGAGGCCAAAGTTGATCCATAAATAATCGCATTTTTCATGCTTTCAAATGTCACATTATCTACACTCGCCAAATAGCCTATAAATCCACCTGCAAATGTATCCCCTGCACCAGTTGGATCAAAAACTTCTTCTAACGGTAAGGCTGGAGCAAAGAAAGCATTGCCTCCATTAAACAATAAAGCGCCGTGTTCCCCTTTTTTAATAACCACATAGGTAGGCCCCATTTCCTGAATTTTTCTAGCCGCCACTTTAAGAGAATGCTCTCCAGTTAATTGTCTAGCCTCTTCATCGTTAATGGTGATAACATCCACTTTTTTAATCACCTCCATTAGTTCATCCCATGTGTTATCCATCCAAAAATTCATGGTATCCAAAACCACCAATTTGGGTTTCTTTTCCATTTGTTCTAAAACACCTAATTGGACGTTTGGATGTAAATTTCCTAACATCACATAATCGGCATCTTTAAAATTTTCTGGAACAACTGGTTTAAAATCAGCCAGCACATTTAATTCTGTTGCAAGCGTATCTCGGGAATTCATATCGTTGTGATAGCGACCACTCCAAAAGAATGTTTTGCCATGAGGCACTACCTCAACTCCAGAAATATCCATATTCTTACTTTCTAAAAGCTCTAAATATTCATTTGGAAAGTCCCCACCAACCACAGATACCACAGCCGAATCTACCTCAAATTGAGAAGCAGCCAGTCCTATAAATGTGGCGGCACCACCAAGAATTTTATCAGTTTTACCGAAAGGCGTTTCAATAGCATCAAAAGCTACTGTTCCTACAATCACTAATTTACCCATAAGGAGGTTTCAGAATTTTGGTGCAAATATAGTGTTTTAAGCTTGAATATACGAATGCTATTTTCTTCCAAAGTCCGCTGGAATTTCACCCCAAGCTTTCGTTTCCCATTTGACTATCACCGTATGATAAGTGTTGTTTTTCAACCAACTAACAGCTCGATCTACTAGTTCAAATAGGTCTTTGTTCTTTTCAGAACGTTCCAATTTTGTATTACAGGTTTTCTTTTTTACCCAACTTAATGCCGTTCTGGAATCCGTATAGATGATTTTATCACTATTTTTTTTCTTCAATAACGCCAAGCCATGTACAATGGCCAAGAACTCACCTATATTATTGGTGCCTTCAGCAAATGGGCCTTGATGAAAAATACGTTTCTTGGTTTGTGTATCTACACCTTGATATTCCATCTTTCCTGGATTACCACTTGAAGCCGCGTCGACTGATATGGAATTTGTATTGGGTAAACCAATTTTCTTTAATTGGTCGTCTGTCAATAGACTAACAAAGGTCTTTTGTTTCCCAACATAATCTTTGTAGTTCCCCTTTAAAGCCTTTTTAGCAGCCTCAAAGGAACCAAAGGACTTGTAGATGGCACCCGGAAAATCTTTAATTTGAGCCTTACAATCCTCCCAAGATTCAAAAACACCAGTATGCTTCCCTTTCCAAACGGTATAGTATTTTTTCTTTTTCTTACTCATTCAACAGCTTTGCAACAACTTTTGGAAAGTGCTCCATTTCCAACTCATGAATTTTGGCAGCCACATCTTCGGCCGTATCTGTAGACTCAACTTGACATGAGGCTTGAAAAATAATAGCTCCCTCATCATAGTGCTCATTCACGTAATGAATGGTAATCCCGGTTTCTTTTTCTTTATTAGCCACCACAGCTTCATGTACATGCATACCATACATACCTTTACCCCCAAATTTTGGCAGTAAAGCAGGGTGCACGTTAATCACTTTGTTTGGGAAGGCATGCAACAAGTTTTCAGGGAATTTCCATAAAAATCCAGCCAAAACAACTAAATCTGGTTTAGCATTCTTCAAAAGCCCCAAAACATCATTGGTTTCCACTAGCGCTATACGATTAAAAGACAAAGCACTAACCTTCAACCTTTTACACCTATCAAGCACCTTGGCTTGTGGATTATTAGTTAAAACCAAAACCACAGAAGCATCTTCTCTCTCTTGGAAAAAAGTAATTAAATTTTCGGCATTAGACCCACTACCAGAGGCAAAGATTACAATTCGTTTCATTTATTGTTATGACAGTTGTTACTCAGCAAAAAAAAGAATAAATAATTACAAATAGAATGCAAAAACCGAAATACTTATTGGTTATTTTAGTAAATTTAGAATCACATTTTTAACCCAAAGGTATGTTTTAAAATAAAGTTTTTTATTTTTGCGTCCTAATTAAAACTTAAAATTAAAAGATTATGTCAGACATTGCATCAAGAGTAAAAGCGATTATCGTAGACAAATTAGGTGTAGATGAAAACGAAGTAGTTCCTGAAGCAAGCTTCACTAACGATTTAGGAGCAGATTCATTAGACACTGTGGAATTAATCATGGAGTTCGAAAAAGAATTCGATATTCAAATTCCTGATGATCAAGCTGAAAACATTGCAACAGTAGGTCAAGCTATCTCATACATAGAAGGCGCAAAATAAGTTATTTTTTATGGAAATAAGGCGAGTTGTAGTCACCGGTTTAGGAGCACTTACCCCTATAGGAAATACCAAGGATGAATATTGGGAAGGCCTGAAAAATGGGAAAAGTGGAGCGGCTTCTATTACCTATTTTGACACTGAAAAGTTCAAGACCAAATTCGCTTGTGAAGTAAAAAACTTTAACGTTACCGATTTTATTGACCGCAAAGAAGCTCGGAAAATGGACAAGTTTACGCAATATGCGATGGTCGCTTCTGATGAAGCCATTGCAGATGCGAATTTGGACTTGGACAAAATCAATAAATTGAGGGTTGGTGTTATTTGGGGAGCAGGAATAGGAGGATTGGAAACATTTCAAGATGAAGTTTTAAACTTTGCAGCGGGAGATGGTACTCCGAGATTCAATCCATTCTTTATACCTAAAATGATTGCAGATATTGCACCGGGTAATATTTCCATTAAAAATGGATTTATGGGACCTAATTATACGACGGTTTCAGCCTGTGCTTCTTCTGCAAATGCCATGATTGATGCATTAAACTACATTCGATTGGGCCACTGTGATGTGGTTGTTACCGGAGGTAGTGAAGCTGCTGTTACCATTGCTGGTATGGGCGGATTCAACGCAATGCATGCATTATCTACAAGAAATGAAAGCCCAGAAACGGCTTCACGTCCTTTTGATGCAACCAGAGATGGATTTGTCTTAGGTGAAGGAGCTGGAGCAATCATTCTTGAAGAATATGAACATGCCAAGGCGAGAGGAGCAAAAATATATGCCGAGGTTGTAGGAGGAGGATTATCCTCAGACGCTTATCATATGACAGCACCTCACCCAGACGGTATTGGAGTTGTTGCGGTAATGAAAAATTGTTTGGAAAATGCAGGTCTAAAACCTGAGGATGTTGATCATATCAACACCCACGGAACTTCTACCCCTCTAGGGGATGTAGCTGAATTGAAAGCCATTAAGGAAGTATTTGGAGACCATGCCAAAAACATTAATATCAATTCTACAAAATCCATGACAGGACACCTGTTAGGTGCTGCAGGAGCCATTGAAGCCATTGCCTCTATTATGGCTATGGAACACAATTTGGTTCCTCCAACCATCAACCATCAAGTTGTAGATGAAAATATTGATCCTGAACTTAATTTAACATTAAATAAAGCACAAGAAAGAAACGTTAAAGTAGCCATGAGCAATACCTTTGGCTTTGGTGGTCATAACGCCTGCGTATTGTTCAAGAAACTTGATTAAAATAGCGAGTGAAAAACATTCGAAACATATTAAATTCCCGTTCCAACAGTGGCGGGAATTTTTTTATTTCTATTCGTAATATTTTAGGATTCAAACCAAAAAACTTAAAATATTTTAAGACAGCCTTCACGCATCGATCCATGAATATCAAGGACGATAAGGGAAATCCTATTAACTATGAGCGTTTGGAATTTTTGGGTGATGCCATGTTGAGCGCTGTGATCGCCTCCCACTTATATTTAGAAGTTCCTGGAGGAGACGAAGGCTATTTGACTAAAATGCGTTCTAAGGTTGTAAGCCGAGAACATCTTAACGAATTGGGCAAAGAGCTTAATTTAATTTCCTTGGTAGAGAGTAAAATTCCTAAAGGACAGTTTGGCGACAATATTTATGGCAATTTATTTGAAGCACTTATTGGTGCCATTTTCCTAGATAGGGGTTATAAATACTGCGAAAAATTCATCTATAAAAAAGTCATCATCCCTTATGTTGACATTGAAAAACTTGAAGGTAAGGTCATTAGTTACAAGAGCCTTTTAATTGAGTGGTGTCAAAAGGAAAAGAAAACCTTCAATTATGATGTTTATGAAGATACTGGCAATGATGAGATGAAGCATTTTTCAGTGAAACTCTCCATTAACAACAAGGTCGTCTCTAAAGCTAGGGCTACTTCAAAAAAGAAAGCAGAAGAGAAAGCATCCAAACGCGCCTTTTTTGTCTTTCAGAAACAAATATCCAAATCTTTCTAAACAACTGACCCTACAACGTTTTCGTAGAAAATACTTGGGAAGATTAAAGTTCCGTTTACAAAAATAACGGTTAGAAGTGCTATATTTACACCGAATTTTGGTTGTATGGCAATACGTAAGCTAAACCTTGATGATTTTTTCGATGAGATAGAGTATACCTTAATTGGCATTCATACCTCTATTGAAGATTACCGCTTGGTTTACCTGCTAAACAAGGCATTAAACCTTCGTTTAGTAAGAAAACGAGAGGATGTAGATTTTAAAAACAATGCAAGATTTTCATTGTTTGAATGGGAGAATCCTTCTCAAATGACCATCTGGAATGTGGTATCAAACATTTGTAAAGTAGAACTCTCTGATACTAAAAATGATGGTTCAACATTATTTGGTGATGACAAAAAAATAACCAAAACATTTTATTTGATGCCAGAATTTAAAAATGTAAACTATTTCCTTAAAATTTGCGACGATTTCCACCAATTTCAAGTTGATAAACGCATCGTAAACCGAATTCAGGAAATATCCCAAATTTCAACGGCGTATAAAATTGAACCCAACCTAATCAAATCAAAAGACAACTTAATTTTTAATTAATGTTACAACAGAAAAAAACCAAAATAGTTGCGACTTTAGGTCCTGCTACAAGTAGTAAAGAAGTTCTTAAAGGCATGTTAGATGAAGGCGTTAACGTTTTTAGAATTAACTTTTCCCATGCCGATTATAAAGATGTTGAAGAGCGCATTAAAATGATTCGTGAACTCAATGAAGAATACGAATATAATGCTGCTATTTTAGGTGACCTGCAAGGTCCTAAATTGAGAGTTGGTGTGATGAAAGGTGATGTCTTTGTCAAAGAAGGAGATGAAATCATCTTTGCTACCGGTGAGCGCTTTGAAGGCACCAAAGAGCGAGTTTACATGACGTATAAAAATTTCCCTCAAGACGCCAAACCCGGTGAAAAAATCCTGTTGGATGATGGGAAATTGATTTTTGAGGTGGTTTCTACAGATGGGGAATCAGAAGTTAAAGCCCGTGTTATTCAAGGAGGACCTTTAAAGTCTAAAAAAGGTGTTAACCTACCAAATACCAAAATATCGCAACCTGCCTTAACTGAAAAAGATATAGAAGATGCCATTTTTGCTATCAAACAAAAGGTAGATTGGATTGCTCTTTCATTTGTAAGACATGCAGAAGACTTAATTCAGCTTCAAGACTTAATTAAAGAACACAGTAGTGAAAAAATTCCTATTGTGGCAAAAATTGAAAAGCCAGAAGCTGTTGAAAATATTGATAAAATTGTAGCCTATTGCGATGGTCTTATGGTAGCAAGAGGGGACTTAGGAGTTGAAATTCCAGCTCAAGAAGTGCCTTTGGTTCAGAAAAAATTGGTGTTAAGAGCTAAACAAGCAAGAATTCCTGTAATCATTGCGACCCAAATGATGGAAACCATGATTTCAAGCTTGACTCCTACAAGAGCTGAAGTAAATGATGTTGCCAACTCGGTTATGGATGGGGCTGACGCCGTAATGCTCTCAGGAGAAACTTCGGTTGGACAATATCCTGTTCAGGTTATCAAAACCATGTCTAACATCATAAAAAGTGTTGAAGACTCAGCTTTGATTCAGGTACCGCAATCACCACCACACATCAAAACCAAACGATATATTACTAAATCTGTTTGTTACCATGCAGCTTTGATGGCCAATGAAATTAATGCAAAAGCTATTACCACTTTGACCAATAGTGGTTATACCGCGTTTCAAATTTCTGCTTGGAGACCAAAATCTCATATTTTGGTGTACACTTCAAACAAACATATTTTGACACAATTAAGTCTTTTATGGGGTGTTAATGCCTTTTATTATGACAAAATGGTTTCAACAGATAAGACTATTCAAGATGTCAACTTAATAGCCAAGAAAAAAGGATATGTGAAAAAAGGTGACATGGTAATTAGTTTAGCTTCTATGCCTATTCAAGAGAAAGGAATGACTAATACATTACGTATTAGAGAAATTTCAAAATAAAATCTAAAACTCAAAACGCAATTGAACGCTAACAGAATTTGGTTCTGTTGGCGTTTTTTGTTTTTCAGTATTTAAATTGGACAGTGAAATCCCCAATAACCTCACCGAATTTTGCAATCTATCTTGGTATAGCAGCTCTTTGGCTGTTTCAAGAATTAAACTCTTATCCTGAACAAAATAAGGCAAAGTTTTACTGCGTGTTTGAAGCGAAAAATCACTGTATTTAATCTTCAAAGTAATCGTTTTTCCAGACACGTTACTTTTTTGAAGTCTCCTGGACACCTCATCGACAATATGATCCAGCTTCTTTAGCATAAAAACCTCAGAGGAAAGGTTCTCGCTAAAAGTCCGTTCGGCTGCCAAGGATTTCCTTATCCTATTAGGCTTCACTTCACTAGTATGAATACCCCTAACAACGTAAAAATAATACTTACCCGACTTGCCAAAATGTTCTTCAAGATACTCCAGTGACTTATTTTTTAAATCTTTGCCCGTAAAGATGCCTAACTGATACATTTTTTCGGCTGTAACCTTGCCCACTCCATAAAATTTTTTGATATCCAAAGCCTCAAGGAAATCCAAAACCTCCTCAGGATTGACAGTTTTTTGACCGTTGGGTTTATTAAAATCACTGGCTACTTTTGCAATAAATTTATTGATGGAAATGCCCGCAGATGCCGTCAATCCCACTTCCTCAAGGATTCTATCTCTTATTTCCTTGGCAACCATGGTTGCACTAGGATGTCCTTTTTTATTCTCAGTTACATCCAAGTACGCTTCATCCAAAGACAAGGGCTCTACCTTATCGGTATAATCCATAAAAATTTTCCGAATTTGTTTAGAAATCTCGTGATACCTCTCAAATCTTGGCTTTACAAAAATCAACTCAGGGCATAGCCGTTTGGCCTGAATCCCACTCATGGCACTTCTCACACCAAATTTCCTAGCTTCATAGCTTGCAGCACTTACAACTCCTCGTTTACTACTTCCGCCTACCGCAATCGGTTTACCTTTCAATTCTGGTTGATCCATTTGTTCAACCGAAGCATAAAAAGCATCCATATCCACATGAATTATTTTCCGAATAGGTATATCTTGGTCCATAACACAAATTTATGCTATTTTTAAATGACGATATCACATCCAATATGGTTGAAATAGAACGCAAATTTTTAGTCTCTTCAAAAGCTTTCAAACAAGAAGCTCAAAAGAAAACCTATTTGGTACAAGGCTTTCTTAATTCCACTCCCGAAAGAACCGTAAGAGTACGCATTTCAGGAGATCAAGCCTTTTTAACGGTTAAGGGAAAGTCAACGGAAGATGGCCTCTCTCGATTTGAATGGGAGAAAAATATAAAGGTTGATGAGGCAAAAGAACTTTTGAAGTTATGTGAACCCGGAATAATTGAAAAGACCCGGTTTGAAATTCCAATTGGAAATCACACCTATGAAGTAGATGAATTTTATGGAGACAATAAAGGTCTCATCATTGCAGAAATAGAATTAGAGTCAACCACAGAATCTTTTGAGAGACCTGATTGGTTAGGAAAAGAAGTTACTGGAGAAACAAATTATTACAATTCCCAACTGAGCAAAAATCCTTATAACACATGGAAACACTAAAAAACATCTTAATCCTTACGCTTTTGATTTTGATATCCTTCAATTGTAAAGAGCCTAAAAATGAAACCTTAGAAATTGAAGAAGCTATCGAAGCTCCTATTGATTCGGTCGCTACTGATGTTACCGAGGTAGAGAAACCAAAGTCCCCTCTTAAAATAAAACAGGAACTCACAGACAAAGGCTTCCAGATCTTTGACTATGTAGATCCAAAAACTCAAGACACCATTTTAATGCAACAGTATTTTATTGCTTTCCTTAAAAGAGGACCGATTAGGTCACAAAATGAGGAAGAGGCAAAAAAGTTACAAGAAGAACATTTAGCCCACTTAACACGAATGTATGAAAAAGGTTATGCCGACATCTCCGGTCCTTTTGGAGATGATGGAGATATAAGAGGAATTACTATTTACAATGTTCCAACTTTGAAAATGGCAGATAGTTTGGCGAATCTAGATCCTATGGTTAAATCGGGAAGGTTGACTATAGAAATCCATCCTTGGTGGGCGGCCAAAGGTTTCCCTTTGAGATGACAAGATCTTGAAATACCTTCGTCCAATTTTCACCTTATTTTCAATTATGTGAATTGTTAATTCAATGATTCCAATTATCCGTCATCAATCCTTTTTATGTGTTTCCAATTGCTATTATATGGGATTATATTGTCTTATTATTTCTAGAATAAAGCCCTTAAGAATCTTGACATTCTCAAAGATGCTTTCTATAGGAGTAATTAGTATTATCTAAGGTTTTAGACTTCTACTAAAAAATTATTATAATCATTAATCATTTATTTCTTCTTGAAAGTCATCTGGTTTTGGTGGAGGAGAAAATTGAGTCATCTCTTCCCATTGCTTGTATTGTTCCTCAGTAAGAATATTCTTTACTCTAGCCTTGAAAAATTCGTTCTTATTGTGCATGTCTTCATCATAAAGTAAATCTCCAGTATGTTCATCAAAAACGGGAAATGCCTTAGTAGATTCATCATCATTCTTTGGCCTTTCACGTCGTCCTGGCGGAGGACCTCCTGGCCCACCTTTACCACCACCCGGTGGTTGCCCCCCTCCTCCATCAAACTGGGGCCTTCTACCTTCATGTCCCTGAAAACCTGTTTTTTCTTTTCTTTCTTTCTGAGGCAAACTATCCATTTTCTCCAAATAAACTTCTTTCAATGAATTATAGTTTTCTTGACGATCCTCATATACAACCTTCAGTTCTTTTTTTTGTTTTTTAGTAAGATCCAATTCATCTTTAATCAGCTTATACTCTTCATCAGGTATCAAAAGCACCTTTTTTTCTCCATGCTCCTGTAGATATGGGTCTTGAGAAAAAATAGCGTGACTGAAGCTTCCGGCCAAAATACACGCAATCATAAGTTTTTTCATAATGTTTGTTTAAGTGATAAAACTAATATGCCGCTACCCAAATGAAAAAATAAATAGGTCAAAACTAAAAATAACGAGGTGAAAAAGAATACAGATGGATTAGATAGAAAGAATAACATACCATATACCCAAAGTTAAAAAGGATGCAGGAATACCTATACTAACCATCATGTTGCTGAGTTTCGGCTTGAGTCCGTAGGCTGTGGAAACAATAGCTGCAGTAATCATAGGCGCCATTCCAGCTTCCAATACACAAACATTAATATTTACTCCAGATTGATTAAAAACACTTTTGTATAAAATAAAAATTATTAAAGGCCACAATATCAGTTGGTAACTTAACCCCATTATAAGAAATCCCCAGTGCTTGCTTCTTCGTTCCAAATTCAATTGATATCCAACTGAAACCAAAGCCAAAGGGGAAATGGTCATAGATAATTTTTCAAAAACAGAGTCGACTACCTCAGGAACCTCTAACTGCAATAAGATCAATAGCACTCCAAAAGAAAATGCCATAAAGGGAGGAAATCTTAGAATACGTCTTGTTATTTGCTTTAAGCTCGTACTTCCTCGAGAATACATAGCTGCCACAGTAACTCCCGCCGT
Organism: Mangrovimonas sp. ST2L15; assembly: GCF_001280515.1. GTDB lineage: Bacteria > Bacteroidota > Bacteroidia > Flavobacteriales > Flavobacteriaceae > Mangrovimonas > Mangrovimonas futianensis. The sequence continues at coordinate 538,373 of NZ_LBIQ01000030.1, read as the reverse complement.
AGACAACATAATAAAAGTTCCTGGTAAATCAACCAGTACCAAAGTTTCTAAGCCCTCTTTACCATATAAAGCTTCAATAACCGGAATCCCAACAAAAGATGTATTTGCTAATCCTGACATTAAGATCATACATCCTGTTAAACTTTTGGACCAACCTAACCATTTTCCTAAAGATGAAAACAAAAGAAAAGAAATTAAAAACCCTAACCAAGCGACTCCAACTGGGAAAAGCAACTTTGGAGACATCTCAATTTTTGGCAAATAATATAAGGCCATCGCTGGGATCGAAATATAAATGACAAACTTATTTAGAACCACCACCGTCTCCTTGGGAAATATTTGGGTCTTTTTAAAAATAAACCCTAAAAAAAGACATAAAAAGAGGAGGATTATACTAGACACAAACGCAAAAATTTATATGACAAAGATAATTGTAAAGCCAATTTCTTGATGCTTTAAAAAATTAAAAATAATGCCTTTATATTCTAGAATCTGAACTAAATAGACCTCTTTTTTAGTATTCCCAAATTACCTACTTCGAAATCTGAATGACTCTAGATATTTCAGATCCCATTTCATCTATAACCGTAATAGTGTGTTTGCCAAATGAAGGTAAAACTGCCAATTCATGAATGTCTTTGGTTTGACCAATAAATTGATTGTCCAAATACCAAAACACCCGGAATTCTGGTTGGGAATGACTAATTTTTAAAATAAGTTCATTTGTTTGACCATCAAAATCCTTCGGAAGAAAAATCTGGTTGTTTGCTTTTGGATAAATAAAAGCCATAGATGGTTTGGACTCTCCCACACAGTCTTCTCTCAATTTGGGTAACTCTTTGTAAAACGGATTTTTCCTTTTGTAATAATAGGCCATTAAAGGAGGCAATACAAACCAGGGTTTAGACTTTATATCTCCTAAAAATTCACAAGAACTATTCACTTGAAATCGTTCTTCTTGATCCAAATGAACCAACACGTGATATGGACAAGGCTTTGTTTTCAATCCTGAGATTTGCACCCATTCCTTATTGACCGTTTCACAATTTGGAGAAGCCCTAAAACCACTTTGCTCACAAATTTCAACCTCCTGGAGTTCATCATAAGGAATGGAGAACCACGTGCTTTGAGGCAACAAATCAAATACATCAAACAATATGGGAGCAGCAGCTTGGATACCCACCAAACCTGGTCGTCCCTCACCATCTGCATTACCAACCCAAACCCCTACCACATAATCTTTGGTTGTCCCAATAGCCCATGCATCCCTAAATCCAAAACTGGTTCCTGTTTTCCACGCAATTTGTTTGGAGTCGTCATAAAACTCCCAATTCTCATTTCCCACAGGCCGATTAACTTCCTTGAGACTTTCTAAAGTCAAATAAATCGATCCCGCATCAAATAAGGTTTTTGACGAACTTAAATAACCAAAATCAACTTCCTGATTTTGAAAAAAAATGGGTTCGCAGAATTCTTTGGAATAATATTCACTAGAAGTTTCGGTATAATGATTCACTGTTGAAGATAAGGCTGCATAGCTTTTACATAAATCCCATAAATTGCTTTCAGATCCTCCTAAAATAAGGGACAACCCATAATGGTCGGGACCGTATTTTAAATCCTTCAAATGCAACATATTCAAAGTGCGATAAAATTTTTCCAAACCAAATTCCTTGAGCATCCTAACGGATGGCACATTCAATGATCTAGAAAGTGCCTGATTAGCTGGTACGGCACCATCAAACTCCTTATTGAAGTTTTCTGGCACATAACTTCCAAACTGGGTTGGAATATCGGCCACCAAAGATTGGGACAGAAGCTCACCAGAATCCAACATGGCAGAAAAGAGGAACGGTTTCAAAACACTTCCTGTGCTTCTTGGCTTATCAATAACATCTACATCTTTTTGATGCGCTTTATCGGTTGGTGTATTCCCAACATAACATAACACTTTTCTTGTATGGACATCCAAAACCAAAACGCCAGCATTATAGATTTCATTCTGCCGTATTTGATTGTAGTGGTTTTTTACTATTCGATTAACTTGATTCTGTAAAGCATAATTCAAACTAGTAACCAACCGTTTCCCTGTTTGTTCCAATGCCATTTTTTGCAATAAATGAGGTGCTTTTTGAGGAAGCGCAAATGGTTTTTGTGGGAGTTCTTCGGCTACAGCCAATTCATAAGTAATTTCATCAATGACATTCTCTTCTTTCAGCTTTCTTAGTAACGCATTTCGTTTTTTCAATAGCTGGGTTTGATTCTTGCCTGGATATATGAGACTTGGAGCATTTGGCAACACAGCCAAAGTTGCACTCTCAGCCCACGATAGATCAGATGAATTTCTATGGAAATACCTCCATGAAGCCGCTTCCAATCCTACTACGTTCCCTCCAAAAGGGGCATTGCTAGAATACATAGATAGTATATCGTCCTTGGAACACCTCAACTCCAGCCGCGTTGCCAAAATGAGTTCCTTTACCTTTTCAAAATAGGTTCTAGGCTGTCCCTTTCGTGAAAGCCTTATTACTTGTTGCGTAATCGTACTCCCGCCCCTTTTTATTTCACCATTTGAAAGGTTTTCCTTTAAAGCCTTGATTATCGAAATGGGATTAAACCCCGGATGATTATAAAAATATTCATCCTCAAACTGAAGGATACAAGTCTTAAATTTGTTTGAAACCGAATCACTTGCTGGAAATCGCCATTGTCCATCTGAGGCAATCTTGGCTCCCATCAAAATGCCTTCTTTACTTGTAATAACAGTAGAGGTGGGTTCTTTGAACAAGGTTGTTGGCAGACAAAAGGCGTAGGCCACTATCAGTCCTAAAATAACCGCAATTTTAAACTTGTTTTTATATATGTAATTGGCTTTTAAAAACACAATTTTACAGCTTCAAAATTTGGAGTCAATAAACTCCATTTAATACTCTCCCTCAAAGCTAATGAAAACCCATATATAAAAATAAACCCCTAGCTATTCTTATTTGAGAACAACTAAGAGTTAAGATAGTTCAGGTTTTTGTCTAGATAAGGCTTTTTGAGATTCCCATCTCCAATCCCCTCAATTCAGCCAGTCCTCTTAATCTACCAATTCCTGAATAGCCTGGATTTGTTTTTTTATTCAAATCGTCAAGCATTTGGTGACCATGATCTGGACGCATGGGGATTTGGTGGTCATCTCTACCTTCTTGATTTCTTCTTTTTTCTTCCAAAACGACCTCCTTAACAATCCCGAACATATCCACATCTCCTTCTAGATGGTTGGCTTCATAAAAGTTTCCTTCCGCATCCCGTTTAGTACTTCTTAAATGTAAAAAATGGATTCTATCGGCAAATCGCTTGAATATATTCAATAAGTCATTATCAGCTCTAACACCTAAAGATCCTGTACAAAATGTCATCCCATTGGATAATTGGGGGACTTCTGAAAAAAGATATGCATAATCTTCTTCAGTACTCACAACCCTGGGTAAACCTAAAATAGGATATGGTGGATCGTCTGGATGGATACACATCAAAACTTTATTGGCTTCTGCGATCGGGATGATTTCTTTTAAAAACAAAATGAGATTCTTCCTTAAAGTGTCAGCATCAACTTGCGAATAGGAATCTAGTACCTTTTGAAATTGTTCTATCGAATAACCTTCTTCAGCACCAGGTAATCCAGCAATAATATTGCTTATTAATTTTGTTTTTTCTGACTCAGAACAACCCTCTAAGTATGCTTTTGCCTTCGATTTTTGTTCTTCCGAATATATTTCTTCTGCTCCAGGTCGTTTGAGCAAATACAATTCAAACGCTGCAAATGCTGTTGCATCAAATCGTAAAGCTTGTGAACCATCTTCAACTGTAAAATTTAAATCTGTTCTAGTCCAGTCCAAAACGGGCATAAAGTTGTAGCACACAATTTGAATTCCACATTGGGCTAGATTTACAATACTTTTTTTATAGTTTTCAATGTATTTTTTAAAATTCCCAGAACGGGTTTTTATCTCCTCATGAACTGGAATACTCTCTACAACACTCCAAGTAAGACCATATTTCTCAATGTCCTTTTTTCGCTTCATAATTTCATCAATATCCCATATACTTCCATTAGGAATATGATGCAATGCTGACACAATACCTGTAGCCCCAGCTTGTTTTATATCTGATAATGATACGGGGTCTTTAGGACCATACCAACGCCAAGTTTGCTCCATAGCTTATTTGTTTTTTGTCTTTCTTAGGAAAGGATTAAATACTACTATTCTCTTCTCCGAATATATCTATATCAAACATAAGGCTTCATCTATAATTTCAAAATAAAAGACAGAAAATCTAGAACGTTTTTATAAACCGCAATTTCGTTTTAATTCTGAAAAGTATACTCCCGCTCCACTTTGCAAATCCTTACATGGTACCAGTCATACCAATTGAATCGGCCTAATTCCTGAGCTATCATATGTTCAGAATGCTTTTTCCAATTGGAAATATCTGAGAGGGTTTTCCAGTAGCTGACTGTAATTCCCAAACCACTTCTTGCGCTTTCCAAAGCAATAAACCCAGGTTGGTTTTTCGCTAACTGTTCCATTTTTTCGGCCATTTCTGAATAGCCTTCTAATTGATCGGTTTGAATGGAAGAGAAAATCACAGCATAATATGGAACAAATTCGGTCTTCAAAGAGAATGTTTCTTTTTCTTCCAAGTAATCACCTTCACTCCGGGAGAGTAGTGTACTAGCTCAGGTTGTTCACTTAGCTCTGGGAATCCTTGATAATTAACTTCCAAATCCTTTATTTGAATCTCCTTCATTGGCCAAGGTAAGTGATGAATGTTATATTCAAACACCCCTTTTTTGGATGGATGGAATAAAGCATACCTTTCAGTTAACCAACAATCAAGCTTGCTTTTATGTTCCAAACTGTCCCCAACCCGATAAGTGACAGAATAATGATCCTGTTGTGCTGGATTTTTAGAATTATAGCTGAATGTATTTCTTTTTATATTGGAATACCGATAAGGGAGTTTTGAAAACGCTTTCAAAACCCTACAAGATGATCTCTTACTCCCTTCCATACTCAAAAAATAAACCCCTGGTTTTCCTTGGTATTTGATATAGGTGCGAATATTAAGTTCATGAAAATCTGATATATGTGGCACTTTCGGGATGTTCTTAATACCAATATTATTCATATCAAAAGCCACTAAAGAAATCCAAGGAGAGCCATCAAACATATCAATTTCAAACACCTCTGGCACCAATGCTCTCAAGTCATTCAAAGATATCCTCCAGTGCATGAATATGGCTTGGTTCCATTCTTGATAGTATTTCCAAGATTCCTCTGGAATCTTAAAAGGTCGGTGATCTGTAATGCTTTCGATTTCCTTTACTTTCATTTTTGAACTTTTATCCAATTACCTTTAGTTCTTACCAAATAATCATCATCATACATAGCCTCCGCTTGAATGCCTGGTAAGTAATACGTTCCCAAATAAGAGGCGTTCAACATTATCTGAAATGTTTTGGTATCCTTTTTTCCCTTTTTGTCCAAATCAAAATAATAACTCACCCGGTCATCCCTAATATCGATATACTCTGCCTCACTTGTGGTTGCGGCACCAAAATCGGTGAAACGGGTATTTATTATTTCCCACCCAGATGGAATGATTTGCGTTAGAGCGACATTATTAACAGCCAATGATTTCAAATTGGATACTTGAATAGTCGCTAAAAAGTCTTGTCCTTGTTGCAAGGTCTTTATATCTATAGGACTTCCTTTTAGATCCTTATAAACCACCGATACACTTAATCCGCGTTGCTCTACCAACTCCTCTCCCAATGGTAATTTTCCAGAATTTAAAACTCTTACATAAACCACATTGTTTGATTTATTGATCATACTCAAAGAGTTAACTCCATTTTTTATAGAAAGCTCCCTAGTAGCCATAGATTTTGAAGTTTCAATATCATGAGTTTTACCATCTAAAATGTACGATAATTTTAAAGATTTTCCACCATTACTTTCCACCATTTTAGCAATAGACAGTAAACTATAGGCTGTTGTTTGTGTACTCATCCAGCGATTTCCAGATAATTCTTTAGCAATAAGCTCAGCCAATTCCCTCATCTTCCCATCCTTTACCAAGACCAAAGTTTCCAGAGCCATAGCTCGATTCCTATCCACAGATCCATAAGTATAATAATCATTTCTGATAGGTTCAAATTCTATATTTGCGGTTTTCAACAAAGCTTGACTAGCTTCCTTTTGGCCCGCTAAAGCATAAGCCGCAGCCAATCGCCATTTGGCTTCGTTTGAAATTTCACTGAATTCTCTCAACCTATTCATTGCAGCCAAATCAGGCTCGCCTGCCAAAGCCAAAGTATAAAGACGGTAAGCTTGTGATAAATCAGAATGGTAAATGCGATAACTTGGCCTCCAATCCCGAGCTGCCATTTTTTGATATTTTAACCAATTGGACTTAAACATCACCGGTAAGGCATATCCTTTTCGTTCTGCCTCCAACAAAAAATGACCTGCATAACTGGTCCCCCAATCGTTCACCTCAGAAGCTCCCATCCAATAACCCATACCTCCATCTGAGGTTTGAAAATAAGCCAGCTTTTTAATGGCTGCCTCCACATTTTGTTGGATGGCTTTCTTTTTATCAACGGTTAAATCAAAAATATCAGTTAAAAACAACTGTGGAAAAACACTTGATGTGGTTTGCTCTACACACCCGTGAGGATATTGAATCAAATATTGTAAGCGTCTTGAAAAATCCATTGGAGGAATAGTAGAAAACTCTACGGTAGCCGAATTGGTTCCTTCAATTCCGAAAGTTCTAATCTCCATATTCTTGCTTTCATTGGCGCTCAGAGTTATATCCGTTGATTTTGAAGAAATAGGATTTGGATTCAATACATCCAACTCTACCTTATAAGTCGCCTTTTCTCCATTACCCCGAGCAACCACTTCTATCTGTTGAATTCCTTTAACCTTATGGACATCCAATTCAAAATAGGCCATTTTCTCATCAGGTTTATCGAAGTTAATTTTTTGGATTTTTTCTCCTACAATGGAAAGTCCTTCACTTAATTTAAGACTCACTTCCACCGACTTGACATGCGGTTTCATAGCAAATACTGTGACAGGTAATTGCACTTTTTCTGAAGGACTTAACTTTCTTGGCAAACTTGCCAAAACCATAAGTGGCTTTTTAACAGGGATTGCCTTTTCAACATTCCCGTATGCTTCCTTATCATTGTTTCCAGCTACAACCATAGCCCTTACTGAGCCAACGTAATTTGGCATCATCAAATGATGCTCCTTTTTTTGACCTGCTTCTAATTTGAAAGGACCTAAATACATGACCACCGGTTTAAATCGGTTGGCTTTTTTGTTCTTACCTTTTTCAATAGAACCATCACCACCAATAGAAAACACTTGATCAATACTTCCTGAATAGGCACCAATCACTTGATCAAAAAGATCCCAAGTTTTAACTCCTAAAGCCTCTCGGGCATAAAAATCATCCCAGGCATTTGGTGTTTTAAATCGGGTTAAATCTAATAATCCTTCATCCACAACGGCTAAGGTATAGGTCATGGCTTTATTGTTTTTTTCTGAAATAGTCACCTTAAACTCGGTTTCAGGTTTCAGCTCATCGGCCATATCCAATTGAGGATGAAGTCTAGTATCCTTATTTTCGACCATCAAGGGAATAACACCATACAACCTAATGGGTAAATCATTTGAAGTGACAGCATGTGGTTGCAAGAGAGAAATATTAACGAACACATTGGGTGCCATTTCTGGAGTAATAGGAACGTCAACCGATGTTTGACCTTTTTCAGTCTTTACCCATCTGTAGTCAAGCACCTCGGTACCATTCTCAATACTAATCAAAGCACGTCCTTCTTCCCCGGAAGGAAAGGTTATTTTAGCGGTCTCTCCCGTTTGGTAAGTTTCTTTGTCTGCATTAAATACCAGCATTTTGGCCGCATCTTTGTTTCCAGAGGGAACAGCATCCCACCAATTTTTATAAAAATAGGCTGTACTTCCAGTAGAATGGCCTCCTTTTGTGTCAATAACTCTAATTAAATAACGCCCTCTTCCACTATCTGGAATATTCAAGTTAAAAGCACCTTCTCCTTTTGAATTTGTATTCAGTTTGGTATCATAAACCGCCCTGTGGTAATTATTTGAAACATAGCTGGAAAGGTTATCATAAGATGCATTCCACCACCAACGCCATTCCACTTTATACACTTTTACCTCTAAGCCCTCACGTTGTAACGGTTTTCCCTGGGCATCTACCAAAACGACTTTAAAGGTTTGGTTCCTTCCAGTTTCAAACCCACCATATTGATTTCCTTCAGGCATTTTTAAACCGACAAAGGCATCATAAGGCGCATAGATTTTACTAAAAGCATCAATGGAAAAATCTCCTCCATTTTCAAAAGCCCTCACCAAAAATTGAGCTTTTAACAATCCTGGCGCACTACCTTCCAGATTAATTTGTTTATGAACATTAGCCTTTCCATTTTCGTCAACTTTTCCCTCAAAAACAGTTAATTCTTCTGTTTTAAAAACTTTGGATGGATCTTGAAAGGTATAACCTTTGTAATGGTCAAATCCTTGAGAAGATGCTGTAAATTTAGCTTTAATTTCAGCTTTTAAATTTTTACCTGGCGCACCATGTAACCAATGTACCCCCAAATCAGCCATCAAGGAAGATTCTTTGGTAATTATGCCGTCTCCAAAATCCAAGTCTATTTTCAATCGGTTGGGTTTGACCGTTTCAATCTTGATGGTTTTGTAATATTTGGCTCCTCCTACAGAGACCTTGGCACTGTAATTACCTGTTATATCATCAGTGGTTGTGGGCACTGTAAACTTATAAAATTGATTCACATGCTCTGATCTCACTTCTTTGTAAACCATTTTACCATTCGGATCTGTGAGCTCCAATTTGACTGGATGGCCGTTCGGAAGTTCATTATCCTTATCGTTCAAAATAAACGCCAAATGAAGAGTATCTCCTGGTCGCCAAACGCCTCTTTCCCCATACAAATAGCCTTTTAATCCTCTTTGCAGTTTATTCCCTGATACATCAAACTTGCTTAGTGACAGTGAATTTCCATCATTCAATTTAATATAGGCCTTACTGCGACCTTTGATTACAACAGCATAGGATGCAAATTGATCTGAGTCAATCATGGTAAAACCCTTTTCATCCGTAGTGCTTTGCACAAGTTCTTGTTGTTGATAATTGTAAAGCTTAACCGTTGCATTTGCTTCTGGTTCTGTAGTTAGCAAATCGGTTACTGCAAAGAAATAGGTGTTGTTATTTCCTCTTTTTGCAACCACTCCCAAATTGGAAGCCAACAAGGTTTGGGAAACAACTCTCTCTTCATGGTAATAGGCACTGTGACAAGGATTTTCACGTTCCTTCCAATTGTAAGTGTAATTTTTATATCGATACGTCAAGTTATCCCAGTAAGCTTCTTCCCTTAATTCTTCATCTTCGTTATAATCTACACTTAGGTTTTCCATGTAGTCCTCTTCATAATAATACTCCTCCTCTTCATCGTTACTTGAAACCGTATCATTAGAATCACAATGATATAAGGAATAACTTTGCTCAAAACTTATTTCCACGCGGTAAAGTGAGCCTGGATCAGCCTGAAAAAACTTGGATAGATCCAAACTATAAGCTTTCCACTTCCCTTGATATTCCTGTTCGTTTTGAACTAATGGGATTGTTTTTTTTGCAATCCTTCTTCCCACGCGTCGTAGATTACTTGTGTAAGTGTCGCCAAAATCATTTTCCTGTAAAAACTGAAGCACATTGTCTTCAAAAATCTTGATAACCCTAACATCAACAGCCTTAAGGTTAACTGCCTCAAAATTTAATTTCAACTCTTTGGAATTGGGTAAAATCACGCCACTGCTTAACATCCTCACTTGAGGCTTCAACTCTTCAAAAGAAACCGTTTCTGAAAATGGTTTTTTCAATTTATAGCCTTCGGTATTGGTGATGCCCTGAAAAACATCTACTTGAATATTTCCGACCAATTTTGAACTAGGATAAACCCTCAGCACATTTCCATTGACCAAAAATTTTGGGGTAGCTGAGTTCTCAATACTTACTAACCCATCAAAATTTTGTTCCTTTTTCAATGGATCTGAAAAGTTTAAAACCAAACATTGCTCTGGATTCTGGGTAACTGAAACATCTATAATTGAGAAATTATTGATCCCGGGAATTAAAAAAGAATTTTCTCCTTTGTTATCCGCTTTAATCGCTTCCCCATCCCATTTAATCAATATGTGATCATCTTCAATTTCCCTGTGAATACTATCTATTTTGAAATCAAAATTTCTAGAAGCAGTGCTTTCCTCATTAAAAACAATAGCAAGAGACTCATCATTTTGAGTCGCTTGGATAAGCTTTTTTGCTTTTTCAATGGAAATGATATCGGCTGACTTTAACGCACCCTCTAAATACTGCCATTCCCTATCATAGGATTGAAGGCTATTGGTTACCACAGTAAAATTGGGTCTAATAGTTTTGAATTGAAAGGTAAATTCAGATAATTCCTTTGAAACATCTTTATACACATCCTTAAGTTTCAAAGTCACGGTATATTCCGTATCGGAATCCAAGGGTTCATCGGGAGTAAAAACGAGGGCATGGTTATTTACTGCTGTAAGTTTCCCCTCTACATAAGGGTCAACCTTTAGCAATTTTTTATCTAATGCCATGTCTGGAGACCACCCTTCTACCTCCTTGGCCAAATTAATTTGAATGGGGTCTGCCACCGAAACCAAACCCGAGGTAGTAAAACTGATATACTCTTTAAATCTGTAGATATTATTGGTTTCTACATCATTTTTTTTACAGGAAAATACTAATAACCCTATTAGTAGAATTGAGAGGTACTTGCTTTTTATCATTGTTTAAAATGACTGTATTAAAGTAGGTTAATATTAAATTTTAAAAATTATGAATTTTTAGTCATACTCTGATAAGTTACTCAGAAAACATGCCAATATATAAATCACCTTGATCATTCATAGAAGCGCGGAACATCCCAGCCGTATTAAATTCCATGACCACTTCGCCCGTTTTGTCAATTGCAATGAGTCCACCGTCACCACCCATTTCAGGAATTTTCTTTTGAATTACCTCTTTGGCTGCTTCTTTTAAAGTCATGCCTTTATATGCCATCAATGCCGAAATATCATAAGCTACCATGCCTCTAATAAAAAATTCACCCCAACCCGTACAGGAGATCCCGCATGTAGCATTATTTGCATAGGTGCCGGCCCCAATGATTGGAGAATCACCAACCCGACCCCAACGTTTGTTCATCATACCGCCGGTAGAAGTACCCGCTGCCAAATTCCCATTTTTATCAAGAGCCACACAACCTACGGTTCCAAACTTAGAATCTTTAATATTGGAATCATAAAAACCTTGCTTTTGGGACGTTTTCTTTTTCTTTTCGGCTTCCTGAAGTCGTTTTAGGGATTGTACGCGATTTTCAATAATAAAATAGGAAGGATCAACAGTAGACAACCCTTGTTCATTAGCATAAATATCTGCTCCTTGACTAGCCATCATCACATGTGGTGATTGCTCCATGATAACCCGCGCCAAAGAAATGGGGTTTTTAACAGTTTTGGTTCCAGCCGAAGCTCCAGCATTCAGTGTTTTTCCATCCATAATGGAGGCATCCAATTCGGCAGTCCCTTCATTGGTTAAAACAGCACCCTTCCCAGCGTTGAAGAATGGCGAATCCTCCAAAACATTAATGGTTCTCTCCACAGCATCCAAACTACTACCTCCATCTTTCAAGATTTGATGTCCCACTTTTATTGCTTCCTCAAGCTTATCCCGATATTGCTTTTCTTGCTCAGCACTCATGTTCTCACGAAGAATGGTTCCGGCACCACCATGAATAACAATAGCAAAGGATTGTGGTTTGGTTTCCGATTTTTCCAAAGAAGAAAATCCCTGGTCTATCTTCCCTTGATTTTGGGATTGATGACATGACAGTAGCCAAAAAAATACCAGAAATATAGGTGCAATTGATTTCATCATTTGGAGTCTTAATAAGAACAATAAAGTTAATATTTTTGAACCAACATCGTTTAAATAAGCCACTTAATATTAGTACCTTCGCAAAAAACACAGCTATAAATTATAAAAAAACTAATTATGCAAGCAGTTGCAACCGATTTTGGAATCGAAAAAGCACTAAACGAATTAGGTGTTAAAGGAATAAATCCAGGAACATCCACAGGAGTAAATTGCTTTGGTGATGGAGACATCATTGAGAGTTATTCTCCCGTTGATGGCCAATTAATTGCCAAGGTAACTTCCACCACAAAGGATGATTATGAAAAGATGATGAAGACCGCTTCAGAGGCATTCAAAACCTGGCGATTAAAACCCGCTCCATTACGGGGTGAAATAGTAAGACAGTTTGGAGACAAGCTTCGAGAAAAGAAGGAAGCTTTAGGCAAATTGGTTTCTTATGAAATGGGAAAAAGTTATCAAGAAGGCTTAGGAGAAGTTCAGGAAATGATTGATATCTGCGACTTTGCAGTAGGTCTTTCACGTCAACTTCATGGATTTACCATGCACAGTGAGCGCCCTGGACATAGAATGTATGAGCAATACCACCCGCTGGGAATTGTAGGTATTATTTCTGCTTTCAATTTCCCTGTAGCAGTTTGGAGTTGGAACACGGCACTTGCTTGGATTTGCGGTGATGTATGCGTTTGGAAACCTAGTGAAAAAGCACCTATTTGTGGCATTGCTTGTCAAAATTTAATCGCCGAAGTTCTAAAAAACAATGACCTTCCAGAAGGTATTTCTTGTCTAGTTAATGGGGATTACAAGGTTGGAGAATATATGACCAAAGACCAACGAGTCCCATTGATTTCAGCTACTGGCTCAACCCGAATGGGTAAAATCGTGGCTCAAGAGGTGGCAGCAAGACTTGGAAAGAGCTTACTGGAATTGGGAGGTAATAATGCCATTATTGTCACCCCTGATGCGGATATCAAAATGACGGTGATAGGAGCTGTTTTTGGGGCTGTAGGAACCTGTGGTCAACGTTGTACTTCTACCCGTCGCCTTATTATCCATGAGAGTGTTTATGACCAAGTGAAGGATGCCCTAGTTGCAGCATACAACCAGTTAAGAATAGGTAATCCATTGGATGAAAATAATCACGTGGGTCCACTTATCGATCAAGATGCCGTTTCTATGTATCAGCACGCTTTAGAAAAAGTAGTTGAAGAAGGAGGAACTGTTTTGGTTGAAGGTGGTGTTTTTGAAGGAGAAGGTTATGAGAGTGGGTGTTATGTAAAACCTGCCATTGCAGAAGCTAAAAACAGTTTTGAGATTGTTCAACACGAAACCTTTGCTCCCATTTTATACCTTATGAAATACTCGGGAGATGTTGAAAATGCTATTGAAATCCAAAACGGAGTGGTTCAAGGCCTGTCTTCAGCAATTATGACCAATAATTTAAGAGAAGCTGAAAGATTCCTATCTCATGCCGGTTCAGATTGTGGTATTGCCAATGTAAACATCGGAACTTCAGGTGCCGAAATTGGAGGTGCTTTTGGAGGTGAAAAAGAAACTGGTGGCGGCCGTGAATCAGGTTCTGATGCATGGAAAGTGTATATGCGCAGGCAGACCAATACCATTAACTATACAACAGAGCTTCCTTTAGCGCAAGGAATCAAGTTTGATTTATAAAAAAACAAAAACTCTATATTCAAAACCGTTTCCTCACCGAAACGGTTTTTTTATTCCCATACTTACTGACTCAACACAACATAAATTAGCTAATTTAGGAGACATTAAATGGATAAAAAATCAACCATGAAATACCCTGAAACAAAAAAAGGGGATTCCAGATCCACCTATTTTGGAACCGAAATACTTGACCCTTACCGCTGGCTGGAAGATGATCAAAGTAAAGACACTAAAGATTGGGTGAAAGCTCAAAATGAAGTTACCAAACAATATTTAAATCAAATCGATTATCGTCATACCATTGCTGAAAAACTGAAAGGATTATGGGATTATGAAAAGGTTGGGGCGCCATTTCAAGAAGGAAATGAGACCTATTATTATAAAAATAATGGTGTTCAAAACCATAGTGTTTTATATCGAAAAAGGGAAGTTGGAGATGATGAAGTTTTTTTAGATCCCAATTCATTTTCAAAAGATGGAACCAAATCTCTATCCCAAATCAGTTTTACCAAAGATGGTTCCTTGGCAGCTTATTCGATTTCTGAAGGTGGTAGCGATTGGAGAAAAGTAGTTGTGATAGACACACAAACTAAAGAACAGATAGGAGATACTTTGGTTGATATAAAATTCAGTCAATTATCATGGAAAGGCAATGAGGGTTTCTACTACTCTAGTTATGACAAACCAAAAGGAAGTGAATTGTCTTCAAAAACAGACCAACATAAAGTTTACTATCATAAAATAGGAACTAAGCAAAGGCAAGACCTAAAAATTTACGGGTTTACAGCAGAGGAAAAGCACCGTTATATTTATGCTACTGTAACGAAAGATAGTAGATATCTCATTTTGACCCCTAGAGTTTCTACCTCAGGAAACAAGTTATTCCTAAAAGACCTTCAAAATGAAGCAACACCCCTTTTAACTGTTTTGGATCACTGTGATTCGGACACCTATTTACTAGACAATAATGAAACCCATCTGTTTCTATACACAAACTTGAAGGCTCCTAATGGAAAAATCGTTATGGTTGATGCAAGGAATCCAAAACCGGAAAATTGGATTGATCTAATTCCTGAAATAGAATATGTTTTAACTCCATCCAAAGGTGCTGGATTTATTTTTGCTGAATACATGACAGATGCCATTTGTTCGATTAAACAATATCAATATGATGGTGTTCTAGTAAGAACTATTGATCTACCCGGAAAGGGGAGCACTACTCCTATCTCTGGAAAAGAAAATCAAAAGCTACTTTATTACAGTTTTACCAATTACAAGACCCCTAATAGCATCTATGAATTTGATCCCACTTCTGGAAAATCAAGTTTATATTGGCAACCAAAAATTGATTTCAATCCTTCTGATTATACAAGTGAACAGGTTTTTTACCGTTCAAAGGATGGGACTAAAATCCCGATGATCATAACTTATAAAAAAGGATTAAAGCGTCATGGAAAGAATCCTACCATGCTTTATGGTTATGGTGGGTTTAATATCAGTCTAACTCCTGCTTTTAGTGTCGTCAATGCGGTTTGGTTAGATTTAGGCGGTATTTATGCTGTCCCCAATTTGCGTGGTGGCGGTGAATATGGTAAAGACTGGCATAATTCGGGAACACAAAGACAAAAACAAAATGTATTTGATGACTTTATTGCAGCCGCGGAATATTTGATTGAAAAACAGTACACCACTTCAGAATTTTTAGCTATTTCTGGTCGATCCAATGGTGGATTGCTCGTTGGTACCACAATGACCCAAAGACCAGATTTAATGAAAGTAGCAATCCCCGGCGTAGGTGTTCTAGACATGTTACGATACCATACCTTTACAGCTGGTGCAGGTTGGGCCTATGATTATGGAACTGCTGAGGATAGTGAAGCTATGTTCAATTATCTTTTGGGGTATTCGCCAGTTCATAACGTAAAAAACAACAAAATATATCCGGCTACCCTTGTCACCACCGCCGATCACGATGATAGGGTGGTTCCAGCACATAGTTATAAATTTGCAGCAGAACTTCAACAAAAACAAACTGGGGAAAATCCGGTATTAATTCGTATCGACGTCAATGCTGGTCATGGTGAAGGAAAACCAATCTCTTTACAAATGCAAGAATGGGCGGATATTTATGGCTTTACGTTATTTAATATGGGTTATAAAGAACTTCCTGTTGAAGTACATGAAAAAATAAAGGGCTAGGGCATTTTTTATTGGTATTTTTGCACATGCTTAAAGTAAATCACCTATCCTTTTCTTATAATAAAACACCAATTTTACAAGATATTTCGTTTGAAGTCTTACCAGGTGAACATGTTTCCATAATTGGTGAAAGCGGGTCTGGAAAAAGTACGCTTTTAAAACTTCTATATGGAGAAATGGATTTGGACCATGGACAGATTTTTTGGAAAGATGTCGAAGTGCTTGGACCTAAACACAATCTAGTTGTTGGTTACCCTTTCATGAAATACGTAGCTCAGGAATTTGATTTAATGCCTTTTATTACAGTGGAAGAAAACGTGGGAAAACATCTTTCCAATTTTTATCCGGAAGAAAAACAGAAGCGCGTTGAAGAATTGCTTGAAGTAGTTGGTCTTACGGACTTTGCAAAAGTAAAGGTAAAAACACTAAGTGGCGGACAAAAACAGCGTGTAGCACTAGCTAGAGCAATTGCAAAAGAGCCCGAAATTATGTTACTCGATGAACCCTTTGGACATATTGATAATTTTAAAAAACACCCATTAAGAAGAAATTTCTTCAACTACTTAAAACGAAACAATGTTAGTTGCGTGGTGGCAACCCATGATAAAGAGGATGTACTCCCTTATTCTGATAAAATGATAGTTCTGAATGATCACATAATTCTAGAACAAGGCACACCCATGTCCCTGTATAATCACCCGAAAAACAAATTAGTTGCTTCCTTCTTTGAAGAATACAATAAGATTGATGAGAAAATTGTTTATGCCCACCAATTAAAAGTAGTTAACCACTCGGAAATGGAATCTGTTATCAAAAAATCCTATTTTTTAGGACAAACTTTTTTGATAGAAGCCATATACAAAGGAAAATCCATTTACTTTCATCATGTTCATGCTTTGGAAGAAGGAGAAACAGTCTTTCTTTCTATAAGTAAATAATTTACTCGATTTTCGTTATTTGGAAGGTTTGACCATTAAAGTTTATGGTGTCTTGAAGTTGTTTTCCAATTAAAATTTTACCCATGGGAGTATTTGGTGATATAGCATAAAAAGCTATTCCATCCGCACTTAATTCACCTAAACTAACAGCAATATAATAGTTGTGTCTTGAAGTATAGACTACACTACCTAGCCCAATATTTTCAGATACATGCTTCGGATTAATCCTTTTTAAGATTTCCAAAAGTTTTTCCGTTTCGGACAGCTGGTTACCTGCTTTTTCACGTTCTAATTGCAACATAGCTCTTCCTGTTTCGTGCTTATCACCTGCACTACTTTTTGTTTCAGACAACATGGACTCTTGAATTTCATAAATGCCTTTTTGAATAGCCTTAATCCGAGCTTTGGTCATTTCCAAACAGATTTTAAGAAGTTCTTCCTTTATCATCAATCTAATAATTCTGCCAATTCCTTACCGATTAAACTACCAATTGCTACACCCATCCCTCCCAGTCTAACACCAGCAAAAACATGGTTGGATAATTGTTTGACAATGGGCGCTTTTGTTTCGCCAACACCCATTATACCGCTCCATCTATGATCGATTTCAATTGATTTATTGGGTAATATGACCGTTTTTAATAAGGCTTCCAATGAATTCTGTATTAATTCAGTTTGGTTTAATTCAACTGTTTCTTCCCCTTTGAAATCTAAATTTCTACCGCCTCCAAGCAAAATTCTATTATCGATATTTCTAAAGTAATAATATCCTTGATCCAAGTGAAATGTTCCCTTGATGTGTAAATCTTCTATTGGTTTGGTAATTAGGACCTGTGCTCTAGCAGGTTTAACAGGTAGCTCCATTAACTGTGATGCAAATCCATTGTTTGCTATAAATAGTTTAGAGGTACTAAACTCAAATTCTTTAGTCTTTATCTGAACACCATGATTCGTTTCTGAAAATGACAACACCTCAATTCCATTTAGTATTTTGATTCCTTTATTTTGGGCCATTTGCAATAGTCTTTCCATCATCTTTCCAGTATCTAGCTGCCCTTCAAATGGATTAAATACATATTGGTCTTTAATATTTTGAAACCCAAATTTATTTTCACAAACCTGAAATACATTTTTATTAAATAGTGGCTGTAATAACTTGTTAATTCGAGAAATGTTTTCCATGCATTCCTCATAAATGGGATCCTTCTTAAGAAACAGTTCATACCCCCCATTTGGATCATACCCCATTCCCTTATCCCCCACCAGCTTTCTTAAGAGTTCTAATCCATTAATACGCTTTTTGGCAAGTTCAAATACTGCAGTTTCCGATTGGGTTTTTAAATCATCTAAAAGTTCGCTCAAACTTCCAAAACATGCAAAACCAGCATTCTTAGTACTAGCGCCTTGGGGCAAAATTCCTTTTTCCAAAATCAAAATACTAGACTCCGGGAATCTTTCATTTAAATTAAGGGCAGTATTTAACCCAACAATACCACTCCCTATAATGGTGAAATCTACTTTTGTGAGCCACGATTTTATTTCCCAATAAGATAAATTCATATAAAAAAGGCCCCTAATTGGGGCCTTGATAATTTAAAAGATTTTATTTAGTTAACTATTATTTTCTTGGTAACCTTTTTGGAACCATCCATAATGTTTAATAAATACAATCCAGATTGAACATTATTCAATTGTATTGTTTCAGAAAAATCTCCAGAAGCGGTATATTCATTTTTGAATACTTGTCTTCCTCTAATATCAAAAACTTCCAATCCTACCTGACTTGATGTAGGTCTAAACTTCACGGTGAAATTTCCATTGTTAGGATTTGGATAAACAGCAAGGTCATTAATTTCAAATGATTCAGTCGATAATACTGGAGCTACATCTTCACTACATAACTGTATCGTAAATGTATTAAGTGTTCCTCCTGACCCATCAACAACTACATCTTTAAAATAAACAATCCAATCACCTGCACTATTCTCACCAACAGCATCTGTGAAATTAGTCAAGGTGTATGGTGTAAATTCAGTGTCATCATTAGTAGAACAAGTAGGATCAACACCATCCAATCCAAACCATTTATCCATATCTGCATTTGTACAAGAAGTTTCATTGTACCAGATACCTGTATTCAATGCAGTTGACCATGGAAACCAAAACAACACATTAACTTGACCCATATTTGGGTGTGTGATATCCACATGTGTTTTAATATCTGAAATGGTAAAGGAATCATTTATAGTCATAGATATTCCAGGATAACTATTGTCACTACTTTCTGTTATAGCTGCATCTAGATTAAATGTATAATCTTCACATACGTTTACTGGTTCATAAACATAATCCCCAACTGCAAAGAACTTTTGGTTCACAGAGAAAAAGATATTTCCAGCAGCCTCTACCATAATTCGGCAGTAAGGAGCAGAAACATTAGGTACTGTGATAGCTTCTGAACCATCATTAGGAGTATTTGCGGCTAATATGGTACCATATGTCAGTCCGCCATCAGTTGATAATAAAATATTTACATTAGCCGTATTGACACCATTTCCTGTAGTTCCTGCAACATCCCATGTAACTGTTTCTGTTTCGTTTGGAGTCCAAACCAACTGATCTTCTGTTTGAGAAGTTACCAAGAAAGGTCCAGCACTAGTAGTAACAGTAGCAGTCATTTCATCTACAGCAGTTTGACCTCCAGCTTCATCATTGTCTCTTACGGTCAGTCTGAAGTTTAAATCTCTGGCTACCCCAGATAATTTTTCCCAATCAGTAGACCCGTTGGTGATGTACAAATCTTGTAAATTAGGAATGTATCTTATTGGGTTTTCAGTGCCTTTAAATGATCTTACCATTGGTCCAGACGCTGTAGTCTCTGTTGGAACACCAGCTGGTCCTAAATCATATTGCTCCCAAGTAAATGTATGAGTATCTATTCCGTCTACATCTGTCGATGCTCCCATTAACTTATAAGGGGTTAACATAGGAATTAAGTAATCAGAACCAGCATCAGAAGTAGGAGCACTGTTTCCTGTATCGGTAGTAGTAGCACAGTTTGCAGAGGTGGTTATAACATCCCACATCATTTGTAAACTCTTTTGATGAAAATAATCATCACTATTACTTTGAATGTTTTGAGGAGCACAAATGCCCGCATAGGCCATTATAGTTGTTCCACTACCTGGTTCATAAGCATTGGATGCGGTACGGTTACTTCCTGCACAGTTACCTGTATTACCATTAAAAGTGTGAGGTGCACCAAATTGATGACCAATTTCATGAGCTACATAATCTACATCATAGGCATCCCCTACTGGTGATGGCGAACCTGTAATTCCTCTTGCTTTTTGAGTACTATTACAAACAACACCCAATCCAGCTAAGCCTCCTCCACCAGTACTAAATGTATGGCCAATGTCATAATTGGCTGTACCTATAACGCTGGTGATTACCGTTTGACTTTGGTTTATTAAGGTAGATGCATTGTTATTATCAAAGCTATCAGAAGTAATATAAATAATATCTAAGTTATCTGGCACCAAGGTCATCGTTACAGATAAATCTTGCTCATAAATACCATTCACACGTGTCATTGTGACTACCATAGCAGCCAAAACCGCAGCTTTTTTATCTGCTTCGGAATCTAATGCTGTTAACCCAGCAGCCATCCAATGAAATTCTGAGTATTCTATTGTAGAAGCTAGTGCCAACCTATAATCTCTCAATAAGCCATCATCTGCATTAAAAAACTGAGATTGAACATTGTTCTTATTTGAATCCATTGAATCATCCTCGAATTCACAAACAAAATCATTTATCACAGGCAAATCATTTTTAGAATAAACCATATATGTGTCCTCACTATTCATGTAAGGATCGATATATTCTGTTGCTTCAATGTTTCCTAGCGTCATGGTATGTAATCCCTTAGGAGTTATACTGAAGCGTATTTTTCTGCCGGGATGATTTACACTTGTACCTACATACGAGCGAATATTAGGAAAATTTGCTTGTAAATCTTCATGCATAACAGAGGCCTCTTTAATCCTAAAAGCTTCAAAGCCTCCTTGAGAGTTAGGAAATTCAATGATTAGATTAGAAATTCCTTGGTTGGTTCTTCTATTTGGTGCACTCTGCAATTTGGACTTTAACAAGCCCAAATCCAATTGGTAAAATTCTGCTTTTGAAGGGAAGGCCTTTCCAAAAGCCAAAGTGGCATTTCTTGTATTTTTATTGGTTGTCTTTGTCCAAACACCTTTTTCATTTTGTGAAAAAAGTGATAATGAAAAACCAAAAATCAATAAAAAAAGAAATGATTTTGTGTAATTTTTTCTCATTTTTATACTAGTTAATTGATTATTTAAAATTATGACCTTATTTTCATTAGTGCAAAGTTTTAACATGATTACTTTTAAAAATGTCTTAATCAAAGCAACTATTATAATTTTAGGTTTTCTAATTCCCTCGTGTAAATCTTCGAAGGATTCTAACAAAAACTTCAGCGGTTCCACTTCTGTCTATTGCCCAGAAACTGGCATTTGCAATTTAGAAACACTGACTTCAAAGAACCTTGTCTTACTAAAAGATAACATTGGCAGCCTTTATCCCGAAATTCAGGATGGAAATCATTGTGTTATCTCTTTTGAATTTAAAAAGAATGTAGATCCCAACTTACAGGATGCAAGTTACATCGAATTGGTCCTTTTTGAATTGCCCCCAAATTTTGACAAAAACGTATACGAAAATCAGGATTTGGAGAAACTCAATATGGTTTTTGGAAGATTATGCTTTTGTCGAGGTCAAACGGGCTATTACCCTATAAAGACTGGGTCTCTTAAGTTTGAAGAAAAAGAAGGTGAATTGTTTTTTCAATTAGATTTTCAAATTGACGAGGTCCCTCAAATACTATCACATATAGAAGGTAAAATTAAGGCATAAAAAACTCCGGATTAACCGGAGTTTTATTTTTATTCTTCTTCTACCTTAGGAGCCATTTTAAAATCCTCCATGAACTTAGTGGTATAATTTCCAGCCAAGTAATCTGGATGATCCATCAATTGCCTGTGAAAAGGAATAGTGGTTTTAATACCCTCTATCACAAATTCATCCAAGGCACGTTTCATTTTGTGGATCGCCTCTTCCCTAGTTTGAGCCGTTGTAATCAACTTGGCTATCATGGAATCATAATTGGGCGGAATGGTATATCCCGCATATACATGCGTATCCAAACGTACACCATGTCCTCCAGGAGCGTGTAAGGTTGTAATTTTACCTGGTGAAGGCCTAAAATCGTTATATGGATCTTCGGCATTAATTCTACATTCTATAGAATGAAGATTTGGCAAATAATTCTTTCCAGAAATTGGAACACCAGCAGCAACCAAAATTTGCTCCCTAATCAAGTCAAAATCAATCACCTGCTCGGTAATTGGGTGCTCAACCTGGATACGGGTATTCATTTCCATGAAATAAAAATTACGGTGCTTATCCACCAAGAATTCTATGGTTCCAGCACCTTCGTAATTGATATATTCAGCAGCCTTAACAGCAGCCTTACCCATGGCCTCTCTTAATTCATCAGTCATAAAAGGGGAAGGCACTTCCTCTGTTAGCTTTTGGTGTCGACGTTGAATGGAACAATCTCTTTCTGATAAATGACAAGCCTTACCTGTAGAATCACCTACCACTTGAATTTCTATATGTCGAGGCTCTTCAATAAGCTTCTCCATATACATATCATCATTTCCAAAGGCTGCTTTCGATTCTTGTCTAGCAGAATCCCAAGCGGCTTTTAGATTTTCCTTTTTCCAAACCGCACGCATACCTCTACCTCCACCTCCTGCGGAAGCTTTAAGCATGACAGGATAACCTGTTTCTTCTGCTATTCTTTCACAGTCTTCATAGGTTTCAATAATACCATCACTACCCGGCACACAAGGCACTCCAGCTTCTTTCATAGTTGCCTTTGCCGTAGCCTTATCTCCCATTTTCTCAATCATATCGGCAGAAGCTCCAATAAACTTTATTTTGTGCTCTTCGCAGATTTTAGAGAATTTGGCATTTTCCGAAAGGAATCCATATCCAGGGTGAATAGCATCTGCATTTGTAATTTCTGCAGCTGCAATGATATTTGAAATTTTTAAGTAAGAATCTGTACTGGATGGAGGACCGATACATACGGCCTCATCTGCAAACTTTACGTGAAGACTTTCGGCATCAGCAGTAGAATACACAGCCACTGTTTTGATGCCCATTTCTTTACAGGTCCTAATAACACGTAGTGCTATTTCACCTCTATTGGCTATTAATACTTTTTTAAACATAATTTTTTCCAATTTTCAATCTTCAAAAAGCAAATTCCCAATTAACTTGTGGAATTTGAGAATTGAAATTTGTGATAAATAAGTTTAAGCAGGATCAACCAAGAATAATGGTTGGTCAAATTCTACTGGTGATGAATCGTCAACCAATACTTTTACAACTTTTCCTGAAACCTCTGATTCAATTTCATTGAATAATTTCATAGCCTCAATAATACATAACACATCTCCCTCCTTAATCGTTTGGCCAACTTCAACAAATGTTGGTTTATCTGGAGATGGTTTGCGATAGAATGTTCCAATAATTGGAGATTTTATTGTAATGTATTTAGAATCTTCTGTCGTTGTTGCAGGAGCTACTGGCGCCGCATCACTAGTTGCAGGAGCAGGAGCTGCCGGTGCAGCTACTGCAGGTGTTTGAGCCACATGGGCACCCATTGGAACCTGATGAACGTATGTTGTCGTTTCTTTGTCATCAGATCCTGTTTTAATGGTTATTTTAACATCATCTGTTTCCAATTTAACCTCACTTGCACCAGATTTTGCTACAAATTTGATTAAGTTTTGAATGTCTTTTAAATCCATAGTTTCTTTTTGTTAAAAATTCTATTAGTTGTCTTAGTTAGGAGTTATAAGCCCATTTCAGGTAAATAGAACCCCAAGTAAATCCACCTCCAAAAGCGGCGAAGACCAAATTATCACCTTTCTTGAATTGTTTTTCAAAATCACTTAGTAATAATGGTAAAGTGGCTGAAGTTGTATTACCGTATCTTTGTATATTCTTTAATACTTTAGAATCATCGAGTTTCATTCTGTTGGCAGTAGCATCGATTATTCTAAGGTTTGCTTGGTGAGGAACTAACCAATCCACATCTTCATGAGATAGGTTGTTTCTGGTCATTATTTTTTCGGCAACATCGGCCATATTGGACACAGCAAATTTGAAAACCGTTTTTCCATCTTGGTGCACAAAATGCTGACCTTTCTCTACAGTTTCTTTTGAAGGCGGCAAAATGGATCCACCTGCTTCAATTTTAAGGAATTCTCGTCCTTGTCCATCACTTCTCAAGTATTCATCCTGCAATCCTAGTCCCTCTTCATTTGGTTCCAACAAAACGGCTCCGGCACCATCTCCAAAAATAATACAGGTTGCTCTATCGGTGTAATCAATAATAGACGACATCTTATCGGCTCCAATGATTAGAACCTTTTTATATCTGCCTGATTCAATATAAGCAGCTCCAGTAGACATAGCGTATAAAAAACTGGAACATGCCGCCTGCAAATCATATCCAAAAGCATTGGTTGCTCCTATTTGTGTTGCTGTGTAAACAGCCGTAGAGGCCACCAAGATATCTGGCGTAGCTGTTGCTACAATGACCAAATCAATTTCTTTTGGATCTAAATTTTTCTTCTTTAATAAATCTTTGGCTGCTTCTATGGCAAGGAAAGAAGTTCCTTGTCCTTCTTCTTTGAGAATACGTCTCTCTTTGATTCCAGTCCTAGTGGTAATCCATTCATCATTGGTATCGACCATAGTTTCAAGTAACTTGTTGGTCAACACGAAATCTGGCACATAAGCACCTACAGCTGTTATGGCTGCTGAGATTTTACTCATAGCTATTAAATTAACTGACCCAAAAAACGGCACAAAAAAGGCTATTTAACCCCAAAAAGTTAAAAAAACACTCCGTTTTGGTTAAATTTTATGCAAATTAAGTTGTTTTTGACTTCTATAAAAATTTATCACAAAAAAAACGCTCACAGGTGAGCGTTTTAATATATGCGCGCATAGTACTTATGCTAAATTTTCTTCTGCCTCAGAGTTGTCAATCAACACTTGTCCTCTGTAGTAAAGCTTTCCTTCATGCCAATGAGCTCTATGGTATAAGTGAGCTTCCCCAGTAGTAGGACACGTAGCAATTTGCGGAACAGTTGCCTTATAATGTGTTCTTCTCTTATCTCTTCTAGTTTTGGATATTTTTCTCTTAGGATGTGCCATTATTCTTTATTTTTTATCCGTTAATAGTTTCTTTAATGTATTCCATCGAGGATCTGTTTCCTCTGTATCTTCCTTTATTTCTTTATCCTGCTTTGGACTAAGTTGCTCAAGCTTCTTAAGTATTTCAGAATCTAACGTACCGTCCTTTACACCTGGATGAATTCGCTTTGCTGGAACTGACAAAATTATCAATTCATAAATATATTGTTGAACGTTAATTTGATATTCCCCATGAGGAATAAACAATAAATCTGGTTCTTCATCATTATATTCTTCACCAAATTTAACAACCAAATCAAATGTATTAGCAATTGGCTGATCATAAGGCTCATTAGTCAAATCACAATTGACATTGACAAATCCTTGAATATCAAAATGCAACTCCATAAGAGTTGTTTTTTTATTTAATTCAATTTGAACCTTAACTTCGGCACTGTTATACTCTTGAAACTCAAAATGCTCAAAGAACTTATTAGTGATCTCGTACTCAAATTGATGTTTCCCTAATTTTAATCCAACGAATTGGATATTAAACTCCTTCAATGACTTCATTATCACATCTTATTTGAGCCCGCAAATATACAAAATTTATTTACTCCAGGAATGTTTATAAACATTTTTTTGTTTATAACTTTTTCTGCTTCAATTTTAAAGGGTTTTCGGTAAGTTTCTCATACTCATTACGATTCCTAAAAATACTAATTGCCTTAAAAACCGCTTCTTTAAAAGAGGTTTCATCTGCCTCACCTTTTCCTGCAATTTCATACGCTGTACCATGATCTGGCGAGGTTCTCACCTTTGTCAAGCCCGCTGTAAAATTAACCCCTTTCCCAAAAGCCAAGGTTTTGAAAGGTATAAGCCCTTGGTCATGGTAAGCTGCAATAATGGCGTCAAAATTTTGATAATTTTTGGAGCCAAAAAAGCTATCAGCAGAATAAGGGCCATAAACCAAGTCCCCTTTTTCGCGTATTTCAAGTAGGGTTGGCTTCAAAACTTCATCATCTTCTTTTCCTATTACACCATTGTCGCCTGTATGCGGATTAATGCCTAATACAGCAACCTTTGGTTTTGCAATCTGGAAATCCATTTTCAAAGAATCAATCACCATGGCAACCTTTTCTTTAATCAACTTTTTTGTAATATGATTAGCCACCTCCTTTACAGGAACATGATCAGTAAGCAAACCAACTCTTAAATCATCATGAATCATGAACATTAAACTTTTTCCGCCTAGCTCTTTCGCCAAATAATCTGTATGACCTGGAAATTGAAAATCCTTTGACTGAATGTTATGTTTATTAATAGGTGCCGTTACCAAAACATCGACTTGACCACTCTTTAAGGCCTTCGTAGCAGAAAACAGAGATTTAATGGCAAATTCTCCAACTACTGGATCTTCTTTACCAAAATTTATATTAACTCCAGAATTCCAAGCATTGTAAACGTTAATCTTACCTGGGACTACCTTATTTAGATCATTAATTCCATTAAGGTTAAGTGTTAAGCCTAATTGTTTTTTTATAAAAGAGACCACCTTAACAGAGGCAAAAATGATAGGGGTGCAAAATTCCAGCATTCTGGGGTCCTCAAAAGTTTTAAGGGCCACTTCTGGACCAATCCCATTTAAATCTCCTATAGAAATACCAACGATAATATTTTCTTCTTGCTTCATGAAGTTAAGATAACTTTTGTTTGTAATTTTATCCATGCAAATTTAACCAAATAAATGACAACCATGTTTACGGGAATTATTGAAGATTTAGGAATTGTAAAGGATATATCGCAAGAAGACTCCAACATGCATATTACCATTGAATGTTCATTCACCAATGAATTAAAAATAGACCAAAGTGTTGCCCATAATGGTGTATGTCTTACCGTAGTACAAATAAATGACAGCCTATATACCGTAACAGCCATAGACGAAACTCTAAACAAGACCAATTTAAGGCCCTTAAAAAAAGGGGATTATGTGAACTTGGAAAGAGCTATGAAATTAGGTGATCGATTGGATGGACATATTGTTCAAGGCCATGTTGACCAAACTGCCCAATGCAAAAATATTGAAAATCAGGATGGAAGTTGGATTTTTACTTTTGAATATGATGCTACTCTAAACAATATAACCATAGAAAAGGGCTCTATTACTGTTAATGGTGTCAGCTTAACCGTCGTAAATTCAAAAATAAATGAATTTAGCGTAGCAATCATACCATACACTTTAGAACATACCAATTTCAAAAACCTAAAGGAGGGAGATCAAGTTAATTTAGAATTTGATGTAATTGGGAAATACGTGAATCGTTTAATGGGCAAGCGTCATTAGTTTCTCTTCGAACCTTTTAGGAATGATCTTATTCCTATAACAGATCCAATAATAAAACCTACGAGCAAGCCTCCATCAATAGGAGCTAATCCTGGCGGTGGTGGTGTTGGTGGGGGCACATCAGATGAGGGAATCCCTTGCGCTACGCAAACAATGTTTATTAATACAATGAACATTGTTGTCATTATTGTTTTGGGATATGTTTTCATTCAGTTGTAAAAGTATAAAAAAATGATTTTCAACAAAATAATTTCATTAAAAAGCCTACCAAACCCCTTGGAATTTGATAAATCACTTACAATTAATAGCTTAACGGTCAAATATAATTTTTTTCAATTGATTTCAAATATCGTTATGTTTAAAAATGACTTCTGTTTATTAAGATATTGATAATTGGTATTTCCTGTAAAGAGTTAAACCTATACATGTGCCAAGAGGTAAAAACCTAAAATTCTATTTCCAAGAAGAAAAAAGAAACTCTCAATTGAATAAAGACAAAAGCCCCATGACTATTCAATATGAAAAAAGCCTCTCAATTTCTTGAAAGGCTTGATTTTACTAATGTGGTCCCAACTGGACTATTTTTTAGTTTATTCTATTTGATCTTATTTTAATCCATTGCTACTAAAATCCCTTGTTTTACTAGGCTTAATAGAGATTGTAAATATTTTTAATATATTTGAAATAACAACTTTTCAACCTTATGTTGTCCCCAATGTTGTCCCTTTTTATTAAAACTAACTATTACATGAGCACCGTAAAAAGCACCTCAGGAACCTTAAAATTCCGATTGAAATCTCCGAACGATAAAAAACCAACACCTATTCTTTTTGATTTCAGTTATGGAAGGAGCAAAAGAATAAAATTAACTACTGGTTTTAAAATATTACCAGCAAATTGGGATTCTAAGAACCAAAGGGTAAGAAATATATCGACTATTACAAATAGAGATGATATCAATAGCAAGCTAGCAAGTATTAAGTCTATATTTTTAAAAAACTACTCCCTCTTAAAAGAAGAAGACAAACAAAGTAAATTTAAATTAAAGAACCTATACTTAGATTCTTTAGACACCAGAATAAAGAAACCTAATGAGAACCAATCTTTTTTTGAGTTTAGTGATAACTTTGTGACCTTTCAGGAGGAGCTAAAATCCAAAGGCTCCGGATTAAGCCTAATTACCATTAGAGCTTATAAACAAACCATTAAACAATTAAAATCTTTCAACAGAAAATATGCATTCAATCTTGATTTTGGAGCATTTGACCTCACTTTTTACGATTTGTTCGTCAAATATTTAGAAGACCAAGATTATGCCGCAAATACCATAGACAAACACATTAAAAATCTAGTAGCCTTATTGAATAGGGCTACCGATGATGGTTTCAACTCTTGTTTAAAATACAAACATCGAGACTTTAAAAGAATGCAGGAGAGAACCACCTCTATTTACCTAACAGAAAATGAAATCGACGATCTATATAAATTGGACCTTTCCAAAACCAAAGAATGGGAAAGGGCAAGGGATATCTTTCTTATAGGGTACTATACAGGACAGAGAGTTTCTGACTATAATGGCTTAAATAAAAACCATATTGTTAATTTTGGAGGAAAACAAGTATTTGAAATAACTCAACAGAAGACGAATAAAACGATTTACATACCTGTTCACCCTAAGATTATTGAAATAATGAAATTGAGATACAAAGGTGACCTTCCCAAGAAAATGAATAATCAGGATATTAATACGTACCTTAAAAAAATTGGAAGAAAGGCCAAAATAAAAGAAATGGTTCTTTCAAGAAAAACTATTGGAGGAGAACTCAAGGAACAATTGCTGCCGAAATATGAATTGATAGGAACGCATTCAGCAAGAAGATCTTTTTGTACCAATGCTTATTTATCAAAAATGCCCGTTATTGACATAATGACAATTAGCGGACATACCTCTGAAAAAGAATTTTACAATTATATTAAGGCTACACCAAAAGAAAAAGCTTTAAAAATTGCTGATTCAGCTTTTTTTAATAATTAATCCTTTCCCTACCATTATGAATGTAACCCCTTTCGCAATTAATCCATTGCCCTACAATGAACTTGAACAAACAAAAACTGATCATTCAAATTTCTTAGATAATTACAACTTTATTAAACCAAATTTACCAGAGGATTTTTATTTCCTTTTATTTTTAAACCAAGTCTTATTCGATATAGACATTTTAGATCTCGAAGACTTTTTATACTTCCAAATAGAAAACTCTAACAATCCTTCTCGATTATTTAAAATTCTTGAATTAAAAGTTATTCCAGAGTTTGAAAACATTTTGAACAACCCTATTTTTCTTCAAGAAAACATTAAAAGAGGAGCAGAAAAAGATTTGGACCATGGTTTTTTTATCACCGACAATACCGTATACCATGAATCTATTAACATTCATGTTTTCAAGCATAAATCGTTTTTTTCAAGTTTTAATTCAAGTTTACCCAAGAGACTAGAAATAATTAGGAATGCATTAGCCCAGTCTGATTCCTCTATAAATTCTGAGGTTTTAAACTGGAAGGGAAAGCCTGCTCATTTAGCTTTTATAATAGGTGAGTTAATTGACAATGGATACATAGATCCACCACTGCATAATTCTGGAGACATTAACTATTCAGCAGTTGCTAGACAAATTTTACAGTCCTTCAATTTTGAAGAATCTCCTTCCGATGTAACCCTTAGAAAATATTCCAATCCCGATGATGAAAAAAATCAAGAAGTAAGGGAAAAATTTAAAAAAAACGGACTAACTATACCTCATTCAAAAATGATTTAATAGGGTACCAGTACCTACTGGACTGTATAAATTTTACTTTCACCCCAATTTTGAACCCATAATCAAAATAGATAACATGAGTTCAAAAAAATTACATTTCTATCAATTATCTCCCGAGGAATTTATAGATGATCTTCTTCTAGGAGTTGACCATAAGTTAACCAAGCTTATGAACGCGCTACCCTCAGAAAAAAACAATGAGGACGATTTACTAACCGTAGATGAAACACTTTCATTTCTAAAATGTTCTAAACAGGCACTTTGGAATTGGAGAAAATCAGGAATATTACCTTCCTATCGTTTAGGGAACAGAGTTTACTACAAGAAAAGCGACATCCTCAACAAATTAGTAAAACAATCATAGAAATGACGGGATTTATACAATTACGTCGTGACTTTGTTGACTGGGAATGGTATACCGATGTAAATACTTGCCAAGTTTTTATTCACTGCCTTTTAAAGGTCAACTATATGGATAAGCGATGGCAAGGGATCACCGTCAAAAGAGGAGAGTTTATTACTTCCAATAAAAAGCTTGCTGTGGAAACTGGCATGACCACCAGTAAAGTGAGGACAGCTTTGAAGAAATTGGCGGAATCTGGTCATGTTGCTTTGGAGTCTTCCAACTCATATACCAAAGTGAGGATTAATAATCTGCCTGATTTTATTGTTGATCCTGCAAACGGAGACTTTGAAAATTATTTTGACAAGCGAAATAGCATGCCAAATGACAAGCCAGCTAGCAATCCAGACACAAACCCATCACAAACCAATCACATTCCATTAGCAACAACTAATAAGTATAATAAAGACGATAATCAAATAACAATAGAAAAGAGGAAAAGCCTTTTCAAAAAACAAGTTTTTGAACACACACCCAATTATTCTAATGAAATTTTGAATGCTTTTTATGAGTATTGGACTGAAATGTCACAAGATGGCAAGACCATGCGGTTTGAAACCGAGCGATTTTTTGAAATTAAAAAAAGACTGATCAAGTGGTCAAAAAATGAAAAATTTAAGAAAACAACACCAAAAATGCTAACCAATAGATAATGAGAACAGGTCAATTTAACAGCATAGGAGGTCATTTAGGTAATATGGCTTTTATGAGCCGAGAAAACAATGAAAAAGATATGGAAAACATCCTTAAGCAACATCAAATAGGTAAAACCCAACTATGGGAAAAATTTATAGACCAGTTTGCCAGAATACACGGTAAAGAATTTATTTATGAAGAGCAAACCATCGAAAACTTCATGCCTATTTTTTACTATTTTTTGAGAGATCCAAGGTTTTTTGATTGCTCCGCATTGAAAGGGGATTTAAGTATTCCGAGTTTCAATAAAGGCCTTTTGATTATCGGTGGGTTTGGTGTCGGAAAAACAGATATCATGAAAACCTTTGAGACGTTGTTCAAACGTTTTGACGGACTGAGGTATAAAATGTTTTCCACACCTTCTGTAGTCAATACCTTTGAATCTTGTGGTACACCTGAGGACAAAAGTGCGTTTTTCAAAAACATGAAAACGGGCACCATCCTTTTGGACGATTTAAGCTCTGAAGAAATAGCTAGTAACTATGGGAAAACAGATATCATGAAAAGGGTCATCTTGGAACGATATGATTCCAGGTTGCTAACCCATATGATCTGTAATTTCTCCAATCTAGAAATGGATGTTGTTCAAACGTTGCAGGATTTAGGAGATAGATATGGCTCCAGAGTATATGATCGCCTGTTTGAAATGTTCAATATCATTGTATTTAAAGGAAAAAGCTTTAGAAGATAACACAAGCCTAATTCCATAAAAATTAAAATCATGAAACAGTGCAAATTTTGCAAAACGGATTTCGAACCTAGAAGAAAAAACCATGTGTATTGTACAACAAGTTGTAAGACCATGGCTAGCTATAAACGAAATAAATACAAATATGTGCCCGGACACTATCAAAAAGAACACGGTATAAACCAACAATTAGTACCAATAACAAATTTACCCAAAGAGGATGTCTCCAAGGAGCAATTAATAGATGTAGCTTCAAATAGCCCCAAGAACCCCAAGAGCAATATTGCCCACGCCGCGGCGGGTAACCTTTTGGCAGATGCCTCTGTTTATGGGTTGAAAAAGCTTTTGTCTCCGGATTCATTGAACGCAACAAAAGGAGATCTTAAAACGTTAAAAAAAGACATTGAAGAACTCAAGATTCAAATTCAACAGCTTGTGAATAACAGGTACTAACCTTTTCCACGTTTTTACCATAAATCAAAAGGCGGTCAATTAATAGGAAACGGACTCTATTTCAATAACAAAGTCCTAAATACAAGCTTCATCATATCAAAATACAAGAGTTTTCCTTGAAGTACTTCTTTAGAGCCTAAAATTATTTTTACCACCTCATTTACCTGAAAATTAGCTGTAGCTGCAACTACATAGGGCATGACCCCAGAATCACTACAATTTTCCGCTCGGAAAATGTTTTCCGTCTGCCTAAAAACCTCTTTTAGGGATTTGCCTCCTTTGTAATTAAATACCGAAACCTGACCTTCAAAGCCTTTAACTCCTGCAAAGACTAAAGGTATTTTATGGTAAGAGCAATAGCTGTCTATTAAAAGTCGGCTTGAGTAATTATCAGTGCCATCAACGATCACATCAACTCCTTCAAAGTAGTTCTTCAAGTTTTCCGGAGCTAAAAAGTTATTGTGGGCAATAACTTTAATGGTAGAATTTCTATGCTCTAAGGTTTCCTTTGCTACGGAGCTTTTAAAACGCCCCACATCACTTTCTTTGAATAACAGTTGCCGCTGTAAATTTCGCAGTTCAACGGTGTCACCATCAATCAAGGTTAATCGGCCAATACCTAAACCTGTTAAGGACAATGCTGCAAAACAGCCCAAGCCACCACAGCCAACAATAGCTACATGAGCTCTATTGATTTTTAGTTGACCTTCCTTGTTTATTTCAGGAAGACGTTCTTGAACCGTATACCTTTCATCATTCGTCACGATCGATTGATTTGGCTTAAAATGGTAGGATCTGTTATCTTGTGGTCATCTGCCAACAAGAACGCTTTACTAAGAACCAACGAAAGGCCTCTGTCTCCTTCAAATGGTAAGAAAACCTTGTCTGTAATAGCCTCCTTTCCTCTTGCCTGGACAATACATAAATATTGATCGTTTGGCGCCATAAGTATATTGGTGCTTCCAATATGGATTTTATAAGTTCGTTTAGAACCCTTAACAATCAAAAACTTCCCATCGATATGGGCTACTTTTTTAATTTTTAACCTTGGAAGTAGTTTCTCTATGATATCCTTTCTTGTTTTGGCTATTTCCGTAAGGTTACCAAAAGAGTATGTTGTCCAGTAATCGCCATATTGGGGCAATCCACCATTATCACGCCATTCGGGATCATTCCCCACGCTACTAACCCCTACAAACAGATCTACATCTCGCATGACCTCTGTAAAAACTAGCTTAGGAACATCAACCAAATCCATAACTTCCATGTTCTTATCAATAAAACGCACTTGGTCTGTAGCTACATAGTTCCAGATTCCAGTATCATTAAAAGCATCATCAGCATTTAATTCATTGATCCAATATTGGGCCGTTATGTCGTGTTTAATCATTTTAATGCTAGCCATTTCTGCATCCACGCCATTATCAAAGGCTCCCATAAGTGTGTACTTCCATCCTCGAACAGAAGTTAGGGCATTAAATTGATGTTGCTTTAATATATGAGCCGCCATCCTATTGCTATAAGTCTTGGTATTGATTTCAGCATCAGTCAACAAATAAACTTCCCTATAAACCTGCTTAAGAGGTTGTTTTATTTCCAATTCCTCAAATTGCTGACGCCAAAACATGATTTGATCTACTGAGTCATAAATGGGGTGCCACAACCTAACCGATGTGTTTTCGTCAATCCAATGAACAACTTCCTTATGTTCATCCAGCCATTGTCCGTCAACCCACATGACCGTGTGGTAATCCTTCTCCTTTTTAAATTGCCACAATAGTCGTTTGGCGATAAAACTGACTAGACCATGGTTTAAATAAAATTTCTCAAAATTTTCCAAACTCCAAACGCGGTCATCCAAATAGATGCGATCTATGCGGTCTCTTTGAGCAGTAAGATACTTTTTTATTTGGGCCACGTCTGATTTAACCTTTTTAAGAACCTTTTTATGGGATTCTGATTGGTTAACAAAGGAAGGCGTGGATTTTTGAGTTGCTCCATCAGGCTTTATCCAAACCGAACTTACCTTTCCTATATCTTCAACACGCAATCTCAGTTTATAATCTTCAAAATCAATCGACTTCTCACCCTGTATCAATCCAAAATCAGGGATGGACAATTCCTCAATTTCAGAGGACGATATCCCCAATTTTTTTGACGCTTCTTCCAGATATTTAGTAATTAAATTTCGGGTGCTATTCTGTTTGATCCGGAGTTTTAAACGCGATAAATGACTGATTCCTTCCAGTCCTTTGGAATTTGCCAACACATACAAGCAAGCATTTCCTACGGCAGCGGCTGCTGGCCCCACTCCTGGTATTTTTTTAAAGGATCTCTCAGCTAGTTTGGCCACTAACTCTAGGGTTTTAGAATCATAGAACTTAACCAAGCTCCAAACCATTCCCTTCAAGAAAACAAGATTTTTTTCATCTATGAACTCATGGGTATTATAGGTATATGTGCGCCCACCATAGGTGTCTGTTTTGGTTACTATAATCTCCTTAAGAGAACAAACAAGTTCAATCCACGGTTGAATCAATGCTTTATACTTAGTAATTCCAATGTTATCAATGACTTCACTGGTAGCCTTTAGGTATTTTTGGGTTGGTTTGGATGACTTGGCCGTTATAAATAAATGGGCTAATTCATAAACTGAATTTATCATTTCTTTATCAAGGCTTTGAATATCGTGATTGACCACTTTTCCAAACCGATCTGCTGTTAATTTATAAGGAAGTGTGGTGCCTTCTTCATGATCGTCTTCAAACACCCATTTCTGGATTTTCAATCTGACTTTTTCCATGTCGGTGCCCCAATAGCTTCTTTCTTGTTTCATTTGTGGCCACTTTAGGAAACCTTCCAAGAACGTCTTGAGCTCGTTAGACATACCATCTTTTTTGATGATACGCTCAAGCTGTTGAATGGTAAATCCAATGGGCCATTCAACAAATTTTCTGATATTCGCTTCATCAGATTTCTTGTACTTTTTTAAGAGATATTCAAGTTCAGAAATCTCATAACTTAAATCAGATCTTAACAATCCACTTAAAAGTTCACTATATATAGATTCCAATAATCTTTCAGGATCACGACTAGTCCAAGATTTTTTTTTGTCATTCTTCTTTTTAATGTCATTGAAGCGCCTTATCAAATAAACAACCAATTCTTTCTTATAAGAGGCACTTCGGCCTTTAATCACCTTATAAGACTTTAATTTCCCCCAAGTAATGACTGAATACCACCCAGGAGAATTGTAGGTATCGTTAATTTCATCAACGACCTGTTTTAGGTCTTGATCAAACCTCTTTTGATGTTTGCTTTCTAAGTTTATTTCTAGGTCGCTTTGATTACTCTTAAACAGCGACTTTAAAGTGTCTTTAATTCCCATATATTATCCCCCAACTAACGGTGTTAGTTTAACAAAAGAAATACTGGTGTTCTCATTGACGAGAAGTTCTTGCTCTAAATCTTCTGCCTGCTCATCATCAATCAAAACAAAGTATCCGTTTTTTTGGAAAGCGTCCCATGCAATAAAGGTCTGTTGCTCTATATCAATTTTACTATTTCCATCCTTTAACTTGTAGCCATTAAGTGTTTTTTCAGCTTGGACTGGGATCACAAGGCCATTGAAATAGTCCTTACTTTTTTGGTTGTAGGCCTCAACTTCAGCCTGCACTCGAGCAGCAATAAGATCTTTTAAAGTGATGGTCTCTGATTGGACTTCAATTTTGATTTTGTTGAGAAGTTTACCCGCTAAGGTTTCATCGTTGATAGTTATGGTCATGGCTAAAAATTTTACTAAACATAAACAATTTTAGGGGAACCTTAAAAATGAAAAAAATCTTAAATGGTTTTTATCAACTATCTAAAAAGGTTAAATAACACCTATTTTAACGGATTAAGACCATAAAAATCATTTAAACAAGGACGCCACGAAGAAAAACCATGCCTGGGCATGACGATAAAAAACCAACCTGCAATAGAAATTTAACAAAAAAAGCTAGAGCCTAATACAACGATTGGCAGCAAAAACATTCTGCCTTTAGAGAAAATTTCCGAAGAGCAATTGCCTGATTTAGATTCAAAAAGCACAAACAACCCCAAAACCAACATAACCTATATATTT
This sequence comes from Mangrovimonas sp. ST2L15, assembly GCF_001280515.1. Taxonomy (GTDB): domain Bacteria; phylum Bacteroidota; class Bacteroidia; order Flavobacteriales; family Flavobacteriaceae; genus Mangrovimonas; species Mangrovimonas futianensis. The sequence goes on along the minus strand of NZ_LBIQ01000030.1, from coordinate 501,636 downwards.
GCTGAAAACCTAATAGCCGACGCCTCAGTTTACGAGTTAAAAAAATATTGGCCCCCAATTCATTGCCGGCGACTTAGGGCGATATCATAGAATTGAAAAAACAGCTGCAAGAATTATTAAATCAATTAAGCTAATTGCTTGTTCTTATCTAATTATATAGTCGAAAATTTCCTTTGCAGAAATCAACTTTGACTTGCAATAAAGCTGATTCACATCAAAGCTAACAAAACTATTATTAGGTCCTAAAAGTGAAAACCGGGAAGGTGATACTTTTATCCACGAAAATTTAGCCATGTTGTTGATTTTTTCATCATTAAAAACAAGTGTGTTATCCACTTTGTTTAAACCTAAAAAATGCCCTTTTTCATTTTGAAAAGTCACTTTACCGTCATCAACACACTTAACCAAAAGTAATAACTTCTTTCCCTCATAATTAATTTCTATTCTTTGGTTATGTGGAGGTCTTGATACCGCTGCTCCAGTATTCCTTGAAACCACGTCCTTTAGCACCGTATTCTCTCTGAAATTTTCAGTAGTAAATTGACTCCATTTTGTTTTAATTTCAGAGAAAGAGTCTTTCTGTAAATTGGGCACTTCGTTCGTATTACTTTGATAAAAACCCCAATTTTCAATGGGACTATCCACCCTTTTGTTTTTATATGCCCAATTACTCCATGATACATTAAGACCATTTAAATGCGATAAATAATCCTCCCATAGACTCGGAAAGTTCCAGAAATTAAACTCTCCTGCTAGAATAGGAACATTCCATAAATACTGGTGCTGAGCCACCTCTTTAACAATAGCATCAACATAGCCTTTTTGAGATTCAAAATTCTCTTTGTCCTCATTATAATGATGTACCTGATACAACACATTCTTCCAATTATAATGAGAAGGCGGCACCATATAAGAGAATACAGGAAAAGCTCCTATGGAAATAATATGATCTGAATCTATTTTTCGAACCTCTTTATAAATATTATCATACAACTCATGTATGGGATACTTGTCTTTATTACTACTAAATGGTTCATTGAGTAAATCATAAGCAGCTACAGTAGGGTTTCCTCTAAAATGGTCAGCAATAGACTTCCAAATGTCAATCGTCATTTTTTGATACTTTTTATCCGTCCAAATATCATTAATATGAGCTTGACCACTGGTTATAAAACCATTGATACCACCTGGAGCACCATGCAAATCTAAAATCACATAAATTTCTCTTTTTGCGCATTCACTAACTACCCAATCTAATTGTCTAAAGCCATTCTTTTTTATAGAACCATCATTGTTCATTAATTCCATCCAATAAAACGGCACTCGAACCATATTCATTCCCATCCTTTTAATGATATCTAAATCATCTGAAGTGATCCAATAATTTTGATAAGCGTCTAAAAGAGCATCCGCATCCTTTACTCCAAACCGATTAATTAAAGAGTTCCTGACTGTTATATCATCTTCCATGTACAAATAAACTTCAGCAATTGACCAAGTTTGAATATTTTTATTCTGATTAATAATTCTTAGGTAGCGTTTAAAATAGATGTTTGGCAGCTGTACTACTATGTCTTTTTGATCGGTTTGCCCATTAAAAATAGTTTCCCATTGTTTATTATCATCAGAAACTTCGATAGAGAATGATTGAGCATAACCATTTGATAAAGACCCTAAATGGAACGAAAGTCTATTAAACACATGCTTTTCTTGCAAATCAATAATAATCTCCTTTTCATGGTTATTAGAACTTGCTGTCCACATTGTATCATAATTCCCATCAAAGGCGTTAAACCCATTTTTATCAATACCTGTTGAAGATATTACCGTCCACTGGTTTCGATTAAGAGAGCCTGTACCCAGAGGACACATCCAATACTCCATACTTAACCACGACCCCAAATTAGTCCCTCTAAGATTAATAGTATCTCCTTTACCAAATTCATTCCGCAAGACTGTGCCATCGGCTTTTAAATAGTCCTTTTCGCTGAATTGCGAAAAACAACTATACTCACTCAAAATGAGCGCCATAAAACAAAGAAGGTATCTCATATAATTATTTAAGTAAGAATAATTAAAAAGCCATTACATTTAAAGTCTGCAATGGCTCTTTCAAGTTTAGTAACCTGGGTTCTGTTGTAACAGTGGATTTATCTGAATTTCTCTTTGTGGAATTGGAAAAAGAAGACGATACTCTGCCACATTATAACCAGGAGGTGATACATTTGCTGGGTAATAATAATCCGTTGGATTTGCTAAAATGTTTTGCACATGTTCTGTCATTACTTCCAACACGTTATCAGTCCTCACCAAGTCAAGCCAACGTTTATTTTCAAAGGCTAATTCAATTCGTCTTTCGTGTAAAATTAAATCACGAAGTTCGGCTTGACTAGACGAGGATAAAGGATCTAAACCAGTTCTTGGATGTGCATGGACCATATTAAGGTAATTTAATGCCTCTGTGGTATTACCTAGCTCATTATAAGCCTCGGCCAAAAACAAAAGCACCTCTGCATATCTATAAACTGGCCAATTATCATTAGTATTTGGAGCTACATCAGATCCATGAACATATTTTTTTATGAATGGAATATCAACATAGTCATCTCCCGTGAATAATTCAATCGAAGCATCAAATCTTAAATCTCCATCTTCATAAGCTGCGATTAAATCCGGGGTAGGTGTATTCCAACCTGCATATGCATTGGTATTCCCATCAGGGAATCCAGGAATAACACCTGGGTTTGAAAGAATCGGAAGGAAATTATAAGCAAAGTTACTGGAAACCCCTGAAGTTTGATCAGCGTAATATTGAACTTCAAAAATAGACTCAGAGTGATTTTTATTGGCTGGCTCGTAAATATCTGAGTAATTACCAAGCAATGAATACCCCTCAACATTCATTAAAGCATCAACTGCATTTTGCCATTGCTCCAAAACAAGATAAATATTACCCAAAAGGGTCCATGCTGCACCATCTGCAACAAAACCAACCTGCTGGGTAGCTTTGTTTGGCAATAGTGTCCCCGCTAAAGCAAGGTCTCCTATTATTTGATTATATATTTCCTCTTTTGCGGTTTGGCCGGTAATTGTTTCCTCATATGTTGTTGGAGGAGTTAAAACCAAAGGCACATCTCCAAAATATTGAACTAAATCAAAATAAGCAAAAGCTCTTAAAAACAATGCTTGTCCCTTATAATTATCTTTTTGAGTTTGGTCAAATTCCCCAGCATCAATCTTATCTAAAATTTGGTTAGCTCTTCCAATAATGATATAGTCGTTTTGGTATTTATTTGAAATTGCACCACTATTGGGATCATCAATAAATTGCTCAACATATTCTCTATCGGCATACCCCCTATTGTCTTCATTGTAAATGAAACATGTATTATCTGATCTCATTTCACCCATTGACCACGCCCCATAGTCTGCAAGACCTGTTCCATATAAATTCCTTAACGGAACATACATGCCTACATTGGCTAATCTGAAATCCTCTTCTGTTTTGTAAAAGTTTTCTCCAGAAACCACTGTTTCCGGTAATTTCTCTAAAAAGTCATCACTACACCCCAATAAACTGAAGCATCCTATAGCTATTACTAAAATTCTATTTTTCATATCTTTCCTTTTTTTAAAAATTGTAATTAACACCAAAAGTTAATGTTCTTGGCACGGGATAGGTTGTGTTATCAACACCTGAAAACAGTCCAACTCCCGCAGATACTTCTGGGTTCCCTCCTGGATAATCGGTAAAAACGAAGGCTTGTTGCAAACTCGTATAAATTCGCAATCCCTTTAAATAATCATACTTAGATTCTGTAAAGCTATATCCGAGAGTTATATTTTTAATTGTTAAATAACTTGCGTCATACACCCATTTCGAACTAGCCCAGTCTCTTTCAGGACCAGTATTTCCAGATGCTTTCCCCCAACGACCATTACCAGGATTATCTTCAGACCTCCATCTATTTTCAAGATCTTTTAACACGTTGAATGCACCATCTAAATTACCTGTAAATCTTTCAGACATATTTGCAATTTTATGCCCATGCGCCCCTTGACAAACTATAGATAGATCTATATTCTTATATGAAAACGTATTTGTAAATCCATAATTGAACTTAGGTGCTGTATTACCTATAGGTCTTCGGTCCCTATCATCATTTGTAACTACTCCATCTCCATTCATGTCAAGATACTTGACACTTCCTACCTCTGCTCCTTCATGATGTGGAGAATTGTCAAATTCTTCTTGAGTTTCGTAGATACCATCCCAAACCAATCCATATAACTGACCAAGTGGTTGACCTACTTCTGTAATTGTCATGTCTCCATAGATTGCAGAATTAGCTGTACCTAACTCAAGAGCTTCATTTCGATTAAAAGAAATATTAAAGTTAGTATTCCATTTGAACTCTTTATCAATGTTTATTGTATTCAAAGTAAATTCATGTCCCCAGAATTTTATTTTTCCAATATTGGTTACATAGTTGTAAAACCCTGAAGAAATTGGGATTTCTACCGAATAAAGAAGGTTATCAGTCACTTTATTATAATAATCGTAAGTGAATTGAACTCTGTTATCAAAAAAGTTGATATCGATACCTGCATCCAGTTGCTCACTGGTTTCCCAGCCAAGTTCCGTATTATTTAATCCGGCCAAGCTACTACCATTTAAAAGCACATCATTGAATGGATTATTAGTCGGAACGACATTAGCATATTGCTGGTAATTCCCTATATTATTGTTTCCTGTAACACCAAATGATCCTCTTAACTTTAAGAAAGATAAAACTTTGCTTTCAGGGATAAATGATTCTTCAGAAACCACCCAACCTGCAGAGACAGAAGGGAAATTACCCCATTTGTTATCTTGGCCAAACCTTGAGGATCCATCTCTTCTAATAGCCCCTGTTAATAGGTATTTATTTTTATAGTTATAATTTACTCTAGCAACAAATGAAGTCAAACTCCACTCTTGGATATCGCTAGTTCCAGTAATTTCAGTGGCAGCATTAAGAGTTTCAACTCTATTGTCAGGAAATCCAGTTCCCGACATAGAAGCACTTTCAGAACGTGCAGCTTGTAACGTATATCCTCCTAAAATATCAAAATTGTGATCTCCAAAAGATTTTTTGTAACTTAATGTATTCTCCCAAAGCCAAGAATACGCCCAACTATTGGAATGAGAACCACTTATTCTTGATGTATCACTTTCATTAGGTGGATTAAAAATACTTCCCGCTGTTGAAGGAGAGAAGAAATCTGAAACACTATGACCGGCGTCAACCCCTACCATTGACTTGAAAGTCAAATCTTTTAACACATCTATTTCGATAAATGCATTTGATAGCAACCCTAATGACTCAGATTGGTTTTTAACTATTTGCACTTGGTTATACCAGTTAGGTGAAGCAGCTGTTCCATATTCCCAGCCTACAGCTAAAGGTATGGACCCATCTGGATTTTTATATGGAGCTAATGGATTGGTAAGGATAGCAGATTGCACTATACTTGGTGAATTATACCAAATACCATCACTCTGGGGTGTATTATTATTTGTATATGTAGGAGCAATATTGAATCCAACCTTTATTCTGTCATTAAACTTATAGTCTGTATTCGCACGAAGAGAAATACGTGTATAATCAGAATTTAAAAGAACCCCTTCCGTTTTATGAAACCCTGCAATAACTGAGGTACTTGATTTATCATTAGCATTTGAAAAGGATACTGTATAATTTTGAACAATTCCTGGCCTTGTTACTGCATTGAACCAATTTGTTCCTTCTCCATATTGCTCAGGATTTTGATAGATTTCAGGTACATCCTGTCCTCTTTCAATGGCAATTTCTTTTTTAAACTGAGCAAACTCGCGGGCATTCATCATATCTGGTTTTCCGTTTTCTGGAATAGATTGTATTCCCGTGTAAACACTTAATCCAAATTTGTTTTTACCATGTTTACCTTTTTTTGTGGTAATTAATACGACCCCATTAGATGCTCTTGAACCATACAAAGATGTTGAAGCAGCATCTTTCAAAATGGAAATACTTTCAATCTCATCTGGATTAATATTTGCAATATTTCCTTGAAGAGGAAAGCCATCAACAACATAAAGTGGATCACTTCCAGCAGAGATTGATGCCGCTCCCCTAACTCTTACAGTCATACCCTGTCCAGGAATACCGGTATTTTGAGTAATTTGAACTCCAGTAATTTTTCCTTGTAATTTCTGAGCGAGTTGTGGCACAGGCTCATTTTTAAACTCATCACTATCAACTGTTTGAACAGATCCAGTGACATCCCTTTTACTCTGTGAGCCATAAGCTACTATCACCACATCATCCAACATCTCTAAATTTGGCTCCAATTGAACATCAATGGTACTTCGAGAACCAATTACAATCTCTTGTGGTTTGTAACCCATGAATGAAATAACCAGCACACTACCTTCTTCTGGAATTTCAAGAGAATATTGGCCATCCATATCAGTCATCGTCCCTATTGAAGTATTCTTTAAAATGACATTAGCTCCTGGTACTGTAATCCCTGATTCATCAACTATAGTACCAGTAATTATTCTTTCCTGGCTAAAACCAAAGAGACAGCCTAAGAAAAAAGTAACTATAAAGAGCCTTTTTTGAATTAATAATTTTCTGTTCATAAAATAAATAATTAGTTGTAAAACATTAGTTGTTTTGAATAATTGATCAATATTAACAGTATTTTAAGGTAAAACTATCCTGTACTATGAGGCTTCATTTACTTTTTTTGTGAAATGCTATATCGTTTTCGCTTTTTCGAATAAAAAAATCCTCTATAGTTAGAGGATTTTTAAAATTGACTCTGGAATCTTTTAATTCTTAAATAAATCATGAACTTCTTCCACGATTGTTTCCTTTTTAAGATCAAAAGTTTCAGTTAAGATTAAGTTCTTAGAAGAATTACCTAGGTAAACTTTATAGTTCCCATTTTCTGCAACCCAAGCATTTAAATTATCATCAAAAGAAACCAAATCATCTAATGTAATTATAAATTCAAGGATTTGACTTTGTCCTGGTTTTAATATTTTTGTCTTTTCAAACCCTTTTAATTCCATATTAGGCTTTTTTAAGCTTATTCCAGGGGCAGATACATATAACTGCACAACTTCTTTTCCAGAAACAGAACCATTATTAGTAACCTTTACTTTTATTTTCACCTCCTTTTGGATTATCCTATCACTTATGTAAAGGTCCGAAAGGGTAAACGATGTATAAGATTTACCAAATCCAAACTCATAAGAGGGTTCAATGTTAAAGGTGTCAAAGTAGCGGTACCCTACATAGATGTCTTCACTGTAATCGATTTCTTTGGGGTCACTTACCGGCATTCCTGGCCACCCTACGGATGAAAGATGGTTGTTATAATCTACAGGAAAAGTCATAGGTAATTTTCCTGATGGGTTAACCTTTCCTAAAAGTACATCTGCAACGGCATTCCCCCCTTCTTGTCCTAATTGCCAAGTTAATAGAATGGCATCTACTTTATCCTTCCATGTAAATGTTTCTATAACTCCTCCAATATTTAAAATGACCACTACCTTTTTGTTTTGCTCATGGAATGCCTTGGAAACATTCTCAATCAATTTAATCTCATCTTGTGCTAAATAAAAATCCTCATTAATGTCTCGATCCCCAAACTCTCCAGAATTTCTACCAATGGTAATAATAGCCATAGCATCTTGTTTAGCAGATTGATCTATTAAATTGTTTGGCACATCCAATTCCACCATTCTTTTAGGCGGAGTAAATATAGCTCCGTTTGCCTCCCTCCTTTTTCTTTCTTTTTCGGCTTCTTCTTTCACATAACCCACATAGGCTTCTTCAATAAAATTACTTGTTTTAACACTTGAATTATTTAAGCCTTCTAATAAAGAAACTGTATAGGCTTCATTAACATCTCCACTTCCAGTACCTCCTGAAATAAAATTGTATGAGGTTGTCCCAAAAAGAGCCACAGATTTAGATTTTGTTGAAAATGGAAGAATGCCATCATTATTTTTTAATAAAACCATACTTTCTGCGGCAGATTCTCTTGCAATCTTTGCATGCCCCTTTAAATCTGGAGTGTTGGAAAATTTTTGATTTTTAAAAACAGGTGATTGAAGAACCACTTTTAAAATGGCTTCAATATTTCTGTTGACAACCTCTTCCGAAAGCTCACCACTATTTATTGCTTCAAGGAGTAAATTGTATTGATTTTGAGTTCCTGGCATTAATACATCATTTCCGGCATTCATTTGTGCTACAACATTACTATTTCCATTTCCTATGGTTTCTAAACTCTCGTAGCCTCCAAACCAGTCGGACATCACAAAACCTTTAAAACCCCATTCATTTCTCAAAATATCTTGCAGAATATCATGACTTTCTGATGTATATTTCCCATTTACCTTATTATAGGAAGACATCACGGTCCAAGGTTCCGCCTTTTTAATGGCCATTTCAAACCCCTTTAAATAAATTTCTCGCATTGCCCTTTCACTAATTTGAGCATCAATCGAAAAGCGATTTGTTTCTTGGTTATTGGCTACAAAATGTTTGACAGATGTTCCCACACCATTTGATTGAACCCCATTAATATATGCTGCTGCGATTTCTCCTGAAACCAATGGATCTTCTGAATAATATTCAAAATTCCTCCCGCAAAGAGGGTTTCTATGTATATTTAGTGCTGGCGCTAACAAAACATCTATGCCATAATCTCTTACTTCTTCTCCTATGGCGACACCCACATGCTCTACCAATTCTGTATTCCAAGATGAGGCCAATGCAGTCCCTACAGGAAATGCCGTACCATAATATGTATGAGAGTCATTTGGTCTAGTTGGAGCAATTCTTACACCTGCAGGCCCGTCTGCTAATAATAAAGCAGGAATATTCAATCTTGGAATGGTATAAGTTGTTCCTGCAGAACCAGGCGCTTTCATTCTAGGCTCCCCATGAATAGAGTCGCCAAACATTTCTGAACCAAGAAGCATATGCGCTTTTTCTTCATTGGTCATGGCCTTAATGACCTCACTTATTGGATTCTTGCCAAGTTGTGGTACATTTTGTGCTTTGCAAGAAATAGCACCTAAAACAAATATCGCAGATAGGATATTTAGTAAACTTTTATATTTCATTATGAAGTGTTATTTGTATAATGCAAACTTAATTTTCTATCACGCTAAAAGTATCCTGTACTATACTGTGATAATTAATTAATGAAATAAGTCATTCAGCATAGTACAGGACACCAATTTTTCTGTATTGAAGTATCTTTAACGCTTAAACAATTCTTTTAATAATTAAGAAATGAAACACTCTTTTTCAAACTTTAAATGGTTTTTAATTTTATCCATTTTGTTATCTAATTTCTTGGGGTTTTCTCAAGATTATTATGGTCCAGATGAAAGGCGCAAATGGTTGGATATAGCAGAAAACAATATCCCTTCTTTAAAAGAGACTATAAAACACCCTATAGACTTAGTAAAAACTATTAAAGATACTAACGCTTTTCAAGTCTATAAAACAGAATCTATTGGAGGACTAGATGACTTTTATAAGACATCTCTAAAAACCCAATCTGGAATCATACTGGATTTTGGAGAACACATTACAGGGCAGTTTACTTTTTCATTAAATACGTTATTTGGGGTCACTGATGCTCCAGTTAGATTAAAATTTACGTTTGGGGAGGTGCCTTCAGAAGTATCTGTCCCTTTTGACCCATACCCAGGAGGATTAAGTCGTGCTTGGTTACAAGACGAAATAGTAACAGTAATGAGTATTCCTTCAACAATAACCCTAGAAAGGAGATTATCCTTTAGATATGTGAAAGTTGAAGTCTTAGGGAGCTCTCCTTATTTTGATTTTTCTTTGACTAAAGCCTCTGTAAAAGCAACAACTTCGGCCACAAGTGAAATTACAGACTTAAGTGCAACCTCATCTGAATTAATTAAAAAAATTGACCAAGTTGGATTAAATACACTAAGTGAATGTATGCAGACCGTTTTTGAGGACGGCCCAAAAAGAGATCGAAGACTTTGGATAGGAGACCTTTATCTTCAAGCGTTAGCTAATATGTATTCATACGAAAACCATATGCTCACTAAACGTTGTTTATATCTTATTGCTGCCCTCGCACAAGAAGATGGCTTTTTATATTCTAATGTATTTGAATATCCAAGCCCACACGCCCAAGAGGGCTCACCTTTTTTGTTTGATTATGCCATTCTATACAATGTCATTCTCAGAGATTATTTGGATGCCACTGGGGATACTGAAACTGCCAATGACCTTTGGCCAGTTGCTAAAAGACAAATGGATCATATAACTACTTATTTAGGAGAAGATGGTGTGTTTAATGCCGACAAAGCAGTAAAAAACAAATGGTGGTTGTTTGTAGATTGGAATGATCAATTAGATAGACAAACTGCTCTACAAGGTATTATGATTTACAGCATGAAAGGCACCTTGGATTTAGCAGAAAAATTAAATAAAAAGAGTGAGGTAAAACAACTACCTAAATGGATCGAAAGCATGTCATCTGGGGCGTTAAAACATCTATACGATAAAGATTTAGGTCTTTTTATTAGCGGTAAGGACAGGCAAGTATCCTATGCTTCACAATCTTGGATGATTTTAGCAGATGTTGTTAAGCCTAAAAAAGCCAGAAACATTTTGCACAATTTACAAGACTATAAGAATGCTATAAAACCTGGAGGCCCCTATTTGTATCATTATTACGTACAAGCTTTAATAGATAGTGACTTAAAAGAAGATGCTAGAGAATTGATTGAAAATTATTGGGGCGGTATGGTGAAAAAAGGCGCAGACACATTCTGGGAAGTTTATGACCCAAACAATGAAGAACTTTCACCCTATCAATTTTACCCAGTAAATAGTTACTGTCATGCATGGAGTTGTACTCCCGTATATTTCATTAGAAAATATCCAGAGATATTTCAGAATTAAATTTAAACAGGTAATAAATAAAGAGGCTTAAAAAGCCTCTTTTTTATTGACCAATTCTTTTAAAATGATAAATGAAATATTTAGAGTTATTAACTTATTTTAAAGTTGGGCAAGTCAGACACTTTTTCACAACACAATTGTTCCAAAACTTGTTGTAATTGCATTTTCAACATCGCAATCGTGTGATCTCCTCCTTCTTCACCTAAAGCACCAACACCATACATAAAAGATCTTCCCATAAAAGAAAAATCTGCACCACTACTCATAACTCGAGCAATATCTGGACCTGTTCTGATGCCACTATCCATCATAACTGTGATTTGATCTTTATATTTTTCAGCAATTCTAGACAATGGTTTTATAGTTGATTCTCCCGCGTCTAACTGTCTTCCTCCATGATTTGACACTATAATCCCGTCAAATCCTAATTTTATAGCTTCTTGCGTATCCTCTTCTGATGCCACTCCTTTTAAGACCAATTTCCCTTTCCATAAATCACGAATAGGTTTAATCTTTTCTGCATTTAATCTACCTGAAAAGGTTGCATTCATCCATTTACCTAATTGTTTTATGCTCATCCCATTCTCCATATACTTTTCCATAGTGGCAAATTTTGGAGCTCCATGCTTCAATGTTTGTAATGCCCAATGAGGCCTATTTAAGACTTGTAAAACATTCCTAAAGTTGACTTGTGGAGGCATTGCTAAACCATTCCTGATTTCTTTTGGACGATAGCCGAATGTGGGCACATCACAAAGTAATACTAATACAGGACAGCCCGCATCTTCTGCTCTTTGGATAATGTCATTTCGCAACCAATCTTCTTTAGGATTATAAAGTTGAAACCAAGCTCGCCCTTCAGTTAATTCGCTCACTCTTTCAATACTACTTGTTGTAACTGTACTTAATATAAATGGAATGTTATGCTTTAAAGAAGCCTTAGCTAAAATTTCAGTGGCATTGGGCCACATCAATCCTTGTAATCCCACTGGGGATATTCCAAAGGGAGCATCATATTCTATCCCGAATAGTTTAGTTTTTAAATGTGAATCCTTATAGTTTTTTAAATACCAAGGCTTTAATTGAATATCCCTTATTTCACTCGTATTCCTTTTAATATTGATGTTTTCATTACATCCACCATCTAAATACTCGAAAGCAAATTTGGGCATGCGCTTTTGAGCCCTCTCTCTTAAAGACTCTATAGACGGATATTCAGTGTTAAATGGAAAAGCCATAAGATTATAATAACGTTGGGATTAGTTTTTTCATTTGATAGTTTTCTTTTAAAAACCTAGAATCTATTTCCTTTTTTGAAGTTACCATAGCAGCACCTAAAGCAGACCCTAAAGGTGACTTTGTTGCAAGTACCCGAAACTCACTAAAATGAAGTGACATTAATTTCATAAACACATCATTATCTGTAAATCCTCCATCAATATAAATGGTATTGATATCAGAATTTCCTATGGCGTTTTTAATGGTATGTATTTGTAACTCCATAAGCTCAATCATTAATTGATGAAAAGCCTCTTCAAATGTATTAAATGGTTTAAGATCTGTTTTGTGAAGTTTCTTTCGCTGTAACGAAATTCCTTCAAATTTAAAATAGATAGAAGGCTTTTCTATAAGCTCTAGATAGAGTTCCTTATCAAACTTTACATTTCTATGATACCCATATTCCTTGCCATAATGGTTACCCAGTTTTTCAACTTGAATACGGTATTCATTGCCCATAAAAAAGCGAGAAGCTTTTACCCGTTTCCCATCAATCCTTAAATAGTTAAGACAGTTATTTTTTATATCATCTTCAGATAAATCTTGCTCATTAAAAGGGTTTAAAGATATACTCCAGGTACCGGTAGACAATAATAAAAAAGGCTTTTTCTTACTTAAAATGTATGGCAACAAGGCTGAAGAGCTATCATGAATACCAACTCCTATTTTTATTTTTTTGTCTTTATAAGACGTATTAATGCTTGCAGATGTTGGAACAATAGGTGCTAGTAATTTATCAAATCCTTCTTCATATACCCAATGGTGGTAATCATTTTTTCTATAATCCCATAAATTAGTATGGCATCCTATAGACGTGTACTCACTTACAGGTATTCCTGTAAATAAAAAAGATAGATACTGCGGGAGATGTAAAGAATATTTTATTTTTTTATAAGTATCAGGATCTTTTCTTTTTAACCAAAATAGTTGAAGACCCGAGTTTAACATACCTGCTTGTGGCGAAGCAGTTTCTGTAGCTATTTTTATTTCATCCCCATATAAATTATAAAACTCATCAGTGATTTCTTTTTCTATTGGCTTTGTATAGTTATAAAGGGGAGTTAATACATTGCCACGGTGGTCTAAATGTACTAGACTAGCCCCATAAGTTGAAAAATTGATGCTTTTAACTTGATATTCTTCACTATCTAATATAAAATGAAAGGAATCTTTTATCCATTGCTGTAGCTTGATAATATCTTCGGTAGGATAGCCATCTTCATCTTCCGTATTTGGAAGCTGGGTATAGGATCTATAAACTTCTTGATAATTCTTATCAAAGAGAAAAAACTTTTTATTTGTTTTTCCAATATCAAAAATAGCAGTGACTTTCTTCTTACTCATAGATTGAATTTTACCTTAAAGTCCTGTCGCCCTATTGTTCATACCTCGCTCTTTTATTAAAGCATCCCTAACTTTTAAATCTCTATAAACCTGTAAAGGATTTACAGCTGCACCACTCCTACTTCTGGCTGCCATTAATAATGGCCTCACATCAGTTCTATAGGCATCTTGTAAAATCTCTTGACAAGCTACTACATCACTTTCAGCTTGAGCTTCTCTTAGTGCCTTTTGATCCACTAATAATGCTTGAGCATAAGCCAATAAAATAGCATCCAAAGATTGTAATAGATCTTCTAAAGGGTCTTTTATGTTGTGACTAGCATCAATCATCCAAGCAGGATATGGGTTTTTGGAGTTATTTTCCATTCCATAAACGAGCTCATTAAAAATTAAGAATAGTGAATAAGGTTTAATTGAACCAACGGTAAGATCGTCATCACCATACTTACTATCATTGAAGTGAAACCCTCCTAACTTACCTCTTAGCATTAAAGTAGCAACTATTTGCTCGATATTTGTGTTTGGTAGGTGATGTCCTAGATCAACCAGAGTATAAGCTCTTTCTCCACAGGCATTTGCTAACATAAATGAAGTACCCCAATCTTGAATAGTGGTACTGTAGAAATTAGGTTCATAGGGTTTATACTCTATAAACAACTTCCAATCATTTGGCATGCCTTCATAAATATTCTTTAAACTGCTTTCAGTGTTTTTTAACGCTGTTTGAAAGTTTAATTGACCTGGAAAACTAGCCCCATCTGCTAACCAAACAGTTAGACTTTTTGAGCCTAATTGCTCTCCTAATTTAATAACTTCTAAATTGTGCTCTATTGCATAATTTCTAGAGGCTTCATGAACACTGTTTAAAGATCCAAATTTATAGCTTTCGTTAGCATTTGGTTGATCTTGAAATGTATTAGAGTTCATTGCATCAAAAACAATCCCATGGTTTTGGGCTACTTCTTTTAACGCTTGTACATCTTTAGGTATATCCCATGGTATGTGAAGAGAGACAGCTCCAGCTGATTTTGTTAGTGCATGTAAAACACCTATATCATCTAATTTTTGTTCTAAAGAAGCCGGTTCACCTCCATAAGAAAACCTTCCAAATCGTGTCCCTCCCGCACCTAAAGCCCAACTAGGGATGGCCACTTGAAATTCGATTAGCTTTTCAATAATGGAGTTTATTGAAATATTTTTCTTTGAATATTTCTTTCTTAAAAGTTCTAATTCAACCTCGAAAGTTGATTGATTTTTATTTAAATCGGCAATTTGATTAAGATCAATTCTCATTCTTTTGTTATCAATATTAAATATTAACGTTAGAGCTGAACAACTTATAAACTATTTCAAAAAATTCAGACTACTTATAATGAGAAGTGGTCCAGCTTAACGATAATAATAGGGTCTAGTATCTATCTAACAAATGCATTTGGCATACCGCCATCTACATTAATTGTGTTTCCTGTACTCTTTTCTAGAACTCCAATACACGCAAAAACGCCATTAGCTATATCTTCAGGGAGTATGATTTCGTTTAAAAGGTTTCTTTTAGCGTAATGAGCTGGTAAATCTTCTACTTTTATACCATAGGCTTTAGCTCTTCCTTCTGCCCACTCTCCTTCCCAAATTTTACTTCCAACAATAACTCCATCAGGATTTACAGTATTGACTTTAATGTGGTCTTTACCTAACTCTGCGGCCAATAATCTAGTCATATGCTGTTGTGCTGCTTTAGCTGTTCCATACCCTACATTGTTTGGACCAGAAACTAACCCATTCTTACTTGCAATATTAACAATATCTCCCCCAAAACCTTGCTTTCTCATGATTTCAACACCTTTCTGCGCCATTAAAAATTGACCTTTTACTAATACATTCTGTAAAAGTTCCCAATCATCAATCGTTGTGTCTTCTAAAGATTTTGAAATGGCTAAACCAGCAGAATGAACTACAATATCTACACCTCCAAAGGCGAGAGAAGCTTCTTTAAAAGCATAATTAATAGACGTTTCTTTCGTTACATCGCAAAGTACAACAGAAGCTTCATCTCTTTTATAAGTCTTTAAAGCACTATTTAAATTTTCCTGACTTATATCGGTTAAAACTACATTTGCTCCTTCAGCTACTAATTTATCTGCTATGGCTTTACCTATTCCTCCTGCAGCTCCTGTAACAATTGCCACCTTTCGAGACAATGGTTTTTCTGCCGGCATACGTTGTAATTTAGCCTCTTCTAACAACCAATACTCAATATCAAATGCCTCTTGTCTAGGAAGAGATGTATACTCTGAAATAGCTTCAGCACCTCTCATAACATTAATAGCATTAATATAAAACTCACTAGCAACTCTTGATGTTTGTTTATTTTTAGCAAAGCTAAACATACCCACTCCTGGATATATAATAATTACAGGATTAGGGTCTCGCATTGCAGGACTATTATCATGCTTACAAGTATTATAATAGTCTTTATATTCCTGTCTGTAAGTTTCAAAAGAAGGTTCTAATTTTTCTAGAATTGCTTTTGTATCAGTGATGTCTTCAGAAGTCTCAAGATTTAATATTAACGGTTGAATTTTGGTTCTTAAGAAATGATCTGGACAAGAGGTTCCCATAGGGGCTAATCTCTCTAAATCATGGCTATTAATAAACTCTAAAACAACATCAGTATCTGTAAAATGACCTATCATTTGGTTCTCTGAAGATGCTAATCCTCGTAACAAAGGCATCAACTCTGCAGCCTTTTCTTTTCTAAGCTCAGAAGGCAAAGACTGTATTTTTTGTCCTCCAAAAACACTTCCATTTTCATTAATCTTATTTTCAATATAAGATGATGCCTTTTCAATAACTTCAAGGCTGTTTACATAACATTCATAAGATGTATCTCCCCAAGTAAAAAGACCATGGCTACCTAGAACAATACCTCGAATACCTGGACTATCATTAAGACATTTTTCTAACTGTAAACCCAAATCAAAACCAGGTCTTTGCCAAGGAACCCAGCCCATAGTGTCTCCCCAAATTTCTTTGGTAATCTTCTCACTATCTTTAGCTGCAGCCACAGCAATAAGGGCATCCGGGTGTAGATGATCTATATGTTTGAATGGCAACAATCCATGCAAAGGCGTATCAATAGAAGGTGCTTTACTGTCCAAATCATAAATACAATGATTAAATAGCCCTACCATTCTATCCTCATCTGCTAATCCTTTATATACATTTTTAAGATTTCTTAGTCTTTCTGTATAGAGTCCTGCAATCCCTTTGCTGGTTAATGTTCCAATATCTCCCCCGGAACCCTTTACCCACATTACCTCTACATCTTCATTAGTTAAAGGATCTTTTTCAATGGTTTTACAACTTGTATTTCCACCACCGTAATTGGTAATTCTTAAATCTGATCCCAGGATGTTTGAACGATAGAGAAATAATGCGATTTGGTCATCTCCAAGCGATGCTGCCTTAGCTTCATCCCATAAATAATCTACATATTGAAAAGTTTTTTCCATTTGTGTTTAATATAAGTAAGATTTAGCTCAAAAATATTGGATATTGATTTAGGTAGCATCCTGTACTATACTGCTAAATCAATTTTACTTTTTTTGTAATTATTAAATTTTATAAAGCATTAAGTCTTATTTTTAGAAAATAAAAATTCTTCCAAATTATTATCCCTATATATGTCTGATAACATCAATATTCAAATAGATAATAACTCACGTGTACCAAAGTACAAACAAATTATTGATTCAATTATTAATGACATATCTAAGGGAAAGCTGAAAATAGGTGAAAAGATTCCTTCCATTAATGAACTTAGTGAGGAGTTACTACTTTCTAGAGATACAGTTGAAAAAGCATATAAACAGTTAAAAAAACAGCAGGTTATTGTATCTGTTAAAGGGAAAGGCTTTTATACCGCTAAAACTGACTTGATTTCAAAACTAAATATCTTCTTTCTTGTAAATAAACCCAGCACCTACAAGATGATGATTTATAACAGTTTTGTAAATGAGATTGGTCCCAATGCTCATGTTCATTTATCCATATACCATTGTGATGAAACATTGTTTATTCGTTCTTTGGAAAAAAATCTAGGTGGTCATGATTATTATATTATAATGCCCCATTTTAGGGATGAAAATCAGAACCATGTTAGTGCTACAGAAAAGGTTCTCGAAGTAGTTGAAAAAATCCCAAAGGATAAATTAATCATGTTAGATAACACCAAACCTAATATTAAAGGAAATTACGGTTCCATCTACCAAGATTTTAAACTTGACATCTATAATGCCTTGAATGAAGGACTACATAAGATAAAAAATTACAAGAAGGTTATTTTGGTTTATCCTAATAAGTCTGTTCACCCATATCCTAGAAGAATCCTACATGGTTTCACCAAGTTTTGCTCAGAAAATAATCTCGATTTTGAAATTTTAAGTGAAGTATATGAAGATATGGAATTTAAAGAAAAAGACCTTTTTATCACTATACAGGAAAGGGATTTAGTAAATCTTATTAGACAAATTAGGGCTTTAAACTTAAATCTTGGTGATGATATTGGTGTCATTTCGTATAATGAAACACCTTTAAAAGACCTTTTAGGAATAACAGTTATAAGCACCGATTTTATTGCTATGGGTGAAACTGCGGCCTATATGGTTTTGAAAAATAAAAAGGAAAAAGTGAAAAATGTGTTTAAATATATAGAGAGAAATTCTTTATAAGCTGCCTTTAAAAATCTTTTCACAGGATACCACAGGATGCAACCTTATTGCATCATTTTTACTTTGCAAATGTTTCAAAATTTGACTTCAAACTATACTAAGTAATTAATCTTAGTTAGTTCTAAATTTAAAATTTACTTATGAATATTTTATTAGGTTTTCTATTTCATATTACAGGAGGGGTTGCTGCCGGAAGTTTTTATATGCCGTTTAAAAAAGTTAAGGAATGGAATTGGGAAAACTACTGGATTGTTGGAGGGTTTTTCTCTTGGATGATAGTTCCATTTTTAGCTGCATGGGTTTTCTTTCCGGACTTCCTAAGTGTTGTGTTTAGTGGTAACTACCCCATTTTTTACGTGATCCTATTTGGAGTTCTATGGGGCATAGGAGGTCTAACATATGGTTTAGGAATAAGATATTTAGGAATGTCACTAGGTAATTCCGTTATTTTAGGGTTTACATCTGTTTTTGGATCGCTTTTACCGGCTATCTATTATGACTTTACAAATACAGAAGGTAAGGAAACTATCTCAATGATGGCATCTAAAACAGGTGGACAAGTGGTGCTTTTAGGTATTCTATTATGTGTTATCTCTATTGTACTTTTAGGCAGAGCAGGGTTCTTAAAAGATAAAGATTTAAAGTCTGACAAAAACAATTCTGAATACAACATCAAATTAGGAATTTTCGTTGCCATATTTTCTGGAATTTTGAGTGCTTGTTTTAACTATGGTATTGAAGCCGGAAAGCCTTTAGCAGAAGCATCTATGGCTCGTGGAGTCAACCCGTTATTTCAAAACAACATCACATTTGCTGTTTTACTTTGGGGTGGTTTTGCCACAAATTTTATTTGGTGTATGGCATTAAACTTTAAAAATAGAAGTTTTAATCAGTATTTAGACAAAAGTAAACCCTTAAGAAAAAACTATCTTTTTGCTGCTTTAGCAGGTACTATTTGGTTTTTACAATTCTTTTTTTATGGTATGGGAGAAAGTAAATTAGGAAACGGCGCAAGTAGTTGGATACTTCATATGGCATCTATTATCCTTGTAGGCAATTTATGGGGCATAGTGCTAAAGGAATGGAGAGGTGTAAAAAAATCTACTTTAAAATTTCTTTATTTGGGAATTATCTGTTTATTAGGTTCAATAGCACTTGTTGGGATTGGAAACAGTTTAGATTAATTTATTGAACACCTGGACAATTTAACTCGAATTTCCTGAAACAATGTTGTCTCTTTTGTTGTCCCCTTAAAAATAAAAATCCTCGTAACTCCTTGTTTTAAAAGGCTTTACGAGGATTACTCGTGGTCCCAACTGGGCTCGAACCAGTGACCCTCTGATTATGAGTCAGATGCTCTAACCAACTGAGCTATGGGACCGCTGTACAAAAGTACACTTTAAACACTCTATATAAAAGAGTGTGCAATATTACTACATATTTTAAAACCTCACAACATTTTTTAGTCCCGAATCTCTTGACATAATTCCACCAAAACTCCGTTTGTAGTCTTTGGGTGTAAAAAGGCAACCAACTTGTTATCTGCTCCCTTTTTGGGCTCTTTATTTAAAATTGTAAACCCTTCCTGCTCTAACCGCTGCAATTCTTGGACTATATCTTCTACATCAAATGCGATGTGATGAATCCCTTCTCCTTTCTTCTCTATAAACTTGGCTATAGGACTGTTTGGGTTTGTAGCCTCCAATAATTCAATTTTATTCAACCCTACCTTAAAAAATGATGTTTTGACTCCTTCAGTTAATACCTCTTCAATTTTATAATGTGGTTCTCCAAATAATTTTTCGAAAAGTTGATTGGAATTTTCAAGGCTTTTTACAGCAATGCCAATGTGTTCAATTTTATTCATTATTTTTACTTATTGAAGTTAATCGTTACCTCGATCATAAGATTATCATCAAATATCCGTTATTTTTGCCATATGGAAGAAAGTCAAAGACAAAAAAAAATAGCCTCAGTACTACAAAAAGATTTGGTTGAAGTACTACAAGGGTCAGCTACACAAGGCGGCATGAAGGGAATCATTATATCGGTAACTCAAGTGAAAGTAACTGTAGATTTATCGATTGCAAAAGTCTATTTAAGCATTTTCCCTAATGACAAGGGAAAAGAACTTTTGGAAGGCATTAAATCCAATTCCCACTTAATCAAGCATGAATTGGCACAAAGAACTAAAAATCAATTGAGAAAAATGCCTCAACTTGAGTTCTTCATTGATGATTCTTTGGAATACATTGATAAAATAGAGAGCTCCTTAAAAGGAGAAGAAAACCCAATAAAGGACCCCAATCTATTAGACAAACGAAAAAAATCCTAATTGAATTTTTCCCTATACATTGCCAAGCGGTACCTAATTTCTAAAAGCTCCAATAATGCGATTAACTTTATCACTATAATTGCTGCCATTGGTGTTATTTTAGGGTCAGCAGCTTTGTTTATAGTATTGTCTGGATTTTCAGGACTCAAAGATTTTACATTGGAATTCACCTCCATCATTGATCCTGACCTAAAGGCTGAAGCAACTTCAGGAAAGTCCTTTACGCTTTCACAAAAAGAAATAATGCAATTGGAAAACTCTAAAAGCATTGCCCAATTTTCAAAAGTCATAGAGGAACGTGTTTTTGTAACTTTCGATGGAAAAAGCTACCCTAATGCCTTTATTAAGGGTGTTGATGGGAATTATGACCAGGTCAACAAAATAGATTCTGTGATATTTTATGGTAGTTGGCTTGCCCAAAAATCCAACCAAATTGTTTCGGGATTAGGCATTTCAAGTTCCTTGTCCTTTGGAATTGTCGATTATGGCAAACAAGTCAATTTATATGTCCCAAAGCCAGGGAAAGGACAAATCACCTCTCTAAAACAAGCCTATAACAGTTTTGATGCTGTCAATGTGGGTATTTTTGACGTTAGTGAAGAGCTTAACAATAAATATATTTTTGCCCCCATAGATATGGCTCAAGCTCTTTTGGGATATGAAAATCTTCAAATTTCGGCTATAGAATTTAAACTAAAACCCAACACTTCTGAAGATGATGTTAGGAATGAACTAAAGGAAATTTTGGGTAATAAAGTAGTCGTAAAAAATAAAGCCCAACTAAATGACGCCCTATATAAAATGTTGAACACCGAAAATCTTGTAGTTTACCTTATTTTCACCTTGGTGCTTATCATTGCCCTTTTCAATGTTATTGGATCTATTACTATGATGATTCTTGACAAAAAGAAAAATTTAAAAACTCTTTTCAACTTAGGTGCACAAGTAAAAGATATTCGAAGAGTGTTTTTCTTTCAAGGCAGTCTAATGTCTATTGTGGGAGGAGTTATCGGCTTGATACTGGGTGTCATTTTGGTAATCCTGCAAAAAGCCTTTTCTCTGGTCATGTTAACCAACAATCTAGCCTACCCTGTAACATTAAAAAGTATAAATGTACTGGTGGTTCTAATTACCATTTCTATTTTAGGTATTATTGCCTCCAAAATAGCCTCTGGAAGAATTTCAAAATCACTTATTGAAGCTGCTTCTTAAGTAGCAAAATCAAAATGCTTAAATTTTTCAAGCACCTCATCTAATGTCTCAAAGACATCTTTAGATTCATCACTAGTAACCATTCGAGTTCGATAATCCTTAAAGTTGGGAATCCCCTTAAAATAATTGGTATAATGTCTTCGGGTCTCAAAAACACCTAGCTTTTCACCTTTCCAATCGATAGCCATCTGTAAATGCCTTTTGGCCGCGTGGACCCGATCTTCCAAAGAAATCGCAGGCAAATATTCACCTGTATTGAAATAGTGTTTGACTTGTTTAAAAAACCAAGGATTCCCTATAGTGGCGCGACCTATCATGGCACCATCCAAACCATAAGAATCTCGCATCTCCACGGCTCTCTCGGGAGTATCCACATCGCCATTACCAAAAACTGGAATATGCATTCTTGGATTGTTCTTTACTGCAGCAATGGGTTTCCAATCTGCATTTCCTTTATACATTTGAGCTCTCGTCCTACCATGAATAGCGATGGCTTGAATACCCACATCTTGAAGACGTTCGGCAACCTCAACAATTTTAATGGAGTCATGATCCCAACCCAATCTCGTTTTTACAGTTATAGGAAGATTGGTGCGTTTAACCATCTCAGCAGTTAAAGATTCCATAAGACAAACATCTTTTAATATGCCTGCCCCTGCTCCTTTGCTAACCACCTTTTTAACGGGACAACCAAAATTGATGTCAATAAAATCCGGTTTAGATTTTTCAACTATGTCTACGGTTTGCAACATGCTATCCAAGTTGGCTCCAAATATTTGAATCCCCACAGGACGCTCTTTTTCATAAATATCTAATTTCATGACACTTTTAGCAGCATCTCGAATCAAGCCCTCACTTGAAATAAACTCAGTGTACACTACATCGGCACCTTGCTCCTTACACAACGCGCGGAATGGTGGATCACTCACATCCTCCATAGGTGCCAACAATAAAGGGAAGGCTCCTAAATCTTTGTCTCCAATCTTTGCCATTAAAATATCAATTCCTTTTCTACTTCCGTGCCATTTCTTGTCACAACTACCTTAGTGGTATCTCCTTGCTTGAAGGTGGCCAATGCCCTCATATAACTCATCATATCTACAATAGAACTATCACCCATTTTAATGACGATATCTCCCTTTTCTAAACCGGCCCTTTTAGCAGGTTTTCCTTCACTTACACCGTCTATTCGCATGCCTTTACCATCAAACAAGTAATCTGGAATAACACCCATTCCTACTTTAAATCTTGGTGTTTCCTCACTCTCATTTTTGGTTTTTCTAAATGCCATTTTTCCTTGACCGTCCAATTCAGAAATTACATCAAAAATATAGTTGGAAACCAAATTCATTCCGTCATAATTCAATTTATCAAAATCATCACTTGGTTTGTGATAATCTTCATGTTGCCCAGTAAAAAAATGTAAAACCGGAATATCTTGAAGATAAAAAGAAGTATGGTCTGAAGGTCCAATCCCAGATTCGTTCTCTATGATTTTAAAGCTCTTATTGGTAGCCGAAAGAACCTGCTTAAATCTTGGCGAGGTCCCTACTCCATAAACAGCCAAAGTACTATCTTGCTTTAATCTTCCTACCATATCCATATTAATCATGTAATTTACATGTTCTAAATCTATGGTAGAATTTTTAGCAAAATAATTAGACCCTAACAAACCCATTTCTTCTCCAGAAAAAGCCATGAATAAATAGTTGTTTGAGGTGTTGGCCTTTTGCAGTTTCCCTGCTAAATCCAACATCACTGCTACTCCGCTAGCATTATCATCGGCCCCATTGTGAATTTGCTTCTCTTCACCACGATATAAAGAGCCTTCACTACCAAACCCTAAATGGTCATAGTGAGCACCAATAATAACTGTTTGTTCTACTTGATTATCTATATATCCCAACACATTTGTCCCTGTAATAGTCCCATCAGCCTCCATCGTTACAAATTTAACTTCATCATGTGGATTGGTCTTTGGCTTAAAATTAAAGGGTTGAAAATAGTTTTCAGTTCCTTTGGGCGCCAATCCCATTTCTTTAAACCTCTTTACAATATAATTGGCCGCTTCCTGCTCACCTTGCGTCCCTGTTTCACGTCCTTCCAATTTGTCATCAGAAAGAAAAACCACATCTTCCTTAATCTCATTTTTATAGGTGTATTCCTTTTTGCAACCCCATAGCGTTACAAAAAGAACCAGTAGCGTTATATGTTTCATACTAAATTTATATTTTTGCGCAAAAATAGGTAATAATCACCACATTTGTAAGCCTAACTATATGAAATCAAAGCTAACCCTTCTATCGATACTTTTTACAGTTGTTCTTTCATGTAAATCAGACAAAAAACAATCTGAAGATGTTACAAGTGGAGCAACCAAATGGGTTGACACTCTTATTTACCCAGAAGAAACTCATTTTAAATCATTAAAACAGATCACTTTTGGAGGTGATAATGCAGAGGCCTATTGGAGTTTTGATGATAAACAAATCATTTTTCAATCCAACAACAAAAACTGGGGCGTCAATTGTGATCAAATGTTTTTAATGAATGCGGGAGATACTTTTAAGGATAATATTCCTCCTATGATTAGTACAGGAAAAGGGAGAACCACTTGTGCCTATTTTCTCCCAGACAATAAACATATTGTATATGCCTCCACCCATTTAGGAGGCGAAGAATGCCCAGAAACTCCATTACGCTTGAACGGTAGATATGTTTGGCCAATTTATGATACGTATGACATTTTTGTAGCTGACTTAGAAGGCAACATCGTAAACCAATTGACCAATGAAAAAGGATATGATGCAGAAGCTACGGTTTCGCCTAAGGGTGATAAAATTGTATTCACTTCAACAAGAAGTGGAGATTTGGAACTATACACCATGAATATCGATGGTTCTGAAGTTACCCAAATAACTGATCAGTTGGGTTATGATGGAGGCGCCTTTTTCTCTCCTGACGGAACCAAGATCATTTTCCGTTCATCACGACCAAAAACAGAAGAAGAGATTCAAGAATATAAGAGCCTACTAGCTGAAGGTCTTGTGCAGCCAACAGAAATGGAACTGTATATTTGCAATGCTGATGGAAGCGAACTAAGACAATTGACCAATTTAGGTAATGCCAACTGGAGTCCGTTTTTTCATCCATCAGGAAAGAAAATTTTGTTTTCTTCCAATTTTGAAGCAGAAAAAGGATTCCCCTTCAATTTATATATGATTGATCTCGATGGCAAAAATTTAGAGCGTGTGACACATAGCACTACATTTGATGCCTTCCCTGTTTTTTCAAATGATGGTAAAAAGTTGATCTTTTCATCCAACCGTAACAACGGTGGTGGTCATGACACCAATTTATTTATAGCTGACTGGGTGGATTAATCACGTTCGCTAATACGCTCGGTCTCCTTGACTTCAGATTGCCTTTGATTGGTTTCTAATTTGGTATTTCCAAATTTATAACGCAACCCTAATTTTACCCAACGGTTATCCAAATTGGTATTGTAATAACTATATTGGTTAGCATATCTCGTAGAAGTTTCAAAATCTGACATATTAAAGAGATCACTGGCTGTTAATGTAACCACTAACTTTTTATTCAAGAAAGTTTTTGAAATGGTCAAGTCAGACATCAACCTGCTTTCGGAAAGCATTAAACCTTGTAAGTTTTTAGACCCATAGGTAAGAGCTAAGTCAGCTTTTAAACTCCTATCGCTCAAAAATGACCAACTATTGCTTAAAATACTATAATTAGACCACTGATTTAATGTTTGAAAGCCCATGGAAAAGCTTACATTATCTTCAATTCTGTAGAAAGAAGTGACCGCATAGATAAACCAGTTATCAGTTACATTAAAATAAGAGATGAGATCCAATCCATACTCGGTGGTGTTATCAAAATTTACAGGCGTATAGGTAATTGTATTATTAATGTTGTCTTGAATGGGTATTTCATAGAAGTTCCCATCCATATTCTTGTAGTAAGCCTCAACCATAAAAAAGGAGGTTAAGGTAGTGCCTAAAACTATATGATCTGTAAAAATAGGCTGTAGCGACGGATTCCCTACTACCAATATATAATCATTTAAAAACAAGGTAAAAGGATTTAAATCCTTAAAGTCAGGACGCTGAATGCTTCTTTTATAATTAGCATATAAATTAAAATTGCCTTCCGATTGATATTTTAAACTTAAGGACGGAAACCACTCTAGGTAATCCTGGGTATTGGTTTGATTTGCAGTTACAGACAACCCTTCTATATTGGTTTGCTCCATACGTAAACCTGCATTAATGCTGAACTTTTCCCATTCCTTATTGAAATTGGAATAAGCCGCATAAACAAGTTCGTCATAATCAAAAGCATTGGAATAATTTTCATTAAAAATGGGCTCTTCATTTGTAAAATCAAAATCAAATCTGGTTATGTCACTCTCTGTTTTCACCTTAGAGAATTTAACTCCAATTTCAAATTCGGCAGTGGCGCCCAAAGGTTTTTTATAATCCAGTTGTGAAGTGATAATATTGGTCTGTTGATTGGATTCTGTTTCAAAGGCCGTAGGAGCAACAAAGTTGTTATCTGAATCAAAATAAAAGTTATCAGTATCTTGATTTCTCTGGAAGTCATAAAAGGTAACATGGCTATTGAAAGCTAATTTACCACCATTCTCTTTAAACGAATGCACAAAACCCAAATCTACCCCTACATTATATTTGTCATCATTGGTTTGGTTTTCTGTTAAAAACCTAGATTGAAAAACTTCATTGGCATCAAACACCTGAGTATTATTTGTGATTTTGGTGTTTATTGAAGGTGTCATCAATAAATTGGATGATAAACTCAATGTGTTGTAATCATCGATATAATAATCAAAATTAAAACTGGCATTGTGCGCTTTGGTTAAAATATTTCGATCAACATCAGATTTCCAAGTTTCATAAACCTCATTGTTGTCATTTAAATAATTAACACCATCATCATTTCGTCTATTTATTTTGACATGATTATAACTATAATTAGCAAAAAAATTGACCTTAGCGGTTTTAAAATAGGCATTAGCTCCACCTTGATATCTGGGATAAACCCCTTGTGTATAATTCCCGTAAACAGAACCATTAAAACCAGTAGCCAAGTTTTTGGTCATTATGATATTTAAGACTACGCCACTAGAAGCATCATAACTGGCCGGCGGGTTGGTAATAACCTCAATAGATTTTATAGCGTCTGCAGGGGTTCCCTCAAGAAGTTGCATCAACTCATCCGAAGTTAATTCTACCTTTCTATTGTTGATATAAACCGTGGGCTGAGAACTTTTAACTTGAATGGTTCCATCCATCACTAAAACACCGGGAGTACTTTTCACAGCCTGCATCATATTTCCTTCAGAAATTGCTGTATTTTCAATATTGAAAACCAATCTGTCAGCTTCTTTTTTTATAGTGGGTTTATTTACAATGATACTGACTTCATTTAAAGCTTCGGCACTTTCTTCCAAAGTAATAATGCCCAAATCCATATCTTGTACCACCTGGATTTCTTTGGTGTAATCTTTATAACCCACAAAGGTTATCTCCAGCAAATAATTACCCGCTGGAACGTTTCCTAGGGTAAACCCTCCAAAGTCATCTGTTGAAGTACCCGCAATAATCTTTGGCTGATCAACCGTATACAAGATGACATTGGCGTATGAAAACGGCTCAAAGTTTGCATCGTTAACGACTCCTGAAATTGTTAATTCTTGAGAAAAATGTTGCAGGGGCGACAGAATTGCTATTAAAAAAAAGGCGAAAACGTTAATTTTCATATAATCGATTAGACCTGCAATATATAAATTCTTTTAAAAAATTGTTTACGGATTTTCCGTAATTGAAACTCAAAACATAAGAAAACAACTATATTTGCAAAATATTTAAGCCTAAGGTTATACATGAAGAACATAAGAAACTTTTGTATTATCGCACATATTGATCATGGGAAAAGTACCCTGGCCGACCGATTATTGGATTTTACCGGGTCTGTGACAGAAAGAGAAAAACAAGATCAATTGTTGGATAGTATGGATTTGGAACGCGAAAGAGGAATAACCATTAAGTCCCATGCCATCCAAATGGACTACGTCCACGAAGGGGAGCATTATGTTCTCAATTTAATTGACACTCCGGGTCACGTTGATTTCAGTTATGAAGTCTCCCGTTCCATTGCCGCCTGTGAAGGCGCTCTGTTGGTGGTAGATGCCGCACAGAGTATACAAGCACAAACTATTTCTAATTTGTATTTGGCTTTAGAAAACGACTTGGAAATCATTCCTGTCCTAAATAAAGTGGACTTACCCAGCGCCAATCCTGAAGAAGTTACTGATGATATCGTTGATTTATTGGGCTGTGATCCTAGCGAAGTAATTCCTGCCAGTGCCAAAACAGGTATTGGGATTCAAGAAATTTTAACGGCAATCATTGATAGGATTCCAGCACCTAAAGGAAATCCAGATGAACCTTTACAAGCTTTAATTTTTGATTCGGTTTATAATCCTTTTAGAGGAGTTGAAACCTATTTTAGAGTCATTAATGGTTCTATTAAAAAGAATCAACAGATTAAATTTATTGCAACCGGCAAATCTTATTATGCGGATGAAGTAGGGACTTTAAAGCTTACCCAACATCCAAAAAATGAGATTAAAGCTGGTGATGTGGGATATTTAATCACTGGAATAAAAGAGGCAAAGGAAGTCAAGGTAGGTGATACCATTACAGACTCAAAAGAGCCAACTAAAAATGCTATTAGTGGTTTTGAGGATGTCAAGCCGATGGTTTTTGCGGGAATCTATCCTGTAGATACCGAAGATTATGAAGACTTAAGAGCATCTATGGAAAAACTCCAGCTGAATGATGCTTCTTTGGTGTTTCAACCAGAAAGTTCAGCTGCCTTAGGATTTGGTTTCCGTTGTGGATTCTTAGGAATGCTCCACTTGGAAATCATCCAAGAACGTTTAGAACGTGAATTTGACATGACTGTGATCACTACGGTACCAAACGTTAGTTATCATGCGTTTACAAATAAAAACCCAGACGATGTCATCATCGTTAACAACCCAACCGATTTACCTGAACCATCTACTTTAAATCGTGTTGAAGAACCTTTTATCAAAGCAACCATCATTACTAAAGCTGATTTTGTTGGCCCTGTAATGAGCTTGTGTATTGAGAAACGTGGACAGATTAAAAATCAAACTTATTTAACACCAGAGCGTGTCGAGCTTTCTTTCGATATGCCTTTGGCAGAGATTGTATTTGATTTTTATGATCGCTTAAAAACGGTTTCCAAAGGTTACGCCTCTTTTGATTATGCTCCTATTGGTATGAGAGCTTCCAAATTGGTGCGTGTAGATATTTTATTGAATGCGCAACAGGTAGATGCCCTTTCAGCTTTAATTCACGCGGATAATGCTTATAACATTGGTAAAAGGATGTGTGAAAAGCTAAAGGAATTGATTCCTCGCCAACAGTTTGACATTCCAATTCAAGCAGCAATCGGTGCTAAGATTATTTCTAGGGAAACCATTAAGGCCTTAAGAAAAGATGTTACTGCCAAGTGTTATGGAGGGGATATTTCTAGAAAGCGTAAACTATTGGAAAAACAGAAAAAA
Organism: Mangrovimonas sp. ST2L15; assembly: GCF_001280515.1. Taxonomy (GTDB): domain Bacteria; phylum Bacteroidota; class Bacteroidia; order Flavobacteriales; family Flavobacteriaceae; genus Mangrovimonas; species Mangrovimonas futianensis. The sequence goes on along the minus strand of NZ_LBIQ01000030.1, from coordinate 472,092 downwards.
GGTAAAAAACGTATGCGTCAAGTTGGGAATGTAGAAATACCTCAACAAGCCTTCATGGCCGTTTTAAAGCTTAACGACTAGACTTTTTCAACATCAAATGGTTTTCCCAAATATACCAATTGGGAGCCACTTTCTATCGCTTCTATCTCATTACTATGGGATGGTATAATTTCATATTCCCCATTAGGATCTTTGATAAAAAGCGGGATGATATTTTTGTTGGAAATTGAAATATCTATTAACCGTTTAAAATGCTCAAAATTTTCTAAATCAATTTCATTGACAGAAGGATAATTACTGGTCACATTACTTAAGCTCACATAATCATCGGTATGTGAAAATAAGCCCTCTCTTGGGTTGTTTTTATCATCAGCCATTTCCTTTTGTGAAATCAATCTAAAGGAACCGTTTTCACCAAACTGGGCGCCGTACTTATTAATTGCATATTTGTTGATTTCTGAGTTGGCTGTCAATGCCATTAAATATCCTACATCATTCAACTCGATGTTATCAGAAAGTGTATCCGAATAAATATTGGTATGAATGGCTTCCAACCCAAGTTCCTTTGCCTTCGCAATGTTGTTCATATTGCTATCAATCAACACCACATGACGACCATTGTTAACCAAATAATGACCTATTAATCTAGCCACCCTAGAGGCTCCCACAATCAATATTCCTTCAGACTTTTTCAAAAATACACCCACCCATTTTGCAAAATAACGAGCGGTTGTTGCGTTGAGTAAAACCGTGCCCAATACAATGGTAAACACAAGCGGGGTGATGTATTCGGCTCCTGCTACCCCTTGTTTTAATAATTTACTTCCAAATAAAGAGGCAATACCAGCAGCAACAATACCTCTTGGTCCAACCCAACTTATAAAAACCTTTTCTTTGGTCTTGAGTGGGGAACCAAATGTACTTGCAAAAACAGATAAAGGCCTAATAATCAAAACGACAATCAAGAATAAAAAGACCGTATTCCAATTATAAATCAGGTACAAATCTTCCATGTTAATATTCGCCGCCAGTAGAATAAAAAGAATGGAAATCAGCAAGACACTTAAGGACTCCTTAAAGTACAATAACTCCTTTATATTTTCCAATTTGCTGTTCCCTAAAACTAGTCCCATAACCACTACCGCCAATAAACCTGATTCGTGAGCGAAAATTTCAGATTCCACATAAACCAAAAGCACTACGGAAAGGGAAACTACATTTAATAAGTAATGAGGAATCAACTTCTTATTAATGGCAAATGCCAATGCATGAGCAAAGGTGAAACCGAACGTGACTCCAAATAAAATGATTTTGAAAAACTCAATTAAGGCCGTTTTGGTAAATCCAGAATCTCCTTCAACACTTATAAATTCAAAAACCAAAACCGCAGCCAATGCCCCCAGAGGATCAATAAGAATTCCTTCCCATTTTAGGACCGTAGAGACATCCTTTTTTAAAGGAATATTTCGTAAAATTGGCGTAATCACAGTAGGACCCGTTACTATAATCAAAGCAGCAAACAAAAAAGCCAAACGCCAGTCTAGCCCAAAAAGATAATGAGCCGTTATACCTGAACCGATAAAGGTTATGAATGCTCCAACAGTAATCAGTTTTGTGATGACTGGCCCAACATTTCTAATCTCACTTCGCTTTAAGGTGAGACCACCTTCAAAAAGAATAATGCTAATAGCAAGAGAAAGAAAGTAATAAAGTCCTTCCCCTGGGAAAAGTCCATTTTTCCCATTCCAAACAGGTTCTATCCATTTACGGCCATCAGAAGTTATGAACTCAGATGCGATAGGACCCACAAACAATCCTATTAAAATCAAAGGAAGGATTGCTGGAATTTTAAATCTCCAAGCAACCCATTGTGCCAGTATACCCAAAATAATGATTCCTGCTAATTCTAACATACTTTAATTTTGATATTGTAATTATACCACAAAAATGGATATCTCGGAAGGAAAACTAGGGTAAATCCTCTAAAAATAGTATCTTTCTAACGCAACATTAACAACCTTACAACCTTGAATTACTTTAATACCATAGGTATTGGTATTGCATTTTCACCCACCCTGAAAGCTAACCTTTATGAGGCTAGCCGATTAGCTTTGTTCTTTAAATCAAAATTGGTGCTTATTCATGTAGGTATCCATTCACACCGAAAGGAAAAGGATATTCAAAAAATACTGTCTCCTTTCATTGAAAAGAATCTGGACTTTGAAATCGTTTTTAAAGTAGGTGATCCCGCCGAAGTGATTCTAAACGTTATTCAAGAAAAACGCTTAGACCTAATTATTCTAGGAGCTTTAAAGCGTGAAAACATTTTGAAATACTATGTGGGATCCATCGCAAGAAAAATTACAAGAAATGCCAGTTGTTCGGTATTATTGTTAATCAAACCTTCTGTTGAACGCGTACCGTGTCAACATGTAGTCATCAATGGCCTTAAAGATGAAAAAGCTACCAAAACCATCTCTTATGGATTTTTTGTTGGCTCTAAATTAGGAGCTTCAAAGGTTACCGTTGTTGAGGAAATCACCCAACAGGAAGTTGCCGTCAATGTTAATGACGATCGCTCCCTTCGAAGAGCCAATATTGTCAAAGAACGCATCAGTATCCGCGAAAAATCTAGAGTCATAAAAATACTAGAAGAAACTCCTGAAGAGTTCAAAAAGAACATAAAAATTAAAACTCAACCCATTTTTGGAAGGCGAGGTTATTCTATTGGGCATTTTGCAGAAGTCGTTAGAGCCGATCTATTGGTTACTAACGCCCCAGACAAACTTACATTTTTGGATCGTTTATTCCCCCATGATATTGAGCATATCCTAACTGAGCTACCAACAGATGTTTTGATAATAAGATGACACCCAGAAAAGTACTTATAAAGGAATTCATTGGTGACCTACCCAAAAATATTTTCTCTGGGTTTGTGGTAAGTCTTATTGCGTTGCCTCTTGGTCTGGGATTGGCAATGGCTAGTGAAGCCCCTCCAATAGCAGGGGTTATAACAGCTATAGTAGGTGGTTTACTAGTTTCATTTTTTGGGGGAAGTCACATTACGATTACTGGTCCTGGGAATGGGTTGGTAGGCGTCCTTTTGGTTGCCATAACAACCCTAGGTATTGAAGGTGCTTATGCGGCAATCATTTTTTCAGGGGTGTTATTGATGATCTTAGGTTTTTTAAGGTTAGGAAAATTAGCTAATTTTTTCCCTTCGTCCGCCATACAAGGCATGTTGGCGGCCATTGGTCTTATCATTTTAGGCAAACAATTTCATATCATGTTAGCCCACAAAATTAAGCGTGAAGACACCATGGATTATTTGATTGAAATTCCATTTACTATCAATGACGCCATTCATTATGACAGTAAAGGTCTCATTTTTGCGGCCATTGTTGGAACAGTTAGTTTGTTTATCATGTTCTTTTATCCTAAGATTAGAAACAAATACTTTCAATTGGTACCCGCTCCCATGTGGATTGTATTACTATCCATAGGATTGAGTTACTATTTTGAATTAGTTCTTCATGAAAATAATCCTATTGATAAAAACTATATGATTTCGGGAATCCCACATATCGATGAGATTATCACTAAGATTCCAAAAATAGATTTTTCACAATGGGCTACCCTCGACTTTTGGGATAGTGTGGTATCCTTAACTCTAATTGCCAGCATCGAATCTTTATTGAGCATTAAGGCTGTGGATAAATTAGATCCTAAGAAAAGACGATCCAATGTCAACAAAGACTTAAAAGCATTGGGATTGGCTACCGTAGGGAGTGGTTTTCTGGGAGGCTTGAATGTAGTGACTGTTATTGCTAGAAGTTCAGTAAATGTAAATAACGGAGGTTCAAATAGATCTTCCAACTTCTTCCATGCCTTGTTTATGCTATTGTTTATTGTTCTTTTTAGTTCTGAAATGGCACGAATTCCACTACCAGCCTTAATGGCTATTTTGGTGTTTACAGGCTATAAGTTGGCCTCTCCAGACACTATTAAAAAAGTATTTTCAATAGGTAAAGAACAATTCATCATTTTTTTTGTGACTTTGATCATCACCTTAAAGGTTGGTCTTATATCTGGAATTTTAAGCGGGGTGGCCATGACCCTGATCATTCATATTGTAATTAATAAAAACCTCAGTCTTTTTACAAGAAACCTTATTAAACCTAATGTTTTAATGTACAAAGAGGAATCAGGAAATGGTAGTTTTTTTGTTAGCGTTAAACACTTCTGTAGCTTTTTAAATTATTACAAGCTTAAAGACAAATTAGATGCCATTCCAGAGGACCGTGATGTGGTATTGGACTTTTCTATGTGTGAATTTGTAGATCATACTGTAATGGACAACATCAGTAGTTATCAAGAGCTTTTCGCAAAAAAAGGAGGTAATTTTGAAATTATTGGTCTGGATATGCATGATGCCGAATCCAAGCATCCTTTTGCATTAAGACGTCTATTGACCGATTCCGGACTCATTGGTAGCAATCTTACTAAAAGGCAAAGAGACCTTATTCAAACCTCTGATCGATTTGGTTTGGAATACCATGCTGAAAAAAACAGAGAAATTTCCTTTTTATATGACTTTCATTATTTCAATACCAAACAAGTTAATTATATCTACAATAGATTATCCAACGATAATAATTCACTGAATTTATTTGATGTAGAATATTTTGAAGGCGAACTAATTGCCAAGGAAGTGATTAGAAGCACCATGCTGCATATTAGCTTAAATGATGAAATACCTTCATTTACACTTGACAAGGAAGGATTCTTGGAGCGGGTTTATTCCTTAGCGGGTCTCAAGGATATTGACCTCAAAGATTATCCAGATTTTTCAAAGAGGTTTTATTTAAAAGGCGACGATGAAGAAGGAATTACGAACTTCTTTGGTAAGGACCTTATTCAGTTCTTTGAAAGCAATAATTATTATCATGTGCAGGCAGACGGAGCTCACCTTTTAATCTTCAATAAGGAACGACTAGCGACAATTAAGGAAATGAAAATCCTTTTGGATTTTGGAAAACGACTTAAAGAAGTCATTGAAACCAAAACTCATACTACTTCGCAAACGGAAAGAAATACGGAATTATAAAGGAGGCTGCTAACCAAATAATGATGTTTAAAGGCGTTCCAACCTTTAAAAAATCTGAGAACTTATAATTTCCCGGAGCATACACCATGGTATTGGTAGGATAACTCATAGGCGTCATAAATGTCAAAGAACAGGCAAACATAACTGCAACCAAAAAGGGGCGTTCACTAACACCCATTAAGGCAGCCAAACTTATCACAACAGGAGTCATTAAAGCAGCAGTGGCCTTACTGGAAATTAAATTGGTTGATAAAAAAGTGACCAAATACAAAACGCTCAATGTGACATGGGCATTATATTGTCCCAAACTGGCTTGAATGCCATCAGCAATCAATTGGGCACCACCTGTTTTCTCCAAAGCTGTTCCCATAGAAAGCACACCTGCAACCATAAATATGACCTTCCACTCCACTGCTTGATAGGCCTCTTTAGGTTTTAAAATACCCAAAAGAATCATCAATAAGGCACCAACCATTCCACTTATTAAAATGGTCGTTATATTCAATGCGGCTGTCAAGACTACCAAAACACCAATAATAATCGCTGGAATGGCCTTCTTTAAGTCTACTCGTTTTTTTTCATGTTCTGTAAGTCTAACAATTCTGTTCTTAACCTCTAGTTGTTTAATATCCTCTTCCTTTCCTATAATCAAAAGCATATCCCCCTCTTTAAGATTAACTAAAGATAGTTTATCATACATTACCTCTCCCCTTTGCCTAATAGCAATTACCGAGCAATTAAAACGTCTTCTAAAATGAAGTTCTTTTAGGGAGTTGCCCATTAAGTCAGAACCAAAAGGTATAATTACCTCATAAATATGATAGCCTTGAGAATCTTCATTTCCACTGGTAACCAATTGAGCGCCACTTATCTTGATACCATCAACATCCAATAACCGGTTTAAGGTTTTTGGAATCGCAATAACTTTTAGTGTATCACCTTTAAATATTTTGGTCTCTGACGAAAACTCATGAATTAAAATGCCGTCTCTCAAAATAGATAGAATATTGATATTGTATTCTTTAACCAAGTCTGAATTAGCAATGGACCTCCCAACATCTTTACATTCGTCGCTTATAATCAATTCCGTGATATAATTTTCGGCATTGATGGTAAAATCTTCTTCCACTTCTCTTTTCTTCGGAAGTAAAAGTGGACTGAAAACAATCAAATAAGTAAAGCCAATGGCCATTAAGCACAATGCTGCCAGACTGAACTCAAACATTCCAAAAGCTTCAACTCCATATTTTTTTGAATAACTGCTCACCAAAATATTAGTAGATGTGCCTATCAGTGTACAAGTGCCTCCAAACAAAGCTGCAAAGGAAATAGGCATAAGCAATCGGCTAGGTTTGATATTTGCTTCTTTACAAACAGTAAGGGCAATGGGCAATAACAGAGCAACCACCGCCGTATCATTTATAAAAGCAGAAAACACTCCTGATATCAAACAGAAAATGATAAGCGCCATGACGTAATTTACCTTGGCAATTCGGATAATACTGTAACTTAAATTATCTAAGATTCCCGATTTAAAGATTCCGGCACTTAACACAAAAATACATCCCAAAGTTAAAGTTGCAGGATGATTAAATCCTGAAAAACCTTCTTCAGGGGTCAAAACACCCGCTACAATAAACATGGCCATAATAAGGATTGACGTGGTGTCTATGGTAAAGTAATCCCGAACAAACAAAAAAACACCAACAATAATAATTGCAAACGTTATGATCAGATCTATGTTCATAGGTGATAAGAATTAAACCTCAATTAGGAATCATGTTGTTCTTGTTTGCTTTGAGATAAGTAATACAACCGCTTTAAACTTTTTTTTAGGAGTATAAACCGATAAATTCCAATCACAAAAAATATAAAACTAAACCCTAGGGAAATGAATGCCACATATTTAAAATCGGCATAATTTTTAAGTTGAAAGAATGCCATAGCAGCAAGTAAAAGATAAAGTGAGGACCTTATGTAGGAAAGCAAGGTGCGTTCGTTTGCCAATCTAGTGCGCTCAATGGCCAAATAATCTCTCAGGATAATCTGCTCATCCGGTTTAAAATCCCTTCCAAACCTAAGCAGTTTCATCTCTTTTATCTTCAACGGGTTTTTAACTGATGGTTTCATAAGAATCCTTTTCTATAAAAATAAATGTTTTTTTCTTCCCTTAAAAACCATCACCCTGTAATGACTGTTTTGTAATGTTAAAATAGGGCTAATATCTTATTGTTCAAACTAAAAAATAGGGGATGTTTTAGTATTTTGCAGATGAATTAATTTACATAATTATGAATTTATACCCAATTAACGCCGGGAACTTCAAATTAGACGGCGGTGCCATGTTTGGGGTTGTTCCAAAATCCATTTGGAGCAGAACCAATCCTTCAGATAGCAATAATATGATTGATATAGCAGCGCGATGCCTTCTTATTGAAGATGGAAACCGCTTGATTTTGATTGATACCGGAATGGGAGACAAACAATCAGACAAATTTTTTGGTTACTACTACCTATGGGGAGACGATTCTATTGATAAGGCTCTTAAAGAACATGGATTTCACCGAAACGATATTACCGATGTTTTTATGACACACTTACATTTTGACCATTGTGGTGGGAGTATTCAATGGAATAAAGACCGAACAGGTTACGAACCAGCCTTTAAGAATGCTACTTTTTGGAGCAACCAAGATCATTGGAAATGGGCCACAGAACCTAATAGAAGAGAAAAAGCTTCTTTCTTGACTGAAAATATTCTTCCTATGCAGGAAAGCGGACATTTGAAACATGTCTCACTTCCTGAGCAGGATATCTTAAAATCGTCAGAATTGGGATTTGACATTTTCTTTGCAAATGGTCATACAGACAAGCAAATGATTCCTATGATTCACTATCAAGACAAAACCATTTGTTTTATGGCCGATTTGTTACCTACTGTAGGTCATCTACCTCTTCCTTTTGTCATGGGGTATGATACTAGGCCGCTCTTGACTTTAGACGAGAAAGAAAAGTTTCTCAATTTGGCAGCAAGTAACAATTATTACTTATTTTTGGAGCACGATGCACACAATGAAATCATTACAGTTCAAAACACGGATAAAGGTGTAAGAGTCAATGAAGTATTTAGTTGTGATGACATATTTAACTAATTAAAAAATTATTCAAAAAAATGAGAGTATTAAAACCTGTATTGTTTTCAGCAGTTGCTGCCGCAATTCTTTCTAGTTGCGGTTCTGGTATTGATATTGTTTCTACACCAATTGAAAACGTTGACACAACCCCTCTAAAAGTCTCAGAACTTACCGAAAGTGAAAAACACAATTGGGGCCATTTGGATTTGGTGAAAGACACCATTCCTGGTATGAGTGTGGATAAAGCATATTCAGAAATTATTAAGGATAATAAAGGACAAACCGTAATTGTTGCTGTTATAGACAGTGGTATTGATATCAACCACGAAGATTTGGATGGTGTGGTTTGGACCAATGAAAAAGAAATTCCTGGAAACGGTATCGATGATGATAAAAACGGGTATGTTGATGATGTACACGGTTGGAATTTCCTAGGTGATGGTTACGATGAGCAATTGGAATATGTAAGAATCTTGGCTAAAGGAGATACGTCTCACCCAGATTTTGAAAGAGCCAAAGAGGAATATGAAAAAGAATATCAAAAAACTGTTGCTCAAAAAACACAATACGAACAAATATTCAAACAAGTAGAAGCAGCAGACAAAGCCATTGCAGCTCATTTGGGTAAAAAAGATTACACACCAGAAGATGTAAATGGCATTACTTCTACCGATGAAGAATTAAACCGCTATGTAAGCATGATGAAATACATGTACAGCAATGGTTTGGATTCTGCTGAGGCAGCATTAGAAGAATTGCAAGGAGGTTTGGATTACTTCTCTGATAAATTGGATTACAACCTTAACAAGGATTTCAATGGTAGAAAAACAGGAGATAACGTGGATGACCTGACTGATGTAGGGTATGGAAATGGAAATGTAACTCCTAGTGAAGAAGGTGAAAGCCACGGAACTCACGTAGCTGGTATCATTGCTGCAGAACGTAACAATGGTTTAGGAGCTAACGGTGTTGCAAACAATGTGAAAATTATGAGCATCAGAGCGGTTCCTAACGGAGATGAGTATGACAAGGATATCGCTTTGGCTATCAGATATGCAGTTGATAATGGTGCTAAAGTAATCAACGGAAGTTTTGGAAAATACTACGCAACACATAGTGATTGGGTGAGAGATGCTATTGCATATGCAGGAGAACACGATGTGGTTTTTGTAAATGCTGCAGGTAATGAAGGTATTGACTTAGATAAAAAAGCATGTTATCCAAACGATCAAGTCGATAACGGTCCAGAAGTTTCAAACAATTTCATTACAGTTGGTGCTTTGGCTCCTAAATATGGATCTAATATGGTTGCTAGTTTCTCAAACTACGGAAAAATCAATGTAGATGTTTTTGCACCAGGGGCAAGTGTGTATTCAACAGTACCATTTAAAGATCAATACGATACAAAAGGAGGAACTTCAATGGCTGCTCCAGCTGTAGCAGGAGTTGTTGCTTTGGTTCGTTCTTATTTCCCTAATTTGACCGCAGCACAAGTTAAAGATGTCATCTTGAGCTCTGGTTTACCTATCAACACTAAAGTTGTAGTAGGAGGTGATGCAAATGATGTTAGACCTTTTGGAGATCTATCAAAAAGCGAAAAAATGGCTAATGCCTACAACGCTTTAATCGTAGCTTCTAAGATAAAATAATCTTATTTTAACTTATACTAAAAGCCCATCCGTTTGGATGGGCTTTTTTTATCTTTAATCAAAAATAGCATTCATTTTCCTTCATACTTTATCTCGTGGATGCCTCTAATAAAGTCTGAGGGACATTGAATTTTAAATAAATTAACTTTTTATAGAAGTGGCATTTTACAAAAAACCTATAAATTGCCTCCCGATTATTTTTTAACATTTGATATTTTTTATGAAACAGACACTTTTTCTCATCTTGCTTAGTTTTTCTCTAAGTTCATTTGCAAAAATAGACCCACCTGTCGAACAGCCTAAGGCTGGGTATTGGCAACAACACGTGGATTACAAAATGAATATCGACATGCATGTGGACAACTATCAATACGATGGTACACAAACCTTGGTGTACACCAATAATTCTCCAGATGTGTTGAATAAAGTATTCTATCATCTTTATTTTAATGCCTTCCAACCCGGAAGTGAAATGGATTTACGTTCACGTACGATTGCTGATCCAGATTCTAGAGTTGGAGATCGTATTAGTAAATTAAAGGAAGACGAAATCGGTTTTATAAAAGTATCTTCTTTAAAACAAAATGGCACAGACCTTACCTACAATGTAGTTGGAACTGTTTTAGAGGTTGATTTAGCAAAGCCTATCCAACCTGGGGAAAAAGTAACCTTTGATATGGTTTTCAATGCACAAGTTCCTGTACAAATTCGTCGTTCTGGTAGAAACAACAAAGATGGCGTTGCTCTTTCCATGACCCAATGGTATCCTAAAATGGCCGAATATGATGATGAAGGATGGCACGCAGACCCTTACATTGGACGTGAATTTTACGGTGTTTGGGGTGACTTTGATATATCCTTGACGATTGACAAAGATTATGTTGTTGGCGGAACAGGATATCTTCAGAATCCAGAAGAAGTTGGTCATGGTTACCAATCTGGAAAAGCTAAAAAAGTAAAAGGTAAAACCTTGACTTGGCATTTTGTAGCACCTAATGTACATGACTTTACTTGGGCGGCAGACCCTGAATATGTTCATGATAAACTTCAAGTAGAAAATGGTCCTATGCTCCATTTCTTCTACAAAGGAGCAGATTCCATTCAAGAAAACTGGAAAAAACTTCAGCCCAAAGCTGCTGATCTTATCACTTTTTATAGTAATCATGTGGGGAAATACCCATACAAACAATATTCTGTAATTCAAGGTGGTGACGGCGGTATGGAGTATGCCATGTGTACTTTAATTACAGGAGGCAGTAAACTTGGTGGTCTTATTGGTACCACTGCCCACGAAATGGCTCATACTTGGTTTCAGTTTTTGTTGGCTACCAATGAAGTGCGTCACGAATGGATGGATGAAGGTTTTACAAGTTATATCAGTGATGTCGCCATGAATGAAGTGATGGATGAAGGCAAAGAGAATCCTTTCTCAAATTCCTATAAATACTACGCTTATTTGGCAACCTCTGGAAGAGAGCAACCTCTTACCACCCACGCAGACCGATATGCATTCAACCAAATTTATAGTTTGGCCGCATATGTTAAAGGAGAGGTTTTCATGGCGCAATTAGGTTATGTCATGGGTGAAGAAAACCTCAACAAAACCATTAAACAGTATTTCGATGATTGGTCATTCAAGCATCCAAAACCTATGGATTTTATTCGTGTGGCAGAGAAAGTATCAGGTTTAGAACTGGATTGGTATTTGGTTGATTTTGGACAAACAACCAACACCATTGATTATGGAGTAAAAGAAATTGCTGGCAAAGAAGTTACTTTGGAGCGTATTGGGTTAATGCCTATGCCTATGGATCTTACAGTAACCTACACCGATGGTTCAACCGAAGATATATACATTCCTTTACGCATTATGCGCGGTGAAAAACCAACAGACGCAACTATTATGTCAGATTGGGCTTGGGCCTACCCTACATATACCTTTACTGCTAAAAAAGAGGTTCAGTCAGTTGCCATAGACCCTAAAGGAAGGATGGCAGATGTGAATCCAAGTAACAACTCCAAGGAAAAAGAATAATTTACAGAGTAATCCTTATCTTTAAGCGGATATTATGATAATCATAGTATCCGCTTTTAGTTTTTAATTAAATCCACATGAATTTATCCTCTGGTCTTTATACAGATTTATATCAGCTTACCATGGCGCAATCTTACTTTCTCCATGGAAAGCATAACACCGTGGCCACTTTTGATTATTTCTTTAGAAAAAATCCATTTGAAAGTGGTTATGTTCTATTCTGCGGTTTGGAGCAGGTTTTAGATTGGCTTGAGAAAGTCTCTTTTACCAAAGATGATCTGGCCTACCTCAAGGATCAAGGTTTTAGGGAAGACTTTTTGGAATACTTGGGTAGGTTCTCCTTTGGAGGACATATAAAAAGCATGGAAGAAGGCCAAGTGGTTTTTCCCTTTGCCCCTATTCTATCTGTTACGTCCTCTGTGGTAGAGTGCCAAATTATTGAAACATATTTGCTCAATATTCTTAACTTTCAATCACTGATTGCTACCAAGGCGAGTCGGGTTCGTTATGTGGCAGGAAAACAAGCCATCCTTTCAGAGTTTGGCTTGCGCCGTTCCCAAGGTTATGCTGGATTATTGGCTTCAAGAGCTGCCTATATTGGCGGGTTTGATAGTACCTCTAATGTATTGGCAGGAAAGGAATTTGAAATTCCCATTTCTGGTACCATGTCCCACGCGTTTATACAGTCTTACGATGAGGAATTAACCGCCTTTATGGCCTATGCCGAGACCTTTCCTGATAATTGCACCTTATTAGTAGATACTTACAATACCTTAAAAAGTGGCATGCCTCATGCAATTGAAGTAGCTAAACATTTAAAATCAAAAGGACATCAATTGGCTGCCATAAGATTGGATAGTGGTGATTTGGCGTACCTATCGCGAACTTGCAGAAACATGCTGGATTCTGCAGGTTTTCCTGAGGTGAAAATCGCAGCCTCAAACCAATTGGACGAGCATGTGATAAGAAGTTTGAAGGAACAGGAAGCCGCTATAGACATTTATGGCGTGGGAACAAATTTGGTAGTTGGTCGCTCTAACGGTGCACTTGACGGGGTTTATAAACTGTGTAGTTTTGATGGGATTCCACGAATCAAAATTTCAGAAAACCTTAAAAAAATGAATCTTCCTGGATCAAAGCAGGTATATCGTTATTTGAATCCTAATGGGCTTTATATGGGAGATGCTATTGCCATGGAAACAGAACAAACACCCAATGAAATGGTACATCCATTTGAACCCCATAAAGCTATGGCTATTGCATCAGAACAAGGGAAACCCATGTTGCGCGAAGTTATGAATCAAGGTAAGAGATCCATAGCCAAAAAAAGCACTCAGGAAATCGCAGAAATGGCTAAACAAAACTTACAGTTACTTCCTCGTGAACACAAACGTTTTGATAATCCGCATGTTTATAAAGTGGGTATAAGTAGAGCCGTAGAAGTACTAAGAGATGACCTAAAGAATCAAAAGAAATGAAAGCGTTAATACTTGTTGACATACAGAATGATTTTTTACCTGGTGGTTCTTTGGCCGTTCCAGAAGGAGACACCATCGTTCCCACTGTAAATCAATTGCAAAACCAATTTGACCTGGTGGTAGCCACTCAAGATTGGCATCCTCCAAACCACTTGAGTTTTGCCTCCAATCATGATGGTTTAAAACCGTTTGATATGATTGATCTTTTTGGAATTAAACAAGTATTATGGCCAGACCACTGTATTCAAGGAAGTAAAGGATCGCAGTTTTCAGAAACTCTTGATATGAATGCTGTTTCTGCTATTTTCAGAAAAGGTATGGATCCAAAAACAGATAGTTACAGCGGTTTTTTTGATAATGGTAGACGCCATCATACAGGACTTTCAGCCTATTTAAAATCAAAAGGCATCAAACAGGTTTATGTTTGCGGATTAGCGGCAGACTATTGCGTTTACTACACCGCCAAAGATGCGCAGAGTGAAGGGTTTGAAACCTATTTCATTAGCGATGCTACCAAGGCTATTGCTCAAGAAACTTTAGATTTTGCACTTAAGGATTTAAAACAGCATCAAGTAAAAATAATAAGTACCAAAGACCTTTAAACTCTTTTATCTTATTTATAAATCAGACATGCCTACCTTTGCCTCATGAATCATACCTATCACAAGGCTGAAAAACTAAAAAGCAAAAAATTGATTGAAGCCCTTTTTTCTGAAGGAAAAAGTGTTTCTGCCTATCCCCTTCGGATGGTTTACATAAAAACCCATTTTGAAGATGACATTCCTTGTAAAGTAGGTGTTTCTGTATCCAAAAAAAGATTTAAAAAAGCCGTAGACAGAAACCACATAAAACGCTTGTTAAGGGAAGCTTATCGATTAAATAAATGGGATATATTTAACAACATTGACGAGCAATATGCGTTTATGATTTTGTACATTGGGAAAGACAAACTAACTTTTCATGAAATAAATGACCTTTCTAAAAAGTTGTTTTCCAAATTTTTAAAACACATCCATAAAGATTAGTACTGCTATGAAACGATTATTAAAGACCCGTATCATAATCCCCATACTGGCATTAGCTATTTTGGTTACTGCCTCCTCCTTTAAAAATGACTTCTTTGAAGTAGCTAAACAATTGGAAATCTTCACCACCTTGTTTAAGGAAATAAACATGAGTTATGTAGATGAGACCAATCCAGCTGATTTGATGGACAAAGCCATTAAAAGCATGTTGGAAGATTTGGACCCCTATACCCAATTCTATAACGAACAGGATGTAGAGGCTGAAAAGATAAGACGCACTGGAGATTACACAGGAATTGGTGCCAAAGTAAGGGTTTTGAAGGATAAACTTTTGATTGTGGAACCCTACCAAGGATATCCTGCCGATAAAGCAGGTTTAAAGGCAGGAGATGAAATTATCAAGGTAAACAACACCGTTGTGGCCGACTTTAAGGACGATGCTGGGGAGCTTTTAAAAGGGGCGGCTAATAGTTCGGCCAATGTGACCTATGTGAGACAAGGAAAACAATACACCACCGAAATCAAACATTCTGAAATTGAAATTGATGCAGTACCCTATTTTTCTATGATCAACGATAAAACAGGCTATATTGTTTTGAATGCTTTTAATACCAAAGCTTCTGCACAAACCTCTTATGCACTTAGGGATTTAAAGGCTCAAGGAGCCAAAAAAATGATTTTGGATTTAAGAGGAAATCCAGGAGGACTTTTGCATGAAGCTGTTAACATTGTGAACTTATTTGTGCCAAAAGGTCAATTGGTAGTTACGACCAAATCCAAAGTGGAAAAATTCAATAGAACCTATTATACTTCTAAAGATCCAGTTGATACTGAAATCCCATTGGTTGTTTTAATCAACGGCAGTAGTGCCTCGGCAAGTGAAATTGTATCTGGTTCCCTTCAGGATTTAGACCGTGCTGTCATTGTAGGTTCTAGAAGTTTTGGAAAAGGATTGGTACAACGTCCCAAACCTTTAACTTATGGTACCCAATTAAAAATAACCATTTCACGCTATTATACGCCTTCTGGTCGCTGTATTCAAGCATTAGATTATTGGCATAGGGACGAACAAGGAAATGCCGTAAGAATTGACAAAAAGAACTACAACGAATTTAAAACCAAAGGAGGTAGAAAGGTATATGATGGAGGTGGTGTACAACCAGATGAAGCTATGGAAATTAGTAAGAATTCTGCGGTCACAGACGCCATTTTAAATGATTTCCTGATTTTTGATTATGCAACCAACTATTATTACAAACATCCCAATCTAGAAAACATCGGTCAATTTAAATTAGGCAACTCTGATTTTGAGGATTTCAAAAAATATCTTAAATCAAATGACTTTTCCTTCGTAACAGAAACAGAAAAAGCACTAAGTGAGGTTCATAAAAAAGCCATAAAAGAAGATTTAGAGGATAATATCAAAAATGAATACAACCAATTGTTGCAAACCTTAAATAACTCTAAGGAGCTTGCTATCAATCAAAATAAGGATCAAATACTATCGCTATTAACCGACGAAATAGTAAAACGCTACGTTTACAGAGAAGGTTTGTATGATTATTATAAAAATCATAACCCCGAAATAAAGAAATCTACTGAGATTCTTTCAAATTTGGAGACGTATTATGATTATTTGAGATTGAAGAAGGGTTAATTTTTAATAATTTACTATATTTAATTGCTATTATCCGTAGCATACAATGAAAAACCTACTCTTTATATGGATTTTTGTTTGTAGTTTCAATGCCTTAGCCCAAAAGGAATTTAACCATGTGGTCTATTTTGAAACTGATCAATTTGATGTTCCTGAAACTGAAAGAAGCAGGTTATTACTTTTTATTTCAACTTTAGACACCGTAGATATAGAGCGTGTTTCTATTTATGGTTTTTGTGATGATCGTGGAAGTACCAACTACAATCTGGATCTGTCTCAGAAACGTGCCAATTCCATAAAAACCATATTTTCAAACAACGAATTGGACGATTCCAAAATAAGCAACGTTGATGGTAAAGGTGAAATTCTACTTAAAGTTGTTCAAGAAGAAAATGTTGAGAAAATCCGTGGTTTGAACCGAAAGGTTGAAATTATCGTGCATCCCTATGACCCCCCTCGAAAAGAAAAGAAAACGACACCGGAAGAGGCCCAAGAGTTTCGGGAAATTATCAATGGTGATTTAAAAACTGGCGATAAAGTAACTTTAAACAATATTTTGTTTAAAACAGGTTATACGACACTGTTACCAGAATCCAAGCCCGTACTGGATGATATCGCTAAGGTTTTAATAGAACGTGATGATATTTACTTTACCATTCAAGGCCATGTTTGCTGTACCAAATACAGTAGGGATGCGGTAGATAGAAAAACAAAAAAACGCAATTTATCCCTAGCTCGTGCCAAGTATATTTATGATTATCTAGCCAAAAGTGGTGTTGATAAAAAACGTATGAAATATGTGGGACTTCGTCGCAAATTTCCACTTGGTGGCGAAGCTAAATTTGACAGAAGAGTCGAAATTTTAATTACCTATGTTGGCGACAACAATTAATTTTCTCAATGAATAAATTTTTAAATCACTACTTGACCGAAATATTGGTCATTCTACTTACCATATTTCTTACTTTTCTATATACTAAAGGTACTTTGAACGAACAAGCCATGTTGATTCTATATGGTTTAAGTACCATGTTTTTTGCAAACAAAGCACTGGACCAATCTATTGATAGGTTGGTTTTACAATCGTATGTAGTTATTTGTTTATGTATTTTGGTCTGTGCCCTGTTTCTATTTTATCACAACAGAACCATCTTAAGTATTATTACCATTCTTAACTTTGCATTTCTTGTTTATTTCGCCTTTAAGTCTTCAAAATTAGATCAATCCAAAGCTTTATACCGAAGTTTTATTATCAAGCATTTACTTGTAGGATCTTTATGCTCCATCCTATTATAAAAAGGATATCCCTTTTTGAATTCCGAGGTTAAATAATTTATTCTCCATTCATTAAATTCCACAAAAATTCTAGTTTTCGGAAAGTTCTTTGAGTTTTTTTAAAGCCTTTGGCCAAGTGGTATCAAAATAATCCTGATAATCTTCAGTCATATCACATTCAACCGTTATTGTTGTCACTCCATTTTCCTCTTGAAAGGAATAATTTTCCAATCCGCCAGCCCATTTCTCAACGTCTGGGCCTTCAGTGATTTCTTTGTCGCCATCCAAAATTCCGTAATGACGAATGGAAATAAATTTGTGTGGGATATTGTCTGCAATTTCTGAGACCATACCTCCTTTTTTGCCATTCTCATCGGTCCCAACAAAATAAATTTTTGATCCCTTTTCCCAACTTCCCTCATAAGTGGAAGTGGGATTAAATTCAGCTGTCCATAGGTTATAAGTTTCGATGTTTTCTAGACCAAGCATGGTGTTATACACTTTCTCTGCTGGGGCATTAATATCTAAAGAGTATTGCAACTTTTTCATGATTTATGTTTTTAGTAAATGATCCCTTTTATCAGGTCAGTATAAAGTTAGTTAAAAGATTAAACTACAATACTTTACAAGTATTTATTTTCAAATACTTCCCATTCATACATTTCTCCAAATTCGTTAAGTGATTTAGGTTGGATATCCAATCTGAAGATTTCTTTCTTACTCTTCTCTTGGGATATATTTCCAGTTTCCGAGGTTAATATTCCTTTTATAAAGTCAAACTTATCACTTTCAAAATCACCACTAGCTGAATGTACACCAACCGATTCAGCTAAAATAAGTTCCATTTGGTTATTTCTAAATTCAAAGGTATAAGACTGATGTGATCGTGTATATTGATAAAAAATATTCAGCCATCCATTTTTGATTGATAATTCAGGTTCAAGATAATTAACCATGCCACCCTCATCCCCTCTCGCTATGAACTCATTATTTTGAATGACAACCGTTTGTTTACTGTCTTGATTGAATAAGACCAGAATAACTCTAGGTTTGCTTTTAATTAATTTACAATTAGAACATTTTTTAACCTGAATACTATCCTTTGATTCTAGAATGATAGCTACATCATCTAAACCATCCTTATTTAAGTCTCCTGTTGATTGCGCTAAAATTTTCCAATCTGGATGTTTCTCAATTCCATTTAAATTCTCTCCTATAAAATTGGGACAATTGGATCTGTCTCTTTGAGCAAATCCAAACATATAAAAGGTAAAAAATAATATTGCTGAAATTTTGATTTTCATAGATATAAGTTCAATTTTATATATCTTATGTATTAGTTTAATATTGAAGATAGGTTGTAAATATTGATTTATTTACAATGTTGAAATTAGGAAAAAAATAATTAGATAATTCAAAAATGTATTAAGCTTCAAGCTTTCTATACATTGCCATATGAGGAATACCATCTTCCAAGTAGGTGTCACCTTCCTCAATAAACCCTAATTCATTATAGAATTTTTTAAGGTAACATTGGGCAGATATTTTTATTACTTTTCCTTTAAAATCCTCTTCAATCACCTTGATGGAAGCCTTCATAATGTCTTTCCCAAAACCAAATTGTCTGAAAGACTCTTTAACTACCACCCTACCAATACTAGAATATTCGAAATAATCACCAGGTTTAAAGAGTCTGGTATAAGCTACCAATTGGTTCTGATAATAACCCAAAACATGAAGTGCTTTTTGATCCTTTCCATCAATATCTTGATATACGCAATCCTGCTCCACCACAAAGACTTCACTTCTTAATTGAAGCAAATCATATAGCTCTTTGGTTTGCAACTCATCAAAAGTCTTTATTTGAATCTCTAACATTAGTCTTGTACTATGACTTCTTTAGGGTCGTTTTTATCAAATTCTGGTTGAATTGTAACATGATTGATATCAAATTTCTCATGCAGCTCCATCTCTATTCTGTGAAGAAGTTCATCAAATTCGGTGATCGACATATTTTCTTCTAAATCTAAATGTGCTTCCAAATGAAGTTCATGATCGCTCAAATTCCAGATATGCACATGATGTAGTTTTTTTACTTTAGGCAGTTTATTCACAGTACGCACCACTTCTTTGATATCAATATAATCTGGGGTAAACAACATAAGCATTCTAGTAGAGGATTTAAGCAAATCAAATCCCACCCAAATAAGGTAAAGAGCTATTAACAAAGTTAACAAACTATCCACCCAAAATAACTCATAGTACTTCATTAAAAGACCACCTACCAAAACCGCTACGCTAGCCAACATATCAGTTAATAAATGTAGATAGGCGGATTTGAGATTGAGATTGTGATTGGAATCCTTTTTTAAAAGCAAGACACTAAACCCATTAAAGGCAATTGCCAAGATTGCTAGCCAAATAACCAAACCAGAATCTATGGTTTGCGGATCTTGAAACCTATTAATAGCTTCTTTAATTAATATAAAAGCAACAATGATAAGGGTTGATGCATTTACAAAAGCTGCCAAAATTTCGGCTCTTTTATAACCAAAAGTTCTATTAAACGAAGCTTTTTGTTTACTTAGTTTTGAAGCTATATAACTCACAATAAGTGAAATGACATCACTAAAATTATGAAGCGCATCACTTAATAAAGATAAACTTCCAGAAACCAGACCTCCCACTACTTGAGCAGCAGTAATCAAAATATTAAGAACAATAGAAATCATCAGATTCCTGTCCTTAGTATCTTTAGTTAAATGGTTATGTGAATGTTGGTGCCCCATTAACAGGAAACAGGAATTTTGTCTATCCTATTTTGGTGTCTTCCACCTTCAAAGGCTGTTTCCAAAAAGACATCGACCATTTCCAACACCTGAGGCAAAGCCGTAAATCTTGCTGGAATACTTAAAATATTAGCATTATTATGTTCTCTTGCTAATTGAACAATCTCCTTATTCCAACATAAGGCAGAGCGAACACCCTGATGTTTATTAGCTGTCATATTAGCCCCATTTCCACTACCACATATAATGATACCAAAATCAACTTGTCCCTTTTCAACATCATTAGCAACAGGGTGTATAAAATCAGGGTAATCAACACTACTATTGGAATCGGTTCCATAGTTAGTAACTTCTATACCTTTACTTTTAAGGTGCTCAATAACAGCAAATTTATAATCGGTTCCAGCGTGATCGTTTCCAATAGAGATTTTCATAGTTTTGGCAAATAAATTAAGGCTGTAAAGGTACAAAATGTGGTAAAACGCCCCTTCAAAACTGTTTACAAATTTTATAGGTTGTTAGTTACTGTTGTTATTAGTATTCATAACTTGTTAATAACTGTTAATTTCTTTCTAAAAGAAAAATTTTCAAAAGTCAATTAAATTTCCAAACAGAATTTAAATCCTGATATCAAAAAAATAACTCTACAATTTTTAGCTAAGTTATCAGCAGCTAAATTTTTAATATCAACATCCATTTCTTTAACAATTTATTAAGATGAAACTATTAACATGCGTTCTCAACAGTTGTTAATAGTATTTAACATTAAGCTAATAATGAACTATTTAAATCAATAACCTTTGTTAATTAATTATTAATAGAACGTAAACTATGTGT
Source organism: Mangrovimonas sp. ST2L15 (assembly GCF_001280515.1). Classification (GTDB taxonomy): domain Bacteria; phylum Bacteroidota; class Bacteroidia; order Flavobacteriales; family Flavobacteriaceae; genus Mangrovimonas; species Mangrovimonas futianensis. The sequence goes on along the minus strand of NZ_LBIQ01000030.1, from coordinate 451,106 downwards.
TTTCAAAATATTTTTTAAAAAAGTTATTCTAACTATTAACAAGCAATAATCATTATCATTATTCTTTTAAAAAATTTAAATAAGAAAAATAAATATGATATTAAATGTGGATAAACTTTTAACGAAAGCTCTTTTCTTAATATATTAAACAGTAGATTTGTTTGAATCAGTTTTTTATGGCTAGAAAGAAAAGGAAAAGAAATAGCTCAGGTGGTATAGGTAATTTGGCCCAAACTATTTTGAGTATTCTGAAAAAAGAACGAAATAAAACCTTCAATTATAAACAAATTGCGGCTAAACTTGGAGTTAATGATGCCAGTAGCCGGAATCAAATTATAAAGAAACTAGCGCAACTTAAAGCGAAGCAAGAGATTGAAGAAGTAGAAAGAGGCAAGTTTAAAGCTGTTATTACCACACAATACTACTCGGGAATTCTAGATATTACAGCAAAAGGATCTGGTTATATCATTTGTGATGACTTTGAGGATGATGTTTACGTTGCATCTAATAATGTAAACAAAGCATTGGATGGTGATGAAGTTGAGTTTTATCTATACAAAAGAAGAAAAAGAGGGAAGCTAGAAGGGGAGATTACCAACATAATTAAACGTAAGAAAAGTGAATATGTTGGAGTCGTTCAATTACATAGTAATTATGCCTTTGTCATACCTGATAGCAACAAAATGTACAAGGACATCTTTGTACCTATCAATAAAACCAATAAGGCTGAAGATGGGGATAAAGTATTGGTTTCTCTTGAAGATTGGCCAGAAAAAGCAGATTCTCCTTATGGAAAAATTCTAAAAGTTTTAGGTAAACCAGGAGACCATCAGACGGAGATCCATTCCATTTTAGCTGAATATGGGTTGCCTTATGAATTTCCTCATGAGGTTGAGGAATTTGCAAGTAAAATTGATACGTCCATTTCAGCTGAAGAAATTGCAAAAAGAAGGGATATGCGTAAAACCCTTACGTTTACAATTGATCCCAAGGATGCTAAGGATTTTGATGACGCGCTTTCATTCCAAGTATTGGATAATGGGCTCTATGAAATTGGTATTCATATTGCCGATGTATCCCATTATGTCCAGCCTGATACCGTTTTAGATGAAGAAGCTTATGAACGTGGTACCAGTATTTATTTGGTAGATAGGGTAGTACCAATGCTTCCTGAAGTGTTGTCTAATTTTGCTTGTTCCCTAAGGCCACATGAAGAGAAATTTACCTTTTCAGCAGTATTTCAATTAAACGATAAGGCTGAAGTTAAGAACCAGTGGTTTGGAAGAACTGTAACTTATAGCGATGCTCGGTTTGCTTATGAAGAAGCTCAAGCTATTATAGAAACGAAATCTAATAACATTCCTGAAGAGGTCTCTCTTACTGGAAAAGCCTATACAGCAGATCAATCTATTGCAGATGCCATTTTGAAATTGGATGATTTGGCTAAAATTATGCGAAGTAAACGCATGAGTCAAGGAGCTATTTCATTTGATAAAGTGGAGGTGAAGTTCAATTTGGATGAAGAGAATAATCCAGTTGGTGTTTTCTTTAAGAGCAGTAAGGATGCCAATAAATTGATTGAGGAATTCATGCTTTTAGCCAATAAAAAGGTTGCAGAGTTTGTAGGTAAAAAATCACCTAAAAAAACGTTTGTTTATCGTATCCATGACGAACCAGATGATTCCAAATTAGCGGCTCTACAAAACGTAGTTGGTAAGTTTGGGTACAAACTTAACTTCAAGGATAGAAAGAGTACCACAGCCTCTTTAAATAACTTATTAAAAGATGTGGTTGGTAAGAAAGAACAGAACCTAGTAGATACACTTACCATAAGAAGTATGAGTAAGGCAGAATATTCAGTGTTCAATATTGGTCATTACGGATTGGCTTTTGAATATTACAGCCATTTTACATCTCCTATTAGGAGGTATCCAGATGTCATGGCACATCGCTTATTGCAACACTATTTAGATGGTGGTAAATCAGTAAGTGAAGAGGTGTATGAAGATAAGTGTAGCCACTGCAGCAGTATGGAATATTTAGCAACCCAGGCAGAACGGGATTCCATCAAATACATGCAAATTAAATTTATGCAGGATCATAAAGATGAAGAGTTTGCAGGTGTAATTTCTGGGGTTACCGATTGGGGTGTTTATGTAGAAATAATTTCAAATAAATGCGAAGGTATGGTTCGAATTCGTGATATCAGTGACGATTATTATGAATTTGATGAAAGCCAATTTGCAATCATCGGAAGGGAAACCAAAAACATGTATCAATTGGGTGATGAAGTAGTGGTTAAAGTGAAAAATACCGATTTGGTTAAAAAGCACTTGGATTTTATTTTGTTGGGTAAATTAGAAGATCAATAAATGATATTAAGCACAACCAATAGCATTGAAAGCCATCAAATTATTGATTATTTAGGTATTGTTACAGGGGTATCGGTAAATGCCCAAAAGACGACATTCACCTTTAAAAAGGAAACCTATTTTGCTTCCTTGGAAGAAAGTATAAATGAAGCAAAGGAAGAAGCCTTTCAAAAATTAAAGGAAAATGCCTCCAAACTGTCTGCTAATGCTGTTGTAGGAATAAAAATAGATATAGAAACGTTTCCTCAAAGTACCTTTTTATTGGTTTCTATTACGGGTACTGCTGTAAAGGTTCAATAACTCTTCTTAGGGTACCATATATTTTTTCTAACTTTGTTAGAAAGTTTTTCAGGGTTTTATGTTAGATGACATTTTAGCGGCCATTCCATTTGGTATTCTCTTATCATTTACCATTGGTCCGGTCTTTTTTGTTCTGTTGGAAACCAGTGCTACCAAAGGATTTAAAAGTGCGGTTATTTTTGATTTTGGAGTATTACTGGCCGATGTTTTATTCATTTTAGTTGCCTTTTATAGTACAACCAAACTCCTTGATAAAATAAAGGATGACCCTAATTTTCTTGTTTTTGGAGGCGTTCTATTGGCTGTTTATGGCTTTATTTCTTTTATAAAAACTTCCAAATCTTTTAGGGAAATAGTGAGAGAATATCATAGGGTAGAGATTAAAAAGAACTTTAAAAAGCTATTCCTTAAAGGGTTCTTACTTAATTTTATAAACATTGGAGTACTTTTAGGATGGTTGGGTTTTATTGTCATAGGAAATTCATTGACTGAAACCAATCAGGATTTATTTGTCTTTTTAGCTACTATTTTAGCTACCTATTTTTTAGTAGATCTAGTCAAGATTTCTATTGCTAAAACTTTAAAAAACAGATTGAATCCTCGAGCTATTTTTAAAACCAAAAAAATAGTCGCTTTGGTTATTATGGGATTTGGCCTTCTGTTATTGGCACAAGGTTTTTTCCCGAAAGAAAAGGAGATGATCAAAGAGAAATTCGAACAAATCAACCCACTTGACTGATAAAAAAGAAAAAAGCTCCTAATATTAGAAGCTTTCTTGAGGCGTCTAGCGGATTCGAACCGCTGTAGATGGTTTTGCAGACCACTGCCTAGCCACTCGGCCAAGACGCCATTAAAATGGATTGCAAATGTAACAAAAATTACGTTTTTACCCCATTTACCATTTATTTTTTCTTCTTTTCGGTCATTTTTATTGTAACCATTTCAACATCACCTCCAATAGGCGGATTTAATTTACTGACCCAAACCGTTGCTTTTTTAACAAGTTTATCTTCTTTAAGGATGCGCTGTAAGATACGTTTGGCTACCGTTTCAAGTAAGTGGGATGGTATTTTCATCTCTTCTCTAACGACCTTATTTAAAAAAACATAGTCCACTGTATCAGATAGTTGATCTGTTTTAGAAGATTTTTTTAAATCAGCTTCAATTTCCAAATCCACACGATAATCACTACCAATTTTGGTTTCTTCCTTCAAGCATCCATGATGCGCAAAGACCCTGATATTTTGTAATGTTATGACTCCCATTAGTTTGTAAATAAATCAAAAATATTACTTAAAGCACTGGTTTTGGCTTTGTAAAATTCGGTATAACTACATCTTTTGCAAGTTATGGAAGTATATTTTTGATTTTGAACATCAAAAATTTTGGAGAGTGTACCTCCTGTAGCTCTCAATTGCCCAAGTTGATATGTTTTGTTTGAACATTTAGGACAGGTATAACTGATATGAGACATGGCTTTTAATTTTTTATAAAAATAATCATTCTGTATTTAACAAAAACCCTCGCTTAAGTTTATATTTTGCTTAATTTTGGGCAGTTTGAATAAGTTAAGCATTTATGTCTGAAGAAAAGAAATCTCTAAATTTTTTAGAGCACATCATAGAAGAGGATTTGGCAAATGGATTGCCAAAAAATGATTTACGGTTTAGGTTTCCACCAGAACCTAATGGGTATTTGCATATTGGACACACTAAAGCCATTGGTATTAGTTTTGGTTTGGGAGAAAAGTATAATGCTCCTGTTAATCTAAGATTTGATGATACCAATCCCGCTAAAGAAGAACAGGAATATGTAGATGCTATTAAGAGGGATGTATCTTGGTTAGGTTATACTTGGGCCAATGAATTGTATTCTTCAGATTATTTTCAACAACTTTATGATTGGGCTGTTTTACTTATCAAAGAGGGAAAAGCTTATGTAGATTCCCAATCGAGTGAGGCTATGGCCGAACAAAAGGGAACTCCAACAGTTCCTGGGGTGGATGGACCATATAGAAATAGATCGATTGAAGAAAATTTGGATTTGTTTCAAAGAATGAAAAATGGCGAATTCAATGAAGGGGCACATGTTTTAAGAGCAAAAATTGACATGGCGCATACCAATATGTTGATGAGGGATCCCATCATGTACCGTATTTTAAAGAAACATCACCATAGGACAGGAGATACTTGGTGCATTTATCCAATGTATGACTGGACCCATGGAGAAAGCGATTACATTGAACAAATTTCCCATTCACTTTGTTCTTTGGAGTTTAAACCACATAGAGAATTATACAACTGGTTTAAGGAAAGTGTTTATCCATATTCTCAAGAAGAATTACCATTATTGCCAAAACAACGTGAATTTGCACGATTGAACTTGAGTTATACCGTAATGAGTAAAAGAAAATTACTCAAATTGGTTCAAGAGGGTATAGTGAAAGGTTGGGATGACCCGAGGATGCCTACCATTTCTGGTTTACGTAGAAGAGGATATACCCCTGCTGCCATTAGAGATTTTATCGAAAGGGTAGGAGTAGCCAAAAGAGATAATGTTATTGATGTTTCCTTATTGGAATTTTGTATTCGTGAAGATTTAAATAAAACGGCACCTAGGGTAATGGCTGTTTTGGATCCGATTAAATTGGTTATTGAAAATTATCCTTCGGATCAAGTTGAATGGTTGGAAGCAGAAAACAATCAGGAAGATGAAAGTGCTGGTTTCAGGAAAGTACCTTTTTCAAAAGAATTATATATTGAAAAAGACGATTTCAAAGAAGAAGCCAACAGTAAATATTTTAGACTTACCTTAGGAAAAGAGGTGCGACTTAAAAATGCTTACATCATCAAAGGGGAAAGTGTTGTAAAGGATGCCAATGGAAATATTACAGAAATTAGATGTTCTTATGATCCTGAAAGTTTGAGTGGTAGTGGCACTGAGGCTAGTTTGAGAAAAGTAAAAGGAACGTTACATTGGGTGTCTATCAAGCATGCTGTAAAGGCGGAAGTACGTGAATATGATAGATTATTTATGCATGAAGCTCCAGATACGGATGAAGAAAAGGATTTTATGGAGTTCTTAAATCCAGATTCCTTAAAGGTGATTGAAGCCTTTGTGGAACCAAGTTTAACGGAGGCGCAAACAGGAGATAGGTTCCAATTTCAAAGATTGGGTTATTTTAATGTAGATGATGATTCTACCGCGGATAGCTTGGTATTTAATAAAACAGTTGGGTTAAGAGATAATTGGGCCAAACAAACCAAACCTGCAGAACCTAAACCTCAAACACAACAAAAGCCTCAGCAAAACAAAAGACCAGCAATAGAGGTTATTAAACAATTAGGAAAGAAATACACGAATTATCCAGCGGATAAACAAGAAAAGGTAAAAGAAGAAATTAAGATGCTCGCCAAGGAAGTTTCTTATGAAGATTTGCAACCGTTATTTGGAACAGCAGCTAAGAAAGTTGGAACCAGAATAGCTACTGCTATTGCGTTGGGAGTGCTTTTGGAACAAGGCCTAGAAAAGCATGATGATATTTTAGAATTTATTGAAAAGGCTCAGGAAGATACCAATGATATTTTGGTAGCAGAAACGGCTAACCTTTAAATTTAAGATTTTATAGCATTATGAACCCGGAATTATTTTCCGGGTTTTTTTATTGGAGGCTTTTGAATGATGAAATTTCATATCTTTAAATGTAACTAACTAAATAATAGCGATATGGAAATTAATTTTTTAGCATTGGTTGTCGCTGCGGCATCCACCTTTGTAGTAGGCTTTATCTATTATAATCCTAAAGTATTTGGATCTGCATGGATGACAGCTGCAGGTCTTACAGAAGAGAAAGTAAAGGCTGGTAATATGGCACTTATTTTTGGTTTGTCCTTTTTGTTTGCATTTATGATTTCTATGGAAATGCAATTTTTAACCATTCATCAAACTGGGGCTATAAGTATGGTTGGTGGTGATCCAAGTAATGCATTACCTTCATTTCAAGCTTTTATGGATGATTATGGAAACGTTTACAGAACGTTTAAACATGGAGCTTTACATGGTTTCTTGGCCAGTTTGTTCTTTGCATTTCCCATGATTGCCACCATTGCTTTGTTTGAAAGAAAAAGTTGGAAATACATTCTTATTAATAGTGGATATTGGGTAATTTGCTTGACCCTTATTGGTGCCTTAGTTTGTGGATGGAAATAAGAAAAGAAAATTCATTTCCATGATAAAGATACCTTATAGACGTTTCTGATTTTTTGACAACTTACAAATTATACAACTCATTTAAAGATCTTCCAGAAGCGTGGTCGGTTTTATCCAAGAATGATTTATTCTTACAGGAGAGTTATCTAAAAGCCATGGAGTTGGCCAGTCCCAATAATATTTCTTGGTATTATGTAGGCGTTTTTAAGGAGCAAAGATTAGTTGGAATTGCCATTATTCAGAGAATCGAATTGTATTTGAGAGATATGTTTAGAGAGCGTACAGACGGCTTTTTTCTACGTTCTCTAAAAAATATTTTATCAATTGTTTTAAGGGGAAATATGTTGGTTGTTGGTAATATGACTCACACTGGACAACATAGCCTTTATCATACCAAAGAAATTTCCAAGGATGATTTTTGTGACGCCATCATACGAGCCTTAAACGATTTGAGGTTAAAAATAAAAATGGAAAATCATAAGAAGATTCGTGTCATCCTTTGGAAGGATTACTTTTCAGATCAAGTACCTTTTGGTAACTCCAGGGTGTATACAAAAGAACAATTAAACAGGGTAGAAGTTCAACCTAATATGATTTTGAAAGTAAAGGATCATTGGAAGACGTTTGATGACTATTTAACCGACTTAAACAAGAAATACCTAAGACGATACCGAACAGCTCTGAAAAAGGCTAAAAACATCCGTAAAGAGGAATTGGATATAGAACAGGTAAGGACATTAAGTGATACCATATATCAATATTACAAAACGGTTTCAGACAATGCCTCTTTTAATACGTTTATACTTCCTAAAAATCACTTTATATCCCTCAAATCGGAATTAAAGGATGCCTTTAAAGTTTATGGATATTTTCTGGACAATGAATTAATAGGGTTTTACACGCTATTAATTAACAAAAGCCAGCTGGAAACCTACTTTTTAGGTTACCATCCTAATTATCAATATACCTATCAACTGTATTTAAACATGCTCTATGATATGGCTGCCTATGGAATCAACCAAGGATTTCAAAACGTGGTGTATGCCAGAACAGCTATGGAAATAAAAAGCTCTGTGGGTGCTGAGGCTTTACCTATGGTTGTTTTTATGAAGCATACCAATTTGCTTCTGAATGCCTTGTTTCGACAGATTTTCAAACTAATGAACCCAACAAAAAAATGGGAGGAAAGGCATCCTTTTAAACATTAAATAAAACATAAATGTTTCAAGGTTCCTTAGGAATTTCCTAACTTAAGATTTTACATTCAAAAATGTCTGTATCATGAAAAACACACAAGATTTATTAACAGAAATTTCTAATTTAACTAGGGAAATAGAAGAGCACTATCCCGAATTATATCAATATTTGGATGAAAATCCAGACACCATACCCAGCATAGACCATCCAAAAGTTGGCAACAAGGAACTTCAAGAGTATTTGAATAGCTTAAAAGCCCAATTAGAAACCTATAAAGAAGAACACTAGATAGAGAGTTCTCCTTTATAGGTTGTTTTAAGATAGTTTTTTATGGTTTTAAAAGTGGCAGAATCAACAAATTGTTTAGATATAACCATTTTCTTGGATTCGGTTTTAACCTTTATTTCACCTGCAAAATGGGAGATGTTTTTGATGTCTTCCCATTTCATCTTTTTACCTAAAAAGCCATTGATTTGAATGGCATCCTTATTTAAGGTTAGATAGTTATAATACCAAAGGTAGAAACCCATTGCTATGTAATAGATAGCCATGATGGCATAAAAGGAAGGAATCCAGTTGATGGTATCAAGCGCAAATATAATTCCAAATACCAACCAAATACTGCCAAAGATAAAATGGCCTATAACCCAGGATTTCTTGTACTTTATGAGCATTATTCTTTACCTTCTTTTTCTTCTCTTTGGCGTTTCATTGCCTCACCAATTTGATTGCTGGCAGCAAAGCTAGCGACCATATTGTTTAGCATATCACTTCCTGCTTGAGGAGAGTTTGGTAGAAGAATCAAGTTGCTATTGGTTTCTTCACCTATAGATTGTAAGGTGTCATAATGTTGGGTTACAACGATAAGAGCAGAGGCCTCTTGAGAATTGATACCGACACGATTTAAAACCTCTACAGACTCTTCCAGTCCGCGTGCAATTTCACGTCTTTGGTCGGCGATACCTTGACCTTGCAAACGCTTACTTTCGGCTTCAGCTTTAGCTTTTTCAACGATTAAAATTCTTTGGGCATCACCTTCATATTGGGCGGCTATTTTTTCGCGTTCAGCGGCATTAATTCGGTTCATTGCCGATTTAACCTGTGCATCAGGATCGATATCTGTAACCAAGGTTTTAATAATATCAAATCCGTAATCCAACATGGCATCGTTCAATTCAGCTTTAACGGCTATAGCGATATCATCTTTTTTAACAAAAACATCATCGAGTTTCATTTTAGGTACCTCGGCACGTACCACATCAAACACATAACTGGTTATTTGGTCGTGTGGGTAATCCAATTTGTAAAAAGCATCATATACTTTGTCTTTGATAACTACAAATTGTACCGATACTTTTAATCTTACAAATACATCATCAAGTGTTTTGGTTTCAACAATAACGTCCAATTGTTGAATTTTTAAACTCAATCTGCCAGCAACACGGTCAATTAAAGGAATCTTGAATCGCAATCCCGATTGTGCAATGGCTTGAAACTTCCCAAAGCGTTCAACAATGGCTGCAGATTGCTGTTTGACAGTAAAAAAAGATAGCAGAACAATTAATAATCCTAAAACAAAAAATGGAACTAAAAGAATGGACATGGCGGTGGTTTTAACATTTTTAACAATAAAATCTAAATTAGTTTATATTTGTCTAAATCTCATGTAAGAACAATGCAAAAAAGACAACTTACCTTATTAGTAGCATTTATAGTAGGATTTGTTACAATTTCAACGGCCCAACATAAAACTTATGCCATTAAAAATGGTTTTGGAATTTATGGAGGTATCACACAATATGACATTTTAACCGATAATTTTGAAACCCAAAAAGAAGATGGTTGGATGGTAGGAGCTTCTGCTACTGTTGACCTACCACATAAGTGGTACAATATGAGTTACACCATTCAATTGGCTGAAAATAACGTTGGTATTGCGGCTACGCCATTACAATTTGGGATGGATGAGGAATACCTAAAATATAAAGTGTTTACAGCTCAAATTGCCTTGTTGATGCATGTTAAAATTGTTCAGAGTTTTTTGACTTTGGATTTAGGTCCTATGATTCAATATAACAGCGACATGGAAATGAAGGATGACAGTAAAGAAGGGTTTTTTATTAAGAACTATGAGAATCTTTTGGCGGAAGATATTACCGATATCAACAATTTTAATGTAGATGGAGCAGTCGGACTTTCAGCAGGCTTTAGCCATTTCCGAATTAAAGCACAATACATCTACGGATTCACAAACATGTTGAACAGATTAAACAAAGACAGTTTGGATCTTACTGGAAATGATGGTAAAGTAAAAGGAAATCAATCCATGCTTGCCTTTACAGCGATGATTACATTTTAAAAAGTAAGAAACTAGAAAATAAAAAAGCGGACTTAGAAGGTCCGCTTTTTCTTTTATAGGGTATTTAGTAAATTGTCAATTCTTCTGATGCTTTCATTTTTTCCTATCATATACATGATATCAAAAACATCGGGACCTTGCAACGATCCTACCAGCGAAAGTCTTAAAGGCATCATCACCTTTCCAAATCCAATTTCTTTGGACGTGATCCATCCTTTAATTGTATTTTGAATCACTTCTTGTGAATAATCTTGAATGGAATCAACTACTATAATGAGTTCTTTCATCAATTCTGGTGTATCCTCTTTCCAAGCTTTTTTTACTGATTTCTCATCCAATTCTACTGGAGTTTGAAAAAAGAAATGTCCAAGATTCCAAAAATCATAAACAAAAGTTGCTCGTTCTTTGATCAGGCCAATAACCATAGAAATATAATTGATATCTATGTCGTTCAGCTCCTCAGGATAGACGATTTTAAATTGTTCGGCCAAGTCATCATTGTGTTGTTCTTGCATGTAATGATGATTGAACCATTTGGTTTTATCTGGGTCAAAGCGCGCACCTGCTTTATGAACTTTTTCAAGATCAAATGCTTCAATAAGTTCATCTAAACTGAAAATTTCCTGTTCGGTTCCTGGGTTCCAACCTAAAAACGCCAAAAAATTAACTACAGCTTCAGGGAAATAACCATCTTCCCTGTAACCTCTTGAAATATCTCCTGTTTGCTCATCTTTCCAAGCTAAAGGGAATACAGGAAACCCTAATTTATCTCCGTCACGTTTGCTTAACTTACCTTTTCCAGTAGGTTTCAAAATCAATGGTAAATGAGCAAATTCTGGTGCTTCCCAACCAAAAGCGTCATAAAGCATCACGTGTAAAGCTAATGATGGTAACCATTCTTCACCACGTATCACATGGGTGATTTCCATAAGGTGGTCATCCACAATGTTGGCCAAGTGGTAAGTAGGCATGCCATCTGCTTTAAACAGAACCTTGTCATCAAGTGTGTTGGTGTCAATTTTTATATCACCTCTAATGATATCCTTTAAGTGAAGCGTTTCATCTTGGGGCGATTTAAAACGAATCACATAATCTTCTTCTTCATTTAGTTTTTCTTGAACTTCTTCAGCAGAAAGAGATAATGAATTTTGAAGTTTAAGTCGGTTGTGCCAATTGTAAATAAAGGTTTTCCCTTTTTCTTCATGGTCTTTTCTATGAGCATCCAACTCTTCTGCTGTATCAAAAGCATAATAAGCTTTTCCTTCAGCAATCAACTGGTCTGCATAGGCTTTGTAAAGATGTTTACGTTCACTTTGACGGTAGGGTCCAAATTTTTCATTGGTACCCGGTCCTTCTTCAAATGGAATTCCACACCATTTTAAAGATTCTACAATGTAGTTTTCAGCTCCTTCAACATAGCGGTTTTGGTCTGTGTCTTCGATACGAAGTACAAAAGTACCACCGTGTTTCTTGGCAAATAAATAATTGAATAGGGCAGTACGTACACCTCCAATATGTAAAGGTCCTGTAGGACTAGGAGCGAATCTAACGCGAACGTTTTTACTCATCTTTTGTAATTTTGTGCAAAGATACAATTAACACATTATTATCAAGGGTTTGAAAAATAAAATTGTAGATTAGTAAGTTAATACAGAAAGTAAGGAAATTGAGCCATTTTACTACCATTCAGAACAAATTAGAGCAGTTTATAAGGCGTTATTATACCAATGAATTGCTTAAGGGTGCTATTTTGTTTTTTTCCATTGGCTTGCTTTATTTCTTGTTCACTCTTTTTATTGAATATGTATTATGGCTAAATACCACAGCTAGGACCGTCTTGTTCTGGGTGTTTATATTGGTGGAACTTGCCCTTTTTGTGAAGTTCATTGTCATTCCCTTGATGCGCCTTTTTAAGCTTCAAAAGGGTATTGATTATAAAGATGCGGCTACAATCATTGGAAATCATTTTCCTGAGGTCAATGATAAATTGCTTAATGTTCTACAATTGAGAAGTGACGCTCAGCAATCTGAATTGTTGTTAGCGAGCATCGAACAAAAATCAACCGAATTATCGCCGGTACCATTTAAGTTGGCAATCAATTTTAATAAAAACGCCAAGTATTTAAAGTATGCAGCTATTCCTATCGCTATCATTTTAATATCTGTTATTACTGGAAAAATTAATTGGTTTAGTGATAGCTATACGAGGGTGGTTAACTTTAAAACGGCTTATGAGCCACCAGCACCGTTTCAATTTTTTGTGGTCAATGAAGATTTGCAAGCTATAGAAAATAAGGATTTTAAACTTCAGGTAAAGACGGCAGGTGACGTGTTCCCCGAGAATGCCAAAATTAATTTTAATGGGGAATCCTATTTTTTAAACCACAACGGACTTGGGGATTTTGAATTTGTCTTTAAACAACCCAAGAAGGATGTTCAGTTTCATTTTACATCGGGAGCTGTTACTTCCAAACCTTATGAACTCACGGTTACAAGTGTTCCTAGTATTTTGGATTTTGAAATGGTTTTGGATTATCCGTCCTATACCAAAAGAACCGATGAGATTTTAAAAAGTACTGGTAATGCCAATGTGCCTCAAGGGACCCAAATTACATGGAAGTTAAAAACAAAAACAACCGATGCGGTTTCTATTTATGGAACCGATACTTTAAGTTTAGAACGAACTGGATCTGGCTATTTTGAAGGAACAAAGCAGGTGTTTGACAAATTTCCGTATGATATCAGTACGAGTAATGCTTCCTTGAAAGACTATGAGCATTTATCCTTTAATATCAATGTGATAAAGGATGAATTCCCAGAATTGAAGCTGCAAATGGCTTTAGATTCTACGGACCAAAAAACATTATATTTTAAAGGTCAAGCCAGTGATGATTATGGACTTAGTAAGTTGCAATTAGTTTATTATCCAGTTAGCAATGAGTTTGATAAACAGGTGGTTGCCATTCCAATAGAGTCAACCAACATTACAGATTTTATTAGTGTGTTTCCTAATCAACTAGAATTGGAGGAGGGCGTGAATTACGAACTTTATTTTCAAGTATTTGATAATGATGCTATTAATCATTTTAAAGGAACTAAAAGCAAGGTTTATACCTATAGAAAATCAACAAAATTAGAAGAAGAGGCTGAACAGCTCAATCAACAGAATGAAACCATTCAAGATCTTGATAAATCTTTGGAAAAGTTTGATGAACGTCAAAAGGAATTAGAAGAGTTGTCACGAACGCAAAAGGAGAAGTCGGAACTCAATTTTAATGAAAAAAGACAATTGGAGAATTTCTTGAAGCGTCAAAAGCAACAGGAGGAAATGATGCAGAATTATAATGAGAAGCTCACGGATAATTTGGAGAAATTTAAACAAGATCAAGAATCAGATGATTTTAAGGAGGATTTAAAGGAACGGTTAAAGGATAATGAAAAGCAATTAAAGGAAGACGAAAAATTGCTAGAGGAGCTTCAAAAATTGCAAGACAAAATTAATAAAGAAGAGTTATCTGAAAAATTAGAGCAATTAGCCAAACAAAACAAAAATCAAAAACGAAGCTTAGAGCAATTGTTGGAATTGACCAAACGCTATTACATCAATAAGAAAATGGAAAAGCTTCAAGGGGAGTTGAATGAATTGGCAGATGAACAATTGGAACAAAGCAATAAGGACGAAGAGGAAAATAAAAAATCGGATCAAGATAGTCTGAATAAAAAGTTCGAAGATTTTCAAAAGGAAATGGATGCCTTGGAAAAGGAAAACGAAAAACTTATTGAGCCAATGAAGTTGCCTAATAACGAAAAGATGGAAGATGATATTAAGAAGGATCAAGAAGAGGCTTCAGATGAATTGGAAAAGCAAGAAGAAAATTCAAACCAAGGAAAGAAACAGGAATCCCAACAGAATAACCAAAACGCTTCAAAAAAACAAAAGCAGGCTGGTCAAAAAATGAAACAGATGAGCCAGCAAATGCAACAGTCTATGATGATGATGGGCGGCGGTGGTGAACAAATGCAAGAGGATATTGAAATGCTACGAAAGATTTTGGACAATCTGATACTGTTTTCTTTCGATCAAGAAAATTTGATGGATCTGTTTAAGGATATCCAACCAAACCACAATAAGTATGCTGATTATTTGAAAAGGCAGTACGCTTTAAAAGAACATTTTTCTCACATTGATGATAGTTTGTTTGCTCTGTCTTTAAGACAACCTAAAATCTCTGAATTTGTCAATCAGCAAATTTATGATGTCTTTTTTAATATTGATAAATCCATGGATCATTTTTCTGATAACCGTATTTATCAAGGGGTGAGTAACCAACAGTATACCATTACTTCTGCTAACAATTTGGCTGATTTTTTAAGTAATCTTCTTAACAACATGCAAATGCAAATGAATGCCCAAGGTCAGGGGCAGGGTAGTGGTAAGGGCCAACAAGGTCAAAAGCCAGAAGAGGGTTTGCCAGATATTATCATGAGTCAGGAAGAATTGAATAAACAAGCACAAGAAGGTCTTCAAAAAGTACAAGGACAGAAGGGTAAGGAGGCAGGTGAGCAAAAGGGTCAAGGCGAAAAGGGTGAGGGTCAAGATGGTCAAAGTGGTGGAGAGAATGGTGATGGTCAAAACGGAGACCAAAAACAAAGCAATAATGGAATGGATTCTGAATCGCAAAACGAATTATTGTTTCAAATATATCAGCAACAAAGTCAGATTAGACAAGAACTTGAGAATCGTTTAAAAGAAGCTGGGATTAATCCTAACGGCAATAGTTTACTGAAACAAATGGAAAACGTTGAAATGGATTTGCTAAATAAAGGACTTACAGAACAAACAGTAGAGCAAATGAAGCGTTTTGAACATCAATTGTTGAAGATGGAGAATGCTACCTTCAAACAAGGAAAGGAAAATAAGCGCGAGTCTGAAACCAATGATAAGCAGTATCAAAATACCAGTCAGGATAAAATCCCTACAGCTAAGGAGTATTTCAATACTGATGAAATTTTGAACAGACAGGCATTACCATTACAGCCTGTGTATAATAAAAAAGTAAAAGAATATTTTAAGCAAACTAATGATTAATTACAATTACGAAACAGATTTTAAAATTGATAATGAACAACAGAACTCTCAATGGATTCAAAGTGTTATCGAAAGTGAGGGTTTAGTTATGGGTGATATCAATTACATTTTTTGTGATGACGATTATCTTCATAAAATAAACGTGGAATTTCTGGATCATGATACCTTGACGGACATCATTAGCTTTGATTATAAAGTCGGAAAAATATTACATGGAGATATTTTTATCTCAGTTGAAAGAGTAGCTGATAATGCCTCTGATTTTGACGTAAGTTTTGATCAAGAACTTTCCCGGGTTATGATTCACGGTATTTTACATTACTGTGGATATAAAGACAAAACTGAAAGTGATAAAGCCTTGATGAGACAAAAGGAGAATGACTGTTTAGAGAAGCTTGCACAGTTCTCATAATTCGCCTTATATTTGCACGCTTAATCAAAATTGAAACATGATTGTTTCACGTGGAACACTAATATGAGTTTATTTCGAGATACATATGATGTTATTGTAGTTGGTGCTGGTCATGCTGGTAGTGAAGCTGCTGCTGCTGCTGCTAATATGGGTAGTAAAACCCTGCTAATTACAATGAATCTTCAAAATATTGCACAAATGTCGTGCAACCCTGCTATGGGTGGTATTGCTAAAGGTCAAATTGTTCGGGAGATTGATGCCTTAGGTGGATACAGTGGGATTGTGAGTGATACTTCTGCTATTCAATTTAAGATGCTAAACAAATCTAAAGGGCCAGCAATGTGGAGTCCAAGAGTGCAAAGTGATCGAATGCGTTTTGCTGAGGATTGGAGAATGCTTTTGGAGCAAACACCTAATTTGGATTTTTACCAAGAAATGGTGTCTGGTATATTATTGGAAGGTGATGGGGTTGTTGGAGTAAAAACTTCTTTGGGTATTGAAATAAAATCCAAAACAGTTGTTTTAACTAACGGTACCTTTTTGAATGGTTTAATTCATATTGGTGAAAAGAATTTTGGGGGAGGAAGAGCTGGGGAAAATGCTGCTACTGGAATTACCGAACAATTGGTACAATTAGGTTTTGATTCTGGAAGAATGAAAACGGGAACACCACCAAGAGTTGATGGAAGATCTTTAGATTATTCTAAAATGATTGACCAGCCAGGAGATGACAATCCTGAAAAGTTTTCATATCTAGATATCACCAAACCTCTAACACATCAGCGGTCTTGTCATATGACTTATACAAGTCCAGAAGTTCACGATTTATTACGTGAAGGTTTTGATAGATCTCCAATGTTCAATGGTCGCATTAAAAGTTTAGGTCCTAGATATTGTCCTTCAATTGAAGATAAAATTAATCGTTTTGCTGACAAGGATCGACACCAACTTTTTGTGGAACCAGAGGGTTGGAATACGGTAGAGGTTTATGTGAATGGATTTTCAACATCGCTGCCAGAGGACGTACAATTTAAAGCATTGAGTTCGGTGCCAGGATTTGAGAATGTCAAATTCTTTAGACCTGGATACGCAATAGAATATGATTATTTTCCACCTACACAGTTGCAACATACCTTAGAGACCAAATTGGTTTCTGGGTTGTATTTTGCCGGACAAATTAACGGAACTACGGGTTATGAAGAGGCAGCTTCTCAAGGTTTGATGGCAGGTATTAATGCCAGTTTAAAGGTTCAGGAAAAGGATCCTTTTATGTTAAGTAGGAGTGAGGCGTATATTGGGGTTTTGATAGATGATTTGATAACAAAAGGTACAGAAGAACCTTATCGTATGTTTACTTCTAGGGCTGAATATCGTACTCTATTAAGACAAGATAATGCTGATTTCAGATTAACACCTAAGGGTTATGAGATTGGATTGGCCAGTGAAAAGCGCCTCAGGAGAATGGAGGAGAAGAAGGAAATGTCATCTGCATTTGTTCAATTTTTTAAAGATACTAGCGTCAAGCCAGAAGACATTAATCCCGTTTTGGAAGCTAAGGATTCTGCTCCGATGAAACAGTCTGATAAAATGTTTAAGATATTCGCTAGACCTAATATCACGATAGATGATATGCGTCGAATTAGTGATGTTTCTGAGTACATCGAAGAGAATAATTTGGATTCAGAAGTTATAGAGCAAACCGAAATTCAAGTGAAATACTCTGGTTATATCGAAAAGGAAAAGAACAATGCTGATAAATTGACAAGGCTCGAAAATATTAAAATCCCAAAGAATTTTGACTATTCCCAATTGAAATCTATGAGTTTTGAAGCAAGGGAAAAGTTGAACAAAATTCAACCAGTAACGATCTCCCAGGCTTCAAGAATTAGTGGTGTTTCGCCAGCAGATATTTCGGTTTTATTGGTTTATATGGGTCGATAATTTATGAATCGTTCCACGTGGAACACCAAGAAGAAAATTTACTTTATTGCAAACTTCTATTAAATCCGGATATCTTTTGTAGCACTTTTAAGATGCTTCAAATGTTGAATATTTTATGAAATCCATTCCCCAATTGCCATTAAAAGTTAAAGACCATTCGGTCTCCCAAGAAGAATTCACTTTGGAATATGATGCTCATTATGATATGCTGGTGACCAAACCACAACCAAAGATTGAAGAATTAGGGAGGTATTATGAAAGTGAAGATTACATTTCACATACCGATTCGAAGCGCAATCTTTTTGAAAAGGTATATCATTTGGTTCGTGAATATTCTTTAAAGAAAAAAGTAGCATTAATAAATGAACATCACAATTCTGAAAAAAAGCTTTTAGACATTGGATGTGGTACGGGAGATTTTTTGAATTCTGCCAAAAAAGATCAGTGGGATGTTTATGGTGTAGAGCCAAACCAACAAGCTCGAAGCATTGCTCAAAATAAAATTGGGAAGGAACTATTTGAAACTTTAGAGAAAGTTAAAGAAAAGGAAGCCGGTTTTGATGTCATTACCCTTTGGCATGTTTTAGAACATTTGCCAAATCTAGATTTGCAATGGAAGCAATTTAACTTGTTGTTGAAAGAGGAAGGGACATTAATTATTGCGGTTCCCAATTTTAAAAGTTTTGACGCAAAACATTACAAACAGTTTTGGGCCGCTTATGATGTGCCTAGACATCTTTGGCACTTTTCTAAAACTAGTATAACTCAATGTGCGAAAGAAAACCATATGCAGGTAACAGAAATTCATCCAATGAAATTTGATTCCTATTATGTGAGTTTGCTTTCGGAAAAATATCTCACAGGATCATCAAATCCTATTAAGGCATTTTGGACTGGATTTAAGTCAAATTGGAAGGCTAGAAGCTCAAAGGAATATTCTTCGCTGATTTATGTGCTAAAAAAGACCAATTATTCAAAATAAGAGCCTCTGAGAGGGTTTTTAGGGTTCAGATGCCTATTGGTGCGTCAAAATGCAGAATCGGGCTTATTTGGCTTTTATGCGATTCAATTTTGATTGATATCTCTTATTGCTTCAGCTGCTTGCATAAATTATTATTATATAACTAGTGATTTTAATTTTTATACAATTATTGCCACTTTTATACATTTGTGTTTTACTAATAAAATCGTTTATGAAAAAAATTGGTTTGGTAGTTGTTTCTGCCATTTTGTTATCTTCTTGCAATCAATCCCAAAAAATCGGATTTGTAGATAACAGTAAATTAATTAATGAGTATCAAGAAAAAATGGATCTTGAAGCTCAATTTGAAAAAGAAAAGCAGGCTTTTCAAAAAAAGAACGACAGTTTGAATGTCGTTTATCAAGCCGAAGCTGAGGATGTGCAACTTAAATATGGCAATGCACCGCAATCTACCCAAGAGGAGAAGTATCAGATTTTTGGTCAAAAATGGCAAAGAATCCAGCAACAGATCCAAATGGACCAGGCTGCCATCCAAAGAAATTATACCACTCAAATAGATTCACTTATCAATAATATTGATAAAAAGGTAGAAGCTTATGGAGAGAAAAATGGCTATACATTTATCTTAGGTAAGAATGAAGGAGGTAGTGTGTTGTTTGGTAAAGCTGAAACAGATATAACCGATGCCGTTTTAAAGGAATTGAATGATTCCTATAAAAAGTAATACAAGAAGCCAGTTTAAATACTGGCTTTTTTTATAATAATATAACATGTTGTAAAGTTTGTAAGTTCTAGACTTTATGAGGTATGAAAATCTATCAATTTTTAAACCAACCTTTTCATTATTTTAATACGCCTACAAGGAAATGGGCTTATATCGTGGCATCCGCTATTTTTGCCTATTTATTTCTCATTTTGTTTCAACCTTATGGGATACATGAAGAAATGGAGAACCCCATAAATACACCATTAAGTAAATTCCTATTCTTTCTATCTATTGCATTTACTGCCATTCTTGGGTTATCTATATCACAGTTTTTGCTTCGGCCTGCTTTAAATTTCAATGATGTAACCATTAAAAAATATTTGTTTTGGTTTCTTTTCGAGGCCTTTCTTTTAACGGTAATTTCCTTCGGACTTTCTTTTATTATACCCGATTTGGGCAATGATTTTGAACAAGAAATGGATGTTTGGTTTCAGTTGAATAACTACTTCAGGGCACTGGTGATACTTTTGTTTCCCTTTATTGGTAGCATTATTTTTATAGTCATTAAAGAATTAAAAATTGAGGTTAATGATTTGACTAGTAAAATGATAGCTTATCAACGCAAGTTTAAAAATACAGATGAATCCAAAATGATTGAATTCAAAGATGAAAATGGCCAATTGGAAATTACCATACCTTTAAAACAATTAATTTTCTTAGAGGCTAATAATCAGTATGTTATGATTTATTTTTGGAAAGATTCTACTGTTAGGAAGCATATTATTAGGAACCGCTTAAAAAACTTGTTGGCTGAAACAAAACATCTTCCTATCAAACAATGCCATCGGTCGTTTGCAGTAAATATTCTACAGCTGGAACACGTGATAAGATCAAACAATAAAGAGTTTGTTTTATTTAAGGGGAATGATGAATTAAAAGTCCCTCTTTCAAAATCTTTTTCTGAGGAAATGAAACAGGAAATTCTAGAAACCAATTTACGATAGGGAATCATTCACTCCAAATTAACCATATTTCACTCCAAAAGACTGTTATTCCTTGGCTTTCATTAAATATTTCAAGTTTCTTTGCGTTAGTTTTGAAACCATAAACAATCAATCAAAAATCAAATAATTTTAATGAAATACTTTTTATTGATCTGCCTGTTATTTATGGCGTCCTTAATTCATGCTCAGGAAACCTATAGTATCAGTGGCACAATCAAGGACCAAAGTAACGGTGAAACCCTTATGGGCGCCACCGTTTATTTAGAAGGGACCAACTTTGGGACCACGACAAACGAGTATGGATTTTTTTCACTTCAGGCTCCTGCGGGAAATTATACCTTAACTATCTCTTATATAGGTTATAATGCTGTTAAGCAGGAAGTTAGTCTAACTAAAAATTTAAATTTTAACTTAGAATTGGAAGAGTCCTCCACAGCTCTGGACGAGGTTATTATCAAAGCTGAGCAATCAGAGAGTATCAGTTTAAGAGATCCTCAAATGAGCGTTTCCAAACTTAATGCTAAGACCATTAAACAAATTCCAGTTGTCATGGGTGAGGCAGATGTAGTTAAATCTATTCAATTGCTTCCGGGAGTAACGAATAATGGCGAAGGTTCTGCTGGATTTCATGTACGTGGTGGTGCAGCTGATCAAAACTTGGTTTTGCTTGATGAAGCCATTATCTATAATACGTCCCATTTGTTCGGCTTTATATCAGTATTCAATGCCGATGCGATCAAAGATATCAGACTTTACAAGGGAGATATTCCAGCGAAATACGGCGGGAGAATTTCTTCTGTTTTGGATGTCAGGCAGAAGGACGGAAATAGTAAGGAGTTTGATTTAAATGGAGGTATAGGATTGATTTCCAGTAGATTGTCTGCCGAATCACCCTTGTTCAACCAAAGAGGGTCTTTTTTGGTAGCTGGTCGCGCTTCTTACGCTCATCTCTTTATGCCCTTGATTGAAGATGTTCAGGACGATAAAATATCCTTTTATGATTTAAACCTAAAGACCAATTATGAGCTCAATCAAAACAATCGCTTGTATCTGTCAGGATATTTCGGTCGTGATGGGTTTACCCTTTCTGATTTAATCGAAAACAACTATGGAAATATCTCTGGCAATTTAAGATGGAACCATGTTTTTAACGACAAATTGTTTTCCAACTTGTCCCTTATTTACAGCAAATATGATTATCGCATTATCTTAGATTTTATTGAGTTGGATTGGTTGGCAGATATCCAAAACTATAATTTAAAATACGATTTTGGTTATTATGTCAATAACCGATTGAAGTTGGATTTTGGAGTTAGCGGTATCAGTTATAAGTTGAATCCAGGGGAGGTGAGTCCAACCTCCGAAACATCATCCATCAACTATTTAAAATTGGATGATAAAAGAGCCTTTGAGGGTGCTTTTTATGTAGGAGCAGAGCATGAACTTTCTGAAAAACTGAATTTAAACTATGGTTTTAGGTATAGTTACTTTTCCAGATTAGGTGGCCAACCCATATCACAGTATGTAAACGATGCTCCGGTAGTTTATAACAGCCAAATAGGTATTTATGAAAGAGGAGAGGTAGCCAGCGAAACTTATTACAAAAAAGGGGAAAGCATCAAAAGTTTTGGGAATTTGGAGCCTAGAATCGGGTTGTCATACCAAATGAATGACCAAACAGCATTAAAAGCAAGTTACACCAAATCGACCCAATATTTACATCTCTTGTCCAATACCTCTTCGGTAACGCCTTTAGATGTCTGGACGCCCAGTGGCCCTTATGTTGAGCCGCAAATATCACATCAGTATGCCTTGGGTTATTATAAGAAATTGATGGATAATGCCTTTAGTCTGGAACTGGAAACCTATTACAAACAAATAGACAACCGTATTGACTATATCGACGGTTCTGATTTAATAGGAAACAACAATATAGAAACAGAAATATTAAATGGAGAGGCTCGTGCCTATGGGTTGGAAGTCTTGTTCAGAAAGAATAAAGGCAACCTTACCGGTTGGTTGTCCTATACTTTATCCAAATCTGAGCAACGTACTTTAGGCGGAAACGCTGGCGGTCCTGGAATAAACAATGGGGATTGGTACAACACGCCTTATGACCGAACTCATGATATTTCGGTTACTGGTATGTACAAACTGAATGATAAATGGACTTTTAGTTCCAATTTTATTTTCCAAACAGGACGACCAGTTACGTATCCTAACGGACAATATGAGTACGAAGGTTTATCTATTGCAAGCTATTCCAATCGAAATCAAGACCGATTGCCTGCTTACCACCGTTTGGATCTCTCGGCTACGCTGACTCCAAGGAAGAATGCTGGTAGAAAATGGAAATCGGAATGGGTTTTTGGAATTTACAATGTCTATAACAGGAGGAATGCCGCATCGATTAGTTTTAGTCAGAACCGACAAACTGGTATGAATGAAGCGACCCGAATTTCCATTTTCGGAGCTATTCCATCGGTTTCCTATAATTTTAAATTTTAGTATGATGAAAAAGATTCTATATATTTTATTAAGCGGTTTTATAACGTTAGTATCCTGTGAAGACGTCATTGATGTGGATGTACCAACAGCGGCAACCCGATTGGTCATTGAAGCCTCTTTGGATTGGGAAAAAGGTACCGCAGGTAATGAGCAAAGCATCGAATTAAGACTTTCAACACCCTATTTTGATACTACCAGTAACTCGGATGTTACAGGAGCTTCTGTAGTTGTTGAAAACCTTGATTCTGGAGAGACTTTTATGTTTGATGATATGAATGATGGCTCCTATACAACATCCAGTTTTGTTCCCGTTATTGGTAACACCTATGAACTTACCGTGGTGTATCAAGGAGAAACCTACACGGCCACAGAAGTAATGACTCCGGTGGCGGAAATAAGTAATATTACTCAAAGTGTGGAAGGCGGATTTGACGACGAACTATTGGAGGTTAACGTCTATTTTACTGATCCTGCTGATGAGGAAAACTACTATTTATTCCGATATCAGGCCGATTATGAGACTTATGCCTCTTTATACGATTTGTCTGATGAGTTTGTCAACGGAAATGAGATTCATGATTTTTATGAAAAGCAAGATGATGAGGACAATGGTGAACGTCCCTTTCAAGCGGGAGATGTGGTTGCCGTAGACCTTTATGGTATTTCTGAAGCATATTACAATTACATCCGTATTTTAATCGAGCAAAGCAGTTCGCAGGGTGATCCTTTTAGTTCTTTGGCTGCTCAGGTAAAAGGGAATTGCATCAATGAAACCCAACCGGCTAATTATGCCTTTGGATATTTTAGAGTCACAGAAGTAGATAAAAGAAGCTATACGGTTGAGTAGGGTTGTAGGAAGTGTGGAATGGTTTAGATTGAAGTCACTTATTGTTGACTTTCACAATTTTAAAAGAACCTCTTGTTTTTTGCCATAAAGTTGCTTTTTTTGTTTAAAACTTAAACCAACTAAATCATGAACAAATTTTTGCTCCAAATCGTTTTTCTCCTTTTTGTGACCAGTACCTACTCCCAATTGGTTTTTAACTTTTCAAAAAAGGAATACATCCCTTGTGAAATAGAATTGAGTGATGGTAATACCTTAAGAGGCTTTGTCAAGGATTTTGATGAACCAAATGCTGTGGAGTTCTCAGGCTATCAGTTTTCTATTGAATCTAGAACAAACTTAGATAGGAAGTTTTACACCTTCGTAAAGGAATTAAAAGGGGAAAAACAAGATATCATGTTAGAGGACATTCAATCCATCTTATTAAAGGATGAGGATACCATTAAATATGAAAAAATAAAGGTAAAGACCATCAATTCTAATATGGAAGTGGTTGACTTGAATAGAGAGGTCATGATACCCCTTATCCGGGAAGGAGACATCAATCTATATGGGATTAAGGTCTATAATTGTGGAAGCGGAATGGGTTGTGAAATGGCTTATGTTTTGGCATATATCAAAAACGAAAATCAAGAACACGCCTATATTCCTATAGATTTCAATAGAATCAACCTCTTCAATTTAGGAAAAATAGGAGATAAATTCTTGAAATCTTTTGAAATGGCAGGCTCTGATTGTCCAGCTTTTTTGGAATATCTGGAAGAACAAAAGGTCTTATTTGATGATAAATCGTTTCAAAAGGCCCATAAGGAGGATTACAAAAACTTCAGGAAAGAGGTCAAACAAAAGTTGAAAACAATCAAAGGCGGGAAAAACAAGCGAAAAGAAGAGGATAAGTTATACGCGGCTTTTTTTGTAAAAATGTATACCGACATGATAGATGAATATTCATCACGATGCCATGATATATAAGCTTGATCTTTATTAATAAGATTCCTTTATTTTTCCTTTAGCATGACAATTGTCAGCTTTTATTAACTTAGGATTGGTCATTTTTGTGGTTTGTCTAAATTTTAAAGATTAAAAGATGACCAATCCTAAACCCATCCATAGCTTTCATATTCCTGTAATGGGATTATCCTATACCATAGACAGCCCCATAAGAGTGGCTCATTACGGCATTTCCTCGGTAATCTCTATCATTGATGATGAGTTGATGGAGCGAATGAACGCTTTTTACAGCGAAAAGATCCAGCTGCCTTATCAAGAAATCACAAAAAAAGCTCAAGATTACCGTGCTCAACGTGTGACGTCATACCTCAATCTAGTAGATACCATTGTAAAGGACAAATTCGCCAAATTCAAAGCAGAATTGATTGAGAGCAAATCGGCCTTAGAACAGTTTATGGCTACCTTACCAAATACTTCTAGTATCAAGGAAGGACTTACCCATTTACTAGAAGAGGGAGCTGCCTTTAAAGAGCAAATCAAGCATTATTTAGAAGCGCATTTAAAACCAGGCGATATTGATGTGAATATCATGACCAAGGTTGATAAGGATAATTTTAATAAAGGAGAACAACTCCCTGTTGCCTTTAATGATGCACATGCATCCCTTCGAGGGTTTGCCCAAAGTAGGCTGCATTCTTCTGTGGTACTTTCGGCTGGGATGAATCCCAGATTATACAGTTATTTTGAAAACTTTGATGATTTTTTTCCCAACGAACAAGGGGTTTTGAATAAGAAAATTATTCTGAAGGTGAGTGATTACCGGTCGGCAACCATTCAAGGGAAGTTTTTGGCTAAAAAGGGCCTTTGGGTTTCAGAATATCGTATTGAATCGGGCTTGAATTGTGGAGGACATGCTTTTGCGACAGAGGGCTATTTATTGGGGCCCATTTTGGAAGAATTCAAAACGAAAAGAGACGAACTGATACAGGAAACCCATGCCGTTTTGGTAGCTTCGTTGAGTCAGAAGGACAAATCGGTTCCTCAGCAACCATTGGAACTCAAGATTACAGTACAAGGGGGTGTAGGAACTGCCGAAGAACACCAATTTTTACTGGATCATTATCAAGTAGATTCAGTAGGTTGGGGATCTCCATTTTTATTGGTGCCCGAAGCCACTTCGGTAGATAAGGAAACTAGAAATTTGTTGGCTGAGGCGCAAGAAGAGGACTTGCATTTAAGCGGTATTTCACCGCTAGGAGTTCCCTTTAATACCATCAAGGGTACAACCAACGAGTTTTACAAGCAACAGCGTATTGATGCTCATAAAGCAGGAAGTTCCTGTCCTAAAAAATATTTGGCACTCAGTAAAGAGTTGGATCCCGAGGGAACCTGTACGGCATCTAAAAAATACCAAGATGTGAAACTCGAGGAGTTAGAAGCTAAAAGGGGTGAGTTGACATATGAAGCTTATGAAAGCGCGAAGGCTAAAATCACCGAAAAGGCTTGTTTGTGTGTTGGTTTGGCCAATGCGTCATATTTGGAAAACAACCTACCCATTAAAGG
The DNA here is from genome assembly GCF_001280515.1 of Mangrovimonas sp. ST2L15. Taxonomy (GTDB): domain Bacteria; phylum Bacteroidota; class Bacteroidia; order Flavobacteriales; family Flavobacteriaceae; genus Mangrovimonas; species Mangrovimonas futianensis. The sequence continues at coordinate 424,669 of NZ_LBIQ01000030.1, read as the reverse complement.
GCAAGCTCAAGGCGTAGTGATATGTCCGGGACCCAATATGGCCTATTTTGATAAGGAGGTGAAGCTTTCTGAGATGATGCAACATATTTATGGCTATAAGTCGGTGTTATCGCATAAAAACCGTCCCCATATGTTTGTTAAGGAACTCAAGATGTATGTGGATTATATTAAAAATGAACTTGCTGATATGTCATTAGAGGTAACGACCAAGCAAATCAAAAAATGGACGACTTTTAAGACGCATTTGTTTGATGGGATTGCTTATTACCAACAGTTGTTTGTTTCATCAGCTCTTGGTAAGTCAGTTATACAAGAATTGGAAAATTGTAAAGAAGATTTAAACGCTGTTGAAATTCCAGAGTTGGTGATGGCTTGATGCAATGATTTTCTTTAACAAATATTGGAAAAGGTAGTGTTTTTCTCTTATTGCTGTTATATCCATTCTCAAAATTCTAACAACAGATAACACATGTTTTTGTGTAAGTTTGTATTGTTTTATGTTAAAGACTTCCACTGTCAGTATGGTGTTCTATTTTATAATTACAATATGAGATATAAATTAGCTTTGTTAATATTGATGTTTTTCCTAATAGTATCATGTAAACAAAGGACCGGGTTTATTGACGAGAAGAAAAAGTTCGAAGGGAGAAATTATGTAGAATTATTTTTTCCTGATACAGTTATAATTAACAAAGAAGTTAAGGGATTTGTAAAGTACAATAGTAGCTTTGATACTATAACTAAAAACTTGTTTGAAGGGAATGATACCCTTAGAATGGTGTCGTTATATATTAGAAAAAATACTAATTATGTTATTGATAATAAGGACGATTTGTTAGTGGCTAAAAAAAAGGATTCTTTTTATCCTAATAAGAATGACATCAAAACAGGAAATCCAGTAATTCATTTTAGCAAGAATTTTGACAGTATTGGAAAATATTATTTGGAAGGGTTGATTAAGGATGAAGTAATGATTAGCTATAAAGATTCCTTAAGGTTATTAGAAAGAAGCTCATTTGTTTCTAAAACTATTTATGTTATAAACAATTAGAAATTATAGTTGCAATTTTTAATTGGATTATACAGGGAACCAAAAGCTATAAACTTCTTACCCTGGCTTTTTATGAAGCAGTCGCGTCAATTTAATAGATAAGTCGGTTAGAATAATTTTAGCGTTCCCATTACGCTCTATATGGTAAATGGCGTCCTGAAGCTCGTTGGAAATATCCAAAATGTTGTTTTCATGTACAAAGGGCGCAAATTTACTGAGATCAAAGCCTTTGGTTTGGGTTTCCAAGTAAACCAATTCCTGAGCCTTAAAATTCATCAACATAGCTTGTCTAAAAAAGCCCAAACAAAAGTGTAAAAACTGCTTTTGGGTTTCACGACCTGTTTTGGCAATTTCTTCACTCCAACTAATCAAGTCGTGTATGGCACTTTTGTTCCCCTTGGCCCTAAAAGCACTTCGCACCCAAAAAATAAACCAAGTTTCAAATTGGGTGTCCTCACTGTCTTGATAAACCAAATCACAAGCCTTGTTATAGTTGCCATCAGCTTGATGTGCAATTTTAATAGCGACCTCTTCTTTAAGATCGTAATTTTTCACAAGGGCTTCGGTAATGGTATTTTCAGACAAAGGAGGAAAATGCAATACCTGACAGCGGGATCTAATGGTATTTATAATCTGTCCTTCGTCTTCAGCAATCAAGATAAAAACCGTTTTGTTTGGCGGTTCTTCTATCAGCTTTAATAGTTTATTGGCAGCGGCATCGTTCATTTTCTCTGCCATCCAAATAATCATCACTTTATAACCACCTTCATAAGATTTAAGCGAAAGCGACTTTACAATTTCCAGGGCCTCATCCACGCCAATTTGGCCTTGTTTATTTTCGATATGGAGTTTTTTGTACCAGTCAAACAGGTTGCCATAAGGCTGCTCCTTCAAGAGTTCGCGCCATTCTTCCATGAAATGATTGGACACAGGATGCTTTTTAACCTTGTCATTGGCTGCCACTGGAAAGGCAAAATGTAAATCGGGATGGGAGAGGTTATTGAATTTTAAATTGCAAGATTCATTACCACCGGTATTTTCACCTTCAACATTTTGGCATAATAGGTATTGGGCATAGGCAATAGACATAGGTAAGGTGCCACAACCTTCGGGACCAACAAACAGTTGAGCGTGCGGAATTCTTCCGTTCTCAATACTTTGTACCAAATGATTTTTTAGGTGCTCCTGACCTAGAACTTCGCGAAACTGCATAAGGCAAAGATAACAGAATTACATCCTTATTCTGAAAGGAAAGAATTATATTTGTGTTTCTAAATTTTTAAAAAATGAAAACACTTAATGACTTTAACTTTGAGGGCAAAAAAGCTTTAATCAGAGTCGATTTTAATGTTCCCTTAAATGATAAATTTGAGGTTACTGATGCTACAAGGATTGTGTCTGCAAAACCAACTATTATAAAAATCTTGGAAGATGGTGGTAGTTGTATTTTGATGTCTCATTTGGGTAGGCCTAAAGGAGCACAAGATGAGTTTTCTTTAAGGCATATTGTTCCAAAAGTTGAAGATATTTTGGGTGTTGAGGTGAAGTTTGCATCAAATTGCATAGGGCAAGAAGCTGAAGAAGCTGCTCAAAACTTAAAGCCAGGTGAAATTTTATTACTTGAAAATTTACGTTTTCATTCCGAAGAAACAGCAGGAGATGTAGAGTTCTCTAAACAATTGGCGAGCTTGGGTGATTTTTATGTAAATGATGCTTTTGGAACAGCACATAGAGCTCATGCATCTACCACCATTATTGCTCAATTTTTCCCAGAAAGCAAATGCTTTGGTTTCTTAATGGAAAAAGAAATAGACAGTATTGACAAGGTTTTAAATAACAGCGAAAAACCTGTTTTAGCTGTATTAGGAGGAGCTAAGGTTTCTTCAAAAATCACCATTATAGAAAATATTTTAGATAAAGTAGACCATCTGATTGTTGGTGGAGGAATGACCTATACTTTTGTGAAAGCCCAAGGAGGTTCTATTGGTGATTCCATATGCGAGGATGACAAACAAGAATTGGCATTAGATATTTTAAAACAAGCCAAAGCAAAAGGCGTTGAGGTTCATTTACCAGTAGATGTTATTGCCGCCAACGATTTTGCTAATAATGCAGAGACGCAAATTGTTGATGTAGATAAAATTCCTGATGGGTGGCAAGGTTTGGATGCCGGACCTAAAACATTAGAGAATTTTGATAAGGTTGTTAACCAATGTAAAACCATTTTATGGAACGGACCTTTAGGTGTTTTTGAAATGGAGAATTTTGCCAAAGGAACCATTTCATTGGGGAATTCCATTGCTGAAGCCACTAAAAATGGCGCATTCTCTTTAGTAGGAGGAGGTGACTCGGTTGCTGCAGTGAAACAATTTGGTTTTGAAGACAAAGTAAGTTATGTCAGTACAGGTGGTGGCGCCATGTTGGAAAGTCTTGAAGGCAAGACACTTCCGGGTATTGCTGCTATTTTAGAATAGATTTAAGTAAACATCGGCACAGAATTTGTGCCGATTTGTTTTTTATAAGAATTCTAATATTTTGGCGTTGTATGCTTGAAACAAAACACTCATTTATGAAATACGGTATTTTTTTTGGTTTGCTATTTTTTGGTCAGCTTATGTGGAGTCAAGATTCTTTGCGGGTTGACCGGGAAGAGTTAGGATATACAGAGGCCGAATTAAATGAGATGGAAGGACTAGATGTGGATACCATTGTAGATGGTAAAAAGCATTTTGTAAAAGGCATTCCCGTCAAGGATTCTTTGAGTTTTGGTCATTTGGAAGATCACGAATTGGCCATGAGCATTGACAAAAAGTGGTTGGAGGAGCTTTATAGCAATACCCTTTTTGACACGATTTATAAAACCGTTTCAGAACTCGATTTTGAACCAGTAGATTATCCAGAACTATCTACAGATACCCTAAAGGCTAGATTGGCCAGACTAAATGCCAAGACCCCTTTTAATGTGGAATACAATCCGTCTTTGGAGAGTGTTATCAAGAGATTTTTAAAAGATCGTAGGAATTATTTTGAACGCATTATGGGATTGAGTCATTTCTATTTCCCCATGTTTGAGGCCGAATTTGACAACTACGACATTCCTTTAGAAATGAAATACCTTTCCATAGTGGAATCAGCTTTAAAACCGCGAGCCAAATCTAGAGTGGGTGCTACAGGTCTATGGCAATTCATGTTTACCACTGGAAAGATGTATGGTTTGGATGTGAGTAGTTATGTAGATGAGCGTAGCGATCCTATTATGTCCACCCAATCAGCGGCGGCATACTTGTCTAAGTTATATGGTATTTTTGGCGATTGGGATTTGGCTCTTGCAGCATACAATTCGGGGCCTGGGAACGTTTCTAAGGCCATAAGAAGATCGGGTGGTTATACCAATTATTGGAATATTAGGCACAATCTTCCACGTGAAACAGCTGGGTATGTTCCAGCTTTCTTAGCCACAATGTATATTTTTGAATATGCCAAGGAACACGGTTTTAAATCGGAAAGACCTTTGTTTCATTACTTTGAAACTGACACAGTTTTGGTGAAAGACATGATTTCTTTGGATCAAATTTCAGAAACGACCGATGTACCCATTGAGGAACTTCAGTTTTTAAATCCGTCTTACAAACTCGACATCATCCCAAAAATTGAGGGCAAAAAATACTATTTGCGACTGCCTCGAAAATCGATAGGGATGTTTGTAAACAATGAGGATAGCATTTATAGTTTTGCCAAAGCTGAATTCAATAAAAGAGAAAAGCCTTTACCTCAGTTTTTTGAAGCTGATGCCAAGGTTACGTATCGAGTGAGAAGTGGTGATTATTTGGGGCGCATTGCACGCAAATATGGTGTTAGGGTAAGCCAGATTAAACAATGGAATGGATTAAGAAGCAATAACATCAATATTGGTCAAAGGTTAACCATTTACCCAAGAAAACCTGGAAATATGGTTTCTAAACCAACGAGTTCAAATAGTAACAAAACCAATGCTTCCAAAACCCAGTCTCCAGATGATTTTAAAACCTATGTAGTTAAGGAAGGAGACTCTTTGTGGAGCATCTCTAAAAAATTTCCTGGAGTTTCTGTTGATAATATTAAAGAATGGAACGATATTAGTGGTAACAACTTAAAACCCGGCATGAAATTAAAAATAAGTAAAGGGTAATCAAGTTCCATCAAATTGAACACTACATCATGAAAAAAATTATTTATTTCCTAGCTATTTTACTGATAGCTTCTTGTAAAAGCGATGGAAAAAAATCTTCAAACTTTAGAGTACTACCAGAATCTTCAGGAAAAATAAACCACCTTTCTGTGGTGTTAAGCAATGATTTTTGGGAAGGAAGTATTGGTGAAACCATTAGAAATGTTTTAGCCGCACCGGTAGATGGTTTGCCACAGGACGAGCCTTTATTCACAATGAATCAAATTCCACCTGCTGTTTTTTCTGGGTTTGTAACTCAAAACAGAACCGTTTTGAAGATTGAAACAACCCAAGAGGCTAACGTAAAAATTTTAAAGGACGTTTATGCCAGACCTCAAAGAGTAGTATTGGTTACTGGGCCAACTAAAGAAGCAATCATAGATCAAATAAAGGGTCATGAAGATGATATCATAGCGGCTTTTAAGGCGGAAGAAATTAAGGAGCAACAACGACGAATTAAGTTATCTCCTAATGTCAATAATACCATCAAAAAGAAATTGGGTATCTCTATTACATTTCCATCGGCTTATAGAATAGCGGTTGATAAGGATGATTTTTACTGGATTAGAAAAGACATTACCACAGGGCACTCAAACCTAATGCTTTATGAATTGCCTTATGGCGCCATTAAAAAGGGAGATAGCCTTGTGGGAGATATTTTGAAGCTAAGGGATTCAATTGGAAGAACTCATATTCCTGGAAGGTTGGATGGAACCCACATGACCACAGATGATGCTTATGCTCCCTTTATTTTTGACACGAGTATTGATGGAAAATCAAGTATTGAAACCAAAGGAATGTGGGATGTGAAAAAGGATTTTATGGCTGGCCCATTTATCAACTATATTGTAGACGATAAGGAGCACAATAGGCTTTTAGTTGCAGAAGGTTTTGTTTTTGCTCCTTCTGTAGAGAAGAGAGATTATGTCTTTGAACTGGAATCAATCATTAGATCCATCAAATTTGATGAGGAGTAACAGTTTTAAATAATGGAATAAAAAAATGCCCGACAATTGTCGGGCATTTTTCTTATAGGTCAAAAAAGTAGTTACTCTTTTTTATCTGTTGATGCATTTTCATCTTTGCTAGCATCTTTAAACTCCTTAATTCCACTACCTAAACCTCTCATCAATTCAGGAATCTTTTTACCTCCAAATAACAATAGAACAATCAAGACAATTAAAACGATTTGCCAAGGACCTACTGCTAAAAAAATACTTGCTGCTATCATAACATCTATTATTTATGGGGCAAATTTAATAATTAAACTTCAATAAAAGCGTTTTCATAACAACTTTAGCATTAACTAAACATAGCCATGAATTATTTTAATTAATTTTGTTAGATAATGACTGCGGAAAAAAAGAAATCCAAGAAAATAAAGAAGAAGCTACTTCACAAGTACCGACTGGTTATTTTAAATGAAGATACTTTTGAAGAGCGCTTATCCTTTAGGTTAAACCGCCTAAATGTTTTTGTGTTGATGTCCTTAACATCCATCTTTTTGGTTTTGGGAACCATTTTTTTAATTGCTTTTACACCTCTCAGAGAATATATTCCAGGCTATTCTTCTACTGCTTTAAAAGAGAAGGCTGTTGAATTGAATTATAAAACAGATTCTTTGCAACGGCTTATGGCCATAAACGAAAAGTATTTTGAGTCTATTAGAAAGGTACTTCATGGCGAGGTGAGTCCTCAAGAATTCAATAGGGATTCAACAATTGAAGATGCTAAATTGGATGCTTCTGTAATTAATTTGAAACCTTCCAAAGAGGATTCTTTACTACGTTTAAAAGTTGAGAAAGAAGACAAATACAATTTGTTTGAAACTGCCACTTCAACGATTAATTTTGTGCTGTTCCCTCCTATAAGTGGGTCCATTTCACAGGAGTATAATTTTGATGAAAAGCACTACGCTATAGATGTCATTGCTCCAGAAAACACACCAATTAAAGCAACGGCAGATGGAACAGTTATTTTTGCTGAATGGACAGCAGAGACGGGTTACGTCATGATTATTGAACACGGGAATGGATTAATATCTGTTTATAAGCATAACTCTTCACTAAACAAGACCCAAGGTGAGTTGGTTAAATCAGGAGAGGTTATTGCAACAATTGGAGATACAGGTGAGTTAAGTTCGGGACCTCACCTACATTTTGAACTGTGGAAAGATGGCTACCCGATCAATCCAACCAATTTTATCGATTTTAATTAATGTTTTCATTAAAAGCTGCCTTAGTTAAGCCATTTGCCAAAAGAGTCCATAAGTCTGTACAAAAATGGGCCATGAACCCGATTGAAACCCAGGAGAAAGTTTTCTTTGAGCTTATAAAAAAAGCAGAGAAAACTGCTTTTGGAAAAGATCATGATTTTGGGACGATTAAAAGCCATGAAGATTTTGTAAATAGGGTGCCTATAAGAGATTATGAGGCTTTAAAACCTTATGTAGAGAGAGTTGTTGCAGGTGAAGAAAATGTACTTTGGAAAGGCAAGCCCCTTTATTTTGCCAAAACATCTGGAACTACATCTGGGGCTAAGTATATCCCTATAACAAAGGAAAGCATGCCATTTCATGTGGAGGCCGCAAGAAATGCTATTCTGATGTATGTGGCAGAAACTGGAAATACAGCTTTTGTTGATGGCAAGATGATCTTTTTACAAGGAAGTCCCATTTTGGATGAGAAGAATGGTATTCAGTTAGGACGTCTTTCAGGGATAGTTGCTCATTATGTGCCAAAATATTTGCAGAAGAATAGAATGCCTAGTTGGGAGACCAATTGTATTGAAGATTGGGAAACCAAAGTGGATGCCATAGTAGAAGAAACACTTCCTGAGGATATGACCATAATTTCAGGAATTCCTTCTTGGGTACAGATGTATTTTGAAAGGATCATAGAAAAAACAGGGAAGAAGGTTGGTGAAGTATTTCCAAACTTTAACCTGTTTATTTTTGGAGGGGTTAATTATGAACCTTACCGAACGAAATTTGAAAATCTTATTGGCCGAAAAGTCGATAGTATCGAATTATACCCTGCCAGTGAAGGCTTTTTTGCTTATCAGGATAAACAGGGAGAAAGGGGGATGTTGTTATTATTGGATTCTGGAATATTCTATGAATTTGTAAAAGCTGATGAATTTTTTGATGAGAACCCAAAAAGATTAACGTTAAAAGATGTTGAGATAGGAGTCAATTATGTTATGTTGATTTCTACCAATGCTGGATTGTGGGCCTATAATATTGGAGACACAGTTCAATTTACTTCCATAAAACCTTATCGGGTCATTGTATCAGGCCGCATAAAGCATTTTATCTCCGCTTTTGGTGAACATGTTATTGGGAAGGAAGTAGAGTATGCCCTCAACGAGGCCATGGATGCTCATCAAATAGAAGTCACTGAATTTACAGTGGCTCCTCAAATTAACCCGACTGCAGGATTACCATACCATGAATGGTTTATAGAGTTTGAGAAGCTTCCTGCCAATCTGGAAGTAATTTCATCAAAAATAGATTTGGCGTTACAAAATCAAAACAGCTATTATTATGATTTAATCGTTGGAAAGGTGCTAAAGCCTTTGGTTATTAGGCCAATCAAGAAAAATGGTTTTCAAGATTACATGAAATCCATAGGAAAGTTGGGGGGACAAAATAAAATTCCTAGACTATCCAATGATCGTAAAATTGCAGATGCTCTTGAAGAATTCATATTGGTTAAATAGTGTTATATTTGCGTTCCAAAATTCATTATGAGTAAGTTAAATCAGCACGAACGAACTAGGGCTCAGGAGAGTTCCAATGCCATTGAAAGGATGTACATCACTATGAGACATCTTTTCAATAGAGGGTTTTATAAACCAATGGGAGTGTCTGGAGAGACCCTTAGGGAGGCTCTGTTGTTATTACGACCTGAGATTTATGGATCTATTGGAGATGAGAAAGCTGAATTACAGGGATTGTTATATGTGATAGAAAGGCTCCCTTATGGGATTGAAGAATGTTCTTATATTAACCTTACGAGTGATGAGGGTTATGCCAATTCTCATTTTAAACCCATAATTCCTCCCAAACGAAGACGTAATTGTTACCGGATTGATGAGGAGCAAATGAACATTGAAATCACTCGTGGCCGCTCTGAAATTTATGATATTTTAACTCATTTAACCTTTTTATTTGTTGAGTCTCATAAAATAAGTAAGCGTGTTCTCATTGATGAAAGTGGCAATACAACTAGAGATTGGGTAAAGTTGGAAAAGGCCGTTTTATCAAAGAAAAAGTTAACTCAGGAAGAACGGGAAGTGGCCATTACCCACACCGCTAATATTTTGGGTAGAACTTTTAAGGAATTACTGGCCGTATACGACAAGTTTGCGATGGATGGCAAACCTGAACGATTGTTGCAAATCGTTTATTGGTTAGGAAAACTAGCCATTAAAGAACAAATCAATGGTAATAAACGAACCATTACTTTCAGTCCAGTATTGAGAGAGCGATTGGGACATCATATACACGGAGAAATATGGGCAGATCGTATCAAGGAAGTGATGTTCTCAAAAGGACTATTGGATAGGCCAATTCATATAATTAGTGCGAATATGCATAGTGTCATGAATGTATGTTTTGCGCCTTCAGCCTTGAAATCACTCATGGCAAAAAAGGGTGTTTTTGAAATTTATGAAGACATCAGTAAAAATGAAAACAAAGCCTTACGCAATAAAATCTTCAAGGAAGCGTTGCAAAAAGGAATGATATATATAGAAGATACTTCTGGAACCAATATTGATGTACAATTATTTGATACATCTCAAATGGATTTTTCTCATGGGGATATCTCTGTAGATGAAGAAAAAATACTAAAGGATAAACCTGTTATTTTAGTGATGGATTATGCTTTTGGAGAGCAGGCTTATGAGACAATTGATGAATTGCTGAAGCCTTATAGCCCAAATGGCAAGAAAAAGCATCTTGATGTTCAGTCTATATCCATCATGGGAAAAGCAGGTATTTTAGAAGGCGGTAAAGGTGATATAATGATTCCTTCAGCTCATATTTTCGAAGGTACAGCCGATAATTATCCTTTTGAGAATGAATTGAAAAAATCAGATTTAGAAGGAGAAGGAATTGATGTTTTTGAAGGCACTATGATTACTGTTTTAGGTACCTCTCTTCAAAACAGGGACATTTTGAGGTTTTTTTACAATTCTACATGGAATGTCATTGGATTGGAAATGGAAGGAGCTCACTATCAAAAAGCCATTCAATCAGCTTCCAAAGTTAGGGGTAGTATCAATCCAAATGTTAAGGTGAGATATGCCTATTATGCCAGTGATAATCCCTTGGAAACAGGAAGTACTTTGGCTTCAGGAGGTTTGGGAACTACAGGGGTTAAGCCAACCTATTTAATAACAAGAAAAATTTTGCACCAAATATTAAATTAACGATCAACTAATGAACGAAAATTCATCAAACAACCAATCGACAGAAGAGGTTGATTTAGGACAATTATTTAAACTTATAGGAGATGCCTTTAATAGATTGTTCAAGTTTATAGGCTCTATTTTTAAGGCAATTTTTTCTGTTATTATTTATGCTCTGAAGGTAATAATTGTCAATTTTAAAATTATTGTTGTGACAATGGTCATAGCTGGAGTGTTGGGTTTTGCATTGGAGAAAATATCTCCAGATGTTTATTCTTCATCCATGTTAGTCAGACCTTATTTTGACTCAAAATATCAATTGGTTACTAACATCAATTATTATAATGCTCTTATTGACAATCAGGACTATGCAACTTTTTCAAACTTCTTTGATTTAAGTGAAGAAGAGGCTCAAGAAGTTTTAAGTTTTGAAATTAGCCCAGGTCCAGAAACTGAAAATGAAAGAATAAAAGAATATGATAGCTTTATTAGGTCTTTGGATAGTACTCGAGCATCGACGATTTCCTATGAGGAGTATATAGAAAATAGAAGTGTTTATTCCGGCAGTATTTTTCAAATCGAAGCTTTTTCTTTAAGACAGGATATTTTTCCGAAATTGGAAAAGGGATTAAATAATGCATTTACTAATGAATACACTGAGACTAAGAAAAGAAAAAGGGATTCCCTAATAACGATTCAAAAGAATAACATTTTGGAACAATTGGCTAAGGTGGACTCTCTACAAAGAATTTATATCAATGTTTTAGAAGAAGATTCCAAATCTACTAGTACTGAACTTATTTTGGGCGAAGGACTTTCACTTAGCAAGGATAGATCAAATACTAGAGAATATGATTTATTGAATAAAGAAATAGAGTTAAGAAATACATTGAAAAGCTTAGAAGAAAGAAAGGTAGAAGAAGATGTGTTTTTTGATGTCATTTCTGAATTTCAATACGTTGGGAATAAAACATCTGATTGGTATAATAGATATGCTCTGATCTTTCCCGTTTTGGCATTTCTTATGTTATGTGTCATTTATTTAACTTCTAGATTGGTAAAATTTGCTAAAGCCTATGAATAAAAATAATGTCCTAATTACAGGAGGAGCGGGCTTTATAGGGTCTCACGTTGTGAGATTGTTTGTAAACAAGTATCCTGAATATCAAATTTATAATCTGGATAGTTTGACTTATGCCGGAAACCTTGAGAATTTAAAAGATATTGAAGAAGAAGAGAACTACCACTTCCTTAAGGCCGATATCAATGATGAGGAATCTATCAATAAATTATTTAAACAATATCAGTTTGATTCCGTTATTCATTTAGCAGCTGAATCGCATGTGGATAGATCTATAAAGGATCCGTTGGCTTTTGTGAAAACAAATATTATCGGGACCTTAAATCTTTTAAATGCTTTCAAGGGCATTTGGGAGCATGATTTTGATGGAAAACGATTTTATCATATAAGCACAGATGAAGTTTATGGAACACTTGGGGAAAGCGGCTTGTTCACTGAAATTACACCTTATTCTCCAAACTCACCATATTCGGCTTCTAAAGCGAGCTCAGATCATTTTGTTAGAGCTTATGGGGAAACCTACGATTTGCCTTATGTAATTTCAAATTGTTCCAACAACTACGGACAGAATCAATTTCCTGAGAAGTTAATTCCTTTATTTATCAATAATATTATCAATAAAAAACCATTACCAGTTTATGGTGATGGTAATTACACAAGAGATTGGCTTTATGTCATAGATCATGCTAGGGCTATTGATTTGGTTTTTCATGAAGGCGAAAATGGAGAAACCTACAATATAGGAGGTTTCAATGAGTGGAAGAATATTGATTTGGTAAGATTGCTCTGCAAGCAAATGGACGAAAAATTGGGTAATGCCAATGGAACTTCTGAAGAATTAATAACCTATGTTAAAGATAGGCCTGGACATGATTTACGATATGCTATTGATGCTTCCAAAATCAATGAGAAATTAGGATGGGAGCCATCAGTGACATTTGAGGAGGGGCTTTCAAAAACCATAGATTGGTATTTATCTAATCAAGAATGGTTGAACCATGTGACTAGTGGAGCATATCAAACGTATTACGAAAAGCAATATCAATCATGAAGGGAATCATATTAGCCGGTGGTTCTGGTACTAGATTACATCCTTTAACTCTCTCGGTAAGCAAACAATTGATGCCCGTGTATGATAAACCGATGATATATTATCCGTTGTCTACACTTATATATTCTGGAATAAGGGAAATCCTTATTATTTCTACACCTAAAGATTTACCTCTTTTTCAAGATTTATTGGGAGATGGTAAGAAGTATGGTTGTAGATTTGAATATGCGGTTCAGGAAGCTCCAAATGGGTTGGCTGAAGCCTTTATTATTGGAGCTGATTTTATTGGAAATGATAAGGTAGCCTTAATATTGGGAGATAATATTTTCTATGGAACTGGTCTTTCTAGCCTACTTCAAAGCAACAATGACCCTAATGGAGGGGTCATATATGCTTATCGCGTTCACGACCCGGAGCGTTACGGGGTTATTGAATTTGATGATGAAGGACAAGCCATTTCTATTGAGGAGAAACCATTAAACCCAAAATCCAATTTTGCGGTTCCGGGGATTTATTTTTATGATAACTCAGTTGTTCAAATTGCAAAGAATATCAAACCCAGTCACCGTGGTGAATTGGAAATTACTGATATCAATAAAGCCTATTTAGAGCAAGGTAATTTGCATGTGAGTATTTTGGACCGAGGGACGGCTTGGTTAGATACGGGTACTTTTCAATCCCTAATGCAAGCCTCTCAATTTGTTGAAGTGATTGAGGAGCGTCAAGGATTGAAAATAGGATCTATCGAGGCAGCAGCTTTTGAAATGGGATTTATAACGGAACAGGAATTTAAAGATTTGGCAGAGCCCTTAATGAAAAGTGGGTATGGTAAAAATCTGTTAGGACTTCTTAAACATAAAGAGGGGTGATAGGAAAGGAAACTAAATTAAAAGGATGCTTCGTTATTGAACCAAAGATATTTGAGGATGAACGAGGCTATTTTTTTGAATCGTTTAACCAAGAAAAATTTAATGAGACTATTGGTGCAGAGGTAAAATTTGTTCAAGATAACGAGTCTCTCTCTGCTAAAGGAGTCTTAAGGGGCTTACACTTTCAAAATGGGGCTTTTGCCCAAGCCAAATTGGTTCGGGTAATCCAAGGAGAAGTGTTGGATGTAGCTGTTGATTTAAGAAAAAACTCAGAGACTTTTGGGGAATATGTTTCCGTAAAATTATCTGGTCAAAATAAAAAACAGTTCTTTGTTCCTCGAGGTTTTGCACATGGTTTTATAGTGCTTAGTGACACCGCTATTTTTTCTTATAAGTGCGATAATTTTTATAATAAAGAATCAGAAGGCGGCATTATATACAATGACAAATCATTGAACATTGATTGGGAATTTCCTTTGGAACAGGCACAATTATCAGAAAAGGATCTTGTTTTACCAACTTTTGAAGCATATTTAAATGAAGAATAAGGTACTAATTACAGGAGCTAGCGGGCAATTGGGTCAATGTATCAAAGATCTTCAAGCTTCCTATTCAGATTTTGAATTTTGTTTTACAGATGTTCAAGATCTTGATATTTTAAATAAGCAAAATGTCTTGGATTTTTTTCAAACAAATCAAATAAGTTGGTGTGTCAATTGTGCGGCCTATACTGCCGTAGATAAGGCTGAAAGTGATGAGAAAATGGCTTATGAAATTAATGCTTTTGGAGCTGAAAATTTAGCGATGGCATGCCAAGTACATAAGTCAAAACTCATTCATATTTCAACCGATTTTGTTTTTGATGGTAGCCAGTCTATTCCTTATTCCGAAGAAGCTCAAACAAATCCACTTGGAGTTTATGGGTATTCAAAGCTTCAAGGAGAACTTGAAATTCAAGCCAAATTAAAAGAGCATTTCATTATAAGGACCTCTTGGTTATATTCGGAATACGGGCATAACTTTTTAAAAACGATGTTGAAATTAGGGGAGGACCGAGAAGTATTGAATGTGGTGGGAGATCAAGTAGGAACGCCTACATATGCAGGAGATTTAGCAATTGTGCTTTTAGATGTTATAAAGAATAATTCAGAGCAATATGGCATTTATCATTTCAGTAATGAAGGTGTTGCTAGTTGGTATGATTTCGCTAAGGCGATTTTTGACATTCAGGGGAATGATAAAATAAAAGTTGGAAATATTCCTTCAGAAGCTTATCCAACTCCGGCAAAAAGACCTAGCTTTAGTGTTTTGGATAAAGCCAAAATCAAAAAACAAATGAATATTGAAATCCCTTATTGGAGGGATAGTTTATATAAAGTTATTAATCAAATAAAATGAGTAAAAAAGTAGCATTAATTACGGGGGTTACTGGACAAGATGGAGCCTATTTAAGTGAATTTCTTTTAAAGAAAGATTACATTGTACATGGTATTAAAAGAAGATCATCTTTGTTCAATACCGATAGAATAGATCATTTATATCAAGACCCTCATGAAGAGCACAGGAACTTTTTTCTTCATTACGGAGATCTAACAGATAGTACCAATTTAATTCGAATAATCCAAGAGGTTCAACCCGATGAGATTTACAATTTGGCAGCTATGAGCCATGTTCACGTTTCTTTTGAAACCCCAGAATATACGGCTAATGCTGATGGAATTGGAACACTAAGGATATTAGAAGCTATTAGAATTTTGGGATTGGAAAAGAAGACACGAATTTACCAAGCTTCAACTTCAGAGTTATATGGAAAGGTGCAGGAAGTTCCTCAAACAGAAACCACACCTTTTTATCCTAGAAGCCCTTACGCTGTTGCCAAAATGTATGCGTATTGGATAACTGTTAACTACCGAGAAGCCTACGGAATGTATGCTTGCAATGGGATTTTATTTAATCATGAATCACCCATAAGAGGAGAAACTTTTGTAACCAGAAAAATCACGAGAGCTACTTCTCGAATTGCTTTAGGGTTACAGGATAAAATGTATTTAGGAAACTTGGATGCGAAACGCGATTGGGGACATGCCAAGGATTACATCAGAATGATGTGGATGATTCTTCAAGCAGAGGAAGCTGAAGATTGGGTAATCGCTACTGGGAAAACAACAACCGTTAGGGATTTTGTGAAAATGTGTTTTGCTCATATTGGGGTTGAATTGGAATTTAAAGGAGAAGAATCAGAGGAAAAAGGATATATCAAATCTTGCTCTAATCCAGATTATCAACTGGAAATTGGAAAAGAAGTTGTTGCTGTTGACAAAAAATACTACCGCCCAACAGAAGTAGATTTATTAATTGGAGATGCAACAAAGGCCAAGGAAAAGCTTGGTTGGGTGCCTCAATATGATTTACCTGCTTTAGTTGAGGATATGATGCAAAGTGATCTTATATTGATGCAGAAGCAGCAATACCTTCAAGAAGGTGGATACCGAATCAATAACTATTTCGAATAATTAGTCTATGGACAAGAATTCAAAGATTTATGTTGCAGGCCATAGAGGACTTGTAGGTAGCGCTATTCTTGAGAATTTAAAAAACAAAGGCTATACCAATATCGTTACTCGAACCCATGCTGAGCTAGATTTAACCAACCAAGAAAGGGTCGAGCAATTTTTTGAAACCGAAAAGCCGGAATACGTTTTTTTAGCAGCTGCAAAAGTTGGTGGAATAATAGCCAACAATGTGTATAGAGCTGAATTTATTTATGATAATATGATGATTCAGAATCATGTGATTCATCAAAGTTATGTTCATGGAGTTAAGAAATTATTGTTCTTGGGAAGTACTTGTATTTATCCAAAGAATTGCCCACAACCCATGAAGGAAGATTACTTGCTAACAGATCCTCTAGAATATACCAATGAGCCTTACGCCATTGCTAAGATTGCTGGGATAAAGATGTGTGAAAGTTATAACATTCAGTATGGCACTAATTTTATTTCGGTTATGCCAACTAATCTATATGGGCCAAATGATAATTTTGATTTGGAAAAATCTCATGTTTTGCCGGCCTTGATACGTAAAATCCATTTAGCTAAACTTCTTAATGACGGAAATATTGAGGAAGTTTTAAATGATTTGAAAATGGATTCTATTGAAGAGGCAAAATCCTATCTATCAAAATTTGGTATTAGCGAAAAAAGTGTAGAGATTTGGGGTTCAGGAAAGCCAATGAGGGAATTTTTGTGGTCAAAGGACATGGCTGATGCCTGTGTTTTTATAATGGAAAATAGAAATTTTGAAGATACCTATTCAGAGGGAGCTAAGGAAATCAGAAATACCCATATTAATATTGGAACTGGTAAGGAAGTATCTATAAAGGAACTGGCAGAAACAATAAAAGGAATTATTGGTTTTGACGGAGAGTTGGTTTTTAACTCTGAAAAACCTGATGGAACCATGAGAAAATTAACAGATGTCTCTAAGCTGAATGGCCTAGGATGGAAACATCAAATTGAATTAAAGGACGGAATTAAAAAAGTATATGATTGGTATGTCAATAAATAATCATTTAAAAATAGCTATTGAAGCCTCCTTAAAGGCGGGTGAAAGAATTATGGAAGTCTATGATTCTGTATTTGATGTGGAATATAAGGATGATAAATCTCCCTTAACAGAAGCTGATAAACAATCAAATGATATCATCAATTCATTTTTAATACCAACCGAAATTCCAATCATAAGTGAAGAAAATAAACAAGTGGACTATGCTGTAAGGAAAACATGGGATACTTGTTGGGTGGTTGATCCAGTAGATGGGACCAAAGAATTTATAAAGCGTAATGGCGAATTTACTGTTAATATAGCCTTGGTAGAACAGGGGAAACCACAATTGGGGGTAATCTATGTCCCAGCTGTAAAATCGTTATATTTTGCTGATGTGACTAAAGAGGAAGCCTTTAAAGTTGAGCTTGACTCTCATGATGTTTCTTTTGAGGAAATAATGATAAAGGCTAGAGCCTTAAGTCCAAAGACTGAAAAGTCAAATAAAATTGAAGTTGTAGGGAGTCGTTCCCATATGAATCAGGATACATTAGACTTTGTCGAGTGTCTTAAAAATGAAGGCAAGGATGTCGAGATTGTCTCCAAAGGTAGTTCTTTAAAATTCTGTTTGGTGGCAGAGGGGAATGCTGATGTTTACCCAAGATACGCTCCTACTATGGAGTGGGACACAGCAGCAGGTCAGGCCATATGTAATGCTGTTGGCTTACAGGTTATTTCTAAGGAAACGGATAAACCTTTACAGTACAATAAAGAAAACTTGTTGAACAGTTATTTTTTGGTGAGTAGATAGTTTATGGCAGACGTTTCCTATAAACGACATATTGCAAAAACCATCACTTGGCGATTGGTAGGAACATTAGATACCATTCTGCTTTCTTGGTTAATAACAGGAAATCCTTTGACAGGATTGAAAATAGGTTTTGCTGAGGTAACCACCAAATCTATCCTTTATTATCTGCATGAAAGAGTTTGGTTTAAAATCAATCTTTCAAAAGATGGGAGACGTTTGGAAAGCAAGAAACGACATATTGCTAAAACCATTACTTGGAGAATGATAGGGACCATAGATACTATGACCTTAGCTTGGATTATTTCTGGAAATCCTATGGCTGGTTTAAAAATAGGTCTTGCTGAAGTTCTAACTAAAATGACTTTATACTATTTTCATGAAAGAATTTGGTATCGCATCAATTTTGGACTTCCTAACCGAGAGGTTGATTAATAAAGAAATAAGAAATGAAGGAGAACATTATACCCCACTCATATCAGGTGTCTCAAGAAGATCGCAGGACATCGAATAAACATAACTCTTTTTTATTGTGGTTCACAGGACTTTCGGGATCAGGGAAGTCGACAATTGCTAACGTTGTAGAGCAAAAACTATTTGAAAAGGGAATTAAAACCTATACTCTTGATGGTGATAACATTAGAAAGGGAATTAATAATGATTTAAGCTTTTCTCCAGAAGATCGAACTGAAAATATTCGCAGAATTGCAGAAGTGGCAGGTTTGATGGTAGATGCTGGGTTGGTGGTTTTGGCGGCTTTTGTTTCGCCCTATAAAAAAGACCGTGATAACATAAGAAGAATCGTCAAAGATGTTAACTTTGTTGAGGTTTACATCAACACCAGTGTTGAGGAATGTGAACGAAGGGATGTGAAAGGACTCTACAAGAAGGCAAGAGCCGGTGAAATAAAAAATATGACTGGAATCTCTGCCCCTTATGAGGCCCCAGAAAATCCCGATATTGAAATAAAAACGGAAAAAGAATCTGTTGACGAAGCAGTCATTAGGATTATTGAATTTATAACGCCAAAATTGTCAAGGCAATCATGAGTAAGTATTATTTAAATTATTTAGACGAGTTAGAGAGTGAAGCGATATTTGTATTGCGTGAAGTGTGGGCTCAATTTCAAAATCCGGTTATTCTTTTTTCTGGAGGAAAGGATTCGATAGTAGTGACGCATTTAGCCAGAAAGGCATTTTACCCTAGTAAAATTCCTTTTGCTTTAATGCATGTGGATACGGGACACAACTTCCCTGAGACCATTAAATTTCGTGATGATTTGATTGACGAGTTGGGTGTCAATTTGATTGTAGGCTCTGTACAGGAATCAATTGATCAAGGGAGAGTAGCAGAAGAAAGAGGAAAGAACGCAACCAGAAATGCACTTCAGATAACTACCTTATTGGATGCCATAGAAACACATAAAGTAGATTGTGCCATAGGTGGAGGAAGAAGAGATGAAGAAAAGGCACGAGCAAAAGAACGTTTCTTTTCACATAGAGATGATTTTGGACAATGGGATCCTAAAAACCAACGTCCAGAACTTTGGAATATTTTCAATGGCAAGCATTTTGAAGGAGAACACTTTAGAGCATTTCCTATCAGTAATTGGACTGAAATGGACGTTTGGAATTACATAAAAAGGGAAAACATTCAAATACCATCCTTATACTTTGCTCATGAAAGAGAGTGTGTTTGGAGAAACAATTCTTGGATACCCAATTCAGAATTTTTAATGCTTGAAGAGACAGAAGAAATAGTCGTCAAGAAGATACGTTTTAGAACTTTAGGAGATATTACTATTACAGGTGGTATTGAAAGCGATGCAGATACCGTTGAAAAGATTGCCAATGAAGTTTCCGCTATGAGACAAACAGAAAGAGGGAACAGAAGTGATGACAAGCGTTCTGAAACCGCTATGGAAGACCGTAAACGTCAAGGGTATTTTTAAATTAAACATCAATTATTCTATAATTCAATTATAGTACTACTAATAAAAATATATGTTAGACAATAACCAATTATTAAGATTTACAACTGCAGGGAGTGTTGATGACGGGAAAAGTACCTTAATCGGTAGGTTGTTATATGATTCAAAGTCCATTTTTGAAGACCAACTTGAGGCCATTGAGAACACGAGTAAGAAAAAAGGTCATGAAGGCGTTGATTTGGCGTTATTTACAGATGGATTAAGAGATGAACGGGAACAAGGAATTACCATTGATGTGGCTTACAGATATTTTACCACACCAAAGCGTAAGTTTATTATAGCCGATACGCCTGGACATATTCAATATACCAGAAACATGGTAACAGGGGCTTCAACAGCTAATGCTGCCATTATTTTGGTCGATGCCAGACATGGAGTTATTGAGCAGACCAGAAGGCATTCCTTTATTGCCTCTTTATTGCAAATCCCCCATGTGATAGTGTGTATCAACAAAATGGATTTAGTTGATTTTCAGGAAGATGCTTATCAAAAAGTGATTGAGCAATTTGAAGAGTTTTCCTCTAAAATGATGGTAAAAGACGTTCGATTTATTCCTATTTCTGCTTTGTTGGGAGACAATGTGGTGAACAGATCTGAGCATATGGATTGGTATCAAGGCGCACCTCTTTTACATACCCTTGAAACCATGCACATAAGTAGTGATATCAATAAAGTAGATGCGCGTTTCCCTGTTCAAACGGTTTTAAGACCGCAGCAAGGAGAATTTAGGGACTATAGAGGTTATGCAGGACGTGTTGCGAGTGGTGTTTTTAGACCTGGTGATGAGGTCACAGTGATGCCATCTGGATTTACTTCCAAAATCCGTTCAATAGATACCTTTGATAGTGCCGTAAATGAAGCTTTTGCGCCCATGTCGGTTTCCATTACTTTAGAAGATGATATAGACATTAGTCGTGGAGATATGATCGTTCGCTCAAACAATAAGCCTGAGGCTAGTCAGGACATCGAGGTAATGCTTTGTTGGTTGAATAACAGTCCGGCTAAGCCAAGAGCAAAATACACTGTAAAACACACTTCAAATGACCAAAAGGCGATGATTAAAGAAGTTGTCTATAAAATTGATATCAATACCTTGGAAAGAAAAGAAGATGACAAGGAGTTGACCATGAATGATATTTGTAAAGTAAAACTACGTACTACCCAACCTTTGATGGTGGATTCATATAGAGAGAATAGAACGACTGGAAGTATTATTTTGGTTGATGATGCAACTAATGAAACTGTGGCTGCCGGGATGGTGGTGTGATATTTTAGCGTTAATTGTCTAGCCATTAATTAATTAAATATTTTTTGAATACATATCTCAAAGTCATTAAAAATATCAATTACTGAGGAAAAGAGAATAGCTATTATATTACAGTATTTAATTCTTTCTAAGAATTAGCTTCATTAAGTTAATTACCGTTTTCTTTTTTAAAAAATCAAATCGAATATAATTTTTAGTTTTGAATATTTGATTGTTATACGTTTTTATGCCCATAAGATTGAAGAAAAGGCTAAGTAATTTAGATATCCATACAAAAGAAGTATTTAGTAAGGGTTATTATTCTATGATTGTAAAAATTTTTGGGATAATTGCACGACTGTTGGTAAGTATTTTTATTGGTCAGACTTTGGGACCTGAAGGATTAGGGAATATCAACCTAATTAATCAAATTATAACAATTCTTATGGTATTTTCAACTCTCGGATTGGATAATGTTCTCGTTAAAAACATATCTGTTGGAGTAAGCCAAAGAGATTTCAGTTCAATTAATAATAATATTTATTCAAGTGTTATTATAGGCCTGTTTTCGTCATTTACTGTTATAGTTCTAGGTATTTTAAGCTCTAGATATTTAGCTGAACAAATTTTTGAATCAGAGTTCATCTATACTCCCCTCCTAATTATGTTTTGTGCAATACTTCCTCAAACGATAGGACAAATATATGCGAGTGGTATTAATGGATATCGCAAAGTTTGGCAAAGTAATTTGCTCAAGGAGGTTTTAACTTCAGTAATAATAGGAATAGGATTAATAATTTATTGGATTTTTGCTGTAGAAATTACCATTCTTAATATTATTTTGCTCTACGCTCTTGGTAAGGTAGTAACTTTTTTTTCGGCTAGAGCATATTGGCATAAGTTGTTTCGGAAAAAGAACTATAAAAGAGTGTATGACCCTTCTATTCTAAAAGATTCGTTACCACTTTTATTGGTCTCTTCGATGGTTATTATATCTACTTCAACAGATGTTATTATGTTAGGCTGGTTAAGTGATTCTGCAGAAGTTGGACTATACAGTGTTGCTTCTAGATTAGCGTTATTTGTTTTGTTTTTTTTACAAGTTTCAAATTCGTCGTTAGCACCCAAAATAGCTTCATTTTATGAACTTAATAAGAAAAGTGACTTACAAGTTTTGGTTCAAAGAGTTACCTTATTTTTAGTTCCTATTGGAATCTTATTTTTATTTGCATTCATTTTATTAGGTAAACCTATATTAGGGCTTTGGGGAGTGGAGTTCAAAGAAGCTTATAATATTTTAATTATTCTTGGTTTAGGGCAATTAATTAATATTAGCACTGGGTGTTCGGGGTTACTATTGATATTATGCGGGTTTGGAAAAGTTCATAGCTACATTTCTACTGGATATGCTATTTTTAATATTTTTTTGAATTTTATTTTAATACAAAAATTTGGTGCTATTGGAGCGGCAACAGCCACCAGTTTGGTTATTGCGTTAGAAAATATAACTAAAGTCTATTTTGCCAGAAAGTTTACGGGAATACTATCAATACCATTATTCAAATGATAAGTCATAAACATAAAGTCATTTTTTTACATATTCCTAAATGTGCGGGATCCAGTATAGAGTATTATTTTGATGTCAAACCATTTGATTGGAAAAAATGTTATGATTGCAGATTCAGTATCAATTAGAGATACAGACCTTGACTTTAAGGATCTAAATAAGCCTATGACACAACAAGGTATTATTACAGATCCTATTACAATTAAAGATAATTTTTGGGTAGGACACGGTATAGTTATTAACAAAGGAGTCACAATAGAAGAAGGTGCTATTATTGCTGTAAATGCGGTGGTAACTAAAAATGTTCCTCGAAATGGAATAGTAGGAGGAGTACCGGGTAAAATAATTAGAATTAGAGAATGAATAAAGTCCATTTTTTTTGTATTGGAGCACAAAAAGCAGGCACAACACTTTTACATGATATTTTAAAACAGCATTCTGAAATTTACTTGCCGATTGAAAAAGAGGCTCATTTTTTTGATGTAAATGAAGTGTATGCTAAGGGTCTAAAATATTATTTTGAGACTTATTTCAAAACTTTTAACGATGAAAAGTGTATTGGAAATATTAACCCTAACTTACAAATTGAAAATAGGTCTATTGACCGGATCTTAGATTGTTTTGGAGCAGATACTAAAATTATCTTTTTATTGAGAGACCCTGTTAAAAGAGCTTTTTCTCATTATTTAATGAGTAAAAAAAGGGGGTATGAAGAGTTTGATTTTTTAGATGCTCTTGAAAATGAACCATTGCGGCTTTCAAGTCCAAAATATCATAAAGATTATGAGTCTGAAGAACTTGGTCATTTTGAAAAAAACCATTTTGGTTATATATCCAGAGGGCAATACTCAGGAACTCTAAAATACATTTATAAACAATTCCCTAAAGACAATGTGAGGGTTTTTATATTTGAAGAGTTTTTGGCTAATAAAGAGATCGTAATAAATGAAATACAGGAATTTTTAGGTGTAAATCATCAGGAATTGAATTTGGATTTAAAAAGTAACCCCGCTGAGAAAGCAAAATTTCTTTGGGTCTCAAAATTTTTAAATACACCATCTAAAATCAAGGATTTTTTGAAACAAGTACTGCCCAAAAACTTGAGAGTTGTTTTAAAACAATTTGTTTATAAAAAGAACTTAAAGTTGCTAAATGATTCTGAAAAGAAAATTCCATATGATCGTGATTTGATTAAGAATAGGTTCTTTGTTGAGGACATCAATGAATTAGAAAAGGTTTTAGGTAAAAAAATAAAGGCTTGGGAATAATTTATGTTAAATACAACTGTAATTATAGTTACATATTCAAATAGATTTCATTTACTAAAAAGAGTAATTGAGACTTGTTTTAAAGAGAGGGTATCCAAAGTTGTTGTTGTAGATAATAATTCAGAAAATGAGAGTAAAGTTTTGTTACAAAACTTTCAAACGAAGTATAGCCCTAATTTACATGTTATCTGGAATACGGTTAATGAAGGTTCTGCAAAAGCATTTAAAATTGGTCTAAAGTATGTTTTTCAAAAATCAGAGCATGAGTATATTTGGTTACTTGATGATGATAACGAGCCTGAAGAAGGCGCTCTTGAAAATATACATAGTTATTGGGTAAGAAAAGATAATGAAACGGCTTGTTTATTATCTTACAGGCCAGATCGTTATCAATATAAGACAGCAATACTCAGTGAGAACCCAAATTTGGTACTGAGTAAACCAAATAGTTTCTATGGATTCAGTTTAATGGAGAAATTAAAAAAACCATTTAAGAAACGAGAATCTTTAAACAGTAAGATCACATCTGGGAGAATTGCTTATGCACCATATGGAGGCATGTTTTTTCACAAGTCATTAATAAATGACATAGGGTTTCCTGACGAGGAGTTTTATTTGTATTCGGATGACCATGACTGGAGTTACCGTATTACCAAAATGAGTAAAAAAATCATTTTATTACTTAACAGTAAAGTTAGGGATATTGATAAATCATGGAGTGTAAATAGTACATCCCAAACGGTTTTTCAAACTATAAGTAAAGGCTCTAGGTTTAGAATATATTATACCATTAGAAATCGAATGATTTTTGAGAAAAGGTATTTGACTAAGAATTCTGCGGTGTATTCAATTAACCTTGCCATTTTTACTTTCATTCTTTTTTTTAATTGTGGGCTAAGTCAAAACTTTAAGATATTTTTGTTGGCTATTAAGCATGCAAAAACTAACAATCTTGGTAAAACCTTTGAAGGTAGTCTTAATTAATACACTTTATGCACCTCATTTTGTGGGTGGTGCAGAAAAATCGGTTCAATTATTAGCAGAGGGGTTGCATCAATTAGGGCATAATGCAGTTGTTATATCCTTAAGTGCTGCAAATAAAAACAAAATTCAAATTGTAAATGGCATAAAGGTATATTATCTAGCTAATAGGAATATATATTGGCCATTTCAAAACAAATCTGTTTCAAAATTTAAAAAATCATTTTGGCATGTCATTGATACTTACTTTTCTTTATATAACAGAAATATTGACGCAATTTTAAAAGAAGAATTACCAGATATTATTCATACAAATAATTTAAGTGGCTTTTCAACTTCACTATTAAGTTATCTAAAATCTAAAAAGTATCCTATAATACACACTGCAAGGGACTATTATTTGATGTGTTTTAAGAATACTTTGTATAAAAATGGCAAGGTCTGTGACAAATTATGTAGAGATTGTTCTATTTTGAGTCACTGGAAGTTTAAACAAATAAATAAAAATGTAGATCGCTTTATCGGAATAAGTAAATATGTAGTATCAAGACACTTGAACTCAGGTCTTAGTAAGAATATTCCAACAGAATATATTTATAATGCGGTAATAGATGTCAAAGAAAAAAGCAACAAGACAAAAAAGCAAAATGTTTTTGGATATATAGGAGCCTTAAATGAGGCAAAGGGGCTCGAGCTCTTGTTGGGTATTTTTTGTTCCGATAATTTGAAAAATCAAGACTGGAAATTGAAAATAGCAGGAAGAGGTTCAAGTGACTATGTAGATTACTTGAAATCTTTTTATACCAATGAAAAAATTGAATTTGTAGGTTTTGTGGATGCCATGGAGTTCTATAAAGGACTAGATGCACTAATTGTCCCTTCACAATGGGAAGAACCTTTTGGTAGGGTTGTTATTGAAGCGGCCCAAATGGGATTAACTGTTTTTGTTTCAGAAAAGGGAGGGCTTGTCGAATTGATACCATTATTGAATTCGGTAAAGAAATTGAATATGAATTCTATTTTAGAATTTATTGCAGAAGACAAGCACAAGATTGAAATATACAATAGTTTAAACCAATTTGACAATAAAACAATCACTGATAAATATATCAACGCCTATAAAAAGGTATTGTCTTTAAATTAATCCAATTGAAACTAAATCTAAATCATTTAATGTTTATAGGGATATTGACCCAAGTGTTTTCCACACAGGGAGTTTTAACCTATTTCTTTTTTAACATATTTGGTTTTTGGGAACTTAAATCAGTACTACATCCGTTATCTTTTCTACTCATACTGATTGTTTTTTTAATAAAATCTATTAAGAGGCTGGAAATAAGTCAAATCGATTTTATAGTTAGTTTATACTCGATATTTCTATTTATATTATTAATTTTTAATAACCATACTTTGTCAGGTATTTACCTGACCTTTAGGGAGGTTTTTATGTTAGTAATACTAACATTTATTTATAACCAAACAATGATTTCAAAGAGACAATTTGAGATTATTTTAAAGTGTTTACACGTATTTGTAGTTCTAAATTTAGTTTTTGTTTTTTTAACTTATTACCTAGGTCCCGAAGATTTTATGAAGATGCTAGTAGGAAGATATCAATGGGGAGTAGATGATGTTTACAAATTTCAAATCAGCAATTTTGCTAGTAGGTTTTGGCGTTCACCAGGAATTGTAGGTAGTTCTGGAGCCTTAGCCTATTTTGCGCTATTTACTTATATATTAATGGATCGGACCAAGGAATTTTCCAAAAAGAAATATTTAGCCCTGTTTCTATTAGTATCTTCATTTACAAGAAGCGCATTTTTGGCTTTCATAATTTATTTTATCGTTAATTTTTTAGGTAATGAAAGGAATTTAAAAAGAACCCTAAAAATGGGGAAATACTTAATCCCTTTGGGATTCATACTCTTTATAATCTTAAATCAATTTGACATTTTATCGGTGAAATCCATTTGGATTCGGTTTGATGTATGGTTAAATAGAATAGACATAGAATATAACCCTTTATTTGGAGGAGCAATCGGGGAAATGGGAGCCGCAGTTAGAGATGGTACTATAAAGGCAGAGGCTGTTTTGGATAGCTATTGGTTATTGATGCTATTCTCAACAGGGATTATAGGTATTTTTTTATGGTTGCTGTTTTTCTTTGAAAAATCGAAGCATAGCTTAAAATTAGGAGCAATGATTATTGGTGTTATTTTCGCTGGCTTTTTTATAACCTTAACTCAGGCAATTCCTTTTATTGTATTATTACCAATGATGTATCTAAAAGTTGAGAATGATTTTAAAGACACCTAAAAGTAATATAATATTTAGTTTCTATGTAATAATTACTTATTTAATAGGGCTCTTTCCAATTTTAACTTTTGGAATGAGAAGTATTCTTACCATATCATGGGTGTTTTTTGGTCTTTTAAATATTGATTTTAAAAAGAAATATGAAAATAATCTAAACAAGAAATACTTACTTTATTTATTGTTTTCAATATTACCATTTGTATGTCTTTGTTTAACATTATTATATTCAGAAAACCTAGAGGTTGGAGTAAGACGTTTAACGCAAATCCTTCCTTTTGTAATTTTTCCAATTATTTTTTATTTAAACAAGGAGAGGATCGAAAAAAGAATGATAAATCGCATTCTATGGGGATTTTCCATTTCCGTCCTAATATTAGTTTTTTATCAAATAATTTGTGTTCTCTTTAACTTAGATATATTATTAGCTGATTTAACAAAAGAAGAAATTATAAGTAATAGACTTGGTGATAAACTTATTATAGATCAGAATACTGTTTCAGTAATTAAAACAAGAAGATTTAGAAGTTTTCTTTTAAGATTAGTAGATACGCATCCTACTTATCAAGGGTTATGGGGTGTTTTTAGTATATTTTTTCTAGTGAAACAAGGATTAATTTTAATTCGTTCAAAAAAAAATATAGGATTTTGTGTTCTAATTGCTAGTGGAGTTTTGTTGTTTTGGTTATTTATAATATCAAGCAGAATGCCAGTAATTTCATTGGTGATAGCGGGGTTTTATAGTGCGGTTGTATTGAAAAGAGTCCAAATTAAAAAACAATTACTTTTTATAGCTACGACAATTTTTTTATTAACAATAGGCTATTTCAGTGTAACTCCTTTTAAGGTAAGGGTTGATGAGGTTATTAATTATAAATTTGAAATGCCTACGGAAAATGAAAAGTCATATAATCATTCGTCTGTAAATGTTAGGAACGGTATATATACCTGTGCGTTATCTATTGTGAAAGATAATCTATTGTTTGGAGTTGGGGTTGGTGACTCTCAAGATGAATTAAATACTTGCTATAATAATAAAATTGGAGCTAAGATATATACATGGCATAATTATAATACACATAATCAATTTTTGTTTTTTATTGTTGCTTCAGGTATTATAGGATTACTTATATTCTTAATTTTAATATTTCAGCATTGGAGAATAGC
This sequence comes from Mangrovimonas sp. ST2L15, assembly GCF_001280515.1. Taxonomy (GTDB): domain Bacteria; phylum Bacteroidota; class Bacteroidia; order Flavobacteriales; family Flavobacteriaceae; genus Mangrovimonas; species Mangrovimonas futianensis. The sequence continues at coordinate 396,112 of NZ_LBIQ01000030.1, read as the reverse complement.
AATTGAAAATGTAAATCAAATACATCTATATTTTATTTCAATTATTATACTTGTTTCTTTGACAGAAAACATTTTATCAAGATCTGATGGTGTTATGTTCTTTGCTTTTTTTAGCAGTTTGTTTTTGTTTAACGTAAAGAGATTTAATGATAATAGTTAACTCAAGATTTCTAACTCAGTCAATATCAGGAGTACAAAGATTTGCTATAGAAATTTCTTTAGAATTAGTAAAATCAAAATTGAATATTGAGTTTGTTTCTCCATGTAATATTATACAAGAAGAATATGCAAGTATTTTAGGTGTAAAGAAAATAGGACCTAAATTTATAAGTGGTCATTTGTGGGAGCAAACAATATTTCCATTATATGTTATCCAGAAAAAGGGTGTGGCATTATCATTTTGTAATACGGGACCAGTAATTTTAAAAAGTCAAATTATAACTTTGCATGATTTGGCATTTAAAACGCATCCAGAATGGTTTTCTTCAAGATTTTCGACCTATTATAATTGGCTAATTCCTTTAATAGCCAAAAGAGCAAAACATATTTTTACAGTAAGTTATGTTTCTAAGGAAGAGATTCGAAATAATTATTCGATCCCGAAGGAAAAAATAACTGTAATTTATAATGGAGTTCGTAGTAATATTATAAACTACTCCAAATTAAATAATCAAAATAAAATTTCGCAAAAAGTTAAGGAATATATTAAGCATGATTACATCTTGACAGTATCTTCATTTAATCCAAGGAAAAATTTAAAAGGATTAATTCAAGCATATTCTGATTTACAAATTCCTGACTTAAAATTATATGTTGTTGGTGAAAAATCTTCAAATTTTAAAAAAATGGAATATGAAGGGGTAGAAGGGGTTGAATTTATGGAAAATATTGATGACTTTGAGTTAAATGAGTTATACCAAAATTGCAAAATATTTGTATATCCCAGTTTATATGAAGGGTTCGGTATTCCCATTATTGAGGCTTTAGCTCACAAAAAAAAGGTTTGTGCTTCTAATCTCCCTGTCTTTAATGAAATTTGTGGAGATTCTATTGTTTATTTTAATCCCAACGATTCAGCTGACATAAAAAGTAAAATAATAGACACTCTTAATGACACCAAAAATATTAATTGGGATTATAAAAAGTATGACTGGAAAGTATCATCAGAAAAAATGGAATCCCGTATTTTTGAATTAATAAAAAAGTCTTGAAATGAAAAAAGCTTTAGTTCATGATTGGTATTATGTAAATGGAGGTGCAGAGAAGGTCATTCATTCAATGAACAATGTCTATGATGATTTTGAGCATTTTGCTTTAATCGATTTCTTAAATTATGACGATAAAAAATCAATTCTGAAATCAAAACCTGTTAATACGAGTTTTATTCAAAATTTTCCAGGAGCAAAAAGGAACCACAGACGATATTTGCCTTTTTTTCCCATGGCTATAGAGCAATTTGACTTGAGAAATTATGATTTGGTTGTAAGTTCGTCTTCTTCTGTATCAAAGGGGGTGTTAACAAATCATAACCAACTTCATATTTGTTATTGTCATTCGCCTATGAGATATGCTTGGGATTTTTATCATGAGTATCTGTCAAATGCGAATTTAACTTCTGGATTAAAATCTTATTTCGCCAAATATATTTTGCATAAAATTAGAGTTTGGGATGTGATTAACTCGAATAGAGTCGATTTCTTTATTGCAAACTCTCATTATATTGCTAAAAGAATTAAAAAGATATATAATAGAGAGTCAATTGTAATATATCCTCCTGTTGATGTGGAATCTTTTAAAGTTGATAGCAACAAAGAGAATTACTATTTTACAGCTTCCAGATTGGTTTCCTATAAAAGAATGGATTTAATAATTGGAGCGTTTAACCAAATGCCCGAAAAGAAATTGATTATTTCGGGAAATGGTCCTGAAATGAAGCGTTTAAAAAAGATGGCAAAATCCAATATCGAATTTACAGGTTTTTTGAGCCAATCGGACCTTCACAAGTACATGAGCTCTGCAAAAGCCTTTGTTTTTGCTGCTGAAGAAGATTTCGGGATTATTCCAGTTGAAGCTCAAGCTTGTGGAACTCCAATAATTGGATTGGGTAAGGGAGGTATTAATGAGACTGTACTGCATGATAAAACCGGAGTATTGTTTAGAGACCAAGATATTAAAAGTATAAAAGGGGCAATAGATTATTTTGAAACTAAGAAATTCAACCCTGAAGAAATCCGGAAGCATGCTGAGAAATTTTCAAGGAAACGATTTGAAAATGAATTTAAGACCTTTGTCGAAGAGAAATATCAAGAGTTTAAATTAAAGCAAGTTAATTCGATATGATTTTTTAGTTGTTCTATTTTTACATTTTCTTATTTCAGCATAATAAATTTTAATTTTGTTAGTTATGTTTTACATAACTAACAGCCAATAACACTGCGTGAGTACAATTAAACACGGAAGATATTCAATATACATCCGACCTATTTCTTATCTAATAGATCTTTTGTTGATTTCTTTTTTGGCCTCCTTTATGATCGAACCAGAATTTTTTTGGTCGTTCATGATTTACATCAATTTGTCATGGGTCATTCTATCTCTTTTTTCAAATTTTTATGAGGTATATAGGTATACTAGAGAGATTAGTATCTTTTCTTTATTATTAAAACAAATATTTTTATTCACTCTTATCGTTTTTGCCTTTTTTGGGTTTTTCAGTGAGTTGGATTCAAATCATTTGACAATTGCCAGATATATTTTCAATTGTTTTGTTTTAGTTGGATTTTTTAAGTTTACTCTTTATTATTTGCTTCAAAAATATCGATCTGCTTTTGGTGGAAATTTCAGAAATACTATCATCTTAGGGAAAAACAAACAAACACTTGCACTTGAGAAATTTTTCACTCAAAATCCAGAATATGGTTATATCCACAAAAAAACATTTAATGTAAAGGACAAGGAGAGTTTTGATTTGGAATCTTGTTTTAGGTTGATGAACGAAGAGCGAATTGATGAAATTTATTGTTCCATATCCGAATTGTCCAACAATCAAATTTTAAGGGTCATCGATTATGCCGATAACAATCTTAAAATACTGAAGTTTTTACCGGACAATAAGGATATTTATTCCAAAAAACTGCGATATGAGTATTATGATTACATCCCTATTTTATCTTTAAGAAATATCCCAATTGAAGAGCCCGTCAACAAATTTCTTAAACGCGCTTTTGATATTCTTTTTGCTTCTTTTGTGATAGTATTTATCCTCTCTTGGTTAACACCGATTATCGCCATTCTAATTAAATTAGAATCTAGGGGTCCAGTCTTCTTTAAACAGTCTAGAAATGGATTTAACTATACAGAATTTGATTGTTATAAGTTTAGATCTATGACTCCAAATGATGATGCACACCTTTATCAGGCAACTAGAGGTGACAACAGGGTAACAAAAGTTGGTAAATTCATTAGAAAAACAAGCATTGATGAGTTGCCCCAATTTTTCAATGTTCTTTTTGGAGATATGTCAGTAGTGGGCCCAAGACCCCATATGGTGAGCCATACCAACATTTATGCAAAAAAGATTGATAAGTTCATGGTGCGACATTTCGTAAAGCCAGGTATTACTGGGTTAGCTCAAATAAGTGGTTTTAGGGGGGAGGTTGAAACCGACAAAGACATTATAGGTAGAGTTAGATATGATATTTTTTACATCGAAAATTGGTCTGTTCTATTAGACCTCAAGATAATAGTTAAAACCTTTATCAGCGCCGTTAAAGGTGATGAAAAAGCGTATTAGATTATTTTAACCAATTCGTTTAGTTGTCTTTCATAGTCAAAAATAACTTCGGCCTTCGTTTGTATATTGTTTCTTTTATCCAAAGTAAGCACATTGAGACGAATGTTATTTATCGTATCATTTAACAAACTATAATTACCGGGTTCAACAACCCAGCCTAGTGAATTTTTTTCTATAATAGTTTCACCTTCGCCACCTCCAAAATAAAGCATTGGAAGTCCAAGTTTGGCGTATTCAAATATTTTTGAAGGTACAGACCCATAAATTCTGTTGAGTAATGGAATGATAGTCAAATCATAATCCAAAAGTTCTTTATGTAATTTTTCTCTGGACAAGGATCCATGGAAAAAGATAGGTAAATGATTGTTTGCTTCAATGAAGGATTTAATTGAATCTTCTTCGGCACCAGAGCCATAAATATGAAATTCAATTTTGGAGTAATCTAGGTTGTTGCACAATTTTAAAATGCCTTGTGCTATTCCGAGAAGGCCAGCATAAACTAATTTGATTTTTCTTTCTTCATCTGTAAGAGCTTCGGGTAAATAAGGTGATTTAAAATTTGGATAATTCCTATATAGGAACAGTTCTTTTTCTGGGTATATCTTTTTGATGTGACATAAAATTTCTTCGCTTTGCCCTAAGATTAAATGGGCCTTTTGGTAGTTATGTTTTTCGATTCTTTCTAGGATGCGGTAATTGAGATTTTTTTTAAAAGCACCAAGTTCTAATCCGGCTAAAGGCCATAAATCACTTACGTTTAAGATTAATTTTCTTTTTTTACTTTTTAAAAAGAACATACTTGTAAAGGCCACCAATAAGGGTGGTGATTGGACAATGACCGTTTTCGGGATTTTATTCCAAATAGCAAACCAAATCAAACTCAAGCTAAAGGAAAGCATCGATAAAAGTCGTAAGAGCTTATTTTTGGAATTGCTAGCAAAAATCCAAAGCCGACATACATTTATTCCATTATTATCCTCTAGACGCCTTAATTTGCCTTTATATTCAGCGAATATTTTTCCGGTTGGATAATTGGGTAGTGGACAAATAACAGTCGTTTCAAATCCTTTGGATTTAAGACCTTCTGCAAGCTGAAAAATCCTGTTGGAAGCCGCACCTGTTTCTGGAGGAAAATAGTTTGTTATAATGCAAATTTCCTTCACGTTTTACAGATGTATTTGAATTATTTGATTAACAATTCGTTCTGCAGCTTTTCCGTCCCATAACTCTGGAATGGAACCTTCCTTCCATTTATTGAAAAGCAAATCGTCTAATGCTAAATCCAATTTGGAAAGATCATGGCCGACTAAAATGTTGGTTCCTAATTCACAAGTTTCAGGTCTTTCTGTGTTTTCACGAAGAGTGATGCAAGGAACATTCATTACGGTGGTCTCTTCGGTGATGCCCCCCGAGTCGGTCAACACGCCTTTCGAATGTTTTACGAGATAATTAAATTCCAAATACCCTAATGGGGCTACTAAATGCAGTTTTTCAAAATCTAGATTAAGGTTTTTTAGCATTTTTTCAGTTCTGGGATGAACGGGAAAAATAATGGGGGTTTGATCACTTTTTTTAACGATCGTTGTAATTAATTTCTCTAGTTGATGTTCTTCATCCACATTGCTTGGTCGATGCATGGTCATCACCAAATAATGCTTATCCTTTAAATCAAGCGAATGCCATATTTCGGGTTTTGAAAATCTTTTTTCATTTTTAAGTAAGGTATCAATCATTACATTTCCAACAAAATAAATTGCTTGGTCAGGAACTCCAGATGCTTTTAGGTTTTGGTTAGCATAGGTTGAAGTAGTAAAAAAATAATCAGTTAAACTGTCAGTGACAATTCTGTTGATTTCTTCAGGCATAGTCATATCTCCAGACCTTATTCCGGCTTCGATATGAGCTACTTTAACTCCTTCTTTTTTTGCAACAATTGTACATGCCATGGTAGATGTAACATCGCCTACTACTAATACCAAATCTGAAGGATTCCTTTTAAGCTCATTTTCAAATCCAATCATAATGGCAGCTGTTTGCTGAGCTTGTGTTCCGCTTTTAACCTCTAGATTGATATCAGGATATGGAATGTTTAATTCCTCAAAAAAAGTATCACTCAGGTTTTTATCATAATGTTGGCCCGTGTGTACCAGTCTATATTGAAGGTTGAATCCCTCTTTTTGTTTCTCTTCTATAGCGGCAATTATTGGAGCTATTTTCATAAAGTTGGGCCGGGCACCAGCAACTATTGTGATATTCATATGTTATTTTACTAGCGAGGTAAACTGTTTGAGTTTACCTGATTTTGTTCGTTTAATTTTTTCCTTTCGCTCAAATTGAATACTCAAACCTTTTTCAAGATAGGTTTCCAATTGAAATACGATATTTTGTTTGGTCTCTTGGCTCAAATCTTTGGTGCTTTCATATTTGATTTTGAAAGTGTTGGGACTTATTTGGTCAACTACAAATTCCTTCACATTCCCATCGTTTTCAATGACAGCTTTTGTAACATAATAGAAGGTTAGTCCAGCGGCTTTTTTTCCACTAGGCAAAACCACCATATCATTGGTTCGTCCAATTAGCTTTTTCAAAATAGGCTTTTTACAGGAACTCTCTCCAGATAAAATGCCTAAATCTCCAATTTCATACCTAATGAAGGGATGCGCTTTATTGTAAAGAGACGTAATAACTATTTTGCCTTCTTCGTTTGGTTTAGCTGGTTTGTTTTCATCATTTAAAACCTCTACAAATAAGGTTTCGCTGTTCAAAAGCCATTCATCGTTGGGATTTTGAAATGCAATTAAATCAAGTTCAGAGGCGCCATATTCATTAATTACAGGGATGCCAAAGGAAGCTTCCATTATCAGTTTGTCTTCCTCAAACAGCATTTCTGAAGTTACCATACAAGCTTTAAGACTTGGACAAATTGAATTAAGAATAAGGCCTTCTTTGCTTAGGAATTTAGCAAATTGTAAAATTGAAGAGGTATAACCGTTGATGTAATCAAATGGAGTTTCTCTAAATCTCTCAAGGCATAATCTCAGAGCGTTATCGCTTAAATCAAAAACAGAAAATCGATACCTATTACTCAACCAATCTTTAAATCGTTCTTTGTAATACCCTTTTTGGTCCAAAGGGATGCCATAAAACCTAGCCTGTTTTGACACATTAAAATCCAATCCATACCAACCAAATCGATTTTGAATGACTGCCCAAGTCATAGCATGACAAAATTTATCCTTTGCAAAAATAAAGGGATCGCCAGAAGAACCCGACGTCTTATTTACATACACATTTTTTGCGGTAAACCCTTTGGAAAGCCTTTTTTCTAGAGGCTGTTGCAAATCTCTCTTTGTTAAAACTGGAAGGCTTTCCCAACGATTGGGATCCACATTTTGAGATAGTTGTTTGTAAAAGGGGTTGTGTTCTAAATGGTAGGTAACTATGTCCTTTTTCCGCTTTTGAAGATATGATTCGAAAGCTTCATCCTCCAACTTTTGGATTTGGTCTAATTTGATCTTGGCTTTTCGCAATGGAAAGCCATTTAATTTCAAAGAAAGATCAAATAAATTCAAGAGGATGAAAGGATTTATGTTTTTGTAAAATAATTATTTTTTAAGCCCAAAAGCAATTATTTTTGCAGCAAACATCAAATATCATGACTATTTTAATTCTTGGTTCTGGAGGTAGAGAACATACCTTTGCTTGGAAAATCGCTCAAAGTCCAAAATGCGAAAAACTATTTGTTGCACCTGGAAATTCAGGTACGGCAAACATAGCAGAAAATGTGAATATTGGAGTGACCGATTTCCCAGCTATTAAAGAATTGGTTTTAAGAGAGCAAATTGATATGGTGGTTGTTGGGCCAGAAGATCCTTTGGTTCAGGGGGTTCATGATTTCTTTTTGAATGATGAAGTCTTGAAAAACATTCCTGTTATTGGCCCGGTAAAAGCTTCTGCAGAACTTGAAGGCAGTAAAGAGTTTGCAAAAGAGTTTATGATACGTCATGAGATTCCAACTGCAGCCTATGAAAGTTTCAATGCCAGTAATGTAGAAGAAGGTTTCAAATTTTTAGAAACCTTAAATCCTCCGTATGTTCTTAAAGCAGATGGACTGGCAGCCGGAAAAGGGGTTTTGATATTAAACGATTTAGATGAAGCCAAAGCGGAATTGAAAAACATGTTGGTTGACGCCAAATTTGGTGATGCCAGTTCCAAAGTGGTTATCGAAGAATTCCTGGATGGTATCGAATTAAGTTGTTTTGTACTTACCGATGGGAAAAATTACAAGATTTTGCCTACAGCAAAAGACTATAAACGCATAGGTGAGGGTGATACAGGATTGAATACAGGAGGAATGGGTGCTGTTTCTCCAGTACCATTTGCAACAGAAGCGTTTTTGAATAAAATTGAGGGTCAAATTGTTAAGCCTACCGTAGAGGGACTACAAAAAGACAACCTTCCTTACCAAGGGTTTATATTTATTGGATTGATTAAGGTAGGGGAAGACCCAAAGGTTATCGAATATAACGTGAGAATGGGGGATCCAGAAACGGAGGTTGTTTTGCCAAGACTGAAAAATGATTTGGTTGATGTGTTGGTTGCTATGGCTAATGGTACTTTAGATGCTATTGAAATTGAAATTGATGAGCGTGCTGCAACAACAGTAATGACCGTATCAGGAGGTTATCCAGAAGCTTATGAAAAAGGTAAAGAAATAACAGGACTGAATGAAATTGAAGGTTCCATACCTTTTCATGCCGGAGCAGTTTTAAAAGATGGTAAAGTAGTTACTTCTGGCGGACGTGTACTAGCTATGACTAGCTATGGAAATACTTACGAAGAGGCACTAAAAAAATCTTATCAAAATATAGAAAAACTAAATTTTGATAAGATGTATTATCGTAAGGATATCGGATTTGATTTATAGGTAAGAATGGGAAGAAATTGATTTATCTTCCTCATTGTTATCATTGTATTTTTTAAGTTGTAGCATCCAGTATGTGAAAGCAACTGCTCCAACAATCATGAAAATCCAATTTAGAGTGTTTGCAGCAGCCCAACTTTCAAGCTCTAATGCTCTAAGAGCATCTAATGGAGCAAACAAAACATTTACAAATAAATCCTGTATCGCGTAAAAGAAATCTTTCATAGTTTTATATTTACCTGACAAAAGTACATTTTTTTCAAATTAATTTAAAAGGATTGTTTTTTAATTATTCCTTGGCTAAGGATAGTCAATAGTTGTTTTGGAAAACCCTGAGATTTATGATTGCCAATTTTTTTAGTAAATCAAAGCCTATACACCTAGTTATCATTAGTTTGGTGCTACTTGTGGCATTTGTCATCTCTAAACTTTTTTTAACAAATATTCCTTTTGGTTTTTTGGAGTTTTTTAAACAAGCCGGCATATTTGGTGTTGTTTTGGTGACCGTTTTTGTTTTTGACTTTGTAACTAGCAAGAACAAACTAACCAAAAAAAATAGTTTCAGGGTGTTGTTTTTCACCCTCTTTATGACCATGATTCCACAAACTTTTTTGGATACCAATTTGATTTTTGCCAACTTGTTTGTGATGTTTGCCCTACGTAGAATAGTGAGTTTAAGAACTCAAAAGGAGGTTAAGAAAAAGCTCTTTGACGCGGCTCTATGGATAAGCGTTGCCACCTTGTTTTATTTCTGGTCTGGGTTGTTTTTCATTCTTATTTTTGCTGCTTTATTCCTCTTTAGAATCGTAAATATTAAAGATTGGTTTATTCCTATCTTAGGCATGTTAACAATAGCTATGATTGCGGTAGGATTTATGATTATTTTCCAAATGAATTTGTCTGAATACCTGTGGAGCATGCCATATCAAATAAGTTTAGATTTTTCAACCTTAAACAAACCACAGATTATTACCTCTGCTACCATAATTATAGCCTATTTTATTTGGTCGCTTTTTTATTATGTGAGGAATATAAAATCTAAATCCAAGAGTTATAAACCCTCATTTATTTTGATTTTGATTGCTACGATTATTTCTATATTAATCCTTATTATTTCTCCAAATAAAACAGGTGCTGAATTCATTTTTTTATTTGTGCCTTTATCCATAATTCTTACTAATTATTTTGAAATCATTAATGAAAAATGGTTTCAGGAAGTATTGGTTTGGATTCTGGTATTGACTCCGGTGGTGGGGTTAATTTTGTAGTTTTTGTCCAAAGGCTAAATCACCCGCATCTCCCAAACCAGGAACTATATAGCTATTATCATTTAATTTTTGATCAACGGTAGCGATCCAGAGGTGAACATCTTGATTAAAATGTTCTGAGACGAAATTCAAACCTTCATTGGCTCCTATAACACTTACCAAATGAATGCTTTTGGGAGTTCCAAAGGGTTTTAAAGCTTCAAATGTGGCTACCATGCTCTGTCCTGTGGCCAGCATAGGATCAGCCAAAATAAGTGTTTTACCATCTAAATCTGGGCAAGCTAAATATTCTACCATGATATCAAAGGATTTAGGATCGTCTTTATGATGTCTGTAAGCAGAAATAAAAGCATTTTCGGCTTTGTCAAAATAGTTTAAAAGGCCTTGGTGCAAAGGGATTCCGGCTCTCAAAATGGAACAAAGTACAATGGCTTCATCGGGCAATGAAATTGTTGAAGTTCCTAAAGGTGTGCTTACCTCTTGATTAGAATAGGTTAGTGTTTTACTTAATTCATAACCTAGAATTTCTCCCACACGCTCAATATTCCTTCTGAATCTCATGGCATCTTTCTGGATGGAAACATCTCGTAATTCAGAAATAAATTTATTCAGAAGTGAGTTGGTTTTTGAAAGATCGTGAATTTGCATATCAAAGGCGTGTTGTTGATTGTAGTAAAGTTAATAATAAGAAGTATATTTGTATCTATAATTTAGAAGTTATGATTTCAGATAAAGCTAACAAAATATTCCAAGAAGCTATTCAAACCTATAAGGTTAAAAACACTGTAGATCAACCATTTGAAAATAAGTATGATAAAGAATCAGATTTATTGGGTCACCTTTTATACAGGAAATGTTGGATTGATACGGTTCAATGGGCTTACGAGGATATCATTAGGGATCCCAATATTGACCCGGTAGCAGCTTTGACGCTAAAGCGTAAAATAGATGCTTCCAATCAAGATAGAACGGATACGGTTGAGTTTATTGATAGTTATTTTCTAGATAAGTACAAAGATGTACAAGTAAAATCGGATGCCAAGATTAATTCTGAAAGTCCCGCATGGGCAATTGACAGACTCTCCATTTTGGCATTGAAAATATATCACATGGCTGTTGAAGCCAACAGGGAAGATGCTTCTGAGGCCCATAGGGAAGCCTGTCAAAATAAATTAAATGTGCTTTTGGAACAACGCACAGATTTATCAACTGCCATTGATGATTTATTGAATGATATTTCTAATGGTGACAAGTACATGAAAGTTTATAAACAAATGAAAATGTACAACGATGATGAATTAAATCCAGTTTTAAGAGCAGCCAATAAATAGTCCTTTTATATGGGTAAACCCAAGCATATTCTGGTAATTCGTTTATCTGCTATGGGTGATGTAGCTATTTCTGTGCCAGTAATCAGAGAGTTGGTAAATGAAAACCCCAACCTGAGATTAACCGTCTTAACTCGAGGATTTTTTAGTCCCTTATTTGAAGGAATCCCCAATCTTACGGTTTTTGAAGCTGATTTAAAGGGCAACCATAAAGGAATGTGGGGCTTGTTTAAACTTTCTAGAGAACTTAGGAAACATCAAATTGATGCCGTTGCCGACCTTCATAACGTACTAAGATCTAAAATTTTAAGATTTTTCTTAATGGATTTTAAGTCGGCTGCCATTGATAAAGGACGGGCAGAAAAGAAAGCTTTGGTTGCGGGAAAGCTTTTTTCCCAATTAAAAACTTCTGCTCAGAGATATGGCGATGTTTTTGAAACCTTGGGCTATCCTTTGAATTTGTCAAAACCTCAATTTCCTAAAAGAAAAACTTTAAACGACAACGTACTTTCTATACTTGGAAAGGATCATTTGAAGTGGGTAGGAATTGCGCCGTTTGCTGCTCATAAAGGCAAAATGTATCCTTTGGATTTAATGGAAAAAGTAATTTCCAAATTAGCTGAAAAACACAAAGTGCTTTTGTTTGGTGGCGGAGAGGATGAAATTAAGCAATTAAAGAAGTTAGAAAACCCTCATAGTAACATTATAAATTTAGCAGGGGAGCTTCAGTTTCAAGAGGAACTGGATGTGATTTCCAATTTGGACGTCATGATTTCCATGGATTCTGGAAATGGTCATTTGGCAGCGATGAAAGGTGTTAAAGTCATTACAGTTTGGGGAGTAACGCATCCATATGCAGGATTTACACCTTTTAATCAACCTTCAGATTATTCCCTAGTACCTAATAGAAAAATGTTCCCGCAAATTCCAACATCGATTTACGGGAACAAATATCCAAAAGATTATCAAGAGGCTGCACGAACAATCTCGCCAGAAACAATAGTCAACAAAGTGAATGCTATTATCTAGCTCTCAATAATACCCTTTTAAATTTAGATATCGTCATAGTCAACGACTACTTTGGAAGTAGTGGGATGAGCTTGACAGGTTAAAATTAAACCTTCCGCAATCTCGCTATCCGTAAGAACATTGTTTTGTCTCATGGTAGCCTCTCCTTCTTTCAATCTAGCAACACAACTACTGCAAATACCTCCTTGGCAAGAATATGGTGCATCTACATCATGGTCTAAGGCCGCTTCCAAAATGGATTGTTTAGGAGACATTTCAAATGAAATTTCCTCATCATCAACAGTTACCGTTACGTGAGTGTTACCAGTTCCAGAGGCAATATCTGAATCTACATTCACTTCATCAGAATTGGCTGCTTTAAACAATTCGTAATGAATGCGATCTTCATCAGCGCCATTTTCAATCAAGACATCTTTTACGGTAAAGATCATGCCTTCAGGTCCACATAAATAGTAAGCATCTACATCGATGTGCTTATACTTGTTTTTCATGACCAAATTGACAGTGCTTTTCTCAATGCGTCCAAAAATGGCATCATCTTCTGGAGATTGACTAAAAACCAATTGAATGGCTAATCGCTCACTAAATTGGTGTTGTAAATCAAGCAATTCATCCATAAACATGGTGTCATCTGTCGATTTATTACCATAAACCAAAACCATTTTACTGTGAACTTCTTCCTCTAAAGCACATTTAATAATACTCATGATAGGAGTGATTCCACTTCCTGCAGCAAATGCTGCAATATTTTTGGTGATTTTATCATTAGGCGTAAATATAAAGCGTCCTCTTGGAGGAGCTACTTCAATTACATCCCCTACTTTTAAGGCGTTGTTGGCAAATGCTGAAAAGGTACCATCTTCTACTTCTTTAATGGCAACCATTAATTCACCACTTTTGGGTGAAGAGCATAAAGAATAATCTCTTCTTACTTCATCACCGTCTACTTGAGCCTTAAGTGTAATGTATTGGCCTGCTTGAAAGGTAAATACAGATTTTAAATCTTGAGGTATTTGAAAACTTACGGCTACTGATTTAGAAGTAACGCGTTGAATATCTTTTATGGATAGTTTGTGAAATTCCATGGAATAAATTTTCCACAAAAATAGGGAACATTCTGCTCAATTAAGACTGTGATTGTAACAAAATTGGTAATATTGTTACTCATTACTTGAATCCTATTAATCAATTGATATTTAATTATGAAAAACCTATTTTTTGTATTGGCGCTTGTATTCTCTATTTCACTTCAAGCTCAAGAAGACGCCTCTTTAAAATCACAAACCATTCAATTAATAAAAGCAACGGGGGCAACCCAAATGTTTGAGGATGTGATTACCCAAATTGGAAATATGGTGCCAGAGGACAAAAAGCCTGATTATTTAAAGGAAGCCAAAGGGACTTTAGACCAATTGTACACAGATTTGGCTCAAGTTTACATGAATGAATTTTCAGAAGAAGAAATAGTAGAATTAAATAAATTTTACCAAACAGAATTGGGTAAAAAACTATCAGCTAGCCAGTCTAAATTATCTCAAAAAGGGATGGTCATTGGTCAAAGCTGGGGAATGAAACTTCAGCAGATTGCTCAAAAATATATGTAGAACCAACTCTTTCAAATGATGAAAATTTCTCATTTTTTAAATCTTGAATGGAAGCAGTTTTTTAGGTCGTCCCACTGGCAAAAAAGTGTGGCACTTAATATCCTTTTGATATTATTGGCTTTATATTTTATGGCTTCCTTTTTGGTGATGGGTGTTGCTTTATATCCTATTCTTAAAGAGCAGTTTCCAGATCAGAACCCGCTCATTATTGTAAATGGCGTGTTATTTTATTGGTGGTTGGCTGAGCTTATGATAAGGTTCTTTTTTCAGAAATTGCCAGTAATGAGTGTCAAGCCATTATTGACATTGCCCGTCAAAAGAAGTAAGGTTGTCAATTATGTTTTAGGAAAATCGACACTTTCTTTTATTAATTTCTTGCCATTATTTGCCGTCATTCCATTTGGCGTCATGTTAATTATTAATGATTACCCATTGGTGTCGGTATTGGTTTGGATTTTGGCCATGATCATCATGACCTTAATAATGAACTTTTTGAATTTCATTATTGAAAGTTTTTCGTCAGACAGTGAGCTGGCCTTTTTGCCAATTATTGTCTTGGTTGGAGGCCTTTTTGCACTGAATTATTTTGATATTGTTTCACTGTCAAAATTCACGGGGAATGCCATTACAGCGGTATATAATCAACCCATTTATCTGATAGTTTTGATTTTGATTTTGGTAGGGGTTTATCTCTTTAATTTCAAGATTTTAAAACAAAAATTGTATTTGGATAGCTCGTTAAAGTCCAAGGTAGCTGAGGTAAATGTGGCTGATTTAGGTTGGACCAAAAGGTTTGGTGATTTAGCACCATTCATGCAACTGGATTTAAAGCTGATTTGGAGAAACAAGAGATCTAAATCCTCAGCTTTTTTAATGATAATTGGATTACTATATGGTTTGGCATTTTATCCCAATCCCACCTATCAAGAAATGCCTTGGATTTTTGGATTTGTAGGGATTTTTGTGACGGGTATTTTTATGATCAGTTTTGGCCAATTCATTCCAGCTTGGGATAGTGCCTACTACAAATTGCTGATGAGCCAAAATATCAAGTATGAGCAGTACTTAAAATCTAAGTTTACCCTTATGGCCATGAGTGTGATTATTCTTTTTGTGTTGAGTATCCCTTATGTATATTTTGGATGGAAAATTTTATTGGCTCATTTTGCGGCAGCCCTATATAATATTGGGATTAATACCCACGTGGTATTGTTTGGAGGGGCGTTTAACAGGAAGAAAATAGACCTTAGCCAAAGAGCCGCATTTAATTACCAAGGAACAGGTGCCGTACAGTGGCTTATCGGAATTCCTTTAATGCTATTACCACTGGCTATTTTTGGTGGTGTTTACGCCATTTCCAATTTTGAGACGGGTTGTGCCGTGTTGGCCATATTGGGAATTATAGGAATCTTGTTCCATCAAAAATTAATGCGATTTATAACGGAAAAATATTTGGAGTCAAAATATAAAATGATCAGTGCCTTTGGTCAGGACAGTTAATACCTCAAAATTATGATACAGACATCAAACCTTTCAAAAACATATAATAAGAAGACCGTTCTAAAAATAGAGGAGCTGGATATTCCCAAAGGACAAAGTTTTGGTCTGGTTGGGAACAATGGGGCGGGTAAAACCACCTATTTCAGTTTGTTGTTGGATTTAATTAATCCTTCCACAGGCTTTATTAAGAACAATGAGATTCAAGTGAATTTGAGTGAAGATTGGAAGCCTTTTACTTCGGCCTTTATTGATGAGAGTTTCTTAATCGGTTATTTGACTCCAGAGGAGTATTTCTATTTTATTGGGGAGTTAAGAGGAAGAAACAAAGCAGATGTAGATGCGCTTTTGGCCCAGTTTGAAGATTTTTTTCATGGAGAAATCTTAGGGCAGAAGAAATATTTAAGGGATTTAAGTAAAGGAAATCAAAAAAAGGCGGGAATTGTTGCAGCCTTGATTGGAGATCCAGAAGTGATTATTCTAGATGAGCCTTTTGCCAATTTGGATCCAACTACACAAATTCGACTCAAAAACATCATCAAGGAATTAGCTGAAAAAAGAGGTGTTACCGTATTGATTTCCAGTCATGATCTTTTACATGTTACTGATGTTTGTGAGCGTATTGTAGTACTTGAAAAAGGAGAAATAGTTAAGGATTTGGTAACCAGTGATGCTACTTTAAAAGAATTGGAAGCCCATTTTTCAGGAACTGAAAGCGCTTAATTAATATTCAATTTATAAGATAATTCAAAAAGATGCTTATTTTTACGGCTACACATAATATGTGTGGCCGTTTTTAGTTATTTAATAACCAAGTATAACCAACATTTGAAGACTTCTTTTGTAAAAATAGGTATCTGGCTTTTTTCCATTGCAATATTGTTCTCTGCCTGCTCCAGAAAGAAAAACAGTTTTGTAAGTAGAAATTATCATGCCGTAACTGCAGAATACAATGCGTTATATAATGGTTATTTGGCGTTGGAAGAAGGAAAGAAAACCCTTAATACGGCCTACCAGGATGATTATTGGCAAATATTGCCTGTAGAAAGAATGCAGGTTTTTGAAGATGTGATTCTTCCTGGTCAAAGCAAAAATGAAAACTTCAACAGGGCCGAAGACAAGGCCATTATTGCCATTCAAAAACACAGTATGAGTATTTCTGGAAAGGAATACAATCCGCAAATGGATGAGGCTTATTTATTGTTGGGTCAATCCCGTTATTTTGACCAACGATTTGTTCCAGCTTTACAGGCCTTTAATTACATATTGTATAGATATCCAGCTAGTGATAAAATCAATCAGGCGAAAATTTGGAGAGAGAAGACAAATATTCGTTTAGACAATGATGAGTTGGCCATTGAGAATTTGAAAAAGTTGTTGGAAGAAGATATTCAAGGTCAAGATTTGGCAGATGCTACTTCCATGTTGGCACAAGCCTATATCAATACCAAATCCTTGGACAGTGCTGTTACACAACTTGAAACTGCAAGCAATAGCACCAAAGATGATGACGAACGAGGGCGATACAGATTTATTCAAGGACAATTATATAATGAGTTGGGGTATAAAGACAGTGCCAACATTGCCTTTGATCAAGTTATTGAACTGAATAGAAGAACTCCAAGAATTTACTATATAAGTGCTCATTTGGAAAAGGCCAAGAATTTTGATTATGATAAAGGAGATAAATTGGCGTTTCTTGAGTTATTGACAAAGCTTGAAGAGAATCGTGAAAACCGTCCCTATTTAGATCGTATCTATCACCAAAAGGGAGAGTTCTTTTTGACAGAAGGAATGGATTCCTTAGCCTTGGTATATTACAACAAGTCTTTAAGAACGCCTACCCGAGATAAAAAACTAAGAGCCAGAAATTATGTAATCTTAGGAGATTATTATTTTGATGAAGCAGAGTATAAGACTGCTGGTTTATATTACGACAGCACCATGTTGAACATGGAAAAAAATAAGAAGCCTTATCGAATTATCAAGAGAAAAAGGGATAACCTAGAAGATGTCATACTCTATGAGGATATTGCTGAATCAAATGACAGTATTTTAGGCTTGGTGGCTATGAATGACACCGAGCGATTGGAATATTTTACGCAATATACTGAAAATTTAAAGGTGAAAGCTGAAGAAGAAAAGGAACGTCAAGAAGCGGCAGAAAGAATGGCCAATCAAGGATTGGTTACTGTGAATGATAATTTGGTAAGTAAAACCAATAGAGGTCCAAATCCACAAAGTGCCTCAAGTTTTTATTTCTACAATCAAAATACCATTTCATTTGGGAAAAATGAATTCAGACAGGTTTGGGGAGATAGGGCTCCTGAGGACAACTGGAGGTGGTCTTCCAATCAATTAAGAACGTCAAATACCGAAGAGTTAGAAGAGGAAGTTGCCACAATTGATGAAACTGAAATGTTTGACCCTAATTATTACATTGGGCAAATTCCAGTGGAACAAACGGCTATAGATAGCATTGCCAAAGAACGCAATTTTGCTTATTACCAATTGGGTATTATTTATAAGGAGAAGTTCAAAGAATATCGACTTTCTGAAAATCGCTTGGAAGCTTTGTTGGAAAGTGATCCAGAGGAAAAACTCATTCTTCCTTCCAAGTACAATTTATATCGTGTGTATCTAGAGTTGGAAGAAACAGCCAAAGCTGAAAGAATAAAACAGGAGATTATCTCAGAATACCCAGATTCAAGATATGCGGCGATACTGATAAATCCAGAGTCGGCAACCCAAAAGGATGAAAACAGTCCAGAAAGTATTTATGAAAGGTTGTACCAAGAGTTGCAAGATCAAAACTATGCAGAAGTTCTTGGCAAGTCATCTGAAATGATCACCCAACTGGAAGGCGATCCTATGGCGCCGAAGTTTGAAATATTAAAAGCCACAGCAGAAGGACGTTTATATGGATTTGAAAAATACTCTAAGGGTATTAATGAGGTGGCAGTAAATTATTCAAACACACCAGAAGGCATTGAAGCGCAACGCATGGTAACTGAAGTATTGCCTAAATTGGCTGTGAAGGATTTCGCTGAAAATGCTAATGAAACCAATTTTAAAATCGTGTATTATTTCAACAATGCCGATTCAGAAACCTTGGAAGCATTTAAAAAGAAATTAGACAAGGAGGTAGAACAGGTTAATGTATTTGAACTGTCCACTTCCATTGACATTTATAACCCCAATACTACCTTTGTAGTAGTTCATGGTTTGAAGAGTAGAGAAGGTGCTAAAGGATTTGCCCTAGCGCTTGAGGAAAGGAAGAAAGACAAGATTGTCCATCAGTTTTTCCCAGTTTCGTCTTCAAACTATAAAATCATCCAAATTCATAAGAACATGGATGATTATTTGAATTATTTAGAAACTAATAACTAAAAGTAAGATGGCTATGTTTTCAGAAAACAAAAAGGAAAAGCAATCTTTTGATTCATCATCGAATCAAAACATTGTCGCGAAAGGAACCAAAATTATTGGTGATTTAACCAGCGAGGGAGATATTAGAATTGACGGTATCGTTGAAGGAAATATCAAAACCCCAGGGAAAGTTGTGGTAGGAAAATCAGGATTGATTAAAGGAACCTTAAATGGTACCGATGCACATTTTGAAGGAAAGTTTTCCGGAAAATTAAATTTATCAGGAACCTTGAATCTTAAATCTTCAGCCCATGTTGAGGGTGAAGTGGTATTAGGGAAACTATCTGTAGAACCAGGAGCAACCTTCAATGTAAATTGCGCCATGAAAGGAGCCGTAAAGGAATTTAACCAAGGTGGACAACCAAAAGAAAGAAAACAAGAACAAGGGCAATCAGCTTAAGAATCTGGCTGCCATGTCTGGGGTTGCCATTCAAATGGGAATCACCATTTATTTGTTTGTGCTGTTGGGTAAATGGCTGGATGGCAAATTTACCGATGGTGGCAAGTTATTTCTTATTGTCTGTACTTTATTGGGAGTAGGTATTTCCCTTTATGTGGTATTGAAACAAATTAATAAATTGAATGAATAAAAAGAGATTATTCATATACCTTTTAATAATAGCAATCACCTCGTTGATTGCTTTTTTTATCCATACAGTCGTTTTAAAACAAATGGAGCTGCCACCTTATGAGCATAAAATTGTTTTGGCTTATATCGTGAATACCTGTTTGGCCATGGGGATTCTGTTCTGTTTGTATTTTTTCAAAGAAAAATTCAGAGATCAGTTGGGATTTTTATTTATGCTTGGAAGCTTTTTGAAGTTTATCTTTTTTTTCATTCTCTTTTACCCAGCCTATCATGCCGACAATGAAGTATCGACTCTGGAGTTCACTTCATTTTTTGTTCCCTATGCAACTTCCTTGATTACAGAAACTTTTGGAGGCGTAAGGCTCTTAAACAGTTTAGATTAGTCCCAATTTAAGGGGTGAAAGAAGCATTCCAAAATAATGTAAAATTTTCTTTTTTGATTTTGAGATAAAAGCATACCTTTGCACCAATTTTTAAGGATACAATTTTTGTTTCGACATGCCAAGAAAGTCAGTTTTTAGTTTGCTTTTGTTTTTTATAGCCTCTTTGTCCCTTTCTACTATGTTAGCTCAACATGGTGAAAATCAACATGAAGAGATGGAACTTCAAGAAGTTGCTCCAGGTGTTGAGGGTAAAGAAGGACTCAAGAAAGAGATTAAAGAATACATAAATCATCACTTGTTAGATTCGCATGATTTTAGTTTGTATTCTTATACCAATGATGCGGGAGAAAAAGTACACATCGGATTCCCACTTCCAGTTATTTTATGGGATGGGGGATTAAAAGTGTTCTCGTCTTCAAAATTCCATCATGGAGAAGAAGTTGCTGAGGTAGGAGGTGAATATTACAAACTTTACCATAATAAGGTTTACAAAACCAATGCACAAGGTGACATAACTCTAGATGACCACCATCATCCAACTAACGCAAAGCCTTTTGATTTATCAATCACTAAAAATGTCTTTACCATTTTTATAGTAGGTCTTTTGCTTCTATGGATGTTTAGTTCCATGGCAAAATCATATAAAAAAGGAGCGCTTCCATCTGGAATGGGTCGTTTTTTAGAGCCTATAGTTCTTTACATTCGTGATGATATTGCTATTCCAAATATTGGGTTGAAGCATTACAAGCGTTACATGAGCTTTTTGTTGAGTGTGTTCTTCTTTATTTGGATTATCAACCTATTAGGTTTAACGCCGCTAGGAGTTAATGTTACTAACAATATAGCAGTGACTTTTGCTTTAGCAATTTTAACCTATTTGATTACCACTTTCTCTGGTAACAAAAATTATTGGAAACACATTTTCTGGATGCCAGGAGTACCTGTTCCAATGAAAATCATTTTAGCACCAATTGAATTGTTAGGAACTTTTATCAAACCGTTTTCATTATTGATTCGTTTGTATGCTAACATCACAGCTGGTCACATTGTATTGATGAGTATCATTGGTTTGATGTTTATCTTTAAAAACTGGATAGGAAGTTCGTTGTCTTTCGGATTGGCGTTTGTTTTATCCTTATTAGAGTTGTTGGTTGCTGCTTTGCAGGCCTATATTTTTACCATGCTTTCAGCATTGTATTTTGGGTCGGCTGTAGAAGAACACCACGACGATCACTAAAATTGAATGTTTAATTATTTAATATATATATTATGACTATTCCAAACATTGTAGGAGCTGGTTTAATTGTTATCGGTGCTGGTTTAGGTATCGGTAGAATTGGTGGACAAGCTATGGAAGCTATTGCTCGTCAACCTGAAGCTTCAGGAAAAATCCAAACAGCTATGCTTATTGCAGCTGCCCTTATTGAAGGTATTGGATTTGCTGCTTTATTCGCGGCATAATAACACAAGCATCAGCTATAACGGTTGGTTATAGCTGGTGTTTTATTAAAAAAGGATTAATTAGATATAACCGAGATATAAATGGATAAGTTAATTAATGAATTTTCATTCGGACTATTTTTCTGGCAATTATTGCTTTTTGTTGGATTAGTATTATTGTTGAGAAAATTTGCTTGGAAACCAATTCTTGATGCTGTTGAGAAAAGAGAATCAGGAATTGAAGATGCATTGAAAGCTGCAGAAAATGCAAAACTTGAAATGCAAAACCTTCAAGCAGATAACGACAGATTATTAAAAGAAGCTAGAGCTGAGCGTGAGGCAATGCTTAAAGAGGCTAGAGAAATCAAGGCTAAAATGGTTGCTGATGCAAAAGATGAAGCACAAGTTCAAGCCAATCAAATGATTGAGGCCGCACAATCTGCTATTGAAAGCGAGAAGCGATTAGCTATGACCGAGTTGAAAAACCAGGTGGCCACTTTGTCGTTAGAGATTGCTGAGAAAGTAGTGCGTGGCGAGTTGTCTAGCAAAGACAAACAAATGGATTTGGTAGAATCTATGTTGGGTGAAACAACCTTAAATTAATAACCATGGCAGGAACTAGAGCAGCAGCACGTTACGCAAAAGCCATTTTGAGTTTAGCAAAAGATCAAAATACAACTGAGGTTGTAAACAATGATATGAAACTAATCTCAAAGACCATTGCAGATAACAAAGACCTAAAGAATGTGCTTAAAAGTCCTGTGGTTAGATCGGCTATTAAAAAATCGATACTAGTTGGTACTTTCAAAGATATCACCCCTAGTACAAGCAATTTAATAGACACTTTAATTGCCAATAAACGTATAGCGCTTTTAGATGAAATTGCAGTGCAATACAATTTATTGTTTGATCATTTGAATGATATGCAAGTTGCTAAAGTAACTACAGCTGTTCCTATGACAGATGATATAAAGACAAAAGTGTTGGCTAAGGTTAAAGAATTGACCGGGAAGGAAGCAGAGATAAAAAATATAGTGGATGAGGACATCATTGGTGGATTCATTTTACGAGTTGGGGATATTCAATACAATGCGAGTATCGCCAATAAATTAAACAGACTTAAAAGAGAATTTATATTAAATTAAATAGTTAGGTCCTTACAGGTATCTAACATCTAATACATGTCCCGAGCAAAGTTGAGGGATTTAAATAAATTAAAAAGATGGCAGAAGTAAAACCGGCTGAAATATCAGCAATCTTAAAACAACAACTATCAGGTTTTGAAGCAGGTGCTTCATTGGATGAAGTAGGAACAGTACTTACCGTTGGTGATGGTATTGCTCGTGTATACGGCTTATCAAATGCTGGATACGGGGAATTAGTAGAGTTTGAATCAGGCCTTGAAGGAATGGTTTTGAACTTGGAAGAAGACAACGTTGGTGTGGTATTGTTAGGTCCTTCTAAAGAAATTAAAGAAGGAGCAACTGTAAAACGTACCAATCGTATCGCTTCTATCAATGTTGGTGAAGGTATTGTTGGTCGTGTTGTTGATACATTAGGTAACCCAATCGATGGTAAAGGTGCTATTGAAGGGCAAACTTATGAGATGCCTTTAGAGCGTAAAGCTCCTGGGGTTATTTTCCGTCAACCGGTAAATGAGCCATTACAAACTGGTATTAAGTCTATCGATGCCATGATTCCTGTAGGACGTGGTCAACGAGAGTTGGTAATTGGTGACCGTCAAACTGGTAAAACAACAGTTTGTATTGATACTATCTTAAATCAAAAGGAATTTTATGATGCTGGACAGCCTGTTTACTGTATTTATGTAGCAGTTGGTCAAAAAGCATCAACCGTTGCTAACATCGCTAAAACTCTTGAAGATAAGGGGGCGTTAGCTTATACTACTATCGTTGCTGCAAATGCATCAGATCCTGCTCCAATGCAGGTATATGCACCTTTCGCAGGAGCTGCAATTGGTGAATATTTTAGAGATACTGGTCGTCCTGCTTTAATCATCTATGATGATTTATCTAAGCAAGCGGTTGCTTATCGTGAGGTGTCTTTATTATTAAGAAGACCACCAGGACGTGAGGCTTATCCAGGAGACGTTTTCTACTTACACTCTCGTTTGTTAGAGCGTGCTGCAAAGGTTATTGCTGATGATGAAATCGCAAAAACAATGAATGATTTACCAGAATCATTAAAGCCAATTGTAAAAGGAGGAGGTTCTTTAACGGCCTTACCAATTATTGAAACACAAGCTGGTGACGTTTCTGCTTATATTCCTACTAACGTAATTTCGATTACAGACGGACAGATTTTCTTGGAGTCAGATTTATTTAACTCTGGGGTACGTCCTGCAATTAACGTTGGTATCTCTGTATCACGTGTAGGTGGATCTGCTCAGATTAAATCTATGAAAAAAGTGGCAGGTACCTTGAAATTAGACCAAGCCCAATTCCGTGAATTGGAAGCTTTCGCTAAGTTTGGTTCTGATTTGGATGCAGCTACTTTAAATGTGATTGAAAAAGGAAAGCGTAACGTTGAGATCTTAAAACAAGCTCAAAACGATCCATTTACAGTAGAAGATCAGGTAGCTATTATCTATGCAGGTTCTAAAAACTTGTTGAGAGATGTTCCTGTAGAGAAAGTAAAGGAATTCGAAAGAGATTATTTAGAGTTCTTAAATGCTAAGCATAGAGATGTATTGGATTCTTTAAAAGCTGGAAAATTAACTGATGAGGTAATCGATACCTTAACTTTAGTAGCTAAAGAATTATCAGAAAAATATAGAGCATAACTAGATTTTAGTATTGAGTAGTGAGAGCTAAGATTCTAACTACTGAATACTCAATACTAATGACTAAAATATGGCAAACTTAAAGGAAATACGCAGTAGAATTACGTCGGTTGGTTCAACCATGCAGATTACCAGTGCTATGAAAATGGTATCTGCTGCAAAGTTGAAGAAGGCTCAAGATGCTATTACGGCGATGAGACCCTATGCAGATAAACTGACTGAACTTCTTAGAGATTTGAGTGCGACTTTAGATGACGATTCTGGAAGTAAGTACTCTGAGCAAAGAGAAGTAAAAAAAGTACTTGTAGTTGCAATTACCTCCAATAGAGGTTTATGTGGAGCCTTCAATTCTAATGTTATAAAGGAAGCAACCCGTTTGGCTACAGAAGTGTATCCAGGTAAAGAAGTTTCTTTTGTAACTATAGGAAAAAAGGGGAACGATGTACTTTCTAAGCGTTTCAATGTAATTGGTAATCACAACCATATTTATGATGATTTGACATTTGATAATGTCGCTGAAGTTGCAGAGTGGATGATGAACAAGTTTGTTGCTGGAGATTTTGATAAAATCGAAGTGATATACAACAAGTTTAAAAACGCTGCTACTCAAATTATCATGACGGAACAATTTTTACCAATCGTTCCAGTGGAGAATGAAGCCAATAAAAACTTGGATTATATTTTTGAACCTTCCAAATTGGAAATCGTTCAAACCTTAATTCCGAAATCATTAAAGACACAATTGTACAAGTCTGTGCGTGATTCATTTGCTTCTGAGCATGGTGCCCGTATGACTGCAATGCACAAAGCAACTGATAATGCCAAGGAGTTAAAAGATCAATTAACGTTAACCTACAATAAGGCGCGTCAAGCGGCTATTACCAACGAAATTTTGGAAATCGTAGGTGGTGCAGAAGCCCTAAACGGATAATAAAACAAGATGCCAAAATGTTTTGGCTCAGAAATATAGAAAGCCTCACGTTGTGGGGCTTTTTTCTTTTATAAGGACCAATTCCCCTATTATAGTCATACACGTTGCATATACTTGCATAAAAACGTATTTTTAGCAGAATTAAATACCTATTATTTGGGCGCACTTAAAAAGTTTTTAAAGGATACCATCATCTACGGTTTGGCAACTGTTTTGCCTAGATTGATGAATTTTGTGCTTGTGCCTTTGCATATCGATAAACTGGAAACAACCAGTTATTCAGATAATACCACCTTTTATATATATGCTGCCTTTTTTAATGTGCTGCTTACCTACGGTATGGAAACGGCCTTTTTCAGATTTTTCAGTAAACATCAGGATAAAGATAAAGTGTTTTCAACCGCTTTTATAAGTCTTACCGTGACTACGGTGTTGTTCTTTCTGGTGGTTTTCTTGAATAATGACGCTTTGGCAAATTTGGTCAATTTGAAGTTGTCTTATTTTAATTTGCTTTTAGGAGTACTAGCTTTAGATACATTGGTTGTTGTGCCTTTCGCCTTTCTTAGGGCTACAGGAAGGCCCATTAAGTTTACGGCTATTAAATTAACAAATATTGCTATTTATGTTGTTTTGAATTTTTTCTTCCTGTGGGCTATTCCAAAATTTGGAATAGGGTATCCAGGCTATGATTCAAAAGATTTAGTGAAATATATATTCGTTGCAAACTTGGCCGCTAGTGTTGTAACCTTTATTCTATTGACGCCTTACTTTATAAAAACCAAAATCCAATTCAGCATGGAGATTCTTAAACAAATGCTGAATTATGGTTGGCCTGTTATGGTCGCAGGAATGGCATATGTGATCAATGAGAATTTTGATAAATGGCTGTTGCCAGAATTATTGGGAAAGGATATTAACGGGGCTTATAGTGGTTGCTACAAAATAGCTGTTTTTATGACTATTTTCATTCAGGGCTTTCGTTTGGGTGCCGAACCATTTTTCTTTAATTATGCCGAAAACCAAAATGCCAAAAAAACCTATGCAGATATCATGAAATATTTTGTGATCTGTGGAAGCTTAATGATGGTGTTTATTATGGCTTATTTTGATTTATTCAAGCAGTTGGTTGTTCGTGATTCTTCTTATTGGATAGCCATTGATATTGTTCCCATCGTTTTGTTGGCCAATCTGTTTTTGGGGATATATTTTAACTTGGCCATTTGGTATAAGTTAACCGATAAAACCAGATTTGGAATGTATCTGTCACTGGTAGGCGCATTTATTACTATAGCATTAAATTATAATTTGATTCCTAGGATAGGATTTATGGGGTCTGCTTGGGCCACTTTGGCAGCTTATGGGATTATGATGGTTTTATCCTATGTCATTGGGAAAAGGTATTATCCCGTTCCATATGATTTGGGTAAAATTTTACTTTATTTGGGGCTAACAGTTATTTTATCCGGTATCATTTATCTCCGATTTAAAAGTAATTATCTTATGAGTACCATTTTGCTTTTAGTATTTTTGGGGGTTGTCATTATAGTCGAAAGAAAAGACTTAAAACGCTTATTAAAAAATTAAGATGAAGATAAAAATTATCAATAAATCCAATCACGATTTACCTAGTTATGAAACCTTGGCTTCGGCTGGAATGGATTTACGAGCCTTTACCAATGAATTAATTACCCTAAAACCTTTGGAAAGAACCATTGTAAAAACAGGGTTGTTTATGGAATTGCCTGTAGGTTTTGAAGCACAGGTTAGACCAAGAAGTGGTTTGGCAGCCAAAAAGGGCATTACAGTTTTAAATGCACCCGGAACCATTGATGCGGATTATAGAGGAGAAATAGGTGTGATTTTGGTCAATTTATCCAATGAGGATTTCACCATCGAGAATGGTGAAAGAATCGCCCAATTAGTCATAGCAAAACATGAAAGAGCTGAATGGGTAGAAGTAGATGATTTATCTGAAACTTCAAGAGGTGCTGGTGGATTTGGTAGCACTGGGGTAAAGTAAACCTCGAATGACCTTTTAGGAGTAGGTCAAAGTATTTTGTTGAATTAAAAAAGATTCCGCATTAGCGGGCACTAATATGAAAATAATCGTACCCATGGCTGGACGTGGCTCCAGACTTAGACCACATACGTTAACGGTTCCAAAACCCCTAATTCCTGTAGCAGGAGAACCTATTGTTCATAGGTTGGTTAAGGATATAGCAAAGGTTTTGAACCAACCTATTGAAGAAATTGCCTTTGTACTCGGAGATCCGGCTTTTTTTGGTGAAGATGTTGTTGAAAGTTTGCAAAAACTGGCATCCAATTTAGGAGCTAAAGGATCCATATACCGCCAAGATCAGCCTTTAGGTACAGGTCATGCCATCATGAGTGCAGAACCCTCCTTGTCAGGTCCTGCGGTTGTAGCATATGCTGATACCTTGATTCGTGCTGATTTTGATTTGGATCCAGAAGCAGACGCCGTAATTTGGACAAAAAAGGTGGAAAATCCGGAAGCCTATGGGGTTGTCAAATTAAACGACCTAAAGGAAATTGTTGAATTGGTAGAAAAACCAAAAGAATTTATTTCAGACCAAGCGGTTATCGGGATATACTATTTTAAGGATATTGGAGTTTTAAAAGAAAAGCTTCAAGAAGTCTTGGATGAAAATATCATGAATGGAGGGGAATATCAAATTAATGATGGTATCAAGCGTATGATGGCAGATGGTCGCATTTTTAAGACGGGTACGGTTGATGAGTGGATGGATTGTGGAAACAAGGCCATTACCGTAGAAACCAATGGTAAAATGTTGAATTTCCTTCAAAGCGATGGGGAAAACCTGATTTCAGAAAGTGTAACTTTAGAAAATTCTAAAATCATCGAACCTTGCTATATTGGGGAGGGGGTCATTTTGAAAAATAGCACCATTGGTCCTAACGTTTCAATCGGGAATCAAACGATCATAGAGAACTCTACCGTTAAAAATAGTTTAATACAGAGCGCTTCTACTATTAAAAATGCTAATTTAGAGGAAGCCATGATAGGTAATCACGCTTATTATGATGGAAATTTCTCAAGAGTAAGTATAGGTGATTACTCTGTTTTGGAATAGCTTTTGTTTCGACTAAACCACTATGTTGCAATATAACCGTTACATATTCATTTTATTTTTTGGGTTTCTTTCCTTTTTACCTTTGGGAATGGAGGCGCAGGTTGATTTCAATAAAACCCCAAATGATGATTTGGGTGAAGTGGAGGATAAGAAACAGGAACTGTTCTTTGAGGCGTTAAAGCAAAAGGCCATTGAAAATTACGACCGAGCTGTTACTGCTTTATTGAAGTGTATTGAAATGGATAAATCCCAATCGGTATTTTATTATGAATTGGGTAAAAACTACAACAAACTCAAAAATTTTGGAGCCGCTGAGGAGGCGTTGAAAGATGCCGTTAAAATGGAACCAACCAATGAATGGTATGCCAATGAGCTTTTTGATGTTTACATGCAGCAGAAGGATTACAAAAGAGCCATCAGAACGGTTGAGGATATAGTTGAATATCATCCTAAATATAAAGAAGATTTGGCTCATTTGTATTTTGATAATAAAGAATACAAAGATGCCTTAAAAATATTGGATGAGTTGGATGAAAAGCGTGGTGTATCCTCTTCTAGAGATCATTTAAGAAATCAAATTTATGCCGCTACTGGTCGTAAAAAGGATCAAATTGAAAACCTGGAAGATCGTCTGGAAAGCAACCCCGATGAAGAAACCAACTATTTGGCGTTGATTTATCGATACAGTGAAAGTGGCGATAACGAGAAGGCCTTTGAGACTGCAAAAAAGTTACTTGAGATCAAGCCCAATTCTGAGTTGGTGCATTTAGCTCTTTATAAGTTTTATTTAGAGGACGGGCAAACCCAAGAGGCTATTGAATCTATGAAAATTGTGATGGGGAGTCTAAAGGTAAATCCAGAAGCCAAAACTATGGTACTTTCAGATTTTGTCAATTTTGTAAAAGAGCATCCAGAGTATGAAGCTGATTTAGTAGAAGCTACTACTTTAAATTTGGATTCCGAAAATGGAAAATCCTATGAAGGTGTTGCCAACTATTTTTTGAACAAGGGCGATAAGACCAAAGCGTTGGAATATTTTGAAAAGGCTTATCAAGTGGATTCGGGAAATTTTGGACTGCTCAAGAATATAATGCTCCTTCAGTTGGACTTAAAACAATTTGAAAAGGTGGAAGCCAAAAGTAGTGATGCCTTATTGAAGTATCCGTCTCAGCCCCTTTTCTATTTAATCAATGGCGTAGCATTAAATCAACTTGGGAAGTTCAATAGAGCAGCAGAGGTTTTAGAAACAGGTTTGGATTATATCATTGAAGATACCAAAATGGAATCAGATTTTTATAACCAACTTAGCCTGTCCTATACCCAATTAAACAATACAAAGAAGGCTAAAACGTTTAGTGATAAAGCCAAACAGTTAGAATCTACCAATTAATGAGCAAATCATCTGTCTATTTTTCCATAGTAGTAAGCATGTGTTTTATGGTTTTTGTTGGCTGTAAGTCAACAAAATCTTTAGTTGAAGGTGAAAATAACTTATCCCTTTCTGCCAAAGAAGTGCTTAAGGAAAACAAAAAGCGATTAGCCGATTTCAAGACCCTTCAATCCAAGGTACGTTTGGTTTATAAGGAAGGACAAAGTTCCCAAACCCATACCATTACATTACGTATGAAAAAGGATGAAATCATCTGGATTACTGCCGCTTTTAATGTGATAAGGGCTCAGGTAACACCTGAAAAGGTAAGTTTCTACAACAAATTGGATAACACCTATTTTGATGGTGATTTTGCTTATATCAGTAAAATTTTAGGAACACAAGTGGACTTTAAAATGGTGCAGAACATCCTAATGGGAGAGTCCCTTTTTGAACTGAATAGAACAGATTTTGATATGTCTATCAATGATAATTCCTATTTGTTTCAACCCAAAGACCAAACAGCATTGTTTGAGCTGTTTTATATCATAAGCGGGAGAAATTTCAAGATGAAGTCACAACAATTGGCACAGTCTGCAACCAATCGATTTTTGGAGATTGATTATTTGAGCTATCAACAAGTAGAAAAGGAAGTTTTTCCTGAAAATTTAAGAGTTATTTCTTTGGAAAAGGATCAACAAACTACCATAGAATTGGAGTACAAATCAATATCTTTGAATGAAGATTTAAGGTTCCCGTTTAAGATTCCTTCGGGCTTTGAAGAAATAGAACTTGAATAATGCGCCATAACCAACTAGCTACATATTTCGTCATTTTTTTGATGTGTTTCACCTCTTCTGTTTTTTCACAAAGTAAGAAGCAAAAGGAACTTGAGGAGCGCCGTCAAGAACTTCAAAGAGAAATACGACAAATCAATGATTTGTTATTTAAAAATCAATCACAAAAAAAGTCACAAACCAGCTTAATAGAAGATTTGAGCTATAAGGTGAACGTGAGAAAGAATTTAATTAAGGTCACCAACCAACAGGCCAATTTATTGACGCGTGAAATCAACGCTAATCAAAAGAAAATATCAGAGCTACGTGACGAACTGACAACCTTAAAGGAGAATTATGCTAAAATGATCTTACGCTCTTACAAGAGTAAAAGTGAGCAAAGCAGAATCATGTTTTTATTGTCTTCTAGCAACTTTAAACAAGCATATAAGCGCATTCAGTATATGACCCAATACTCCAAGTTTCAAAAGGAGCAAGGAGAAGCGATTAAAGTGAAGACTGCCGAACTTCAAAAAAGCAATAAAGAATTATTAAGGCAAAAGGATGACAAGCAAAAGTTGATTGCTGAAAATAGAGTGGCTCAAAGGGAATTAGAAGGTGAGTTGAAGCAGCAACAATCTTTGATGGCCTCCATCAATCAAAACCTGAGTAAGTACCGCAATCAAATCAAAGAAAAGCAAAAGGAGGCCGACCGTATTGACAAAGAAATTGAAAAAATGATCCGTGAGGCTATTGCCAACTCAAATAAGAAAGCAGGTAAAAGTACCAATACTAGCAGTTTTGCTTTAACGCCTGAGGATAAGGCCTTAGCAAGTAGTTTTGTAGCTAATAAAGGGAAATTGCCCTGGCCCGTAGAAAAAGGGGTTGTAAAAGTACGCTATGGAAAGCAACCTTCCCCAATTGACAGAACCATTACCATTCAAAGTAATGGGGTAAGAATTGCTACTGAAAAGGATGCCGATGTTCGCGCCGTTTATAAAGGAAAGGTTTTAAGAGTACAGGCCATTAGACACGGGAATGTGTTGGTCATGATACAACACGGTAATTACATTACCAATTACACCAATTTATCCAAAGTATTTGTCAACCCTGGAGACATGGTAGATACCAAACAGGTTATAGGAAAAGTGTTTACCAACCCTAGCAATGGTGAAACCACATTGAAATTTAGTATTTGGAAGGAAATCAACACCCAAAATCCAGCCGATTGGATTTTTCAGATGTAAAAATCTATTCTTCAAATAGGGCCTTAAGTTCTGTAGCTTCTTGAGGTTTCATTTTTCCAGCCAATACCAAACTAAGTTGTTTACGTCTTAAAGCAGCAGCATAACGTTCCTTTTCCAAGTCAGTTTCAGGAGTGATTTCTGGAATAGGTACAGGTTTGCCTATTTCATCTACAGCCACAAAAGTGTAGATAGCTTCATTGGCCTTGGTACGATTTCCAGATTCGCGGTCTTCAATCCAAACATCAATAAACACTTCCATAGAAGTTTTAAAGGCTCTGGATACCTTTGCTTCAACCGTTACAACACTGCCTAGGGGAACAGCTCTATTAAAAGCTACATGGTTTACAGAAGCGGTTACAACAATACGTCTGCTGTGTCTTCTGGCAGCAATACTGGCTGCACGATCCATACGGGCTAAAAGTTCGCCACCAAATAAATTGTTTAATGGGTTGGTTTCACTTGGAAGTACCAAGTCCGTCATGGTTGTTTTGGATTGTTCTGGAGTTTTCATTTGCATACCTAACATCAAAAATGAGGTGCAAAGGTACGGGTTATTTCAAAGAAGATAGGATAAATGCCTAAAAACTGAAAATAGCTGTATGAAAATGGAGTGTTTTAATCTAGTTCTTTAACCAACAACCAAGCCGCTTTGTTATCATTTTTCTTGATGTCTTGAAGCGCTTTTAGAGCTTCTGAGCGACTTTCATAACTGGCATAAACCACTTGATGCAGTCCGAATCTATTGACACCAATTTTACGAGCATTGTACCCTTCAGCTTGAAGTTCCTCTACTTTTTTATCACTGTTTTCTTCTATTCTGAAGGCACCGGCAACAATGTGGTAATTTCCAGAAAGCTTTTTAACTGGTAAAGTCGCTGCAGGTAATGGGTTTGAAATTACAAAGGTTGCTTCTTGGATTTTGGTTTCTAATTGCTGGCTCGCTTCTTCCTGAGCCATTTGGTTGTGTGTTTCTATTTGATTCACATAAAACTTAGATGCTAAAAAGCCACCTAGGCTTAATGCAATAACAGCAACGGCTGCATATTTCAAATAGTTTCTGGATTGGCGTTTTTCAGGAGTGACCGTCAATGGCACTACTTTTTCAATAGCTTCAACCTCTTCTTTTAAGACCTCTCTGGTTATGGTGTCCGAATTAAATTGAGCCAGACCAAAGGCATCTGTTAAATAGTTAAGATGATAGGAAGGCTCAAAAAGCATACGACCTTCCGAATTAAGGGTCAAATCACCAATATTATGAAAGGAGATGGTTTCACCCTCGGTCATATACGATTTTATGGACTTCACGTGTTTAGCTACCTTTTTGGATGCTACTTCATAAGGGATTTTTTCTACATCAGCTACGTATCTTATTAAAATACCGTCATTTTTTTGGATTTGCTCATTAAAAGACAAAATCTTTTTAGGCGGATAAAAGGCATTTGTAGATGAATGAATGCTCGCCGATACCCTTTGGGTTAAAAAGGAACCAAATTCAGGTACGGTCACGCATTCGTATCGGTATAATAAATCGCTTATGTACGTCTCTAAGTGCATAAAAACAAAGTTAGAAATTTTTGTATATCAATAAATTTTACCCTTAACTATTTATTAACATCATAAAATTTAGTTTCTTGTAGGTTGTATTTCAAACAGATACCCATGACCGAACAGCAATTAATTTATACCCTGGCATTGCAACATGTTCCTAAAATAGGGGATATAACAGCTAAAAAGCTAATTGGTGTATGCGGGTCTGCAGAAGCTGTTTTAAAAGAAAAAAGAGGCAATCTATTAAAAATCGACGGGATTGGAGCAGCAAGTTTGGAAGGTCTGTTTGATGCGAACCACTTACGTGAGGCAGAACATGAATTTCGTTTTATTCAGACTCATCAAATATCCTGCCTTTATTTTATGGAATCGGATTATCCCGAACGATTGAAACACTGTATCGATGCCCCTATTTTACTTTTTCAAAGGGGAAATGTCAACCTGAATAATCAAAGGATTATTAGTATTGTTGGGGTACGTAAAATCACAAACCACGGCATGGAATTTTGCAAGAAATTAGTTGAGAACTTGGCTCCATTTAATCCCATTATTGTTTCTGGTTTTGCTTATGGGACAGATATTACAGCGCATAAGGCTGCCATAGATCATAACCTTCAAACGATTGGTTGTTTAGCTCATGGATTTAACGATATGTATCCTAAGGTTCATTCGAAATATGTGAAATCAGTAGAAGCTCACGGTGGTTTTTTTACCGACTTTTGCAGTACCTCGAACTTTGACCGAAAGAACTTTTTAAAACGGAATCGTATTATTGCTGGCCTGAGTGAAGCGACCATTGTTATTGAATCTGCCGAAAAGGGAGGCAGCTTGGTAACGGCTGATATTGCCCACTCTTATGACCGGGAGGTATTTGCTGTTCCTGGTCGGGTGACCGATAGCCAAAGTGTAGGGTGCAATAATCTGATTAAGCAACAAAAGGCACAGATGTTGTCCAATTCCATGGATGTGCCCTTTATGTTGGACTGGAAATTGGAACAGGAAAAGCCAACCATACAGCGACAACTGTTTGTGGATTTAAATGAGCATGAACAGCTTATTTACAACTATTTAAAGGATCAAAAAAAGCAGTTGCTGGATGTGATTGCTCTAGACACCCAGTTGCCAACTTATAAATTAGCTGGTATTCTTTTGAATATGGAATTGAAAGGCGTCGTTAGGCCTTTACCAGGCAAATTGTTTGAACTTATTTAATACCCTACTTTTTCCCTAACTCTAGAAAGTACATCATTTGCAACCTTTTTAGCTTTTTCAGCACCTACTGATAGGGCTTTATCAACTTCTTCAAGGTTATTCATATAATAATGATACTTTTCTCTCGCTTCTGCAAATTTTTCAACAATCAATTCAAAAAGAGCTTGTTTGGCATGTCCATAGCCATAGCCTCCTTTTTCGTAATTGGATTTCATGGTTTCTACTTCTTCATCAGAAGCTAATAAAGAATAGATAGCAAAACAGTTACAGGTTTTCCAGTCTTTAGGTTCCTCAAGTGGGGTGCTATCAGTTTGGATGGACATGATTTGCTTTCTCAGTTTCTTGTCATCCAAAAAGATATTGATAAAGTTGTTTCTACTTTTGCTCATTTTCTCGCCATCAGTACCAGGAACAATCATCACATGTTCTTCAATTTTGGCATCTGGCAATACAAAGGTGTCTCCCATTTTAGCATGGAATCTAGAAGCCACATCTCGTGTCATTTCTATATGCTGTAATTGATCTTTCCCAACCGGGACGATGTTCGCGTCGTATAACAAAATATCAGCTGCCATCAACATAGGGTAGGTGAACAACCCAGAATTGACGTCTGCCAACCTATCGGCTTTGTCTTTAAAACTGTGCGCTAAAGTCAATCTTTGGTAAGGAAAGAAACAACTTAAATACCAAGACAATTCAGTAACTTGTGGAATATCACTTTGTCTATAGAAAACGGTTTTGTCAATATCTAAACCGAAGGCTAGCCAGGTTGCCGCAACAGAATAGGTGTTTTCTCTTAGTTCTGCAGCATCTTTGATTTGGGTTAAGGTGTGTAAATTGGCAATAAACAAAAAAGAGTCATTTTCCTCTTTTTTAGACATGTCTATCGCTGGTAAAATGGCACCTAAAATATTACCTAAATGTGGTGTCCCTGTACTCTGGATTCCTGTTAAAATTCTCGCCATGGATTTCAAATATTGGACAGCAAAAGTAACCAATCCTAAAGAATTATGAAAAGTAGAAGGTGTTAGAATTTAAACTTTTATCATTCTGTAGGAATATGGAGATAAATACTATTTTTGTTGCCAATGAAATTTATTAAATATCCTTTTTGGCTTTTATATAGAATTTGGTTTTACATTTTGGTGGCCTTACCCATCATTATATTATTTCCTATTTTATTAATATCTATCGCCAATGAATCTTGGTATCCGTTTTTCTTCAGGATTGCTAGATTATGGGCCAAATTCATTTTAGTTGGAATGGGCTTCCGAGTAAAAATTGACAGAGATCAAACACCTCAGAGAAAGGAAAGCTATATGTTTATTGCCAATCATACCTCTATGGCCGATATCATGTTGATGTTAGTAGCTGTTAAAAATCCCTTTGTTTTTGTGGGTAAGAAGGAGCTAGCCAAAATCCCATTGTTTGGATTCTTTTATAAACGTACCTGTATATTAGTTGATCGCAGTTCAGAAAAAAGCAGGAAGGCAGTTTTTTTGAGAGCCCAAAAGAGATTGAAGCAAGGTTTAAGTATTTGTATTTTTCCTGAGGGAGGAGTTCCTGATGAGTCTATTTTGCTCGATAGTTTTAAGGATGGTGCATTTCGATTGGCAATCAATCACCAAATTCCCATCGTGCCCATGGTGTTTCCTGATAATATAAAACGGTTCTCTTATACCTTTTTTAGTGGAAGTCCAGGTAAAATGAGAGCCAAGATTTTACCATTTATAGAAACAAAGGATTATACTATAGCGACTACCAAGGAGTTAAATGAAAAATCTAGAAACGTTATTTTAAAGAGCCTTCATAGTTATCAAAACTGAAAAAAGCTGCCTATGACACCAAGCAGCTTTTCCCTAGTTGTTCTATTGGAATTTTTATACCAATGAACAATCTAACCAACTAAAAACTAAAACTTAAAACTGAATCCGGTATAAACCCCTAAGATATAAGGGTTGAAATTTCCAGATGTATTTTCATAAGCTCCAAACTGGTATTTGAAAACAGGCTCAAAATTGAACTTGAACTTGGGAGAGAATTTGTAATTCAATCCAATTCCCAAATTTCCAGAAAAACTCACATTATTGATATTGTTGGCTTCACCTATGTAAGTGTTGTAGCTCTCAAACTCTGAATAAACTTCATTTTGATTTAAAAAGAATGTGCTAAAACCTCCTACGACACCTACGCCAAATTTCTTATTAACTAGGGTGTATTCCAGTTCTAAGGGCACTTCATAATAACCTATTCTTTGACTTATGGCAGCATTGGCGTCAAACATGGAGCTTACAGTTTGAACACCCAAATTATCAGCGCTAATGGCATTAATGGATTCATTTCCTGGGGCCATGGTTAAATTCTTTAAATATTGTGGATTTCCTCCAGTTCCCCCACCTGGGGTTTCATAAAGAATGACATCATTAGTGTCATAACTAAGTTTTAATGAATTAACTCCTGTTCTGATAGTTAATTTCTCATTAATCACATAACCTACATTGACACCATAACTGGTATTTACTTCACCAGTTTTTGAATTTCCCACAAACTGTTCATCAATATGAGAGCCATCGCCTAAGGAATTGTAATAAACAGGGGCAATGTTTGCATACACTTGCCACCTGTTTTTTAATTTTTCTTTTTCATCTTTTTCCTTTGATTCTTCGGCCTCGGCGATGGCCTCTTCAATTGACATCTCTTTTTCTTTTTCAGGGAAATTTTCAATGCTTTCTTCAGCCTTAATGGCTGTTGAGTCTTTATTTATCTGGTGGGTAGCTAGGGCGTTTTCATATTTATTTTGTTCCAATGCATTCTTTTGAACAAGTGGATTTTCCTCTGTAGTTAATCTTACGTCTTTAGATTGATTGGATATTCCAGAAGGATTGTTAAGCTTGTTATTTTGGGATTTGGAGTTGTTCTCGTTGTCTGCCAAAGCCTTTGAATACGCTTGATTGTTGTCTTCTAGGTCCTCTTTTGCGTTTTCTTTAAAATCTCCAACGTTCGATTTTACATTGTTGGCTAGACCAGTTGATGCGGTAGCATCCGTATGAACCGAATCAACTAAGTTGTTTCCCGTTCTGGAATTGTCTTGGGGCTTGAAGTTGTTATCTTTTGAAGTTTGGGTTAATGGATTTGCTCTATTGGTATTTGTGTTTTGGAGGTTGATTTGTTCTTGATTTTCTTGCCCATTATCACTCACACTTGGAGAATCATTGAATTCTCGATCATTAATGATGTTTAAATTATCTCCTTCATTTGAACTGGATGAATCAGGAAGCTCTGTATCCACAACAGAATTTTCAGGGTTTAAGATCTTGTCATTTGGCACCACATCAAGATTGGTAAAAACAAGACCACCAACGGTCAATAGAATTAATAACAAGGCTGCAACACCGGCCCATTTATACCAGGCAGGGATTACTTTAGTATCCTTTTCTTCGACTTGAAGTTCCTTTTGGATGTTTTTCCAAACATGATCTTTAGGCGCAACTTCAAAATCCTTGAATTTTTCTTGAAAAATTCGGTCTATGTGCTTTTTATCACTCATTATAGCGTCTGCGAATTCATTCGCCTTTTGTAATCTTCAATATTTTCTTTTAAAATCTTTCGGGCTCTGGCTAAATTGGATTTGGATGTTCCGGATGAAATAGATAGCAATTCAGCAATATCCTGATGGGAATAACCATCCATAACATATAAATTGAAAACGAGTCGGTACCTGTCAGGTAAATCCTGAATAATTTTCAACAGATAATCAATAGTAATATCATCATCTTCAATTTCCACCTCCACATCTTCAATATGAGCTTCATCAATAATTTCAAAAACACCTTGTTTTCTATATTTTTGAAGCGCTGTATTGACGGTGATTCGTTTCATCCATCCTTCCAAAGAACCTTTATGATTAAATTGTGCTATTTTGTTAAAAATAGTCACAAACGCATCCTGCAGATTATCTTCCGCCTCCGCGTAATTTCTTGAATACTTCAAGCAAACCGAAAACAATTTACCCGAATATATCTGGTATAATTCGCTTTGTGCTTGGGTATCATGATTACTACATTTTTGTATGAGTTGCTTTAAACTCACATTGTTTTGAATTAATTAAATCTAATAACTCACTCTGAAACTTCTACCAGAACTTCTTCATAGAGATCTGTTCCCGAATCATCTGTTCCTTTCCAAAACTTAAAAGTATAGGTCCCTGAATTTAGGGGTTTAAAATTAAAGTTGGTTTCAAAAATGGCAGTTTGCGTTTCACAGGGCTCATTATTTGCAAAATAGGCTGAAACAATGGCTACCGTTCTTTCAAAATCGACCTTGGAATAATAAATGTCATTGTAAGCATGACAATCGGTAGGCAGAATATAAGAGACCGATATTTCATAAATTTCATTAACGGTCATTTCTGTGGGCAAAAAGGCTTCCTCAACGGGTAACAATTCATATTGAACATTGATTGTGTCATCATCACTGAGGCTACAAGATTGAAACATGACTACAGTCAAAACCAAGGTTACAAATATTTTAAAACTCCTCATCATTGAATCAAGTATATCTTTGGTTTAACAATTCATTTAGTAGATGCAGAATGAATAAAAAGGTTGCGTCTGGATATAAAAAAATCCCGAATTTTTCGGGATTTGTTTTTTTATTGTTGATTTTCTTTGATAGCTTCCTTGATTTTCTGTTCAAGTTCATCCATCAAATCTGGGTTATCTTTCAATAAGGCTTTAACAGCATCTCTTCCTTGCCCTAGTTTGCTATCTTCATAACTAAACCATGACCCACTCTTTTTAACAATGCCAAAATCAACAGCTAGGTCTAGAACTTCTCCCACTTTAGAAATTCCTTCTCCATACATGATGTCAAATTCAGCCGTTTTAAACGGTGGTGCGACTTTGTTCTTAACCACTTTAACACGAGTTTTGTTACCAGAAACATCCCCGTTATTATCTTTTATTTGGGTAGAACGTCTAATGTCTAACCTTACGGAAGCATAGAATTTCAAAGCATTTCCACCTGTGGTGGTCTCAGGGTTTCCAAACATGACCCCTATTTTTTCACGTAATTGGTTGATGAAAATCATGGTACAATTGGTTTTGCTGATGGAAGCCGTTAACTTTCTCAAAGCTTGAGACATTAATCGGGCGTGTAACCCCATTTTGGAGTCTCCCATTTCTCCCTCAATTTCACTTTTGGGTGTTAATGCAGCAACCGAATCCACAATAATAATGTCAATGGCCCCTGAGCGCACTAAGTTGTCTGCTATTTCTAATGCTTGTTCTCCATGATCTGGTTGGGAGATGATTAAATTCTCTAAATCAACTCCTAACTTTTCGGCATAAAATCGATCAAAAGCATGTTCTGCATCAATAAAAGCGGCGATGCCTCCTTTTTTTTGAGCCTCGGCAATAGCATGTAATGTTAAGGTGGTTTTACCAGAGGATTCTGGTCCGTAAATTTCAATCACTCGGCCACGTGGATATCCTCCAACACCCAGTGCTAAATCCAAGCCTAAAGAACCAGATGAGATAGCCTCAATATCAGCAACCGCTTGGTCACTCATCTTCATGACAGTTCCTTTTCCGTAAGCTTTATCTAATTTATCTAAGGTTAATTTTAATGCTTTTAATTTGGCTTCTTTCTCGCTGCTCATACTCTGTTTTTTTTCATTGTGATAAATGCTAAAATACTACAACTTTTATCAGTTTACAATTTTATGACGCAACCTTTTTATTCTTTTTGCATCTATAGAATAAAGTGGGGAACTTTTGCTATGAAAAGAGCTGCAGAGTGCAGCAAATTTTCATCCGGAATGTTTAATTTAAAATGATTACCAGATGAAATTTTTTAAGAAATTTATTAACGCATGGGGTGTTTCAGTTCCTGTTTTTATAAACAGCAACTGTAAAGCCGATGGTGGTTAACTCGTTTTTTGATTTTGTTTTTTGAGAAAAAAATTGAATTAATAATAACGAGTTAGTCTACTTAAAGCACTTTATAGTTTCTATAAAGTGCTTTTTGTTTTTAGGGGTTTTACAAGAATAAAAAGAATGTTTTAAAGACGCTTTTAAATATCTTTGAAAACTTAGTGATAAAGAGCTTATGCAAAAGAAAGTTGTGGTGGTTGGTAGCGGCATTGTTGGGCTTACAACAGCTCTGCAACTACAGGAAAAGGGATTTCAAGTCGAAATCGTTTCAAAAGAACCGTTTCAAAAGACCTTATCCCATAAAGTGGGTGCTATTTGGTTTCCTTTTGAAGTGCATCCCATTGAAAAGGCAAATAAATGGGCTGCGTATTCCTATCAGAAATACTTAGAAGAAGTAAGTCTGAAAAATGGCGTGTCTATCATACCGTTCATGGTAGTTTATAATTCTGAAAGTGATACGTCTTGGACTTCTCATTTACCAGATGACCAAGTTAGAAAAGCCCATGACCATGAACTACCAAAGGGTGTTGAAAATGCTTTTTTGGCTCAAGTACCTTTAGCAGAACCGCCTTTATATTTGCCTTATTTATTTCAGAAATTTTTGGATGCTGATGGACAATTTATCCTGAAGGAAGTAAAATCGCTTCAAGAAATGGCCTCATTAGGGTGCAGGGTTGTTAATTGCACGGGAATGGGGGCTAAGGATTTGTGTCGGGATATTCACTTAAAACCCA
The DNA here is from genome assembly GCF_001280515.1 of Mangrovimonas sp. ST2L15. Classification (GTDB taxonomy): domain Bacteria; phylum Bacteroidota; class Bacteroidia; order Flavobacteriales; family Flavobacteriaceae; genus Mangrovimonas; species Mangrovimonas futianensis. Next base: position 355,162 of record NZ_LBIQ01000030.1, on the reverse strand, counting down.
TGCGCGGACAGATCCTGAGGTGTGAAAAGCTAACAGGAGCATCTTGTGTCAACTCAACAGAACCTGGCAAGCTGACTTATATCTTCAATAGAAGTACAGATAGCATTGTGGGTGGGACGGACTATATTAATGATTATAATGAACAAGTAGATGATGTCGATACTCAAAAAATTTTGGACCGATTGAAAACCTCGGGCTTAAGTGAGAAACAACCGGAAGTTTTAGAAATTTTAGTGGGTTTGAGACCTTTAAGGAGCGAAGTGCGGTTTGAATATGATGCCGAATACTCCAACATTTTTCATAATTACGGTCATGGTGGTGCCGGTTTTACGGTAGCTTGGGGGTGTGCCATGGAATTGGCAGAGCGTTTTAAAAAGCAACTTTAATTCTCTTCAGGTTTTGTAATCATCAATAATTCTTCATCAAGTAAAAATTGTTTGATGGGTTGGTATAAGTTAGGTTGTTTAGCTGTAGAATCTTTTAACTTAATTTCGAAATGATAATCCATAAAAAGTTCGGTAGGTATGAACTGATCTGTTTGGCTTGCAGTCATATCGCTCCATAGCACAGATTTTAATAAAAATGAAGCTTCACAACTTGTTGCCTTTATGTGGTTCATAGTTGGAAAGTTCACTTTTCCATGAAACTTTTTTGAAGTCCTGCTCCAAGTGACATGTATGTTTTCGTTTTCATAATGTTGAATGGTTTCATCTGGGAAAAATAGGGAATAGGAAAAAACTAACACTAGGCTTAAATTCCACACGGAATGGGAAAGTATGGATTTTAATAGATTAAAATTGATACAAATCCAAATGGCAAAAAATGCAAAAGCACTTCTAAAGCTAAATCCAGCTAATGCATTCCAGCTTATCAAATGATCGGTGTCCAGATGGAATAATGCAAATAGAAAAGCGTTGAGTAGGGCTAAAGGGACTAGTAAAGAGACCTCTTTCTTAAAAAAAGAAACAATCAATAAAACTAAATAGATAATGGTAATTACTTTGGTTAAATAACTTTGGGTCAGAAAGAAAAAGATAATCAAACCAATAAGGGAGATAGCTCTTATAATTTTGGATTGAACAAAGCCTCCTCTAAAACTCAATTCTTCAAAAATAGGAGCTATAAAAATTGCGAAAACGAGAAAAAGAGGGAATCCAACCCTAGTGTAACTTTCAAAAGTTTTATAGTTTTCTGCTAAATTTAAGTCTACAAAAAAAGAGGTTACTATTCCTAAACAGAACATGCCTATTCCAGAAATTAGCAACCAACTGTGTTTTTTATTTTTTAAAGTCAAACGTATAATTTTATAATTGAATGGATTTAACAAAGTAAAGCAAGTTTGTGCTCCTATAAAATGGGGTTTACAGGATACTATTTAATAATCATGATTTGAAGTTCTCAAATCTTTCGTTTCAGAATCCTTACTTTTAACAGTATCTCATCATAAAATTGAAATAACCCTATTTTTTTGAGAAACATCGCCTTTTTTCTCTCAAAATCAGGATTTGTAGGGATTCCATTTATGGTTTTATGGTTGGTCGCCAAGTTTTCTATAATCTTTTGGTAAAGCTTGCTTGTGTACTTATCTCGGTCTTTTCTTTTAGTAGAAAGAAGCAGTTCTAAAAGTGCTCGAGAATTAAAGGGAGACATGACCTCTAAACCTTCTTTGGAATTTTCTGTTTTTGATCTAGCGGCCCAATTGCTCATTTTCTCTTCCCAATAAAACATATCTAGCATGTTATAACCAAAAGTTTCAAATGGGCGTTGGTTTTTGGTCAACCATTGATCATAATGATTTGTTACAAAGTTGTTGGTGGAAAAACCATTAAGAACAGCAAGTTTTATTCCAGAAACTGGCTTAATGTAATTGAAAAAATTTCTAGCTACCTCGCTTATGTTTCCATTGATTATTACTTTGCCAGGAATGAATTTTTGATAGTCAGTTTTGAAAGAATTGTTTTTGTTTGAAGTGATATCAGTTGCTCCATCTTCAATAACATGTAGTTTTTTATTGAACAAATGAGTTAACTTTTTGGCTATTTGAATGTCATAATGGGACTCATTCATATTATCATGTTGGAAAACAAAATAATCACATTCCGTTGATAAACTGGCAAGGAATAGTAATCGACTATCAAATCCTCCAGTAACAGGCAGAATGATAGGATGTCTGTTTGCAATAGCTTTAATATAACCTTTCAACATGAGTGCGGCTTTATTGGCAACATCATTGATAGATTGAGGAGTTATTTTTGAAAAGGGGAAAAAACGAACCGTTTTTTTGTTCAGTAAATCCAGATAATGATTAGGGGACAAGTGATTTATAGATGGGTCTGGAGTTGTGGTCCCTATAAATAATTTCTTTTGATCATAAAGCTTGGAATTATAATAAGCATGATTCTTTGGATGTTCCCATGTTGATGAAATGAAGTGTAATTCTGAAGCTAAATCCTTATAGTCCTCGGTATAATATACTTCTCTTTGGGCGCAACAATCATTCAATACAATCAAGGATTCTTGGGTGGCATGAATAAGGACATATTCACCATAAAAAGTGTTGAGCATTTTAAAAAAGTCCTCCTTTGACTGTTGATTTGCTAAAGTGTCCAATAGTTCTTGATTGGATGCCTCTGTACGTATGTAGTCAAAAAGATTCCCTAACAGATGGATGGAAGTGCCTTTATATTCTGAAAAGGTATAATTCAGGTCATTGCTAAACTGTAAATAGTAATTATCGATGGTAACAATAGAACAGTGTTGCTTCTGTTCTGGCTTGGTGGTCCTAAAAGTAAATTGTTTGTGGGTCATAGATGTTCAAACATGAGCAAAAATAGGCAATATCCCAAATTATCGGCAACTCTATAAATGGGGACTTTTGGAAGTTATTTTATTCAGCTTGATATTGTTTTCCCACCTTTTCAGGGTTTTTAAGATCAATCCAAAAAATGTCTGTGGGCTCCTCAGTTTCCATTTGCCCATTTTGGTTGCTGTCTTTTTTTGCAAAAACGTACATGAGGTCATTGGCAGGATCATATTCCGAACTCATGACCGAATGTGTTTTCGGGATTAGTGTCGTTTTATTCTTTCCGTCTATGTCAAAATGATAGAGTCTTCTCAAGTCCTTCATATTTATAAAACCATCTTTGTTAGAGTCCTCATCATAAACTGATACCATGTAATAACCTCTTTTTACAGGCTCATAATTCAGAGTGTCTTTGGAAAAGGCGGGATAGTAAAGGGTTTTGATCAAAACAGGTTTGTCAAAAAGTTTGTTTTCAGTATTTGTCAAGTTGTTGTAATGGGAAACGTTCACAAAGTTATAACCGTAAATCGCTTCAAAACCTGGCATGAAGTTATTGTTCCAATTGTTTCCTTTCCTATCATCATCATTCCAAGTAGAATGATACAAATTGGAGCCCACAAAAGGTTTGTTTGTTTTTTTATTATAGTTCACTTTATAGATTGGAGTCAATCGGTGCTCATTGTTATAGGTCAAAAGAACATTTCTGGGTCTAGTTTCCAGTTTTAGGGAGTCTATGAGAAGTCCAACTACTTTTTGACCACTTTCATCTTCGGTGATATCACTTACTTGAAAGCCTTTTTTTTCAACATGATTATTAGAGCAACCTAGAAATAAAAGATTAAAGATCAAAAAAGGAAAAATGTACTTCATAATGCTATTTTAAATGTCCAATTAGTTTTTGGTTGATTTGTTTAGTTGTTGTTTCACCACTTCTTCAGATTCCCGTAAAACTTGCTTTACCTCTTCGAAGGTAGTGTCAGCGTGGTTGTTCCAATCCATAAGTCTATGGTTAATAACGCGACCGTTTTCATATTTCTCCAAGGTGAACCTCACAATTTGAAGACTGGGCCTTCTGTGGATGTATTCTCCAGAAACATCAATGGATGCTTTGAAAAGAGCACAAAACAAACTGTACTTGCCATTGGTTATGTCATCATCACATTGGCGGTCATCATGCTTGTTCCAAATGGCCGCATCCGAAAGTATGGAATCGGCTCGCTGAATTATTTTCAAATCCATGGAGTCAAATACAAGCTCCCTGTTTTCCATGTTCTTTTGGGCACTGGTCCAAGGAATTGTCAAAAAAGTAGCGATTAAAAATAAAAGAAGTCTCATAAGGTCTTTTAACAATGGCGTTTTTAACGAGATCTTTACAAGCCCGCATGGGATTAAAGATAGCTAAAGAACCTCATTTTAAGCTATTTTGAAACGATTTATGTGAGAAAAGACCGTATTCGGCTCAACTATAATATTGTTTCAATGTTTTGTAGATGAGCTTTTTCTCTCCTTTCCATAAACCGTCGGTCAAAATCTCATAATATTGGTCTTCGTGGTTTATTTGTACACCTTTCCAGTTGGTTGTAATATCCATGGAATCTTCCGAAATAACGATAACCTTAGGTTCAGCCATACCAGGAAATCTCCATTTGATGTGTTGTTTGTCAAATTGAAAAAAGTATTTCTTGAAATTTCCAAAATTTAAGAACATTTGGATCACAAAAATAAAACCCACTAAAGGAAAATGTTCACCTATTCCTAAGTCAGTCGTACGATCAAGAATGACTAACAAAATGAAAAGTAAACCAACTACTCCAATTGCAATTGATAGTTGTTTTCTCCGCTTAAACAATTTGACGTGTTCCATTTTTGGTTTTTGCAGGCTAAAAATAATTAAAAATCCTACAAAAGCTAGTACCTTAAATGAAAAGAACCAGAGATTACTTAAACCCCGTTCAAGTTTGGTTCGGACCAATAGGGCGCAGCGGAATTAATTTTTTTTAAATCTCATTAAGGCTTAGAAAAAGATACATACTTGATTGCCAAATCACCAACAATAACTTGGGTAAAACTTACGCTTTTGAGGCTTGATGGTATGTTTTAATGCAAATAGTTAAAAAACATTACCTTTGCAGCTCAAAAATTTAATCTTTAACCTTAAACCATTGGTATAGCATGCAACTGTACAATAACTTAAGTGCTAAAGAAAGAGCGAAACTAATTGAGGAAGCGGGTCAAGACCGGCTTACCATCTCTTTCTACACATACGCCAAAATTGGCAATCCAGAATTATTTAGGAACCATATGTTTCTAGCATGGGACCAACTAGATGTCCTAGGAAGAATCTATGTGGCCCACGAAGGTATAAATGCCCAATTATCAGTGCCAGCCGTAAATTTTGATGCCTTCAAATCCCATTTGGATACCATCACCTTTTTAAAGGATGTACGCCTTAACATCGCCATAGAACATGACAACTTTGCCTTTTTAAAATTGAAAGTCAAAGTGCGTGATAAAATTGTAGCCGATGGTTTAAATGACGCAACCTTTGATGTGACTGATATTGGAGTGCATGTCAATGCCGAAAGATTCAATGAGCTTATTGAAGACCCAAACACGGTGTTGGTAGATATGCGTAACCATTATGAAAGCGAAATAGGACATTTCAAAAATGCGGTAACTCCTGATGTAGATACTTTCAGGGAGTCTTTACCTATCATAGAGGACGATTTAAAAGATCACAAAGAAGATAAAAACTTGGTCATGTATTGCACTGGAGGAATCCGTTGTGAAAAGGCCAGTGCCTATTACAAACATCGTGGATTTCAAAACGTGTTTCAGTTGGAAGGAGGGATCATTAACTATGTTAGACAGGTTAACGCCGAGGGACTGGAGAACAAATTCATAGGAAAGAATTTTGTTTTTGATGAAAGACGCTCCGAGCGCATTTCAGAAGATATTATCGCTCAGTGTCATCAGTGTGGGAAACCAGCAGATACCCATACTAATTGTGCCAATGAAGCCTGCCACCTGCTTTTTATTCAGTGTGATGAATGTAAAGAAAAGATGGAGAATTGCTGTTCAACCAATTGCCAGGAAATCATCCATTTACCTTATGAGGAGCAAAAGGCTTTGAGAAAAGGGCAGGGAAATAGCAATGATATATTCAAAAAAGGAAGAGCAGATCACCTACCTTTTAAGCAAGACTTGCGAAACATATTCGAAGTATTACAACCCAATGTGTTAAAAGACTAAGTTATGCAGCAGATAGAATTAATGGCGCCGGCGGGTAATTTTGAATCTTTACAGGCAGCCTTGGACAATGGGGCCAATTCGGTATACTTTGGAGTGGAGCAACTCAATATGAGGGCAAGAGCTTCTATTAACTTTACTTTAGACGACCTTCCTGAAATATCCAGAAGATGTCAAGAAAAAGGAGTTAGAACCTACCTTACTTTGAATACCATTATCTATGACCATGATTTGTCCATAGTGAAAACTCTTGTCAAAAAGGCCAAAGAGGCAAATATTACGGCGGTCATTGCTATGGATCAGGCGGTGATAGCTATGGCTCGCGAACATCAAATGGAGGTGCATATTTCTACGCAAATCAATATTACCAATATTGAAACGGTAAAGTTTTATGCCATGTTTGCTGATACTATGGTATTAAGTAGAGAGCTAAGTTTAAGGCAGGTCAAAAAGATTACCGAACAGATTGAAAAGGAACAAATCAAAGGGCCTTCTGGACGTTTGGTGGAAATTGAAATTTTTGGTCATGGTGCTTTGTGTATGGCGGTGTCTGGTAAATGCTACTTGAGTTTACATTCTCATAATTCTTCAGCAAATAGAGGGGCTTGTAAACAGAATTGTAGAAAAAAATATACAGTCATTGACCAAGAGTCTGGATTTGAAATGGAGATAGATAATGAGTACATCATGTCTCCAAAAGATCTGTGTACTATTGATTTTCTAGAAGAAGTCGTGGATGCTGGAATCAAGGTTTTAAAAATTGAAGGTAGGGGAAGAGCTCCAGAATATGTGGCTCAGGTTATAAAATGTTATCGTGAAGCTATTGATAGTATAGAAGAAGGAACCTATAGTAAAGAAAAAGTGATCGGTTGGATGCAAGAATTGGAAAAAGTATACAATCGAGGTTTCTGGAGTGGTTATTACTTAGGTCAAAAACTTGGAGAATGGAGTAAAGGTTCTGGGTCTCATGCTACCCAAAAGAAAGTATATATAGGGAAAGGAGTTCATTATTATCCCAAAACAAGTATTGCCGAATTTAAAATCGAGGCCTATGATTTGTCACTTGGAGATACCATTTTAATAACAGGTCCTACCACGGGTTCCAAAGAAATTACCGTAGATACCATGTTGGTTAATGATGAAAAGCTTGAAAAAGGTGGGAAAGGCGATTCAGTAACCATTCCGATTCCTTTTAGAGTGCGTCCTTCTGACAAACTCTACAAAATTGTAGAAAATAAAGTGGAAGCTTAATGGTTGTAGTTACCCTACAAAGAAATAAATGCATAGGATGTAATTACTGTGTGGAACTAGCACCAGAGCAATTTCAAATGTCAAAAAAGGATGGGAAGTCAGTACTTCTAAGAAGTCAAGAAAAAAAAGGATTCTTTACTTTGAAGTCGCCAGACCATACTATTTTTGAACCCTGTGATCAAGCCGCAAAGGCGTGTCCCGTTAAAATAATTTCGGTCAAAAACGTTTAATAGGTAAACCCTACTACGTCGAATGGATATTTACAAGCTTTTACAACTTAATAGAAAAATAAAGAGCCACCAGGTTAAATTCTTGGGACTCTATTTATTGCATAAGTTGAACAAGCGATATTTAGCGGTTAATCTTGACCCTGTTTTAGCATGTAACCTCAGATGTAAAATGTGCTATTTTACAGATGCCGATTATGTGAAAACTCTCAAAGGTCAGTTTAAAGAAGAAGAGTTGGAGCAAGTGGCTAAAGCCATTTTTAAGAGAGCTCTAAAGCTTCAGATAGGTTGTGGTACAGAGCCAACTTTGTATAAAAATCTGCCAAAGATTGTCGCATTGGGAAAGCAATATCAGGTACCTTATATTTCCATAACTACCAATGCCAATTTATTGACCGAAGATAGTATCAAGGAACTTTTGGATGCCGGTTTAAATGAATTTACCATTTCTCTTCATGGGGTTACTAAAGAAAGCTATGAAGGGTTTATGAAAAAGGCAAACTATGAGAAATTTCATGAGGCGTTTAAAGCATTTGCCAAGTTAAAGAAGCGCTATGATTTTAAGGTGAGAATCAATTATACATTCAATAAGGATAATTTTCATGAGTTAACGCACCTATTTAAGCATTTTGATGGGCAGAGTTTTGATGTACTTCAAATTAGACCTATTCAAAAAATTGGAAATACAGAATATCAAGAATTTGACCTAGATGTTTTACGGAAGGACTATCCCAATATCATTGGCCAAATAAGAACCAATTGCAAAGCAAATAATATTGTTTTGTTGGCGCCAGACCAAATTCCAAGTAAGGAATCAATCAATGATTCCAGTCTTATTTTTGATTATACTTTTTGCTATGTATCCCCTCAAAAGTTTTGGAAAAATGGGTTTCAATGGCGTGAGGAAAGTTTTAACGAGTATTCAAAAAAAATAGGCTGGGAAAAGCAATTGTTTTCCAATATCTTCAAGTCTAAAAAGACCTTAAAATCGCTTTCTAACAGACTAAATTACGAGGTGGATTTCAATTAGAAAAATAGGTTTTTTATCTCATTAGAATAATCTTATCTTTACATCTTGAACAATTTTTATTAATCGTCTTCTGAAATAGGGTTTATCTCGTTCAGAATCAATATATATACAGTATTTATGGGATGTGGAAGTTGCGCGACTGGAAAAAACGGTCAGCCAAAGGGATGTAGGAATAATGGTACGTGCGGAACGGACAGTTGTAACAAATTAACTGTTTTTGATTGGCTTTCTAACATGTCTTTGCCCAATGGGGAAAAACCTTATGATTGGGTTGAGGTGCGTTTTAAAAATGGAAGAAAACACTATTATATAAATAACGAAAATTTATCGCTTTCAATTGGTGATGTCGTTTCGACACAAGCCCAATCGGGTCATGATGTAGGAATGGTTACGCTTACTGGTGAATTAGTAAGAGTACAAATCAAAAGGAAGAAATTTGACACTAAGACCGATGTTCTAAAGATCTATAGAAAAGCCTCTCAAAAGGATATAGATATATGGACAGAGTGTCGAGAAAAGGAAGAAAAAATGAAGGTGAAAGCCCGTCAGTTTGCAATAGACTTGGGCTTGGAAATGAAAATTTCAGATATAGAATATCAAGGGGATGCTAGTAAGGCTACCTTTTATTATACCGCAGAAGATCGCGTCGATTTTCGCGAATTAATCAAACTATTCGCCAAAGAATTCAGGACTAGAATTGAAATGAAACAAGTTGGGTTTCGTCAGGAAGCCGCCAGACTTGGTGGTATTGGTTCTTGCGGTAGGGAATTATGTTGTTCTACATGGTTAACCGACTTCAGATCGGTAAGTACTTCGGCGGCGAGATACCAACAACTTTCTTTAAATCCTCAAAAGTTGGCAGGCCAATGTGGAAAGCTGAAATGTTGTCTTAATTATGAATTGGATACCTATCTGGATGCTCTTAAAGATTTTCCTAAAACAGATGCCAAATTAGTTACTGAAAAGGGAACCGCAGTTTGTCAAAAGACAGATATTTTTAAAGGCTTTCTATGGTATGCCTACGAAGGGGAGTATGCTAATTGGCACAAACTTACCCAAGATCAAGCCAATGAAATATTGGAATTGAACAAACAAAAAAAGAAAGTAGCGAGTCTTGAAGAATATGCTGCAGACTTGGTTGAAGATACTAAAAATGAGTTTGAGAACGTTGTAGGTCAAGATAGTTTAACTCGTTTTGATACGCCTAAGCGAAGTAGAAAGCGCAATAACAAGAGAAAGAGCAACAACAATAGCAAAGGCAGCAACACGAAGAATAATAACAACAAAGGGAATAACAATAACAAAAGAGGAAGAAAACCCCAAAACAAAAAATCGAATGCAAAATAGGCTGTTCCTCCTACTTATTTTAACTATTAGTTTGGCTTCTTGCGATTCCAAAAGGGTTTATGATACTTATCATTCCTTACCAAATAAATGGCATAAGGACTCGATCATTAGTTTTAAAATTAATCCTCCAGATACGATCCAACCCTATAATTTATTCGTAAATCTTAGAAATACGAATGATTACCCCTTCAAAAACTTGTTTTTAATTGTGGAGATGGATTTTCCTCATGGGAAAAAGGTAACGGATACTTTGGAATATGAAATGGCTAAAGCAGATGGATCCTTGCTAGGAACTGGATTTTCAGACATTAAAGAGAATAAGTTGTGGTATAAGGAAGGTGTTGTTTTTAAGGAGTCTGGGGAGTATACCCTGAAGGTACAACAGGCTATGAGGGAGAATGGAGAAGTAGATGGTGTTGAAAACTTAAAAGGAGTTACAGATGTAGGTTTCCGAATCGAAAAAATAGAACAAAACTAATTGGCTATGGCAAAGAAAAAACAAACCAAGAAATCCAGTACCAATAGTGATTTCGGCAAATTTATCCGCTGGTTCTGGGGATTATTTCTCGGAGGAATTCTATTTGTCGTCCTTCTTTTTTTATTGGCATCTTGGGGCGTTTTTGGAGAAATGCCAGACCATACCGTATTAGAAAATCCTAAAACCAATTTGGCAACCGAAGTTATTTCTTCTGATGGGAAAACACTGGGTAAATATTACTTTAACGATAACCGAACTCCAGTAGGTTTTGATGATCTTCCAAAACACTTGGTAGATGCTTTGGTAGCTACTGAAGATGCTCGATTTTATAGCCACTCTGGAATAGATGCACGTGGAACTTTAAGAGCCTTTTTAACCTTAGGAAAAGGAGGTGGAGCAAGTACGATTTCTCAGCAATTGGCCAAACAATTGTTCCATGGCGAAGGATCCCAAAATATCGTAGAACGAATTCTTCAAAAATTTAAAGAATGGATTATTGCCATTCGTTTGGAGCGCCAGTATACCAAAGAAGAAATCATTGCTATGTATTTCAATATTTATGATTTTGGGAATAATGCTGATGGTATTCGTTCGGCATCTAGAATTTATTTCAATAAGGAGCCTAGAGACTTAGATGTCAAGGAATCTGCTATGTTGGTTGGAATGTTTAAGAATTCTTCTCTATATAATCCAAGGAGAAACCCCGTTGGAACGACAAATCGAAGAAATGTGGTTCTGAATCAGATGTATAAATATGATTTCATCCAAGTAACAGTTAAGGACTCTTTAAAAGATTTGGATCTTGATTTGAATTATTCTCCTGAGTCACACCGAGAGGGAATTGCTACATATTTTAGAATGTACTTAAGAGATTTCTTAAAGGATTGGATAAAAGATAACCCTAAGCCAGATGGATCTAAGTACAACCTTTATAACGATGGCTTAAAAGTTTACACCACTATTGATTCTAGAATGCAAGCCTATGCCGAGGAAGCGGTTCAAAAACACATGGCTAGACTTCAGGCCGAATTTGATCATCAAAACACTCCAGACAGGAATCCTACCGCTCCATTTTTAGAGTTAACTAAAGATGAGATTGATGGTTTGATGAAGCGTGGAATTAGACAATCGGAAAGGTGGAGGCACATGAAGTATGACCTTAAAAAGGAGGATAAGGAAATATTGGAATCTTTTAACACACCTACCCAAATGACCGTTTTTTCATGGAAAGGTGAAATAGATACAATCATGAAACCTTTGGATTCCATGAGATATTACAAATCATTCCTTCAGCCAGGTATGATGTCTATGGATCCCCAAACAGGTCACATAAAAGTTTGGGTTGGAGGTATGAACTATAAACATTTTCAGTACGATCACGTTAAACAAGGTAGAAGACAGGTTGGTTCTACGTTCAAGCCTTTTGTATATGCTACGGCTATCGATCAATTGCATTTGTCTCCATGCGATGAGTTGCCTAATACCCAAATTACTATTGAAGCTGGAAAATATGGTTTGATAGAACCATGGACGCCAAAAAACTCAGATGGAAGCTATGGTGGAGACTTAACATTAAAGAGTGCTTTAGCAAATTCTGTTAATACCATTACTGCTAGATTGATAGATAAGGTAGGGCCACAACCTGTGGTGGATTTGGCCAAAAAATTAGGTGTGGAAGCAGAGATCCCACCAGTACCTTCTATCGCTTTAGGAACAGCTGACTTAAGTGTATATGAAATGGTGGCTGCCTATGCTACTTTCGCTAATAAAGGGGTTTATAACAAACCAGTCATGGTAACCCATATCGAAGATAAAAATGGGACCATCTTATATCAATTCAAACCAGAAACAAGAGATGTACTAAGTGAGGAGGCAGCATATGTAACCGTTAATTTAATGGAAGGTGTTACCCAATATGGTTCGGGGCAAAGGTTACGCAGCAATTGGGCAACTAATGTAGCCGTTTATAAAGAAATCATAACAGGTTATCCTTATGAATTTGATAACCCTATAGCTGGTAAAACGGGAACAACCCAAAATCAAAGTGATGGCTGGTTTATGGGAATGGTTCCAAACTTGGTCACAGGGGTCTGGGTTGGTGCTGAAGACCGTGCTGCACACTTTAGAACGATTACTTACGGTCAGGGAGCCTCAATGGCACTTCCTATTTGGGGACAGTTTATGAAAAGCTGTTATAATGACGAAGAACTGGAGGTCTCTAAGGCGGATTTTGAACGTCCAGAAGAATTAACTATTTCAGTTGATTGTACTGATAGCTCTTCCCCTGAAGAAGGAATTCCAGACGAGGAGAAGCCCGATGCTCTAGATATCTTTTAACTATTTTTAAAAGTAGGTCAGATAAATTTTTTAGTCGATTGTTTATCCTTGGATAGATTATCGACTAGATGTGTTATTTTTTGCCCTATAAAAATAGTTTCTATTTATGGTGCCTTTTGAAAAGAATAGGCTTTCAGATTTTTTTTGTTCAAAAAGGATTTAAATTCATTGACAATTGTTTTGCGAATTCGCCAATAGTCAAGGGGTGAATTTTAATATTTCTCTGTTTTCCTCGCGGTTATTTTCGTATTTTTCAAAACATAAATTACAAATACAAACAATCAACAAAAATGATTTTAAAAAAGGTATCTAATGTACAGGAAGCATTAGAAGGTATAACCGATAATATGACCTTGATGTTAGGTGGATTTGGTCTGTGTGGTATACCTGAAAATGCCATTGCTGAACTAGTAAAATTAAATGTTAATGGTCTGACTTGTATTTCCAATAATGCAGGGGTAGATGATTTTGGTTTGGGATTGCTGTTGCAAAAGCGTCAAATAAAGAAAATGGTTTCTTCTTATGTAGGAGAAAATGATGAATTTGAAAGACAAATGCTAAGTGGCGAGCTTGAAGTAGAGTTGATCCCACAAGGTACTTTGGCAGAACGATGCAGAGCGGCTCAATCTGGATTTCCTGCGTTTTATACGCCTGCGGGATATGGAACCGAAGTAGCCATAGGTAAAGAAACGAGAGAATTTAATGGTAAAATGTATGTTTTAGAGGAAGCCTTTAAGGCAGATTTTGCCTTTGTAAAAGCTTGGAAGGGTGACGAAGCAGGAAACCTTATATTCAAGGGTACGGCGAGAAACTTTAATCCAGCCATGTGTGGAGCCGCCAAAATTACGGTAGCTGAGGTGGAAGAGTTATTGCCGGTTGGTAGTTTAGATCCCAATCAAATTCATATTCCGGGAATATTTGTACAACGCATATTCCAAGGTGAGACCTATGAAAAACGAATTGAACAAAGAACAGTAAGACAAAGAAATTAGGTATGTTAGATAAAAACGGAATAGCAAAACGAATTGCTCAAGAAGTTAAGGATGGATACTATGTGAATTTAGGAATTGGAATTCCAACCTTGGTAGCCAATTTTGTTCGTGATGATATTGAAGTCGAATTTCAAAGTGAAAATGGGGTGTTAGGTATGGGACCTTTCCCTTTTGAAGGCGATGAAGATGCCGATATCATTAACGCTGGAAAGCAAACCATAACAACGCTTCCTGGTGCTAGTTTCTTTGATTCAGCCATGAGCTTTTCGATGATTAGAGGAAAGCATGTAGACCTAACTATTTTGGGAGCCATGGAGGTTGCCGAAAATGGAGATATAGCCAATTGGAAAATACCTGGTAAAATGGTAAAAGGTATGGGCGGAGCCATGGACTTGGTAGCTAGTGCCGAAAATATCATTGTAGCCATGATGCATACGAATAAGGCGGGAGAATCTAAGTTATTAAAGAGTTGTACATTGCCTTTGACAGGAGTTGGTTGCGTTACCAAAATTGTAACCAATTTAGCCGTTATTGAAATAAAGGATGGCGCATTCCATCTCTTGGAACGCGCTCCTGGAGTGTCAGTGGAAGATATTCAAAATGCCACTGAAGGGACTTTAATCGTTGATGGCGAAGTTCCTGAAATGAATATTTAAGTTCTAATTATCACCAAAAGTTACGATCAGGCCTAAATGTATTTGGGCCTGATTGATTTTATTAAAGTAATCTTCCCAGGTTTTGTGGGTGTCGATGTTAAAACTAACATTATTGTAATTACCTCCAACATACACCGAAAAATGGTCAATTAAATTAAAAGTCACATTTAGACCCGCATAAAAAATCATTCCGTAGAAGCTGTTAGAGTCCTCATTCAATGCATTTAGATTTAAATTAAAATTTTGACGCACTTGAACTGCTCCCAAACCTACATAGGGTTCAAGAGAGATGGGTTTTGTGATATCCCATTGGTATAGAATTTTACCATATGCTGAATGGTAATGAGTTCTATTAATATTTCCTATGGTAGCAACGTTGGTGACGTCATATCTCATATAGTCAAATCCAAACCCCAATTTGAAATTGTAATATTCGATAGTATTTAGTTGAAATCCTACTCCCGCCAATTTGGGCTCATGACCATCTGAAAGGAAGTTATTCCCATAATTAAAATGGTGTAATGTGTAAAAATACATTTGGGGTTTCACAGATAAACCTTTGGATTCGTTTGATTGACTTTCGTTTTGGTCCGCGGTTTCTTGAGCTTTAATGAAGGTTGAATAACCTATTAAAATTAGGATAAATAGAATCTTTTTCATCTTAGTAGGTAATAGTATATGGGGTTTCTACTTCATTTCCAACGATTATTTGTTCATCAAAACCATTGGTTTGGCCTGAACTATTTGTCACTTCATAGTGTAGGTCTAGAATTTGGTTTTTAGCAACAGTTTTAGAGTACATGTCATAATAATATTCTGGGTATTCGGTTTCCAACGGGTTTACCCAAACGGTTAAATCTGCTAATAGGCCATCAAGTTCCATTTTTGTTATGGTATTTTCAGGGTTTATCTGATTTAAAGCGATTTGCAACTGAGTGATGTCATCATTCTCAATAAGGGTGACATTATCCAATGGGAAGTAGTAATTTTTTATATCAGACTCCCAAATGTTGACATAAGCTTTTTGACGGTATTGAGAGTTTCCTAAAACTCTAACTTCAAACTCTCTTTCGTTGGTAGGTTTCGGAATGACCATTTCAAAACTACCATTCTCTGAAGAAGTTGTGTAGCTAATAAGATCGGTATCATGGGAATTATAGATCCATAATTCAATGGTTTGATTCTTGATGGGTTGGTTATTTCTGTCTGTGATATGTCCTTCAAACACATATCGGGTGGAAATATCATATTGGATCTCACAACTACATAGAAAACCCATTATGAAAAGTAAAAGTAATTTTTTCATGTAAGCAATTTTTGAATTAAAGTTAAGGAAATAAACGAGATAGGAAACTCAAATTAAAATCAAATTTACTGTAAGAAAAAACATATTAATTAACTAAATATGTTAAAAAAATATGTATTTTATCGAATAATATAGCTTTTAAGCTGATTTTAAAAAAAAATTATTCCATATTAGCAGTCCCAATCAAAACCAAGAATTAACCAACTAAAAATAAAAAATTAACAACTAAGATTTTAAGATGCCCCAAATCTAAAACCGTAGTTAAAGAGCCCCAAATTTACTAAACTAACCTATTATGAATGTTGCCTCAAATCTACCTGAACGACCTACTTCTAGTTATGAGATGAGACTATTCATGAACTACAACAGAACGATAAGATTTGTTAAAAGTCTTTGGTATCTGGCCAAGAAAATATTCATGCTATAACCCTTTGGGTATAGCATGAATTAATTTTTTGGTGTATTCTTTTTCTGGATGTCCATAAACCTTATCAGCATCACCCATCTCTTCAATTTTTCCTTGATTCATGACAATTAATTGGTCAGACATGTATTTCACCACCGATAAGTCATGGGAAATAAAAATGTAGGTAAATCCAAAATTATCTTTCAAGTCATTTAATAGATTAAGAACTTGTGCCTGCACCGATATATCAAGCGCAGAAACAGATTCGTCACAAATAACCAATTTAGGTTCTAATGCGATGGCCCTGGCAATTCCCACACGTTGTCTTTGTCCGCCAGAAAATTCATGTGGATATTTATAAAACGATTCAGAATTTAAGCCTACTTTATCCAACAATGTCATGACTTTTTCCTTTCTGTTTTTATCAGAAGAGCCAATATGATGGACTTTCATGGGCTCCATAATAGCTTTTCCAATGGGAATTCTAGGGTTTAAGGAAGCAAACGGGTCCTGAAAGATTACTTGAATGTCTTTTCTTAATCGCCTTAACGACTTTCTGTTTAATTTTGTGATGTCAGTACCTTTATAGAATATTTGACCAGCGGTGGGCGGATCTAACATTAAAATGGCATTTGATAAAGTAGATTTACCACAACCGGATTCCCCAACCAGTCCTAAAGTTTCGCCTTCATACAACCTGAAGCTAACATTGTTTACGGCCTTGAAAAAAGTAGGTTTTCCAAACCATCCGGCTTGGGATACAT
Source organism: Mangrovimonas sp. ST2L15 (assembly GCF_001280515.1). Classification (GTDB taxonomy): domain Bacteria; phylum Bacteroidota; class Bacteroidia; order Flavobacteriales; family Flavobacteriaceae; genus Mangrovimonas; species Mangrovimonas futianensis. Next base: position 338,316 of record NZ_LBIQ01000030.1, on the reverse strand, counting down.
ACTCCTTCTCTACATTGCTCACTTCAAGAATAGGAGCTTGCGAATAGAGCTTTTGATGTTTTTTATGGCGGTCTTTCAGGGTAATGACATCCTTGTTAGTGGTGTCATTTATGAAATCCTGGATGGTAGGTAGTTTTTTGAGTCTGACATCCAAAGCGGGTTTTGAGTTTATAAGTGCTTTGGTATAAGTTTCCTTTGGGGCTAGAAAAATGTCTTTAACAGGGCCTTGTTCTACTATTTGACCTTGATACATAACTAGAATGCGGTCTGAAATTTCGGAAACCAAGGATAAATCATGCGAAATAAAAATAATACTCATCCCTTCGGTGGCTTGAAGATGTTTCAACAAAAGGATAATTTCTTTTTGAACGGTTACATCCAAGGCGGTGGTTGGCTCATCAGCGACTAAAATTTTAGGGTTGCAGGCAATGGCCATCGCAATCATAACCCGTTGTTTTTGTCCGCCCGAAATCTCATGTGGATAGGCTTTATATACCCTTTCTGGGTTTGGTAATTTTACTTTCTCAAAGAGTTCTAAGGTTTTCTGTTTCCCTTCCTTTTGGCTTAATGAGGTATGTTGTAAAAGAATTTCAATAACCTGTTCACCGCATCGCATGGATGGATTTAAGGAACTCATGGGTTCTTGAAAAATCATGGCAATTTCATTGCCTCTCAAGGCTTGAAATTCCTTATCTGATAAATGAGTAAGGTCTTGACCCTTAAAGTATATGGAGCCTTTGGTGATTTTAGAAATTCCTTTGGGCAGTAAACCCAAAAGAGCCAATGATGAAACTGATTTCCCAGAACCAGATTCACCTACAACCCCTAAAATTTCATTTTCAAAAAGTTGATAGGAAATCCCATGAATGATTTCTTTTTCCTTTTGATTGGAAACAAAAGAAACATGTAAGTCTGTAATGTCTAATAATTTGTTGTTCATCCTTAAATGTGGATAATTTCGTCATCCAGAAGCAAGTCGTCTCCACGCAATCTCAGGAAAATTTGAGCCACGGCAATGGTATCTCTTTCGCAGTATTTGATTATTCTGTCAATATCACCATCTTCATAATAGACTTTGTAAACCTCACTGCCATCAATATCTTCCTTAGGAGAAGGAATGCCCAAAACATTAGTCAATAACTTCAAAGAGGTGTAGTTTTTATAATCACCAAATTTCCAAAGTTCTAAGGTGTCCAAATGAGGAACTTCCCAAGGTTTTTTGCCAAACAGATTCAATTTATAAGGAAGTTCTATATTGTGGATGATCATTCGTCGGGCAATATATGGAAAATCAAATTCCTTCCCATTATGGGCACATAGTAAATGTTTGGTTTGACTAAAGTGGGAAATGAGTAGGTTTTTAAAATCTTTTAATAGTTTCGGTTCTTCGCCATAAAAGCTGGTAACCCTAAAGGTTCTTACGTCATTTTTAAGATTGAAATAGCCAACGGAGATACAAATGATTTTACCAAATTCTGCCCAAATACCAGCTCGGTCGTAAAATTCATCGGGAGAATAGTCATCACCTCTTTGGTATCTGGACTTGGCGTCCCATAATTCCTGTTTGGTTTCATCCAAGTCATTGAAATGTTCTGTTTCGGGAACCGTTTCAATGTCTAAAAAAAGGATGTTTTCAAGATTAATTTTTGAGATCATAACCTAACATTTTGTAAGCTTCTTCAATATAGATGCTGATGTCATCCGTAAATACTGCAACGGTATTCCCTGCGCCTTTGGAATGACCCAAACGAACAATAATAATGTTGTCCTCGGGCTCCACAATAACATACTGTCCCAAATGTCCTCGCATCATGAAAAAGGATTTGTCTCCTATAGTTTTTAACCACCATCCATAACCATATTGGGGACTAGATGAAAATCTTGGTGTCACACATTTGGCTATAAAAGCTGAATCTAAAATCTGTTGTCCATTCCAATTGCCATAATCTTTATATAGCTTTCCTAATTTTGCAAAATCTTTGGCATCACTAGCAATACAACAATAGGCTTTAACAAAATCATGTTCTTCACTATCAACTTGCCATGGAGCATCCAGTTCACATCCCAAGGGCTTCCATAACTCTTCAGAAAGATAATTGTATAGTTTTTTACCAGTGGCTCGCTCTAAAACAAGAGCTAGCAATTGAGTATCTCCACTGGCATATTTAAACCGTTGGCCAGGTTCTTGAACCACTTTTAACCCGTTAATGACTTCTTTTAAATTGTCGTCAAAATAGGCTCTGGTGGTGATTGAAAATGGCGAATAATAGGCTTCATCCCAATTGGTTCCAGAGGACATACTGGATAAGTCTCCAACCGTCATTTTTGCTGCCATTCCCTCGCAAAATTCAGGGAGGAAATCACAAACAGGTTGATCTAGTCCTTTAATATATCCTTGCATAATGGCTTTTCCAAGTAAAGCGGTAACATAACTTTTTGCCATGGAAAAGGAATTGGATTTGGAGTCTTCGCCAAAGCCATCATTATATGTTTCAAACCAAATGCTGTCATTTTTAATAATCACGTAAGCTATGGTACCCAACTCTTTGTTAGTCTGGGCCAATTTATCGGTTATGGAAGCCAAGTTGAAGTCCTTGTGATAGGGCCAGGGTATTGGGTTTCCTGCTTCAATGAATTTGTTGTCAAATTCTTTGTAATCTTCAAGATAAGCAGTGGTATGGCCTTTTAAATAAATGGTTCTTACGGCCTTGATAAGGTAGTCAGTGTTAGTGATATAAAGAAGAATGATTAGGAGTCCTAGGACAATAACTAACCATTTGGCAAGGGGCTTTAAAAATTTCATATAGTTAATTTAGATGTAACTAAATATAACCAAAAAATTAAAATAGTGTTTCTTGTTTATACGGACTTTCATGTTCCAAAAGCCATTGTTTTCTGTGCAATCCGCCTGCATAACCTGTAAGACTGCCGTCACTTCCTATAATTCTGTGGCAAGGAATAACAATCCATAGGGGGTTTTTGCCATTGGCATTGGCAACGGCTCGGATGGCTTTTTCATCTCCTAAGTTGCGGGATAGTTCAAGGTAGCTTTTGGTTTTTCCGTAGGGTACTTTTTGTAATTCGCTCCAAACTTTCTTTTGAAAAGTTGTTCCTGCTGGATTCAAGTTTAGCTGGAATTCCGTTCTGCTACCCTCAAAATATTCTTGTAGTTGACGCGAGCATTCTTCAAGAGATTTCGGGATGGTTTTGGACACGTTCACTTCACTATTCAAAATAGAAATCTTTGACACACCCAAATAGTCGCCCTCAATCTGGGTGTAGCCCAAAGGGGTATGGATGATACAGAAATCCATTATTCTTTTGGTTTTTGATCTTCTATAAGGCCTAAACGTTTGGCACGAGTTTCCCAACTTCTTCTGGCCAATAGCTGAAGGTCTGCAATGCTATCACTTTCGTCCATAATTTCCATACCCAAAAGCGTTTCAATCACATCTTCCATGGTTACCAAACCGCTTACGGATCCGTACTCGTCCACTACCAAAGCCATATGATTTTTGCTCTCAACGAGTTGCTCAAATAATTTTGGGATAGGCATACTGCGATTGATGATAATGATGGTTCTTTTGATGTCTGAGAGCAATTTATTTCCATTTCCAAAAGCCATTTCCCTGAAGATTTCATCTTTGAGGACTAAGCCGGTAATGTTGTCTGTTTCCTCTGTATACACAGGAATTCTTGAAAATCGAATATTGGAATTCTTTTCAAAAAAATCTTTGATAGTTGTTGTTTCATTTTCAATTTTCATGACCGTTCTTGGGGTCATGATATCCTTGGCCAAAACATCCTTAAAAGTCAACATGTTTTTAATCACCTTACTTTCAGATTCCAGAAAAACGCCTTTTTCTTCTGCTAAATTGGTCATGGCGTGAAAATCTTCTCTGCTGAAAACACTTCCATGATGTCCCTTTCCTCCAATAAGTTTAGTGGTTAATTGTAATACCCATAAAATCCCTGTCCATTTTAATGGAAAAATTAAGACGGTTAAAGCTTTTGAAGTAAAATTCGCCAAAGATTTCCAATAGGTGGCACCAATCGTTTTCGGAATAATTTCTGAGGCAATTAAAATTAATAGGGTCATGGCCGCCGATACAACTCCTACAGTATTAATTCCAAACAATTCTATTTTATAAGGTAGTTTCTCTGCTTGGATTCCTACCATCATTGCACCTAGTGTATGAGCAATAGTATTTAGAGTTAGAATAGAAATAAGAGGTTTATCTACGTCTTTTTTTAAGTTTTCCAATACGGTGGCATAATGTTTACCCTCTTGTTTTTTGACTGTAATGAAGGTGGGTGTAACACTTAATAGTACGGCTTCCAGAATGGAACACATAAAGGAAAAGAAGATGGAGATAAAGGCCCAGAAAAATAGTGCGCTCATGTTTTGGGTTATGGGTTTGTACGAAGTTACGAAATCAATTTCACAACATCCTTAGCAAAATAGCTAGCAATAATATCTGCCCCTGCTCTTTTGATCGCATAAGTTTGTTCAAGGATAACGGCATCATGGTCTAGCCAACCTTTTTCTGCTGCTGCTTTAATCATGGCATATTCCCCAGAAACTTGATAAACAGCCAGTGGGACATCTACTTCATTTTTAATATCGCGTACTATGTCCAGATAGCATAATCCTGGTTTAACCATAACAATATCGGCTCCCTCTTCAATGTCCAGTTCGGTTTCCCTAAGCGCCTCAAAGCGATTAGCATAATCCATTTGATATGTTTTTTTGTCCTTAGGAATGTTTTTTAAATCTACTGGTGCAGAATCCAAAGCGTCTCTAAATGGACCGTAAAATGCAGATGCATATTTAGCGGAGTAAGCCATGATACCCGTATTGAAAAAACCTTCGTCTTCAAAGGCTTCACGAATGGATAAAATACGACCATCCATCATATCACTGGGAGCTACAAAATCAGCGCCCGCTTCCGCATGAGAAAGACTCATTTCAGTTAAAAGATCAACAGTTTCATCATTTAGGATCAGGCCATTTTCCACTATGCCATCATGGCCATAGATGGAATATGGATCCATGGCAACATCGGTCATAACAATCATTTCTGGACAAGCATCCTTGACGGTTTTAATGGCTTTTTGCATGAGTCCATTGGGGTTGATGGCTTCGGTTCCTTTGTTGTCTTTTAGTTGGTCAGGTACTTTTACAAATAATAAGACAGATTTCAATCCCATGCTCCATAATTCCTTAACCTCTTGTTCTAAAAGGTCTAGACTTAATCTGAAATAGTTAGGCATGGAAGCAATTTCTTCCTTGACATTTTTCCCTTCTACCACAAAAAGGGGTACTAAAAAATCGTTAGGAGTTATTATGGTTTCTCGCACTAAAGAACGAATACTTGCATTTGTTCTTAATCTTCTGTTGCGTTTTATAGGATACATGTTATGATTTTATTTTATCAATTTCTTCATTCAATTTCCCTTCCATTTTATCAGCAAATTGAACAAGGGATTTAGGAGCTTTAAATCGATATCCTACAAATATTTGGAAATAAGGAATGTTGTCCTTTATTCGGCTTGTTCTATCTGCGGCATGATTCAAAATTAAGTAGCTGTAATGGGCTCCTAAATAGAGGTTGTCTATGTCATAAGTTGCAGACCCTCTAAAGTTTAATTCGGTCAATAGCGTTACCAAAGGGTCTTCTCCTTCCGATTTGGATCTGTTTAAGCCAATACCTGCTGAAGCCCCAGCCGACAGTAATAAATTTTTGGTAGGTACAAAGTTGTAATAGTAAGATGGCGCAAAGGCGATATCAAAAGAATAGTAACTGGAGTCAATGTAGGAACCATCTGTTCCCGATTCTCCTTCTAAATTAAACTTGGTGTAATAATATACAATTCTGGGGATAAAACTCCCTGTACTTTTTAATTGCTTTTCATCTTGTGAGGTAATGGCCCTAAATGAAAAGTTCTCATTCCAAATATAGGATGTTGCACCTCCAATTTTAAAGTTGTTGGTATTTGGAAGATACACAGATATGGCGTCATCATTGTTTAATTTTAAATAAAAGCCCTTTTCATTAAAAATATCGAAGGTTTGCATAAAGTGCTTTCCAAAAAAATTCCTTAGGCTAAAATTAAAAAGTCTGGAATGTTCATTGTCTTCATTTTCGGCAAGAAAGTCTGGAGCGAAAGAATAGGAAGCTGAGAGGCCTCTAAAAGAAACCGAAGCTCCTATTCGGTTTTGCTTATTGGGTTCGAGATTGAAAAACAGATCAGAAAACCGGTCTTTTAAAATTATAGAATTTGAGGTATTAACATAATAAGCTCGAGCCGTAATGCGATTGGGGTAGGAAACCTTATGGTCGGTTTCTTCAATATAAACGATTTCTTCTTCAGTTTCCTGCGAGAAAATAATAGCAGGTAAACATAGTGAGGCAAATAGAATTATGTTTTTTAGACCCATGGTTTTGGATGTTTTAATACTTCAATCAGTTTGTCTTCTTCAGACTCCGGTTCTGGGTGATAATCATAAACCCATTGTACATGTGGGGGCAAACTCATTAAAATACTTTCAATCCTTCCATTGGTTTTTAAACCAAATAAAGTGCCTTTATCATGTACCAAATTAAACTCAACATAACGTCCTCTTCTTATTTCTTGCCACTTACGTTGTTGCTCCGTGTAAGTTAAGTCTTTTCTTTTTAATACAATAGGTACATAGGCTTCTAAAAAACTATCACCTACCTCGGTTATAAAATCAAACCATGCATCCATTCCAAAATCCTCCTGGGCTTTGCAATAATCAAAGAATAACCCACCAATACCTCTAGCCTCATTTCTGTGGGTATTCCAGAAGTAATCATCACATTTTTCTTTATATTTTTGATAGAATTCCGGATGGTGTCTATCGCAGGCCCATTTGCAGGTTTTATGAAAATGAATAGCGTCTTCTTCAAATAGATAATAAGGAGTTAGATCTTGCCCCCCTCCGAACCACTGGTCTACAATCTCACCTTTCTTATTGTACATCTCAAAATAGCGCCAATTGGCATGTACAGTTGGCACCATTGGGTTTTTTGGATGTAGTACCAAACTTAATCCACAGGCGAAAAAGTCAGCATCCTTAACACCAAAATAGGCTTGCATAGATTCGGGTAATGCTCCATGAACTGCAGAAATGTTGACGCCTCCTTTTTCAAATACGTTCCCGTTTTGGATGACACGAGTGCGTCCACCACCACCTTCGGGTCGTTCCCATAAATCCTCTTGAAAACGAGCTTTACCATCAAGCTCCTCTAATTTTGAAGTAATAATGTCTTGTAAGTCCTGAATGTATTGGTAAAATCTATCTTTCATGAGCTAATTCATATAATTCCATATCTAATGTTGATTTCCCTGAAACATACTCGTTTTCCAAGGTTTCAGACCAAGAAAAACCAGCCCGTTTAGCAACATTGATACTGCTTATATTTGTTTTGTGAATTAAAATTTGAAGCCTATTTAAACCTAAATTTAAAAAGGCATATTCCTTGAGAGATTCCATGCTTTGACTCATCCAACCTTTACCGGAAAATTTTCTGCCTAAGCAATATGCAAATTCTCCTTGCTTTTTGACCCAATCAATATTTTTCAAAATGACCAATCCAGCTACATTATGGGTGTCCTTGTCTTTAATTGCAAAAGTGAATTCCACTTTATTCTCAAATTCAGAAAGCTTTTTTTGTATGTAGTCTTTTGAGGCACTTTCTGATAAGTTGGCTGCTAAGGTCTTGGGAAGGTATTCCTGAAACCTTTTTCCATTACGAATCATTAAGCTACTTAAGCTCAATGCGTCTTCAGGTTTAAGCGTGTCAATATAAAATGTCTCAAAAACTGATATCATATGCTATACGGTATATTCTTTTACCGCATCAACAAAGGCTTTAGCATGATCCAATGGAATGTTAGGTAAAATACCGTGTCCTAAATTTACGATATATCTGTCTTTACCAAACTCATTAATCATTTGGTGGACCATCCTTTTTATTTCTGCAGGTGGTGAAAGTAATCTAGCGGGATCAAAGTTTCCTTGAAGTGTGATTTTACCCCCTGTTAGATAACGTGCGTTTTGTGCAGAGCAAGTCCAGTCAATCCCCAAAGCAGAGGCATTACTTTTTGACATTTCATGCAATGCAAACCAACAACCTTTACCAAAAGCAATAACTGGTGCATCATCCTTTAAAGCCTCAATGATTTGGTTAATATAAGGCCATGAAAATTCCTGATAGTCTACGGGAGATAACATGCCTCCCCAAGAATCAAATACTTGTACAGCGTTGACTCCTGCTTTTACTTTCTCCTTTAAATAGATAATTGTAGTATCAGTAATTTTTTGAAGTAACTGATGTGCTGCTATTGGATTTGTAAAACAAAATTCTTTAGCCTTATCAAAAGTTTTGCTGCCTTGACCTTGCACACAATAACATAGAATGGTCCAAGGGGAACCTGCAAAACCTATTAAAGGAATCTCCTCATTCAATAATTCTTTAGTAGCCTTAATAGCTTGAAAAACATAGTCTAGCGTTTCATTTACGTCTGGAATTATGACCTGATCTACATCCTTTTGACTTCTGATTGGATTGGGCAAGTAAGGACCAAAATTAGGTTTCATTTGGACCTCAATATTCATGGCTTGCGGTATAACAAGAATGTCACTGAAAAGAATAGCAGCATCCATTCCATATCTTCTGATGGGTTGAACGGTTATTTCGCTGGCTAATTCAGGAGTTTGACATCTAGTGAAAAAATCATATTTTTCCCTAATCGCCATGAATTCTGGTAAATATCTGCCTGCTTGTCTCATCATCCAAACCGGTGGCCTTTCTACAGTTTCTCCTTTAAGTGCTCTTAAGAATAAATCGTTTTTAATCATTTTTGTTTTGAGTATTTAACTACCTGTTGCAATACATGTTCAATGGTTGGTTTACTGGCAGTATGAATGTTGTTTGTAAAAGTTTTGGCAGCTTGAGCGGTAGTGTTTCCAATACAAAAAACAGCCTGATCCTTTAATTTATTTTGATTTGTAAAGCTTTCGATACCACTCGGACTAAAGAACAAGATAGCATCAAATGCCTCATTTACTTTTTGAAAATTTAAAGACGTTTTATAGACTTCAACTTCATTAATCTTGATGTTTTGAGCCATTAAGATACTTGGTAAATCATCTCGCCTTAAGTTGTTGCAAAAGTACCAAAACTGCTCATTATTTAGGTTTTTAGATATAAAATGAGCTAAATCTGAAGCGTTTTGCTTCATTTTGTTCACATTTTGGCCATTTTCTTCTAAAAAGGATTTGGTTTTTTCACCAACACAATAACAGTTTCTAATTAGAATTTTTTTATCAATAACCGCTTTGGCGGCATTTTGACTGGTTATAATGGCATTATCTGCAATAATATCTTCATCAAAAGGTAAAAAATCAATTTGAATGGAAGAGTATTCAATTAATTCGATAGAGGCATCTTTCAGAATCTGTTTTTGATCCTGAGTCAATATTTTGGTTGAAAGTACTTTCATGATAGCTCCTTCTTGATGCTTTGCATCAAATTATAACCTCCATTTTCTAAAACTTCCAGAGCACAGGCTTTTCCAAAGCCCGTGTAATTATCCAAAGCTATGGTTCTTTCTATGCTTATTTTGTCCTTCCCATCAAGAGATAATAGCACGCCTTTAAAATCAATTTGGTCATGGTTTATTTTGGCAATAGCGCCAATGGGTGCCGTACACCCGCCTTCCAAGACTTTAAGGAACTCTCTTTCAATACCTACACAAATTTGGGTTTCTTGATGATTGAGTTTGGAAACGGCCTCAATGGAAAACTCATCTGAATCCATACAAACAACCAACATGGCTCCTTGTGCTGGTGCTGGAATCATCCAATCCAGGGAAATATGGTTTTCAGGTAAGATTTCAATACGCTCAAGGCCCGCCTTTGCAAAAATTGCTCCATCCCAATCGGATTCTTCAAGTTTTTGAAGTCGAGTGATCACGTTACCTCTCAAGCCAGTTACTTCGTGGTTAGGGTATTTATGAAGCCATTGAGCTTTTCTCCTTAAGCTTCCCGTAGCTATTGTGCCTTTAGATTCCAGAAAATCCAACTTCTTATAAACTAAGATGTCTTCTATGTTAGCGCGTTTTAATACGGCCCCTTCAATAATGCCATTTGGAAGTCTGGTTGGAACATCTTTCATGGAGTGCACTGCAATATCGACATCACCTTGAATCATGGCAATATCCAATGTTTTTGTAAAAACTCCGGTAATCCCCAATTCATAAAGAGGTTTATCCAATATGAGGTCACCCTGGGATTTCACAGGGACCAATTCGGTGCGGTATCCTAATTGTTGAAGGTTATTTTGAACGGTTTCAGCTTGCCAAAGCGCTAATTTGCTATCGCGAGTGCCGATTCTAATTATTTTAGACATGCCCTGTATCTTCTAATTGAAATACTTTTTTAATCCAGTCGAGGCTTTCGTCGGTAGACATGGCGTCTTCCTTTAGATAATGAGCAAAGTGATTGGTTATTTTTTGTATAATATTATTGCCGATAATTTCAGCCTGCTCTTCGTTGAAATTTACAAATTTTTTCCTTTGGTTTTCCAATTCGGCAGCTTTAAAATCATTGAGTTTCAATTTTAAAGCTTTAATAGTAGGAGCAAATTTCCTAGTGTTGAGCCATAGATTGAAATCAGCTTTAATCTCCTCAATGATGGTCTCGGCAACGGGGATATGACTTTTACGCTTCTCAAGTGTCTCATCTGTAATTTTTGCTAAATCATCTAAATGTACCAACGTCACGTGATCCAATTCAGTGACATCTACGTTGACGTTTTTTGGAATGGATAAATCTAAAATTAATAGAGGCTTTTTGATTTGAAGGATGCTTTTATCAACTGTCGGATTTTGAGCACCAGTAGCAACTACCAAAATATCTGCACTTTGAATTTCTTCTTGCAGTTGGTTGATGTCTTTTACCAATAGATTAAACTTGCCGGCAATTTCTTCAGCCTTTGTTTTTGTTCTATTGATTAAGGTAATGTGTTCATTTTTGGTATGCTTTACCAAATTTTCACATGTGTTTCTACCTATTTTCCCTGTTCCGTAGAGTAAAATGTTTTTGGCGCTCACTTCAGGAACATTGTTCATGATGTATTGAACGGAGGCAAAAGATACCGATGTAGCTCCTGAAGATAAGTCTGTTTCGGTTTTAATGCGCTTACTAGCCTGAATAATGGCGTTGACCAAACGTTCTAAAAAGGCATTCAGCATGCCCAATTTTTTAGATCGTTTAGCGCTTATTTTTAACTGACTGATAATCTCAAAATCACCAAGGATTTGACTGTCTAGTCCCGAACCCATTCTGAACATATGGGAAACGGCATCATTGTTTTTATAGATATAGGCAACTTCTTGAAAGGTTTCAATAGAGCCTTTAGTATTATCACAAAGTAATTTTATGAGCTGGTAAGGATGTTCGGCAAATCCAAACAATTCGGTTCTGTTACAAGTGGAAACAGCTATGAGGCTGTCAAGGCCATTCTCTTTGGCTTGTTCTAAAACTAATTGCTTCCCAGTTTCGTCCAAACTGAAAAGACCTCTAGTTTCGGCATCGGCTTTTTTGTAACTTAAACCAATGGCATAAAATGATGTGGTTTTCGAAATGTTGTTGTATTCCATACCTGACTTGGAAATTCAATGGACAAAAATAGAAGGCTGGTCAAAAAAAAAATAACGCTTAAGGAACTTTTATTGTCGCTATTGGTTTTTTAGAGTCAATTTGGACATAAAGCAGTGAAAAGTTATACTTTTGTGGACTGTATAGGGTATTACAGAATATCTGTTTAGAATAATTCTAAATAAAAGAAAATGGAAGCTAATTTAAATACAGAAAAAAATACCGCTAAAGGGTCGTTCACTGAGGTGGAAGTAGATTCTGATTTTTTAGTGCTCACTTATCAAAATGACACTGCAGAAAAACAAATCGTTGAACGTGAGATTGATAGTAGTTTTATCCAGTTTCATTTTTGTGTTAAAGGTGAATGTCAATTTATGTTTAATCAAGGAAGATATGCCTTAAATATTCCTGATGAAAAGTCCTTGTTGCTTTACAATCCAGAAAGGGATTTACCAATACATTTAGAATTGAATCCAAGTTCGTGGCTTATATCCTTAATTATTTCTATTAAGAAGTTTCACGGATTGTTCTCTCAAGAAGCAGATTACATTACTTTTTTAAGTGCGGATAATCGTGATAAAAAGTACTACAAAGATGGTATTATTACTCCGTCCATGGCCATTGTTTTAAATCAACTTATCAATTACAATCTAAATAGTAATATAAAGCATCTCTATTTTAAAGGTAAGGCCTATGAACTTTTAAGTTTGTATTTTCACCGCAGCGAAGATGCTAATATTGAACAATGCCCATTTCTAGTAGATGAAACCAATGTGCAAAAGCTGAGAATGGCCAAAGATATTATGATTACAAGGATGGCTGAGCCACCAACTTTACAAGAGTTATCTGAAGAAATTGGGTTGAGTTTGAAAAAATTGAAAGAAGGCTTTAAAGAAATCTATGGCGATTCCGTTTTTAGCTTTTTGTTTGATTACAAGATGGAATATGCTAGAAAACTATTAGAATCTGGAGAGCATAATGTCAATGAAGTGGGTTTAAAAGTGGGATATAGTACAGCCAGCCACTTTATTTCGGCATTTAAGAAGAAATATGGTACAACACCTAAAAAATATATTCAATCCATTGTTTAGTGTAATTTTCAGAATGGGTTTCCTGTTTCTGATATTTGGATTGCTTTTATCGTGTAGTAAAAATGATCGTGTTTTAGTCTTTTCTAAGACGGTTGGTTTCAGGCATGAGTCCATAGAAACCGGTGTACAGGCCATTAAGCAGTTAGGAAAAGAAAATGAATTTGAGGTGGTACATACCAAAGATTCAAAAATATTCTCCCCAGACACACTAAAGGATTTCGATTTGGTCATTTTTTTAAATACAACTGGGGATGTACTCAATTCCGAACAAGAAATTAGTTTTAAGAATTACATAAACAAGGGTGGCGCTTTTATGGGAATACATTCTGCAGCAGATACTGAATATGATTGGCCTTGGTACGGTGATTTGGTCGGGGCTTATTTTTTAAATCACCCAGAACAATCAGAAGCCAAAATTAGAGTTGTTGAGCCTAGTCATCAGGCTTGCCAACATCTTTCAAAAGAGTGGGTTAGATTTGATGAATGGTATAATTATAAGCGTATAAAAAACGATATACAGGTTATCATGGAATTGGATGAATCATCCTATATTGGTGGAGAAAATGGAACCCACCATCCCATTGCTTGGTATCAAAAATTTGATGGTGGCAGGTCATTTTACACGGGATGTGGCCATACCAAGGAATCTTATCTAGAAAAAGAGTTTTTAGGCCATTTACTTGGTGGTATTCAATATTGTTTAAAAAAATAGAATAGAATATAGATGAAAAAAGGCGTATTGTTGGTCAATTTAGGCTCTCCAGATAGCCCGAATCCAAAGGATGTAAAGACCTATTTGGATGAATTTTTAATGGATGAACGTGTTATAGATGTGCCATACCTATTGCGTAGCTTTATTGTTCGTGGGATTATTTTAAACACACGACCCAAAGCTTCAGCAGCGGCTTACCAAAAAATATGGTGGGAAGAAGGTTCTCCGCTTATTGTAATTTCCGAAAGATTACAGGAAAAGATTCAAAAGCAAATCGATTTTCCCGTGGCATTGGCTATGAGATATGGAAGCATGACAATCAAAAAAGGTCTTCAGGAGTTGGTTGATCAAGGTGTAGACGAAGTATTGATGATTCCGTTATATCCTCAGTTTGCCATGGCAACTACAGAAACCATTCTTGTTAAAGCTGAAGAGGTTAGAAAGGCATTTTTTCCGAATTTAAGCATAACGGATTTACCAGCCTTTTATAATGATTCTGATTATATTGATGTGCTTTCAAACAGTATTGCTAGACATCTGCAAGGTCAATCTTATGATCACGTTTTGTTTTCTTACCATGGCATCCCTGAGCGACACATTAAAAAGAGTGATATTACCAAATCACATTGTAAAATTGATGGTAGCTGTTGTGCGACTGCTTCAAAAGCGCACCAATTCTGCTACAGACATCAATGTTTTGAAGTAACAAGACTTGTGGCTGAAAAACTCAATTTGAAGGAAGGCGCCTTTTCCACATCATTCCAATCTCGATTAGGATTTGATCCATGGTTACAACCCTATACCGATAGAACGATTGAAAGGTTAGGGAAAAATGGTGTAAAAAACTTAGCTATCGTAACGCCTGCGTTTGTTAGTGATTGTTTAGAAACCTTAGAAGAAATAGCCATGGAAGGTCAGGAAATTTTCCATGAAGTAGGAGGTAAGAATTACACCACAGTGCCTTGTTTGAATGATGACCAAGAATGGGTAAATTTGTTGACCAAATGGATAAACCATTGGGGCCAATCTGTAACATCTTAAATTTATGTCCAAAGTAACATCAGATGATTTAGGCACACAGCCAATAAGTAAATTATTGGTGAAGCAAGCGGTTCCAGCTTCCATAGGTATCTTGGTGATGTCCCTGAATATCTTGGTGGATACCATTTTTGTTGGAAATTGGATTGGATCTATTGCCATTGCGGCTATCAACGTTGTGTTACCAGTTTCCTTTTTTATTGCCGCACTAGGGATGAGTATTGGTGTAGGGGGATCTTCCATAATCTCTCGGGCTTTGGGTGCAAAAAATAAAGAGAAGGCCCTCCAAACCTTCGGGAATCAATTGTCGTTAACCATAACTTTTACAGTCGTTTTGGCTGTTTTGGGACTTTATTTTGTAGACACCATGATACCAGCTTTTGGAGGGAAAGGCGATATTTTTGGTCCAGCAAAGATTTATTATATCATCGTGTTGTATGGGGTGCCCTTTTTGGCACTTTGTATGATGGGGAATACGGTTATTAGAGCAGAGGGCAAGCCTAAATTTGCCATGTACGCCATGTTGATACCATCAATTGGAAATTTAATCTTGGATTACGTTTTCATCAATTTGATGGATTGGGGAATGGCAGGTGCTGCTTGGGCAACTACAGGATCATATTTGTTGTGTTTCCTATTTATAGTTTGGTATTTCAAGTCCAATCATTCTGAATTGAAATTGAGTTTCCATCATTTGTTTCTTAAAAAAGATATTGTTAAAGAAATAGGGTCATTGGGTTTTGTCACCCTTGCTCGACAAGCGGTTGTGAGTATTACCTATCTATTTATGAATAATATTCTTTTCAATTTGGGCGGGGAGTTATCCGTAACGGCTTATGCTATTGTTGGAAGAATGCTCATGTTTGCCTTGTTTCCTGTTTTTGGTATTACGCAGGGATTCTTGCCAATTGCGGGATATAATTATGGCGCGTCTGAATATGCTCGAGTTCGCGAATCGATTAATACAGCAATTAAATATGCCATTATCTTGGCCAGTATCATTTTTGTGTTGCTGATGGTTTTTCCAGATTACATTACCAGATTGTTTACTGATGATGAGGAAGTTCTAAAAGAAACGCCTTCTGCTATGCGTTGGGTGTTTGCGGCAACTCCTATTATTGCCATCCAGCTAATAGGTGCTGCCTACTTTCAGGCCATAGGTAAAGCCATTCCGGCACTTTTATTAACCTTGACTAGGCAAGGATTTTTCTTTATTCCACTTATTCTTATTTTACCTATTTTCTTAGGGGAAAGAGGTGTATGGATATCCTTTCCTATTTCTGATGTTTTATCAACCATTGTTACGGCCTATTTTTTGAATAAGGAGGTGAGAAAACATTTAATTGGTCAACCTATTCAATCAAATTAACTGTGGAATATTATAACTACATAAAATCATTACACCTCATTTTTGTGATTACTTGGTTTGCTGGTCTTTTTTATATTCCTAGACTGTTTGTCTACCAAATTGAGGCTTCTCACAAACCATCTCCCGAAAAGGAAATTTTGGGGGATCAATTAAGATTGATGGCCAAAAGGCTATGGAATATTATTACTTGGCCATCTGCTATTCTAGCTACTATTTTTGCGGTTTGGCTATTAATTTTACAACCTTTTTGGTTACAGCAACCTTGGATGCATGTGAAGTTGCTGTTTGTGGTGCTCCTGATAATTTATCATCTAAAAACCCACCAGTTTTTCAAGCAGCTACAGAGAGGAGAGGTAAAAAAAACTTCGAATTTTATGCGACTTTGGAACGAAGGGGCCACCTTTATTCTATTTGCTGTAGTCTTTTTGGTTATTCTGAAAAGTGCGATCAATTGGGTGTTTGGTCTCGTTGGTTTAATAGTTCTTGGAATATTAATCATGCTTGGATTTAGGGTTTACAAGAATATAAGAAGTAAAAATCCAAACGCTTAAATTTGGTGTGATAATTGTTACCTTTAGGTCAATCCAATAGATTTCTTTAAATGCAGCTTAGAAGATTTTCGTTTCGTTACCGCATCTTTATAGCCATGATTTTTTTGGTGCTTTTAGCCTCCATTGTCATTGCGGTGGTAACAGTTTATCAATATAACGAAGAAGCTCAGGACTATCATAAGGACCGACTAGAAAGTAAGGAAGCCAATATTAAAGAACACATTGATTATGTGATCAATGAGACAACCTACGAAGTCAAAACTGAGAAAATACCTAATATTTTCAGGTATAATGATAAGATTTATGAAATTGCTGCCATTCATAGGCTAACGATTAATTTATATGATCTGGAAGGAGGCTTTTTGATTTCTTCAAAAGCCAGCATGCCCAACGATTCTATTCCAAAATGTCTCGATGCTGAGATTTTAAACCAATTGGCCAATACAGCTGAACATCGATATGTCATTAAAAGTATGGAAGACGGTCAGATAAAGCAGGCTTCTTTTTCCTATATCACAGATCGTAAGTTTAAACCTCTGGCCATTTTGCATATCCCCTACCTGGGAGATGATAACTTTCTAAACAAAGAGTTGGAAGATTTCTTGATTAAGTTGGGAATTGCCTATTTGTTTATGCTTTTCATTGCAGTAGGATTGGCCTACTTATTGTCCAAATACATCACAAAATCCTTGAAAACCATTAGTGATAAAATCAAGGAAACAAGACTAGAAAAGCGAAACAAAAAGATCAACATTGAGTCACCAAGTGAGGAAATAGAATTATTGGTGTCTTCATATAACAGCATGATTGACGAACTGGAGGATAGTGCGGTTAAGTTGGCCACAAGTGAGCGGGAACAAGCGTGGAGGGAAATGGCAAAACAAGTAGCTCATGAGATAAAAAACCCCTTGACACCCATGCGGCTGAGCGTGCAGAGTTTCCAAAGGAAATTTGATCCTCAAGATCCAGAAATCTTCAATAAGGTCAATGAATATTCAAAAACCTTGATTCAGCAAATTGATACTATGAGCTCTATTGCCGAGGCATTTTCAAATTTTGCTAAGATGCCTGCGCAAAAAAGTGAAACCCTTAATGTTGTAGAAATTACCAAATTGGCTTTAGATATTTTTAGTGAGGACTTTATCCATTTCAGCTCGGATAAAGAACAAATCACTGCCAAGTTTGATAGAACACAGCTTATAAGGGTCATTACCAATTTGGTTAAAAACGGTATCCAAGCGATTCCTGAAGATCAAGAGCCCAAAAATATTGTGGTTCATGTTTTTGAAGAAGCATCAAACGTGGTTATTTCTGTGGCTGATAATGGGCAAGGAATTTCAGAAGAAAACAAAGAAAAAATCTTTGAACCTAAATTTACTACCAAAACGAGTGGGATGGGACTTGGCCTGGCTATGGTTAAAAACATCGTGGAAACTTACCATGGAAGTATTACCTTTACATCTATTAAAGATAAAGGGACCACTTTTAGGGTATCCTTTCCAAAAGAATAAATTATGTCTTACAACAATATTATTGCCGATTTTGATAACGGAATTACTACCATTACCATTAATCGTCCGAAAAAACTAAACGCATTAAATAAAGAAACCATTGCCGAACTTCACGAAGCTTTCAAGGAGGCAGATCAAGATATTGATGTTAAAGTCATTATCATTACAGGTAGTGGTGAAAAGGCTTTTGTAGCGGGAGCCGATATTAGTGAGTTTGCCCATTTTGATGTCAACGAGGGAAAGCTTTTAGCGGCTAAAGGGCAAGAGTTATTGTTTGACTTCGTAGCTCATTTGTCAACACCTGTGATAGCTGCTGTTAATGGTTTTGCCTTAGGTGGTGGATTGGAATTAGCTATGTCATGCCATATTAGAGTTGCTAGTGACAACGCCCGAATGGGATTGCCTGAAACTTCTTTGGGTGTGATTCCTGGTTACGGTGGAACCCAAAGACTACCGCAATTGATTGGAAAAGGTAGGGCGATGGAGCTTATTATGACCGCTGGTATGATAGACGCCAATACGGCACTGGGATATGGTTTGGTAAACCACGTGTCTAGCCAAGAGGAGTTATTGCCTTTAGCTCAAAAAATAGCAGGAAAAATCATGAAAAATTCTTCAGTTGCTATTGCTTCAGCAATTAAGGCTATCAATGGCAATTATGAAGATGGTGTTAATGGTTTTGAACTCGAAATCAATGAATTTGGAAACTGTTTTGGAACAGAAGATTTCGGTGAAGGAACCACAGCATTTTTAGAAAAACGACCTGCTGATTTTCCTGGAAAATAGGAAGGCAGAGTCCATTGTGGATAACTTCAAAATCCTTTAACATTATTGGAGTCTAATAATTGATAGCTTTAAAAAGATTTCCTGTGTAAATTTCTTTTTTAACCAGTATTATGGATTCCAAAACTGCAATCAAAGGGCGTGGTGCCCAAATGAATGTCGCCAATCGGTTTTTTGAACTGAATCATGAAGTTCGGGCAGATTTTTTGGAGTATTGTGCTAAGGAAGGGGAAGAGGCTGATAAAAACAAGACCCTTTTTTTAGAAGTTTTTCCAAAAACCATAGTCAATAAAGTGGATAGTCCCGATGTAGGGATGTCTTATTCCATGAATATCTATCAAGGTTGTGAACACGGCTGTGTTTATTGCTATGCAAGAAATTCTCATGAATACTGGGGTTATGATGCGGCCCTTGATTTTGAAAGGCGAATTATGGTTAAAAAGAACGCGCCTAAACTTTTGGAATCTTTTTTATCAAAAAAATCTTGGAAGGCTTATCCCATTGTCATGTCTGGTAATACAGATTGTTATCAACCAGCCGAAAAACAATTTGAATTGACCCGACAGTGTTTGGAAGTTTTTTTAAAATTTAAGCATCCTGTGGGAATTATAACTAAAAACAGTTTGATTTTAAGGGATTTGGATTTATTAAAAGAGCTAAACAAGTACCAGCTGATTCAAGTCAATATGTCCATTACCTCGTTGTCTGAGGAAACCAGACGCATTTTAGAACCTCGAACGACAACTATTCAAAAGCGATTGGATACGGTTCGAATACTTAGCGATGCAGGTATTCCCGTGAATGTGATGATAGCTCCTGTCATCCCATCTATAAATAGTCATGAAATTTTACCATTGGCAAAAAAGATTTCAGAGTATGGAGCACAATCAATTGGACATACAGTGGTTAGGTTGAATGGTGCTATTGGTGAAATTTTCACAGATTGGATCAAAAAGACTCTGCCAGATCGCGCCGAAAAGGTTTTGCATCAAATTGAAAGCTGTCATGGAGGGACTTTGAATGAAAGTAGATATGGTGTCAGAATGAAGGGCGAAGGAAAAATTGCAGAGCAAATAGGAATAGCCATGGGTTTGGCCAAAAGAAAATATTTCAAGGATAGAGCTTTGACGCCTTTAAACACGTCTATGCATGAGGTACATAAAAATGGTCAGTTAAGGCTGTTTTAAAATAAAAAAACCCCGATCCTTCGGGGTTTTTACTCAAAATCAATAAGCGTTTCACACACTAATTTAAATTCAAAAACAGACTTATAAACTAAATTTTTCGATGTATTCGTGTCCTTCTGAATACATAACTAATTTGTAGTTTCCTTTTTCATTTTTAGAAAGTTTCAAAATTCTCTCCAAGATAATGTCGTTTGATAGTTTTTCAGAATAAACCAATTCATTGTTCTTGCCATTCCCGTCATAATAAAGCTCTATTTTAAGAGGTTCCTTTTTAAGGGACAACTGAGAAATAAACACTTTCTCTTCTTCAATTCTAACTATTGGTTTATGGAATTGGCTTTCTTCTTTGTCGTGGAATGTTACCTCTTGAAAAGTGACTGTAAATGGTTTGGTCTTTATTTCAATGTCTTTTTCCAATTCAAAATAGTACTCTCCTGAAGGAAGTAAAGAAAGATCAAATTTTTTCTCGTAAGTACCCGACAAAAGAATTTTCTCAAGATAGATAACTTCATTATCGTTATCCTTTAAGGTTAATGTTGCACCTTTTTTAACATCTTTAAAGGTCACATAGGTTTCTTTTACGGCTCTTTTTTTAGCCAATGGCGGAAAATCATTTCCGAAGCTTAAGAAGGTAGTAAATACGGCTACCAATATTAAGCTGTTTTTAAGTACTTTTTTCATAACAGTGAGATTTATGGGTTTCACATGGGGCAAATTTAGAGGCTAAATGAGCAGATAAAAACAACAGTTTTTTCAAATTTATATGCTAAATTAACATCAATAAATAAACGAAAACGTTGTAGGGTTAAAATAGTATATATAGTTGTTAAAAAACCATATTTTTGCAGTTCGAGTAAATTTTAATTTTGCAGCGAAAGGAGATCTGAAATGAAAATAAAGGCTACATACGAAAAGGTTACAACAGGTTTTGGTAACTCTATTTTGGTAAGGCATCATACCGAAGCCATTAATGATGTGATTAAAAAGAGTAATGGAAAATGGCATTTTCACCCAGAGATTGAGCTGGTTTATGTCAATAAAGGGAAAGGGAAGCGTCATATTGGAAACCACCTGTCTTATTTTAACAATAGTCAGTTAATGCTTTTAGGTTCAAATTTACCGCACTATGGGTTTACAGATCGTTTGACCAGTAATGGTTCTGAAACCATTATTCAATTCAAACCTGATTTTTTGGGGGACTTGTTTTTTGATAAACCTGAAATGACCAATATCAAGCAGTTATTGGAACGAGCAAAGCAGGGTATTTTATTTAAACCTGAAACAAAAAAGGAAGTGGGGCCTAAGATACAAAGTCTAGTTACCTTTGAAGGTTTTGAAAGAATCATCAAGCTATTGGAAATACTCAATGAACTGGGGCTTTCCAAAGATTACACTCTTTTGAACGTGGATGGGTTTGCTTTTGAGACAGAACCTAAGGACAATGAAAAGCTAAATATCATTTTCAAATTCATCAACAACAACTTCAAAAGAGCCATCTCCTTAGAGGAAATTGCAGATAAGGTGAGTATGACTGAACCAGCATTTTGTAGGTATTTGAAAAAGGCAACAGGGAAAACCTTTACGAGACTGGTCAATGAGTATCGCGTAGTGCACGCAACCAAGTTATTAAACGAAAGTCAGCTGAGTATTACTGATGTTTGTTTTGAAAGTGGTTTTAATAACTTCTCACACTTCAATAAACTGTTTAAGGAAATTACGGGAAAGAGCGCCTCCAAATATCGCGCAGAAATTAAACACATTATTCAGTACTAAACCGTACCATTCCATTCGGAATAAAATTGGTTGAGGTAATCAACCATAAAATCATGTCGCTTTTGAGCCAGTTTTTTTCCTGTTTCCGTATTCATACGGTCTTTGAGAAGTAAAAGCTTTTCATAGAAATGGTTGATAGTTGGAGCTTCAGATTTTTTATAAGCTTCCTTGGTCATATTGAGTTGAGGTTTTACTTCAGGATCATAAATTTTCCTGTTTTTAAACCCACCATAATTAAAGGTTCTGGCAATTCCTATGGCCCCGATAGCATCCAGGCGGTCAGCATCCTGAACAACTTCCAACTCTGCTGAATGAAAATTGGGATGAAAATTTCCTCCTTTAAACGAAATGTTCTTGATAATTTGAACAATATGATCAATATAGGTTTGATCTAAATGTAAGGTCCTGAGAAAGTTTTCAGCTTTTTCAGGACCTATAGATTCATTGCCATCGTGAAATTTACTGTCGGCAATGTCATGAAGTAATGCAGACAAGGCAACAATTAAATGATTGACATTTTCGGTTTTGGCTATCAAGAGGCTGTTTTTATATACACGCTCGATGTGAAACCAATCGTGGCCTCCTTCGGCATGTTGTAATTCCTGCTTTACAAACGCTTCAGTTTTTTTTATAAGCTCTTGTTCCAAAAAGAAAGAGATGTTTAGCTTTTTAATGCAGCTGGTTCAACCCATTTAAACTGATAAGGTTCATTTGGGATTTTCATGCGTTCAGCCAATCGGGTTAATCTAGCTGGTAGGTTCATAAGATAGTCCCTAGCTTTTTCAGCTTCATCGTTGAGGTTTCCAATTTTATCAATTTCCCAGCGTACAAGAAGTTTTTCCAAAATGTCAACGTAATCTTTAGAGGTGTAAACACCCAAACGTTGTGCTGTATTAGAAAATTCTTCAAAAGCTTGACCAATGCTTTGCCCAGTTTCTCTTAAGAAATGAGCTGGCATAGTAATTTTTAACTTCATCATGTGGTGGAAAGCCAACATCATGTTGCTAGGATCCACCTTAAAAATACGTTCTACAAACTCACAATAGGCATTGTGGTGTCTCATTTCGTCACCTGAGATGATTTTACACATTCTGGACAGCTTAATATTGCCTTTTTTCTTGGCAATTTGAGCGACTCGATTATGTGAAATATAGGTGGCCAATTCTTGAAAACTGGTATAAAGGAAATTTTTATAAGGATCTCGATCGGTTCCAATGTCAAATCCGTCAGCAATTAGGTATTGTGTTGTTTTTTCAACTTCCTTCATGTTGACTCTTCCTGAGAGATATAAATATTTGTTCAACACATCACCATGGCGGTTTTCTTCAGCGGTCCAATGGCGTACCCATTTAGACCACGAATTTCTGCCCACTTGGTCTACACCTTCTACATCCATCAACCAGGATTCATAGGTAGGCAAAGCCTCTTCGGTGATCATATCTCCAACAAGTACCACCCAAAAGTCATAGGGTAATTCTTTTGAGAGTTCTCTAATTTCTTCCACTTCGTTCAAGAAGGAGTCTTTTTCTGAGTTTGGCAGAAAATCGGTAGGTTGCCAAATGCTATCTATGGGGATAAGATATTTTTCGATGAGTGAATCCACGTCTTTTTCCAAGAACTGCATCACTTCCAGTCTTACATTTTTTAAAGACATAATTATGAGGTTTTAGTATTGAATTCCAGAGGTAATGGTTTCTTCTATTGTAGAAACCAAATTCTCCCTATTTTCAAAGGTAGCCAATTTAATGGGCTTATGAACGGTTAAAGAGATTTTTGCACCCAATCCCATAGGGAATTTCCCATATTTTAACGTTTTCCAGGAGTTATTAATGGTGATGGGCACAATGGTTGCAGATGGTATTTTTTTGAATAACATCTCCAAGCCTTTGGTTTGAAATTTTTTAGGAGTTCCATCTTTGCTTCTAGTTCCTTCTGGGAAAATCACCGCAGCCCGATTGTTGCTCTCGATATACTCCCCAAATTTCATAATGGCAGGAATAGATTGCCTTGGATTTTTTCGGTCGATCAAAACAGAGCCACCATGTCTTAAATTATAGGACACACTGGGAATTCCTTTTCCCAATTCAATCTTACTGATGAATTTTGGATGATGTTTTCTCATATGCCATAAAATGGGAGAAATATCATACATGCTTTGGTGGTTGGCGACAATGATTAGAGGTTGGTTGGTATCAATGTCATAGTCGTTATGAAACGTATAAGTAGTTCCTAAAACATTCATGGAGCGCATCAGAAAAAACTGCAACCAATCAACGCTTATTTTATGCGCTTGATAACCAAAAACATTAAAGCAGACCCATTGAATGGGATGAAAAACAATTAAGGTCAGCCCAAAAAACAGAAAGTATAAAACAGTTAAGGGATAAGCTAGTATTTTTTGCATGGGCCAAAGTTAGTCCAAAATTGGAAACAAAAAAAAGCCACATATCAATGTGGCTTTAATTTTTTTTAGATTTTAAATCTAGCAATGCTCGTTGTAGGCATCCATTAAGTTGTCAGCAATCATTTCTGCTGGTCTTCCTTCAATGTGATGACGCTCTAGCATATGAACCAATTCACCATCCTTAAACAAGGCCATACTAGGAGAGCTTGGAGGGAAAGGAATCATATATTCTCTAGCTTTAGTTGTTGCATCTTTATCTACACCTGCAAAAACGGTCACCAAATGATCAGGCGTTTTAGCATTTTGCAAACTCATTCTTGCCCCAGGACGTGCGTTTGCTGCCGCACAACCACAAACAGAGTTGACTACTACCAATGTAGTTCCCTCTTTGGCTATAGCAGCATCAACAGCTTCTACAGTATGCAATTCCTCAAACCCAACATTGGTTAAATCTTCGCGCATTGGTTTTACTAATTCTGCTGGATACATATATTTAATTTTTTATGATTAATAATTGTGGGGCAAAGATACCAATTGTGTAATAAATGGCAGAAGCATTCTACTAACAAATAGTATATTTACCTATAAATTAAATTGATAGTTTCCATGAGTATTTCAAAATGGCTTGGAGCTGCTTTGGGTTGGTCTTTTGGCGGACCTATAGGAGCAATTATTGGATTGGCCTTGGGGTCGGTTGTAGATTCGATGGCAGATGGTGATGGATTTCCCTATTTGGGAGAAGGGGAGCCCAGAAAAAGAGAACGACCTAGATACCGCAAAATGCCTAATTATGAAAGGGAAGCCCAACCTAAAACTACCTCCGGAGATTTTGAGGTGAGTTTATTGATTTTGGCATCTGTAGTGATTAAGGCTGATAACCATCAAGATCAAAGAGAGCTGAATTTTGTGCGTCAATATTTTGCTAACATGTATGGTAAGGAACGGGCAAACCACGCCTTTAAGCTGTTTAAAAATATTAACCAACAAGATATTTCTACAAGACAGGTCTGTATGCAAATTCAACGGATGATGGATCATCCCTCCAGACTTCAACTCATTCACTTTTTATTTGGTATTGCTAAAGCCGATGAACATGTCACCGAGGCTGAAGTCAAGCAAATCTATACCATTTCTGGTTATTTAGGGGTGAGCTCTAGAGATTTTGAAAGCATTAAGGAGATGTTTTATAACAGTGTGAACCATGCCTATAAAATCTTGGAAATTGATAAAAATGCTTCTGTAGAAGAGATAAAAGCCGCATATAGAAAAATGGCCAAAAAATACCATCCCGATCGGGTGGCCCATTTAGGGAAGGAGCACCAAGAAGGAGCCGAAGAGAAATTTAGGCAGGTACAACAGGCTTACGAACAACTTCAAAAAGAAAAAGGATTTTAAAAAAATGGATATTTAAAGGAGACCTTTTGTCTATTTGACCATTAATAAGAAAAACAACCTTATGAATGATAAAAAGATATTGGCTCTTTTTAAAAATGGTCAAGAGGAGAAAGCCTTTCTAAAACTTTACGCCCTTTACCCTAGGATTGAGAAGCTTATTTTGTCTAAAGGAGGCACTAAAAATGATGCTCAAGATGTGTTTCAAGAAGCACTAATCATCTTGCATCGCAATTTAGAAAAGACAAATTTCAAACTTATTTCTTCATTTTACACTTATTTATATTCTGTATCACGTTTTGTTTGGAAGGATATCCAAAAGGGATATTCAAAACAGGAGCTTATGGATTTTTCAAAGGAAGAAACCGAAATGTTCCAAGATGTTTTGGAGGAAAGGAAATACAAATTAGCAGAGAAAGCATTCTCTGAATTAGGAAATCGATGTCGGCAATTGCTGCAACTGTTTTACTTGAAAGATTGGTCTTTTAAAGTTATTGCAACACATATGCAGTTCAAATCTGAAAAAATTGCCAAGAATCAAAAGTATAAATGCCTTAAGAAAGTTAAGAGCATTTATGAAACTTTAATTACCAATCATTCTTAATTCAGAAACCATGGAAAAATTCACAAAAAATATAGATGCCATTGAAGCTTATTTGAAAGAGCAGCTTAGTTATGAGGAGGCATTAAGTTTTGAACAAGACTTGGAATCAGATGTTGATTTTCAAAATGATTTTGCTTTTCATAAAGCATTCTTAGGTGGAGTGAAAAGGACATCGTTAAAAAAAGATATTCAACAAGCTAGGAAGTTATATACGACAAAGAGGTATTTTAAGATCGGAATTTTAATTACGGCTGTATTAGTTGGGTTTTTGTTGGTCTATTTGTTGGTTCTAAAAACGAATGATAACAATAGCCAAGATTCACAACTGCCAAAAAAGGAACTACCCAGTAAAGCGATTATAGTTCCGCCAGTAAGTATAGATTCTATTTTAAATGATACCATAATAGATAGGAAAGAAGATATTCCTGTGGAAAAAAAGAGTCTTAAAGGCAATAAGCATATTTCAAATGCTAAAGATTCTGTTGAAAGTAGCCATGTAGATTGGCCAGTTAAAAATGCGGTTCACTTTGTTTTACTGTCTGAAAAGGACACAATTTTAAAGCTTCCCGAGGGGACCCAAATTAAAATTAAAGCCAATTCCTTTAAGAATTCTAAAGGATTAAAGGTTCAAGGCGTTGTTGATTTTAGGGTTACGGAATATTACAAAATATCTGATATGCTGTTGGCAAATTTATCAACAACCTCAGAAGGCGAAATTCTGGAAACTGGAGGCATGTTGTTTGTTGAGGCTTTAAAAGAAGGTGAAAATTTAGAACTTGATCAATCCATAGAAATAAGTTTTCCGTGTAAAAAGAAGGAAAAGGATATGCAGTTGTTTACAGGAGAGTGGTCAGATTCTGAGGTTAATTGGGTATTGGTAGAGGAGGAAGATGAATTGGAAAATCTGGAAGTCATGGAGCCAGTTTCAGAGATATTTGAAGAGGCTTATGTTGAAGTCCCGTTTAACCTGGTTGAGCAGCCCCCTGTTTTTCCTGGATGTCAAGAAGAAGGAAGGGAGGCTTTAATATCTTGCTTCAATGAGAAAATGAAGGCCTTCTTTTTAGAGAAGTTTAATTTAAGTATTGCTGAAGAGTTAAAATTTACTGGGAAATTTTCTGTAAAGGTATTTTTTAAAATAGATGCAGAGGGAAATGTTTTTAATGTGTATGCTCATGCACCGGATAAAAAATTAGGTAAAGAGGCGCTAAGAGTGGCTCACCTTTTACCGCAAATGAGTCCGGCAAAACAGCGAGACAAGGAGGTTGTGGTTCCTTATTTTATTCCTTTGGAGTTTAAATTTCCGGGTAAAACGCGGTCAAGACGTACCTTTCGAGTTGCAGATGACTCGCTGTATGTTCAAAGTTTTGATCGCAAATGGATGGAACAAGATAGTATCAAAGCATCAGGAAAATCATCGGTCTCAAGCAGTGAGATTCTTCAATATGTGATGGCAACCTCAAAATTGGGTTGGATTAATTGTGATCGCTTTGTAAAAAGTCAAAAGGAAAAAGTAAAATATAAATTCAAATTAAAGAATGCCGACGGAAGCAAGGTTAGTTTGGTTTTTAAGTCGATAAAATCCATTCTTCGTGGCAAATCAAACAATAACTATTTTGATTTTGGTGAGTTGCCAAAGGAGGAGGAAGTTATGTTGGTGGTCATTAGGAAAGTGGGAGATACTTTTTATTTAGGATTGAAAGAGGAATTGGTTAGGGATATATCTGAGATGGAGTTGGATTTTAAGGAATTAGATAGCGCTAGTTTGAAACAAGAATTAGAAAAGCTAAATACATACTTAGAGGAATAAACATGAGAATATTGAGGCCTTAAATTTCGGTTTTTTTGAGATAAATGGTAAATATGGCATTTAGGTTTATTTTTGAGGTTTAAATAGAATGATAAAAAACAGACATGACAGATAATAAAATTCCATTTACAAGACAAGAAGAAAATAATAATTTGTGGTTGTCTCATTTAGATACTTCAAAGTTTCAAGTGGTAGATCATGGAATAACGCCAACTGTGCTGCCTTCCGAAGCAGCTGTGGGACAAGCCATGTTGCAGGAATTATATGCAACTGCAGCCGAAAAAGAAGGCGATATTAACATCGCGCTTTTGGGTGGTCGTGGTGCCCAGGAATTACATCGTTTGCTAGGTGAGATCGCTAAAACAGGTGAGCAAGATGCATTGTTAAGTCGGTTTAATGTATTTACACAAGACGCTTTGGCACCAATGAACATGGCTAATGGCTTCAGTTTTGTTAGGGATTTTGAACGTATTTTGGGAGACGCCTTCTTCAAGAAAATAAAAAGCTTTACCCCCATGCAAACCGATACAGACGATTTGGAATCGGCGCTTATGGGGTATTTGACGAACCTAGAAAATTTAGGTGGATTGGATATCTTTTTTATTGGACATGGACCAGAAGCCAAACAAGCGTCTCACTTGGCTTATATAAAACCGTTTTCAGGGGCGCAGTGGCATCATGTTGCTGGAATCATCCCTATTTCAAATAGTATTTTAGAGCATCACATCAATAAATTTAAGGCTGGAGGCAGTTTGGTAAGTGAAAGAGACGAACAAGAGTGTCGAGCAGCAAAATATATTTTAACTCTTGGTCCTACGGCGATATTACAAGCAAAAAAAGTGGTACAGTCGGTGGTTGATGCTGATACAGCTCCAGCAAAAGTAGACACTTATGCAAAGGTGCTGAAAACAGAAATCAGTTCCGATTTGGAGGAAGCCAAACAGCAATTAAACGCCAATCCAGGTTTGTGGATTAGATTGCATCCAAATACTAAATCATTTGTATTGCCTAATCTTGGCGTGTAAAGCAAACAGTTACTTTATGTTTAAGCGCATACCAAAAAACAAGCGCCTGCCCTGATTGGGGGCATACACATAAGAGGGATCAAAAGTAAGCGCATACGGATTGTCTGGGGTAGGAATGACATGGCCATCGCTATCAAAATCTACATGTTCATCAAAGGGGTCGTCGGCTCGAGCTATTAGGAAGGGTTCCTTTTTACCAGGAGTCCAATTGAGAATATTCTTGACGCCGCAGTAGAATTCTATGTTTTGTAAACCATCATAAGTGACTTGAATGTTTTGAAGGCTCCAAATGGGCGATTCGTCACTTCTGGGATCCAATTCACCTAGGGTTGGTAATAACATAGAACCATAAATGCTTCCAGTATAATCAAGTGAAAGGTTTGTTGGGTAATGTTTGTAGGTTGCACCCCAATTTCCCGAAAAACGTTCAGTAAGCAATTGCCTGTTTTTTTCGCCATTTTCAAATTGATTCACTTCTTGAAAAGTGGCACCTATATTGGCTTTGATGCCATGTGCAAAAACGGCATCCAAATTTAAGCTAACACCTTGCGAAATGGCATGTCCGTCTAAATTATCATAAATAATCTGGTTGGGATTGGTTTCATAATCGGGTACGATTTGATTGGTGAAATAGGTATACCAAACCGAAGCATCTAGGGTAAACATCATGCCATTGGTTGCGTATATTTTTTTGAGGTAATTGATGTTCACGTTATATGATTCTTCAGGCTCTAGCGCTTCTTCTAATATTACATCGCGCGCGCCTGTCAAAGCGGCGTGTTCTTCGGTGAATAGATTGACGACTCTAAACCCCGTTCCTGCATTGATACGGACAATGTCTTCGTCAGTGGGTTTAAATCTATAGGCAACTCTGGGGGTAAAAATGCTCCCGTGGCGTTTATCGTAATCATAACGGGCGCCTAATAATACATGATGTTTCCTGTTAAAGGTTATTTCGTCTTGAATCAAAAGCGAAGGAATGGTTACCTCGTCGGCCGTTTCTGTGGCTGTGGTGTTGTCGTTATAGTAATTGTATCTTATCGCAGTGCCAAAGAGTAAATCATGTTTTTGGATGGACTTATCCCAAATTAATTGTCCAAAACCGATACGTTGTTGCGCTATGTAGGGCATGCTCCCATATATCGAGTTTTGATTATGGTCAGAGTATGAAAACTGGAGGTTTATGGTTTCGCTAATAGGTAATTGATAAAGGCCTATAATCTCAAAGCGTGAGGTATAAATACTTTCTCCATAAACTTCGTCGCCACCTCGATAACTCTTGTTCCAGTTCATTTCTCCACCCCATCGATCTTCATAGAAATACCTACCAGCAAGTGAAAAAGCTCTGTTTTTAGGTCTGTTAAAAGACCATTTTTGAAAAACCGAGATTCGATCTTGTAGGGTTACATCGGTAAAGTAATCGTTGTTGTTGTCTATGGGGTTGCTGTAATGGAAATAATTAATTCCGGTCAAGACATTCGTTTTTTTGCCAAGTGTGGCTTTATATCCTAAATCAATGTTGGCTTCTCCCCAGCCAGTCACAAAACTATCTAATGTGAGTTTGGACGTGTTTTCTGGTAATTTGGTAATGATATTGATTAAACCGCCCACGGCCTCACTTCCGTATAAAGAAGAAGCAGGTCCTTTCACAATCTCTATTTGCTCAATCAATGAATTGGGAATTCCCGACAGCCCATATACGGTGGAAAGTCCACTTACTATCGGCATGCCATCAATAAGAACCAGGGTGTAAGGACCTTCTAATCCATTAATATGGATGTCGCCTGTATTACAAACATTGCAATTGATTTGGGGGCGCACTCCATTTACATTCTGTAGAGCCTCAAAAATACTGGGAGTTGGGTTTTGTTTTAAAAAGGTGGTCGAATAGATTTCCACAGGAACTGGACTCTCGAGTCTGCTCACAGGTTTCAAGGTTCCAGTTATGACAACTTCGTTTAGGGCTTCTGTTTCATCAAGAGCGAAGTTTATGTTAAGATTCTGATTGGTTATCTCAATTTTATTGGTTTTGTTAGTAAACCCTGTAAAGGAAGCTGTAAGGGTATAAATCCCGGAAGGCACATTTTTTATTAAATAACTCCCTTGCTCATCAGTCACACCTCCCAGATTGGTGTTATTTAAATAGACATTGACGTAGGGTAGTGGTTCGCCATTGGAAGTAACCATACCAGAAATAGTAAAATCCTTTTGTCCGTGGGTTTTGAAAATGCCCAAAAAGATAAAAAAGTAAAGGTGGCGCATGTATGAAATAAACTTATTTTTATGCAAAGTTAAAATAAAATTTAGACAAGACTAAAAAATTGTTTTTATTGAAGTAAATTGATATCTTTGACCAAAAGAAAACCATGTTATCATTAGCCGAAGAAAATTATTTAAAGGCCATATATCATCTAGGAAAATTTGGGACTATTTCGGTGAGTACTAATGCTATTGCTGATAAAATGGCCACTAAAGCTTCCTCTGTAACTGATATGATAAAAAAGTTGGCAGAGAAGGAATTAGTGGTTTATAAAAAATATCAAGGGGCGAAGCTTACAGAAAATGGCAGAAAACTGGCGGCTTCGGTAGTAAGAAAACATAGGTTGTGGGAAGTTTTCTTAGTGGAACACCTTAATTTTTCGTGGGATGAGGTTCACGAAGTGGCAGAGCAATTAGAACATATTCAATCTGAAAAATTGATTAATCAACTTGATGCTTTTTTGGAATTTCCCACCCATGATCCACATGGAGATCCCATTCCGGATAAAAATGGGCAAATAAAGAAAACAGACAAGGTGCTTTTGGCGCAGGTAAAGGAACACGAACATTGCATGTGCGTTGGCGTTAAGGATTCTTCCAAAGAGTTTTTGAAGTATCTGGATAAACATCAGATTGCTTTGGGAACCCAGTTTAAAGTATTGTCCAAAGAGGCTTTTGATGAATCCATGATTTTGGAAGTGCACAACAAGCCTTTGAGCATCTCTAAAGTGGTATCGAATAACTTATTTGTAAAGAGCAACCAATGAATATAAGTCAGCCATTATATAACCTGATTCTTTTTGTGCTTCTTGCAGGCTTGCTTTATTTTTTGTTTCGACCTACCAAAGGTTGGTTTTGGATTATTCAAAACAGTGTTAGAACCGATCAAAAAACCATCACCGAAGATATCTTGAAACAAATGTACACTTGGGAAAATCAGGGAGTTGATATTTTCAAGGAAGATTTGATCAAGAGTTTGAAATACAGTGATGGAACGCAAGAAGATGTTTTGGAAACCATGGAAAAAAGCATGCTCATCACCCAAACTGAAGAGGTGTTGGAACTAACGCGATCAGGTAGGAGTTATGCTATAAAAATTGTGCGTGTTCACCGTCTTTGGGAAAAATATCTAGCGGAAAAAACAGGATTTGAAAAAAGTGAGTGGCACCATCGCGCTGAGAAAATGGAGCACCGATTAAGTCATGAGGAGACCAATATATTGGCGACCAAATTAGGAAATCCTATGTACGATCCTCATGGAGACCCTATCCCAACGCATGAAGGAGACGTATTGGATATAGAAGGAGAATCTTTGGCAGAGTTGGATGTAGATACCGTTGGTAAAATTGTACATATCGAAGATGAACCTGATGTGATTTACCAGCAGATTTTAGCTGAAAACATACATATAGGTTCACAAATTAGGGTGGTTGAAAATAGCAAGCAACGGGTGTTGTTCTATTCGGAGGGCGAAGAGTTTGTCTTAGCTCCAGAAGTGGCAAAAAATATTACGATTCAAGTTTTTGAAACAGAAGTAGTATTTGAAGAAGATGCTGTTAGGTTGTCTTCCCTTAAGAAGGGAGAGGAGGCTGAAATTATAGGGATTTCCAAAGAATTTAGAGGTGATGGCAGACGACGACTACTGGATTTAGGCTTTGTAAAAGGCACCCCTATAAAAATTGATTTGGTAAGCCCTTTAAGTAATCCAAAAGCGTATTTGGTTAAGGGAACCACCATTGCGTTGCGAGAAGATCAGGCGGCCAAAATACTTATTAAAAAACGGTAAAATGGAGAACAAGAAAATAACAAGTGCATGTGAGGCATGTCCGCAATTTAATCCACACGGATTAAAAAAATTGGGGGTCAATGCAGAAAATACCGATTTTGTTATTGCCTTGGCGGGTAATCCCAATACTGGAAAAAGCACCGTATTCAATGCCTTGACAGGGTTAAGGCAGCACACCGGTAATTGGCCAGGTAAAACGGTAACAAGAGCTGAAGGAGCGTATCAATACAATGATAAAAAATACAAACTGGTAGATTTACCTGGAACCTATTCTTTGCTTTCTACATCACAAGACGAAGAGGTTGCCAGAAACTTTATCCTTTTTGGAAAGCCAGATGTCACCGTAATTGTGGTAGATGCTGGAAGACTGGAGAGAAACCTGAATTTGGTACTTCAAATTTTGGAAATAACAGGTAAAGCAGTCTTATGTTTAAATCTGATGGATGAAGCCAAGAGAAATCACGTTGAGGTTAATGAGAGAGCTTTGGCTAAGCGTTTGGGAATCCCCGTGGTTCCTACAAGTGCCAGGTTTAATAAAGGAATTCCAGAGCTTATTGATGTAGTAAGTCAAGTGGCTAACGGACAAATAGTGTGTCAACCACATAGAATTACCAATGTGCCCAAGAATATTAACGAAGCGGTTCAAAAATTAAGTGAAAAAATAAAAAAACAATTCCCATCCATTCCCAATAGTCGTTGGATTGCTTTCAGACTTTTAGAGGGAGATGAAAGGGTCGTTGAGGCCTTAAGAAATGGTGAATTTGAATTGCAGTAAGATGAAGAATGAAGTAGAAAATATCATAGGGTTGTCAAATGAGCTTCGATGGAAACTGGGAGGTGAATTTCATGATCACATTAGTGAAAGTATTTATGCAGATGCCTCTGAGATTGTAGAAGAAACGGTTAATACAGCTGGTAAAAAAGGAAGAAATGCTATCGATGTCAAAATTGACCAGATAGTTACTAGCAGGAAGTGGGGATTCCCAATCATGTTTTTGATTTTAGGTGTTATTTTATGGATTACCATTATCGGTGCAAACTATCCTTCAAGTCTACTTGCAGAATTATTGTTGGATACCATTCATCCAGCACTGAAATCTGGTGCCAATAGTATTGGGATGCCTTGGTGGTTAAGTGGGTTTTTAATAGATGGGGTGTATTTGGCTTTGGCTTGGGTTATTGCCGTTATGTTACCTCCTATGGCCATTTTCTTTCCGCTTTTTACGCTATTGGAAGACTTCGGATACTTACCAAGGGTGGCTTTTAACTTGGATTATTTGTTCAAAAAAGCTGGTGCCCATGGAAAACAGGCATTGACCATGAGTATGGGATTTGGGTGCAATGCAGCTGGAGTTGTAGCTACAAGAATTATTGATAGTCCACGAGAACGCTTAATAGCTATTATAACCAATAACTTTTCCTTATGCAATGGGAGATGGCCAACTCAAATTTTGATTGCCTCCATTTTTGTTGGTGCAATAGTTCCCGAAGCTTTATCTGGTACAGCTGCTGTATTTGCTGTTATAGGTATTGCCATTCTGGGAATGGTCTTTATGTTTGCCAGTTCTTGGTTGTTAAGTAAAACGGTTTTAAAGGGACAAGTTTCTACCTTCAACTTGGAATTACCTCCCTATCGTCCACCAAGGTTTTGGAAGACACTATACACTTCTTTGATTGATAGAACACTCATTGTTCTGTGGCGAGCCATCGTTTTTGCTGCCCCAGCTGGAGCAGTAATTTGGTTGATATCCAATATTATGATTGGAGACCACAGCATTGCCTATTGGATGATTGATTCTCTCAATGGATTTGGGTGGTTGATTGGTCTAAATGGGGTTATTCTAGTGGCTTATATTGTGGCGATTCCAGCTAAT
The DNA here is from genome assembly GCF_001280515.1 of Mangrovimonas sp. ST2L15. GTDB lineage: Bacteria > Bacteroidota > Bacteroidia > Flavobacteriales > Flavobacteriaceae > Mangrovimonas > Mangrovimonas futianensis. The sequence continues at coordinate 303,458 of NZ_LBIQ01000030.1, read as the reverse complement.
GAAATTGTAATTCCAACGGTTTTGATGCTTACGGTTTTGGTTACTGGGATGGCTGGTGGAGCAGGAGCTGGAGTGATGTTTGAGTTGGATTCTGTCAATGCTACTGGAGATATTTTAAGAGCTGGAGGTTGGACATTATTAACGGCAATCAACCTTATGTTGTTCAGTTTGCTTCACAATCCGTGTAGTACTACCATTTATACCATTTACAAGGAAACCAAAAGTGTAAAATGGACCGCGGTCGCCACATTGATGCCTTTGGCTATGGGATTTGTAGTTACTTTTTTAGTGGCACAGATTTGGTATATGTTTTCTTAAATTTGAAAAGATGCATGCAATCAAGTATTTTCTTGTCGTTCTAGCGATATCCTTTTTAGGGCAATTAGGGTATGCCCAAGACCAAATAAAATTGGAAGGGGATCCTCCCCAGATTCTTCTTAATTTAAAATTTGGTGAAACCATGGAATGGAAAGGTTATCAATTGCAATTCACGGAGGTCAAACAAGATTCACGTTGTCCTAAAGGGGTGAACTGCATTAGTCCAGGCGAAGCCATTGTGGTAGTGAAAATTTTTAAAGAAGGGGTCCTTTTAGAAGAAAAGAGCTTAATGATTACCTATAGGCACTTTCAAGATGACATGACGCAAATTTTGGACGTAGATGGCGAATCCCTTCATGTACAGAACTTAAAACCTTATCCAATTGATGGAGTTACCCTAAAAGACAGTGATAGGTGTCTTCAGGTTATTACAATAATGGAGTAGTTTTAGTGGCAGCCACAATCATCTTTGCCACAGGAATTGGCAGCTTTTTTACTATTTGGAAAGAAAAATTTCCGAACAAGAAAGCCTGCGGCTAATATCACTGCCGAAAAAACTAATATGGTTTGGATGATATCATTTTCCATATCTAAAAGATACAAATTATTTTAAAATTTGGAAAGCCGCCAAGGCTACCAAATAAGCAAAACTACTCATAACAACGAGCTGTAGGGCGGGCCATTTCCAACTATTTGTTTCGCGTTTTACAATAGCTAACGTACTCATACATTGCATTGCAAAGGCATAAAAAAGTAATAGTGAAATCCCGGAGGCAAAGTTGAACAATGGTGTTCCTAAAATTGGGTTAACCTCTCCTGCCATTCTATTTTTGATGGTGTCTTCTTCCTCACTTCCCACACTATAAATCGTAGCAAGGGTGCCCACGAAAACTTCTCGGGCTGCAAAAGAACTCACAATGGCTATACCAATTTTCCAATCATAGCCTAATGGTTGGATGGCAGGTTCAATGCTTTTTCCAAGACGGCCTATAAAACTATGTTCTAATTTATAAGAGGCAATATGGTGATTTAAATCTTCTTCAGATAGATCTTGGTCCTTAAATTGTTCTGTAACAATTTCTTCAGCATTATTGAAATTATCTCCAGGGCCATACGATGCCAAGAACCACAGAACAATGGATATGGCAAGTATGATTTTACCAGCGCCAAAAATGAAGCTTTTGGTTTTTTCAATAACCGTAAGAGCCACGTTTTTAAACAGAGGCAATTTGTAGTTAGGCATTTCAACTACAAAAAAACTACGGCTTTTTATTTTTAGAACTTGATGGAGTATAAAAGCTGAACAAATAGCGGCGCCAAATCCTAATAAATATAATAACATTAGGGTAAGGGCCTGATAGCTTAATCCTAAGAAACGCCCTTCAGGAATCACCAATGCAATGATTATAAGATATACAGGCAATCTAGCCGAACAAGTCGTGAAAGGTGTCACCAAAATAGTGATAAGTCGTTCTTTCCAACTTTCAATGTTTCTTGTGGCCATAACCGCTGGAATAGCACAGGCAGTTCCAGAAATTAAAGGGACCACACTTTTTCCGCTTAGTCCAAATCTTCTCATGATACGGTCCATTAGGAATACCACCCGACTCATGTAACCACTTTCCTCTAGAATGGAAATGAATAGAAATAGAAAGGCAATTTGAGGAATGAATATCACGATACCTCCCAGGCCGGGGATAACACCTTCAGCGATCAAATCGGTGAACTGTCCTTGAGGAAGATGGGTACTGGTCCATTCACTTAGAGAGGCAAAAATACCATCAATAAAGTCCATAGGCACACTAGACCAATCATATATTGCTTGAAAGATGGTCAATAGAATGAAGAAGAAAATAAGATAACCCCATACTTTATGGGTTAAAATACGATCTAATTTGATTCTTAAATCCTTGGCCGTGGCTAAATCAATGGTTTGTCCTTTTTTCAGGGCATCATTAATAAATTGGTACCTTTTTATGGTTTCTCTTTGCTGTAAGCGTTTTAAATCTGCCTTCGGTTTGGTTTTAAAATCATCCAAAACCTCGATTTCATTCCTTGAAATCTTACCAAAGTTGACATCTTGCGTGATTACCAACCAAAGTTTATACAACAACTGATTAGGGAATGCTTTTCTTAAACCGTCAAAATATTGAGGATCTATTTCAGAAGCATTGAGACAAGGCTCTGTAGAAAGCTCCTTGTAACTGGCAATAAGTTCTTTTAAAACATCAACACCTTGTTTTTTTCTTGTACTAACTAAGGCTATTTTGGTGTTTAATTTTTTCTCAAGGTAATCTATATCTAAACTGATTCCCTTATAAGCCATTCTATCAGCCATATTGATGACTAAAATGGTGGGGATTTCCAAATCCTTGATTTGCGTAAATAAAAGCAGGTTTCTCTTTAGGTTTTCTACATCACTCACTACGACTGCTACATCGGGAAAATCCTTATCGGTTTTATTCAGCAAGAGCTCTATAACCACATTCTCATCAAGAGAAGACGCATTTAAACTATAGGTTCCTGGCAAATCAATGATATGGGCTTTAACACCTCTAGGTAATTTACAAATGCCTTCTTTTTTCTCAACCGTTATGCCAGGATAGTTACCTACTTTCTGGTTTAAACCTGTTAGGGCATTGAAAACAGAGGTTTTTCCCGTGTTTGGATTTCCAATTAATGCAACATTAATCTGCTTACTCATTTTCTAAATCGATTATTATGTGGCTAGCAGTTTCTTTTCTAATAGCTAAATGAGAACCGTTAATGTTGAGGTACAGGGGATCTGAAAACGGAGCAACTTGAACTAGTTCTACAAAATTACCTGGCAAGCAACCCATTTCCAGTAGTTTAAGTGGAATATGGATGGAGGAAACATCCTTTATGATGCCTCTTTGTCCCTTTTTTAATTGTGCCAGTGTCAGGTTCAAGCTTATTTAGATTGATTTTAAAAAAGCAAAAGTAAGTGATTTTTCCACGCCAAAAAAACCGATGGCTTGAAAACTACTCATATTCTTTTTCAAGTGTTTTAATATCGTTTAATAGACGTTCCATATCTTCTTGGTTGGTGCCATCATAAAAGCCTCTTATTTGCTTCTTTTTGTCGATCAGCATAAAGTTTTCAGTATGAATCATATCAAACGGACCGCCGTCACCATCTGTTTTTACAGCCAGATAGCTTTTCCTTGCCAACTCATAAATTTGTTTCTTGTCACCAGTAACCAGATTCCACTTAGAATCTATGACCCCTTTTTTGAGGGCATATTTTTTAAGTTGTGGTACACTATCAATTTCAGGAGTCACTGAATGTGAAAGTAACATCACTTGGTTGTCATCTTTTAGCTTTTCTTGAAGTTGCGCCATGTTATCGGTCATGATAGGACAAATAGTTTGACAGGTTGTAAAGAAAAAATCAGCTATATAAATTTTATCCTTATATAGTTCTTGCGTTATGGTATCCCCATTTTGATTAACCAATTTAAAATCTGAAATCTTATGGTATTTCTTTTGGTAATGCAAGGTGCTATCAACCAATTCAGAGTTGACCATTGTGGGCTGGTATATGGGCAAAGGTTGGTAAACATTTAAAACGTTGTAAATGATAATAACAATGATTACTGAAATAACGGCCAAAGAAATACCAATGTATTTGTAACCCTTAAAGAAGTTCAACATAAGTTAGAGGATTAGTCTTGAACAGTCAGAATTATTGACAAAAATACAATTCATTATCAATAAAAAGGGTAATTTTAACAAGCTAATTAAATGAGTTATGAAAAGAAGCATGTTCCTTTTTTTATGTCTATTACCATTTCAAATCTTTGCTCAGGATTTGGATGGCACTGTAGAAAAAATAAGTGAAGCAGAGGCCAAAGCTGCCCTTAACAGATTGGCCGTTATAATGAATGACAATACTGGTAATTACGATTTAAAATATCACAGACTGGAATTAGATGTGAATCCGGAAATGGCTTTTATCTCAGGCGATGTGACTTCCTATTTTGAGGCCAAAGAGGATCTCACTCAGGTTGTTTTTGAACTAACTGGAAATATGACTGTTTCCAATGTGACCCAAAATGGAACTTCATTGGAATTCGATCAAAACGATAATGATGAGGTGGTAATTACGTTACCTGAAACTCAACTCATGGGGACACTGGATTCTTTGACCATTTCATATTCCGGAAACCCCGTAAGCTCTGGTTTTGGTTCTTTTGAGCAAACAACCCATAATGGAAACCCAATTATTTGGACGCTTTCAGAACCTTATGGAGCAAAAGGTTGGTGGCCTTGTAAGCAGGATTTAATTGATAAGATAGATTCTGTGGATGTCTATTTAACCACACCGACATTCAATCCAAATTCTCTTGAAAATATTGCAGTCGCCAATGGGTTGGAAATTAGTCAAGAAATCAATGGGGACGAAAAAACAACCAGATTTAAGCATAAATACCCCATACCAGCCTATCTTATTGCTATTGCTGTGACCAATTATGAGGTTTATAACCATACGGTTGAAAACAATGGGAGTCCCTTTGAAATTGTGAATTATGTCTATCCAGAAAACCTAGCTACGGCACAAGCACAAACCCCGGTCACGGTAGATATTATGAATCTGTTTACAGATTTATTTGAAGAATATCCTTTTGCAAACGAAAAATATGGACATGCTCAATTTGGGTGGGGAGGAGGTATGGAACATACCACGGTTTCTTTTATGGGTGGATTCAACAGAGGATTGATAGCCCATGAGTTGGCTCATCAATGGTATGGTGATAAAGTAACCTGCGGAAGTTGGAAGGATATTTGGCTAAATGAGGGTTTTGCAACCTATTTGGCAGGATTGGTAATTGAAGATTTTGATGGTAATTCACCTTTCATAACCTGGAAGCAGAACCGTGTCAATTCGATCACCTCACTACCAGATGGTGCGGTTTACATTCCAGATGCTGATACTTTGAGTGTCAATAGGGTTTTTAGTAGTAGATTAAGTTATAATAAGGGAGCTATGGTCCTTCACATGCTAAGAAAAAAACTGGGAGAGACCGATTTTTATCAGGGCATGCAAGATTTTCTAGTCGATGATGATTTGGCTTACAGCTATGCTAAAACTCCGGATTTTCAAAATATCATGGAAGCCGCTTCAGGGGAGGATTTAACAGAGTTTTTTAATGATTGGATTTACAATGAGGGTTATCCCACATATAATATTTCAGTGGATCAAATATCACCTACTGTTGTTGAAATCACTATTGGGCAAACCCAAAGTCATGAATCCGTCTCATTTTTTGAGGCTCCGGTTCCCATTCGTTTGGTGGGTGCCGAAGGTGAGATATTGGATGTTGTATTAGATAATTCAGAAAACAACCAAACCTTTACTGAAAGCATCACTTTTAATGTCACAGATGTCTTTTTTGACCCAGAATCAGATTTAATTTCCAAAAATAATACCATTTCATTGGGCATTGAAGAATCCTTGCAAAGTGCCTTCCAACTATATCCCAATCCAAGTAAAAACACCATTTATCTTAAAAAGCCTGAATCCTTACAAGTAGATGAAATTAAAGTGTATAATGCTTTAGGACAGCATGTTTTGAGTTCGACTTGGAGCGAATCGCTTGATATTTCAAAGTTATCGGCAGGTGTTTTATTTATAAAAATTCACTCAAACAGGGGTGTTATTACTAAGACCGTGTTAAAAAACTAGATAACTTGACGTTAAATTTTCTAAATGTCTTTAAAAAGTTATTTTTGTGCCCAGTAATTTTTGCTAGCATATGGAGTTTGTTATAAAAATATCTCAATTTTTATTGAGTTTGTCCCTTTTGATCATTTTGCATGAAATGGGGCATTTTATTCCCGCCAAGGCGTTTAAAACCAGAGTAGAAAAGTTCTACCTGTTCTTCGATATTAAGTTCTCTCTTTTCAAGAAAAAAATTGGTGAAACCGTTTACGGTATCGGATGGTTGCCTCTTGGAGGTTATGTGAAAATTTCCGGGATGATTGATGAAAGCATGGATACCGAGCAAATGTCACAAGAGCCACAACCGTGGGAGTTCAGATCAAAACCAGCTTGGCAGCGATTGATTATTATGTTGGGAGGAGTTACAGTTAATTTTCTTTTGGCCATAGTGATATATATCGGGATGAGCTATTATTATGGTGATAAGTTCTTACCTAATGATAACATTTCAGATGGATATGTAATTGAAAGTACTGTTGCTAATAAAGCAGGATTGAAAACTGGTGATAAAATAATTGCTGTTGATGGGGAGAAGATTGAAAACTTTGCCGAGGTTCCAGAAAAAGTGTTATTTGGGAAAGACGTTACCATTTTAAGAAATGGTGAACAGTCGACCATTACCCTGCCTCAAGATTTTTTAGCCCAATTGATTGATGCCAAAGAAAAAGGGTTCATTGATTTAAGGATGCCTTTTATTATTGCCCAAGTTCCAGATACATCGGCTAATGCGCAAAGTGGTATTAGAAAAGGAGACGTGATTGTTGGATTTAATAATACAGATACCAAATACATCGACCAAGTAGTTTCAAGTTTAGACTCTTATAAAGGGCAACAAGTAACGGCGCATATCTTAAGGGATCATGAAAAGCTTAATGTACCACTTAAAATATCTGATGATGGAAAATTAGGTCTTGTATACGCTACAAGAGCCACTCCAGAAACTTTGGAAGAATTGGGGTATTACGAGTATGATGTTAAAAAATATGGTTTCTTAGAATCTATACCAGTTGGTTTTAGTAAAACCAAAGAGCGTTTGGTTTCTTATGTTAAGCAGGTTAAAGCTATTTTTACACCAAGTACAGGTGCCTACAAGGGAGTGGGTGGTTTTAAAGCCATCTATGATATTTTCCCAACTGTATGGAGCTGGCAATATTTCTGGGGTATTACGGCCTTCTTATCTATTATGTTAGGGTTTTTAAATCTGTTGCCTATTCCGGCTTTAGATGGTGGCCATGTAATGTTCCTATTGTATGAAATGGTTTCTGGAAGAAAACCTGGGGATAAATTTTTGGAGTATGCTCAGATGGTTGGCTTCGTGATTTTGATTGCTTTAGTCCTATTTGCAAACGGGAATGATCTTTTTAAAGCAATTTTTGATTAAAATTTTGTAGAGATTAAAAAATAAGTATATATTTGCACTCGCAAAAAGAAAAAACACTCCTCCTTAGCTCAGTTGGTTAGAGCATTTGACTGTTAATCAAAGGGTCCTTGGTTCGAGCCCAAGAGGGGGAGCTTTCAAAGAAAAGCCTTGAGAAATCAAGGCTTTTTTGTTTTTAAATCGTTAGGAACTATTTCTGGTAGGTTAAAATCTGATTCGCTTCCAGTAGAGCCCCTTTTAAAGTATTATAATTGACTTTTTGAACTGTTGTCTTATTCTTGAGGGCAAGGTCAGCTAATTGAGAAGTAGATTCTCCTAACAGCATGAAAACAGGTTCCATCCGAATACTTCCGTAGGCAATATGAGAACTAGATAAACAAACAGGTACAATTAAATTAGTGCATTCATTTTCTTTTGGTATTATAGACCTCATAGAAATACTATAAGGGTGTGGTGGAATCACCCCAATATCACCTTCATTTTCTACATGATGGAAAAAGGTAACATATCGTTGTACGTTGTGAGAATCTAAACTGTAGGAACCCATGCCTATAGGGTCATTTATTTTTTTCTTCCCCATGACGTCATGCTCAGTCATGACATAGGAGCCAATCATTCTGCGTGCCTCTCTGATATATAATTGATGTGGAAACCCTTTATTGTCTTTGAATTCATCCTTTGCATAACCCCATTTAGCTATGGCTAATCTTGTGGAATCAGGAACTCTAGGATCGGTCTTAATAAAGAAAAGGAGACCCTGTTGATAGGCTTGGTGCTCTTTTTCTATTTCTTTCCGTTTTTCATAAGATGCCTCGGGATATTCATAATTCATACCTATGTTATCAAGACTAAAGGGACCGTGATTATTGACATCGGTTTTTCCATTTGGAATCGCATCAAATTTGACAAAAGTTTGGTCCCAACCAGCCTCATAGATTCGGCCTAATAGTTCATAATTTTTGGGGTTATAGCCATCTGGTTTTGTTATAGGTATGAAATTTTCCCTTACTTGAGTTAAACATAATCGGTAGCAATATGCCTCAACACGATGATCTCCATCACCATTTTTGCCAGGAGTATCCTCTGATATTTTTGGCAATAGACCAGACTTTTTGCTATTATGCTCCCAATAGGCATTGATTTTTAAATCTTTAAAATTATGATCATGTTGGAATACTCCTTTTTGAATCCCATTGTAAGTTTCATTATAAACTGAGTTGGATTCCCGTCCTACATGATAGGAGACCCCAGTTAAAGCCATTAAATCTCCTTCATAAGAAGCATCAATAAATATCTTTCCTTCTATGCGTTTACCAGAAAGGGTATAAAAGGCGATAATTTGCTGAGCTTCTTTATCTAATGGTCGTTCTCGGTCTAACCACTCATTTTTTAAGATTAGTATGGGATATTCTTTTAACCAGTCATCAAAAATTTGTTCTGCTACATGGGGTTCAAAAGTCCACATCGTTTGGGTCTTATCATCTATACTTGGGGCATCTTGACCTTTATTTTTAAACTTGTTTCTGGAAACCCAATTCCAAGTCGTTTCTTCTGAATAATATTGATAAACCCTATGGTAAAATTCCTTAGCTAACCCGCCAATGTATTCTTTATGACCACTATCTGTGAATCCCAAACCATTGGTGGTCATACCTCCTAAATGGGTGTCGGGAGAAATAATTATTACACTTCGGCCCAAGGAAGCTGCTTTAATTCCCGATATAATCGCAGATGACGTACCTCCATAAATAATAATATCTGCTTTATAGTTTTCCTTTTGAAGAGTATTTTGACTAAATGCGATGGAAGTCAAAAAAATAAGAATAATAATCAAATTGCTCCTTATCATAATGGATTATTTAAAATTGTCAAATTCATAAATCAAGGGTTCTTCTTGGGACCAAAGTATCTTAAAACCAAATAACCGATAACTCCAGATAGAGTAGACCCGATTAGAATACCAAATTTGGAGTCCTCAATAAGTTTTTGGCTATCGGTATAGGCTAGATTGGCTATAAAGATAGACATGGTAAATCCAATTCCTGCCAAAAAGCCAATACCAATAATTTGTTGGTATTTTATGTTTAAAGGCAATTCAGAAAGCCCAAACTTGGCACTCAAAAAGGAAAACAAAGAAATCCCCAGACTTTTTCCAACGATAAGAGCGATGGCTAGATTGGTCACTAGGGATAAATCAATACTCTCTGTATTACTAGTAAAATTGATGCCTGCATTGAATAGGGCAAAAATGGGAATTATAAAAAAAGCAACCCATCCGTGCAGCCCATTTTCTTGTAATTGAAGTGGTGATTGTACTTTATTGGTCCAATCTTCAATATCATCTATAGCATAAATTTGCTCTTTAGTGAGTATCGGTTTATTTGAAGCTTTCGCTTTAGCTAATTTATTCACAGTTTGTTCCAATTGGGCAATAGAACTTCTTACAGTAAAAGTTTGACTCAGGGGCAGGGTAAAAGCAACCAAAATTCCAGATATGGTTGGATGAATCCCTGATTTTAAAAAGAGCATCCAAATGATACAACCCAAAATAACCGAAACGTATTTGCTGTATTTTTTTAAGAATAAAAGTAAAACCAAAATGGCATAAGGTATCATGGCCATACCTAAGAGCATCCATTCAATTTTAGAACTGTAGAATATGGCAATGGTCATTACCGCTAAAATATCATCAACGATGGCCAAAGCCGTTAGGAATATTTTTAGACCGATGGGTACTCGTTTACCTAAAACTGTGAGAATAGCCAAAGAGAATGCAATATCTGTAGCCATTGGTATTCCCCAACCTTTGGTTGTTTCAGGGTTGTCATTTAGAAAAATAAAAATCAAGACAGGTAAAATCACACCACCTAGAGCAGCATAAATGGGAAGTGATGCTTTTTTTAAGGTATTGAGTTCTCCAATTAAAATTTCTCGTTTCACTTCCAATCCAATCAGGAAAAAGAAGATAGACATGAGTCCGTCATTTACCCATAATAGGACCGGTTTGACCAATTCAAAATTTCCAAATCTAAATCCCAAAGGGTAGTTCTTGAAAGCTTCATAGGAGTCTGACCATGGTGAATTAGCCCAAATAAGTGCTACTATAGTGGCAAAAAATAAAATGAAACCACTGGAACTAGCTATGTTTACAAACTTTTCAAATGGCGTAAGAATGAGTCGTTTTATTGGAAATAGAGTACGCAATGGGAAGGATTTAAATTTTCTAAAAATTACTAATATTTATAATAATCTCAAAGCCAAGAGTGTCATTCTATTTTAACAATGTGTAAAATTTATACGTAATTCATGGCGCATTTCACATCCTTACACAGTTTCCTTCTCTCAATAATTTTTAGAAATAACATTAATCCTTTGAAATATAATGACTTATGTTGTTTCAAGTGATTTAATTGCTATCTGGCATATTTGTTTCAATAGATATCATAAATCAAATAATAACAAATAAACTTAGTATTATGAAAAAAGTAATTTTAACCGTCGCGATATTGGCGGGAGGATTGTCAACCTTCGCCACCACAAATAGTGTATGTGAAACCCAAAATATGAAAGTAGTTATGGTGGATGATTTTAGAGAAATCGCCATCAATAAATTACCTACGGCGGTAACCAATGCGGTAAAAGACGATTTCGAAACAGCTACCATTAATAAGGCCTATATCAATAATAAAGGTCAGTACAAACTGGATTTGATGGTAGAGGGAACAACCAAAACCGTTTTTGCTTCCAAAGATGGAAAATGGATAGATAAAGATGATTTAAATGAAATTGATGATTAATAGCTAAGAATAAATTTTATCCTGAAAACTCGAATTTTTTCTTGTTAAAGGGGCGTTTTAGTAAAGACGTCCCTTTTTTTATGTTTTTTTTAAAGGAATTGGTGAAGCTTCCTTAATACTTTTGTAAAAAAGGAGATTACTTGTATGAAATCCATATTGTTGGTAGAAGATGACATCACATTTTCTGAGATGCTTAAACAGTTCTTAGAGCGCCATGACTATAAGGTTCAAGTGGCCTTTAATATGGAAAAGGCTGTTTTGAAGCTAAAATCTGAATCCTACGATTTGGTTTTTACAGATTTGAGGTTGCCCGATGGCGATGGAATTTCATTGCTGAAGAAAATTAAAACACATTATTACCAAGTGCCTGTCGTGTTGATGACTAGCTACGCTGAAGTTTCTACCGCTGTTCAAGCTATGAAACAGGGAGCTTTTGATTATATCTCCAAACCTTTCAATCCAGATGAAGTTTTAGAAGTTATTCATAATGCCTTGGAAGATCAATTACCAGAAGAAATAGAAATCCTAGAAAATAACTTATCCGAGAATAAATCAAATCCGGATACTGTTGCTGGAATCAGTGGAGCATCAAAAACACTGAATGATTACATTGGACTGGTAGCACCAACAAATATGACTGTTCTAATAAGCGGAGAGAGTGGAACGGGGAAGGAGGTTGTTGCTAGAATGATCCATAACCAAAGTAATAGAAAGAACCAACCTTTTGTTGCAGTAGACTGTGGTGCTATTCCCAAAGAGCTGGCATCTAGTGAGTTCTTTGGTCATAAGAAAGGTTCTTTTACTGGAGCCATAAGTGATAAAACGGGACACTTTGAGGCAGCCAATGGTGGAACACTTTTTTTAGACGAGGTAGGGAATTTAAGTTATGATAATCAAATTCAATTGCTTCGAGCACTACAGGAAAGAAAGGTCAAGCCAATAGGTAGTAATGAAGAAATAAAAGTGGATATCCGACTCATTACAGCTACCAACGAGAATTTATTTGAAGCGGTTGGGAATGGAGACTTTAGGGAAGATTTGTTTCATAGGCTTAATGAATTTTCTATCAAAGTTCCAAGCTTGAAGGATCGTATGGATGATTTCGTGCTGTTTGCAGACTTTTTCCTTGATATGGCCAATGAACAATTGAATAAGTCGATAGTAGGGTTCTCAAAAGAGGTGATGACCTTGTTTCAGCAATATTCTTGGCCTGGAAATCTGCGTGAGTTGTCCAATGTCATAAAGAGAGCTGTTCTTTTGACTCAGGATCAGGTGATTGAAAAACATTCGCTTCCTGAAGAATTTGGAAAAGAGCAACCCAGCCAAATTCCTCCTAAAACTTTTTCGACCAAAGAAAATGAAAAGGAATTAATAGTGAGTGCACTAAAAGAGGTAGGAAACAATAAGACCCAAGCAGCTAAATTGCTTAACATCACTAGAAAAACGCTTTATAACAAATTAAAGGAGTACAATTTGTCTTAGCCGAGATACAATTTTAAAGAGGCTAAAAATACTTCCATATTATCTTGAAATGCATCAAATTCTTCTTCGGAAATGGTTGATGCCGTTTCAAATTTTTCGAGATACGGTAATACCTGCTCCACCTCCAGTTGTCGATACATGCTCAACATTTTATGGCTTACTTGGTTGATTGCCTCAATATTTTTATTCTGAAAAGCTTGCATCAAATGGAGATAGTTTTGTTCGTTGTCTTCAGAAAACAAACGAAGCGTATTTTTTATGGCCTCGGGATCATGATTCATAAAAGATCCCAAAGATTTTACGCTGAATCCTTCAGGTTCTGATGATTCAACAGAAGATGTGTTTATTTTGGTCTCAAAAGAACGATTCTTAAAATACTGAGTCAATAATTTCTGTAGCTCATTTGGGTGAAAGGGTTTGATCAATACTTCAGAAAAGCCACTTTCTTTGTAATCTTCTACGGAAAGATTTGCCCGACCTGTCATGGCAAAAATGGGTTGGTTACTATAGGTTGACTCCTGTTTTAGACGCTCCATAAATTGAATGCCGTTCATTTTTGGCAACTGTATATCCGTTAGAACAAAATCATACGTCAGTCCGTGCAATTGTTCTAAGGCCGCTTGCCCATTGGAATATAAATGGGGCTTCACACCATATTGGACTAACAATTCATTCAGTAATTGTCTTAAGGAGGGATCATCTTCAATAATCAAAGCGGTAAGATTCCATTGGTTTTCCAAAGGAGCCTGAGTGTCCAATACTATTTGCTGTTTTGAAAAAGTAACAGGAATTCTTAGGGTAAAAGTACTGCCTACGCCCAAATCACTTTCAAGGGTCAAGGTGCCTCCCAGCAATTCCGCTAATTTTTTGGAAATAGTCAAGCCTAAACCAAACCCATTTTGCTTAGTCTCCTCACTGGAATCGGCTTGCGTAAAGGCCTTAAATATAGTTTCTTGTTGGTCTTTGCTAATACCAATTCCTGTATCACTTACGGAAATTTTTAAAAAGTCATGAGATCTTTCAGATTCTAAAGTGCTTCTAACCTTTATACTGCCCGTTTTGGTAAATTTATAGGCGTTTACCATCAGGTTGTAGAGGATTTGTTTGATTCGAAAGGGATCGCTAACAATAGGCCATGATATTTGTTTGTCATGTTCTACTATGAGTTCTACGGGCTTGTTTTTATAAATGTTTTGCGCACCTTGAGCAATGTCATCGATATTCTGTCTTATATTGAATGGTACTGATTCGATAGCTATTTTCCCATCTTCCAGTTTTGAAAACTCCAAAAGATCCTCCACCAATTGTCCCATGTAGGATGAAGCATTCCTAATATGCTCTAGATAATTTTTTTCTTTAACTGAAGTGGTATTTTTTTGAAGCAATTCACTGTAGCCCGTCACAGTACTTAACGGCGTTCTTAAGTCATGACTTACCATAGAAATTAATTGCTCGCGACTCTTTAAAAGGGAAGACGTGGTTTTATTGGCAGCTTCCAATTGTTTTCTGTATTCCTGACTTTTCCAAAAGTCATTTAAAATGATAAAGGAAAAAATAACTATCAATATAAAACTGATAACAGATGCTATAATGATAATTTGTCGGCTATGATTTAAGGTTTGTGCCCGTTTCTTATTTAGATTGTTTGAATAAAGAATGATATCACTTTCCAATGCTTTTAAGAGCTCCCTTAATTTACGGGAAGTAGTAAGGTCGTTTTCTATCAATTCTCGTTCTGTTTCCAAGAGGGAGGCTCTTTGTCTGGTATTGTCACGTTGTAAATCCCTAAGCATACTTTTGGAAATGGTCACTATGGAATCAATTTCCTTCTGGCTTATAGTGTTTATAGAATCTTGCGGGTTGTATTTATTGATGAGGTCTACATATTCTTGAAGATTTGTTTTAGTCTTCCTATCTAAGGCATTTGGGTTTTCTACAAAGTCTTCTACCGTGATTTTTCCTAAAATAGATTCAATAGAGCCTAACTTCTTGATAGCCTGTTCGATTGAACGATCTGAATTGTCATTTAGTTTCAACTCCTTAAGGTCTGTAATGTTTTGAAGTTTTTTATTAAAAACAACCTTAATACTATCCAAAATGAACTTTTGATAGTCATTATCTACCATGAAGTTAAGGGAATCTATTTTTTTAAGTAATGCTTCGTTTTCCTCAACATAAACATCAAACTTTTCAGAAGAACTTAGTTGAATAGCAGCCCGAGCCAAACTTTCATTTTCATAAATATCGGCAATTAATCCACCTGTTTTAATGATCTTGTTGCGATCAGAAATATCTTGGTTTTGGAATTGGGTAAAAGTTTTGATTTCAGATAATACCAAATAACCCGAAATGACTGCGAGGATACCTAAAATAATGTAGCCAATAATGACTTTGAGGGTAATTCTGTGCTGTGGTAACTTCATAGATCAAAATGAAATGACAAGGTAATCAAATAATTGAAAATTTGTACCAGCAGCTCCTATACCTAGACTAAAAAGGCATGCTATTTTCTTTTGTCTATAACAAGAATGGGCTTTCGGCTCATCGAAGGAAAGCGTATGGCTTCAATTTCCTTTTTGTCATGGAATTCTATTTTAGGAGTAACCCTTAATTTGGCCCTGAAATGATCCTTGATGTTATGCATGAATTTATCTGATTTGTTATGACTCGCAATTTTTATACAGATTTCATCAGTGCCAATATTATTATGATAAATTTCTATAACATAACATTCTACCTCATTAAAATCATTCAATATATTCTCCATGGCTGGAGGGTATAAGGTAGTCCCTTTGTATTTAATCATTTGCTTTTTTCTCCCCACCACAGGCCCCAATCTCTTGGTATGACGACCACACTCACAGGGTTCTTCATGGGCTGTAACCATATCTCCCGTTTTAAATCTTAATAGGGGCATGCCCTCAACACCCAAGGTGGTAATAGTCAATTCGCCCACTTTTCCAGAAGGTACGGGGAGGTTGTGGTCATCGAGTATTTCTGCTATAATTAATTCCGGATGATGATGTCCCCCTTTTTGAAATTCACATTCGGTAAAGGCGGTATTCATCTCTGTCGACGCATAGGTAGAGAATAATTGAATGTCCCACTGAGAGGTGATTTTTTCAGCTAAAGTATTTAAGGTGAAATCTTGATTCCTCAAGGATTCACCAATGCAGATAGCACCTTTAACACCAGATTCTTCTAAATTAATATCATGTGACTTAGCATATTCTATCAATTTAAGAAGGAAAGAAGGAACGACAATTAAATAGGTTGGTCGGAATTTTAGAATAGAATCCCATTGCAATTCTGGTATACCAGCACCAACTCTAATGATCCCTCCTCCCAATTTCCTTACCCCCAAAAAATAGGCCAACCCCGCCATAAATCGGCGGTCTATGGTGGTCATCAGTTGTAGCACATCTTCGCCAGTTACACCAGCACAGGCAAATGAAATAGCCTCATTATAGGCCAAACGATCAAGGTCTTTATCGGTTAGAGCAAAAGTTACCGGATCCCCTAAAGTGCCAGAGGTCGTTACATAATCAATGATTTTGTTTTTGGGTACACAAAGAAAATCGTCATTATATTTTTGAAGGTCATCCTTGGAGGTCACTGGAATTTTAGCTAAATCTTCTAAAGTTTTGATTTGCTCTATATCAATATTTTGACCTGCAAACAGCCGTTGGTAATAGGTGGAATGTTCCTTTAAATACGGTAATAATTCTTGCAGTTTGGCTTCTTGGAAAGCCTTTATATTTTGTACGGATGCTTTTTCTATTTCAGGAATCATTCGTCTAATTTCCGATGTGTTTTTTTAATATAATTTTCGACCTCTTGTTTACTCGGTATCGTAGTAATTTCTTTGGTCAGTGCTTTTTCAAAATTAAGCAAAGCCTCATTGTATTCTCCTTTTTCGTAGTAATATTTACCAACTAAATAATGAACTTGCCAGAAGTTTGGGTTTAGCGCTTTAAAATGGTTTAGAAATGCTGTTTCCAAGGAGGTATCTTCCTCTATAGCTTGAACTATCTTCCGACTATCAATACGATAAGTTTCATAATTTTTATAAGCCTCGGTATAAAGGAATGGGTCTTTTTCAATGGTTAACCGTGTTTCCTGTAATGAGATTTCGGGTGAAGCGTTGATGGAACTGTCAAAAATTTTATTCAAGTCATAGGCTACAAATGCTCCTAACTGGTAAGGATTGGAAGAAACCCAAACCAATCCCTGCTCTGGTTTGAAAACAATACCGTGATGGGCTAGTAATTGATTTAAGGCTTTTTCGTTGCCATAACCTATAGCCTCGTCATGAAGACCTTCTTTATTTCTCAAAATGTCAATGGCTTTCTTAGGAGTAAGTTTTTCAGTTTGGTTTAGCAGTTCCGCCATACGCTCATAGCGGTATTGGGAATGACTTTCGGCTATATGCTTTAAATTTCTCTCATCATCTTTGTAAGCATCACTCTGGAAGTGGTTGGAGCAAATCAATTCATTGGAGTTTATAACTTCATAAACACCAAAGTTCTTTGGAGACACCTCGATGGTTACAGCCCTCTTATCATTTGCACTTCCCACAAAAATAGATTCTGAAACAAATACCTGGCGTTTCTTGGCTATGGCGACGGCTTCTTCAATATTTGAGGCATATTGCAAAATTTCTCTTGTCACTAAGGAAATAGGCGTTTTTGCGGCCCAAGGTATTTTTGATTTGCCAGCATTGATGGTAACTGTAAGTCCCTGGGTGTTCATTCCTGAAACAACACCTATCATTCCCGGCCAAGTAACAGACATGAATGGGTAACCATCTTGGGGTTCAACAAAAGCGATGATTTTATTTTTTGAAAAGTCATCACCAGCATAGAAATCAAAGTTTCTGGCAACAAGCAAGCTGCCATCTTCCGTTTTGTTTCCCCAGGCAGCAAAGGAAGAACAACCGACCAAAGCCAAGTCTTGAAAAGCATGTCCAATATCATGGGCGCCATGAAAGTAAAGAATGCGAAGATAATCATCGGCAACATAGTCGTATTTATCACCAGCATATTTTGATAACCCGTAGATTTCTGCTTTGTATTCTTCAGGAATGTGTAGGTACATTTTTCGGTTGTACCAGGCTAATATTTTTCTAAGTAGTTTCTGTTTGAATTTCGATGGGACCATATCCTCCACCTTACCCAAGAAGGCAGCTTCTTGTTTCACAAAGAGTTCCTGGGTCAAAAGTCCAGTTTTCATTCCGATTTCGAGAGGATCGCCAGAAACCATAAGTTCCCATTGCCCTTGTTCGTTTTTGGTAAGATGGCTTGAATCCAGCACAAAGGTGGAATCATTGACTTGGGTTCTTTCGGCAATGTTATGATTGTAATTACTTACCTCAGGTATATCTTTAATGGACTTAGAAACACCACAAGACCAAAGATTGATAACCAAAAGACCAATAATAAGCCAAGAAGGAGCCAAGGATTTTATGATAGAAGTTTGGGCGTTATTCACTGAGATTCTTATGGGTGTTTTTGATGGTGATTTCGTTTTTATAATCAATCCATTTCTGACCACGCAATTTACGCATACCGTTTTCAAAATGCCGCATAAAAAAAACATTATATAACATTTTAGCAAAGGTCTTTGGTTTCTTGGTGAAAGCTCTAAGAGTCATGGAAAAACCACCATTGAGGTATTTAATATAATGCCAATAACCACTGGGCATATACAAAGCATCACCATGATTCATGACTACTTCATAACCTTGTAATTTCTTTAAGGCAGGGTAGGTTTCAAAATCGGGATTGTCTAAATCTATTTCTTCTAAATTGTGTACAGAAAAGGGAATTCTATAAAGGTATTGAGTTTGATCTGGAGCAAATAGCATAACACTTTTTTTTCCGTGAAAATGAAAATGAACCAAATCGGATAAGTCCATATCATAATGCGGAAGTACTTTTGAACCTTCACTTCCGAAGAACATAGCAGGCAATCTTTTGAAAAATTTTAGACCGATATCGGGGTATTCAAAATCCGAAATCAGTTTTGGCATGTTATCTAGAATATTATAGAAAAAAATCCTCAGGTCGGTGGGTTTCGTTTTTAAAATCTCTATGTAATCATAGAGTTTCATTTTCATAACAGGTTCTGCAGAATATTGTTTTCCTTTGGTGGGTTCATTATTGTAAAGAGGCACTTCTTGATCTCCAGCTAGACTTTGGATATAATCCAAATTCCATTTTTTGTAGGCCGGCCATTCTTTTGTCAAACCTTCAATTAAAACAGGTTTTTGAGGTTTATAGTACCTTTCAATAAACGCTTCTTTTGAAATGTCTTTTACTCTCTCAATTGGTTTGGTTTGAATCCTTTCCATAGGTTAGGTTATTTCTTGAGTTTGATTTGCTTCATTGATGGCATCTACCAAATAGGCTTTTCCTAATATTTCTGAACAGGTTAAGACGGCTCCTATTGTTACTCCAAGAATTCCATGCATGTTGAGACTTTGTCCTGTAAACAAGAGATTGTCTATTTTGGTTTTAGGCGAAAGGATAGCTTGCATAGGCTTTTCGGCATCTTTTAAAAAGCCGTACATAGACCCTCCAAGGCTTCCTATATAATCTCTGTAAGATAAAGGGGTAGAGGTGTAGGTCTCTAAAATACAAGAGCGTATGGCTGGAAATTGTTTTTCCAATTCAAGCAGGATTTGTTCTGTTTTTTCAGCTTTGAATTCCTCATAGGTTTGGCCCCGTTTGTTTTTGTATTTAACCGTATGAAACGTATGGGCCCAAGGAAGCACCTCTTCATATCTCATGTAGGACATGATTGTCATGTTTTCGGCATAGTCATCCATGTTTTTTTTCACTCCTAGGGATACCATATAACTTTCAGGCCAATTTTGGATGTCGTAGTCTTGAGAGGTCCATACTTTTTCTGGAGTTTTGAAATGGTAAATATTGTGATTGAAATATTTGAAGGTATCGGGTTTAAATACAATATAGAGACTAAAAGCCGCTACGGTTTTTTTAATGTTTTTGATCCTATTGATGTATGGTTTTTTTAACGGACTTTCACCAAACATGTTTAATGTTGTTTGAGGCTCGATATTTGAAATAACCCAATTGGCAGTAAATTCGGTACCATTTAAACAGGAAACCTTTGATATTTTATCATCCTTGAGATCCATTTTTACTACCTCTTGATGCTTTAAGGCAACACCCCCCAAACGCTTCAATTTTCTTATCAATAATTTGGTGATTTGACTGCCTCCATTAATACATCTGTATGAACTTTCAATATAGGAGTTGACTGAAAGGGCATGAACATAAAAAGGTGTGGATTTCAAACCGGCATAAAGGTAGTTAGACCCCATTAAAACCGCTTGTAACTTTTTATTTTGAGTGAGTGCATTCACGACTTCCCAAGTAGACTCTTGAAACACACTCAAATCATAAGGAGATCCCTTCTGAAGAGAATAAAGAGGAAACTTGGAACAAGTTTCTTTCATTTTTTTGGAATAAGCCATTATGGCTTCAGACTCCGTTGGGAATTTCTTAATAAGTTCCTCTTCAAACTTGGCATAGCTTTGGGCATGAGGGTACCATTGTGGGTCATTCCCAAAAGTAATCCTATCATAGGCCAACTCATCCATCTTTTTTAGGTTGAGGTCATGTGCTATTCCTAGATAATTAAAATATTTAAAAAGATTTTGTCCTTCACTAAGTCCTCCTAAATAATGGACACCTGTATCAAATATGGTTTTATTTCTGGTGAAGGTTTGAAGGTTTCCTCCAAATTGCTGGTTTTTTTCTAAAACACATACGCTATAGCCTTCTTTAGCAAGAATAATGGCTGAGACCAAACCTCCCAGACCACTTCCTACAATGACAACATCGTAATGGTTTTGCATATTATTTTTTTTGAAGCTTTAAGATAATAAGTTTTTCGTTTTCAATCGTGGGGGTTAGTTGGTAATTTTCCAAAAGTTTGTTTTTTAGGGATATACCATCTTTAATCAGCACAACTTTTTTAAGTTTTGGCAGGGAATTTAAAGTGAAAATATCAAAATTAAAGGCAGCGTCTATGACGACTACTTCAATTTGATCATGGATTGTTGAAGAAATTGTTTCATTAAAATGTAGATTGTAATGAGGACTGTTGGTTAAGAAACTATTTTTTAAAATAGTTCTTATGTCTAAATTTTTAATGAAAACATTGATTTTCCTCTCCGGTTTATCCAGAGCCATTAAGAAATCAAAAGCGCCAAAACCTTGAGATAAATGAGCAACTTGAGTATATTCAGTCAGATCATAAAGAATTTGGTGGTACGTATCTTCATTATTGAAAATATCTTTTTTTACTGTTTGGTAAAGTGTATCACCTTTATAACGATATTCCTCCAAAAGTAGGCGATGAAAATAACGACCGTCTTCAATTTCTCTTCTGAAATTGAAAAATTCGTTTTTAAAATGAGCGCTTATTTGTTTCGTTTTTTCTCGGGTTGTTGTGCCAAAAGAAGCGTCCTGAGGTGAAATACGTTCCAATACTTTTAAGGTAATACTGCCGTCCCTGATGACAAAACTACCTTTAGGGATTACCTCAGAATTTCCATGGATTAGAACTGGAAGGATATCCAATTGAAACTCTTCTGCCAAGTGAAAAGCGCCTTTGTGAAAGCGTTTCATCTTGTGCGTGTAAGATCTGGTGCCTTCAGGGAAAACCACTATGGAATAGCCTTGTTCTATTTTTTCTTTTAAATGACCCATCCCTTTGTCAATTCCTTCACTTACCGGGTAGTAACCCGTAAATTTCATGGCATATCCAAAAATGGGAGACTTGTATACCCAATCGTTCACCAAAAAAATGATTTTTGGGTAAAGCATTTCTAAGGCAAGTGTGTCTAAGAAAGACGTGTGGTTTGAAATAATTATGGCGGGTTTTTCAAATGTTTCACCTACCTTATTAATAACTTTTTTCTTGACAAAAGGATTGGAGTATAATACCGAAGTCATAAACTTGGAGGCCAATTTATGAAACCACGGCATGCTTTTTTTTCGGCTTATGGGCAGTATTTTTACAAATAAGGTTCCAATTATCGGAATTAAAACAGTTCCCAAACCATAATAAGAGAATGAAATAATGGCAAAAACCAAGTATCTAAAACTGATGGGTCGCTTTTTATTGCTTCCAATAAACAGTTTAAATAACAAGGGTTGCACTGTAAACGCATTCACCATGGCTGATAAAATGCCAATTATGGACACAAGGGAAATGGTATATAGTGCCGGATGTTTGGCGAAAATCATCACCCCAACTCCAAGAATGGTAGTGATTACCGACAGGATGATTGAGGTTTTGTGGGTCGATAAAACCGCTTCTCCAGTTCGGTATTCGTGCAACAAGCCATTGGTAATAAAAATGCTGTAATCTATGCCCAATCCGAATATAAATGTGGATATAATGATGTTAAAAATATTAAACTCAATCCCAAAGAGCCCCATTAAACCAATGGTGAAGAACCAAGTTAAACCAATGGGTATACAGGTAACTAATGTTAATGAAAAGCTTCTATAAAAGGCAAATAATATGAACAAAACAGCCAATAGAGAATAAAGAACCAAATCGTTAAAGTCATTTTTCAAATTCCCTAAGAATGTCTCATTCATTCCTTGTCGATCAATCAAAAATATATGTGGATTGGAATCAAACTTTTCATGGATGTTTTTGACTTCATTTGAGTCAAGTTTCATCAAAGATGTGACTGTAGAAAAACCGTCTTTGGTAGACACGTAGTCTTCAATTTGGATGGCTTTGATGGCTTGGTAACTTTCTACCGAAAGTGAATTGAATTCCTTGTTCAATAGATTATAAAAATCCTGATGTGTTTTGGGCTTAAAGCCAAACTTCTCTCCACTTAAAATGAGATTCTTTTTCAAGTCATTTTTGGTGGATTCATCCCAAAACGATTGCCATTCAGCAATGCGTTCATTTTGGATTTTCATCGACTTGACTAAACCTCCAATGGAACTGAAATCAGTGATTTCCTTGTTGGACTCCAGTTTTTTAAGCATTGAGTAAACGGAATCATTCGTTTGCAGTGCCTTTTGCAGTTCTGTGTTAAATGCCGCTACATAAACTGATTTTGATCCAATATTTGTGATCTGTTCCAAGCGGTTTTGAGCTTCCATTAACTTTGGGGGCTCATAATTTAACTTGGTAATATCTTTATTGAAAGAGACATGATGGAACTTGAATAGACTTATAAGTATGAGTCCTCCTAAAATCACAAACATGACCTTTTTCTGGTGAAATGGAATTTCAGCAAAGCGGTCAATTAAACTCTTCCTATTAGTTAGTTTTATAGAATCTTTATAGGCTTGTGGGATGAAAACCAAAGCAAAGAAGGAAGCGCCAATAACGCTAGTGGCGGCAAATATCCCCAAATCCTGTAATGCTTGGGATTCTAAAAACAACAAACATAAAAAAGCCAGTGCTGTAGTTAGGCTGCTCATTAAAATAGGTTTGGTGATTTCCTCAAACAAGGCTTTCATGTTGTTGCTGGCTCTGATGTGGGTAAGCACATGTAAGGAATAATCCAGGGTTACTCCCAGAAGCACAGAGCCTATTCCTAAGGAAATGGCTGATATTTTTTCTCTAATAAAAAACAGAAGTGTCATGGCGAGTAATCCGCCAAAAAGAGTAGGAACAAAAAGTATGATAGGGAGAAAAAGCTTTTTGTAAAAGAGGATCAAGATCAACAGCAAAACGGTCATGGCAATACCTACCGTAAACTGTATATCATGTTTAATTTGTTTGGCATTTTCGACGGCTACCAAGGCGCCTCCAAAATATTCGCACCTTGCCTTTCCTTTAAATTCTGCATTTAGTTGCTTGTTTATTTGATACAAAAGATCAGCAAACTTGGCATTTTCACCTGTTTCACTAGAAGGGAAAGTGGGGGATATAAAAAGTAAAATATGGTTTTTATCCTCACTTACCAAAAAGCCATCGTGAAGACTAATTTTGTCACCAAAAGATAGACTTTGGAGCTTTTTTAATCCTATTAAACCAAGTCCCAAAGGATCCTTTACAATTTGTTTTTTGGTAACGAATCCCGATGGAGAAACCAACGTTTTGTAATTAGCTTCAGTTATAAGCTCAATACTGTCAAGATCTAGTTTTTGTTTGATGGTCTCATAATCTTGCCCATCTAAGAATAAAGGAAGATTGTCATAGACAAAATTTAGGGTATTTAAAACTTCCTCGTCTTCGACTTTCCCTTGAACAGAAGCTACATATGAAGGAGCCTTTGCATATAAACTGTCTAAGAATTGTGAGGCATACTTGGATAGGTCATTTAAGGTTCCTGATTCCGATTTAGAAATATTGACAATGATTTTATCAGCAAAATTGACTGTTTTGAAAATTTTTCCCGCATTTTCATTTTTGTCATTGACAGGTATTAGTTTAGTAATGTCTTCTTCAAATTGGATATTAAATGACACATAGAACAAACCTAAAATAGCGAAGAGCATCCCAACGAAACTAAGAGTCTTCCTTTTTTTGATTTGTTGGTATATGTTGAAGAAGATTTTAGCCATTATTTAAAACCATTTTCCTTTTTTCAAAAACAGTGAAGAAGAAATAGGCCAAAATACCCAAAATTAGGGCAGAGAAAGCGGCTAATGTAAAGCTTCCGACGATATAAGTTTCTAGATGTTTGACAATTTCAAAATTGTTAACAAGGTCATCCAAAGTGAAGGGGTAATTAACATTTAAAACCCATTGTCCCACCTTGGAACTGGCATACAAAATAAAGGGTATGAATGGTGGCAAACTCACATTTGAAAATGCAAAGGCGATAGCTTTGTTTAAGTTGAAAAAAATGGCTAGAAAAATAACAATAACGGTATGGAATCCCCAAAATGGAGATAACCCTATAAAAACCCCTAGGGCAATAGATAATGCCTTTTTTCTGGGAGAATCATAACTGCCTAAAAAATCTTCAACAAAAAATCGTTTAACCCCTTTTTTTTTAAGACTCCTAAAAATATTTCTAGGTTTGATAAAAAATAAAGTCAAAAAAACCAGCCAGGTATTCAGAATACTAATTCTAGTAAAGTCTTTAAATGGACGGAAGTGTGATACTCTTTCAGAATGATCATAAAGTATTTGAATGGGAATGTTTTTGACTTCGACGTCTTTCCATGCCGACTTGACAATGACTTCAATTTCAAACTCAAATTTGGTAGTAAAAAACTTTAGATTTTTAATGATGTGCAGTGGATACATACGGTATCCAGATTGGGTGTCATCTAATTTGATACCCGTTTCAAACCAAAACCAAAAGTTAGAAAAGTTGTTTCCAAAACTACTTTTTGAGGGCACGCCCTCTTGCCTCATGTTACGGGCGCCAATTAATAATAAATCCCGATTCTTGCTAAGTTCCAATTCATTAATGAAAAGGGGAATATCACTTGGGAAATGTTGTCCGTCAGAATCAATTGTAATGGCAAATTCATAACCTTGTTCCAAAGCCACTTCAAAACCTTTTCTTAATGCCATCCCTTTACCTTGGTTTTTTTCAAAATGAATAACCGTAAGATTGGGGTAGTCCGATAACAACGATGGAGTGGAATCTGTAGATCCATCATTGATTATAATGATTTGCTCTGTATAGTTTAAAACGCCATCTATAACACGTTTTAAAGTGCGTTCGTTATTATAAGTTGGAATAACAACACAAACTTTTAACTGATCTATTTTTTTTGTGATTTGATTTGAATTCACCCGCTACAAATCTTAGTTCTTAATTACGCACCAAATCTTTTTCTTCAGGAGTAAAAAGAGTTGATTGTAAGATATAATCTTTAATGTGATTTTTCAAGTTGATGGAAGAAATACTTGAATATTGTTTCAATAAAAACAACTTGTCTTTATCTATGTCCTCTTTGTAACCCAATAATTTGGGTGTGTTTTCTTGAATCCCTAATCTTATAAAACGGGGTTCAATAGCATTGGGCTCCTTTTGTATGGCATATTCCAAGAGAGTGGCTCCTTCTACAAATCCTTCCTTTTTTTCCTTAATGGTTTTAGCACCTCTGGCTTTTAATGCAATGGAAGCTCCCTTATAGGCTACCAGAGTAACCGCATCTTCCTTTTTTACTGGAGACAAGGCAACATAAAATGCTTCTACCTTGGATTTGTCGTGTGCAGCATCTCTATACATATCTCTAACCTCTTTCAAATCTAAAGATTGATTTGTAAAGGCAAATAAAGTTATGATAAGGTATAGAAATTTCATTTTAAATGGTTTTGAATCCCATGCTAAGTTTTAATGCCACAGTTTCTCCAAACTTCGTCGTGTTTTTTACCTTATAGTGCTGGTCTTCTTCAACGATATCCAAGGTTAATTCCAAATCTGGAGTTTTTTCAGGATTGATGATGGCCATAAACTTCACATTACTTGAAGATTCCATAAAAAGAGATTTACCAACAATTTGTTCGGTAAGTTCTTTAATGATTTGCATCATACAAACACCGGGAGTCACTGGATTTCCTGGGAAATGCCCCTTAAACACCTCATGGTTTTTATTGATAGTGATATGGGCCTTAGCTGAGTTTTCAACTACGGTCAAATCATTTAGGGTATAAAAGTCTTTGATTAGCATGAGTTTAAAAGTTGAACTTATAAGCCACCCCTAATTGAATGACTGAATTAAGTTGATTGTTTTCTTCATTATGGTAATATCCATTTGAATCATAATAGCTATCATCCCAAAAATCCAGATCAATAAATCCTTGTTTGTATCGGGCCTCTATGGCTAGTCCAAACGGGAATTCATAACCTATTCCAGCAAACAAGGAAAAATCAAATGGGGTGATGTCACTATCACTATCATCATTTATGAGATTAATCCAATTGTCATCAAAGTTAAAATCTAAACTTGGTCCAGCAATGAGATGTAATCCTAATCCTTTAACTGGGAAAAATTTATTTGCTACTGCAACAGATACATAATGAATGTCGTAGTTATCCTCGATACCGCCTATAAAATTTCTTTCGGCACCTTGGTTACTGTATACTATTTCAGGCTGTAAGGTATAGAATTCGGTCAGTTTCAGGGCCCCAAAAATGGCTGCATTCAATCCCATTTTGGAATCTGTTCTTGTGTTTGAAATACTTGAATAATTCGCCCCGATTCTTACTCCTGGTCGAAATGAGACCTGAGAAAAGGAAGTAAATGAGACCAAAGTAAGGGCTAAAATAAATAGGTTTTTTTTCATAGGGTTTAAATAGATTTTAACTGAATAATCAGTTTGATAGATTGATGCTTGATTGTAATTTGGTCTGCAATATTATCATTTATTTCTTGAAACAGAAAGGAGGTTTTTTCTTTTCCTCCTTTGGTTTTTATAATTTTTTCCAATCCTTCGTTTTGAATGAAATAAAAGTAAGGTTGGTTTAAAATATGAGTTTTATAAATGGTATAATTTCCTTTTTGATAGGAGCCGGTAACAGCCAGCTGTTCTTTGATTAAAGCTGAAAAATCTTCTTTTAGGATGTTTATAAACATTTTTTTATTTAAATCATCCATGATGTAATTTACCATGAAGTTATCGCCGTTAAATGAAAAGTCAAATAACTTGTTTCCCATTTCTGTTGTAAAGGCTACGCGGTGATGGTTTTCTCCTATTTTTTTTATAATAAATAAGCCGCCAAAAGTTTTGCCGTAAACTTCAATTTGAGCTTTATAGACATAGTCTTTAGTAAGATCTGAAAAGTAAGAATTAGAAACTGTATTAACCTGAAGATTGGTTGGTGTAAGGTCAGCTTTTTTTGGATAAGAACCACATCCTAATGTGAGCAGGCATAAACTAAGGATTAAAAATCGCATCATCCAATCTTGAATTAAGAGTCCTTTGTTTAAATTCTATTTTGGTATAGTCCCCAGAGGGCTCTAACATTTTGACTTGTTCTACATCTCCTTTGGCACTGAAAATTATTTGAAAACTGCTAATGTATTCAAGCAGTTTGGAATCCTTGGGAGAGAAATGAACTTCGCTACCGTGAGGCAACGCATAATAAGCAATATTAAATTCTTGCTTATCAAACATATCTCCTTTGACACTTTTAATGATCAATTGATTTAATTGTTTAAACATTTTATTAGACCCTAAATCAACTTGGCTTTTTTTACCTTCATCATCTACAAATAAGGTTTCATTCTTAAAAATGACTGCGTATTCAAAAGGTTCAGTATAGGCCCATTTCACCAAATTTGGCGACTTGAAGCGCAGTTCTCCTTTTGTAATTATGTCATTTGATAAAAAATCTAAATGTTTGTATTGAATAAAATCACTCTTTATTGTTTTGGTGGTTTCAGCTTGTTCTTTAACCAAATTTCTTAATGCTTCAGCTTGTGAGCTACTCATTTTGGTTTGGCCATAAACCGAAAACATCATGAAAAAGAAAAGAAAGTAAAGGTTACGCATAAGCTTCCAATTGACATAAGGAATC
The DNA here is from genome assembly GCF_001280515.1 of Mangrovimonas sp. ST2L15. Taxonomy (GTDB): domain Bacteria; phylum Bacteroidota; class Bacteroidia; order Flavobacteriales; family Flavobacteriaceae; genus Mangrovimonas; species Mangrovimonas futianensis. Next base: position 275,244 of record NZ_LBIQ01000030.1, on the reverse strand, counting down.
TATAGTGACAGATTCCAAATTTTGTTGTTGTAAAAATAACAATAACTGTTCCAAAACACGAAGGGTTTTTGCGCTGCTGTCATGAAGTAAAATAATATCACCTTTTTTAAGGTTTTTCGTTATGCGCTTCAGAATGGTTACATCACTCAAATTGGTAGTATCAAAAGAACGTTGATTCCATCCTATGGAAGTCAACCCCAGTACTTTTACAGCCTTTCTAATGTTTGGGTTAGTTACACCAAATGCAGGTCGGTATAATTTGCAATGCAATCCTCCATGTTTTTTAATAGACTGATTGGTCTCTTGAAGTTCTGTTAATACCTTAGTAAATCCAAAAAAACCAAAGGTATTGGAATGGGAGTAGGTGTGATTTCCTATCGTGTGACCGTCTTCAATTATTGTCTTGAAAAGGTCTGGATGCTGATCTATATTTTTTCCAATACAAAAAAAAGTGGCTTTTGCATGAAAGCTTTTTAAAAGGGCTAACACCTGTGGAGTAAATTCTGGGTTTGGGCCATCATCAAATGTAATAGCAACTTGGTGTTTTTGAGTATTTGGATTGGAATTGACAGATTTAAAATGATAATTCCAGCCTATTAAACCCGATCCCAATGCTGTTAGAATAAGCCAAATGGTAATTATTGGGAAGATTAACCACAATGGATTCCAATTTAAAACATAACCAAGAAGTAATATTATAAGTAATAAAACAGTGATGATATTAACTGTTTTAAAAGTTAGCATTTTTTAAGTAAAGTGAAACTATGATTTTCCCCACGATACTGATTATACAATAAGACGTTGTCAAATTGAACTGTCTGAGTATGATTTAATTTTATGACTTCAGGAACCGACTGATGTTTTAAAATGTTTGACGCGAGCCAAAACCCAAAGGAAGATACGGTGTTAAACTCCCCACTTAAATGTTTGAAATAAACTTGTTGTGTTTGGGTGAATAGATCTTGGGCAAGTGCATTGTAGTAATCATCAAAATCAACATCACCATTGTTTCCTAAAACTAGTAAATCAATGTCATTGGCTTCTATGTTGTTTGCCTTTAGAAAGATATTTAACTCTGATTGCAGCTGATCTTTTTCTAAGGTATTAAATGTTTTAGTGTCGAGAACTTCAGCATACGAAGTTTCACCTTTTTCACTGGAGAGCACAAAAAAGTTAGCACCTTCACCAAATACAGCACCCGATGTTTTAGAAGCTAATAGTTGGGAAGATTTTACTTTTTCAGTTTTGATATGATTGATAACCTGATGGATTTTTACGGTATGATCTCCTAATTCATCGACTCCTCCTATAAGGATGTGATTGGCTTCCTCCTCTTGGATTTGCATCAAAGCATCAAGCAAAGCTGATTCAAATGAAATGGCAGCATGGACATAAGTGAAGTTGTAGCCTTTACATTGAATTTCTAAAGCTATTTGACCGCCAACGGTATTGTGTGTCGATTGAATGAATGGTGTGGGCGTTAAAAACTGTTCGTCATTGTCAATAATAGCACTAACAAATTTCTCAGAATCTCTTACACATCCCATTCCTGTTCCTGTAATAATGGCATCCACATTATCAATACCAGCTTCGGTAAGGGCTATTTTGGAAGCCACAATTCCCATTTTGATACCTTTAGCCATTCTTCTGGCGGCAGCCGGTGGGATGTAATCCTTATAAACAGGATCCATGGCATGGATTACATGATCTTCATGATCAATAACATCTTCCAAAAAACTGCCGTCAAAGGTTTTTTGGGTAGAAATAGAACCAACACTATTTACATATACTTGCTTCATGATTATGGTTCTTTTGAAAATATAACGGTAGAACAATTCCCTCCAAATCCTAAAGAATTGGAAAGTACTGTCTTGATTTCTTTTTGTTTAATGCTCAATTCGGGAGTAATGTCAAACTCCTTCATGGGTGTTTCAAAATTGAGATTGGGATAAATCACATTATTTTGTAATGCCAAAACAGAATATACTGCTTCAATGCCTCCAGCAGCGGCTAGGGTATGTCCGGTATATGCTTTGGTAGAACTAAAATCGGGAACACGATCTCCAAAAACCCTTAGTATGGCTCTTCCTTCTGAAAGGTCATTGTTGCCAGTAGCTGTCCCGTGTGCATTTATGTAGTCAATATCTTCAGGATGTAGACCCGCTATTTTAAGGGCTTGTTCCATGGCTAGGGTAGCACCATCTCCATCGTCTGAAGAAGCGGTTTGGTGAAATGCGTCATTGGCATTCCCATAACCTTTTACATAGGCAAGGACGGTTTTGTTTTCGGCTTGAACAACTTTGTCAGATTCCAATACCAAAAACGCAGCAGCCTCCCCTAAATTCAGGCCTTTACGATTTTCGTCAAAAGGTGTATTGAAGGTGTCTGAAAGAATCATCAACGTTTTGAATCCGTTGATGGTAAATTTTGATAAACAATCAGACCCGCCCACCACAACGCGATCCAAACGGCCTGTTTTAATTAAACGGGCACCCAACATTATGGCATTTGCAGCAGAAGAACACGCCGTACTAATAGTAGTAACCAAACTGCCATCTATACCAAGTTGTTCTGCTATTTTTTGAGTAGAATCTCCCGCATGATGACCATCAATATATTTCTGGACTTCAGGATTCTCTAAATACTCATAAAAATACCTTTCAGTCATATCCATACCACCAACACTGGTGGCTGAAACCAAACCAGTTTTGTACTGAGTTATATCAGAAATCCCAGCATTTTTAATAGCCTCTTTCGCGGCTATGACACCTAGTAAAGCGGTTCTCGAATAATTATTAGTTGCGGGTAATTGCAATTGTTCAATAAAATCATCATTGGTGAAATCAATTTCTCCTACCATAATGTCATTGACATGGTTCGTTTGGATTTTTTTGACTCTTCCAATGCCCTTTTTTTTATCGATTAAGGATTGAAAATTTTCTTCCACATTGTTACCAATGGCAGAAATAATTCCCATCCCAGTAATAGCAACACCTTTCCCCATAAATGAATTACTTGGTTCTGTGTTCTGAAATATAAGTGGCCATAGTATTAATGGACTCAAAGATGGAACGTCCTTCTTTTGGATCAGTTAATTTGATACCATAATTTTTGTCTAACATGACAATCAATTCCAAAGCGTCTATGGAATCCAATCCTAAACCATCGCCAAAAAGCATATCATCATCTGCGATATCTGCTGGAGACATATCCTCTAAATTCAACTGCTCAATAATGTTCTCCTTCAATTCTTGTTTTAAAGCGTCCATAGTTATTTCTTGTATAATTTGTTAATCTCGTTTATTGTGTGTTCGTAGCTTCCATTTTTGGAAACCAAATATAAAAATGCTTCATAAGTGTCATTATCAACGTCAACCCAACCACACAAAACTTTTTCTGCTTGTTTGGATTGCATTAAACTTTGACTGTAATGATACAGATGTTCAGCATTAAAGTTGTCAAAGATAAAAAAACTATTTTCAGAATAGAGTTTATATTTAATGCTGATCTCACCCAAACAAATATTGGGTAAAGTATAGACAAATACAGCCGGACTTGGGTAGTAATTGTCTTTATTTTGAATAGATTCTTGGTGGCTTCTATCGGTATTTAAACTAGAGGCCTTGTTTGAAAAAATAAGAGCAATATTTTCTTCATTCTCGGGTTGGACACCTTCATGTTTTAAAAGGATGTCTGCTGCAACCAATGCCAATTTGCTTAAATCATCCATTTTAAAAAACTTGGGATAAGCTACACCACATTGTTTGTACCCCATTTTTATAAATTCTGAAAAGGCTCCTTCATGTGAAAATAGAGGCTTCCCATTCAATTTAATATGATGGTCCTTAATCTGGATATAAGACGATATGCCTAAGCTCTCTTTTGTCATTTAAGAGGATTTCTTGCAAATATACATGGTGTGATATTCTCCTAGAGGTAAATCTTTATAGATCTCCAATCCGGCTTGCTCAGCTAATTCCAAAATATCAGTTGACTTGTACATTTTGCTGTTTCCGTTAGCCATAACTGTAAAATATAAGGAGGTAGCTTCCAGCACATATCTAGAACTGTCAAAACGTTGTCTGTCAGTATAGGTTTCCACAATCACCAATTGAGTATGATCATCCATAGAAGCCACACAAGTGGATAGAATTTTTAAAATTTCTTCTTTTGAAAAGCAGTCTAAAAATTGGCATAGCCAAATGGTGTCAGCTCCTGTAGGTATTTTAGGATTATCCTTTAACCAATCTATTTCATAACCTGTTATACGCTCTTCAAATCCCTTTTCTTGAGCGTTTTTGAGAGCCATTTCCAGTTGACCTGGTAAATCAATCATTGTTACTTCAACCTGTTCATTTTCTTCACAACATGCTATTGAGAACTTGCCAGTATTGGCTCCTATATCAAAGATTTTTCTGGGTTTGTTTTTAAGTACCTGCTGAAGTGCCAATCTAAAAATGTCATCCGAATAATGGTGGTCAAACTCAAACCAAGATTTTTGAACATCAGAAGGAAGCTTGGATAGGCCTTCATAAATGGTAGGCCAAGACCCCAATTCTTTTAATCCTTCGGGTTGCCCATTTTTTATCGCATCTTCTAAATGAAACAGCCCTTTATAGCATACATCTTGAGTGAAATTCACATTAACATTGACCGTTGGATGATAGGCGAGGAAATAACCCGTTTTTGTCAATTCAAAATGGCCTAATTCATTTTTTTCCACAATATCTGAACTTTCTGCCATTTCCAAAAGCACACCCAATCCATACTCACTTAAAGATAAAGTTTCAGCTATCTCGGCCATATTAGCGCCTCCTTTTTTACGATGCTTGAATATTTCATCAAAAACTCCCAAATTTCTTAGGCAGACGACAGATTGAAATAAGAATGGAGCCAAAGCAATTTTATGGGCTTCATTTAAGGCATCTAAAGCTTTTACGGCGGTTTTTGTCATAGTGCATGTTTTTTGAAAACAACAGCTGTATTGCAACCTCCAAAACCTGAGGCTGTTTTAAGCATGGTTCGTAACGGTGTTTTTTGTGTAGAAGTTATAAGATTAATGGGTTTTGAAACACCAAGGGTATCAAAACCTAAAGATTTATAAAGTGTATCATTTTTTAATGAATGAACCCCAACGATGGCTTCAAGCAAGCCAGAAGCACCAAGGGTATGTCCAAAATAACCTTTAAGACTATGGGTTGGTACGTCTTCCAATCCAGATCTGTTAAAGGCAATGGCTTCCATTTCATCATTATATAAGGTCGCCGTTCCATGGGCAGAAATAAAATCGATGTCTTTGGCCGAAATTTGTGACTGTTCCAAGGCCGACTGAATGCTTCTGAATAGACCTTCACCCGTTCGAGAAGGTCCTGAAATATGATTGGCGTCGTTACAGGAAGCTTCTCCTATAATTGCAACAGCATCTTCTGATAATAACTCTATATCGTTAGTAACCAATGCGCTAGCGGTTACTTCTCCGATATTTATTCCTTTGCGATCCTTATCATAAGGTTTGCAAAGTTCGTCACTTAAGGCTTGAAAGGAATTAAAACCTGACAAAATAAATTCGGTAACCAAATCACCACCAACTACCAATACATGGTCATACATGCCTTGTTGGATGTACCTTTTGGCGGTAGCCACTGCTAAAATCCCTGAAACGCATGCGTTAGAAATAACGATGGGAGTCCTAGTTATTCCAAAGAAATTTGAAATGGAATTAGCCAAAGAGCTCAAATAGGCTCTTTCTTCAGGAAATGAATTGTCTGCATCAAGGGCATCTACATTTCCTTTTGTAGTTGAGACGATCAATCCAACACGATCGTTTATGGATAGATTTGATTGGGTGATGACGTCATTTAGAGAAAGAATCATCATTCTTTCTAATTTGGTATAGTTTTGTGGGCTCCCCAAAGATTCAAAGGCCTCATTTAAGAGGTTGTTATCTATCAATGACGAATAAAAAGGCTGTGGAAGATAAGTTTTGTCTTTAATTAAAGATAAACCAGAAACTTCCTTTTGAATTTGTTCAACAACGGCTTCACTTGAAAATCCCAAAGAAGAAATAATATTGTTATATGAAAGAAATACCTTATTCATCTAGCAATCCTACACTTTTCTTCCATGCAATAAAAAAATCTGGAGGCGTGAGCCAAAGCTCTCCTTCCCCAATTTGGTCTACAAAAACTTGAACGGTTTCTCCAGTACAAACAAGATCATCATCTTGATTGAATACTTCATAACGAAATACCATTTTGGCTGCCGGACTATCTATAAAAATGGTTTTTATGGTCGCAATATCACCATAGCGTAACGGTCTTTTATGATCGGTACTTGATTTTATGATCGGAGTGGCAAAGCCATATTTTTTTTGATCTAAGTAGGAAATACCGTGATGTCTTCCAAAATCTTCCCTTCCATCTTCAAAGTATTGAATATAGTTTCCATGCCAAACAATTCCCAATGGATCGGTCTCTACAAATCGGATACGTACTTTACTGGTATGTGAAATGATAGGTTTAGACGGCATTTTTTCTTTCATTGTAAACGATAGCAATTAAAGTTGTCACCAAAAAAAAGATAAGTAAGGTGAAAATTTCAGGTAAAATATCCAAAAATGAAGCATTACGCAAGAAAACATCATAAAAAGCATTAAGCCCCCAATTCATAGGTGAAATATGAGATAGTGTCTGCATAAATTTAGGCATTACAAACACTGGAACCCATACACCACCCAAAGCTGCCAAAATTACCACAAAGGTAGCTCCAAATGGCGCTGATTGTTCTTGGGTCTTAGCAATGGTTCCCAACAAAAGCCCCAGACCTATGGCTCCTAACCCAGCAAACAATGCCACGACAAACAATAGTGGTAAACGTCCAGATACATCCAAGGTTGGTAAACCTATTTTTGGGAAAAGAAACACCCCAATCATAAGCATAAGCATGAACTGAATCAGGCAAACCAATAAATAAACCAATGTTTTTCCTCCCAATACGGTAGCATAAGACACAGGATTGGTTCGGAGTCTAACGAACGTTCCTTGATTTTTTTCCTTTACCAAATTGATGGATAAAGGTACAATGATGAAAAAAATGGCAAATAGAGACCAAGCCGGAACATTATGTTGCACCGAATTGGGAATCATTTCTTTTTCGTCTTTTTCTGGGAGAACTTCTTTAAAGCTAATTAAGCTTTTTGTATCAAAAATGACTTCTTCAGGGTCATCTGATATTTGTTCTTGAAAAGCTTTATAAATGGATTCGGTTTCAATTTTAGAGATCATCTTGTCAATCCCGTTCTTCACCGATGTCTTAAAGGTAATTTGAGTGGCTGGATCAAAATAGAGGCGAACTTCCTTTATTTCAATCTGTTTTTTGGGAGTGGTATCTGTGCTATCAGAATCCATAGAAAATTTAGCCATAATACCTTCCACATTTTGATCTACTTGGGCCTGTAGTTCCTCAGAAAGCTCTTTTGGAATGACAATAGCCATTTGATATTTTCCCTTAAAAACCAAATCCTTGGCTTCATCTTCAGAGGTTTTGGAATGAATTTCAAATGCGTCGGATTCTTTTAGGCCATCCAATATTGTTTTAGAAACATCTCCTTGGTCGTTGTCAACTACCAAAATAGGAATGTCAATATTTTCGATGGTTTTGAAAGAGCTATCCTGAATTAATGTAATGGTTACAATTAGGACCAAAGGCATGATAAATAAGATAGCAATACCCCCAACGTCTCTGGTAAGCAACAAAAATTCTTTATATGCAGATGCCCATAATTTACGCATGATCCCTAAGTGCTTTACCTGTTAAGCTTAAAAAGACATCTTCCAGGTTGTGAGTTCCTTCATGATTGGAAATAAGGTCTTTCGGTTTTCCTTGAATAATAATTTTTCCGTGGTCAATGATAGCCACTTCAGTACAAAAATTTTCGGCCTCATTTAAATGATGGGAGGTGTAAATGATAGTGGTACCATTTTGATTCAGTTCTTGTAAAAATTGAATAATCGCATTCTTGGATTGGACATCCACACCAACGGTTGGTTCATCAAGAAATAACACTTTGGGATGATGAAGAATACTGGCAATCAGGTTGACTCGGCGTTTCATTCCTCCTGAAAACGTTCGTATTTTTTTATGTGCAAAAGGGAGCAAACCCAATCGCTCTAAGGCAACATTAATTTTGTTGGATAAATCCTTTCCCTTCAAACCATACATACTTCCAAAGTACTGCAAGTTTTCAAAGGCTGTTAGAGCCGGGTATAAGGCGTATTCTTGAGGAACAATACCTATGAGTTGTTTTAATCGGTTTTTATCATGTTGATAATCCAATCCATCAATTTTGAAAGTCCCAGAAGTGGGTTTAATCAAGGAGCACAAAATAGAAATGAGAGTTGTTTTTCCAGCGCCATTTGGTCCCAAAAGACCAAAAATTTCCTTTTCATTGACGTGCAGGCTCAAATTGGATACCGAATAATAATCGGCGTCCTTATATTTTTTTGATACCTGGTCAATTTGAATCATAACTACTAGATAGCTTTTCTTAATTTCTTAAAGAATTGTTCTTCCCTATCTGCTATGACGTCCAACATATCGGCCACTTGATTGTAGGCATCTGTTTTCGGACTTCTATTTTTATATATGCGGGAAGCCTCCAGTGCGAAATCCCTCCAGGCATCACCGATGCTAGTCATTTCTTTTGAAAGTTCGGAAAGTTTTTGGTTGCCCAAAATTTTACTGGATTCTTGTAAAAAAGCTGCAAAGATGTATCTAAAGCCACCGCCGCCAGTTCCAATCTCTTCCTGCATTCTTACGACCTGTCCCAAATAGTGGTTGGCCACTTTGGTGCCTTTCTTTTTGGGCCATTTTCTTATCAGTTTGGCTATCATTCGAATGCCCTTGACTCCTACAATGGGTACAGGGGCCAACATATCCTTACAGGTTTGTTTGATGCCTTTTATGATGGCTTTTTCCAAGTGTAATTCCTTGGGGAAGGCAATTGGGTAGTACATATGTCCTTTAGGAGCAAAAGCACCTTTTGCAAACCGTACTTTCTCCAATTGTTTATCGGTAAGTGTTGTGACCGTTTCCATAACGGGATCACTAATAAGATACGTATCTCCTTCCTTGCCATAAACTACCATATTGTGGGCGTTGAAATGAAAGCGATATTCATCTGGAAAATAAAGTAGGTTATAAACACCTACTTGCAATCCAACAGGATTATTTTTTTCAAGATTTTCATCCAATCGAGCCTTGGCCTTGGCTGGGTCTTTAAATTTTTCTCTTTTAATTTTAATACCCACACGATTGGCAAATCGCTTAAAAATAAATCCTGGCATCGCGCGATATGTAATGGCCGGTGCATGATTGACCATCAACAATGGAACATAGCAGAAAAGCAATCCAGATCCAATTCCAAAAACCATGGGTTCACTTACTTCAAATCCATTGTGCTTCATTAAATTGGATACCACACCATTTTCACAATGTGCCGATTGATGGTGCGTAAAATCAATTTTCATGCAATTCGATATTTTTTAATTTCTCAATGCTCACATCAAAAGCATCAGCATATTTTTTTAGAGTTTTGGTAGATAGCCTTTTAAAAACATTAGGTTTAAAATGACGTTTTACGCGCCATTGCCACATACCAACATAACTGGATAAGATACCTAAATCCATTTTATGGTATTCCATGTAGTACTCAATAGGACTAACATCGTTATTCAAGACCCTATTTTTGGCTGCTGCAACACGTTCATTAATATCTTCAATGGCTTGATTAAGAGCGATGGTTTTAGGGGTCCAACCACTACTATTTACCGTGGTATACTCCCCGTTCTCATCAACAGCATAGCACAATTCTTTAAAATTGGCAGATTCTAAATTACTTTTATCTTGAGGCACTTCATTCTTCTTCATTTGCTCCTATGTTAATTCTTGAATCACTAAATTCAATTCACAAGATACTAATTCTTTGTGGTCTTGGACAATTTTACATTGTAACGTACAGATGCTAAATTCTTCTGTGTCAAAACGGGAGATTAACTTGGCATTGGTAACTATAGTAGAATTAACTTTTGGTAAAGAAAGAATGGAAACTTTTTTAATGGCGCTAATATATCCAATGAGTTTGATGTCATTGGCATCGTTGCCATCAAAATAGGTTTTCCCAACAATTGAAGAACAAGTCTGGGCAGCATTTTCTACTAGCCCAACTTCATTAAAAAAACCATTTTCAGTAAAAAGACAATTTTCGGTTACATGAAAAGAGGTCGATACATGTTGATCATCAATTGAAAGTACATGATCAACCATTAAAAAAGGTTCACGATGCGGTAGAAATTTGGTGATATCAAGATTGTGAATCTTATCCATTATCAGCAATAACAGTTTTCATTTCGCCTGAGGCAATTTCCTCTTGGTCAACGTTTAATACAGTTACGTTAACCATGGTTACTCCCATTATTTCGTGTAAAATACTAACTTTTGTAGTTATGGTCTCTTTGATGGATGGGAGTTTTTTTACAGCTATTTTTTTTATGGATCCAATATATCCTGTGGGTGCATCTTCTCCTTTTAGAAAATAGGCGTATCCAGTATGAAGCGCCACCGTCTGGGCCATGTTCTCCACCAATCCAGGTTCTTGTAATTGACCGTTTTCAACAAAAATGTTGTCTTCTGAAATCGTAAAGGTGGAAACAACTTCTGTTTCAGAGAAATGTTCCAAAGAATTCACCATCACAAAAGGAGATTTTTGCGGAATAAGATTTGAAATATCAGTAATTGGGAGTTTTGACATCTAAACCACTGTTACTAATGCGACAGAATATGCAAATCGGGCACTTTCAGGAACAGATAAGAGTATTTTGTCTCCTTTTTTCAACTTTCCAGAAGCTACTAATTCTTCAAGCATGATGTAAATGGAACCAGCACCTACGTTTCCAACACGTTCCAAATTCATGAACCAGTTTTCCCATGGAATTTCTACACCACCTTCTTTCATCTCTTTATAAAGTTGCTCTTTGAAATAGTAAGAGGAGATATGAGGTAAATAATAGTCAATTTCTGATGAAGACATTTGGTGTTTTTCAAAAAGCATTTGAAGGGTTTCAACAGCTTTCTTCAATATAAATTTACCAAGAAGCTTAACATCTTGCTTCATGGCAAATAGCGATTTTTTGCTCCATTCGTTAGAAGGGTACTCGCTCCAAGGTTTTAAAAAGCCGTCTTCCAATTTATCACCGCCAGCATACATACAAGCTTCAATCTCATGGGCAAATGAAGTGCCCTCCATCCATTCAATTTTTAAAGGGCAATCCCCTTTGGGCTCGCTTTCCAATAAAAAGGCTCCAGCACCATCTGATAACATCCAGCGAAGAAAATCTTTGTTGAAAGCTAATATGGGGTTGTCTTCTAGGTTTTCTAAATGCTTGAGTTCGTCTTCAAAAACATCGGATTTCATCCAAGAAGATGTTCTTTCAGATCCCGTTACAACAGCATTTTGAGTTTGTCCACATTTCACCGAAAGGTAGCCGAATTTCATGGCGTTCATCCCAGAACAACATGCTCCTGAAGGAGAGTTGATTTCAATATTACCATTTTTCAGAAAACCATGTACCATGGCTGCGTGTGAAGGTAAAATTTGGTCTGGGCTTGACGTACCGCAGGAAAGCAATTCGATGTCTGTGGTTTTGAAGTTGTCATCACACAATCTTTCTACAGCCTCTTTAGTCAATTGGGCATTATTATGAGTAATATTCCCATTGTCGTCAATCGCGTAATATCTCGTTTTGATTTGATTGTTACGCAATACAATACGTCTTCCCTTTGAGTGTTGGCCGTTTATTAAACCTAATTTGTCTTCCATTTCATCGTTAGAAATAGGGCGATTAGGTAAAAATTTAGATATGCGTGTTATATAGACTTCCTTCATTGTTTATTCTCCATTTAAGGCGACTGATGAATAATAGCTTTTTTGTTTACTATACCTCTTTCGCAAAGGTAAATAAGTCAACAAAAATAAAATAAAAACTATTGGGGATATGACCCAAATTGCAAATAAAAGGTAAATACTGAACATTTTTACCAATAATCTTCTTTTTGATGTATTTTCCTTACTATTTCTTAGAATTATTTGGGACCATTTTGAGAAAATCTTATTTCCTTTTTGATCGGTTAAAATTAAAAAGGATTTAAGCGAAACAGCACCTTGTTTTAATAAACTGGGTTGTAAATTTGAAAAGTCCCCACTCAATAAATGGTTTAAAATCGTTTTACTAAATCTTACGGAATGGTCAATGTCCTTTTGTTGTACACCAGGTTTAGGAAAGATGCCTAAATACTTTTTCTTTTCTCCAGAAAACATCCATTGGGCAATAGTGATCACACTGATATGATTTAGGTGATGGTCTACCAATGCAATGTTGCCAACTAACTGTGCTTTCAAACTAGTTAAATGAACTTTCATCTTTTCCTGAGCCATCATCCATAAATTTCGACACCCAATAACAGTAACTACTGGGGTGTTTTTGAAAAGCTTCTTGGCGTCATCTGTTGCTAGAAAAGATATGGTGGGTAGAGAAGGGGTTAAATACCAAATTTGATATCCCAAAATAATCAAGTCATAGGAGGTGTTCAATATGGTTTCAGAAACAGGTTTTACGGCTCTTGGTTTCTGACTATAGGTGTCAGGAAAAGCACCATAGAAGGCTTCTCGGGACCAAGGAAAAGGGAAGGGGTCTTCCATTTCAATTTGGTGATAATCTATTTGAACTTGATCATGGTTCTTGAGATCCGTAACCACGTTATTGACTATTTCTGTTAATTGTCCAGATTGGGAAAAATGGATGACTAAAACGTGTTTCATTAGTTTTTGAGGTCTTTATTTGCACCCCAAAAATCAAAATAGTTAAACCACTGCAAGGGGTATTTTTTAAGCATCCAAGTGACACTTTGTGTATATTCTTCAAGAAGGCCTAAAGCATCTCTATGTTTGGTGTGCGATTTTCTGGTGTAAAGGTGATAATGGGTATTGGTTTCTTTCATGACATACACAAACAAAACAGGAACATTTAATCGGGATGCAAGCAAAAAAGGTCCGGCAGGAAATTTAGCCTTTTTACCCAATAATTCATGTTCTAAAAATTTTGAATTTTCAATATAGCGATCTCCGGTCATACAAACAATTTCATTCCTTGCTAAAGCGGCATTAATTTCAAAAATGTGTGATAAATCTTCTTGAATAAGAATGAAATTGATATTGGATTTCTTGGTCACGCTTTCCAAATAATCTTTGATGGCAGAATGTTCTACATCTGTGGTGAGAAGGCTTATGGATGCGTCTTCTTCTAGATCTCCAAAAAAATGTTCAGCTATTTCAAAATTGCCAACATGAGCGCTAATAAGAACCCCTCCTTTTTTAGCTCTTAAAGTTTCTTCAATGAGGTGCATACCGTCAAATTCATAAGTGAATTTTTCCCGAAGTCCTGATGAAATCGCCACTTTATCAATGATGGTTTGCCCAAAAACGTAGTAGCTTTTAAAAATGCTAATGAGACTTTTGAATTTGGAATATCCTAAGCGTTTGTGAAAGTAATAATAGATAGCCTTAGAACCATCTAATGCAAAGAAAACAAAATATGTAGCTACAAAATTAAGGACGAAATAGGCAGACCCCAATCCTAGGTTTTTCATACAAAATACAAATATTTTGTAACCCAAAACCGTTCCGCGGGATTTACCTTTCCACTCAGTAGCCATACATTATTTTAGGGGCTGTATTTAGCTTAATTTTCTTTCTATAAGGTTATAAAAATCTTCAAGGGATTTAACCCCAACAAAGTCTTCTCCTACCAATTTAACACCAAAATTAGATTCAACAGCTACCACTAAATCTACAAAATCTAGACTGTCAAGTTCCAAAGTGTCCTTTAAATTGGCTTCAGGTGAAATATCTTCACTTTCAACCTCAAATTCATCTATAAGAAAGTCGTTTATTTTCTCAATAATAACTTCTTTATCCATTGCTACACCAACATTTTTTTAATAATTAAGGCGGAATTTGTCCCGCCAAATCCAAATGAATTGGACAAAAATACATCAAATTTTTTATCTAGCGTTTTGCTCACCAAATTTAATTTTGAGGCGGCTTCATCTGGAGTTTCTAGGTTTATGTTGGGAGCGATAAAATCGTTTTGCATCATTAGCATGGAATAGATAACCTCACTGGCACCTGCCATCCAGCACTCATGACCTGTCATGGATTTGGTGGAACTCACATAAGGTCCATTTTCACCAAAGACTTCAAAAATAGCTCGTGCTTCATTGGCATCTCCTACAGGAGTAGAGGTGGCGTGGGCATTCACATATTCAATATCTGAAGCTTTAATGTTTGACTGTTTCAAAGCCATTTCCATTGCTCTGCTTGGGCCATTTACATTGGGAGTTGATATGTGGTCGCCATTAGAGGAAAAGCCATAACCCAATACTTCTCCCAAAATGGGGGCGCCTCTTTTTACGGCAGATTCATAGGACTCTAAAATAAGCGTTGCAGCTCCTCCACTAGGAACCAGTCCATCTCTGTTACTGTCAAAAGGTCTTGAGGCTTGCGCTGGGTTTTCTGTATTGGTTGAGAACACTCCTAATCCGTCAAAACTCCCCATGGCAATGGGATTAATTTCTTGGGCTCCACCACAAATAATGCATTCTTGCAAACCTGCTTTTATAAGTTGGTAAGCCATTCCAATGGAATGGGATCCGCTGGCACAGGCTGCACTGATAGTAAAATTGACGCCAGTCAGTTTGAATATGGTGGAGAGGTTCATGGTGACCGAAGAATTCATGCCTTGAAAAATGGCTCCAGAACCTACTAATGTTGTGTCTTTTTTATCTCTTATTTTGTCATTGGATTCTACCACAGATTTGGCCGTACTGTCATTGCCATAAAGGATACCTACCTCATGGTTGTCGATAAAGTCTTGGTCTATCCTAGAATTTCTTAAGGCTTCAATGGTAGCCATATAGGCAAATTCAGTTTCCTCACCCATACTTATCCTTTGTCTTCTAGATAGCATGCCTTTTAAATCGGGCCTATTGACCATTCCCGTAAGCGGTGATCGGTATCCAAAATCTATTCTTTGAGGATCTATGACAATACCAGATTTACCTTCGTATAAAGACTTTTTTACTTCCTCCAAATTTTCACCTATACAAGAATAAATACCCATTCCTGTAATTACAACTCGCTTCATGTTCCCTTTATTTATGAGTAAATTCCACCATTAATATTAATGACTTCTCCAGTAATATACGATGCTTTTTTGGAAGCTAAAAAGGATACGACGTGGGCGACTTCTTCAGCCTCTCCAAATCGGTTCATTGGAATCATGTTTTTTAATTCTTTTTCATCCAATTCTGCAGTCATGTCAGATTTAATAAATCCGGGAGCTACTGCATTAACAGTGATTTTTCTTTTGGCTACTTCTTGTGCTAGTGCTTTGGTTGCACCAATCAAGGCACCTTTAGCGGCCGAATAATTGGCTTGACCAGCAGTTCCTTTCACACCAGAAACTGAGGCAATGTTGATGATTCTTCCGTATCTATTTCTAAGTAATTTCTGAATGAAGAAATGGGTTACATTATAGAATCCATTGAGAGAGGTATTAATAACAGAATTCCAATCTTCTGATGGCATCCACATAAACAAGCCATCTTTAGTGATTCCTGCATTGTTAACTATAACTTCTACGATAGCATCAGGATTATTGGTTTGCCAAGTGTCTAAGGTAGAGTTTACTTGTTCGGCATCAGAAACATTAAATTTTAAAATCTCACCAGAATTTCCTAGAGCTTCTACTTCTTTTAGGGTTTCTAATGCTGCTTGCTCGTTACTGTTGTAATTAATAAGAATATGATAGTCGGTATCTTTTGCCAGTTGGATGCAAATTGCTCGTCCAATGCCGCGAGAACCGCCTGTGATTAGGGCACATTTCATTTATAATAGTTCGTTTAGTTTCGTTTATTTAAATAATTCTAGGTTTTCAAACCATGTATTACCTAGGACTTCACCGTTGGGTTTGATAAAAGCCCATTCTTTTTTCAGTTTGACTCTGGATAAGCCATCAATAAAGCCTTTGTCTTCTGAGGCACCAAAAAGGGCCCCAAAATTTACCGAGGAAATATCGTATTTATCCTCAATTACTAAGTTGCCTTTTTTATCAATAAATCCCCATAATTTAGATGGTTTAACTGGTGCTAATCCATCTTTGCTAAAAGTCTCAGCATCCTTGAATTGATAATCAATAATTACTTGACCATTGGTATCAATATACCCCCATTTTTTGTCTTTCATAACAGGGGCTAATCCATTGCTAAAATCTTTTACTTTGTCAAATTGGGGTTCGATAACCCAATTACCTTGAGCATCTATAAAACCCAATTGACCATCTTTTTTTGCAAAGGCAAGACCTTCAGTAGAGGTGAAATCCCAAATTTTTTCAGCTCCTGGAATCTCTTTGAATTGACCGTCAATTATTAAGCCTTTAGAGGATCCCATTTCAGCAACAACAGGGCCATTGGAAACTTGACCTATTCCATCATATTCTGTTTTCACCAGATAGGCTCCAGTTTTGTCAATCAATCCCCATTTCCCACCTTCCAATACTTTAGAGTGACCATTTTGAAAAGGGAACGCCTTTTCAAACTTAGGCTGGACAACAACCGCTCCTTGGGTATTTATAAAACCTACTAAATCTCCATTTCTGATGATGGCCATGCCATCACTAAAATCATAGTATTTATCTGTTTGAACTTGAGCAAGGGTTTTATTTCCAGATTTGTCAATGTAAAACCAATCATTGCCATCGGTAGCTAAAGCAATTCCAGAGTGAAAAGCCTTAACATCTTTAAATTGTGGCTTGATCACCCATTCCCCTTTTCTATTGATGTATCCCCAAGATTTGTCATCATTCATGGCTTCTGCCAAATCATCTGAAAAACTTTTGGCGTCCTTAAATTGGGGTTTAATATGCCATTCTCCAGAAGTGTTGATAAAACCAAATTGACCGTCCGTTCTGGCAAGTGCTAACTCTTGGCCATGACTGCTGAAACCAGCAATCATGAAAATAAAAAAGAATACTCGAAACATGATTAATAGCTTTTAATGATTGATGAGGTACTCCTTAACTTTATTGACATAGGGGTACATCACAACGTCTTTGGTAAAGATAGGGACTATATTCCTTATCTCATCATATACTTTACGTGTTTTTGAAGAAACCTGATCTTTAACATTCAGATATTCAATAGCTTGAACGATAGTTATCAATTCAATAGCAACCACTTCAAATGCATTTTCTATGACCTTTTTTGTAATAAGAGCCGAGTTGGTTCCCATACTTACTATATCTTGATTGTCATTGTTGTTAGGAATACTGTGCACATACATTGGGTTTGACAGCATTTGGTTTTCTGCCGTTGTAGAGGTTGCTGTAAACTGCACTCCCTGCATACCAAAATTTAACCCAAGTTGCCCGAGATTAACAAATGGAGGTAGCATGTCATTTAAACGTGAATTTAACAAGTAGTTTAGCTGTCTTTCAGAAAGCATACTTAATTTGGCAACAACCATTTTTAGTTTATCCATTTCCAAAGACACATAATCACCATGAAAATTCCCGCCGTGGTAAACATGTTGTCTTTCCACATCCACGATAGGGTTGTCATTTGCAGAATTTACTTCTTCAATTAGAATTTTTTCCACGCTGTTTAAGGTGTCTAGGACAGGACCTAAAATTTGGGGAACACATCTTAAAGAGTAATATTCCTGGACTTTTTCTTTGAAGACAGAAACATCTTCGTTTTTAGAATATAAATGATGTTCTCTTTTTCTGGTTAATTGGCTATCTTCTAAATGCTCACGCATTTTCTTAGCAATTTCTCTTTGACCGATATGCTTCTTAGACTCGTTTAGCTCAAAGGATAAATGGTCGTCATATGCTTTCACTATTTCATTAATAGCAGCAGAAGAAGTGATGGCCCAATCCAGTAATCTTCTTGTGAAAACGGTATTGATCAATCCAATTCCAGTCATCACTGATGTTCCGTTCATTAGTGCCAGCCCTTCTCGTAATTCTACAGAAATAGGTGTTAACTGTTCCTTTTCAAAAACCTCTTTGGTGGGTTGGTAACTTCCTTGGTAAAAGACTTCGCCTTCGCCTATTAACACTAAGGCCAAATGGGCCAATTGAACCAAATCACCACTGGCTCCAACACTTCCGTGTTCAAAAATCAAAGGGGTAATATCTCTATTGATCAACTCCGTCATCAACATAACTGCTGATTTATGAATTCCAGAATTACCCAGCGATAGGGTGTTTAATCTAGCGACCATTGCAGCTTTCACATAGATAGGAGGAATCGGGTTGCCAGTCCCAGAGGCATGACTGCGTATGAGGTTGTACTGTAATTCATTACGCTCAGAATCCTTGATTTTGTATTGTGCCATAGGACCAAACCCTGTGTTTACCCCATATATGACCTTGTTTTCAGAAAATTCTTTAAGAAAATTAAAGCTCTTTTCTACAATCTCTAAAACAGAGTCATCCAATTGAAAATCTTGTTGTTCAAAAATGATTTGATAGAATTCCTTGATCCCTAGAGTCCCTTTAAGTGTCAGCATTAATATTTATTGGATTTTTTTTGTGAAAAATTTAAATAACTTGAACTAAAAATAGTTAATTTGGATTGCAAATTTAATATAATAAATGAATTATATAGCTGATTGATTATGATGGATGTGCAAGTAGATGTGTTAATTATTGGTGCTGGTCCTTCTGGATGTGTGGCAGCCTCTTATTTATTTAACCAAGGCCATCGTGTGAAAGTGGTTGAAAAGAGCCATTTCCCGAGGTTTGTAATAGGTGAGAGCTTGCTTCCTAGATGCATGGACCATTTTGAAGAAGTTGGTTTGCTAGATTGCTTAAAGGAACGAAATTATGAAGTCAAGGCAGGTGCCCGATTTCTTAGGGATGATGTGGTTTGTAATTTTGATTTTAGCCAAAAGCATACCGAAGGATGGGATTGGACTTGGCAAGTACCTAGAGCTGATTTTGATCACACCTTGACTCAAGAACTTATAAAACGAGGCGTAGATATTCAATTTGGTCATGAGGTATTGGATGTGCAAATTCAGGAAGATGGAAGTTCGACAACCCAAATAAAGAATGATCAAGGAGAATCCTATCAGGTAAACGCCAAATTCATAGTCGACTCTAGTGGTTATGGAAGGGTGCTTCCTCGCTTGTTGGATTTGGATAAACCCTCTTCCATTCCAGAGCACTCCTCTATTTTTACTCATGTTAAAGATTTAAAGCGCCCAGAAGGAAGAGAAGGAACCCTGATTACCTTTGATGTATTGGATACCGATACTTGGTTTTGGGTTATCCCTTTTTCAAATGGTATCACCAGTATCGGTTTTGTAGGAAAAAATGAATTGATAGATTCATACAGCGGTTCTAATACTGAACGAATGAAAGCCATGTTGAAGCTTACAGAGTATTACCATTCTAGGTTTGAAGGTTTGGAGTTTGAGTTTGAGCCCGTTTGTATTAGAAATTATTCCAAAGCCGTGAAAAAGTTTTATGGAAAGGGCTTTGTACTAACAGGCAATAGTGCCGAATTCTTGGACCCTGTGTTTTCTTCAGGGGTTACTTTTGCTACAGAATCTGCCTTAAAATCGTCTAAATTGATTTCAAATGAACTAAATGGCGAGACCGTAGATTGGGAAAAAGACTATGCCGATTACATTAAATATGGCGTAAATGTATTTGCCACCTATGTGAAGGAATGGTACACGGGTAATTTACAGACCTTGTTTTTCCATCGTCCTGAAAACTTAGAGGTTAAAAAACAAATATGTGCGGTATTGGCTGGTTATGTTTGGGATGAAACCAATCCATTTGTAAAGAAACATGATCGTATTGTAGCCAATTTGGCTCATGTGATCGATATGCAAAAAGAAATGAGCGAATAGATTTCTATTCGCTCATTACATCTTCTTTATCAAATAAATTTTATTTGTTGTTTTTGTACATATGCTTTGTCAAGGCTCTTGCAAAAATGATATAGGCATCAGCAATTCTTTGTCCAGAATTAAAATCAAATCCCCCATTTCCTTGTCCTTCAATTTTTGTGTAATCCACTGAAAAAATTACATTATCAGGAGCATCATTTTTGTAAACGCTTAAGGTCACTTCAAGTTTTGAATTATGTCTTACCACACCCACATTATAACCTGGGTAAATGAAGGTAGTATGAATTTTCATGGTGTATTCTGCATTGGGTAAGTCTTTCCCAACTTTTACAGCGCCATCTTTGTATCTGTCGTTGAACGTATTAATGAAATTTGGCTCGTAAAATTCTTCTCTATCAGAAAACCAAGACTTTTTAAAAGCCTCTCCGGTACCAGGCTCTTTTTCTTCTCTTTTTGCCATTTTGTCCTTTAAAAATTCTTCCTCAGAATCATATTTAGGAATGGTTAAATCAGAGTAATCAAATACCACATTATAGGAGGTAATACCTTTAAGGTTACTCCAGTCTCCTTTGGTTACCTTGGCCTTTTGGGCAGTTAGGTTAGTTGTAATAAATAAACTTAGGGCAATAAATAATAGTTTTTTCATTATAGATGAATAGTTTAGATTAAGTCTCAAATCTAAACAAATACCATTATAGAAAACAAGTAGGAAATAGATTATTTCTTAGAAAAATATGAAGAAAACTCTTAAGCTTCTAATGTATTGTTATCTTTTTGCAGCTTGAGTTGAACTTGACTTAAAGTTAAAATTATTCATTTATTTTTCCTACAATCTCATTAGAAAGGATTTGATGGTCACCAAAACTGAATTTCACTCTAAACTTGGTATTATTGGTGCCCTTGTTTTGCCTTAAAGTAGAAATGGCAATTTCATTTGGAGGTAAGTAGAACTGGGTCAAACCGGTCCCGCAATCATACATCAACGGACTTTCAATTTGCATCCAGTTTCCCAAAGAGTCTTGAGCCTCTGTTACGATAGGTAAAATCTCTCCAAACCCAATGCTCAAAGTATCATTGCTTTGGTTTCTAATAAATATAGGGTAGGATTTTTTATTGACTCTTCGCTCGGGTTCTTGTTCATATTCCCATACACCCATTGGGAAACCAATGGTTTGCGTGGTGTCAATATAGATCTCTAAGTCATCGGCTTCCGGACTTCGGTATTTGTTCCAATCTTCGACACGGTAACCAACCTTTGCAGTTTTGTAATAAGGTTGGATGGAGTCGTTCATTTTACCAATATAGACTGGTGAAAACTGTGCCTCACGACCCAATAATAGGGTGTCTGAAACCAGGGTGTTTTCATAACGGTCATGAAGTACCAAATATGAATAGACTAAGTTTTTTGATCCTTCAATATCTTCAGATGATTGTTTCTTCTCGTTTTGGCAAGCGGTTAAAACAAGAAGCAGCACTATTATGGTTGCGACAAATTTCATTTTTTTGATGTCTTTCGTTTAGACACTAGTTGGGTTAACTTATTGCGTCAAGACGGGTTAAAGTTAATGATTTTTGGGTTAGTATTTAATTTGCCACCGATATAAGCAAATCTAGATGGGTGTGGAAGTTGTCGAATCGGCCTTAATTGCGGTTATACATTGTTGTGAACAGTATTTTATTCACAATATTTTGTCAGTTTTATACTTTTCAAAGCTTTAAAAAATTCCGTTTGAGTTGAGTCAGATAAACTATTTCCATAAAAACTCAATCTCGTTATATTAGAATTTGGTCCACCACCTTTAAGACTGTCAATATAAATCCCACTTGCTCCAAATCCTTTGTTCTTTGGTTTGATGAATTTAGCCTGAAAGCAATCAATACTATCTAGTTCATATTCGTATTTCAGATAATCTTTTGCATTATATTTTGCGTTTAGAAAATCATCGACAACTAAGTGCTTCACTTTTTCCAATTGCTTTTTTTGTTTTTCTGTAAATCCAGAGTATTCAGATTTATCAAATACCAGAACTTCATTGTTTCTTGTCAAATCTCCAGAGTACCAACCTAAATCGAAAATCAAAGTATCATTTTTGTCAGTTATTAGTCCGCTTACATAACTATCAATTCCCTTTATTTTATGTTTTTTCCAACTTGAAGGAACAGTAATTTCAAACGCTTTGAAGCCAACCGTTTTGTATTCTGATTTTTGACAAGCTAAAATCAGAGTTAAAATCATTATCGATAGCGTTTTCTTCATATTGCTCACAACAGTTTTGTATATGAAAAGTAGCGGATTTTTATGCGCTAACTTTTCGGATAAAGACCTTTAATCTTTTTATTTTCTTTCGTTTAAGCCTCTTAAACCACTATTTTTTAATACGTTGTTGGTACTTCTTTTTTATTCATTTAAAGACCAAATCAACGCCTTTTCTTTTGTTGCTCTGAAAATGGTATTGTGTTTTTCGTTTGGTTCGTCCGAATATTTCCAAATCAATTTTGCTGGTGCATTAGTTTTTAAAGTTTTATCAATACTCTTAGTGAACTGCGAAATGTCTTCTGCGCTAGAACCCGCAAACCAAAGTTTTAAATTTTGGTCGGGAAATTTTGATAATAATGAATCTGCATTTTTTGCTAAAAAGTGATTATTCCACCAAAGAGAAGGATCCATTGCGATATAAAAATTAAAAGTATTAGGTTTTGTAAAGAATGTTTCCATAACGAAAAGTCCTGCCAGTGACTCTCCAATAATTCCTTTTCTATTTGCTGTTCGGTATTTTTTATTGATTTCTGGCATTAGTTCTTCCACAATAAATGCTCTAAAGTTTTTTGCTCCATCTGTTATTGGGCAAAATTGCTTGTCATATTCAGCTTCCGAAAACCCTGTTAAATCCCGTCCTCTTTCGGTATTTTCAATTCCAACTAATATAAAAGGGGGAATTTTATTTTCTGACAGTAATTTATTCAACGTATTGGCAATATGAGGAAAATCTTCTTTTATTCCACCGTCTGGCATATAGAGTACTGGAAAGCTGTCACCCGAATTTTTATAATTTGGTGGTGTCCAAATGTTAATTATTCGTTCTTCATTCACGAATTTTGATGAAATTGTCAAGCTGTCGTGCTTTGGAATTGGGTCATTATATACCATTCCTTTGTCTTTACAACTAATTGTCAAAATTGTAATTAATAGAAGGAAGGTTGTTTTTTTCATATTATGTTCGTTTTTCTTAAATGAGTGCCAACGGTTTGTATAAAGATAGTGCGGTTTTGTGTCCGAGGATTTTCCGCAGGAAAATCAGAGTGACCAAAGATGCACGAACTCTCGATTAAGTAGCCAAGTTAGCATTGTTTTTATACGATGTTAACTGCTATTTTATTTTCATTTTTTCATTTTTTGAACTCAATTCATAGTTGTTATTTAGGGTTACTCTGGAGTAGATAATACTGTCTTTACTTATCCAAGAGGCTTTTTGAATTCCCCAATCAACAATGTCAACAGTTTTAATATTCGTAAATCCTAATGAATCTAGTTTAATTAATTGGTAACCATTATCATCATATCCAACTTCTAAGTCAACATTTGATGTGAAAATAAAATTACCATCCTTTGAAAACAATGGTTGACCGTATGATGAAATTGTATCTCCAGTTTTTAAATCAGCTAAAACGTGATATGAATACTCATATGCAACAGCTTGTAATTCAACAACACTTTCTTTAAGATAAACATGGGCCACAATAAAATCAGAAGCTTCAAAATTCTGTTTCACCTCGTCATAAGGTTCATTAATTATCATGATTATTGTGTCTCTAGCAATTATTCTTAGGGTGTCATTTACTCTGTGTAAAAAGTCAAATTGGGACAAATCAATTTCATCCGTTTTCCAATCGGAAAAGTCAACATCGTAATTTACAATTGGTTTTTGAGCTAAATTTATAGAATCCGTTTGATTGCTAAGAGTTTTGCTAATCAAAGTATCTTTAATTAATGTGCTCAGCTCCTTATTAGTTGTAAGATTAATTGTTTTATTTTTTTTACATCCAACAGTCCCTAAGATTAAGCATATTAGTAATATTCTTTTCATAATTCTAATTGCAGTTAACATATGTATAAACACATTGGTGTGTTTATTTTTATTATATATGCACCCAAATATAAAGAAATACTTACATGGAACTCTTTTCTATCCCTTCAGTAGCTAGTTAAAAATTTCTATTTGAAAAAGAAGTACCTGTTTTGTGCCATTAAGAAATACGCACCCCATACTTTTCGCCCAATTTTTCAAGCATTTCTACCGTCATCTTTTCAATGTCAAAGGCATGTTGCCAGTGCCAGTCGTTTCGGGCTGAAGTGTCATCAATACTTTTAGGCCAGGAGTCGGCGATTTTTTGTCTAAAGTCAGGGTTGAAGGTGATTGTAAAATCAGGAATATGTTTTTTGATGGCTTCAAATAGGTCTTGAGGTGTAAAGCTCATCGCGGCCAAATTGTAGGAAGATCTAATTTTTACATCTTCTTCTGGAGCTTCCATAAGGTTAATGGTCGCTTTTATGGCATCATCCATAAACATCATGGGCAAAGAGGTATCTGCACTTAAAAAGCACTCATAGGATTTTTCGGTAAGTGCTTTGTGATAAATGTCTATAGCATAATCTGTGGTTCCCCCACCAGGTAAGGTTTTCCAACTGATGATTCCTGGATACCGAATGCTTCTCACATCCACGCCATAATTCTTAAAATAATATTCACACCAACGTTCACCCACTTGCTTGGTTATACCGTAAACAGTAGAAGGCTCCATGATGGTATGTTGCGGTGTGTTTTCTTTGGGAGTGTTACTACCAAATACAGCAATGCTTGAAGGCCAAAAGACTTTTTTAATCACACCGTCCTTGGCTAAATTCAAGACATGAAATAAAGAATTCATGTTTAAATCCCAGGCAGCCATTGGGTTTTTTTCTCCCGTTGCACTCAACATGGCCGCCATTAAATAAACAGTGTCTATGTCATATTTGTCAATACAATTCTTGACCGAATTATAATCTTTGGCGTCTACAATTTCAAAAGGACCAGATTGAACAACTTCCATATTTCTGGAATCAATATCACTGGCAACCACATTGTCTTTACCGTGTTTGTTTCTAAGTGCTTGAGCTAGTTCAGATCCTATTTGCCCACAAGCACCAATGATTAAGATTTTTGAAGTCATTTTGGTCATTTAAAAAGTTGCACAAAATTAAGAAGATTTTGTGGTTTCAAATCATAAAAGCCACTTAAATCTTAAAGCTCTTTGGGAATGGTTTGAATTCAATATATTTGCTAATCTTATAGTAGTGCCCATGAGCAAGATAACATATGTTTTTATTCTTTTTATCCTTTTAAGTTGTGGTGAATCCCAACAAACAGAAGTAGTTCAAGAGGTTGAAAAAAGTTCGTCAATAACCAAAGAGGACATAGCCCAAATAAAATATACCGAGTATGTCGTTGATCCCAAAGTCGCTGTCTACACTGAAAACTGGAACAAATATACCGAACTGAATGATGTTATAGCTAAATTGAAATTAGGCGATTATTCCTATTTTCAAGACAACCAGGAAATCTTATCTACCTTGTTGACAGATCTTCAAAAAACCATACCTAAAGAGTTAAACTCGCCTTCGGTAATGGCGCGTTTGGTGGCTGTTGAAAATGCCTGTTTAAAATTGGAAAGCTTAGCTAATTTATCAAATATTGACAATGAAGAAATGGTTAGTGTTATTGGTGAGGTATTAATTGCTTTTAACAATATGAGACTTCAAATGAACAAGAAATTGGAACGTGAATCCCAACAGATCTACAAACCCTAAATAGCTGGAATAATCCTTATTTATAAAAATTACTCTCAACTAAATAATAGCAAATTTTAAAATTATAATTAAATATGAATCGTAAAATCATGAACGCTTCTGTTCTTGCCGCGGGTGTGCTAGTAGGCTTATCATCTTGTAAGGAAGAAAAGAAGGAAATGGCCGAAGTATATGTTGCTCCGGGTATTGAGCTCAAGAACATGGATACTTTGGTAAAACCAAGTGAAGATTTTTTTAAGTATGTCAATGGGACTTGGTTGGAAAACAACGAAATCCCAGCTGATAGAACCAGATGGGGAAGTTTTGACGAACTTCGTCAAATGACTGATGAAGATGCCTTAGGTATTTTAAAGTCAGCAATGGCATCAGATAACAAAGACATGGCACAAATAAAAGTTATGCCTGGATCTGATCAAGAAAAAGCCATTAAAATCTATGAAACCATCATGGATACCGTTGCAAGGGATAATCAAGGATTGGAACCTATTAAATCTTATTTAGCAGAAATTGATGGAATTAGCAATTTGGCCGATTTACAAGCTTATTTAATAAAAATGGAACCACAAGGTGGAGCTGGTTTTCTAGGTTTTGGTGTGGGATCTCACCCAAAGAATAGCGATATTAATGCAGCTTATTTAGGTAATGGGTCTCTTGGTTTAAGTAGAGATTATTATGTTGACCAAGACGAAGATACCAAGCAAAAAAGGGAGCTTTACAAGGCGCACATTGCAACCATGATGAAATATCTAGGTGTCGATGATGCTACCGCTACCCAAAAGGCTGAAAACATATTGGCATTTGAAACACGATTGGCTGAACCAAGAATGACGAAGGAAGAGCGTAGAGATGCTAGAAAGCGCTATAATCCTAAAAGCTTGGAAGGATTGAAAGAAATGACGCCATCTATCGATTGGAACAATTATTTTAAAGGTATCGGGGTGCAATCTGTAGACACGGTTATTGTTTCAGATCCTGGTTATTTTAAAGCTTTGGACGGAATCCTAAAGGAAGGGAGCGTTCAAGACTGGAAAGACTATTTGACTTGGACTTTACTTAATGGTGCTTCTGGAAAGCTAACGACGGAACTAGATAGAGTAAGTTGGGAGTTTTACGGAAGAGATTTAAAGGGTTCTAAAGAACAAAGAGAAAGAGACGAGCGTGCTTTGCAGACTATCAACTGGACTGTTGGAGAAGCTCTTGGAAAACTATATGTGGAGCAAAAATTCCCTGCAGAGGCTAAAGCCAAAGCAGAAGCCATGATTAAAAATGTGATGCTCGCTTATGGTAATAGAATCAAAAATCTAGAATGGATGAGCCCAGAAACTAAAGAAAAGGCTATTGAAAAACTAGAAAAAATGACCGTTAAGATTGGCTATCCAGATAAGTGGAAAGACTATTCCCAAATGGAGGTGAAAACTTATGAAGAGGGTGGTTCTTACTATGATAATATGACTAATGTATCTAAATGGAGATTTAATAAGGATTTAGAAGATTTAGGAAAACCTGTAGATAAATCAGAGTGGGGGATGTCTCCTCAAACTGTGAATGCCTATTTTAACCCATCTTATAATGAGATTGTGTTTCCAGCAGCTATTTTACAACCTCCCTTTTACAACTATGAGGCAGATGAGGCTGTAAACTATGGTGGTATAGGAGCAGTTATAGGACATGAAATTTCACATTGTTTTGATGACTCCGGTTCTAGATATGATGCCAATGGTAATTTAAATAATTGGTGGACCGAAGAAGATTTGGAGCAATTTACCAAGCTGGGTAAAGAATTAGCGGGTCAATTTAGTAATGAAGAAGTGTTTCCAGGAGTTAATCTTAATGGTGAATTTACTCTAGGAGAAAACATTGGTGATCTAGGAGGTGTTAATGCCGCTTATGATGGATTACAAATGTATTTGGCAGAAAATGGAAACCCAGGGGAAATTGATGGGTTTACCCCAGAGCAACGTTTCTTTTTAAGTTGGGCAACCGTTTGGAGAACTAAGTATCGTGATGACGCTTTAAGAAACCAAATTAAAACAGATCCACATTCTCCAGGAATGTTCCGTGCTGTCATGCCATTAAAGAATGTTGATGCTTTTTATTCTGCTTTTGATGTGAAAGAGGGAGATGCCATGTACTTGGCGCCAGAAGATAGAGTTAGAATCTGGTAAGAGCTATTGAAATAATAATAAAAAAAGGGGCGTTTACAACGCCCCTTTTTTATATGTTTTTAGTTTTTGGTTTCTGGTTGCGGTGGGTTTTTCTGTCCCTGTAACGCCTGTTTGGTTATATGAGCCAAATTAAAATTAGGTGCCAAGGCAATGGCTTCATCTAATGTGGTTATGGCTGTATCAATATTGGTCGCCTTGTTTTTATTAAAAGTAACCAATGCTTTTAAATATAAAAAACCAGCCTTGATAGGTACCTGATAAGGCTGTTGTGATTCGTAATAGGTTCTACCTACATCTGGCTTTGAGTTTTCTATTCCGTATTCAACATATTTGGTAGCTTGAAGCAATTGTTGGGTTTGCAAATACATTTCTGCAAGTTCATAAGCAACTCCTACTGTAGCTTCTCTTTTAAACAGTTCTTCAAAAAAGGGGATGGCCTTTTCTACTTGGCTCATGGCCTTTAGGGAAACAGCTTTTACTTCAACTGACATGTCAGAATCAGTAGGATTCAGTTCAATTCCAGAGGTGTTCAGAGCTTGAAAGTACATGCCTTCACTCATGTAAACATAGGCTAAGGTATCTTGGCGCTGCGTAGATGGTTGTAAGACATTTAAATGAGTAAGTGCATTAATGACCCCTTGTGCATCTGCTTGCTTTTGCATTTGCTTATAATAGGCTTTATAATGATTAATTAGTTCTTGATTGCTTTGGGCCTGAACAGCCACTCCAACCCATAAAAATAGGATTAAAATTCTTTTCATTTCTTCTTAATTTAATGAGCCAAATCTAGTAAAAATATTAGCTTTTAAGTCAATATATAAATAAAAAGACCATCATTATGATGGCCTTTTTGCTTGAGAATAGAGCATGAATTGATTATTCAATGACCCATAAAAAGATGCAAATCGTTATCAAGAGATATAAAATAGCTAAAGCTACCTGTAGCCTGTATTTTATAAACTGTTTAAACATGACCTATTTTTTGATGATTTTTTTTGCAAACACTTGATTTCTTCCAACTAATTTTAGGAGATAGGTTCCTTTTGAAAGTTGAGAAATGTCAATGGTATTTGAGGTTAGATCCCCTTTATTTACTAACTGACCTGTGATGGAATAGATTTCAAATTTATTAATTGGATTATTTCCAGAAATTCTAATTTGGTCAACAGCAGGACTAGGATAAAGAGTAAGTACCGTAGAACCATCGAATTCGTCAATACTCAAAGAATTTAATTGAAAAACGGATACGTAAGAGTCTGCTTGTCCAGCTGATTTTGATTGGATATCTTCTCCTTCAAAAGGGTTGAAATCTACAGTTGGGCTCCTAAAAGTTCCGGTCAAAAATATGCTTTGATCTAATACATCTGCCCAAATTTTTTCTTCATCTCCTGTACCACCTATTAGATAATGTTCTACATAATTTCCAGTCGTTTCTTCAATAACTAGTAAGAAGGCATCCTCAGAATTATTGTTTGATGTTTCAGATACCACACCTTCTGTAGCAATATCGAAATCTGTTTCACCTTGAATAACTCCTGAGAAATAAAGATTACCGCCATTTAGGCCCACTGAATAAATCATCTCACCTGTTCCACTTGCATCATTTCCATCAACTATATAGGTGCTAAGATAGGTACCATCCTGATTAAATTTTGATGCAAATCCGGCAGTGCCGCCTTGAATGGATATGGTATTTTCTCCTTCGGTTGGGTCAAAATCTGTATTCCCCCAAACTTGACCTGTTACATAAACATTTTCATTGATGCAAATGACAGATTGTACATCATCAAGAGAGGCATTTCCAAAAGTGTGTCCCCAAACAAAATCACCGTCATTGGTAAGTTTTACTACATAAGAATCGAAGCTTCCTACATTATCATGAAGGTCTTCAGATTCTGAGGAAGGATCTAAATCAATAGTTTGGTTAAAAGTTCCAGCTATGTAAAGGTTGTCTGACTCATCAATATCAATAGATTCAGCAGTTGTAGTACTCTGGTTGGTCCCAAGACTTTTTAGTTGTTTGGCCCAAATAAAATCACCACTTGCATTCAATTTTACAATATAGGCATCTTGAGAAAGTGATTCACTGGTAGAAACACAATCAATTTGACTTGTATAAATGCCAGCTCCATTATTAGCACAAAGTGCATATTCTGATGAGCCAGGATCAAAATCTGCAACCAAAAATTCGCCAATAGCATAAACATTACCTTCTGAGTCTACCTTAATACCTTTACCATTTTCATTGGCCCCACCATAGGCATTACTAAATTGTTTTGCCCATAAAAAATCACCATTACTATCTAATTTGATGATAAAAGCATCACGTGATAATAAAAAGGAAGTTTGTGCTAAAAAGTACTCAGTATTTGGATCTGGGTCTGCATCAAAAGCATTGGATCCAGCTCCTTGAAAAAAACCAGTGAGATAAATATTATCATTATTATCAATGGTAATATTTAATCCTGCATTATCTGCTGCACCATTAAATGATTTCACCCAAACCGGGTTACCATTGGCATCTGTTTTTGTTAAAAAAACATCTTGATTCCCTCCTACAAAGGATGCCGTTGTATCTCCATAGGTAAATGACCCTTGATGGAAACCAACTGTGTAATAATTATTTTGACTATCATAAGCTCTTCCAAATGGGAAGGTAAGTCCCGCCTGACCAAAGGTGTTGGTCTGATTGTAGACCTGGGCATAAATGGATTGTCCCAAGAAAATGGCCATTAAAATTAAAAGGTTGAATTGTTTCATGAAATTTGTTTTTAATTAAATATTATTTATCTGAAATTCTAAGCCCAATCCTCTTATACTTTTGATTTGAATGCTTTCGTCATCTTTAAAGTATTTTCTGATTTTACTTATATACACATCCATACTTCTGCCTGAAAAGAAGTCATTACTGTTCCAAATTTTTGTTAAAATATCTTCTCTTCTAATTAATTGATTTTGTTGGCTGTATAGGAGGTAAATTAATTGCGCTTCTTTTTTAGTTAGGTTAAAGGATTCGTCTTTAGATTTAAGAAGTGAATTTTTAAAATCAAAAGCATAAGAGCCTATTTGTATGATATTTTTGTCTTCTATATCCTTTAAAACAAATTGCTGCTGTTCTGTTCTTTTAATAATATTTTTTATTCTTAATAGAAGTTCTTCAGCGTTAAATGGTTTGGTGATATAATCATCGGCACCCAATTTTAATCCTTTTATTTTATCCTCACCGGTTATTCGGGCAGTGACAAATAGAAAAGGGATTTCGGGGTTGATATAAACCATTTTTTTAGCCACATTAAACCCATCTAGTTTGGGCATCATCACATCCAAAATGCACAGATCGTAATTTTTTGTTGTGAATGCATCCAAAGTTTGATTTCCATCTTGAGCCCAATCCACCAAATATCCGTTCCCTTCTAAGTAATGCTTGAGCATGGTGCCTAGATCGATATCATCTTCTGCTAGCAATATTTTTTTCATGGATGATGTAATTTAATGGTGAATGTAGTTCCTGTGCTTCTTGAGCTTTTTACTGAAATAGTCCCTTTATGTGCCGTGATAATTTGCTTTGCATAATATAGACCCAAGCCTAGGCCTTTGTAATTATGTTGGTCCTTCTCACTCACACGATAAAACTTCTGGAAAAGATTTGGTAAGTGTTTCTTGTCAATACCAATACCATTGTCATGAATGTTCAATAAATAGGAATTGGTTGATGTATCTTTTGAAAAATGTATGTCGACAACCGTACCACCATATTTAACAGCATTGTTTAAAATATTTAAAATCGCAGTACTGATATAAAATCGGTCTAAGACCATAGTGGCAGACTTTAAATCAGAAAGGAATCTAATTTCAATATTGTCTGGAAGAGGGATTTTAAAATCGTCTATGAGCTCCTCCATGAAAGCGACGAATTCGATTTCCTCTTTTTCTAATTCAATTTCTTGATATCCCAGACTGCTATTCAACACCTGGTCAATCAATTTTTGTAATCTAATATTTTGTCTGTTAATGACGTTAATGATTTCTGCAGACATAGATTTGTCATCGTGATCAAAATTGTCTGTTAAGTTTTGAGTGGCTATGGATAAAGTTGATAGAGGCGTCTTTAATTCATGAGTCATGTTATTAATGAAATCTGTTTTGATTTCCGACAGTTTTTTTTGTTTCATTAGGCTCTTAATCGAGTAATAAAATAAACCCGTCATGAATAGAAATAGAAGACAAGATAAAAGCAGAAGAATGGTCATTTGCTTTGCAACAAACATTCTCCAGTTTTCCACACTCATATAGATTTGAGTTTTAAAGTCTAATAGAAAAGTTTGCGATTGACCATCTATTATAATTTCATGGTCTTTATTCCATGAGCTGTTGTTTACCAGTATGGATTCTTCGTCTGGTCCTAGCTTGTCTCCTAATAAAAATATGGGGGCATCGCTTTGAGATAAAAAAGACGTGGTTTGATCTAAACTATCTTTTACAAATATGGATATGGCACTTTTATTGAACTTAACCGTAAATGGTAGGTTTTGGTCCTTTAATCCATTTTGGTAGGCTTCTCTAAAAACAGGATTAACTTCTTCAGTTTTAATTTCGAGGTTTTTTAAAACTTGATCTTTAGAAATTTTTCCTTGCTCAAATTGTTCAAGCTGAACTAGAAAATCATTTCTGTAAATCCACATAAGTGAATCGATTTTCTTTGTGGTATATACCTTTGCTAATGAAATTCTGGCATTGTTTATAGCATCCTTCTTTTTTAATTTATAGGTATTGAAGATAAGATAGGACTGTATGCCCGTTAGTGCTATTAAAGTAAACACTGACAGGAAAACTAGAAGGCGGGTATTTTTTATCATCTTCACGGCGTTAAAATTATTGTAACGGTTTATTTTACAGTAAAATAAACAATCCGTTTAACATTAAATTAACCGATAAAGAAAAATTAAAAATTCCCTTATTTCGCCATAGTAAGGGACTTAATTAATTTGAACGGTTTTTTTAATAATCACAGCATCGTTTAAAACAAATGGTTTCGGTATCATGTTGGATTTTCGTTGTGGTATTGTAAATTTTTTATTGGTTAATAAATCAAAAGTAGCTTCATAAAACTGTAAGGTTGTCGCTTGATTCTCGGGCACTGAAAAGGAAAGTTTCAAAGGTTCTTCATCAGATACATAGTAACTAAAAAGGCGATTGTTTTTCCTCTCAGAGAAATTATATCCTAAAGAGTCTGAAAACGCTAAGACTTCGTTGACTTTGGTGTTTTTGAAAACAGAAGTGGAGTCTGAGAATACTTCAATTCTCTCGGCAGATCTATTTGAAATCATAATGAGTTCAATATTTCTAAAGCCATTTATTATCGTATCCTGAATGTACTCAATAGTAGGTTCTGGAATCATTTTTACTGGAGCTTTGTGTGTATAAGTTAGACCCGTGCTGTATTTGCTCGCAAATACATTTTGGTTTTCTGATTGAACCTCCATTTTTTCTTGAGAGATGTAGTTTTGCGTCCAGTCATCAAGCAAATGGTCATAAGTGGCCCATTGGGCTGTATGTGTGTCGGAATCCAATAGATATACTAAACTATTGGGTTTAGGTCTATCTTCAGAAAAATCAGAGTTAAAATGAGCCGAGAATAAAAGCCATAGAGTTAGTACTCCAAACACGATTGTAAACCTGTTTTTATGTTTTATGGATCCCAGAACAGGAACAACCAACCCAAAAATCATGACGGTCAAAATACAGCTTACAAAAAGAATTTTTAAGCCTAAACCTACTGGAAACATTTTTACAAATGGTGACATAATCATGAGCACCGGAACGGTCAGTAACGCCAATAGTATGAGGTTTGGTTTTTGTTGCCTGAGCATGATAAAGAGGCTTAAAAGGCCGAAATAAACAGGAATAATAAAGAAGCTTGCTCCCTCTAAGGCAAAGGCTGCTATAGTACATATTAAGAGCCAAAAGGTTAAGGGCCCGACGAACAAACTAGCTAATTTAGTCTCTGTATGAAACTTAGAGTAGATAAAGAAACTTATCATCATTGCCAAAGAAATAAATGCTGCAATATAGGTATAGCCGTTATAAGTAAAGCCATGAAGGATTTCACCATATTGAGGGTAAATGGATAGCATAAGTTTCCAAAGAAAAAAACCGATTCCCCCAGACAGCATCAAACTTCCAAAAAATGCTAAAAACCCTTTTCCTAGCCATTTACCAGATAGCTTTTGATTCCTAAAGCCATAAATTAAAAGCCATAGAAAGAGCCCAAAGGCAATAATTAACATAGGGCAAATCCATGAGAAAGGGTAAGTAACTGTCTTTAAAAAGGGAACATTAAAATAAATGTGGTCGTCGTTACTTTTTAATTGGGTGAGATCTGCTTGAGAAAAATAGGATAAAAGCGGCATAAAATAACTGCCTTGGTGTTCTAAGGTATTTCTGTCCAGTCTTTCAAAATTGTCCAATGCGGTGTGATAGTCAAAATGGTCCCCTATAAATGCGAAATTGAAACCATCAATATTTCCATCTTCCCTAAACCGGGTTAAATCGGTGTCGTTGGGAAGCATTTTATAAATACTGTATGCGAGGGAGTTTGCCACGGGATATTCTGGATGAGCTTCCACAAAACCTTTCATTAATAGACTATTTCCTTGATTAGTCTCTACCAGCATATAGCTAGGGCCGCCACTTCCTCGGGCCTCAAAATTGAGAACCAACCCTACATCTTTAGCCCATGGATGTTGGTTGACAAAAATATCGGCGCCGTTTAATCCAAGCTCTTCTCCATCAGAAAAAAGAATAATAATATCGTTTTTTGGCTTTTTACCATCAGCCATGTAGGCTCGAATACCTTCCAGGATCGTTACAATTCCAGAACCGGCATCACTGGCCCCTAAGGAAGAGTGAGGGTTGCTATCGTAATGGCTTAACAACAACAATGCCTTGGTGTTTTGGGAGCCTTTTATCCTGGCTAGGATGTTTTTAGCTTTTGCTAAATTCCCCCATTGGCTCATGGAATAACCTTCCTGAATTTCTGGTTTTAAACCAAGGGCTCTCAACTCGTCCACTAAATAGTTTCTCACGCTTTCATGCTCTTTATTTCCTAAAAAGTGTGGCGCTAAGCTCATGGGCTTTAACTTTTCTAAAGCTCGTGCCGTTGAAAATTGATTGGAAGCGGCATCTTTTGTTGAAATGGTGTTAGGTAACAAAGCTTTAAAACTCCAATAGATAGCCAAAACTATCAGAAGAATGGAAATGATTTTTCTTAACATGGGTGGAATGAAAGTTAGTTCCTATAAAAATAAGCAAATTATATACAAAATGGCTGTTAATAATATTTCTTAGGAATGCTCATAAAAAAAAGGTATATTTAAGAAACTCAAAATCAGACTTATGGGAATTAAAAGTTTTCAAGGGGCAAGAAGGCAAACCCAAAAAGAGCAACAAAACATGATGTTACAGGACCCTATCAAGGTGAGTGATTACATGACCAAAGAGCTTGTAACCTTTAGGCCAGAGCAATCTGTTGAGGAGGTTATTTCAGCATTAATTGTTCATAAAATATCGGGGGGACCTGTAGTAAATGACAACAATGAATTGGTGGGAATTATTTCAGAAGGAGATTGCCTAAAACAGATAAGTGACAGCAGATATTATAACATGCCTATGATGCAGGATGATGTTGGAAGCAGAATGGTGACTGAAGTAGAAACCATTGATGCCAATATGGATGTTTTTGATGCGGCTAAAAAGTTTTTGGATTCTAAAGTAAGACGATTCCCCATATTGGAAGGTGGAAAATTGGTTGGTCAAATTAGCCAAAAAGACATCCTAAAAGCCGCCATGAAATTAAGGGGGCATAATTGGAAATGATCTATTGTTTAGATAGTCGTTTTTTGTGCTTCGGGTAGATCGGTTATGATTATTTTTTGTTTGCCATCAGCTTCTAATTGCGCAATTTTTGAATAGGGATATTCTGGAATGGGCTCATTAAGTGTTTTCCAAAAAACTTTCCCCGCTACTGTAATGCGTTCTCCCACCGATATAATTCCTTCAGTATACCTTAGTGATTTATTGAAGCCAAATAGCCCTGTGCTGCTAATGCCGTATTGAGATAATAGCCTTTCAAATTCAGGGGTTGGGTCATTAAAAGTTCCAGAGTCTGTTTCTTTATCCGTAACTAAATAATTGATATAATTTAGAGGGTTTTTAGTGGGTTTTATAAGCAGTAATTCACCATTTTTTTCCACAAAAAAATCCTGATAGCGTTCTTCTTGCACCAAGGTCTTCCAATGGGAGTTTTTGCCACTACCTTTTTTCTGCTCAATTTTAATACTATAAAAGACACATTTCCTTCGGCTTAATGGTGCCAAAAGGGGCTCGTTGGCGTGGAGTGCTTTGCCATGTATTTTTACAAATTCATTGGATTTAACACCATTAATTGATCTACTTGGAAGTCTTTTAAGGGTTCTTAAAATGACATTTTTGGCGCTAAATACTTGTGTTAAGATAATAGCAATAACGAAACCAGCGATAATGATAATAACAGGCCAAGGAGTTCCAGAAAGAAAGATTTTCATTGGTGGTATTTTTAGGATAAGTGATTGTTTTTGTCTATTTGTTACAATCTAATTTTCTCTTTTTACTAAGGCATAGTAATCATCTTCCAATGGCAAATATCCTTGATCGTATACAAAATAATAGGTTTTTCCAGCTTTGGTAGTGTAGATGGTGGTAACGTAATTGAAATCAAATCCTTTTTCTATGAGTTTTGAGCGGGAGGCTTTTGATTTTTGATTGGGGTTCAAGGATTCCAAAATACGATAGTTTTTTCTCAATCTGTTATTGACATTCCTGATGAGGTTTTTTGAGTCCTTGTTTAGTTTGTTGTTGTAGGCATTTCGGCAGGCATCACTACAAAACTTCTTGTCGATGCGTCCCACAATTTTTTCATCACATTCCAAACAGTTTTTTGCCATATCTAGTTAGATTTTACAATTCCAATCAATTGATTCATTAAGTCATGTAATCGGATTTTGGATTCAACATAGTCACAATTGCTTTGGATGGCAGCACCTATTTTCAATTCGGGGTAATACATAAAAATGGAATTGAATCCGGGCATAAAGCCAGAGTGGCCATATGCAATGCCATAGGGTGTATTGAAGACAAAGCTTCCCATACTATAGACCATGGGTTTCCCATTCTTAAAATCCTCTGGAGAATAGTTTTGAATTCTTTTCAAAGCCAGGTCAGAAAATAATTTACCCGTATAATAGATGGTTGCCCATTGAGCTAAATCTGAAACGGTACATGCAAATCCGCCTCCTGTCCATTCAAATTGGGGATTAAAAATATAAGAACCATCGGTTACTGTTTTGTTAGGAACCATAAAACTTGGGGGCATTTTAGAATAACCCACAGCCAAATTTGGCATGTCCCTTTTTAGGGATGGATAAGTGGAGCTTAATTCATAAGGTGTCAAAATGGTTTCTTGAATGAGTTCGTAATAAGGCTTGTTGGTTAACTTTTCAATAAGCATTCCTAATAAGATGTAATTGGTGTCTGAATAAGCGAATCCCTTTCCAGCTTCGTGAATAGGTTCCTTATCAAAAATAACTGATAAGCGATCTTCGTAGTTCCATACTTTATCAGGGTTTTCATGAAGTTGGCTCCATATTTCGGGAAGCAAAACATATCTTGGCAAACCACTGCTATGGGTAAGAAGCATCTCGATGGTAATCTCATCGATATTTGGTAGCTTAGATAACCAATCTATTTCAGGAAAATAGCTTTTAAACAACTGGTCGTATGCCAGTTTTTGTTCGTCAATCAATTGGAAAATGATGGTTGCTGCATAGGTTTTTCCAATGCTGCCAGAAAAAAAAGTGTTTTTAGTAGTTAGTGGAATTTCTTTTTCAACGTCCGACAAGCCTACTGAAAAATCATGATGCCATCCATCATCACTCACATAGGTGAAATTCATTCCAGGCAGGTTATTCTCTTTAACAATTCTTTCTAAGTATGAAGTAATAGAATCTGCCGTGGTTACTTTTGATTGCGAATTAACACTCAAATGAAACGAAAACAAAAGAGCAAATAGAAGACCATATTTTTTCATGGAGGAAGCGCGTTTAGTTATTCAAGATAGCGAATTTTCCTAAACTATTTCTTCCCTAATAGTAAAGTGTTTGTGCCGTTAACTTTGTTTAACCATTGGCAATGGAAACCATTGGAATTTAAGATCTCTTCTATGGCTTTTAAATTCTTGGAATTTCCGTTCAAGGAGGCATTGAATAGTAATTGTCCCTGTTTTGAAAAACGATGGACTAGTTCTGACCAAAAGGGGCGTTCTAAAAATAGTTTCGGTACTTGATCATCGACAAAAATATCAACAATGATAAGGTCAAATTTTGAAGTTGCATTCGAAACAAATTCATGTGCATCCATGCAAATCAATTCCAAGAACTCATTTTCCTGCAACCCGTATTCTTCTTTCGTGATGGAAATCATGGTTGGGTCGATATCAACAGCTGTTATTTTATTTTGATAGTCAAAGTCTTTTCGAAGGGTTTCTATCACACAGCCACCTCCCAAACCAAGTAATAAAATATGTTGACAACCTTCTATGTTTAATTGCCGTAAACCGGTTTTTAAAATACGTTGCAAAGAGCCATAAGAGTAATTGGTGTTTTGGGTGTTGAGATGTTTTTTTCCATTATACCAAGTAATTTCCAAAATACCATTATGAGAAGATGACACCTTTTTGGTAAAGGGAATAATATAGCTTAACCAGCGTTTCATGGGGCTAAAGTACAATTTTAGAATAAAAACTTAATCGTTTACAAACGACTACAAACATTTACAAACGAATTTAAATAGGTAACTACCGTATAATCACTATCAATCAAATCATCTTTGCCTTGTCGAAACATAAGAACTCGATAGTATTAACTGTTTAACCGTAAAATTAAATTATTATGAACTCACTTAGAAACAACGTACAGTTGATTGGAAGATTAGGGCAAGACCCAGAAATTATCACTTTTGGTGATGGAGCTAAAATGGCAAAATTTTCTTTGGCTACAGATGATAGCTACAAAGACAAAATGGGAAACAAAGTAGAACGCACCAATTGGCATAATGTGGTAGTTCGCAACGGACTCGTAAAAGTTGTTGAAAATTATGTAAACAAGGGACAGGAAATTGCTGTTGAAGGGAAATTAACCTCGAGAAGTTATGAAACGAAGGATGGCGAAACGAGGTATATTACAGAAATAATTTGCAATGAATTATTGATGCTTAGTAAATAGACGTATGTTATTTTTAAATGAAAGGGAGGTCTTAGGGCCTCCTTTTTTATTTCTAAGTCGGGTTTCGAAATCGTTGTAACGTTATTTTATACTTAAAATATTTAAATCGACTTGAGCCTTTGCCAAAGCTTTCTTAATTTTATGAAAAACCAAGCATATTTTATGTCTACACAACAACCAAAATTAACACGCTTTAAACAAAACGTCTTATCCAAATATCATATTTACAACAGTATTTTTATGACGCTGCCTTTTGATACCATTTCAAAAACGGGAGTCCTCTTACCGTTGTTTCATGAAACCTGTGAAAAAGGGTTTAAGAATGGAGATAATCCAACAACAATTGTTGAGACCTTCTTTAAAAAGTATCAAGGTAGAAGAAATGAAGAAAGCCAATTAAATTTACTTTTTAGATTCATTCAGTATATTGAAAGACAGGTGGTTTTATTTGATGCCATTGAAGATGCTGCTTTTCCCATTGTAAATAACATGGATGGAATAGGTACCTTAAGAAGTTTAAAAGGATCTGCCCGTGCCGAAAACAAGTTGGAGGAACTAAAAAAATACCTTCGGGAGTTTAAGGTGCGTATTGTTTTAACAGCGCATCCTACGCAATTTTATCCTGGCGAGGTATTGGGAATTATCACAGATCTTTCTGAGGCTATTGAAGACAATGACCTTTTAAAAATAAATGACTTGTTGGCCCAGTTGGGTAAAACACCATTTTTTAAACACCACAAACCTACACCTTATGATGAGGCCGTAAGCTTGATGTGGTACTTACAGAATGTATTCTATCATTCCTTCGGAAAAATATATGACTACATCCAACAGAATATTTTTGAAGATGAGGTTTTAGAAAATGAAGTCATCAACATAGGATTTTGGCCTGGGGGAGACCGAGATGGAAATCCATTTGTAACTCCAGAAATTACCTTGAAAGTCGCTCAAAGGCTTAAAGAGAGCATTTTAAGAAACTACTATAAAGATGTTCGTAGGTTAAAAAGACGCTTGACTTTTAGAGGTGTGGAAGATAAGGTGTCAGAACTGGAAAGCAAAATCATACCTATGTGTGAGGGTAAGAACCCAAAAGCTATGGACGTACAGGAATTTAAATCCATTTTACAAAACATCAAACAGACTTTAATCAAGGAGCATCAAAGCTTGTATATCGATCAGGTAAACAGTTTGATCAATAAAGTACATCTTTTCGGTTTCCATTTTGCCAATTTAGACATTCGTCAAGATAGTAGAGCACACGCGAAGGTATTCAACGATATGGTGGATAAACTTCTTGAAACAGGAAGTGATATTTTCCCAAAGAATTACCATGATTTAACTGAGCAGGAACAAGTAAAAATTCTCTCTAATATCAAGGGGAAAATTGATTTGTCCATTTTTGAAGATGAAGATGTTTTAAAAACATTGGAGACTATGAAGGTTATTAAAACCATTCAAGAAGAAAATGGGGAAAGGGCAGCCAATAGATATATCATCAGTAACAACCAGACTACCCTAAATGTGATGCAACTTTGGGCTATGTTAAAATTGGTGGCTTTCCATGATGACCTCACAGTAGATATTGGACCATTATTTGAAACTATCGAGGATTTGGAAAATGCACCTGCAGTCATGGAGGAACTTTATACCAATCCGCAATATGCGGCACATTTAAAGAAAAGAGGCAATAAGCAAACTATTATGTTAGGTTTCTCTGATGGTACTAAAGACGGTGGATATCTTATGGCCAATTGGGGAATCTTTAAAGCTAAAGAACGTTTGACAGAGGTTTCAAGAAAATATGATGTAACGGTGATTTTCTTTGATGGTCGTGGTGGACCACCAGCTCGTGGTGGAGGTAAAACCCATCAATTCTATGCTTCATTGGGGCCAACTATTGAGGACAAGGAAGTACAGTTAACCATTCAAGGACAAACCATCAGTTCCAATTTTGGAACTTTAGATTCATCCCAGTATAACTTGGAGCAATTAATCAGTTCTGGAATCCAGAATAAATTGCACGGTGAAAGTTTAGCTATGTCACAAGAACATATTGAAGTGATGGATGATTTGGCAAAAAGAAGTTATAAGGCGTATTCAGACTTTAAAGGGCACCCAAAATTTGTGCCTTATTTGGAGCGCATGAGTACACTTAAATATTATGCCAAAACAAATATAGGAAGTAGACCTTCCAAGCGAGGAAAGTCTTCTGAACTGGTATTTGAAGATTTACGGGCTATTCCATTTGTAGGTAGTTGGAGTCAGTTAAAACAAAATGTTCCCGGATTTTATGGAGTTGGAACAGCATTGAAACATTATGAAGATGCTGGTGAGTTTGATAAAGTCGTGGAATTATATAAGGGATCTAGCTTTTTCAAAACATTGATCGAAAACAGTATGATGTCCTTATCCAAATCCTTTTTTGATCTAACCAAATACATGGCTGATGATCCTGAGTTTGGGGAATTTTGGAAAATCATCTATGAGGAATCTGAAACCTCCAAGCGACTTATTTTGAAGTTGACAGGGTATTCAGAATTAATGCAGGAAGAACCTTCAGGGAAGGCTTCTATAGCCATAAGGGAATCCATTGTATTACCTCTTTTGACCATACAGCAATACGCCCTGAAAAAGATTCAAGAAATGCAGAAAGAGGGAGATCCAGATAAAGAGAAAATAGAGGTTTTCGAAAAATTGGTGACCCGTTCCTTATTTGGAAATATCAATGCTAGTAGAAATTCAGCTTAGAAAGATAAATTTGTAAGTATCCTGATTTTTATGATATTTGCAGAACTAATGAGAAATTTAAGTATACATAAAGCAACTGGACCACTGTATTTACAGCAGTGTGATTTTTGTGGGATTGAATCAAGTAATCCACAAAGAAAAGGGCGTTATGTATCTATTTCAAACTGATTTTTTTATTGACTTAAGTTAGAAACATATATAGATTTAGAAGCGTCCAAGGTATTGGGCGCTTTTTTTATGAAAAAATTTTTGAAGAATTTGGAACAAGATTTTAAAAAGTAAGAATACAGCAATTGAAGAGTAAGCAATTGAGAGACAGTATGTTGCCATTAAGCTCTATTTATCTGCCATAAGCGGACAGGAATAACTATGTCTAAAAACATTATAAAGCATTGATAATCAGTAAATTAAAATCAAAAATTTGTTTGGATTTTAAAAATTTGTTTTCATCTTTGCACCGCAGTTTTCAATAAACAAACTGTCAAAATAAATAATATTTATAAAAACTTAAGAAGCCATGTTAAAGCTTATAGCAATTACAATACAAAAGGGTGATCATGGATCATTCAGTTGGCTTCGGTATTTTCTGTAGAACTTTCCACAAGAGATCCGAAGCAAATAGATTTACCGTTTCGGATTGATTTCCTACGCATTCATTTTAGGATACAACTATCCAAACAGTTAGCACCTTACAGGATTTGTACTGTAAGCTTGCAGAAGTATTTATTATTAAAACTAAAGAAAATGGAAACAAATTTAAATAACATGTATCTGTTTCGAGCCATAGAGAATTATCCCTATGAATTGGAGAAAGCAGTGGAGGCTTTAAATTATGCACTGTCTTACGATCCAGAAAATGTACGAGGGTTACACCTAATGGGTAAAGTTTACAGTGAGCAATTGAATGACTATGAGATAGCAAAAAGTTATTTTGAAAAGGCTATCGCAATCAATATAGAAGCATCTTATGTATACCCTGATTACATCATGGTTTTAATTAACAACCATGATTATGATGTGGCTCAAAAAGTGATTGATTATGCTAAAGATGTTAAAGGTATTGATAGAGCATTAATAGCCTTGTATCAAGGCTATATCATGGAAGCTCAAGAAGACTATAAAGCTGCTCAAGATGCTTTGAAAGAAGCGAAGCAACTAAGTATGAATAATGATTTTTCTTACTATGTAGATGACGTTTTAACACGTGTAGATAAAAAAAGAAAGGAGAGAAATAATAAAGAGCGTGTTAAAGAAAATGAAGAGAAAAAAGAGTTAGAAAAGGAAAAAGAAGCTTCAAACGGTTGGTTTAAAAATAGACTAAACGGCTTGTTGTAATCCCCGGCCTAAATGCTGGGGAATTCTCGGGAATTAGTCAGCGTTGGAGTGCTGAAACTGTCTGAAATGCATTTATGCATTCAGCGAATCAACAATATTAAATATTGATTTTGAGCTAAAACTTGTTGCATTTTGCTTAGGAGGTTCGAAATGCAAAGCATTCATGAGCACGATTGGAAAATAGATAGAAGACTTGCGAACTAATCCTTCAATTCCCACACTAAAAATAGGAGGGTAGTTCAAAAGGTAGAGCACCCGACTGTCTCTCGGAAAGTTGCGGGTTCAATTCCTGTATGTTCCTTAAATGAATAGTTCATTAAAAAACTTCCTGCCTACGCAGGAGATAATATCAAGCTGGTCTTGTTGGGTGTTTCTGTATGGCACTATTGTATAGAAGGTTGCGGTTTCGTATGACCCTTTTATATCCAACCAGACTTGGAGGTTTTGACTATTAACCAAAAAATAGTTGACACGCTATAGGTCGTGGGTTCGAATCCCACCGGAGCCACAAAGATATTTTAAAATGGCTCCGTAGTTCAGTCTGGTTAGAACATTAGCTCT
This sequence comes from Mangrovimonas sp. ST2L15, assembly GCF_001280515.1. Taxonomy (GTDB): domain Bacteria; phylum Bacteroidota; class Bacteroidia; order Flavobacteriales; family Flavobacteriaceae; genus Mangrovimonas; species Mangrovimonas futianensis. Next base: position 231,237 of record NZ_LBIQ01000030.1, on the reverse strand, counting down.
TTAGAGGGTGCCGGTTCGAGTCCGGTCTTAAGCTTGGAGACATCCATGGCTTTTGTAGCTCAACGGCAGAGCACTACACTTTTAATGTAGTTTATGGACTTATAATCCATCAACACCAAAGCTTATCATCTTGTAAAACTGATAACCAAAAATGGTAGATGGCAAGTTCGCTTTAAAACTTTAGGGTTAACAAGCAATCTAGAATGTACTTTGAATAATTGGATAGGTTACTACGAGTAGTTGTTCCTTTAAGGTGTTCAGAAATAGAAACCATTCTTTTTGGAATGTTTGAAATTTCCCAATGCCGAAAAACGAACTTCCAACCGTGTACCCACTTTTTATCCCGTGCCCGATAGATGATTTGCTATCTACTGTTTTTAAAAAAGGAAAAATGAATTGAAAATAAACTTCAACGTGAGATTGAAGTGGACAGCCTCCGTTACAGGATTTGTCAAAATCAGTTGTTTAATTTAAAAATGAATGAACATGAAACGAGTAAGAATCAATGCCGGTAAGGTAGGTTTGGTTTTTAAAAATGGTGATTATATTCGTGTAATCACTCAGGGAACCCATTGGGTAGGATTTAGACAGCAAGTGGTTGTATATAACCTGGCTAGTATCTTTTCTGCTCCAATAGCACTCGAAATTTTACTTAAAGACAAGACTTTGGAGGCGCTTTTGGAAGTAGTGGAAGTTAAAGATGGCGAATTGGTGCTAGTTTATGAAAACGGAAATTTCAAAACTCTTCATGCAGCAGGACGTTATGTGTACTGGAAAGGTTTGATTGAACGTGAATTTGTACGTGCCGATTTGAGCAAGATCTATATCACAGAAAAGATAGATAAGGCTTTGTTCAGCAATTTAGAGGTAAACAAATACATTAGAACATTTGATGTAGCAGCTTATGAAAAAGCAGTGCTTTTGGTAGATGATGAATATGTAAAGACACTTGCGGGTGGTACTTATAGATTCTGGAGGAACGACACCTCAATCAAAATTGCCAAAGTCGATATGCGTCAATTACAATTGGAAGTTTCTGGTCAGGAATTGTTGACCAAAGACAAGGCAGCCATCCGTATTAACTTTTATACACAGTATAAAGTTAAAGATGTGGAAAAGGCCTTGTTGGAAAACAAAGATTATGAAAAGCAATTGTATGTGATTATGCAGTTGGCGTTGAGAGCTTATGTAGGTGCTTACACCTTGGATGAACTTTTAGAACGCAAAGAGAATATTGCGAAAGCTGTTTTTGAGAGTGTTAAATCAGATGTGGCCAAACTAGGTGTTATCCTTTTGAACTGTGGCATCAGGGATGTGATTCTGACAGGTGATATGAAGGATATCATGAACCAAGTATTGGTTGCACAAAAGAAAGCACAAGCCAATGTTATTACAAGGCGTGAAGAAACTGCTGCAACCCGAAGCTTGCTCAACACAGCGAAATTGATGGAAGAGAACGAGATGTTGTTCAAGTTAAAGGAGATGGAATACGTTGAAAAGATTGCCGATAAGATTGGTGAAATCACAGTATCTGGAAATGGAAATGTGGTTACCCAGTTGAAGGAAATCTTTTCAGGAAAGTAGGTGTTCAAAGAAAAGAGCCTTAGAATTTTCTAAGGCTCTTTTAATTTATGCGACATTTTTTAAGAGATCAAAACAGGGGCATTTCGAGCACCTTTTCTTTTCTCCTTTTTTATATTTTTCACAACATTTGCTCTTTACTTTGTTGGCATTAATAATACCAGCTTCATGAAGTTTTTTGAGCGCTTTTTTCTGCTTTTTCTTCTCCTTCTTTTTCCCCACAATAATGCAAATGATTAATTCCGAGGCAAATCTAATTTATTTTGATTAAATCTAAATAAATTTAAATGTTAAATTTATTCAGGTGATGTGGAAGATGCCGAACTCACTGTTAATTGTTGAATATCTCGGTCAAATAAATACAAACCACCTTTATCATTTCCAATCATGTTGATCTTATCTAAAATAGTTCTCGCCATGGCTTCTTCCTCTATTTGTTCAGAAACATACCATTGTAAAAAGTTATGCGTGGAATAGTCTTTTTCCTGAAGGGTGATATGAACAAGTTCGTTGATGCTTTCAGATACAAAAACTTCATGTTCAAACAGTTTTTCAAACATTTCCTTAAAAGAATTAAAAGTTACGTTTGGAGCCTTTAAGGCAGAAATTTGTGCATGACCACCCCTTTCGTTAACAAACCTAACTAACTTAAGCATGTGTTCGCGCTCTTCATCAGATTGTTTATACATAAAACCAGCAACTCCTTCCAAACCTTTTACCTCGGCCCAACATGCCATTGCCAAATATATTTGCGAGGATTCTGCTTCAATTTTAATTTGATTGTTTAGGGCCTTTTCTATGTTTTTAGTAAGCATATCATCTTGTTTTAAGTAAAGTTACATAATTTTTATGCCCCAAATTGTTAGAATAAATTTAAATTAAAAGCTAAAAAAAGAGTTCTTGAGCTAACCTATAGGTGTTAGCGTGAGCTTCTACAATGATTTTAATATCAGGAGAATAACCACCTCCCATACTACACATCACGGGAAGTTGATATTGTTTGCAGGTTTCCAAAACAAATCGATCTCTTGCTTTACAACCTTCAAGGCTTATGCCTAATTTGCCTAGTTTGTCGGAAGCTATAATATCGACTCCAGACAAATAAAATATAAAATCTGGTTGATGGTTTTCAATTAGTTGGGGAAGGGTTTGCTTGAGTATGTTCAGGTAGGCTTTATCACCTGTCTGATTTTCCAATTCAATATCCAAATCGCTCTGTTCTTTTTTAAATGGATAATTGTTTTTTCCATGCATGGAGAAGGTAAAGACCCTTGGTTCATTCTGGAATATTTCGGCTGTACCGTTACCTTGGTGTACATCCAAGTCAACGATCAAAATCCGTTTTGCCAATTGATGATTCAATAAATATAGTGTGCCAATGGCTTGGTCGTTGAGTAGACAAAAGGCTTCTCCTCGATTAGAATAAGCATGATGTGTTCCTCCAGCAATATTCATGGCTATTCCATGATTTAAAGCAAATTGACTGGCCTTAATGGTGCCATCCGCTATCATGATTTCCCTTTGGACCAAGGTTCGACTTAAAGGGAAGCCTATTTTTCTCGCAGCTTGTTGGTCTAAGGTAACATTCAATAAATCATAGAAATATTCGGCATCGTGAACCGCTAAAATTGGATTATGGTTTTCCAAGTCTGAAGGCTCAAAAAAATTGTCTGGGGTACAGGTGCCTTCATGTAATAATTGCTCGGGAAGCCATTCATATTTCTCCATAGGAAACCGATGGCCTTTAGGTAAAGGATGCTTATAAATAGGATGATAAGCAATTTTTAACATACCTTATTTATGCAATTTTAGTTGAATACGTTTTCTTGATTTATCAACCTCCAAAACTTTGACAATGACTTGTTGATGAAGGTGCACATATTCATTCACATCACTTACATACCCATCAGAAAGATTGGAAATATGAATAAGACCACTTTCCTTAATGCCGATATCCACAAAGGCACCAAAATTGGTTACATTATTAACAATTCCCGGTAGTAGCTGACCTTCCTGTAGATCATCAATGGTTTTGATATTTTGATTAAAGGTAAAGACTTTAGCTTCTTCACGAATGTCTAAACCTGGTTTTTCCAATTCTTTTACAATGTCTTCTAGGGTAGGTAAACCAATGTCTTTTTTGATATAGTTCTTGAGTATAATCTGTTTGATTAAGGTTGTGTTTCCTATCAAATCTTTGACCGTTTTATTTAAATCCTTTGCCATTTGTTCAACGATCCTATAACTTTCTGGGTGTACTGAAGAATCGTCCAGCGGATTATCACCATCCTTGATTCTTAGAAATCCAGCGCCTTGTTCAAAGACTTTATTTCCCAATCGAGGGACATTCAAAATATCTTTTCTGCTTGAAAAGGCTCCTTTTTCAGAACGGTAATTCACAATGTTTTCAGCCATTTTTTCGCCAATTCCTGAGACATAACTCAATAAGGATTTACTGGCGGTATTGATATTTACCCCGACGGCGTTTACACAACTCTCTACTACGCGATCTAGTTCCTGTTTTAATTTGGTTTGATCCACATCATGTTGGTATTGACCAACGCCAATGCTTTTAGGCTCAATTTTAACCAATTCAGCCAATGGATCTTGAAGGCGACGACCAATGGAAACGGCTCCTCTTACGGTAACATCGTAATTTGGAAATTCGTCCCTTGCAATTTTTGATGCTGAATAAATACTAGCTCCCGCTTCACTTACTACAAAAACTTGCATGTCATTTTTAAACCTAATTTTTCTAATAAGACTTTCGGTCTCTCGAGAAGCAGTACCATTTCCAATGGCAATGGCTTCAATTCTGTAAGCTTCAGAGAGCGTGCTTATTTTTTTGATGGCTCCTGTAAAATCGTTTTTGGGCGGATGGGGGTAAATGGTCTCATTATGTTTCAAATTACCCTGTTCGTCCAAACACACAATTTTACATCCGGTCCTGAACCCAGGATCTATAGCCAAAACCCGTTTTTCACCTAGCGGTGACCCCAATAATAATTGCTTTAAGTTTTTGGCAAAGACGGTAATAGCAGCATCATCAGCTTTGGCTTTCGCATTTTGAAGTGCTTCATTTGATAACGATGGGAATAATAGGCGCTTGTAGGCGTCAGCAATGGCCAATTCAATTTGTTGCGAACAATCCCCTTTTGATTTGATCAATCGGCTTTCCATGTTATCCAAAACCCGCTCATCATCTATCTCAATTTTTATCCTAATAAAGCCTTCTGATTCTGATCTTAATATAGCCAGTAACCTATGGGATGGAATACGACTTAAGGACTCATTCCAATCAAAGTAATCTCTAAACTTCTGTGCGTTTTCGTCTTCTTTTTTAGATTTAATAACCTTGGTTGTAATGCTGGCAAACCGCTCTAATTGATACCGGATTTGATTTCTGAAATCGGTTCGTTCGTTTACCCATTCGGCAATAATATGTCGGGCACCTTCCAAGGCTTCTTCCACATCTTGGATATCTCCGTTTACAAATTTCTGAGCCGTATAGTCCAGATCATGGGTGTTTTGGGCCATAATCATTTTAGCTAGGGGCTCCAAACCGTTTTGTCTGGCTTTCTCAGCTTTGGTTTTTCTGCTTTTTTTATACGGAAGATAAAGGTCCTCCAGAGTTGTAAGGTCTTCAGATTGTTTAATTTTCTGCTCCAATTCAGGAGTTAGGACTTCTTGCTCTATTAGAGCTTTTAAAATGGTCTCCTTCCTTTTTTCTAAAGTCGCAAACTGCTCTTTGAATTTGACAATGTCAGCAATTTGAACTTCGTCTAAATTTCCTGTACGTTCTTTCCTGTACCTTGATATAAAGGGAATCGTGCAATCTTCTTCTAAAAGGGAAATCGTATTTTTAACCGAAACTTCTGGAAGATTGGTTAATTGTGTAATGTATTTTAAAACAGACATTAGTTTCTTTGAAATAAGGTATAAATATAGGGGCGTTCAGCACCACTAGGTGTTATAAAGGTATGGTTAAAACTGGAAAGAAGTTGAAATTCACTTCCCAATTTTTCCTGTAGCATATGGGCATCATAGCGGTGTAATGGTAGGTTGCTGCATGTGTCTGCTCCATCTAATGAGAAAACAGCAATGATGACAAAACCTTTTGACGCTACTAGGGTTTTGATTAGGTTAAAATAAGAATCTTGTTCTTCTTTTGTCAGGAAAAAATGTAAAACAGCACGGTCTATCCAAAGATTAACCGGTGCTATTTTAGTTAGTTTTTCAGGTGCCGTTAAATCGTCTACAATACATTCAAGATGGACCTGAAATGTATCTAAAATATGCCTTTGAAGCTTGCTTAAAGCTGAATCGCTAAGGTCATTGGCAATGGTATTATCAAAACCATTTTCAATGAGTAAATCAATAAGTCTGGAAGTCCCTGCGCCAACATTTAAAATTCGGGCATGCTTGTCTAATTGGCAAGCTTCAATAAGTTTCCAGGTCATTTTTGGATCAGATTCAAACCAACCCAGTTCTTCATCTACTTTGTTGTTATAAACTTTATTCCAATGTGATTTGTAATCCATTTTTTAACTGATCTGCAATCCATTTTCTACTTGATCCATATCTGGGTTGACAAATACCAATTTCCCTTCAGCGTTTTCGGTCATTAAAATCATTCCTTGACTTTCAACGCCTCTTAAGGCACGTGGTGCTAAATTAACTAACACAGTCACTTTTTTTCCAACCACTTCTTCAGCAGTGAAACTTTCGGCTATTCCCGAAACAATGGTTCTCACATCAATCCCAGTATCTACTTTTAAAACCAATAACTTTTTCGCCTTAGGCATTTTTTCTGCTTCAAGGATGGTTCCAACGCGTAAATCCAATTTGGTAAAATCATCAAAAGTGATCTCTTCCTTTTGAGGTTCTACTGTTTTATTAGCAGCCTCGTTAGCTTTCTTTGTGGCTTCCAATTTGTCTAACTGTTTTTGGATTTCGGCATCCTCAATTTTTCCAAAAAGCAATTCTGCTTCTCCAATTTGATGTCCAGCAGGAATTAAAATGTCTTTGTTAACGATCTCATCCCATAAGGTTTGAACGTCACCCGTTTCCACCTTTAATATTTTCTTTAATTTATCAGAGGTAAAAGGTAAGAAGGGTTCGCTAACTACAGCTAGCGCTGATGCAATTTGAAGTGCTACAAACATGATCGTTTTGGTGCGTTCTTCATCTTCTTTGATTTTTTTCCAAGGCTCTTCATCTGCCAAGTATTTGTTTCCAAGACGGGCCAAATTCATCAATTCTTGACTGGCCTCTCTGAAACGGTAGCGTTCAATGGAGCTGGCAATAACTGCTGGATATGCTTTAACAGCAGCTAAAGTTTCTTCATCAATGGAAGTTAAATGTGCGGGTGTTGGTACCACACCTTGGTAATATTTGTTGGTTAAGACCACCACACGATTGATGAAATTTCCAAATATGGCTACCAATTCGTTATTGTTTCTTGCTTGGAAATCTTTCCAAGTAAAATCATTGTCTTTAGTTTCTGGTGCATTGGCGGTTAAGGCATACCTTAAAACATCCTGTTTATCTGGGAACTCCTCTAGATATTCTGGTAACCAAACAGCCCAGTTTTTAGAAGTAGATAATTTATTCCCTTCTAGATTTAAAAACTCATTGGCCGGTACATTGTCGGGAAGAATATAACTTCCTTCGGCTTTCAACATACTTGGGAAAATAATGCAGTGAAAAACAATATTGTCTTTACCAATAAAATGAACCAATTTGGTGTCTTCGTCTTTCCAGTAAGGCTCCCAGTCTTTTCCTTCCCTTTGGGCCCATTCTTTGGTGGATGAAATGTATCCTATAGGAGCATCAAACCAAACATAAAGTACTTTTCCTTCGCCTCCTTCTACAGGAACCGGGATTCCCCAATCCAAATCTCTGGTGACGGCACGCGGACGTAAACCATCGTCAATCCATGATTTAACTTGACCATAAACGTTGGGCTTCCAATCTTTTTGATGACCTTTTAAAATCCACTCTTTTAAAAATGCTTCATGGCGATCTAGTGGTAAAAACCAGTGTTTGGTTTCTTTCAAAATAGGGGTGTTCCCTGTAATGGCCGATTTCGGATTGATTAAATCGGTGGCGTTGTGACTGGTTCCGCATTTCTCACATTGGTCTCCATAGCTTTCTTCATTTCCACACTTAGGGCAGGTTCCTATTACAAATCGGTCTGCCAAAAACTGTTGTGCCTCTTCATCATATAACTGTTCAGTAACCTCTTCAATAAATTCATTTTTATCATACAAGGTTTTAAAGAATTCTTGTGCCGTTTCGTGATGGATTTGTGCTGAAGTACGTGAATAGTTGTCAAAAGAAATACCAAAGTCTTCAAAAGATTTTTTGATGATTGCATTGTATTTATCTACCACATCTTGAGGCGTGACACCTTCCTTCTTTGCTTTGATGGTGATAGGAACTCCATGCTCATCACTTCCACAAATAAAAGCAACATCATTACCTACCATACGTTGGTATCTTGCATAAATATCAGCAGGCACATATACACCGGCTAAATGCCCAATATGAATGGGTCCGTTGGTGTATGGTAAAGCTGCTGTAATGGTATATCGTTTTGACATATTCAATCGTTTTAAAGAAGAGCAAAAGTACGCATTTTGAGAGGGATTTAGAAAAAAAATGTACATTTACCATATGTCAAAAAAAGCCCTAATCTTAAGTGTGTTTTGTGTGGTATTTTCTTTTGGAATCCCTAAAGTTAAGGCACAAAGTACAACAAACTTAAAAACACAAACCTTGATAAAACCACCATATTTAAAAGTAGGGGACACCGTTGCTATTGTGGCCCCATCAGGAATATTAAAAAACCGGGAAGCTGAGATAAATAGAGCGAAGAAGCTACTTCAAAGTTGGGGACTTCATGCTGTGGTTGGTAAATATGTTTTTAGCCAAGCCAATCATTTTGCTGGTACCGATGATGAACGCTGTGAAGATTTGCAGAAAGTTTTGGATGATCCATCCATAAGTGCTATCTGGTGTGCCAGAGGTGGATATGGAACTGTAAGGATTTTGGATAAATTAAACTTTTCTAAGTTTAAGGCCCATCCTAAATGGCTTATCGGTTATAGTGATATTACCGCCCTCCACAATGCTATACATAATTTGGGTGTAGAAAGTATTCACGCTATGATGTGTACCAGTCTCACCGCAGACCAGACAGATTTGGATCAAACCATTGAAACCTTCAAGAAAGCTTTGTTTGGGGAGTCATTAAGTTATCATTTGGAAGCTTCCCAATACAATCAGGAGGGTGTGGTCACGGCTCCTTTGGTAGGAGGTAATTTGACTATGCTTCATACTATGTTGGGTTCTAAAACAAGTATTGATACTTCAGGAAAAATTCTTTTTATTGAAGAAATAGGCGAGTATAAGTACCATATTGATCGAATGCTTCAAAGTCTCAAACGCGCTGGATATTTTGATCACTGTGTGGGTGTGGTTGTAGGAGATATGACCAAATTAAAAAAGAATACGACCGTTTGGGGAACCTCAATAGAACAATTAATTTTGGATGCTTTATCCGATTATGATTTCCCTATTGCCTTTAATATGCCTTCGGGCCACGAAGATGATAATAGGGCGCTTATCTTGGGAAGAACAGTTGAACTTACAGTGAGCAAAAACGGATCTACTTTAAACTTTAAAAGTGAATGACAGTTAGTTGAAGTTTCTAAAACATTGTATTTTAACGATTTATAAAAGAAAAATCCTACACTAAACGTTATAATTAGTACGGTTCATCGAAAAAATTTTCATAACATCTATTGTGTTGTGTACCTTAGGCTTACAACCCAAAAATCTAATACCATGAAAAAAATTACTTTGATGTTAACTGCTATGTCTTTAAGCCTAGTTCTTGGTTGTTCCAATGAGTCCCTAGGTGATGAGAACATTGGAGCTTCCCAGAAGAAACCCAAAAAGGTGGAAACAACTCCTTTTGATGAGCCGGAGAACGATGGAGAACATTGTTTTATTACACACCTGATTGCTGGTCAAACCCATGTTGCTGGTTCGGTGACTATTGATGTTGATGGTGACCAACTGATTATTACTTATACGACTAACGAGGATTGGACCATCGGAACGACCCATTTAAGTATAGGTATTTGTGAATCAGATTGGGTGCCTTTAAATGGCGCAGGAAATCCGCAGATTGGTCAATTTGAATTTACCGAGCCCACTTCACAAACGTCAACCGAAGTGGTTTATATCATCCCGATTTCTGAAGTGGGAGACAACTACTGTTTTGCAGCACATGCTGAGGTACAAGGGCCTACCGGGGGAGAAACTGCTTGGGCACTGGGAGACCAGTTTGACGGGAACAGTTGGGCCATGTATGATGAGTTCAACTTGTCTGATTGTGAATCAGATGATGACGGCGGAGACGATGATGGCGGTGGCGATGGCGGAGATAACGGTGGGCAAATTCCAACTTAATCTGTTCAAACTAAAAATAAGAAAAGGTGCATGATTTCATGTGCCTTTTTTGTTTTCAGGAAAAATGGTAATTTGTTGGTGATGGCAAAACATAATGAACTAGGAAAAAAGGGAGAACAACTCGCCGTAGATTATCTGCTAGGGAAGGGTTATTCTATTTTAGAACGCAACTACCGTTTTGATAGAGCAGAGGTGGATATTATTGCCAGAAAGGAGAATGTTCTGGCTATTGTTGAGGTAAAATCGAGATCGACTACCGATTTTGGAAATCCTCAAGATTTTGTCAAACCCAAACAAATTAAAAACCTTGTAAAAGCGGTTGATGAATATGTTACCGAAAATGGGTTGGATGTCGAAGTAAGGTTTGATATCATTGCCATAGTCAAGCAAGGATCAACCTTTGACTTGGAACATTTAAAGGATGCCCTTTATCATTTTTAATCTTCTTTGAAATATGATTTTACAGCCTCCAAATCATAAGGTTTGAAAAGCACCTTTTTATCTTTATCCAATACAAAATAAGTAGGGGTTGAACTGATACCATATTCAATGGCAGTAGGATTTTCCCATCGCCCCAAACCGATGGCATGGAAAAAGTGGGGATAATTTTTGATTTCACTTTTCCAATCAGCATAGCCTTCTTCCAGACCAAAGGCCACCACTCCCACCTTGGGATGGCTTTCCATAAAGGCTTTTACTTGTGGTAACTCGGCCAAACAATGCCCGCAGCCACTGCTCCAAAATATTAATAAATAGGAGTCGTAGCCCGATAAATCATGTAGCGTGGTTGTTACTGATTCTCCATTTATTCCATAGGAAATATTAAAATCTTTGGCAACTTTACCAACACTGGTATTTTTATAGGCAGACAACATTTTTAGAAGGTAAGTGTCTTTTTCCTGTTTGGCGATTGCCATCAAATATTGGTCTGATATATAGTTAGCTACGTCATCTTGACTTTTTTCGGTCATACTTTGCCAGAGCATTTCTAATATGATTTTTTTGACCTCTTGATGGTTCCCAACTTTTCCAACTACTTCGTCAATAGCCTTTTTGTAGGCATCGGGATTTTCTGGGGTCATTTCCAAAACATAGGCCATGAGACGGTCCAACAGGAAATCGGAACTTTGAATCAACGGATTTTCAAAATCAATATGGTTTAGATATTCAGCCTTTAAATGCGTTCCATATTCTGAAATGGGCTCATATGTTTTTGGGACATACATTTTATTCCCCTTGATAAAAGCTTCCACCAATAACCCATTAGATTTATTTTCAAATGTTTCTTGAATATTTCCTTGCTCCTCAAATACCTCTTCAAGGGCTTTTTTATCTACAGGCTCTTTTGAATACAGAGCGCCGATATGCTGGTTAATAGCCATCATATGAGACATGTAATCAAGCCAAAGAATGTTGTTCTGAGACTGTGAAACGGTCAAGCCTTCTTCTAGATCGTAATGGACTACGATATCCTCTTTCCCATTATAAATTAAGTTAAAGTTGTTCTCTTCCTGCGGAATGGCGTAGACAATTTTATAGATGCCTTGAGGTTGGTTGACATCCAGTTCTATAGAGAAAGCACCGTCATCTGATAACTTGGCTTGACCAATATAATCAGTTTTACTTGGAGTGGCTCGGTACAACAAAACATACGAGAATTCTTCAGCTGGGGAAAAACTACCAGAAATCGTATGTTGTCCAAGCATGAAAAACGGAAGCAATAAGCAGAGGTATGTTAATGGTCTCATAAGTCTTTTTTTAAGTTGATTCAATTATTGAGCCAAGATGGGTTTTAATACTGAAAGCCCTTGTTTGACGCTCTTGATATTTTCAAAAGTCAATAACAATCGCAATCCGGTTCTTGTTTGTTTTTCTTTCATTTTACAGGCTCTTGGATGGGTTTGCACAAATTGTAATAGTTTGGTAAATCCTTCACTTTGATAAAAGCCACTTTTTTGGTCATTGATGAAGTAACCTACAAGCTTTCCATTTTTCATGATTACTTTTTCCAGTCCCAATTTGGCAGCAAGCCATTTTAAACGCACACTGTCAAACAAATCAGAAACGGAGGTAGGCATATCGCCAAATCTATCAATGATTTCTGTTTCAAATTTTTCTAATTCATCATCTGTTTTAATCTCATTGAGTTTGGTGTAAAGGTTTAACCTCTCGGTAATGTTATTGACATAGTCATCTGGGAACAACAGTTCAAAATCACTATCAATAGTGACTTCCTTTACATATTGTTTTGATTTTTTGTCATCTTGATAGAGGTCTTTGAATTCGTTGTCTTTTAACTCTTCAATGGCTTCGTTCAATATTTTTTGATAGGTATCAAAACCAATTTCATTTATAAAACCACTTTGCTCACCACCTAGCAAATCTCCAGCACCGCGTATCTCCAAATCTTTCATTGCGATGTTGAATCCGCTTCCCAATTCAGTGAATTGTGCCAAGGCTGTGATTCGTTTCCGGGCGTCTTCGGTCATTACCGAATAATCTGGTGTGATGAAATAACAGAACGCTTTTTTATTGCTTCGTCCCACGCGACCTCTCATTTGATGCAGGTCACTTAGTCCAAAATTGTTGGCGTTATTGATAAATATGGTATTGGCATTAGGCACATCCAGACCACTTTCTACGATGGTGGTACTTACTAAAACGTCAAATTCACCATTCATAAAGGCAAGCATGAGGCTTTCCAATTTTTTACCATCCATTTGCCCGTGTCCAACACCTACTTTGGAATCAGGAACTAATCTTTGGATGAGGCCTGCCACTTCCTTGATGTTTTCAATACGGTTGTGAATAAAAAACACTTGCCCGCCACGTTCAATTTCATAACTAACAGCATCCCTTATGGTTTCTTCATTAAACCTGACAACGTGGCTTTCAATGGGGTATCTATTTGGTGGAGGTGTAGTAATTACCGATAAATCCCTGGCGGCCATCAAGCTAAATTGAAGTGTTCTTGGAATAGGGGTTGCGGTTAAGGTTAATACATCAATGTTCTCCTTTAAAGTTCGTAATTTCTCTTTGACTGCAACACCAAATTTTTGTTCTTCATCCACAATCAACAAACCAAGATTTTTAAACTTCACCGTTTTATTGGCTAGTTGGTGGGTGCCGATAATGATATCTACTGCACCACTTTCCAGTTTTTCTAAAGTGGTACGTTTTTCTTTGGCAGTTCGAAACCTATTCACATAATCTACCGTAACTGGGAAGTCCTTCAAACGTTCCTTAAATGTTCTGTAATGTTGGTAGGCCAAGATAGTTGTGGGAACCAAAACGGCTACTTGTTTGCCATTATCCACAGCCTTAAACGCAGCTCGGATTGCTACTTCTGTTTTTCCAAATCCTACGTCACCACATACCAAACGGTCCATAGGTCTTTCGCTTTCCATGTCCATTTTAATATCGGCGGTGGCTTTACTTTGGTCTGGGGTATCCTCATAAAGGAACGAGGCCTCTAGCTCATGTTGCATGTAGCTATCTGGATTGTATTGGTGTCCTTTTTTAAGCTTTCGTTTGGCGTATAATTTTATCAGGTTAAAAGCAACTTCTTTTACCCTCGTTTTAGTTTTTTGTTTAAGATTTTTCCAAGCAGCACTACCTAATTTATAGATTTTAGGAGGCTTACCATCCTTGCCATTAAATTTGGTAATCTTGTGAAGAGAGTGGATACTCAAATATAAAACATCCCGTTCCCCGTAAATTAATTTGATGGCTTCTTGTTTATTACCCTCTACATCAATTTTTTGAAGCCCTCCAAAGCGTCCAATTCCGTGGTCAATATGGGTGACATAATCTCCTATTTCCAGATTGGTTAATTCCTTTAATGTAATGGCTTGCTTTTTTGCATAGCCATTTTTGATGTGGAATTTATGATACCTCTCAAAGATTTGGTGGTCTGTGTAGCAGGTTATCTTATTGTCATGATCTATAAATCCTTGGTATAGAGAGAGTACAATGGTTTTGTAATGAATGTTTTGCTCTATCTCTTGGTTGTTTTGGGCACTGATGTCATCAAAAATATCATGAAATCTTTTGGCTTGTTGCTCACTGACACAGGCAATATAATTGGTGTACCCTTTTTGATGGTATTCATCCAAATTCTCAATCAACAAATCAAATTGTTTGTTAAAGGAGGGTTGTGGTGAGGTGTTGAATAGAATAGGGTCTGCTTGGTTTGAAAACAAAGATGATGTTCCAAATTCAACCAAATTAAAATCCAATAATTGCTGTTTCAGTAATTTGGAATGACAAAATAATTCCTCTGGTTGGGCATGTTTGATGTCCTTGGAAAGTTTTTCAAAGGCTTCCTTGGCTTTTTCAAAAAGAGCATCGGTTCTTGAAAAAAGTAGGTCGGCATTATTGAGGAAAACCACCGTTTTTTGAGCCATATATTCGAGGAAGCTTTGCCTGGTTTCTTCCATGAATTTATTGGCCATATTAGGAATGATATTGATTTTTTTAATTTGATTAGTTGACAACTGAGTCTCCACATCAAAGGTTCTAATACTATCCACTTCATCTCCAAAGAACTCAATACGGTAGGGTTCGTCATTTGAAAATGAAAAAACATCTACGATTCCACCTCTTACGGAAAATTCCCCTGGTTCTGTCACAAAATCAACTCTTTTGAATTTGTACTCAAATAGAACCTCGTTGATAAAATCAATGGATAATTGTTCGCCTATAGCTACTTTTAGAGTGTTTTTCTCCAACTCCCTTCTAGTCACTACTTTCTCAAATAAAGCATCGGGATAGGTGATAATTACGGCAGGTTTCTTTCTGGAATTGATCCTGTTTAAAACCTCGGCCCTTAGCAGTACATTGGCGTTGTCTGTTTCTTCAATTTGATAGGGTCTGCGATAACTTCCAGGGTAAAAAAGAACGTCTTTGTCATTCAGGAGAATTTCCAAATCATTCAAGTGAAAAGCAGCTTCTTCCTTATCATTGAAAATAAGAAGAAACGGTTTTTCAGCATTTTTAAAGGTTTCGGCTAAAACGAGTGATAGCGAAGATCCTACCAGACCTTTCAGATGCGTTTTCCCTTGGGTTTGGGAAATAGCAGCTTGCAGATTTTGCGTTTGCGAAGTCTGTGTAAAGATTTGCGAGAGGGTATTGTGGCTCAAAGCAATTTATTTGATGCAAAGATAAAATTTTGTTGTAGAGTTTGTGTTTAAAAAACTATTAAGAGTAGTATATTTGCACGACTTTAAAAAATTAGTATACGATGTCTATTTCAGATTTATTTGATTTCGGTTTTAGAAAAAGAAATCAAGACCACTTTGCTGCCATTGTAAGAATTGCTATGAGCGATGGTGTTATTAATGATGCAGAGAAGAAGTTTCTTGATAGATTAGCTCATAACCTTCATATTAGTGAAGCCGATTACACGCAAATTTTAAAGGATTACCAAACGCATCCTATTAACCCGCCACTTGCTTATGACGATCGTTTAGAACGTTTATATGATTTAGCACGAATGGTTTGGGCAGATCATATTGAAGGAGAAGATCAAGTAAGTATGTTAGAGAAATTATGTGTAGGTCTTGGTTTTCATCCTGAAAATGCTCAGTATGTTACTGACAAAGCTCTAAAGCTGGTACACCTTGAGGTTGATTTGGACACGTTTATTGAAGAGATAAAACATATGAACAGATAAGAAACTTATCTAATAGAATTATAAAAAAGCGAGCTAAAAGCTCGCTTTTTTTATTCGTATTTTTTAATAAATTCTTCGACTTTAGAGACCATGTTTTTACTTCCGCAGAAAAAAGGAACTCGTTGGTGCAATTCAGTGGGTTTAATATCCATGATGCGTTGGGTACCATTACTAGCTTTACCATTTGCTTGTTCTGCTAAAAAGGCCATGGGATTGCATTCGTAAAGCAGTCTCAATTTTCCATTGGAACTAGTAGAGCTTTTGGGGTACATATAAATACCTCCTTTGATCATATTACGATGAAAATCAGAAACCAAAGATCCAATATATCTACTGGTATAGGGGCGGTCACCTTCTTCCATTTGGCAATATTTAATGTAATCTTTCACACCTTGCGGAAAATGGATGTAGTTCCCTTCATTGACTGAATAGATTTTTCCGTCTTCTGGGAATTGCATGTTGGGGTGTGATAGGTAAAAAGTACCTATAGCAGGGTTCAGAGTGAAACCATTAACCCCGTCACCGGTAGTGTAAACCAACATGGTAGACGTCCCATAAACGACATAACCTGCAGCTACTTGTTGATCTCCTTTTTGTAGAAAATCTTCTATGGTCACTGGTGTGCCAATGGGGGTAACTCTTCGGTACACCGAAAAGATGGTTCCCACAGAGACATTAACGTCAATATTAGAGGAGCCATCCAAGGGGTCTATCAATACCACGTATTTGTTTTGATGGTTTTCATCTTGACTGTTGATGGAAACAAAATCATCTTCTTCCTCGCTGGCAATACCACATACAATATTTCTGTTTGTTAGGGTGTGGATGAATTTATTATTGGCATAAACATCCAATTTTTGTTGATCCTCACCTTGAATATTGTTCTCGCCTGAACTCCCAATGATATCCACCAAGCCAGCCTTGTTGACTTCGTGATTTACAACTTTGGCTGCAAGTCTAATGGAATTGATTAATCTTGAAAGTTCCCCAGAACTATATTTAAAGGATGCTTGGTTCTCAATAATAAACTCACCAAGAGTTTGATTCTTTACTGACATGAAGATGAATTAAGTTTAGAACAAATATCGTGGTTTTTTATCCAACTACATCGTTTTCGTGGTAAGAAAATCTGATTAAATGGTTAAGTTTAGATTATCTTTGAAAATAAAGGAGAATTTATGAAGATTCACATCAGAAAGGCTGAAAAAAATGATATGTCTCAAATTTTGGAACGCATCAAAGAGTTGGCTGTTTTTGAAAAAGAACCCGATGCGGTGGAAATTACCGTTAGTGATTTGGAATATGATGGGTTTGGCCCGAAACCAAAATTTCAATGCTTTGTGGCAGAAAGGGAAGAACGGATTGTAGGAATTGCATTGACTTATACAAGATATTCTACTTGGAAGGGCGAAGTACTTCATTTAGAAGATTTAATTGTGGAAGAATCCATGAGAGGACATGGTATAGGAACGCAGTTATTGGATAAAGTGGTGCAACATGGAAATGAATTAGGAGTAAAAAGGATTAGTTGGGAGGTGTTGGATTGGAATGAGCCTGCCATTTCCTTTTATCACAGTAAAGGTGCCGATGTAAAGCGTGATTGGGATGTGGTACACCTAGATCAAAACGGAATAAAAAATTATCTAGCCAAGTTGTAGTATGCAAGTTTTTAAATTTGGAGGGGCTTCTGTAAAGGATGCTGAAGGGGTCAAAAACATGGTCCGAGTTTTACAGGAAGTAGGTTACAAAAATACTTTGGTTGTTGTGTCTGCGATGGGGAAGACCACTAATGCTTTGGAAGAAGTGGTCAAAAATTATTTTCACAGTAAAAAGACATTGCAAAGTTCCATTCAGGAGGTGAAGAAATACCATAACGGTATTCTTTTGGACTTGTTTGAAAATGAACAGCATATTGTTTATAAAAAGGTAGCTCAATTATTTCAAGAATTAACCGATTTCTTTGGAAGAAATAAATCTCCAGATTACAATTTTGTGTATGATCAAGCAGTGAGTTTTGGGGAATTAATTTCAACTACTATAATAAGTGAATACTTGAATGAGATTGGGTTGAGAAATACTTGGATAGATGTCAGAGAGTTTATCAAGACAGATAATTTTTATAGATATGCCAAAGTGAATTGGGACGTTACCCAAGCTAATATTTCCAAGGGTTTAAAGAAAAATGTACTCAATATTACCCAAGGATTTTTAGGGAGTGATGCCAATAATTTCACAACTACTTTAGGACGAGAAGGAAGTGACTATACTGCTGCTATTTTTGCTTATTGTCTCAATGCTAGTAGTGTGACTATTTGGAAAGATGTGGAGGGTGTGTTGAATGCAGATCCACGGTATTTTGAGAACGCCAAGTTGTTGCAGAGTATTTCTTATAGGGAGGCGATAGAATTAGCTTTTTATGGGGCTTCGGTAATTCACCCAAAAACGTTACAACCGCTTCAAAGAAAAGAAATCCCACTTTTTGTAAAATCCTTTATGAATCCCAAAAATAAAGGGACCGTAGTACAAAAAGGACAAGGGATTGAGCCCCATGTTCCTTGCTTTATTGTCAAGAAAAATTTGGTGTTAATTTCTCTATCTTCCTTAGATTTCTCCTATATTGTTGAGGAAAATATCAGTGACATTTTTAAGCTGTTGCATCACAAGAAAATGAAGGTGGATGTGATTCAAAACTCTGCCATTAGTTTTTCGGTGTGTGTGGATGATCTTTATAACAGTCTTGAAACGTTATTAAAGGAACTGAAGTCAAAATTCAAGGTAAACTACCATGAAGGGGTGTCTTTATACACCATTAGGCATTATAATGATGTTGCGATAAATCAATTGGAGAATGGTAAAGAAGTGCTTTTAAAGCAGTTAACACCAGAAACCGTGCAAATAGTTACTAAATAAACATTTTACTATTTTTGTTGTTATGAGCAAACAACTTAATTCAGGATTGGTATCCGCAAAAGAAGTGGCGAAAGCTATACAAATTGACAACTATGGTTTTGTAGGTACATTTTTTGGATGGACGCTCATGAAGGTCTTAAAAATATCTACCTTAAATAAAATTTACAAAAGGAATGCACATCTGGATTCCTTGGAATTTTTGGATAAAATTATTGATGAATTTCAAGTAAAATTTGAAATTCCAGAAGAGGACTTAAAGCGATTACCCAAGGATGGCGCATACATCACGGTTTCCAATCACCCTTTAGGAGGTGTTGATGGTATTTTGCTTTTAAAATTGATGTTGACTCAAAGAACCGATTTTAGAATCATTGCCAATTTCCTTTTGCATCGTATTGAGCCTTTGAAACCATTTATAATGCCTGTGAATCCTTTTGAGGAACGAAAGGATGCTAAATCCAGTGTTTCTGGTATTAAGCAAGCCCTAAATCACCTGAGGGAAGGACATCCGCTTGGAATATTTCCTGCAGGAGAAGTTTCTACCTATAGAGACGGTAAATTGATGGTTGATAAACCATGGGAAGAGTCTGCCATGAAATTGATTCAAAAGGCAGAAGTTCCAGTCGTACCTATTTATTTTCATGCCAAGAATAGTAAACTTTTTTATAAGCTTTCCAAGATTAGTGATACACTAAGGACAGCCAAATTGCCCTCAGAATTGTTAACCCAAAAACGACGGGTTATTAAGGTTAGGATAGGTAGGCCTATTTCTGTTACAGATCAAAAGGAGCATGAAACATTAGACTCATTTACTGAATTTATTAGGAGGAAGACTTATATTTTGGCTAACTCTTTTGATGAAAAAGGAAGGTTCTTGTCCAATTTTTCATCCACACTTAAACTACCCAAGCCTCCAAAAAGGATTGTTACTCCTATAGATCCAGAGGTAATGGATAAAGAGGTTGAAGAGTTAAGGGAATTAGACCTGCGTTTGCTTCAAAGTAAAAATTATGAGGTCTTCTTAGCACCAGCCAAAAATATCCCTAACATTTTACGTGAAATAGGAAGGCTGAGAGAAATAACCTTTAGGGAAGTAGGTGAAGGGACCAATGAATCCATTGATTTGGATAAGTTTGACGACTATTATCACCATATGTTCTTATGGGATTCAGATGCTAAATTGATTGCCGGGGCTTACCGCATGGGATTGGGGTCGAAAATCTATGCGGAGTATGGGATTAATGGTTTTTACCTTCAAGACCTGTTCAGGTTTGAGCCAGAGCTATATAAGATGATGAGCGAATCCATAGAAATGGGAAGGGCCTTTATTATTAAGGAATACCAGCAAAAACCCATGCCATTGTTTTTGCTTTGGAAGGGGATTGTACATACCACTTTACGTTTCCCGGAGCATAAATTCCTCATCGGTGGTGTAAGTATTAGTAATCAATTCTCCAATTTCTCAAAATCATTGATGATTGAGTTTATGAAGTCCCATTATTACGATCCTTATTTGGCGCAATTTGTGAGACCAAAGAAAGAGTTTAAGGTGAGGTTAAAGGATGAGGATAAGGACTTTGTTTTTGATGAAACTGAGGCCGATTTAAATAAGTTTGATAAAATTATTGATGAGGTTGAGCCTGGAGCACTTAGGTTGCCTGTGCTTCTTAAAAAGTACATCAAGCAAAATGCCAAGTTGGTGGCCTTTAATGTTGATCCACTATTTAACAATTCCGTTGACGGATTGATGTATATCAAAATTGCTGACTTGCCAGAAAGTACGGTTAGACCAGTTATGGAAGAGTTTCAGGAAGAATTGGAACGCAAGTTATCTGAACAAAATGAGAATCAATAAACTATTTCTTCTTTTCTTTTTTTTACATCTTGTAGGTTTTTCTCAGGATATCAAAGGAGTTGTTTTTGATTCACAATCCGGTGAGCCCTTAGAAGGTGCTAGTGTATATTTTGATAATACCACAATAGGTACTACTACCAATGAAAAGGGAGAGTTCTCCTTGAATATAGATGAATCGGTAAGATCAGCCTTGATCATTTCTTTTATTGGTTACGAAAAGGTAGTCATGGAAGAATACAAGCCAGGCTCTATTTTAAAAATTCAATTAACTGAAAATGTCGCTTCTTTAAACGAAGTCAATCTCAGTTTTAATGATGGTTGGACAAGAAAGCAAAAGCTTCAGGCGTTTAAAAGGTATTTTTTGGGAAACAGTGAAAATGCTCTTTCCTGTGAAATTATGAATGAAGATGCTTTAATACTCAGATTCCTTGGAAAAAGTAACCAGTTAGTGGCATCCTCCAAAGAACCATTGATTATCGAGAACAAAAGATTGAAATATAGGATATCTTATGATCTTCAGGATTTCAACATTCAGTATGAGAAAAATGATACCTTCGGACAGGTATTTCCTATTTCAGTTTATTACGCTGGGACTTCCTTTTATCAAACCGATGAAAACTGGGATGGTTCCAAGAAAATTATAAACCGAAGAAAAGAAGTCTATTTTGGTTCCTCATTACATTTCATGAGGTCCTTGGTAAAAGGGGAGCTTCATGAGGAAGGCTTCAGAATTTTCTATAAAAAAACAGAAATCGCTCAAACGGGGGTTTTTGCAGTTTCTGATACGGATAAAACGAATATCAAGGAAATAAAGATTTTTAAACAACCTCTTCTGATTGTTTACAACAATAATTTTAACAACCAATCATCCATAACCACCAAAGAGGATATTTTTTACGTGGATGAATTTGGAAACCACATGCCCGCAGATGCGGTCATGTTTACCGGGTATTTTGCAAATCAAAGAATAGGGGATAGCCTTCCCTTAAATTTTGAAGCCGATAAATAATAAGTCTAAAACCAAGGTCTTTTTCCCACTTGATAGGTCATATAAAACTCTTCGTCACTTTTTGTTAGATAAATTATTCCTTCTATTAAGGTAAAAATCCAGACCAAAAAACTTAGAAAACCAAAGCTCATAATGGAAATTACCAAGGTGATCATCAAAAGGATGATGCCTTCTTTTACGTAACCTAATACAAATTTATGTGCGCCAAACCCTCCCAATAAGATAGCTAAGATTCCGGCGAGTACCTTTTTGTTGTTTCCAGTGGCTCGATCAAAAGCTTCATCTGCTGCATGTGCAAAGTCTTTTGCTTTTTCCTTGGCATCTTTAGAGAATTCATCGGCTTTGTCAGAGGCTTTTTTGGCCCCTTCTTTAAAGTCGCCTATAAGATCATCCAATTCGTCTCTTAAATCTTTTTTATTATCCATTATTTAACTCGTTTGAGGTTAGTTCTATAAAGATAAATAAAAACTCTGTTGCTTATTTAAAGGCTTGGTCAATTGGTTCCCATAGCTCTATTTTATTTCCATCATTGTCCATGATCCATCCAAATTTGCCGTAGTCATATTCTTCCATTTCGCCCACAATGGTAACACCTTCGTCCTTTAAAGTTTCCAATAATTCCTTAAGGTTTTCCACTCGGTAGTTAAACATAAAATCCTTTTTAGAAGGTTGGTAATAGGATGTATCCTCCGCAAATGGACTCCATTGGGTGGAGCACTTTTTTCCTTCTTTGTCCTTCCACCAAAAAGTACAACCATAATCATCTGTGTTGAAGCCTAAATGTTTTCGGTACCATTCTTTTGTTGCTTTAGGGTCTTTCGTTTTAAAAAACATACCACCGATTCCTGTTACGCGTTTTTTCATTTTCTTTTTAGATTAGTTTCATAAATGTCTATCCACTGTTTTGGGGTTAACTTGGTGCATAATTCACCTATAAGTTTAAAGGGAATATCATCTAGCTTCTTAAATCGAATGCAGCTTTTTCCCATGTCCAATTTAGTCTTGCAATGTTTGGGGTATTCTTTTACAAACCATTGATTTAATTCGGGTACAGCATAAATGCCACTATGGTATAAATTGATGGAATTCTTTTGGGAAGCAAAGCTCATAAACGGCAATGGCTCTTTAGGGTTGCAATGATATCCGCCAGGGTATAAGTCATGCGGCACATAGTATCCTATCATGTTGTATTGAATGCCCTCCTCAAACCCAGAAGGCAAATGCTCCGAAATGGTAGTTCTTAACTTTTTTAAGGCATCCTGGCGTTTTATTGGAACTTGAGAAATGTATTCCTCGGGAGTTGCTGCACTATATTTCATGGTTGAAAACTAAATTTACTGTCAGATTAAAAATAAGAATTCTAACTGATAAATAGAATGGGATTCCAAATGAATAAAAAAAAGGTGGCTTCCTAAACATGGAAACCACCTGGTATAAAGAATTTGGTTGGTTAGCTAGCTATTAATTTGTATTATTTTTTCTTCATCCCCTTTTTTGAGTGTGACCTTATATGTAAGTTTTGTAATTTCTGAATTTTCATAGATTATTTTACAAGTTGTGGCATTGATTGCCCAACCTGGATGGTTTTTGACAATATTTTGACTTACAGAAAAAGGAAGCGGAATATTTTTGAACTCTTCTTTGCTAGAAATTAAGGTGCCTGAATCATTATAGTTGGCTTCAATCATATAATTCCCTTCATCAAATTTCACGTTGTAATTTGCTGTTTCATGAGGTGTGTAAATGTCTAAACTTTTGATGTCAAATGCAGCAACCATGGAGTGCATTTTTTCTACGACGACTGGTAATTTCTTATTTTCAAAGGTTTTCTCAAAAGCTGTTTTCTTTGCATAATTCATTTTTGAAGGACCACGGTCTAAAGTGTTAGACACCATGGCTATTTCATTCTGGGCAATTACTAGGTTGGTCATTCCTAATACTATTAAACCAAAGATTAAATGTTTCATAATAGAGGTTTTTCGTTAACAAAAAGGCTTGCTGGTAATAGTACTATTTAGGGAGAGAGTGTTGTTTTTGACAACGATACTAAATTACAAAGAGGTTTTTGTAAAACACTGTGTATGAGATAGACATGTGATGAACGACCAATAGACAAACAATAGACAAAAATGTTTATAACACTTAAAAAGTTACATGCTTTGAATGAATTGATCTAGGTCAACATCTTCAGGTAGATGTAGTTTTTTACGCAGCCTATACCTACTCGTGTTTAGGGAAGCTAAGGTTATATTCTGAAGGGAAGCAATGCTTCGGCTATCAATTTTCAGTCTAATGAGGGAGCAAAGTCTAATTTCAGTTTTACTAAGGTTTGGAAATCTTTTAGTCAATTTGCTGTAAAACGAATCACTTAATTTATCCAGTCTTTCAAAGAAATCCTTGGTATTACTATCAAAGGTTATTTTATTCTTAACCTCATTTTCCAATTCATCTAATAAGGCACTTCGTTCTTTTGTTGGCGATTGTTTTAAGATTTCAATTTTCTGAGCTAATAGTTCTGCCCATTCTTGGTTTTGGGATAAATTGAGAGCAAAATCTGTTAAATCACGCTCCTTAGATTTGATTTCGGAATTTAGTTTTTGAACTTTCAAAGAGGTGTTTTCCAGAGTCTTTTCTGCTAAAAGCTGTTTGTTTTTTGCATTAATTACATATTGTCTTCTCCTTAGAACTAGGGAAGTAAGTAGAATGATTCCTATGGAAAGAATTAGTGTGATGATCCACCATTTCAACCTTTGGTTTTTTAGTCTGTTTTCTTTTTGTAATCTCTCAATTTTGAAGTTTAAGGCCACCCTATCTAAAGTGACATTGTTTAGTTCATTCCTCCATTTGGTATCTGCTCGTTTGGATGCTGTCAAAATACTATCAGAAAGACTCCATACTTTCTTTGAGGTAGCATAGGCCTCTTTTATTTTATTTTGTGATAGAAATAATAATTCTTCTGTTTTTAGAATTTCTAACTTCGAGCTATCACTCAAATTCAATTCGTTTTTCTTGGCTAATTCTCCTAATTGTAGAAATGCCTGTTCCGCTTGCTCAATTTGGTTCAACTTGAGATGGGAACGAACCAATTGCGCCCCTGCACTTATCAGTCTGGGTAGGTCTATTTTTTGTGTTTTTTCATTAGGAGTTTTTTGATAAAAAGAGAAGTTGGATTGGTATAAGGGGAGTGCTTTAACCACGAAGCCTTGATCTGTATAAATATCGGCGATATTATCTCTAATACTTCCAATTAAGGTATGCTTGGGGAACGAATCTTGGTTGATTTCATATGCTTTATTGAAATAAATTAAAGCATTTGACAAATCTTTTTTGTCCCAATAAAAGTATAAGCCATAATTGTTAAGCGCAGATGGATAATAAATACCTTTCAAGGTTTTTGAAAATTCTATGTTTTGAAGGTGTGTTATTTTTGCACTATCAAGCTTGTTGAGTTTGGCGTAGCTTTCTGCTAGGACAGAATAGGCATAGTTGCGCATTTCAATATATTTTTCCTTTTCTGAGGAAGTCAAATGGGATTCAAATTCCTTATATTTTTTAAAGAATTTTTGATAGGAATTAATGGTTTGTTGGGAGAAACCAATATTGTAAAACCAATTCCCTGAGTGTAAATAGGTGTCTAATTTTAAGGCGTAATTTCCTTTGATATGAGGTAAAAGGTCAAGACATTGAAAGTGTTTTGACAGATAAGATTGAAGTTGATTTTCTGAAAAGGACTTTCTTTGGTAAGTTTTAATATCATCTTCTGGAAATTCTAAGTTGATTTCAGATTGAAGTTTCTGGAACTGCATTAACGCCTCTTCGCTACTTAAGTTTTCATTCTGTGAAAACATAAATTGAAAGGGAAGGAAAAACCATAAAAGAACCATTCTTAGTCTCAAAGTCAACCAAAATTTTGATGAAGCTTATTGTAAATATAAGAAGATAGCTACAAATAAACTGTTTTTAATTTATTGGTTGTCTGAATATTGAATGGGGAAACTAGAATTTATCTAGTTTTTCATTATGAATTTGGCTCGGATTTTATCTACGATAGTTTGGGCAAGTTTTTCTTTGCTCTCTATAGTCCATCCTGCTATATGTGGGGTTAAAAGTACATTTTTTGCCTGGATTAAATATTGAAAAGCAATGGGCATTTCGGTTTCAAAAAGAGATTCGAAGGAAGCTTTTTCGTATTCTAGGACATCCAATCCCGCACCAAGTACCTTTCCAGATTTTAAACCTTCTACTAAATCTTCGGTGATAACACTTTTACCTCTTGCTGTATTAATAAACCAAAACGGTTTTTTAATAGAGTCTATAAATGTTTTATCAATCATCTTCAGCGTAAGCGGCGTTTGAGGCGTGTGTAAACTGATCACGTCTACTTTTTCAGTAAATTCTTCAAGAGAAACCTGTCTGGCATTTTCATCATCAACGCCTTCCTTGATATCAAAACAAAGTACTTCAACGTCAAAGCCTTTTAGTTTCTTTGCAAAAGTCTTACCCATGTTTCCATACCCGATAATTCCAACTGTTTTACCATCCAATTCCACGCCGCGGTTTGCTTCTCTCAACCAAAGTCCAGACCTCACCTCACTATCAGCCTTATTTAAATGATTGAAAAGTGATAACAACATACCTAGGGCTTGTTCTCCCACAGCATTTCTATTACCCTCTGGGGCAGAAATGAGATAAACTCCTTTTTTATGTGCGTAGTCACAATCAATATTTTCCAATCCGGCACCGACACGTCCAATAAATTTTAGATTGGTTGCTGCTTTTAGAAAGGTTTGGTCAATGGTAAATCGACTTCGAATGATGATACCGTCGTAGAGATGAATTTTCTTTTCAATATCTATTTTGGCAGAGGTGTAATCTTCATCGTTTTGGAACCCTAAATTATTCAATTGGTCGATTAACAAAGGGTGGTTTGTGTCTAAATGCAGAATTTTCATTTCGAAAAGAAATTTTGTTTGGATAAAATACTAAAATCCGAGAATGACTTTGGCAATCAAAAAATAAATCAAAATCCCAAAAATATCATTGCTGGTTGTAATAAAAGGACCTGTTGCGACAGCTGGATCTACGCCTTTTTTATCTAAAAATATAGGAATAAAGGTTCCTATTAAAGCGGCAATGACAATTACAGTAACTAGGGCAATACAGATGGTTGCAGAAACTAAATAAGGGGTTTCAAAAAGAAAATGACTCACAGGTAGCACGACCAATGCAATGGCAAGACCATTAACTAAACCCAGTAAAAACTCCTTGAATAAACGAGTCAAAATTTCACCTTTTATGGAGTCATTGGCTAAACCTTGTACCACAATGGCAGAAGATTGTACCCCTACATTTCCTGCTGTTGCCTGAATTAAAGGAACAAAAGAAAGTAATATCACATATTTTTCCATGACGGTTTGAAAACCTGTGATGATTGTAGCCGCCCCCAAGCCTCCAAACATCCCAATCAATAACCATGGGAGACGGGCACGTGTGAGTTCAAAAATGCTATCATCCGCTTCAACGTCATTGGTAATACCAGCTGCCAATTGGTAGTCTTTATCAGCTTCTTCTCTTAATACGTCAACAATGTCATCAATGGTAATTCTACCCAATAAGGTTTTTTCATCATCTACTACTGGGATAGCTTCCAAGTCATATTTAGCCATAATTTTGGCTACTTCTTCTACATTTTCTTCTACATTCACATAATCTACACTAGAAATGTAGATGTCCGATATTTTTTGATCACTTTTGGCTACAATAAGATCTTTAAGAGATAATCGGCCAATCAGCTTTTCCTTTTTGGTCACCACATAAATGGAATGAACGCGAGTAACATCTTTTGCTTGTCCTCTTATTCTGCGTAAACAACCAGCTACGGTCCATGTTTCATATACTTTAACTAGCTCCTTGGCCATTAATCCCCCTGCAGTATCCTCATCATAAGCCAATAGCTCTTTGATTTCTGCCCGGTGGTCTTCATCGTCAATATTTGAAATAACGGCATGACGTCGCTCTTCAGGTAATTCAGCAATGATATCGGCAGCATCATCGGTATCCAACTCTAAGATTTCATTGGCAATCTCTTTGGCAGATAAATTCTCGAGGACTTTTTCCCTGTTGTCCTCATCCATTTCCATTAAGACATCTGAAGTAGTTTCAGAATCCAAAAGCTTAATGATGTAGACCGCATCTTCTTGGTCTAATTCATCCAGAATTTCGGCAATATCCGCATAGTGAAAATCATCTAAAAAAGTTTTGAGCTCCTTATCACTTTTTTGTTCGATTAGGAGTTCTACTTTTTCAAGAAGTTCGTCAGTTAATTCAAATTGGATATGTTCTAATTCTTCAGACAAATAGCAAGGTTTTTTTTGGTTATTCTAAATCATTTTCAATTAGTTGGGTGAGCTCAATAAATTGCTCTACACTCAGCTGTTCTGGTCTTTGGTCAAATATAACATTTGCTTTTAATTTATCTGATAAATTAAAGGTTTTTAAACTGTTACGAAGGGTTTTTCTTCTTTGTTGAAATCCTTGTTTGACTACTCTGAAAAACAGTTTTTCATCACAGTCTAAAGCAAAATTTTCTTTTCGTGTGAGCAATAAAACACCAGAATCAACTTTTGGTGGCGGGTTGAAAACGGTAGGTGGGACTGTAAACAAATAGGTGGCGTCATAAAAAGCTTGGGTTAAAACAGATAAAATTCCATAGGTTTTGCTTCCCGATTTTTCACAAATTCGTTGAGCGACTTCCTTTTGAAACATACCAGAAAACTCCGGAACTTGATCACGCATTTCCAACATCTTAAAGATTATTTGAGAGGAAATGTTATAGGGGAAATTACCAATTATAGCAAAGGGTTCATCTTTAAAAACTTCTTTTAAATCATATTTTAGGAAATCTTTTTCAATGACTCTATCGGCTAGATTTAGATAATGGGTTTTTAGGTATTCGACAGATTCTGTGTCTATTTCAATAACATGGGTTGTTGTTTCTTTTTCCAAAAGATATTTGGTTAAGACCCCCATACCTGGGCCAATTTCCAAAACATGTTGATATCCTTTGTAAGAAAGGGTATCTGCAATTTTTTTCGCAATATTTTCATCAGTCAAAAAATGCTGACCTAAGTGCTTTTTGGCTCTTACCGACATAGACTTAATTAAACGTTACAGAATACTCGTCAAGAACTTCCAGTTCTGTTCTAAAGGCCAAAACTTTATCAGCAAATAGTTTGAGGCCTTCTTGCCTAAGAATAGGCGCGTCATTTTCGTAATAATTCTCTAAATGGGTTCTTGATTTGGCATGGTATTGAACTGAATATGTGACACCTCCCATTTCTTCATCCACTAAAACTTTTATAAGTTTTGCTGCAGTAAAGTGCCCAGTAGCCAAAACCTTTGGTATGTGATTTTTAATCCATAATAACCATTGATCGTGTACACTTTCATCCACATTGAGAGTCACATTATATATCAACATAAAAAATAATTAAAGGGTTAATTAATGTCATCACCTCGTAAGCGGCGATAGGCTTTTCTAGCGTCTACAAAGTAAATGCTATCTTGATGATTAAAGACTATGTTTTCATATAAATCTTTAGCCTTTTCAGGTTGATCCAGCACCTGGTTGTATAATTGAGCTAGATGAAAATAGGCATCATCCGCCAGTATATCATCTGCATAATTGGTAATGATAGATTGATAATTGGCAACGGCCAAATCATGTTGATTTGTTTTTTCATAAAGCTGCGCTTGTTTAAACAAAGCCTGGTCTTCAATACTTTTTCCCGTATGATTTTCAAGAATGTTAGCCAAAAGCTCAATGGCTTCATTGGTCTTGTTTTGAAATGCCAACAAGTCTGCCTTTGCATAAAGTTTTAAGGCTGTTTGCGTTGAATCTTCATATTTGTTATCGCGTATTAATAGCATAAGATCCAAAGCGTCATTTGCAATTAACTGTGAGGTAGATGATTTTAAAATGGTAAGCTGTGATTCTGCCCATTTAAAATCTCCTTTGTAATAGCTTGTTTTGGCAACTTTATATCTGGCTTCTTGGGATAGCGTACTGTTTTTTAAGTTTCTTTGAATTTGGGTATAATATATTAGGGCCTCATTGAATTTTTCTTCAAAAACTAAAATATCGGCCAGTTCCATTTTTATTTTGGCTTCTTGAAAACCAGATAAAGTCATATCTAGGCTTCCTTTTAATAAGGAAATAGCTTGTGTCGTATCATGCAGATAAAAGGCAGTGAAATGAGCGTGTAGAATTTGGAGTTCTAAAGTTTGGGGAGACACGCCATAAAGGTCAAAAATTTGTTGAAATTGTTGTGAGATTTTGGCGTAGTCTGAAGGCTTTGAGTTTTCAATCTGAATTTTTAGCAGATAGTAATTGGCTTCTAATTTTGTCTCTAAGTCTTGGGCAGTTTCTGATATGTAAGTGAAAATTTCAATAGCTTTATCATGCTGTTTGTCTGCATCTGCTACTAGGGCCAATTCCTTTATTCTATGAAAGCTTTCTGGTTTTCTGTTAAAAATAGCACGTTCTTGTGCAAAAGCTTTATGATACTCTTTTTGCTGAACAAATAACCAACTTAACATTTCATTCCAAAGCAGGTTAGGCTCGGTTTGGATTTTTTTTAGAAGAATCCTTTTCAGGATTTGATTATTCTCAGAGTCAAAATCATCGGTGATAAATTCGCCAAAATTTCTTTTGATGGTATTGACATAGGAATCATTTTTCTCTACAAAATCCAAATAGCTATCAAACATTTTTTCAATATTACCTTGATCACCATAGATTCTAGCCAATTGGATATTGAAGTCAAGCCCAGGATTTATTTGCATGCCTTTTTCGTAGGTGGCAATGGCCAGGTCTAAAAGGGCTTTATCCTCAAAAGATTTTCCCAGCGTATAAACATAGGATGGGGTTTGGTCAATAAACGCCAAGGCTTCTTGGTAATATTTATTGGCATTTTCCATGTCATTTTTTAACTGGTAATTATACCCTAATTCAACCAAAAAGGCGGGATTTCTGGATCTGGAAAGTTGAAAAGTAAGTATCTCTTCCGCTTTATTAT
Organism: Mangrovimonas sp. ST2L15; assembly: GCF_001280515.1. Taxonomy (GTDB): domain Bacteria; phylum Bacteroidota; class Bacteroidia; order Flavobacteriales; family Flavobacteriaceae; genus Mangrovimonas; species Mangrovimonas futianensis. The sequence continues at coordinate 200,650 of NZ_LBIQ01000030.1, read as the reverse complement.
ATTGCTCCAGTTGTTGGTAGGATTTAATAAGATATTGGATGTAATTATAATTGTTGGGCGATTTGTCATAAAGTTGTTTGTAGCTAACAACCGCTTTTTCAAAATCTCCATTTTTGAAATACTCTCTAGCCAGAGCATCTTCCTGAGAAAAGCCTGAAAAAGATAATAGCAAGAAAGCAACAATCAAAACCCGCATAACCTTACTTTGGGTAAATATAACAAATCCATTCTTGGGATATTGCCAATGGTAATATAAAAAAATGCCTATACAGCAAGTATAGGCATTTTGCCAACCAAAATAAATGTGCTATTAATCAATGCTTGAATTAAACATGATTCAAATACTTGATTGGGGCTTTATTTTTAAACCTCAGTTATTCTGTATATATGGCAGCAGATGATTGATTTGGGTGTTGATCCAGTTTCAAGAAGTCATCTCCTAGAAACTTGGCGGCAAGAACGACCATGGCTGCAATTAATAATATGCGAAGGATATTCTTCATTTATAAGTAGGTTTGATTTTTTATGGTATGCTAACTTGCTAAAAAAATCTTAAAAAAGCAAAAAAAAAATGACAAAAAATAGATTACAACTAATTTTTTTGTCATTTTATCGTCAAAATAGGAAAAAACCTACATGCTAATCAATCATTTCGAAACCAGTGTAAGGAATTAGTGCCTTTGGAATCATAATGCCATTATCTGTTTGGTTATTTTCCAATATACCAGCTAAAACTCGAGGTAATGCTAATGAGCTGCCATTCAAGGTGTGGGCCAATTCATTTTTTCCTTCAGAATTTTTAAATCGAAGTTTTAGCCTGTTTGCCTGAAAGGTTTCAAAATTAGAAACTGATGATATCTCTAACCATTTTTCTTGAGCTGTTGAAAAGACTTCAAAGTCATAAGTCAATGCCGAGGTAAAGCCTAAATCTCCTCCACATAATCTTAGGATACGATATGGCAGCTCTAATTCTTGTAAAATACCTTTTACGTGATTAACCATGTTGTCTAGGGCATCATATGATTTTGAAGGATGCTCGACCCTTAAAATTTCCACTTTGTCAAATTGGTGTAACCTATTCAAGCCTCTTACATGAGCTCCATAACTTCCGGCTTCCCTTCTGAAACAAGGGGTGTATCCCGTAATTCCAATTGGTAAGTCCGTTTCATTCAAGATGACATCCCTAAAAATATTGGTTCCAGGAACTTCAGCCGTTGGTATTAAATACAGATTATCTTCTGTGACATGGTACATTTGTCCTTCTTTGTCTGGTAATTGGCCTGTGCCAAATCCAGAGGCTTCGTTTACCAAATGTGGTAGCTGATATTCTGTATAACCTGCTTCGGTATTTTTATCAAGGAAATAAGCAATTAAAGCTCGTTGCAGTCTAGCACCTTTTCCCTTGTAAACAGGAAATCCAGCTCCAGTAATTTTATTTCCTAATTCGAAATCAATGATATCATATTTTTTAGCCAATTCCCAGTGAGGTAAGGCATTCTCACTCAATTGCGGAATATCCCCTTCTCTAAATACCTCTTCGTTGTCAGTATCAGAATTTCCTGCAGGGACAATGTCATTTGGAACGTTAGGTATTTTGTATAATAGATCATTGAGCTCTTGAACCTTTTGGTTGAGTTTGTCGTTGAGCTGTTTGGATGTCTCTTTTAACTCAGATGTTTTGGCTTTTAATTCGTTTGCCTTGTCAACCTGTCCTGATTTAAATAATAAGCCAATTTCTTTCGAGATGGCATTGGAATCTGCTAAAATATTATCCAGGTTTGCCTGAAGACTTCTTCTTTCCTCATCGGCCGAAATTACATTTTCAATCATTTCACTGGCGTCAATATTTCTTTTGGCCAGTCGCTTAATAACCTCTTCTTTGTTTTCTCTAATAAAAGGTACTTGTAACATAGGATAATATTTAGTTGATGGGTATTACCATCTGAAATTGAAGCACAAAATTAAGAAGATTTTAGGTTGCAGGAAATAAAAGCGAGCCTATTTTGAGGGTAATAACCAATTGGCATGTTTATAGGGCTCCCATTGGATATTAGCGAGGTCAATTTCTGGATTGGTCAGTTGTTGGTAAGGTTTTCCGTTTACGCTTATTTTACAATCCACATAAACCTCAATTTCTTGTCCATTTTTCTCATATTGCTTTTTAAGATGCTGTGCAAGTTGCCAAATGGCATCTGGTTTTGTCGTAGCCAAACGCATTTGTTTTCTTGTGAGAAAATCGTCTAATTTGACTATTTGCGATTGGTTTTTTTCTTGGTCTACGATTTTGTAGGTGGCAATCCCTTGTTTAGATCTTAACATCATGCGCCATGACATTCGGTGGCCTTCCTCAGTCCATAGAACGTCATCCTGAATGAGATGATGCCTGAGTGGAAACCCAATTTGAAATAGAAAGTATAGGCCAAAGAGGGATAAATACAGCTTATGATATTTTGGAATTTCAATTTCTGAGTCTTCGTAAAAAGGTTTCTTCTTAAGAAACAAGTTGTGAATAGTTTTGGGTTCAAAGAAAAATAGGGCAAATGCTAAGGATAAATAAGGGAAAATACCAACCTGAAAAACAAAGGAGTTAAAGAGGTGAAAAAATATAGATGCAAAAAAGGCCCATTTTCTCGTGGGTTTAAAAAGTAACAAGGGAATAATAAGTCCGTCAAAAATTATACCTCCATAGGTTAAAAAATAATGAACCCATCTATGCTGTAATAAATCTCCAACCAAATAATAATGTTGTTTCCCTTTCATGAGCAGTTCCATAACGGTTAGATCTAGCCAATCGGGATATATTTTATTGATGGATGCGTAGCTATATACAATAAACATCTGAAGTATAAAGACCCATCGACACCAATTAGGCATAGAAATTTTTTGCAAATTAGGGTTACGTTTAGCATCAAAGGAGGTATGCTTATGGGCAGGCATAATGACCATGATGGAACTCAAAAGGATGAGCAAGTAATAGTGGTTATTATAAGATGATTTTTGCATGAGATAACAACCCAACCACATGAGTGTAAACATCAAAGCTGAAAATCTGTATTTAAAACCAACCATAATAAACAACCCAAAGATTCCCATGAGCACATAATAAGCATACATGCCATAACCTGGTAATGGTTGAAGCCATTCAAACCCTATAAATGAAAAGGTGAAATCTGGATCAATAAAAGCCTTTTTCACCCAACCTGTAAAAATAGCGCCAACTGATTCCAAAAAACATAGCAATCCGAAAATAATTCGAAAGACGATAAGCGAACTGTTATCTACTTGTTTAAATAGGAATTTATTGATCATAGGTTTTTATAAAATCCAAAGAAAATGCTTTGTCTTTCTCTAGCTGTTGCACCAAATCATCCAATCCGGCAAATTTTTCTTCATCTCGAATTCTGGTCAAAAAATGTATGGTAAGTGATTTGTTATATAGGTCTTGGTTTAATTCGAAAAAATGAACTTCAATAGATTCCTTTTCATCATCCTTTACCGTAGGATTAAGTCCAATGTTCATCATGCCGAAATAGGTTTGGCCTTCAATAGTTGATTTGACGACATACGAACCTATTTTGGGAATCAATTTGTAAGCTTCAGGAATTTGTATGTTGGCGGTTGGATATTGAAGGTCTTTTCCAAGGCCTTTCCCTTTCACAACTTCTCCAGTAAGCATAAACTCATATCCTAGATAGGTGTTAGCTGTCTGCACGTCCCCTTCTTTTAAGGCGTTCCTAATTTTGGTAGAGCTTACGGCTACTTCATCGATGTCTTGCGCAGAAATTTCCTCCACCTCAAATCCGAATTCCTCTCCAAAAACTTTCAAATCTTCAATATTGGCATTTCTATTTCTCCCAAAATGGTGGTCGTACCCAATGATGACTTTTTTTGCATGTAGTTCTGCTACTAACACTTGAGAAACAAATTCTTCGGCAGTCAATCTTGAAAAATCTAAATCAAATTTTTTGATGTAAAGGTAGTCTAACCCCAAACCTTCCATTAATTGAGCTCTTTCATTAATGGTATTGATTAGTTTGATCTTGGCATCTTTTTGAAGAACCATTCTAGGATGCGGAAAAAAGGTAAGGGCAATGGACTTCAAATGATTGGATTTGGCCGAATCAACCAATTTCTCAATAATTTTTTGATGACCAATATGAACACCATCAAAAGTTCCAATAGTGACCACTGAAGGGTCTTCAAATTTTTTTGATGACGTGTTAATTATTTCCAAGAATGAGAATTTTTTCAAAAATAAAAAAGAGGATTGACATTTGTCAATCCTCTTTGTGAAAAATCATATGTATACAAACTATTCTTTAATGAATGGAATAGAAATAGCTTGATCGTTTTTATTGATTTTAATGAAATACATACCATTGCTGAATTCTGATGTGTTGATCATTAAGTCAGCATTTGATCTGATAGATTTACTAGAAACAACTTGACCTAATACATTATAGATGGTATAGTTATCTGGTAAATCACCATTTGAAACTTTAATGTTTAAAGCATTGCTGGTTGGGTTAGGGAATAAAGAAATATTCGATTGAGTAAATTCATCGATACTTAAAGATTCAACTAACATGTTAACACTTTCAAAACTGTCGAATTCTCCTCCGCTATAAATGACAGTATCGTCATCGGTAGTCAAAGTATAACTTCCCTCTCCCCATGAACAACAAATTCCATCACCATAAGCATCATAAATGCTAAACGTATAACATTCGCCTGGAACTACATCAAAAACAGCAGAATAGTCAGTGTTATTGGCATAAGAACCACCTGAATAAAGTACCGTTCCGCTGCTGTCTGAAAAAGTCCAAGTTGTTTCATCCCCATAATTATCAGTTGTTAAATCTAAATGAACTTGCTCGGTCGCAATCATGTCTGGCGCTGAACTAAGAGTCATACAGATACTAGATTCATCATTACAAGTTCTAGCGTCACCTGCTGCAGAAATACTTGCGTTTAAAGTGTGTTCACCGGCTGTTCCTGTTGCCATTGGTAGAGTGACTAATTCAGATTCGTTAGTACCCAAAGATCCAGTCCATTCATAAGTTTCGCTAGCTCCTCCATCAACATCATAAGAAATAGTTGCTGAAGTTAAGGTTGAAGTCCCCCAATTCGTTAAATATAGAGTTGGTTCATAATTTGGTCCACAAATCGATGGATTACCAGATACAAGGGCTACTTCGGCATCAGTTGTTTCAGGATCTAAAGGCTCATCACCATCAGAGGTTGAAAGTGTCATTCTATTTGTGTAAGTTGTCATGAAAACCAAAGCTCTTTCTTTTTGTCCTTCGGTATAAGTGTTCATGCAGGTATCATCGGTATAATCCATATAATTTTCAATCATATCCAAATCTCCTCCAATACATGAGTCCGCGCCTTCTGGGCAGCCATAATTAGGGGATGAAACTGGAGGAGTGTCGTCTACCTCATCTCCACCGAAACATCCTCCTTGAAATGTATGCCATAAACCAACATAATGACCTACTTCATGGGTCATGGTTCTTCCTTTGTCATAAGGTGCACTTAGTTCAAAAGTACCATCATCATAATCAGAACTTCCGAAAAAGTTGTAAGAAGCGCTAACTCCATCTGTAGATGCTGGTCCACCAGGGAATTGTGCAAATCCTAGGATTCCATTTAAATCACCAACATATTTAGATGACCACATATTCATATAGTCGGCAGGATTCCAATAAGTTTGGGCTTTCCAAAAATCTACATCGGCACTATTGGTTCCATCTTGGCAAATGTTCACTCTGTTTATTCCATTTGTAGGACATCCGTCTGGTGTTCTCTGGGCTAAAACAAATTCAATTTCCATGTCGGCGCCAACGGCATTGTCATTGTAACCAGGAGTTCCAGTCAACTTTCTGAAATCCTCATTCATTACCGTAATTTGAGAAATCACTTGAGCATCACTAATGTTTGGTCCGGTTCCTACAGGTTCACCATTGTGCAATACGTGAACGACTACAGGAATTTGAATAACCACATTAGGGTTTTTGAAAAAACCTGAGTCTCTAAGATTTTTAATTTTAGCTTTTATTTCTGCCTCAGCAGATTCGCTACCCATCATGTTTGGGTACTTTTCAAGTAATTTGGCATTGTATTCATCTGATGCACATCTAATGAATCCTTGATCTTGCAGGCCTCTTAAGTTTTGAGAACTTAAATTTTGGCCAAAAACCTTTTTGGGGAAAGGTCGTTTTTCTTGGGAATGCATTGATTCTGTGATTAATAGGCTGATAAAGCATATTAAACTTAACAGAGTAGTTTTTTTCATATTTTTAATCAGTTTAGGGTGAAATCGGCGCTAAATGTACAAAAAACTTAAGAAAAAGATTGATTTTGTGATAATATGTAAGTTTTTTTTTGATTTAAAAGGAGAGTATTTTAAAAATGGGATGGTATTCTGATTTTAAAGTGTCGGCAAAACAAGAATTCTTAGGGTATAATGAGAAAAAATATTTTGATTTTAAAAAATCTAACTAGTTAAAAAATAAGCGAATATAAAAAGTGGAGTTGAAAGTGAAGATTTTGACGTAAAATAAGCTTGTTCTCAAATTCTTTTTTGAACACGATAAAATTGTTTCATTAAATTCAAAAAATTATATTTGATAAACTCCTAAAAAACAATTTTTTATGACAACAAAACTACATTTTGCCTTTTCTTTAATGGTTTTTTTGTTCGGCTACTCTTCATTCTCCCAAAGCAATGGTTGGAGCGAGTCAACGCTTACCAGTGAAAATGAAAGGTTGGCTATCTCTAAGTTTCATTTGAAAAATGACGAGGTAAGTATCTTTGACTTGAATGCTAATGCGTTTAGGCAAGGTTTGGTTTCTGCTCCTTTAAGGGGGCAAGGAATCAGTTCAAATACAGTAATAGACGTTCCGGGTGATAATGGAAACCTTGAATCCTTTCTTATTTATGAGGCTCCTGTATTTTCACCATCTTTGTCACTGAAATTTCCTCAAATTAAATCTTATGTTGGATTTGGGGTGACAAATCAGGGCGCAAAACTTCGTATGAGTGTTAGTCCTCAAGGTGTCCAAACCATGATTACATATATGGACAAGGAAGCTAATTTTTTAATGCCAGTTTCGCATGGTTCTTCCAAGTACGTACTTTATAAGAAAAGCTCAAAAAATGATTTTGTAGATGAATTTGTTTGTTCTACCATTGATGAAATGGTTGAAGCCAATAAATTGACTCAACAAAACAATCAATTTGATGCCAATGATCAAACTTTAAGGTCTTATCGTCTAGCTATGTCAGTAACTGGAGAATATACTGTTTATCATGGTGGAACGGTAGAAGGTGCCTTGGCGGCTATTAATGCTTCTATAACAAGAGTAAATGAGGTATATGAAACAGATATGGCTATAACCTTTTTAGTTGTAGATGCCCCTGAATTGATTTATACAAATCCTTTCAATGATCCATATTCTCCGGCATCTGGTATGGGAAGCTGGAATGGACAGCTTCAAAATACCTTAACGAATACTATTGGTGAAGCTGCCTATGATATTGGGCATTTATTTGGTGCTACTGGAGGTGGAGGAAATGCAGGATGTATTGGTTGTGTATGTGAAGATGGTTCTAAAGGAAGTGGAATAACTAGTCCAGCTGATGGCATTCCAGAAGGGGATAATTTTGATATTGATTATGTAGCTCATGAGTTGGGTCATCAAATGGGAGCAAATCATACCTTCGCTTTCAGCACGGAAGGAACAGGAGTGAACTCAGAACCTGGAAGTGGTTCTACTATTATGGCTTATGCGGGGATTGTATCTGGTCAAAATTTACAAATGCATAGTGATGCTTATTTTCACTATCACAGCATCAACCAAATTATGAATAATATAGCTACAGCCCCTAATAATTGTGCGGTAACAACTACTATTACCAACAATCCCCCTCTCGCAAACGCAGGAAATGACTATCACATCCCTAGGGGGACCGCTTATGTGCTAAAAGGAGAAGGAACAGATCCTGATGGAGGTGATGTTTTGTCTTTTTGTTGGGAACAAACAGATAGCGGACAAGTTATTGCATCCAATTTTGGACCGTCCCTATTTGCAGGGACAACAACCAGATCTTTAATGCCAACCGATTCACCAGATAGATACATTCCGAAATTTAGCAGGGTTCTTGACGGAGAATTAACCGAAACGTTTCCTGGTTTAAATGGAGATTGGGAAACAGTTGTTAATGTGGCCAGGGATTTAAATTGGGCTCTTACTGTAAGGGATAGGGATGCCTCGGCTGTTGGCCTTAATGGACAATCAAGTTTTGATTTAATGACTATTACCGTGGAGGATGTTGCTCCATTTACTGTAGGGACGCCGCCAACTTGGGAACCAAATTCTACGCAAACAGTTACTTGGAATGTCGGTTCTACTACAAATGCAAGTATCAATTGTCAAACGGTTAACATTTTATTGTCCTTAGATGGAGGAGCTACATTTACTGAGGTAGCATCAAATGTGGCCAATGATGGTTCGGAAGAAATAAGCGTTCCAGATGTTATTGTAGATAACGACGCAAGGTTATTGGTTGAGGCAGCCGACAATATTTTTTATGCTGTTAGTGAGTCCTTTTCCATATCTAACGAACCAGATTTTGGAATATCATTAGTAAATTCACCAGCATTGGGGTGTTCTGAAGATGAGGTGACCTTAGACCTCTATTATCAGGTGACCAATGGGTTTAATGAAACCACAACGCTATCGGCAAGTGGGAATCCCGCTGGTACTACATTAACTATCAGTCCAGAAACTTTAACTACTGATGGCGCCTTTACAGTTGGTTTGACTGGATTAAGCTCTTTAGATAGTGGGACCTATACAATTACTATTACAGGTACTTCAGCATCTTTAACCAAAGAAATTGAAATAGATTTAATACTTACCAATGGCGTTTGTACTTCGGTAGCTAATATGGATTGGGATACGAGTGTGACTAATTTAACATTTAATACCATTGATAATTCATCAGGGAAACCATCTGGATATAGTGATTACACTGATATAGGAACTGAGGTGAATAGAGATGAAGCTTATGACTTATCGGTAAGAGTAAATACCGATGGGAATTATGCTTTAGGAACCATGGTGTGGATAGATTGGAACCAGAATTGTGTTTTTGAAGCGAGTGAAGAGTATAATATGGGTGTTGCTCAAAATGTTTCAGATGGAGAAACAAGTGAGTCGCCTTTATCTGTTATTGTACCTAGTGACGCAGTGCTTGGAACCACCACTTTACGAGTAGTTACTCAATATGCTCAATTCCCTTTAGCTTGTGATAGTGATCATGACGCCGAAGTTGAGGACTATTCCGTTACTGTATTACCTTCCTTAAGTGTTGGAGAATTTGATTTGAATAGTTTTAGCGTTTTCCCTAACCCAAATAATGGAAGCTTTACCGTTCAATTTAATGGTGTTATGGGGGATATCAATATCGATGTTTATGATATCAGGGGACGAAAGGTTTATAATGATTTAGTGAATGGCAACAATTCAGATTTCAGTACAACCATTGATTTAGGAAGTGTACAGTCAGGAATGTATCTATTAAATATTTCCACTGGAAACCAAAATGTTACTAAAAAGATTATTGTGAATTAATAGGAACGCACGATAGGCTACAAATAAAAAAGGGAGCTAAATGCTCCCTTTTTTATTTTCCATTAAAAGTATTCATGGTATTTGAAACACCTGAGAGGCCAAATGATTTAATCAATTTAGAGGAGGTCTCGAGCCGTTCCTTTAATTTGTCAAGTTCTTCTTCATTCCACTCACCCAAAACATAATCGACTTGTCTGCCCTGACCAAAATCATTGCTTATGCCAAATCGAAAGCGGTTGTATTTATTTGTGTTCAACTTATCTTGAATGTCCTTTAAACCGTTATGCCCGCCATCACTACCTTTAGTTTTTAATCTTAAGGTTCCAAATGGTAAATTGAGATCATCTGTTATAACCAAAAGGTTTTCTAAAGGGATCTTTTCTTTGGTCAACCAATATTGAACAGCTTTACCACTCAAATTCATATAGGTACTTGGTTTAAGGAGGATAAAAGTTCTTCCTTTTAGTTTGTAGGTGGTGACATCCCCTAATTTTTGTGTTTCAAAAGTAAGGTCTTCGGTACTTGCCAAATAATCTAAAACTTTAAAACCAATATTATGTCTGGTATTTTCATATTTCTCACCAATGTTGCCTAAACCAACGATCAAAAATTTTTTCATGGGATCAGTTTCTTCAGATATTTGTATGTCTTGTTGCTTGAATAAGTTCTTAAAGAAGGATAGCACGTTTCTCTTTTTTGTAAAAATAAAAAAGCATCCTTTATGTTAGGATGCTTTTTATATAAATAGGTAAAACCTAATCTATTCTTGTGCTTCTGATGTAGCTTCAGTTGCTTCAGCTCCTTCTGCTGTTGCAGTTTCTTCTCCTTCAACCTCATCTTCATCATCTTCATCCATACCGGCCAATGCCATTGCAGCTCTTGCTCTCTTAATCTGGCAAACAACTGTATTTTCAGTATGCATGATTTTGTAATCGTCATTTTCTAAAGCGGTTACATAAAGTTTGTTACCTATTCTCATTGGAGTTACATCTACTTCAATGAAGTCTGGTAATAAGCTAGGGATAGCTCTAACTCTAAGTCTACGAGAGTTTTTACGTAACACACCACCAGCCTTAACACCTCTAGAGTTTCCTACAAAGTGAACAGGAACTTCCATAGTGATAGGTCTGTCTTCATATAACTGATAGAAATCTATGTGTAAGATTTTGTCAGTTACAGGGTGAAACTGGATGTCTTGCATAATTGCGTTGAAAGACTCTCCGTTTTCCAAGTTAATTACAACTGTGTGAGCATTCGGGGTGTAAACCAGGTGTGAGAATGCAATTTCATCAGCTGCAAAATGTACTGGTTTGTCTCCTCCGTATAACACGCAAGGAACCTGGCCAGCATTACGTAAGGCTTTTGTTGATTTTTTGCCCACGCTTTCTCTTTGAGATCCGTTGATTGTAATTGATTTCATTTTTCGCGTTTATAATTAATTATTAAATTACATAACAAATTTAGAACTGATTGACTTGTTGTAATGTACATTGTACATCACATCGGCAAATAAATCGGCACAACTTAAAACTCTTACTTTCTTGCTTTCTTGTTTTAATGGAATAGAATCTGTGACGATTAATTCCTCAAGTTTGGAGTTTTCAAGTCTTTCATAAGCATTTCCAGATAAGATAGGGTGAGTACAAATAGCTCTTACGCTTTCAGCACCACGCTCCATCATTAAATCTGCTGCCTTGGTCAATGTTCCAGCGGTATCAACCATGTCATCTACTAATACCACATTTTTACCTGTAACGTCACCAATCAATTCCATATGCTCAATAACATTGGCTTTGGCGCGTTGCTTGTAACAAATTACCACATCACTTCCTAATGCCTTTGAATAGGCATAAGCTCTTTTAGAACCTCCCATATCGGGAGAAGCAATGGTCAAATTATCTAAATTCAAACTTTTTAGATAAGGTAAAAAGATGGTTGAAGCAAATAAATGGTCAACCGGTTTTTCAAAGAACCCTTGTATTTGGTCTGCGTGCAAATCCATTGTAATGATTCTGGTTGCTCCCGCAGCTTCCAACATTTTTGCTACCAATTTGGCGGCAATAGGTACTCTTGGCTTGTCTTTACGGTCTTGTCTTGCCCAACCAAAGTAGGGCATCACGGCCGTAATGTGTCTAGCCGATGCTCGTTTTGCCGCATCTAGCATTAACAACATTTCCATTAAATTGCTAGGTCCAGGGTGCGTGGAACCTATTACAAAAATTCTGGCGCCTCTAATAGATTCCTCATAGGATGGTTGAAATTCACCATCACTATAAGTAGAGGTTATAACGTTGCCTAAAGGCTCACCAAAGGCTTTTGCAATTTTTTCACCTAATACTTGACTTTGTGTACAAGCAAAAATTTTCGCTTCGGTTTTAACTCTAGGCATGGTTAATAGGTTGTTTAGTAACTATTTAATACGGTTTCTTTAAACGAGGTGCAAATTTATGAATTTATTTCAACAGAAAAACAATAAAAGCTGTAATTTTTGATTGTTGGTATAAATTTATTTTTTACTTTTGCAGTCCAAAATTGCTTGAGTGGCGGAATTGGTAGACGCGCTGGATTCAAAATCCAGTTCCGGTTTCGGAGTGTGGGTTCGATTCCCACCTCAAGTACATAAAGTCCTTACAATGATTTGTAAGGACTTTTTTTATGCTTAATTGGATGGAAAATACTAGCTGAAGATTGTGTTTTTAGTGATTTTATTTAACCACTTTCTTTAGGGCTTGCAATTCAACTCCCAAAGACTGAAATAGGTTTATAATACTGCTTATTTTTAGTTCTTCCTCATTGTACTCTTGGGTGTTGATGCTACAGGTAAATTCCCATAATTCCAATACTTCATCAATGGGAACCGTATAAGGTTCGTAATGAGGGTTGTCTGAGACTAAAAGCAGATTATTCTGTGATTCAATTTGGTTAAATACTCTTTTGTATACCATCCCATCATTAAGGGTCAGCAATACATAGGTCTTTCCATTGGTGATGTCACTTCGATCTTCAATAAATTTTCCTACCACATAAGCACCATCTTTCATGGGGAGCATAGAGTCTCCTTTTATAGGAAATGCGCGGTGTTTCCCAGTGGGTAGAAAGGGCAGTTTTATTTTGTCTAACTGTTCTATATACTCTGGGTCATCATACCCGGCCAGATAGCCTGCAGAGGCTTTTGTGGGAACAATTTCAATAAGGTTTTCATTGGTTTCATCGACAGTTATCGGGAATAGAATCCGTTTGTTGCCCACTTCTATAAAGGAGGTGTCCTTGGCTTTGGTAAGGTCTTTTTTAATGAGAATGTCAATAGGAATTTTAAAATAATCTGAAAGTTTGATCAACATATCCACATTAGGAATGGACCTTCCTTCTTCATAAGAACTTATTCGTGACCTTGGCACTTTTAAGTCTTCGGCAAAGGCTTCTTGGGTGATTCCTTTTAAGTTTCTTAAGTGACGAATATTTTTTGTGATGTATTTCATTTGCTACAAATATAAGCAATAATTGCTTAAAAATGTAGCTAATTTTGTAGTCTATGAATCAGCAAATTTTACATCTGGATTTAGATACGTTTTTTGTCTCTTGCGAACGCTTAATTGATAGCCGGTTGCAGAAGCGACCTCTCATTGTAGGGGGAACGGGCGACAGAGGTGTAGTGGCGGCTTGTAGTTATGAAACGAGGCCTTTTGGGGTACACTCTGGAATGTCTATGAAAGTGGCTAGAAGGCTGTGTCCAGAGGCAGTAGTCATAAGAGGAAATGCTTCTATTTATACGAAGCATTCACAGGCTGTAACAGAGATCATCAAGGAGCAGGTTCCTGTTTTTGAAAAATCGAGTATCGATGAGTTTTATGCAGACTTGAGTGGCATGGATAAATTCTTTGGGAGCTATAGATATGCTTCTGAACTTAGACAGAAGATAATCAAGGAAACAGGATTGCCTATTTCTTTTGGTCTTTCTGGTAATAAGGTGGTTTCTAAAGTGGCTACAGGAGAAGCGAAGCCCAATAATCAATTGCGAATAGATATGGGCTTTGAAAAATCCTTTTTGGCACCGCTTTCTATCAGAAAAATTCCCTCTGTAGGTGAAAAGACGTATCAGGTTTTAAGAAATCTGGGAGTAGATAGGGTGCAAACGGTACAGCAAATGCCGTTGGAAATGATGGTGAGTGTCTTGGGAAAAAATGGAGCTACTATTTGGAAACGTGCCCATGGTATTGATAACACACCGCTTGTTCCATATTATGAAAGGAAATCCATTTCAACAGAACGCACTTTTAATAAAGATACCATTGATATGGTAAAACTACGAACGACCATCTTTGCTATGGCAGAGAATCTGGCTTTTCAATTGAGACGTGGCAACAAGTTGACTTCTTGTATCTCGGTTAAAATTAGATATTCTGATTTTAACACCTATACCAAGCAAATCAAGATTCCTTACACAAGTGCAGATCATGTAATTGTCCCTAAAATATTGGAGCTGTTTGAAAAGCTTTATGAAAGGCGGTTGTTGATTCGTTTGGTTGGAGTTAAGTTTAGTGATTTGGTGAGTGGTAACTATCAAATCAATTTGTTTGATGATACTGAGGAAATGCTACGTCTGTATAATGCCATGGATCATATTCGGTTGCGATTTGGTGAGATGAGTGTCCAAAAGGCTGCGGCTATGGGGGCTAAAACCATAGGGAGATTTCACAATCCTTTTAATGGGGAACCACCCATTGTTTTAGCACATAGAAATCAATAATGTATTTGAATTGCCATACATATTATTCTTTAAGGTTTGGGACTTTTTCTGAAGTAGATCTCTTGGAATTGGCCCAAAAGAATGAGGTGTCTTGTTTGGCGCTTACAGATATTAATAACACCTCTGCCTGTTTGAATTTTGTTAGGAAGTCAAAATCCTTGGGAATTAAACCTGTTTTAGGAATTGATTTTAGGGATGAAGCAGAGCAGAGATTTGTGGGATTGGCTAAAAATAATGACGGATTTTATGAATTAAACAGGTTCTTGTCCCATCATTCACATCAAAAAAAAACGTTGCCAAAAACAGCACCTCATTTTGAGCAGGTTTTTGTGGTGTATCCTTTTGAGCAAGTCATGCAATTGGAAAAGAAACAGTTTAAAGATTATGAGTTTATAGGGGTTTCCATACGTGATTTGAGAAAGCTTCCCTTTACCATTTATAAAGAGTACCGAGACAAGTTGGTGATACAGCAACAAGTTACGGTGAGGAGCAAGCGCGATTTTAATGCGCATCGTTTATTGAGAGCTATAGATAACAATACGTTGTTGAGTAAACTACCCAAATCTGAAGAGTGTAGTGAGCAGGACGTGATGATTCCAGTAGGGGAGCTAGAGCAAGCTTTTCAATGGCATCCACATATTATTGAAAACACTAGGATTTTGTTAGAAGCATGTTCCATTGAATTTGCTTTTGATGGGGAACGCATTACCCAAAACCAAAGTGTGTATTCTACTTCTAAAGAAGCTGATTATGCCATGTTGGAGCAATTGTGTGTAGATCATATATCCAAGCGATATGCCAATCCGTCCAAACAGGTGATGGATAGATTGGATAAAGAGCTTAAAACCATCAAGGAGATGGATTTTGTATCCTATTTCTTGATTAATTATGACATTGTACATCATTCCAAACAAAAGGGATATGTACATGTGGGTAGGGGAAGTGGTGCCAATAGTATTGTAGCTTATATTATTGGGATAACCGATGTAGATCCCATTGAACTGGATTTATACTTCGAACGATTCATTAATCCTTATCGGGTCTCGCCTCCAGATTTTGATATTGATTTTTCATGGAAGGATCGGGATGATGTGACCCAATATATTTTTGATCGGTTTGAACATGTAGCCTTATTGGCAACCTACAATACATTTAAATATCGTGCGGTAGTAAGGGAGCTAGGGAAGGTGTTTGGAATGCCTAAAGAAGAAATCGATAAAATAAGTGTTGGTAAATATGAGAAAAGAGAATTGGATGAGTTGGGGAACTTGGTAATTAAATATGGGGAACTCATTAAAGGTTTTCCAAATCATTTGAGTGTGCACTCTTGTGGTATTTTGATTTTAGATAAGCCCATTCATTATTTTTCGGCTACAGATATGCCGCCCAAGGGGTTTCCTACGGTGCAATTTGATATGATCATCGCTGAAGATACTGGGATGTTTAAGTTTGATATTTTAGGTCAGAGAGGGCTGGCCAAAATTCAAGATACCTTAGAAATTATTAGGTATAACAGACCTGAGTTACCACCAATAGATATTACAGAGATTGAAAAGTTTAAGAAAGATGTCCAGGTAAATACGCTGCTTAAGGAAGGAAAGGCAACCGGCGCTTATTATGTAGAGTCTCCTGCAATGCGAGGGCTTATGAGAAAGTTAGAAACTCAAGATTATTTGGGATTGGTAGCTGCTAGTTCTATCATTCGACCTGGGGTTTCTGGTTCTGGCATGAAGCATGAATATATAAAACGGCAGAGGCATCCAGAATTGAGAAAGCAAGCGCACCCTGTTTTATTGGATATTATGCCAGAAACATATGGGGTAATGGTCTATCAAGAAGATGTGCTCAAGGTAGCCCATTTGTTTGCAGGACTAAATTTAGGAGAGGCCGATGTGTTAAGGAGGGGTATGAGTGGTAAGTTTAGGTCAAGGGCAGAGTTTACTGCTGTTGAACAAAAGTTTATTGCTAATTGCCGGGAAAGAGGCTATGAAGACGCCCTCATTTTTGAGGTTTGGGAGCAGATCAAAAGCTTTGCAGGCTATGCTTTTGCAAAAGGTCACTCGGCGTCTTATGCGGTTGAAAGCTATCAAAGCTTGTATTTAAAATGCTATTTTCCGTTGGAATTCATGGTAGCTGTGTTGAACAATGGTGGCGGATTTTATAGCAAGGAACACTACATTCATGAGGCAAAAATGTTGGGGGGAATTGTTGAAGCTCCTTGTATTAATACGAGTGATCATCCAAATATTATTAAGGGGAAGCATCTTTTTTTAGGATTTGGAAATTTAAAGAACCTAGAGAGCTTTACCATTCAGAGACTGCTTAGTGAACGCCAATTAAATGGAGTTTTTAAGTCTTTGGATGACTTTGTGGATCGCGTGGTTATTGGGATTGAGCAATTAACAATTTTAATACGCATTGATGCTTTTCGGTTTATGGGGGTTTCAAAAAAAGAATTGCTTTGGCAGGCTATTTTTAAGTTGAATGCAACTAAATCTAGATCAGCTCAAAAGGCTTTGTTTGTAGCGCCACAAAAACATTTTTCTTTGCCTCAACTTCAAACAACGTGGATTGAAGATGCCTATGACCAGATGGAACTGTTGGATTTTCCTTTGTGTGACTATTTTGATTTAATACAAGAGCCTTTAAAACCACATGTTAAGGCTCGTGATATGGAAATGTTTTTAAATAAGCCTGTTTTGCTCTATGGGAAATTGGTCAATACAAGATTTCATAAAGCATCAAATGGTAAGGTGATGCGCTTTTGCACTTTTGTTGATGTTGAGGGGCATTATTTTGATACGGTTCATTTTCATGATACGGTAGATCAATATCCCATTCATGGTATTGGTGTTTATGAATGCTTCGGAAAAGTCGTTGAGGACTTTGGGTTTTGTAGCATTGAAGTCATAAGAAGCAGAAAATTGGCCTTGAAACCAGACCCGCGAATGGCGGAACCTGTTAAATAGTTATTTCTTGGTGAGTTCGAAAAGAAAATAAACCTCAACAGTTTCTGAAACCTTATTTCTTACAATTTTTGGTATGTCAATATTAAAGTCTGATGAGCGCACCTCAAATGTTCCCGAAAGAATCAATTGCTCCCCTTTTTGCGTGATCTGAACAGCGACTCCTTCTAAAGTTTTGGTTTTTCCGTGAAAATTTAACTCACCTGTTATGGTCCACGATTTGCTACTGTTTAGGTCATCCAAGGAAAAATTTTTAACACGACCCTTGAAAGTTGCTTTTGGATAGGTTTCAGACTCGGCATAATTTTCATTAAAATGTTCTTCCATCAACGCATTTTTAAAACGAAAACCTTTCACCAATGCCAAGGCAGCAAACTCGCCATTTTCAGAATTTAGAATAGCAGTAACTGCTTTGTTTTCGGCTTTTACTTCCTCAAAGGAAGGAACCGAAGCTTCAAATTTTAAATATCCTGTTTTGGTTAAATACTTGTTTTGCCCCAAAGTTTGTAATGAGACCAATACGACTAATAAAATGAGCTTTTTCATAACGATTTGTTTTTATTCTATTAAACCATCGTCTTCCCAGGCAATAACCAAGTCTATCAAATTTTGAGGTAAGCGTTGACCTCCTAATGGCATCAAAAAACTAGGATCTTGGGAGGATATTCTTCCTATTAGATTGTTGTTTTCAACCGCTGATTTTACTTGTGAATAAGTAGTCAGTGATAGCGAAGTGCCATTAATAGGGGGCGCGCCATGACAGCTAATGCAGTTAGAGTCAATGATGGTTTTTATGTGGTTGTTATAGGTAATGGTTTCTGATTCATCTATGGGTGTTTGGTCTATGAGGTCTTCTTCACTTGTATTTGTACAGGAAAGAACACACACCATAAAGAGTAAAAGTGGAAATACATTTTTCATAGTTTTCTTTTTATTTAAAATACCCTACTAAGATTAAATCCGAAATAAATATCGCCATCGCTCCAGTCACCAGTAGCTTGCCCTAAAAACATGTTGGTGTTCATTGGTTGGGCATTGGTAAAATGCATCTGGAAAACATGTCCGCCTGTTTCCAAATCAATTCCAATGGAAAGCGGGTTTTTAAAAGGTGAATTATCTGCTCTATTCATATGCCAGCCATAGTCCATGTTTAAAGACCACCGGTTGCCCAACTTGTACCGTCCTCCAAATCCCAAAGCAAACTGGGAGTTGTCTTGATCATTGACAACTACATAATTGTCATGAAAAAATGTAGGGGCAATTTCTAAAGAGAGATTTCTGTTCATTTTTCGAGCAATCAAAAATTGAACAGTATAACCTAAACGATGCTTAAACTCTAATTTTGGGAGGTTGTCTTTTTCTAAAGAGGTATTGACCAGTATAGATTGGTGTCCCACTATAGTAAATGGAAATCCTTCGGTTTCCTGTTGCAGTAATCGATACTTAATGGCACCTTCATATATTTTTTGATAAGAGCTTCTGGAAACGCTGATGTTGAATGCATCCGAAATACCATAAATGAAATTTAATCTGGTTACGGCATCATCCAATCCAAAAAAGGTGTCAAAACCATTTTTAATGCTCCCAAATCTATGGGCGACAACTAGAGTCAATTCATTTTTAGCTACCAATTTGGTGGATTCAAAGTTGACAATTTTTAGTCCTTTAAAAGTGGCTTGAACCACTTGATTTGAGTCAATGGAGGTATCGATTTCACTTAATAGATCATCTTCTTCCTGAGAAAATATAGCTAAAGGGAATAACAAAAGAAAAAAACAAAATAATCTCATATGGTCATTTTTAACTGCTTTCAGGAATCTTCCTGAAAGCAGATTTAAAAGTTCTTCTAATTAATTACAACACGTTTTATCGCGGTATTTTCTCCAGAATTGATTTTAACCAAATAAATTCC
This sequence comes from Mangrovimonas sp. ST2L15, assembly GCF_001280515.1. Taxonomy (GTDB): domain Bacteria; phylum Bacteroidota; class Bacteroidia; order Flavobacteriales; family Flavobacteriaceae; genus Mangrovimonas; species Mangrovimonas futianensis. Next base: position 181,383 of record NZ_LBIQ01000030.1, on the reverse strand, counting down.
TTTTTTCCAGCTCTGAACTGGAATGGTAAGTTGGTTGGATTCTTGAATGGGCTCATCGATCATTTGTTTTCCAAGAAGATCAAAAACTTGAATGCTTCCAAGAATAATAGGATTTACCAAATTGATTTGAATTTCTTCAGAGGTTGGATTTGGTAAAATGCTGAAAGAGGTTTGATCAAATTCCTTGATGCTTAAACTGGGAACAACAGTAATAGTTCCAAACATGTTGGAGTGTACACCGCAGATATAATCATTGACGCCTTCTACGGTAAAGGTGTATGAAAACGTTTGACCCATGCCAGTAAGAAAGCCACTGTTGAAGGTTTCTACTGAGCTTCCTGAAACGCTTTCAACCGTATGTGGTAAAGCGTCTGTCCAGGTCCATATTACAGTATCTCCAACTTCAATGGTCAAATCAGCCTCAGGACTGTTAAATCCAGTTTCCCAATCAAGGTTGTAAGTGGTCTGTGCTTGGAGCAGAGCTCCAGCAAATAGGGCAACGAAAAGTAATTTTAGTTTCATAATAAAAGGTTTTGATGTTAATTAATAATAATGCATTGATCTAATTTCAACTGTTCCAGTAAGTTGTCGTAACCTATAAAGCGTCCCTTTAAGGTAAGAATTTTATTTTTAGAAGGTAAATTTGGTGAGTTTTGGAACAGACAGACTACCGCATGATCCAAAACTAATTCAAGCTCATTTGCTTCAGATATGGTTCCTGATACCTCAATGACTTGATTAAGGTATTTGGATTCTGACTGATCTGGATTTATAGCAAATTGAGAGGCAAGCTCCTCAGCTGTAAACTGATAGGTGGCTTCTTCCTTTGCAATATTCCTATGGTTTTTTGAAACATAGAAATAGGATGCAATACCAATGACAACCAAGACAATAACTACGATTATTTTTTTCATAAGGATTGGTTTTGTAAATACTGCTCTAGAAAAGACTACAAACTAGAGCAGTATTTGGTTTTCAACTATTTACTTCAATGGTATTTTCTTTTTCAATTTTCATTTCTATAGTCTTGTAAATGTCAAGGTGTCTGTTCCTCCATTTCCGCCACTTACATCAATGAGGTTGATTGTGTTTTCATTGTATGAAGAAATGTCCCAATCATCGTTAAGGTCTTCAAAAGCACTGCTTTCATCTACTGGGAAGAAGATGTTGAAGTCCATATCATCATTGCTGTCGTCATTACTATTGCTGTTAGTAATAGACCATGAACCTGTTAAAGTGTTTGAGCCGTTGGTTGCAGTTAAATCCCCATTGTCTTCAAAGGTGAATGTGTACCCAGTAAAATGGTTGGTTTCATTTTGACCAGAGTCAATGAAACTGCTAATTTTCCATGTGCCAGACTGGGATACCATAACGGCATCTTGAACAGATGAGTTAGGCATGTTGTCATCATCATCTGAAGAACAGGTAGAAGACATAAGTGAAAAGCATAAAAGGCTTAATAGGGCATAAAAAAAGGTGTGTTTGGTTTTCATAACGTATTTGTTTAAAGGGATTTAATTGCAGTAATTTTCATATCTAATTCTATCATCTCCTAGTCTAAGGTCCACTTTAGTTTCACCTGGAGGAGCATCTAGTTCGTGTAGGATCCAATCGTTGTTACAGTATGGTAAACTAGGTACATTTATGACGACTATAGTTGTGCCATTATTGTCTGCAGTACTCCAAGTGCCATAAATCGTATTTGAGCCATATGTAACGGAAAGGGAATCGTCTGTATAGAAATTAAAGACATAACCAATATAAAGATCATCATAGTCATTGCCATTCCTTTCTAATTTATCAACACTCCAATCACTACAATTGGTTAATATTTCTACAATTAAGTTGGGGTTGCAGCCGATACAGTCATCATCATCATAATCATAATCATCATCTTCATCACATTCATTACCGTATGATAAAATGGCCGATTCCAATTCGTTGAGATTGTTAATAACCATTTGTGTGTTATCAAACAATTGAATGCTTATCGGGAACTGCATCTGCGCTATTATTTCAGGTGTTAAAGAAGCAATAAAAGTGTAAAGTTCACTGTCATCAAGGAGGGTTATGGCATAAAGAAGTTCGTTCTCCAAATTGAAAATGGAAAGATTTAGGGGGTATACAAAATCGAGGCATTCTATGTCGTCGTCAATTTCATTTTCACCAGTACAAGTGGCTGCCAAATTGGTTAACTCGGTTTGATTGTTAATGACTGTGGTTGAATAATCGCTAAAGATGACTGTAATGGGGAAATAAATCTCAAGAAAATCAACATCGTTTATAGAATCATCAAAAATGGCTTCGATGGAACTATAATCATCTTCTGTAGCGATGATTAATTCGGTGCCGTTGGCTACCACGGTAACAGGTAAATCAACTGTCAAACAATTGGCTTGATCAATAATATTATCAGGAGAACCATCTTTCATGGCTATACGCTGCATGCTCATGGCTACACTTGAATTGGGTTCGATGGTATCCTCTGGGCTCGTGTCTATAAATTCCATTTCCTCTTTTCTGCAGGAAGAGAAGATGGTCAAGAGTAGTAATGCAATATGGAAAAATTTAATTTTCATAAGATTTAAAGGATGTCTTTATTAATGAAACAACTTAGTCCTAAAATCTCCTGAAAAAATTTTAAAATATTTATATACCTTTAGAAACCAGAATGAATTCACTTGGCTAAAGAACTGCATAAAAATATTTGTGAAGAATCTGTGTTCTCAGGTATTTACAATAAATACTCCAAGGACTTATATGATTTTTTATATTATAAATATGGAGAGAAATTTAATCCAGAAGATAAGGCTCAAGAAGCCTTTGTTACTCTTTGGAACCAGTGTAAGCAGGTAACTTTATCTAAAGCAAAATCCTATCTTTTCACGGTGGCAAACAACATGATGTTGAATGAAATTAAACATCAAAAAGTAGTCTTGAAACATGCCGAATTAAAACTTAGTCGCCAAAGTGTTGAAACGCCTCAATTCGTTTTGGAAGAAAAGGAATACCTCGAAAGATATCAGAAAGTGTTATCCAAGATTCCAGAAGATCAGCGGGTTGCTTTTATGTTGAGTAAGGTGGAAGGGAAGAAGCACGCCGAAATTGCAGAAATGCTGGGGGTGACCAAAAAAGTGGTGGAATATCGAATTTATTCCGCTTTTGATACCTTAAAGAAGGAGTTGGAACACTTTAAAATAAAATAATCAGGATTTTTTAGCACTCAGTTGTTATATCAATAAATAGGTCAAATATGAATAAGGAAGATTTAGTGAGAAAATGGTTGAATGATGATCTTAATGCTGAGGAGCTCAAAATGTTTCAGTCGCTGGAAGAATATGCCGATTTCAAGAAAATTTTGGATACTGCAACTTATTTTAAATCGGATGCGGACAATCAGATGCCTTCATTTGAAGTATTTGAATCCCAGTATAAAGCAAAAAATCGGGTAGTTTCAAAAAAGAAGAAAAACTGGATTTGGAAAGTTGCTGCGATATTGGTGATCGGTTTTGGACTTTTTGCAGCTTTTATGTTTAATAGTCAAACAGTTGTTACAACGGCGGCAAGTGAACAAAGAGAAATAAAGCTTCCCGACCTGTCCTTGGTGACTTTAAATGCGGCATCTAAAATTTCTTTTGATGAATCTAATTGGGATCAATCCAGGACGGTTAATTTAAAGGGTGAGGCTTATTTTAAAGTTGAAAAAGGGAAAACTTTTGATGTTGTTACCCAAAGCGGAACGGTTACCGTAGTAGGGACACAATTTAATGTAAAGCAACGTCACGATTACTTTGAAGTCGTTTGTTTTGAAGGGAAGGTTCAAGTTGTTGCGGATACTTTGAAGCGATTTTTGACTCCAGGAAAGGCTATTAGAATATTAAATAGTAAATTAGAAGAAGGAAATGTAAACTTTGGTAAACCCACTTGGTTGAATAACCAAAGTGTGTTTGAAAATGTGCCTTTCAAAGAAGTATTGGCTGAAATAGAGAGGCAATTTGGAGTTGAGGTGGACTTTGAGAATGTCGATGTGCACCGCTCATTTACTGGAGGATTTTCGCATGATGACCTTGGTAAGGCCTTACAGGCAATCACTGCACCGATGAACATGAGTTTTTCAATAGAAACTAATAATCATATTCTTATACATGCCAATTAAAAGGCAAACTTTTGGGGCTTTCTTATGTTTTTTGTTTTTTTTCTTTCCTTCGAGCTTCTCACAAGAAATTCAAGGGGATAAGGAACTTCATGATATTCTGCAAGAAGTTCAAAAGCAATATCAAGTGCAATTTAATTATGCCAATGATATTGTTTCAAAAATTAGGCTTGCACCCCCTTCCTCAAACCAGTCACTAGATGAAGTTTTGGCTTATCTGAAAAACCAAACAGGTCTATTGTTTGTCAAAACAGATGATTATTTTATTTCCATAAAGAAATTGGAGGGTATTATGATTTGTGGGTACTTACTTGACGCCAATACAATGGAGGCCATTGAAAGCGCAACCATACAATCAGAAATAGATTATGCAGTAAGTGATGAAAACGGTTTTTTTCAGCTCATGGTCAAGGATCAATTTGGAAGGATTGCTTTAAGGCATTTGGGTTATACCTCTTCGGTTAGATTTGTAAAAGATATGGTTAAAGGAGATTGCCTCAATTATTTACTTCAACCAAATTTACAAGCATTAAACGAAGTGGTTATTTCCAATTTTATGACTCAAGGGGTTAATAAGGTTAGTGATGGATCTTTTCAAATAAATTATACAGATTTTGATATTCTTCCTGGAATTGTAGATGCCGATGTACTTCACTCATTACAGGCTTTTCCGGGTGTTCAAAGTGTTAATGAAACAGTCTCAAATATCAATATAAGAGGTGGGACTCATGATCAGAATCTTATATTGTGGGATGGAATAAAAATGTATCAATCAGGGCATTTTTTTGGATTGATTTCTATGTATAACCCACAAATTACAGAGGAAGTATCCTTATTAAAAAATGCGGCTGACGCTTCTTATACAGATGGTGTTTCTGGAACAATTTTAATGAAAACCGATCGTAATATTACGCCTGTTCTTAAAGCCAATTTTGGTTTGAGTTTGATAGATGCCAATGCATTTCTGGACGTGCCTGTAGGTAAAAATTCTTCCGTTCAGATAGCAGGTAGAAAATCGATTAGTGATTTTATAAAAACACCTACGTATAATGAGTTTTTTGATCGCATTTCACAAGACACCGAAATTGAAGAAAGTGGTTTGGTAACCAACTCTGATAAACAGTTTAATTTTTATGATGCGTCGTTGAGGTGGTTGTGGCAGGTAACTGAAAAGGATCATTTTCGATTCAATTTTTTGAATGTCAATAATGCGTTGCTTTTTAATGAAAATGCAGTAGTTAATGGTCAAAATGAGTCAAGGGAAAGTAAATTGACCCAGAATAGTTTTGCAGGAGGAATCTTGTACACTAGACATTGGTCTAGCTCATTTCGCTCTGAAATTGAAATTTATGAAACCGATTATAAGTTGAAATCGACTAATGCTAATATATTGGATTCTCAACGTTTTTTACAAGAAAATTCAGTTTCAGAATCTAGCTTCAAACTAAAACTCAATAAATCTTTTAAAGAGTTGTTTAATGTGATGGGCGGTTATCATTTTGTTGAAACTAAAGTTCGTAATTTAGATGATGTTGATAACCCAACCTATAAGCTATTGGTGGCTGAGGTATTAAGAAGTCATGGCGCATTCCTACAAGGGGGCTATCGATCAAAAAATAGAATGTTGAATTTGGCCGTGGGAGGGAGGTATGAGTATTTGGAAAAATTCAAATCCTATTATTTAGAACCTCGGCTCAATGTTTCTTATCAGATTGTCAATGGCTTGACCTTAGAGATTTTAGGAGAAATGAAGCACCAAAGTACATCACAGATTGTGAATTTTCAAAATGATTTCTTGGGGATAGAAAAGAGAAGGTGGCAGCTAGCAAATAATGAGGATATTCCCATAACGGAAAGCCAACAAGGGTCAATAGGTCTAACTTTTGAAAAGCATAAATGGCTTATTAGCCTAGAGGGCTATTCAAAAAAGGTGGAAGGGATTACAGCACAAAGTCAGGGATTTCAAAACCAATATGAATATATAAGTTCAAGTGGCGATTATGAGGTTTTGGGAGTCGATGTTTTACTTAGAAAGGCATTTGAAAAAATCAATCTTTGGACAAGCTATTCTTACATGGACAATGTCTATCATTTTGATAGTTTGGAAAGTGGGTCTTTTCCTAGTAATTATGATATCACCCATGCTGTAACTCTAGGATGTACTTATTCCAATAAAGGATTTATGCTTTCAGCAGGAGCTAATTGGCATACAGGCAGGCCTATTTCCCAACCTCTTTCAGAATCATCTATTTCAGATGGCCAAGTTGTTTTTGGAGAAACCAATGCCAATCGGTTGGATGATTATTTAAGGATTGATCTTTCAGGGTCCTATGATTTTCATTTGCATCGAAAGGCTCGGGCTAAAATAGGTTTTTCCATATGGAATTTATTAAACCACAACAATGAATTAAACCGATTTTATCAAGTAAACGACAACCAAATAAATGAGGTGGTTCAGCAGGCATTGGGCTTTACCCCTAATGTGTTTCTACGAGCATATTTCTAAAGTTGCGTTAAAACTCATGTTATCCATTTTGAAATTGTACTTTTGAGGCAACCTAAAATTGGAGTCTATGTGGGACGATTTTTTATTTAACGTGGAATACGGAATCCATCATGTATTGGATATTAATGCATATGACCACGTACTTTTTTTAATGGCTTTAACGGTGCCTTATGTTTTTAAAGATTGGAAACGGGTATTGCTTTTGGTTTCTATGTTCACGTTAGGTCATACCTTGTCATTAGTTCTAGCTTCTTATGATGTGGTTAAAGTTAATGGAGCCTTAGTAGAATTTTTAATTCCTGTAAGCATCATGGTAGTAGCCTTGTTTAATGTGTTTACAGCAGGTAAAGGAGCTCAAAAGGAAAAAGTGGATGTCTTGTTTTTAACTACCTTATTTTTTGGGTTAATTCACGGTTTGGGATTTGCGAGGGAATTTAAGATGTTGGTAGGAGGTAATGATAATAAATTATTAACCTTGGTTGAATTTGCTGTGGGAATTGAAATAGCTCAAGTTATCATTGTATTTATCGTATTGTTTTTGGGATATCTCACCCAAACCTTATTCCGATTTAACAAGAGAGATTGGGTCATGGTCCTCTCATCTATTGTGGTAGGGTTAACCATTCCAATGATTCTGAACAGCGATTGGTTATCTTAAACTAACTATAAATTTTTCATAAACTTTAATCAACTCGTTGTAATTCAGTTTGCAACCGAGTATCTTAGTTAATCATAAATTTTAATGAAAGAACATAAACAGCTTAAGTACGACAAGGCCTATTTAAGAATGGCCAAAGAGTGGGGGAAATTGTCGTATTGTCAAAGAAAGCAGGTAGGAGCTATTATTGTAAAAGATAGAATGATCATTTCTGATGGATACAATGGAACCCCAACTGGTTTTGAAAATTTTTGTGAAGATGAAGCGGGCTATACGAAATGGTATGTACTGCATGCTGAAGCCAATGCCATATTAAAAGTGGCATCCTCTACACAATCTTGTAAGGGAGCTACGTTATATATAACACTATCGCCTTGTAAGGAATGTAGTAAACTCATTCATCAGGCTGGAATTACTAGGGTAGTTTATGAAAAACCCTATAAGGATGATTCAGGTTTGCAGTTCATGAAAAAGGCTGGTATTGAGCTAAAGTTATTAGAAGATTTAGAAGAAGACATTTGAAATTCAACAAAACATATATCCCTTTATTTCTAGGAATCGCTATAGCGTTTGGAATTTATATTGGAGGTAATCTAGACTATGCTGATGCCAACGATAGATTATTCTCAAGCAATAGTAAAAAAGACAAGCTAAACAGGTTGATAGATTACATCGATTATGAATATGTAGATGATGTCAATACCGATAGCATTGTGGACGTTACTGTTAATGGAATTCTTGAAAATTTAGATCCGCATTCTATTTATATTCCAAAGGAGGAAATGGAACGGGTCACAGATAACATGAAAGGTGATTTTGTGGGGATAGGAATTAATTTTTATACGTTTAGAGATACCATAACGGTCATTCGCTCAGTGGAAGGAGGTCCAAGTGATCGTGCTGGTATAAAAGGTGGAGATAGAATTATTATGGCTGATGGAGATACCTTATATGGTAAAGACATTGAAAATGATGATATTATTCGAAAACTCAAAGGTCCAGTTAATTCAACCGTTCGTTTAACAGTTTACAGAAAAGATGAAGACCGCCTCTTAAATTTTAAAATCAAAAGAGATCATATTCCTATTGCAAGCGTTGATGCCGCTTATAAACTAACAGAGAGCTTGGGATATATTAAAATCAACAGATTTGCAGAATCCACCTATAAGGAATTTAAAAAGCAACTTACCAAGCTTCAAGATCAAGGTATTACTGAATTGGTTTTGGATTTGAGAGAAAACCCTGGAGGATTTTTAGGGGTAGCAGAGCAAATTGTTGATGAATTTTTAGAAGATGACAAGCTCATTCTTTTCACTAAAAACAAGCGAGGGGATATTGAAAAGAGTTATGCTACTAAAAAAGGAGATTTTGAAGATGGTGAAGTTTATGTATTAATAGATGAAAATTCGGCTTCTGCCAGTGAGATTGTGGCTGGTGCGCTTCAGGACAATGACAGAGGAACGATTGTAGGAAGACGATCCTATGGAAAGGGATTAGTGCAGCGAGAAATGGATCTTGGAGATGGAAGTGCCGTAAGATTAACGGTTTCTAGGTATTATACACCAACAGGAAGATCCATTCAACGATCTTACACTAACGGCAATCAGGATTATTATGATGAATACTACGAGCGTTTGGAGCGTGGTGAATTACTGGATGGAAGTAAAATAGAGGTTCATGACTCCTTAAAATTCACAACGCCTAAAGGAAAGGTTGTTTATGGCGGGGGAGGTATCATACCAGATGTTTTTGTGCCATTAGATATGGGTATGCAAAATGAAACCCTTACTTATCTTCAAAGACGCGGTTTTATCAGCAATTTTGTTTTTGAGTATCTAGAGGCAGATAGACATGCTTATGATGCTTATGACCGTGATACGTTTATTGATTCCTTTGTTACAGATGATGATTTAGTCTTGGAGTTTCAAAATTATCTAAATGATAAAACCAGGGCCAATATCACTTTCATAGCTTATAATGATGAGGTTAAGCAATACATAAAGGCTAATCTCGCTGATCAATTATACGGTAAAGGCGCCTATGAAGAAATTCTCAATCAAAATGACATCATGATTGATGAAGTCATTCAATTAAGTCAAGATAAACCTTAAATTTTGTCGTGAACTTGGGAGTGTTCTCCGTTGTTCCATTTGGTTAAAATATCGGTAGCCACTTGAGCCCCACTACCTGCAGCAATTGAAAACTGACTTCGCCATCCTGCTAAGGACCCGCATACAAATAGCCCATTTTTGATGAGATGATTTTCATTTTTAAGCCAAATTCTATTTTTCTCTTCTTTGGCTCTTGGATGTGGCGCTACGAATTCTTCCAATCCTTTAATGGAGAACAAGTTTGTATATCCCACAGCTATGACCACATTTTTGGCTTGATAGGTGTTTTTATTTGTTTTAATTATATAGAAATGACTCTCTTCATTGATGGAGAGCACTTTTTCTTTTTCAATCTGCTCCACATGTGGGTATAGCGCCTTTAATTTTGCTTTACCTTCATGCAGAATAGATTCCCCAGTAGTTCCTGGGGCCAAACCCAAAACATTATTGAAAAGAGCGGTTTGAAGATGGGACGTTTTTTGATGCATAATGATGCCTACCTTTTTGTTCTCTGCATAAGGTTTGCTTCCTGCAGAACCTAAAATTAGGGCACAAGACATTCCAGAGGCACCACCTCCTATGATTAATGCATCAAAAACCATCTTATTTTCCAATTTGTTTTTCGATCTTTTTGGAAATTCTTAAAATTTGTAGCAAAACCAGGGCGCACAAACTTGCCAAAATGGTTATCAAGGCGATAATACTTTGGCCTTCAAAAGGATGGTCAAAGTCGATTTGAGTTATATTGAAGGCCATTAAAATGAGGGCCAACACAGATAAAATGATGATTAAAATTCTCATGTTAAACGAACAATTCCTTAATATTATGTGCAAATAATTTCACAGCAATAGCCAATAGGATTACTCCAAAAACCTTTCTGATAATACTGATGCCACTTGCTCCTATTAACTTTTCAATTTTTGAAGAAGTTTTCAGAACAATATAAATCACCACTACGTTCATAATAACTGCAATGATGATATTCTCGATATGAAATTCAGCCCTTAAAGATAATAAAGTTGTTAAACTTCCGGGGCCTGCAATTAATGGAAATGCAAGTGGAAATACAGTTGCTGTCATGGAGCTGTGCTCGTCTTCTTTATATAAAGTAATCCCTAAAATCATTTCTAAGGCTATGAAAAAAAGAATAAAGGAACCAGCCACGGCAAAACTATTAACCCCAATACCAATTAGTGATAAAATATTTTTACCCAGAAACAAGAATAAAATCATGATGATTCCCGCAATAACAGATGCCTTTTCACTTTGAATATGACCTGCTTTTTTTCTGAGGTCGATAACTATAGGAATATTTCCTATAATATCTATTACGGCAAATAGTACCATAAATGCCGTAAATATTTCTTTTGCATTTAGTTCCATGAGGTTTTTGAAATTTTTTGCAAAAGTAGATGTTTATATCTGATTTACAATGTTATTTACAAGTTAAACTTTACCTATTTTTGCAGCATGTTTCAATTAGGAAAAACCATAATATCGGAAGAAATCATTGAAAATGATTTTGTTTGCAATTTGTCTGCATGTAAAGGGGCTTGTTGTGTTGAGGGGGATGCTGGCGCGCCCTTAGAGGAGAATGAGACTCAAATTTTAAAGGAGATCTACCCTAAGGTGAAACCCTTTTTAAGAGAGGAAGGAATCAAGGTGATTGAGGAACAAGGAACATTTATAACAACCGATTTAGGTGAACTAGAGACGCCATTGATAGATGGGGCAGATTGTGCTTATGTGATCTTTGACAATAAAGGTACGGCGCTTTGTGGTATTGAAGAGGCTTACAATAAAGGAGTCATTGATTGGAAAAAACCTGTTTCTTGCCATTTGTATCCAGTTAGAGTTAAGGATTATTCTGAATTTTCTGCAGTAAATTATAATAAGTGGCACATTTGCGACCCAGCTTGTAGCTTAGGTGAAGAACTTCAGGTGCCAGTTTACAAGTTTGTTAAGGAGGCTTTAATTAGGAAATTTGGAGAGGATTGGTATGAGGAATTAGAAAAGGTAGCTCAGGATTATTGAGTTAAGCTGTTTTTAAGACCATTGATTTTACCGGGATGTCAATCGTGACTCGTGTCCCGGAAGCTTTTCCGTTTTCAACCAAATCCTCTATTTTGAGTTGGTAACTGGAGGTGTAGGATTTAGAGAAATTTTCCAAGCGGGCTTTTGTAAGGTCGATTCCCACAGATTTTCTTTTTAGTTTTTTCTGGCTTTTAATTTTTTGTGAAGCTTCCCTACCTATGCCATTATCTGTGATGGTTATTGCTATGTGATCAAAGCTTTTCTTTTTCACAAAGACATCAATTTGTTTCACGCCTTCTTTGTTAGATAATCCATGCCAAAGAGCGTTCTCCAAGAATGGTTGGAGTAGAAGTGAAGGTACTTTAATCAGCAGTGGATTGACTCCAGGTTCTACATCAACACGATAATCAATTTCATTTGAGAATCGCATATTTTCAATATTCATATAGAGTTGCATTGTATCCAATTCATCCTGAAGTGAAATTTCTTTTTCAGTGGAAGCGATTAAAATGCGACGCATCAATTTTGAAAATTTATTTAAATAATAAACAGCATTTTCTTTTTCGTTATTGACTATGTAAAGTTTGATGGAGTTTAAAGAGTTGAAAATGAAGTGCGGGTTCATTTGGTTTCTCAGCATCTCTTGCTCTAAAGAAAAAATTCTTTTTTCGTTCTTAAGTTTACGTTGTCTATAAAGTACAAGTAAAATCCCAATAAGTAATAATCCTCCAAGAAGACTTAATAATCCTATTTGTTTGTTTTGTTTAAGTTTGAGTTTTACAATTTCATTTTCGTCTGCTAAGGCACGAATTTGATTATTCTTTTTCTCACTTTCATATTCAAGAATAAGGTCATTAACATACTGGAAGTTTTTACGATGCGTTATGGCCTTATCCAACTCTACATACTTTTTATGATAGTCTAATGAAGTTTTATAGTTGCCCTGTTGTTCTTGTAATTCAGAAAGGTAACTATAGGCTTCAGATTCGTAAGATTTGTAGTTGAATTCTTTACAAAGATCAAGACTTTTCATGAGATTAGCCTCTGCATTTTTATAGTCTTTTAATTTAAGTTGTGCAAGACCAAGGTTGAGATAGCTGGTGGCAATATAATATTGGTCACTTATGTCCAAGGCTTTGGACAGTGCTTCCTGTACTAAGGGAAGCGCTTTTTCATAATCTCCTTTTTTTATTTCTATTTTGGCAATACTATTATAACAAATAACACGGCCAACCTCAGATTCAATAATGTTGTTGTATTTCAAAGATTTATTGTAATTAACTAGTGCAGAGTCAATAAGTCCTTTTTCTTCTAAGGCATACCCAATATTTTGGTAATTGATCGCTAGTCCCAAACTATTTTTTGAGTCAGATTCTATTTTTAAGGACTTTTTGAATTGACTTATGGCTAAATCGTATTGTTGTAGCAATAGGTAAATATTTCCCATGCTATTTTGTGATACTGCAATACTTTTGATGAGCTCTTTTGAAGGGTTATCTGTATTTTCTGAAATCTCTAAAGCTCTTTTATGGTAGTCTAATGCAGCTCTTACGTTATCTTGTCTGCGATAAACAACTCCTAGCATATTCAGGCTGATGACTTGAAGCTCTTTATTATTTGCTTTAATAGCAATTTCATTAGATTTCTCGTGCATTTCAATAGACTTGGAATAGGATGAAAGATTCCTTAATACAACCCCTATCTCATTTAAAGCGTAACTTTGTCCTTCTAGGTAATTTGCTTTTTTGGATTGCTCCAAAAAGTACCTCATTTTTAAAGTGTCTCTTTTTTGTTTGAATAGTTGACCCTCAATGTTGGCATAATCTTTGGTTTTCGCAGAAATGATTTTCTCAATAGTTTCTACAAATTCATCAGTCAATCTAGATTCTTGACCCCAAATGGAAGTTTTCAGACAAAAGAAAAGGATCAAAAATGAGATGATTTTTACAAAACGCTTTATGTGATATGTACGAGTCATTAAAATTTATTCAAGAAATCTGATTTTCGTTTTCTGGCCACAGGGATTTTATCGTTACTAGTCATCACCACATAGCCATCATTTTTCACAAATTCCTTGATTTTGTTTAGGTTGATGATATATGAGTTGTGGATCCTAAAAAAAACACTCTCCGGTAGTAGGGCGTTAATATCCTTTAGTTTTTTTGTCACTACCATTTTTTGATGGTTATTCAGGTGAATGGTGCTATAATTTCCGTCAGATTCAATGTACAAAACATCATCAATATCCAAAAAAATAAGTTTGCCATCCGTATTTAAGGTCAGTTTTTGATGTTTTAGTTTGGTATTAAAATTTAAAAGGACTTCTTCTACCCTAGAAAGCGAAAGAGCACTTGTCATGTGTTTCTTTACTTTCTTGATAGTATCCTTTAAATCATCAGAATCAATGGGTTTGAGTAGGTAATCTATCGCCTCATTTTTTAAAGCTTTTAGGGCATATTCATTATAGGCTGTCGTAATGATGATTGCAAAGTCCTTGTGCGCTAATTTATCTAAGAATTGAAAGCCATCCATTGATGGCATGTTTATGTCTAGAAAAAGGCAGTCTGTTGGAAATTCTTCTAAATACTCAAGAGCTAATTCTGGAGAATTAAATGACTTTACAACGGTAATTTCATCTTTGAAATTTTCCAGTTCCCAAATAAGGCTTTGAATAGCCTTAGGTTCGTCGTCAACAATCACTGCTTTTATCATAAAACCAAAGATAACAATATATTAAATGTAAAGGGTTTGGGGTTGTATATTTGGTAATATTTTATGTGTGAATTGTACATTTTATAGTGTTTTCTGGTTTAAAAACATAAAAAATTACCATTTATACAAAATTTGATACCAACTATACAATTGTCGCTCGAAAAACCTGAAAGATTTATGATATTTGTCTCAGCTATTAATTAAAAGGGAAAAAGCATTCAATCAAATTGGTATGCTATTAATCAATCAGAAAGCCAGTTTTATAACTGGCTTTTTGATTTTTTGTCTTTTTATTAACAATGACTTTCCTCCTTTCTGGACTAAAAAAATGCTTGGTTTTTGTCAATAATAGTGCTTGCTTAAGGTGATTTAGTAGGGTAAATCTTATTTTTTTTAATTTATTACTATTTTTTATTTAACAAGCACAAATACAGTGACTTATGGTTTTTTAGTTGATTTTCGATTAAAGATTATTCGTTAACGCCGTGTTAAAAACTTGTTGAAAACGTTTGATTCAAAATCTTTCTTTTTCAATCACAATTGGCAATATTTGTTAGACCAAATCTCTACAAAAATTTTCGTCTAACTAATTTAAAAGCAGTTAAATCTAATGTCTCAAGCCGTAGAACCCATCCTTCAAGAAAACAAAGATAGATTTGTTATTTTTCCTATTCAGCATCATGATATTTGGGAATGGTATAAAAAATCGGAAGCAAGTTTTTGGACGGCAGAAGAAATTGACTTGCATCAAGATCTAACTGATTGGAATAGTAAATTGAATGATGACGAAAAGTATTTCATTAAACATATTTTGGCATTTTTTGCAGCTAGTGATGGTATTGTAAATGAAAATTTGGCCGAAAATTTTGTTAATGAAGTTCAGTATAGTGAAGCCAAATTCTTCTATGGGTTTCAAATCATGATGGAGAACATCCATAGTGAAACTTATTCGCTTCTTATTGATACTTACGTGAAGGACGAAAAGGAAAAGGATGTTTTGTTTAAGGCAATAGAAAATTTTCCTGCTATTAAAAAGAAAGCCGATTGGGCTTTAAAATGGATTGAGTCACCTAGTTTTGCCGAACGCTTAATCGCCTTTGCAGCGGTTGAAGGTATTTTCTTTTCTGGAGCCTTTTGTTCTTTGTTTTGGTTGAAAAAACGCGGCTTAATGCCAGGGTTGACTTTTTCAAATGAGTTGATTTCTAGAGATGAAGGAGTACACTGTGATTTTGCAGTGCATCTTCATAACCACCATTTGGTGAATAAAGTTCCAAAAGAACGTATCAAAGATATTTTGACAAATGCATTAGATATAGAAAGAGAGTTTATAACCGAGTCACTTCCTGTAAGTTTGATAGGTATGAATGCTAATCTAATGACCCAATATTTAGAGTTCGTTACCGATAGACTTTTGACTGAGCTAGACTGTGAAAAGGTATACAACACCACCAATCCTTTCGACTTTATGGACATGATTTCTTTACAAGGAAAAACTAATTTCTTTGAAAAGCGCGTGTCTGAATATCAAAAGGCAGGCGTCCTAAATAAGGAGGAGGAAGAAGATAAATTCAAATTTGATGCTGATTTCTAGTCAGTATTAATTTCCAAACATATAAATACCGGGGTATTGAAACTTGTGTTCTCTAGCCCAAATTCTTTAAATAAACCCGCCGGATTTTAAATTCTTGAAATTCGGACAGTAGCTAATTAACCCTTTTTCTGAAGGCGTATCAGAAAAATAAAAACAAACTAAATTATGTATGTAGTAAAAAGAGACGGTCGTAAAGAGCCGGTGATGTTTGATAAAATCACCGCTAGAGTAAGAAAGTTATGCTATGGATTAAACGAGCTCGTTGATCCGGTTAAAGTAGCCATGAGAGTTATTGAAGGTTTGTATGATGGTGTTACCACCAGCGAATTGGATAATTTGGCAGCAGAAATTGCGGCTACATTAACTACGGCGCATCCAGATTATGCGCGTTTAGCGGCTAGAATCTCTGTCTCTAACCTACATAAGAATACTAAAAAGACCTTTAGTGAGGTCATGCATGATTTATATACCTATGTAAACCCAAGAACAGGAAAGGAAGCTCCTTTGTTATCTGATGAGGTTTATAAAGTGATCATGGATAATCGTGAAGTTCTCGATTCAACTATTATTTATAATAGAGATTTTGGATATGACTATTTTGGTTTTAAAACCTTGGAGAGATCTTATCTTTTAAAAATAAATGGACAGATAGCAGAGCGTCCGCAGCATATGTTGATGCGTGTAGCCGTGGGAATTCATATGGATGATTTAGAAGCTGCTGTTGAAACCTATGAGTTGATGTCCAAAAAATACTTTACGCATGCTACACCAACTTTATTTAATTCGGGTACGCCAAAACCACAAATGTCTTCTTGTTTTTTATTAACCGTTAAGGAAGATAGTATTGATGGTATTTATGATACGTTAAAGCAAACAGCCAAAATTTCCCAATCTGCTGGAGGTATTGGGTTGTCTATTCATGATGTTAGAGCTACCGGTAGTTATATTGCGGGAACCAACGGAACTAGTAATGGAATCGTGCCTATGTTGCGGGTTTTCAATGATACGGCACGTTATGTAGATCAAGGAGGAGGAAAGCGTAAAGGTAGTTTTGCGATTTATATGGAGCCATGGCATGCCGATATTTTTGACTTTCTGGATTTAAAAAAGAACCATGGAAAGGAAGAAATGCGTGCGCGTGACTTATTTTACGCAATGTGGATTCCAGATTTGTTTATGAAAAGAGTTCAAGAAGATGGTCCTTGGACTTTGATGTGTCCAAATGAATGTCCTGGTTTGCCTGATACTCATAGTGAAGAATTTGAAGCTCTATACCTAAGGTATGAGGAAGAAGGAAAGGGAAGAAAAACCGTGAAGGCTCGTGAACTTTGGGAGAAGATTTTGGAATCTCAAATTGAAACCGGAACACCTTATATGTTATATAAGGATGCAGCTAACCGTAAGTCAAACCAAAAGAATTTAGGAACAATTCGTTCTTCTAATTTATGTACTGAAATTTTGGAGTACACAGCGCCTGATGAAGTAGCCGTTTGTAATTTGGCGTCTATTGCATTGCCTATGTTTGTGAAGGATGGCAAATTTGATCACAAAGAGCTGTTTAGGATTACTAAGCGAGTTACCAAAAATTTAAATCGAGTAATTGATAGAAATTACTACCCTGTCGAAGAAGCTAAAAATTCAAACTTCCGTCACAGGCCAGTTGGGTTAGGAGTGCAGGGATTGGCAGATACCTTTATTAAATTGAGAATGCCTTTTACCAGTGATGAGGCCAAAAAATTGAATCAAGATATTTTTGAAACGCTTTATTATGCCGCCGTTACTGCAAGTATGGAAGAGGCCAAAACGGATGGAGCCTATCAAACCTATGAAGGGTCTCCTATCAGTCAAGGAGAATTCCAACACAACCTTTGGGGAATTAAAGATGATGAATTGAGCGGAAATTGGGATTGGGAGAAATTGAGAAAAGAGGTCAAAAAACATGGTGTAAGAAACTCTTTATTAGTTGCGCCTATGCCAACTGCCTCAACGTCTCAAATTTTAGGTAACAACGAATGTTTTGAACCTTATACTTCAAATATATACACCCGTAGGGTTTTATCAGGTGAATTTATTGTAGTTAATAAACATCTTTTGGAAGATTTGGTAGAGTTAGGTCTATGGAATGAAGGCTTGAAACAAGAAATCATGAGAGCCAATGGTTCAATTCAAGATATTGACATTATTCCACAAAACATCAAGGAACTTTACAAAACAGTTTGGGAGTTAAGTATGAAGGATATTATTGATATGTCCCGCCATAGAGGATACTTCATTGATCAATCCCAATCTTTAAACTTGTTTATGGAAGGTGCTACCATGGCAAAACTAACCTCTATGCATTTCTATGCCTGGAAAAGTGGTTTGAAAACGGGGATGTACTATTTAAGAACGAAGAGTGCTGTAGATGCTATTAAGTTTACTTTGGATAATACCAAAAAAGAGCAAAAAACGGAAGCGCCGATTATAGATGAAAAGGTAGTAGCTCAACAGAAAGATAAGGCGGCTAAAACAGCTGCGAAATTTGCCCAAGAAACCACCGAAGTTGAGCCAATGTCACCAGAGGAGTTAAAAGCTCTTATATCTCAAGCAAAGGAGTCAGAAGGTGATGATTGCTTAATGTGTGGATCTTAATTTTTTAAAAAGTGTTAATAAAAAAAGCATCTCAATTCGAGATGCTTTTTTTTGTATTAGAAGAAAGAAGATTTTACTCTTCCTCATTCGTAGCTCTTGGCTTAGCAGGTTTTACTGAATCATCATGAGAATGATAATACTCCTCCATTAAATTCATGGTTGCAGTCAAGAGGTCTTTAGTTTCCAAAAGGATACTGAAGTATAAGGTGGTATTTTTTGGACTTGATTCTTCAGATCTTGTTCTTTCTACTTGATGCTGAATTTTCTCCTTTACCAGGGCGTATACCTCATTTTTACTACTTAATATAGCTCCGATTTTTTCAAATGACCCAGAGTCAAAGGCGTCTTTGGTATCATTGAATAAAATTTCAAATTTATCATCAACCTCCTTAAGTTCTTTTATTTGGCTGAATTTTAGTTTTTTATGATTGTTATTGATATGCTTATGACTCACTTTTGAAATATATTCCAATGATTGAGCCATGTCTTGCAAATAACCTAGAACATGAATGTAGAAATTGCTTGCTCCAATGCTAGATTCATCTAAGTTTTTAATAAAGTAAAAAATATTGTCTCGAAGTTCATCAATCTCATTAGATAATTTCAAAACTTGCTTTCTATTCTTTTTAAGTAAAGCCAAATCTTGCTTAGCGAGACCATTTATAGCGTTGCTATAAATTTTATTTCCTCTCTTCACAACATTCGCAATGTTTTTTGCACTTTCGTGAATAACGCCCTGGATAGAGCTGTTTTCAGAATAAGTCAAGCTATCTTCGGCCTTAGTTTCAGAACTTTGTCTTCTATGAGTAATGTAATTTCTAGCAATTAAAATAAGCGCTAGTAAAAGAAGTACCGGAACCATTACTTTAACATTCCAATTGATCAAATAGGCAATCAAGCCTGCGGCAATAAACGCCATGAATGCGGTGAAGAACCATCCTCCAATGACGTTAAGAACTCCAGCAACCCTATAAACGGCACTTTCGCTTCCCCAAGCTCTATCTGCTAAAGACGTTCCCATGGCAACCATGAAGGTTACATAGGTAGTTGAAAGAGGTAATTTCATGGATGTTGCTAATGAAATTAATGCGGCAGCTACTGTTAAGTTAATGGCTGCTCTAACCATGTCAAAAGCCGGTTGATCTTCTGCTTTGTATTTAGAAACGGCGGCACTAGGTTTGGTGAATTGTTTTTCGATTTTTTCTTGCCAAGAACCTGGTAACAAATAGCTAGAAAATTGAGACATCGCTATAGCCGATCTTACAAAACCACGAGATAGGAAATTTGGTTGGAATCGTTCCTTGCCATCACCTTCTCTTGATAAGTTGATTTCTGTTTCGGTAACTTTTTTAGCTTTTGAGGATAACCATAAGGTTGCTACCATTATCAATCCTGAGATAACTAGCATTATAGTAGGTGTTGGCACTTTCTCAGCCAAGACACCCATACTGAAAGCATCAGCCGAAACTCCAGAGCTTACCCAAGCGTTGTAGGATTGGTAACCAGCTATAGGAACACCAATAAAATTAACCAAGTCGTTTCCTGCAAAAGCCAAAGCTAAAGCAAAGGTTCCAACTGTAATGATCAATTTATAGATATTGGTTTTAAAAATGATCATTAAAGCATAGGATATTAAAGTCCAAAGAACAAAACTTAAAGCGACAATGATCAGTACTTTTTCTTCAAGAAATTTACTGATTTTCATTCCACCTAGAATATCCAATTCTTGACCTGCAAAAGCAGTCCCTTTAATACCTTTTAAGAAGATAAAATAGGTAATAGATGCTAATGCAAAGCCTCCAAATACTGCTCCTACCCATTTTGATTTGTTTAAAAAATTGTAGGATAACAATAATCTAGTGACCCATTGAATGATGGCCCCGACTGAAAAGGCTACAACCACCGAGAGTAATATCCCAAAAATAATTGAGGTTGCTTTGGAGGTATTGATGTAATTTACCACATCAGAAAAATCTCCGTTTTGATGGGCAATTTTAATAAGAGCCATGGCAACAGAAGCACCTAAAAGTTCAAATACAATAGAAACCGTAGTTGAAGTAGGCATTCCGACCGTGTTGAAAAAATCAAGAAGTAAAATGTCGGTTATCATGACAGCCATGAAAATAATCATGATCTCATCAAACATAAACTCATGAGGGTTAAAAATCCCTTTTCGAGCAACCTCCATCATACCGCTGGAGAATATGGCTCCCACCGCGATACCAATACTGGCAACAATCATAATGGTTTTAAAGGAGATTGCTTTAGAACCAATTGCTGAATTTAAAAAGTTTACAGCATCATTACTAACCCCAACTACCAAGTCAATAACTGCTAAGGTAGCTAAGGCAATAACCATTAATAAATAAATATTATCCATGTGTTTTAAGAAATAGAGGCAAATATCTATAGTGTATTATTTAGACATGTTACCTTATTGTTATTTTTTAATTTAAAAGTGAATTTCTACCTGTAATCTGGCTAAAACACTATCGTTTGATTCGGAATTCAAATATGAGAAATCCGTCTGTAACTTTAATTTATGTCCAACAAAATATTTTGATATTCCTAAGGTATAAGAATTCATTCTATCTGCATTGGTAATTTCTTCAAATTCATTGTTTGAATAACGACCAGAAAACTCCCAATTGTTTTTTAATAAATAGCCCGATTGAATGTTGTACCCCTTTCCTATTAAAACAATATCTCCAGTTTCTGTGCCATCAGAATTTTTAGCGATTGGGTCATCGGCATTTCTTTTGGCATATTCCCCCATGATGGATAAACCTTTATACTTAAACATGAAGTCGGCAAAGATTGTAGAGATGTTGGTTTGATATAAACCTAAATCATTTTCCATATATGAGCCCATATTACTTCGAGTTCTTACCGCATCTTGATTGTAATCATAGGTGACTGCTAGCGATAGTTTTGGGGTTTTAGTTCTTAACAAGTCGCTCCCCATGTAATCTTCTTTTTTATCAAATTCACCAAATGGAAAGACCTCTAATCGGCCTGTATATTGATAGCCTCCTTGATTCCCTGTGGTTACATTTCTTCCTTCTCCTTGTGAAATAGATACAATTTCCTTCATGACAAGAGAATTTCCTATGGCTGTTTTATGGTGTAATTGTAATCCAATATCTCTATCAATGTTAAATCGAGAATTTAAAATGGAGCGGTCTACAAATTGAAGGTTGGCAGAGGAAATAACCCTTTCCCTGTTTCCCGGTAATTTGGTTTGTCCGAACCAAAGTACAAAATTCTCATAGAATTTCCATTTTAGAACGGCATCCATTACATATCGAGGCGTATTGCCCGTGTATTTTGAGCCTCCTGAGATGTCTCTGTTTGACAAGCCTATTTCAAGCTTATAAACAAGTTTTGGCGAAAATGCGTATCCATCAAATTTTAACCTTGATCTTCTAATAAGAGTGTTGGTGGTTTGATCCGAAAGTTTTTGGTCGGAATAATCCCATGAGGACGAAGAGAGTACTTGAAATCTTGCTCCAAGTTTCATGGTCCATGAGCTATCTTTTGCTTTTAGATTTAAAAGGCCTTTGCCAAAGGTAGAAGTCTCTATTGTTTGGCTACTAGAAAAGTGTATTGCAAATAGCATTAGCGCTATTGCGATTATTTTCTTGTTCATTATTATGTATTAGTTTTTGTCGCTGCAAAGAACTTACTCTAATGTTAACTTAATGTTTCCTTAATATTAAGTTTAAGTATAAAAAAAACTGCCTCCAACGAGGCAGTTTCCATAGAACATACTATTGGTAGTCGACAAAAACTAATATTTCATATGAACTATTCGTAGTGTTTATAACAACGTTACAAATATCCTTTAGAATGTTAACTTCTATGTAATCATAATATTAATTTAATATTAAGAATGTTAAATTCTTCGTATTTTAAAAACTTAACATTGGGTAAGTTATTGAAAAACAGATATATACGAGCTTAATGTTATCTAAGTGTTAAGAAAAGGTTTCCTGAAAGTAAATTATTGACTATATTTGAGTAAGAAACAAAATAATAAACCCAAACAGACATGAAAAAATTAGTGATTTTAGTGATGATGTTGGCTGGAGTTACATCATTTGCACAAAGTAAATTAGGGTCTAGGATAGAAAAGTCAAATAAATTGTATGAGGCGACGTATTACCATGATAATGGTGTAGTGAGCCAAACAGGATATTTTAACCAAGCGGGCAAATTACAAGGCACTTGGACGAGCTTTGATCTTCAAGGAAACAAACTTGCTCAAGGTAAATATGATAATGGCCAAAAAGTAGGCAAGTGGTTTTTCTGGACAGAAACATCTTTAAAGGAAGTAGATTACAGCAATAATACCATTGCCAGTGTAAGCGAATGGACAAATAAAGCTCACATAGCTTCTAGAGATTAGGTTTCTAAAAGAACCTTCTAATAAAATAAAAAAGCACCCTTTTTAGGGTGCTTTTTTATTTATAGTTCACTTTCTAATTATTCATGAGTCCATCCTGCTCCCCAAGAAGTATAATCAGTTCCAGTACCATTACCATCACCAGTAATGATGTCACCTTCAGTAAAGGTTACACCAGTATCATTTTTAACTTTAGTTGTAACATCGTTAAAAGTAACATCAGTAATATGTAAGTCACCACTAATTACACCAGCTCCTGTTGGATTGTCTCCTGAGTCACCGTCTAAATCAAAACCTTCATCAAAACCTTCAATAAGAACATTGTTGAAGATACCTTGAGTACCAGCTCTTAAACGAACAGCTTCATTTCCAGTCTCAGATCCTAATCCTACAATGTGAAGATTATTGATAGTTGGCTTGGAATAGTAGCCGGCAGCGTTGCTATAATCAGTATTGTAACCATCAGCTTCAATACCTTTATCATGGTCTCCCATATGCTCAATGTAAACATCGGTTAATGTGCCAGAAAATCCTTCAGTCCAATCAACTGAATCGTCTTCCATACCAATCATTGAAATGTGACTTGCATTTACAGTTCCACCAAAAAACTCAATACCGTCATCTTTTCCAACATAACCTTGAATGTAATTAACAGTTGTACCATTACCTACACCATAAAAAGAAAATCCATTGTTTTCAGATTGACCATCTGCAGCACCACCACCATATTCAACACGAACATATTGTAATGATCCAGAGTTATCAGCTTCATTGGTTCCACCGTAAGGTAAACTTGCAATTTCAGAAGTTGAAGTTGCAGATCCAGTAACTGAATTGATAGGAGCTCTTCCTAATAAGATTAGTCCTCCCCAATCTCCAGCTGCAGGGTTAGTTGCATTTGATGTAAACACAATTGGGCAATCTGCCGTACCGTTAGCATCAATTTGAGCACCTTGGGCAATAGCAACATATACATTAGCTCCAGCAGCTAAAGCTTCAATAGTCATACATGGAGGAATAGTTAAAGTTGTTCCGGAAGCCATGATAAGTGGACCATTAATTACATAATTGTTATTAATGTCTAAAGTTAAATCTGAAGTATAAGTACCAGATAAGTAAACAGTTTCACCAGTGTTTCCGCCGTTACCACCTTCAATTGTGGTGCTGTTGTCACTGTTATCATTGATCACGATATCCGCAGTGTCGTCTGTCGTACATGAGAATAGCATTGAAATAATTGCTAATCCTAAAATAAAATTATTTTTCATCTTTTTCGAGTTTAATTATTTTTCTATTGTTAAAATTATGGGTTGTTAAAAATTGTATTTAAGTTGTAATCCAACATTCATACCTCGTTTATAGTCTGAAACACCTTTCCCATTTACCGAGTTAACAGTAATATCTCCTAAAGTTGTTTCTCTGAAGTATCCGATGTTAGGATTTAAAAGGTTGGTTGCGCTAAGATTGATTTCAAAATTTTTATTAATGGTGTTTTTCCAGATAAAGTCTAAAGTAGGAACACCTTTTTCGATAACATTTCCTAATTGACCAGATCCTAAAGCATCAATTCTATCAGAAAAATATGAGAATACTAAATTGGCAACCGGTTTATAACTTGCGCTGAAATTAGGTGAAAAACTGATGTCTGCATTAATAATGAACGGAGAGGCTCCTTGTAGTTCGTCTTCAGTACGGTTTGAGAATCCAACATTATAGGTGTCGCCGTCAATTTCAGAATACAAATCTTGTTGTGTATGCATGTAGGTGGCATTCATTCCCATAGATAGAATGGATTCATCATCAGCATCAGCGATTAAATTTTTCTTCACCTCTAATTCAACACCATATACACGGGCCTTATCACCAGTTCTAAAGTAACGTTGAGTACCTGTCGCGTCTGCACCAACCACTAAGTTGATGGGGTCGTTGATTTCTTTGGCAAAACCTGCCATAGAAAAGATTTCACTTTTGCTGAAAAACCATTCGTACTTTAAGTCGATGCTATAAACTTTTGAATATCCTACTTCTAAAAGATCTGGGTTACCACCAACTCTCGTTGATACATCCTCATAAACGAATGGAGCGACTTCTTTAAATTCTGGTAGGGATATGGTTTGACTTCCAGTAAGTCTAAGGTTCATATCATCATTTAAAGCATATTTAATATTTAAACTAGGTAGAAAGAAATTATCATAAAATGATTTTGTGTCTTCCCCATTTGAACCTAAGTTGATCACATCGTATTCAATACTTTGGTCAATAGATTCTAGTCTTAGACCTGGAACAAATAACCACTTTCCTGCCTTGATTTCTGCATTTAAATAACCAGATTGAATATTTAATAGACCCTTATAAGTGTTTTCTGGTAAACCTGGTCTGTTGGTGTTTGATAATCCTGGGTAAGGATTTAAAACATTGATATCGTATATACCTTCCTCAGAAGCAGAATTAATTCTCAAGTTATCTAAGGTGAAAATAGCATTGAAATTATTTACATTGGTAATTTGATAATTACTATCTAGAATGTCATATCCGTAGCGTATGTTGTTAAATGTTCTTGTTTTGCTTCTTCCATTGTACCCAAAGTTTAATTTGAATTCGTCAGAGATGTTATAAGCAAGGTTTAATCGACCATTGTACTCTTCATCTTCAATGTTTTGGAAGTAGC
This sequence comes from Mangrovimonas sp. ST2L15, assembly GCF_001280515.1. Classification (GTDB taxonomy): domain Bacteria; phylum Bacteroidota; class Bacteroidia; order Flavobacteriales; family Flavobacteriaceae; genus Mangrovimonas; species Mangrovimonas futianensis. Next base: position 155,913 of record NZ_LBIQ01000030.1, on the reverse strand, counting down.
GTTGGTTGTCAAATGCAACGTTGCTATAGAAGATGGGATTAGTAGTTGGATCATTGTCCAAAGCATAATCATAGTTTTCTAAACTGATACGTTTTCTATCTGGCTGTTTGGCATAAACAACATTATAGCCCAATCCCCAATCTAAATCAACTTTTCCAGAGGTATGCTCACCTAAGATTTGATTTACAAAAATTTGATTTTGGTCAAATTGAACGTTCATTTGATAAAATCCTTTATCTGTATCAGCAATACCATCACGGTTTCTTCCTAAACCATCTATACCGTAGTATCCAACAACATCTGAAGAACTGTTGATAAATAAAGAGTTATAGGATAATTTATTGTTGTCATCAATACGGTAATTAAGGTTTGCCATAGCAGTAGTGTTTGTGGTATATTCATACTCTTCTGCACTATCTTCAAAGGCTTTTTTCTCTGTTAGGGTATAATCAATGTTAGAACCTTTACGGTATTCAAAATTGTTTCCAAAAGAACCGGTAACAAACAAGCTCAAACGTGAACCGTTTTTAAAGTCGAATGATTTACCTCCCGAAGCACCATAGGTAACATTCATTGGGGTTCCTGCATCTACTGGGTCGATACCATGAGAAAGAATAATTGCGAATGGATTGTGTTCGTATCTTCCGTAGTATCCAAAATATCCTGTTCCTTCACTTCTTACAAAGCTTTTATCGATAGCATTAGAATTGAATCCACTTCCAACAAATACTTCTAGCATGCCATCGCCTTTGTAGTTTTTAGAAGTAACATCTACATTACCGGCAGAGAAGTCGCCGTAGTACTTGCTTGAATAAGCTTTACTAATGGATACATTTTCAATAATATCTGAAGAAAAAAGATCTAGATTGATATTTTTCTTGTTAACATCATTTGATGGTAATGCCAAACCATTCATTGTGGTGTTTTGGTACCTGTCGCCTAGACCACGCACATAAACGTTACTTGAACCTTCTTGCTTAGAAATACCAGATATTTTAGCAACAGCAGCAGCGGCATCGCTCACCCCTTTTCTTGAAAGTTCTTCGGCTCCTATACTTTGCTTAATCTCAACAGCTTTCTTTTGCTCTAAAAGTAAGGCAACCTCACTTTCTCGTTTTGTTGTTGTAGTGATTACAATTTCGTCTAGGGCAGCAGCATTTGCTCCCATAGGTACGTTTAGTTCTGTTACTTTTCCAGGTTCAACAGTTACAGTGATTTCTTGTGATTCATAACCAACAAAACTAAACACCAAGGTGTACGTTCCAGGATCTATGTTTTCTAAAGCATATAAACCATCAAAATCAGTAGTTGTTCCTTTAATGGTCCCTTTAATTAATACATTGGCAAAAACCAATGGCTCATCATTAGCTTCTTTATCAGTCAATTTACCAACGATGGAACCTGATTCTTGAGCGTAGGTAAATATGGAAGTTAATAAAGTAAATACGAATATAAGTCGTTTCATTTCTCGGTTTAATTTCATGGGGCAAAGAAACCTCGATTATGTAAAGTTTAAGTTAATCACAGGTTAAACATCCTTCATTAAAATGTTACCTAAAGGTTAGGTAAAACCTATATTTTTTAAATTTCGAAACAATTTTTTAACATGGTAATGGCTATATTGCGATGCATTAAATCTTTAATATGAACTGGGAGCAATTACTTTCTTTAAAACGTTTTGGAGACACAAATAAAAGGCTCAGGAATGAGCAGGATGAAACCCGATTGGGATTTGAAGTGGATTATGATCGTATTATATTTTCATCAGAGTTTAGAAGTCTTCAAGATAAAACCCAAGTGATACCATTGTCACAAACAGATTTTGTTCATACCAGATTGACTCATAGTTTGGAGGTAAGCGTGGTAGGAAGAACCCTGGGTAGGAGAGTTGGAGCAAAGATTATAGAAAAGTATCCCCATCTTACTACTATACATGGATATCAAGCGAATGACTTTGGTGCTATTGTGGCAGCTGCCGCTTTGGCTCATGATATTGGGAACCCACCATTTGGACACTCGGGTGAAAAGGCTATCGGCGAATTTTTTAAGACTGGTAAGGGATTTCGATTTAAAGAGGTGTTAAGTGATAAGGAGTTTCAAGATCTATGTGATTTTGAAGGAAATGCCAACGGTTTCAAGATTCTAACTGAAAGTAGAGCCGGTAGGGAAGGAGGCCTTCGGTTGAGTTATGCTACTTTGGGTGCATTTATGAAGTACCCAAAAGAATCTCTACCTAAAAGGCCTACTAAGCATATCGCAGATAAAAAGTTTGGTTTTTTTCAGAGTGAAAAAGACGCCTTTATGGATGTGGCAAGTGATTTAGGTTTGATTGAAACTAGAACTGGTTCCACAGTTAGTTTTGGACGCCACCCATTGACATATTTGGTTGAGGCAGCCGATGATATTTGCTATACTATAATTGATTTTGAAGATGGAATAAATATGGGGCTTATTCAAGAAGAATATGCTTTAGAATATTTGATTAATTTGGTCAGGGATTCCATAAATGCCAATAAGTATCACCAATTAACCAATACCAAGGATCGTGTTAGTTATTTAAGAGCGCTAGCAATTAATACACTTATCAATGAGGCCGTGGATGTCTTTGTGAAAAACGAGGAAAGCATATTAAAAAATGAGTTTGGTGCTTCCCTGTTGGATAAATGTCAATATGAAGCCCAAATTTCCGACATTATTAAATTAAGTGTAAAACAAGTTTATCAATCCGAGGAAGTTATTGGGAAGGAGATAGCAGGGTATGAGGTTTTGAATGATCTTTTAATTGTCTACACCAAGGCGTTAGATAACTTTATGAAAGGGGAAACATCCAATTATGATAAACTTATTCTAAAGACTTTAGAAAAACATCTTTCATTACATGAGAACCTGACAACTTATGAAATGTTGATGATGGTTTGTAATTATGTAGCAAAACTATCAGATAGTAATGCCATTCTGACTCACAAAAAGATAAAAGGAACTTATTTGTAATTTAGTTCTTTCAAGATGCAGTTTTTAATAGATTCAGTATCAATGCCACATATTTTTTGGAGTTCTGGAATCGTTCCTTGTTCTATAAATTGATTTGGAACTCCCAAAGTTTTTATACGATTGGTATAGTCATGTTCATTTGCAAATTCTAAAATGGCACTACCAAATCCTCCAGTTATAATGCCGTCTTCAACAGTGATAATGGTTTGAAATTTATTGAAAATTCCATGTAAAAGTTCTGTATCCAAAGGCTTTATAAAACGCATATCATAATGAGCGATATTCAAATTCCTTAAATCAGAAAGGGCATCCTCCACATTGTATGCCATAGTTCCTAAAGATATGATAGCTAGTTTTTCTCCTTGCTTTAAACAAATTCCTTTTCCTATTTCAATGGATTGGAAGGGGCTTTCCCAATTGATATTTCTTCCTCTCCCTCTAGGATACCTTATGGCGATGGGAGCTTTTAATTCCAACTGGACCGTGAAAAGTATATTGCGTAGTTCTTCTTCATTCCTAGGGGCAAAAAATATAAAATTCGGAATGCTTCTTAGATAAGCTATGTCAAAAATACCATGATGGGTTGCTCCATCTTCTCCTACCAGTCCAGCCCGATCCAAACAAAATATTACTGGAAGATTTTGTAAGGCAACATCGTGAATGACTTGATCGTATCCCCGTTGTAAAAATGTTGAATAAATATTGCAATAGGGTATAAAACCATCTGCTGCTAAACCAGCGGAAAAGGTGACCGCATGTTGTTCAGCAATCCCTACATCAAAGGCTCTTTCAGGAATTTCAGCCATCATATATTTTAGGGAACTGCCTGAAGGCATTGCTGGGGTGATTCCAATAATCTTTTCATTAGTTTTGGCGAGTTCTAACAGCGTATAACCAAAAACATCTTGAAATTTGGGGGGTGTTGGAAGGTCTGACTTTTGAAATAATTCACCGGTGACCGAGTCAAATTTTCCTGGAGCATGATAGGTTACTTGGTCTAATTCAGCTTGCTTTAGGCCTTTTCCTTTAACAGTTTTGACATGTAATAATTTGGGGCCTGGAATATTTTTTAAATCTTCCAGGGCCGTCATTAACATAGGAAGGTCATGACCATCAATTGGCCCAGTGTAATATAAACCAAGTGCTTTGAAAATGTTTTGATCGGAGTTTGGGGATAAGTTTTTAAAATGCTCTTTTAGAGCACCTACACTCCAGTCAATCCCAATGCCATTGTCATTCAAAATAATTAGTACGTTGGTTCCAGACACACTAGCATGATTTAAAGCCTCAAATGCCATTCCACTGACTATGGAAGCATCTCCAATGACAGCGATATGTTGTCTATTCTCATTTCTTAGTTGGGCTGCTTTTGCCATTCCAAGAATGGCAGATATAGAAGTTGATGAATGACCTGTTCCAAAAGCGTCAAAGGGACTTTCTGATATTTTAGGAAAACCACTGATACCATGTAGTTGCCTGTTGGTATCAAATACATTTTTTCTTCCAGTTAGTATTTTGTGTCCGTAAGCCTGGTGTCCTACATCCCAAATCAATTTATCTTTAGGTGTATTAAACAGGTAATGGAGGGCTATGGTTAACTCAACTACTCCTAGGCTAGCGCCCAAATGACCTGCCTTGGTGGCAACTGCATGTATAATATATTGTCTGAGCTCCTTGGCTAAGGTAGGAAGTTCATCTTTTGAAAGATTCCTTAAATCTTCAATATTATGAAGTTGATTTAAAATCATTTGGTGTCAATGGATAATTGTAAATGCAAATTTAGGGGAAGTCTAATAAAAGGATTAAAGTTAAATTTGAATATTTTTTGTTAAGAAATTATAAAATTAAATACATCATCTCTTATATTTGCTCATTCTCAACTAAAAAAGGAACAAAACAAAATTAAAAATGAAAAAAAGTTACTTAAGATTCTTTTCTTTTTTGTTGATATGCCTCAGTTTTAATCTGACATTTGGACAAAAGAGATTAGCGGATTCCCGTTACAATGAGGTTGTAAATTCTTACCTAGAAAATATTAAGGGAGAATATGGATTTACAGCCAATGATTTTTCTGATTTATACATCAATCACGAGGTATATTCTAAAAAATCTAATTTAACGCATTTATATCTTAATCAAAGATATCAGGGAATTGAAATTTTTAATGCCATTTCTAGTGTCGCATTAAGAGATAATTCGGTTTTTTATTATGCAAATAATTTAATTGGGGACATTGCTCAAAAAATTAATGCACAATATCCAAGCATTAATGCTCAGGCAGCTTTGCAAAAAGTAGCTATGGAATTTAACCTAGGGAATTTACAAGGACTTGAAGAGATTGGAGCATTTGAAAATGAGATTACTTTCAATAATGCGGGGATTTCAAGATCTAACATTCCTGTTAAATTAGTATACTTCTACAATCAAGAAGCTAATGAGTTAAAGTTGGCTTGGGATGTAAGTGTTGAAGCTTTAGATGGTAATCACTGGTGGAGTATTCGTGTAGATGCACAAGATGGAAGTATTTTGGATACTGCTGATTGGGTTTTAAGCTGTAATTTTGGAGAACATGTAAATCACAGTGCCACTGCTCATGGAAAAAGAACTAACGAAAAAGCCTTCTCTTTATTTAAGGCAGCAACTTTAACTGCAGATGGATCTGAATATAATGTTTATCCTTATCCTGTAGAAAGCCCTAATCATGGTTCAAGAAGTTTATTGTCTGAGCCTTCTAATGATATTGCATCTCCATATGGATGGCATGATACTGATGGTGTTGCTGGTGCAGAGCACACAATTACTAGAGGGAATAATGTATGGGCGCAAGAGGATCAAGATGGTAATAATGGAACGGGATATGCTCCTGATGGGTTGGAAACCTTATCTTTTGATTTTCCTCTTGATTTTGAGCAACAACCTGCAGGTTATGTAGACGCTGCCATTACCAATTTGTTTTACGCCAATAATATGATGCACGATGTTTGGTATCAATATGGTTTTGATGAAGCAAGTGGAAACTTCCAAAGTAACAACTACGGAAATGGAGGAGCAGGTAATGATTATGTTTTTGCGGATGGGCAAGATGGTTCTGGAATGAACAATGCTACATTTGGAACACCTCCAGATGGATCCAATCCTTCTATGAGAATGTTTTTATGGGATAGTGCCGATAATGCCATTCCCCAACCACTTACTATTAATACCGGTGATTTAGCTGGAGGTTACATTGCTGCTTTACCAGCTACAGGACCAGGAAACAACATTACAGGACCAAGTTCTATTCCAGTTACAGCAGACCTTGTAGTTGTTGATGATGGTACTGGGGCTCCTACGGAGGGATGTAATGCCTTAGTAAATGGAGCTGATGTTACAGGTAAAATTGCTGTTATCAAAAGAGGTAACTGTACGTTTGTTGATAAAATTCAAAACGCTCAAGATGCTGGTGCGGTTGCCGTGATTATGGTCAATCATAACAATCCAACTAATGATCCAGATTATGTACAATATGTGACAATGGCTGGACAGTCTGATCCTGCGTTCACGATTCCTTCAATCTTTGTTAACAATGCAGATGGTCAGCCAATTATTGATGCCTTGTTGGGAGGAGAAACTATCAATGCTACAATCGTATTGGATGAGGTATTTAATATTGACGGTAGCTTGGATAATGGCGTAATGGCACATGAGTACGGTCATGGAATCTCAAATAGACTTACAGGTGGAGCTAATAACACAGGTTGTTTAGGTAATGCGGAACAAATGGGTGAAGGATGGTCTGACTGGGTAGCTTTGATGATGACAATGAAGTCAACAGATCAACCAACAGACGCAAAGGCTATTGCTACTTTTGTTTTGGCTCAAGATACAGATGGTAGTGGTTTGAGACCAGCTCCATACAGTACAGATTTTGCGATTAATGACTTTACCTATGGGGCTACTAATGATGATACTGTTCTTGGTACCATTAACGGAGAAGAGGTGTCCTGGAATGAGATTGTGCATAATATAGGATTTGTATGGGCTACGATGCTATGGGATTTAACATGGGCATATGTGGACAAATATGGATTTGATCCTGATTTAATGAATGGTGATGGAGGAAATAATAAAGTGATGCAAGTAGTAATGGATGGAATGAAATTACAGCCTTGTAGTCCTGGATTTGTTACAGGAAGAAATGCTATTTTACAGGCTGATATGGCTCTTACCGGAGGTGAAGATCAATGTTTGATTTGGGAGGTGTTTGCAAATAGAGGTTTAGGAGCAGGAGCTTCACAAGGCCTACCTTTCTTGATGACAGATCAAGTTGAAGATTTCTCAATGCCTGATGAAAATGATGAAACGCTTCAAAACTGTACTTCTTTAAGTGTAGAGGATTTCAACTTTAATCAATTTAATTTGTATCCTAATCCAACTAATGGCATGCTTTACATTAAAACTGCTACAAGCGTTGGTAATGTAACCCTTACCTTAACAGATATGAATGGTAGATCAGTTTTGACGCAACAAGCCAATTTAGTAGATGCAGCTCAAGTGGATATGAGCCAATTACAATCTGGAATTTATATATTGAATATAAAAGGTACTTCTTTAAATGTAAATAAGAAGATCGTTAAAAAGTAAATTGAACTTGAGATTTATAAAAAAGGCAGCTTATTCTTAGCTGCCTTTTTTTATTTTTATCTTATGGAGGGTTTGTTTGATCATCAATATTTCATGAAGAAAGCACTTCAAGAAGCTGAAGTCGCCTTTGAAAAAGGTGAAATACCTGTGGGAGCGGTTATTGTAATAGAGAATAGAATTATTGCTAGAGCCCACAATTTAACAGAGTTATTAAATGACGTGACTGCCCATGCAGAAATGCAGGCTATCACATCGGCGTCAAATTTCCTTGGAGGTAAATATCTTCACAATTGTACATTATATGTGACCCTAGAGCCATGTCAAATGTGTGCAGGAGCACTTTATTGGAGCCAAATAGGTCACATTATCTTTGGTGCTCGAGATGAAGAAAGAGGGTGTATCAATCTAAAAACGAAATTACATCCTAAAACCAAAATGGAAGGAGGTATTCTGGCTGATGAAGCGGCAAAATTGATGAAGCGGTTTTTTATAGAAAAAAGAAATTTGAATTAGTGTTTATTTCTTCTTTGTGATTCCCGCATTTTGTCAATATTTTCTTTAGTGAGCATATAGTCTTTCATATTCTTGTCCTTCCATCTGTAATAAGAGAATAGTGGAAAGACAATAAAAAACAACCCAAGGCATCCAAATCCAATTAATTTTTGGGAATAATCCACATCTAGTATAAAGCCACATAGAATGCTTGTCAAGGAGGCTACAAAAAAGATAAAAGTGATGATTTTAATGGGTTTCATTTAGTGGGTAATATCAATTAGTTTTCTTCGGTAAACAGTAAGTAATTTCGACTTGGAAATAAAGCCAATGTATTCGCCATCTTTTGTGACAGGGAGATTCCATGCATTACTGTCTTGAAACTTTTTCATAATGGAAATCATCTTGTCTTTGTTAAGGTCAATAACTTCTGGAGGAATCTGCATGATGTCCTTAGCAATCACTTCTTCATAAAGTGATCGATCAAACATGATTGGGCGTATGTCATCCAACAGGATGATGCCTTTTAATTTTTTGGTGTCCCTGTGAATCACAGGGAAAATATTACGGTTAGATTTAATAACAGCTTCGTGAACTATTTGTCCTAAGGTCATGTCGCCCGTAACTGGGATAAAGTTTGTTTCTACTACTTTATCAATGTCCATCAAACTCAATACTGCGTGATCCTTGTCGTGAGTTATTAACTCTCCTTTTCTGCCTAATTCCATGGTGTAAACAGAATGTGGATAGAAGTATTTGGTCAAGGCAAAAGAAATCGTTGAAGTAAGCATCAAGGGGATGAATAACTCATATCCTCCAGTGACTTCAGCAATTAAGAATATAGCGGTAAGTGGAGCGTGTAGGACACCAGCCATCAATCCTGCCATTCCTACCAATGTGAAATTGGTTTCTGATACTTGTAATCCGAAAATCTCAAATTTGTTTATAATACGCGCTATGCAATTTCCCATAATACTTCCCATAAATAGGGTAGGTGCAAAAATTCCACCAACACCTCCAGCTCCAAAGGTTACTGCTGAAGCAATAATTTTAAACATAACCAATCCAGCCATTAGGAAAATAACAACCCAAAATTCAGTCAGGTCCAAGCCTAAAAAATTGTTTTGAAGTGCTTTTTCTGGATCACCAGCAATTAAATTGTTCATCACGTCAAAACCTTCACCATAAAGCGGCGGAATGAAGTAGACTAATACTCCAATAATCACACCCCCAATGATGAGCCTCATAACATTAGAGTTAATCTGATCAAAGAGCTTCTGTATTCGGTCATATACTTCTGTAAAATACATGGAAACCAAAGCGCTTATGATACCTAAGATTAGGAAAAAGGGGATGTCTTTCAAATCAAAGTTTTCAGTAATTCTAAACGGTAACAAAACATCATTGCCAAAAAAGAAATAGGACGTTAAAATGGCTGACAAGGATGCTAATAGTAATGGAAGTAAGGAGGTAATGGTTAAATCAAGACTAAAAACTTCAATCGCAAATATGATGGCAGCAATAGGGGCTTTGAAAATAGAAGAAAGTGCTCCAGCTGCGGCACAACCAATTAGCAAATTCCTGGCATTTTGATTCATGTGAAATAATCTGGAAATGTTGGAGCTAATAGCTGCTCCAGTGGCAACAGTTGGTCCTTCTAATCCCACCGATCCACCAAACCCTACTGTTATTGGAGCTGTAAGAAGGGAGCCAAACATTTGGTATTGCTTCATAATACCTTTTCTCTTTGCAATAGCATAAAGGGTTGAAGGAATACCATGACTTACCCGATTTCTAATCACGTAAGTTATGATAAGGTAAACCAATGCGAACCCAATGATTGGAAACAAGAAATAAAAGGCATGATGGTAATATTGAATGATATTACTTTCTAATATATGTTGTATAAAGTGGGTGAAGTTCTTCAATAAGACGGCACCTACTCCTGAGGTAAACCCCACCAGCATGCTTAAAAGGTATATGAACTGTTTGTTAGAGATATGCTTGATTCTCCAAAACAAAAAGGTTGTCAAGGTTTTTTTAAAGAATTGTGCCATATTTAAATCACTAGTCTTACGCCTCCTAATTCTTCAACCTTATAACTGAATTTGTCTCCAGGAGAACCAATAAACATAAAGTTGACTGGGATTTTCCAGCGCTTTGATAATTCTTGAATGAGTTCGGGGTTAAATTCTCCTTCTTCAATGATTAGTTCCAATTTGATTTTAGGATATTCCCTATCTAAAAAGTCAATTTCAACGGCCAAGTTTTCTGGAACTTGATGTCCCGGTTTCACTACATGAACAATTTTGATTTTTCGGGTGTGCTCATTTTTTGTAATGTAAAGCATGACTTTGTTTAAAGCGGCAATATTGTCCCCTCTGGTAAAAAAGATAAATTCCTGTTGGTTTATTTTGTCTATGAAGTTGAGAATATTTCTATCCATTTTGTAGACGCCTCTTCTAATTGGGTCAAACATGTAGTGTATAAATTTAAGTAGCAATTTTAAAACTAAGGTTCTATTCAACATGAAGATGATGAATATCATGAAGGGTATAAAATAGCTTAAAAATACGTTTACGTTGCTTGGATTTCCTTCCTTGGGATTCATTAAAATGTTTCCAAGTAAGGCTATTAGAACACCTAAAATGGCAATGAATACCGCCGGCCATCGAGCCTTCTCTGGCCTAGGAAGGGATTCTCTTTTAACCTTTAATAAAATATTTCCAATCCCGAACAAGGCCATAACGGATAAAAAGGAAATGGTGTAAACACCGGCTAAAAGACTTACCTCGCCTTGGGTTATCATTAAAACCGAAACGGTAAGTAGAAAGAACATAATAATGATTCGGTAAGAACTTCCTTTTTTATTCTTTTTGAGGAAGAACTGAGGCATGATTCTGTCCAGGGTCATACGCTCTAACAATCCAGAAACACCCACAAAACTTGTAAGAACAGCTCCGCTCAAAACTAAAAAGGCATCAATAGAAATGAGAATGGCGACCCAATTTCCTCCAACTAAATTAGCCATTTCAACTAATAAAGTATTTTGATAATCATCACCTCTCAAGACGGGGATTGTAAACAATGCTAAGGCAAACAAAGCCATAAGAGGATTGATAATGCTAACAATACCCCACATGTTTCTTAAAGTTTTAGGAAAGACTCCTTTTTGTTGTTCTTCAACAAAGTTTGCAGAACTTTCAAACCCCGAAACACCCAACATGGATGCAGAAAATCCAAGGAAAATAGCAATCCAAATACTGCCTCCTGCTAATTCAAAATTCCAATTTTCAAAAAATACGGAAATGCCATTTTGAAATAAATAGAAAGCTATAAAACCTGTCAGAATCAGTAAAGAAATCAAATGAAAAAGAAAGATGCCAATAGCAACCTTGGAAGATTCTGTAATTCCACCAATAGTTAATAATGCAAAGACTCCCAACAAACCCACAGTTGATAGTATAATGGGCATTGCGGGAACCAAATGATGCAAATAGTGTATGGCTTCGTTTGCAGAAATAACGGCTGTAGCCATATATGAAAGTATGGTGAGCGTTGCTGCAAAAGATGCCATGAATTTGCTAGTGGTGTTCAAAAGGGCATTGTAGGCACCTCCGTTTAAAGGAAGAGCTCCAACGACTTCACCATATATTCGGCGGAATAAAAATAGGACCAACGAAACAATAAGCAAGGTAATCCATGCATATTGTCCAGCATAAGCAATGGCTAAAGCAGATACATATAAAACAGATGAGCTAATATCGTTTCCACAAATGGCTGTTGATTCTAGCTCATTTAGTTTTTTATGTACCTTATTTTTCATGATGTTTAACTTTTAGACTTAGTTCCTCTAGTTGCATATTGTCAATAGGAGCAGGAGCATCAATCATTACGTCTCTACCGGCATTGTTTTTAGGGAATGCGATAAAGTCTCTAATTGTTTCCTGTCCCCCTAAGATAGCAACTAATCTGTCTAATCCAAAAGCTAAACCTCCATGAGGTGGTGCGCCATATTCAAAAGCATTCATTAAAAAGCCAAATTGAGCCTTGGCTTCTTCTTCAGTGAATCCCAGATAATCAAACATTAGGGACTGTGTTTTCTTATCATGGATTCTGATGGATCCTCCTCCTATTTCGTTTCCATTTAAAACGAGGTCGTAGGCATTGGCCTTTACCTCTCCAGGTTTTGTCTTCAATAATTCCAATTGTCCTGGTTTTGGAGATGTAAATGGGTGGTGCATTGCATGGAATCTTTCGGTTTCTTCATCCCATTCCAATAGCGGAAAATCAACAACCCACAATGGAGCAAATTCCTTTGGATTCCTTAATCCAAGTTGTTCTGCTAATTCCATTCTTAGGGCACTCATTTGCGCTCTTACTTTATTTTTGTCACCAGATAGAATACAGATTAGGTCGCCTGGTTTGGCTCCCGTTAATTGAGCCCATTGCTCGAAATCTGTTTCATCGTAAAATTTATCGACTGACGATTTAAAAGTCCTGTCTTCATTGTAACGGCAGTAAACCATTCCTAGGGCTCCAATCTGTGGTCGTTTTACCCAGTCGATAAGTTTATCGATTTCCTTGCGGGTATAGCTATTGCCATTTGGAACTGCAATCCCAACGACCAATTCAGCTTGGTTAAAAACATTGAAATCTTTGTGCTGGGAAACTTCATTCAGCTCTCCAAACTCCATTCCAAATCGAATATCTGGTTTGTCGTTCCCATATTTTTTCATGGCTTCGTCATAAGTCATTCTTGGGAACTTATTTATTTCTATACCATTAATTTCCTTAAGTAGGTGTCTAGTCAAACCTTCAAAAGCATCTAAAATGTCTTCTTGCTCCACAAAAGCCATTTCACAGTCTATTTGAGTGAATTCTGGCTGTCTATCGGCTCGAAGGTCTTCATCTCTAAAGCACTTTACAATTTGAAAGTACTTGTCCATGCCACCAACCATTAACAATTGTTTGAAGGTTTGTGGTGATTGAGGTAGAGCATAAAACTCACCAGGATTCATTCTTGACGGAACAACAAAGTCTCTGGCGCCTTCTGGAGTAGATTTAATAAGATATGGCGTTTCAACTTCAATAAAACCTTCTTTAGAAAGATAATTTCTAACTTCCTGTGATACTTTATGTCTAAAAATCAAGCTATTCTTGACGGGATTTCTACGAATATCTAAATAACGATATTTCATTCGTAATTCCTCACCACCATCCGTTTCATCCTCAATAGTAAATGGAGGAAGATTTGCTTGATTTAATATGGTTAATTCTTTAACTAAAATTTCAATGTCACCAGTAGCCAGATTTGGATTTTTTGAGCTTCGTTCGATAACGGTCCCCGTTACTTGGATAACAAATTCCCTACCCAATTTTTGAGCCTTTTCCATAATGGATTCAGGAGTTCGTTCTTCGTCAAGAATCAATTGGGTGATGCCATAGCGGTCTCTTAAATCTACCCAAACCATAAATCCTTTGTCTCTGACTTTTTGGACCCATCCAGATAGGGTCACTTCTGTATTAATATGTGATGCTCTTAATTCACCACAATTATGACTTCTAAACATTGAAAAAAATTTGATGTGCAAAATTAAATAATTATTTGAACAAACAAGAGAGAATAAGGGGTTTATAAGGGAGAGGATTATTAGTTTTACGAAGAATTTTCAATTGATTTTTTTTAAATTGAACATATATATAAATTCATTCCATTCTTTAATAATATCCTTGTAAAATGTTAGCATTGACATCAAATTATAAAATGAACTTTAGATTGTGTCTGGTTACTTTTAGTTTGTTTTTGGTTTCCATTTTTTCTCATGCTCAGTATACGCCTTACTTTAAAAACTATTCTATTTCAGATTATCGTGCTGGTAATCAAAATTGGGGGGTTGCAAAAGGGAATAGTGGTAAACTTTATGTAGCAAATAATGAAGGGTTGTTGGAGTTTGATGGAATGGTTTGGAAATTTTATGAGATGCCCAATAAAACCATTATAAGGTCTGTTCATGTTGCTGATGGTAAAATTTTCACTGGATCGTATGAGGAATTTGGTTATTGGGAAAAGAATGAATTTGGAGTGTTGGCCTATACTTCCTTAAGTTCTTCCTTGGAAGAGGAAACTTATAAAGATCAGGAATTTTGGAAGATTTTGTCGATTAATGGTCAGGTGCTATTTCAATCCTTTACCAACATATATATCTATAAAGATGGTGAATTAATTAAGGTTGATAAGAAAAATGCTAGTTCCACTCTAATATCAATGGATATTGTGGAGGGTCAAGTTTATGTTTCAACGTTAAAAAGAGGCGTTTTTATATTGGATAATAATGTTCTGGTGCCTGAAATTTTTGACCCTTTGTTGGTTGATACCAAAGTGATTTCCATTTTAAAGAAAGGGGCTTCATTATATCTATTTACTGGACTCAAAGGTTGTTTCATTTATTCCAACGGAGTTCTTAAACCATGGAATTCAGAAATCAATGATTTATTGGAGCAACATCAGTTAAATGTATTTACTGAAGATACCAACGGTCAAATGATTTTTGGTACAATAAAAAATGGCCTTTATATAACCGACGATAGGGGAAACGTGCTTTTTCATATTAATAAAGAAAATGGGTTTATTAATAATACCGTTTTAAGCTTGGATTATGATGGTAGCTTTGGTTTGTGGTGTGGGTTGGATAATGGATTGTCCTATGTTGAACTTAATGCCAATGCTTATTTTTATAAGGATATAACTGGAAAACTTGGTGCTGTATACGATGTCATTGAGCATGAGGGTGTAATATATGTAGGTAGTAATACAGGGTTATTTTATTTAGATGAGAAAGGGGAATTGGTATTTATTGAAGATTCCCAAGGTCAAGTTTGGGATCTTGTAGAAATTGAAGGTCAACTATTTTGTGGTCATAATAATGGGACTTTTTTAGTAGACAATAAGACTATTATTCCCTTATCAAATCATACTGGGGGGTGGGTAATTAAAAAGGTACCTGAAAAAAATGATTTATATATACAAGGTACTTACACGGGTCTAGTCCGATATAGGAGACTTGGTGATGAAAAATGGAGTGTGAAACATTTAGGAAGGACCACGATTCCTACGAGGTTTCTTGTCTTTGAAAATTCAAATAGTGCTTGGGTCGCTCATGCCTATAAAGGATTATATAAGGTCCAATTTGATAGTGCTTTTGATACCATAGAAAATATAACGGATTATAGTAAGAAAGGATTACTCTCTGATTACAATGTTAGGATCTATAGGATTAAAAATGATATCTTCTTTAAGACCAATCGTGGTTGGCAGAAGTATGAACCTTTGTTAGATTCTATTGTTCCCTATAAGGTTTTGGAGGATAAATTGGGTCAAGATGCTTATATAATTTCTGAGGATGATCAAGAGGATTTGGTTATCAAAGATGGAAGGGATGTCATTCATTTTAAATCTATTTTAGGAGAGGCAAATCAACTTTCTATTACCAGTTCTTTTTTGAGGAATCGATTAATTGTAGGCTATGAGAAAATTTCAAAAATAAATGACTCCATTTCCGCTCTTAATTTGAATGATGGATTTTTAATGATAAATGAGCAACAATTTAGTGCCAATCATGATGTTGAAAAACCACAATTAGAAACACTTAGCGTCAACAGAGAACTAGTTGATGTTGATAAGGGGGATTTTGATTTTCCGTTTAAATCTAATATCTCGTTGGCATTTACCTCTCCACGTTCAAAGGATTATTTCTTCGCTTATAAATGGGTAAACAATGATGAAAATCAATGGTACGAATTGGAAAATCAGCTTTTGGAGTTTTCAAGTTTACCAGATGGGAAGCATACCGTTCTTGTGAAAGCGGTAAATAGTTTTGGAGATGAATCGGAACCTATTGAAGTCTCCTTTGTGATACTTCCTCCTTGGTATAAGAGCTCTATAGGGTTTGGATTGTACGTCATTCTCATTTTAGTCATAATTGGGTTTATCATTTTTTTCCATCGTCGAAAAGTCTCGAAAGAACAGAGATTAATGCAGGAAAAGTTTGAATTGGAACAAGAGCAGCTGTTAAAGGAGAAGGCCTTAGAAAATGAAAAGAACTTGGTAGAGTTAAAAAATCAAACATTGAAGAATGAAGTTAAATTGAAAAGCAAACAATTAGCAAATACGGCAATGGCCTTGGTCAAGAAAAATGAAACCCTGCAAGATCTTAAAAAGGAGTTAGGCGCTAATAAAAAGGAATTTGGTAATGTCTTTGCGTATAAAAAATTGGTGAAGCGTATTGACGGATCCATTGGTCATGATGATGAGTGGGAAATTTTTGAATATAATTTCAATCAAGTGCATGAAGAATTCTTTAAAGAATTGAAAAGGATGCATCCGGTACTTACGCAAAAGGATCTCAAGATTTGTGCCTACATTAAGATGAATTTAACTACTAAAGAAATAGCGCCATTAATGAACATTTCTGTAAGGGGCGTAGAAACACATAGATACAGGCTTAAAAAGAAGCTTGATTTAGATAATGACAAATCCTTGACTGATTATTTGATGAATATTCAGTAATCACTTCGCTTTTATGTTAAAATCGTAGTTTTTACTACGTCAAAAATACGTCATCTAACGTTTTCGTAACGAGTTAGAAGCATTTTTATGTATATTTAAAGTACGTCATGCTTCACTTTTGGGTACTTTTTTGGAAAATGGCGTAATTAAAATGTAATTGATTATTTCACTCAGTTTCAAATACATCTTAATTTAGATTCGACTAATTATTTTCAAAATTCAAACTACGTATGAAAACAAGATTTAGGCTAATTTTAATGTTGCTTATGATATCTTCAATCGGCTTTGCTCAAGAAATACAAGTGAGTGGAACCGTGACGGGCAATGAAGATAATATGCCTCTACCAGGGGTAAGTGTAATTATTAGCGGAACAGCTCGAGGAACAAGTACAGATTTTGATGGAAACTACACTTTAAAAGCTAATCAGGGAGATGTCCTTGAATTTAGTTTTGTAGGTTTTAAAAGCGCATCGGTCACTGTAGGGAGTAGCTCTACAATTGATGTGGTTTTGGAAACGGATGTAGCGGCATTAGATGAAGTGGTTGTAGTTGGGTATGGAACCCAAAAGAAAGCAGATTTAACAGGGTCAATAGCAACTGTTAAAGCTGAAGAAATTGAAAAAACACCTGCAGCCAACGTTATGCAGTCCATGCAAGGTAAAGTGGCAGGGGTACAAATTGTAAGCGCTGGTACTCCAGGGGATTCTCCTACAGTTAGGATTAGAGGTCTTGGGACTTTTGGGTCTGGGACTAATGTACTATATGTAGTAGATGGAATGTTTTATGATAACATCGATTTCTTAAACTCAAAAGATATTGAATCAATTAATGTCCTAAAGGATGCCTCTTCTTCAGCAATATATGGAGTTCGAGCAGCCAATGGGGTGGTATTGATTACTACCAAAACAGGTAGAAAAAATTCAAAACCAGTTTTTGAATATGATGGTTACTCTGGAGTTCAATTTGCTCAAAATGTGGTTCAAATGGCTAATGCTGAGCAATTTGTGACCATGGCCTACGAATCGGGATCTGAAGCAGATGTACAATTTGTATTGAACGCTATGGAACGTTTTGGGCGAAGTAGAGTAAACCCAAATCTTCCTAATGTGAATACCGATTGGTATGACGAGATAATGAGAGAGGGATTGATATCTAATCATAGTATTAGTGCTAGTGGAGGAGGAGAGAATGTGGCTTATTCAGTTGGGGCCAATTATCTTTCACAAGAAGGAATCTTAGATATGAAAAACGAGTATGAAAGATTCAACATCCGTACTAAAGTGGATGTGGATTTATCAGACCGATTTAAAATAGGTTCTAACTTGGTTTTTAGTAATGCCACTAAATACCTGCCAGAGAATTCTGCTTGGTTCAAAGCGTATTTTGCAGTGCCAATTTTGCCTGTTTATGATTTTCAAAATACAGATGCTACTCCAACTCCTTATGCAAATGCAAGAGCAATTGGATATAGAGGTTCTCAAAATCCTTTTCCAGATTTGAGATATAATAATAACAGGCAGAAAATTAGAAAAGTTCAGACTAATTTTTATGTGCAAACTGAGATTATTCCTGAAAAATTAACTTTTAAAACGGTATATAACGCCAATTTAGCTGCTATTGAACAAAGAAACGTGAGCCTTCCGTTTAATATAGGTTATGGAGATCAACGAATCTCAAGTATTTCTAGATCTGACAATACCTATTTCAATCAGATTTGGGATAATACCCTTACTTATGAAGATAATTTTGGAGATCACAACATTACTTTGTTAGGGGGAGCTTCTTTTAGAGATGAGGCTTACAATAGTTTATCAGGTTCTGGAGGTGATATCAGAGGTATTCAATTGGAGTCTTCTTGGTATTTGGATTTCTCAGATCCAGATCCAGAAACTCGTACCGTTTCTGAGAACGGAAGAAGATATTATGGGATGTCCTATTTTGCGAGAGCAGCCTATAACTACAAAGGAAAGTATCTGTTGTATGGTACCATTAGAGCAGATGGTTCATCTAAATTTACTCAAGATCCTTGGGGTTATTTTCCATCGGTTGGAGCCGGTTGGGTGATTTCAGAAGAAGGATTTATGCAAGATAATGGCATTTTCGATTTCTTAAAATTAAGAGCTGCTTGGGGTAAATTAGGTAATGATAATGTGGCTCCAAGTTCTGGTGCCAATACCACTAGCGAAGTAATTATTGCAGCTGGAAACGAACCATTATCTGGGGTTACAGCTACAAGTACATTTACAAATAATACATGGGAAGTTGTTGAAGAAAAGAATTTTGGTTTAAACATGATAACCTTAAATAACAGGCTGTCAATTGATGCAGATTATTACATCAGAGACACTCATGATGCTATTATGCCTGTTTACATTCCAATTGCTAATGTGACTTTACAAAGAAATTCCGGCCAAATTAGAAATCAAGGTGTGGAAATTGTCTTAAACTGGAATGAATCTGTAAATGAAAACTTCAGTTATAGTATTGGAGCCAATTTTACAACCTTGAAAAATGAGACCATAAGCATTGAGGATTCAAGAGGGTATATTGATTCTGGATCAGCTGAATTCCGTCAAAGAACCATGGAAGGTGAGCCTATTTTAGCCTTCTTTGGTTATGAAAGAATTGGAGTTTATCAAAATCAAGCACAAATTGATGCCGATCCTACGGCTCAGGCAGCTATCGATGCAGGACAAAATATCCAACCAGGGGATTTAATTTATAGAGACCAGAATGGTGATGGACAAATTACTGATGAGGATAGAGTAGTTCTAGGCTCTTTCTTACCTAAGTTTACCTATGGTGGGAATATTGGAGTCAATTATAAAAACTGGGGATTCTCTGCTAGTTTTTATGGCCAATCTGGAAACAAAATCTTAAACCGTAAAAGAGGAGAAATCATTTTTACCAATGATACCAATATGGATGCTGATTTAGCAAAAAATAGATGGCATGGGGAAGGTACAAGTAATGAATATCCTTCATCTGCAGGGTTGAGAAAATCATGGAATCAAAAATTGAGTGATTTTTGGATTGAAGATGGCGACTTCTTCAGAATTCAAAATATTCAATTGTCTTACACTATCAAGGGAACTAAATTGCTTAATGGTAAATTTCCAGAAACTCGTTTGACATTAACTGCTGATCGACCATTTACATTCTTTAAGTACAATGGATTTGATCCTGAAGTTCCAAACGGGGTGGATAGACAAACCTATCCAATTCCAGCTGTATATACGGTAGGTATTAATGTGAAAATATAAAAAAAGAGATATGAAAAGAATAGAAAAATTAATAAACAAAACCATTTGGGCCATTCTTTTGTCCCTTGGAATGGTATCCTGTTCGGATAAGATTAATGAACAAGAGGGGCAGTTAAATGCCGATGATTTAGATTATACAAATACCGAAGATATGATTGATCCACTTGTGGGAGCCTATCAGATTTTTGGTACCAGAGGATGGGAGGAACCACTCTTATTATCTGTGCGTGGGGATGATGTAAACTCTGGAGGATTGGGAGACCAACAACCATTCTGGGATACAGACCAATTTATTTACAATAAAGATTATTGGATGTACAATTCTTTATTTGCTTTGCATTATTCCGATATAGTGAAATTGAATACGGCGATGGAGTTGGTAAATCTATATAGAAGTTATGCAGACCCTAGTTACTATGATGAAGCAGACCAGTATTTGGCAGAAATTAAAGTCATGCGAGCTTGGTTGCACTTCAATTTAGCCAGGAACTGGGGAGATGTCTTCATTATTAATACAACAGAGCCGGATACAGAGTACATTAATGGAACTGTATCCAAAGATGCCATGATGGAGTATGTTGTTGCACAAATGAATGAAGCAATACCACATCTATTGGAGGCACGACCTAACGAACGAACAGATATTTATGGAGGTATTACTAAATATGCTGCAATGGCTTTACAGGCAATGGCCTATCAAGAATTAGAGAATTATCAAGAGGTGGCCAATGTCACTGGTGAAATTATCAACTCAAACAAATTCATGCTTTATCCAGATTTTTACAATCTGTTTAAGACAGATGGTGAAGTGAGTGACGAAAATCTTTGGGAAATTCAGTTCTCTGATTTTGGGAATGCGACAGGAGACACCTTCTACCATTTATATGCACCTTTTGGACCAACGTCTTACACTCCTGCTAGAGCAAATGCTGAAGGCGGTTGGGGATTCTATGAGCCAAGTATGAAGTATATCAAGTTTATGTTGGATAGAGGTGAGACTGTAAGACTTCAAACCAGTGTTTTGTTTACTCCTGATGGAATTGCTGAGATTCAAAGTGACCCTAACTATGCCAATTTACCCTCTTTTGTTTCAAATTCAACCCCTGATGGAGATGTGATCAATAATTCCGTTCGTGCTGATTTCTTCAGTGGAAAACATTACATGCCTTCCAATCAAATTGTAGTAGGTAGAAACAACTACGGTGCAGGTAAAAATTACATTATTGTAAGATATGCTGAAATTTTGTTGATGTATGCCGAAGCTTTGACTCATGGAGCTAGTGGTAATTCCTTGACTGCAGATCAAGCTGTGAATCTAGTAAGAGCAAGAGCAGGATTAGGTAGTGTTTCTGGTGTAACCACTCAAATGGTCATGGACGAAAAATTGGCTGAGTTGGCTATGGAATGGGGTGTCCGTTATTTTGATATGATTCGATTGAATTGGTATGATGAATTAAGCTATGATGGTAGAAACTTTACAGCAGATAAGGAATTACTGCCTTATCCTCAAGCTCAAGTGGATGCTTTACCTCTTAATAATTAATTGACTAATAAATGAAAACTGATATGAAAAATATTTTAAAATATACTTTGGCCTTATTCACAGGGTTCTTGATGTATTCCTGTTATGATGGTATCGATCCCATCACAGCTGTGGATCCAGGACCTGACATGGGGGCGCCTGTTATTCTATTGAATAGCCCTACGGATGGTACGACCATTGATGCCTTGGAAATGAACAGCACTATAGAAGTGGATTTTAAGGTAGAAGATGATATTGAGATTGACGTGATTACGGTTTCCCTAGATGGAGAGGTAATCAACCAATATGATTCATTTACTGATTATAGAATTTTTAGTGACGCTTTTGACCAATCAGGTATAGACTTTGGAAATCATATTCTTACTGTCACTGCAACCGATATGGAAGGAAATGAAACGGAAGTGAGTGCTACTATTAGTAAACCCGTTTATACACCATTATTTGCCAATGAGGTATTTTATATGCCTTTTGATGCTGACTTTGGAGAATATGTAAGTGTTTCAGAAGCTGGGACAGTAGGTTCACCTACCTTGACCGATGATAAATTTTTAGGGAACAACGCGTTCCAAAGCGCTGCAGATTCTTACCTGACTTTTCCAATGGAAGATATGTTAGGGAGCAATTTTACCGGAATGTTTTGGTACAAAGTAGTTTCTAGTCCAGATCGTGCAGGTATCTTGACGATAGGCGATGACGCTGCCGATAGAAATCAAGGATTTCGTTTATTTAGAGAAGGATCTTCCAGTTCTCAAACAGTGAAACTGAATGTAGGTGTTGGAACTGGAGAAAGTTGGAATAATGGAGGATCAATCAGTGTAAACAATGGAGATTGGATCAATATTGCGTTTACAGTTTCCCCAGATGAAACAGTAGTTTATTTTAATGGAGCTGCTATGAATACTGGAACTCCAACAGGTCCTGTTGATTGGACTGGTTGTGTGGATATGGTAATAGGAGCAGGGGGGCCAACTTTTGATTATTGGGGTCACGCTTCAGATGCTAGTCCTATGGATGAATTACGCTTTTTTAATGCCACACTTTCTCAGGAAGAAATCCAGAATGTTATAAATGTCACTAATCCATATGAACCTACTATTGAAGGTGAAGTCTTTTATATGCCTTTTGAAGGAAATTACATGGAATTGTTGAGCCAAGATGAGGTAGGTATTGTAGGTGCTCCAGGTTTTGCAGGTCAAAGTCAAGTGGGAATTGACGCCTATGCAGGAGCTGCTGATTCTTATTTAACCTTCCCAGCTGCAGATTTGGAATTGGGAGGTGAATTTAGTGCTGCATTCTGGTATAAGTTGAACGATGATCCAAACAGAGCAGGAATTTTAACCTTACGCCCACCAATGGATGGCACTGCCAATGACTTGACCAAAGGGTTCTGTTTCTTTAGAGAAGCAGCAGGTGACATGCAACGATTCAAGCTGAATGCTGGTAACGGTGGTAGTGGCGTATGGTTTGATGGGGGTTCTGATGCAGATGTAGATCCAACAGTTAATGAATGGATACATCTTGCCTTTACCATTTCAGGATCAGAATGTGTCGTTTATATCAATGGAGAAGTTGTAAAACAAGGGTCTTTTGGAGGTGTTGATTGGACTGATTGTACTTCTCTATCAATTATGTCTGGGGCTCCCAATTTCATAGGATGGAATCATTTTTCTGATTTAAGTTATATGGATGAACTAAAATTGTTTAATAGAGCATTATCTCAAGAGGAGATACAAAGTATGCTTTAATAAAAGACTTACTGTCACATAAGTGACTGTAATTATTTGAATTAGCCTTATTTGATTTTTAGCTGTATTTCCTTAAAACCGAAATGCAGCTAAATTTCTTAAAATCAAATCGAATTTAAAATGAGACGCTTAAATCCCATATTTTTCTTTTCCTTTTTCTTGGTTTTATTTATGTTGGGGTGTAAATCAGAAGGTAAGAAAGCAGACCACAAAATTTCAGAATCAAAGGCCGACCAGGTTGATTTAACTGATGACCAATTATTAGACACTGTTCAAAAACAAACCTTTGATTATTTCTGGGATGGTGCAGAACCAAATTCTGGTTTGGCTAGGGAAAGATTACATATGGATGATGAATATCCAACTTCTCCAAAGAATACAGTAACTACTGGAGGAAGTGGTTTTGGCCTTATGGCCATTTTAGTTGGGGTGGAACGTGGCTTTATAACTCGACAGCAAGCCCTTGAAAGATATGAGCAAATTGTTAATTTTCTCGAGAAAGCAGATCGATTTCATGGAGCCTGGCCACACTGGCTGAATGGAGAGACAGGAAAGGTTGTCCCATTTGGTAAAAAGGACAATGGAGGAGATTTAGTTGAAACAGCTTTTTTAGTACAAGGGCTACTAACCGTTTCGGAGTACTTTAAAGGAGGTGACGAAAGAGAAGAAGCTTTGGTTGCCAGAATAAATGAATTGTGGAGAGATGTTGAGTGGGATTGGTATACTCAGGGAGGTAAAGATGTACTCTACTGGCATTGGTCTCCTAATTATGGGTGGGAAATGAACTTTCCAGTTGGGGGGTATAATGAATGCTTGATCATGTATGTTCTAGCTGCATCCTCACCAACGCATTCCATTTCCAAAAGTGTTTATGAAAAAGGATGGGCTAGGAACGGAAAAATTGTTTCCAATGATTCACTTTATGGAAAAGCCTTGGTACTTGATTATTTTGAACATGATGATGCCGCTGTTGGTCCGTTATTTTGGGCGCACTATTCCTATTTAGGGTTGAACCCTAAAGGTTTAAAAGATCAGTATGCAGACTATTGGAAATTGGTACAAAACCATGCCATTATCCACCATGAATATGCCCAAGAAAATCCTAAACATTTTAAAGGTTATGGTGATAGCCTGTGGGGCTTGACTTCCAGTTATTCCATGAAAGGATATGCGGGACATAGACCAGGAAATGATTTAGGGGTTATTTCTCCTACAGCTGCTTTGTCTTCATTTCCCTATACTCCAGAGGCTAGTATGAACATGCTGAGGTATATGTATAAAAATGAAGATTCCTTGATAGGAAAATATGGTCCCTATGATGCATTTAGTTTAGAATATAAATGGTATTTACCTCGCTATCTAGCTATTGATCAAGGACCCATTCCTGTAATGATTGAGAATTACAGAACGGGATTGTTGTGGGATTTATTTATGAAAAATGACGATGTTCAAAATGGTTTGAAAAAGTTGGAATTTACCTTTTAGAGATATTGATATGATCAGAAATTATTTAACCGTACTTGTACTTTTTTTGTTAGTTGTTTCTTGTGGAAATGATGATGGTCCAGGTTATCAACCCCCCTATAACCCAAACCCAGACCCTGAAGAAAATCCTTTGACCAATGATGAAATCATGGACTTGGTTCAAGAGGAAACCTTTAAATACTTTTGGGATTATGCCGAACCTAATTCTGGTGCGGCTAAAGAAAGATATCACCCCAGTAATCCTACCCTAAATCAAAATGTTGTGACTTCAGGAGGATCAGGATTTGGATTAATGGCCATATTGGTGGGGATTGAGCGTGGTTTTATAACACGATCAGAAGGCGTAGCTAGACTTCAGCAAATTTTAAACTTTTATGAAGGTGCCGATAGATTTCATGGAGCCTGGTCTCATTGGATTGATGGACCAACAGGATTTGCTTTACCTTTCAGTAATCTGGATGATGGAGGGGATATCGTTGAAACAGCATTCTTTGTTCAAGGCTTGATTTGTGTCAAAGAGTATTTTAAAGAAGGTTCTGCAGATGAAATCGCTCTTGCCGATCAAGCAGATATGCTTTGGAAAGGCGTGGAATGGGATTGGTATACCCAAGGTCAAAATAAATTATTCTGGCACTGGAGTCCAAACCATGAGTTCGCCATTAACTTGGAATTAAAGGGTTATAATGAAACATTAATAGCGTTTATTTTAGGTGCAGCTTCGCCGGATTTCCCTATTCCGGCGGAAGCTTACCATCAAGGTTGGGCAAATAATGGAAGCATTGTATCAGGTGCTAGTCAATATGGGTATCCTCTAGTTTTAGATCATGTTGGATCTGGAACGGGGCCTTTGTTTTGGGC
Organism: Mangrovimonas sp. ST2L15; assembly: GCF_001280515.1. Lineage (GTDB taxonomy): Bacteria > Bacteroidota > Bacteroidia > Flavobacteriales > Flavobacteriaceae > Mangrovimonas > Mangrovimonas futianensis. The sequence goes on along the minus strand of NZ_LBIQ01000030.1, from coordinate 130,344 downwards.
TCACTATTCTTATTTGGGATTGGATCCTAGAAATTTATCAGATCAATATGCCAATTATTGGGATTTAAATAGAAATCATACCCTAATCAATTATTCTTATTGTGTCGATAATCCTAATAATTACACGGATTATGGTCCTAATTGTTGGGGTTTAACAGCTAGTTACAGTAGAAATGGTGATGGTTCAATAGGATATAGTGCCCATGAACCAGAAAATGATACGGGAGTCATTTCCCCGACAGCAGCGATAAGCTCCATTCCCTACACACCAGAGGAGTCCTTAAATGCGATGCACTTCTTCTACAGTAAAGAAAATATACTCTTGGGGCCTGCAGGTTTTTACGATGCCTTTAGTCCTGCTTACAACTATTGGGTCGCTAATGCCTATTTAGCTATTGATCAAGGCCCTCAAATTGTGATGATTGAAAATTACAGAACAGGACTTTTATGGGACTTGTTTATGGCAAATGAAGATGTTCAAAACGGATTAAACATTTTAGGTTTTACATATTAAAAGATGGTGAGTATAAAGAAATATTTAGTGCTAACAATCCTATTGATTTATGGAATGGGACACGCACAAAAGGAATTATATCAAAAGGAAAATTTCATTAATGCAAATGATACGTTAATGTATCGAATAATGTTTCCCAAGGATTTTAAGGAGAGTAGGCAATACCCGCTAGTGTTGTTTTTACATGGCGCTGGAGAGAGGGGTAATGACAATCAATCGCAATTAGTACATGGCAGTAGTTTATTTGCTTCTGAAAAGAATAGAGACTCCTTTCCTGCAATTGTGATTTTTCCACAATGTCCTAAAGATGATTATTGGGCCAATGCCAATGTAGATAGGAGTTCATACCCTTTAACATTAACATTTCCAAAGGATGCTGCGCCAACCAAGGCCTTGGATTTGGTGATGAAATTACTTGAAGAAACCATAGCCAAACCTTACATTAAAAAAGATCAAATATACCTTGGAGGCCTCTCCATGGGAGGGATGGGGACCTTTGAGCTTTTATCAAGAAAACCAAATGTCTTTGCTGCTGCTTTTGCTATCTGCGGAGGGGGAAATCCAGAATTGGCAGAAAATTATGCGACCAAATTACCGATGTGGATTTTTCATGGGGCCAAAGATGATGTAGTTACCCCTGAACATTCCATCCAAATGGTACAAGCCCTATTAAGTTATGGAGGAAAGCCAAATTTTAATTTATATGGAAACGCAAATCATAACAGTTGGGATTCAACATTTGCTGAACCCAATTTATTACCCTGGCTTTTTTCAAAATCGAAAATATTAGAATAATGAGTACAATGACGAAACTAAAAACCCTTACTGCAGGATTGCTTATTTTTTCAATGATGTCCTGTAATCAAGAAGCTTCCAACAAAACAAAGGTGTCTAATTCCAATACCGAAAACCCATTTGAGGCTCAAGTGGATTCCATTTTGGGGTTGATGACTTTGGATGAGAAATTAGGCCAATTAAACTTACCGTCTTCTGGAGATATAACTACGGGACAAGCACAAAGCTCTAACATAGCCCAAAAGATAGAAGAAGGGAAAGTAGGGGGGTTATTCAATATCAAATCCGTAGAAAAAATTAAGGAAGTACAGCGAATAGCAGTTGAGAAAAGCCGTCTTAAAATCCCTTTACTTTTTGGTATGGACGTTATTCATGGCTATGAATCTACCTTTCCAATTCCCCTTGGTTTGTCTTGTACTTGGGACATGGAAATGATAAAAAGAACAGCTCAAATTGCAGCTCAGGAAGCTACTGCCGATGGTATCAACTGGACGTTTTCGCCTATGGTGGATATTTCAAGAGATCCACGCTGGGGTAGAATTTCAGAAGGAAATGGAGAAGATCCCTTTTTAGGTGGAGAAATAGCAAAAGCTATGGTAGGAGGTTATCAAGGTGATGACCTAACCCAAAACAATACTATGATGGCCTGTGTGAAGCATTTTGCGCTATATGGAGCGCCAGAGGCTGGTAGGGACTATAACACGGTAGATATGAGTAAATACCGAATGTTTAACGAATATTTATATCCTTATCAAGCTGCAGTTGAAGCGGGAGTAGGATCGGTAATGGCATCCTTCAATGAAGTAGATGGGATACCAGCAACTGGTAACAAGTGGCTGATGACTGATTTATTGAGAGATCAATGGGGGTTTGATGGCTTTGTAGTTACAGATTATACTGGGATTCCTGAAATGATTGCTCATGGAATGGGTGATCTTCAGGACGTTTCTGCCTTAGCACTAAAGGCTGGGATTGATATGGATATGGTTGGTGAGGGTTTACCAGGCACTTTAAAAAAGTCATTGGACGAAGAGAAGGTGACGATGAATGATATTGATACAGCTGTTAAAAGAATTTTAACTGCCAAATACAAACTAGGCCTTTTTGATGACCCTTATAAATATTGTGATGTGGAGCGTGCCAAGACCGAGGTTTTCTCTGAAGAGCATAGGGATTTTGCTAGAAAAGTTGGAGCTGAATCTATGGTGTTGTTGAAAAATGAAAATCAACTGTTACCTCTAAAAAAGTCAGGAACTATTGCTTTGGTTGGTCCTTTAGCAAATACAGCTGTTAATATGGCAGGAACCTGGAGTGTGGCTACTAAACAAGAAAAGTCTATTACAGTATTGGATGGCTTAAAACAAGCAGTGGGGGATCAAGTAAATATTCTTTATGCCAAGGGAAGTAATGTAGATTTTGATTTAGATTTTGAGAAACGTATTACCATGTTTAATAAGGAAATCCCAAGGGATGATAAAAGTGATAAACAATTAATAGATGAGGCCTTGATGGTTGCTTCTAAATCTGATGTTATTGTAGCTGCGATAGGAGAAACAGCCGAGTTAAGTGGAGAAAGTAGTAGCGTTTCCAAACTTCAAATTCCGCAAGCCCAAAAGGATTTATTAAGCGCCTTGTTGGAGACTGGGAAACCAGTGGTGGTAGTTTTATTTACAGGAAGACCTTTGGCTATTGTAGAAGAAAATAAAACGGTACCTGCTATTTTAAATGTTTGGTTCCCTGGTAGCGAAGCAGGTTTGTCCATAGCCGACGTCTTATTTGGAGATGTGAATCCATCCGGAAAATTGACATCCACTTTCCCTATGAATGTGGGGCAAGTTCCTATTTTTTATAATCATAAGAATACAGGTCGACCTCTTTCGAATAAGGAAGGAAGGTTTGAAAAATTCAGAAGTAATTATTTAGATGTTAGAAATGAACCTCTATTTCCATTTGGATATGGTTTAAGCTACACCAAGTTTGATTATTCCAATTACAGTTTGAGTGCAGATTCCATGAGTGCCGATGGAAGTATTCAAGTTGCAGTTGATGTAACCAATGTGGGAAATTATGACGGTAAGGAAGTGGTTCAACTATACATCAGGGATGTTGTAGGTTCTGTTACCAGACCGGTTAAAGAGTTGAAGGGATTCAAGAAAATAGACCTTAAAAAAGGAGAAACTAAAAGGGTGACCTTTTTTATAACAGAAGAGGATCTAAAATTCTATAATTACGATTTGAATTTTGTTGCAGAACCAGGTGCTTTCCAAGTTTTTGTTGGCACCGATTCAGCGACTGAAATGATGAGAGAATTTGAATTAAAAAACTAAAAACCTAAGACAAATAATGACTTAATAAATTCATGGCTGCATGAAGACTTTGTCATTGGTGTTTAAAGAAAATGTATAAGCATGAATAGGATCAAGTTTTTATTGTTTATTCTAATAGTAATGGGATCCATTCCAATTAAGTTGGTCTCTCAGACCAACGGGAAAACGGAGTGGTTTGATCCTAATATTCCTGCAACAACTTATTGTAACCCAATAAATATTGGCTACAATTATGTGACTGAAAATCATAATAATATTCCTGTGTCTCGCAGATCAAGCGCAGACCCTGTCATTATTACCTATAAAGGTGATTATTATTTATTTGCTACCAATCAAGCGGGATTTTTTTGGAGTAAAGATATGTCAGATTGGAATTTCGTTTATGGCAGTTTTCAAAGAAATCCTAGAGAAGATGACCAATGTGCTCCTGCGGCTTGGGTGGTGAATGATACGTTGTTTTACGTAGGTTCTACTTGGAAAAGAGATCACCCAATCTGGAAAACGGCCGATCCAAAATCTGGACGATGGACAAGACATGTTAATACAGCAATGCTTCCCACTTGGGATCCGGCTATTTTTCAGGATGATGATGGTAAAGTTTATATGTATTATGGTTCAAGCGGAAAATTGCCACTTGTGGGTGTTGAAGTAGATTATAATACGTGGCTGCCTAAAGGAGATCAAGCAGATTATGAAACCTTATATCAAGCGACCGAAGTTGATGATATTCAGAAACCATACGGGGAAATAAAGGAAGTTGTCGGTTTAGAGCCTTCAGAACATGGCTGGGAACGTTTTGGACCCAATAATGATATGGAACCTGCACCTTGGGGTAATTTTATTGAAGGTGCTTGGATGACTAAGCACAACGGTAAATATTATATGCAATATGGTGCTCCAGGAACTGAATTTAAGGGGTATGCCAACGGTGTTCATGTTGGAGATCATCCATTAGGACCGTTTGAGTATCAAAAACACAATCCCATGTCCTATAAGCCAGGGGGCTTTGTAGTTGGAGCAGGTCACGGAAATACTTTTGCAGATAACTACGGAAACTATTGGAATACAGGAACATGTAAAATATCAGTTAAAGATCGTTTTGAAAGAAGAATTGATATGTTTCCTGCTGGTTTTGATAAAGATGATGTGATGTATTCTGTTACGTCTTATGGTGATTTTCCAATTCTGCTTCCAACTGAAAGAAGAGATCATTCAGAGGGTGCTTCTTCAGGCTGGATGTTACTATCCTATAAAAAACCTGTGACCGTTTCTTCATTTGAAGCATGTCAGGATGTGGAGACAAACAGAATGGATCATGGAGGAGAAAAGGTTTATGAAAGAATCTGTTATGGAGCTTCAAATCTAACAGATGAAAACATACAAACCTACTGGTCAGCAAAAACAGCAGATAATGGTGAGTGGCTTCAGGTTGATTTGGGCAAAATCATGGAAATAAAGGCGCTTCAAATTAACTATGCAGACCATAAGGCAACGCAATTTAATAAAGCGATGGATATCTATTACCAATATCAAATATTCATGTCAAATGATGCTGAAAATTGGACTTTGGTAGTTGATAAATCTAGGAATGATAAAGATGTGCCACATGATTATGTGCAGCTAACAAAATCCAAACAAGCACGTTATATCAAGATGGTAAATATTCATAATGCTTCTGGATTATTTGCAGTGTCCGATTTTAGAGTTTTTGGAAAAGGGTTATCAGAGAAGCCAAAATCAGTTTCTGGTTTTAAGGTTGATAGAAGCCAGCAAGATTCGCGAAATGCTATGATTACTTGGAAAAAGCAAGGACAAGCAATAGGGTATAACATCTATTATGGAATTGCTCCTGATAAGTTATATAACAGCATCATGGTTTATGAAGAGGATTTTTACGATTTCCGAGGTATGGATAAAGATACCGAGTATTTTTTCACTATCGAAGCTTTTAATGAAAGCGGCATTTCAGAACGAACCAAAATAATTAAAGCAAAATAGATTGATATGAATCAGCTTAAGCATACGACCTTTTTAATTTCTTTTCTGACAGGAATTATCTCTTGGTCCCAAAACTATGAGGCAAAAGTCGATTCCTTAATGAAGCTTATGACCCTTCAAGAAAAGATTGGTCAGACGGTAATGTATAGTGGAAGTTGGGATCAAACGGGGCCTATCGTAGGAACAGACAATGGTAGATACATCCGTGAAGGCAATTTGGGTGCAATGCTGAATGCATTTACGGTCAAAGGTACAAGAGACTTACAGAAAATCGCTATTGAAGAATCTAGACTTGGTATTCCGTTGTTGTTTGGTTATGATGTGATTCATGGTCACCGAACCATTTTTCCAATCAATTTAGGAATGTCATGTAGTTGGGATTTGAATATGGTTAAAGAAAGTTCGCGTATTGCAGCCGAAGAAGCCTCTGCAGAGGGCTTGCATTGGACCTTTGCACCCATGGTGGATATTTCTAGAGAACCACGCTGGGGGCGCATTTCAGAAGGTGCAGGTGAAGATGTGTACCTAGGTAGTCAAATAGCAAAAGCCTATGTTAAAGGATTTCAGGGTGACGACTTATCGCAGCCTAATACGATTTTGGCTTGTGCTAAACATTATGTAGCGTATGGAGCAGCTCAAGCAGGCCGCGATTATCACACAGTGAATATGGGTGAAAGGGAATTACGAAATGTGTATTTACCCCCTTTCAAGGCTACGGTAGATGCTGGAGTGGAAACGTTCATGTCTGCATTTAATGAGTTAAATGGGGTGCCGACTTCTGGGAATAAATTCACCTTACGAGATATCCTGCGTGATGAATGGAATTTTAATGGATTTGTGGTTTCAGATTATACATCTATTAATGAGCTAGTTCCTCACGGATTTGCCAAGGATAGTATTGACGCCGCTAGAATTGGTATGAATGCAGGAGTAGATATGGATATGGTGGGTAAATTGTACCATCATTTTTTAAAAGATCTTGTAGAGGAAGGTCAAATTCCTAAGCGTTATGTAGATGATGCTTGTAGAAGAATTCTATTAGCTAAATACAAATTGGGATTATTTGAAGATCCCTACAGATACATTAATGAAGAACGAGAAAACACTACTAAATATAAACCGGAGTTTTTAGCTAAAGCCAGAGAGATCGCAGCGGCATCTTCGGTATTACTACAAAACAATAGTGAAGCCTTACCGCTTTCAAAAAGCACAAATAAAATAGCTTTTATAGGACCCTTAGTCAAAGATGAATATGATATTCTAGGAAATTGGGCAGCCAAAGGTGATAGGCAGGGGAAGGCAGTCAGCGTCTTTGAGGGCGTTTCAGAATACCTCAAGTCCAATCAAATTTTGTATGCCAAGGGTTGTGATATTTTAAAGGATGATGAATCAGGTTTTGCTGAAGCTATTTCAGTTTCAAAACAAGCAGAAGAAATTGTTTTGGTAATGGGTGAAGGGCATCATATGAGTGGGGAAGCGGCTTCAAGAACCAACTTGAAAATTCCTGGATTACAACCTAAGCTTATTAAGAAAATTAGAGAAGCTAATCCTGATAAAAAAATCACCTTGGTGATCATGAATGGACGTCCATTAAATCTTTCTGAAGAAGTAGGATTGGTTGATGCCATATTAGAAGTTTGGTTTCCAGGTACCATGGGTGGTGCAGCAACTGCAGATTTATTATTTGGTAAAGTGAACCCCTCTGGTAAACTATCAGTGACATTCCCCAGGAATGTGGGGCAAGTGCCTATTTATTACAACATGAAAAATACAGGAAGGCCAATTCCTGAGACTAATCCTAAGGAAGATTATAAAAGTAATTATATAGATGTGCCAAATTCACCTTTATTCTCATTTGGATATGGTTTGAGTTACACTCAATTTACGTATTCGAATCTCACATTGTCTTCCAAGACCTTAAATGCTAATGGAACTTTGAAGGCTTCAATAACCATTACTAATTCAGGAAATATGGATGGGCATGAAATCGTGCAGTTATACATTCATGACAAAGTAGGAAGTGTTACCCGACCTGTGAAAGAATTAAAAGGTTTTGAAAAAATATTCTTGAAAAAGGGTGAAAGTAAAAAGGTTTCCTTTTCAATTTCTATTGAGGATTTGAAATTTTATAACAGCGACATGATTTTTGGTGTGGAACCGGGAGAATTTGAAATTGCTATTGCCCCAAACTCAGAATTTAAGTTCAATACGAGTTTTTATTTAGAATAAAGCACACAAATTAAATTTTATAATTATGAAGAGACTATTACTTTTTTTATTAATTATGATAGGCTATGTTGGTTTTGCTCAACAATATGCTTACATAGATTTTGGAGGTTCATCCAACACAACTTCTGGCAATTGGAATAACATAGTGGTTTCTTCACAGAACGAAGAAGGCCTTACAGCAAACTTGATAGATGATTCAGGTGCTGATATGGGAATCCTGTTTACGCTCACCGATTCTTTTGACCATATTAATTCCAACGGGACATCAAGCCCTAATGGGGCTTTGCCTTTTCCTTCTTCGGCATCAATGGATAGTTTCTTTGGGGAAACAGAATCGGGATTTAATGGTAATGTGAATCCGTCAGGCGGTTTTACATTGTCTAATTTGGATCCTGCCCTATATTATTCTTTTTCCGTTTTTAGCTCAAGATCAGGAGTGAGTGATAATCGTGAAACCTTGTATACTGTAGAAGGAGCAACTACAGATTCTCAAGCATTAAACCCAGCCAATAACACGACGAATACGGCCAATATTTTGAATATTCAACCTAACGGAAGTGGGGAGATTGTATTGACCGCAGAGCCGGGCCCAAATAACAATAATAGTTTCGGGTTTTATTATTTAGGGGCGGTACAGTTGATTGTTAGTGAAACACCAATATCAGATACCACTCCTGACCCAGAACTGGCTCTTAATTATCCTAATGGAGGTCATTTATGGGAAGTTGGAAAGACTGTGAGAGTTAAATGGACTAGTATATCAGTTCCTGATATGCTGATAGAATTTTCTTCAGATAATGGTGCCACATGGTCTACTATAGCAACTGCAGTAGGTTCAGCGCAACATTATGATATGGTAGTTCCTGATGAAATTTCAAATGAATGTTTGGTTCGAATTTCGGGAGAGGGTTTAACTGATACAAGTGAAAATGTTTTTGAAGTAATCCCTAATGAGGGAGAAGTTTATAGAATTATAGTGCTTGGTTCCTCAACAGCGGCCGGAACAGGTCCTTCCGATCTTAACAATGCATGGGTGTGGAGATATAACACCTATCTCACGGAAATGGATACCAGATTTGAGGTGGTTAATTTGGCATTAGGTGGATTTGCTACATACAATATTTTGCCAACTGGGACACCAATTCCTGCGGGAGTTAATAGAACCATCGATGTGGAACGAAACATATCAAAGGCTGTCGAACTGGAAGCAGGTGGAATTATTATCAATCTTCCATCAAATGACGCCGCTAGTGGCTACCCGGTAGCTGACCAATTGTATAACTATGGTCTGATAAGTGACGTGGCAGCAAATGCTAATATTCCACTTTGGGTAACGACACCACAACCAAGAGATTTTGGATCTAATACCACCAATTTAAATATTCAATTGGATATGATAGATGAGACATATACCATGTTTGGGGAAAATACGATTGACTTTTGGACTGATTTAGGAGAAGCTGATGGGAATGGCATTTTATCTGAATACGATTCTGGGGATGGAATTCATATGAATGATGATGCCCATTTTATTCTTTTTGAAAGAGTGTTAGGTAAGGGAGTGCATATTGCAGTCCAAAATGCTTTGAGTGTTGAAGAATTTTTATTTAGCACAGAATTTAAATTATTCCCTAATCCGGTGAGTGAAACCTGTACTGTAAGCAATAGCGAATTTGTGGGAAATCAAGCCAATATTCAAGTTTATGACCTTCTAGGCTCAAGAGTTTATGACGGTAACCATCAAATTTCAAATCATAAAATTTCTTGGTCTAGAGGGAATCTTGAAAATGGGGTGTATCTCATGACTATAACCAATAATGATAAGTCTTTAACCAAACGTCTAATTTTAAATTAATGAATTATGAAAAAAATTACATTTATTTTCGCTTTATTTTCTTGTATTTCCTTCGCTCAGGAATATACATACATTGATTTTGGTATTACAACGAATGAAACTGAGGGTAATTGGAACAACTTTTCAGTAGCAAATGCAGTAGATGCTGATGGGCTTTCAGGTGTTTTAATAGACTCAAATGGGGCTAGTACTGGAGTTACTTTAACCATTGATGATGCTTTTGATACGGTTAATACAGCAGGAAATCCTACCCCAGATGCTTCATTGCCGTTTCCTTCATCAGCAGCAGCAGATAGTTTTTTTGGTGAAACGTCTACCTTTAATGGAAGTTTAGAGGCTACAGGAGGTTTTACCCTAACTGGATTAGATCCCTCTTTTTATTACTCATTTTCGATTTTTGCTTCAAGAAATGGGGTGAGCGATAACAGGGAAACCCAATATACAGTTGCAGGTTCTACAACAGAAGTGGTTGCGTTGAACACTTCCAACAATACGGCAAATACAGCAGATGCTATGAACATTCAGCCAAACGGAAGTGGAGAAATAACTTTTACGGCAGAGCCTGGACCAAACAATGACAATAGTTTCGGGTTTTATTATTTAGGAGCTATTGAGATTATTAAATCTGATGCACCACTTTCTGTAAGCGATTTTAAATTAAAAAACATGTTGAGTTTCTATCCAAATCCAGTTGCTGATATTTTGGAGGTAAGAATGGATTTGAAAGAATCTTCTCAAGTTAAAATGGAAATTTATAATATAAACGGTAGTTTGGTTTCTAAACTTCTAGATGCACAGCAACCTGCAGGGAATTTCCAATTTACCTGGGATAGACATGATAATCAGCAAATCAGTTCAGGAGTTTATTTCCTTAGAATGCAAGTAAACGATAGCGAACAAACCACTAAATTGATATTGAAATAACTTAAATATTTATTATCAAATTTAAATTACCATCTGGCAAAAACGTTACAGCAAGCATCCTATTATTAGCGTTGTTTTGCTGTGATGTTTTCTTTTGCCAAACGCAAACCATAAACTCTGGCTGGCAATTTTCAGAGGATCACAATACTTGGGAAACCATTAATTTGCCCCACACATGGAATGTTGAAGATGCTTTTGATGATTACCCTGGTTATAGGAGAGGTCAAGGATATTATAAAAAACAAATTTATATTCCTGTAGAGGAAAAGGATCAAATTCAATTTCTAAAATTCAATGCCGTTAATCAAGAGGCTACCGTTTACGTAAATGGTACGTTAATTGGTAATCACAAAGGAGGATATACAGCATTTAATTTTAATATCACACCATTCATTAGATTTGGGGAATATAATCTTATTGAAGTTACAGTTGACAACTCTCATAATGAGAACATCCCACCTTTAAATGCCGATTTTACCTTTTATGGAGGGATTTGTCGGGAGGTTGAACTCATTTCTTTACCAAAGCAACATTTTAGTCTCAATGATTTTGCTTCGGAAGGGTTCTATGTCGATTATTATGAAGTTTCAAATGAAAAGGCTGGGGTTGAAGTTTCTTCTATATTAGATAATACCTCCAATACAAATTCTCAGGTATCTCTGTATATGGAATTATTGGATGCCAATGGTGAATTAGTAAAAAGCCGCACAGAATCTTTCAAATTACCGGCAGAATCATCCAATGAATTTAAAGTAAAATTGCCTTTGGTTTATCAACCAAGGCTGTGGTCGCCAGAGCAACCCTATTTATATGACCTTGTTCTAAAATTAAAAGATGCTCATGGGGAAGTGTTAGAAACAAAGCATTCTCATGTAGGTTTTAGATGGACATCTGTGGACCCTGATAAAGGATTCTTTTTAAATGGGAAGCCGATTAAATTAATAGGAGTCAATAGACATCAAGATTTTCAAGGTTTAGGTAATGCGGTTCCCATTGAACTTCAGGAAAAGGACATTTATCTCATTAAAAATATGGGAGGGAATGTTATACGGTTTGCTCATTACCCCCATCATCGGGATTTGTATAAGCTGTGTGATGAGCTGGGAATTTTAGTCTGGACTGAAATCCCCATCGTTAATAAAGTAACAGACTCTCCTGAGTTTTTTGATGTTTGTATCAACATGCAAAAGGAGCATATTAAACAATATTATAATTATCCTTCGGTGGTGATGTTTGGGTATATGAATGAAATTTTCATTCGTATGGTGTTTGATAAATACACTGAAGAAGAACGAACTGCACTCAAATCAACCACACTTAAATTAGCCAATCAATTGGAGAATTTGACCCGTGAGTTGGCGCCAAATAGATTAACCGTTATGGCTTGCCATTTAAATGAAATCTATAATGAAACAGGCATTGCAGATCTACCAATGGTTTTAGGTTGGAACCTGTATTTTGGGTGGTACGATGCTGAGATAAAGGACTTAGGTTCATTTTTAGATGAACAGCACCAACGGTTTCCAAAACGTTCCATGTTACTTTCTGAATACGGTCCTGGAGCCGATGTTCGCATTTTTACAAAAACCCCAAAAAAGTTTGATTTCTCAACAGATTACCAATTTAAGTTGCATCAATCTTATGTAGAACAGATTCAGGAACGACCTTTTATGACAGGAATGACAGCGTGGAATTTTGCAGATTTTGGTTCAGAATTTCGAGGAGACGCCATACCGCACGTCAATCAAAAAGGAATAGTGCAATACGATAGAACTCCAAAGGATATTTATTTCTGGTATAAATCAGTTTTAGATAAAAGAGAACCTTTTGTATATGTCGTAACAAATTTCTTGTCGGGACTAACCTTGTTTCAAGATGAAACTTATCCTATTCAGGTGTATTCAAATCAACCTAAAGGGATGGTTTATGTAAATGGAATAAACTTGGGTGAAATTTCATTTGAAAATGGGGCAGCAAGCGTGGAAGTTCCTTTTCGAGATGGTGAAAACATATTGAGGTTAGAGGCCGGTAATTCTTCTGTAGAAAAAGTGGTTTCAGTTAATAAATTAGAGACCTTAGATTTTAAAAACTTTGACCAGTTTGGGATTAATGTTGGGGGACATTTTTATTTTCATGATCAAGAACGAAATCTCACATTTGTACCAGACCAGACATATCAAACCCCAGGATTTGGTTATCTAAGTGGAGCCCCTTATGGTATGACCAAGGATAAAAATCAAGGCGTTCCGTTTAATGTTAGAAACACTACATCAGACCCCTTGTTTCAAACCATGTTAGAAGGATGTACCGATTATAAAGTAGATATACCTAGCGGTGAATATCAAGTAAGTTTATTTTTTGTTGAACCAAAAATGAAACCCACTCAAAACATTTATAATTTGACCCAATCTGCTGAGGTTGTTGAAGTAACAAACCGTCGCATATTTGATATATATCTTAATGGGTATTTGGTTCAGAAAAATGTCAACCTGGCTTCAGAATATCCAGAAAAATATGGAGTTAATATCATATCAAATATCCTTATTCCGAAGAATGAAGGTCTCAAGATCACTTTAAAACCAGTAGAAGGTAAACCCGTCCTAAGTGGCATTTTAATAAAAAAAATTAATTAAATGAGAGTTTTAACTATTGCACTTTTCTTATTTCTTGGTGTATATGCGACCGCACAAACCAAAACAACTTATACCTATTCTATTAAAGGAAAGGATACTTTAAAACTGGATGTTTATACTCCAGAGAATATTAAGGCAGGGGATAAACTACCTACATTGTTATGGATGCATGGGGGTGGATTTTCTGTGGGTTCTAGAGATTTTAAAGATGATGCAGAACTTTGCCAATATGCGGCACAGCATGGATATATCGGTATTTCTATTTCTTATAGATTACTTAGAAAAGGTACCAAAACAGGATTCGGTTGCGATTGTACAAAAGAGGATAAACTGGAGGTTTTTAAACAAGCAGCTATTGATTATTTAGATGCAGCAGCCTTTGTGGTTTCCAATTCTAATCGATTGCATGTCGACACCAAGCTCCTTATTGCCGGAGGTAGTAGTGCTGGAGCAGAGGGCACCTTGAACGCGGTGTTTATGAAAGAGCATTTTGCAGATGATTTAGAGAAATATAAGCAAGTTGAATTTGCTGGCATGTTTTCATGTGCTGGGGCTATTGTAAATGCTGAATACATAACAAAAGAGAATGCTATACCTAGTGTCTTTTACCATGGCACAGAAGATAACTTAGTGCCATTTGCATCGGCGCCACATCACTTTTGTGACCCAGAGAAGCCTGGTTATTTATTTCTAGATGGAGCAAAGGTGATTGTAGATAAGTTAGAAGACTTTGAAACCTCATATTATTTTAACATTGTTAAAGGAGGAAAGCATGAAATTTCACGAATTCCTTATGAGGAGTTGGATATGGTCTTCAAATTTTTTGAAAGAACGATTATTAATGATGAGGTTATTCAAACGACCATTATTAAAACTAAATCCTAATGAAACATATTTTATACCTAATTTGTTTAATACTTATAAGTCAAAGTTGTAAACAAAAAGAAGAAGAAAAGCCCGAGCAGGAAGACGCCAAAAGACCTAATATCGTTTACATTATGGCAGATGACCATGCCGAACAAGCCATCAGTGCATATGGTCATCCTATTGGACAGTTGGCTCCCACCCCAAATATTGACCGAATTGCAGATGAAGGCGTGTTGTTTAAAAATAATTTTTGTACCAATTCGTTGTGTGGACCAAGTAGAGCGGTAGTTTTAACAGGTAAGTTTAGCCACATTAATGGGTTTAGGATGAATGGAGAAAGTTTTGATGGAAGCCAACCGACCTTTCCAAAAATGCTTCAAAAAGAGGGTTATAAAACGGGGTTAGTAGGAAAATGGCACTTAAATGGATTACCGCAAGGATTTGACTACTGGAACATTCTTGAAGATCAAGGACACTATTACAATCCCACCTTTATCAAACAAGGAGAACAAGGTAAAACGGCTGATACTTTGGATATTCCTGGCTATGCAACAGACATTATTACCAATCAAGCCCTAGATTTTATGAAGGCTGCTAAGGATGGGGGACAACCGTTTATGCTAATGGTTCAACACAAAGCGCCTCATAGAAATTGGATGCCAGCTATTCGTCATTTGAACAAATACGATTCCATTAAGTTCCCTCTTCCAGATACTTATTTTACGAATCATGAGGGATCCTTGGGTTCTCAGGAACAACTTCAAACCATTTATAAGGACACCTATGAGGGCCATGATTTAAAATTAACTAAAGAAAAGGGAAACCCTGAATTGGCTTGGAATCCCTGGACTAATGATTTTGATAGAATGACTGTTGAGCAACGAAAAATTTGGGATTCAGCATATGCTGCCAAAAATGATGCGTTTCATGATGCTAATTTGTCTGGTAGGGAATTGGCAGAATATAAAGGACAGCGATTTTTACAAGAGTACTTGGCTACGATTGCTTCAGTTGATGAAGGTGTTGGGGAAATTTTGGATTATCTTAAAGAAAATGGGTTAGAGGAAAATACCATAGTGGTTTATACCACAGATCAAGGATTTTATTTAGGAGAGAAGGGGTGGTTTGATAAGCGCTACATGTATGAAGAATCTTTGGCAATGCCTTTGATGATGAAGTACCCTGGCCATATCAAAGCAGGTTCTGAAGTGACCGCTCTGACTCAAAATATAGATTTTGCCGAAACATTTTTGGATTATGCAGGGGCTCAAATTCCAAATGATATGCAAGGTAAATCCTTGAGGCCCTTAATGGAAAACACCATGGAAGATGAAGATTTTAGGGATGCCGTGTATTACCATTACTATGATTATCCAGCATTTCACATGGTGAAAAAGCATTATGGAGTAAGGACCAATCGCTATAAGCTCATGCATTTTTATGATGATATTGATACCTGGGAGTTATATGATTTAGAAGAAGACCCAAAGGAAATTCATAATCAGATTGATAATCCAGAGTATGATGCCATTGAAGCTGAATTAAGAAAAAGGCTGGCAGAACTTGAAGAGCAATATCAAGTCACAGAAAAAGAGTTGGAACAAGCTCCAAAGGAAAAAGTAGAGAGGGCTTACAAACAATTTGAAAAATTAAGAGGTCATACAGGCACAGCTTATGACCCTATTAAAGATAAAGATTATACGCCATGATCAAATTAGGGCTTTCAATTTTATACTGTATTAGTTTTTTTTTAGGAAGTAAACAGATAAAATTTGAAGAGAAATCAAAACCTAAAAATCCACCAAATGTCATCGTGATTTTTGTGGATGATATGGGTTATGGCGATCTGTCCAGTTATGGTCATCCAACCATAAGAACACCGCATTTAGACCAAATGGCTCATGAAGGTATGCGCTTCACTCAATTTTACGTGGCTGCACCGGTTTGCACACCAAGTCGCGCTGGGTTACTAACCGGAAGATATCCTGTTAGAACTGGTTTGGTTGAAGGTATTATGAAAGGTGGCGTGTTATTTCCAGATTCTGAAAACGGTTTAAAAGCCGAAGAAGTAACTATTGCCGAAGTTTTAAAACAAAAAGATTATGCGACTATGGCAGTTGGTAAATGGCATTTAGGACATTTGCCACAATACCTGCCAACTACTCAGGGATTTGACGAATATTATGGTATTCCGTATTCTAACGATATGGATTACATCGCCGAAAAGAACATTTTTAATGTGCCATTAATGCACAATGAAGATATTATTGAACGACCAGCAGAACAAACCACACTTACAAAACGATATACTGAAAAAGCTTTGGATTTCATTTCTGATAACAAAGACAAACCATTCTTTTTGTATTTAGCGCATAGTATGCCTCATATTCCGCTATTTGCCTCCAACGATTTTGAAGGCAAAAGCAAGCGAGGATTGTATGGCGATGTGGTTGAAGAATTGGATTGGAGCGTTGGGCAAATCCTTAAAAAACTAAAAGAATTAAAGCTTGAAAATACTTTGGTTATTTTCACAAGTGATAACGGTCCGTGGTTAATGCACAAAGAAAAGGGCGGTTCAGCAGGCTTACTAAAAGACGGAAAAGGAACCACTTGGGAAGGCGGTTACCGAGTACCAATGGTTGCGTGGTGGCCAACCCAAATACCAAAAGGCATTGTAAACGAAGACGTGACAAATACTTTGGATTTATTACCAACCATTGCCGCCTTAAGTGACACCAAATTACCCGAAACGCAATTAGACGGACAAAATATTTTATCATCACTAAAAGGTGAAAAAGCAGTTACAAATGATGCGTTTATGTTTTATCGTGGAAAAGAAGTTTTTGCAGTTAGGTCAGGGCAATGGAAAGCACATTTTATAACCCAAACGGCTTATCCTAGCGGACCAAAAAACGTTCATAATCCACCATTATTATTCAATTTGGAAAACGATCCATCTGAAAAATATAATGTTTCCGAAGCCCATCCTGATATCATTGAAAAAATAATTGGCTTAAAGAAAGCTCACGAAAAAACCGTAAAATCTTTTGAGCCCAAACCCAATATTGAAGCTGAGGATTTTATTGACAATGTAACCGTTTCTCACGGTTCGTTGAAAATTCAAAATATGCCTGTCGAAAGACATCTTTGGGGAAATGACCAACAGTTATGGTGGGTTGAGGCGCAATCTGGAGCAACACTTAAAATGCCTATTACCATTGAAGAATCCGGTTTGTATAAGCTTGATGGTTTTTTCACAAAAGCCAAAGATTATTCCATTATTCAGTTGTCTGTAAATGGCAAAAAAGTAGGCGAATTGGTTGATGGTTTTGCTGAAGGTGTTCAGCCAACTGGAGCTATTTCCTATGGTGAAGTCCAACTCAATAAAGGGATTAATAATTTTGAAATTGAAATTGTTGGA
The DNA here is from genome assembly GCF_001280515.1 of Mangrovimonas sp. ST2L15. Lineage (GTDB taxonomy): Bacteria > Bacteroidota > Bacteroidia > Flavobacteriales > Flavobacteriaceae > Mangrovimonas > Mangrovimonas futianensis. Next base: position 112,781 of record NZ_LBIQ01000030.1, on the reverse strand, counting down.
AAAGACTATAAATCTTCTGGATATTCTAATGGATATTTGGTTGGAATTGATGGATTTTCAATTGAAAAAATAAACTAAAAAATGAGATTACAACTATTGATATTATTGGTTTTAACGCTTTTTTCTTGTAAAGAAAAAGAGGAAAATAATGAATCTAAATCAGCTGAAACCAACAAAGAACAGCTTAAAAATACTTCAGAAACTTACATCAATCCGCTAGATATAGACTACACCTATATGGTCTATAATTCAAGTAGAAACATATCGTATCGCTCTGGTGCAGATCCAGCAGTTATCGAGTTTAAAGGCGAATATTATATGTTCGTAACACGTTCGTTTGGGTATTGGCATTCCACAGATTTAGTCAACTGGAAATTCATAAAACCGCAACAATGGTTTTTTGAAGGCAGCAACGCGCCAACAGCTTTTAACTATAAAGATTCCTTAGTGTATTTTGCTGGTGATCCGGCAGGTTACGGAAGTATCTTGTACACCGATGATCCTAAAAAAGGTTTGTGGACACCAACCTCTTCCATTTCAAATAACATTCAAGATTCCGAATTATTCATAGATGATGATGGAAAAGCATATTTGTATTGGGGTTCATCAAATGTGCACCCCATTCAGGTGAAAATGCTGAATCGAGATGATCGTTTTTTAGAAACAGGAGTCAGGAAAGAATTAATCAACTTAGTTGAAGATGAACATGGCTGGGAGCGATTTGGAGAAAATAATTTTCATCCTACTTTAAAAGAAGGTTATATGGAAGGAGCTTCCATGACCAAACACAACGGAAAATACTATTTACAATTTGCAGCTCCTGGAACCCAGTTTAATGTGTATGCTGATGGAGTTTATGTGGGTGAAACACCACTAGGGCCATTTACATACATGAAAAACAACCCTATGAGTTTCAAACCGGGAGGTTTTACTAATGGGGCGGGACACGGTATTACCGTAAAACAAACCAATGGACAATATTGGCATTTTGCAACGATGGCCTTGGCTTCAAATTCACAATGGGAGCGCCGTTTATGTATGTTTCCTACCTTTTTTGATACCGATGGTTTGATGTACTCTAATACGTCCTATGGCGATTATCCTAGATATGCCCCCAGTCATCCTACAAAAGCAGGAGAGCATAACGGATGGATGTTACTTTCTTATAAAGGGGATGCTACGGTTTCCTCCTCCTTAAAACAAATCATGAAATTTACTTCGAATGATGATGAAGTAAAGGTTACAGAATTACCTGTAGAAACTAATGCTAAGGGAGAAATAATTTCTAAAGTCTTTACGGATGAAAATCCAAAGACGTTTTGGGTGTCTGAAGCTAATGACGATAAACAATGGATTAAAATTGAAATGGTAAACCCTGGAAAAGTTCACGCTTTCCAACTTAATTTTCACGATTACGAGACAGGTATCTATACCCGTACGGAAGGGTTGAAACATCAATTTGTAATAGAGGTGTCAGAGGATGGTGAGCAATGGCAAACGGTGGTTGATAGAAGTCAAAGTGACATTGATGCTCCAAATGCATACATCGTACTGGATGACCCCGTACAGGCCAAGTTTGTTCGTTATAAAAATATTAAAGTACCGGGAGCCAATTTTGCCATGTCAGAATTTCGAGTTTTTGGTTTGGGTCTTGGTGAAAAACCCAAAAAGGTTGAAGGATTTAATATTGAGCGTGAAAAAGATAGAAGGGATGCAACTTTTAAATGGAATGCGGTAAATGGAGCACAAGGATATAATATTCGTTGGGGAATTGCTCCAGATAAATTGTACCAGTCATGGCTGGTTTATGATACCAATGAACATTTTATGCGTTGTTTAGATAGAGATACACCTTACTATTTTACCATTGAAGCTTTTAATGAAAACGGTATTTCAGACAAGAGTGAAATTATACTAGTTGAGTAATCATGAAAAAAATAGTTACTGGAATTTTTATGTTATTGGTTGTTCTTGCGCAATCGCAAGAATTAAAAGTAATGACTTATAATATTAAGCTGGATTACCCTAAGGAAGGTGAAAATAGCTGGACCAACCGAAAGCCATTTTTTATAAATCAAATAAAATTTCATGAGCCAGACGTGATGGGAGTTCAAGAAGCGATGCCTAATCAGATGAAAGATATGTCTCTTTTATTACCAGAATATGCCTCATTGGGAGTTGGTAGGGACGATGGTAAGGATGAAGGGGAATACTCGGCTATTTTTTATAAAAAGAAGAAATTTAAAGTACTGGAATCTTCTACCTTCTGGTTGTCTGAAACTCCCGAAAAAGTTGGTATGGGTTGGGATGCTGTTTGTAACCGTGTTTGTACTTATGCTTTGCTGCAAAATCAAGATACCGATGAGAAATTTTGGGTCTTCAATACCCATTTTGATCACGTTGGAAAGGAAGCTAGAAAAAATAGTGCCCTATTAATTATTGAAAAAATCCAAGAGCTAAACAAGGAACGTTTACCAGTAATCTTAACGGGTGATTTTAATATGGAGCCAGAACATGAAAGTATACAATATATTCTTCGGACTTTAAAGGATTCCAAAACCATTTCCAATATGGCTTTTGGGCCCACTGGGACCTTCAATGGGTTTCATTTCAATGAACCGGTCACAAGAAGAATTGATTTTATATTCGTAAGTGAAAACATCCAGGTAAACAAGTATGCCGTTTTGAGTGATAATTGGGATTTACACTATCCTTCTGATCATTTTCCTATAGTGGTAGAACTTCATTTAAACTAATAAAAAACGCTTCCATTTGGAAGCGTTTTTCTTTTCTTTAATTAAAATTAATTTTAGGAGGTTAAAGCTTCGGTATCCTTAACTCTATTTTTTAACCACATTTTGAATTTCGTAATTAGGAAAAACAAAATAGGAACAATGATCAAGGTCAAGAAGGTGGCTATAAACAGACCATAAATTACAGTCCAAGCCAATGGCCCCCAGAAGACTACATTATCTCCTCCAAAATAGATATTGGCGTCAAACTCTTTAAACAGGGTAAAGAAGTTGATGTTTAAACCTATGGCCAAAGGGATCAAGCCCAAAATGGTGGTTATCGCGGTTAGCAATACCGGTCTTAAACGTGCTTTCCCTGCTCTAACAATAGCTTCAAACAGGTCCTTTTCTTCAAGATATTCCTCATCGTCTAGATCCAATTCATTTTTCTTCCTGTCAATCAATAGTTGTGCATAATCCAAAAGAACCACCCCGTTGTTTACAACAATCCCAGCCAAGGAAATAATCCCCACCATTGTCATCATAATAACGAAGGCCTTTCCTGTAATTATGAGTCCACCAAATACCCCAATAAAACTTAGGAAGATAGCAATCATAATAATAGCTGGCTTGGAGATTGAATTGAATTGAAAGATTAGGATAAAGAAAATCAACATCAGTCCTGTGAAAAAGGCACTTACCAAGAAGGTCATTTGTTTTTTTTGCTCTTCAATTTGCCCTGTGTAATCAATTTTAATACTCTCAGGAAGTCCTTCATAGGATTTCATTTCATTTTGAATTTGAGATACTACAGCACCTGCATCTGTAAAACCAGGTGCTAAAGCAGAATACACGGTAACAACCCTTTTGGTGTCTTTGTGTTTAATGGCATTAAATCCAGAATTGTTCTCATAGGAAGCCACTGCAGAAACAGGAACTTCAATCAATTGTCCTTTATTGTTTCTGAATGTGATTCTTTGATTGAATAAGGCATTTAAATTATATCTGTTAGCCTCATTAAACCTCACATAAATATCAAAATCGTCCCCACCTTCTTTATAGATTCCTGCCTTGGAACCAAAAACGGAGTTTCGAAGTTGTTGACCTACTTGAGCGGCGCTTATACCCATTTCCCCTGCTTTTTCCCGATCTACAACAACACGCATGGTTGGTTTGTCCTTATTCACATCAATTTTAAGTTCATCAACTCCAGGGACATTTTTACTGTTGATGAATTCGCGCATTTGTTCTGCGGTGTTAATCAATTGATCGTAATCTTCACCTTGTAGCTCAATATTAATTGGAGATCCAGCTGGTGGACCAGCAGCATCCTTTTCTACGGATATTAGTACCCCTGGATAAATACCAGCTAATTCTTCCTGAACCTTTTGTCTTAGTAATTCACTGTCTTTTCCTCTTCGGTATTTAAACTCACGCATAGAGGCCGTAATCTTAGCCTTATGGGGCATTTCTGCTGCAGATCCACCGTCAGTTTGCGGGTTTCCAGCTCCTTCTCCCACTTGGGAAACAGCGCTTTCCACCATATAGTTATAGTCATCGTCAGTATATTCTTTATCATTCAAAACGGTATAAACACGTTTCTCTATTTCCTTGGTAATAGCATTTGTTTTTTCAATGGCTGTTCCTTCAGGATATTCGATATAAACAATAATTTGATTGGGCTTGTTGTCAGGGAAGAACTCCACTTTGGTTCTTTTTTGTTCTAGAGAAATTTTAAATCCAAAAATTGAAATAATTAACATTGCAAAGATTCCAATAGTCAAACCATAAGGTCTCCATCCCGAAAGCGCCCAACGCAATTGACCTTCATACCAGCGCTCGAGTTTAACTAGTGTCTTGGTTTGGAAATTGTTTGCCCATTTACGTAAAAAGATGCGGTACACCCATAACATAATCGCGGTAAAAACCATCAAACTTCCCAAGGCGCGGTAATCACCACCCACGACATAAACTATGATACCAAAAAAGGCAATAATCGAGGTCAATACAATGATACGCTTGAGAGGCATGTCTTTATCTTCAGTACTCATAAATTGGGATACTAGTACCGAATTAAAGAAAATAGCAACGAAAAGAGATGACCCAAGTACAATGGATAAGGTTTGCGGTAGGATAATCATAAATTCACCCATAATTCCTGGCCAAAGACCTAAGGGGATAAATGCTGCCACGGTCGTCGCTGTAGAAATGATAATAGGAAACGCAATTTCCCCTATTCCCATTTTGGCTGCTTTCTTACGGCTCATGCCTTCTTCATCCATTAGTCGGTATACGTTCTCAACAACTACAATACCATTGTCAACTAACATTCCTAGTCCCATAATGAGTCCAAAAAGCACCATGGTATTCAGCGTAATGTCAAAGAAATTTAGAATCATCAAAGACATGAACATAGACATAGGTATGGCAAAACCAACAAATACTGCGTTTTTAAATCCAAGAAAGAACATCAAAACGGTAACAACCAGAATCACCCCAAAGATGATGTTGTTTACTAGGTCATCTACTTGACCAATGGTAACAGATGATTGGTCGTTTGCGTAAGTGATTTTTAAATCCTGCGGAAATTCATTTTCAATAGCATCTTCTACAATCACTTTTATCTTATCAACGGCATCCACCATGTTTTTTCCAGCTCGTTTTTTCACGTCAAGCATCACCACAGGTTGTCCAAATTCACGTGCAAATGTGGTTTTATCTTCTTCTTGAAAAGAAACTTTAGCTACATCCTTTAAGTAAATGGCATGTCCGTCTTCAGACTTAACAACAAAATTGTTTAGTTGTGCAGGATTATCAATTTCTCCTAAAATACGGATGGTTCTCCGCTGTCCACTTACTATAAGATTTCCGGCAGACATGGTCGTATTTCCTCCATTTATAGCTCCAATGATATCATTGAAAGTAACTTGAGACGCCATCATTTTATAGATGTCTACAGCTACTTCAACTTCTTTTTCTTGAGCACCTCTAATGGCAACCTCTTTGATTTCCATAAGGTCTTCAATCTCATCTTGAAGAACTTCTCCGTATTCCTTCAGTTTCTCAATAGGATAATCCCCAGAGATATTGATATTTAAAATGGGCATCTCTTCAGACATGCTCAACTCAAACACATCTGGTTCTACTTTGGCCTCATTAAATGTGGGCCAATCTTCACTGGATTTTTTGGTGTCAATTTTATCTTTAACCTTTTGTTTGGCTTGTTCTACGGTTAAGTGCTCATCAAATTCCACTACAATCATGGAGTAATCTTCCTGAGAGGTTGAGGTTATTTCAACCACATTACTCACCGTGTTCAGCTCATCTTCAAGAGGGTCTGTGACCAATTTTTCAATGTCCTCAGCCGTATTTCCAGGAAATATGGTGCTGACATAAATTTTGGTTTCATTTACCTCAGGAAAGTTTTCTCTTGGCATCTCAAAAAAGGCGGAAATACCTAAGTAAAAGAAAACCAAAATGAGGACATAAATGGTGGTCTTGTTGTTAATGGCCCAAGAAGACCATTTAAATTCTTTATCGACTTGTTTTTTATTTTTGGTCATTGGTTTCTAGTTTGGATCAATGAATAGCTGTAACAAGGTTATTTAACCTCAATGATTTTTACAGGTTGCCCGTCTTTAACACTTCTGGCACCTTCCATGATTATTTCTTCTCCATCTGTAATTCCATCAAGTACTTCAACAATGTCCCCCTGGTTTCTACCTGTTTTAATAATGGTTTTTTGGGCTTTTCCTTCATTTTCACCTTGTTTATCCTTAACTGTATAGATAAATTGTTCGCCTTGGGCATTCTCAGAAATAATACTCTGAGGAATCAATAGGGCTTTTTCACTGGTGTAATCATTGATCTTCAGTTTGGCCGTTAAGTTTGGCTTAATAGATTTATCATCATTTGGAATGGCTACTTCCACTTTGAAGGTGCGGTTTGCCGGATTGATATAATCACCCACTTGTCTGATTTCGGTATCTATTTGTTTTCCTAGAATTGGGAAATCAACGATTACCGATTTCCCTTTTTTGATATCTGTCAAATAGCTTTCAGGCACATCGGTCTCTATATACATATCGCTTAAATTCACCAATCTGAATAGGGGAGACATGCCTACCGAAACCACATTGCCCTGTTCTGTAATAACATCGTCAATGGTTCCAGAAAAAGGAGCTGTCACCGTAGTTTTTCCGATTTGTTGTTTTAATTGATTGACTGCTTCAGCTTGTGTTTCATAATTTGATTTGGCTTGAAGGTATTGCATTTCGCTACCAATATTTTGCTCCCAAAGTCTTTTTTGGCGATCAAATGTGGTTTTAGCCAAATCTTCTTGAATCTTAAGTTGGGCCAATTGCTGGCTTAATCCACCGTCATCAATCTTGGCGAGAATTTGACCTTTGTTTACTTTTTGCCCCTCTTTTACAAAAACTTGAGTTAGGATTCCATTATATTCAGGGTAAATGGTAATTAAGTTTTTGGTGGTAACATTTCCTTGTATTTCTAAGTAATGCACAAATTCTTCAGTATTCACCTTGATGGTAGTAATCAAAGGAGCATGCTTAACGGTATCCAGCTTAGAGATTTCTGCATCAATAAGCTTAAGCTGGTCGGCAATCTCCTGTTGCTTTGCAACAATTTCAGTCCTTTTATTTCTAAGTAATTCAATATTTTTTGACTCTAAGACATTCTCTACGGAATTCTTCTTCTTTTCTCCTCCACAAGAGGTAAGAATAAGGACAGTGGCCAAAAGGATGTATATCTTTTTCATGATAAGGATTTTCAAAAATTAGTTGTTAATAGTATTTAAAGCCGTTTCTAGGTCAACTTTGAAGTTGATCACATTTAACATGGCTTGTAAAAAGTCTTGTTGTGCTTGATATAGCTGAGTTTGGGCTTGTCTTAAGTCAAAACTGGAGCCAATTCCCTCAAAGAATTTTGTTTGGTTTTTTTGCTCAATGCGTTCTGCCAATTCCAAATTCTCTTTTTTGATTTCATAATCTTCGATGGCATATTGATACTCCGTTTTGGCTTTTGCGATTTCCAGTTTTATTTGTTGCTCTGTTTCGGTTAAATCTGTTTCGGCCTTTTCCAAATTGATTTTTGCCCGTTGGGTTGCGGCACTTCGCATTCCAGAACTAAATATGGGAATGTTCAAACTAACACCTAAGAGGGAGGAACCATACCAAAGCTGGTCGTTTTGCAAGAAAGAGAAATCATTACTGTTACCCATATAGGCTCCATTAACAAAAGCACTAAGAGTTGGTAAAAACTTGCTTTTTTCTAATTTCAATAGTAGCTCTTTGGAAATTTTATCGTTTTCTGCAATTTGAAAGTCAATATTATTACTCACATTTTCTTCAACATTCAGTAGGTCTAAACTCATGTTTTGTAATGCCAAGGCTTCCAAATCATCGGTAAGCGTTACAGGAGAATTGATATCCAAACCAAGAGTAATGTTAAGCATTTGATAAGCCAATTTCTCCAGTCTTTCAGATCTGTTTAAGTTGCTCTTTAAACCAGAAAGGGTGATTTGCAATTGCTCGACACTCTCTTGCTCTTCCAATCCTTCTTGAAAAATCTTATCCGTTTCATTCAAGTTTTCTTCAACTACCTGAATGTTTCTATTCAATATTTCTACAGATTCTTTAGAGAGCAAAACATTTCCATACGCATTGATTACCGCTCTGCGAACTTCTAAATCGGTTTTTTCTTTGGCGTTTTCTGAGATTTCCAAATACACTTTGGCAGATTGTAAGCCTACTAGGTAGGAACCATCAAATAACAATTGGTTCAATGTAGCTGAAGCATTGACGCTTTGCTTCGTTCCAAAGGTAACAGGTAAGAATTCGCCTTGATTTCCGCCAAAAAATTCTGCAGGAACTAATTGAACTTGCTGTTTTATGAAGTTTTGATAGTCAATTTTAGCATCCAGTTGTGGTAAACCGGTTGCCGTGGTTTCCCATTTTTGTTGTTCGGCTGCCTCAATGTCTTTTTGAGCATTTAACGCAGATCGGTTATGCTCCAATGCATAATCGATTGCTTCTTGTAAACTAAAACTTTGCTCCTGAATTTCCTGAGAAAGGATAGGAAGGCCTAATAAAAGGCTAAAGATTAGTATCAGGGTTTGTTTCATTGGGTAATGTTTGATTTTTTAAATAGGTTTCAAGAATTTCAGATCCTTTTGGGGTACAAATTCCCCTAAGGTGGTATTCCAAATAATGATTCATCAAGGACCGCATGGAGAATCGTTCTAGTGGGAATAATTCTTTGTCCTTTAAAGCCATCATACAGTTGAAATATATTTTTGATATAAATGGAACATCAATGGATTCTCTATATAACCCTAAGGAAACACCTAGTTCCAAATTACACACCACACAATCTTGCATGACGCAAAGTTGTTTGGATTTTACATTTTCAAATATTTTAGGGTAATACTTTTGAAGTTGAAATTGAGGAGATGATTTTTCATCCTTGAGGTGTCTCATAAGGAACTCCTTTATTTCAAAAATTTCTTCAATAGGATTGTTTTCTTTTTTTCTGATTTCGTCAATACCCGTGGAAATAATTTCAAACATATAAAGCACTACTGCTTCAACAAGGGTTTCCTTATTGGAGTAATTTTGATAGAGTGTTTTTTTTGACATTCCCAAAGCATTGGCAATTTCATCCATGGTGACACTCTTGAATCCATAGTTCAAGAACATGTCTGCTGCCGTCTTTAAAATTTCATTCTTCATAATCGGGACAAAAGTAATCAAGGAAACTTTTAAAACAAAAAAAGTTTCCTAAGTTTTAACAATTTTTTAATATTGCCTTCTTCCCGCATTTAAACTATTTTTGTTTCATGCAGCAAATTTCATTTTACCAAGAGGTATTTTTAAATTATTTGGAGACCTTTAAAGTTCAGAAAGAACCCGCCAATCTCTACAATCCCATCAATTATATTTTGTCTTTAGGAGGAAAGCGCTTAAGGCCCGTTTTAACCTTAATGACTTCAGATATTTTTAGTGGAGACCACCAAAAAGCCCTTGATGCGGCATTAAGCATAGAAGTGTTTCATAATTTTTCCTTGATTCACGATGATATTATGGATGATGCACCGCTGAGAAGAGGAAATGAAACCGTTCATGAGAAATGGGATATCAATACGGGAATCCTTTCTGGAGATGCTATGTTAATTTTGGCTTATCAATTGTTTGAAAATTATGAGTCAGAAATATTTAAGGACTTGGCCAAATTATTTAGCAAAACGGCCTTAGAGGTTTGTGAGGGTCAACAATATGACATCGATTTTGAAACTCGAGACGATGTCACCATTGCGGAATACCTTAAAATGATCGAATATAAAACGGCTGTTCTGATTGGTGCCGCCATGAAAATGGGAGCAATTGTTGCTCAAGCTTCAAAAGAAGATCAAGATCGCATATATGATTTTGGAAAGAATCTTGGGGTAGCTTTCCAATTGCAAGATGATTATTTGGATGCTTTTGGAGACCCAAAAACCTTTGGGAAACAGGTGGGAGGAGATATCATTGAGAATAAGAAGACCTATCTGTATTTAAAAGGATTGGAAATGGCTTCTTCCGATAGTAGAAATCAGCTTCAAGGTTTTTATTCGGCAAAAACTAACGATGCGGGTGAAAAAATAGAAGCCGTCAAAACCATATTTGCTGACAGTGGATCTGCCGATGCCACCAAATTGGCTATTAAAGAATATACAGAAAAAGCATTCTCGATGTTGGACAATCTTGATATTTCAGCAGACAAGAAACAATTGTTGCGAGCTTTTGGAGAACAATTGATGAACAGAACGGTATAATGGTACTTCCGGCAACTTTTAATGATTTAATAGAAGAAGCTCAGGGTAAGGAGCTTTATGCAAAGCTTGTCAAACAGTTGAATAAGGACTTTTTATATGCCAATATCGATTTGGATTTTGATCAAGACATCTTGCCTAGTAGCCTCAAGTTAATCCTGCATGAAACCATTTACAAACTGATTCAGGAACGGTTCGCCGAATACCTTAATCTGCTCTATATTGTAGATGTATCAGAGTCCAAGATCAAACAATTAGACGGAATGGATGCCTTAAAATTATCTGAGGATGTGGTCTTTTTGATTCTGCAACGCGAGTGGCAAAAGGTGTGGTTAAGAAATCAATATTCCTAAAAATAAACCCTTACAAACGGCATCCAAGATTGGGCATAAATGCTTTTGTCGCTATCATAAAGCACATCAAAGCGCATTCCCACAGTGACGTTTTGAGCTCTAAATCCGGCTCCAAGGAATAGGGCCGGATACCAGTAATTTTCATCGGCAATTCCCCAGCGACTGTCCCAATCCCTGTTTACGTTTAATTGCTCAAATTCTGTGGATATCTGAAGTTGTGGAATGGGATTGAAAATGCCTATGACACTGCCTCCAAAAATGGTTGATTTGTGATAGTATTTTCTGCTGCTGTAGGTTCCGTTCAGTCCGAGTCCAACAGAAACATAAGGATTGATGTCATAAAGGGCGCTCGGAGCCAAGGTGCCACTAAAAAATTCGTTTCCAAAACTCAGTCCGATACCACCCCCAAATCGCACATGATTCCAAAAGTCAGATTTTTTTTCTTGTGCTTGAATGGAAGTGCTGATTAACAGGATAAAGCAAAATATAGAAATGGTTTTTTGCGAAAATGGTTTGTAGGTTGGCATCATGGTGTAAATACTTGAATTAAAGTTATCATAAATATAATAAAACCGCATCTAATTTTGGTAAAAGTTGTATTTTTGACAAAATTTTCCAAAAGCTAGAAAGCAGAAATTAATAATGGATAAATATTCCTTTTTAAACGCCGCACATACAGCATTTTTCGCTGATTTATACGAACAATACCAAAAAAATCCCGATTCAATAGAACCCAGCTGGAGAGCCTTTTTTCAAGGTTATGATTTTGGGAGTGAAAGCTATGGAATGAACGGAGAGATCGTGGAAGGGGTTTCAGCCCAAATTCCAGAACATGTTCAAAAAGAGTTTCAGGTTGTTAAGTTGATTGATGGCTACAGGACTCGTGGACATTTATTTACCAAAACCAATCCGGTTAGGGATAGAAGAAAATATGAGCCAACTTTGGCATTAGAGAATTTTGGGTTGACCGAAGCTGATTTGGACACCGTTTTTAATGCCGGAGAGATTTTAGGCATCGGAGCTCAGAACCTTCGAGAGATTCTTCGTCATTTAAATAAGATTTACTGTGAATCCATCGGGATTGAGTACATGTACATTCGTACTCCCGAGCATATTCAGTGGATTCAGAATAAACTTAACATTAACGATAACCATCCAGAATTTTCAACCGAAAGAAAGAAACATATCTTAAAGAAACTGAATGAAGCGGTTTCATTTGAAAGCTTTCTGCATACCAAATATGTTGGGCAAAAACGTTTTTCGTTGGAAGGAGGAGAAACTTTAATTCCGGCATTGGATGCTTTGGTTGAACAGGCCGCTGATTATGGTGTGAAAGAGTTTGTAATGGGTATGGCCCACCGTGGACGTTTAAGCACCTTGACCAATATTTTTGGGAAATCGGCAAAAGATATCTTCAGTGAATTTGATGGTAAGGACTATGAAGAAGAAATCTTTGATGGTGATGTCAAATACCACCTTGGTTGGACCAGTAACAGGGTTACTTCTAAAGGGAACGAAATCAATTTAAACATTGCTCCCAATCCATCGCACCTAGAAACTGTTGCTTCAGTTGTTGAAGGAATTGCAAGAGCAAAACAAGATGATAAATATGTAGACAATCCTTCAAAAGTATTGCCAATTGTAGTGCATGGAGATGCTGCTATTGCTGGTCAAGGGATTGCTTATGAAGTGGTGCAAATGGCACAATTGGATGGGTATAAGACCAATGGAACCATTCATATTGTAGTAAATAACCAGATTGGTTTTACAACCAATTATTTGGATGCCCGTTCAAGTACTTATTGTACAGATGTAGGTAAAGTAACCCTATCGCCGGTGCTTCACGTGAATGCTGATGATGCTGAAGCCGTAGTTCACGCTACTTTATTTGCTTTGGATTTTAGAATGGCATTCAAAAAGGATGTGTTTATTGACCTGCTAGGGTACCGTAAATATGGACATAATGAAGGAGATGAACCAAGATTTACACAACCTAAGTTGTATAAATTGATTTCTAAGCATCAAAATCCACGAGATATCTATGCTGAAAGGTTGATGTCTGAAGGGGTCATTGATGCTGATTATGTATCGCAACTAGAAGAGGAATACAAAGCTAAATTAGAAGAGAATCTAGAGGATTCAAGAAAAATTGAAAAGACCGTCATTACGCCATTTATGCAAGATGAATGGAAAGGTCTAGAAAGAGTCATGGAAGATACCATGATGAAGAATGTTGACACCACGTTCTCTAAATCTGGTTTGGAACGAATTGCTGATGTTATTTCAACTTTGCCATCAGATAAAAAATTCATCCGGAAAATTGAAAAGTTGGTTCAGTCTAGAAAAACCATGTTCGAAGAGGATAGGTTAGATTGGGCCATGGCAGAACATTTAGCCTACGGAACTTTATTGGAAGAAGGCTATGAGGTTAGAATTTCAGGTCAGGATGTAGAAAGAGGAACATTCTCACACCGTCATGCTGTTGTAAAAGTTGAAGATAGTGAAGAGGAAGTGGTATTGCTTAACAATGTAAGCAAAGATCAAGGACGTTTCTTTATTTACAATTCCTTATTGTCAGAGTATGGGGTCTTAGGCTTTGAATACGGTTATGCCATGGCAAGCCCAAATACCTTAACTGTTTGGGAAGCACAATTTGGAGACTTTAGTAATGGGGCTCAAATCGTGATTGACCAGTATATTTCTTCTGGAGAAGATAAGTGGAAAACCCAAAACGGTGTGGTGATGTTACTGCCTCATGGCTATGAAGGTCAGGGAGCAGAGCACTCTTCAGCAAGAATGGAACGTTACCTTCAGTTATGTGCTAAGGATAACATGTTTATAGCCGATTGTACAACACCAGCTAACATGTATCACTTGCTAAGAAGACAGGTGAAGGCCAATTATAGAAAGCCTCTTATTGTATTTACTCCAAAAAGTTTGTTGCGTCATCCTAAATGTGTCTCAACTGCGGATGAATTTGCAAATGGCAAGTTTGAGATGTTAATTGATGATCAGTCAGTTAATACAAAAGATGTGAAAACATTAGTCTTTGTTACTGGTAAATTTTATTATGATTTATTGGAACAAAGAGAAACGTTAGGAAGAAGCGATGTTGCCTTAGTGAGAGTTGAACAGCTATTTCCTCTGCCTGCAGAAGAAATGAGAGAAGTTCTTAGTAAATATGGACATGTTGATGATGTTGTTTGGGCTCAAGAAGAACCAAGAAATATGGGGGCTTATGGCTTTATACTTATGCATTTTAATGAAGCAAGGTCCTTTAGAGTAGCCAGCAGAAGAGCTTATGGAGCTCCGGCAGCTGGAAGCTCGACTAGATCAAAAAGACGTCATCAAGAAGTCATAGATTACGTTTTTGATAAAACAAAAGATAACCAAAAGATATAATACCCAAAACATAAAATTATAGACCAATGATTTTAGAAATGAAAGTTCCTTCACCAGGAGAATCCATTACAGAAGTTGAAATCGCTGAATGGCTAGTACAAGATGGTGACTATGTAGAAAAAGATCAAGCCATTGCTGAAGTAGATAGTGATAAAGCCACCCTGGAGCTTCCTGCAGAAGCCAGTGGGACTATTACCTTAAAAGCTGAAGAAGGGGATGCTGTTGCTGTGGGCCAAGTTGTATGTTTGATAGACACCAACGCGGCAAAACCAGAGGGAAGTGGATCTGAAAAGAAAGAGGAGAGCAAACCAGCAGAGCCTAAAGCTGAAGAGAAGAAAGCTGAGCCTGTAGCAGAGAAAAGTACCTATGCTACTGGATCTGCAAGTCCTGCAGCTAAAAAGATTCTTGCTGAGAAAGGGATGGAAGCTTCTCAAGTAACTGGAACAGGTAAAGATGGAAGGGTGACTAAGGAAGATGCAATTAATGCCAAGGTATCCATGGGAACCCCAACAGGAGGAACTCGTGGAGAATCTCGTTCTAAGTTGTCTATGTTACGTCGTAAAGTAGCTGAGAGATTGGTCTCTGCTAAAAACGAGACAGCCATGTTGACAACGTTCAATGAGGCAAACATGACACCTATTTTTGAGCTTAGAAACCAATATAAAGAAGAATTTAAGAGCAAACATGGAGTAGGACTTGGGTTTATGTCGTTTTTTACTCTGGCGTGTGTTAGAGCCTTGGAAATGTATCCTGCGGTTAATTCCATGATTGATGAAAAGGAAATGGTGAGCTATGATTTTTGTGATATTAGCATCGCTGTTTCTGGCCCTAAAGGTTTGATGGTTCCTGTTATTAGAAACGCAGAGAATTTAACTTTTAGAGGTGTAGAAGCTGAGGTAAAACGATTGGCAATTAGAGCTCGTGATGGGCAAATAACGGTTGATGAAATGACAGGTGGAACTTTTACCATTTCAAATGGAGGGGTTTTTGGAAGTATGTTGTCAACACCAATCATTAATCCTCCTCAAAGTGCCATTTTAGGAATGCATAACATTATTGAAAGACCTATTGCAGTCGACGGAAAAGTTGAAATTCACCCAATGATGTACTTAGCCCTATCTTATGATCATAGAATTATTGATGGTAAGGAGTCTGTAGGATTCTTAGTGGCGGTTAAAGAAGCCTTGGAAAATCCTGTGGAATTTTTAATGAATGGAGATGTGAAGAAAGCACTCGAGCTATAAGCTAAGTGCATACAATATGATTTATTAAAAGGGCTTTCAGATATCTGAAAGCCCTTTCTTTTTTAACGTGAAAAACTAAAACTAATAAAAATTTACAAAGATGTTGATTGAGATAACAATTAACACTATAACCATCAATCCAATGATCAAATATTTGTTTAGAGAATTAGATTCTTTTTCCATGGTTTAAATAGGTTTTGTAGATTTAAGGAACCCTGTGCCATGTGGCACAGGGCGTTGAAAATCCCTTAATTAGGCAATCGATTAATAGCTTTGTAAAGCTCGCTATTATTTCGCTATGATGCAATACGTAGAAATACGTAATTTTTATAAATAAAAAGGCCCTGAAAACTTTTGGTTGACAGAGCCTCTTAATTCTCCCTAAGAACTAATTAATAGCATTGTAAAATTCGGAATAAATTACATACCAAACAATACGTAGAACTACGTATTTTTAGTCTAAAAAGGGTTCAATTTCTTTAGCAAATAGAGCTAAGGTGGTGTGTTTGGATTCTAATTTTAATTTCTTAAGCATGTTGCTCTTATGTTTTTCAACGGTTCTGTCAGAGATAAACATAATATCTGCAATTTCCTTAGCCGTTTTATTTTGAGCGATATGTTTTAAAACTTCTTTTTCAGTTTTTGTGAGCGATTCCAATTCTTCGGGGACCTGTTCAACCTCTAAATGAGACAAGAGTTCTGGACTAAAGTAGGCTTTATCATTTAGTACTGAAGCAATACATATTTCAATTTCTGCTAGGGCAAACTCCTTTAATACATATCCGTAAATATCTAATTCCTTGGCCTTTAGGTATATGGATTCATCTTTTTCGACCGTAATTAAAATAATTTTAGTGGGTAATTGTAGTTCTTGACACTTTTCTGCAATCTGTAATCCCGTTAAATAAGGCATTTGAATATCTAAAATAGCGATATCTGGTTTTTGGGAAGAGATAAGTTCAAACGCATCTTTTCCATTTTCAGCACTATCTATAACATTATAGCCTTTTTCTACCAAGAAATCAAAAAGGCCCTTTAATATTAATGGGTGGTCATCGGCTATGACGATAGAAGTTTCCATAAATCAGTCTTTCAGGGGAATGTAAAGATACTGACTGTCGGGAATTAAGGAAAGAAAAATTTTACAATTTTAAATACAGGTATTTTTTATCATAGTCAATGATTGCTTTTCCTTTTTTTAAAATATCAGCTCCGAGAATGCCATCTACTGGTTGTGCATTGTGATTTACTAATGCTGTATTGACATGAGTGAGATTAAAAAGGATCAATGCTACTTTGTCCTTTTTCCACTTACCTATCTTTATTTTATTCTTTTTTGATAATTGGGTTTCCATGTCAATGGCTCCTGCACCTGCGGCTTTAATCTCAGACTCCATGGTTTTGAGCTTAAAGGTTTCGGCTGTCTCAAACCCGACACAGGAATTGGAAGCTCCCGTATCTAAAATAAAGACACCTTTTACACCATTGATACTCGCTCTAATTTCAAAATGATTCGTTTTGGTGAGATGCAACTTGATTTTTGTATATCCTTTGTCAACAAGGTAATCCCTGAGGTTGTTTTCCATTTAAAGTTTTCTTGCAAATATACTTAAGTAAAAGGACTATTTTTGCGGCATGATTATAACAGATACACATACACATCTTTATAGTGATGCTTTCATTGATGATAGGAAGGAAATGGTTCAGCGTGCATTGGATCTTGGAGTTGAGAGGTTTTTTATTCCAGCGATAGATTCTTCATACAATAAAGCGATGTTTGAACTTGAAGGGATGTTTCCCGATCATGTTTTTTTAATGATGGGATTACATCCAACATCTGTGAAAGAGAATTACAAGGAAGAGTTAGCCTTGGTTGAATCTTTTCTATCGGAACGAAAATTTTGTGCTGTCGGTGAAATAGGAATTGATTTGTATTGGGATCAATCAACTTTAGGAATTCAACAAGAGGCTTTTAAATTTCAAATTCAATTGGCCAAAAAGCATCAATTGCCCATTGTTATTCATTGTAGGGATGCTTTTGATGAAATCTTTGAAATACTGGATGAAGAGAACGATGAACAATTATTTGGTATTTTTCATTGTTTCACTGGCACTTTAGATCAGGCAGAAAAAGCATTATCCTATAATATGAAATTAGGTATAGGAGGTGTAGTTACTTTTAAAAATGGTAAAATAGATCAGTTTTTGAATAAAATTGATTTAAAACATATAGTTTTGGAAACCGATTCTCCCTATCTGGCACCGAAACCTTTTCGAGGAAAAAGAAATGAAAGCGCTTACATAGTTAAAGTGCTTGAAAAACTATCCGAATTGTATGGTGTGCCAGAAGAGGAAATTGCCCGTATGACAACTCAAAATTCGAAAGACGTCTTTAAGATTTAATATGCAACAAAAACCTAAAATCCTGCTTATATACACGGGAGGTACCATAGGAATGATGAAAGATCCAAAATCAGGTGTGCTTAAGGCATTTGATTTTGCCAATCTTTTAAAACGTATACCTGAGTTAAGATTATTGAGTTGTGATATTACAGCATTATCTTTTAAAGAGCCAATTGACTCTTCCAATATGAATCCAAAGTTTTGGGTTCAAATTTCAGAAATAATTGAATCCAGTTACGATAGGTTTGATGGCTTTGTAGTGTTACATGGAAGTGACACTATGAGTTATACGGCATCCGCATTAAGTTTTATGCTTGAAAATTTGGCTAAACCAGTTATACTAACTGGTTCACAGTTGCCTATTGGAGATTTGAGAACCGATGCCAAGGAGAATTTGATAACTTCGATTCAAATGGCTTCTTTGCAGGAGAATAATCAACCTGTGGTAAGAGAGGTGGGTCTCTATTTTGAATACAAATTATACAGAGGAAACAGAACCACAAAAATTAATGCGGAGCATTTTGAGGCTTTTGAGTCTTTTAATTATCCCAATTTAGCAGAGTCTGGTGTTCATCTAAAAGTAAACCATGAGGCGCTTTTTGTCCCAGATGTTAACGAAAAACTTTTGGTTCACAAACATTTCGACACCAATATAGTTTTGGTTAAAATGTTTCCGGGAATTAGTGATACCATATTGGAGTGCATGGTCAACCATCCTTCAATAAAGGGGATTGTTTTGGAAACTTATGGAGCTGGGAACGCTACAACAGAAAAATGGTTTGTGAATGCCCTCAAAAAGGCCATAGAAAGAGGCGTACAAGTGGTTAATGTAACCCAGTGTCCTGGAGGAAGTGTTAACATGGGGCAGTATGAAACCAGTTCCGAGTTAAAACAAATAGGGGTGATTTCTGGAAAAGACATGACATCAGAGGCTGCGGTGGCAAAACTAATGTATATGCTAGGTGAGAAGATTTCTTCTAACTCATTCAAAACCATGTTTGAAGCCTCATTACGCGGAGAAATCACATAAAATTAACTCCTAAAATTTTTAGCTTTCAAAAGTTTTTTTGTTATTTGCTACGCTATTTTGTAGAGCATAATAATAGAGAGGTGTCCGAGTGGTCGAAGGAGCACGCCTGGAAAGTGTGTATACGCCAAAAGCGTATCGAGGGTTCGAATCCCTTCCTCTCTGCTACTTTTTTGTTTTATAAGCGCATTTTTTTTTATCTTTAACACTTTAACTAATAAAATTAAGAACAATAACAATGAAAAGATTATTTTCTATCCTAGCCATTATGTGTTTTATGGCAATCGGAAAAGCTAATGCAACGACAACTGCAATGACTGCAGCTGCAACAGTTGTTTCACCTATTCAAGACGATGCTGATGATTCGGTAACTGAAGAAAAAGTTTCATTTCATCAAGAATTAAAAAAGCGTTTTATAGAAGGTGGCCCAGGATTTATGGGGATTGTATTATTGTGTTTAATTCTTGGTCTAGCTATAGCTATTGAGAGAATTATCTTTTTAAATCTTTCCACAACCAACACCAAAAAATTAACAGCAGAAGTAGAAGACGCTCTGAATTCTGGAGGAGTAGAAGCTGCTAAAGAGGTTTGTAGAAATACAAAAGGTCCTGTTGCCTCAATCTACTATCAAGGTTTAGATAGAGTTGATGAAGGTTTAGACGCTGCTGAAAAGGCTGTTGTGGCTTATGGAGGTGTTCAAATGGGACAATTAGAGAAAAATGTTTCTTGGATTTCATTATTTATCGCTTTGGCTCCGATGTTAGGATTCATGGGTACGGTAATTGGTATGATTCAAGCATTCGATAAAATTGAAGCTGCTGGGGATATGCAACCGTCATTAGTTGCGGGAGGTATTAAAGTAGCCTTATTGACAACCGTTTTCGGTTTGATCGTAGCAATTATTCTTCAAATATTCTATAACTACATTATTGCTAAGATTGATAGCATCGTTAACGACATGGAAGATGCGTCAATTACTTTAATGGACTTGTTGATTAGACATAATAGAAAGTAATAACTGCTTAAAAAACATAACATGTTACATAAAATTTTAAAAATACTAGCAGCCATTTTAGGAGTACTTGGGCTCATTTTCCTTGTCAGAATTATTGCTGAAGGAGATGATGCGATCAAGTCGGCAGCTGCAATGGGAGATACCTCTATAGTAGATCCATTTGCATATGTTGCGTACTTCATTATGGTGATAGCGATCGTATTTGTTGTGGTTTTTATGTTAAAAAACCTCTTTACAAATACGGCAACGCTTAAAAATACGTTAATAGGAGTAGGAATCTTTGCAGCTGTATTGATCATTGCATATATGGTTTCTGGAGGTGATCCAAAAACATATTTATATGGTGGTGAAGCTGTAAGTGAAGGAGAATCTCATATGGTAGGAGCAGGTTTGATAGCTTTTTATATCTTAATCGTTACTGCTGCCGTTGCTATGTTGTTCTCTGGAGTGAAAAAAATAACAAGTAGATAATTATGGCAAAACGAGCAGCACCAGAAGTTAATGCAGGCTCTATGGCCGACATTGCTTTCTTACTTTTAATATTTTTCTTGGTAACTACTACCATTGAAACCGATTCTGGTTTAAGTAGAAAGTTACCTCCAATGGAAGATGTAGTAGATCCTCCGGTTATTAAGGAGAAGAATATCTTCCAATTGAATGTGAATAAGAACAATGAGTTGTTCTTAAAAACTGGGGGAGAAGAAAAGGTAATTAAGCTTAAAGATCTTCAAAAAGCAGCTGTGGATTTTCTAGATAATGGTGGAGGTGCAGGCGATGATGCTTGTAGACGTTGCCAAGGAAAGAAAAATCCTAGATCGTCAGACAATTTTGATAAGGCTATTATTTCTCTTCAAAATGATAGAGGAACGAAATATGAGACTTACATTGCTGTCCAAAACGAGATATTAGCAGCCTATAATCAGTTGAGAAACAGAGAATTCTTAAGAGACAATCCTAATTTAGGTGTTAACTTTGTTGAAGCAGAAAAGATGTATAACGATCCTAGAACTTCAGAAGAAGACAAAGAGCGTCTAAAAGAAAAACTTGAGAAAATTAAATTGTTAATTCCTCAGAAATTCTCTGAAGCAGAGCCTAAGAAATCGTAAGTATAATTAGATAAACACGAGATAATGTCTAAATTTAAAAAGAAAAAGTCAGGAGATTTACCAGCTATTTCAACAGCATCATTGCCTGATATCGTTTTCATGTTGCTTTTCTTTTTCATGGTTGCTACCGTGATGAGAGAAAACACCTTGATGATAGAAAACAGATTGCCAGCTGCTGATCAAGTTGAGAAACTGGATAAAAAAGACTTGGTGATGTATATTTACGTGGGTAAACCTAGTTCTTCTTACAAGGATAAATATGGTACTGAACCAAGAATTCAGTTAAATGATAAATTTGCTGATGTATCAGAAATACAAGCTTTTATAGCGGCTGAGAGAGCATCCAAAAGAGAGGAATTAGTTCCTTTTTTAACAACTGCTCTTAAAGTTGATAGAGAGGCTAACATGGGACTTGTAACCGACATAAAACAAGAACTACGTAAAGCTAATGCATTAAAAATTAACTATACAACGATCAATGGCGATGCCTTGGCAAGCTTGAATAGGTAATTTTACTCTTAATTTTATAAAAACAAAAGGCGTTTTGAGAAATCAATACGCCTTTTGTTTTATTTTTAACTTTAGAATTGGGGAACCCATGAAATATTATTATTCCTTTATTTTTCTATTTGTTTTTAACTCAATGGCTTTTGGTCAAAACGAAGAAATTCCTGTTCATAAGGAAGACTCTATTGTTGATTCAAAGTATCGGGAGGATCAATTTTATTTGGGGATTACTTACAATGCTTTGGTTAGGAAACCTAGTAATGGTGCCCAATCGGGGTTTTCAAGTGGGTTACATTTGGGTTTTATGAGAGATTTTCCAATCAATCAACGTCGTAATGTAGCCTTGGCTATTGGTCTTGGAGGTTCTATGAATTCTTTCAATAGTAATATTCTGGTTTACCAAGATGAACGAAGCCAGATTGGATTTTTAAACTTGGATACAGAAAATATTTCCTATAGTAAGAATCGATTCAATTTATATTTAATAGAATTACCTATCGAATTTAGGTGGCGTACTTCAACGGCTACTGAATCTAAATTTTGGCGAATTTATCCCGGATTTAAAGTTGGATATCAATTTGCTAATTTGTCTAAACATAAAGGTGGCTATGGAGATTTTAGACTCAAGAATATTGATAATATCAATGATTTACAATATGCTGTTACCTTAAGCGCTGGATATAGCGTTTGGAATTTTCATGCTTGTTTTGGTCTCAATCCTATTTTCAAAGAAGGAACTATGGTTGGGAATGAAAATTTAGATATGTACTCTGTCAAATTGGGTCTGATGTTTTACATTTTATAGCCAATATGTAATCAAAGTCAATTGAGGTATAACCCCGATAAGAATACCAATTAACAATTCAATATAGGTATGGGCTTTAAATTGTAGGCGTGAAGAAGCAATGGCTCCTGTAAGTATCGCCATTAAAGCTAAGGTTCCATTGATGTTTATACTGAAATGCATGCTTAATGCAATAAAGAACATATAAACGCCAGAAACAGCTATCATATGGATGCTGGCTTTAAAGTCAAAAAAAGCTAATATTAGGCAACAGAATGTAGAAATCAAGACGCCAATAAAGAAATAATAAAGCTCTATAACTTCAGCTGAGGGAAAAACCTTTAAAATAATTAAAAGTACAATCAAACAATTTAAAAAAAGAGGTATTATACGCTCTTTTGGCTCATTCATATAGATTGATCTAGTCCTACCTATGGTTTTAAGTAGATAGTACGTTAGAATGGGTAAAACGATGGTTAGAATAAGTATTGAAAATACTTTGGCTTGAACAATTTCACCAGGGATGAATCTAGGTGTCTTGGAAAAATAAAACACCACTCCAAGCATGGGCATAAGAATGGGGTGGAATATAAATGATATGCTTTTGATGAGTTGGTTGATCATATTTTTTTCCGTAACCTGGCCACAGGAATATCTAATTGCTCTCGATATTTAGCCACAGTTCTTCTAGCTATAGGATAGCCCTTTTCCTTTAATATTTTAGCTAAAGCATCATCAGTTAAAGGTTTCTTTTTGTTTTCTTCATCTATAACTGTTTCCAAGATTTTTTTGATTTCTCGAGTAGAGACATCCTCTCCTTGATCGTTTTTCATGGATTCAGAGAAAAATTCCTTAATTAACTTGGTCCCATAGGGTGTGTCAACATATTTACTATTAGCTACCCTGGATACGGTAGAAACATCCATTTCAATTTCATCAGCAATATCTTTCAGGATCATTGGCTTTAATTTCCTTTCATCTCCAGTCAAAAAATATTCCTTTTGGTAATGCATAATAGCGCTCATGGTTACAAATAAGGTCTGTTGACGTTGTCTAACAGCTTCTATAAACCATTTGGCAGCGTCCAACTTTTGTTTTATAAACAGAACCGCATCCTTTTGGGATTTCGATTTTTCTTTGGACTCCTTATAACCTTTAAGCATGTCATTGTATTCTTTAGATACATGCAGTTCTGGAGCGTTTCTTCCATTGAGGGATAGCTCCAACTCTCCATCAGCAATTTTGATTGAAAAGTCGGGAATTACATGTTCCACGATACGGTTGTTACCAGAATAGGAGCCACCAGGTTTGGGATTTAAATGCTCTATTTCCTCAATTGCAGCTTTTAATTGCTCCTCGGTAATGTCAAATTTTTGAATTAACTTTTTATAGTGCTTTTTTGTGAATTGCTCAAAGGCGTCATCTATTATTTTGATTGCTAAATCAGTACTTTCAGACTTGTCCTTACGGTGTAGCTGGATACTCAAACATTCCTGTAAATTTCTGGCGCCAACCCCAGAAGGATCTAGTTGATGAACTATTTTAAAAACCTCACCTATTTTTTTCTCCGAGGTGAAAATGTTCTGGGTGAAGGCCAAATCATCCATTATTTCGGTTAATGATCTTCTGATATAACCACTTTCATCAATACTGCCAACCAAAAATTCAGCAATTTCTTCCTCTTCCTCATCTAGAATAAAGGTGCTTAATTGGTTTTTTAGGTGTTGTGTAAAGGAAGTTCCAGCTGCATAAGGCACATTTTTTTCCTCATCATCACTGCTGTAATTATTTGAGCGTGTTCTGTAATCTGGAATTTCATCATCGCTTAAATATTCATCTACATTAATATCCTCTGCGTTTATGCTGTCATTGTCATTGTAATCAGGGTCTTCATAACTATCATCATAATTGTCATAATCATCTTCATTGGTCTTTTCTCTACCTGTATCCAAGGCAGGGTTTTCCTCTATTTCCTGTTTCAATTTTTGTTCAAAAGCCAAGGTTGGCAATTGAATTAACTTCATCAATTGAATTTGTTGAGGAGATAACTTCTGAGATAGTTTAAACTGTAAATGTTGTTTAAGCATTGATGTGATTTGGTTTCTTATAAAAATAAAAAAAAACAACCTACCAATGGTGTGTGGTAGATTGTTTTATGAAAATATTAAATGTTTTTAATTAAAATTCGGCGTTTTGAGGTGTTCTTGGGTAAGGAATCACATCTCTAATGTTTGTCATACCCGTTGTAAACATAACCAATCTTTCAAAACCTAGGCCAAAACCAGAATGCACAGCGGTTCCATATTTTCTCAAATCTAAGTACCACCATAATTCTTCTTCTGGAATATCTAGTTGCGCCATTTTTTCTTGTAAAACTTCCAAGCGTTCTTCACGTTGAGAGCCACCTACAATTTCCCCAATTCCTGGGAATAGAATATCCATAGCTCTAACGGTTTTACCATCTTCATTCAATCGCATGTAAAACGCTTTGATGTTAGCTGGGTAATCAAACAAAATTACTGGGCAATTAAAGTGTTTTTCCACTAAAAATCGTTCGTGCTCACTTTGCAGGTCTGCACCCCATTCATCAATAAGATATTTGAATTTTTTCTTTTTGTTTGGTTTGCTATTTCTTAAAATATCTATAGCCTCCGTATAGCTTACCCTTTTAAAATTATTATCGACAACAAAGTTCAATTTTTCAATCAAACTCATGCTGCTACGTTCATTTTGAGGCTTCGTTTTTTCTTCTTCCAACAATCTGCTTTCAAGAAATTCCAAGTCTTCACGGTTGTTCTTTAATAGATAGTTGATGGTATATTTAAGAAAATCCTCTGCCAAATCCATGTTGCCATCTAAGTCCATAAAAGCTACCTCTGGTTCAATCATCCAGAATTCAGCTAGGTGACGTGATGTATTAGAGTTTTCGGCTCTAAAAGTAGGGCCAAAGGTGTAGACCTTACCAAGTGACATGGCATAGGTTTCAGCTTCCAACTGTCCAGAAACCGTCAAATTGGTCTCTTTCCCAAAGAAATCCTCTTTGTAATTTACAGTTCCATCTTCATTTAAAGGTGGGTTTTTAGCATCCAATGAGCTCACACGGAACATTTCTCCAGCACCTTCTGCATCACTTCCTGTAATTATAGGTGTGTGCATATAATAGAAGCCATTTTCATTGAAATATTTATGGATGGCAAAAGACAAAGACGAACGTAGACGCATTACCGCGCTAAACGTATTGGTTCTTGTTCTTAAATGGGCATTTTCACGTAAGAATTCAAACGTGTGCTTTTTAGGTTGGATAGGGTATTCCTCGGGGTCAGAATCACCTAATATTTCTATAGATTTCACTTGAACTTCTACAGACTGACCTTTTCCTTGGCTTTCTACCAATTCCCCTTTAATGTGAACTGCTGCACCAGTTGTAATACGTTTTAAAATTGCTTCATCAGTATTTTCAAAATCAACAACGCATTGAATATTATTTATGGTTGAACCATCATTTAGAGCAATAAACCTATTGGCTCTAAAAGTTCTAACCCATCCTTTAATCTCAATGTCGTGAAGCTTTTTATCGCTTTTTAATAATTCTGAAACAGTACTTGCTTTCATTTAATTCGTAATTTAATGTGTAAATTTAATTCTTTATAGAATTTTAATGAAGGTTATTTTTGGTGATTTTCCTCTAATTCTTGAACCTCCTCATCGTTTTCACTTAAAATATCGATAACAGGTTCCTTTAAAACTTCCTTATTGGCTATGTTTCGTTCCAAACCTAGTAATAAGGATGGTAGTAATAGTAAATTGGATAACATCGCAAATAAAAGAGTCGTAGAAACTAACGCTCCCAATGCCACTGTTCCCCCAAAACTGGAAACTGTGAATACCGAAAATCCAAAGAACAGAACAATAGAGGTATAAAACATACTAACCCCCGTTTCTCGTAAGGCAGCGTAAACTGATTTTCTGATTTTCCAATTATAGAATTGTAGTTCTTGTCTATATTTTGCTAAAAAGTGGATGGTGTCGTCTACGGAAATTCCGAAGGCGATACTAAAAACCAAAATGGTTGAAGGTTTGATAGGAACACCTATGAATCCCATAATTCCTGCAGTAATTACCAATGGCAAAATATTAGGAACAAGTGATACAATAATCATTCTAAAGGACCTAAACATAAAGGCCATGAAAATTGAAATTAAAACGATGGCTAAGGTTAATGAAATAGCTAGATTTTTAACCAGGTATTTAGTTCCTTTTTGAAAGACTAGAGCTTTTCCGGTGATGGACACTTTGTACCTGTCATCTGGAAATACTTTATGAATTCTCGTTTCCAAGTTTTCTTCAATCTTTTCCATCTTATCAGTACCAATGTCTTTCATGAAGGTTGTAATTCTGGCATATTGCCCCGTGCTATCCATCAAGGTATTGATTAAAGTGTTATCGTTGGTCGAGGTATTTTTTACGTAACTCAGAATAAAGCTATTTTCTTGCGATGACGGCAATTGATAATATTTTGGATTGCCATTGTAATAAGCTTGCTTGAAATATTTGGTTAGGCTTACAACAGAAATAGGCCTTGATAGTTCTGGAGTTTCTTCAATAACCTCCTCCAATTCTTCCATTCTTTTTAAGGTATTCAATTTCATGACACCTTTTTTCCTTTGCGTGTCTATAAGAATCTCTAAAGGCATAATACCGTCAAACTCGGTTTCAAAGAATTGAATGTCTTTAAAAAATTGAGAATCTTTTGACATGTCTTCAATTAAGCTACCTGAAATTCTTATTTGATATATTCCAATGATACTGGCAATTAAAAGGACTACAGAAGCAATGTAAATGGTGATTCGTCTTTCACGAACCATTTTCTCAATCCAGTTCACAAACCCGCCTATCCATTTTCTATTTAGGTGTTCAAGGTGACGATCTTTTGGATAGGGTAAAAAAGTATAAATAATGGGTATAATCAAAAGGCATAAAATGAAGATACCTATAATACTCAAGGACGCTACAGTACCAAATTCCTTAAGTAGATTACTTTCTGTCAATATAAAAGTGGCAAAACCACTGGCTGTAGTAACATTGGTCATTAACGTAGCATTCCCAATTTTGGTGATAACTCTTTGTAAAGATTTCACTTTGTTTCCGTGGCTTTTAACCTCATGCTGGTATTTGTTGATGAGGAAAATGCAATTAGGAATTCCTATAACAATAATAAGTGGTGGAATCAAGGCCGTTAAAACCGTAATCTCATAGTTTAAAAGACCAATAATACCAAAGGTCCACATAACACCTATACAGACTACAAATAGGGATATAAACGTGGCTCTAAAGGACCTGAAAAAGAAAAAGAAAATCATGGAGGTGACGGCAAGGGCCAACGCAATGAACTCTCCTATTTCATCAACAATGTTTTGAGCATTTAAGGTTCTAACATAAGGCATTCCTGAAACCCTAACATTTAGTCCCGTGTCTTTTTTAAAAGAAGCAATCTGTGGTTCAAGAATATTAAAGATAAAGTCTTTTCTGATTGGGGTATTTACGATATCTTTTTTAAGATAAATAGCCGTTCTGATGGTCTGTGTTTTGGTGTTGAACAGGAAGTTATCATAAAACGGATATTTGTGGAAAAGGTCTTCTTTTAATTCTGCGACTTCCTGTTGAGATTTAAGGGAGTCTTTGATAAAAGGTTCTAACTCAAAGCTCTGTTTCTCGGTGTTTTTGACCAGTTTTTGCAAGTCTCTGATGGACACTACCGATTCGACCTCGTCATACTGCTTGAATTTATCAGATAGATCATTCCAGGCATTTAATTTTTCTTGAGAAAAAAAGGTGGAATCTTTAATCCCAAGAACGATTAAATTACCCTCTTCTCCGAAAATATCTAAGAAATGGTCGTATTCAATATTTGCAGGATGGTCACTGGGTAGTAAATTGGCTTCAGTATAGGTAAATCTCATGTTTTCCCACTTAGATGCCAAGAAAACTGTAATTGCCAAAATACCTAATAGGATAATGATTTTATTCCTAAGAATAAGTCTGGCTACAACATCCCAAAACCCTTTTGTAAGCAGTTTAAACATAGATAAAATAAAACAGCCGCAAAGGTATTAAAAACATGTGGATTACTTAAGTTAAATTGCTTATAAAGTTAGGTTGAAAGTGAATTTAAAAGCAAGATTGTCCTCAAAATTAGGTAAGTGGTAAGCCCCATATCTATATGCAAAACTAAGTCCAAATGGGAAGAGTATTTTGTTTAATTCAAGGCCTATTTCTGAATACCCTTTATCTAATGTGTCAAACTCAAAACCTTGATGGCGTTCTATGTTTGACATATTTCCCAGAGCAAAACGACTGATCAGTACCAATTGTGGTTGGTATCTTGGTGAGATTTCAAAAGGTTTGAAATAGTGTTTGATTTGAAGAGTTGAAAGTTTGTCGGAAAAGAATTCATTGAAAAACATAGTTTCAAAGCTATTAATGCCAGCTACTGAAAATCGTTTCATCACACTGCCTTTATTAATATTGTTAGGGTAGGCATGGTACATGTGAGTGAGGGGTGTAACACCTCTTGCTATCCCAGCCCAAAGATTGACACCTGTTTTTGACTTGTTTTTATGTTCCAGGACATAGACCGATCTAAATTCAACTTTTGAAAAATCAAATTCACTGGCAAAAACATTTCTAAAGTTTTGGGTGTATTGAAGCGTGAATTTGGGATATCCGTTTTTTACCTCTTTTAACACGTCATCCTTGAACTCATAGATACTAAAGGGACTCCATTGGAATGAAAAAGTGGAAAACGTTAAGTCGAAATCTTGATAAGATTTATTGCCTACCTGCAGGGTGTAATCGTATGTTGGATTGATATTGCTTACTGCTAGTTTTACTTCAGAAAGTAATTTAGGAGATAATTTATGGCTTATAGAAATAGATTTTGTTACATGTCTATGAAAAAGCTCAATATTAAGAAGGCGGGGTTGGAAAAAAGTAAAAAAGCGTTTGTCTGTTAAAAATGTAGAACTACCCGTCTCCTCAATATCATCGGTATAGGAGAGATCAATCCAGGTATTGCTTTTGGGGGCTAGTCGAAAACCACCACCTAAGGAATATTTAAATTTTTGATCTCCAAATCCATAAGCTCCATAACCATCCAAATGATAGCGCTTTGAAAACTCGTCATTGGTAACACCTCCAAAACCAGTTCGTATGGCTTCATGTTGGTTGTATTTGAATAGATATTTAATATCTACTTCAAAGGCTTGTCCGAGTGTTATATAACCGTTTCCTAATTTTTTAAGAAATTGGGATCTTCTTATAGAATCATTTTGGGATTTAATGCTGTCTTGTTCTTTAGCGCCTTTGATCTGGCACTGTGCAAATTGGAAGGACAGTAAAATGAAAAAAATGGCACAGTACTTCAGCATTAATAGTATGTGGGTTTATAATAGCAATTAAAAAGCGACCTATAGAAGTCGCTTTTTCTTATACTGTCATGATCTCTTTTTCCTTAACTTCTAATATTTGGTCTATTTGCTTAACGTATTTATCAGTTAATTCTTGTACATCAATTTCTGCATTCTTCTTTAAATCTTCTGAAGCGTCCAACTTTTTTAAATCATTGTTTGCATCTTTTCGTGCATTTCTAACTCCTACCTTGGCATCTTCGGCTTCAGATTTTGCTTGTTTAGCCAAATCTTTCCTTCTTTCCTCTGTCAAAGGTGGAACATTAATGATGATCATGTCGCCATTATTCATAGGATTGAAACCTAAGTTAGCAATCATGATGGCTTTTTCTATTTCTTGAAGCATGGATTTTTCCCAAGGTTGTACTGAAATGGTTCTACCATCAGGAGTATTGACATTGGCCACTTGGCTTAAAGGAGTTTGTGATCCATAATAATCAACCATGACACTTCCTAGCATAGCAGGACTTGCTTTACCGGCACGAATGTTTACGAGTTGTTTTTCTAAGTGCTTAAGCGCACTATCCATAGATTCTTTTGTGGTATCTAAAATGAAATCAATCTCTTCGTTCATAGAATATTGTAATTAAAAATTAAATGATAGCTACAAAAAACAAGCCAAAGCTTGATGTAAAAGATATTATAAATTAACCTTAGTTCCAACTTTTTCACCTGAAACTACTTTCAACAAATTCCCCTTTTTATTCATGTCAAATACAATGATAGGTAATTCGTTTTCTTGGCTTAGAGTGAAAGCGGTTGTATCCATAACTTTAAGACCTTTCTTAAGGACTTCATCAAAAGAAATGTAATCAAACTTAACTGCATTGGAATCTTTTTCAGGGTCGGCTGTATATATACCATCTACACGAGTTCCCTTTAAAATCACATCAGCTTCAATTTCAATAGCTCTTAAAACAGCAGCTGAATCTGTAGTGAAATAAGGATTCCCTGTACCACCACCAAAAATGACCACACGGCCTTTTTCAAGGTGTCTCATGGCACGTCTTCTAATAAATGGCTCTGCCACCTCATTGATTTTAATGGCACTTTGAAGTCGGGTTCCAACACCTGCATTTTCTAAAGCACTTTGGAGGGCCAACCCGTTGATAATGGTTGCCAACATACCCATATGGTCTCCTTGCACACGATCCATACCATTACTGGCTCCTGCAACACCTCTAAAAATGTTACCACCACCTATAACAACGGCAACTTCTACACCTAGCTCTGTTATGGCTTTAATGTCTTCTGCATATTCGGCTAAACGTTCTGGATCAATTCCATATTGGCGACCGCCCATTAAGGCTTCACCTGATAATTTTAAGAGAATTCTTTTGTATTTCATGCTGACTTTGAAAGTTTAGCAAAACTACATAATTTTTTCTTTTTTGAATTTATATCAATTGTGTTTTATGAATAAAAAAACCACCATTCTAATAAAAGAAAGGTGGTTATATTTATTGGTTACCTGACTTATCAGGACCGTTTATTATCCTACTGTAGCACGTTTAAATCCAGAGATTTCAACATCACCATATGAAGAAACGTAATCAGCAACGGTTTGCTTTTCATCTTTGATGAATTTCTGATCTAACAAACATTTCTCTTGGTCAAGAGTTGTGTTGTCAGAAATGAAACGCTCCATTTTACCTGGTAAAATTCTATCCCAGATTTGTTCTGGTTTTCCTTCAGCAGCCAATTCCGCTTTAGCATCTGCTTCAGCTTGAGCCAATACTTCAGGAGTTAATTGCGCCATAGAAATGTATTTAGGAACATTTTTCAATGTTTTTCCTAAACGAGCTAATTCTTCATTATCTTTTTCAATAACAGCAATTCTAGCTTCAGTTTCTGAAGCAACGAATGCAGGATCAAAATCTTTGTAAGATAAAGTAGTTGCTCCCATAGAGGCTACTTGCATTGCAACATCTTTCACTAAAACATCAGCATTGTCAACTTTAGCAGTGATTCCTACTAAAGCAGCAATTTTATTGATATGAACATAAGAACCTACATAAGCAGCTTCTAATTTCTCGAAAGAAGTAATATCTAGTTTTTCACCGATAACACCAGTTTGCTCAACTAATTTATCAGCCACGGTCATTCCACCAAAGTCTGCTGCTAAAAAGGCTTCTTTTGAGTCATAATTCAAAGCTAGCTCAGCAAACTCGTTAGCTAACGCTAAAAAGTTTTCATTTTTACCAACGAAATCAGTTTCACAACCTAAAACAATAGCAACACCAGCAGTTTGGTCTGCATTGATTTTAGCAACAGCAGCTCCTTCAGAAGAATCTCTATCTGCTCTTTTCTCAGCTACTTTTTGTCCTTTTTTACGTAATACATCAATGGCTTTATCAAAGTCACCTTCAGCCTCAACTAAAGCTTTCTTGCAGTCCATCATACCTGCACCAGTAGCTTGTCTTAGTTTATTTACTTCTGCAGCTGTTACTTTTACTGTAGTACTCATAGTCTATGTATTTTAAAAAAAGTCGTTTAGTTGATGTTCAGTAAAGAAACAAACTAAACGACTTGTTTAATGTTATGTAATGATTATGTTTAGTTTATTCTTCTTCCTCTGAAACTGCTTTTTTCTTTGCAGCTTTTGCAGGCTTATCAGCTTTAGAAGAATCTTTCTCAGCTTTACGTTCTGCTAAACCTCCAGAAATAGCTTCTGTTACATAGGTTAAGATTTTTTCAATTGATTTAGTAGCATCATCATTTGATGGAATTACGTAATCAACTTGACGTGGATCAGAGTTTGTATCCACCATCGCGAAGATTGGAATGTTTAATTTTTGTGCTTCTTTAATCGCGATGTGCTCACGCTTAATGTCCACCACAAATAATGCTCCTGGAATACGGGTCATGTCGCTAATAGAACCTAAGTTCTTTTCTAGTTTAGCTCTTTGACGATCAATTTGTAATTTCTCTTTTTTAGAAAGAGAAGCGAAAGTACCGTCTTTTTTCATTCTATCAATAGAAGCCATTTTCTTCACAGCTTTTCTGATAGTTACAAAGTTGGTCAACATTCCACCTGGCCATCTTTCAGTGATGTAAGGCATGTTGATTCCTCCAGCTTTTTCAGCTACGATATCTTTTGCTTGCTTTTTAGTAGCAACAAATAAAATTTTACGACCTGAAGCAGCAATTTTGCTCAATGCCTCAGAAGCCTCATCAATTTTAGCTGCTGTTTTGTAAAGGTTAATGATATGGATGCCATTACGCTCCATATACACGTAAGGAGCCATGTTTGGATCCCATTTGCGAGTTAAGTGTCCAAAGTGAACACCTGCTTTTAATAACTCTTTTACGTCTGCGTTTGCCATTTTTTGTAAATAGTTTACGTTCTGTTGAATTAGCAATGGTTAAGTGGTACTTTAAAAAGATGCCTTAGCCATTTAGATGCTAAACTAAATCCCGAAATTACTCTAGGACAACAAAAACGGTTAATAATTTAATTTTATATAATGATTTGAGTAATTCTGGATGATATCCCAAATCAAGCGGAATATATTAACGTTTAGAGAACTGGAATTTCTTACGAGCTTTCTTCTGACCGAATTTCTTACGCTCTACCATTCTTGGATCTCTTGTCAATAATCCCTCTGGTTTCAAAATAGTTCTGTTTTCAGCATCAATTTCGCACATAGCACGAGAAAGAGCCAAACGAACTGCTTCTGCTTGACCAGTAATACCACCACCATAGACATTAACAGTAATGTCAAAGTTGCCATCATTGTTGGTCATGGCTAGAGGTTGATTTACTTTGTACTGTAATGTAGCAGTAGGAAAGTAGATAGCCAAGTCCTTTTTGTTAATCGTGATGTTCCCTTTTCCTGGGGCAACATACACACGTGCAACAGCCGTTTTTCTACGGCCAATTTTGTGAATTACTTCCATTAGTTAAATTCGTTTAAATTGATTGTTTTTGGTTTTTGAGCTTCGTGAGTGTGCTCTGAACCAACAACAACGCTAAGGTTACGGAATAAATTTGCCCCTAATTTGTTCTTAGGCAACATTCCTTTTACTGATTTTTCTACCAATCTCGCTGGATCTTTAGCGAACATTTCGGTAGCGGTTAAACTTCTTTGCCCACCTGGATAACCTGTATGACGTAGGTAAACCTTTTCCGTCCACTTGTTTCCGGTTAAGTTGATTTTTTCCGCGTTGATAACAATCACGTTATCCCCACAATCAACGTGTGGCGTGAAGTTAGGCTTGTGCTTACCTCTTAAAAGTTTTGCAACTTTAGAAGCTAAGCGACCTAAAGACTGTCCTTCAGCATCAACCAAAACCCACTCTTTGTTTACAGTGGCTTTGTTTGCTGAAACTGTTTTGTAGCTTAATGTGTCCACACTTTTAAAATTTAATAATTAAACATTCCTCTCCTAAAAAGAGTTTGCAAATTTACGATAATCTTGCTGATTACCAAATAGTATGGTTTTATTTTTTAGAAAGGCTTGTTTTTAAGGTAAAAGTTTGGTATAAAGAAGATTATTCAAGGATGTTTTAAAAATATTTTTAGGGTCTTCTGGTGCGCGTGATTCAATTCCAAGGTTAAACTAGGTTTCTTATAACGATTATTGTGATATTTTTAATTTTATTCTATGCTGTGTTGGGATAATTTATTAGCTATGATGCTGATGATGAAAATCTGGATGGCGTGAAATAACATTAAAGGCAAAAATATGATTCCGATGGCCGAAGTGTGTTGAAATAGAATATCTGAGAAAACGGTTCCATGTACTAGTGATTTTTTAGTGCCACAAAACTTGGCTGTTATTTGATCTTCTTTTGAAAAACCCAACCATTTTGAAATTTTCCCTATGGTTAAATAGACTATTATAAAGATGGTGATCACCAAACAAAAAATAAGAATCAAATCCATGAAATTAACGGATTCAAAAATTTTCCCAAGAAAAGATTCAGAAAAACTCTTATATATTATAAGGAGAATAACCGATTTATCAAAAAGGGTCAAGTACTTGCTGTTCTTCTTGGCGAATTTCCCTAGAAAGCGATGGAGGATCAAACCTATAAAAACTGGGAGTAATATTTCAGTTAATAATTTGAGGTAAATTTTCCCTAAATCATAATCAGAATTACTTTGATTTTGGAACAATCCAATCCAAAGCGGTGTCACAACTATACCAATTAATCCAGAAATACTGGCGTTAAAAATGGCAGCAGGAATATTGCCTTTTGCTATGGAGACCATTACCACAGATGAAGATACCGTAGATGGGAGTGCCGCCAAAAACAAAAATGCCAACCACAAGGTTTCATTTTCAGTTGAAATAAGCGGTTTAAATGGAAGCACCAATAAAGGGAACAGTAAAAAAGTACTAGCTTGAATTAATACATGTAGTCTCCAGTTTTTAAGGCCGGAAGCGATTTCCTTAGGGCTTAATTTCAAACCGTAAAAGAAAAAAATAAATGAAATACCAATACTGCCTATTCTACCCAAGTTTATAGTGCTATCTTCTTTAGCCAGATCTGGAAAAAAATAAGCTATAATAACCACCGTTATAATAGCTAAAACAAATTTATCTAGTTTAAATTTCATTTGGGAACACTGGTAGGCAAAAGTATACTTTTCGAATCATAATCTTGAATACGAGTATAAAAAAGCCTTCGATTTATTTTTAATGAAGGCTTTAATGAGTCATTAGGGAGGTTGTATAATAAATACATTAATGTGCCTCTAGCCAATTTGTTCCAGTGTCGATTTCTACCTCAAGAGGG
Source organism: Mangrovimonas sp. ST2L15 (assembly GCF_001280515.1). GTDB lineage: Bacteria > Bacteroidota > Bacteroidia > Flavobacteriales > Flavobacteriaceae > Mangrovimonas > Mangrovimonas futianensis. The sequence continues at coordinate 77,169 of NZ_LBIQ01000030.1, read as the reverse complement.
ACCGCCATCTTAAATGCATTTTCCATCTCATACTTGATGAGTTCTTTTATATCTTTCAGTTCAGGTTTGTAAACATCAAATACTAATTCGTCATGAACTTGAAGGAGCATTTTTGTTTTAAATTGGCCTTCCTTCAATTTTTTATGGATGGCAATCATAGCTAATTTGATAATGTCTGCTGCACTTCCTTGAATGGGTGCGTTAACGGCATTTCTTTCTGCTGCTCCACGAACTACGGCATTTCTAGAATTAATGTCCTTTAAATAACGACGTCTTCCCAAAACGGTTTGCACATAACCGTGATCCCTCGCAAAATCAACTTGTTTGCCTATGTAACTTTTTAATTTAGGATAGGTTTCATAGTAGGTGTCTATGAGTTCCTTAGCTTCGCTTCTGGATAGATCGGTTTGATTGCTCAAACCAAAGGCAGATACCCCATAAATGATTCCGAAGTTAACAGTTTTCGCATTGCTTCTCTGTTCTCGAGTCACATCCTTAATATCGACATTGAATACCTTGGCGGCGGTGGAGGCATGGATGTCTTCACCATGATTAAAGGCCTCAATCATCGTTTCTTCCTCACTCAATGCCGCAATAATACGCAATTCAATTTGGGAATAATCTGCGGCCATAAGTGTAAATTCCTCATTTTTGGGAATAAATGCTTTTCTTACTTGTCTTCCTCGTTCAGTTCTGATAGGTATGTTTTGAAGGTTCGGGTTATTGCTGCTCAATCTACCAGTGGCCGCTACGGTTTGCATATAGTCTGTGTGTACTCTTCCAGTGCTTTTTTCCACTTGAAGGGGTAGGGCATCTACATAAGTGCTCTTTAATTTGGTTAGTCCTCTATATTCCAATACATCCTGAATGATTTCGTGATCTTTGGCTAGGTAACTCAATACATCTTCGGCAGTACTATATTGACCAGACTTCGTTTTCTTGGGTTTATCAACCAACTTCATTTTATCAAATAAAATGTCCCCTAGCTGTTTTGGGGAGGCAATGTTAAAGGTTTCTCCTGCTTCTTTATAAATGCGTTCCTCTAAACTCTTAATGTCTTTTTCTAATGCTTCAGAAAGGGTCTTCAAATAGTCACAATCTAAATTGATTCCCTCTAATTCCATAGCTGCAAGAACTCTTAACAGTGGTATTTCAATATCATTAAAAAGAGTTTGGGTGTTTGCTTCTCCTAATTCATTCTGAAAATGTTGCTTTAATTGCAGTGTAATATCGGCATCTTCAACGGCATATTCGGTTTGTTTATTTAGAGGGACTTCCCTCATGGACAGTTGGTTTTTTCCTTTTTTTCCAATTAGACTTTCAATGGAAATAGGAGTATAGTTAAGATAGGTCTCGCTTAACACATCCATGTTATGCCTCATATCTGGATTAATAAGGTAATGGGCCAACATGGTATCAAACAGTTTTCCTTTCACTTCTAATTGATATTTGGCTAAAACCTTAATGTCGTATTTTAGATTCTGACCAATTTTTTCAATTTGGTCATTTTCAAAAAAGGGGCGTAATTTTTCAATTAATTCTTGTGCTTCTTCCCTTTTTTCTGGAAAGGGAAGGTAAAATCCTTTTCCTGCTTCCCAAGAGAAGGCAATCCCAACCAATTCTGCTGTTAAGGGATCCAATCCTGTGGTCTCAGTATCAAAACAGACAGATGATTGTTTCATTAATTTTTCAAAGAACAACTGAAAAGCTTTGGGTGTTGCGATACTTTGATAAAAATGGGATATAGATTCTGAAGTGCTTCGGGTAAACGTGTTGGTAGAATTTGCAACATCTTCCTCATCGCCACCAAACAATGAAAATTGTCCAGATCCCGCTGAAGCCGGCTTTTTGACTTTGGTAACGTCTTCTTGCTTCGGTTTATCAAAAAGAGCCTCCTCTTTTTCTGAAGCAAATGTTTTGATGAAATTCTCTGTTAATCTTCTAAATTCAAGCGTTTGAAAAATGTTTTTTACAGCCTCAATATCGGGCTCTGACATTTCAAAATCTTTGTAATCAAAAGTTACTGGCACATCAAGCATGATGGTTGCCAATTTCTTGGAGAGTAACCCCAATTCTTTATTGGCTTCCACCTTTTCCTTCATCTTCCCTTTAAGTTCATGGGTGTTTTCAAAAAGAGCTTCCATACTCCCGTATTGTTGTATGAACTTTTTGGCAGTTTTTTCGCCCACACCCGGTAAGCCAGGTATATTGTCGGAGGCATCACCCATCATTCCCAAAAAGTCAATGACTTGCTCAGGTCTTTCAACTTCAAATTTCTTTTGCACTTCTGGAATGCCCCAAATTTCGTATCCGCCTCCAAAGGATTTGGGACGATACATAAAAGTGTTTTCCGTTACTAATTGGCCAAAATCCTTATCGGGAGTCACCATAAAAGTTTGGTATCCTTGCTCCTCGGCTTGTTTGGAGAGGGTTCCTATAATATCATCCGCCTCAAAACCCTCCTTTTCCATGATAGGGATGTGCATTGCTTTTAGGATTTCATGAATATATGGAACCGCAATTTTGATAGCTTCTGGAGTTTCATCCCTATTGGCTTTATAGGCTTCAAACATTTCTACTCTGTCAGCACTTCCTCCTTTGTCAAAACAAACGGCCAAATGGTCTGGTCGCTCCCTTTTTATTACGTCTAGTAGGGAATTCATAAATCCCATGATGGCAGAGGTGTCAATGCCTTGGGAGTTGATTCTTGGGTTTTTTATAAATGCATAATACCCTCTGAAAATTAGGGCATAGGCATCAACTAGAAATAATCGTTTTTTATCAGACATAGTCGCGTATTTGTAAGGATATAAAACTACAAAAACTAGATGGGTATCTAATATTAATTAAATTACAATTTGTATTTTTCTGATTATAAACATCAATGTTGTGGAAAATCCATATCTACCACTTTTCAATAAGCAAAAGGGATATCAATTTAATGTAGGGAATACCTCTTATAGGGAACGAATCAAAAAGCTCAGTGCTTTAAAACATGCCCTAGAGCTTACCTATAGGGAGGAAATCAAAAAAGCCCTTTATGAAGATTTTAGAAAGCCATATTTAGAGACTGATTTGACCGAAATCTATCCGGTAATTGGGGAGATCAAGTACGTTAAGCGGCATCTGAAAAAGTGGATGAAAAATGAAAGAGTAAAGACACCATTATCACTTTGGGGAACTACATCTTGGGTAAGACATGAACCTAAAGGGGTTTGCCTAATTATTTCACCTTGGAACTTTCCTGTTAATTTAACTTTTGGGCCTTTGGTTAGTGCCATTGCTGCGGGTAATACTGTGATTTTGAAACCATCTGAAATGACACCACATGCTTCAAGGGTGATGGCAAAAATTATAAATGAGATTTTTGATGAGGAGGAAGTGGCATTAGTGGAAGGTGAAACGCAAGCTTCAAAAGATTTATTACAGTTACCTTTTAATCATATCTTTTTTACGGGTTCTCCCTTTGTTGGAAAAATAGTCATGGAAGCAGCTTCAAAGCATTTAACTTCAGTAACTCTTGAGTTGGGAGGGAAGTCTCCAACCATTGTCGATGAAACGGCCAACCTAAAAACTGCGGCCAAACGAATTGCATGGGCGAAATTTTTAAATAATGGACAGATATGTGTTTCTCCAGATTATGTATTTATTCAGGAATCAGTTAAAGAGGCATTTTTGCAAGAATTGGCAGATCAAATAACTGACATGTATTCAAAAGACATTAAATCTTCTCCAGATTACAGCCGAACAGTTAATGAAAAACATTTTTTAAGATTAACTGCTTTGATTGAAGAAGCTAAAACAAACGAGTCAAATATTCATATTGGAGGGGATTATCAAATGGAGGAGAGGTTTATTGAACCAACAGTGATTTCAAATCTATCGGATTCTTCTGGTCTCATGCAAGAGGAAATTTTTGGGCCTATTCTCCCAATTAAAACATTTAAAGAATTGGATGAAGCCATCAATTATGTGAACTCGAGAGAAAAACCTTTGGCACTTTATATTTATACGTCCAAAAAAAGGAATTCAAAAAAAATCATTAAAAATACCCGTGCTGGTTCTACGGCAATTAACACGAGCGTTTTGCAATATGCAAATCACCATTTGCCATTTGGAGGAGTTAATAATAGTGGTATTGGGAAAAGCCATGGATATTATGGCTTTGAGACCTTTTCAAATAAAAGATCGGTTATGAAGCAGTATCTTGGAGGGGCTTTAAGTTTATTATTTCCTCCTTATTCGAATTTTAAACAAAGATTGATGGAGTGGACAATCAAATGGTTTTAGAGTCCTAGCAAAGTTTTTCTCTTTTAGATTTTCTTCCTCTGAAAAGGAATAAAGACTTGTCAAAGTTAGACTCAATCAACAATCTCTTTTTAGTGCTATTTTTTAGAGCAACTGTATTTTTAACAAGAGTTACAACAACTTCTGTGGTATCATTACTTAAATCCTGTGACTCTTTCTTAACATCTTCTTGAGCGTAAAACGCCGTAGTGGTTATTGTTAGAATGAAAGTGAAAACTAATTTTTTCATGATTGTAATGCTTGTTTGATTAATTTCTGCAACAAAGAAACATTACCTAATAGGTTGAAATGAAAAAAATTAGTTGAATCACGGAAACTTTTTGATTATCTGCATCTTGAATCAAAAAACATCGACGAAATGCACTTTTCGATAAAAATTCTAATCTTTATACATAATGAGTTGATTCAATTTGCTCATTTTCACCATTTTGAAATTTGGTCATGGTAAATCCTTTATGAATGGAATGAAATCCAGTTTCGCCCTTTTTATTTAAAGCTATATAACCTACTTGAAAGTTTTTATAATTGCTATTTGGTTTGCTTACGATACGCCTAATGGCTTCTTCACAAGCCTCTTGAGGTGTTTTTCCCTGTCTCATGAGTTCCACTACCAAAAAGCTTCCTACGGTCTTTACAACCTCTTCTCCTAATCCTGTAGCTACACAGGCACCAACTTCATTATCGACGAAAAGCCCAGAGCCTATAATAGGGGAATCACCCACGCGTCCTGACATTTTATAGGCCAATCCACTCGTAGTACATGCACCAGAAATATCACCATTTTGATCTATGGCTAACATGCCTATAGTATCATGATTTTCAATATTGATAATAGGTTTGTACTCGCTTTTTACTTTCCAATCTTCCCAAGCCTTCTTTGAAGATTCGGTTAGGAGATCTTCCTTCTGGAACCCTTGTTCATAAGCAAATCGTTCAGCGCCCTTACCAGCCAACATCACATGTGGAGTTTCTTCCATCACCTTTCTTGCCACAGAAACCGCATGGGTGATGTTTTCCAAATAAACGACTGAACCACAATCCCCATTTTCATTCATAATGCAGGCATCCAAAGTGACATGTCCATCTCTGTCGGGTAGCCCTCCTTTCCCTACAGATTGACCTTTTTCATTAGCTTCTTCAACCATGCATCCCTGTTCAACAGCATCAAGTGCCTTACCTCCAGCTTGAAGAACCTCCCAGGCTTTGGCGGTAGATTCTTTAACATTCCAAGTGGCAACTACGACGGGGAATGCATTTTCACGGGCTCCCACGCTTTCATTTGTTTGTGAGGCTACCTTGGACGTGTTAGATTCACATCCTATTAAAGTTGATCCAACGGCCAAACTCATCCCGGTTAGTGATGTACTTTTAATGAAATCTCTTCGTTTCATATTTCAATTTGTTTTTTGGAATTTCTATAACCATAATACATAATGTACCCATAGCAGCAAATTACAAATAATAATGCCCATTTGAAACCAATATTATCCGTAAGGAAGCCATATGTAGGAGGAATGATGGCGCCACCAACAATGGCCGTACATAAGAGTCCTGAACCTTTCGGCTTGAGTTTCCCGATACCATCAATTGCCAAGGTAAAAATAGTTGGGAACATTATGGAATTGAATAGCCCAACGGCTAAAATACTCCACATGGAAATTAACCCTGTGGTGCTTATGGAAACACCTATGAGACAAATGGTTATGATAGCAAAGCTGGACAGCACTTTTCCTGGGTTAAAAATGGTTGTTAGATAAGAACCGATAAACCTGCCTATCATAGCACCAGACCAGTAGAAGGTTACAAAAACACCTACCACGGCTTTGTCGTCTGTTTCGGCTAAACCAGAATTCAATAAGGTTTCGGCTATACTTTTCATAAATCCGTTTTCATTAATAATAGAAACCAAATTCATGTCTAGAAAGTAATTCACTAAGTAACTTCCTATGGCTACTTCGGCTCCTACATAGCAGAAAATACCTAAAACGCCCAACATCAGGTTCTTTTCTTTTAAAGCTTCCCCGTAGGTACTTTTTTCTTCTTCATTTATAAGCTTGGGCAGTTTTGCGAAAAAGAAATAAACCGCAATCAAACAGATAAAAATAGCTAAGCCTACAAAGGGTGTTTGAACTGCTGAAGCCTCGGCACTTAAATAACTTTCTTTCGCCACTCCAACTAAAGCATCGATTTCCTCTTTGGTTTTAATTTTATCACTTAAAATAAACAAGGCGCCAATGGCAGGAGCAATGGCAGTTCCAAGAGAATTAAAAGCTTGGGATAAATTCAATCGACTGGAAGCTGTTTCTTCACTTCCCAATACGGCAACATAGGGATTAGCGGCCACTTGAAGAATGGTGATACCACCAGCTAGAATAAAGTAAGCCAACATAAAAATACCGAAAACACGGTAGGAAGCCGCAGGATAAAATAGAAAGCATCCAAGAGCCATGGTGATTAATCCTAATATAATTCCTTTTTTATATCCAATTTTGGATAGGATATAACTGGCAGGGATAGACAAAAGAAAGTAGGCGCCAAAAAAGGCGAATTGCACCATGCCTGCTTGAAAATAACTTAAGGTGAATAACTCTCTTAATCTAGGGATTAGTGAGTCTACTAAAACAGTAATAAACCCCCATAAAAAGAACAATATGGTTAATAAGATAAAAGAGGAGCGATAAGATTTTGGTTGATCCATGGGATAAGGTTGTGGATTTAATTGATACTAATTTCATCTGCAAAAAGCCATGAACGACCATCTTCATGACTTATATGCCACTCAGGAAGTTGACCAAGCGTTTTTGCGTGGATTTTTATGTATTGATAAGATTTTGGTTTCGTTTTAAAAGTTATACGTTGGATGCTTGAATTTTCTTTGGGAGTGGAAGAATCAAAGTTGATACTGGTATCAATTTTTTCAAATTTAGTGCCGTCCAATGACCCAAAGCACTCTACTTCTGAAGGCAGGAATATCCAAGAGCGTTGGTCTTCCAAGAAGCCTATGCCAATCTCCTTAATGGTTCTAGTTGATCCCAGATTGACAGTAGCTATTAAATCATTCTCATGGAAACCTTGCCAAACACCTGTTCTGAAATCTTGAGTTCCAAAAATCCCGTCGATGAGTGCGTTTTGACCTCCGCCATTATATTGGTTGGCGTAAGGTTTTTTTAAATGAATAGAAATATTTGGATCAATCTTGTAAAATTGGGTAGAAACAATAGGACTCCTTTTTCCTTGGGATTCTGCATAAACTTTTAATTCAGTTTTATCAGAGATTTTAAAAGGCTTTTTGTACTCAATAAAGTCTATGCCATTAACACTATAGAAAATGTTAGACTTTACATCAACACTCTTTAAAGCTACTAATGTTTCGCCTTTAAAGGCAACATCTCCTTCAGCTATAAATGGAACCGGAACAATAAGGTGTTCGTCTATAGAGGTTTTCGGTTGATTGCCTTCTTGAGTTCCCCATTCTGAAGGGGTATTTCCCATTGTAAACTTGAGGGTGCCTCCCTTGGTAATATCCTCATGATTGATAAATGTTTGTTCTAAGGAGGTATCATTAAGAAGGACCGATTGAATGTATTTATTTTCTTTAGAGAGGTTTTCAGCAATGATGGTAAAAGTGTTGCCATTCTCTAAATGAATGGTTGATTCTTCCATTAGTGGCGTTCCTATAATGTAAGTATTAGAGCCTGGTGTAACGGGATAAAATCCCATGGAACTAAACACATACCAAGCACTCATTTGTCCGCAGTCTTCATTGCCTGAAATACCGTCTGGATCATTTTTGTATAACTCGTTTAAAATTTGAGAAACGCGTTCTTGGGTTTTATAAGGTTTGTTTACAAAATTATAGAGGTAAGCCATATGATGACTAGGCTCGTTTCCATGGGCATATTGCCCTATAAGCCCTGTAATATCTGCTTGTTGCCTACCTGAGGTTTCTACATTTGCTGTAAACAGATTATCCAATCTTTTTTCTAAAGCCTCTTTTCCGCCCAATAAGGTCATAAAGCCTGAGATATCCTGAGGGACATAAAAGCTATATTGCCATGAGTTTGCCTCGGTATAATTAAAATTTACTTCATAAGGGTCAAACGGAGCAAACCAGGTATTTCTAAAACGACCTCTCATGAATTGGCTTTCTGGGTCAAATATGTTTTTGTAGAATTGGGCCCGCTGCAGATAATCTTCATAGGCTCTTTCATTTCCCATGGCTTTGGCCATTTGGGCAATGGTCCAATCGTCATAAGCATATTCCAATGTTTTTGAAACGGATTCACTTTCGTTTTCCACGGGAATAAAAGCAAAAGATTTATATGAGTCGAGACCTAAATGGTCTTGAGTGGCAGAATTTACCATGGCCTCAAAAGCCTGATCTGCATCATAACCTCGAATACCTTTTAAATAGGCATCTGCAATGACAGGAACCGCATGGTAACCAATCATGCAACCGGTATAGCAGCCAGATAAGTCCCAGATTGGCATGATACCTCCCTCTTTATTTTTTGCAATAAATGTATTGATGAAATCATTGGTGCGTTCCTGTTCTATAATTGTGTAAAGCGGATGGGTGGCTCTGTAAGTGTCCCAAAGCGAAAAAACAGTATAGTAGTCAAAATCTTCATTTTGATGGATTTTTAAATCCATACCTCGATACCTACCATCCACATCTTGATATAAATTAGGGGCAATCATCGTGTGGTAAAGCGCCGAATAAAAATTAACCTTGTCGTCTTGATGAGGTGTTTTTACTACTATTTTTTGTAATTGACTTTCCCACAAGTTTTGAGCTTCAGATTTAACTTCGTCAAATGATTTTTGACCTATTTCTTGCTCTAAGTTTTTTCTTGCTCCATCCCCATCAACAGCTGAAATGCCAACTTTTGCATAAACAGGATTATTGTTTGGATTTTTGAATTCAAAAACCGCCTTGGTAGGTTGATTTTCTTGATTGTATTGTATAGATGCAATTTCTTCGGAAAAAGTGATATAAAAATACAAACGTTGGTCTGTAGCCCAAGCGGCACTATGCCTATGTCCTTGAATGGTTTTATTGTCAATTTGGGTGATTTCGTGGGATAATAGCTTGTCTCGGTGTTCCAGATCCAAAACTACATATTGATTGTCATGACTCGGAAATTGATATTGGTGAATACCACTTCTTTGTGATACCGTTAAATTCACTTTAATATCTGTAGAATCCAATTTAACTTCATAATATCCTGGCGTTGCTATTTCATTTTTATGTGTAAAAGGCGCTTTGTAACCGGGTTTGCCATCAGAGCCATTGTTGAATTGAACACTTGTAGTGGGCATTAACAAAATATCACCATAATCGCTAACTCCTGTTCCGCTTAGGTGGGTATGTGAAAAACCATAAATATAAGAGTCTGAGTAATGATATCCTGAACATCCATCCCATCCATCTAGTCTTGTGTCTGGGCTTAATTGCATCATTCCAAATGGAAGAGTGGCACCCGGAAAAGTATGGCCGTGGCCTCCAGTTCCAATAAACGGATTCACATAGGAAGTAAGGTTTTGGTCTTCTGTTTCAGGATTTGTTGATGATGAAGGTTTTTGACAACTGCTAATTAAAAGAACGACAATAAAAAGAGGAGAAAATTTGAATTTCATTAAAATTTAGATTGCTACATTTAAGGCTTCTAATATAGTAAAAATGAATATCAAGAAACTTTTGGCAAGTTGTCTTTTTTTGTTAGGCTTACTTTCCTGTAAAAAAGAACAGGAAGTTGTCATCTTACCTCAAATCATTCCGCAACCAAACCAATTGGAAATCACTGAAGGAGCTTTCGAATTGAATCCTACAATTGGAATTAAGTCACCTACCTTGTTCTTAGGTTCTTCAAATTATTTAAAAGCGTTTATAGAGAAAGGCGCTAGTTGGGAATTGAATAGTTCTTCTGAAAAGGAAATTGAGTTTGTTGAAAATAAAAATCTAAGTGTAGAAGGATATCAATTAAATGTAACAAAAAATAGGATAGTAATTAAGGCTGCTACAGACCAAGGGGCTTTTTATGCGGTTCAATCTTTGAGGCAGTTGCTTCCTGTCTCTTTTGAAAATGGAACTTTCAGTGATTCTAAAGCTGTTATACCTTGTTTAGAAATTATAGATGAGCCACGATTTCAGTATAGAGGAATGCACTTGGATGTAAGTAGGCATATGTTTCCTGTATCTTTTATTAAGTCTTATATCGATGCTCTGGCTCTCCTGAAAATCAATAAATTTCATTGGCATTTAACAGATGATCAGGGGTGGCGCATTGAAATAAAAAAGTTTCCGAAACTACAGGGAGAAGCAGCTTTTAGAGATAAAACCCTAAAAGGGCATTACAATGATGAACCGGTTCAATATCAAAATGAACGTTATGGCGGCTTTTATTCTCAGGAAGAAATCAGGGAAGTGGTGGCTTATGCAAAAGAAAGGCATATAACGGTTATCCCAGAAATTGAGATGCCGGGTCATGCTCAAGCAGCATTGTCGGCTTATCCTGAATTGGGCTGTACCGGAAATTCCATAGAAACGGCTACCACTTGGGGCGTTTTTGAGGATATTTTTTGTTCAAACGATGAAACCTTTGAATTCTTAAAAGGCGTGTTAGATGAGGTGGTGGAGTTATTTCCTAGCGAATATATCCATATTGGAGGTGATGAAGCACCTAAAACGAGATGGAAAGCTTGTGAAAATTGCCAAAAAAGAATTCAAGAAGAGGGATTGAAAGATGAATTTGAACTTCAGAGTTATTTTATTAAACGAATTGAAAAGTACTTAAGTCTTAAAGGGAAAAGAATTATTGGTTGGGATGAAATTATAGAAGGAGGTTTATCGCCAAATTCTACGGTGATGTCTTGGCGCGGATTTGAAGGAGCCATTACTGCTGCCAAACAAGGGAATGATGTGGTGATGACGCCTTCATCCCATTGTTATTTTGATTATTATCAGTCCGAGGGAAGTAACGAGCCAACAGCCATTGGAGGGTTTTTACCTTTGGAGAAAGTTTATAGTTTAGAGCCGATTCCAGAGGAATTGAATGAAATGGAGAGTAAGCATATATTGGGAGCCCAGGGTAATTTATGGACGGAATACATACCCAATAGCAAACAGGTGGAATATATGGTTTTTCCTAGAATACTGGCGTTAAGCGAAGTTGTTTGGACGCAACCTGAATTTAAGAATTACAAGGGGTTTGTTCAAAGAATAGAACACTTTCATAAAAGATTGGATGCCTTGGGAATTCATTATGCGAATCATTTATATGATATTGAAGGTGGTTTAATAGTGGATGAAGGAAAATCAGTTTATGAAATGAAGACTTTAACAAATGGTAAAATCATTAAATATACCTTGGATGGCAGCAGTCCTAATAAGGAATCCTTAACTTATGAACAGCCTATACCGTTCTCAAAAGATATGGAAATCCATGCAGCTGTTTTTAGGGGTGATGAAAAGGTAGGATCCGATTTCCATCAAAAATTATGGTTACATAAAGCAGTAGGAAAACATATAGAATTGAATGTGTCACCACATAAAGCTTATCAGGGAAGTGGTGCAAATGGTTTGGTTAATGGTATATGGGGTAGCAGCACACGTTATGGTGATAAGGAATGGTTAGGATTTTGGGGAGATGATTTAGAAATTATGATAAATTTTGAAGAGGAGACTGACATCGATTCTGTATCAACTAGATTTTATGATGGCCAAGGACAATGGATTTATGCCCCAAAGGAAGTTATTTTTGAAGCTAATGGAAAGCAAATTACATATCCTGTTAATAGTAGTGAAGGAGTCCTAGTAAATTTTAAAATAGAGCCAAAAATCAGAACAACAAGCTTTAAGTTGATAGTCCCCAATTATGGTACTATTCCCGAAGGAAAGCAAGGAGCAGGAAACAAAGCTTGGACTTTTATAGATGAAATTGTAGTGAAATAGTATGGTTTTAGAAGTTTGTGCAAATTCCTTTGAATCTGCAAAGAATGCCCAATTGGGAGGCGCTAAACGAATTGAGCTTTGTCAAGAGCTTTCAGTAGGTGGGATTACACCTAGTTATGGTCTTGTGAAACAGGTAGTCGATAAATTGTCTATCCCAGTATTTGTATTAGTAAGGCCTAGAAGCGGTCATTTTGTTTACTCCCGAGAGGAAATAGATGTGATGCTGAATGATATCCAGTTGCTTAAAAAACTGGGTTGCTCTGGAATTGTTTCTGGAGCTTTACATTTGGATGGTACTATTAATGTCAGTCAAACTAGGGAGTTGATAGATGCATCTGGTGATTTACCGTTTACATTTCATAGAGCATTTGATGAGGTTCCAAATCCAATGGAAAGTTTATTGCAGTTAATAGATTTGGGAGTAACCAGAGTGTTAAGTTCTGGGCAAAAAAGCACAGCCCTCGAGGGAATAACCTTGTTATCTCAATTAAGGGATCTGGGTCTGAACCAAATTAAGATTATGCCTGGAGCGGGAGTTAATAAAGATAATATTTTAAAATTCAAAGAAATGGAGTTTGAGGAGGTTCATTCCTCGGCATCCATGATTATAGGTGAAGGTCAGGGCGAAGGTCTTTTTAGTAAAGATACATTAACGGTGACCTCTACAGAAAAGGTTAAAGCCATGGTTAATTTGATATCGAAACCAAATAGTTGATTTTTAACATCCTGTTAAAATACTTCGCATGCAATATCCTTTATCTTTGCTCAAATTGTACTTATGATTCGCTGGGTAATTTTTATAGTTGTTTACCTTCTACTTACCATTTATGGATTTCAAGCCATTAGAACCATTACCAAAGCCACTTGGATACATGTTCTGTTTTTTATTTTGGCGGTTTTAGTGTTTGGTAATTTTATTTATCAGTTTACCCTACCTTCCCAAGGTCGTGTTTTAACTCCTGGTAAAAGTTATGCCTTTGGGTTTCTTTTAACCTACATGAGTTTTTTGCTTGTGATGATTCCAATATTAATTGGTGAAGATATTTTTAGAGGGGTGTCAAGCTTATACGATCGGTTTTTTACAACTAAGGAGGATTTCTATTTTCCAGAACGTAGAAAGTTTATCAGTCAAGTAGCTATGGGATTGGCTGCTATACCTGTAGCATCTTTGCTTTATGGGATGTATAAGGGAAAGTATAATTTTAGGGTTATCAAGCATACTTTGTTTTTTGAAGATTTACCTCAGGGCTTTGAAGGATATAAAATTACTCAAATTAGCGATATCCATTCTGGTAGTTTTACAGATTACGAGGAGATACAGCAGGCTGTACACATGATTAATGCGCAAGAATCGGACGCGATTATGTTTACAGGTGATTTGGTAAATAATACGGCTACAGAAATGGATCGGTGGAAACCATTGTTTGGGTCTCTAAAGGCCAAGGATGGAGTTTTTTCCGTTTTGGGGAATCATGATTATGGGGATTATGTTGAGTGGGAAAGCAATGAGGCGAAGCATCAAAATCTAGAAGATTTAAAGCTGGTGCATAAGGATATGGGGTATGACTTATTACTTAATGAAAGTAGATATTTAGAGCGAAATGGAGATAAAATTGCCTTGGTAGGTGTTGAGAATTGGGGGCGAGGAGGATTCACTAAGAAAGGAGATCTTACAAAGGCGTCTGAAGGTGTTAAACCTGATGATTTTAAAATTTTAATGAGTCATGACCCTTCACACTGGGAAGATGTGGTCTTGCATGATCCTTACCATTACCATTTAACCTTAAGTGGTCACACACATGGGATGCAATTTGGAGTGGAAATACCGGGCTGGGTGAAATGGAGTCCCATTAAGTGGCGTTATAAATATTGGGCAGGTGTTTATAATGAATTAGGTCAATACATTAATGTCAACAGAGGGTTGGGGTATTTAGGATATCCTGGTAGAGCTGGAATTTGGCCCGAAATAACGGTCATTGAACTTAAGCGGAAAGAGCAAAATAGCTAAGGGATTTTTAAATGACTGCTGAAAACAGGCCATTATAAGTGCCTGTTATTCAAAATATAAAAAAAATGTGTAGATTTACATCAAGGCATTGACTTAAAATGGTACAAAGTATGTCAAAATTTGGTGAATTAATAGATGTTGATGTTCCAGTCCTATTGGACTTTTTCACAGAATGGAACGATCAATCTACTGCTATGCACCCTGTACTCAGGGATGTGGCCGCTGCACTTGGTGATAAAGCCAAAGTGATTAAAATTGATGTCGAGAAAAATCAAGAACTTGCAGAAGCTTTAAGGGTTAAAGGTCTTCCTACGTTAATCATCTATAAAAATGGTGAAATGAAGTGGCGTTATAGTGGTGAACAAGACGCAAATACTCTAATAGGTATTATTCAGGAATACCTTTAAAAGCTAATAGCTTTAAAGCTAAAACCTAAATCTCTATAGTATTCTAATGTTCTTGGAAGCGCATATTTCATGTTTTTAGAAGCCTTAATGCTGTCATGAAAAACTACAATACTGCCTTCTTTCGCATTGTTTGTTACATTCTTTAGACAGGTTTCACCACATACCGTTTTGTCCCAATCAATGGAAATAACAGACCACATAATGATATGATAGCCCATATCTATCAATTGCATTCCTTGCTTTTTTTTGATTCTTCCGTAGGGGGGTCTAAAAAGATTTGAAGAAAGGTTTGTATGTTTTTCAATCTCTCTTTCTGTTTTAACTGCGTTGGAAATGTAAGTGTCCAAATCCGTTTTCCAACCCTTTAAATGATTAAAGGTATGATTCCCAATTTGGTGGCCCTCATTTACAATTTGGTTAAAAATATCGGGGTGTTTTTCAATATTATGGCCAATACAAAAGAAAGTCGCCCTGGCATCATATTGCTTTAAAGTCTCCAAAACCCATGGCGTAACATCTGGAGTTGGACCGTCGTCAAAAGTAAGATACAAAACTTTCTCCGTGGTTTCCATTTCCCAAACATAATTGGGAAAAATGGATTTGACCAAAGGAGGAAGTTTTGCACTTAGTAAATTCATTGCTAATTACCTAAATCAATAGCTGTTGTGTCTAGGGTTTGTTCAGGAACAATGTCCTTGTCCAAACTGCTTTCAGGCGATGGTTCGCTGTCGTAAAAATGACTGAATAAGTTGAGATAATTGGAGAATACCTTGCTCTCCTTTTCATAGAACTCCTTGTCATAGTCACGAAGCAAATCAATAATCCCTTTGTATCTTTCAATATCGGTCACAATGTCTTCTATCAGGTCATATTGTTGATCGATATCCAATTGACTGAAATAGTTTAATTTTTCTTGGTATTTGGTTGCTACCTGTTTAAATAGGTCTCTCGCTTTTTCATTTGATCCAACTTCATAATATGCTCCTATATAGGGTTCAAGCAACGTATAATAACCAAAATAATCTACAGGCATATTTTCCATGGCGATATCGGCAATTTGCTCAGCCTTTTTGTTTTTGCCTTCTATTAGAAGCTCTTCCATTAATCTAGCCAAATTCCCTCTATAGGTTATGGAATTCTTTCTAGTTTCGGTGTCATGATATAGATCTGGGTCGCCACTATTTCCCCAATCCCATTTAACTACCTTGTCATACATCAAATCGGAATCTATTCGTCCCATATCAAAAGGATTGGCTTGTGAAACAGGTGTTTTAATAGGAACCAATTTATAGCATAAACCATCTAATTGTAAATAATCCTTCATCCAAATATAGTCTTGATTACTAAAGGCTCCTCCAGTGAAATAGATGGGACGTTTCCAATCGTTGTGAGCCACAATGTCAAGCATAAGCAGACGGTTTTTGTACATGGCATTATCGTCTATTGTAATGTACAAGGTGTCTTCTATCTTATCGGAATCTTTTTCCTTTACAATTCCATTTTTTAGAGCATTTTCCTTGTTTACTGGAACACTAACATTTTCCACTGGGAAATAGTTAGAATTTGTTAATTGGGAGGGATAATAACTTGGGTCATCTCCTTGCTGCTGTAAGATATATTTAAATTTAGTTCTTGGGTTATCACTGGTTATGAAGTTCAAGAAATCTTTAATATCCATGGTGTCTTGAGAAACCAAACGTTTCATAATATAATCCCGAGTTCCATATTGGTATTGATGATGCTGAAGAGTGCCTGGGATAGGATCACTTTCGTAAGCTTTTCGTTTCATTTGGTCAATGTACCAGTCAGTTTGGAATAAGCTAGTGTTTACAACGCGAACATCAGTTCTGTAGCCTTCTATTTCCTGAGCATACCATAGTGCGAAAGTGTCATTGTCACCAATGGAGAATAGGATGCCATTTTCCTCGCAAGAATCTAAATACATTTTTGCCATGGCCCTAGCTGTTTCTTTATGTGATCTGTCATGATCATCCCAATTGTTGGCAGCTAAAATTCCGGGAACAAGCACTAAGCATGCCACAGCAATAACAGGACCTAACCAGTTTTGTTTGAATTTGGTTCTTAAAGCGTCAAATATGGCATAAACACCAAATCCAATCCAAATGGCAAATACATAAAAAGACCCTACTACCGAGTAATCTCTTTCTCTTGGTTCAAAAGGTCTAACGTTGGTGTAAAATTGAATAGCCAAACCGGTGAATAAGAAGAATACCAACATGACCCAAAACAACTTTTTGTCTTTGTTGAACAAAAAGAAAAAGCCTATTAACCCCAATATCAAGGGTAAGAAATAATAGGTGTTTCTGGCTTTATTGTTTTCTACATCACTGGGTAGGTTGTCTTGTGAGTAACCAAGATGCCATTCATCTATAAATGTAATACCACTTAACCAGTTTCCATGGTTATCTAATTTTCCTTGTATATCATCTTGACGTCCTGTGAAATTCCACATAAAATAACGCCAGTACATATAACCCAATTGGTATTCCAACATATAGATGATATTGGATGCTAAATCGGGTTTTTCCACATCTATATATTGGCCAAATTGCTTAAGGAAGCTATGGTAATCTTCATAGTTGACCATGCCTTGAGCTACGTCATTTTTGAAGTTGGTAAGGGCAGAACGAAGCCTGTTTTCCATTTGGTATTCTGGCTTTAATTTAAAATCCAGATACCCAGAATAAATCATGTAATTGGTGGCATTTTCCTGACTCCACATTCTAGGAAGTATGGCAGCATGTTTGTGATTGAAATTTTGTTTGGCATTCTTCCAATCATTAATGATGACATATTTACCAGCCTTCTCATCTTTTTCGTAGTTGGGTTTATCATCTACATAAGGATGGTTTTCATCTAATCCTGAATATTGATCTGTAAAAAGGGGGCCGTAAAACAAATGGGTTTCAGGATATTGCTCTAAGTTGTAGTAGGCTAATAACTCTCTGGCATCAGAGGGATCATTTTCATTAATAACCACATTAGCATTAGCTCTTATGGGTAGCATCATCCATGATGAGAATCCTATAATCACAAAGGTAAGTCCTAAAATAGCCGTGTTTAAATGAACATAATTTTTTTGTCTTGTATATTTTAGGCCCAAATAAACGGCTGCGACTATCAATAGTCCAGCAATGATAGTACCCGAATTAAATGGCATACCTAAAGTGTTTACCGAGAATATTTCTAGGGCACTAAAAAACCTTAGAATATTTGGCGCTAACAATTTAAAAACAAATAGAAGGATGGCTATAGAGACTGCATTTGCAATGATGAAGTTTTTGATAGTGATGGTCTTGTAATTTTTGAAATAATAGATAAGACCTATTGCAGGAATCGTTAAAAGTCCCATAAAATGCACCCCAAATGATAATCCTATTATGAAAGCAATTAAAATAAGCCATTTGTTTCCTCTGGGTTTATTCATGTCTTTATCCCAACGTAAACCAAGATAGAATAGGACAGACATGATAAGAATGGCCATGGCATATACTTCTGTTTCCACAGCATTAAACCAAAACGAATCTGTAAAGGCGAAGGCTAAACTTCCAACTAAGGCACTTCCTAAAACTGTATATTGTTTGCTTTCTGTGAATTTTCCATGATTCTTGACTATTTTCTGTAGTAATAAAGAAATGGATTTGAACATAAAGAAAATAGTGAATGCGCTGGCAAAGGCGCTCATCAAATTCATAACCAAACCTATTTTAGTGGGATCTCCAAAGGCAAATAAGGAGAAAAAAGCTCCAAGCATTTGAAAAAGAGGGGCCCCAGGGGGGTGACCTACTTGTAATTTAGATGAGGTTAAAATATATTCTCCTGCATCCCAAAAGCTTACGGTAGGCTCTACAGTTGAACTATAAGTGATAAGGGCGATTGCAAAAGAAACCCAACTTAAAATGGTATTCCATTTTTTGAAGTTGAAGTGTGTCATAGATTCTTGGTTTGTAAAGATGTGGCGAATTTAACAATAAATATATATAAGCTGAAAGTATTATATTCCTATTAACAAAAGTTAGTATTGATGCCTAGTGCCAGTATTTCCCATAAAGGTAACGTGAAGGTGTCTAAATTATTTTTTAATTTTTTTTTTGCTCAAAAGAAACTTTGTTTTAAATTTGCAACCTCTTTTGAGATTATGGCCTATGGTGTAACTGGCAACACGTCTGATTTTGGTTCAGAAGAGTCTAGGTTCGAGCCCTAGTAGGCCAACAAAAAAGCCTTCGGATTTTCCGAAGGCTTTTTTTGATTTAAGTCCTTATTTTATTTTGAACGTCATGACTGGTCTTTTAGCATGATTGACCAAATCTTCACTGATGCTGCTATTAAAGAAGTGAGCAATTCCTTGTCTGCCATGGGTGCTGATGCCAATGAGGTCTGCTTTGATTTCTCTTGAAAAATTTAAAATTCCTTTTTCAATGGTTTCGTCATTGTATATGTTGATTGTGTAGTTTTCAAACGTGTCTTCACTGATAAAATCATGTATTCTATCATGAGCCTTTATGGTTGTTTGGAAATTGCTGGCTGTATTGACCAGTAACAAGTGAATTTTTGCATCAAACATTCTTGCTAACTTGGTTGCTTGTTTGTAAGTTTCTTTGTTATCATTTTTGAAATCTGATGCAAAAACAAAATCATTCACCTCAAAAGAGTCATGTTGGTTTTTAATAACCAAAACGGGTATTTCCGAAGTTCTTACTACTTTTTCGGCATTTGATCCAATAAACATTTCCTTGAATCCGCTAGAACCATGAGAGCCCATGACAATCAGGTCGGCTCCTTTTTCTTTGGCCACATTAGATACTTCTGCGAAATTTTGATTAAAATCTACAGTTTCATGCACTGTAATGCCATCTAAGAATGAGCTTGACATTATGTCTTCAAATTTTTGATGGGCCAGCTTCATGAAAAACATGGCTTCAGGGAAATCGCTTTGAACATTTAGGGTATCTACCTGTTGCACAGGAATCTCCAATAAGTGAAGTAAATAGATTTCAGAATCATATCTTTTTGCTAATTGAGCGGCTACTTTTAAGGCATGTTCCGCTTCATTGGAGAAGTCGGTTGGTACTAAGATTTTTTTCATAATTAGTTCGTGAGTGTGTTAGTAGAAAGTGTACTATAAAGGTAAAAAATTAAAATGATATTTTACGGATTATGTAATTCAATTTAAATGTTGTATATTTGCACCGTTGTAAGAAAAAGAAATCAATGAGGGGACGGGAAGTCCCCTCTTTTTATACTTAAAAATGCTTAAGCCGACAGTAGAAAAATTATTAGAAAATTTCTTCGATCAAAACCCTCAATTATTTTTGATTGACATGTCTATCTCAGAAGATAACAAAATAATGGTGGTGATTGATGGGGACCAAGGTGTTACCGTGGAAGATTGTGTTAATGCCAGTAGGGCGGTTGAACATAATTTGGACCGTGAGGAAGAGGACTTTTCATTAGAGGTGTCTTCGGCTGGAGCTACTGCTCCGTTGGTTAACCCTAGGCAATATGCAAAAAACATTGGCAGGGAGTTAGCGATTAAGACGAATGAAGGAGGGCAATTTGAGGGTAAATTAGCTGAGGCTAATGATGAGAACATAACTATTCAGTGGAAGGTTAGAGAGCCTAAACCGGTAGGAAAGGGAAAGGTAACTGTTAAAAAGGAAGCTGTAATAGGATTACAAGATATAAAGGAAGCAAAAGTTATGATAAAATTTTAATTCAAAAGGAGAATGGAAAATCTTGCATTAATAGAATCTTTTTCAGAGTTTAAGGACGATAAGCTAATAGATCGTGTGACCTTGATGGCTATTTTAGAGGATGTTTTTAGAAATGCTTTGAAAAAGAAATTTGGAGATGATGATAATTTTGATATCATTATTAATCCAGATAAGGGAGATTTGGAAATTTGGAGAAACCGAATTGTAGTTGCTGATGGAGATGTTGAAGATCCAAATCAAGAAATTTCATTGTCTGAGGCAAGAAAAATTGAGCCCGATTTTGAAGTTGGCGAAGATGTGTCAGAAGAGGTGAAACTAATAGATCTTGGAAGAAGAGCAATTTTGGCGTTAAGACAGAATTTGATTTCCAAGATTCACGAGCATGATAACACCAATATCTATAAACAATTTAAAGATTTAATTGGTGAAATTTATACGGCAGAAGTGCACCATATTCGTCATAGAGCCGTAATTTTGTTGGATGATGAAGGAAATGAGATTATATTGCCAAAGGAAAAGCAGATTCCTTCTGACTTTTTTAGAAAAGGAGACAATGTAAGAGGTGTTATTGAAAATGTAGAATTGAAAGGAAGCAAACCTTCAATCATCATGTCGAGAACATCACCTTTGTTCTTAGAAAAATTGTTTGAACAAGAAATTCCAGAGGTGTTTGATGGTTTGATTACCATCAAGAACGTGGTTCGTATCCCAGGAGAAAAAGCAAAAGTGGCAGTAGATTCTTATGATGATAGAATCGACCCTGTTGGAGCATGTGTAGGAATGAAAGGTTCAAGAATTCACGGTATTGTACGTGAATTAGGAAATGAGAATATTGATGTTATCAACTACACAAATAATGTTCAATTGTATATTACAAGAGCATTAAGTCCTGCTAGAGTTACTTCTATTAAAGTTGATGAGGAAAATAAACGCGCTGAAGCAGTACTAAAACCTGAAGAGGTAAGTAAGGCGATAGGTAGAGGAGGACATAACATTAGATTGGCTGGTCAATTGACAGGTTATGAAATTGATGTGTTTAGAGAAGGAGCTGAGGAAGATGTTGAATTAGCTGAATTCTCTGATGAAATAGATAGCTGGATTATAGAAGAATTTAGCAAGGTTGGTTTAGATACCGCCAAAAGTATTTTAGAACTGGATATCTCAGATTTAGTTAAGAGAACAGATTTAGAAGAAGAAACAATTAAAGAGGTCATCGCAATCTTAAGAGAAGAATTCGAGGACTAAAAAACAAACAATAGGTTTAAAGGCAATTTATGGCTGGAACGATCAGATTAAACAAAGTATTAAGGGAGTTGAATATCTCTATTGACAGAGCTGTGGAATACTTGGATTCCAAAGGCATCAATATTGATAAAAGTCCTAATACTAAAATCACTGAAGACATTTACGAAGTTTTGTCAGACGAGTTTCAAACGGATGCAGACAAAAAAGTTGCGTCCCAAGAAGTAAGTGAGGCAAAACAAAAGGAAAAGGAAGAGCTTAGGCTGCAGCGAGAGCGTGAACTTCAGAAGCAAGAGGAAGAAAGAGCTAAAAGAGAGGCGGAAGAGCAGGAGAAAATCGTGAAGGCGAAATCTACCCTTACTGGTCCGAAAACGGTTGGTAAAATTGATCTTGAACCTAAGAAAAAGGAAGAAAAGGCTCCTGAGAAAGAAGAGGTCAAGGAAGAGGAAACTCCGGTTGTTGAACCAGTAAAAGCGGAAGAAAAACCTCAAGAAGCTCCGGTTGCCAAGGAAGAAATTAAGCCAGAGCCTGCCCCAATTAAGAAGGAGGAGCCTGTAAAGGAAGTCGCTCCTAAACAAGAGGTTAAAAAGCCAGAGGAGGCTCCAGTTAAAAAGGTGGAAGTCGAGCTAGATGAAAATGGCGATCCGAAACCTGAAAAATTGAAGACCCAATACAAAAAACTTTCTGGACCTAATATCACTGGTGAGAAAATTGACTTGTCTCAATTTAACAAACCAAAGAAAAAGAAAGAGGTCAAAAAGGATGATGACAAAAAGGCTGGTGATAATTCAGCTAGAAAGAAAAGAAGGAGAATCAGTAAAGGTGGTGTTGGTGTAGACAATAGACAAGGCGGAGATAGAAATAACGACAGATTCAAAGGGAAACCTAAACCAGGAGGTAAAGGAAAACGCCCAATCTTGAAAGAAGAGCCTAGTGAAGAAGAAGTATCAAAGCAAATTAGAGAGACTTTAGAGAAACTTCAAGGTAAATCCTCTAAAGGTAAAGGAGCCAAGTATCGTAGAGAGAAAAGAGAGCAACATAGAGAGCAGACTGAAAAAGAATTACGTGCAGAAGCAGCAGAAAGCAAAAAGCTTAAAGTAACAGAGTTTGTTACAGCAAGTGAAGTAGCAACTATGATGGATGTTCCTGTAACTAAAATTATTTCAGCATGTATGTCTTTAGGTATGATGGTTACCATGAACCAAAGACTGGATGCAGAAACTCTTTCAATTGTTGCCGAAGAATTCGGTTATGAAGTAGAATTTGTAACTGCCGATATTGAGGAATCTTTTGAAGAGGTACAAGACAAACCAGAAGATTTAAAACACAGAGCTCCTATTGTTACGGTGATGGGACACGTAGATCACGGTAAAACATCATTATTGGATTATGTTCGTGAAGAAAATGTGATTGCTGGTGAATCTGGAGGAATTACGCAGCACATTGGTGCTTATGGGGTGAGCTTAGAAGATGGTCAAAAAATCACTTTCTTAGATACACCAGGTCACGAGGCCTTTACAGCGATGCGTGCTCGTGGTGCTCAAGTTACCGATATTGCTATTATTGTGGTTGCAGCTGATGATGACATCATGCCGCAAACTAAAGAGGCCATTGCCCATGCTCAAGCAGCGGGAGTGCCTATTATTTTTGCAATCAACAAAATTGATAAGCCAACAGCAAATCCGGACAAGATTAAAGAAGGGTTGGCAAATATGAACCTATTGGTTGAAGATTGGGGTGGAAAAATTCAATCCCAAGATATTTCAGCTAAAACAGGGGAAGGTGTTGCTGAACTATTAGAAAAAGTATTGTTAGAAGCCGAACTATTGGAACTTCAAGCAAATCCTGATAAAAATGCTACTGGAACTATTGTAGAAGCATTCCTGGACAAAGGAAGGGGTTATGTAGCTACCATTTTAGTTCTTTCAGGAACTTTGAGAATAGGCGATTACGTTCTAGCTGGTAAACACAGTGGTAAGGTAAAAGCAATGCATGATGAAAGAGGTAATGATGTGTTTGAAGCAGGACCTGCGACTCCAGTATCTATTCTTGGGTTGGATGGTGCTCCTCAGGCAGGTGATAAATTCAATGTCTTTGATGATGAAAGAGAAGCCAAGTCTATTGCTGCAAAACGTACCCAATTACAACGTGAGCAATCTGTAAGAACACAACGTCATATAACTCTTGACGAAATTGGAAGACGTATTGCTTTAGGTGACTTTAAAGAACTTAATATTATCCTTAAAGGGGATGTGGATGGTTCCGTAGAAGCCTTAACAGATTCATTCCAAAAACTTTCAACTGAAGAAATTCAAGTAAATATTATCCATAAAGGTGTTGGTGCCATTACCGAAAGTGATGTGCTATTAGCTTCTGCTTCAGATGCGATTATCATCGGGTTTAATGTAAGACCTATGGGTAACGCCAGACAAATAGCTGATAAGGAAGAAATCGACATCAGAACATATTCGATTATTTACGACGCCATCAATGATTTGAAGGATGCGATGGAAGGTATGTTATCTCCAGAGCTGAAAGAAGAAGTTACTGGTACTGCTGAAATAAGAGAAACCTTTAAGATTTCTAAAGTTGGAACCATTGCAGGATGTATGGTTACTAGCGGTAAAATATATAGAAATTCAGGAGTTAGACTTATTAGAGATGGTGTGGTAATTTACACTGGAGAATTGACTTCATTGAAACGATTTAAGGATGACGTTAAGGAAGTTTCTAAAGGATACGATTGTGGTATGCAGGTGAAAAATTATAACGATATTCAGGAAGGTGATATCATTGAAGCATTCCAAGAAGTTGAGGTAAAAAAGAAACTTAAATAAAGTTCCATAAAATTAAAAAGGGCGGTTGAAAAACCGCCCTTTTTTTATGACTTATTAGGATCTCCTTTTGGGTTTGAATATAAATGCTGCAGGAAATTCTTTTTTTATTGTAGCTAGAGCTTTATCTGCTTCCAAGCGGCTTCTAAAGTTTCCAACACGCACCTTATAATTAGGTGTTTCAAAATCCATTTTACAAGACCAACTTTCGTATTTTTTCCTGAATTCAGTAACTGATTTTTCAGCACCACTTAAATTTCCAGAAAAAATTTGAATTTTATATCGGTCTGAATATTCATTAGAGGCATTTACCTCTTTTTTTAAGGCAAAAAGCTGATCTATTTTTTTATCCTGATTGATTTCGACCTTTCCCGATTGAGAAAATCCAGTACCCATACAAATAACAGTAATCAAGATACTTAGATTCAGTTTGATTTGATTTGGTTTCAACATAAGCGAATTTATTTAATACAAATGTATGTCTTAATAAACAATATTGAATAAATTTTATTATTTAGAATTTCTCTAAATTAGTGTTTAACACTTCTGTAACATTTTTAGAATGGACTTTAAATGTTACTTTTGTCCGAGATTTTATAACTGTATTTTTTTATTACCATTAATGAAAAAATCGTACCAGAGTTTAGAAGTTAATTCAACCAATAATATGAAACAGGTGACTCACCGTAGATTAAGCAGGAGGTTTCTTCATGCCAGCTTGATATTTTTATTGACGATTTCAACATCCCTTTTGGCGCAAGAAGGCGATCCAGCAAAAGGGAAGCAACTATTTAATGCCAATTGTGCCGCTTGTCATAAGCTTGACAAGAAAATGACTGGTCCTGCCTTACGTAAGGTGGAGCAGCGTTTGGCTGATGAGCAAGGTTTAGACAGAACCTGGCTTTACGATTGGATTCATAACAGTCCAGGTGTTATCGGTTCTGGAGATGCTTATGCCAAGAAAATTTATGATGAATATGCTGGTGCAGCCATGACACCGTTCCCGCAATTATCAGAAAAAGATATTGATGATATTTTGGCTTATACTGCTGAAGAGCCAGCTGCACCTACCAATGATCAAACAGCACAAGTAGGAGTTGCTCAAGGTTCTGGTGATTCTGGAACTTCAAACCAATTAATACTTGGTGCTTTAGCTATCTTATTTGCTTTATTGGCTTTTGCTTTAATCCTTGTTAGAAAAACCCTTAACAGGTTTGCTATTGAAAAAGGAGTGGCTTTGCCGGAGCATCAAAAAGGACTTCCGCTTTGGAAGGCGTTTGCTCAAAACCAATTTTTGGTTTTGGTAACGGCTATTTTCTTTTTATTAGCTGGAGCCTATTTTGTTTACGGTTATTTAATGCAGGTTGGTGTTGATCAAGGTTATCAACCAGTGCAACCTATTCATTTCTCGCATAAAATCCACGCTGGTGACAATGGAGTAGATTGTAAATATTGTCACTCATCTGCGCGTGTTAGTAAGACTTCAGGTATTCCATCATTGAACGTTTGTATGAACTGTCACAAATCTATTTACGAATACAATGGAGAAACATCTCCAGAGTACTCTAAAGATTTCTATGATGGAGAAATCAAAAAATTATATGCTGCTGTTGGTTGGAATGATGCCGATCAAAAGTATACTGGGGAAACTCAGCCGGTCAAGTGGGTAAGAATTCACAATCTTCCAGATTTTGCTTACTTCAACCACTCACAACACGTTACCGTTGCTGGATTGGAGTGTCAAACTTGTCACGGCCCAGTTGAAACCATGGAAATCATGTATCAGTACTCGCCTTTAACAATGGGGTGGTGTATTAACTGTCACAGAGAAACTAATGTGAAAGTTAAAGACAATGGATATTATGAAAAAATCCATGAGCAGTTATCTAAGAAATATGGAGTAGAGGAGCTTACAGCTGCCCAAATGGGTGGATTAGAATGCGGTAAGTGTCACTATTAATTTTAACTAAGAAGTAATTCAATTTTATCATATGTCATCAAACAAGAAATACTGGAAAAGTGTTGAGGAGCTAAATGAAAATAGCTCTATTGTTGAGACGCTAAAACAGAACGAATTTGTTCAGGAGATTCCTACGGATGAGTTTTTAGGAAATAAAGAATCCTTGGAAAGCTCTAAAACAACACGTCGTGATTTCTTAAAATACGTTGGTTTTAGTACGGCTGCAGCTTCTTTAGCTGCCTGTGAAGGGCCAGTAATTAAATCAATTCCTTACGTAGTTCAACCAGAGGAGATTATTCCTGGAAAAGCGAATTACTATGCAACCACTATTGCAGATGGATTTGATTTTGCTAGCGTTTTAGTGAAAACCCGTGAAGGCCGTCCAATAAAAATCCTTAATAATAGCTTAGCATCTACTAATGGTGGTGCCAATGCAAGAGTGAATGCATCTGTATTAGGATTGTATGATAGCCTACGTGTTAAGGGCCCTATGAAAGAAGGGAAAGCCATCACTTGGGATGCATTTGATAGTGAAGTAAACCAAAAATTAACTGAAATCAGCAATTCAGGAAAGCAAATAGCATTGTTCACGCAAACATTCGCTAGTCCGTCTACTGAAAAATTAATTGCTGAATTCAAAACAAAATATAATAATGTCAAGCATGTGTCTTACGATTCTGTTAATGAATCAGCGGCACTGGATGCCTTTGAAGCTCAATATGGTGAAAGAGGTTTGGCAGATTATGATTTTTCTAAAGCTAGTACCATTGTATCCTTTGGAGCAGATTTCTTAGGTGACTGGCAAGGTGGCGGTTTTGATTCAGGTTATGCTAAAGGACGTGTTCCAGAACATGGAAAAATGTCTCAACATTTCCAATTTGAAGCAAACATGTCTTTGACTGGTGCTAACGCTGATAAGCGTGTGCCTTTGACGCCTTCTCAGCAAAAGGTAGCTTTGGCTAAATTATATTCACAAGTTGTTGGAGGTTCTGTTTCTGGTGAATTGCCTAAAGGAGCAGACGAAGCTGTATCTAAAGCGGCAGCAGCACTTAAAAAAGCTGGTAGCAAAGGAGTCGTTGTTACTGGGATTCAAGATATAAATGCACAAACGGTTGTTTTTGCCATCAATGAATCTTTAGGAAGTAAGGCATTTGACCCAGCTACTCCAATAAAAACAAAACAAGGAAGAACTGAAGAAGTAGCTCAATTGATCTCAGATATGAAATCTGGGAGTGTGGGAGCTATCATCATGAGTGGTGTTAACCCAATGTATACCTTACCAAATGCTTCAGAATTTGCTGAAGGTTTAGGTAATGTAGAATTATCGGTTGCCTTCTCAATGAAAGAAGATGAAACTTCTTCAAAAGTACAATATATCGCAGCGGCACCTCATTATTTAGAAGCATGGGGTGATGTGGAGTTTAAAAAAGGACATTTTGCCTTAACACAACCAACCATCCGTCCGTTGTTTGACACTAGACAGTTTCAGGAAGCTTTATTAAAGTGGAATGGAAATGCAACAAAATTGCATACCTATATTAAGGAGACTTGGGGAGGCGGACTATTAGGTGGTGCTTCATTTAACCAAGCGCTTCATGATGGTGTTTTTGTTGCTGGTGGATTGGTATCTGGTCCTGCTGGAACAGGTTCATACCATACCGAAGAAACGACAACTACTTCACTTAAGGATAAGAAGGAAAGAACTAAAGTAGGAGAAATTATCCATGATGCGGCTGTAGGGGTTGGTTTAGCTAAGGAAGATCAAGACGAATACGTTACTTCTACAACAACTAAAACTGTTAGTGATGGTGAAGCTAGTGCTTCGACTACTACTGCAATTTCTGCAGGAGCTGCAGCTAAGGCATTGGCAAATGCTTCAAGTCAAGGACTTGAATTAACCTTGTATACCAAAACAGGTATGGGTGATGGGCAACAAGCTAATAACCCTTGGTTACAAGAATTCCCTGATCCAATTTCGCGTGTGTCATGGGATAACTATTTGACAGTTTCTAGAACTGATGCTGAGAAGTTAGGTTTGATGAATAAACACGTTTCAAACGGTGCGCTTAACGGAAGTTATGCCGATGTTACTGTAAACGGTGTGACTGTTAAGAATGTACCTGTTTTAATTCAACCAGGTCAAGCAAATGGTTCTGTTGGATTGTCTTTTGGTTACGGTAGAACTGCCGGATTAAAGGATGAAATGAAAACAGGAGTTAATGCTTACCCATTTTACCAAAACTTTGACTCAGTTCAATCTGTAACTGTTTCTGCTGCGGCAGGTGAGCATGAATTTGCTTGTGTTCAGTTGCACAACACCTTAATGGGGCGTGGTGACATCGTGAAAGAAACAACTTTAGAAATCTTCAATACCAAGGATAAACATCATTGGAATGAAGTGCCTCAAGTATCTTTAAACCACGTTGAAACCCCTGTAACTGATCCCAAAGTTGATTTATGGGATGAGTTTGATCGCTCAATCGGTCACCACTTCAACTTATCAATTGACTTGAATGCCTGTACAGGTTGTGGAGCTTGTGTGATTGCATGTCATGCAGAAAACAACGTGCCAGTAGTAGGTAAATCAGAAGTACGTCGTAGCCGTGATATGCACTGGTTACGTGTAGATAGATATTACTCTTCAGAAGAATCATTTGCTGGAGATAATGACAAGAAAGATAACATTTCAGGATTAGGAAGTTCATTAAGTGAGTTTGGGGAGATGGAACATGCATCTGACAATCCACAAGTAGCTTTCCAACCAGTAATGTGTCAGCACTGTAATCACGCACCATGTGAAACTGTTTGTCCAGTAGCGGCAACTTCTCACGGTCGTCAAGGTCAAAACCACATGGCTTATAACCGTTGTGTAGGTACAAGATATTGTGCTAACAACTGTCCTTATAAAGTGCGTCGTTTCAACTGGTTCTTATATAGCAATAATGACGAGTTTGATTACCACATGAATGATGATTTAGGTCGTATGGTACTTAACCCAGATGTGGTTGTACGTTCTCGTGGTGTGATGGAAAAATGTTCTATGTGTATCCAAATGACTCAAAAGACTATTTTGGATGCAAAACGTGATGGACGTCCGGTAAAAGACGGTGAATTCCAAACAGCTTGTTCTGCTGCTTGTAGTAGTGGAGCAATGGTATTTGGAGATATCAACGATAAGGAAAGTAAGGTGGCACACCTGAAAGAAGATAATCGTATGTATCATTTACTTGAGCATGTTGGTACTAAACCAAATGTGATTTATCAAGTGAAAGTGAGAAATACAACTGA
The DNA here is from genome assembly GCF_001280515.1 of Mangrovimonas sp. ST2L15. GTDB lineage: Bacteria > Bacteroidota > Bacteroidia > Flavobacteriales > Flavobacteriaceae > Mangrovimonas > Mangrovimonas futianensis. Next base: position 47,433 of record NZ_LBIQ01000030.1, on the reverse strand, counting down.
AGCATAAATTAACGAAGAAACAATTATAAATTAATTATGGCGTCTCATTACGAAGCACCTATTAGAAGACCTTTAGTTACGGGCGAAAAATCATACCACGATGTTACTGTGGATGTGGCAAGACCTATTGAAGGTAAAGCAAACAAGCAGTGGTGGATTGTATTTAGTATTTCACTAGTAGCTTTTCTTTGGGGATTAGGATGTATCATTTACACCATATCTACCGGTATTGGAACTTGGGGTTTAAATAAAACCGTTGGTTGGGCCTGGGATATCACCAACTTCGTTTGGTGGGTAGGTATTGGTCACGCAGGTACCTTGATTTCTGCAGTACTTTTATTATTCCGCCAAAAGTGGAGAATGGCAATCAACCGTTCTGCAGAAGCAATGACCATCTTCTCTGTAGTACAAGCAGGTTTGTTCCCTGTAATCCACATGGGTCGTCCTTGGTTAGGATATTGGGTATTACCAATTCCGAATCAGTTTGGTTCTTTATGGGTTAACTTTAACTCGCCATTACTTTGGGACGTATTTGCGATTTCTACATACTTATCAGTATCATTGGTATTCTGGTGGACTGGTTTGCTTCCTGATTTCGCGATGATTCGTGATAGAGCTGTTAGACCGTTCCAAAAGAAAATTTACTCTCTAGTAAGTTTCGGTTGGTCTGGTAGAGCAAAAGATTGGCAACGTTTTGAAGAAGTATCTTTGGTATTAGCCGGTTTGGCAACACCACTTGTACTTTCTGTACACACCATTGTATCCTTTGACTTTGCTACTTCGGTAATTCCAGGATGGCATACGACTATCTTCCCACCATATTTCGTAGCGGGAGCGATTTTCTCAGGATTCGCGATGGTAAACACCCTTCTTATTATTATGAGAAAGGTTTGTAACCTAGAAGACTATATTACTGTGCAACACATCGAATTGATGAATATTGTAATCATGATTACGGGATCTATCGTAGGTGTGGCATATATTACTGAGTTATTTATAGCTTGGTATTCTGGAGTGGAATATGAGCAATATGCTTTCTTGAATAGAGCAACAGGACCTTACTGGTGGGCTTACTGGTCTATGATGACTTGTAACGTTTTCTCACCTCAGTTCATGTGGTTCAAGAAATTGAGAACAAGTATTATGTTCTCTTTCTTTATCTCTATTGTTGTAAACATCGGTATGTGGTTTGAACGTTTTGTAATTATCGTGACTTCATTGCACAGAGATTACTTACCATCTTCTTGGACGATGTTCTCTCCAACCTTTGTTGATATTGGAATTTTCATTGGTACAATAGGTTTCTTCTTCGTGTTATTCCTATTGTATTCAAGAACCTTCCCTGTTATCGCTCAGGCAGAAGTAAAAACGATTTTGAAATCTTCAGGACAACGATATAAGAGAATTAGAGAAGCTGGTGAAAGTTTAGTGGGAACTGGTGCAGATGAAAGAACTTCTGTTTATAAGTTACCACAAGAGACGGCAGAATCTCATCTTACAGTGGCACATGCTGAAAAGGTAGATAGTCTATTGGCAAGTGTTGGTAAATTTGACCCAACTACGGAAGCTGCAGATGATTTGAAGAGAATTAATGGAGTTGGTCCAAAAATGGAAGAAGCTCTAAATAGTATTGGAATCTACACCTTTTTACAAGTGAGTAGAATGACAAAAAGAGAATATGATTTAATTGATGAGATCACTGGCTTATTCCCTGGAAGAGCGGAAAGAGATGATTGGTCTGGTCAAGCAAAACAACTAATAAACTAATCTTAGGCAATGGAAGCATCAAAAGTTATACACGCTATATATAACGACGACGATATCTTGATGTCTGCTGTTAAAAAAGTTAAGGCAGAGAAGTATCACATCGAAGAGATTTATACGCCATTCCCAGTTCACGGGTTAGATAAAGCCATGGGATTAGCACCTACAAGAATTGCAATTGCATCATTCTTATACGGATGTGTTGGTTTAACAGTGGCCATTACCATGATGAATTTTATAATGATTCAAGATTGGCCTCAAAATATTGGTGGTAAACCAAGTTTTAGCTTTATTGAAAACATGCCTGCATTTGTACCTATTATGTTTGAGCTTACTGTATTTTTTGCAGCTCACTTAATGGTAATCACTTTCTATTTAAGAAGTAAAATGTGGCCATTTAAAAACGCTGAGAATCCAGATCCTAGAACTACGGATGATCATTTCCTTATGGAAGTGGCTTTATCTGGAAACGAGAAATCATTAACAGATCTTTTGAGTGAAACTGGAGCAGTTGAAATCAAAGTAATTGAAAAAGAAGCGCACTAATATATTATGAAGAGCTTATTTAAAATAACGGTTATAGCAACAGTTTTATTAACGGTTGTAGCATGTAAGAAAGATTCTAGACCTAATTTCCAGTTTATGCCTAATATGTATGAGCCGGTAGGTTATGAGCCTTATATGGAATCTGAGGCTTTTTCTAATGGTGTAGAAGCTCAATTACCTGCAGAAGGTAGTGTGGCTAGAGGACATATACCTTTTGATATAGAAGGTTCTACTGAAGGGTATGACTTAGCGAAAGCTACTTTGAAAAACCCATTGGATTCTACAATGGTTGATCTTAATAGAGGTAAGGAGCTTTATAATGTTTACTGTGGTATTTGTCATGGAACAAAAGGTGACGGACAAGGTAATTTGGTAAAGCGTGAAAAAATACTTGGGATACCAAGTTATGATGACGCGGGTAGAGCTATCAATGAGGGTAGTGTTTATCACACCATTTATTACGGTAAAAATGCCATGGGTTCTTATGCTAATCAGTTGAACGAAGAAGAACGTTGGCAAGTAGTAGCTTATGTATTAGACCTAAAAGCTAACTTAGAAAAATAAGAAAGAATAAGATTATTTTATAGATATGTACACAATCTCAAGTAAAATAAAGATATTTTCTATAGCCTTAATTATTTTAGGCCTAATAGGTGTAGGAATTGGTTTTATGACTTCCCACAAATCTTTTGAAGAAGTAGAAACCATGCTTGCAGAAGAAGCAGCACATCATGGAGGTGGTCATGGTGAAGAAGCTACGGAGGAAGTTACCTCGCTTAATGGTCATCATGAAGCAGTCAAAACTGACTTAGATACACATGAAGAAATGGCTAGTGAGCAAAAAGTAGACGAACATAAAGCACATGTTGAACACGTGCAACATCAAATATCAAACAGACCTTGGTCTGCACTGTATGTAGGAGCCTTCTTTTTCTTTATGATAGGTTTAGGGGTTTTAGCTTTTTACGCGATTCAGTTTGCGGCACAAGCAGGTTGGTCTCCCGTATTGTTTAGAGTGATGGAAGGAATTACTTCATATGTACTTCCTGGAGGGATCATTGTATTATTGATTGCAATTGCATCGGGAACTATAGGGCATTATAACATATTTGTTTGGATGGATCCAGATGTAGTGGCACATGATAAATTAATTCAAGGGAAATCAGGTTGGTTAAACCTTCCTATGTTTGCTGTAAGAGGATTTATTTTCTTGGCTGGTTGGTCACTTTACCGTCACTTTGCAAGAAAATTTACCATTGCACAAGACAACGCAACCGATGATAGTTATTTCAAAAAGACTTTTAGAATCTCAGCTGGATTTTTAGTGTTCTTTATTTACACAGAATCTATGATGTCATGGGATTGGATAATGAGTGTTGATCCGCACTGGTTTAGTACCTTGTTTGGATGGTATGTATTCGCTAGTATGTTTGTAAGTGGAATTACAGTAATTGCTCTAATTACCATGTATTTGAAATCAAGAGGATACTTAGAGCAAGTAAATGATAGTCATTTACATGACTTGGCTAAATTTATGTTTGGTATCTCCATTTTTTGGACCTACCTATGGTTCTCTCAATTTATGTTGATTTGGTATTCAAACATACCAGAAGAGGTTACCTATTTTGTAACTAGAATTGAAGATTATAAATTACCATTCTTTGGAATGTTGGTTATGAACTTTATATTCCCATTATTGGTATTAATGAACAGCGATTACAAACGTATTCCTTGGTTTGTAGTTATGGCTGGTCTTATTATCCTAGCGGGTCACTATATTGATGTATTTAACATGATTATGCCTGCAACTGTTGGAGATAGATGGTTTATCGGTATCCCAGAAATTGGAGCAGTTATGTTATTTGGTGGTTTATTCTTGTTTATTGTGTTTACCGCACTTACCAAGGCGCCACTAGTAGTTAAAAGAAATCCATTCATTAAGGAAAGTGAACATTTCCATTATTAAAATTAATTAAAGAAGAGAAAAGACAATGACAGCTTTTTTTACGATCATAATTCTGGTTTTTATAGGAGTTGCGATTTGGCAAATGGTAAAAATCTTTGATTTAGCTCAAGTAGGAGCTTCCAATAGCCAAGTAGCAACAGATAAGGATAATAAATTGAATGGATATTTGATGCTAGCCTTCTTGGCCTTCATCTACTTAATCACTATTGTAAGTGTGGTGAAGTGGGGAGATTTACCTTTGCTATCAAATTCTGCTTCAGAACACGGACCTCAAATTGATAACTTGATGGTTATATCATTGGTCATCATTTTTGCAGTTCAAATTTTAACCCAATTTTTACTTCACTGGTTCGCCTTCAAATACAAGGGTGAAAAGGGAAGAAAAGCTTTGTTCTATGCTGATAATAATACATTAGAGGCTATTTGGACCATTATTCCTGTAATCACATTGGCTGGTCTTATCATTTACGGTTTGTTTACTTGGAATAGTATCATGAATGTAAGTGAAGATGAAGATCCATTGGTTATTGAGTTATATGCACAACAATTTAACTGGACTGCTAGATATGGTGGTGCAGACAATACCTTAGGTAAAGCTAACGTAAGATTAATTGATATAGACAAGGCCAACGTACTTGGTGTGGACGAAGCTGACCCGAATGCACAAGATGATATTATTGTCAAAGAACTGCATTTACCAAAAGGGCGTAAAGTTCTATTCAAAATGAGATCACAGGATGTTTTACACTCAGCTTATATGCCTCACTTTAGAGCTCAAATGAACTGTGTACCTGGTATGATTACTCAGTTTGCTTTTACACCTACTGTGACTACTGCAGAAATGAGACAAAATCAAGATATCATTGAAAAAGTAGAGCATATCAATGAAATTAGAGTTGAGAACAGCAAAGAATTGGTTGCTAGTGGCGAAGAAGCTTTAGAAAGATATGAATTTGATTATCTTTTATTATGTAACAAAATTTGCGGGAAGTCTCATTACAACATGCAAATGAAAATTGTAGTTGAAACTGAGGAGGAATTCCAAGCTTGGTTAAAAGAACAAAAAGAGTTTAAAGATTCTTTAAATAAGTAATAAGGTTTTAAAAAGTATATAGAAAGTAGATTATGTCAACACACGCAGATACTCACGCTCACGACGATCATGGACATCATCATAAAGAGACATTTGTAACCAAATACATCTTTAGTCAAGACCACAAGATGATTGCTAAGCAGTATCTTATTACAGGTACTATCATGGGAGTTGTCGGGATTATTATGTCCTTGTTATTTCGTATGCAAATTGCCTGGCCAGAAGAACCAAATGTGATTTTTGAGGCTCTTTTGGGCAAATGGGCTCCAGAAGGAGTTATGGATGCTGATATCTATTTGGCATTGGTTACCATACATGGTACCATTATGGTTTTCTTCGTTTTAACTGCTGGTTTGAGTGGTACGTTTAGTAACCTTTTAATTCCATTACAAATTGGTGCTCGTGATATGGCATCAGGTTTCTTAAACATGGTTTCATACTGGTTGTTTTTCTTATCAAGTGTGATCATGGTTATTTCTCTGTTTGTTCAAACAGGACCTGCTGCTGCTGGTTGGACCATTTATCCTCCATTAAGTGCATTACCTTTAGCGCAACCAGGTTCTGGTGCCGGTATGACATTGTGGTTGGTATCTATGGCCATCTTTATTGCATCTTCTTTGTTAGGATCATTGAACTATATCGTAACGGTGATTAACTTAAGAACTAAAGGGATGTCAATGACTAGATTACCATTGACAATCTGGGCATTCTTTGTAACGGCTATCATTGGGGTAGTTTCTTTCCCAGTATTATTGTCAGCTGCATTATTGTTAATCATGGATAGAAGTTTTGGTACTTCATTCTTCTTATCTGATATCTTTATTCAAGGAGAGGTGTTACATTATCAAGGTGGTTCTCCAGTTTTATTTGAACATTTATTCTGGTTCCTAGGACACCCTGAGGTATATATTGTATTACTTCCTGCTTTGGGTATTACATCTGAAATTATTGCTACAAACTCTAGAAAACCAATCTTTGGTTATAGAGCGATGGTAGCGTCTATTTTAGCTATTGCATTTTTATCAACTATTGTATGGGGGCACCATATGTTCGTTTCGGGTATGAATCCATTCTTAGGATCTGTATTTACCTTTACGACTTTATTGATTGCTATTCCATCTGCAGTAAAAGCATTTAACTATATTACGACCCTGTGGAAAGGTAATCTTCAGTTGAATCCAGCTATGTTATTTTCGATTGGTTTGGTTTCAACCTTTATCACTGGTGGTTTAACAGGTATCATTTTAGGAGATAGTGCCTTAGATATCAATGTACACGATACGTATTTTGTTGTTGCTCACTTCCACTTGGTAATGGGTATTTCTGCACTTTATGGAATGTTTGCTGGTATTTACCACTGGTATCCTAAAATGTTTGGTAGAATGCTTAATAAAAACTTAGGTTATATTCACTTCTGGGTGACAGCTATCTGTGCTTATGGGGTATTCTTCCCGATGCACTTTATTGGAATGGCTGGTTTACCAAGACGTTATTATACAAACTCTAACTTCCCATTGTTTGATGATTTAGCAAATGTGAATGTAGTTATTACTGTGTTTGCTTTAGTTGGAGCAGCATTCCAATTGGTTTTCCTTTACAACTTCTTTTCAAGTATTTTCTTCGGAAAGAAAGCAGAGCAAAACCCATGGAAATCGAATACTTTGGAATGGACTACTCCAGTAGAACATATCCACGGAAACTGGCCAGGAGCCATTCCTCATGTTCACCGTTGGGCTTATGACTATAGCAAGCCTGGACACGAGGCAGACTTTGTGCCGCAAAACATTCCTCTTATGGATGGGGAAGAAGAATTACAACACTAATATTCTTTACAATATAAACTCAAAAAGCCTTTCAGACTCTGAAAGGCTTTTTGTTATCTTTGTGATGTATGAACGAAAATCTAAAACCATCAAATGATCACTTTTCTCCAGAGGAACTGGATGTTGAAAAGAAGTTAAGACCCTTGTCTTTTGATGATTTTACTGGGCAGGATCAAGTTCTGGAGAATCTTCATGTGTTTGTTAAGGCGGCCAACCTTAGAAATGAAGCCTTAGATCATACGCTTTTTCATGGGCCTCCAGGGCTCGGAAAAACAACTTTGGCTCATATATTAGCTAACGAACTAAATGTGGGTATAAAAGTGACCTCAGGTCCTGTTTTAGACAAGCCAGGTGACCTTGCTGGTCTATTAACCAATTTGGATGAAAGAGATGTATTGTTCATTGATGAAATACATCGGTTAAGCCCCATTGTTGAGGAATATCTTTATTCCGCCATGGAGGATTATAAGATAGACATTATGATTGAATCAGGGCCCAATGCTAGGACGGTTCAAATCAATTTAAATCCTTTTACCTTAGTTGGTGCTACTACAAGGTCTGGATTACTTACCTCACCCATGCGAGCTAGATTTGGGATTAGTAGTAGATTGGAGTATTATAAAACGGAATTACTTACAGATATTATTCAAAGAAGTGCCGCCATTTTAAAGGTGCCTATTTCCATGGAAGCCGCTATTGAAATTGCTGGAAGAAGTAGGGGGACACCGAGGATTGCCAATGCCCTTTTACGAAGGGTTAGAGATTTTGCCCAGATAAAAGGTAATGGTTCAATAGATATAAAAATTGCCAAGTTTTCTTTGGAAGCACTTAATGTAGATGCTCATGGTCTGGATGAGATGGACAATAAAATTTTGACCACCATTATTGACAAGTTCAAAGGTGGGCCAGTAGGCATCACCACCTTGGCAACCGCGGTATCTGAAAGTGGCGAAACGATAGAGGAAGTCTACGAACCGTTTCTTATTCAACAAGGTTTTATTATTAGAACTCCAAGAGGTCGTGAAGTCACAGAAAAGGCCTACCATCATTTAGGAAGAACCAAAGGAGGCTTTCAAGGAGGCCTTTTTTAAGCACTCAAGAGCTAGTTTCTTTATTCCGTTTACAAAGTCCTCCAAGGAATATCTTCGTATTGGAAATCGCTTCTATTGGATTTAAATTCGTATCTTTAAATCAATTCCTTGATTTACCATCCCTTTGAACCTCCAAACAATTTGTACTATGCCATTATACATGGATTATCACCAGTTTCCTAGTATAACCATTGAAGAGGTTAAACAGGCTCATATGGCCGATAAGAAAACACAGGATAAATATGGCGTGGTTTACCACCAGTTTTGGGTCAATGAAAAGGAAGGGACCATTTTTTGTTTGATTGAAGGACCAAATCCCGAAGCTTGTGTTCAAGTTCATAGAGAGGCACATGGAGACGTAGCTTGCAACATCATTGAAGTAGAACCAGGAATATTGGATTTAATCTTAGGTAATTCTAATAACATTAACCATGGTTTAGTATATCAGAATTCTGGGGAAGTAGATACAGGGTTTAGATATATCATGATTGTGGACGCCGTTGTTAAAACCAATCAAAAGCATATTCAAGATATTTCTTTATTTGAATTCACCAATTTCCCTAAGCGTAAGGCTTTAAGTATTGTTGAAAATTTTGGAGGACGTGAAATCAAAAATGATTTTGATGATGTTTTAATTTTTGTTTTTTCTGATGATTTAATGGCGTTGCATTGCGCCATCAATATCCAAAATACAATTTGTAATCAAGAGCAAGACTATTCTGATTTTGAGGTTCGCATTGGTATAAACGAAGGTCAGCCAGTAACACATAAGGAAGGTTTCTTTGAAGAAGCCATAGATTATGCGAAACATTTAAGTTTATTGGCAGGCCCTAATGGAATAGTTCTTTCCAAATCTTTTCAGAAATTAATAAATGGTAATTCAGAATTTAAAGAAAATTCTAATGTAAAGGTGATCAATCAACGCCAGGAACTTTTTGTGCAACAGTTTTTAAAATATGCTGAAGAGAATATCGCCAAACAAGACCTAAACATTCAAAATATAAGTCAAACCATAGGGGTGTCTAAACCCCAACTCTATAGAAAAATTACAGGTTTAACAGGTAGATCTCCCAATACTTTTATTAGAGATATCAAAATGAAGAAAGCCATGGGGCTTTTGAAAAACAATGATTTAAATGTTTCTCAAGTAGCATTGGAAGTGGGCTACAGCAACCCATCTTATTTTACAAAGTGCTTCCAAGAGAAATATGGTATCTCCCCTTCCAAAGTGATTTAACTTGATTTTGAATCATTTGTGTTACTATTTGAATTATTAGAGGTGGACTTTTTCTAAGGTTGTAACTAATTTTATTGGTATCGTTTTTAACTTAAAATCAACTTTAAAATGGGACAAGCTATTAATCAATTAGAAGAAAAAATTCAAGGTTCTGTAATTACAAAATCAAGTATAGAATACCCTGAAGCATGTAAGATCTATAATGCAATGATAGATAAGCATCCAGAGTTTATAGTGCAATGTGAAAGTATAGATGATGTGGTGGATTCTGTCAATTTTGCTAGAAAGAATAATTTAGAAGTGTCCATTAGAAGTGGAGGACACAATGGTGCTGGACTAGCTTTGGTCGAGAATGGATTGGTTATTGATCTATCTAAAATGAAACAATTACAAGTTGATCCTAACACCAAAACAGCATTGGTAGAACCTGGTAATACCCTTGCCGATGTAGATTCCGCTACCCATATTCATGGATTGGCACTACCAAGTGGAATCATAGGAACTACTGGAATTGGCGGTATTACACTAGGAGGTGGTTTGGGCTATTTAAGTAGAAAAGGAGGCCTTACCATTGATAACCTATTGGAGTGCCAAGTGGTTTTGGCAAATGGAGAATTAGTGACAGCCAATAAGGATTCCCACCCAGATTTATTTTGGGCGTTAAGAGGTGGCGGTGGAAATTTTGGCGTGGTTGTTAGTTTTAAATTCAATTTGATCGAAATAAAGAATGTGTATGCAGGTCCCATGTTTTGGCCTATAGAAATGGCTGAAAAGGCTATCATGTTTTATGATGCTTATACCAAAGGTGCTTCTAATGATTTATATGGTTTTTTTGCCTTCTTGACCGTACCACCTGCACCACCATTTCCAGAACATCTTTGGAATCAAAATGTGTGTGGCGTGGTTTGGAATTATACAGGGCCAGAAGAAAGCAGAGAAGAAGTTTTTAAACCTATTAGGGCTTTTGGGCCTCCTATTTTGGATTTTGTAGGTGAAATTCCCATGACAGCTTTAAATACCATGTTTGATGGTTTATATCCTCCGGGGTTACAATGGTATTGGAGAGCTCATTATATCAAGGAACTGACTCCCGAAGCCATTAAGGTTAATATCGAGTATGGATCACAAATTCCTACGATGCACTCAACGACCCATCTTTACCCTATAGATGGGGCCTGTCATGAAGTGGGAAATAATGAAACAGCATGGGCCAACCGCGAAGCAAGATGGTCACAGGTGATTGTAGGGGTAGACCCTGATCCAAATAAGGCAGATGAAGTAACCAGTTGGTGTAAAAAGTACTTTGATGCTTTGAAGCCTTATGCCATGGGAGGGGCCTATGTTAACTTTATGATGAATGAAGGTCAAGAGAGGATTAAGGCTTCCTATAAAGATAATTATGAAAGATTAGTAAAGGTGAAAACAAAATATGATCCACATAATTTTTTCCATATCAACCAAAATATACAGCCAAAATAGCGTCCTATTTAAGAAATAGGATCCACGGTTTTTGCTCATCGGTAAAATCGTACAAAACTGTTATTAGTTTGCTAATTACTTCAAATAGATATTGATTTTTAGTAACTTAGGGATATAACCAACAAAACCTGTCAAATGCTCAATGTGTATGATCTTAAATTGTCCCATCCAGATGTGTTCAAACAATTCTCTGTAGGCGAAAATTTGATTGTTCACTACAAATGCCCACAGGCAGAGAAATTAGTACAGTTATACAATCATTTTAATGCGATATATTTTACGCTATCTGGTAAGAAAAGTTTGAATTACCAAGCCAAATCATGGTATTTAACTGATGATGAGGCTTTGTTGGTCACCCGAGGAGCTTATACCCAAGAATTATTTGAAAATATGGATTGGGAAGTACTGGCATTTCATTTCAATGATGATTTTTTGAAAAGGATTTATAAGGAGTATCTTCTAAATTTTAAGGTTGAGCCTGACTTGACCTTACCTGACGACCAGATTTTGACCATTCAAATCAATCCCATCATTAAAAGTAGTTTCTATTCTTTACTATCCTACTTTCAAGGTAAAGAAGCGCCCTCAGAATATTTATTGGAGCTAAAAATAACAGAACTACTCATTAACATATTGGCGGATTCCCAGAATATAGACATAAGAGCTTATTTCAATTTTGTAGATGGTCAACACAAAAGGCCCATAAGGCACATCATGGAACGCAATTTTATGTATCACCTTAGTCTACCTGAATTTGCCAAGTTGGCGCAAAGAAGTGTTACGGCTTTTAAAAACGATTTTAAAAAATATTATAACACAACTCCAGGAAAATGGTTAATGGAAAAAAGATTGGCCTATGCAAAGCATCTTTTGGAAACATCGGATAAGAATGTAACAGAGATTGCTTTTGATTCTGGTTTTCAAAATGTCTCCCATTTTAGTAAGTCATTCAAGAAGGCATTTGCAATATCACCTTCGCAACTACGCAAAAATGACTAAATGGACTTTTAGGAATAATTTATTGTCTTCATAGAATATTAAGTCCTTAAAATCTCAATTAATTTTACTGCTAGGGATCCAAGTTAAAGGTTGAGCTTTGCCCTTTCTCCTTAAGATTTTAGAGTAATTGATAGTGATTGAATTGAATATTAATTTTTAAAACTATTAATCATGAAAAAAACAAACTTTTTAATGTTAATATCAGTTGTGTCAATGATACTGATATCTTGTACTTCTGATGAAAAAATAGAAGACACTTTAATTACTGAAACCGCATTTAAACAAAATAGTGAACCGGGAGCTCCAATGCTTTTTGCAACACTCCCAAGTGGTGCCATGGGAAGTACAATTGGTCCTGGAGGTGATTTGTTTGTGACTCAAAGTGGTGCAGCTGGCAGTATTTTACGTATTGATAAAAATACAGGAGAGGTTTCAACCTTTGCAAGTGGTTTGCCAGTGTCGCCAGTACCTATAGGAGGTGTGACCGATGTGGTTTTTATAGACGATACAGCTTATGCTTTAGTCACTCTTGTAGGTAGTTTTTTTGGGTCTGACAGTGTCAATGGTATTTACAAAATAACAGGACCAAATAGTTATGAAGTCGTTGCAGATATTGGTCTTTTTGCTAATGCCTACCCTCCAACAACAGATTTCTTTTTACCAGAAGGTTTGCAATTTGCTATAGAAACTTATCAAGGAAGTTTTTTAGTTACAGATGGGCATCATAACCGAGTTTATAGGGTCACTCTAGAAGGCGATATTACTATATTTAAAGTATTTGACAATATTGTACCAACAGGTTTAGAAGTGAAAGGTAATACGGTGTATATGAGTCAGACAGGACCCGTTCCTCATTTTCCAGAAGATGGTAAAATTGTATCATTTATCTCAGATACTTCAGAAGTTATTGATGTCGCTTCTGGTGCGCCAATGCTTGTTGATGTTGAATATGGCCGAGGTCAAACTTTATTTGGTTTATCACAAGGTTCATGGATAGGGGTGACTGATGGTGATGCTGCCGAACCAGGGACAGGTGCCCTTGTTAGAATTAATGAAGATGGAACGTTAACCACTATTGCCAATGAGTTGGATCGTCCAACATCACTTGAGTTTATGCAGAACACGGCTTTTATAGTTACACTTACAGGGGAGGTATGGACAGTAGATAATGTTGCTAGCTCACCTTTTGGGATATAGTCGTAAATATCTATAAAACAAATTGTTTGAATGAATTTGTAAAGTCGGATAAATCTCCGACTTTTTTTGTTGCTACAACTTTTAAAAGAAAATTAGGCACACCCAAAATAAAAAACTAGTGGTGTCTTCTAGAAAAACAATTATGTCTTTTAGGAACACTCTGTTTTGAAGATAAACATTAACTTGGGAATAAATTAAAAACCTAATATGGAGTTTAAGTTTTTGATTTTCTTCTCTAAAAGTCATACTAATTAATACAATTCAAATTATTGAAGGAATTTGTTAGATATGAATATCATAATCAGAAAATTTTGGTTGCATTGGTTTATTTAAAAATTTGCCTAAAGAAAACTCTAACCTTTTTAATTTAAACTTTTTTATGAAGCTAAGGAAGGAGTTGGGGCAAGTAAAAATTTGACAAAACATTAACTTTAATTCATTAAAAATTAACACAGTTTAAAAGATTTAATAAGTAATTTTAGAAACACTTTCCATCAATAATAAATTATTTGCCGAGACAAGTTAATGCTTTGATCCATCTAAAAAGCAGACTCAGTAAATACTATTTAACAAAGAAAATTCATTAAAGCCCTTCACTAATGTGAACTTACCAATTTAGGTTATGATTTAATTCATTAATCTTAAAATCGATCAGTTATGAAAAAACTATCAATTATTGGTATTAGTTTATTGTTTTTAAGCTTTACCAGCCAGGGAATTGCACAAGTAGAAGGTTTTTACGCTGTGCATTTGACGGAAGCCAATTTTAAACCGGTCAACACCAATTATTTTGAACAGGTATTTGATCAGAATACCTCTTATGATGTCAAACAATTGCAGCGGGAGGTGGCTTTATACGACATTAAAGAATCAGAGGAATTTGATTCAAAGATGGACAGTATGGATGTTCTTTTTAAAGAAAAAGGAGGAGATCACAGTCGGGTTTTAGCAACCTTTGACAATGAGGGTAACATTATTAAGTCTTATGAAAAGCATAACAATGTTTTTCTGCCTAGAGAGGTTCGTAATGCCATTGTAAAACAATACCAAGGATGGACCTTAGCACAAACAACTTACAAAGTGAATTACTTTAATGATAAAAATGTAGATAAAGCCTACTTTGTAAGAATTGAGAAAGACGGAAAAAGAAAAAACCTTAAAGTGGACTCATCCGGAAGACTATTATAGTTTAAGTTCATCACATGTAACTTATAAAACCGATAGGAAACTGTCGGTTTTTTTATGTTAGAAGCCCTAATTATGATAAAACTCTAGTTGTTTGTAAAGAAAATTTGCCAATTGCGGTTGACTTTTATAATGTTGTATAAACTAATTTGTAGAGATTTCCCTTGAATTTAAAATCGAAATATACTGCTCAAATTAAAGCTGAAGCCAAACGCCTAGGATTTTTGGCCTGTGGCATATCCAAAGCGGGCTTCTTAGAAGATGAAGCTCCAAGGTTGGAAAATTGGCTCAACCAACATATGCATGGAGAAATGCATTATATGACAAACCATTTTGATAAAAGGTTGGATCCTACAAAATTAGTTGAAGGCTCTAAAAGTGTTATTTCCCTATTGTTGAATTATTATCCTAAAGAAAAGCAAATAGATGGGTCCTATAAGTTGTCTAAATATGCTTATGGTACCGATTATCATTTTGTGATTAAAGAGAAGCTTAAGGAGTTATTGAGTTTTATGCAGACCGAGATAGGAGAGATTGAAGGGAGAGCTTTTGTAGATTCAGCTCCCGTGCTAGACAAGGCTTGGGCTGCAAAAAGTGGTCTGGGATGGATAGGAAAACATAGTAATCTACTTACCCAAAAAGCGGGCTCTTTTTATTTTGTAGCCGAATTGATTGTTGATTTGGAATTAGAGTATGACTCACCCACTACAGACCATTGCGGAACATGTACAGCGTGTATTGATGCTTGTCCTACAGAAGCTATAATTCAACCTTATGTTGTAGATGGTAGTAAATGTATTTCTTATTTAACCATTGAGTTGAAAGACAATCTGCCTTTAGAGTTTAAAGGAAAAATGGATGACTGGATGTTTGGTTGTGATGTTTGTCAGGACGTTTGTCCTTGGAATCGATTTTCAAAACCGCATTCAGAACCTCTATTTAATCCCAACAAAGAGCTTCTTAACATGAATAAAAAAGATTGGGAAGAGCTCACAGAGGAAACGTTTAGAAAGGTGTTTCAGAAATCGGCTGTAAAGCGTACCAAATATTCTGGTCTTACTAGAAATATTAGGTTTCTAAAAGAATAGATTTAACTGATACTATTCATACATTTGTATCTCATTAATCCAGTTTTTATGAGCAAGGAAAGAAGACGTAGAGAGGCACTAGTATATCACGCCAAACCTACTCCAGGAAAAATAAAAGTGGTTCCCACCAAAAAATATTCAAGTCAAAGAGATTTATCTCTTGCTTATTCGCCGGGTGTTGCAGAACCATGTTTGGAAATCGAAAAAGACAAAAAGAACGTTTATAAATATACAGCCAAAGGGAATTTGGTTGCAGTGATTTCAAATGGGACGGCAGTCTTAGGTCTAGGAAATATTGGGCCAGAAGCATCTAAACCTGTTATGGAGGGTAAAGGACTGCTTTTCAAAATCTTTGCTGATATTGATGTGTTTGATATAGAAGTGGATACTGAAAATGTCGATGAATTTATTCAAACCGTAAAGCAAATAGCACCCACCTTTGGAGGGATAAATTTGGAAGACATCAAAGCTCCAGAAGCTTTTGAGATAGAACGTCGATTAAAGGAAGAACTGGACATTCCAGTGATGCATGATGATCAGCATGGTACGGCCATCATTTCGGCGGCGGCATTAATCAATGCCTTGGAACTTGCCAATAAAAAAATTGAAGATGTTCAAATAGTTATTAGTGGCGCAGGAGCTGCGGCGATTTCTTGCTCGAGACTTTATCAAGCCTGTGGTGCTAGTACAGAGAACATGGTGATGTTGGACAGTAAAGGGGTTATTAGAAAGGATAGAGACAACTTAACTCCAGAGAAAGAAGAATTCGCCACAGCTAAAGATTTGAACAACCTTAAAGATGCTATGAAAGACGCCGATGTTTTTATCGGACTTTCTACAGCAGATATAGTCTCCCCAGAAATGCTGCTAACGATGGCAAATGATCCTATTGTGTTTGCGATGGCCAATCCAAATCCCGAAATTGACTATGATTTGGCTGTCAAGACCAGAAAGGATATTATTATGGCCACTGGAAGAAGTGACCATCCAAACCAAGTTAATAACGTTTTAGGTTTTCCCTTTATCTTTAGAGGCGCTTTAGATGTTAGGGCCACCAAGATCAATGAAGACATGAAGATGGCCGCAGTAAAAGCTTTGGCCAAATTGACAAAAGAACCAGTTCCTGAGCAGGTGAATATAGCTTACGGGGAAACTTACTTAACCTTTGGCAAAGATTATATCATACCAAAACCTTTTGATCCAAGATTAATTGCCACGGTACCTCCGGCGGTTGCAAAGGCTGCAATGGATAGTGGTGTTGCCACAGAGCCAATTTTAGATTGGGAGAAGTACACAGATTCCTTGTTGGAACGTTTTGGGAATGATAACAAACTTGTAAGGTTATTAGTAAATAGAGCCAAATTAAATCCGAAACGAGTAGTCTTTGCTGAAGGTGATCAAATGGATGTTTTAAAGGCAGCTCAAATTGTTCATGATGAGGGAATTGCTATTCCGATTTTATTGGGTAGAAAGGAAACCATTAAAAAATTAATGGAAGAGATAGATTTTGTGGCTGACATAGATATTGTCGATCCTAAATCTGATGAAGAGTTTGAAAGAAAGAATAAATATGCTGAGGCTTATTGGAAAAACCGAAAGCGACGAGGTGTAACCCTTTATTCCGCCGAAAAGAAAATGCGAGAAAGGAATTACTTTGCTGCTATGATGGTGAATACTGGGGATGCTGATGCTGTGATATCTGGATATACTAGTAGCTATCCAAGTGTAGTGAAGCCTATGTTAGAACTAATAGGTTTGGCTGATGGGGTTTCTCGAATTGCAACCACCAATTTGATGATAACTCAAAGAAGAGGTCCCATGTTTTTAAGTGATACGTCTATTAATATTGATCCAACAGCCAAAGACTTGGCTAAAATAGCCCATATGACATCACATGTGGTTAAAATGTTTGGCATTGAACCGGTTATAGCCATGACGTCTTATTCTAATTTTGGTTCATC
Source organism: Mangrovimonas sp. ST2L15 (assembly GCF_001280515.1). Classification (GTDB taxonomy): domain Bacteria; phylum Bacteroidota; class Bacteroidia; order Flavobacteriales; family Flavobacteriaceae; genus Mangrovimonas; species Mangrovimonas futianensis. Next base: position 30,004 of record NZ_LBIQ01000030.1, on the reverse strand, counting down.
AAACCATCCTAGAGCTACCAAGGTTCAAGAAGCTGTATCTTATTTGCATAGGTTTTGTCCAGACATGATTGTTGATGGCGAACTTCAAACGGATTTTGCGTTAAATCATGAAATGCTTCAAGACATTTTTCCATTCTCAAAATTGGCAGGAAAAAAGGTGAACACCCTTATTTTCCCAAGTTTGGAATCAGCAAATATCACCTATAAATTATTAAAAGAACTTAATCAAGCCGATTCCATCGGCCCCATTATGATGGGATTGAGAAAACCAGCTCACATTCTTCAAATGGAGGCTAGTGTAGATGAGATTGTAAACATGACAGCTATTGCTGTAATTGATGCCCAACAAAAGGAAAAACAGGAGGTTAAAGTCAATCCTTGTACATCCTTGTAATGCAAATAATTTTATTACATTTGAGAGGTTAATTAAGTTTTAATGATTACACATATACAAGGCAAACTTGTCGAAAAAAATCCTACCGATGTGGTTATTGATTGTCACGGGGTAGGATATTTGTTAAATATATCTTTGCACACATATTCACAAATTCCAGACCAAGAGAATTTAAAGCTGTATACACATCTTCAAGTGAGGGAAGATTCCCATACATTGTTTGGGTTTTCATCGTTGGCAGAAAGGGAAATTTTTAGATTGCTTATTTCAGTTAGTGGTATTGGAGCAAGTACAGCCAGAACCATGCTGTCTTCATTAACACCCAAGCAAGTACGAGAAGGTATAGCCACTGAGGATGTAGGTTTAATTCAATCCATTAAAGGAATTGGAGCCAAAACAGCTCAACGAGTTATTTTGGACTTAAAAGATAAAATTTTGAAAGTATATGATATAGATGAACTTTCGGTGGCTAAAAGCAATACAAATAAGGATGAAGCGTTATCTGCTTTAGAGGTTCTTGGATTCAATAAAAAACAATCTGAGAAAGTAGTGGATAAAATCACATCAAATCAACCTGATGCCAGTGTTGAAGCGATTATTAAAGAGGCTTTAAAAAATTTATAATCCAATTTTGAGGACAACCAACTATACTAATAAACCATACCATAAATTACTGTTTTTTGTCTTTCTATTTGTGAGTTCGCTTGCCTTCTCACAAGAACCGTCCAATGAGACGACTCAAGACACTACTAAAACTGGGTATTCCATGGGTAATATGACAATGCCTAATCCTAATAGCATTGTATCAAAATATACCTATGACCCTATGACGGATAGATATATTTATACGGAAACAGTAGGTGATTTTAATATCAACTACCCTTTAATTTTAACTCCTGAAGAGTATCAAGAATTGATTCTTAAGGAGGAAATGATGACTTATTATAAGCAAAAGATCGATGCTTATGATGGAAAAAAGGAGGGGTCAGAAGAAGAGCAGCGAAATTTAATACCAGAATTGTATGTGAAGTCTGGTTTATTTGAAACTCTTTTTGGTGGTAATACTATAAATGTGGTTCCTCAAGGTACAGTCGAGATTGACCTAGGAGTTCTTTATACGCGGCAAGATAACCCTACATTTTCGCCTAGAAATAGAAGTAATTTTACGTTTGACTTTGATCAACGGATTAGCCTTAGCTTATTGGGTAAAGTAGGTACAAGACTGCAAGTTACGGCCAATTATGATACCGAATCAACTTTTGATTTTCAGAATATTATCAAATTGGAGTATACCCCAACAGAAGATGATATTATTCAAAAAATTGAGGTTGGTAACGTAAACATGCCTTTAAATAGCTCTTTGATTACTGGAGCTCAAAGTTTATTTGGTGTAAAAACACAATTGCAATTTGGAAAGACAACAGTAACAGGTGTCTTCTCAGAACAAAGGTCTGATACTCGAACCGTAGTGGCGCAAGGTGGTGGGACTTTGGAAGAATTTGAGTTTTTTGCTCGGGATTATGATGAGAATAGGCACTTCTTTTTATCTCATTACTTCCGTGACAACTATAACAAGGCTTTAGCGAGCTATCCATTCATCAATTCGAATGTCCAAATTACAAGAATTGAAGTGTGGATCACCAATAGAAATAATACAACTAACAATGTTAGGAATATTGTGGCGTTGCAAGATTTGGGTGAATCAAACCCTGATCTAGAGGCAAATAACATTGTATTAAACCCAATTCCGCCAGGTTTTATAAATGTAGGTCCCAATGCTTTTCCAGATAATGGTAATAATGATTTTGACCCAACCTCTATTGGTTCGGGATCTATTTTAACGGAGGCGATAAGAGATATTGCAACGGTACAACAGGGTTTTGGAACTCTAAATGGGCAAGTCAATGAGGGAACGGATTATGCGAAACTAGAAAATGCAAGAAAATTAAATCAAGGCCAAGAGTATACTTTAAATTCGCAATTAGGATACATCTCCTTAAATCAAAGATTAAACAATGATGAAGTTCTGGCTGTAGCATTTCAATTTACAAGCGGCGGCCAAGTTTATCAGGTTGGTGAATTTGCCAATGATGGCGTAGATGCTACGGGAGTAGACACCGATCAAGGTACTGGGATAACGACCATTACCAATAATAGTCTGATCTTAAAGATGTTGAAAAGCCCAGTGACTAATGTCAATCAGCCAATTTGGGATTTAATGATGAAAAACATCTATGATACCGGGGCATATCAATTGTCTCAGGATGATTTTAGATTGAATATCTTTTACAATGAAGCCTCTTTACTCAATTATATTAGTCCTGTAGGTGGCGATTTTGGTGTTGATATAAATGGTAACCCCATTACATCTTCAACGCCTCCTGATGATTTGATAGAAAACACAACGCTTCTAAGGTTATTCAATTTAGATAGACTAAACTTTAACAATGACCCTCAAAATAGGGGGGATGGATTTTTTGATTTTTATCCAGGAATAACAGTTGTTCCCCAAAACGGGAAGATTATTTTCACAACGGTAGAACCATTTGGGGAGTATTTATTCGACCGTTTGGCTGTAGGTAATGAAGATTACAATAACACGAGTTCTTATAATGAAAATCAAGATAAATATGTGTTTGATGTTCTTTATAAGGAAACAAAAACGGCAGCCTTAGAGGAGGCAAGTAAGAACAAATTTAAGATTAAGGGGCGCTATAAATCGAATGGAGCCAACGGAATTCCAATCGGTGCGTTTAATGTTCCTAGGGGTTCGGTAAAGGTGACAGCTGGAGGAAGGGTTTTAGTCGAGGGTATTGATTACACCGTGAATTATCAGGCTGGAACCGTACAAATTTTGGATCCCGCTTTATTGGCATCCAATACACCTATTCAAGTATCTACAGAAAATAATGCTGTATTTGGACAACAAACCAAGAGATTTACGGGGGTCAATGTTGAGCATAAGTTCAATGAGAATTTTGTCTTGGGAGCTACTTGGTTGCACTTAAATGAAAGGCCTATAACCCAAAAGGCTAATTATGGACAAGAATCCATAAACAACAATATTTTTGGAATCAATGGTAATTATTCAACTGAAGTGCCATTTTTAACCAGATTGGTTAATAAGCTTCCAAATGTAGATACAGATGCTCCTTCAAATTTGTCGGTGCGTGGTGAATTTGCATATTTAAAGCCTGATGCTCCAAAAGGGACAGATTTTCAGGGAGAAGCCACCTCTTATATTGATGATTTTGAAGGTACTCAAAACAACATTGACTTAAAATCTCCCCAAACATGGTTTCTTTCTAGTAGACCAAGAAATCTGGGACGTGTTTATGGAGAAGGTGATGAAGATGAAAATGGATTTCAAAATGGTTTTGATAGAGCATTTTTAAACTGGTATACTATTGATCCCATTTTCTTTAGTAATCAAAGACCGGGGGAAATATCAGACGATGATATTTCAGATTTATATACTAGTAGGGTTTTTATTCAAGAATTATTTCCCAATCAAGACATTGCTCAAGGACAAACCACTGTAGTCAATACATTGGATTTGGTTTATTATCCGGCTGAAAGAGGGCCTTATAATTTTCAGACGAGTGAAGTTGAAATTTCTACAAATACCTTAACCAATCCTACAGATTCATGGGCAGGGATTACCCGTGCCATTACATCTACAGATTTTGAACAAGCTAATGTGGAGTATATTGAGTTTTGGCTTCAAGATCCTTTTCAACAGAACGAAAATAATCCTGGTGGTAAATTGGTTTTCAACCTAGGGAATATTTCCGAAGATGTTCTTAAAGATGGTCGAAAAATGTATGAAAACGGTTTGCCTCAAGATGGAAATATATCCATGTTACCAGTTTCAGAATGGCAAACAGTATATCCACAGAACCAATCCCTTATTTATGCTTTTGATACTTCGGGTCAAGAACGAACCAATCAAGATGTGGGGTATGATGGATATAATGATGCGGAGGAAACCGTGATTTCTGCCGCATATTCGGGATTGACTGACCCTTCAAATGATAATTATTTATATTTCTTAAATGCTTCAGGAAATATCTTTGAAAGGTATAAAAGGTACAATGGTGTAGAAGGAAACTCCCCTGATACATTTTCAGACACGAATAGGGGTAATACAACCCAACCAGATGTGGAGGATGTGAATCGTGACAATACCATGAATACCATAGATAGTTACTATGAGTATGAAGTGGACCTAGCTCCCAACTCGATGAACTTGAACCACCCCTACATTGTTGATATAAAAGATGATCAGGTAAGAAGCTTGCCAAACGGGCAAACAGTAATCCCAAGGTGGTACCAGTTTAGAATTCCAGTATCTGAATTTACTGATCAAATAGGAGGTATTTCCGATTTAAGATCTGTTCGGTTTGCCAGAATGTATGTGAAAGAGTTTAGTGAAACTACAGTTTTAAGGTTCGGAACTCTAGATTTGGTGCGAAGCGAATGGAGAAGATATACTCAAACTTTGGATGAAGATGAGGGAGATCCAGATTTGGATAACACCGAGTTTAGTATTGGTGTTGTAAGTACTATTGAAAATAACGGAAGTTATTTGTCTCCCCCAGGAGTAGATCCAGAACAATTGTACAATAACAATACGGTTATTCGACAGAATGAACAATCATTGGTGGTTAATGTCTGCGAACTTGAGCCTCATGATGCCCGGGCGGTTTATAAAAACATTAATGTTGACATGCGTCAATATAAAAAACTGAGAATGTTTATGCACGCCGAGGAAGGTGCGACCCCTGGTCTTGGTGATGGGGAATTGGTAGGTTTTATTAGGATGGGTAATGACTTGGTGGATAATTACTATCAAATTGAAGTACCTTTAAAAGTGAGTACGGGTAGTTCTAGAGAAGAACTTTGGCCAGAAGAAAATGAAATCAACTTATCATTGAGCGTTTTACAGGATATGAAATCCCAAGCTATTAGTGATGGAGGTATAACATCTGGAGAGGCCACTTTTTATGATGTAATTGGAGATGCATTAAGTGAGATTCCAGTTAATGAGTTTGACCCGTATACCTTGGGCCAACAACGTGTTGCTATTAAAGGAAATCCAAATTTTGGTGATATAAGGACTTTAATGGTGGGGGTTAAGAATGTGTCCTCTACTGATGAATGTGCTACCTTATGGTTCAATGAGCTTCGAATTTCCGACATGGATAATGAAGGAGGTTGGGCCGCTATTTTAAGTATGGATTCCAACCTAGCAGATTTTGCAAATGTTAGTGCTACAGGTAGAAAAAGTACCTCTGGATTTGGTTCTATAGAACAAGGGCCTAATGAAAGAAGTCGAGAAGATGTAGTTCAATATGATGTTGTAACTAATGTGAATTTAGGACAATTACTACCAAAAAAATGGGGTATTCAGGTGCCGTTTAATTATGGGCAAGGAGAGGAGAAGATTACACCTAAATTTGATGAGTATTACAAAGACTTAACATTAGAATCTCGTTTAGATGCCGCCAATTCTGATGATGAAAGAGAAGTGATAAGAGAGCAATCTGAAAATTACACTAAAAGAAGAAGTATCAATTTTATAGGGGTAAGAAAGACGAAAGCGGCAGACGCCAAGAAGCACTTCTACGATGTAGAGAATTTAACGGTTAATTATTCTTATAATAAGGTAAAGCATAGGGATTTTGAAATAGAAAATTCCATTCAACAAAATGTGAGGGCCGGAGTTAATTATGCTTATAATTTTGAGCCGATTAATATAGAACCTTTCAAAAAGAACGATTCTTTGTTTACCGGAGAATATTGGAAAATTTTGAAAGATTTTAATTTTAATCCGTTGCCAACAAGTTTTGCTATTAATACGGATATTAATAGAAGGTATAACAGGCAAAAGTTTAGGGAGGTTGATTTGACCGGAGAAAACATTGGACTGGAAGAATTTTATCAAAGAAATTATACCTTTGATTATCAGTATACCATTAATTACAATCTTACCAAATCACTTCAGGTCAATTTTACGGCTTCAAACAATAATATTGTTAGAAACTATTTTATTGACGGAAATATTTTTAATGGGGAACAAGATCCTGCTCTAGATGTTTGGGATGGTTTCTTTGATTTTGGAGATCCAAACAGGCAATTCCAACAATTGGGGGTAAATTACCAATTACCGATTAATAAGATACCAACCTTTTCATTTTTGGATGCCACCTATTCCTACAATGGAGAATTTCAATGGCAAAAGGGGTCTGACTTGTTTGGGAATTTAGAAATTGATGGGGAGATTTATAATTTAGGTAATACGATTTCAAATGCCAACCAGCATAATTTGAATTCAACTTTTAACATGACCAAGTTTTATAATTACATTGGTCTGAAAAAGAAATCATCACGGCGAACAGCCGCAGCTAGAACAAGTGGGCCCGCAAGAAGAAATGGTCAGCCTACAGTAGATAGGGGGGCGGATAAGGATGAGGCCCAGTCATCAAATAAAAAATATGGGTTACTTAATGCCGGAATAGGAATTTTGACAAGTCTAAAAAGATTCCAAATCAACTATGCTGAAACAAATGGTACCTATTTGCCAGGGTATTTAAACACACCTGGTTTTATTGGAACCATGAAACCAACAGTAGGATTTACATTTGGTAGTCAAAGGGATGTAAGAGAAATGGCCGCAAGGAAGGGATGGTTGACCATGTATCAAGATTTTAATGAGCAGTATACTTCCAACAAATTAAAGCAACTAGATTTTACGGCAAATATTGAGCCTTTTAATGATCTTAAAATTGATTTAGTGGCCAATAGAACACTCGCTGAAAACTACACTGAAAATTATAGAGTTAATGATAGCAATGGGGAGTTGGAATACGAATCCTTGACTCCAAACACCTATGGAAATTTCAATATATCCACTATGATGATTGCTACTGCTTTCAGCAAAAGTGACGAGAATGTGTCTGAAGCATTTAATGAGTTTAGATCCAACCGATTGTTGATTGCTGATAGATTGGCTTCTGATTATTATGGAGGTGGAACGATTCCTAGAGACGATGAGGGTTACCCTATTGGATTTGGGAAAAACAATCAAGCTGTTCTGTTACCTGCGTTTGTAGCGGCTTACACAGGAAAGGATGCTGGAGGCGTAAGTACTTCAGCTATAAAGGATGTTCCGATTCCAAACTGGGATTTGAAATATACTGGATTAATGAATTTTAAATGGTTTAAAGATCGATTTAAGCGTTTTTCATTGATTCATGGGTATCGCTCCAATTATACCATTAACCAATTCCAAACCAATTTGGATTATAATCCTTCCAACCCAGAAGAATTGGATCAAGGTGGAAATTTCAAGAACAAAATTTTATACGGAAATATCAACTTGACAGAAATGTTCACTCCATTGATAAGGATAGATATGGAAATGAAAAATTCGGTTAAAATTTTGGCTGAGTTGAAAAAGGATAGATTACTCTCATTAAGTTTCGACAACAACCTTTTAACAGAAATTCAAGGGAACGAGTATATTCTTGGTTTGGGTTATAGGGTAAAAGATGTGAGAATCAAATCTAAATTAGCTGGTCCATCTAAAACAATTGTTAGCGATTTGAATTTAAAGGCAGATGTGTCATTAAGGGATAACAAAACGATTATAAGATATCTGGATTTGGAGAACAATCAAGTAACCGCTGGTCAGACAATTTGGTCTGGTAAATTCACGGCTGATTACGCATTCAGTAAATATCTTTCCGGAATTTTCTATTTTGATTATGCCTTTTCAGAGTACGCAATTTCAACGGCTTTCCCACAAACTACCATCCGAGCTGGGTTTACAATTAGATATAATTTTGGTAATTAGTAAAATCTGTTTGATTTTATAAGGTTGAATAGATACATTTGCGGAAACAAACTTAAGTACTATGAATATTCCATCAGAATTAAAGTATACAAAAGACCATGAATGGGTCATGATAGATGGTGATGTGGCCACTATTGGAATTACCGATTTTGCCCAAGGAGAATTGGGAGACATCGTTTATGTAGAGGTAGAAACAGTAGATGAAACCTTGGATGCAGAAGAAATCTTCGGAACGGTTGAAGCAGTAAAAACAGTATCCGATTTATTTTTACCAATAGCTGGTGAAATCATTGAATTCAATGAGTCTCTTGAAGATGAGCCAGAAAAAGTAAACAACGATCCTTATGGAGACGGATGGATGATTAAGGTAAAGTGCTCTGATCTTTCTCAATTAGACAATTTGTTATCTGCAGAAGATTACAAAGAGCTAATAGGTGCTTAGGAAACGGACATTTTTAATCACAATACTATATACCCTTTGTCTTACTATTGTTTGTTTAATGACGATAGATATGGACAAAGTGGAGGAATATGCTCCTTCATACATTGATAAAATTTTCCATTTCTGTGCCTATCTCCTTTTCAACGGATTTTGGTTTGCAACCTTTGTGATTAGGTTTGGAAAACGAAAAAGAATAGCATTTTTTTATGCAATTATATTTTCAGTGATTTTTGGTATAATTATTGAATGTCTTCAATGGCTGATCACCACATCTAGATCATTTGATTTAATAGATATCCTCTTTAATATAGCTGGAGTATTAGTTTCATCTTTGTTGATTACGGGGTATTTTAAACTAGTTAAAAAACAATAATGGTTTGCTTTTTTGCCAAATAAATGGTTATTTTAGCGGACAGGAAAATTTAAAACTCATGGAACAAAAGAAAAGTCCTAAAGCCAATGTAGGTAGAAATAGTTCACTGTTTTTTGCCGTCGGTTTAGCCTTGATGCTGTTTTTCACGTATACAGCTATCAACTACAAATCGTATGACAAAGAAATTATTGATATCGGAACATTGAGTTTGGATCAAGAGTTGGAAGAAGAAGTGCCAATTACTGAGCAAATCCAAACACCACCACCGCCACCGCCACCGCCAGCTGCACCAGAAGTTATTGAGGTAGTTGAAGATGAGGAAGAGGTTGAAGAGACCGTTATTGAATCAACTGAAACGAGTCAAGAAGAGGAAATCGTTGAAGTAGAGGAGGTAGTTGTTGAGGAAGTAGAAGAGGATGTTGAGGTTCCGTTTGCGGTAATTGAAAATGTTCCTGTATTTCCTGGATGTGAAAAAGGTGACAACAATGCTAAGAAAGCTTGTATGAATGAAAAAATCACCAAATTTGTCGCTAAGAATTTTGATACTGATTTAGCAGGAGAGCTTGGTTTGAGCGGTATCCAAAAAATCAGTGTGTTCTTTAAGATTGATAAAAATGGTGAAATTGTTGATGTAAAGGCTAGAGCTCCGCATCCAAGATTAGAGCAAGAAGCAAAAAGAGTTGTTGGTAAATTACCTAAAATGAAGCCAGGAATGCAAAGAGGTAAAGCAGTAAGAGTACCTTATTACTTACCTATCAAATTCCAAGTTCAAGACTAAGTTTAAAACTTATATATCTTATAATTAAGAAATCCCGTTACAAATGTAGCGGGATTTCTTTTTTGGTATGCTTATTGTGTTTTTGTGATAATATTAACATATAAAAAGTATTATCATGAAATTATTCAACAACAATCCGTCTTTCGTTCGGCAAAACGAAAAGGACGTGCCAAAACCACAAAAGCACGATGCAAATTTACAAAAAAACTCCACCCTCTTTTTTCAAGTAGGTCTTATTGTTGCGCTCTTGGGAGCTTATGGGTTATTACAATTGAACTTTAAATATACAGAAGCTCTTGTTTCTGATAGAGGGGAGACTATCACAGAGGATCCCTATGTGATGGATTTGGCTTTTAAGATTTATAAAGAACCTGAAGCAAAACCTGTGGAAAAGAAAGCAACATCAAAACCCAAGTTATTGCTTGAACCAAAAATTGTTGATAACAATGCATCATTACCAGAAACAGATAATTTAATTACAGAACCAGAGCCTACAGATACACCTTTGGATCCTGGAAGCATCAAGGTTATAGAAATTCCGGTTGATGTGCCTCCGATGCCAGTAAATGCTGTAGAAGAAGCGCCTGTGTTTCCAGGGTGTGAAAAGGTAAATGGTCGGGAAGAGAGAATTAAATGCTTGTCTGATAAAATCAACCAACATATTCGCAAGAAGTTTGATGCCGATTTGGGATCAAAGCTTGGTTTGGATGGAATTCAAAGAATCAATGTGATGTTTACTATTGATACCAATGGAAACGTGGTCGGGATTAAGGCTTTATCAAAGCATAAGGAATTGGATGAAGAAGCGGTAGAGGTTATGGGGAAGTTACCTAAAATGCAACCAGGGAGACAAAATCAAAAACCGGTAAAAGTATCGTACACCTTTCCTATTATTTTTCAGGTTCATGATTAATTCAAAAATTGAAGACCGTTACCTTAGAGTAACGGTTTTTTTTAATCTACTCGTTATTAAAAAAATAGTATCTTTCGGTCAAATTAAGAGACCCCCTGTATGAGGCATGCTATCTTCTTGGTACTTTTATTTATTCCGAGTTATTTCTTTTCACAATCAGTATTATTAAACGAAAAACCGCCTGTTTTTCCTAATTGTGAATCTGTTCAAATTGATGATTTGAAAACTTGCTTTGACAATCAAATATTCACTTTTGTTTTTGAAAATTTCAAGGTGCCAGAAAAGGTAAGTGAAGAGAACTATAAAGGAGAGGTCATGGTTCTTTTTGAAGTGAGTAAAGAAGGAGTGTTTCAAGTAGTTTATGTCGATGCTATCTACAATGAGTTAAAAGATGAAGCCCGAAGGGTGTTTCAGGAATTACCAAAAATTCAACCTGCAACCTATAATGGGAAACCTACTTTCAAGCAATACTCGGTTGCTATTAAAATACCTTTAATCAACCAAACGATTTTAAAAGAAGAGGTGGTTAGAACACAAGACGGTAAAGCCAATCCCGATGAACTTACCGAACTTGAGAAAGCTGCAAAAACACAGTATGATAGTGTGGGTTTAAAATTAGTGCCTTACAGTCAAAAGGAATACTCTAGTCAGTTAAACATCCCATTTACCCATAGCTTTTATTCACAATTTGATAGAAGTATCAATTTGGTAGGTGCCAATAGTCACACGGCTTCTAAACCGTTAATGTATCAAGATGTATCTCAATACTATGATTTTAAGGCTGAGAAAGAAGCGTTACTTAAAGAGACTGATAGTTGGTTTGGAAGAAAACTGTTTAATGAACATTTTGTTAGAATACAATCAAAAAATTATTGGTTTACGCTAGACCCCATCTTTGATTTTGAGGTAGGTAAGGACACAGATGCCAGCTTTAATTCCACTTTTAATAATACGAGGGGTATTTATTTTCAAGGAGGGTTAGGGAAGAAATTGAATTTTTTCACTGCGGTTTATGAAAGCCAAGGACGCTTCGCTCAATATGTTAATGAATACACGACCTCAATTGCCGCAAATGATGGGGTGGGAGTTGTTCCAGGGCGTGGGATAGCCAAAAGGTTTAAAGAGGACGCATTTGATTATCCGGTGGCTGAAGCTTATTTGTCATACAGTCCGTTTGAGTTTTTTAATGCGCAATTTGGTCATGGTAAAAACTTTATAGGAGATGGTTATCGCTCTTTGTTTATCAGTGATGTTGCTAGCCCCGTTACTTATTTAAAATTCAATACGTCCTTTTGGAAAATTAAATATACCAACACTTGGATGTGGTTAAGAGATGTGAGGCCAGAGACTATTGATGAAGCCGGTGCCTATAAGACTAAATACATGGCAACACATTATTTAAGTTATAATGTAGGTAAGAGATTGAATATTGGGTTGTTTGAATCTGTTATTTGGGCAAAAACCGAGAATCGTTCGTTTGATATCAACTATTTGAACCCCATCATTTTTTATAGGGCAATAGAGTTTGAATCGGGTCAGGATGCCGGGAATGCTTTATTAGGAGCATCTGCAAAATATAAGGTAAATGACAATATTAATGCCTATAGCCAGTTTATATTAGATGAATTTTCTTTAAGTGACGTGACCGGTGGAAACAAAAGCTGGAAAAATAAATTTGGATATCAACTAGGGTTAAAGTACTACCATGCTTTCAAGGTGAAAAACTTGATGCTTCAGGCAGAATACAACCGAGTGAGACCCTATACCTATTCCCATAATAATGTGGTATTGAACTATGGTCACACCAATCAATCGATGGCTCATCTATGGGGGGCAAATTTTAGTGAGTTTATTGTGATAGGAAGATATCATTACAAGCGATGGTTTGGAAATGCTAAAGTTATCTTTGGAACTAGGGGTTATGATTTGAATCAAGATGGAGATGAATTCAGCTATGGAGGGGATATTTTTAGGGATTATAATGAAAGACCTTATGATACAGGTGTCACCGTAGGACAAGGAAATAAAACCAAAACTGTTTTTGCTAATGTTCAAGCAGGTTATTTATTAAACCCGTCTACCAACCTTAAACTCTTTGTGGATGTAACTTTCCGAGATTTTAATCCACAAGCCCAAACTGTAAATACCTTTAAAAATAATACGGTATGGTTTAATATTGGGTTAAGGACAGACCTATTTAATTGGTATTTTGATTTGTAGAATAAGTTTTTCAAAGTATCTTTGCGCACGCATTTTTTAAGCGAAAAATGACATTTTACCTTGAGTAGATCCAAAACTTCACCCGTTCAGCACACCTTAATTTCAGATTTTAAGGAAATCACCAAAATCCGTTTGGCAATAAGCGTGGTTTTTTCATCTATCGCAGGTTATCTTTTAGGAGTTGACGTCGTTGAAATTAAAACATTAATCCTTTTGGGATTGGGAGGGTATTTTATGGTGGGTGCATCCAATGCTTATAATCAAATCATTGAGCGTGATTTGGACGCTTTAATGGATAGAACGAAAGACCGACCGGTTCCCGCTAAAAGGATGACCGTTAACACGGCTTTCACCATTGCTACGGTTTTTACCATTTTGGGAATTGTAATTTTATACATTATTAACCCTAAAACGGCTATGTTTGGTGCGGTTTCCATTTTTCTTTATACTAGTGTTTATACTCCTTTAAAAACAAAAACACCATTGTCTGTTTTTGTTGGGGCTATTCCAGGAGCCATTCCTTTTATGTTGGGTTGGGTGGCAGCAACGAATGATTTTGGAATGGAGCCAGGAACCTTATTTGCTATTCAATTTTTTTGGCAATTCCCCCATTTTTGGTCTATAGGTTGGTTTTTGTTTGACGATTATAAAAAAGGAGGCTTTTTTATGTTGCCAACGGGAAAAAAGGATAAAGGAACTGCTGTTCAAATTATCATGTACACCGTTTGGACTATTTTGGTTTCCATCATTCCTGCATTTGGTTTTACAGGTAGATTATATTTGACCCCTATTGCCGCAAGTATCGTTTTAATACTTGGATTAGGAATGTTATACTTTGCCATCCGGTTGTATAAGCAAATGTCTTCGGTGGCAGCCAAAAAATTGATGTTAGCAAGTGTTTCCTATATAACCTTACTGCAAATTGTATATGTAGTAGATAAATTTTTGAGATAGTTATGGATTTAACTCAAGGAACTTTTGAAGAAAAAAATAACCGAGCAAAAAAAATGATGCTTTGGTTTGGATTGATTTCTTTATTTATGTCTTTTGCTGGTTGGACTAGTGCCTTTATTGTAAGTAGTAAAAGACCAGATTGGTTGACTGATTTTGAAATGCCGCAAGCTTTTCAAATGAGTGTTGCCTTGATTATAGCAAGTAGTGTTACCTTATTCTTTGCAAAAAAAATGTTGCTGAAGGGTAAGAGTAAATTAACGACTATATTATTAAGTATCACTTTTGCCTTGGGAATCCTTTTTGTTGTTAATCAATTTGCAGGATTTAGGGAAATATTAAATCAAGGCTATAATTTTACTGGGCCTACCTCAAATGTGACTATGTCTTATATCTATTTGATTGCAATTGTACACATTGCTCACGTGCTTATAGGATTATTTTGTCTGCTGGTAGTAATTTATAATAATTCTAAACAAAAGTATTCTGATGGGCATACTTTGGGATTGGATTTGGCCTCAACCTTTTGGCACTTTGTTGATTTGCTATGGGTTTACCTGTTTTTATTTTTTACCTTTATGAACTAGAAGGCCTATCAAATTGATGTAAAGGCTGTAAGAACAGAAAATAATGACTTTCAAAATGTTTTTTGAAATTTCGTCAAAAAGATAAAATAATTATTTTTGTGCAACTTTTAAAACTATACCAATAAAATATGGACACTACTGTTGTTAATACAGGAACAGAAGGAAAAACTTGGGGAGGTGGTAATGAGCCACTAAAAGCAAGTTATGGTAAGATGATGATGTGGTTCTTCATCCTTTCTGATGCCTTGACCTTCTCTGGGTTCTTAGCGGCCTACGGCTTTTCAAGATTTAAATTTATTGATTATTGGCCAATTGCCGATGAGGTGTTTACTCACGTTCCATTTTTGCATGGTCAAGAATTACCAATGATCTATGTGGCATTTATGACCTTTGTGTTAATCATGTCATCTGTAACCATGGTGTTGGCTGTAGATGCTGGTCATAAAATGCAAAAGACCAAAGTAACTTGGTATATGTTTCTTACCATTATTGGAGGTTTAATATTCGTTGGTTCTCAGGCTTGGGAATGGGCAACCTTTATTAAGGGAGACTTTGGAGCCGTACAAACAAAAGGAGGAAACATTCTTCAGTTTGTAAATGCAGAAGGTGAAAGACTTGCCATTAGAGATTTTACAACGTCACAGCATTCTGAAAGAGCACAACACGAACGTAAAAGTGGTCTTTGGTTTGTGAGCGAAGGATCATTACCTGATTTTACGGTTGCAGAAGTTGTAAAAGGCATGGAAGCAAACGATGATATTCTTATCAGAACTCAAATGTTGGATGAGCACGGTCATAAAACAGTTCTTTCAAGAGAGGAATCTTTAAGCATGTTAAAGGATCACGGGAATTTAGTGGTTCACGGAGCTAACCTTCATGTTAATGAATACGGATCGCCTTTATTTGCTGATTTCTTTTTCTTCATAACTGGTTTCCACGGATTCCACGTATTTTCGGGAGTTGTTATCAATATTATCATTTTCTTTAATGTGATTATCGGAACCTACGAAAGAAGGAGAAGTTATGAAATGGTAGAGAAAGTTGGACTTTACTGGCACTTTGTAGATTTAGTTTGGGTATTTGTATTTACCTTCTTTTACCTTGTTTAATCCTGAAATTCATTAACTAATGGCACACGATCATAAATTAGAAATATTAAGAGGTACTGTTAAATTTAAGTCTAATACCCAAAAGATTTGGGGTGTTTTGATTCTTCTTTCAATAGTAACTGCTGTTGAAGTTGTTCTAGGTATTTACAAACCAGAAGTTTTAATGGGTAAGATAATAGGTATGAAAATCCTTAACTGGATCTTTATTATCCTAACGCTTGTTAAAGCCTATTACATTACTTGGGACTTCATGCACATGCGTGACGAAACCAAAGGTTTAAGAAGAGCGGTAGTTTGGACAGCAATTTTCCTAATTTGCTACTTAATCTTCATCCTTTTACAAGAAGGAGGATATGTTGAAGGAGTTTATTCAAATGGATTTATCAAACAACACGGATTCTAATTCGTAACGTTAAATAGATATCAAAAGGCGGTTTTTTAAACCGTCTTTTTTATTTTTGTGCCCATTATGGAACGAAAAAAAGTTACAAGAAATTTAGTGTTGGGAGTGTTGTTTTTTCTTCCTGTTATGTTTTTGATATTTCTTTACCCGGCAAAGCATAATTACCAGCCCTTAGACATCATAAAAAGTCATCTCTATGATATAGACACCTTTAAAAATTTTGAAGGGCAGCAAGTGACCTTGAATAATCATTTAACTGTTATCGGGTTTTTAGGTAATAATCCAATGAAACATCTTACAGAAGCCTCCAATTTGAAGGAGTTAGTTTATGATAAATTCAAAGGATTCAAAAAATTTCAAATTGTTGTGTTGTTTCCAGAAAATCAAAAGGAGCAAGCAAAACAATTGTATGAGGAAATTTCCACCTATGAAGATTTAAGATTCTTTGAATTTGCATTTGGGGACCCTTCTGAGATCCAAACGGTTTTCAATAGCCTTAACCATCAAGTCGCTCTTGATACCAACTATTTCACACCACAGGTTTTTATTGTTGATAAGGAGTTGAACCAAAGAGGACGTTTAGACGATAGAACGGATCGAGAAATTGAAAAGGCGTCTGAAATTTATCCTTTATACTCTTACAATACGCTTGAAGTAGCCGAAATGAAAAATAAGATGAGTGAGGATATGCGTATTCTATTTACAGAATATAGACAAAAGAGAAAGGGTGATTTTGATTCAACCACTAGAAGAGCAAATGATTTAAATATTGAACATGAACAATAAATCTAAATATTCCTACATAAGCATTGCCTTTATTATCTTGGTTTTCGGGATAATTTTTATCCCAAAGATTGTAGATCGAATTAAACATGATGATATCTCGAGAAGCGAAAGGATGTCAACCGAACAAGACAATAATTTTTCAGATCAATCCAAATTGGCTTTTATAGAAGTTAATGGCGAGCCTAAAAAAGTGCCTTCATTTAGTTTTGAAAACCAAAATGGAGAGATGATTACTGAAAAAGATTATTTGGGCAAGGTTTATGTCATCGAATTCTTTTTTACGACCTGCCCAACCATTTGTCCAAAGATGACATATAATTTGGTGCAAGTGCAAAATGCTTTTAAATCATTTGAGGAATTTGGTGTGGCTTCGTTTACCATCAATCCAGATCATGATACTCCAGAAGTTTTAAAGTCTTATGCAGAAGAATACGAGGTGACAAATCCAAATTGGAATTTAATGACAGGAAACAAAGAGGATATATACAATTTGGCCAATTTAGGCTTCAACTTGTTTGTGGATGTAGAAAATTTTGAGCATTCTGGGAATTTTGCCTTAATCGATAAAAATGGATACATTCGATCTAGAACAGATGCTTATGGTAACCCGATTATTTATTACAGAGGTACAGTTTCAGAAAAGGAGCAGGTGAATGATGAGGGTGAAAAAGAGGAGATTAGTATGTTGAAGGAAGATATAAAAAAATTATTAAATGAGTAATCAGCCATTAGAAGAGCAAAAGAAATACAATAAGTGGATTGTGCTTCTATCTATTGCTATACCCGTGGTAGTAGCGATTTTGTTTCGAGTTAGAATTCCCAATATGGGACCTTGGATGTTTTTACCACCCATTTATGCAAGTACAAATGCGATTACAGCTATACTTTTAATATTTGCTTATTGGGCTATCATTCAGAATAAAATCAAGTTACATGAAACCTTGATAAAGATAGCCATGGGGTTTTCAATTGCTTTTTTGGTAATGTATGTGGCATATCACATGACTAGTGATCCTACGCCATATGGAGAAGACGGTGTTTTAAAATATTTCTATTATGTTATACTAATAACTCACATCTTACTATCTGTAGTGGTTATTCCTTTTGTTTTGATTACCTACGTTAGGGCTATAACTAATGATATAGAAAGACATAAAAAAATAGCTAAAATCACTTTCCCTTTATGGTTGTATGTAGCCGTTTCTGGTGTGATGGTTTATGTGTTAATTTCACCATTTTATTAAGAATGAAACGGATTTGGTTGTTTTTAATATTAGTCATTTTTTTCAGTCTCTCTACAGAGGCCCAATGTGCCATGTGTAGGGCTGTCTTGGAAAATGAGGAAGGGCAAAATGCAGCTGAGGGGATTAATGACGGTATTGTATATTTAATGATCATTCCTTACCTCTTAATAGCTGGTTTAGGGGTCTTTATTTATAAAAAGTTTAACAAGACTAAAAAAGTAGCTCCCTAAATAAAAATTTACTTTTGTTGTAACATATCCCCTAGTTATTAGTCTAATGGTTATATGAATTATACAACCAAGAATTAAAGGTATGCTTAACATACGAAAACTTCACAAATCTTATCCGATTGGTGATTCAAGCCTACATGTTTTAAAAGGAATTGATCTTTCTGTTGAAGAAGGAGAAATGGTGGCTATTATGGGATCCTCGGGGTCTGGTAAATCTACGTTGCTAAATATTATTGGTATGTTGGACGAGGCAGATTCGGGAGAGTATATTTTGGATGGGGTTCTTATCAAGAACCTTACTGAAAAGAAAGCAGCCATTTACCGCAATAAATTCTTAGGTTTTATTTTTCAATCCTTCAATCTTATCAATTACAAAAATGCTCTTGAGAATGTGGCGTTACCGTTATATTATCAAGGTCTAAAAAGGAAAGAGCGATTGGAAAAGGCACTTTTTCATTTAGAAAAAGTAGGATTAAAGCCATGGGCACACCACTTGCCCAACGAACTTTCAGGGGGACAAAAACAAAGGGTGGCCATTGCAAGAGCGCTGGCTGCTAATCCAAAACTACTTCTGGCAGATGAGCCAACAGGTGCCCTTGATACTAAAACTTCTTATGAGATTATGGATTTTATTCAGCATTTAAATGATGAAGGAAAAACCATATTAATAGTTACCCATGAAGAGGATATTGCAAATATGTGTAAGCGTATTGTGCGTTTGAAAGATGGAGTGATTATGGAAGATATCAATGTGGAACAAGTAAGAGCATTCCAGAATGTTTGATTTAGACCTTTGGAGGGAAATATTTCAAAGTATTAATAAAAACAGAACCCGTACCGTCCTTTCTGGGTTTACGGTAGCATTTGCTATTTTGCTTTTTGCGATTCTATTTGGTATGGCCAATGGATTGAGCAATACATTTTCAAATGCCTTTGTTGATGATGCCAATAATGCCATTTTTATTTATACCGGCACAACCTCAAAAGCTTATAAAGGCTACCAGGCGGGAAGACAAATCCGATTGAAAAATGAGGATTTGGATTATGTAAAGAAAACTTATGGTGATAAAATTCAATATTATACAGGACGCGTAACAAGAAATGTCAATGCGTCTTTTGAAAATGAAAAGAATTCCTATGGTATGCGGGCTGTCCACCCAGATCATCAATACCTGGAGAATACAAAAATCACAGAAGGAAGGTATATCAATAAAATAGATATTGAAAACAAGACCAAGGTAATCGTCATAGGTCGATTAGTGGAAGAAGATCTCTTTGCAAAGACAACGGCCATTGGTAAATATCTCAATTTGGATGGTATACAGTATAAAGTAGTTGGAATTTTTAAAGATGATGGAGGAGATAACGAGGAACGCATGATTTATACTCCCATTAGTACAACTCAAAGACTTTATGGTAATAACGACTATCTCGATCAAATTAACGTGACTTACAATCCTAAGATGAGCTATGATGAAGCCATTGATTTTGGGAATCAAATCACCAAAGATTTAAAAGAACGTTTTTCTGTTGACCCAACCGATCAGAGAGCCATTAGAATTATGAATATGGCTCAGGCCAACAAGGGAACCAATCAAATTACGTTTGCATTGAGTGTCATTATTATAATTATTGGATTTGGAACCTTGATTGCGGGTATAGTCGGTATCAGTAATATCATGATTTTTGTGGTTAAAGAACGAACCAAGGAAATTGGGATAAGGAAAGCTCTTGGGGCGCCACCAAAGGCTATTATTTCTATTATTTTATTGGAGTCCATTTTGATTACGACCATTGCAGGTTATTTTGGATTGGTACTCGGGATGGGAATTTTAGATTGGATAGGCCCCAGTTTAGAAACTTATTTTATTACAGACCCTAAAGTGAGTACTAGTTTAGTTATTGGCGCTACCATAACTTTAATAGTTGCAGGCTCAATTGCTGGTTATTTTCCAGCAAAAAAGGCCTCTAAAATTAAACCCATTGTGGCCTTAAGAGATAATTGATATGATGGGATTTTTATTTGATAGAGATACGTGGCAAGAAATTTTTGAAAGCTTGGGCAAAAACAAGCTAAGGACCGTATTGACCATGATAGGTGTTTGGTGGGGTATTTTGTTGTTGATTAGTTTGTTGGGTTCTGCTAGAGGTTTGGAGAATGCCTTTAATAGGTTGTTTGGGGATTTTGCTACAAACAGTGTTTTTATTTGGGGCCAAAGTACAAGCAAACCCTTTAAGGGATTCCAGGAGGGTCGATTTGTGAGATTAACGCTTACAGATGCCAGAAATGTTGAAGAAAATGTAGAGGGCATCGAATTTGTAGTTCCTAGAAATCAAAGCCAGGGATTAGTAGTAAGAAATCAGTTGTCAGGGACCTTTGGTATTAATGGTGATTACCCACTTTTGGATCGTGTGCAAAAAAAGAAAATGATTCGAGGTAGGTTTATCAATGAGAATGACATAAACGAAAATAAAAAGGTAGTGGTCATTTCAGATGAGATTTACAAACAATTGTTTGATAAGGATGAAGAAATGATAGGGGAGCTTATACAAATAAAGGGTATCAACTTTAAAATCATTGGTGTGTTTGAAACAGGTAATGTCCAGATGGGGCCAAGAAGTGATATCCATATTCCATTTACTACGTTTCAGCAGATATTTAACCAAGGTGATAATATTGGTTGGATGATGATTACTGGAAAACCCGATTACAATATCACTCAAATAGAAGCAGACGCGAAGCTTATGTTAAAGAACCTGAATCAAATCCATCCGGAGGATAATAGGGCTTTCGGAAGCTTCAATTTAGGGAATGAGTTTAAAAAGGTGACTGGGTTTCTGGTTGGAATGCAATTTTTAACATGGTTTGTAGGATTGGCAACTTTGATTGCCGGCGTTTTTGCGATAGGTAATATTCTACTAATTACGGTTAAGGAACGAACCAAAGAAATCGGAGTAAGACGTGCCTTGGGAGCCACACCATTTGAAATAAAAAGACAAGTTATCGTAGAAGCCGTGTTTATCACCTTGGTTTCTGGTCTTTTGGGAATTATATCAGGAGGATTAATATTGATGCTACTTAATAAAAGCTTTGGACAAGGAGAGGATGCTGTATTGGTCAATCCATCGGTTCCACTCGTAGTAGTCTTTTTTTCATTAGTCTTGTTAGTAGGCTTAGGATCTTTAATAGGTCTTATACCAGCCTTTAAAGCTACAAGTATTAAACCAATTGATGCATTAAGAGAAGAATAAATAACAATCAAAATAATGAATAAAACAGTTAAAATTATTGTTGGAATCGTACTACTCATCTTATTGATTTGGGTAATAAAGTATTTTAAAGATTCAAATTCAGCTTCAGTCGAAGAGTTCAAAACAGAAAAGCCATTTTATTCATCAATAAATACCAAAGTGGTGGCTACTGGGAAACTGAATCCTGAAGAGGAAATCGAGTTAAAGCCACAAATCTCTGGGATTGTTGACGAAATTATGGTAGAGGAAGGCGATATAGTTGAAAAAGGAGATCTTATCGCAAAAATTAGAGTCGTTCCTAATGAGCAAAGTTTGGTGTCTGCTAGTAGTAGGATTAATACGGCTCAGTTATCATATAACAACTCTAAAACCTTATTTGATAGAAACAAGTCCTTATTCGAAAAAGGAGTGATTTCAAAACAAGATTTTGAAAACAGTGAGTTATCCTTAAATCAAGCTTTAGAAAGTTTGAATCAAGCCAAAAATGATTATCAGATTATCAAAAAGGGATCGCTGTCTGGAGGTAGTTCAGCAAATACCAATATCATCGCTCAAATAGCTGGAACGATTCTAGAAATCCCTGTGAGAGAAGGTGATCAAGTGATAGAAAGTAATAATTTCAATGATGGGACTACGATTGCCACTGTAGCCGATATGAATAAGATGATTTTTGAAGGTAAAGTGGATGAGGCCGAAGTTGGTAAACTAGAAGAAGGTAAAGGTATTAAAGTTGTTTTAGGGGCTTTGAATGAAAAAGAGTTTCCCGCAAAACTTACTTTTGTTGCTCCAAAAGGCGTGGAAGAAAATGGAGCGGTTCAATTTACCATCAAAGCAGATGTTGAAGTAGAGCGAAGCACCAAGATTCGAGCTGGATACAGTGCTAATGCCGAAATTGAAATGGAAAGCAAGGATAGTGTTTTGGTTATCAAGGAATCATTGTTGCAGTTCAATAGAATTACAGAAAAGCCTTTTGTTGAAATCAAAAAGGCAGATAATACCTTTGAGGAAAAATATGTAGAATTGGGGATTTCTGATGGAATTAATATCGAAATTTTAGAAGGTGTTAAAGAAGAAGACGAAATTAAAGTTTGGAATAAAGCTTCTGATGAGAATAATGAAAATGGAAGAAACCGTTAATATGAGAATGAAAGCTATTGCATTTGGTCTCCTACTTTTTGGGTTTAGTTTTTCTCAAGCCCAGGAAAAGGTATGGACATTACAAGAGTGTGTTAATTATGCGCTAGAGAACAATATAACAGTCAGACAAACCGAACTTGACACGCAATTGGCTGAAGAAGATTTGGTAAGTGCTAAAGGTAACTTTTTGCCAAACCTTTCAGGTGCTGCATCACACAGTTATAGTTTTGGTTCTTATATCGGACAAGATGGTAGCCGTATTTCAAGGGATTCCCGTGGAAATAGCTTCAGTTTAAATACGGGAATAGTTTTATTCAATGGTTTTCAAAATACTAATATCTATAAGCAAGCTCAATTGGGAATAGAATCAAGTGAATTGCAGTTGGCAATTTTAAAGGATAATATTTCTTTAAATGTTGTTAATGCCTATTTAAACATTTTGTTGAATAGAGAGAATTTAAAAATTGCTGAAGAACAAATTGGTGTATCTCAACAACAAGTGGATCAGATGCAAGTTTTGGTTGATGAGGGTTCAAAGCCAAGAGCGGATTTATTGGATGCTAAATCACAACTAGCCAGTGATCAAGAGGCACTTATCAATACTCAGAACAGTGTAGACTTGGCCATTCTATCCTTGGCTCAACTTTTGCAATTACCTCCCAATGGGTTTGATGTGGTTACCGAAGACGTTGATGCATCAGGAATTATGATGGAATATACAGATCCAACCGCAATATACAATTATGCCGTTGAAAATAGACCTGAAATAAAAAATGCACAACTAAATATTGATAATTCAGATTACAATATTAAAATCGCGAAAGGTGCTTATTATCCAACTTTGACCCTTGGAGCTAACATGAACACATCTTATCAACATTTGCAAGGGCAGGAAGATTTAAGGGCTGTATTAGATCTTGAAAATAATCAAATCACTTATGTGGAAAATGGATTTGGAACCCAAATAAGTGATAATTTAGGGTATAATGTTGGCTTTAATTTGAATGTGCCTATTTTTAATCGCTTTCAAACCAATGTCAACGTGCATAAAGCACAAATAAATAAGCAAAAAATAGAATTAGCTCTGGAGCAAGAGAAACAAGATTTACGTTCAAATATTGAACAGGCCTATGCTGATGCGAGAGCTGCTTTCAAACAGTTTGAAGCTTCACAGGTCTCCTTGTCGGCTCAAGAAGAGGCATATAAAAATGCTCAAGAAAGTTATAACTTGGGGGTCATGACTTCTTATGATTTTGAACAAGTTAGAAATCGCTACGTCAATGCTCAGGCCAGTATTGTCAATGCGAAGTATAATTTTATTTTTAAAACCAAAGTTTTGGACTTCTATTTAGGAAAACCAATAATTGACTAATAGTGACTTACATTTTAAACATAGAGACATCAACAACCAATTGTTCGGTTTCCTTGGCTAAAGACGGCAAAAGCATTTTAATATTAGAGGATAATAGCGAGAATTATTCCCATGCTGAAAGGTTACATGTGTTTATTCAGGAATTATTTGAAAAAACAGGGGTGTCTAAATCAGAATTAGCTGCAGTGGCTGTTAGCAAGGGGCCAGGTTCTTATACAGGATTGAGAATAGGAGTCTCAACTGCCAAAGGAATTTGCTATGCATTGAATATCCCTTTGATTGCCGTTTCTACTTTAAAAGTCTTGGCTGTTCAGGTTGAAAATTCTCAGGGATTGATTGTTCCTATGTTGGATGCTAGACGAATGGAGGTGTATTCAACCGTTTTGGATTCAGATTTAAATGAAGTAAGAGAGATTCAAGCCGAAGTTTTAGACGAAAACAGTTTCTCTAATTATTTGACTCAAGGTCCTGTTTATTTTATTGGAAATGGAGTTCAAAAAATGAAAACAGTTATCAAACATACTAATGCCCATTTTATTGAAGGTAAAATGCCTTCTGCTAGAGAAATGGCTGCTCTGTCATATTATGAGTATAAAATAGGCAACACTGAAGATGTTGCCTATTTTGAACCATATTATCTAAAGGATTTTATTGCCCTAAAGCCGAAATCCTAACTTTCTTTATGAATTTCTACTTGATGTGGGTAAGGTATTTCGATACCTGCTTGGTCAAGTGCTATTTTCGCTTGTTCCATAACATCAAAGTAAACGGTCCAATAATCGGCCGTATTACACCAAGGTCTGGTAGCAAAGTTGACCGAACTATCAGCAAGTTCCAAAACATTTACTGTAGGAGCTGGTTCTTGTAAGACCATAGGGTGTGATGTAAGTACATTCATTAATACTTCTTTGGTCTGTTTAATGTCCGCATCATAACTTACTCCAAAAACCAAATCCACACGTCTGGTTCCTAAAACAGAATAGTTCGTAATATTCCCATTTGATAAAGCACCATTGGGGATAATAATTTCTTTGTTGGATAATCCCGTAATTTTGGTGGTAAAAATTTCAATCTCCTTGACAACACCTATCTCACCTTGTGCTTCAATTAAATCGCCGATTTTAAAGGGTTTAAAAATCATGATAAGAACACCACCTGCAAAATTTCCTAAGGAGCCTTGTAGTGCCATACCCACGGCAAGACCTGCGGCTGCTATAACGGCTGCAAAAGAAGTGGTTTCAACACCAAGTTTTGATAAAATTGCAAGGATCAATAAAATTTTAAGGGTCCAACCTATTAAATTTAAAAGGAATTTTTTGAGACTTTCATCGTAATCCCTTTTGTCCATAATTTTTTTTGTGGTGCTTGTTAATTTTTTGATAATCCAGGCACCTATAATCCAAATGGCAATGGCTCCAAGAATTCTGAGCCCATAATCGGTGGCAAATTCAATTCCTTTTTCCGTCCATTTTTCTAGATCTTTTTCCATAAGTATTTTTCGTATTAAATTGATTAAAAAGTAAAGTTATAGCTTAAAGATTATTTAATGCTTTAAGATAAGGTTAAATATAGTGATAAGCCAAAGGTTAGACCATTAAATAAGCAGAAAGACGATACAGGCTAACATGGCAGGTACTGATTGAAACCAAAATAAAATCCTTTTTTTTGTAGAGAATGCTCCATAAATCCCTGCAACTACAATGCAACCTAGAAAAAACATTAAAAAGGGAGTGGCATTCAAATAGAGAGCATACAATAAACCTGCAGCCAAGAACCCATTGTACAGGCCTTGGTTAGCGGCCAAGACTTTGGTGTCTTCAGCAAATGCTTTTGATTTTAGCCCGAAAGTTTTTATACCTTTTTTAGAGGTCCAAAGAAACATTTCTAAAATCAAAAAATAAAAGTGCTCCAAGGCAACAAGAATACAAAGAAAAGTGAATAGAAGTGTCATGAAATAAAAAAGTGCTTTTAATCTTAAAAGCACTTATATGTTTAGATGGTTCAACAATTAATCTACAGCAAAGGTAATTTTCACATTTACTCTAAATTGAGCAATATCCCCATTTTTAATGACCGTGGAATGCTCTTTTACATATGCTGATTTGATGTTTTTAATTGATTTGGATGCCTCTTTTACTGCTGTTCTAGTGGCATCTTCCCAGCTTTGTTCTGAACTAGCTAATATTTCAATTACTTTAAGTACGCCCATAATATTGTTTTTAAATTAATAAATTAAATGTGTGTACCTAAAGATAATTAAAAATAGCTGAATATTAGCCGTTTATGGCTTCAACTGTTTCAACTTTCCCTTGTAGCATTTCCCTTAACATGTTTTCGATGCCATTTTTTAAAGTGAAAGTGGAGCTTGGACATCCACTGCAGGCTCCTTGTAAAATAACTTGAACACTCTTTTTGGAGGCATCATAGGATTGAAAAACAATGTTCCCACCATCGCTCGCTACGGCTGGCTTGACATATTCTTCTAATATATTGACAATCTCCTTAGAAGTGTCATCTAAGGCCTCAAAAGTTTGATCTAACTTTTCGGTTGTTTTATTTAGAGCTTCAGCGGCTTGAGGAGACAGAATTTCTTTCCCTTTTTCAATATAGTCTTTAATAAATTCTCTTAATTCAAGGGTGATGTCATTCCATTCTGCCATATCGTATTTGGTAATGGATACATAATTCTCATCTAAAAATACATTTTTAACAAAAGGGAAATGAAAAAGCTCTAAAGCTAGAGGTGATAATTTAGCTTCATCAATAGAAGTAAATTCATATGAAGAAGTCACTAACTTTTTATTAGCAACAAATTTCATTACAGACGGATTTGGAGTACTTTCTGCATAAACTGTAACTGAAACTTTTTTTCTTGTTTGGTCTTCAGTTACAGCAAGCCCTCCTTGATTAAAATAGGATTCAATTTGTTCAGCGACTTCACCCTGAACATCATCCCAAGAAACAATATCAAAACGTTCTATAGCTACAAAATTACTGCCTATATAAACCTTCTTGACAAATGGTAGGTAAAAAAGTTGTTGAGCTAATGGAGATGGTTTTGCTTCATCTATATTGTTGAATTCAAAACTTTCATGGTTGGTTATGAATTGATTTAATTCAAATTTGATGATTTTTTCGTTATTGGTGGGTTTTATATCAATTTTAAAAGCTGTCATTTGTTTTTGTTTAGGTGGTGCAAATTTACTAAAAGTTAAAAGCTGAGAATGCTTTTTTGTTAAGGAATTGATAGTGTTATGTGTTAGATGAAGTAGTGTCCTTACATTTTAACGATTAATTAAGGTTTTTGTTAAAAAATATTAACGTTTCACATAAATTTCATTAAATTTCGCGCTTTAATTTCTGAGGTTCTTTTGATTGTTTTTTCCCAACAGGATAGTTATGGCCTCTACTAAAAAATTGGTATGAGAAAAATTATATTGTTATTCACAACTGTATTGCTTTCGTTTTCAGGATATTCTCAAGACATTTTGATGCAGAATGGAACTGTGAACCAATGTTCAGGTACCTTCTATGATTCTGGAGGACCTGATGGAACCTATACAAATAATGAAAATTATGTCTTAACCATTTGTCCAGATGGAGGCGATTTTATCCAAGCAGATTTCACCTCTTTTTCCACACAATTAAATACAGATTACCTATATATATATGATGGTGATGATACCACCGCACCTTTAATCGGGCAGTATGCTGGAGGAGGATTCAACAGTCCGGGAACCGTAACAGCTTCAGATAGTAATACTTCAGGGTGTTTAACTTTTGAATTTGTAAGTAGTGGAACAGACACTTCAAATGGTCCTGGATGGGCAGCAGATATTATATGTGGTACAGCATGTCAAGATATCGAGGCTATTATAGAAAGCACAAATCCAGCTGTTAATGCGGATGGTATCGTTGAAATTCCTGCAGGAGGTACTGTTGATTTTGTTGGAACCGCTAATTTTTCAGAAGATGGAACTGGAGCAACTTATTTTTGGAATTTTGGAAACTTTGCTAGTGGCTCTGGTACTAATGTGTCGCAAGTGTTTAATAATGCAGGCGTCTATACTGTTACACTTACAGTAGAGGATACAAACCCAACAGGATGTTCAAATTCAACAACCATAGAGGTACATGCTCTAGCTCCTTACTTGGTAGTGGATACCACTAGTTATACTGAGGAAGAACTGGTTCAGGATGTATTGATAAGTGGAGGTTGTGCCTCGATTGAAAACTTAACCTTTCAAGGACCAAACGGGATAGCGTATTTCAATAAAAGTGCCTCTAGTTTTCCATTTCAGGACGGAGTTCTTTTGTCATCAGGAAATGCTCAAGATGCTGAAGGACCTTCGCAAGGAAACAATAGTACTGGAGGATGGGCTGGTGATGCTCAATTATTTGACTATATGCAGGATTTAGGGATTGACCCGGGATTGAATAGCTACAATGATGCTACATATCTAGAATTTGATTTTATTCCAGTAGCCAATCAAATTAGTTTTAACTTTTTATTTGCTTCGGAAGAATATGGAACCTATCAGTGTAGTTTTTCTGATGCATTTGCTTTTTTCTTGACAGATATGTCAACAGGCGTGACAACTAATTTAGCTATCGTGCCTGGTACTACGGATCCGGTTTCTGTTATTACAGTAAGGGATGATACCTATAATGGAGGTTGTGCATCAGTTAATCCAGCATATTTTGATAAATTTTATGGAACACCTAATGGTTTAGATCCTACAACAGCAGCCATTAACTACAGGGGACAAACTGTTCCAATGGTGGCCTTTTCAGAAGTAGAACCTTATAATGTATACAAAATAAAATTAGTTGTTGCAGACAGGAATGACAGTATTCTAAATTCAGCAGTATTTTTAGAGGGTGGAAGTTTTGATTTAGGAGGAGATCTTGGAGAAGATCTATTAATCGTGACTGATAATACTGTTTGTGAAGGTGTTGATGTAACTTTAGATACTGGAATCCCTGCGGGAGACGGTAGCCATGTTTGGTATTTTGATGGTGAAGTCATTGAGGGAGAAACCAATTCAGTTATTACGATTAATCAAGAAGGGACATATTCTTATGACTTATACTTAACTGAAAACTGTCAAACTTCAGATGAGATTTTTATTGAGTTTTATCCAACTCCAACACCAATAGATCAAGTAGACAATTTGTTCATATGTGGACAAGCTAATCCGCCTTATATTTTTGATTTGACTCAAAACAATGAAGTGGTTTTATTGGGTATGGAAGACGCAGATGAATTAGAAGTTTCTTACCATAACTCTGAAGCAGATGCCAATGCAGACGCTGGAATTATCGATCCTGCTGATGCCTATTCCGGTACAGATGGAGAAGTGATATGGGTGAGAGTGGATTATCCACTTGCAGATTGTTTTGAAATAGCAAGTTTCACATTAAATGTGATTCAAGAACCAATTATCAACCCAGTTGAAGATATGATCCAATGTGATGATCCTTCAAATGATGGCATTGCGGATTTCGATCTTGAGACCCAGACCTTGGGTATCTTGGGGACACAGCCAGAGGCTGATTTTATAGTGACCTATTATGACAGTTTTGCTGCTGCCGATTCAGGAACAGGCTCTTTGGATAGCCCATACACGGTGACATCCTCTCCGCAGCCTATCTGGGTAAGGGTAGAACTTGATAATCCGAATACCACTTGTGTTACGGTAAGCCCCGACCCAGTATTCAATTTGATCATCGAGCCATTTGCCGATACGAGTTTTACGGTAGACCCTACCTGTGACGGAGGGGTGGTGACCCTTACGGGCGAACCCGGCGGGACCTTCAGTTTTGCAGATCCCCAGCCACCGGTTGCGGTGATTGACCCAACCACGGGAGTAGTGACCGGAGCCTCCCCATCCGAGGAGATCACCATCATATACGCCCTTGACAACGAATGTAGCGCTTCCTCTGAAGTGACCT
>NZ_LBIQ01000003.1 GCF_001280515.1 Mangrovimonas sp. ST2L15 | reverse complement strand
CGGCAACCAATGATGCGCCGGCTACATTCCCAATAGGTAATACAACAGTAACCTGGACCGTAACTGATGCAGCTGGTAATTCGGCTACTGATACCCAAATAGTAACTGTCGAAGACGATACAGACCCTACTATTATAGCACCTGCTGACGTAACCGTTAGTGCCAATGCTTCATGTCAAGCCACTGGTGTGGCTCTTGGAACACCCACTACAGCTGATAACTGTGGGGCTAATCCGGCAACCAATGATGCGCCGGC
>NZ_LBIQ01000029.1 GCF_001280515.1 Mangrovimonas sp. ST2L15 | reverse complement strand
GATGTCCATTCATCCAACCATGACCAATGAAGAATTAGAAAGTATATGTGATGCCATTGAAGCAGTATCCAAATCTTTTTCTGAGTGGGGCAAGGATTATACATACAACGCCTCCAAAAATGAATTTTTACATGTTAGTAATATGAATACTGTAGAGTTAATTACCAATAATTGGTTCTTATAAAGTTTTCCAGGGGTAAGTACGTCTAAAATTTTCAATTTAACGATACGCTGTGGCGTCTAATTGCTTTACCATTTTTATACATAATTATTAAAATTATGTAGCCTTATTTCCGGAAGGGTTAAGTTCTTCCTTGGTCTTAAATACATTGACCTTTCCGTAAAAGGGAGTGACCCGTTTCAGTTTTGAAGGATCATCGGGATTCTGAAAGGAAAAATAAACGTACCAACGTTTACTTAAATCTCCTTTTGATGGGTAAATTTTTGGAGTGGTAAATTTGTTTTTGTTGGGCAAATCGTATGCATTTTCGTATTGGCTTTCGTATGCAAATGTAAAAACAACTTTATAATTGGGCATAAAAAAACGGTTTAGCCTTTGCTAAACCGTTTATGTACAATTATTTAAAATTTGTAGCGAGACCGAGATTTGAACTCGGGACCTCTGGGTTATGAATCCAACGCTCTAACCAACTGAGCTACCTCGCCATTTTAACGGCTGCAAAGATAAAAACAAATTAGAATTCAGCAAAGATTATTCGTTTAAAATATTTTAATTTTTTTTGGCAAACTTATCAATTAATGTATATATTGAGCGAATAATAATCAATATTTAAAATGGACGAAAAAGTAAAATTTGAAATGGAGTTCCCCATTCATGCCTCACCACAGTTACTGTATCAATATATATCAACACCCTCAGGATTATCAGAATGGTTTGCAGAAAATGTGAATTCAAGAGGAGAAATATTTAAATTTATATGGGACGGTACTGAGGAGCAAGCAAAATTGGTCAGTAAGAAAAGCGGTGAAAGAATTAAGTTTAGATGGTCTTATGAGGAAGATACTGCAGCATATTTCGAAATGAAGATTCAGGTGGATGAGATCACTAAAGATGTAAGCTTGATTGTAACAGATTTTGCTGATGAGGATGAAGTTGAAGAGGCTAAAATGCTTTGGGACAATCAAATTTCAGATTTGAAACACGTTCTTGGTTCAGCCTAGATTTTAAAATCATAACCCGTATATTTGTCCCGAATTTATTCGGGATTTTTTTATGATTAATTTTAACGGCACACTTACTTCTACAGAACAACTCATATCAGCAGAAAATAGAGGTTATAATTATGGTGATATGGTTTTTGAAACCATGAAATATGTTTCTGGAAAACTGTTTTTTTGGGAAGACCATTATTTTCGCTTGATGGCCTCTATGCGAATTTTAAGAATGGATATTCCTATGGAATTTACCATGGAATTTTTACAGGAGGAGATTGTGAAAACGATTCAGGCCAATAATCTTGAAAAAAAGTCGGTAAGAATAAAATTAGCCGTTAATAGAGTAGAAGGAGGACTTTATACTCCCAATTCAAACCGAGTGAGTTATCTGATTTCTGTAAAGGGTTTGGAATCTGATTTTTACCTCCTAAATGAGTATAACTATCAGGTGGATTTATTTAAAGATTTTTATGTGGCGCCTGGCTTGTTTTCAACTTTGAAGACCAACAATAGGGCACTTAACGTAGTGGGTAGTATCTATGCTCAAGAAAATGACCTCCAGAATTGTCTGCTCCTCAATACAGAAAAGCAAGTGATAGAAGCATTAAATGGAAATGTTTTTTTAGTTAAAGGGAAGACAGTAAAAACACCGCCGCTGCAGGACGGATGTTTAAAGGGGATTATGAGGAAACAGATAATGGAAATTATTGAATTAATGCCAGATTGGGAGATTAAGGAAGAATCCATTTCACCTTTTGAGTTGCAAAAAGCAGATGAATTGTTTATTACAAACGTTATAACTGGAATTCAGCCAGTTACTAAATATAGAAAAAAGAATTTCTCAGTTGAATTCGCTAAAGAGATTCTACAAAAAGTAAATGTGAAAGTTAGGTTGTCTTAATTGAAACTTGGGTTTTCAGGAGCATTCGACCATATACTGTAGTCGTCCCCAAACTCCAGCATTTTTTCCTTCCAAAAAGATTCATAGTCTTTTTCAATAATGGAGTTTTCATAGATGTTTTCTGTGACTACCCAAGAATTTGATTTAAGTTCATCGTTGAGTTGCTCTGATGCCCAACCTGAATAGCCAAGGAAAAAGCGAATGTTATTTTCCTCAATTTCATTATTGGCAATAAGTTCTGCTACTCGATCAAAATCACCGCCCCAATAGATGCCCATAGAAATCTCTATGCTATTTGGAATTAAGTCCGGTATTTTATGAATGAAATAAAGGTTATCCTGCTCTACAGGTCCACCATTATAAATTTTAAAGTCAGCCTTAATTTCAGGGATGAGATCTTTTATGGTGTAATCTAAGGGTTTATTTAAAATAAAACCGATGGATCCTTCATCGTTGTGATCAGCCAAAAGAATGATAGACCGATTGAAGGAAATATCACCAATTATTGTGGGTTCTGCGATGAGTAAACAGCCCTTTTTTGGTTTGATAGTAGTCATAACGGATGAGGATTATATATTAAAGCTAATAAAATTTTTGAATAAATCAAACAATTCCCCACTGTTTGTGACTTTACAAAGAAAAAGCCTTCCAGAAACGGAAGGCTTTAGAATATAAATAAATTTTTATTCGCTTACTATTCAGTAATTTAGTTTATCGCATTAGATAAATCAGCACCTGCTTTAAACTTAACTACATTTTTAGCTTTGATCTTAATAGTTTTTCCTGTTTGAGGGTTTCTTCCTTCTCTTGCAGATCTTTTAGAAACTGACCAAGAACCAAAACCAACTAAAGAAACTCTGTTACCTTTTTGTAAAGCTCCTTCAATTTCAATTAACATGCACTCTAAGGCTTTTTTAGCAGCGGCTTTAGTAATTCCTGCATGTTCTGCCATAGCATCGATTAAATCTGATTTGTTCATAATTTTAAATTTAATTATTAATAAATTGTTGGTTAAACATTTTTTTAGTTAAATCCTATACAAATTTATACGGATATTGCTACTAAGCAAGTAATAGCAAGGGAAATGCGTGTTATTGTTAATAACTTCACCCATTTGTTAATAAAGGGCGTGTTTTTTATAGTGTTTTTTGCGATATCAATAAAATCAAGGGATTAGAGCGCTTTTGAATTTTCAGAAAAGGAATAACCGTTTAACAATGATTTGATATCCATTTTTTTCTTTCCTGGAAGCTTGATATCTAAAATATTTATATAACCTTCTCTAACAGCTACTTTTAATTCTTTCTTGGTGGAAAGGATTGTTCCGATAGGATATTGGTGGTTCTCCTCAATTTTTTCTGACTTGTAGATCTTGGCTTCCAAAAGCTCTTCTCCATTTTCAATAGATGTCCATGCTGCTGGGTAAGGGCTAAGGCCTCTTATGTGGTTATAAATTTGATCTAGGGAATTATGCCAATTAATCTTGCAATTGTCTCTATTTAGCTTATAGGCAGTTTTTGTTGGTAATCCTTCTGGTTGTGGTTTGGTGCTTACAGGGCCTAATTCAATAAGCTCTACAGTTTCAATAACCAAACCGCTCCCTACGTCCATCAATTGGTCATGCAAATCTCCTGCATTCATAGTTTTGTTTATCTCGACTTCTTTTTGAAGGATGACTTCACCTGTATCAATTTTTTCATCAATAAAGAAAGTGGAGACCCCTGTTTTTGTTTCTCCATTAATGATGGCCCAATTAATAGGAGCTGCTCCTCTGTAATTAGGGAGTAGGGAGGCGTGCAAATTGAAGGTTCCGTATTCTGGCATCTTCCAAACTAATTCTGGTAGCATCCTAAAGGCAACAACGATCTGGAGATTGGCATTAAGGCTCTTCAATTCTTCCAAAAATGCTTCGCTTTTAAGATTGGTCGGTTGCATGATGTGAAGGCCTTGACTCGCTGCATAGGTCTTTACTGCACTTTCTTGAATTTTTCTTCCTCTTCCTGCTGGTTTGTCGGGAGCAGTAATAACTCCTACCACATTATATTGATGCTCTATCAAACTTTTTAAAGTGGCAACAGCAAAATCTGGAGTTCCCATGAAGACGATTTTCAAATCTCTTTTCATTGATTTAATTTATAGGTGTTTTTAATTGTAATGGTAATTAGTCCTTGTTCCAAAAGAGCTTTCAAGGACTGTTTAAGTTCTTTCTCCTGAAAAGGAATTTTTAATAGTAATTCTCTTGAATTGGCATCTCTTTTTCCCAAATAAGCTAAAATAGCCTCGTTGACTTCCTCCAAAGAAATAGAAGGCTTAGAGCTCTTTTTGATACATACCGAACAAATACCACAAGCATTTAGGTTCTCTTCGCCAAAATAGGATAGCAATTGGATGCTTTTGCAAAGTTCATCATTTTCGATGTATGAAATCATATCATTCACTTGCTTATTCTTTAGGTCATTTTGTTGTTGAATGATAGGTATGATGCGGTTGATAGTCTTATCGTCCTCCCTTGGTTGAATAAAAGTAACTTGTATGTCTGTTGATTTGAGTTGAAGTGAAATAATACCATCAACTTCCAGTTTTTTCAAAATTTCAATAAATCTATTCTCACCAATAGATGCTTTTTCAGCCAGTTTTAAGGTGTTGATTTTGGTTTCTTGTTCAAAAATACCACCATAAGTCCTTAAAATGGTTTTGACCGGGATTCCCAAATCGGGGTGTCGATCCATGTATGGAAAAAGAACTTCGTTGCTCACAAGAAACTGTATCTTGGTTTTATTACTGAACTCTCTTGATAAACTTATGATGCTCGTTCTATCCAAAAGCTGTAGGGCATTGTAAGCTAAAATACCATTGAGTTGGTAGGTGTGGCAGAATTGGTTGAAATTCAATTCAAATGTGCTTTGTTCTCCTTCACCATAGGGGATTTGGAAGTAGTTATTGAGTTTTCTGTAAATAAGCTTAATGTCATCAACAGTAGGCAGCGTACTTAAAAATTGCTTCTTTAATAAAGGGATGTCGTTGTTGTTTTTTAAAACGACAGCAAATGCTTTTTCTCCATTTCTTCCAGCTCTTCCTGCCTCTTGAAAATAGGTTTCCAGACTCTCGGGAAGGTTCATGTGAATCACTGTTTTGACATCGGGTTTGTCTATTCCCATACCAAAGGCATTTGTAGCCACCATCACCTGTTTTTGATTGGTCATCCAGTCGTTTTGACGCTGGTCTTTTTCTTTAGTCGGTAGTCCGCCATGATAAAAGGTTGCGGAGATGCCTTTGCTATTTAGTTGGTTTGAAATTTCAATAGTTGATTTCCGGTTTCTGACGTAAACTATGGTTGAAGCTGAGTATTTTTTTAAAATGGATTCCAACATATAGTTCTTATCCTCCACATTATAGGCCATGTAGGCCAAATTTGTTCTTTCAAAGGACTGTTTGAAAATTTTTGGCTGAAACAAGTCCAATTCAGAAATAACGTCTTCCACCACTTCTTCATTAGCTGAAGCTGTTAATGCGATGCAGTTAACATGTGGGATAAGTTGTCTTAAAACTTGAATATTTTTATAAGCTGGCCTAAAGTCATTTCCCCATTGAGAAATACAGTGCGCTTCATCGACAGCTATAAGGTTGACCGGCATCTGTTTGATGCGATCCTGTACCAATTCCTGTTGTAATCTTTCAGGTGAGAGATAAAGGAATTTATAATTTCCGTAAATGCAATTGTCTAAAAGGGCATCCAAATCACTATAGGAGATCCCACTGCTCAAGCATAGCGCTTTAATTCCTTTTTGGTTTAGGGATCTAACTTGGTCTTTCATGAGAGCAATAAGAGGGGAAACAACAATGCAAATACCATCTTGAATCATTGCTGGTACTTGAAAACAGAGGGATTTCCCACCACCTGTAGGCAGCAGTCCAAACACATCTTCATGTTCCAAAACGGCATCAATGATTTCTTTTTGAAGGGGTTTAAAGGATGTGTAATTCCAATATTGTTCTAATATGTCAATGGCCTGCAATCTCATGATTACATTAATAGTGAAATGAGGTAATCTGCTCTTTTCTCAATGGTATCAAAAGGAATATTTTCTAAATCGTAACCAAACCGCTGATAGGTGGCTTCTAAATAATCGTGTATTTCAACTGCTTGCTCAAAACTTTCATAACGCTCGTTGTCGCTTAGATAAATGGATTCCCATGGCGCCAAAACAAATACCTTATCATATTGCATTATTTCACAAGCCTGAATAAAATAACTTGGATAGGTCTCTTTGGCATAATCCATATATGCCAAAACGTCGGGAATGCCACGGTCGATGAATACTACTGGAGCTCCATGCGTTTCGGCTTCCTGAAATTGCTTTTTTCTGCCTTCTATCAACCTTTCGCTAAAAAGAAGTGGTTCTGTTAGGAATAGCTGGTCTACACCATCTTTTCTTGCATTCAGTATGACTTGTCTAGAAACTTCTTCCAAGCAGGGATAGCCTCTTTTTTCCAGTTCGTTAATTAGAGAAGTTTTTCCAGTTCCAGGTCCTCCGGTGATGACAATTTTCTTCAATTTCAAATTGGCAAGGTTTTAGAAGTAAAAATCGTAATAAATTATTAAATAAAAAATATCAAGGAAAGCTTACCTTTGCTTGAGAAGTTTAAGATTATGGACAAAGATAAATCAAAAGAGTTTTACGAAAAATTAAAGACCCAATTATATGAGTCTGCTAATTGGCCGGCAGAATACCTGTATAAATTTATTGTGCCTTCAGATTTAAAAAAAATTGGAGAGATAGAGGTGATTTTTGATAACATGGGAGCGGTCATTGAGACTAAAGAATCTAAAACAGGAAAATATACCAGTGTCTCCATTAATGTGTTAATGCATAGTCCTGAGCACGTTATTGAAAAATATCAGGAGGTTGGGGAAAAAGTAGAAGGAGTCATTAGCCTTTAATATTATTTTTGTATTTTGCACTAAGAAGACACTTCAGTGTAAACTATAATTTCACAAATACATTTTGACTGATTATTTAGAATATAATTCGGAACGTGAGCATTTAATCATACCAGAATATGGTCGTCATATTCAGAAAATGGTTCAATATGCCCAATCACAAGAAACCAAGGAAGAAAGAAATAAAGTAGCTAAGGCTATCATTGATGTTATGGGTAATTTACAGCCCCATTTACGTGATGTGCCTGATTTTCAACATAAATTATGGGATCAACTTTTTATTATGTCCAATTTTGATTTGGATGTTGATTCCCCTTATGACAAACCTTCTAAGGAAGCCCTTGAAGAGCGCCCAAACCCTTTGCATTACCCGCAAAATCATCCCAAGTATCGTTTTTATGGTAATAATATCAAAACGATGATAGATGTGGCTTGTACCTGGGAAGATGGCGATCTTAAAGACGCTCTAATTTATACTATTGCCAACCATATGAAAAAATGTTTCCTGAATTGGAACAAAGATACGGTTGAAGATGATGTGATTTTTGAGCACTTAAGAGAACTTTCTGGAGGTAAAATTAATCTTTTTAACGCAGATGAAGACTTGTCAGATTCTTCAAGTCTCATGAGAAATACTGCCAAAAAGAAATTTACCAGCAACAAAAAAGGAGGAGCTCATAAGAAAAATAGAAACCGCAAACGCTACTAAAACTTCATGAAAACATTTATAATTGAGGGAGGCCACCAATTAAAGGGAAGCATCCAACCCCAAGGAGCAAAGAACGAAGCGCTTCAAATTTTATGCGCCGTATTGTTAACTCCCGAAAAAGTAACTATTGGCAATATTCCTGATATTGTAGATGTAAATAAGTTGATTTCCCTTCTAGGTAAACTAGGAGTGAAAATTGAAAAATTAGAACACGGTACCTATTCCTTCCAGGCGGATGATTTGAATTTAGATTATCTTGAATCGGCTGAGTTTAAAGAAGACGGACGAGGTTTAAGAGGGTCTATTATGATTGTTGGGCCACTGTTGGCTCGCTTCGGAAAAGGTTATATCCCAAAGCCAGGTGGTGATAAAATTGGTAGACGTCGCTTGGATACCCACTTTGAAGGGTTTATCAAATTAGGGGCTTCATTTCGATATAATAGAGAAGACCATTTTTATGGGGTAGAAGCAGATAAGTTGAAAGGAACCTATATGTTGCTTGATGAAGCTTCTGTAACAGGAACAGCCAATATTGTTATGGCTGCTGTTTTGGCTGAAGGAACTACAACAATCTATAATGCTGCTTGTGAGCCGTATTTGCAACAACTTTGTAAGATGCTTAATAGAATGGGGGCTAAGATTTCTGGAATTGGCTCTAATTTGCTGATTATAGAAGGTGTAGATCAATTGGGTGGCACAGAGCATAGAATGCTTCCAGATATGATTGAGATAGGAAGTTGGATTGGATTGGCTGCAATGACTAAAAGCGAACTCACTATCAAGAATGTGAGTTGGGATGATTTGGGTTTGATTCCAAATGTGTTTAGAAAATTAGGTATAACAGTTGAAAAACAAGGGGAAGACATCCATATTCCGGCTCATACCGATGGCTATGAAATTCAAAGTTTTATAGATGGTTCTATACTTACTATTGCCGATGCACCGTGGCCAGGATTTACTCCGGATTTATTGAGTATTATTTTGGTGGTAGCAACTCAAGCGAGAGGAAGTGTTTTAGTACATCAAAAAATGTTTGAAAGTCGCTTGTTCTTTGTGGATAAGCTTATTGATATGGGGGCTAAAATTATTCTTTGTGACCCGCATAGAGCTACAGTTATAGGGCATGACTTTAAGTCGACCTTGAAGGCGACTACTATGACCTCTCCTGATATTAGAGCGGGTGTTTCGTTGCTTATTGCGGCTTTATCAGCCAAGGGAACTTCCACGATTCATAACATCGAGCAAATTGATCGTGGATATGAAAATATTGACGAGCGTTTAAGAGCTATCGGAGCTAAAATAGAGCGCGTTTAGTCGTATTGATTACCAAAGAATGATCCCTTAACGCCTTTAACACCTGGAACAGCTTTAAATACAGATCCTGATAAAGGATATAGTTTTTTATCTTCTTCGCTGATGCCTCTACTGGCGGTTGTGATGTAAAGTGTGTCAAGATTTTCACCTCCAAAAGCACAGGAAGTCACATTTTGAACAGGTACCTGGATTTTATCCAGTAATTTCCCAGATTTGGGATCAAAATGGCCAACTGCATGTCCGTTCCATAAGCCTACCCAAAGGTTGTCATTTTCATCTATAGTCATCCCATCAGGGTAACCAATAGTGTCACTTACAGTTACTGCTACACGTCCGTTGGTAATATCACCTGTTTTGTTGTCGTAATCATACCCCATAATTTTTCCTGTTGGGGTATCAATGTAATACATGGTCTTCTTGTCTTTTGTCCAAACAATGCCATTTGAGATAGTGACACTGTCAATTTTTAAAGTGGTCTGTCCTTTGGTATCTATCATATATAAGTTGGCCGATGCCGCATCTTCTTTCAAATTAAGTGAGCCTACCCAAAAACGTCCAGAAGGGTCACATTTTCCATCGTTAAAGCGATTTTGAGTAAGATCGTGTTCGATGTCTGAAAGAAGTTTTAGATCTCCTGTTTGTGTATTGATGATATAGATGCCGTCTTCAAGTGCTATAACAGCTTCCTTGGCGTTTTTCGGAACCACGGTCCCGATTCTGGAAGGTGTATTAAATACTCTATCCTCTTTTGTCTTAGGGTTGTAGATATGCAATTTTTTATCCTCGATGTCTATCCAGTAAAGTTCATTGCTTTTATAGTTCCAAAAGGCGCCTTCTCCTAAATTGGCAGCTATTTCAAGTTCTAAAGCAGCTTGCTTTTCAATAGTCTTTTCGGTTATGGCTTCGGTATGTTTCTCCGATTTTGTATCGGATTTGCAGCTTGTAACAAATGCACCAAAAAATATAAGTAATGCAGCAGAAAGGTGTTTCATAGACATGGTAAGAGTATTATGCTTCAAAGGTAATTGTTTTGCTTAACTAATATAGTTCCAAATGTTTTTAAACTTACTAAGTTGCTGGTAGGTTCTTAAAATATTGGTATTTTTTATTTGTGAGAGTGCGGGATCGTCTTTAAGCACCTTTTTAGCGTAATAGCGCGCCGATTGTAATATGTCTTTATCTTTGACGATATTGGCTATTTTCAGGTTTAAAACGCCGCTTTGTTGGGTTCCCATGATGTCGCCTGGTCCTCGCAATTTTAAATCCACCTCGGCGATTTCAAAGCCATCATTTGTTTTGGTCATGGTTTCCAATCTTATTTTGCTTTCATTCGATAATTTATGTGAGGTAATTAGAATGCAATAACTCTGTTCGCCACCTCTACCCACGCGTCCCCGTAATTGGTGTAATTGCGACAGACCAAAACGTTCGGCACTTTCAATAACCATAACAGTCGCATTGGGCACATTGACGCCAACTTCAATAACAGTAGTAGCCACCATAATTTGCGTTTCTCCTTTTGCGAATCGCTGCATTTCATAATCTTTATCGGCAGGTTTCATTTGACCGTGAACAATAGAGATTTGGTATTGTGGAGCAGGGAAGTCACGGGCGATACTTTCATAACCGTCCATGAGATCCTTATAGTCCATTTTTTCACTTTCTTGAATCAAGGGGTAAACTACATAGATTTGTCTTCCTTTGGTTATTTCATCCCGAATAAACTTAAATACCTTTAACCGATTGTTGTCATACCGATGAACGGTTTTTATGGGTTGCCTTCCCGGTGGAAGTTCGTCAATTACCGAGATGTCTAAATCACCATAAATGGACATGGCCAAGGTTCTTGGAATTGGAGTAGCAGTCATCACTAAAATATGTGGGGGAATGTGATTTTTTTTCCAAAGTTTACTTCTTTGTGCGACTCCAAATCGGTGTTGTTCATCTATAATGGCCAGTCCTAAATTTTTAAATTTCACCTTGTCTTCCAGTAGGGCATGGGTGCCAATTAGGATCTGTAATTCCCCATTTTCCAAAGATTCATGGATCTCTCTTCTTTCTAAAGTATTACTTGATCCTGTGAGTATTTTTATGCTGATATTCAATGAGTTGCATAATTCACTTAATCCATTAAAGTGCTGGACTGACAAAATTTCAGTCGGAGCCATTAAACAGGCTTGGAAACCGTTGTCAAGTGCGATGAGCATTGACATGAACGCTACAATGGTCTTGCCGGAACCAACATCTCCTTGAAGAAGTCGGTTCATTTGGGCGTTGCTCCCTAAATCAGCTCTAATTTCTTTGATGACTCGCTTCTGGGCTTGCGTTAAATTAAAGGGTAAATGCTCCTTAAAAAAGGTGTTGAAATAGGTGTCTACTTTTTCAAATGTAAAGCCTTTGATTTTTGATTTATGAATGAGATTTTTTAGAATAAGTTGTAGTTGGATGTAAAATAATTCTTCAAATTTTAATCGAAATTGCGCCTTAGCTAAAAGCTCTTGAGTCTTTGGAAAATGGATATTGAATAAGGCCTCTTTTTTGGAGATTAAGTTTAAATCTTTTAAAATATCCTCAGAAAGGGTTTCTTGGAATTTCCCGTTGGTTTCCAAGAATAAGTTTTGCATGATTCCTGTCATGACCTTGTTTGTGATTCCCTTGTTGGAAAGCTTTTCAGTCGATGGATAAATCGGTTGCATTGCAGATTTTAAGCTTTTCCCATGATCTGTAAGTAGTTCCAAATCTGGGTGGGGCATGCTAAAAATGCCGTTGTACCAGTTGGTTTTTCCAAAAATGACATAAGCTTGGTTGGTTTTAAGGCTGTCTCTAATCCATTTTTGTCCTCTAAACCAGACCAATTCCATGGTTCCTGTGTCATCTTGGAAAGTGGCAACTAAGCGCTTTCCCCTTTTTTGAGCTACTTCCTTGAATCCTATGATTTTTCCAATAACCTGTACTTCAGAGTTGTTTCTTTGTAATTGACCAATTTTATAATATTGGGTGCGGTCCAAATATCTATTTGGGAATAGATTGATTAAATCTTGATAGGTGTGGATGCCTAATTCCTTACGAAGCAATTCAGCTCGGTTGGGGCCAACGCCTTTTAAGTAATCTATAGGTGTTTGAAGATTGCTAGACATGAGACGAAGATAAATGTATTAAGTGAAAGTTAAAAGCTTTAAAATTTGCGGAAATGACTTTAGGTTTACTATCTTCAAGTTATGAAACCATATCTTAACCTTTTCTTTGGGCTTTTTAGTCTTTTTATTTATTCACAACAATCAGATAATGTGGACTTTAAAAGCGCTATGGTAGACTTAAGCTTTAATACCTCTGAAAAACTGGTTATGGGGAATCTTACATACGAATTTGAAATTTTAAAGCCAGTTGACTCGATTTATTTGGATGCCGTTGGAATGATTTTTAAAAATGTGAAGTTGAATAAATCAACCGCAAAATGGGATAATGATGGTGATAAATTTTGGCTTTTGGAGAGGTTGGTTCCAAACAAGAAATATCAATTGAGTTTTACATATCAAGTATCACCTAAAAAAGCCCTGTATTTTGTGGGTTGGGATAATGAGGCGCCCAATCAAATTTGGACCCAAGGCCAGGGAAAATATACCAGTCATTGGTTGCCCAGTTTAGACGATACCAATGACAAAATAGAATTTGATTTACAAGTTACCTTTGATAAAGCCTATGAAGTAGTAGCTAATGGTAAATTGGTAAATAAAAATGAAAAGAATGGCAAAATCACTTGGACCTATGATATGGAGCGTCCCATGAGTAGTTATTTGGTGGCTTTAGCTATTGGAGACTATGATAAAAAGGAAGAGATATCCAAATCTGGTAAGCCAATAGAAATGTACTATTACCCAAAAGATTCCATGCGTGTAGAACCTACTTATCGCTTTTCAAAGACTATGTTTGATTTTTTGGAATCAGAAATAGGCGTTGCTTATCCATGGCAAAACTACAAGCAGGTACCGGTGCATGATTTTCTTTATGCAGGTATGGAAAATACCAGTACCA
Source organism: Mangrovimonas sp. ST2L15 (assembly GCF_001280515.1). GTDB lineage: Bacteria > Bacteroidota > Bacteroidia > Flavobacteriales > Flavobacteriaceae > Mangrovimonas > Mangrovimonas futianensis. The sequence goes on along the minus strand of NZ_LBIQ01000029.1, from coordinate 33,311 downwards.
CCATTTTTGCAGATTCTTTTGTGATTGATTCCATCTCTTTTGTTGATAAGAATTATGTCAACGTAAACGCCCATGAATTGGCGCACCAATGGTTTGGAGACTATGTGACTGCCAAAAATGGGGATCACCATTGGTTGCAGGAAGGTTTTGCTACCTATTATGCGTTACTAGCAGAAAGAGAGGTGTTTGGCGAGAATTACTATTTTCAACGCTTATATGAATATTATCAAGAACTCATGCAGCAGGAGCGGGCTGGTCAAGGAACCTCTCTTTTAAATCCTAAGTCAAGTAGTTTGACCTTTTATAAGCATGGAGCTTGGGTTCTGCATGCGCTTAAGGATAAGGTAGGAGATGAAGCTTTTGAAAAGGCGGTTAGAAATTATCTGAATAAACACGCCTATAGTTTGGTTGAAACAAACGATTTTATTTCTGAAGTGGAGCAAGCAAGTGGTTTGAACCTTCATGGTTTCCAATTGCTTTGGATTGAGAATGTGAAATTCCCTCAAGAACAAGCCTATGAATTATTAATGAAATCTGCCTACATCCAAGAGTACGAAATGGCCGATTGCGAAATGAACAGCGGAAAATGCGCTTATTATTTGAATTCAGGTGTTTCTGATTGGACTAAAAGTAAGGTGATAGCTCAGGTTCCAGATAAAGTGACTGTAGATTTGTTTAATTCTGGTTGGGAGGTGCGTCAGGCTATTGCAGAGAGCGTGAGTAAGATTCCTCAAAATCTGAAGGAGTCCTATGAGTCATTATTGAATGATCCCTCTTATAAAACAATTGAGGCGGCTTTATATCATTTATGGATTAATTTTCCAGAAGACCGAGCTACTTATTTTAAGCAAACTAAAGACCTTGTTGGGTTTCCTGATAAAAACATCAGGTTGCTATGGCTGGCTTTAGCGCTTTCTTCACCAAATTTTGAACCTGAAAATAATGAGACGTATTATTATGAATTGTTAGACTATACCAGTCCGCGTTTTGGTTTTGAGGTGCGCTTGGGAGCTTTTCAATACTTAGACGCCTTAAAAGGATGTAATGATATATGCCAGGACAATTTAAAACAAGCTACAAAACACCATAATTGGAGAATGTCTAAGTTTGCTAAAGAAATGTTGGAACGTTTAAAACCTGTTCAAAATTAATGAGAGCCCTAGTAATTTCAGGAGGCGGAAGTAAAGGTGCTTTTGCGGGTGGTGTCGCCCAATACCTTATTGAGGAGAGAGGAAGGCAATACGATATGTATTTAGGAACGTCTACGGGAAGTCTGTTGATTCCGCATTTGGCAGTCAATAAAATCACCAAGCTTCATGAGATGTTTACTAGTGTACAGCAGCAGGATATTTTTAGTGTCAGCCCATTTGTACAAAGAAAGAAAGGAGATAGGGAATATGTCTCTATCGATTTTGTCAACTCATTGTGGCAATTTATCAGGCAAAAACGCACGTTTGGAGAGAGTAAAGCCCTCAAAAAGGCTATCAAGCGAAATTTTACTGAAGAGGAGTACAATCAAATACTAAATACCAAAGAAGATTTAGTGGTTACTGTTGTTAATCTTTCAACAAATACGACTGAATACAAGTCTATTAAGGAATGTACCTATGAGGAGTTTTGCCAATGGATTTGGATCTCATGTAATTATGTGCCTTTTATGTCGTTGGTAAAAGTAGATGGCTATGAGTATGCTGATGGTGGTTTGGGGTGTGTGGTTCCGATTAGGGAGGCTATTCAGCGAGGAGCTACTGAGGTGGACGCCATCATCTTAAAATCTGAAAATCTGGAAGGTCAAAAAGTTTTGGGGAAAAATCCCTTTTCGCTAATGCTGAGTTTGTTTGGGCATGTTATGGATCAACTGGAAAAACATGATATTTTAATAGGAAAGTTAGCTGCAAAAAATAGGGGAGTAACCTTAAATCTTTATTATACTCCAACCGAACTTACCGAAAACTCTTTGATTTTTAGTAAAAGGCTCATGAGAAAATGGTGGCAACAAGGTTATGACCATGCCAAGGAAAAACATGAGGAAAAAGCCTCAAGAGATATAGATCTATAAAGTTATTACCACAGCTCGTTTACCTCTTGCTTGATAAAAGCTAAAGCAGCATCACTAGGAGACTGTTTCTCCATCATCTCTTTCAATACAACCTCTCTTAGTTTGTTAGCAGAATCAGTGCTTTCAGGAAGGTTCGCTTTTCTGATTAGCTGAATCGTTGCGTTCTTTGCTGTCGTAATTATGGTCCAGCATTCCGATGAAATATAGATTTGTTGTGCTAAGTTATGTTCAAACTCCTGCTCGATATTGGCTATAAGTAATTCCTCATAGTCATTCTTTTTTGAAGAAGAGGGAATAACTCTAATTAGCAACTTAGATGGTTTTATGCGTTCTAAAAACAAGGTCATACGCTCATAAGCTTGAAGCCTCATGGGTAAACTATGCTTGTTATTGTCTTTATTCAATAGGTAATGTAATCTAGCGGTTTCCATTTTGAAGTTTTGACTAAAGAAATAATAAGCAATCATCGCGATAATCAATGCCGGAACCATATAAAGAAGGACGTCAGATATATCAGAAAAATTCATAATTGAACCAATAAGTTGTTTTACCCGCAAACTTAAGTTGTTTTCATAAAGTCTAAAAGAATTTTAAGAAATATATGTGGGTTTTTCATCTAGGTTTGCATTATTGTAGGTTAAAATTGACTGATTTTAAACTGTTGAATATCAGTTAAATAAAAATATAAAATGCATTTCGTCGAAAAAATATGCTTTTTATAGATATTTTTATCTATATTAGTAATCCCAAATCGAATGAACTTAATTAGAACCCCAAGTCTAATGAATAAACTAACCAACTTAAACATGATTCTGCGAAAGAGTATAACCTTTATCTCCCCAAGTAAAAGTTATGCTCCAAGCAGTTTCAGTGTCTTATCAAAAAATAAACCTCTATTCCCAAATCATTAATAGCAAATTCAAAAGAGTTTTTTGATTCTTTTTCATAAGTTGTTGTTTAAAGGCCCTATTTATTTGTTTAATAATAGGGCTTTTATTTTTACTTATTTTGAAATTCCCCCTAAATAAGGGCAATCCTGAAGGGAGGCCATATTACTGAATGGGACGGGTGTTTTTTGGTAGTGGTAGGTTTTATCCAATTCCTTGGAAAGGTACTGGTCATCTACATTGACATCTACATCGCTCATTTGTAATTGACATGGATGTTCATAACCTGCAGCATGAGTGATTTCCAAGAATTCTTTTCTAAAAGTCTTAAAGTATTGAGCCAATCTTTCCGATTTTAAAGGGATGTTGATACCTTTTTGTAGCCACTTGTTTTGTGTTGCTACACCACTTGGGCAGCGGTTAGTATGGCATACTTGTGCTTGAATGCATCCTATGCTCATCATGGCTTCCCGCGCTACATTGATACAATCAACCCCCATGGCAAAAGCCATAGCTGCTTTCGCAGGAAAACCAAGTTTGCCACTTCCTATAAAAACGATTCGTTCAGTCAAATCATGTTGCTGAAACAATTTGTACAAATCACTAAAACCATAAACCCAAGGTAGTGAAACATGGTCTGCAAAACTTGGAGGAGCTGCACCAGTGCCACCTTCACCACCATCCACGGTGATAAAATCAGGACCTTTATTGGTGTTTTTCATGATGTTTGCTAGTTCTTCCCATTGGTCCAATTTACCTATGGCAGCTTTTATTCCAACAGGCAAACCCGTGTTCTCTGCTATTGCCTCGATAAGATCAACCATTTCTTGCACATTTGAAAAGGCTGAATGACTGGGTGGTGATAAAACATCTTTTCCCATTTCTACATGTCGAATATCAGCAATTTCCTTGGTGATTTTCTTAGCAGGTAAAACACCACCTTTGCCAGGTTTGGCCCCTTGAGATAACTTAATTTCAATGGCTTTGATAAAAGGATTTTCCTCAACCAATTTGACCAATTTTTTCATGGAAAACTGTCCGTTTTTATCCCGGACTCCAAAATAGCCTGTTCCAAAATGAAAAATGACATCACCTCCATGTTTGTGATAGGGCGATAAGCCTCCCTCACCTGTATTGTGATAAGCTCCGGCAATTTTAACACCTTTATTGAGCGACTCTACCGCTTTGGCTGATAGCGAACCAAAACTCATGGCAGAAACATTAATAACTGAGGCTGGCCTGAATGGTTTTTTTCGTTTGTGATGTAAGCCTATGACTTTTGCGCAAGGAAGAAAGGTGTGGTCCTTTACGTTGGGGTGATCCCCTTCTATTTTAAAAGGCATCATGGCATTGTTTATAAACACATGTTGGTGTGCATAAATATCCCGGTCGGTTCCAAAGCCTTCATAGTTGTTTTCTTTTTTGGCTGAGGCATATATCCAACTTCTTTCAATACGATTGAATGGAAGTTCCTCCCTGTTGTTGGCAACCAAATATTGCCTTAACTCAGGTCCAATGCTCTCTAACCAATATCTTAAATGTCCCACAATAGGGAAATTGTGACTGATGGTATGTCGTTTTTGAATAAAAACATCTCTGATAGCCACCAAGGCTAGAATAATCAGAATCCATCCCCACCAACTAATGTTGCCTAGAAATTCCATAAAAGCGCTCATTTTGTAAGGTTTTTTTGTAAAGGTATCCAAAAATAATCGTTCTAAAAGTATATCTTTATGAAATGACCAAAGCCTTGAAAATCGTATTAATATCCCTAGGGGTTTTAATTCTCTTAACTATCCCCGGATATTTTATCCTTCAAAATTATGTAGCAGAAAGGATTGAAGGTGTATTAAAAACCTCTCTGCCAGAAACGGTACAACTTGAGTATCAAAATTTTGATTTGAGCTTATGGAATGGCACACTTCAACTAGGAGAAATCGTATGTAGTTATACAGGAAAGCATACTGGAGAGGTGCGGGCAAAACTTGAGATGAAATCCTTGTTTTTGGATGGAATTGGCTTTATGAAATATTTAACCAAGAATGATGTCTTGGTGCAGGATATTCATCTTGATAAACCAAGAATCACCTATTTTCACGATACCAAAATCCCTAATGATTCTTTAAAATCTAACGGAATAAATAATTTAAAACAGCTCGTTTCTTTAGAGAAAATTAAAGTTACAGATTGTTTTATCAATGTATTGAATAGGGAAAATGACTCTTTGTTGCTTCAAGTTGATAAATTTCAAATGAATTTTAATGAAGTAGTCATGGATGATGCCTCCATTAAAGAAAAGATTCCAGTTAAAGTGGGAAGCTACGGTTTGAGTTTTAAGGATCTTTACTTTCGACTGAACGATTTTGAAAATATTGAGGTTGAAAAAGGAGCTTTTGAGTCAGATGAAATACGTTTTGAAAACCTAGCGCTTTATACCAAATATGATAGAGAAACCATGAACAAGATGATTTCCAAGGAACGGGATCATTACAATCTGGTATGTGATTCCATTTCTGTGGATGCGCCTAAGTTTGGTTTTAATAAAGACGAGGTGTTCTACTTTAATTCTCCACAAGTTAGCATAATGGATGCTGATCTAAAGGTTTACCGAAATAAATTGTTGGCGGATAACCTAAAAATTAAAAAGTTATATAGTGAAGTTATTAGGAATTTTAAGTTTCAATTGAATCTGGAAGAAGTTTTGGTAAAGAATGCCAATATTAGTTATACTGAAAAAGTAAAAGCAGAGAACAAAGGAGGAACCGTTTCCTATAGTGAAATCTATGCCACCATTAAAAAGCTTGGAAACACCTATAAATCTCCAGAAATGACCTCCGTGAATGTGGATGCTAAGTTTTTTGGAAAAACGCCTTTGAAAGTAACATGGACCTTTGATGTTAACAATCTTTCCAATGCGTTCCAATTTCAAGCAGATATTGGTCATTTAAATGCTAGTCAATTAAACCACTTCACTCAACCTAATATGAACATCAAAGTAAATGGAGAGCTGAAGAATACGCAGTTTACCATAAATGGCAATAACGATTATTCCCATATAGACCTTCGTATCAAGTATGACGATTTTGATGTGGTGGCCTTAAGAAAGGACGGAAAGGAAAAAAATAAATTTCTGTCTGGGGTGCTTCATGTTTTTGTCAAGAATGATAGCAAACATGACGGAAAGGCTTATCGTACAGCCTCAAAGGATCAGGTGCAACGCGATAAAACCAAATCGGTTTTTAACTTCATTTGGAAAACTATCGAATCCGCATTAATGAAAGTGATGGTGTTGGATAGATTATAGGTAATACCCATCTTTCAATTGTTTATAATTAATCATAAAATTCCTTTCCTTATACCTCTTTCTTTGGTTATTTTGAACCTTTAAAATGAAAGAGATTTGGAGAAGTATTTAAGTCAGCTTAACGAAGCCCAATTAGAGCCAACCATACAAAAGGAGGGACCCATGATGATTATTGCCGGAGCGGGTTCTGGTAAGACGAGGGTATTGACCTTCCGTATTGCTTATTTGATGAATCAAGGGATTGATCCCTTCAATATTTTGTCACTTACCTTTACCAATAAGGCAGCAAGGGAGATGAAAGAACGTATCGCCAGTATTGTGGGGCAAAGCGAAGCTAAAAATCTATGGATGGGAACTTTTCACTCGGTGTTTGCAAAGATTCTGCGCATTGAGGCAGACCGTTTGGGGTATCCCAGTAATTTTACCATTTATGACACCCAGGATTCAGACCGCTTGATATCATCCATTATCAAGGAAATGAACCTTGATAAAGATGTGTATAAATACAAGCAAATACGTTCCAGAATATCTTCATTTAAAAACAGTTTAATTACGGTTAGGGCCTATTTCAATAACCCAGAACTGATGGAGGCCGATGCGGCTGCCAGAAGACCACGCATGGGTGATATTTACAAAAATTATGTAGAACGCTGTTTCAAGGCAGGGGCCATGGATTTTGACGATTTATTGCTGAAAACCAATGAACTTTTAACACGATTTCCAGAGGTTTTGGCCAAATACCAAGACCGCTTTAGATATATATTGGTAGATGAGTACCAAGATACCAACCACAGTCAATACTTGATTGTTAGGGCACTTGCAGACCGTTACCAAAACATCTGTGTGGTAGGTGATGATTCCCAAAGTATTTATGCGTTTAGGGGGGCCAATATCAATAACATTCTCAATTTTCAGCGCGATTATGATGATGCCAAGGTGTATCGTTTGGAACAAAATTACCGCTCTACCCAGAATATTGTAAAAGCAGCTAATTCCATTATCGAGAAAAACCAAAGCCGCTTGGATAAGGTGGTATGGACAGCCAATGACGAAGGCGCCAAGATTAAGGTCAATCGCTTGATGACCGATGGGGATGAGGGACGTTTTGTGGCCAGCTCCATTTTGGAAAATAAGATGCAGGAGCAGCTTCCTAATGGTGATTTCGCAGTGCTTTACCGCACCAATGCTCAGTCCAGGGCAATAGAGGATGCTTTAAGAAAACGAGACATTCCTTATCGTATTTATGGAGGCTTGTCTTTTTACCAAAGAAAGGAAATTAAAGATGTACTGTCTTATCTGCGCTTGATTATCAATCCGGCCGATGAGGAAGCCCTAAAGCGGGTTATTAACTTTCCTGCTAGGGGAATAGGACAAACCACTATAGATCGACTGGTTGTGGTGGCCAATGGTTATAACCGCACCATGTTTGAGGTTATGAAGAATTTGGATAAAGTGGATATTCAAATCAATTCGGGAACCAAAGGGAAACTTCGTGACTTTGTTACCATGATTGAAAGTTTTCAGGTGATGAACCAGAATGTCAATGCTTTTGAATTGGCCGAACATGTGACCAAGACCAGTGGTTTGATTAGGGAATTCAATAAAGACGGTACCCCAGAAGGGGTAGCCCGTATGGAAAATATCGAAGAGCTTTTGAATGGTATTAAGGACTTTGTTGAAGGACAAAAAGAATTGGCAGACGCTACAGGTTCCTTAACCGAGTTTTTGGAAGATGTGGCCTTAGCATCCGATTTGGATAATGACAAAGGCGATGATGACCGGGTAGCTTTAATGACCATTCACTTGGCAAAAGGATTGGAATTCCCTTATGTGTATATCGTAGGGATGGAGGAAGATTTGTTCCCGAGTGCCATGAGCATGAATACGCGTAGTGAGTTGGAAGAAGAGAGGCGCTTATTTTATGTGGCTTTGACCCGTGCCGAAAAGCAAGCGTATCTTACCTATACCTTATCGCGTTACCGATGGGGAAAATTAATTGATGCCGAACCCAGCCGATTTATTGAAGAGATAGACGACCAGTATTTGGATATTTTAACCCCTATCCAAGAACAACGATTCAATCCCATGTTGGATGCCGATATTTTTGGAGACCCAGAACCAAATACCATTCGTTTCAAGAAACCCAAGAAGCTTCGGGAAGAAAAAGCGCCGCCTAAGTTTATTCCACCCAAAAAGTTAAAGCCTTTAAAGGCTTCTTCAAGAGGTGAAGCTCCCAATTTGTTTGATGGGAAGTTGACCAAAGGAAATATTGTAGAGCATATGCGTTTTGGAAAAGGAGAAGTGTTGAGTATTGAAGGTGCCGGAGCCGATACCAAAGCCGAAATCAACTTTGAAAATGGCGGTGTTAAGAAGCTTCTGCTTCGGTTTGCCAAGTTGGAGGTGATAGGGTAGTAGTAACCTTTTTAAAAGGGGGGGGCTATAGATAACAATTGAATTTAAAGGTATAGGTATATTAATATATGTTCACGCGTCAACATATCCACACGTTGTACTGCATTTAAGACAAACATTATGGAAATAGTAAATAAGGTGATTAAAATTAGTTGGAAGTACCGAATTATATTTGCAATCGGAACTGCATTTTTTTACACTTTATTACTTTGGACATTTGATTATTTCTCTGAAGAAAAACTTTATTCAATTAACAGCTTGATTTTTCAAGGATTGTTCTTTGGAATTTTTTTCGGAATTGGATTTCCTTACGTGAGTGAAAAATTTGCTGGAAAGTTTTCAGAGAAAATGGGAATGAAAATAAAACCAGAACTTGAATTAAATGAAGAAATCGAAATTGAAGGACCAGCAAACTTATTTCGTGGCATTGAAGGTGTTGGCGGAAAAATTTTCTTAACAAATAAAAAATTGATTTTCAAATCACATAAAATAAATATTCAAAAAGGACAAACAGATATTGAGTATTCGACAATAAGAGAAATTGTTAAGAGGAAAACTGGGAAACTAATTGATAACGGAATCAGAATAATAATGAACAATGGAAAAGAGTACGATTTTGTTGTTAATGAAAGAGACTTATGGTTTGAAAAAATAACAGAACGATTGAATAAAAAAACGCAGTACAACAATGTATAACCGCAATTACGGCGGATTCGACTACCCTTCGACTACGCTCAGGGTAGGGTAGAATCCACACGGAATTGCTACTGATAGTGCTAAACCAAAAAACAAATTGAACTAAATTGATAATTGACGGTTATACGAGCCGTTGTAAAAAATTACTCAAAAACCGATATGAGAAAAACACTTAAACTAACTATCTTATTATTAATGCTTTGTGGAATTTTAAAAGCGCAAAGTGAATTTGAATTCGGAGTAAAAGGCGGTGCGAATTTTACTGGATTTCACAAAGGAAGTTCGACCTTCACTAGTGAATTTGGAATTAATCTTGGTGGAATTGCCGAATACTCGGTTTCAGATAAATTCAGCTTACAAGCGGAACTTTTACTGTTCGCAATAATTCCAATGTAGTATTGGGAAGTGTTGTTTCAAAACTTGGATACATTGACATTCCAATTTTAGCTAAAGTTTATCTTGGAAATAAGTTTTTATTTGAAGTTGGGCCTCAAATTGGTTTTAATATTTCCAAAAAAACTAAATTTAATGGTACTGAAATTGATACAGAAATTAAAACTTTAGATACAGCTATTGTTGGAGGCTTCGGCTTTCAATTTGACCAGGGCTTATTTATTCAAGCAAGATATGCTTATGGACTTTCCGAAATATTTGAAAACGAGAGATATAAAAATTCAGTAATTAGTCTTTCTTTAGGATATAAGTTTGATTAAAAAATAACATTTTACAACAATGGCTATAAATAATTGCTTGTTCTCGCATACTTCTGAAAATCCTCGCTGATTTTCTGTTTGTTTGTACTTGCTAAGTTAAACGCTAAACCACTCAATTACTCATAGCCGAGACCGTTGTAAAACATTAAAAACAAAATATGAGAAACACAATATTCATTAAGGTATGCATTACAATAATTTTATTTTCCACTTCATTTATTAGTTTCGGACAAAATACACCTGAAGGAATAGTCTCTAAATTTTTTACAGAATATCAAAATGATGGAGCTTCAAAAGCATTGGATAATCTTTATTCGAACAATAAATGGATGAATCGTGCTACAGATGCAATTACCAAGTTAAAACAACAATTAGAAACGTTAAATGAAGATTATGTTGGAAAATTTTATGGTTATGAATTAATTGTAGAAAAAAGACTATCGGATAGTTTCATTTTGATGAGCTATTTAGTAAAATATGACCGACAACCAATTCGTTTCACATTCCAATTCTATAAACCCGATAATAAATGGCGGACCCATAGCTTCAGGTATGATGGAAATATTGACGAAGAAATTGAAGAGTCTGCAAAGGTTTACTATTTAGAATTGAAAAAATAGCATTATACAACAATTTATAACCGCAATTACGGCGGATTCGACCACCCTTCGACTACGCTCATGGCAGGCTAGAATCCACTCGGAATTGCTAACGCCAGTTCTTAACCGAAAAATAAAGTAAACCAAACCGATACCTGAGGGCTATACGAGCCGTTGTGGTGCATTTAAAAAAGACAACATGTCAAGATTAATAATGACCTTTCTTTCAATTCTTTGCCTTCAAGTTTCATTCGGTCAGTCGGACGAGAAATATAAAGAAGGAGAAGGCTTTAATTCAGTTTTTCAAGAAATGGAAAATGGAGAGTTTTCAGGAACAACAAATGGAGTAATCTTCGTTGAAATAGAAAACAGGAATGAAGTAATACTTGATTTTCAAGGAAGTTTTGGAACTCTAAAGATTGAAAAAGATCCAGATAATGTATATGACGTAAGTATCAAATCATACCATGGAAAAACAACCAGTGGTAAGACTGAAATAAAATATGAAACGTATGCTTGGGCAAATGAAATAGGAATTAAACTAAACGAACAATGGTTCGAATTGACTGCGATTGACGGAGCGTCTGACATGGTCATTAATGGAATTAACTACTTCTACAAAAAAGAATCAAAAACTGAATTTTTAGTAATTCAAATAGATAAAGTATTGACATTAAGTAATTGGCAGTATTTAATCCGAACAGAACATACAATGAATCCTGACAATGTTGAAGAATTGAAAGAAAAAGAAAAGGAAATCAAAATTTTACCAAATTCGACACTCGTGTTTGCTATAAACCGAAAATAAAAAATGCACCATAACACCATGTATAATTCATTGTTTCCTATTTTGCCTACGGCCAGTTAGCAATGCGTGCTCGTGTCACGTAAAGAAACTATACACAAACCATTATTTGCAAGGATGAAAAAACTGCTTCAAATCATACTAACTCTTTCAATTTTAAATTCTTTTGGTCAAGAAATGGAGAACACATATTTTACATGGGACGATTTCGTCAACAACTTTGGAAAGGAAATGGTTTCTGCACAAGACGTTTATGAGAATATGAAAAAAAGTGAATTAACTGATTTTGCATATACAAAAATCGATTTTCACTTCCTATCTGACAAAAAGGAAAAACTTGAAAAGTTGATTGATTACCTGAAAAGTAATTATGGATATTCGTTTGAGGAATTTAATATTTGGGAAGGTAGTTTTGAATTAAGGGGTAAAACAGATTTGTTTCCAATCACAAGGGATAATTTAATGTATTGGGCTTTAGATATGGCAAAAAGAGGATATGAATTTGATTGTAAATTTGATGCGTACGGAGCTGAAGTTGACAAAAATCCTGTACTTCCAGAATTTATAGAATCAAAAGAGGATTATTATTTTAACAAAGCAATAGATTTATACCATTCAAATAATTTGAGTGGTGCAATTGCAAATTGGACTATTGTTTTAGAAATCAATCCAAAAGAACCGAATTCATACTATTCAAGAGCGATAGTAAAAAATGAACTTTACACTTGGAAATCAGCAATAACTGATTATGACAAAGCAATCGAATTAGCGCCTGATTTTATTGCTGCTATTACAAACAGGGGAACTGTAAAAGATGAAAATGGTGATTACGAAGGAGCTCTTGAAGATTATAAAAAAGCATTGGAATTAGAACCAAATGACGCCATGACATATTTCAACATTGGTAACACGAAATATAATCAAGAGAAAAAAACAGAGGCTTGTGTAAATTGGAAAAAAGCAAAAGAATTAGGAGCTGAATATGCACAAGAAAGAATTGAAAAGTATTGTGAATAAAGTAAAAACACGGTTTGCGACAAGTTATAACCGCAATTACAGCTGATTGGACTAACCTAAAACTACCCTCAGGGCAGGCTAGAATCCACTCGGAATTGCTAGCGTCAGTGTTTAAGCGGAAAACATTAAATTTAAATATTCAAGAGAAGGTTATAAGTAACCATTTTAGTGTTTTAATAAAGAACCAATGGATAATAAAAGCAGTAAAGAGGAAATGAATTGGGCCAATGAGGCAGATGGAGAATTACATACATCTGAATGGTTTGGTGCAATTATTAGATATTTTTGCAATTTAGGTAGAAAGAAATTTAATGATCTTTACACGCCAAAAGAAATTAAAAAAAATGTAATTATAGGATGGCTATTTAAAGTAGTTGTTGTTTTAATTTTAATCTATCTGGGATATAGATATACCATAAATCAGTAAAAACTCCTATAAAAAGCCCTAACCCAATTTCCAAAAACTACTTCACCATCACCACAGAGTTGATGTTCCCTGAGCTGTCATATTCTTTGACGGCATTTTTAGGGTCTTCCATCCAGTTACCATCTACAATGAACTTATAATGGTGTTTGCCGCCAGATAACATGAGGGTTTTTTCCCAGACACCATCCTTGTTTTTTTTCATTTGTATTTTATGTTCGTCCCAATCTACAAAAGAACCTGTAAGGATAACCGTTTGGGCCTCTTGATAGCCATTTAATTGAAAGGTAACAGGGGCTTTTATGTTGAGAACGGAATTATGACCGCTGTATTCATTGGTGCGCCTATAGGGATTGTCTGGGTCTTCCATCCAATTGCCATCCACAATAAATTTATACTCATAAACACCTGGTCGCAATTGTAGTGTGAGTTCCCAACCGTTATCTGTTTTTTTCATTCGAAATAGGTGCTCATCCCACTTGTTGAACGAACCGCTCAAAACTACTTTTTTAGCTTTTTCAAACCCATGCAGTTTGAAACAGGCATTCCCATCGGGATCTATTTTGGCAGAATAGAATTTTAGATTGTAGACATAGAGTTTGTCTCCATCTTCATCAGTTGCCGGTGTAATGTTGGGCATGCTATTATCGGGTTCCGCCCAATATTTTCTGTTGATTAAAAACTTGAATTCCCACGTGTACTCATCGGTAAAGTCATCCAGGCTTTTTTTGAGTTGGTAGATGTTCTTATCAATTTGACGCATTTGCCATCCATCGCGAGACCACATGTTGAAGTTGCCAGATACAATAACATCCTCCACATTCATGTTTTTGAAATTCCTTCTAACGTTTGTTTGCTCGTTTGTAAACAGTTTGTAATCTCTGATGTCAAAAGTAAACACAACCGTATCGCCCTCTATCTGATAGCCTGAGGCATGCTTTTGTGCCGACAGATGATTAAGGGAAAGTAAAAAAAGAACAATATAAATGATACTTTGTCTCAACGTTTGGTGATTGGATCTAATACAAAGTAAAGCTTTTCTTTTTGATAATTGATAATGGTTCGTTTTTGCCTGAAAAATTCATAGCCTAAAATACCGTCTAGATCAACCCCAAAAGCTTCGTTCATTTGACTTAGATTGGTTAAAATGGTGTCCATAGGACCAAAATAAATTTGGTCTGTTAATTTTACCAAATGCAATTTCCCTGCCAAAACTTCAATTTGTTTGCCAGAGGCGCCAGTAAGTTTTAAGCGGCCGTTGGGTTTAAAGTATTTTAGGGCTTTTCTAGAAACCCGTTTGTTGAGTTGATTGACTTCTGCAGCGGTATCCAAACCAAATTTTAAAGTTTGGTCGTTAACAGTTGCTTTTAAAACGATGGTATGATTTACAAGGGTAAATGGAATACTGTCGGTAATTTTTTCCAAATACACTTTTTTGTCAAATTTAGTTCCAAATCGGTCTACCTTGGTCAGTGTGATTTGATTTAAGTAAAGGTCGATAAACACTTCGTAGTCCTGAAGTATCTGGAAACCGATAATGCCCAGAAGGTGCATTTTTTTGTTTTTCTCAATATGTGATAGGTCTATAACATCTGATACTTTGTCACTAAGGCTTAGATTTTGGATAACAAATTCCTTGATCTTTTTCTCAATGGCATCATCCATGAGGTTTACAACACCCGATGTGGCTTTTTTTCGTCTGTTAAATTCATATTGGATGGGGAAGTGGACCTTGTTCAAAATCAAGGTCTCCGAACCCGTGTCGATAATAAAATTACCTTTTTGATCAAAAATTTCTGCTTCAATCACTAAAAGGTGGTCCACCATTTTAAATGGAATCCTAGCAGTATATTCATTGAGAATTTCAGCTTTGGGAAAGGTAATGCCTCCTATCTTTTTTGTAAAGGAAAAAGAGTTGATGTAACAAAGCACAAACAACAGTAAGATATATAATCTTTTGGGTGGCATACTTAATAGACTGCAGGAACCATTTTATGTTACATGATAATCAAAATTAAATGGAATTAATGGCGTAAATTTGTGTTAAATACGATTATATATGGCTGAATTCATAAGGATTTATGAAGAAAATCCCAATCCGAGGGAAATTCAAAAAGTGGTAAAAATTTTACGTGCAGGCGGATTGATTATTTACCCGACAGATACGGTTTATGGTTTGGGATGTGATATCACCAATAAGGAGGCTTTGGAAAAAGTGGCCCGTATTAAAGGGGTGAAGTTGGAAAAAGCCAATTTTTCATTTGTATGTGAAGATTTGAGTAATTTAAGTGACTATGTCAAACAAATAGATACCGCCACTTTTAAAATTTTAAAACGAGCCTTACCGGGTCCCTATACATTTGTCCTGCCTGGAGCAAAAACATTACCTACGGCTTTTAAAAAGAAACGAACAGTAGGGATTCGTGTTCCTGATAATAAAATTGCTATTGAAATTGTAAAGCAACTTGGTAATCCTATTATTTCAACTTCCATATATGATGAGGATGAAATTTTGGAATATACAACCGACCCTGAATTGATCTATGAAAAATGGGATAGGTTAGTAGACTTGGTTATTGATGGTGGTTATGGTGACAATGAACCGTCTACCATTATTGACTTGTCTGAAGACACTCCTGTTGTATTAAGGGAGGGGAAAGGAAGTCTGGAAATCTTTTAAAAAAACTTATAAAAATAAAAAGTCCGACATGCGTCGGACTTTTTTATGTTCTATATTGAGAAAGATTAATCTTCTCCTTCTCCTTCTTCAGTTGCTTCAGTAGCAGGAGCCGTTTGTTCAGCAGCACCGTTTCCTTCAGCAAGATTTTTCATTTCTTTTTCAACCATTTCATAGAATTGGTCAATTTTAGGCATAACTACGATTCTGGTTCTTCTGTTTTGAGCTCTACCATCAGCAGTATCATTTGAAGCAACAGGCGCATAGAAACTTCTACCGGCAGCAATCAATTGTTTAGGTTGTACACCTAAATCTTGAAGTACTCTTACCACAGAAGTTGCTCTTTTTACACTTAAATCCCAGTTGTCTTTTAATACGCCTCCTTTGTTGTAAGGTACGTTGTCTGTATGAGCTTCAACCATACATTCAAAGTCTGGTTTGCTGTTAACCACCTTAGCTACTTTACCTAATACTTCTTGAGCTCTAGAAGTTACCGTGTAACTTCCGCTTTGGAATAATAATTTATCAGCAATAGAGATGAATACAACTCCTTTTTCAACATTGATTTCGATATCTGGGTCGTTGATTCCAACCGCTTTTTTCAAGCTGGTAACGACTGCTAGGGTCACACTATCTTTTTTGTTTAAAGCGTCTTGTAAACGGGTGATTTTAAGATCTTTTTCCTTTAAGCTTTCCAAAGATTTCTCAAGGTTTTCAGCACCTTTTTGCGTTAAGGTTGTTAAGTTTCCTTTTGTATCTATTAAATCTTGATTAGCTTTTCTTAGGTCTTCAAGTTGGTCTCTCATTTGCTCAACACGCGCTGCTGCCGCTGCTTGTTCAGCTAAACAGCTATTTAATTTCACTGTTGCAGAGTTTAGCAAATCTTGCGTTTCTTTTTGTTTTGCCTCAAGTGCAGCATATTCCTTTTTAGAAACACAGGATCCCAGAAGAACTAAGGATAAAACACTCAATAACATTAATTTTTTCATGATAGTTTATGATTAAATAATTAAAAATTTAACATTTCAAAATTATGCAAAACAAGCCTTGTTTGAATGGGGATTAACATAAAATTTAACATTTATGTAAGCGGTCAAAGGTTTGGCATTTTCGCACATAGTATGTCCAAACGATGGAATTGGTGTAAAAGTATTCTTTGGACAAACTTTGTTGTTTTCTTTTCGAAATTAAGTAGGGTAGTTTTGAATAAAACGAAAGGTGTGCTTTCAAAATTGAAACGGTATGTTGCGGTTTTAATTCCAAAAGAAATTTGATGCCAGCAACTCCATCTAAAACCAATCGCATGAAGATGAGTGCCCAAATAGGCCCGTAGGCATTTTTAGTCAATGTGAACAGACTGTTTCTAAAATTGAGATAGGTTTTTCTCGGATTCGTATTTTTTAAAGTAGCACCTCCTACATGATATATAATGCTGCTTGGAAGATAGATGGTTTTTAGGTTTTGATTAAAAGCGCGCCAGCATAGGTCTATTTCTTCCATATGAGCAAAAAAGGACTCATCGAAACCACCCAATTTATGAAAAGTGTCACTTTTTATAAACAAACAAGCTCCAGAGGCCCAAAAAATAGGAGAGCGTTCGTTGTATTGACCTAGGTCTTTTTCAACGGTATCAAAGATACGTCCGCGGCAAAAAGGATAACCCAATTTATCAATGAATCCACCGGCTGCTCCAGCATATTCAAAATGATCTTTATCGTGGTAGCTTAAAATCTTGGGTTGGATTAGAGCTGACATTGGATAGGTGTTGAACTCTTCGACAATGGGATCTAACCAATTAGGAGTTACTTCCACATCACTATTCAATAAGCAAAAAACGTCAGCATTTATTTGTGAAAGACCGTCGTTATACCCTTTAGCATATCCACCATTTTCTTTGTTAACTATAACTTTTACTATAGGGAAGTTTTTTTCAACCCATGCCACCGAATCATCTGATGAGGCATTATCAATAACATAAATATCTGCTTTTGGGGAATGGGCTACCACAGATGGAAGAAATTGCTGCAATAAGTCTTTTCCGTTCCAATTTAAAATGGCTACTGCAAGAGTCATATAGTATACTTTGGTAGGGTTTTTAAAAAATTATAGCATTCGTTTTGCCAATCCATGTGACAATAATAGTGATTAATTCCGTTGGTGACCATCAATAGATCAGACTTAAGGGTTAAGTTGTAGCGAGCAATTTGATCAAAAGTAGCTTGTGAAATAGCAATGTTTGGTGCTTTGCATTCTACAATCAGATGAATAGAACCATCTGGATGAAACACCACGATATCGTAGCGTTTTTTGAGACCATTTAAATGAATCTCCTTTTCTACATTGATTAAAGAACTGGGATAGCCTTTTTCTTGCATCAAATACTGAATACAGTGTTGTCTAACCCATTCTTCGGGCTGTAGTTGAATGAATTTTTTTCGGATACAGTCAAAAATATAGGCTTTGCCATCTATCTGTTTGAACCTGAACGAATATGTAGGAAAATTTAATGCAACCACGCCACAAATGTATCAAACTCTAATGGGAAGTAAGTTATATGGTTGAGAAAAATACTTAGGTTAAATTAAGGTTAAACGGAAATTAATTTTGGGAACTTACAAATGGTCATAGATACCTTTAGAAGGAATTCAAATTAACCAACTATGATAAAAAAATTACACAAAAAAATGCTTTTAGCTGCATGCTTTGCAGGAACTATGTTAACTTCTAATGCCCAAACGGGTTTAAATTTTGATGGGGTTAATGACTATATCCAAACACCATTTGCAGGTGTACTTGGATCTGCTAACAGAACTTTTGAAGCCTGGATTTATGTACCATCACCAGGTCCTTCAATCAATTTAGGAATTTTGGATTATGGGACTAATGCTGCTGGTTCAAGAAACACTTTTCTTATTAAAGATGACAATAGTTTGAGATTTGTTTCTGGAGGATCATTTGCAAATCTTGGGACAGATCCTAATACGGTACCTTTAGATGCTTGGACTCATGTGGCATTTGTTCTAAATAATGGTACGGGATATCTATATATAAATGGAACAGAAGCAATATCAGGTAATTTATCAAATGTTAATACACCTTCTGGGTATGAAGATGTGCTAATAGGAAATCGGGTTGCAGCAGCCTCTACCAATAACATGTTTTTTGGAGGGCAAATGGATGAAGTAAGAATTTGGGACATTGCTAGGACAGGGGACGAAATTCAAGATGCTATGTATACTGAGTTTTGTGAAAGCACTTCGGGGCTTGTTGCTTATTATAAAATGAATGATGGAATTTCTGGAGCTGATAATACTGGTGCTACATCCGTCAATGATTTGGTTGCAGGAAATGACGGTGTTTTAAATAATTTTGCTCTTACGGATGCTAATTCCAATTTTGTGGATGGAGTTCCTTTAATTACATTAGATGAAACTACTTTAACAGCATTTCAAGAGAACGCTACTTATCAATGGATAGATTGTGATAATGGGGGTGCATCTATTGACGGAGCTACAGGACAGTCATTTACGCCTGAAGTGGCTGGCACTTATGCGGTAGAAATTACATTAGATGGATGCGTGACTACTTCTGAATGTATGGAAGTGGCTTCTCTGGGCATTGAAACTTCGGTTATAGAGGGCCTTAATATTTTTCCTAACCCAACAGCTGATTTTGTTACTATTTCCTTGAATGAGACTAAAAGTTTTAATGTGAAATTGATTAACATCACTGGGCAAATTATTGGGAACTTTAATGGTAATCAATCCAATAAGCTGATGATTGATTTACAAAATCATAAATCAGGAATCTACTTTTTAAAAATTGAATTAGAGAAGGGGCAAACAAAAACATTTAAAATTGTGAAGCTTTAAAATTTAACTAACACTAATAACCACTATTTAAGCCACTTCAAATATTTAATTTGTTGTGGCTTTTTTTATATAGTTCTCAGTGTTTTTAATTTTTAGGTTAATTTAATGTTAATGAGTTAATTTTTTTGAATGACAAAGTTAACATATTGGTTTATTTATAAGGATAAACTTAAAATGATGTTACTATGATTAAAAAATTACCAAATTTTATTATAAAATGTAGTTTATTCTTATTTGGGTTGGGGTTTTTTATTTTTCCTAGAACAATTCATGCACAAACTTCGTTGAGCTTTGATGGTAGTAATGATTATATCCAAACACCATTCACTGGTGTCTTAGGAGATAATGATCGTACTTTTGAGGCATGGATTTATGTGTCTTCGAGTGCGCCATCTTCAAATTTAGCAATCCTAGATTATGGTCATAACGACGTGGGAGATCGAAATACCTTTGTGGTAGGAGGTGATCGAAGTCTTAAATATATTTCTGGTGGAACAAATGCTAATATTACAACTGCCGCCAATGTAATACCTACTGCCGCTTGGACTCACGTAGCTTTTGTGTTAAGTAATAGTATAGGCTATTTATATGTGAATGGAGTCCAAGAAGGAACTGGGTCACTCAGTACAGTTAATACGACTAGTGGCTATGGAAATTTAAGAATTGGTCAACGAGTTACTGGTGGATCTATTCTTTTCAATGGTTTTATTGATGATGTTAGAGTATGGAATGTAGCGAGAACTGATACAGAAATACAATCAGCAATGTACGTAGAAATGTGTGCCAATACATTAAACCTTGTGGCGAATTATCAGTTGAATGAAGGAACTGCTGGTTCTGACAATACTGGGATTACAGCTGTTATTGATTTGATTGAAGGCAATGACGGTGTTTTAAATAATTTTGCTCTAACAGGAACGACTTCCAATTATGTAGAGGGTGCCCCGTTCATTACCCTAGAGGAAACTACCCTAACGGCTTTTCAAGCGGATGCTTCTTATCAATGGATAGATTGTGATAATGGTGGAGCATACATTGATGGCGCTACCGAACAGTCCTTTACGCCTGAAGTGGCTGGCACTTATGCGGTAGAAATTACATTTGATGGATGTATGACTACTTCTGAATGTATGGAAGTGACTTCTCTGGGTATTGATACTTCTGTTATTGATGGAATCAAGGTATATCCTAATCCAACTTCAGATTTCGTGACCATTTCTTTAAATGAGATAAATAATTATAAGGTAACATTGGTTACCATCACTGGACAAATTATTGGTACTTACAGTGATAATCAATCCAGAGAGTTATCTGTTGATTTACAGGATAAAAAATCAGGAATCTACTTTTTAAATATTGAAGTAGATGGAATTCAAACAAAGACTATAAAAATCGTAAGAATTTAATTTTTGACTAAGCTAACTATGTGGGACCGCGGTGGATTTATTTCTGTCGCGGTTTTTTTTATGACATTTTGATTGGAATATTATGTGTTTTGTTAGCCAAGTTGGAATGTAATTTCCCTATTTTTGAATCCTAAATTCCTAATAAATTCGTTTCCAATAATACACTTACATGGACGAGGTCAAACAAATAGTAGCCGATATTAAGGCCAGAAAATTTAAACCCATTTATCTTTTAATGGGAGAGGAACCCTATTATATTGACCGTATTTCAGAATTGCTCGAGAAAGAGGTCCTTAATGAAGACGAGAAGGGATTTAACCAGATGACACTTTATGGCCGTGATGTATCCATAGATGAGATTGTGGGTCACGCCAAACGGTTTCCAATGATGGCAGAATATCAAGTGGTGGTCATAAAAGAAGCTCAAGATTTATCTAGAACTATTGAGAATTTAGTGTCTTATGTGAAGCAGCCACAACCATCAACAATTTTGGTGCTCAATTACAAGTATAAAACACTTGATAAACGAAAGTCGCTCTATAAGGAAATTAAGAAAGTGGGATTGGTTTTTGACAGTAAGAAATTATACGATAACCAAATTCCTGATTGGATAAAAAGAGTTCTTTCGGGGCAAGGGTATACCATTACTCCAAAGGCGGCTATGATGCTTTCAGAGTTCTTAGGAACGGATTTAAGTAAGATTAGTAATGAATTAAATAAACTCCAGGTTATCCTTCCTAATGGGACACAAATTACTCCTGAACATATTGAGGAAAACATAGGTATTAGTAAGGATTATAATAATTTTGAATTGCATAAGGCTATTGGGGAAAGAGATGAAAATAAGGCGTATCGCATCGTTAAATATTTTGGAGACAACCCCAAGGATAATCCTTTAGTGCTGACCATTGGTTTTCTCTATACGTATTTTTCTAAATTGCTTCATTTACATGGATTGAATGATAAATCATCACGAAGTGTTGCTGCCGCCTTGAAAATCAACCCATATTTTGCTGGAGAATATATCACTGCTTCCAAAAATTTCCCAATGAGAAAGGTGAGTACTATAGTAGCGACGCTAAGGGAATTTGATGTCAAGTCAAAAGGAGTGGGTGCCAATTCACTTTCCCAAAAAGACCTTTTGAATGAACTATTGGTCAAAATTTTCATGTAACCGTTAATTTTTTTAGCATTTTCAATCCTGATTTAACGTTAATCTTATAGACTTTAACAACCCATATTAAATTGGGGTTAAAGGGCTGTAATTTTTCTTGAACCACCTTCTAAACTTGTAACTTTAAGTATTAATAACCTTAAAAATCAAACGAAGATGGAAAATTTAGAAAGAAAGAGAGTTGCTATTTTGGCAACCAATGGATTTGAAGAAAGTGAATTGTTAAAACCAAAAGCAGCTTTAGAAAAAGCAGGTGCTCAAGTTGAAATTGTATCAGACAGAACAGGAAATATTAAATCCTGGAAAGATGGTCAGTGGGGTACCGAAGTTTCGGTGGATAAAACAATTGATCAAGTTTCCCAATCAGAGTATAATGCATTAATGCTGCCTGGAGGAGTTATGAATCCAGATACATTAAGAAAAAATAGAAATGCAGTAAATTTTGTAAAATCCTTCTTTGAAAATCATAAACCCGTAGGAGCTATTTGTCATGCCCCTTGGATGTTGTCAGAGGCCAATGTTCTTAATAATAGAAAAGTAACATCATATGGGTCTATTAAAACTGACCTTGTAAATGCTGGTGCAAATTGGGTAGATGAAGAAGTAGTTGTAGATGAAGGTTTGGTTACAAGCCGTACGCCAGATGATTTAAATGCGTTTTGTTCTAAATTAGTTGAGGAGGTGTATGAAGGAAAACATGAAGAGCAAGTTGCTTAGATTTTAGAACATGATGTATTAAAAAAGCCACTATTTAGTGGCTTTTTTCTTATTTAGAATTCAAAAGTGTTCAAATCTACATTAATTTCAAAAAGGACAATCGCACTAGCGCTAGGAGCTTCAAAAGGCGCATCTTCAACAACTGAAGGATTATCAGGATAAGAATTGGTGTCTGGGTTATAAACCAATTCCTTGAATTGCCCTTCACTTTTTACCAATATCGTTTTCCAGCCGTTTACCATTTTCTTTTCAACAAAAATGGGGGGTCTTGTTACTGAAAATTTAGTTATCAACTGATAATCTGAGCTTAATAGGACATAAGTGCATCCCCCTGTACCACAAAAATAGGGAGAGGTAAGTTGTATAAAGATTTCATTTTTGCTATCCCCATTTAAATCAACTTCCTCAAATTGGTATTTACGGTCTGTAGGGCTCATAATGGGAATATCATCTTTTAAATCATCTTCCAAAAAGGCCTTTATTTGATCTTCCCGAGGCAATGAATCAGAATCTGGAGTTGTATCCAACTCTACAGTTCTAATGGCTGAATCAGGTGTGTCGACTTCGTCCTCTATCTGGATCGTGGCATGGTTACTATTTCTACAAGAGGAAAAAACGATAAGGAAAAGCAGGAGGAGACCATTTATTTTCATGTGGATGAGGATTAGGTTATTAAATGTAATTTAAAATAATTATAAAACCAACAACTTGAGGTGATTAGCTATAAAAATGAAGTTTGTTTGGGTTTTAAGAATAAAAAAGCCCTCTTTTAGATCAGAGGGCTTTTAATTTAGAACCTAAAATTTCTATCTTAATTTAGGATATGTATTTGGATCAGATTCATGCATTACGGCATAAATGGCCTCAAAAATGTCTTCATGCGATGGTTTTGAGAAATAATCTCCATCACTACCATAAGCAGGTCTATGCTCTTTAGCAGTTAAAGTACTTGGTTTGCTATCTAAATGCTTATACGCATTTTGTGTATTTAAAATTTCATTTAAAATGTAAGCTGAAGCACCTCCAGGAACATCCTCATCAATAACCATCAAACGATTGGTCTTGGCTACACTCTTTACGATATCGTGATTCAGATCAAATGGAATCAATGATTGCACATCTATCACTTCAGCATCAATACCAACTTCCATTAATTCTTTAGCAACGTCCTCGACAATACGTAAAGTAGAGCCATAAGAGACTAAAGTGATATCTTTTCCTTCTTTTAAAGTTTCAACAACACCAACTGGGGTTTTAAAATCACCCATATTTGTAGGTAGCTTTTCTTTAAGGCGGTAACCATTTAAACATTCTATTACCAAGGCGGGATCGTCACTTTCTAAAAGGGTGTTATAGAAGCCAGCTGCTTTGGTCATGTTTCTAGGAACTAGAATAAGTATGCCTCTGACCAAATTTAAAATGCCTCCTAGTTGAGAACCTGAATGCCAAATCCCCTCTAGTCTATGTCCTCTAGTTCTAACAATAACCGGAGCTTTTTGATGCCCTTTGGTTCTGTATTGTACAGTGGATAAATCATCACTCATCGTTTGGAGGGCGTACATTAGGTAGTCTAAATACTGAATTTCAGCAATAGGCCTTAATCCTCTCATGGCCATCCCGATTCCTTGTCCAAGTATGGTAGCTTCTCTAATACCAGCATCAGCCACTCTTAGTTCTCCATATTTCTCCTGCATCCCTTCCAAACCTTGGTTTACATCTCCAATATTTCCAGAGTCCTCACCAAAAATCAAAACTTCAGGGTGTTTGCTAAAAAGCGCATTAAAATTGTCCCTAATGATAATTCTAG
Organism: Mangrovimonas sp. ST2L15; assembly: GCF_001280515.1. Taxonomy (GTDB): domain Bacteria; phylum Bacteroidota; class Bacteroidia; order Flavobacteriales; family Flavobacteriaceae; genus Mangrovimonas; species Mangrovimonas futianensis. The sequence continues at coordinate 8,742 of NZ_LBIQ01000029.1, read as the reverse complement.
CGTCTACTTCTTCTGAAGTTTCTTTATATTGAGGTTTTACCTCTTCAACTAGGCGTGTCGCCTTTTGTGATTCACTATAAAGATGTGAACTATATTTAGGCTGGATATTATCAAAATAAGTTTCTATCCAGTTAATCAGATTCTTTTTTTCAGGGGTGTTTTCGGAAATCACATATTTAAGAGCTTTTCTTGCTGTAGAAATGACATCTTTTCTGATAGGCTCTGAAATAGCATCCAACTCATTTTTAAGTTTGGTAATGAATACCTTATTGGGACTGCTTGATGCGAGCTTATCTAATATGTCTATAATTTGTGACTTTTCTTCTTTAATAGGGTGAACGAAAGAAGTCCAAGCTGCTTTTTTACCATCACGAACTGCCTTTTTGATGGATTTCTCCAACTCAGAAAGCTCTTCCTCGGTAGCAATGCCAGTAGCAATCATCCACTCTCTCATTTGGGCATTACAGTCATATTGCACCTCCCATTCCAATCGCTCCTTACTTTTGTATCTTTCATGAGATCCTGAGGTAGAATGACCTTGGGGTTGTGTCAACTCCTGCACATGGATTAAGACAGGCACATGCTTTTCACGAGCAATTTGCGAAGCTTCTTCATAAACTTCGATCAATGAAACGTAATCCCAACCTTTAACTTTTAAGATTTCATAGCCATTGCTATTTTCATCCTTTTGGAATCCTTTAAGGATTTCGGAAATATTTTCTTTGGTTGTCTGGTGTTTTGCATGCACAGAAATACCATATTCGTCATCCCAAACACTTATAATCATCGGTACTTGAAGGACGCCAGCTGCATTAATAGTTTCAAAAAATAATCCCTCACTAGTACTTGCATTACCAATGGTTCCCCACGCAACCTCATTTCCATTATTCGAAAATTTGGAACTGTCTATGCCTTCTACGTGTCTGTAAATTTTTGAAGCTTGCGCTAAACCAAGCAATCGTGGCATCTGACCCGCAGTAGGAGAGATGTCTGAGCTTGTATTTTTTGTTTTTGTTAAATCCAACCAATCACCATTCTCATCTATGGTTGGAGTCATAAAGTGGCCTCCCATTTGTCGTCCTCCAGACATGGGTTCCTGATTGAAGTCAATATTAGCATAAAGACCAGAGAAAAAGTTTTCAATGGATAATTTTCCAATAGCCATCATAAAGGTTTGATCTCTGTAATAACCAGATCTAAAATCACCATTTTTAAAGGCCTTGGCCATTGCTAATTGTGGCACTTCCTTACCACCTCCAAAGATTCCAAACTTAGCTTTTCCTGTAAGCACTTCTCTACGTCCAAGAAGGCTACATTCTCTTGAGGTAACGGCTACTTTGTAATCGTTAAGTACCTCTTGTTTAAAATCGTCAAAAGAAAGTTTAGTTTTAATATCAGGATTTGTTTGCATAGTGTTTTTGAGAATTACTGCAAAAGTAAGAAATTTTGATAACTTTTGCAACGCGAAAAACAGTTAATATTTTGAGCATTATTCAAAATAGGAGGTTAAAATTATGCAATTTTTAAAAAAAACTCTAAAAATTACATTTTCATTAAAAAAACCTCAAAATGTTAATAGGGTTTTTTGATAAAAATAGGGGCTGTTTTTAATACCAGCGCCTTGTAAATAAACCAAATAGAGTCTTGATGTCTAAGGTAACTATGAACCTGATTTTTTCTTCGTAGTTGGGTTGGGCAACTTCCCAGCCTAAATTGGAATAAACTGGAAAGTATAGTTCGAAGTAATCTTCAACCAGACTAAATCGGATTCCTGAATCATAAACAAACTCTGGATTGAAATCATGGTTTTTTACCAATCCAATATCACCATAGGCATGAATGTATTTCCAGATGGTGGCGCTACCGTTCAATGTAGTTATCCATTGGTTGGCATATGCAGGATTTAATTTGGATTTAAATCCACCTTCGGCTATGATTAATTGCTGACTAAATATCCCTGTATTTTCTGATCTTCCGTAGTAATTGTAATCGAATAGGTAGTCGGTTGGTCGGTCTAAAGCAAAGCTAAAGAAATTCGAATTTTCATAGGTTTTATTATACAAGAAAACACCTCCAAAGAACCTTAGGTTATATTGTCTGTTACCTTCGGTAAGGGTTCTAAACTCATAGTTGAAGGAAGCTTTCCCAAAGTTTTTGGCCAACTGTAAATCGGTATTCCAAAATTTATAATTTTTTAAATTGGGGTTGGAATGTCCAAATTGGGCATTGAATACCCCGTAGCTAGGTTCTTCTTCTACGTTGTAAATGCCTAGTGGATCTTCTTCACGATTGATGGAAACATATCGAAAAGTAAGATAGTTTTTTCTATTGTTTCTTAAGTCTTTATGGTCTCTAAATCGAAACTGAACATAGGGTTGCAGCGAAGTATAACTCAAGTTTGGAGCATAGTTGGAGTACGCTCCTGAAAACCCATATCTAATGTAATAAAGATCTCTGTTTTCTGGTCTTTGAATATAACTTACATTTCCGCTTCCAACCAACTGTTGGCTTTTTAAAGCATAACTTGGCCTAAGGTTGTAGTTGAATGCTTTGGTGAGTACTGTTTTATTATAAAGCTTAAGTCCTGGTGCAAACCCATCATAATAGTTGTATTTAATTTGAGGCATGAAGAATATTTGATTGTAGTAGGGGTCTTCAATGTCCTTAAACAATCTAAACTGAATAGGTTTATTGTTGAACAAAAAACCTTTCATGGATTTCCAATTATCTCTCAAATTAAATTCGGGAATAGACTTATCATAATTAAGGACTAATTTATCGATATGATCCTTAGGAACTGTGACCGTTTTAGATTTATTGATATCATCTACCCAAGTTTTGTAAACTACAGAATCATTTCTTAGACCAAAAAGGGAGACCGGCATGTGATTGTCTCTTTTGTTTTTAATGGTTACTTGAATCGAATCTGGGAATTCTTGAACCTCTTTAATTTTAAAGTCAATTTTCTTGGATGTTTTGAGATATTCGTCAAAGAACCAATGGATGTTTTTTGATGTCTTTGATTTTATTAGTTGTTCAAAATCACTGGTATTGGTTTCATTTAGACTTTGGTTGGCGATGAACTCTTTGATGGTGTTTTCAAGAATATTGGCATTCACATAATCGTCTAGATACCTTAGTCCTACGCCTGCTTTATATTTGTTGGCGATATTCATATTGAATTTTAGCAAGCTGTCTTTTTGCATCAATAAAGGTTGATCCAAATTGGTTCTTGCCATGTGCATGTAAAGAAAATTGTATTGGTCATTAAAATCCAATTCGGCGGCATGAAAAGTTCTGATTCCCCAGACATTTGAAAGGGTTCCAAAAATTTTCATTTCAGGGTAATTTTCATCTACATATTTTATCAAAAAGTATGTTTGAAGACCATCAATCAACCACTGGTCTTCTCTTGGGTTGATCAATAAAATATTTTCTAAATAGTTGTTTAGTGCCGTTTTTAGAATCTTGAGTTCATATTGAAATTGATCAGGAAATGGTCTGATAAAATCGGGTAGGAGGTTCAATCCGTAAATGGGATTCTTTTTGTAATCGATATGCGTTAATAGCAAGTTTTCATGAGGATAACTACCTAAATTTTGATCTAAAAATCCTGCAATTTTGTCAATATTTATTAGCTGATCGACTAAATTTAAGTTCTCATTATCAATGTTGTAAATAAGTGTGAAATATTCAGTTTCTACTTGACTGAATCGTTTAAGGCGATCTAAAAAAAGTTTGGTGTTGATTCGGTCCTTTCCCTCTAAAGTGATTATTTGTTTATTACCATCATTTTTGATAGATAGCACGTTTAATTCCGATGCAAGATATAAGTCTTTGGGGAAACGCACTTCCATGGATATATCCGATTTTGGAATAAACATATCATCTAAATCCTTATTGCTATAATATTGCCATTTACCATTATAAATTGCAGGTGTAATATACCAGTATCTTAGGTGGTATTCTCCCATGTCAGAGACCCCATACCTAGTAAATTTATCATTGGGAACTTGAACTACATATTTTAACTCTATGGTATAAGATTCCTTTGGTTTTATAGGCGTTATAGGGATTACTTTGATAACATCTGGTTGGTCTTTAAGTCTGTTGAAGCTTAATTCTTGACCATTTTGCGTCATTGCTGTGATGGCTGTAAAACCACGATCCTCACTTTTAGCAAAATGGAAAACCGTTTTATATTCCTCAGCAAACCTTTTGGCTAAAGGTGTGGTCTTGCTGCTAAAACTTTGAATCCAGTCATTAAGATAAATTTCTGTCAAAACATCATTCGATGTGTTTATATACGTAATGGTTTGCTCAATTTTGATTTGTTTGTTTTCTGTATCAAAATCGGCTTTTATATCCATACGGTTTTGACCCCAAATGATGGTGTTAAAAAGGCAAAAGACAACAACTAACCGATGTCTTAAGGAGAATCTAAATAAATTCAACTTTGGCAATGGAATGTAAATAGCAATTATTTTAAGGGAATATAGTCTATTTTGTATGAAAAATTTACAAGTTTCTGTTAAAGTAAAAGACTAGAAGTTTGGACTTAATCCAAATTGGTTATAGAATTCGTCTAGAATATTTACAACTTCATCTGCAGTGTCAACTAGGTGGATAAGATCAAGGTCTTTGGGACTGATATTTTTTTCATTGACCAAAGTGTTTTTAATCCAATCCATAAGGCCTTCCCAAAAATCTGTTCCTACTAATATAATTGGGAAACGCTCAATTTTATTGGTTTGAATAAGTGTTATCGCCTCAAATAGTTCGTCTAAAGTTCCAAAACCACCTGGCATGACAACAAAACCTTGAGAGTATTTGACGAACATTACTTTTCTCACAAAGAAATAATCAAAGTCCAAACTCTTATCAGAATCGATGTAAGGATTATCGTGTTGTTCAAACGGAAGTTCAATATTCAGCCCAACAGAAGTTCCACCAGCAATATGAGCACCCTTGTTTCCTGCTTCCATGATACCAGGGCCGCCACCTGTAATTACACCGTAACCTTTATGAACGATTTTTTTAGCAACTTCTTCGGCTAGTTTATAGTATTTATGGTTGGGCTTGGTTCTAGCTGATCCAAAAATAGAAACACATGGTCCTATTCTACTTAATTTTTCATAACCATTTACAAATTCTCCCATAATTTTAAAAATGGCCCAAGAATCATTGGTTTTTATTTCATTCCAACTTTTATGGTGTCGTTCTTTTCTCATATTTGTGATTAATAATCTTACCTAAAATCAACAAATTTAAAGGAATTAAATGATTTCATACAATTAAATGAACTATTTGCTTCTTGTTTGGAATCATAAAAAAAGCCTGACAAAAATGCCAGACTTTTAAATTATTTTAAAATCTTAATTTGTTACAGAGGTTTGCGTCCTGAAATGATATTATACAAAATAACGATAACGGCAATCACAATTAAAACGTGAATTAAACTGCTTGTTCCCAATCCAGGAATAATACCCAGCATACCAAGTAACCAGGCGATAATACAGATTACGGCAACTAACCATAGTAAACTTTTCATAATTATTGATTTTTAGTGTTATGTATCTAATGTAGTAAATAATTAAGTAGTATTGTTAATAATATCTAGTTATTAACTTAAAGTTATAATGTATTAATAAAAAATTAAGAGTTTAGTTCCTTTTTTAGAAATTTAGCTGTGTAGCTTTTTGTATTCTTTGTCAAAGCTTCAGGGGTTCCTATTCCAACAACCTGTCCACCTTTTTTTCCTCCCTCATAGCCAATATCGATAAGGTGGTCACACATTTTGATAACATCCATATTGTGTTCTATGATCAGAACCGTATTTCCTTTATTGACTAATTTATTAAGAACCAACATGAGCACACGAATATCCTCGAAATGCAATCCAGTTGTAGGTTCATCTAAAATATAAAACGTATTACCCGTGTCTCTTTTACTCAATTCAGTGGCAAGTTTGATTCGCTGTGCTTCACCGCCAGACAAAGTAGTGCTTTGCTGACCTAGAGTGATATAGCCCAAACCTACATCTTGAATGGTTTTTAATTTTTTATAAATTTTCGGAATGTGTTCAAAGAATTCTACCCCTTCATTGATGGTCATTTCCAACACATCACTAATGGATTTTCCTTTGTATCTTATTTCTAAGGTTTCCCTATTGAATCGTTTTCCTTGGCACGTTTCGCATTCCACGTAAACATCTGGGAGGAAATTCATCTCAATGACTCTCAACCCGCCTCCTTGGCAAGTTTCACATCGGCCTCCCTTGACATTAAAGCTAAATCTTCCAGGTTTATATCCGCGAATCATGGCTTCTGGAATTTTAGCGAATAGACTTCTTATTTCACTAAATACGCCTGTGTAAGTGGCTGGATTACTCCTAGGAGTCCTTCCTATAGGTGATTGATTGATGTCGATTACTTTATCTATGTGTTCTAATCCCTTAATGTTTTTATAAGGCATAGGTTTTTTAACCCCATTAAAATAATGGGCATTCATAATAGGGTAGAGGGTTTCATTTATTAAGGTAGATTTCCCGCTGCCAGATACCCCAGTTATTCCTATCATTTTACCCAATGGAAATTCTACGGTAATATCTTTAAGATTGTTACCGGTGCATCCCTCTAAAATGATTGTTTTACCATTTCCTGCTCGACGTTCTTTGGGTACTTCAATCTGTTTGGTGCCGTTTAAGTAGTCGGCTGTTAATGTGTGGTGTGTTTTGAGTTCCTCGGGGTTACCTTCGCTAATTATTTCTCCACCGTGTTTTCCGGCCTTTGGTCCAATATCTATAACATAATCAGCACGTTCTATCATGTCTTTATCATGCTCAACCACAATTACCGAATTTCCAACATCTCTTAAAGATACTAATGAATTGATAAGCTTTTCATTGTCCCTTTGGTGCAAACCAATACTTGGTTCATCAAGAATATAAAGTACACCAACCAATTGGGAACCAATTTGTGTGGCGAGCCTGATTCTTTGAGCTTCTCCTCCTGAAAGGGACTTAGAGCTTCTGTCAAGTGATAGATATTCTAATCCTACGTCCACTAAAAATCGTAACCTCGTTTTTATTTCTTTGATGATTTCTTCGGAAATTTTCCATTGTTTGCCACTCAGTTGTTTTGGTAGGTCTTCAAACCAGCCTGACAAATCAATGATATCTTTATGAGCTAATTCGGCAATATTTAATTCGTTGACCTTAAAGTAAAGTGATTCTTTTCTTAATCTGCTGCCACCACATTCCTGACAAGGAACCTTGTCCATAAATTCTTTGGCCCAACGTTTTAAGGAAGTGGAATCAGAATTATGGTATTGGTTTTCAATAAAATTCGCTACTCCCTCAAAATCAATGTTGTAATTTCTAGTAACTCCTAGGGTTTTGCTCTCAACTGAAAATTTTTCATTCCCTCCATAAAGTATCATTTCCTTAGCTTCTTTAGGAATGCTTTGGTAGGGATCATTTAATGAAAATTGAAATCTTTGCGCGATGGTTTCCAATTGTTTAAATATCCAGCTATTTTTTTGAGGTCCGTGTGGTGCTAATGCACCTTGCTTAATGGATAGTGATGTGTCAGGAATGATTTTTTGTTCATTAATTTGATACAGTTTCCCCAATCCATGGCATTTTGGACAAGCACCTTTGGGTGAATTGAACGAGAAATTATTTGGCTCTGGATTTGGGTATGAGATACCAGTAGATGGACACATTAAATTCCGACTGAAATACCTAACTTCATCTGTGTCTTGGTCTATTACCATAAGCACGTCCTCGCCATGATACATGGCTGTATTGATGGTTTCAGAAAGGCGTTTGTCATTGTCAATGGAGTCGTCAATTTTAAGACGATCAATTACAATTTCAATATCGTGGGTTTTATAACGATCTAATTTCATTCCTTTAATTAAATCGCGTATCTCACCATCGGTTCTCACTTTTACAAAACCTTGTTTGGCAATTTGCTCAAAAAGTTCCCGATAATGTCCTTTTCGAGAACGAATAACTGGGGCCAAAATGTTGATGCGCTTACCCTTGAAATTTTCAATAATCAGTTCCTTAATCTGGTCATCGTTATAGCTAACCATTTTTTCACCAGTATTATAACTGTAAGCGTCACTGGCACGTGCGTAAAGTAACCTGAGAAAGTCATAAATTTCAGTAATAGTGCCTACCGTAGAACGTGGCGATCTGCTAGTGGTTTTTTGTTCAATGGCTATAACTGGAGAAAGCCCATCAATTTTATCTACATCTGGCCGTTCCAATCCACCTAAAAATTGACGTGCATAGGCTGAAAATGTCTCAATGTAACGACGCTGCCCTTCAGCATAAATGGTGTCAAAAGCCAATGAAGATTTACCACTGCCAGACAATCCGGTTATTACTACCAATTTATCCCTTGGAATGGTGACATCAATATTTTTAAGATTATGGACTCTGGCGCCCTTAACTTCTATGTGTTCTTCAAATTGGCTCATAAAAATGCAAAGACACAAAGGTAATTATTTTGGGTTGAAAATAGAAGCGGAGGTGAATCCTTCAATATAATTCTATTGTTGGATTTAATTTTGTTCACAAATAAAAAAGCCTCTGATTTCTCAGAAGCTTTTTAGGTTTATAATGAAGTTAGTTTAAGAGTTTCCTTTATTAACGCTTGAGGGTAAAATGTTCCTTTAGGATCTTTGTTTCCCCGTTGCTTTCTCCCGGTTCGGTGTACTCGACCGTGAACC
>NZ_LBIQ01000028.1 GCF_001280515.1 Mangrovimonas sp. ST2L15 | reverse complement strand
GATGTCCATTCATCCAACCATGACCAATGAAGAATTAGAAAGTATATGTGATGCCATTGAAGCAGTATCCAAATCTTTTTCTGAGTGGGGCAAGGATTATACATACAACGCCTCCAAAAATGAATTTACTCATGTAGATAACATCCATACCGAGCAGCTTATTACCGAGGACTGGTTTGATTTAAAAACAACATAAAATTCGTTGTGGATTTTTCATGTTGCGGGCAAGGGTTGGAGTATCCTTTCTATTTTTAATCACCATTGTTCCATGGTTGAAAATTTTGGATGTTAAAATGCTTCTGCAAAACTAATATTGAAACCATGGATGCCATTTGGACCAAATCCCCAATCAAATCTTAGATTGGTTTGGTGCTTACTGTCAACCATAATTCGCAACCCCGCGCCATAATTAAGCCAAAATCCATCCAGTTTTAAATCGCGATATTTGGATGCTACTCTACCGGTTCCTACCCAACCTACCATTCCAAAGATGTTCCATATGGGTAAACGATATTCTACTTGAGAATCAACCAAGATTTTATCTCGTATAGCACCTTTATAATACCCTCTCATTTGTTTATCTCCACCTAATTGTGCAAGTGTATAGAAAGGTACGTCACCACTAGTTCCAAAGGTCGTGGCTTGAAAAGCAATGATGTGATTGTTCCATGGGTTTATGTATTTTCTGAGGTCAATCTCCCAACTCGAGAATTTGAATTCACTACCTAGAAACGAGGGGTAAAGAGTGTAGGATATTTGAGCAAAATGGCCGCCTTGGGCATTGTATCGGTTTTCTCTACCCTCAATTGCTGCAATCGCTTTTAGACCAAAAGCAAAGCCACCTTCATTACCAATGACATTGTTGGAGTAGAGGTAACTATCGGGATTTGCTTCAATATCAAAATAATCTGTGAGGTCCAAACCAATCCCCGCATAAAGGTTCTTGACTTTCATCTTTTTAAGGCCCCAGGCTTCAAATTTAAATCGATTGGTTGAAATCTGTTCGATATCATCAATGGAGACATCATTACCAATACCTAAAAAGTACTCCGGCGTTTTTTTATAGTTGATGTAGCTAATAATTAAATAGTCATTGTTTTTAAACATTAAATCGGTCGAAACAGATGCATTTATTCTTCCTTCTGAGGAGAAAGTGACCACTTCTGACAGTCGCGATGGTTTGGTAAGTGTATCATTTTTATAAAGGTTAAACACATTGAATTTGGCAAGACCATAGGTGTGACCGGCTTCCGATGAATAGGAATAAATGGGGACAGGTATATAGGTGAATAAATATTCAGCTTTTTTGTTGAATTTGTCAAATTTTGAAGACTTTTCATTCGATGTGGAGTCAGTTGTTTGTTGACCTATTATTGTGAAGGGAACCAAAAATAATATGACATAACATAGAGTGATGTGATACCATTTATTCTGTCTGTTTTTTTTGTTGGTCATGAATAGCCTTTTAATTACTTGAGAAGCAGGTTTTTATATCAAATATAAAATTAAAAGTTGATTATTTGCCTAGAAATTATTTTTGATTTGTAACATCATTTTTATTACTCTTATTAATTTTGATTTTGCTCAAGGGAGTTTTAAATGATTTAAGGTGAGGTAATTAGATAAATGTTGTATCTTATAGAGATAACTAAAACCTTCCGATATGAAAAAAGCAGTTTTTAAATTCAATTTAAAAACCATGATGTTCGTGGTTTTGTTCCTTTTGGGAATTCAATTAAATGCCCAAACAGCAGAAATGTCTTATGCCGTTTCAGCCGATAGTCCAACCCTAAAATGGAATCCTGCCCCAGATTTTTTTCCAGGGTGTACATTTACCATTTTACATGGGGATATAGAAAAGCCAAATTTAGATTTTCTCTTCAAGGTAGAACCTGATACTTTCATTATGAAACATACGCACACTTCACCTGAACGAATGATATTGATTTCTGGTACTATGGAGGTTACTTATGAAGGTGAGAAAACGCAAGTGCTCAAAGCAGGTTCGTATGCCTACGGACCAGCTAAAAAACCCCATACTGCAAAATGCCTGAAAGGTGATCCTTGTGTGTTATTTATCGCCATGGTAGATCCGTTTGATGCGGTACCTATTCAGAAGTAGTAAAAGGATGAAAATGAATTAAGATCGGAAAAGGTGGCCAATTGGGCTGCCTTTTCTGTTTTCAAAATGAAAAATGAAATAGAAAGAAAGAACTCTGCTTTAATAAATAACATTCCTTTAAGACAATCCTAAGTTTTAATTAGGATAATTTGATCATCAAATCCTTAATTTTATACATGAACCTTAAAATCAATTTATTATGACAAATGAAGAATTAAAAGGAAACTGGAATCAAATAAAAGGAAAAGTTAAACAAAGTTATGGCGATTTGACTGATGATGACCTTACTTTTGCAGAAGGTAAGTTTGATGAAATGCTTGGAAGAATCCAAGAAAAAACAGGAAAGACCAAGGAAGAATTGAGAGAAGAAATTGCCAAATGGTAAGTAGTTATAAAAATTAAAAATCCGCCTTATGGCGGATTTTTTTATTCTCAAAAGGATGTATTGAAAAGTATCCTAGTCTTTAGGAATTTCTAGATGCCATTGGGCACCACTTATATCTGTCATTGTTATGGTGTAAGCTCCTTTAGGAAGGTTTTTAAAATCAGGATGGTTCAAATGAATTTTGGCTTTCGAACCTAAAGGTACTTTTAAACTATTCTTAGATGGGGTTGCCTTAGCTACATAATAATTGTCAATTTGCTTTGGTTGGAGGGCAGCCAAATCTTTTGAGTCAAATTGAATGACTTGATTTTGATGCGCATCAAAAACTGAAATTTCAATTACCCAAGCACCATATACGTCCACACCCTCAGTTCTATAAATGTCGAAAGACAATTCGTTATTTGAAAAAGAGCCTTCGGTAAGTTCAAAATTTGGTTTGACAGATTTATTGTGCAGTGTTCCCCAAAGACCGCCATGAAAAACTTGATTGGTCAATAAAGTGATTGCTAGTATACTGAAAGAGCCTATTAAAACGACATTTTTAAAAAGACTTTCTTTAATAGGTAATGCTCCAGACCCCAACCACGAAAACCACTTTTTGGACTTTAAAAAGGGATGTTTTTTAAGCAACCAGATATCCATGGAGTAATGGCTGCTTCCAGTTAAGAAAAGAGTGAATCCTGTGGCTATACCCAAAATGCCTATTTGCCATTCGTCCAAACAGGTAGTGCCTATCCAGCCTGAACCTAATAAAATACCCATAGCCAAGAAAAAGACTCCAAAACTCATCAAGCGAGTCCCCAATCCTAGTATAATAAATAGGCCAACAAGACCTTCTATTATTGTGAAAATTAACATGTTTATCCACAAGGCATCGGGGTGTTCCACTAAATATTGAATGATGGGCTTTATCCCTAAGGCATGAGGTAAAAAATGGTTGAATTTTTCTCCAATGTATCCTGGTAAATCTGGGTTCAATTTATCAGTTAATACAGTTCGTCTCCAAAGAGCTGAAAAATAGGTCCAACCTATCACCAATCTTAGAGCTAGAGTGAGAAATCCAGCGTTTTGTTTATAATGAATTTGTTTCATGTTGTTTTATTAAATGGTTAGTGTGAAATATCCTTTTTTGATTAATTGAAAACTTTTTAAAATACCGTTTTCAGTAATTTTTATTGAAATTGGTAATTCTTCAGGATTTATATGGAATTTTTTCAAGGATAACCCGCAAGCCAAGATTTGAATATGTTGCTCTTTAGCTTGTTCTAGTAGCTTATTCAAATCTGGGTCGTTTACCATTTCTGAGACTGTTTTTCCGCAGAAGATGACAATGAAATCTCCAAATGTTTTCCCGTCTTCATTTTGAAGTTCCTTTGCAGTTAATAAAATGGGATTTAATTGTTTGATGTTTTTTGAGATAACTAAATAGTTTTGTTTGTTAGTGTTTTGCGCTTTAATATGGGTGGTTCCAAAGAGTATGAAAACCATAGTGATTATATAATATGAAATACGATTCATTGTTAAATTTGTTTAAGTATTGAACAGCTTAACTCTAAGAAAAGAGCTAAGCAAAGAATAAGGTGTAGCAACATATATGCTGTTAACCTTGAGTTTTATTTGTTATAGATTTTAAAGAGGAATCAGTTTTATAGAAACTGATATGGTGCCCTTATAAGGTGCCTAAATTAAATAGTCCTTGAAGTTTTGATACAAAATGTAATAGGGCTTAGGAGGGGTGATTTGATAATCTATCTCCTTAATTTTTGAAAGTGGCCCTATGGCTTTTTGAATGTCCCAAACCACCGGGTATGCGAAATTGCTAAAAGACAATTTCTTAGTAGGCTCAGACTTTTTTGATATAAAGTCTAAGGTTTGGTTGTCAAAGGAATGACAACTTATATTTTTTAAAGTCGTTTGGCTTTTGTTGGAAACCTCCGTTTTAGGAAATCCCAGCTCTTCTTGAATAAAGTTTCTGACTTTACAAGGTGAAACGATGAGTAACAATACCAACCCCCAAATAGAAAATACATATTGGAAAGGGGTTATTTGTTTTCGCTTCATCATGTTGTAAACCTATAAAAAATATAGGAGGATGGTTTTAATATTTTCTTAAAAAATCAAAGAAGAATAAAGCTATTTCTGGCGGGTATTGGCAAAAGAAAGGCATAGATTCAGATTAAAAATCCCTAAAATGACTTTTACCATTTAGAGCCAATTCATATTCATGCTTGCTCAAAATATTCTCATCCAATACCATATTCACTTTACAGATGGTGTCCAGAAATTGATTGACCAATTCTGGATTTTTTTTAACCTTTTTTTGTAGATAATTATAGTCCACGTTGATACAAATAGCGCCAACTAGACCAGTTTTTTCCTTGAAAATAGGAATGGTGGTGCATTTAAATTTTCGAGACCCAATATTCAATTCATAATTCAATTTGTCCACATTTATGGAGTTTCTACGTTTTAAATCCATTACCAGGTTGGTTGCCGGAGCCTCAATATTACGACCTGTTACGTTATTTTTTATACAGTACAATGCTTTGTAAGGATTACTTAAATTGTGAAGCAGAATTTCTATGCCACAATCTGGAAAGCTGTCCCCTATAAGCCGCACAATTCGTTTGTAGTTTTCTAAAAATTGTACTGAATCATCCAGCACCTTATCCCCATCATATATTTTATATAATTTATTGTAAGCATGGAGTTCTTCATGCTTTAAAATTTGCCTGACATTATTTTGTTCTCCAATTAAAATTAATTGCTCGCCAGCCTGGTAATTTTTATGTTTCTTTAATTCTAATACCGCTTGATTAAACAAATTCAAATCAAATTGTAACATGTTTTTATCGTCTAGACTAAATGGATAAAAAGGGTAGTTCTCCAACGGACTCCCTTTTTGCCTCTTCCGTTCCTTGTAACGTCCATAAAGAAATCCGACACTCATCAATAGGAGTGAAGCAATTAAGCCGTAAACAATATTTAAAAAGCCTTCTAACATGATGTGTTTTTTTTAAGTTGGTTAATCCGAAAAAAAGTGTAGGCTTCAAAACTGAAATGGTGTATGGGAATATCTCTAAATTACAATAAGTTTTTGAATTGTTTGATTTTAAGTTAGTTGGAAATGAGTGTTTTTGGACGCTTTTTATATAATTAGCTATTTGAAGATATTTTATTTGTTATTGGAAATAATGGCTAACTTTATGCAAAACCTAACCAAATCACGCAAACCATGGAAGAAAATATTCCTGCTGAGTATGACATAGATACCCCTTTAAAGCAGACAGATCTCAAAATTCTGGCAGAGGCCAAACACGCTATGGAACACCCTACTTGGTTGATGAAGTCTTTGAATATGGTAGGGGATGGATTGGAATCTACGGTTAGGAAACTACCTAACAAGGTGCAAATTAAATTGCAGAATAGTATTGAGAAGATATTGATGACAACTATTAAGGCGAATCTCCTAACTATTCAAAAGGATAAAGAATTTCAGAAGCCCAAAAAAGGTTTATATAAAGGAGTTGTCACATTGACTGGTGGCGCTAGTGGCTTTTTTGGTTCTGCTACAGGAGTAGGAACGGCTTTGTTTTTTGCTGAGTTAGGAGTGTCTACCAAATTTATTATGCGTTCTATAATGGATATTGCTAGGAGTGAAGGGGAGGATATTTATTCCCTAGAAGGTCAACTGGCATGTATGGAGGTCTTTGCTTTGGGAGGACAAAAAAAGTGGGATGATGATATGGAGGCAAGTTACTATACCACTAGGTATATGTTGTCTACAGCTGTCAATCAAATGACTCATTCTGGACTTAATAAAACTTTAGCAACCGCTATCGCATACACGGGAAATTTGGGGTCAGATATGCTTTCCAAATTTGTATCAAACATCGCTGGCCGATTGAGCGCATTGTTTTCTGAAAAATTGCTCACACAAGCTGTTCCTGTTATTGGAGCGGCTGGAGGTAGTGGTTTGAATTATGTTTACATCGATCATTTTCAAAAAATGGCTAAAGCCCATTTTGCCATCAGAAGGTTGGAACGTGAATATGGTCAAGAGGTTGTTAAAAAAGCCTTTGAAAAACTTTAGTATTTCAACTTATAACCTAAGGTTAATTTCGCTGTGGATAAGTTAAAAGTATATCTATAATCTGAAAAATCAGTAGAATATACACCTGTTTCATAAGATAAAGTGGCGTAGTATCTTTTAAAACTGTAAGAAGCAGCTAATGAAGCGTCCAGTTTATAGAGCCAAGGATCCTTAGGCCGATAGCTGTCGTCTTCTAAGGTTACTTTTTTATTCATTAGAGCAATTCCTGGCATTGCAGTAAAGGTCACAATGATGTTTTCTGGCAAAACAAAAGCAGATAAGAGACCTACCATTAATCCTGCCGCACGACCATTATATCTTTTTATTTTCAGTTCTTCATTAAGTTCATTGGTGACTTCTGGAGGTAGGATATTCCCATCAGCAGAAAAATAATCAAATACAGCAAAAGTCCCCACACCTCCTGTAACATAGACGTTTTTATGGAACTTAGGTAATCCTGCTTTCAAAAGAGTATATGAAAATTCAATATCAGAAAATGTGTAGAGGTAATTAAATCCAATAGTTCTCGATTTTACATCTCTTCTAAAACGGGGGATTTCTCCCAAATCATTTTTGTTGTTATAGCCATTGTAAATTTGAAAGTAGCCGTTTATGTAATGCCGTTTTCTGATGATAAAGGACCCTTGCAGGTCAAAGCGTTTGGTGACTTCCCTGTTTCCGTTCCTAATATTAAAACCAACATCCAACATGGCTTTGCTATTTGCAATTCCCAATCCTAAATTGAATCGGTTTTTAGGAACATAGCGGGTTTTGAAATCATCATGAGTCAGTTTAAAGGATTTTACCTTATAATCTGAAAATAAGCGAAGGGAATAATTCTCCAAATCATGGTCTATAAATAAGGAGTCAATAACTTCCCATGGACTCATGTACCGTTTCTTTCCATTTGATTGGGAAAAAAGGACAGCAGGAAATACTAAAAAGCAAATTAGAATCCAAAAAGGTCTCAAAGGGGTCAATTTTATTTCATAATGATTCCCAAATGTATTATTTCGTTTATGGATTGCCAAATATTCCCCTTATCAGATTAAAATTAATTCATGATAAGGGAAATACTTAAAAATAGTAAAAGTCTTAGGTAAAATATTTTCTTTTAAGCCAGAAGGATACCTTCACCAATAAGATGAGAGCTGGAACTTCAACTAGGGGGCCGATGACTCCGGCAAAAGCTTGCCCAGAATTGAGTCCGAAAACGGCAATCGCTACCGCAATGGCCAATTCAAAATTGTTTCCAGCTGCCGTAAAGGCTACTGATGCAGTCTTATCATAAGTGCCTCCCATCGCTTTGGTAAAAAAGAAGCCAATGATAAACATGAAGGCAAAATAGATCAATAGAGGGATGGCAATTTTAACCACATCCAAAGGAATTTCAACGATCAACTCCCCTTTAAGTGAGAACATAACCACGATGGTAAATAAAAGCGCAATTAAGGTTATTGGCGAAATGGTAGTGATAAAGGTGTTTTGATACCAATCCTCACCCTTCATGTTTACCAAGACGATTCTACTTAAGAAGCCCATGACAAAAGGAATACCCAAATAAATAGCAACACTTTCAGCGATAGTTCCAATTGAAATGTCTACGATGGCACCCTCAAATCCAAAGTATGGTGGGAGAACGGTAATGAAGATCCAAGCATAAAAACTATAGGCAAATACCTGAAAGATGCTGTTTAAAGCCACCAAACCTGCGCCATACTCACTACTTCCTTCGGCTAAATCATTCCACACCAAAACCATGGCAATACACCTAGCTAAACCGATTAAAATAAGGCCAACCATATATTCTGGTTCGTCTTGTAAAAAAATAAGAGCCAAAACAAACATCAACACCGGGCCAATAATCCAATTCAGAATAAGGGATATGGACAAAATTTTCACATTTTTAAAAACCTTAGGTAACAAGGCGTAGTTAACCTTAGCCAAAGGTGGATACATCATTAAAATGAGTCCGATGGCAATGGGAATATTGGTGGTCCCACTACTGAAGGATTGAATGGTATCTGGAATGGAAGGTAGGAGGTATCCCAAACCAACCCCAACAGCCATGGCTAAAAAGATCCAAAGTGTCAGGTTCTTATCTAGAAAATTAAGTTTTTTGATTGCCATTAGTTCTTAGTTATTTGGGAGAATACATAATAAAATTCAGAAGCAATTTGATCGCATCTTTCTTGATACTTTTCAGCCTGTTGGGGTGTGTTGTCAAATGCCTTGGGATCTTCAAACGTTACTGGAATTCGTACTTCGGCACCAGGAACAAAAGGACAGCCTTCATCTGCTTGGGAGCAGGTCATAATGGCTGCAAACAAGGAAGATGGATTAAAAGGATCGTCCATTTTTTTAGAAAATCCAATAATAGCAGGTTCGTTTTTATCAAACTTAATACTGTAAACAGGATTGGGTTCATCTGATAATTTTAAGATGTCAAATCCCGTATTTTCAAGTGTTTTTGCAATCATGGGAAAAAGTGCCGTAGCCTCTGTTCCACCAGAATAACAGGAAACATTTGGGATTTGGAAGTAATGAGCCATTGTCTGTGCCCAAACTTGTGATAGGTGACTTCTTCTAGAATTGTGGGTGCAAATCAAGTTCAGCCTTACAGGTTGCTTCTTGTTTACTTTTTCTTGGATGTAATCAATTAAAGGTTGAAGAATTTGTTTGCGGTTTTCCAAAATGTCTTGGGACCCCAAGGCTTCAATGTAATGGTTGAGTTTTAAATTCATTGTTGGTAAATTAAATGCCTATTTTAGGACTTCGTCTTTCTAAAATGATATTGTTTTTCCATTGACCATGAAGACAGCCTATGCGCTCTCTGTAACCTATTTCCCGGAAACCACATTTTTTATGCAATGCTATGCTAGCTTTGTTCTCTTCCATAATTCCGCATTGTAGGGTCCAAATATGGTGCGTTTCGCTTTCAGAGATAAGATGGTTTAGTAATTGGGTTCCCGCATGATTTCCATGGAAATCAGGATGCACATAAATACTCACTTCAGCTACACCACCATAAACTTCTCGGGAGGAAACTGCTGATAATGCGGCCCACCCAATAACTTGGTCTCCTTGATTTAAGGTGAGCCTGCAAAATGGCAAGTGTTTGCTATCCCAAAGTTCATAGGATGGAACTTCTGTTTCAAAAGTAGCTATTCCTGTTTGGATGCCCATTTGGTAAATGTCAGCTACCTGCGGATAATTATGCTTGTCAATGGAACGAAAATTCATGAATATGGTTTAACAACAGCCAGAACCGGGTTCGCAACAAGAGCTACTTTGTAATTCTGAAAGTTTGATTTTGGGTTTGGAAGCCGGAGCAGGAATGCCACACTTATCCTTGGCCAAACAATCTGTTTGCTTGGTGGTTAACAAAAAGCTGGTCCCATCAAAGTCCAATCCGAATTTTTGGATGGTTTCTCCTTGATATTCAACTTCAACTTCCCAATCCTCTATGCCCAAGGCTTTTTCTGATAATTGAATGATATGTACCAGTTTTTCAGGGTGCAGTCGGTGATCATAATCGTTCGCATTCCAAAGTTGGAAATTTACTACGGTTTCATTTCTCACGGTTCCGCCACAATCAATAAAGTGTTTGGCGATTTTTCCTATTTCAGTTACGTGAAAATGACTAGGAACCAAATCTCCATTAGGTAATTGGAAGGAAAGGGTTTCTAAATGCTCTAAAGCTGTTTTTACTTGATTTAATGTCATCTGTCTTAATGTTAATTGTAATAACTTGATGTTAATTGTAATAATACGATGAAAGGGATTAAATTTTTTTAGCAACAATTTGTTTTGGGTAGTTCTTGGTTTAAAAAATGTGTCATTATATGAGCCATTTTTTGCCATTGATCCATGTCTATGCAATAGCAAACACTAGTGCCTTCCACATTGCCTTTGATAAGGCCTACATTTTTCAATTCTTTTAAATGTTGGGAAATAGTAGGTTGAGCCAATCCAATTTCCTCAACCAAATCGCCACAAACACAAGCGTTGAGTTTGAAAAGGTATTGAAGAATGGCTACACGGGCAGGATGCCCAATGACTTTAGCAAACTGAGCTAAGGTGTTTTGTTCTTCGGTAAATATTTCTGTTTTGGTAATACCCATTAATTATTGCTTTATTGCAATATTACGATTAAATACAATAACGGGCAAATAGTTTTGAAAAAAAATGATTTAAATGGCTTCTCCGAAGGTTAATAAATTGGAATCTGGATCCAATAGGGAAAATTCCTTTTGCCCCCATGGTTTGATTTCCAGATTTCCATTCGGGTGAATGTTTATATTCTTCTGAAGCAGATCATTATAAAAGGCATCAATATCTTTAACACGAATATAGACTTGTCCATAATTTTCCTTGGGATTCAATGTTGCGAATTCAAAGAAGTGAATTTCAATGAGGTCCCTTTCGAGCATTAAGTAACCTGGATAATCGTGTTTTCCCAAGGGTTTAAAACCAAGACCATCCACATAGAAAGTTTTGGTCTTTTCCTTAGACCGCATGGGAAGTTTGGGGTGAATATGCGTTAACAAAACTTAAGCAGTTTTCTTTTTTGAAATGACGACACCTATTTTTCCACCCAACCAAGCCATAGGGAAATAGGCTAATAATAAATCGGTTGCCGTAAACCACATAGGTCCCATAATCATAAAATTGACAAGAATACCACCAATAAAAAACAAGGCTCCAACTATCATGGCCAATCTCATTTTGTTTCCTTGAGCAATTAGGGCAGCAACAAAGGCTCCAGCCAAAGTCCCAATAGCATGGGCTAAAAATGGGAATAGAAAATATTTAGACTCCAGGGTAGGCATTATCTCTGCCAAGGCTTCCATATCATTGGGATCAATTCCTGGAATGGGGTAAACACCGTGGCCTGTGCTTACCAGTCCCATGTTGACAATACTTCCTACAAACCATCCGGCTATGACGGCTAATACATTTCTAAGTTTCGGATTCATCTTTTTTTAGTTAGTTATTCTATAAGGCAAGATAGGATTTTTAATGAAATGTTGAGTTCATTATTGATCAGGCTACCCTTTCAAACTGGAGACATAAGATTTAAATTGATTTAAGATGGCTTGCCAACCATCTCGTTGCATATCGATAGGATTTTGGCTTTCCGGATCAAAAACAGTAGTGACAATGACACCTTGAGAATCTCTTTCAAACGATGTTTTTACGTCACGACCATCTTCCAATTTATAAGTTAGAGATGACTGCGGATCGACATGGGAATAAATGGCCTTAAAGTCAAAGCCAAAACTACCATCTTTTGCTTCCATTCTGGCAAAATAAGTGCCACCTACTTTTAGGTCATTTTCTGCTGCCGGACAACACCAATCATCTGAAGCAAAATTCCAGTTGACAATATGCTCAGGACTCGTATATGCTTCCCAAACCGTTTTTAAATCGGAAGGAATGGCGGTTTGAATGGTTATTTTTTCCATATGAATTATTTTAGGCGTTCAAGTTTTCCTTTGCGTTTAACAATGTTTTTATAATCCCACTGAATGATTTTGGATTGCTGAATCCAATGGTCGAAATCTTCCCAAACAATGTCCTGAGGCAGCGAATAGGTGATGGAAGCATCCTTGAATTTTTTGCCTTTGTCAGGCGGACTGGGTTCTGAAAAACTGGCGCCGCTCCAAAACATCAGCCGGATGCCAGCCTTTAACTGGCTATAACCTACAATAGGATTGCCATTGATAAACCAAACAGGGTGTGCATGCCAAATTTTACTTTCAGCTTCTGTTAAAGAAGTATCTATCCTTTCAGCTAGCAACTGACAAATATCCTTTTCTGGACTGGATTTGGATTGATTATAAGAATGAATATCTGGATGCATCACAAAGGTTTAAATAATCCGTTCTTTTAAAGATACAAAAAGATGCCACGTTTCTACATTTATTATTCCCGTCGAAAATTTAAATGGATTTGATTTCCATGATTTTAGATTCAAAGGTGTCTTTGAAATTGGATTTGCTTTTTGCTTTGGTTTTGTATGTGTAAATCGTAGTTATGGATAGGTCTAAAAATTCTGCAATTTGATTGGGGTCGGTAATTCCCAATCTAATCAGGGCGAAAAGGCGTGTATCGGTATTCAATAACTCTCCTTTTTTTATGATAGTTTTTTCGTGTTCAGGGAATAACTGGTTGTATTCATCCAGATAGGTTGGGAACAGTTTCAAGAAAATCTCGTCAAATTGATGTAATAGTTGGTGCCTCTCTTCTTTGGCGTCAAATCGTTTTACAACCGTCAAGATGTTATCATATCTTTTGGCAATGACCTGTTGGGTGATGGATTTTTGTAAGGATCCCATTTTATTAAGAAAATTGGAGGTGGCATTTATAAAATAGGCTAAATAAACCTGCTTGATGGCATCAGCCTCCTTGGTCATTAAATTCAGTTTTTGAAGTTCTTTGTATGATTTTGAAATTTCTTTCCGGGCTTGGTTTTTAGCTTTTAATTGTTTGAAAATAACCACTAGGAAAATAATGATTATTAGAGTAAGGATCGATAAAAGCCATACAACTTGTTTCAAGATTTTATTATGGCCTTCTACCTTGTTTAATTGGGCTTTTTCTATGATAGGAAGGATGGTGGAAATTTCAATTTTTCTATGACGGGCATTGTAAAAAGTAGCATCTTCCATAGCAATTCCTATATATTCATTCGCCTTTTTTAATTGGCCCATTTTAAAAAGTTCGTTGGCCAAGTTTCTTATGGCCACGGTCTCTTTAGTGGCATGCTTTATGTCTGCAATAGCGGCATAGGCTAAATATTCTATTGACTTTTCCTGAAAACCTCTTTCACGATAGATATATCCCAAACTGGAAGTAGCTATTCCGTAGTATTTTGATGGGAGGTCATAATTTTTAAGCCAATAGTTAAAAGCAAATTCGGCACCTTTCCAGTCTTGTTGCTTCATGCGCCGAAGGCTCTCTGTGGACCAATATTCATTGGTATTTGGGTCTATGTATTTCAAAGCTTCGTCTAGAAAAAGATTGCCTTTTTTAATATAGTCCAAATTAAATCGTGGATCCCGATTGTAATCGGCCAAATCGTAAAAGGTTCTTGCTTTTACCGAGTAATATTCTGAAAGATTGGCTTTATTTAGAGTAGTAGGTTGAATGCTATTTAGTGTATCTAAAGCTTCTTTGAATAGTCCCGATGAAAGCAAAATAAATCCTTCTTTGATTTTGGAACTGGACAAAAACTGAGATTCATTTAAAGTGATGGCTTCTTTTTTGGACTGTTCCAAATAGTAGTAGGCCGAATCATATTTGAAAGTCCGGTACTCTTCAAATAGTTTTAAATAATAGTGATATAAATTTTGGTGGTCGCCACTTAAAACATATTTCCCCAACTCCCTTTTTAAGGTGTTAATCGTATCATACTTCTGGCTTACATATAATTTGTTCTTAGAAATCTCGAGATCTAAACTATCTAAAATAGCTTCCATTTTTTGACCACATGTAGGAAGACTGAAAATCAATAGGAGAAGGAGGAAACATTGACGGATTTTCATTTGATTTCAGGGGATTAGTAAATATTCAAAAAAAAGAGTTGATAATTGATTAATTGAAAAAAAACAACCAAATATATTCTTTTTGGTTAAAATGTATGGTGTTTTATTGCGCATTCCTTAATTGCAGGGGTGAAAATCTAGAAAAATTATCTATATTTTTTCTAGATTTTTCCATTACGAAAATAAATTTAAAAAGTTTTTAATCAGGAAGTTAAGTATTATTTAGGCTTTGTATTATTTAGATTTTGTCTTTATCATTTTTTTTGACTTCTGTGCCCCTATAACTTCGTAACACTAATCTTCAAACTACAAATTTTAACTAATTAATTTATGAAATCACTAAAATTCTTTCTGATGGCAGTGGTAGTGATTATGATCTTCGGAAGTTGCAATTCAAACGACGATGGTTCATATACACCTCCCATTACACTTTACGAAAAGGTAAACGGTTCTTGGACGTTAACCAATCTTAAAATGGTTGATGAATTTGCCAAGGCAAACGGGATTGAACCAAATGAGCAGAATATAGGCTCATGGTTTAATTATGATACCTTTCAAATGAATCTGGAGGTGAATGATCAAAATGAACCAACAACTTATGAGGTTTTAGGTGATGTGCCTTTATTGTTTCCTCCTAGTGGGTATTGGCGATTAAGCACCGATTTTCAATTAACAACGCCACATCCCGCTAAGATTTTTCTGTATGATGATGCGCAAAGAACTCAGTTGCTTGAAACTTTGAACGTGACTTCTGTTCCAGGAAGTAACAATCAAATGGAAGTGCAATTACAACGTATCTCAGGTGGAGCACCATTCATTACCTACATTTTCAAACTAACTTCAAACTAATCAAAATGAAAAAGATTTTTTACATCCTGATCATGATGGTTTTCTCTTCCATGTTTCATAGTCTGAGCGCTCAGGAAGAAGTAGGAACCATTGGTGATATTTGGTCGTATCCTGTTATTTATAATTATGATGAGGAGGTGACTTGGTATTTTGACCTGTCAACCACCTCTTTTAGCCCAGAAGAAGAAGTATACATTTGGATCTGGTCACCTTCTGAACCGGATGCAGGCAATTGGGAGAACTCTTCAGAATTTGCACACCTTACCAATGAGGGCAACATGATATGGAGCTTTACCCTGACGCCTACGGAATACTTTTCTATGACAGCAGAAGATATTGCAGCTAGTGCTGGTTTTTGGTTTCGTTTAAAAGATCAGGCAGGGACCAAGCAAACAGATGTGGCCAATGTATCCTATACGCCGTTTAATTCTTTTTATACAGCTGATGAAATGATACGGTCGTATCCTACTGAGCCAACTTTTACTGATGGCTTGAGTATCTTGTTCAATTCCAATTTGGTGGCTGGATTTGAAGATGCTACAAGTGTACATTTCCATAGCGGATTAAACGACTGGGAAGTTTTACAGGAGTATCAAGCTTGGATTCCAGAAATCGTTGAAAAAACCAAATTGAAAGATCTGGGGAACGGGTTTTATAAAATGGATTTGATACCCAACGTGTATTATGATACCGCTCCTGATGGATATATCA
Organism: Mangrovimonas sp. ST2L15; assembly: GCF_001280515.1. Classification (GTDB taxonomy): domain Bacteria; phylum Bacteroidota; class Bacteroidia; order Flavobacteriales; family Flavobacteriaceae; genus Mangrovimonas; species Mangrovimonas futianensis. Next base: position 283,018 of record NZ_LBIQ01000028.1, on the reverse strand, counting down.
TGAATAACATCGTTTTTCTATTTGTGAAAGATGATTGGGCGGGAACCTCTCCAAATTTGGTACTTAATGCAGCCGAATATGTTCCACCACCACCAGCTGAGTTCAGATATTTCCCTATGCAAATTAGTCAAAAGGACATTTTTGGATTAATCCGAGTCAACAATGAACAAGGAGTCAATGCGCTTAACTACACCATTACAGGCGGTTCTACAACCTTAACGGGCCAATTTACCGGAGGGGTTAGTGAAATTAAAGGATTTGTCGATCTGGCAACAGGCCTTCAAAATGAGGCTAATCTAAATCAAATCCATGTGGTAGTGACAGACAATTTGGGTAATACTATTTCTGATACCATCATCACTTTAAAGACACTAGACTAATTAGCAAATAAAATTCAATAACATGAATCAAGACACAAAAAACAGCTTCCTAAGCAGGAAAGCTAAGATACACTTTGCCTTGTGGGTATTGCTTTTGGGCTTCTTTACCTCCATACAAGCGCAAACAAACCTGTCGGTTTCAGGACAGATTCAAGATGAAACTGGCGAGCCCTTGATGGGAGCATCTATCATTGAAGCCGGGACCACCAATGGAACGACCACTGATTTTGATGGGAATTTCCAACTTGATATGACATCAGGAAACACTATTGAAATATCTTATTTGGGGTATGTTTCTCAAACGATACAGATTTCCGAAAACACCAGTATGCCTTTGAAAGTTATCTTACAAGAAGATTCATTTGCCTTGGATGCTGTTGAAATTGTAGCAGTTGGTTATGGTACTATGCGAAAATCAGATTTAACAGGAGCTATTTCTACGGTTTCTGAGAAAGACTTGACTAGAGGTACGTTAACATCCACAGAACAGGTATTGCAAGGTAGAGTTTCGGGTCTTGTGGTGACCCAAGATACAGGTGATCCTAGTACTGGTTCTTCACTGAGACTTCGTGGAGGGACGTCACTTACTGCTAGTAATAATCCATTAGTCGTGGTTGATGGGGTGCCAGGTGTCGATATCAATACGGTTCAACCAGCTGATATCAAAACAATTGATGTGTTAAAAGATGCTTCAGCTACCGCTATCTATGGATCTAGAGGTGCCAATGGGGTCATTATAATTACAACAAAAGGCGCCTCAAAAGGTTTCAGCGTTACCTATAATGGGTTTGCAGGGGTGAGCTATGCATCCAATAATTTGGATTTGCTTTCAGCCAACCAATGGCGCGCCTATGTTAGAGAAAATAATTTAACGGATGCCATTGATTTTGGAGGAGATACCAATTGGCAAGAAGAATTGCAGCAGACGGCCTTTAACCAAACCCATACGATCAGTATTAATTCCGGCCAGGAAATGGGAGGTTTTAGAGGGACTGTTGGTTATTTAAACAAAGAGGGAATTGTCAAAACAACAGATTTGCAACGACTTAATGCCAATATTAGTGGGTATCAATATGCATTGGATAAAGCTTTGAAATTTGACATAGGGTTGTTTGCCAATATGGAAGAATGGAATCCGTTGGATTACCGAATTTTTGAAAGAGCGTATAACCTGAATCCTACCATTCCAGTCCATGATGAAAATGGGGCGTTTACTTCAGTAGGAGGTACTTTGTATGAAAACCCAGTTGAAATTTTGACCAACAGAACGGTGAAAAGTAAAAGAAACAGATTGCTCGGATATTTCAAAACTGAAATAAACTTCTGGAATAATTTCCAAGCCGTGGTGAACTTGTCTTTAGAACACAACGCAACCAACGGAAATACCTATAAACCAACGTATGCCGTATTGGAGGGGATGACTGAAAATGGATATGCCCAAAAAACATATGGAGAATATACAAACTCACAATTGGAAACCTATATAAATTATACTAAGGCTTTTGGCAAAAGCAATTTAAATGCCATGGTGGGTTATTCCTTCCTTCAAAATGATTATGAAGGTTTCGGGGCTCAAAGAAGTGGTTTTGAAACCGATTTGTTCGGTTATAACAACTTGGGAGCTGGTCAAGATTACAGACTTGGAGATGTTTATTCCTATAGAGGAAGATCTAATTTGGTTTCCTTTTTTGGTAGGGTTAATTATGCTTATGATAGCCGTTATATGGTCACAGCTACCGTTAGAAAAGATGGATCTAGCCGTTTTGGAGCTAATAATAAATGGGGTATTTTCCCTTCAGCTTCCGTAGCATGGAATATTACCAACGAGAGTTTTTTAAATGAATCCTCTTGGTTAAATACTTTAAAATTAAGAGCAGGATATGGTGTTACTGGTAACCAGGATGGTATCGGTGAGTACAAGTCTTTATCCATTTTAGGTGTCGGGCAAGATAGCTATTATGATCCTGTAACCGATAGCTGGAGTTTGGCCTATTCTCCAGTTCAAAACCCTAACCCAGATTTAAAATGGGAATCGACTTCTCAAGTAAATATTGGGGTTGACTTTAGAATTTTTCAAAGACTTTGGGGATCCATTGAGTGGTATAGCAAATATACTGAAGACTTGTTGTATACCTATGAAGTGCCACAACCACCATATTTGGTTGGGACTATGTTGGCCAACGTAGGTGAACTGTCGAATAAAGGTTTGGAAATGACCTTAAATGCCAATCTTGTAAGCAACGATAAATTCAATTGGAATACCAATGTGACCTTTGCTAAAAACAAACAAAAAATTGAAAAATTATCCAATCAAGTTTACGAAACAGATATCATCTATAGCGGATCCCTACATGGTCTTTCTGGAATGTCAAACCAGTTTTCACAAATCATCAAGGAAGGCTATCCGGTAGGTACCTTCTGGGGGTATGAGAACTACGGGTTGGATGATAATGGAGAGTTTATTTTAAGTGAGGAAAAAACAGCCATTGGGGATGTGCAACCTGACTTTACAATTGGTTTTGGAATGAATGCTTCTTATGGGAATTTTGATGCAAGTATTGCTGGTTATGGAAGTTTTGGACAAGAGGTCTTGAATGCGACCAATATGATGTTGTATGATGGCAATAGAATGCCGGCATATAATGTGCCAGATGATTTCTTGGGCAGTGGTATTAATTCGGCGCCAACTTTTTCAGATTATTGGATCGAGGATGCTTCATTTTTCAGATTGCAAAATGTAACCGTGGGCTACACCATGCCATTTGAGAATTCTAATTCCAAAATACGATTTTATTTGATGGGTGAGAATTTAGCGGTCTTCACAAGCTACAAAGGGGTAGATCCTGAAGTGAACCTAACCGGATTGACCAATCCAGGTATTGATAGATTTAATAACTATCCAAGACCGAGAACATTCTCTCTTGGTTTAAATCTTACCATAGGAAATTAAGCAACATGATTCAAAAAGCAATTAGAATGAAAACACGAAATAAAATAGTATTGTACAGTCTACTATGGTTGGGGTTTTCCTGTACCAACTTAGATGAACATTTATATGACAGAGTTAAAGACGACGAATTTGGATCTGCACCCAATGAAGTGGAAGCACTTGTGGGTGGCGCTTATTCGTCATTGAGAGGGTTTCGGGATGATATTTCCAATTCTTTCCCTACCTGCGAATATGTCTTTTTCTTGAATGAAGTGGTTTCAGATGAAGCTACTATTCCTACCCGTGGAACCGACTGGTTTGATGGTGGCCAATATCAAGATGCCCAAAGACACCAATGGAATTCTGATAATGGAATGATTTTATCTGCATGGAGATATTGTTATGCAGGTATTGCCAAAGTAAATTCCATCATCTACCAGATTGATCAGTCTGGTTTGAGTGAAGATGAAAAGGAGCCTATTTATGCGGAGTTAAGAGCTGTAAGAGCCTATTATTACTACACTTTGTTAGATATGTTTGGTAATGTGCCTGTAGTAACCGATTTTGAAGATCAAGGCTTGCCCTCCAATTCAAGTCGTGCTGAGGTGTATGCCTTTGTTGAAACCGAATTGTTGGAATCCTTACCATTTTTACAAGACGGCATCGCTTATTCAAAGTTTACTAAGAATGTAGGATACGCTTTGTTGGCAAGACTTTATTTAAATTCTGAAGCCTTTATAGGTACACCTCGTTGGCAGGATTGTATTGATATGTGTCAGAATATTTCTGGCTATACACTTAATCCAGATTTCTTTGCCAATTTCGCTACTCAAAACCAAACGTCTTCTGAGATTATTCTAGCGATACCGTATGATTCTGATGCCGGAACAGTGGGTAATTATTTATCCTCTATGACCTATCATTACCTACATGCCTACACGGTTTCTCCAACAGCCAATTATCCTTGGTGTGGAAATGGAATCTGTGCCCAACCGGGAGCTTATTCCATGTTTGATGATGCAGACTATAGAAAAGCATCTTTGTTGGCAGGAGAGCAAATTAATATAGCTACAGGGTCTGTTTTAATTATGGACAGTGGCGAGCCTTTGATTTACACTGAAGAGATTCACGAATTCACAGATGCCTTTCAAAATGAAGGTGTGAGATTGGCTAAATATGAAGTGCTTCCTGGAGAAAACTGGGAGAGAGACCACGATTGGGTTGTTATTAGATATTCTGAAATATTAATGATGCAGGCCGAATGCTATGTGCGCATGGGAGCCCCCGAATTGGCAGCGCCTTTTGTGTCTCAAGTGAGATCGAGAGCGGGAATGGATACTCCAGCTTTAATTGATTTAGATTTTATTAATAAGGAACTGTTGAGGGAGTTTGCCTTTGAAGGCAGAAGAAGAACCGACAACATTCGTTTCGGAACCTTTTTTGAGCCTTGGTGGGAAAAAGAAAGCACCCCAGAATATAGGGCCCTATTTCCTATACCTACCTCTGTGTTGAGTGCCAATACCAATTTGACCCAAAATCCGGGTTATTAAATTTTGTTTTCATGTTAACCTTCTAATTTGGTTAGTCGTTAGAAGGTTAACATTTTTAAAAATGTAATACTATAATTATGAAATTCAAATCCAAATGGAACAGCGCCTTAATGGTTTTCATGTTAGTCATGACATGGATGGGATGTAGCTCAGATTCACCAAGTGAAGGTGAAACACAGCAACCACCAGCTTTTGAAGTGACTCCTTTCAATCCTGTTACGGTTTCCAAACAAAATAGTACCAAAATATACATGCACTATATGCCGTGGTTTGAGACCAAGGAAAGTAGCGGTAATAACCAATGGGGATATCATTGGACCATGGCCAATAGAAACCCCGATAATATAGATAGCAATGGAAGAAGAGATATTGCCTCCCATTACTATCCGTTGATTGGGCCTTACCATTCGGGTGATCCAGATGTTATTGAGAACCATTTGTTGATGATGAAGTATGCCGGTATTGATGGCGTGTTGATAGATTGGTACGGTGTGCATAATGTCAATGATTATCCTATGATCAAAGAGAATACAGAACAATTGATTGCACTTTTGGATAAAGTGGGATTGGAGTTTGCAATGGTTTATGAAGATCGTTTTTTAAATGTGATCGTGGACCAAGGAATGGCTATTTCAGCTATTGGCGCAGCAAAAATAGATATGCAGTATCTACAAAGTCAATGCTTTAATCATTCGCAGTACACAAATGTGAATGGGAAGCCATTGTTGCTTAATTTTGGGCCTATTACTTTAACAGATCCAGCCGATTGGACCAATGTGTTTAGTGTTTTAAACGAACAACCCACATTCCTTACACTTTGGAACCAGTCCTATCAAGCAGGAAGTAATGCCTCTGGAGAATATACTTGGGTATATGAAAACAATAACAACCTTCAAAATTACTATAACACGGTTTCTGGTCTAGACGTGGTAATGGGAAGTGCTTACCCTGGGTTTCATGATTTTTATCAAGAAGGGGGAGCAGGTACCGTGATTGGGTGGACTATCGATCACAATAATGGAGCTACTTTAGCAGAAACTTTGGAAATGGCTTCCACCGCCAATTTGGATTTTTTGCAATTGGTTACCTGGAATGACTTTGGAGAAGGGACCATGATTGAGCCCACCGTAGAGTTTGGATATTCCTATCTGGAGCAAATCAAATCGTTTGCCGAAGTGCAAAACTTACCATCAGTATTTGATCGTATAAGCGATTTGTTTACGCTTAGAAAAGCACACGCTACAAACAACGAAATACAACAGAAATTGGATCAGGTTTTCTATTACATGGTTTCCTTACAAACCAACGAAGCCATCCAATTGTTGAATAGTATTGATAACTAGTATTTTTACCAAATATACCATGAATATTAAATTATACGTACCGTTATTATTCTTGGCGGGCTGTTTAATAGTGTCTTGTGAGCCATCCATGAAAGAAAGGACATTTGATCAAAGCTCACCAGATCAAAAAAACCTATTGAACTTTTATTTAAACGAACAAGGTGAGCCTTTTTACTCCCTATCGCATAATAATAAAGAAGTAATAAAGCCTTCCAGATTGGGCTTTGAGTTTTTCAATAACAAAGCGCTGCTCAATAATTTTGAAGTAGAAAAGGTAGAGCGACATCAAGTAGATACTTCTTGGAATCAACCTTGGGGGGAGTTTAAAACGATTAAGGATAATCACAATGAACTACGTGTGACCCTAAAGGAGAAACAGGATTCCGCCAGAATTATGATTGTTGCTTTTAAGGTGTTTAATGACGGACTCGGGTTTAGATATGAATTCCCAAAACAAGCCTATCTGGATTCCGTTGAGATTTCAGATGAAAAAACCCAATTTACTTTTGCCAATAATGAAGCTGTTTGGTGGATGCCTGTTCATAGAGACAATAGTTACTATGAAAGCATTTATCATAAAAATAAAATAAGCGAAACAGATACCATCAATACACCCGCTACTTTTGAAACCAAAGACAGCCTTTTTGTGGCTGTTCATGAGGCCAATTTAACTGATTATGCCTCCATGACTTTGCTGCATACATCTCAAAACACTTATGAAACCGATTTGGTGCCGTGGGCCAATGGTGTAAAAGTCTATGCCCAAACTCCCTTTAATACACCTTGGCGAACGGTTATGGTTGGTGAAACTCCTGGGGATCTGGTTACTTCCACCTTAGGACTCAATTTGAATGAACCCAATCAAATTGAAGATGTTTCATGGATTGAACCATCAAAATACATCGGAATCTGGTGGGGTATGCACCTTGAGAAATATTCTTGGGGGCAAGGGCCAAAACATGGCGCTACCACTGAGAATACTATAAATTATATGGATTTTGCATCCGAGCATGGGTTAGATGGGGTTTTGGTTGAAGGTTGGAATGTTGGTTGGGATGGTGATTGGACCGCCGATGGAAGGGCCTTCAGCTTTACAGATGCCTATCCAGATTTTGATTTAGAGGCTATTGCCAAACATGCTGCCATGAAAAATGTCAGATTGATTGGTCATCATGAAACCGCAGGTGCTGCCAGTCATTATGAAAGCCAATTGGAAGATGCCTTTTCCCTTTACCATAGGTTGGGCGTAAGAGCCGTAAAAACGGGCTATGTCAATAAGTATTTGGATAAAAAGGAATGGCATGACGGTCAATATGGAGTAAGACATTACCGTAAAGTCATTGAAACTGCGGCCAAATATCAAATCATGATTGATAATCATGAACCCGTGAAGGGAACCGGATTGCAACGTACCTATCCCAATTTGATGACCCAGGAAGGAGCAAGAGGTCAGGAATATAATGCATGGTCTACGGATGGGGGAAACCCTCCAGAGCATACAACTATTTTGCCGTTTACCAGAATGTTGGCTGGTCCTATGGATTTTACTCCGGGCATTGTAGATTTTAACTATGAAACTATTCCAGGTACTAAGGTTCAAACAACTTTAGCAAAGCAGTTGGCACTCTATGTGGTAATGTTCAGTCCTTTGCAAATGACTGCGGACTTGCCGGAGAATTATAACAAACAACCCCAAGCCTTTCAATTTATTAAAGAGGTTCCAGAAATTTGGTCAGAGACCAAAGTATTGAACGCACAAATAGGATCGTATGTGACCATGGCGAGAAAGGATTGGAACACTGATAACTGGTTTGTTGGGGCTATTACTAATGCTGAATCACGAACCTTAAAAATCGACTTAGATTTCTTGAAAGAAGGAATTTATTACCAAGCCATGATCTATCAAGATGGGGAAGGAGCCAATTATAGTACCAATCCGTATCCTTTGGAAGTTAAGAAACAGATAGTAACCAACAAGGATGCATTGAATCTCAATCTAAAACCAGGCGGCGGAACAGCTATAAAATTTAAACCCATGTCATTGGATGAGTAGGTCTTCTGATTGATAATCAAGCATGTGTTGTTTAAAACATTAAAAGCCTCCATAGATGGAGGCTTTTTTTATATTCTCTCTTCATTTGGCTTTTTGTAAAAATAATTACATTTACCTCATGACTAACAAAAAAACAACCACCAGTTTGAAATCATTTTTTAAGTATTCATTATTTGCTACGGCAGCACTAACCCTTATGCTATTTTCCTGTAAAAAGGAGGCTGAAAAACAACCTGAAAAAGCAGAAGATGTACCCTTGATTTCTGTTAAAGACGGACGCTTTTTTAAAGGCGATGAACCCTATTATTTCTTAGGAACCAATTATTGGTATGGACCTTTGTTGGGAGCAGCCCATTCAGGTGATAGGGAACGTCTCATTAAAGAATTGGATTTTATGAAATCGGCAGGGATTGATAATCTTAGGATATTGGCTGGAGCCGAAGGTGGGGGTTCAAACTTTAGGGTAGATCCTTCATTGCAACCAGAACAAGGAAAGTATAATGAAGACCTGTTGGATGGCCTAGATTTTTTATTAGCTGAAATGAAAAAGCGTGAAATGTATGCGGTTTTGTATCTAACCAACAATTGGATCTGGTCTGGCGGAATGAGTGAGTACCTGCAATGGAATGGTTATGGAGATATACCCAATCCCAGAGTCAACCCAAGAGATACTTGGCAAGATTATATGGCCTATACAATGAAATTTCACGAGTGTGATCCTTGTAAGCAAGCATACTACAAACATGTAGAGTTTATCATGACGAGAACCAATAGTTATACTGGTTTAAAATATACCAATGATAATACCATCATGTCCTGGCAATTGGCTAATGAGCCAAGAGTGATGGTTAGTGCAAGGTATGAAAACGCTTATACAGATTGGGTGAATACTACTGTAGAACTCATAGAATCTTTGGATAGTGTTCATTTAATTTCCACTGGAGCAGAAGGAAAGGCGAGCTATTTGCAAGATATAGATATGTACACAAGAGTTCATGAAAACAAGGATATTGATTATTTAACCATGCACATGTGGCCAAAAAATTGGGAATGGTATGATGTCAACAATGAGAAGGAAACTACCCAAAATGCGATTAGGGAATCCTTAGATTATATAGATGAGCATATGTTTGTAGCCCAAAAGTTAAACAAGCCGATAGTACTATCAGAATTTGGTTTTCCAAGAGAGGGGGAAAGCACGTCTAAGGAAGCAAATATTGACAACAGGAATGTTTATTACCAAGTCATGATTGAGCAAGTAGTGAAAAATAGAGCTTTAGATGGCCATTTAGCAGGCTTGAATTTTTGGGGATTTGCAGGTTATGGCGAAGCCAATGGGAACCCCAATGGCAAGTGGTTAAAGGGCGACGATTTCCTAGCCGATCCACCACAAGAGCCTCAAGGATTAAATTCGGTGTTTGCTACAGATCATTCAACCATCAAAATGATTAAGGACGTCAATAAATTATTGAAGCAGCCAAAATAATGGTGGTTTAGAAGAGATAAAGTAATATAGAAAAACCTTGGGCTACCAAGGTTTTTTTATTTGGTAATGGGGTCGCTTTACAATGTTATAAATTTAAAGTGCTCAGTATTTAAAAAGCTAAAAAATAGGAACATTTATATAGGTTCTTGATTAGTTTTCTGTTTTGGTGATTTTGTCTGGTCAGGATAGAGCAAACTGACTACAACCATGCTAACACAACTTGATATGGTTCCATAAATAGTGGCATCTATTCTTGTCTCATAAATGAAACAAAACAGCCAAGTAAGACCGCCAATGATGATGGCTGCCCAAGCTCCTATAGTTGAGGCTTTTTTCCAGAACAAGCCAAAAGTAAGCGGAGCAAAAAGACACACTAAAATAAGACTGAGAGAAGCAGCCACAAGTCCTACAATATCAGAATCGTCAAAGGCAAAATAACAGGAAATAGCGGCTACCAAAATCACACTCAGTCTGGTGTAAAGTAGTAGCTTTTTGTCTGCAATGTTCTTTTTATAAGGTTTGATTAGGTTTTCTGCGATTACGGTTGCCGGTGCCAACATGGCTCCGCTTGAGGTACTTAGAATCGCTGATATCATGGCGCCATAAAATAGAATTTGCACGGGGATACTTGTCATTAGTTTTACCAAGGAAGGTATGATATCCTGGCTGTTTCCGCTAGTAGATAATTCAGGATACAAGTATACACCTCCGAGCCCTATGATTAAGGGAATACTGGGGATGATAACCATTAGAAGCGCTCCTAGGTAGAGTCCGTTGCGGGCCGCTTTTTCATTTTTAGCCGAAAAGACACGTTGGTAGATTTCTTGAACGGGAATCGCACCTGCCGTAAAAGCAAGGGTCAGAGCGATGTATTCAGACCAAGCATCTAAATCTTTTTGAGGACATAAATCAAAAAACGCACTAGGTTGGTTGGCAAAAATAGGTGTGATACCCTCTGTTTTGTGCAACACTTCAAAAAGGAGTATAAACAATCCCAACAAAATCATGACGCTTTGTACCATATCGGTATAGGCGACTGCCCACATACCTCCTATGTAAGTATAAAAAACCACTATTGAAGCACCTAATAAAATACCATAACTAAAAGGGATGTCCATAACAGCATGAAACAAATAGGCCAGGGCTACAAATTGGGCTGCAATCCAATGTGGATAAGAAAAAACCATTATCAGAGAAGAAGCCGTTTCAAGATTTTTAGAATACCTAACCCTAAAAAAATCGTTAATCGTTACAATTTGCATTCGGTACAACTTCCTGGCATAGAACATACCTACTATAAAAAGGCAAATACCTCCAGTTAGGGTCAAGGTGATATAGGATGAAAAGCCATCTACAATAAAATAACCGGGATTTCCCATAATTTGGCTACTTCCAAACCAGGTGGCAAATAGGGTGACACCCACCAGGGACGTTGACAAACTTTTTCCCGCAAGAGCAAAATCATCAGAAGTTTTTATTTTTCTGGAAGCCCAAAACCCAATTCCAAGTGTCGTCAACAGGTAACATATTATAAAGAAACTTACCATTGTTAGAATAGCATTAGTTAGTGTTGATATGAAAAAGCACCTTAAAGGGTTAGGATATGGAAGGTTACATAGATTGGTTTTCTAATTTAATAAATAAAATCGGGAATCGGCTGTAAAAGAGTGTTTTATGGTTGATTTCTGGAGAGGTTCAAGTGTAAGGGAGTTTGGAAAAGAATTTTATTCCTTTCGATATAAGGTCAATTCCATTGGGCCAGTGGGAATGGCATAGAGTTTTAAATATTCGATATTAACCTCTTTAATTGGAATTGAGCCACTTCTTTTTCCATTATAATACATGGATACAAAAAAGGTCGAGTCTATTTGTTCAATCATTTTCTTTTCGCCTTCTGTTCTTTCAAAACATTCCAATCTTTCTTTGTCCCAAAGTTCTTTATTAAAAACAAATTCTGATGCTCGTCCGTTTTCTATTAAGACAAAAGTCAGTTTCTCTATTTCCTCCTTTTTCAAGGTTGTCACGGTCGGTTCAAGTCTGTAAAAGTCACATTCAAAAACAGCCTCGGTTCCATTTACTTTGCCGGGGACGAACCATTTTAAATGATTGTCACTGACGATTTCATATGTTGAAGTTTTGTCATTGTCTTGGTTCAACAAATTGCCTTGATCCATTTTCAATGTCGTAGCTTTTGCCAAAAGCGAAAAATCGGTGTAAACGTCCACACTGTCATTGTTGATGTCCAAAAGCTGAAAATCGGGGTTGCCTTTTTGACCATTACCAGAGTGCATCTCTTTCAAAATCCATTTCCCATTTATGTTTTGTCCAAAAGAAGTATGAGATATCATTGTGAGTATGAGTATTAGTATTAGTCCTTTCTTCATGTTTAAAACTAAAAGCCAGAACATTTGAAACTTATTTAAGATTTCAATTGAAGTTTAAAACGTTCTATTTGTCTGCGGTGTCTTAATATGTGTACAATAGCGTGCTCAAACAATTGTTCTATATCATATAATTGACCCCAATTTACGAGAATCTTCTTTTCTGAATGAAGCTCCTCAATCTGAATGTTTGGGTAATCTTTAAAGAATTGTTCATTGTACCGAAACATGTCCCTTAGTGCTTTTTTATAAGCTTCAACAGAGTTTAATTTTTTCCGTTCTATAAAGTCAATGTTCTCTCCCAATGATTTTCTAATCTCGATTACGTAGCAATACCCCGATCTTATCACGTGCGTTAAAATTGTTTGAATCGATTTACAATCTGGATCTGGAGTGGCATAATCCACGATGACCGTTAAATCCGTGTCACTCAGGTTGGAAATAACGTTCTCTAATTCTGTTAGAGCTTTTTTATATTCATCTAAAATGGCACCAATGGCCCCTTGATCTCTGTATGACTTCATGGTTTTAAAAATTTGAAGAAAAGTTTTCGAACATCTGTTTCGAAGTTATTCGTTTTTCTTAAGGTGTGACTAATAGAAGTTGTTAATAATCATGCCTAATTTTTTGTGATTTACATCTCTTGCTTTATTGCAGTCAGTTTTTTTCCGGACTGAATTTTTACAAACTTGTGCAAATGACTTTCATCGGTAAAACCAAACTCTAACGCTAACTGTTTGGTGCTGCTCTGCCCGTGTTTCAATCGCTGTTCTAGTAAATTAAACCGATATTGCTGAATGTAATTCTTTAAAGATGTGCCAACCTTTTCCTTGAAAAAAGTACCTATATAATTGGGCGAATAGTGAAAATGTGCTGCAATTTGCTTTTGCGTGAGCATTTTTGGGTTGTAGATATTCAGTTCAATATATTCCAGCAAATCCTCTGTAGTTTCTGCATTTTCAGAAGTAATCATTTTGGTTCCACAACTATGTTTATTCCGCTTGATTACCAACATGATCGATTTGAATAATTGAAAAACAATTTTTTTACTTAGTACTTCATTTTTTTGATATTCTTTTACAATTAAGTTTAGCAATAATGTGATCATTTCAATATCATCATCGCTCTTTAATAAATCACCAGTTTTACTTGCTTTCAAGCTAATTATACTATCAATATCTTGGTTCCATTCACTGGCATCTTCATTCTTAAACGTATCTAAATACAGCTTTGTAAATTTAAAATAAACAAAACGCGTTTTCTCATCAATCATAAATTCATGCTCATCTTCAGGCCCAAGTAAATACATACTTCCTTTACGATACGGCAGCAATCGTTTATTAATATGGTGCATGCCTTTGCCTTCCACAATAAATATAAATTCATAGTGATTATGATTATGCAAAGGATGTTGCCAAACCTCGGCAACAAAGTCGTTTATCACCAATCTATCAAACTGCTTGTATCGTTCCATAATGGCAATTTACAATAAATTAATAGATTTTTACAAGGTAGTTAACGGTATCTCTTTGTTTCTTTGATTAAAATTGAAGCTATGAAAGAAAAAGTAACTGCATACACGCTAGCCAGGCTCCCAATTGGTTTTAGCTTTCTAGGACATGGATTTATCCGAATTCCTAAATTACAACAATTTACGGAGGGAATGATGAAAGGTTTTTCAGAAACTGCATTTCCATTAGTCATAGTACAACCCTTCGCATATCTACTTCCTTTTTTAGAACTTCTCTTAGGAATAACCTTAATAATTGGTTTTAAAATGAAAGTGTCTGCCGCCGTTGGAGTACTGCTTATTTGTATGCTCCTTTTCGGAATGTCTTTTCAGGAAAATTGGAATGCCATCTTTATAGAAATGATGTACGGAGCATACTTGGCAGTCCTTTACTTGTTTGCAGATTACAACACATTACTATTCACAAAGAAAAAATAAAACCTATGAACTTACAATTAGAAGAAAAAACTGCATTGGTCACCGGATCTACTGCAGGAATAGGATACGCCATTGCAAAAGGTTTAGCAAAAGAGGGCACTCACGTTATTATAAACGGAAGAAAAGCAAACGATGTTGCAGACCGTATTAAAGATTTAAAGAAAGAAACCGGAAACGAAGATATTACTGGAATTGTGGCTGACTTTTCTAAAAAAGAAGATGTAGAAAACCTTATTAAGGAAATTCCAGATGTTGATATCCTCATCAATAATGTTGGAATATTCAATGAAGTAGATTTCGAAAATATCTCTGATGAAGAATGGTTCGAAATGTTTGAAGTAAACGTTATGAGCGGTGTTCGATTATCTCGCCACTATTTCCCCAGAATGATCAAGAAAAATGAAGGAAGAATCATTTTTATCTCAAGTGAATCCGCTCTAAATATCCCAACCGAAATGGTTCATTATGGTTTCAGTAAAACAGCGCAATTGGCAATTTCCAGAGGTTTGGCAAGGCTTAGTAAAGGAACCAATGTAACTGTAAATTCGGTTTTACCAGGACCTACCATGAGTAGATCTCTAGAACAAAATTTTGAAAAACAAACCAAAGAAAAAAATACCACTGTAGCAGCGCTTCAAAAAGAATTCTTTGAAAACAGAAGACCTACTTCTCTTTTACAACGATTTGCTGCAACCGAAGAAGTTGCCAACATGGTCACCTATATTGCTAGTCCACTTTCCTCGGCTACCAATGGAGACGCTTTACGAGTAGACGGTGGAGTTGCCAACTATATTGTTTAACCCAAAACCAAATGAGTATGAAAAAATTAATAGCCCTTTTTACGTTTTTCACTATATCTATGTCTTTTGCAAAAGACATAGAAACCATTAAGGTTAAAGACAATCTGTATATGGTTGGCGACCGCACCTACTCGCTTTTTTACATTACCAAAACAGGAGTGGTTGTAATAGATCCTTTAGATGAAAAACATGCCAAAGCTACCATGAAAGCTATCAAGAAAGTAACCGATTTACCGGTAACCCATCTTTTTTATAGCCACAATCATTGGGATCATATTAGCGGCGGAAAATTGTTTAAAGATCAAGGAGCTACCATTATTAGTCATATAAAAGCAAAAGAAACCATTGCACCAAACCCAAAAGTTATCATGCCAGATGAAACTTGGGGAGGCGAGTTCACTACATACACAATTGGTGGAAAAACAATAGAATTATATTTTTACGGAAGAAATCATGGCGATGGAATGACCACCTTTCGATTCCTCGAACACAATACCGTCTTCTCAATTGATCTGGTAGTACCCGATAGAGTTTTGTATGCTTATTTACCCGACGCCGATCCTTCCAACTGGGTTACCTCTTTAAAGAAAATAGATCAGTTGGAATTTGATACACTACTTATGTCACACGTGAGAGCAGTAGGAACTCGCAAAGATCTACACCTAATTCAAAATTACTTTAATGAATTGTACGCTGCCGTTCAAGCAGAATTGGATAAAGGAACCAATCTTTTCGAAATTCCAAATAAAGTGGAATTACCCAAATACAAACACTGGATGAATTATGAAGAATGGTTGCCCATGAATGTTTGGAGAATTCTTATGGAAAAATCCATAGGACAATAATAAAAATACATGTCCCCTAAAAACACAAAAAATGACAATAAACACAATTCGCACCGTATTACTAGGTTACGGTTTTTCTGGCAAAACTTTTTTTGCTCCATTTCTTGACGTTTCTGAAGGTTACCTTTTAAAAGGTGCTTGGGAACGCTCAAAAAAGAAAATTCAAAATGATTATGACTATACGGAAAGTTATCCTTCGCTAGAAGCTGTTTTAGCAGATGATCAAGTAGATTTAGTTGTAGTTAACACACCCATTGACACCCATTTTGAATACGCCAAGAAAGTGTTAGAAGCCGGGAAACATGCTATTGTAGAAAAAGCTTTTACCAATACTGCTGAAGAAGCCAAAGAATTGCATTTGCTTGCGAAAAGCAAAGGTGTTCACCTCTTTGTTTTTCAAAACAGAAGATACGATTCTGATTTTAAAACAGCCCAAAAAGTACTGGAAATGGATAAACTTGGAGAACTGGTAGAAGCTACCATTTCGTATGACTTTTTTGTTCCAAACGTTCGTGGCGATGTGCATACCGAACATCCTAAAAGCGGTGGAGAATACAACAATCGGGGTTCACACATTACAGATCAGGCAGTAAAATTATTTGGAATTCCGAATGCGGTTCTGGCAGATTTTGCAGCATTGCGTAAAGATTCACCTGTAGAAGATTACTTTTTAGCTACGCTGATATATCCAGATAAAAGAGTCAAATTAAGAGCCACAGATATTTCTTTGGAACACGAATACGGCTACGTTTTTCATGGCCGTAACGGATCTTATTTGCAAGACCGAACAGATATCCAGGAAGACAGACTTATTGCAGGTGCAATTCCAAGTAGAGAAGATTGGGTGAACCATAAAGATCACAAAGACGGAAAATTAAGTTATTTAGAAGATGGTGATAAAATCACAGAATTTATCAAAAGTGAAGAAGGAAATTACTTTGAATATTTTGATGCTGTTTATCAAACCATCATCAATAATGCACCTTCCCCAGTATCTGGCTGGGACGGTTATAGAACCATGACTGTTATGGACGCCGTGAGAAAAAGTGCCCAAGAAGGAAAACTGGTGCAAATAAACTACGAAGAATTAGAAAAATAACCGTGTAAATATAAATAAACATGAAAAAAAATCAATTTGAAAACCTACGAACTTGATGAAGTGGTTCAATGGGGATTTGTTGATTTTATTTGCAATGTAGAAACCGATGCATTTCAAGATGTAAACAAAGGTCGCCCATTTGGTTTCCATGAGATGAATGGGGATATCGAAACTAAAATGATGAATACATTCAAAGAACTTCAAACTGAAAAAATAATTCCCTAAAAAAATAAGTATGAATAATAGAAGAAAGTTTTTTAAACAATCGGTCTTAGCGTCAGCAGCCTTAGCTGTAGGAAACTTTGCTGGATTCGCATTGGAAAACTCCTTAAATTCCGAAGAAAAAATAACTGAAAATAAAAGCATTAAACAAATGACATTAGCAACAATAAGTTGGACGTTTGGTCTAGATGATTTGGATGAACTATTTACAAAAGTCAAAGAAATTGGTTACACAGGACTACAATTTTGTGGTGACTTTAAAAAATATAAAGCAGAGGAGGTGGTTGCCAAATCCAAGGAATATGGTATCGCTTTAACAAGTTATGATCCCCTGAGTTGCAAGCCAGATACAGATGAAGATGCTACTTTGGAGAAATCTGTAGCATTCTACAAGCAAGTCATTGATTACGCTTTGGCTCTTGGTGTGCCAATGAGTACGTTGCAAGGATTGTCTTTTTGGACAAAAAATCAGCCCAATTATGAGGCATCCATGGAACAAATAGCACAAGCCGTGAAGCAGTTGAGTGATTACGCTAAGGGGAAAAATATTTTGCTATCCTATGAGGCTTGTTGCCACTATGAAGTCCCTCAGGCACAAACTGCAGATGAGTTACTTCGTATTTACAAAGATGCTGGTAGTCCAAGTAATGTGAAATTGGTATTGGATAGTTTTCATATGAATATAACCGAAAAAGACATGATTTCTCCCATAAAAGCCATAGGAGGTGACCTATTATATAGTTATCATGTTTCTGATTCTGGAAGAGGTGGAATAGGTACTGGACATATAGATTACCTGGCACAATTTAATACGTTGAAAGAAGTCGGTTTTAATGATTTGCTGTGTTTTGAAATTGTAATTGCAGAATGTAGGCCGTATAAATTGCCTATGAATAAAGAACAAATGGAAGAATTTGTGAAGCAATCCAAGTATAGTCTGAATATTTGGAAAACCATGATGAACACTTAATTAATAAAACATGACAATCGATACGGAACAACAACGGACAGCATCAAGTTTGTAAATTTTCAATGAGGAAAATCAGAAGCGATGAATTATAAACCTTGTTCTACGCAGTATTTCTTTGTAGATTTTTGGTCAATTTTAAAATATATCGTGCGTCAAAAATTCCATTATCAGCGTTCAATTCGTCAAAATCCGATTGTTCAGGTTTTTTTAAATTCAATTCCGCGCAGATTTTGTCAACCAATTCAATATCATCTAAATCATTTATCCGCCAAACTTTATGCAAGTCGTCTTCTGGATAAATTGAGTTCGAAATATTGTCATTGAATTCATAAATTTTATTGTAAACAACGCCAACGTGATTTTCATCAAACCCTTCTCCTTTTAATTTAGCTATATATTCGGCTCGAGTAAGTTTTGGTCTGCTTTGATTTAGTTTCTGCAATTTTTTTTCGTAACGTTCATTTTGGATTCTATGATAAATCAGAACCAATATTCCAATTCCGCCAAATATCCAAAGTGCTGTTTTCATATTGAGTAGAACGGTTTGTGTATAGTTTCGTTGCGTGAAAATCCGCTAGGATTTTCGGGTTAAGAAACTAAGATAGCAAAGTTGCGAGGATTTTCCGAGAGGAAAATCGGAAGCAATGAATTATACACGGTCTTGTGTGTAGTTTTTATTCAATTATCAGTTTAACTCTAATTTGTCCATCGTCACTTTTAAATTCCTTATTATACACTTTCTTCCCGATTATATTTTGGCTATTCTTCAAATCTCCTAATTCTCCAGCCAATTCAAGTTTAAAATTGTTAGGGTCAGAATCATTTTCAGATTCCAAAAAATCAGAAACGTGCAAATAGTACTTGTCCAAAATATCTTCTAAAGGATATTGATTATTTGTGTCGTTTTCAGGTTCTAAGTCATAAGAAATAGTCATTCTGTATTTGGTGTCATCAGAATCTTTTAAATCTTGATAAATTCCATTTTCAATTAATTTGAATTGTTCTGAATTTTCATATTTCTGATATTTTTCTAAGGAAATATTCTTCATAACATTATATTCCAACCGAAGTTCTTGTTCAACTGAAGAGTCGGAATTCTTTTTTTCCATTTGACCAAATAATTTACTCAATAGTCCCATAATTAGTAAAAAGGTTATTGTTTTTTTCATTCTTTTCGGGTCAGCTCAAATTACACCGGTAAATTGTATGAGTAGCTTCAGATTGAGGGCTACCTTCTTGTCAAACCGCTAAACAGTTTGAACGGGAACAAACCCTGAAATTTGCCACATCGCCTCCATTACTTATACAAAATGGTGTGCTGTCGTTATTTAATTTTTTGTTTTTTAAAAGTTTTATAGGCTCTTCCATTTTCTTTTTCAGAATAGATAAATGTTGTTTTTGTCTAATTTTCCTTAAGAGTTTAATCAATTGATTTTGTCGAATGAATTTATGTTTTTTAAAACCTCCTGCGCTTCTTTGTTTAAATTTTGCAGTTTTCTGGATGAGGATTTCACCATTGCTTGATAGATAAATATATTGTTGTACAGGGTATTGATTGTGTTTTGCGAACTCGATAGAAGAGGCACTGGTTTATCAGTATCTTTTCGTAAAACCCTTAAGTTGAAAACAATGTCGTTAAGGAAGGTCTTTGTAGACAGCCCATCCAATAAGTTTTGATGGATATAAAATCTATCGGTTTCGTCATAGTAGGCTTGAAGCATACGTCTAATGGTTTCATCAGAAACGCTTTCTATTTTCCCACTACTTTTTAAAGTTTCTATGGTGTGTTCTTTAGATATGTAGTCTGGAAATCCAATAGAAGCATACCAATAGTTGTAAGCTTGTCTTGAATCTGAATCTGGTTGTAACCCTTCCAGCTCATAGAGAAGAGAGTCAATCGTCTTGCTTTTGTTGTTAAGAATCTGAATTATAGAATCTTGTGTTTGTATATCATCTTCAATATCTGAGCGTAAAGAGGAGAGATAATCCTTTTCGATATGTTGGTTTTTTTTCGCTTCGTTCCAATTGCTTACTTGCAAAGCAATCAAAATACCTATCACTACAAGAATAATTTCCCCAAGAGCATACTTAAGATATTGTCCAGTTTTGCCCTCTGAAATTAAATTTTTTCTAATTCTTTTAAAGAATTTCATCATTGGTTAGCGGTTTCTGATAGTTAATCACAACGGTTTGGCTATGATTTCGGCATGGAATCGTCCGTAAGACATTCCGCGTAAGCAATCAGCTTTGATAAATTTACATATTTTTCAAAATAGGGCATAAGTCACGCTGAATTATGGCCGGTGTTGTTCTTTCGTCATTTATTTTCCAACTTAATTTTAAGTTCTTCTGTCTTTTCTTCTAGACGTTTTAAATATTGTTTTTGTCCTTGAAAAAATTCTAAAAAGGTGACTATATAATTATTTAGTTTTCTAAACTGATGAGAGTTGATGTCATATTTCCCCCAATTATTTACTGAAGCTAGTTCTTTTGTAGAATTCCCAATCAATTTCATCTTATCGATATCACTTTCAAATTCGTTATACTTGTGCTTCGTTAATTCTATGCCTATCGATTGAAAATTCTCATATTCTTTTAGTGCCTTTTTATACTTTAAAAAACTATTCTTTTCTTCCAATGTAAATAATTGCAAATTTCCAGAAGTAATTAAATCCTCAAGAGAGAACGTGTTTGTTTGGAATAATACAAAAAACAATTGACTACTATTCCTCTTTTTAACTAACGTATCCATGTTTGCAGATTCTGAATTATAATATTCAAAATAATTATCTATACTTTTCATTCGTACATCAACCAGGCTATCTGCCTTATTTAGATCAAAAAGGTCTTGGTTTAGTTCAGTAATTATATTGGCTTCGTATATTTTTAAAAGATTATTAGATTTTCTTTTTTCATTCCAATTATTCAGGGAAAGTGCAATCAAAATCCCAATCACCACAAGCACAATTTCGCCAAAAGCATATTTGAAATACTTTCCTGTTTTACCTTCTGAAAGTAAATTTTGTCTAATTTTCCTAAAGAATTTTATCATTGGTTAGCGGTTTCTGATAATGAAGCACAACGGTGTCGTATATGAAAAGTAGGCGATTTTGAAGCTCTAATCTTTCCGTTAAGCACAGAGTTTAATAGAAACCAAAAGCTTTCAAATTATTACTGTTCCGCCTATTTTTTATATACATTGTTAGCACCAGTTTTTTATATTTTTAATTCTCCTTTTAAAACAATTTGTGCCTTTCCTTTAATTGTCATTTTATGCTTCTCGATTAACTCAACTTCCATAAATCCAGTTCGTTCGGAACATTGAAAAGAATTCATTTTTTTCTTGTTCAGCTTTTCTCCCCAATATTTTGCCAAAAATGTATGTGTTCCACCTGTTACAGGGTCTTCATTAGTTCCGCTCCTAGGCCAAAAGTATCTTGATTCAAAGTCGTAATCAGGTTTTTCCGATAAGGCCGTGACCAATACCCCGTTAATTGAACCATGTGACTTTTTTAATTTTTCAAAGTCAGGTTTCAAGTTGTTTAGTGTTTTACAGCTATTGATTTCAAGCAATAATATTTTCGTTTCCTTATTGTATTCGCTATTATCTAATTCAACGATTCCAAGAGCTTCAAGTAATTCTTTTGGTGCAATTTGATATTCAGTTTCATAAACTGGAAATTCCATTCTGATGTACTCTGCCTCCTTTCTAATAATCAAGTCCAAATTTTGAATAGTTACAAAATGGATGTTTGAAATACTTGAATCCCTGTCAAAGAGTATTTTCGAGGCTGCCAGAGTTGCATGTCCGCAAAGGGGAATTTCCATTTTGGGTGAAAAATAACGTATTGAAAATCCTTTTTGCGTACTCTGTTGTTTCACAAATGCGGTTTCGGAAAGCCCAAGTTCTTTGGCTATGGAAAGCATTGTGTCGTCATCTATTTCTTGTTCAAGTAAACAGACTCCTGCCGGATTTCCTTTAAAGGGTTCATCCGCGAACGAATCTACAATATATGTTTCAATACTTGCCATATAATTTTTAGTGGTGAATTCAATTATTTTATGTTTTCTCTAAAATTCTACGATGGTAATTTATTTGACCTAAATGATAGTTTAAATGGGAATGTAGATGAATAATGGTAAATGCCATTTCCGTTTTATTTTCCCAAATGATTATTGGAAAGGTTTCGGTTAATTGTTCATCCGTTATTTTGCTCAGTCCCTGACCAACAATTTGAATGGTTTCATCAATTTTTTCGTATAATTCTTTTCTCTCAACGAATCTGCTGGAAAATTCTAAATCCCTTTGTCTAACATAATCAATTTGAGCCAATCCATTTCCGATATACGTTTTCAGATTCCCGATTATATGAAGACATAGATTCCCTCCAGAGTTTTTTATTGAGTTTTCAATTTTCCACAATGTTGTGTCGTTTTTGTAAAGTTCAATCTCCTTTT
Organism: Mangrovimonas sp. ST2L15; assembly: GCF_001280515.1. Taxonomy (GTDB): domain Bacteria; phylum Bacteroidota; class Bacteroidia; order Flavobacteriales; family Flavobacteriaceae; genus Mangrovimonas; species Mangrovimonas futianensis. The sequence continues at coordinate 260,554 of NZ_LBIQ01000028.1, read as the reverse complement.
TCAACTTGTTTAAGTCCCTATTGTATAACTCTTTTAAAGATTCTATTACCATTTTTTGTTTGTTTCCTTCTAAATTGGTGCTAACGGTTTGTGTATGGTTTGTTGCGTTGGTCTGGTCACTAATTTAGCAAATAAAACTTGGCAATAGTTCAGGGCGAGGATTTTCCGCGAGGAAAATCAGAAGCAATGAACTATACACGTTGTTGTAACCAGTTTTTTTTATTCAGTTTTGGGTCAATGTTTTTATAGTCAAGTATCGCCAAAGTTACTTGGTTGTCTTTCAGTCCGTCAATTATAAATCCGTAAAATAAATCCTCCATATTTTCTGGTTCATCATAGGTTTGGTGGTGTTTGTCATTCTTAAACCACCAAGACAGATGCTTTGAAGCATTCCAATCCGATGCGCTTTGATTGTTTTCGTCCGTTTCGTATTCGCTTACGATCAGCTCTAAAATTTTTTTAATTTTCTCTGGATTTGGATTTAGAGAATTTAATTCCAAGTGACGAGCTTTTTTCTCAAACAATGAAATTTGAAATTGGTCAAATAAATCCAAAAATTTTGACTTCAAATCGAACAGAAGGAAATTCCGAGTATCATTTTGGTCATTTATCAAGTCTGACTTGAATCGAGAATTTTCACAAAGAAAATCAATATCAATTTGCAATAATTCCTTTATGTCTCTCGGGTTTTTCAAAATTGGTTACAACGGTTTGTGTATGGTTTGTTGCGTTGGTTAGGTCACTAATTTAGCAAATAAAACTTGGCGATAGTTCAGAAAGAGGATTTTCAGTTTAGGAAAATCAGAAGCAATGAACTATACAAATTGTTATACTCAGTTTTAATTTTTCATTATTTTAAGTTCTCCGAAATCAACATCAAGTAAATTTTCTTGATCAATTGAGAATCCTAATATTTCTCTTTTTGAATTAAAATTGAAAGTTAAAAACCCATCTGGCACACGAATGTCATACCAGTCAATTTTAAAGGTATCAAAATGCCAATGCACCAATTTTCCTCTGAATAATTTAGTATGAGAAAATGAAATCTCTAATTCCTCTTCACTTATATTGTTTATAAATATGTCGCCATACATCTTATCAGTGTATTTTCCGGAGTATTCTTTAATTGCTAAAGAGGGTTTTGTGTTCTTTGATTTTAATTGAATTCTCAAAGACTCTTTCTTTTCTTTTATAAAATTGTCTCTCCAGTCTTTCACCAAAGAATAGAAATTATCAGGTAGATTATCTTCATCTTCAAGAAATTGTTTAAGTAGTAAAGCTCTCAAAATAAATGTTGCAGGTTCTTTCGATGCGTTAGTAAGTAAAACAAACCCAATGTTTAAATCCTTTATCATAACAAGTTGGGCCGCCATACCGTCTATACCACCACTATGCTCAATTATCTTATGTCCATTAAATGGCGTAAGCCACCAACCGAACCCATAGGATGAAAATTCATTATTAAAAGGACTTCCAATTGGATAAATAATTTGTGGTTTAAAAATTTCCTCTATTATTGTTGGACTAACAATAGTATCATTTTCAAATACTCCATTATTCAACATTAATCTCATGTAATTCGACATTTCAATTGCTGATGAGTAGATAAAACCTCCTGGAGCAAGATTATCTCCCTTTTCTTGAATAATCGCGACCTTTTTGTAATCTTCATTCCAAATATGCGGTTGTGCTAGGTTCTTATTTGCTTTTCTTTCTGTTGATAAAGAGGTGCTATTATTCATTTTTAGTTTATCGAATACTCTTGTTTTTAAGAAACTATCCCATGATGTTCCCGATACGGTTTTTACTATTTCCGAAGCAACAACGTACATTACATTTTGATAAGCTGGCTTTTCTCGATACCCTGATACTGGTTCTAAATATTTAAGTCTCTTAATTATTTCTTCCCTAGAATAATCAGAGTGATACCAAAGTGTACCACCACTAACATCTTTCAGACCACTTCTATGAATGAGTAAATCTCTAATCGTAAAATTATCTGTAACATATGGGGCATATAATTCAAAATAGGGCAGGTAATCTTTAACTTTATCATCCCAATCAATTTTACCCTCATCCACCAAGATGCCTAACGTTAACGCAGTAAATGATTTAGAAATTGAACCTATTCCGAAAGTTGTATTTTCATCAACTTTTCTTTCTTTATTAACTTCGCAGTTGCCATATCCTTTGGAAAATATTATAGAATCATTCCGAACAATACCAATTGAAAGTCCTGGTATTTCATAGTCTTTTATTACTTGGTGAATGAGCAGGTCAAGTGAATCTATTTGTATTTGTTGAGAGAATGTATTGGAGAAAAGGAATAAACCAATTATGATTGAGAGAAAGTTTTTCATTTTTTTTAATTGAGTATAACGGTTTGGGCTATGGTTTCGTTGCGTGAAAATCCGCGAGGATTTTCCGCCGTAAACCGAAGATAGCAAAATTGCTAGGACTTACCTAGTAGGCTAGAATTAACAATTTTGAAATAATGGTTGATAGTATATTGTCTTAAATGCTATTTCAAATAAGCTGTTTTATTGATGTGAAATTGGCCTTTATGAACAACACCACTTATTTGAATATCTTTAATTTCCATTGGATCAATCTTAAATGGGTTTTTTGCCAAGATGGTAAAGTCTGCTTGCTTTCCTTCTTCTATAGAGCCAATCTGGTCTTCCAGGCTTAAGGTACCTGCCGCGTCTATAGTAATACCTTTCATACCTTCATAAACGCTTAGTCGCTGGTCTTGAGAAAATTTGCTGCCCTGTGAGGTATTGCGATTAATGGCAGTCCACGCTAAAGTGAGGGGTTCTACCGGTGCCATTGCAAAATCAGAATGAAAAGATACAGGAACACCTCTCGAGACAAGCGATTTTATTCTTACCAAATTTTCTCCTCTTTCTTTTCCTAGTCCTATTTCTGAATATTTATCAGCTAAAGCCCAAAGATAGTATGGATTTACAGAACCTTCTATTTCAAGTTTGGCTATTTGTTCTGCCATGGTATCTGTAAAATAACCCATATGGTGTAGGGTTAATTGATGGTTTTCAAGAGGATTTTTCCTTTGTAATTCTGCTACATTATCAACTACCATCTGAATTCCCAAATCTCCATTAGCATGAACATGTATTTTATAGCCATCATTCCAATAGAGTTCCATTTGCTCTTTAAACAAATCTAATGGGGTCATCCACTCACCATGATGCCCATCGGTATAGTTGTCCTTCATCTGCATCAACTGGGAGTAAATAGCGCCATCGGAAAATAATTTGATTTGTTTTGGTAAAAACTTAATATTCCCTGTATTGAAGCTGTCAGCTAAGGTCTCGGCAAACTGTTTTGCTTTCGCATTACTATTTCCTTTCATGCCATATAATTGGGTGCCATTTGGAATTAAATAGATATCATATGGAGGCTTCTTGTCCATCTCAGTTTTTAAGTAGTTGTACTCCAAATCAAAATTTGAACTAGGAAAACCTGGTTCTGCAATAGTTGTGATACCATTTTTCAATAACAATTGTGTCATTTGTTCCAATCCACCTTGATACTTATCTTTTTCAAAGAATAGGTTCCCTATTTTAGGTACTAGAGCCAACCAACCTCCCTCATAGAAATGCCCTTTTTCCCAATTCACTTGAGGATTGTTTTTAAATTCAGCTTCTTTTATGTCCATCATTTTTATGGCAGCATCGTTAACAAAAATTTCATGAAAGGAGCGATGTATGATACCTACAGGTTTATTGCCGGCTATTTTGTTTAGCAACGCCCTATTTAATTCCCCATGCCAGAGTTGGTGATATCCCCAAATAAAATAAATAGACTCCTCAGTAGCATTTGAATTAATAGATTCCGTTATACGAGCAACATAATTTTCATGTCCTGAAACACCTTTTTTGGTTTCCGTAGGCAATACCCAATCATAAGGAGCAACAATTTCATTCGGCAAGACTGTAGCTGCAATGGAAGGATGGAGATGAGGTTCAATGAAACCTGGCATCATGGTTTCACCACCTAGGTCGTGCTTTTTTACTTGTTCCTTAAATTGTTCAAATGCTTCTTTTTTGCTTCCTACAAAGATTATTTTACCATCGCTTTCTACTACGGCTTCCGCATAATTTAGGTTGTCACCCTGCATGGTTATGATGTCTCCGTTGTAGTAAATGGTTTTTTGTTGTTGGTGTCGCTCCCCTAAGGTTTCAGTATCACTTTTTTGAGACTTATTGTTGCATGATGTAAGGAGTAGACTGATTCCGAAAAAAAATACAATAGCGGCTTTCATAGGATTTCAATTTTAAAAGTTGTCCTCTTTCGGCTATAGTTCTGTTGGTGAGAAAATGGGTGATGAATTTTAGTAGAATTAGGTCTAGTAAAGTTAGTGGTTTTTAGTTTGTAAACTGTAAAACAGTAAGTTATAATTTTAGTGGTAAATGCTTTAAATTTTTTCTAGTCAAGAGTCTAATAAAAACCAGTTTCCAGAATCTGGATAGTGCCAGCATGGTCAAAGTTGCAAGTCCCTCCCATACCAGCAGTCAATCCAACAAGCATCGTAAGAATCTATGGAATATGTCCAATTTAATTACTGCAAAAACAAGAAAACCTTCAAGGGCGTTTGGATTTTTAATTAAAAATTCCAACATTTGGGTTTCAAATGAACAAGAACCTAATCCATATCATTTCTATTATTATCGTAGTGATTATTTCGCTCCGGTGAGGAATGGTATTGTAGTATGATATAGAAAATGCCTTCCTCATCCGGGAAGGCATTTTTTTTATGGAAAAATTTTAAAGGGTTTGAACATCATATAACAAATTAGTTAAAGTGCTGATAAATAGTTATTTGAAATGTTAAAAAACTAATTGAATTTAAAGCGTGCTCATGTAATGCAACACCCTAGTAGAGTGATTACATTAATTTAGTTTCTTAAAAGAAAAGGGTCAAAATCAAATAATGAACAATTTAAATAAATACAGTAAAACAGTAACACAAGATCCAACCTTGCCGGCTGCCCAAGCCATGTTGCATGCCATTGGCTTAACCGATGAAGATTTGCAAAAGCCCTTGGTGGGTATTGCCAGTACAGGGTATGAAGGAAATCCATGTAACATGCACCTTAATGACTTGGCAGTCCATGTTAAAAAGGGAGCAGACAAGGCCGATTTGGTCGGACTCATTTTCAATACCATTGGAGTAAGTGACGGTATTTCAAACGGAACCCCAGGAATGCGCTATTCCTTACCGTCCCGTGATATCATTGCAGATTCTATGGAAACCGTCGTTCAAGCCATGAGTTATGATGGTTTGGTGACTGTGGTAGGTTGTGATAAAAACATGCCGGGAGCCTTAATGGCCATGTTACGGTTAAACAGACCTTCCATTTTAGTCTATGGAGGCACCATTGCTTCTGGCTGTCATAATGGTAAAAAACTGGATATTATTTCAGCTTTTGAGGCCTATGGTCAAAAAGTAGCTGGAAGCATAGATGAAACCGAATTCAAAGAAGTCATTCACAAGGCCTGTCCGGGTGCTGGTGCCTGTGGTGGTATGTACACCGCAAATACCATGGCTTCGGCCATTGAAGCCTTAGGTATGTCTTTACCTTTTAACTCCTCAAACCCGGCTATCACAGAAGGAAAAATTAAGGAGAAGGAATGTGAAAGAGCGGGAGAAGCCTTAAAGTTACTACTGGAAAAAGATATTAAACCATCAGATATTGTTACAAGAAAGTCCTTAGAAAACGCCATTAGGTTGGTAACGGTTCTAGGAGGGTCTACAAATGCCGTGTTGCACTTTCTGGCTATTGCCAAAGCAGCCAATGTAGAATTCACCTTAGCCGATTTTCAGAAAATAAGTGATGCAACACCACTCTTGGCAGACCTAAAACCAAGTGGTAAATATGCCATGGAAGATTTGCACGCCGTAGGTGGGGTGCCAGGTGTTTTAAAGTACATGCTGAAACAAGGCATGTTGCATGGTGATTGCTTAACAGTTACCGGAAAAACCTTGGCCAAAAACTTGGAGACAGCTCCAGACCTAGAAGAAGGTCAGGAGGTCATCAAATCAGTCAACCAACCTATCAAGGATTCAGGCCATATTCGCATCCTGTTTGGTAACCTAGCTACGGAAGGTGCTGTGGCTAAAATTACAGGGAAAGAAGGCTTGTCCTTCAAAGGCGTTGCCAATGTGTTTGATAGTGAGGCGGCGGTCAATGAAGGCATCAAAACGGGTAAAGTAAAAAAAGGCGATGTGGTCATTATTCGTTATGAAGGTCCTAAAGGGGCACCGGGTATGCCAGAAATGCTTAAACCGACCTCTTCCATTATGGGAGCTGGCTTGGGCAAGGATGTGGCATTGATTACAGATGGTCGCTTCTCGGGTGGATCCCACGGTTTTGTGGTGGGCCACGTGTCGCCAGAAGCACAAGTAGGTGGAAATATTGCCTTAGTTGAAAATGGAGATATCATCTCTATTGATGCAGTAAACAATACCATCAACATCGAAATTTCCGATGAGGAATTGGCAAAAAGAAAAGAAAATTGGAAAGCTCCAAAACTCAAATTTGAGCGAGGGGTATTATATAAATATGCAAAAACGGTTTCATCAGCATCCAATGGCTGTGTGACCGATGAGTTTTAAATGATAGAATATGGAGGATACTCAAGCAGTAGCAAAAAAAGAGCAACCTACTAAAAAATCCGTTAGAATTACGGGTAGTGAGGCGGTTGTAAAATGCCTTTTGGAAGAAGGGGTTGATATTATTTATGGCTACCCTGGTGGGGCCATAATGCCAGTTTATGACGAGCTTTATAAATATCAAACCCAATTGCATCACGTCTTGACCAGGCACGAGCAAGGGGCCACCCATGCTGCCCAAGGCTATGCTAGAATTTCTGGTAAAGTAGGGGTGGCTATGGCAACCTCGGGTCCCGGGGCAACCAATTTGATCACCGGTATTGCCGATGCTCAAATTGATTCCACGCCTTTGGTGTGCATTACGGGGCAAGTGGGTTCCCACTTACTAGGAAGTGATGCCTTTCAGGAAACAGATATCATAGGTATCTCAACCCCGGTTACCAAGTGGAACCACCAGGTGACCAAGGCGTCTGAAATTCCCGAAGTCATTGCCAAAGCATTTTATATCGCTAAAAGTGGGCGTCCGGGTCCCGTACTCATTGACATCACCAAAAATGCCCAATTTGAGGAATTTGATTTCTCTTATGAAAAATGTACATCCATAAGAAGTTATAAACCAGTCCCCGAAGTGCAAACAAGCAAAGTGCAGGAGGCTGCAGATATCATCAATGCGGCTAAAAAGCCGTTAATCGTTTGGGGGCAAGGTGTCATATTGGGTGAGGCAGAAGCCGAATTGAAGGCGGTGATGGAAAAGGCTGGCATCCCTTCGGCTTGGACCATTCTGGGAGCTTCCGCCATTCCAACGTCCCATCCCCTAAATGTGGGTATGGTTGGCATGCACGGTAATTATGCGCCCAATAAGTTAACCAATGAGTGTGATGTGCTTATAGCCATAGGCATGCGGTTTGATGACAGGGTAACCGGTAATTTGGAGACCTATGCCAAACAGGCCAAGGTGATCCATTTTGAAATAGACCCAGCAGAAGTCGATAAAAATGTAAAGACCGATGTGGCGGTTCTTGGAGATGCCAAAACCAGTCTGTCGGCTTTATTGCCATTACTTAATGAAAACAGCCATGACTCTTGGTTAAATGAGTTTAAGAAGCTGTACCAGGTAGAGTTTGAACAGGTCATCAAAAACGATTTGAACCCCACCAAGGAAGGTTTGACCATGGGAGAAGTGTTGAAGAAAATCAATGAAGAAAGCAAAGGTCAGGCAGCCATAGTGAGTGATGTAGGACAACATCAAATGATTGCTTGTCGCTATGCTGAGTTTAACCAGACAAAAAGTAATATTACCTCCGGCGGATTGGGAACCATGGGGTTTGCATTGCCAGCAGCCATAGGTGCAAAGATGGCAGCTCCAGAACGTGATGTGGTAGCTATCATTGGAGATGGTGGTTACCAAATGACCATTCAAGAATTGGGGACCATTTTTCAAACAAGGGTACCCGTAAAGATTGTGGTCTTAAATAATGATTTCCTCGGAATGGTACGTCAGTGGCAGCAATTGTTTTTTGATAAACGATATGCCTCTACCGAATTGATCAATCCAGATTTTGTTCAAATAGCCAAAGGATACCATATTGAAGCCAAAAGAGTGTCAAAAAGGGAGGAATTGGATGAAGCTATCAAGGAAATGATGGCTAGTGAATCGGCATATTTCCTAGAAGTATGTGTAGAGAAAGAAGACAATGTGTTTCCAATGATCCCAACAGGAGCATCGGTTTCAGATATAAGATTAAGTTAATATGGATACAGAAAAAGAATTATATACCGTTTCTATCTACACCGAAAACAACGTGGGTTTGCTCAATCGCATTTCGGCAATTTTCCAACGTAGAAAAATCAATATAGAAAGTATTGCCTCTTCAGCTTCAGAAATACATGGGGTGTTCAGATGGACCATTGTTGTGGTGGTTACCGAAGAGCAAATCAAGAAAATTATTGGCCAGATAGAAAAGCAGGTTGAAGTCATTAAGGCTTACTACCACAGGGATGAAGATATTATTTATCAAGAGTCTTGTCTGTTTAAAATCAAATCAGACTTACTATTTGATGAGCCACAGATTCAAAATATTATCAAAGAAGGCAATGTCAATATCGTGACGGTGAACAAGGTCTTTTTCGTTTTGGAAAAGTCTGGAAGACGTCATGAAATAAATGAATTGTATAATGAATTAAGTCCGTTTGGAATCATGCAATTTGTCCGTTCAGGAAGGATTGCCGTCACCAAACAGGAAATGAAAATATCAGAAATGCTAGTAGCATTCAACAACTAAAACAAAAACCATGTCAAATTATTTTAACACACTCTCACTACGAGAACAATTAGCACAATTAGGAAAATGTCGGTTTATGGCTGCTTCTGAATTTGAAGATGGCGTAGAAGCATTAAAAGGAAAGAAAATTGTCATCATAGGATGTGGCGCACAAGGATTAAATCAAGGGTTAAACATGAGAGATTCTGGTTTGGATATTTCTTATGCGTTGCGTGAAGCTGCTATTAAGGAAAAACGTCAATCCTATCTGCAAGCCACTGAGAATGATTTCACTGTTGGGACTTATGACGAATTGATTCCATCTGCAGATTTGGTGCTCAATTTAACACCAGACAAACAACATAGTAATGTGGTGAAGGCGGTCATGCCGCTTATGAAAGAAGGAGCGACTTTGTCGTATTCCCACGGATTTAATATTGTAGAAGAAGGAACCAAAATAAGGAAAGATTTAACAGTGATTATGGTCGCGCCTAAATGCCCAGGAACGGAGGTTCGTGAGGAATACCTTCGCGGATTTGGAGTGCCAACCTTGATCGCTGTACATCCAGAAAATGACCCTGAAGGTAAAGGATTGTCTCAAGCCAAGGCTTATGCCGTAGCCACAGGAGGACACCGTGCCGGGGTTTTGGAATCATCATTTGTTGCTGAGGTGAAAAGTGATTTAATGGGTGAGCAAACCATCCTTTGTGGAGTCCTGCAAACAGGATCTATTTTGTGTTTTGACAGAATGGTGGAAGAAGGTGTTGAACCAGAATATGCTGCTAAATTGATTCAGTATGGTTGGGAAACTATTACCGAAGCCTTAAAGCATGGTGGAATAACCAATATGATGGATCGCCTATCCAATCCTGCAAAAATTGAAGCTTTCAAGCTTTCCGAAGAATTGAAAGTATTGATGAGACCATTGTTCCAAAAGCATATGGATGATATCATTTCAGGTCACTTCTCGCAAACCATGATGGAAGATTGGGCCAATGATGATGTCAATCTGTTGACATGGCGAGCAGCCACAGCTGAAACAGCTTTTGAAAAAACGCCTCTTACTTCTGAAACTATTTCAGAACAGGAATATTTTGACCACGGCACCTTAATGGTCGCGATGGTTAAGGCCGGTGTGGAGTTGGCTTATGAAACGATGATAAGTTCTGGAATCATAGAAGATTCTGCTTATTATGAATCGTTGCATGAGCTGCCATTGATCGCAAACACTATTGCGCGTAAAAAACTTTATGAAATGAACCGAGTCATTTCAGATACCGCAGAATACGGGTGTTATCTATTTGATCATGCCGCAAAACCTTTATTGAAGGATTTTATGACTACAGTTGATGCTTCTGTCATTGGCAAAACATTTGCCACGTCTAATGACGTAGATAATGTGGAGCTAATCAAAGTGAATGAAGCGATTCGCTCTCATTCTATTGAGACGGTAGGTAAACGACTTAGAGCTGCCATGACGGCCATGAAAAAGATTAAAATTACCGAACCAGAAGAAGAGGCCGTATTATCATAATTTTGAAATCTAAATAGCCTCAAGATTCTTGAGGCTTTTCTTTTTACTATGGAAACAACCACAACCTATTTTCCCACATTACAAGCAGTTCAGGATGCTGCTCAGAAATTAAAATCGGTAGTAAACCACACACCGTTGACTTCAAATATTCACTATTCCCGAAAGTTTGATGGTCATATATTATTTAAAAGGGAAGATTTGCAGTTGGTTCGTTCCTATAAAATTAGGGGCGCGTATAATAAAATGTCCTCTTTGACTCCTGAGGAAATAAGTAATGGAGTGGTTTGTGCAAGTGCGGGTAATCACGCACAGGGAGTAGCCTTATCTTGCAGGTTGTTGAAAATTCCAGGAACCATTTTCATGCCTACGCCCACACCCATGCAAAAGATCGAACAGGTAAAAATGTTTGGTGAAGAATTCATAGAAGTGGTTTTGGAAGGAGATACGTTTGACGATTCTTATCATGCCGCCATGAAGGAACAAAAACAGTCCAATAAAACCTTTATCCATCCATTCAATGACGAAAAGGTAATAGAAGGTCAAGCTACCATCGCTTTGGAATTGTTAAGTCAAACAGAAACCCCAATCGACTATGTGTTTGTACCTGTTGGAGGTGGCGGTTTGGCTTCTGGTTTGTCAACCATATTCAAGGAGATGTCTCCCGAAACCAAAATCATTGGCGTAGAACCTGAGGGGGCGCCTTCCATGTTAACTTCTTTAAAAAATAATCAAGTAACAGAACTGGATGATATTGAGAATTTCGTTGATGGAGCAGCTGTAAAAAGGGTAGGAGAGAAGACATTTGGCATATGCCGACAAACCTTGGATGACATGATAACGGTTCCAGAAGGTAAAATTTGTCAAACCATACTAGATTTATATAATAAAGAAGCTATTGTAGTAGAGCCTGCTGGCGCATTGAGTATTGCAGCTTTAGATTTTTATGCCGATAAACTAAAAGGTAAAAATGTGGTTTGTGTTGTAAGCGGAAGTAATAATGATATCACACGCACCGCCGAAATCAAGGAACGTGCTCTTTTGTATTCCAATCTTAAACATTATTTCATTGTGAAGTTCCCGCAACGTGCCGGGGCCTTAAAAGAATTTGTTGTTGAAATTTTAGGACCTAATGATGATATTACCCATTTTGAGTATACCAAAAAATCCAATAGGGATAATGGTTCGGCTGTAGTGGGAATCGAATTAAAAACACCAGACGATTTACAACCTTTGATAACGAAAATGAAGCAACACAATTTCTATGGGGATTATTTAAATAACAAACCCGACTTATTTCAGTTTTTGGTTTAGTTTAACCTTAAGGTAACCAAATTACTAAGAGCTTTATTGTATCTTTAAGGTGAACTTTAAAGTATTTAGTTTTATGTTAAGTTCCACCTACGTAGAAATTCCAGAAGAATTTCAAATTAAAAATGGGATCAATCAGAATACCTATTTAATCAATGGAGAATTAATTGAATGGAAAGGAGAAACTTCCGATGTTTATTCTACCATTTCTTCAACTGAAGATTATAAACCCACCTTTTTAGGAACCATTCCTACTCTCACTGAAAAAGAGGCCTTGGAAGCTTTGGATGCGGCATGTAATGCCTATGACAAGGGACAAGGATTGTGGCCAACCATGAAAGTGGCAGATCGCATTGCCTGTATGGAAAAGTTTGTGGAGCAAATGAAAACCAAACGGGAAGAAGTTGTGAAATTATTGATGTGGGAAATTGGTAAAAACCTTCCAGATTCTGAAAAAGAATTTGATAGAACTGTAGAGTATATCTACGATACCATTGAAGAATACAAGCAACTGGATCGTGACAGTGCCAAATTCTCAAAACACGATGGGGTGTATGCCCACATCCGTCGAGGTCCTTTAGGGGTTGTGTTGTGTTTGGGGCCCTACAATTACCCATTGAATGAAACGTTCGCCCTTCTCATTCCAGCTATAATTATGGGTAACACCTGTATTTTTAAACCGGCAAAACATGGAGTTTTATTATTGACTCCCTTGTTGGAAGCATTTAAAAATAGCTTCCCAAAAGGCGCTGTAAATATTTTGTACGGAAGAGGTCGTGTGGTGGCATCGCCAATTATGCAATCAGGGAAGGTAGATGTTTTGGCACTAATTGGAAACAGTAAATCGGCCAATGCATTAATGGATCAACATCCCAAACAGAATAGATTACGATTGGTATTGGGCTTGGAGGCTAAAAATCCTGCTATCGTGTTACCAGACGCCAACCTAGATTTGGCTATAGACGAGTGTATTGCAGGAACCTTGTCATTTAATGGGCAACGTTGTACTGCTTTGAAAATTCTTTATGTTCATGAAGATATTTTGGAGGAATTTAATAGCCGGTTTTCTAAGAAAGTGGATGGTTTGAAATTTGGGAATCCGTGGGAGCAAGGAGCTAAATTGACGCCGCTTCCAGAACCTGAAAAGCCAGCATATATTCAAGAACTAATTGATGATGCTATTTCAAAGGGCGCCAAGGTTCTTAACGAAAAAGGCGGAGAAACATCAGAAAATTATATTTTTCCTGCGGTGCTATTTCCAGTAGCCAAAGACATGCGTGTGTATCAAGAGGAACAATTCGGACCTGTGATTCCAATAGTGCCATTTAAGGATATTGAACAGCCATTGGATGAGATGGCAGAATCCAATTACGGACAACAAGTGAGTTTGTTTGGTAACGATATTAAAACCTTGGCGCCGTTAATTGATACCTTGGTAAACTTGGTGTGTCGTGTGAACTTAAACAGTTCTTGTCAACGTGGACCAGATGTATATCCTTTCACAGGTAGAAAGGATTCAGCTAAAGGAACCCTTAGTGTCCATGATGCCTTAAGGTCTTTTTCTATTAGGACTTTTGTGGCAACAAAGGATACCGAATATAACAAGGAGATTTTGAATAACTTATTGGATGCCAATGCGTCAAATTTTGTGAGCACGGACTATATTTTGTAAAAATTTAGTTAATCGGTATAAGCGATTTCAAATAATTTATATATTTGTTGCATGTTTAAACCAGAAAATAATATACGTCCGTCACAACCCAGTTTGCTGATTAGCAAACGCCGACGCTATTGCTAATCATCTTTTTGCAATTGTATAACGTATATTATTTTAATCTTGAAACATATTTTCCAAATAACATTTTTAATAAAATTAGCAGTTGATTTCGGTCAACCGTTGACTCCTTTCCGTATGTATCGCCGCCCGTAAGGGTGTATGCTTTCTATGGAACTTAGGTGAGTCCGGTTCTTTTCTTCCAAAATCAAATTAACCTTAATCTTATTTTTTGAACAATGAAAATTGTTATTGCAGACAAATCTCATTCGGTTTACGCATCTCTTATTTCTGATACCATTGCTGAATCGGCCAAGGTACGAGGAACTGGTATAGCGAAGCGCACTCCTGAATATATCATTACCAAAATGGAAAATGGCAATGCTGTTATAGCCTTGGATGGAGATAAATTTGTTGGGTTTTGCTATATCGAGGCTTGGAGCCACGGCAAATTTGTAGCAAATTCCGGATTGATTGTACATCCAGATTATAGAGGAGTCGGTGTGGCCAAACAAATTAAACATAAAATTTTTGAGCACTCTAGAAAGAAATATCCAGACGCCAAAGTTTTTAGTATCACCACAGGTCTAGCAGTTATGAAAATGAATACCGAACTGGGATATCGCCCCGTTCCGTTTTCAGAATTAACGGATGACCCAACCTTCTGGAAAGGTTGCCAAACCTGTAAAAACTATGATGTTTTGCAACGTACCGAGCAAAAAATGTGTTTGTGTACAGGAATGTTATACAATCCAGAAATAGAAAAAAAAGGAGGGAAAATAAACGTGAAGCCTGTCAAAGAAAAAGTGTTTAAAAGGCTGAAGCAAATTAAAGAAACCTTGTATTTAAAGAAAGAAAAAAATGAAAAGTAAAGTGGTTTTGGCCTATAGCGGGGGCTTAGATACATCCTATTGTGCCGTTCACCTAAGTAAGGATTTAGACTTTGAAGTCCATGCCGTTAGTGTAAATACAGGTGGATTTACGATAGAAGAAATCCAAACGATCGAATCGAAAGCTTATAAAATGGGTGTCGCTTCCTATGTGAATGTGGACGCTATCCATACCTTTTATGAAAAGGTTGTTAAGTATCTCATTTTTGGAAATGTGTTGAAAAATAACACCTATCCTTTATCGGTGAGTGCAGAACGTATAATTCAAGCGATTGAAATTGTTGAATACGCCAAGTCTATCGGTGCCAAATATATTGCTCATGGAAGCACAGGGGCAGGAAATGATCAAGTTCGTTTTGATATGATTTTCCAAACGTTGGCTCCAGAAATCGAAATCATTACGCCTATTAGGGATAAAAAATTAAGCAGAGAAGCGGAAATTGATTATCTAATTTCAAACGGCGTAGATATGTCATGGGACAAAGCAAGATATTCGATTAATAAGGGACTTTGGGGAACGAGTGTTGGTGGTTCTGAAACATTGACATCCGATAAACCATTACCAGGTTCTGCTTATCCATCACAACTGAAGAAGGAGGGAGAGGAGAAGGTGGTTTTGACTTTTGAAAAAGGAGAGTTGACTGCTTTGAATGGAGAAGTAAACCCTCCAGAAAAGAATATAGAATTGCTTCAAAATCTAGCCTCTCCATTTGCTATTGGTAGAGATGTGCATGTTGGAGATACCATTGTTGGTATTAAAGGAAGGGTAGGATTTGAAGCCTCGGCTGCATTAATTATTGTGAAAGCGCATCATTTATTGGAAAAGCACACCTTAACCAAATGGCAATTGCAACATAAAGAATATTTGTCCAGTTTCTACGGCATGCATTTACATGAGGGACAATATTTAGACCCCGTCATGAGAAATATTGAGGCGTTTTTGAAAAGCAGTCAGGAGATGGTTTCTGGTGATGTAACCGTGTCCCTTAAGCCCTATCATTTTTCTTTGGATGGTATTGCTTCGGATCATGATCTGATGAATGCCAAATTTGGAAGCTATGGCGAAATGAATAAAGGATGGACAGCTGACGAAGCAAAGGGCTTTATAAAAATACTAGGAAATCAAAATAGAATCTATCACCAAGTAAATTCAGAATCATGATACAAAAAGTAGGAATTGTTGGTGGAGCGGGCTATACGGCTGGTGAATTAATCAGGTTGTTGATGCATCACTCCCAAACAAAAATCGACTTTGTTTATAGTACTTCAAACGCAGGAAATCCCATAGGGAAAGTGCATCAAGATTTAATGGGAGAATTAGATTTAAAGTTTACTGATGCTATTAATCCAGATGTGGATGTGTTGTTCCTCTGTTTGGGACATGGAAATTCCAAGGCTTTTTTAGAGAGTAATTCGTTTTCAAGCACCACGAAAATTATTGACTTAAGTAATGATTTTAGGTTGGAAGCAGATAAGGTCTTTCAAGGAAATACATTTACTTATGGTTTGCCAGAACTGAATAGGGATGCCATTAAATTGTCAAACTATATTGCAAACCCAGGGTGTTTTGCTACAGCCATTCAATTGGCATTGTTGCCTTTGGCTCAGGCCAATCTTTTAAAGGGTGATGTACATGTGAATGCCGTGACGGGAGCGACGGGAGCAGGGACTTCCCTTTCGGAAACGACTCACTTTACTTGGCGAGACAATAATTTTTCTTATTACAAGCCTTTTACGCATCAACATTTGGGAGAAATAAATCAATCCTTAAAACAGCTTCAAAGTGACTTTTCTGAGGAAGTGTTCTTCATGCCCAACCGAGGAAACTTCTCAAGAGGGATTTTTGCAACGGCATATATGCCTTTTTCTGGATCTTTGAAAGATGCTCAGGAATTGTATCAAAATTATTACAGGAATGCGGCTTTTACCTTTGTGTGTGATGAGCCTCTGCATTTGAAACAGGTGGTCAATACCAATAAATGTTTGTTGCACCTTCACAAGCATCAAGAAACTTTACTGGTTACTAGTGTTATTGACAATTTACTTAAAGGTGCCTCAGGGCAAGCTGTACAGAATATGAACTTAATGTGTGGCTTTTTTGAAGACGAAGGATTAAAACTGAAAGCCAACTATTTTTAAACGATTCATATGAAAATTGCTATTATAGGAACTGGAAATTTAGGACGATCAATCGCCAAAGGATTAATCACCAACAATGCCATTACAACTCTTGTTTTAACAAAGAGACACCCCGAAGCTCTTTCAGAATTTGAAGGTTACAAAGGTGTTTCGATCACTCAGGATAATGTGGCTGCGGTAAAAGAATCTGATATTTTGATTTTTGCCGTCCAGCCATCCCATTTTGAAGCCATTTTGAAAGATGTTGCTCCTTTTTTAACCGAAAAGCATGTCATAATTTCAACTATCACTGGTTATACTATTCCAAAAATAGAAGCAATTGTTGGAGCAGAGCAATATATAATTCGGGCAATGCCCAATACGGCAATCGCTGTAGGTAAGTCTATGACCTGTTTATGTAGCAATGTGATGGGAGCTAAGAGAATTAAAGTAGCTGAAGCCATTTTCAATAGACTGGGTCACACTTTGGAGATTCCTGAGAGCCAGATGCAGGCTGCAACAGTAGTATGCGCCAGTGGTATTGCTTTTTGGATGCGTCTCATTAGGGCTACAACCCAAGCTGCCATCCAATTGGGGTTTGATTCTAATGAAGCTCAAGAATTGGCCATGTATACGTGTGAAGGAGCTGCGAGTTTGTTAATCAATACAGGTAATCATCCTGAAGAGGAAATTGACAAGGTGACAACGCCCAAGGGTTGTACTATAGAAGGACTCAATGAGATGGAACACAAAGGATTGAGCTCTTCTTTAATTCAAGGTATGGTAGCTTCATTTCAAAAAATCAGTAACATTAAAAAAGAGCAAATATGAGTTTGTTTGATGTTTACCCTCTATTTGATATAACACCTGTAAAGGCAAAAGATGTCTATGTATATGATGATCAAGGTCGGGAGTATTTGGATTTGTATGGTGGGCATGCTGTTATTTCCATAGGTCATTCCCATCCCCAATATGTTAAAGCGGTTTCGGATCAAGTGGCTAAATTGGGTTTTTATAGTAATGCAATCCAAAACCCGCTGCAAGAGGCTTTGGCGCAACAATTGGTGCAAATTTCTGGTTGTACGGATTACCAGTTGTTTTTATGTAATTCGGGTGCTGAAGCCAATGAAAATGCGCTGAAATTAGCCTCATTTGTGACAGGGAAATCGAAAGTGCTGGCCTTTAAAAATTCCTTTCACGGAAGAACCTCTGCTGCTGTAGCAGCAACGGATAGCCCAAAAATTGTGGCGCCATTAAATGGGCAGCATCAAGTTGATTTTGTTGCTTTGGGTGATTTGCAAGGTGTTGACACCATATTAAAGGCAGGTGAAACCTGTGCTGTAATTGTGGAAGTGATTCAAGGTGTAGGAGGATTGGATGAAAGTACCACAGAATTTTATCAGGGCTTAGCAGAATTGTGCAAAACATATGGCGTTTTATTTATAGCAGATGAGGTGCAATCGGGTTTCGGTAGGACCGGTGACTTTTTTGCGTTCCAAAAACATAAAATTGAGCCCGATATCATTTCCCTTGCCAAGGGAATGGGAAATGGATTTCCCATCGGAGGGATTTTAATCCATCCAGATATTAAGGCGGTTTATGGTATGTTGGGTACAACATTTGGAGGGAATCATTTGGCTTGTTCTGCATCTTTATCTGTTTTGAAGGTCATGGAAGATGAAGACTTAATGGCGAATGCTATGGAAGTCTCTGCTTATTTCTTGGAGAAAGCCAAAGAGCTTCCAGGGTTGAAGCAAGTGAAGGGACGCGGATTGATGTTAGGTTTGGAATTTGATTTCAAGGTTGGAGATTTGAGAAAGAAACTCATCTATCAACATCAGATATTCACAGGAAGTGCCAACAATCCAAACTTGATAAGAATTTTACCTCCATTGACGGTAAAAAAATCACATATCGATCAATTTTTTAATGCCTTGAAAGCGGAATTATAAATGAAGAAGTACACGGAAATACAGGATATTCCCAATATTCAAGATGCGATTAAGGAAGCCATTTTATTAAAAATGGATCCATTTGAGTATAAAGAATTGGGTAAAAATAAAACCCTGGTCATGTTGTTTTTCAATGCCAGTCTTAGAACCAGATTAAGTACGGAAAAGGCGGCAAAGAATTTAGGGATGGATGTGATGTCATTAAATGTGAATGAGGCTTGGCAGCTTGAATTTGATGATGGAACCATTATGGATGCCAACACTTCAGAGCATGTTAAAGAAGCGGCACAAGTGATTTCCCAATATGCCGATGTGATTGCAGTGAGAGCATTTCCAAGCTTAAAGGACAAGGCCAAAGATCAATCCGAATATATTTTAAAAAGTTTTGAGAAGTATGCCACCGTACCCATTATCAATATGGAAAGCGCTACTGCACATCCATTACAAGCTTTGGCCGATGCGATTACTATTACGGAACTAACAGAAAAGAAAGTTCCAAAGGTGGTGTTGTCTTGGGCTCCGCATCCGAAGGCGTTACCTCAAGCGGTGGCCAATTCGTTTGCAACTATGATGCAAGAAATGGACGTGGAGTTTGTAATCACCCATCCTGAAGGGTATGAGTTGGATCCTGAAATTACCAAAAATGTCCCAATTGTTTATGATCAAAAGGAGGCCATGAGAAATGCCGATTTCGTTTACGTGAAGAACTGGAGTAATTTCAAGGAGTATGGTCAGGTTTTAAACACAAACCCAAGCTGGATGATGACCCAAGAAAAATTAGGTAATGCCAAATTCATGCACTGCTTACCAGTAAGAAGAAATGTGGTAGTAGAAGACGCAGTGCTTGATAGTGAGCAATCGGTGGTTATAAAACAAGCGAACAATAGAACGTTTGCTGCCCAAGTGGTGCTTAAAAATATTTTGGAGAGTTTATAAAATGAAAGTATTTAAAATGTGTATCAATGAGTAAAGAACCGCTTCAAATTATAAAAATTGGAGGTAATATTATCAATAATCAAGAAGCTTTAGCCGAATTTTTATTGGCCTTTTCCAAAATAGAAGGTAAGAAAATTTTAGTTCATGGAGGAGGAAAGCGAGCCACAGAATTGGCGGCCAAGTTGGGCGTTGAGGCAAAAATGGTTGATGGCCGTCGAATTACAGACCAATCCAATTTGGAGATTGTTACTATGGTTTATGCTGGGTTGTTGAATAAGAATATGACTGCTCAATTACAATCGTTTGGATCAAATGCGATTGGTTTGTCTGGAGCCGATGCCAATGTCATTAGGGCCCATAAAAGGGAAGTGAAAGATCTAGATTATGGATTTGCAGGCGATGTCGATGAAATTAATGAGGGGCAGATTGCATTATTCCTCGAAAATAATTTGGTGCCCGTATTTTGTGCCATTACCCATGATAAGATGGGACAGCTTTTAAACACCAATGCAGATACTATTGCTTCGGAATTGGCCATAGCTATGTCTTCAAAATATGAGGTGTCATTGATTTATATCTTTGAGAAAAACGGCGTGTTACGTTCTATTGAAGACGATCAGTCCGTAATTGAACAAATCAATTTGGAAACTTATAAAGAATTGGTGTCTGAAGGAGTCATTTCAGAAGGGATGTTACCCAAAGTACACAATTGTTTTGAAGGACTAAAAAAAGGCGTTTCTAAAGTGATAATAGGAAACCCAACCATAATTTCAAACACAAATCAAAAATTTACAACCTTGGTTTTATGATAGAACAGCTTACACAGGAAGCCATCGAGTTGTTAAAACAACTTATAGAAACGCCATCTTTTTCATCGGAGGAAGATGGAACAGCGCACCATATTGAAAATTGGTTTACAAATCATAAAATTCCTTTTAATAGAACCGACCACAATGTTTGGGCCATCAATAAGCATTTTGATGCTTCCAAGCCTACTTTGTTGCTCAATTCCCATCATGATACGGTTAAACCCAATAATGGTTATACTAAGGATCCGTTTAAAGCTCTCGTTGAAGATGGAAAATTATTTGGTTTAGGAAGCAATGATGCTGGAGGTTGTTTGGTGTCATTGATTGCAACGTTCACCTATTTTTATGAAAAAAGGGATTTAACTTATAACTTGGTAATTGTGGCATCAGCAGAGGAAGAGAGTAGTGGTGATAAAGGATTGAACAGTATGCTTCCCATTATTCCTAAAATTGATGTAGCCATAGTAGGAGAACCCACTTTGATGAATTTGGCTGTAGCCGAAAAGGGCTTGGTTGTGTTTGATGCCGTGGTAAAAGGAACACCCAGTCATGCCGCCCACCCAAATGATGATAATGCCATTTATAAAACGATTAAGGTATTAGAATGGTTCCGAGATTTTAAATTTGAGAAAGTATCTGAAACTTTGGGAGAAGTCAAGCTGACCGTATCCCAAATTCATGGAGGAAAACAACATAATGCGATTCCTGCCAATGTGGATTTGGTCATAGATTGTCGGGTGAATGATCAATACTCCAATCAAGAAGTAGCAGATATTTTAATGAAGAAAGCCCCTGTAGATAGCTTGATTCCGAGAAGTTTGAGGTTGAATTCGTCATCTATTCCTGTGTCTCATTCATTGGTTCAAGCTGGTATTGAGATGGGAAGAACAACCTACGGCTCCCCAACTTTATCCGACCAGGCAGTCTTATCTTGTCCCTCATTAAAACTGGGGCCTGGGGATAGTACAAGGTCACATTCTGCAGATGAGTTTATTCACTTGGAAGAAATAGAGGAAGGGATAAAGATTTATATTGAATTATTAGAGAAAGTATTTTAAATGAACCAATAATCAAGATAGCAGAACCAATATTTTTAAGCCTAGGTTCTAGAAGCGAAACGGTCTTGATTCTAATATCTATAAAAAAATGAAACTTTGGGATAAGGGGATTTCTATCGATAAAAAAATAGAGCAGTTTACAGTTGGTAATGATCGTGAGATCGATATGTTTATCGCCAGATATGACATTCGGGCCTCTTTGGCCCATGCACAGATGTTGAAGGAAGTGGAAATTCTTTCCGAAGGAGAGTTGGAACAACTTGAAGAAGGTCTTAAAATGTTATCAGAGCAACTGGAAAATGGAACGTTTGCTATTGAAGACCAATTTGAAGATGTGCATTCCAAGATTGAATTTGAATTGACCAAGACTTATGGAGAT
The DNA here is from genome assembly GCF_001280515.1 of Mangrovimonas sp. ST2L15. Lineage (GTDB taxonomy): Bacteria > Bacteroidota > Bacteroidia > Flavobacteriales > Flavobacteriaceae > Mangrovimonas > Mangrovimonas futianensis. The sequence continues at coordinate 238,898 of NZ_LBIQ01000028.1, read as the reverse complement.
GTTGGTAAAAAAATCCATACGGCTAGATCTAGAAATGATCAAGTTTTGGTAGCCCTTCAGTTGTATTACAAAGAAAATTTAAAAGAGATTCTCGGTAAGTCAAAAGTTCTTTTTGAAACACTCTTGGACTTGGCAGACGCTTATAAAGATAGGTTACTTCCTGGGTACACCCATCTGCAAGTTGCTATGCCATCGTCTTTTGGGTTGTGGTTTTCCGCTTATGCCGAGATGTTGGTAGATGACGTTTATTTATTGCAAGCAGCCTTAAAAACAGTCGATCAGAATGCATTGGGTTCTGCTGCCGGTTATGGAAGTTCGTTTCCTATAGACAGAGAGTTTACTAGGAAAGCTTTAGGATTTACATCCATGAAATATAATGTTGTGGCAGCACAAATGAGCCGTGGAAAAGCTGAACGAACTTTGTCTATGGCTATATCAAGTTTGACAAATACGCTAGCCAGATTCTCGATGGACATTTGTTTGTATATGAGCCAAAACTTTGGTTTCATTTCCTTTCCAGATGAATTAACCACAGGAAGTAGTATCATGCCCCATAAAAAGAATCCAGATGTTTTTGAGCTAATTCGTGGCAAGAGTAATAAACTTCAAAGTTTACCTATGGAAATGACCTTGATCACTAATAATTTGCCGAGTGGGTATCATCGGGATTACCAATTACTGAAGGAAAATATGATCGGAGCGATAGAAGATACAAAGGACTTGTTAGATATTTTTAATTATGCCATTAAGCAGATTCAAGTGAAGGAAATTGATTTAAATGATCCCAAATATCAGTATCTCTTTACAGTGGATAATATCAATACACTGGTCGAGTCGGGGATGAGTTTTAGGGATGCTTATAAAAAAATTGGGGCTGAAGTACAAGATGGTACCTATGTGCCCGATATGTCAAAACAGCATGTGCATGTTGGGAGCATGGGGAATCTCAGTTTAGATAAAATTAGGGCGAAATTTCCTGATTAGGTTCCTAATATGATTTTGGAATTTTGTGAGTGGCTGCACAGGCAGCACCAATGATTCCGGCATGATTCCCAAGGTGCGCTGGGGCTACGGGTGTTTCTATTTTAATATACTTTTTGAATTTGTCAAAATCATCAGAGGTGCCACCACCTAAAATGATAAAATCAGGACAAATAATAGTGTCTACTAATTCTAAAAAGGTATTAAAGCGCTTACCCCATTTTTTAAAGCTGAGGTTCTTTTTTTCTTTGACTGAGTTGGCGGCCCATTGTTCTATTTTTTTGTATTTCTTATATGGGATTTGGCCCAATTCAAAGTTGGGTATTAATTTTCCATCATAGAAGGCACCACTGCCCAAACCAGTTCCAATGGTAATAGTGACAACCAATCCAGATTTTCCTTGCCCTATACCATAGTTCATGACGGCATATCCAGCAGCATCGGCGTCATTGATAACGGTTACTGATTGCTTACAGGCTTTTGAGAATAATTCTTCGACATTGACATGGTCCCATTCATCATGTAAATTTCCTGAGGCTTTACAAATTCCATGCTTGATTATGCTAGGGAAACCACAACCAATGGGGCCCGAATAATCAAAATGAGCCACAATATCCTTAAATACTTCAGCCATGGCTTCAGGAGTTCTCGATTTGGGTGTAGGAATACGAAATCGTTCTGTGATTAGTTCCCCTGTTATGGTATTTACTATGGCACCTTTCATACCACTTCCTCCAATGTCGATTCCTAAAATTTGCATACAAGTGTTTTTGATGATATTGTAAATTTAAACATTATCATCGGAACCATTCAAAAACTGATTCATGCATTTTCAAATTAAACGATGTAGACTATGGTGTGATCCTTTAATTTCTAACATAATATTAAGACCATTCCGTATTCATTTTAATAATTTCACGTCATATAAAAATGATTAGAGAATTGAGTGAAGTAAAATACTCCATGCTAGAATTAGCCTTTGTAAATGAAGGCAGCCAAGTCAAAGAAACATACGATAATACTTTGGGATTAGCCCAGTTGGTTGAATCTTTGGGATATCATCGATTTTGGTTGGCAGAACATCATAATTCCATCAATATAGCTAGTTCTGCGACTTCTATTTTGATAGGTTATATTGCTGAAAATACCAAAAGTATTCGGGTTGGTTCGGGAGGAATTATGTTGCCTAACCATTCCCCACTCATTGTAGCTGAACAGTTTGGGACCCTTGGAACGTTATATCCCGATAGAATAGATTTGGGATTGGGACGTGCCCCAGGTACCGATGCCGATACGGCCAATGCGATTAGGTCAGATAGAATGCAGGCTACTATGAGGTTTCCTGATGAGGTGGCTGATATCCAGCAGTATTTTTCACTTGATAATGTGCAAAATAAGGTCCGTGCGACAGTTGCAGAAGGCGTTCAGGTTCCTATTTATATTTTGGGATCCAGCACGGATAGTGCCAAACTAGCTGCTAGATTGGGGCTGCCCTATGCTTTTGCTAGTCATTTCGCAACGGCTCACTTTCATGAGGCACTCCAAATTTACAGACATGATTTTACACCTTCTCAATTTTTATCCCAGCCTTATGTGATTGCTGGCGTGAATGTCATTGCTGCAGATACATTGGAAAAGGCTGAGATGATGTTTACATCACCTATTAGAATGGTAATGAACCTATTTATGGGGAAACGGGAGTATTTAACACCTCCCACCCAAATGACTTCGGAATTAAAAAGTATTTTGATGAACCCATCAGTTCAACAGATGTTGCGTTTTTCAATGGTAGGTGATAAAAAGAAGGTGAAGGAAGAGACTGAAAAATTCTTAGCGGAAAACAAGGTGGATGAATTGATGGTAGTGACCAATACCTTTGATCCTCAAGACAGGAGGCGTTCTTATCAGTTGTTTTCAGAAATCATGAATGAAATCAATGGAATTTAATAGAAGCTAAAAAGCACCCCAGAGAGGTGCTTTTAAACTATTAATCATTCATTTAGGGAGGACTTAAATAATGGTAGACTGACCCAAATGTAAGTTTTGAAAATTGATGTTGGAATCTTGAGGGTTATTAATATAATCCTCAATGAAATCTCCAACTTTACTTGTGGTAATATTTTCAGAATCCGGATTTAAATCTGGAGTCGTGATGTTTAATTGTAAGGACTTTTCAACGGCCTTTCTGATTAATTCGGCCTCTTGATAAAGTTCGAAATGATCTAACAACATAGCTGCTGATAAAATGGAGGCTACGGGGTTGGCAATTCCTTTTCCTGTCGCCTGTGGATATGAGCCGTGAATGGGTTCAAATAAGGCATGTTTGTCACCTACAGAAGCTGATGCCAATAAACCAATACTTCCACCTATTACGCTGGCCTCATCACTAATAATATCACCAAACATATTCTCTGTTAAAATGACATCAAATTGTTTCGGATTTAAGATCATTTGCATTGCTGCGTTGTCTACAAATAAGAAATCCAATTCCACATCTGGATAGGACTCGGCAACTTGTTTTACAACTTTTCTCCATAAGCGCGATGTTTCCAATACATTCGCTTTGTCAACAAGTGTTAACTTGCTCCTGCGAGCTTGAGCCGCTTTGAATGCCAGATGGGAAATTCGCTCAATTTCTTCTTTGGAATATTCACATAAGTCAGAAGCCCAAGTGCCTTCCTCATTTTGCTTTTTCTCCCCAAAGTAAATACCTCCTGTCAGTTCCCTATAGATGCTGATGTCGGTTCCTTGAATGTTCTCTTTTTTCAAAGGAGACTTATCCAAAAGCATATCATATGCTTTTACTGGACGTATATTGGCGTATAAGCCCAATTCTTTTCTTAGTTTCAATAACCCTTGTTCTGGGCGAACTTTAGCATTGGGATCGTTATCATATTTAGGGTCTCCAATAGATCCAAATAAAACGGCATCACTTGTTTTGCATAAATCAAGGGTGCTGTCCGGTAGTGGATTTCCAGTTTCATCAATCGCAATAGCTCCAACTGGAGCCGATGAGAAAAGGAAGGTGTGATCATATTCTACAGCTATAGCTTTCAATACTTTGATGGCTTGATCGGTCACTTCGGGACCAATGCCATCTCCTGATAAAACAGCAATATTCAGTTTCATGAGTGTTTTTGTTCGTTGTTGTTTTGGACGTTTCCCTTCGGGTCGCGTTTTTCGTTATATCTTTTGTTTCATGTTCTCGCTTTGCTCGACATCAACAAAAGGATGCCACTGCAACCGCTTACGCAAAAAGCCACCTAAAGGGCGGCCTCAAATTGTTCTATTTCTTTCTTTTTGCTCAGTAAATAATCAATGTCATCATAACCATTGATCATACAGGTCTTTTTGTAGGGATCAATATCAAAGGATTCCTTTAAGTCTGTATCGGCCACAAATATGGTCTGGTTTTCTAAATCTACTGTGATCTGAGTGTCTGGTTTTGCTTGGATTAAATTTAAAAGCTGCTTTAAAAATGTTGGTGACACCTGTACGGGCAGCAAACCATTGTTTAATGCATTTCCTTTAAAAATGTCGGCAAAAAAACTGGAAACAATCACTTTAAAGCCGTATCCAACTAAGGCCCAAGCAGCGTGTTCTCGACTAGATCCACAACCAAAATTGTCTCCTGCAACCAAAATGCTTCCAGAAAACTTAGGGTCGTTGAGTACAAAATCTTTGTTAGGGTTTCCCTCTTTATCAAAACGCCAATCCCGGAAGGCATTATCACCAAACCCTTGTTTATCCGTGGCTTTTAGAAAGCGGGCAGGGATGATTTGATCGGTATCAATATTTTCGATATCCAATGGGATGGCTGTACTATGTAATGTGGTGAATTTTTCCATTTAAATCAATTCTTCTTCATAACTGTGTTCCAATAATTTGGTAACATCTACAATTTTACCTAATACGGCGGTCGCCGCCGCTACTAAGGGACTTGCTAAAATGGTTCTCGCACCTTGTCCCTGTCTTCCTTCAAAATTTCTATTAGAAGTTGATACACAGTATTCTCCCTGCGGTATTTTATCGTCATTCATGGCCAGACAGGCAGAACATCCAGGTTGTCGCAATTCAAATCCAGCGGCTTCAAAAATGTCTTTCAGTCCTTCAGCTTCAATTTGTGATTCTACTTGCTTACTTCCTGGTACCAACCAGGCTGTTACATTATCAGCTTTTTGTTTTCCCTTTATAAACTGGGCTGCAACTCTAAAATCTTCAATTCTGGAATTGGTACAACTGCCTATAAATACATAATTGATAGGTTTGTTCAGCATATATTCACCTTTTTTGAAATCCATGTATTGCAAGGATTTTTCAAAAGAGGCATCGTTTAATTCTGGGATACGGGCATTGATTTTAATTCCCATTCCAGGATTGGTTCCATAGGTAACCATAGGTTCTATATCAGCTGCATCAAAGGTGTATTCTTTGTCAAAAACGGCATCTTCATCTGATGGTAGGGTTTTCCAATAGGATACTTTTTTATCAAATTCCTCACCTTTTGGAGCAAATTCCCTTCCTTTTACATAATCAAAAGTGGTCTGGTCTGGTGCAATCATACCCCCTCGAGCACCCATTTCGATACTCATATTGCAGACGGTCATTCTTCCTTCCATACTCATGTCTTCAAACACATCTCCTGCATATTCACAGAAGTATCCAGTTCCTGCATTGGTTCCTATTTTGGAAATGATATACAGAATGACATCCTTAGGAAGAACGCCATTTTTTAGTTTCCCATTAACGCTCACTCTCAAACTTTTCGGTTTAGTCAAAAGCAAACATTGGCTCGCAAAAACTTGAGCTACCTGGCTTGTTCCAATTCCAAAGGCAATACTTCCAAAGGCACCATGTGTAGAAGTGTGACTATCTCCACAAACCATGGTCATTCCAGGTTGGGTAATTCCAAGTTCAGGTGCCATCACATGAACAATTCCATTATAGGGATGGCCAAGACCGTATAAAGTGATACCGCTTTTCTCACAATTTTCAGCCAATTGTTTTAACTGGTTTCTGGAAAGTTCATCCCTAACAGGTAAATGTTGATTTACTGTTGGGGTATTATGGTCTGCAGTTGCAACAATTTGATCTGGTCTAAAAATGGGAATGTTTCGTTCCTCAAGTTCCTTAAAGGCTTGCGGACTGGTAACTTCGTGAATTAAATGTTTGTCTATATATAATACCTGAGGTCCGTTATCAATGGAGTCGACAACGTGAGCATCCCATACTTTATCGAATAAGGTCTTTCCCATACTAGGCTGAAATTATTTGTCTATAAATGGCACTGCTCTCAATTATTTGATGGATGTCATCATCACAAACTTCTTTTTTCTTATCGGCATAGTTTAAGAAGGAAGCATAAATTTCATCCAATTGAAGCTTGGTCAGTTCATAACCTATGTTCTTGGCACGGTAAGCCAAAGCAGCTCTTCCGCTTCTGGCAGTCAGGACTATGGCTGATTCTGTTACACCTACATCCCTAGGGTCAATAATCTCATAAGTTTCACGATTTTTAATGACGCCATCTTGATGGATTCCCGAGCTATGGGCAAAGGCATTGCTGCCTACTATAGCTTTATTGGGTTGCGTGTAAACACCCATTTGTTCTTGAACTAATTGGCTTATGCCATATAATTCTTTAGTGCGTATTCCAGTATCTAAATTAAGGTAAGGATGTTGTTTCAATATCATGACTACCTCTTCCAAAGCTGTATTTCCAGCTCTTTCACCCACACCATTAATGGTACATTCAATTTGACGTGCCCCATTAATAACTCCTTCAATGGAATTGGCTGTGGCCAACCCAAGATCGTTATGGCAATGACAAGATAAAATGGCTTTTTCTATGCCCTTGACATTTTCTCTTAAATATTTGATTTTGGCTCCGTATTCACTTGGTAAGCAATATCCCGTAGTATCTGGGATATTTAAAACGGTAGCTCCAGCTTCAATAGCTTTTTCACATACCCGAGCTAAAAACTCATTATCTGTTCTACCGGCATCTTCAGCATAAAATTCGACGTCTTCAACAAAGGATTTGGCATAGGCCACTGCTTTGAATGCGCGTTCAATAACAGCTTCTCGAGTGGAGTTGAACTTGAATTTAATATGCGAATCAGAAGTGCCAATACCTGTATGGATTCTTGGTTTGGCAGCAGATTTCAAAGCTTCAGCTGCTACCTTAATATCGTTTTCAACTGCTCGTGTGAGTCCACAAACGGTGGCATTTTTTACAATTTTTCCAATGGCTTGTACCGCATCAAAATCTCCCGGACTTGAAACAGGAAACCCTGCCTCAATCACATCTACACCCAAAAAGTCCAAACGTTCAGCAATAATAAGTTTTTGTTCTTTGTTTAATTTGCATCCCGGAACTTGTTCTCCATCTCTTAATGTGGTGTCAAAAATTTGTACTTTCTCTTTAGACATTTAAAAAATAAATTTTTGTATTGTTATACGAATTTATAATTTGGATTAAGAAATGGTTATGAAAGGGCAGGAGTTGTTACGATGTTCAAATGAAAAAAAATATAATAAACAGCTTAAAATCAATAATTTAAAATCTTAATTATTTGATGGTTAAAGATCAAAAAGATAATTTGTTTTCACTGGTTAAGTCGATGACAAAATCAGAAAAAAGACAGTTCAAATTGTATGTTGGTCGGCTTGGAGTAAATGAAGATTCCAAATTTTTGAATTTGTTCAATATTTTGGATAAGCTATCCGTGTATGATGAAGATGCTATTTTGAAAAATGGCGATATCAAGAAGCAGCAATTGGCCAATGTGAAATCGCACCTCTATAAGCAGATTTTGATCAGTCTTAGGTTGAATCCTTCTCATCAAAATGTACGTTCCCAATTGCGAGAACAACTGGATTTTGCCTCGATTCTTTATCATAAAGGGCTATATAAGCAAGCTTTAAAGATTTTGGATAAATCAAAAGAAATAGCGATTCAAAATGAGGAAAAGAATTTGGCATTTGAGGTGGTGGAGCTGGAAAAGGTTATTGAGGCTCAATATATTACAAGGAGTATAAGCGGGCGGGCGGATGAGCTAACTATTCAGGCTAAAAAGTTAAGTCAAGCGAATGTGATTACGAGTAAGTTATCCAATTTGTCACTTCAGCTCTATGGTTTGTTCCTCAAATTTGGATACGCCAAAAATGAAAAGGACGCCCAAGAAATTCATGACTATTTTAATGCGCGCTTGCCTAAATATGATTTGGAAGACTTAGGGTTTAGGGAAAAATTATGGCTTTACAGGTCGTATTTTTGGTACAGTTTCCTTTTGCAGGATTTCTTAAACTGCTTTAAATATGCCTTAAAATGGGTGAAGTTATATGACCAAAATCCGAGTATGGTCAATTTGAATCCAGTGTTTTTTGCTAAGGGGCAAAACTATTTGTTGGAGTCCCTATTTTATATCAACAACAAAGAAAAATTCAAATATCATCTGGATAAATTTGAAGCGTTAGTTACCAATAAAAGTTTTACCATCGATGAAAATGTAGATGCTTTAACTTTTTTATATCTCAATATACATCGCGTAAACTATTATTTTTTTGATGGGAGTTTTAAAGATGGCTTACATCTAATCCCCAAAATTGAAGCCGAATTGGTCAAATACACGGACCGGATTGATGAACATCACCGAATGATTTTCAACTACAAATTTGCTAGTATGCATTTTGGTGCTGAAAATTACAAGGAATGTATTCGGTACTTGAATAAAATTATTACCACCAAATCCATAGCGATGAGAGAAGATTTGCAATGTTTTGCTAGGGTTTTGAATGTGGTTGCACATTATGAGGGCGGGTATGATTACCACATCGAGGCTTTATTGCGGGATACTTATAAATTTCTCATCAAGATTGATGATATGTATGAAGTGCAAAAAGAGATGATCAAGTTTATTAGAGGTTTGCAGGATATTTATCCCCAAGATATTAAAAAGGCCTTTATTGAGCTACACAAAAGACTGAAGGTGTATGAAAATCATCCTTATGAACGTCGTGCCTTTTTGTATTTGGATATTATTTCCTGGTTGGAAAGTAATATTCAAAATCGACCGGTTTCTGAAATTATTAGAGAGAAATACTACGAGCATTTTGGAACATCCTAAGTTAAATAATTTAGAAAAAGCCGAATTTATTTGGATATTAAATTTTTCTGATTGAATATTTGCAGCATCAAAGTTCAATAACTTAATGTTTCGTTATCAAGAAAGGTGGAGGGAATAGACCCTGTGAAACCTTAGCAACCCTTTGACCTCAAAGAAGGTGCTAAATTCTACTCAAATGCTTGGGCATTTGTATGGCAGATAACTAGGTGGATTACTTCCCTATTTATACTTTTCTTTTTAACATATTAATAATTTGTGCAATCGCATTTGCATGTTTTTTTGTGAAAAGAAATGAAAGATTTACAGTATATTAATCTAGAACAAGTTGTTTTGGAAAGTGGTAAAAAGACAGATATTAAATTGTCTTTCCAAACGTTTGGACCACCACTTAACCAGGCTCCCATTGTTCTGGTAAACCATGCACTCACCGGTAACAGTAATGTGGCAGGAGATTCAGGTTGGTGGCGTGATTTAATTGGTGACGGTAAGGTTATAGACACCAAAGTTTACACCATTTTGGCCTTTAATATTCCTGGGAATGGCTATGATGGATTTGTCATAGAAAATTATAAGGATTTTGTAGCTCGAGATATTGCCAAAATATTTTTATTGGGTCTCGAAGAGTTACAAATAAAGAATCTTTACGCCTTGATAGGAGGCTCCCTAGGGGGGGGGATTGCTTGGGAAATGGCCTTTTTGGCTCCTAAATTGGCGCAACATTTAATCCCTGTTGCTACCGATTGGAAATCGACAGATTGGCTAATTGCCAATTGTCAAATTCAAGAACAGTTTTTGGTAAATTCAAACAATCCTGTACATGATGCCCGTATGCATGCGATGTTGTGTTACCGAACACCACAGTCTTTCAAAGAACGATTTCAAAGAAGTATTAACGATGAATTAGAAATATTCAACGTAGAAAGTTGGTTGCTACACCATGGCGAAAAACTTCAGGAGCGCTTTCAGTTATCGGCTTACAAGTTGATGAACCAACTGCTGAAGACCATCGATGTCACTAAGGGGCGAGGTGATAATGTTCAAGTTCTTGAAACCATTAAATCAACCATTTCCATCGTGGGTGTAGATTCTGATTTGTTTTTTACGGCTGAGGAAAATAGAGAAACTCAGAGACAATTGGCGCAAACGCATCCCAATGTAACTTATAGTGAAATACACTCGTCTCATGGTCATGACGCCTTTTTGATAGAATTCAACCAATTGGAAAAAATCATTGAGCCTATTTTCAATTCCGAATCCAAAAATAAGCGATTGAAGGTGTTGAAGTTTGGCGGGAAATCCTTGTCAAATGGCGAAGGTTTAATTCGTGTTCTTTCTATTGTTGAAAGTAAAGTGTCTGAAGGAGACAGAATAGCGGTGGTGGCTTCAGCCAGAGGAAAAGCGACTGATCAATTGGAAGCCTTGTTAGAAAAGGCAGCTAAAAAAGGGGACTTTGAAGCAGATTTTGAAAGTTTTAAAAATTATCAGTTAGAGCCTTTACCAGGTATTGATTTATCTCAGCAATTCCAAGAGCTGCACAATATTCTGGAAGGAGTCAAATTGCTTGGTGATTATAGTGATAGAATTAAAGCACATGTTTTGGCCTTTGGTGAATTATTATCTGTAAATCTTTTAGCCGAAACACTAAGGTCTAAAGGTTTCAATGCACTAGCGGTCGACTCCAGAAAATTGCTTTTAACAGATTCAGATTATTTAAATGCCCAACCCAAGGAGAAAGCTTCCAAAGAGCGTGTAGTCTCATTTTTTAAATCATTACCTGTAAATACGCTGCCTATAGTGACTGGTTTTATAGGTTCAGATGCTGAAGGAGAAACGACTTTATTAGGTAGAAATGGAAGTAATTATTCAGCTTCTTTGTTAGCGAATTATTTGGATGCCGAAGAATTACAAAACTTTACCCATGTCAACGGAATCTATACGGCTAATCCTGATTTGGTGGAAGATGCCCAAAAAATAAGGGAGCTTTCCTTTAATGAGGCTAATGAATTAGCCAATTTTGGAGCGAGTGTACTACATGCCAAAACGATTATCCCTTTGGTAGAAAAGAATATCAGCCTTCGTATTTTGAATACGTTTAATCCAGAAGATGAAGGAACCTTAATTTCTGCTAAACCGAATAGTAAAAATGTCACATCCCTATCAGTTTTAGAAGATGTAGCATTGGTAAATTTGGAAGGAAGGGGTCTTTTGGGTAAAGTAGGAGTGGATGCCAGAATTTTTAAAGCGCTCAGTAACTATGGAATTAGTGTGAGTATTGTTTCCCAAGGGTCTTCAGAAAGAGGTATAGGGTTGGTTATCCAATCAAGTAAAGCGGCTCAGGCCGTAATAGCTTTGGAACAGGAGTTTGAAAGAGATTTTTATTCCCAAGATGTGAATAGAATAGGAGTTGTAGATGATGTGGCTGTTATTTCAATCATTGGGATTGAACTTAGTTCGTTCCACAAACCGTTTAATGCCTTGATTAAAAACCAAATTACACCTTTACTTTTTAACAATACGGTGACCGGGAAAAATGTGAGCTTGGTCGTTCAGAAAAAAGAGCTTCACAAGGCCTTAAATGTGATTCACGGTGAGATATTTGGAGTTTCCAAAAAAGTGAACATTGCCATATTTGGGCATGGTTTGGTAGGAGGAACCTTAATAGACCAAATATTAAAAACCAAAACCGACATTGAAAATAGAAAGGGAATCAATCTGAATATTTTTGCCATCGGAAACTCCAAGAAAGTAGCCTTAAGCAAATATGGACTCACAGAAAATTGGGAAGAATCCGTACACCAAGGACTTGAAAAGTATTCGGTTGAAGATGTAGTTGCTTATGCAAAAACCAATCACTTGGAAAATTTGATTGCTGTAGATAATACGGCTAACCCACAATTTCATGAAAATTATATCCCCTTGGTAGAGGCAGGATTTGATTTAGTGTCCTCAAACAAAATAGCCAATACCATTTCCCATGACTTTTATTCCGAATTGCGAAATCAATTAAAGCAACATAATAAACAGTATCTTTATGAGACTACTGTAGGGGCTGGTTTACCATTGATTGATACCATTAAATTGCTACATGAATCAGGAGAAAACATAACGAGGATAAGAGGGGTTTTCTCGGGAACATTGAGTTATTTGTTTAATCGCTTTTCAGTTGAAGATGCTTCTTTTAGTGCCATTGTCAAAGATGCGGTACAAAACGGATTTACAGAACCAGATCCTCGTGAGGATTTTTCAGGAAATGACGTGGCTAGAAAATTGTTGATTTTGGCTAGAGAACTGGACCTGGAAAATGAATTTGAAGATGTATCGGTTCAAAATTTGGTACCTGAAGCCTACAGAAGCATATCAGTCAGTGAGTTTTTAGATCGGCTAGAGGAATTGGATGATGTATTTCAAAAGATCAAAGACAATCAAAAACCCAATCATGTGTTAAGGTATGTGGGTGATTTGTCTGGTGACTTGCAGTTAGATAAAGGAAATTTGGAAGTGAAGTTGGTATCTGTTCCAGCAGATAGTGCATTGGGTCAGGTTAAGGGCGCAGATGCCATAATAGAAATATTTACAGAATCTTATGGGGAACAACCCATTGTAATCCAAGGAGCTGGCGCTGGAGCCAAGGTGACCGCTAGAGGAGTCTTTGGAGATATCTTAAGATTGTCAAAACATATAAATTAAAAGAAAATGAGCAGTAAAAATCATTTTGAGACAGATGCGATAAGAACGCAAATGGAGCGTTCTCAATATTTAGAGCATTCAACTCCTATTCATATAACAAGTAGTTATTTGTTTGAAGATGCCGAAGATATGCGTGCGTCCTTTGCTGAAGAAAAAGAGAGAAACATATACAGTCGTTTTACAAATCCAAACAATTCTGAATTTGTGGATAAGATCTGTAAAATGGAAGGCGCTGAAGCGGGATATGCCTTTGCTACAGGTATGGGTGCTGTATTTTCAACCTTTGCGGCCTTGTTGAATGCAGGTGATCATGTGGTATCCTGTAGAAGTGTCTTTGGATCCACCCATACTTTGTTTACCAAGTTTTTACCAAAGTGGCATATTGAAACAAGCTATTTTAAAGTCAATGAAGTTGAGAAAATAGAAAGTTTGATTCAGCCCAACACCAAAATTCTATATGCAGAGACACCAACAAATCCGGCCGTAGATATTTTGGATTTGGAGTTATTGGCATCCATTGCTAAAAAACATCAATTGTTATTGATCATTGATAATTGTTTTGCAACTCCTTACTTGCAAAATCCTATTGCATTTGGAGCCGATTTGGTATTGCATTCTGCGACCAAGTTGATAGATGGTCAAGGTCGTGTATTGGGAGGTGTTGTTGTGGGTAGTAAAGATTTGATACGGGAAATATATTTGTTTGCCAGAAATACAGGGCCTGCCTTATCACCATTCAATGCTTGGGTGTTGTCAAAAAGTTTGGAGACTTTAGCCGTTAGGGTGGATAGGCATTGTGATAACGCCATAAAGGTGGCTGAGTTTTTGGAAGGTAATGAGCACGTTGAGTTCGTGAAATATCCTTTTCTGAAATCACATCCGCAATATGAAATAGCCAAAAAGCAAATGAAGAAAGGCGGAAACATTGTCGCTTTTGAAATAAAAGGAGGTATTGAAGCCGGAAGAAATTTTTTAAATCGTTTAAAAATGTTTTCGCTTTCAGCCAATTTAGGAGATACCAGAAGCATTGCTACCCATCCGGCAAGTACGACCCACAGTAAATTAAGTGAAGCCGATAGATTAGAAGTAGGGATCAGTGATGGGTTGGTTAGGATTTCAGTTGGATTGGAGCATGTAGATGATATTATTGCAGATTTAAATCAAGCATTAGGTTGATATAAGAAATTGGTTATCTTTGAAAATATGCTTTCAAAGAAAACTAAATATGGGCTTAAGGCGTTGGCTTATTTGGCTAAACAGGGCTCCAATCATCCGGTTCAAATCAGTGTGATATCTGAAAGTGAAAATATTTCCAGGAAGTTTTTGGAAAGCATTCTTTTAACCCTTCGGAAAAATGGATTTTTGGGGTCTAAAAAAGGAAAAACAGGTGGTTATTACCTTTTGAAAGATCCCAAAGACATTAAATTGGCACCTATTATGAGAATTTTGGAAGGTCCTATAGCCATGGTACCTTGCGTGAGTCTCAATTTTTATGAAAAATGTGACGATTGCCCAGATGAAACAACCTGTTCGGTCCATAATTTAATGTTAGAAGTAAGGGACAGTACCCTCCAAATTTTTAACAATAAATCCTTGGCAGATATCCTTAAAGATTAAATAAATGCTTGGATATTAAATATTTTTATATAGTTTTGCTTTTAATTCCTATTAATCCGATAGGAATAAAGTATTAAATTAAAGAAGATCATGATTTTAGAAAATATAGACATCGATTACTGGAATGCAAAATTAAAGTCAAAAGCACCAAATGAGATTATTCAATGGGCTATGGGATTGACCAATAATAAAATTGTAACAACCAGTTTTGGTGTTTATTCTGCCATTTTATTAAGTAATATGGCAAAGCATGATCCAAAAATTAAAGTCGTTTGGTGTGATACCCTTTATAATGACTTAGAAACCTATGAACATGCCCAAAAGTTAATAGATACCTATGGCTTAAATATTCATAAATACCAGCCACTTTTGAGTAGGGAAGAAATTGAAGCTACTATAGGTTTGCCAAATTTGGAGGATGACAATTTCAAAGCGTTTTCAGAAGCTGTAAAATTGGAGCCTTTCAGAAGAGCTTTAAACGAATTACAACCAGAAGTTTGGTTTACCAACATTCGCGTGCGCCAAACCGAATATCGCGATAAAAAAGACATTTTGAGCTTGAGTAAGGATGGCATCTTAAAAGTTAGTCCGTTCTATTACTGGAGCGATCAAGAATTAGATCAGTATTTGGAAGAAAATCAGCTTCCAAAGAATCACGGGTATTTTGATCCTGTAAAGGCTCTTAAGAACCGTGAATGTGGGATTCACCTTCAATAAGTAAACGAATACATAATGCAAAGTTTTAGAACCGAAATAGAAAATCCTATTGTCGAGAGGGATATTATTGAGTTAGAGAAAAAAATTCGCCTTTTTAAAGAAGGTCGAATTGATGAGGAGCGCTTTAGAAGTTTGCGTTTAGCCAGAGGAGTTTATGGACAACGTCAGCAAGGGGTTCAAATGATCAGGATCAAATTGCCGTATGGGAAAGTGACGGGAGATCAACTTCTGAGAATCGCAGATGTTTCAGATGAATTTTCAACAGGAAGGTTGCATATTACGACCCGTCAGGACATTCAAATTCACTATGTAAGTTTGGAGCGCACCCCTGAATTGTGGGCGCAATTGGAACAGGATGATGTGACCTTGAGAGAAGCATGTGGTAATACCGTCAGGAATGTCACTGCAAGTGCTACTGCGGGGATTGATCCTGAGGAACCATTTGATGTGTCGCCATATGCCCATGCTGTGTTTCAGTATTTTTTAAGAAATCCGGTTTGTCAGGAAATGGGGAGGAAATTTAAAATGTCCTTTTCTTCCTCAGGCAGTGATACAGCCCTAAGTTATATTCATGATCTTGGGTTTATTCCTAAGGTTAAAGATAACAAACGAGGATTCAAAGTGCTTTTGGGTGGAGGTCTGGGCTCCCAGCCAAGGCATGCTGATGTGCTTTATGAGTTTCTTCCAGAGAACAAGTTAATTCCAGTAACCGAAGGTGTTTTAAGAATTTTTGATAGACATGGGGAGCGAGCCAAAAGATTGAAGGCGAGGATGAAGTTCTTAGTCAAGGATATAGGTTTGAATGCCTTTGTATCTTTGGTTGATGAAGAGGTTCAAGCGCTGTCAGTACAAACTTATGATATAGATACGTCTGAATTTGATTCAGATATACAGACTACCAATGTTGAGGTTCCAATTGTTCGAAATTATAATGCCGAAGCATTTGAAACTTGGAAGCGCTTAAATGTCCTTCCACAGAAACAAAGCGGATTGTTTGCCATAGGGATTAAGGTGAAGCTGGGTGATTTTTCTACTGAAAAAGCCAGAAAATTAGCTGCGCTTATCAAAACGTATGCAGCTAATGAATTGAGGTTTACTTTAAGACAAAATATTTTGTTACGCCATGTGAAGGAGGAATTATTGCCCTTCTTTTTTCAGGAATTATCAAAATTGGAATTTACAGATTTGGGATTCAATTCCACTCTCGATATCACTGCATGTCCTGGTACCGATACCTGTAATTTGGGAATCGCGAGTAGTACCGGTTTAGCTCTTGAGTTGGAACGGGTGTTGCAAGCAGAATATCCGCAATTTGTGAGTAATCAAGACGTCACAATCAAAATTAGTGGATGTATGAATGCCTGTGGGCAACATAATATGGCTCACATAGGTTTTCAGGGCATGTCCATCAGAACCAAAGACCGAAGAGTTGCTCCAGCAGTTCAAGTATTGCTGGGAGGAGGCGTTTTAGGAAATGGGGAAGGACGTTTCGCAGATAAGGTTATCAAGTTGCCATCTAAAAGAGGTCCTGAGGCATTAAGACAAATATTAGATGATTTTGAAGCAAACAGCCAGTTTGATGAAGACTTTTTAAGTTACTATGACAGACAGGGACAGAAGTATTTTTATGATTTTTTGGTGCCCTTGTCTGATGCTGAAAATTTAACCGATTCAGATTTTATTGATTGGGGGAATACTACGCAATATATTCAAGCTGTCGGTGTTGGGGAATGTGCTGGTGTGGTGATTGATTTAGTGCAAACATTGATGTTGGAAGCCAAGGAAAAATTGGATTTGGCAAAAGATTCTTTTGAAGACCAAAAATGGTCTGATGCTATCTATAATACGTACACGTCGTTTGTAAATGGTGCTAAAGCTTTATTGATTTCAGAAAATATCAAAACCAATACCCAAGCCAATATCATCCAATTGTTTGATGAAACATTTGTAGCCAATAATGCATTGGAACTTTCTAAGGAAAGTTTTGCCGATTTGGTTTATCAAATTAAGAGACAAGAGCCTACAAAGGAATTTGCAGAATCTTACGCAGAGGATGCCATTAGTTTTTTTAATACCATAGAAAACTTTAGACAAAACCAGTTGAATTATGAAGCGAGTTAATGTAGTACCTAAGCTAACAGTTGTTGGTGCAGGACCTGGAGATGAAGAATTGATAACCTTGAAAGGTATTAAGGCCATAGAATCTGCAAATGTGATTTTGTATGATGCCTTAATCAATAAGCAGTTGCTAAAATATGCTTCTCAAAATGCCGAACTTATTTATGTTGGGAAGCGAAAAGGTTGCTACAGGTATCAGCAAGAACAAATTAACGAATTGATTGTGCAAAGGGCTTTTCAAAAAGGCCATGTGGTTCGTTTGAAAGGTGGTGACCCTTTTATTTTTGGCAGGGGATCAGAAGAGATTGATTATGTTCAAAAGTTTGGGGTTGAATCTTATGTAGTTCCCGGTATTACTTCGGCTTTGGCTGTTCCTGCCTATCAGGGTATCCCATTGACCAAGCGTGGTAGCTCCGAAAGTTTTTGGGTGATTACAGGAACCACCAAGTCACACGAAATGTCTAATGATATCCTACTGGCAGCTCAATCTACAGCTACTGTAGTAATTTTAATGGGTATGGGAAAATTAACCCAGATTATGGAGGTGTTTTCATCTTTTGGGAAACAGGATGTTCCTGTGGCTATTATTCAAAATGGAACCACCCCAGAAGAAAAGTTTGGGGTAGGAACTGTGAAAACCATTGAAGACATTGTTAGAGAGAAATCATTGTCAAACCCTGCTATTATTGTAGTTGGTGAAGTAGTGAGTCAAAGATCTAAGTTGAATTCTTTGGCAAACCAAATTCACTTAAACGCCAATCAAAATGTAGCATAATAAGCGAGGATTTATGAAAGAGAGAAATAATTTATACCCTGTATTTTTAAAAATGCATGTGCTTCATACATTGATTGTAGGAGGAGGAAATGTGGCATTGGAAAAATTAACCTTTTTATTAAAATCAAGCCCGAACGCTAAGGTAACCATGTTGGCTATTCAGTTTAAAAAGGAAGTGAAGGAATTGGCTGAGAAGTTTGATGTTCAGCTGATACATATGGCTTATGACGACGCTTTTTTAACCGATGTGGATATGGTGATTGCCGCAACAGATAAATTCTTGGTCAACAAACAAATTCATGATGATACCAAAGCAAGAAATTTATTGGTTAACGTAGCAGACACTCCAGAATTATGTGATTTTTATTTGGGAGGTATTGTGACCAAAGGCCATGTGAAAATAGCCATTTCAACCAATGGGAAATCTCCCACTACTGCCAAAAGATTACGACAGTTTTTTGAGGAAGTACTTCCCGAAAATATTGATGACCTGGTGCAGAACTTAAACAGGTACCGACAAACGCTAAAAGGCGACTTTGCCTATAAAGTTAGTGCCTTGAACGAATTCACTAAAAGATTAATAGAATAAACAAAACCTTGTTATGATTAAAACTGACATCCTGATTATTGGAGCAGGACCTACGGGACTATTTACCGTGTTTGAAGCTGGATTGTTGAAATTGAAATGTCATTTAATAGATGCATTGCCTCAACCAGGTGGGCAGTGTTCTGAGATTTATCCTAAAAAACCTATTTACGATATTCCCGGTTTTCCAGAAATATTAGCTGGAGACTTGACCAAAAATTTATTGGAACAAGGAAAGCAGTTTGAACCCGGATTCACTTTAGGTGAACGTGCTGAAACTATTGAGAAATTGGAAGATGACTCTTTTATTGTAACCACCAATAAGGGGACCAAGCACCACGCCCCAATTGTCGCCATTGCAGGAGGGCTTGGTAGTTTTGAACCTAGAAAGCCATTGATGGATAATTTAGCCTTTTATGAAGAAAAAGGGGTTGATTATTTTATTAAGAATCCAGAAATATATAGAGGTAAGAAAGTCGTCATTTCGGGCGGAGGTGATTCTGCTTTAGATTGGAGTATTTTCCTTGCAGATATTGCTGAAGAGGTAACCCTATTTCATAGAAGAAATGAGTTTAGAGGGGCTTTGGATTCTGTAGAAAAGGTGAAGGAACTAAAATTATTAGGGAAAATAAATTTAATAACACCTGCAGAAGTAACGGCTATTCATGGTGCTGAACATGTTGAAGGATTGACCATCACTAAAGAAGGGGAGGAGTACGTCTTGGAGGCAGATCATTTCATCCCACTATTTGGACTTTCACCAAAGTTAGGCCCTATAGCTAATTGGGGTCTGGAGATTGAAAAAAATGCTATCAAGGTAGATACGTTGGATTATCAAACAAACATTCCTGGCGTATTTGCCATTGGAGATGTCAACACCTATGAAGGAAAGTTAAAATTGATTCTATGTGGATTCCATGAGGCCACTTTAATGTGTCAGTCGGCTTATAAAATTATCAATCCAGGAAAAAAATATGTCCTAAAATATACAACAGTAAGTGGCGTGGATGGTTTTGACGGAAGTAGAAAGGAAGCCCCAAAAGCAGTGGTTCAAGCCATTGATTAAGTTTTTTTAGTTGGTTTGGCTCCCTGTTGATTTAGTTCAAAAGGGAGCTTTTTTTTATGGAAGTATTAAGAAGATTTATGAATCGTGTATAGTAAATTTATACATTCAACCGATAAAAGCCATCCATGCAAATAAATTTAAGAATCAAGGAAAATGTAAAAACCTTTACTAGGGAGTTATTTTACGCTTTATTTGATGAGGAGGAGTCATTTCAAAAGGAGCTAGGAAACCTGAAAGAGCAATTTTTTGTTATTGCTTCTGAATTCCAACATGAAAATCTAGAATCCGTCTGGGAGCAATTTTTAGGGAAATTGCCACAAATCAAATGTGCCATTCACTTGGATGCTTTGGCAACTGAAAAAAATGATCCCGCTTGTGTAGGGCTTCAAGAAATATATTTGGCTTATCCAGGGTTTCATGCCATTGCTGTTCATAGGGTGAGTCATGAAATCTTACATTTGGGCTTGCCCATTGTTGCTAGAATGATGAGTGAGTACATCCACGGGAAAACGGGTATTGATATCCACCCGGGAGCTACCATTGGAGAATCCTTTTTTATTGACCACGGAACGGGTATCGTTATTGGCGAAACGGCCATTATTAAAAGCCAAGTGAAAATTTACCAAGGTGTTACATTAGGAGGTTTATCGGTGAAAAAGGATTTAGCGCAAATAAAAAGACATCCTACCATTGAAGACAATGTAACTATATATGCCAATGCCACTATCTTGGGTGGTGATATCGTTATTGGAGCCAATAGCACCATTGGTGCGAATGTATGGATTACACAATCAGTACCCCCAAATTCCTTGGTGACCTATCAATCTGAAATAAAAATTAGTACAAAAAGGCATGATAAATAGTCAATCTATTACCGATTTAATTGGAAATACACCCATGGTGGAGGTTCAAAACATACTCCAGAAGGAAGGTGTCCGATTGTTTTTGAAATTAGAAGGGAAGAATCCAGGCGGTAGTGTCAAGGACCGCGCTGCTTTCAACATGATTTCTGAAGCATTAATAAGAGGAGACATAAAACCTGGTGATACGCTTGTAGAGGCCACCAGTGGAAATACGGGAATTGCATTGGCATTTATTGCTAAGTTGTTAGGCGTGAATATGGTTTTAATTATGCCAGAAAACTCTACCGAAGAACGGATTAAGACAATGAGAGCTTATGGAGCGGAACTTATTTTAACTCCTGCAGATGAGGGAATCGAAGGGTCTCGTGACTTGGCGGAGAAACTTCATGAAGAAAAGGGGTATTTCATGTTAAATCAATTTGCTAATGACGATAACTGGAAAGCACATTACAAATCAACGGGTCCAGAAATTTGGAACGACACTCATGGGGAAGTTACCCATTTTGTTTCTGCGATGGGAACGACTGGGACGATCATGGGGGTGTCAACCTATTTAAAGGAACAAAATCCGCTCATACAAATTGTAGGAGCGCAACCCAAGGACGGAGCAAAAATTCCAGGGATTAGAAAGTGGCCAGAGGCTTATTTGCCCAAAATATTTAAAAGGGAAAAGGTCGATCAAGTCATAGAGGTCAGTGAGGATGATGCAAAGGAAACAGCTAAAAAGTTAGCTAAAGAAGAAGGCGTATTTGCTGGTATGAGTAGTGGAGGGGCGGTTGCCTCTGCCTTAAAAGTAGCAGAACGTATTGATTCAGGGGTGATTGTGGCTATTATTTGTGATATTGGAGATAGGTATTTGTCTTCTGATTTGTTTGAATAAAAATTGGTTATCCCATTTTTATTGCGTTATTTTGCCGCAGTTCTAAAATGTAATGATGTTATCACGAAAGGCAGAGGGACTAGACCCGTTGAAGCCTTAGCAACCCTTTATTCTTAAAGAAGGTGCTAAATTCTACTCTGATTTTTTAGAGACAGATAACCCCGAGTAAATTCCACTCCTTTCCTGATGACATTTAAATATATATTAAAATGTCAAAACTCAAACAAGCGTTACAAAATCGAATTTTGGTTTTAGATGGTGCCATGGGAACCATGTTGCAACGCTATAAATTTACTGAAGAAGATTTCCGTGGAGAACGATTTAAAGAGTTTCCATATCCTTTAAAAGGTAATAACGATTTACTGTCTTTGACCCAACCCAATGCAATTGCCGAAGTACACGCTAAGTATTTTGAAGCGGGAGCTGATATTGTTGAAACCAATACGTTTTCAAGTACAACGGTGGGGATGGCCGATTATCATATGGAAGATTTGGTTTATGATCTGAATTATGAATCAGCTAGGATTGCAAAGGAAGTGGCCGATAAGTTTACAGCAGAAAATCCAGACAAGCCTCGTTTTGTTGCTGGAAGTATTGGGCCAACAAATAGGACGGCTAGTTTATCTCCTGATGTAAATAGACCAGAATTTAGAGCCATCACTTTTGAAGAACTTCGAATAGCCTATAAAGAACAGGTAGAAGCCTTAATCGATGGGGGTGTTGATATCCTTTTAGTAGAAACTATTTTTGATACCCTAAACGCAAAGGCTGCACTTTTTGCTATAGAAGAAGTAAAGGAAGAACGCCAGATTGATATTCCAGTTATGGTATCAGGAACTATTACAGATGCTTCAGGAAGAACCCTCTCAGGGCAAACGGTTGAAGCATTTTTAACCTCCATTTCCCATGTGCCTTTATTAAGTGTCGGATTCAATTGTGCTTTGGGAGCCGATCAATTAAAACCGTATCTTCAAAGATTGTCTCATGCCACGGATTTTATGGTTTCAGCACATCCTAACGCGGGATTACCAAATGCATTTGGGGAATATGACCAGTCAGCCAAAGAGATGCAAGTTTTGATAGAATCCTATTTAAAGGATGGTTTAATTAATATTATTGGTGGTTGTTGCGGAACAACACCAGAACATATAAAGGCTATTGTTGAGGTTGCTGCCAAATATGAACCTAGAAGTATTGGGGCAGCTGTTTAATGAAAGGGAATATTATGTCTAAAAATAAAATGAAATATTTAAAACTTTCGGGGTTGGAGCCACTCATTGTGACCCCTGAAAGTAATTTTATTAATGTAGGAGAGCGAACCAATGTTACTGGCTCCCGAAAATTTCTTCGGTTGATTAAAGAAGAAAATTATACCGAAGCTTTGGATGTTGCTAGAGATCAAGTGGAAGGAGGTGCACAGATTATTGATGTAAATATGGATGAAGGTATGTTGGATGGCAAACAAGCTATGGTGACCTTCCTAAATCTAATTGCATCAGAACCAGATATTGCAAGAGTGCCAGTGATGATTGATAGTTCCAAATGGGAAATTATCGAGGCAGGATTACAAGTGGTTCAAGGAAAATCGGTGGTGAATTCCATTAGTCTTAAAGAAGGTGAGGACACCTTTATCCATCATGCTAAGTTGATCAAGCGCTATGGTGCTGCTGTCATTGTAATGGCATTTGATGAAGAAGGTCAGGCAGATACCTATCAACGCCGAATTGATATTTGCAAAAGGTCCTATGACATATTGGTGAATCAGGTGAATTTTCCGCCAGAGGATATCATCTTCGATCCCAATATTTTTCCCGTTGCAACAGGAATGGATGAGCACCGGTTGAATGCTTTGGATTTTTTCAATGCCACCAAATGGATTAGAGAAAACCTTCCATATGCAAATGTTTCTGGAGGAGTTAGTAATGTGTCTTTTTCCTTTAGAGGGAATAATGTTGTTCGTGAAGCTATCAATGCCGCTTTTTTATACCATGCCATTCAACATGGGATGAATTTGGGTATTGTTAACCCAACCATGTTGGAAGTTTATGATGAAATTCCAAAGGACCTTTTAGAGCATGTTGAGGATGTACTGTTTGATAGACGGGATGATGCGACAGAGCGTTTATTGGATTTTGCCGAGACAGTAAAGGATCAAAAAAAGGAGGGTGAGGTTAAAACCCAAGAGTGGAGAAATGACCCGTTGCAAGATCGAATAACCCATGCATTGGTAAAAGGAATAGATGCCTTTATTGTGGAAGATGTGGAAGAAGCGCGACAATCAGTGGAACGTCCTATTGAAGTCATTGAAGGTCATTTGATGGCAGGGATGAATGTGGTTGGTGATTTGTTCGGTAGTGGGAAAATGTTCTTGCCACAGGTTGTTAAGTCGGCAAGAGTGATGAAAAAGGCGGTTGCTTATCTACAACCTTTTATTGAGGCTGAAAAAAGTGATGCCCAAAGATCAAATGGAAAAATTCTTATGGCCACTGTAAAAGGGGATGTCCATGATATTGGGAAGAACATCGTTAGTGTGGTTTTGGGATGTAACAATTATGAAATAGTGGATTTAGGGGTTATGGTACCCCCAGAAAAAATTATTGAAATTGCTAAAAAGGAGAATGTAGATGTCATCGGTTTAAGTGGGTTGATTACTCCGTCCTTAGACGAGATGGTTTATGTGTCTCAGGAAATGGAAAAGCAAAATTTCAATATTCCTTTGATGATAGGAGGAGCCACCACCTCTAGAGCACATTCCGCAGTGAAGATAGCGCCGAATTACTCGAATACAGTCGTGCATGTCAATGATGCGTCCCGAGCAGTAACCGTGGTTGGGAATCTCTTGCAAAAGGACAGCCGTGTTTATAAAGATCAAATTAGGGAAGAGTATGAGAAATTCCGTGAGCAATTTTTAAAGCGAGGAAAACAAAAGGAATACATTTCAATTGAAGCCGCAAGAGAAAATAAATTTCAAATAGATTGGAGTTCCTCAGAACTTGTAAAACCTAATCAATTGGGAGTTCAAGTTTTAGAGTCGCTTGATATCACCTTATTAGAGGATTACATTGATTGGAGCCCATTTTTTAGAAGTTGGGATTTGCATGGAAAGTACCCTGATATTTTAACCGATGGTGTGGTTGGTAAACAGGCCTCTGAGCTTTTTTCTGATGCTAAAATTTTACTTCAAAAAGTGTTTGATGAAAAGCTATTAAAAGCTAAAGCGGTCTTCGGATTGTTTTCTGCAAATAGCATCAATGATGATGACATTGAGTTGTATGATGAGCAAGGAAATGTATTGGAAACATTCTTGACTTTACGTCAACAACTTAAGAAACGGGAAGGGGTTCCTAATTTTGCTTTGGCAGATTTTGTAGCTCCAAAAGCGGAGGGAAAATCAGATTATATGGGTGCCTTTTGTGTAACCGCAGGATTTGGGACTGAGGAATTGGCCAAAGATTTTGAGAAAAATCACGATGATTACAATGCTATTATGATCAAAGCTTTGGCAGATAGACTTGCAGAAGCCTTTGCCGAATATTTACATCAAGAGGTAAGAACTAAATTTTGGGGTTATGCTTCTGAAGAAACCTTATCCAACGAAGAATTGATTTCCGAAGCCTATAAAGGGATTCGTCCAGCACCTGGTTATCCAGCATGTCCAGACCATTTGGAGAAACATACCATTTGGAATCTGTTACGTGTTGAAGAAAACATAGGTGTAAAACTTACTGAAAGCTTAGCCATGTGGCCTGCAGCCAGTGTAAGTGGATATTATTTTGGAAATCCAGAAGCCAAGTATTTTGGTTTGGGGAAAATTACAACAGATCAGTTAAAGGATTATGCCAAAAGAAGACAGATAAATGAGGATGAAGCCAGGAAATGGCTTAATCCAAACTTGGCAGAAACTTAACCATTAAATAGAATTAAATTAAAATAGAAATCCAAATTATAAGCTAAGTTCGTATAGTCAAAAAAAGGAAAAATCATGAGTAAATTCAGATTAGAAATACGCTTTGCTGTTCAGTTAGTTTTAATGACTGCAGTTTCCTTGTTGATGGCTTACCTAACGACTTAGATTGGGTTTGGCTATGACGCATTATGAAGGTAACCGAACATATTAAACAAGCTAAAGGCAAAACCTTATTTTCTTTCGAAATCATTCCGCCTACCAAGGGTAGCAACATTCAGGAATTATATAACAACATTGACCCATTAATGGAGTTCAAGCCTCCTTTTATTGATGTCACTACATCCCGGGAACAATATGTCTATATAGAAAAAGATGGGTTACTAGACCGCAAAATAACGAGAATGCGTCCTGGAACGGTAGGTATTTGTGCTTCGCTTCAACATAAATATGATGTGGATACCGTACCGCATGTGTTGTGTGGTGGTTTCACTAAAGAAGAAACCGAGTATTTGCTAGTAGATTGTCATTATCTGGGAATTGAAAATGTTATGGCACTTCGAGGTGATGCTATGAGTCACCAAAAATACTTCGAACCCACTAAGGGCGGTCATACCTATGCTACTGATTTGGTAGAACAAATCCAAAATCTAAATAAAGGGCATTACCTTCATGATGTTATTGAAGCGAGTGATAAGGCAGATTTTTGTATCGGAGTGGCAGGTTATCCAGAAAAACATATTGAAGCTCCTTCATTGCAATCAGATTTAAAACGGCTAAAACAAAAGGTGGAAGCCGGAGCTGATTATGTGGTTACACAAATGTTTTTTGATAATAAAAAATACTTTGAATTTGTGGAGGCGGCCAAACTTGCAGGAATTGATGTGCCTATTATTCCGGGGATAAAACCTATTGCCGTAAAGCGTCATTTGCAGGTGCTTCCACAGGTTTTTAAAATTGATTTGCCTCAAGAACTTATAGATGCTGTAGAGAACTGTAAGGATAATAAAGACGTCAGGCAGGTTGGTATTGAATGGTGTATCAATCAATCCAAAGAATTGTTGGAAGCTGGTGTGCCCGTGCTGCATTATTATTCCATGGGAAAAAGTGACAACATTAAGGCTATTGCATCAGAATTGTTTTAAATATTCTGCTATTTTTGCCGCATAATCCTCTTTATGAAATATTTTTTCACGGTGATTTTGTGTTTGGCTTCTATGGCTTTTTATGCTCAGGAGCAACAGTACACCAATAACTTTGAATTGAATTACTTTAAGGGGAATATCGCACTACACAACAATGATATTCTAGGCCTCATTCAAGGGCATCCCGAAGGGTTTATTTTTAGTTGGAACAAAAGAACCTTTGGCTTTCAAGATTGGGAGCAACGTTATAATTATCCCGATTATGGGGTGTCATTTGCCTATCAGAATTTAAAGAATGATGTGTTGGGCACCAGTTATTCGGTATATGCCCACTACAATTTTTATTTTTTAAAAAGGCATTTGATGTTGCGGGTCGGTCAAGGTTTGGCCTATAATACCAATCCGTATGACAAGTATGAAAATCCAAAAAATATTGCTTTTGGGACACATATCCTAAGCAGTACTTACTTGATGCTTAATTACCGAAAAGAGCGGTTATTTGATCGATTTGGTATTCAAGCTGGATTGAGTTTGTTGCACTATTCAAATGCTAATGTAAGAGCTCCCAATACAAGTGTTAATACCATCGCGATTAATTTGGGAGTCACCTATAATTTGGAGGAAGAAGATCCAGAATATCAATATAGTTTAACCAAAGAAAAATTTACGGAACCCATCAAATTCAATGTGGTTTTAAGAGGGGGGATTAATGAAAGTGATGTCATTGATAGTGGTCAGTTTCCATTTTTTGTTGTTTCAGGTTATGCCGATAAGCGGTTGAGCCATAAAAGTGCTGTTCAATTGGGAGCTGATTTGTTTTTTGCAAAGTTTTTAGAAGAGCTCATCTATTATCAGTCTGTGGCATTTCCAGAAGAAGGTGTTTCAGGAAATGAAGATTGGAAACGTGTTGGTTTATTTGCTGGTCACGAACTATTTATCAATAAGACCTCTATCTTGACCCAAGTGGGCTATTATGTTTATTATCCTTATGATTTTGAAGGACGAACTTACTTTAGGGTTGGTTTAAAGCGCTATTTTGGAAAGAGAGTGTTTGGCGCATTAACTTTAAAGTCTCACGGTGCTAAAGCTGAGGCTGTGGAATTTGGAATTGGTGTTAGGTTGTAATATGAAGAGAATATTTTACATCATGTTAATATTGGTCTTTGCTTGCAATAGTGAAGACGCGAACGATTGTTTTCAAAAGGCGGGTAATACCATTCAAAAGGAAGTTCCTGTTACGGCTTTTGAAACTATTTTGGTAAATAGAGATGTCGAACTTATCATAAAACAAGGTCCGGAGTTTTTAGTTACTATAGAAAGTGGTGAGAATCTCATGAATGATATTACGGCTGAGGTTATTGGAGAGCAATTGCAAATTACAGATAACAATACATGTAATTTTGTTAGGGATTACGCCTTGACCAAAGTCTATGTTCAAGCGCCAAATGTATCTGAAATTAGAAGTTCCACACAATATGACATTTCTTCAGAAGGTGTTTTGGAGTATGATCAATTAACCTTGATTTCTGAAGATTTCAATGCTCCCGGGACTTTTACAACAGGAGACTTTAGATTGCAAGTTGCGAACATGCAACAGCTAAGTGTCATTACCAACAACATGTCTTTTGTGTATGTGTCTGGCTCGGTTGAGAATTTGTCGGTTCGCTTCTTTTCAGGAGCAGGGAGGTTTGAAGGGGCTAACTTGATTGCACAAAATGTGGATGTCTATCATCGGGGAAGTAATGATATGGTTGTGAATCCCCAACAACAGTTAACGGGAGAACTTCGCGGACCTGGAGATTTGATTTCAGTGAGCCAACCTACAGTTGTGGATGTAGAGCAGTTTTATACTGGAGCTTTGATTTTTGACTAATGAGAGTTTGTTTTTGGATTTCTTTTGTTCTTTAATATTAAAAAGATCAGTAGCATAAAAGGCAAAAGAACACAAATAACGACTGATGCCTGAACATAATTCAACCCTAAAATTTTAAACCAGTTCAAAAAGTCTACAGAATAATTAAAAAGTTTGGTTGAGAACGCTTCAAAGTCCGGAATGATTAATAGAATTAAAAAGATTATCAAAAGGTATATATAAACCAATTTCTTATTAGAAACAACTTTGCCTAAAAAGTAAACCAAAATAAAGGGTGTTAATATATAATAGATAATGATATTGACTTCATGATATGTAAACCCAGAAACCTTTGAAAGAAATTTCAACGATTTATAAACGGCTTGAAAAATATCATTCATAAAATTTATGGCAATTACTTTGTGTGGTATCTAAACAAACTTTCCAAGCTTTCATTTATCTATTTAATTAGACTTTAGTGTAGTTTATCAAAGCAGTTCCCTGCTCGTCTTTCAAACTTAAATAACCATCATTTGTTAATTCATAAACCCATCCGAAAGGTTCATTTTCGATTCTAAATAGCTTAGATTTTCCCCGGGTATCTATGAGATTTAATTTTTGAATTCTTTCACCCGTTTTAACATATAATAACCCGTTTGACATTGTAACAAATTCAAAAGTCTCGGCTTCTTTGCTGTCCTTGAAACTCTGAATAAACCATTTTCCATTTACTTCCTTTTCCCTCAACTGATACAATTTGAGGTCTTTGTTATAAATTTCAACTAACTTTTTGCTTATAGGTTTGTCTTCTTTAACTTTTATTTGCTTCATTAAAGCGTCATACTTATTCTCTTGATTGGATAAGGAATACCTGTAAAAGGCCAAAGAAATGGCTTCAAGTTCATAGGCAGGATAGGTGCCACCAAATACATTTATAACGCCTCCAGTTTTTTTACATTCCAGAATAATAGGCCAAAAGGCTAATAGCGCTTCCCCGTTCCAATTGTGGGCAATATTTAAAAGTGGAACCGTATTGTTCGGTTTGTATGATTTGGGACCGTGAATTTCAAACAATAAAGCTGTACGGGTTAAAAGACTCAAAGAAATCGAATCGTGTTGCCTAATATTACCGGAATTCAATAGGACTTTTTGATCTAGATTCTCTAAATGCTTCCAATAGGCATCGATAGCTTCTTCCGTTTGTAAGGCTTTAATTTCCTTACTGTAAGCGTCAATTGCAATTTGAGAATGGGCAAGATTTAAACTCGATAAGGAGATTGCCAACAATAATAAACGAAATAAAAAATTCATGGTCTATTTTTTAGTCAGCTCCCTGAACAAACTCTCCAGACTTTCATTTTTCTGGTTTAATTGCAGGATTTTAAGTTGGTTGTCATGGGCAAAATCAAACACATGGGAACGCATGTCTTCAGAAGTAGAAAAAGTAATCTCATAAACAAAATCATGGGTGTTGATTACTTGTTTTACCTTGGGGAGTTTTAAAAGAAAAGCATCCTCTACTCGGTAGTCAAATTCTACGATGACCACTTGTTCCTGTCCGCCTCTTAATTCTTTTAAGGTTTTATCAGCAACAATTTCTCCCTTGTTGATTATAATAACTCGGTCACACATCGCCTCCACTTCTTGCATGATATGGGTGGAAAGAAATACCGTTTTAGTTTCGCCGATGGTTTTAATCAAATGTCTGATGTCTACCAATTGATTGGGGTCTAGTCCCGTGGTAGGTTCATCCAAAATTAAAACATCAGGATCATGTAGTAGCGCATTTGCCAATCCCACACGTTGTCTATATCCCTTAGATAGTTGTCCGATTTTTTTGTGGGCCTCTGGTGTTAATCCCGTAAGTTCGATAACTTCTTCCACTCTCGATTTTTTAACCCCATAAACTCCGGCATTAAAGGCTAAATATTCCTTGACATATTGTTCCAAGTACAATGGGTTATGCTCAGGTAGATAACCAACGCTTTGTTGGACTTGTTGTTTTTCACTACCTAAATCGAAGCCGTTAACTTTGGCATGTCCTTCAGAAGGTTCCAAATAGGTGGTGAGAATCTTCATCATAGTTGATTTGCCTGCGCCATTAGGACCTAAAAAGCCAACGATTTCAGGTTTGGAGACCTTAAATGAAATTGCATTTAGGGCTTTTTGTTCACCATATATTTTTGTGATATTTGAAACTTCAATAGACATAGTAAAAGTCGATTTTACTTTCAAAAATAATATAATTACCTATCTCTACATACCTTAATTATAAGGAAATGCTAATTACTTCTAAAAAGATTTTGTTTTTTGAATTTATTATTTACTTTAGCAAACAGATTATGAACACAATAAGCGCAAATACATATTTTAACTGGTTTTATTTCTTTTTTAGCGAAAGGAACGAGACTTTGTATGTGTAATTTGCAAAAAGATAAATTCTATAAAAAGTCTCGATTTTAATCGAGACTTTTTTTTTGATGTCAATTAAAGATTTAAGTAATTAAGGAAATGATAAATACGGTAGAGACCATTAGATCGGTAGCCATTCAAGGAGTGAAAGGTTCCTTTCATCATATTGTTGCAGAAGATTATTTTGGTAGGGAGGTGCATGTTGAGGAGTGTCTTACTTTTGATGGGGTAGTTCAAAGCCTTATGGATGGTATAACAGATGCTGTGATTATGGCTATTGAAAACTCCATCGCTGGTTCGATTATTCCTAATTATGCCTTGTTGGATAATCATAACCTTCATATTGTGGGGGAATATTATTTAGATGTGCAACATCAGTTAATGGCACTTCCAGGGCAGCAACTGCAAGATATTCATGAGGTGTATTCTCACCCTATGGCGCTTCTTCAGTGTAAGGAATTCTTTAAACAATATCCGCATATTAAGTTGATTGAAGATAAGGATACGGCTGAGGTAGCTCAAAGAATTCGTGAAAAGGGATTGAAACACGTTGCTGCGATTGCCAGCAAATTAGCTGCTGAATTGTTTGATTTGGAAATTTTAGCAGAAAGCATTCAAACCATCAAGCATAATGAAACGCGTTTTGTGGTGGTTAAAAAACAAAATTCCTTGGTACCAGAAGCAGACATCAATAAAGCTTCCATACGGTTTGAATTGGAGCATAAAAGAGGCAGTCTAGCTGCAGTTTTAAATGTGATGAGTGATTGTAGGTTGAATTTAACCAAAATTCAATCCTTGCCAAAGATCAATACACCGTGGAAATATGCCTTTTTTGTTGATGTGACCTTTGATAAAATAACCGATTTCAAAAAGGCAAAAGCACTCATTGAAATCATGGCAGAAGAGTTTAAAGTGTTGGGAGAATATAAAAATGCAAAGATATGATTGAAGTAGCTAAGAGACTTCAAACGGTAGAAGAATACTACTTCTCTAAAAAATTAAGGGAGGTTAATGTGTTAATGGCAAGTGGTAAGCCCATTATTAATTTAGGGATAGGGAGCCCCGATTTAGCACCGCCAACCAAGGTGATTTCTACTTTGGTTGAGAGTTTGTCCCACTCCAATGCCCATAAATATCAGAGTTATCAGGGATTGCCTGAATTAAGGGAGGCCATGGTGTCTTTTTATAGAGATCAATTCAATGTGTATTTGAGTCCAACTACCGAAGTATTGCCGCTTATGGGGAGTAAGGAAGGGATCATGCATATATCCATGGCTTTTTTAAATGAAGGGGATGAGGTGTTAATTCCAAATCCAGGGTACCCTACTTATGCTTCGGTAACTAAATTGGTTGAAGCTGTTCCTGTTTTTTATGACTTAACAGAAGAAAACGGATGGATTCCAGATATCGAAAAATTGGAAGAACGGGATTTGAGCAAGGTGAAGATTATGTGGATTAACTATCCAAATATGCCAACTGGAGCAGTAGCTTCAGAAGCTGTCTTGATCAGATTGGTAGCCTTTGCAAAAAGACACAATATCTTGTTGGTTAATGATAATCCGTATAGTTTTATTTTGAATGAGAATCCAAGAAGTATCCTAGAGATTCCGGGAGCAAAAGAGGTGTGTTTGGAAATGAATTCCATCAGTAAAACCTTCAATATGGCTGGTTGGCGTGTGGGTATGCTTATGGGGAATTCAGAAAGATTGTCCCATGTTTTAAAAGTAAAAAGCAATATGGATTCTGGCATGTTTTATGGCATTCAGAAAGGAGCTATAGAAGCATTGAAGTGTTCAAAGATGTGGTATGTTAGCTTAAATGATGTTTATAGGGAACGCCGGGAATTGATGTGGGAATTGGCAGAAGCGCTTAACTGTACCTTTGATAGAAAGGCTGTAGGTATGTTTGTTTGGGCTAGATTGCCAGAAGGAGTCAAATCAGAAGAATTTATAGATCTATTGTTAAAGGAAAATCATATTTTCATTCCTCCGGGAACCATATTTGGAAGTAATGGTGAAGGTTACGTCAGGTTTTCACTATGCTCACCTACAGATGTCATAGAAGAAGCAATAGCTAGAGTAAAATAAAAAAGATGATAAAAAACTTATATATCATTGGAGTTGGTCTAATTGGTGGAAGTATAGCAAAGGATGTCAAGCGAATGAATCCGGAGATGGTCATTTATGGGATTGATAAAAATCCTGATCATTTGGATGAAGCTCTAAACCTGGGTATTATTGATAAAAAGGCTCAGTTGACCGATGTTCAAGAAGCTGATTTTGTAATTGTAAGTATACCAGTTGATGCCTCGGTAGATTTGCTGCCCCAGGTCCTAGATCTAATTCATGATGATGCCTTGGTTATGGAATCAGGGAGTACAAAAGCAGATATTTGTAAAGCGGTTGCAAATCATCCAAAACGGCGAAATTTTTTGGCAACCCATCCCATTGCAGGAACCGAATTTTCTGGTCCTAGTGCTGCTCTTGAAGGCTTGTTTCATGGAAAAACAAACATCATTTGTGAGGTTGAGAAAACAGCTTTTAAACTTCAGGAGTTGGCCTTGAATATTTTTCAAATTATGGGTATGCGTATTCGCTACATGAATCCTGAAGCACATGACAAACACATCGCTTATGTATCGCATTTGTCACACATAAGTGCATTCATGCTGGGTAAAACTGTTATTGAAAAGGAAAAAAATGAGAAAGACATTTTTGATTTGGCAGGTAGTGGATTTGCTTCAACGGTAAGGTTAGCAAAAAGTTCGCCTGCTATGTGGACACCTATATTTAAACAGAATAAAGAGAATGTTGTTGAAACATTAAATGAATATATACACAATTTGGTGAGTTTTAAGGATTTTCTGGAGTCAGATAATTATGACGAGATTTTCAATGAAATGGAAAATACAAATCACATAAAAGACATTTTAAACGGGTTAGAAAAAAAATAGAATATGGAAAACAAGAAAGAATTGAGAGGGTGGTTGGACGCCATGGAATTACCACATCCATTGGTAATTGCTGGACCATGTAGCGCAGAGACTGAAGAGCAAGTATTGAAAATAGCACATGATTTAAAAGATACAGATGTTAATTACTATCGGGCAGGTATTTGGAAGCCAAGAACCAGGCCAGGTAATTTTGAGGGAGTAGGTGCACTTGGCTTAAAATGGTTGCAAAAGGTAAAAAAAGAGACTGGTCTAAAAACGGCTACAGAAGTTGCCAATAGAAACCATGTGGAATTAGCCTTAGAGCATGATATTGATCTGCTTTGGATAGGTGCTCGCTCCACTGTTAGTCCGTTTATTGTACAGGATATTGCTGATGCGCTTAGGGGAACCGATAAAATAGTATTGGTCAAAAACCCAGTGAACCCAGATTTGCCATTGTGGCTTGGGGCCATTGAACGGTTGTATGCCTCAAATATTAAAAATCTGGGTGTCATTCACAGAGGTTTCTCAACTTATGAAAAAACGAAGTATAGAAATAACCCAGAGTGGCAGTTGGCGATTGAGTTACAAACCAAGTTCCCAGACTTACCATTGATAAATGACCCGTCTCATATCACTGGTAAACGCGATATGATTTTTGATGTATCCCAAACAGCTTTAGATCTTAATTTTGATGGGTTGATGATTGAAACCCATTTTGATCCCGATAATGCTTGGAGTGATGCTGCACAACAAGTAACGCCCAAAGCACTGGTTCAGATTATGAAAGATTTGAAGGTGAGAAAGGAAACAGATCCTGAAGCTGAATACTCTAATCAATTGAACAACCTTAGGGCTCAAATTGATGTTTTAGATAACCAATTAATCGATCTTTTGGGAAGGCGAATGAAAGTCTCTGATGGCATAGGCCAATTAAAAAAGCAAAAAAATGTAGCGGTGCTTCAAACCAAGCGATGGAATGAAATTTTAGGGAAAATGGTTTTGGAAGGAGAAGACAAAGGACTTAGTGAGGAGTTTATTTTGAAAATGTTTAAAGCGATTCATCAAGAATCTATCAACCATCAAGAAAAAGTTATTAATAAATAAAAGATGCCCCTTCTTACTTAGGGGCATTTAAATTAAGGGCTTAAAACAAGATAATAGGGCTGTTAAATCCATATTTTGCCCTAAATTTGACTCATGACAGGAACGGTTTATAAATCTACTGGTAGTTGGTATACGGTCAAGACTGATTTGGGTGTTGAATATCGATGCCGAATTAAAGGTAAGTTCCGTATTCAAGGTATTAAAAGTACCAACCCAATTGCTGTAGGTGATGTAGTTGATTTTGAATTGGAAACGAAGAATGATGAAACGACCGGTGTCATTCATCACATTCATGACCGTAAAAATTACATTGTTAGAAAATCTGTTAATCTATCGAAGCAAACACATATCATTGCTTCTAATGTTGATCAGGTATTTTTGTTGGTTACCATTGATAATCCACCAACTTTCACGAGTTTTATTGATAGGTTTTTGGTCACAGCAGAAGCTTATTCTATAAAGGCTATTTTACTCTTCAATAAAATTGACGTGTATGATGAGAATACCTTAATGGAAGTTAAGTATTTGGCTCATTTATATAGGCAGATTGGATATGAATGTATTGGGATTTCAGCTAAGACCGGTAAGAATATTGACCAAGTAAAAGGTTTGATGGAAGGAAAGGTTAGTATGTTTGCAGGTCATTCAGGTGTTGGTAAATCCACATTGATTAATGCCATTGAACCCAATTTGGATTTAAAGACTCAGGAAATTTCAATGCAGCATTCCCAAGGGCAACATACAACTACCTTTGCCGAAATGTTTGACTTAAGCTTTGATGCGCAAATTATTGACACACCAGGAATCAAAGGATTTGGCGTGGTCGATATGGACAAGGAAGAAGTTGGCGATTATTTTCCAGAGTTTTTTGAATTAAAACAATACTGTAAGTTCAACAACTGCATTCATGTAGATGAACCCAAATGTGCCGTTAAGGAAGCCTTGGATAAAGATGAATTAGCTTTCTCAAGGTATCGAAGTTACCTTCAAATTTTAGAAGGAGAAGAGGAACATTACCGAACCGATAATTATGATCAAGAATAGTTCATGAAGGCAGTTATTCAAAGAGTATCTCAGGCCGGCGTAACTATTGATCATAAAAAAGTAGCGCAAATAGAAACTGGGTTAATGATTCTATTAGGTATTGTTGAAGATGATACTCAGGAGGATATTAATTGGCTTTCCAAAAAAATTGCAAATCTTCGAATTTTTCCTGATTCTGAAGGGGTCATGAACAAATCCATTTTGGATGTTTCCGGGAAGGCCATAGTTGTTAGTCAATTTACACTGCATGCCAGTACAAAAAAAGGAAACAGACCAAGTTATATCTATGCGGCCAAACCAGATGTTGCCATTCCGTTATATCATTCATTTATAGATTCTTTTGAGAAGGAATTAGGAGATTCTGTTCAAACAGGTGAGTTTGGTGCCGATATGAAGGTGGATTTAATTAATGATGGACCTGTGACTATTATCATAGATACGAAGGAAAAAGTGTGAAAAAAATCTTAAAAATTTCATAAATTTACATTCCAAAAATTTTAGGAATGCGCCCAAATTTATTTCAACTGGTTTTATTACTGGTATTACCCTTTTATTCTCAATCTCAAGACCAATCAAAATTTACATCCTTAACATTACCTAAAGAACTAACAGAAAGTGCCAATGCGGTTGTTAGGCAGGATGATATTTTAATTGATATTACTTCTTACAATCGATTTGTCCATACAAACACTCGAATCGTCACGGTTTTAAATAAAAAGGGAGATGATGATATTGGAGCCGTTTTTTTCTATGATGAAAATACCAATATTAAAAGCTTGGAAGTGCGAATTTATAACAGTCTTGGAAAGGAAATCAATAAATTCAAAAAGAAGGATTTTGAAGATCAAAGTGCCGTAAGTAATGGTACATTATATGCCGACAATAGAGTTAAGTATTTGAGATATACACCTATTGCTTATCCGTACACAGTAAAAATTGAATCTGTTGTTGAATACCGTTCGACAGCCTTTTTGCCAGGTTGGAGACCCATAGAAGGGTTTTATGTGAGTACTGAAGAAGCCGAGTATAAAATTCAGAATAGTTCGGGGGTCGAACTTAAAGTTAAGACAACTAATTTTGAGCCATTTGGTATTGAAAAATTATCTGACTTTCACTTTAAGGCATCCCATCTGCAAGCTTTAAAGCCAGAGGCATATTCCCCTAATTTTTATGTTTACGCTCCAAGATTAAAAGCAGCTTTGATTGATTTTGATATGGAAGGAGTGAGAGGCGTTAATTATGACTGGAAAACATTTGGCCAATGGTACAATGATAAGTTGCTTTTTGATACACAAGTTTTGCCCGAAACTGTAAAAGCTGAAATTAAGTCGCTTACAGAGACTGCTTCCACCGAGTTGGAAAAGGCTAAAATTGTTTATGAGTATGTTCAAAAGAAAACACGATATATAAGTGTTCAAGTGGGTATTGGAGGTTGGAAGCCCATGTATGCAGAAGATGTGGATAGACTGGGTTATGGAGATTGTAAAGGTTTGACCAACTATACCAAGGCTTTGTTAAATGAGGTAGGTGTTACTTCTTATCACACATTGATATACGGAAGTGATGAACTTCAGAATTTTGATTCAGAATTTTCAGCAGTGCAAGGGAACCATATGATTCTTACTATCCCACATGAGGATGATTACATTTGGTTAGAATGTACTAGTCAAACAGCTCCGTTTGGTTATAATGCTAATTTCACAGATGATAGAGATGCCCTTGTAGTAACACCAGAAGGGGGCAAAATTGTACACACCCGGAAATATCTGGATGAAGATAATTTACAAACTACAAAATCAAAAGTAGAATTATCAAATGATGGAACCGTTCATGCCAACGTATTAATTAGATCATTTGGCTCTCAGTATGGGGAGCATTATTTTCTTGAGACTTCAACAAAAAGAGATCAAGAACTGTATTACAAAAAGAGATATTGGAGTTATTTGAATAGTTTGAGAATTGATAAAACACAATTTGAGAATGACAAGGATTCTATTATGTTTTTAGAACAAATTGATTTGAGTTTAAGTAACTATGGAATGCAAGCAGGAAAGGATATTTTAATTAATCCTAACCTTTTTAATAGGTATTCCAATGTGCCACCAAAATATAAGGAAAGAAACCTGCCTTTTGAAGTAGAAAGAGGATTTGTGGATGAAGATGAAACAGAAATTCATTTAGGAGATGATTTAGTCGTAGAGGGACTGTTTAACGATTTTGAGTTAAAGTCAAAATATGGATGGTATCGAATTTCGGTATCTGAGAATGATGAGGGAAATATTTTATATCGTAGAACTTTCAAGCTAAATAAGGGGGCTTATACAAAAGAAGAATATCAAGAATTCAGAGATTTTTTGGTTGAAGTTTCCAAACAAGACAATGCAAAAATCATCTTAAAAAATAAATCCTAAAAAATGAAAAACACAACTAACCTACTCCTATTTTTTTTACTAATTACTTGTTCAGCTTTTGCTCAAGATTTTCGATTTGGAAAGGTGAGCAAAGAAGAAGTGAGCCAAAAAAAATGTCCCATAGATTCTAGTGCCAATGCAGCTTATTTGTACAAATCTAGGAGGTCCTATATTAATTACACTGAGAATAAGGGCTTTCATTTAATTACTGAAATATTTGAGCGTATAAAAATTTACGATGCAGATGGCTTTGATCACGCCACTCAAATAATAAGTCTTTATAAAAGTGATTCAAGAAGTGATAGTGAATCTTATAGTGGTTTAAAAGCTTACACCTATAATTTGGTTGGTGGAAAGTTGGAAGAAATCAAATTAAAGAATGATGGTATTTTTGAAGAGGAAGTTTCTAAATATAGAGATCATGTAAAAATAACCATGCCAAATATTTCTGTAGGTTCTGTAATAGATATAAAATATCGTGTGGAGTCTCCATTTTTGAGTAATGTTGATGACTTTGTTCTACAGACGGACATACCAATTATGAATTTGGAAGCCAGTTTCAAATCCCCAGAATATTTCAACTATAAAATTAATGCTAGAGGCTATTTGCCAATCTCGCCTAATTTGGAAACCGGGAATGAGAAAATCACCTTCGCATCAAAGGCTCAGTATGGAAATTCTTATGGTGCCTATTCGGGAACGGGCACCACTAGCAGAAGTGATGTGGACTTTAGAACAAATAAATATAGTTTTAACTTAAAGGATATTCCAGCTTTAAGAGATGAGCCCTACGTTGGCAATATTGATAATTATCGTTCTACAGTGAAGTTTGAATTGTCTTATACACAATTTCCACAATCGACCGTGACAAATTATTCCACGACCTGGGAAGATGTTGTTAAAACAATTTATAAAAATGATTCTTTTGGAAGTGAGCTTAATAAGTCTGGTTATTATGATGACCATATAGATCAACTTTTGGAATCTGCCACAAATGATCTGGAAAAAATCGCCTTGATTTTTGGGTATGTAAGAAATCACATGTCTTGGAATGGGTATTATGGAAAATTAACGGATAATGGAGTTAAAAGAGCCTACAAAGAAAGAAGTGGAAATGTGGCTGAAATTAATTTGATGTTAACCTCTATGATGCGTTATGCGGGCTTGGAATCTTACCCTGTATTAGTAAGTACACGATCAAATGGAATCCCTTTATTCCCAACTATAGACGGTTACAATTATGTAATTGCCAGTGTGAAGAGTGATAATGGTTTTGTTTTATTGGATGCCACCAGCAAGTTTAGTACGCCCAATGTGTTACCTACAAGAACCTTAAACTGGGAGGGGAGAGTTATAAGGAATGATGGATCTTCAACTACTGTAAATTTATACCCTTCAATTAAGGCTAAAAATACAGTCTCAGCGATGGTAACTCTTGATGAACAAGGATCTATTAATGGCTCTATTAGAACGGTATTTTCAAATCACAATGCTCTTAAATATAGAGAGAAATACATAGGTTCAGAGCAGGAATCATTCATTCAGTCTAAAGAGAATACCTATGGAGGTATGGAAATAGAAGAATTTAATGTTGCAAATGATTTAGATTTTAGCAAGCCGGTTATGGAAACCTATTCCTTTACTAAGGAGTCACAGGCCGAAGTAATAGGCGATAAAATTTATTTTTCTCCTTTGTTTTTTATGCGAGATTTAGAGAATCCTTTTAAATTAGAAAAAAGGGAATTTCCTATTGACTTTGGTTACCCATCAGGAAGTAAATATATGATTAATGTGGTAATTCCTGA
This sequence comes from Mangrovimonas sp. ST2L15, assembly GCF_001280515.1. Classification (GTDB taxonomy): domain Bacteria; phylum Bacteroidota; class Bacteroidia; order Flavobacteriales; family Flavobacteriaceae; genus Mangrovimonas; species Mangrovimonas futianensis. The sequence goes on along the minus strand of NZ_LBIQ01000028.1, from coordinate 198,867 downwards.
AGGTTATGAAGTTGAGAGTATCCCAGAACCAGTGGCTTTTTCGCTTCCAGATAATTTAGGTACCTTTAAGTTTAAAATTACAGAAGGTGCTAATTCATCTGTTCAATTAATGATGGAGTCAGATATTAATTCATCCTTGATTCCTGCCAATTATTATAAATCTATCAAGACCTTTTTTCAAGAAATGGTAGATAAGGAAAATGAAAAAGTTGTTCTCAAAAAAGTATAACATGGATATCAAACATGCACAAAAAGAGGTTGATGATTGGATTAAAGAACACGGTGTTCGTTATTTCAATGAATTGACAAACATGGCGCAACTGACTGAAGAGGTAGGGGAGGTTGCCAGAATTATAGCCCGACGTTATGGGGAGCAGAGTGAAAAGGAGAGTGATAAGGAGAAGGATTTGGGTGAGGAATTAGCCGATGTGGTCTTTGTGGTTTTATGTTTGGCCAACCAAACGGGAATTGACCTGCAAGCAGCATTTGATAAAAAGATGGACAAGAAAACCAAACGAGATCACGATAGACATCATAATAATAATAAATTGAAATAGTTTTTCTTGTTTTACCTCAATATCTTTGAGGCTAATATTCAAATAATGACAATCACCCTCAATCCATCCCAACTTAAGAAAGCATCAAACATCACGATTAGCGGATCTAAGAGTGAGTCTAATAGGCTTCTATTGCTTAAGGCCATTTATCCAGCATTAAGTATTACAAATCTTTCAGATTCTGATGATTCGGAAGTGATGCAAAAGGCTCTTAACAGCAAATCTGATGTGATAGATATCCATCATGCAGGGACTGCGATGCGGTTTTTGACCGCTTATTTTGCAAGTCAGGAAGGAAGAACCATTACCTTAACTGGGTCAGATCGCATGAAGGAGCGACCCATCCAAATATTAGTGGATGCACTTCGTGATTTAGGGGCTCAAATTGATTATTTGGAAAATGAAGGATGCCCTCCCTTGAAAATTACAGGATCTCATTTAATCAAATCAAAAATATCACTACCAGCTAATGTAAGTAGCCAGTATATTTCGGCTCTTATGTTGGTGGCTCCAAGTTTGGATCAAGGTTTAGAAATTACTTTGCATGGTCAGATTACTTCTATACCTTATATAAAAATGACCCTTCAACTGCTTCATCAAATTGGGGTTAAGGGTCATTTTGAAAATCAAACTATTAAAGTGTATCCAAAGGGTCAGATGACCCCCAAAACGATTGCGGTGGAATCCGATTGGTCTTCGGCATCCTATTTTTACAGTTTTGTTGCTTTAAGTGATATTGGTACCCAAATAACATTGAGTAGTTATAAAGAGAGCAGTCTTCAAGGAGATTCTATCTTAGCCAATATTTATAAGGAATTCGGCGTGCAAACTACCTTTCTAGAAGATTCCATAGTTCTTGAAAAAGTTGAAATCAATTTAGATGAAAAGCATTTTGATTTGGTTACCTGTCCCGATATCGCACAGACTATTGCCGTAACCTGTTTGGGTTTGGGAATTAAGTGTGATTTGGTAGGGTTACATACTTTAAAAATAAAGGAAACTGATCGGTTGGAAGCTTTAAAGACCGAGATTAAAAAATTGGGAGGCATTGTTTCAATTACAGATAAAAGCTTGCATTTGGAAAGCTCTACTTCCTTAAATTCAAATATAGAAATAGAGACCTATCATGACCATAGAATGGCTATGGCATTTGCTCCTTTGGCGTTAAAAACAACTTTGAAAATTAAGGATGCCATGGTGGTAACCAAGTCTTATAAAGCCTTTTGGGATGATCTTGAGGTCATTGGTGTTGCCCTTTCCAAATAATAATTGGTCAAATACTTGACAACCCCTTGTTTGAGATTGTATATTTGCACCCTTTACGTAAGATAAAGCTTAAGCTTAATTTAAATTTTAAAACAAACAGATGAAATTATCACATTTTAACTTCAATCTACCCAGTGAATTATTGGCTGAGTATCCTTCAGAAAATAGGGATGAGGCACGTTTAATGGTATTGGATAGAAAAACTCAAACTATTGAACATAAATACTTTAAGGATTTAATCGATTATTTTGATGAAAATGATGTGATGATTCTTAACAACACCAAGGTTTTCCCTGCCAGATTATATGGTAATAAGGAAAAAACGGGAGCCAGAATTGAAGTGTTTTTATTGAGAGAGCTTAACGAGGAGCAAAGACTATGGGATGTTTTGGTTGACCCAGCTAGAAAAATCCGTATCGGTAATAAGTTGTACTTTGGTGATGATGAGACGTTGGTAGCTGAAGTTATAGATAATACAACTTCTAGAGGTAGAACCCTTCGTTTTCTTTATGATGGGTCTTACAGAGATTTTAGAACCAAGTTAAGAGAATTGGGGGAAACACCACTTCCAAAATATATCAAAAGAGAGGTAGAGCCAGAGGATGAAGATAGATACCAAACTATTTATGCTAAAAGGGAAGGAGCGGTAGCTGCACCAACAGCGGGGTTGCACTTTTCAAAACATTTGCTAAAGCGTTTGGAGATTAAAGGAGTGAATTTGGCCGAAATTACTTTGCATGTTGGTCTTGGGACATTTAACCCTGTTGAGGTTGAAGATCTGTCCAAGCACAAAATGGATAGTGAAGAGATTTTAATTGAAAAAGCTGCTGTTGAAACCGTAAATAAAGGAATTGCAGAAAAAAGACGTGTATGTGCTGTTGGTACAACTGTAATGCGTGCTGTGGAAAGTTCTGTGTCTTCAAGTGGAACATTAAATGAATTTGAGGGATGGACCAATAAATTTATTTTCCCTCCTTATGATTTCAGTATTGCAAATTGTATGGTAACAAATTTCCATACCCCAAAATCCACTTTATTAATGATGGTTTCTGCTTTTGCAGGTCACGATTTCATGAAAAAGGCTTATGAAGAAGCTGTAAAAGAAAAATACAAATTTTACAGCTATGGTGATGCCATGTTGATTTTGTAGAAAATAATTTTCAAAAATAATTCAAGCCTTGTTTTTACAAGGCTTGTTTTGTTTGTAATTCAATTATCTTTGATATGATGAAGGATAGTAAAAAGGATATTAGGGCGCTGACTAAAGAGCAGTTGCGTGATTTTTTTGTGAAGGAGGGTGATAAAGCTTTTCGAGGAAATCAAGTCTACGAATGGCTTTGGAGTAAATCGGCTCATTCGTTTGATGAGATGACCAATATCTCAAAGGAGACCAGGGATAAATTGGATGCCCATTTTGTAATCAATCATATTGAGGTTGATAGCATGCAGAAAAGTTCAGATGGCACCATTAAAAATGCGGTGAAACTTCATGATGGATTGGTGGTTGAATCCGTTCTCATTCCAACTGAAAATAGAACCACAGCTTGCGTGTCCAGTCAGGTTGGATGCAGTCTAGATTGCAAGTTTTGTGCTACAGCCCGTTTAAAACGCATGCGTAACTTAAACCCCGATGAAATATTTGATCAAGTAGTCGCCATAGATAAGGAAAGTAGATTGTACCATAACAAACCCTTAAGTAACATTGTTTTTATGGGAATGGGAGAGCCATTGATGAATTATAATAATGTGCTAAAGGCTATTGATAAAATTACTTCTCCAGAAGGTTTGGGTATGTCGCCAAAACGCATTGTAGTTTCAACTTCAGGGGTTCCCAAGATGATAAAGAAGATGGCAGACGAAGAGGTAAAGTTTAAATTGGCCGTATCCCTTCACTCAGCGATTGACGAAGTGCGTTCTAAAATTATGCCCTTTAATGAAAATTTCCCACTTAAAGATTTAAGGGAGGCCTTAGAATATTGGTATGCCAAAACGAAAAATAGAATTACCTATGAGTATGTTGTTTGGCGAGGTATAAATGATAGAAAGAAAGATGTAGAAGCTTTAATAGACTTCTGTAAATTCGCCCCCAGTAAGGTGAATTTAATCGAATACAATCCTATAGATGACGGTGAGTTTCAGCAAGCGAGTGAGGAGGCTTTGAATATGTATATTAACATGTTAGAGGCAAATAATATTACTGTTACGGTAAGGCGGTCTCGAGGAAAGGATATAGATGCAGCCTGCGGGCAGTTAGCTAACAAAAATCAATAAAAAAAAGGGAACTTACTAGGTTCCCTTTTTTTTATTAAATCACTATTTTTTTGGTTAAGGTACTGCCGCTTTCTGAGCTTGACAATTGAATGACATAAATTCCTCGGGTAAGATTTGATGTGCTAATGGTGCTTTGAGATGAGCCATCTAAATTTCCTGTTAGCATTTTCTGCCCAGTAATACTGAATAATTGATATTGAGCACTGTTATTCAAATTAGTTACTTTAATCAAATTATTACTGACTGAAATTTGTACATTATTTACGTCAAATTCATCAATGCTTAAGGTTTCCGCTTCAACTACAACATTATCAATCTCAATAGTGAATTGATCTGTGACATCATGATGTCGGAATGCAATGTAAACCATAGGTTCTCCGGCCAAATCTGATAAATCCAATGTACGAGGTGTTAAAGTATTTACACCATCTAAGGTAGACTCGTTAAAATATATGTCAGAGGCAAGGAAGTCATCAATAGTATTTCCAGTAGCTGCATAGACTGTGTAATTTTCTATGTCCCATGAAGCATCTATGGCCATTACTTCATAATTAAGGGAAATTGCTCCAGAGGCACCAGATAAATTCATCATTGGGGAAATGGCCCAATTGTCAGGCGTTAATGCACTGCCGCTCCAAGATGCAGATCTTAATACTGGAGTACCAACAGGTACATCATCATCATCTACAATTTGGACAGCAATCCAATTAGCTCCGTCTCCATCGCTATCAACTAGAGTCCAATCGGAAATATCTGCATCGTCGAAATCATCCGACCAAACAGTTTCTTGTGCTATTAGTTGGATGGAAAATAAAATAGAAAGAAGAAGAGTAAAGTTTTTCATATGATTGATATTTAGTATGTTACTTCCTTAAATCTAGTTATTTAAATCATGAAATCCTAATGACCTATTTTGAATTTTGAGAGAATTGCCAAATGATTGATTTTTTTTATTAGGTTTGCTATTCTTTTAACAAAGAGTGGCTATTCTTGAAAATCGTTGAACAAATAAAGCAGCCTATTGCCTTTGAAATGGAACTTTTTGAGCAAAAGTTCAGACTATCAATGTCTTCCAAGGTGGCCCTACTAAATAGAATCACCCACTACATTGTAAACCGAAAAGGAAAACAAATGCGTCCTATGTTTGTGTTTTTGGTTGCGAAAATGATAAACCACGGTGAAGTTAGTGAAAGAACTTATAGAGGTGCATCGGTTATTGAATTAATTCATACAGCCACGTTGGTGCATGATGATGTCGTTGACGACAGTAACAGACGCCGAGGTTTTTTCTCCATTAATGCACTTTGGAAAAATAAAATAGCCGTATTGATTGGTGACTTTTTACTATCAAAGGGTTTGTTATTATCTATTGACAATAATGATTTTGATTTATTGAAAATCATTTCGGTTGCTGTAAGGGAAATGAGTGAGGGTGAACTTCTTCAAATTGAAAAGGCAAGACGCTTGGATATTACTGAAGAGGTTTACTATGAAATCATCCGTCAGAAGACAGCAACTTTAATAGCGGCATGTTGTAGTCTTGGAGCTGCATCAGTAAAACCTAATTCTCCTGAGGTGGAACAGATGAGGAGATTTGGAGAGTTAATCGGAATGGCGTTTCAAATAAAAGATGATTTATTTGACTATGGAGATGATCAAATAGGAAAACCCACTGGAATTGATATTAAGGAGCAAAAAATGACCTTACCCCTTATTCATGTTTTAAATAAGGCTCCTAAAAAGGAAAGGGCTTGGTTGATAAATTCGGTTAAAAATCATAATAAAAACAAAAGCCGAGTGAAGGAAGTGATTTCCTATGTAAAAACAGAAGGTGGGTTAGATTATGCAATTTCAAAAATGAAAGGCTTCCAGATGGAAGCCCTTGAAATCTTGAACCAATATCCAGATTCTGAATTTAAGAATTCACTGGAACTCATGGTTAATTATGTTATTGATAGAAAAAAATAATTATAAACCTAGATTCATAATTGCATCAGAATTAGGTAAATAATTGTAGCATCTCCAAAAGGATTCCTGATTAGAACCTTCATATTTCCAAGCAACATTGCCATTAGGAGTTATTTCCCAAAACCCATAAGTTCCCTCGCAAATTAAAGTGTTTCCATTGTTGAGTCTTACAGCTCCAGAAATAAATGGAGAGTAAAGAGATGGATCTGTAAAAGACCAAACAATTGTTGGTTCATTATTGAAGTTAGGATTTAAAGAAAACATTGGTATTTCAATTTCCATTACTGAAGATTGCGAAAGATTGTTTCCGTTATTGTATACCAACATATTACCATGACCAGGAATATCTCCTTCTATCAAATTAGGAAAATGGCAATTATAAAAAATTCTTTCTCCTTCCATATTATTATAGGCGGTTGGATTACCAAATCTATAAATGAGATCTCCTCCTCGGTTATAATTGCCTCCCAAATGTTCTGAAGCCTCAGCTGTAGTTGTACTATGGTCAATGACCCAAACTTCACTATAATAATTGACAGTTACATAAATAACATCCTTTTCTTCATCATAATCAAGTCCATTAAAATGCATTAAATTACTTGTTGAAGCCTCGTTGTAATTAATATTTATTAAATGAGGATTCTCAGATACAATTCCATAATTTGGCAAGGTATCGTCAAACTCTTGGACAATATGATCCCAACTATGCCATTCCCAAACAATTTCATCAGTTTCAGGATTAACTTCAATAAGGGTTTCAGTTAATATATTTGCCCCACCATCAACACCATTTTGTTGAGCTACATCTGTTTCTATTCTTTCCCATGCGATAAAAAGGATGTTACCGTTTGGTAATCTATCTAGGTCATGATGGGAAATATAATTGTTACTGTAATATTCAAACTCCCAATCAATGGACCCATCTGGATTTATGAGCCTAATTATTCCGCCATAACCCGGAAAGGAAATAATAGGATTATCAACTTTAAACATTCCCAACAATTGACCATTTTCTAATAGCTCTAAATCTTGGCCCATATTTTTGTTGAAATTCCATTGCTTTATTTTATGTCCTTCCTTATTAAGTATATAAGATTTCGTGCCACCATTTTCAATGGCTAAGACATAACTGTCTTCAAATAAATCTGGCTCATATACCACAATATTATCAGTTGGTTCTTGATCAATGGGCTGTTCAGGATTCTCAACAGGATTACCGCTTGAAATTATTGGGTCGTCATTGCTACTACAAGAAGTGCTTAAAATGAAAATGGAAAAAGCTAGAATGATGAATTTATTATACATGAAATAGGTTTTTGATCAATGAGAATTCAAATATAACTATTCTTGATTGCAATAAAAAAGAGCACTTATTGGTTTACATTTCTTTGTTTTAAATGAGTTGATAATGAGGTTTTTATTGGTAATTTTATTTATTTTTTACATATGAGGCAACCATTTTAGTTTAATTTGCGTCTATGTATATAGAAGTCAATATTTGATCGGCTGTTGAAAGTAATTCAATTATATAAAAATGAAGGGAGGCTTATAGATAAAGCCTTAAAGAATGACCGGGATGCTCAACGCGTGCTATATGATTGGCATAGTCCAAAAATGTTAAGCGTTTGCAGATATTATATAAAGGATGTACAAGAGGCAGAAGAAGTTCTTTTGAATGGGTTTTTAAAAGTGTTTACCCATTTAAAGAGTTTCAAAGGCCATGGAAGTTTTGAGGGTTGGATTAGGCGTATTATGGTAAGAGAGTGTATCTCATTTATTAGGCAGAATAAAAAAGTTGAATTTGCTACAGATGAAGCTCAAATGCCCCAAATAAAATCAGATAATATCACTCAAAGAATAAATGTTGCTGAAATACAACAATTGATTGATCAATTACCCGAAGGGTATAAAATGGTTTTCGTTATGTATGCCATTGAAGGTTACAAACACATTGAAATTGCTGAGATTTTAAATATTTCGGAGGGGACTTCTAAATCACAGTTGTTTAAAGCACGAAAAATGCTTCAACAACAAATTGTAGAACGAAATAAAAGCGAGAATGGCACCACTTAAGTTTGAAGAGAAATTAAAAGAGCAGTTGGAAGAGCGAATGATGCAGCCATCAAACTCAGTTTGGGATAAATTGGAGCTGGAGCTAGATGCCCAAACAAAGAAATCCCAAAAAAGACAATTTTGGATAATTGGTTTAGCAGCTAGTTTGGTTGGAGTAGTTTTATTGTCAACCCTATTTTATAAAATGTCTAACCAGGAAACTTTAGGTGTTGAAGAGAAAAAATTGGTTGAGGAACCTCAAGCGGTGGAGCAGATAAATCAAATACCCTTTAAAGACACTAAAAAGGGAAAAGTTGATAGCAATCAAATGGCCTTTGAAGAAATAGAGACGGAATCTAAATCAAGCCCGTCTGATAGTCCTTTAGTCTCGGTTGAAAAAGAAGAGGTTATAGAAACAAACAGAATTATTAAGAATCAAGAGAAGGAATCCTTTAAGGAAAAGATAGAGGAGGCAACTTTAATTGCAAATCATAGTATCAAAGAACAGGAGGTTGATCATGAGAATGAGAAGTTGCAAGATTTGGCTAATAGTTTAAAAACTCTAAAAGAAACACATGGAGAAGGCGTAGTAGCTGAAGAAGATATAAGCGCCTTGTTGGCTCAAGCCCAAAAAGAAATAAACGATCAAAAAATATATAAAGAAAACTCAAAAACGGTTGACGCCATGATGCTTCTTCAAGACGTTGAGGATGATTTGGATCATTCGTTTAGAGATAAAGTTTTTGAAGCTTTACAAGTTGGTTACAAAACGGTAAAAACTGCAGTTGCCCAACGTAATTATTAAAATTAATCATCAATTAAAAAACGAACAGTTATGAACATCATTACCAAACTTTTGGTGGCACTTGTTTTGTGTCTTGTCACAAGCAATATGAATGCCCAGGACTCTATTCAATTAGAGCAGAAACAAATGAAGATTGAACAACTCAACAAAACCAAAGAAACAATTACTCAGGAGGAAAAGGGAGCCCTCAAAAAGGAAGTAGAGTCTATTAACTCTCAGTTGGAAAAGGGTGAAATCACATCGAGTGAAGCAGAGGCCTTAAAACAAGAAGCTGCCCAAAATCGAGCGTTAAATATTGAGAATAGGTTGGCCATCATTGACAATCAAATCGCTTTATTGGAAAGAAATGGAAATTTGGCGGGTACATATACCCCAGGAAATAGATTCATTTTGGAAATTGGTAAGAATGAAGATTCAGATGAATTTGATCGAGGCTCTTTTTATGTGGGTGAGCGAGAAGATTATAGGTTGAAACCTAGGAAGTACGACCGTCGAACTACAAGTGATTTGGTATTTGCTATCGGATTCAATAATGCCATTATTGAAGGCGAATCATTAAATGATTCACCATATAAATTGGGAGGATCCGGTTTTGTTGAACTGGGATGGGCTTGGAAAACAAGGGTATTTAAGAATAGCAATGCCATGAGACTTAAATATGGATTCTCATTTCAATGGAATAAGTTAGATATTAAGGGGAACAGGATTTTATCTGAGAATAATGAAGGACAAGTGGTGTTGGAAGAGTTTCCTTTAAATGTCCGAAAGTCCAAGTTTAGAACCACTAATATTGTGTTTCCTGTTCATTTTGAATTTGGGCCATCTCGAAAAATTGAGAGAGAAGATTATTTCAGGTATTCAACCTTTCATAAGTTTAAATTTGGAATTGGAGGATATGGAGGGTTCAATATTTCCTCTATCCAAAAGGTGAAATACTATGATGAAAATGATAAGAAGAAAAAGGACAAATACAAGGATTATAACACCAATAATTTTGTTTACGGTTTGAGCGCTTATATGGGTTTTGGAAATATAGGAATTTATGCTAAGTACGATTTGTCTCCTATATTCAATGACCAAGTGATAGACCAAAATAATATTTCACTCGGTTTACGATTTGATTTGGATTAGTTTAATTAAAAAAGCCCTCAATAGAGGGCTTTTTTTAATCGATGTCTTCATAAACAATTGGAGTAAACGAACCTCCATCGGGAGACCTTTCTAGCGTAAGCAAGTGATCATCCACAGAGATAATATTTATATACAGTTCTGAATTTACTTGTATAGGACCTTGAAGGTTTTCAAGTTTCATTTCTCCTGTGGCTTCATTGATCCAGTGCCAGGTGCCAGTAGCTGGATATACATTTCCGGCAAAATGTAATTCTTGTTCATATTCTCCTGTTGAATGAAAGTAGATATCGGCCGAGTAATCGTCTACATCATACCACCATTTATCAAATAATGTTGGTGGAGGTGAATTGTCTTCTGGTTCTGCTGCTGAGTCATCATCGCTTGAACAGCTAAAAATCACTAGGCTAAGGACAATAGCCAGTAGCAAGGGTTTAAGAATTAAATCCTTTTTCATAAGCATTTTTTAATTTGTTAGTAATTGATTAACCCAATCAATTTAACAAAAATATTTTACCCTCTCTTTATTAATCTTTATATTTTTACATTCTTCAATTGTTTAATAATGATCTCAAAGGAATCCATAGACCAAGTATTTGAAACAGCCCGTGTAGAAGAGGTTATTGGAGATTTTGTCAATTTGAAAAAGTCTGGAACTAATTTCAAAGGGCTAAGTCCATTTACCGATGAGCGGTCACCCAGTTTTATGGTGTCACCTGTGAAACAAATCTGGAAGGATTTTAGTAGTGGTAAAGGAGGGAATGTCGTGGCTTTCTTAATGGAGCATGAGCATTTTACCTATCCGGAAGCCATAAAATATTTAGCTAAAAAGTACAATATCGAAGTTGAGGAAACCGAGCAGTCACAAGAGCAAAAGGAGATAGCCAACGAGAAAGAGAGTTTGTATTTGGTCAATGATTTTGCTAATGTTTACTTCCAAAAGGTATTACATAAAACAAATGCTGGTCAGGCGATTGGTTTAAGTTACTTCAAAGAGCGAGGGTTCACAACAGAAACCATTAAGACATTTGGACTTGGATATTCTTTGGATGAATGGACCGCATTTACCGATGAAGCTATAAAAAAGGGTTACAAATTGGAGTTCATGGAAAAAGTAGGGCTCACCATTGTCAAGGGCGAAAAGCAATTTGATCGATTTAAAGGCAGGGTCATGTTTCCCATTTTAAGCATGAGTGGCAGGGTGTTGGGATTTGGAGGAAGAATTTTAATCAATGATAAAAAGGCTGCCAAATATTTAAATTCACCAGAAAGTGATATATATCACAAAGGGAAAGTACTCTACGGGATTTATCATGCCAAACAAAGTATAGCTAAAGAAGACAACTGTTTTTTGGTAGAAGGATACACAGACGTCATTCAATTCCATCAAACAGGGATTCATAACGTAGTGTCTTCTTCAGGTACGGCACTCACCCCTGATCAAATACGATTGATAAGTAGACTGACTAAAAATATTACGGTGTTGTTTGATGGAGATGATGCGGGAGTTAGGGCATCTATCAGAGGGATTGATTTAATTTTGGAACAAGGAATGAATGTGCGGGTATGTTCGTTTCCGCAAGGAGAGGACCCCGATAGTTTCGCTAAAGAAAATACCCTTGAAGAATTATCGCTTTACCTGGAAGAAAACGCACAGGATTTTATCCAATTTAAGGCGACTTTGCTCACCAAAGACTCTAAGAATGATCCCATAAAAAAGGCTGAGACCATAAGAGAGATCATCCAAAGTATTTCCAAAATTCCAGATAGGATCAAACAGGAAGTTTATATACAGGAATGTGCCAAAATCATGGATATTGGCGAGGAAGTACTGTTCAGCACCTTAGCTCAGCTGGGTAAAAAGGAGTTAAATGAGGCAAATAAAAGTTTTAAAAAAGAACAAAAAGCTTTTGATGTCATTCGCAATGAGCAGCCAGTAAAAAAGGTTGATGTGCAATATGAATTGGAAAGACGCATCATACAGATACTATTACTTTACGGAACGAGAGTAGAAGAATTTGAAGATTTGATTTTAAAGGAAAATGAGGAGGGTGATTTGGTTTTGGAGCCGGTAAAGCAAGAAGCTCGTGTTTTTGAAAAGGTGTTTCTTGATTTACAGGAGGATGAAATGGAATTTACCAATGAACAGTTTAAAACACTATATTATACGGTTGTTGAACAATTAAACCAAAACCCAGAAATTACCGTAGAGAGTTTTGTAAATGATGTAGAGCCGCATATTGCTTCAGAAATAACCACTATTTTAATGGAAGATGAGCGATACGAACTTTCTGATTGGACAAAAAAGGATATTTATCCCAAAAAGAAGACCGATACAGTTTCACAATTAGTTAGTGAGACCATTTTACATTTAAGATGTTTTTTAATAAGTAAAAAGATTGATGAATTGGGGGAGACAACCAAATCCAATATCGCAGATCAACATCTTGAAATATTGGAAGAGGTTATGGGTTATAAAAAATTGGATAATTTGTTATCCAGAAAGCTGAACAAGCCTATCTAAATGTCCATTAATTTAGCTCGGTTAATGAGGTCAACAATGTTTGTTACATGTAGTTTTTTCATTAAGCGTGCTTTATAAGTACTCACGGTTTTTTCATTAATTTCCAACTCTTCAGCTACTTCTTTGTTTTTCTTGCCTGAAGAAATAAGTTTTAAAACCTCCACTTCTCTGGTAGATAATTTTTTGTAATGGGAAGTAGATGATCTGCCTGCCTTTCTACCAAAAGCCAATTGATGAGCAAGAGTAGGACTTAAGAATTTATCGCCATCAGCTACCTTCAAGATGGCTTCCTTCAGTGTAATGATGTTTGAAAATTTAGAGATATATCCAGATGCACCTGCTTTAATGACATTTAAGGCATAAATTTCTTCGGGTTGCGCAGTAAAAATAAGCACTTTAATTTCAGGATATTCTTTAGAAAGTCTCCTTAAAGCAGTAATTCCATTTAATTTAGGAAGGTCAATTTCAGATAATATGACATCTGCCTTTTCCTGTTTTAGAAAGTCAAAGATAGCTTCACCGTTACTAACCCCTCCTACAACTTTTATATTTGGAGAGGACATGAATAAAAGCTCAATCCCTTTTCTAATGATAGGATGGCTGTCAACAACTAACAGTTTAATCATTTTCTTAGTGTTTTTAAATTATTAGGCTGTTGAGGTAAAAATTAGGGTCAAGCAAAGTCCACTTATTGTAAAGATAGTAAATATAAATGATACTAAGTCAGATTTTTACTTCAAATAATCGGGAATTTCACATATGGGTATGGGAACCATTTTATGCTTGTTGGCTTGATTGAAACGCTTGTAAATCTTAAAAACTTCTAGTTCGCGCCCACTAAAATCAGTTGCCTTTTTACCCTTTTCGTCCATTTTCATGGCCCATTCAAGCTCTGGGTATGAAGCTCCAATTTGATCTTCGTCAGTTCGGTCATCACCCCATAATCCATCAGTTGGTTGCGCTTCAATAATTTCTTGATTGATACCTAAAACCTTCGCAATTTCATAAACTTCAGTTTTCAAAAGGTCAGCAATTGGGCTTAAATCAACGCCGCCATCTCCATACTTGGTGTAGAAACCAACTCCAAAATCTTCAACCTTATTTCCGGTTCCTGCTACTAAATAACCATTTAAGGCCGCAAAATAATAAAGGGTAGTCATTCTTAACCTAGCTCTTGTATTGGCTAATGACATAAAGCGATCTTCCTCATTTTTTACGGTTGGTAAAGAGGCTACCAAACTATCAAAAACAGGAGTTAAATTAACTTGTGTCAATAACACATTAGGAAAATGTTCTTGTAGCCAGTTAATATGGTTTATGGCTCTTGTTACTTGCGAAGATGCTTGGTGTATAGGCATTTCAAGGCATAATACATCGAGTCCTGTTTTAGCACATAATGTGGAGGTTACTGCAGAATCAATACCTCCAGAGATACCTATCACAAAACCGTTAATTTTAGCATTAGTGGCATAATCCTTTAGCCAATTGACAATATAATCTATAACTTTTTCTGTTTGCATGTTCCAAGTTTTAAGTCAAAGAATAGTAACTTTGCCTAACAAAAATAGGTTTTACCTAGTACTTTTAAAAATTAACAGCTAGCAAGTTTATGAAGAAATTTCTCTTATTTCTTTTTCTAGGTTTTGCCGTGTTTTCTTGTAAAAAGGAAGATGAGGTAGAAAAAAGGATCGCTAAGATTCAAATAGATTTTCAGATAGAAAGATTTGATAAAATATTTTCAGAAACCACAGTTGAGACCTTAAGTGAAACAAAAAGGGAGTATCCATTTATGTTTGCCAAAAAGTATCCCGATTCTTTTTGGATTGCTAAAATTCAAGATACCCTTCAGCAAGAATTGTCAAAGGAAACGATAAAGGCTTTTCCGCAATTAGATGATGAGAAGGAAGATATTAGAAAGCTCTTCCAACATTTAAAATATTATTTTAATGAGTTTCGAACTCCTAGAGTCATTACGGTAACTTCCTCGGTGGACTATAGAAACAAATCCATAGTGACCGATTCTATTGTGTTGATTTCTTTGGATACCTATTTAGGGGAAGGCCATCATTTTTACGAAGGCATTCATAAATATATTCGTGATAATTTTGAAAGAGAGCAAATTGTAGTCGATATGGCGGCAGCATATGCAGAAAAGTTTATTTTCCAATCAGAAAGAAAGACGCTTCTTGATGAGATGATTTATCATGGGAAAATACTTTATTTTAAGGATAAGGTCATTCCTTTTAAAAGTGATGCTGAAAAAATGGGTTATACCCAAGATCAATTGGATTGGGCAATGGCTAATGAAGAACCTATTTGGAGGTATTTTATAGAAAGGGAACTGCTGTATAGTACAGATGCTAAATTACCTAGTAGATTTATAAACCCTGCTCCCTTTTCTAAATTTTACTTAGAAGAAATTGATAAAGAATCACCCGGTAGAATAGGCGCGTATTTGGGATGGCAAATTGTTAGGTCTTATATGGAAAATAATGAGACCTCCTTTAAAAATATGTTGATCATGGAGCCAGAAGAGATATTTAATAACGCAAAATTTAAACCTAAAAAATAATGTCTATTATAAAATCAACCATAGAATTAAATGTAGAACTTGATGAAAACCGAGTTCCAGAAAAGTTATTTTGGACAGCCCAAGATGGCGGTATTGAAAATGAGGAAGCTAAAGCTATGTTGCTTTCAGTTTGGGATAGTGAAGCCCAAGAAACACTTCGAATCGACTTGTGGACTAAAGAAATGCCAGTAGATGAAATGAAAGTGTTTTTCCATCAAACTTTGGTCGCCATGAGTGATACCTTTCATAGAGCTACTCAAGACGAAAAGATGACCGCAACTATGAAAGATTTTTGTGATTATTTTGCTGAAAAGCTGGAATTGAAGAAGTAATAAAAAAGGTCTGACACAAACCAATTTGTAGTCAGACCTTTTTAACACTAATGAAACACTTATTTATTGAGTCATCATTAAGCGTTTGGCTTCAGCTTCTAAATCTCGATAAGGAGTTCCTTCTACTGTAACACCAACTGCTTGAATTTTTCCTCCTTCAAATTCTCCCGGTGATTTATATAATTCACTCACATTGTCGCCACTATCATAACCCACACAAAGCCCATCTCCTGAAAGGGTAAACTTAGCAGGTTGCGTTTTCATAGGTCCCTCGGCTACAACAGTTTCATTGATATAAAGTTTAGTGTGACCAATGGCTTCTCCATAATCCCCTTGACTCTCCTTGACAAATTCCATTCCTAGGGTATACTTGCCCGGTTTTAGCGTGGTGTTGGAAACAAAAACCTGTTCAGGTTTGATGCCTAAGAAGTTATAAACGTAATATAATTTCTTGTCTTTAATGAAAAGAGCATGCCCTCCAAAACGCGAACCATGGGCAAAAATAACACCCTCTGGGTTGGCCTTAGTAATTTCTACATTGGCCAGTATTTTATAGTTTCTGCCCCTGATGTTTACGGCAACTCCTTCTGGAACGGGAGCTGTTTTTGGGTAATAGATATAGCGGTCTTTTTTAGCTTCTTGAGTTGGACGCTCTGTACCTAGAATTTCTGCTGCACTTCTATCATCTAATGGTAAAACCTTATTTATTTCAGCTTGACGGAACCATTCTTCTTTAAGCTCCTCCAGTTTTTCTGGGTATTCTTCGGCTAGATTGTTGTTTTCGGAACGGTCTTCGGCTACATGATATAATTCCCATACATCATCCTCAAAGTTACTTTTTCCTGATAAGGGCGAGTGTACTGCGGCAGCCTTCCAGCCATCTTTCCAAATGCCTCGGGTTCCAAGCATGCAATAGTACTGCACCTCTTTTTGTGTGCGACCATTTGGATCTGCGTCAAAAGTATAGGCCATAGAAACTCCCGAAAGTGGTGTTTGCTCAACACCATTATAAACTTTAGGCATTTCAATACCACAAACCTCTAATAATGTGGGGACAATATCAACTGAATGATGGTATTGATGGCGAATTTCACCTTTAGCTTTTATACCTTTTGGCCAGGAAATGACCAATGGGTCATTAGTTCCGCCAGCATATTGCGAGTAACGCTTAAACATTTTAAATGGTGCTGAAAAAGCTGCAGCCCATCCAGTAGGGAAGTGGTTGTAGGTGTCAGGTCCTCCCAAAACATCTATATATTTTAAATTTTCTTCCAAGCTGTCAGGATAGCCATTAAAGAATTTGTTTTCGTTTACAGATCCATTAGGGCTACCTTCACCTGAAGCACCATTGTCAGCAGCATAAAGTACTATAGTGTTTTCCAATTGGCCAGTTTCTTCCAAATAATCAATGATACGGCCGACTTGAGCATCAGTATATTCTGAAAAACCAGCATAAACTTCAGCCATTCTCGAGAACAATTTCTTTTCATTGTCGTTTAGCTCCTCCCATGGACGCACATAATCGGCTGGATTTGCCATATTTTCTGGCATAGGGTTAAAATCGGCCATTCCGGTGTCTTCGGGTAAAATTCCTTTTTCTTTCATTCTGTTAACTACCCAGTCTCGATAGGCGTCATAACCATCATCAAATTTGCCTTTATACTTTGCTGTATATTCGGCAGGAGAGTGGTGTGGAGCATGATTGGCGCCCGGGTTAAACCACATATAGAATGGTTTTGATGGATTGGTTGCATTTTTATCACGCAACATGGTAATGGCTTGATCTGCCAAATCTTTTGATAAATGGTAGCCTTCCTCAGGAGTGGCAGGTGCTTCAATAAAGTGGTTATCCATGACTAAATCAGGATACCAGTTGTTTGTTTCCCCGCCTAAGAACCCATAAAAACGATCGAAGCCAATTTGTGTTGGCCATTCAGAACGACTTCCTCCTGGTGCCACATCTTGCTCGGGGACATTGTGGTTTTTTCCTATCCAAAAGGTACTCCAGCCATTATCTCTTAAGATTTGAGCAAATGGGGCACAATCATCTGGAACTCGTCCATTTGATCCAGGGAAACCATCGGCTGTTTCAGTAATAGATGCCATTCCATTTAAATGGTGATTTCTACCTGTTAAAATAGTAGAGCGAGTAGGGGAACAAAGGGCTGTTGTATGCCATTGTGTATAAGTTAAGCCGTTGGCGGCTAGTTTGTTCAAGGTAGGCATATTGATACGCCCACCATACGGAGACCAAGCTCCAAGACCTGTGTCGTCATAAAGAACAAAAAGAATGTTAGGAGCGCCTTCAGGAGCAGATTTTGGGGTGTAGGCCGACCAGTCTGATTCAGAATCTCTTATGTCTAGGGCTATTTTTCCCTTGAAGCCATCGTCTTTGGTTACAGTAGTTTCTTCTGTTGGAGAGGTTTTGTTGGTGTTGCAAGAAGAAATAAAAAATAGTAGTAAAAGGAAACTAATAATAGATGGGTTTCCTTTTTGAAATTTAAAAATTCTCATAGATAATTGGTAATAGATTAATATTAAGAGCTTTACCAAAACTAAGGGAAGTGTAACACTAAAAAAATATCATTTGATAATTTTCAGCTTTTTTTTAATGCGATGGAGTGTTAAAGGTTTTACACCTAAGAAACTGGCGATATGCTTGTCAAAAGTGGATTCCAGATAAAGCGGATTCAGTTCCAACAAATCCTGATATCGTTCTTCAGAACTCATTGAAACAAAGGCATGAATTCTATTTGAAAATGCAGAAATAATCTCTTTCAGGAAATGTATATAAAGCTGCATTAGTTCAGCATTTTTATAACCGAGAGATTCTAACTTTGCGATGTCAAATTTTAGAATATGGGTTTCACCAATTGCCTCAATTATTAAAATTTGTGGGCAATTTTCAAATACTCTTGGGTCTCCAAAAAGATAACCTTCAGAACGCATGTGACAATTTAATTCCTGGCCATTTTCTTTTAGGCTATAAGCCCGAGAAGAACCACTAAGAATTAAAAACACGTATTTATCAGTTCTGCCACTTTCTAAAATAATATCTTTGCTTTTATGGATTTCATATTGACAAAGACCAATGAATTGATCAATTGCTTCGGTACTTAAAAAAGGTAAGAAGCTTTGCACACGTGTTTTTATTTTTTCACTAGAAAGTGGCATCCAACAAATTTATTAAGTTAATCTTCTGAGGTATCGTTTTCCCAAATTTTAAAAACAAAACCAGCAATGATAGCTCCAAGAATGGGTGCTACCCAGAAAAGCCATAATTGTTCAACGGCCCAACCTCCTACAAATAGCGCCTGACTTGTGCTTCTTGCGGGGTTAACAGAGGTATTGGTTACTGGTATGCTAATTAAATGGATAAGCGTTAAGGTAAGTCCTATGGCTATTCCAGCAAATCCAGTGGGAGCCTTTTTATGAGTGGCGCCAAGAATAACCAATAAAAACATAAATGTCATTACGACTTCAGTTACTAAAGCCGATTTTAGGCCATAACCTAAAGGTGAATGCTCACCATAACCGTTTGCAGCAAACCCGTCAGAAACACTAAAAGCATCATTTCCTGACGCAATAACATATAATGTGGTTGCTGCAGCAAATCCGCCTAATAATTGACTGGCAATGTAACCGGGTAGGTATTTTCCTTTAAATCTACCTCCAACCCAAAGACCAATGGAGACAGCAGGATTAAAATGAGCGCCAGAAATGGGCCCAAAGGCATAAACACCTGTTAAAACAGTTAAACCAAAAGCCAGCGCGACGCCAGCAAAACCAATTCCTAATTCAGGAACACCAGTAGCCAAGACAGCACTTCCACAGCCTCCTAAAACAAGCCAAAAAGTTCCAAAAAATTCAGCTATAAATTTTCTCATGATGTTAGTTGTTAAAGTTAAAAGTTAAAATGAGCTATTAAGGAAAAGAGAAAAAACTTTAAACTGCTATCATCTATTGATCGTCACGAAATACAGTCCTTTCCAAAAAGAAATAAAGTTTGGGTTTTGATATGAAATAATTTGAGTGATGGAAATATGTAATTGATTCAATAGGATACATCATATTTTGGTATATGCTTTTTAAATCCCTCAGTTAAATATAATCAATTAATATTTAAGTGCTTAAAAAAAGTGAAAAATTACCATTCGTTGATTCGGTTGGAATCTAATTTTATGAATATGAAAAGTAGAATGGTAAAGCCCCATAGGCTAGAACCGCCATAGCTAAAAAAGGGCAAAGGTATTCCAATAGTTGGGATCAAACCCATGACCATGCCAATATTGATTAAAAAATGGAAAAAGATGATGGATGCCACACTGTATCCATAAACGCGACTGAATTGAGATTTTTGTAATTCTGCTAGATGTAGGACCCGCAATAAAAGTAAAACAAAGAGTATAACAACTGTAACGGTTCCCATAAAACCCCATTCTTCACCCACAGTGCTGAATATATAATCTGTATGCTGTTCTGGTACAAATTTTCCAGTAGTTCTAGTGCCTTCTAGGAATCCTCGCCCCGATAATCCTCCAGACCGAATGGCCTTTTCTGATTCGTAAAGGTTATAAAGGATATCGCGCCTCATTTCGGCAATTTTATCTGGATCCTTTTCTAACCTTAACCAAAGACTAATGCGATCTTTTTGATGGGCTTTTAAAACATTTTCATAAAAGAACTGGACTCCAAATGATAAAATGGTACAAGCTAAAATAGCTAGAAGGGATTTTATTAGAACGGGTTTCTTCTTCCTAGTGAAATGATAGGTTAAAATAAGAGTTATAGCTATTATTGAAGCAACGACACCTCCAAATTTCAATGATAAAATGGACATGACTACTGTAGAAATAAGGAGTGTGAGGTATTGATGTGGTAAACCTTCTCTATAAAAAACAAAAATAAAAGAGCCATAAACTAGGGTGCTGCCCGCATCATTCTGTAAAAGAATAAGAATAGCCGGAACAACCAAAATAGCAAATGCCTGAAGTTGACCTTTAAATGTTTTGATATCTGTTTGTAAATCGCTTAAATATTTAGCGACGGCGAGGGCTGTTGCAGCTTTTGCAAACTCACTAGGTTGAAAGGTCATGCCGCCTATCCCATACCAAGAAGTGGCGCCATTGACATTCTTCCCGAAAATAAAGAGACCAGCCAAGGAAAGCATGGAAGCTAAGTAAATGATACTCGCGAAGCGTTCATAAAATTTGGCTTCTATGGATAGTATCATGACGATTAAGACAAATGTTAATAATATAAATAGGAGTTGCTTCCCATAAGATTTAGAAAAGTCCAAATATTCAATAGTTTCCCCACTGTGGGAAGCCGATAATATATTCAACCAACCAAATCCCACCAAAAGCAGAAAAATGATTATTGTAATCCAGTCAAATTTGAAATTTCTATCAGTTTGTCTGATCATTATCTGCTTTTAAATGTAATCCTTGAACCTTAGCTCCATCATTAATAGTAAATGGTTTTCCTGCATATGGTTTGGCATATTCCTCTTCCAAACTTTTTTCCAATACCATTTTCTCCATTTGTTTTAGGGTGACTTCTCCTTTAATATATTTTTCAATCATAAGACTGGCAATTCTTCCTGCCCATCTAGCGCCATAGTAACCATTTTCAACAAATACGGCAATAGCTATTTTGGGATCATCTTTTGGTGCAAAAGCAATAAAAATACCATGGTCGGTTAATTGCACTCTTTCTCCCTCTACTTTTGCAAAATTTTCGGCAGTACCAGTTTTTCCACAAATTTCAATTCCCGGAACTTTTAAAAAGGATGCTGTGCCATAGTTATAAACATCATTAAGGCCTTGTATAACGGGTTCAAAATATTTTTTGTCGATGGTAGTGTGATGAATTTCCTTATACTTGGGGTCTATTTCTTGGTTTTCTATATCCTTGATGATATGTGGCGTATAATAAAAGCCTCTATTTGCGATAGCAGCTGTCATATTGGCCAATTGTATTGGGGTTACCAATACCTCACCTTGACCAATAGAGTTTGAAATAATGGTGGTTGCTCCCCATTTAAAGTCGGGGTACCATTTGTCATAATAGGCTCCGTTTGGAATATTACCTGGTTGGCCAATAGGAAGATCATATCCCAGAAAATTTCCTAAACCAAAGCTCTTTATATGATCGCTCCAAACATCCATCGCATGACTAGCATCGTTGTACTTTCCAATGGTTTTTCTAAAGGCATTGGCAAAATAGGAATTACAGGATTTGGCAATTCCCCTGGTTAAATCTCTAGATCCACCACCGCAGTGACATCCCATTGGTCTTCGACCTCCATAGTGATATGCTCCTGTACAGGTTACTGTTCCTTCTGGAACGATAGCATGCTCTTGAAGTGCGGCTAAGGCAATCAGAGTTTTAAAGGGCGAGCCTGGTTCATGCATTCTTTGGAGACTTCTATCAATTAAAGGTCTATTAATGGTGTCATTATATAGCTGGGTATAATTTCTCGAGCGCTTCCTTCCCACCAAAAGATTGGGGTTGTAGGTGGGGGCAGAAATTAAGGTTAAGATTTCACCAGTAGAAGGTTCAATGGCCACAATTCCACCATGTTTGTTTTGCATTAATATTTCTCCATATTCTTGTAAAGCAGCGTCTATGGTAATTGTGATATCTTTACCTTGTTTTGGCAGGGTATCAAATTTACCGTCCTTGTAAGGACCAATATCTCTATTGAAACGGTCCTTTTGAATGAACTTGATGCCTTTAACTCCCCTTAATTCTTCTTCATAGGAGAGTTCGACTCCTTGTTTTCCTATTAAATCCCCCATTTTATAATATGGGTTTTTCTCAATCTGACCAGGATTTACTTCTGCAATAAACCCCAATACATTGGCGCCAATGCTTGTTTGGTAATCTCTAAGGAGTCTCTTTTGAATATAAAACCCTTCAAACTTTCTCATTTTCTCCTGAAGAACTGCATAATCTTCTTTTGATAGATGGGCTACAAATACAGAAGGCAACCTGGGAGAATAATGGTAGGCTTTATCGTAAGTTTTTATAAATTGTTCCTTAGTAATTTTTAAAAGCGAACAAAACTCTAAAGTATCCAATGGTTTTACTTCCCTTGGAATAATCATGACATCATAAGAAGGCTGATTAGCTACCAATAATTCGCCGTTTCTATCATATACAAATCCGCGTTTTGGGTAATCAAAAACCTTTCTAATGGCGTTGTCCTCATATAAATTATGAGTAGATGAATTGAGCACCTGTAAATAGAATAGTCTAGAAACAAAGGTGATTCCAGTGGCAACAATCAAAAAAAACAGTAAAAATTGTCTCATTAATTTCTTTTCCTAAAAATGATGTTGAATCCAACGCACAAAATAATAGTAAAAATACTAGAGAAAAACGCTTTTTTCAGGATTAAAATTATACTGGAAATGTTAAATACTTCCAGAAAGAATAAAATAAAATGATGCAGAAAGACAACCAAACTCATATAGACGAGCATAGAGCCAAAATCTATACTTTTAAATTTAACCGTTTGGTAGTCGTATGAAGTTCCAAAAGATGATTTTAAGGCAACAGGTCTCAAAATAGCGGCGGTTATACAAGCAGCCGCATGAACTCCTCCAGAATCTGAAAACATATCTATAGTAATACCTAATAGAAAACTTACTAAAAGAAAAACACTCCTATTTCCGTTTATCGGGTATAGTAGAATGAATAATACATATAAATAGGGATTAATATGTCCCAAAAAATTGATGTGATTTAAAACCAATACTTGAAGTAAAACCAGCAATATAAATCTCGCGATATGTCCTAAAATTGAACTATTCATTTCGGTTATTTAACAAGCTATCAATTTCTTCTTTATCACGATTTTCAATGACGTAAACATGTTCAATATTGGTCATGTCATTAAAGAGTTTGACCTCTATGTTGTAAAAATTCTCAGCTTCATCCAATTCATAGGATTGTATGGAGCCAATGGGGATATTTTTAGGAAAAATAGCTGATAATCCAGAAGTTAAAATGGTATCGCCTTCTTTCAAAGGAGCTATTTTTGGGATTTCCTTTAATTGAACTACGTTTGGGCTCTTTGTATTCCATTGTAAAGAACCAAAATGATTGGTATTTTTTAATTTGGCACTTATCCGACTGTTGGTGTTCAAAATTGATAAAACTGTCGCATAATTTTTGCTTGTTTTGTCAATGATTCCTAAGATGCCTTTTGATGTGATGACACCCAAATCCTCTTTCAGACTATCTTTTTTACCTCTATTCACCAGTAGTACGTTGTCAGTGGCCGAATAACTATTCTTAATAACAACTGCAGGAATGAATCTGTAATTACCTCCGTACCTTGTAGTATCGTTAAATGCTTTAGAAAGGGAGTCTGAAGAATTATAAAGGATGGATTTCAAATAATTATTTTCTTCTTGAAGCAGAATGTTTTGATTCTTTAGATGAAAATATTCATCAATATTATTAGCTGAATTATAAATACCACCAGAAATAAAGTTGGCAGAATTTACAAACTTGCTTTTGTGATAGGAATGAGATTGAATTGTAAAAACCAAAGAAACAAATAGCAGCGTGAGATACAACAAAAAAACTTTGTTTCTTAGAATGAAGTTTATGATTTGTTGCATGCCCTATGCTATTTTATCAAGACGCTTTTGTATTTCGGTAAATTTTTTAAAGTGATACCTGTTCCTCTTACTACTGCTCTTAACGGATCTTCCGCAATGTAAACGGGTAAATCTGTTTTTTGGGAAAGACGTTTGTCTAGTCCTCTTAGCATAGATCCTCCACCAGCAAGGTAGATTCCGGTATTATAGATATCGGCAGCCAACTCTGGAGGTGTTTGGGAAAGTGTTTCCATAACGGCATCCTCAATCCTCAAAATAGACTTGTCTAAAGCCTTGGCTATTTCTCTATACGAAATTTGTACCTGTTTTGGTTTACCAGTTAGTAAATCTCTACCTTGAACACTCATTTCTTCTGGCGGTAGTTCAAGATCTTCAGTTGCGGCTCCAATTTGGATTTTAATCTTTTCTGCCGTACGCTCTCCCACATACAAGTTATGTTGGGTACGCATGTAGTAGATGATGTCATTGGTGAAAACATCACCAGCAATTTTTACTGATTTATCACAAACGATTCCTCCTAATGCAATAACGGCTATTTCGGTTGTTCCCCCTCCAATATCTACAATCATGTTTCCTTTAGGCTGCATGATGTCAACACCTATACCTATAGCAGCTGCCATAGGTTCGTGAATCAAATAAACCTCTTTGCCATTAACGCGTTCGGCGCTTTCTTTTACAGCTCTCATTTCCACCTCAGTAATACCAGAAGGAATACAAATGACCATGCGAAGTGCCGGTGTGAACAATTTTTTCTTTAGAGCAGGAATGTTCTTGATGAACATACTTATCATTTGCTCTGAAGCCTCAAAATCTGCAATAACACCATCCTTCAGCGGCCTGATAGTTTTGATGTTTTCATGGGTTTTTCCTTGCATCATACTGGCCTCTTTTCCGGCAGCAATAATTTTTCCAGAAACCCTATCTCGAGCAACAATAGATGGGCTATCGACAACTACCTTGTCATTATGGATAATCAGTGTGTTAGCAGTACCTAAATCTATAGCAATTTCCTCAGTTAGGAAGTCAAAAAATCCCATTCGCTTATTGTAGTTTTTGAGGTTTAAAAATCAAATCTTGTAAATGTAATAAAATTAATGTTTAAAATGACGGGTTCCAGTAAATACCATCGCGACATTGTTTTCATTACAATAATCGATACTTAATTGATCTTTGATAGAGCCTCCAGGTTGAATGACTGCAGTAATACCAGCGTTATCTGCTATTTCAACACAATCAGGGAACGGGAAAAAAGCATCGCTTGCCATAACCGACCCTTTTAATTCAAAATTAAAAGATTGGGCTTTGTGAATGGCTTGATTTAAAGCATCAACACGACTGGTTTGTCCAGTTCCGCTAGCGCATAACTGCTTGTTTTTGGCTAAAACAATAGTGTTTGATTTGGTGTGTTTGCAAATCTTTGATGCGAAAATTAAATCTTCCAATTCTGTTTTTGAAGGTTTGTTATTTGTTACTTCGGTTAAATCTTCCAAAGAATCCGTAATGTTATCTCTATCTTGAACTAGAACACCATTTAAACAACTTCTAACGGTTGTTTGTGGTAATTCAATATCATTTAAGATTAATAATATACGGTTCTTTTTGCTTTTTAGGATGTCAAGGGCTTCCTCAGAGAAAGAAGGAGCAATAACTACTTCGCAAAAAAGAGAATTGATTTCTTCAGCAGTCTCTTGATCAATTTCAGAATTACTGATTAAAATACCTCCAAAAGCTGAAACAGGATCCCCTGCTAGGGCATCTATATAAGCCTGTTTGGTTGTTTCTCTTTGAGCTAAACCACAGGCGTTGTTGTGTTTTAAAATAGCAAAAGTTGGAGCTTCACCTTCAAACTCTTTAATCAAAGTTACGGCTGCATCTACATCTAAAAGGTTGTTGTAACTCAACTCTTTTCCATGAAGTTTTGTAAACATGGCATCAAAATCCCCAAAGAAGAATCCTTTTTGATGAGGGTTTTCTCCATAACGTAAAACCTGTCCTTTGGTTTCGCTTATTTTTAAAGTGGGAATCTCATGATTTTTATTGAAATAATTGAAGATGGCAGAGTCGTAATGAGACGAAACATTAAAAGCTTTGGCAGCAAAATGTTTACGGTCTTCTTCTGAGGTTTCCCCATTTTTTTCTTTCAACAATTCTAAAAATTCTGCATAATCTTCCATGGAAGAAAGGCAAACCACATCAGCGTAATTTTTGGCGGCTGCACGTATTAAAGAAATACCTCCGATATCAATTTTCTCAATAATATCTTGATGGTCTGCTCCTGAAGCAACTGTTTTCTCAAATGGATATAAATCAACAATAACCAAATCGATTTGCGGAATCTCAAAATCAGCAAGCTCTTTAATGTCTGAGGAATTGGATTGTCTGTTTAAAATCCCTCCAAAAATTTTAGGGTGAAGGGTCTTTACACGACCACCCAAAATAGAAGGGTATGAAGTGACATCCTCAACAGGCACTACATCTATTCCTAAATCTTTAATGAAGGTTTCAGTCCCTCCAGTAGAATAAATAGTAACTCCTTGGTCATTTAATTGTCTTACGATGGGTTCTAAACCATCTTTAGAAAATACAGAAATTAAGGCCGATTTAATCGTTTTGCTATTGCTCATTTTTGAAGTGTTGTAAATAAGGGGCAAAAATAACTATTTCAGCCCGAAAAATGATAGCAAAACAACTAAAAATGAACAGGAATTTTAGCTGAAAAACGAAAGCGGTTTACAATTATAGAATGGCAGCTACTTCCTTGCAGACAAACTCTAAAAATCTCTCATCCTCTGAAGTAAATGGATCTGGAGTATTAGAGTCAATGTCTATTTGCCCAATATTTTCTCCATCTACAAAAATCGGGATAACAATTTCAGCTTTTACAGTGATGCTACAAGCAATATAATTGTCTTGAGCCGAAACATCTGGTACTACAAAATTTTGGTTTGATACGGCTACTTGACCACATATTCCTTTTCCAAAAGGGATGATGGTGTGGTCTGTTGGGTCACCTACATAAGGGCCTAACTTTAATTCTTCTTTATCTCCATTTTTGAAATAAAAACCAACCCAATTGTAATATGGAACATTTTCTTCTAGAAGCTTGCAAATATTCAAAAGGCGTTCATCTAAAGATGAGGTTTCATCCCGAACAATCAATTCTACTTGTGGCTTAAGACCTTCCAAACTCATAATTCAAACTTTTTGCCAAAAGTATTTAAAAAGGCATGAGTACTGAGAATCATTTTGTATAAATTTAACACAGAAAAAATTATTTGATTGAAATCCCTATTAAAAAAGTATCGGGCGGTTATTGTGTTTATGCTTACCTTTTTGCTGGTCTATGCGGTACTTACCTTTACGTATAAATTTTATTTACAATGGTCTACGGGAAATATCTATTATCCCGATTACCTAACTCATTTGGTTGCTGAACAGAGTGCTGATTTATTGAGGTGCCTTGGGTATGAGGTGCAAATGGTTCCGCATTCAGAAGAGCCTACCATTAAATTTATTGTCAATGGAAAATATCTTGCTAGAATTGTAGAGGGGTGCAATTCTATCAGTGTGATTATTTTGTTTATTTCTTTTATAATCGCATTTAGGGGAGGTTGGAAAACAACATTTTTGTATGGGTTGTTGGGTAGCGTTTTGGTGTATGTGGCCAATTTGTTTAGAATTGCCTTACTGTCTATTGGTTTGTATCACTACCCTTGGCGATCTGAAATTTTACATGAGGTAATATTTCCTGCCATTATCTATGGTTTGGTATGTTTATTATGGATTTTATGGGTGAATCGGTTTTCTAATTTAAGTAAGACAAAAAATGACTAGGTTTTTGCAGTTATTTTCGGTTTTCGTATTAGTCATTTTATTGGTGTTGATTAGGTATTTTGAAGATCAGCTCTTCTATGATCCTTACCTTACATTTTTTAAGAATGATTACTTATACATAGATTCTCCAAGAAGGGAAACTTTAAGGTTAGTATTGTCGACAACTTTAAGATTTACACTAAACACCATAATTTCTTTGGGAATTATCTGGGTTCTTTTTAAAGACTGGGGTGCGGTAAAGTTTTCAGCAGTTTTATATGGGGTAGCCTATGTTTTATTGATGATGTTGTTCTTGTATTTTGTGGTCAACCCAAGACGGGAGGATTACTATTTGTTTTTTAATGTGCGCAGGTTTCTTATTCAGCCAATAATTCTCTTAATTCTTATCCCTGCGTTTTATTACCAAAGGCTTCAGGTTAAAGTTTGATTTTTTGTAAATCTTAATATGGGTTTCTGTTGGAAATTTTTACCTGACCATGTATTTTTGGTTGATTAACTAATCAACCAAACTATTATATGAAAACATTACCTACTCTAATTGCTTACTTTTCTTTTGTTTTAATCTCATTTGCCCAAACGGACTTAATCCTTTCTGTTGATGGGGAAGAGTTTGAAGTTAATTTAAATGAAACGTATCACCTAAAAATTAATGGGAAGGATTCGGAAGTGCTATTAAAAGAAAAGGATACATTGCTATTCAAGGACAGTAAGTTTAAATTTAAACATATTAAGAACCATAAAATAACGCAGTCAAAAATAGAAGAAGGGGTTATTCAAATAATGATGTTTACGGCTATGGGTTCTGGAGTTTTAGTTCAAAAATATGAGTCTTTTGATCCCAATATGCTGAAAGAAATGATGCTGAATGAAGTTATAAAGGAGAGTGTGAGCTATGGTTATAAAATGAAACGAGAGGATTATGAAAAGGAGCTTTCAGATGGTGTTAAGTTGAAAGTTTTGAAGGCTGTATTGGAGTATAAGGGTGAAATAGAAACTTACGAAGTTGCTTCCTACAGCGGAAAAAGAGATGAAGGCCTATTGTTTGTTACTATAAATCTGGATAGTATGGGAGAAGAAGAAGGTGCCGATATGATTGGTTTAATGTGGGATACCTTGATTTTAGTTCCATGATTTTAGTTAAATTATAGCCAAAGAAAATATCAACGAATGGATTTCTAGCTACTTTTATTGTGTCGTATTAAAGACATTAATTATGGGACAATCAAAGCCTAAAGCTAAGCCTTCTGCTGCTCCAAAAGCGGCTCCAAAGAAAGCTCCACAAGCTACTGCAAAGAAGAAGTAGTTTGTGTATTTAGCTCAATGTAATTGAGCATTAAAACAGAAAAAGAAAAGACATGCCACCCCTTAGGGTGGCATTTATATTTTATATATGGTCGTTTATTCGGAACCTTCCCCAAGTGGACGGATGGTAATTTCTTTGGTTTGGGAAATGAGCATGCCATTACTGCCCATACCCTGAATGTATAATTCATAACCGGGATCATAATTGGGCAAATCAATAGAAAATTCCCCTAACTCATTAAAGGTGATATCAGGAATCCAATGCAAGACGCTGTAATCCCTAAAGTTTGACTCTCTTGAAGTGTTGTAAAACGGAGAATGGTATTTTTCAGGGATTGAGAATCCAAAGCTTAATACGGACGAATTGAATGTTTCCTTGTTCTTTTTTCTAGTGGTAATACTTTTTTTAGTGAAGATGTTGATGCTACCTCCCAAACCTCCAAAAACATCTGCTTGACGGGACACGTAGATTTCGTCAATATCACTAACAAGTAAATTTGGGAGTATGGTCATGTCACTAGCATCTAGTCTTCTATTGTCCATGTAAATAGCAGGTTGGTTTCTTCCTGCAAATCCAATAGCTCTTCTGGAAGATATTATCACATTCGTACCTTGGTAACTTATATCAAATCCTTGAT
Source organism: Mangrovimonas sp. ST2L15 (assembly GCF_001280515.1). Classification (GTDB taxonomy): domain Bacteria; phylum Bacteroidota; class Bacteroidia; order Flavobacteriales; family Flavobacteriaceae; genus Mangrovimonas; species Mangrovimonas futianensis. The sequence continues at coordinate 168,982 of NZ_LBIQ01000028.1, read as the reverse complement.
CTCGTATGATATCAATGACCCTAGAAAATGGGTCATATCTATTCTCTAGATCTACATACTTCCCATTAAACCCTTTTCTGTAAATTTCATTTTTTGGTTTGTATTCTTTTTTGGTTGATAAGCTAACAGTGTCAAGCTGCGTTGTTTTGGGATCTATTAGAAAGGAATCTGGGAAACTAATAGCGTGTTTTTCTTTGAATAGGTTATTGTGACTTGGTGGAACATCTAGATTGCCCGAATTTTTGGTGGGATAAACATTGTAATAAATTCCTTTTTTAAGGATTTCGCCTTTATCATTTTTTAAGCTAAGACCTATGTAGCTACTGTCCGATAAAAAGAGATTATCAAAAGAGAAGTAATGGTCTTTGTCCAATTCTGAGCTGATCATTAATTCGTTTTCATGAGAGAACAAGAGAACTTCATTGTAATTTTTTTGTGGTTGTGTCAGTTTTCCTTTTATCTGTATTCCAGCTTCAAAAAAATGTTTGTCGTTTGGAGGGTAATTGAAAATATGGTTCCAGGAGTATTTACTCCAACCCTGGTTTAAAAGAAGTAGATCTAAATCATAAATGTTTTTTACGCTTTTTTCCTCAAAGTAATGAGCTGCATTTTCAAGGTGTCCTTCAATATAAGGTCTTAAAAGAAAGGCATAGGTGATATCCTCTTTAAGGTTATTTGCTTTTGAAAAACGAGGTAGGGCAGATATGCTCAATTGATAAAAGGCCTGATCATTATCTGTCTTTTTAAAATAAATCCTCGTTGAATCCCGCCCTTTTTCAATTTTACTGATGTCAACTGAATTAATCAGGTTGTTGGTAAAGTTAAATATGACGCGCTCCAGTATGGGTTTATTCTGGTCGTTAAACACAGTAATGATATTAGCACCATCCATGAGTTCTCGTATGTTTAGAAGAAAAGTGTATGAAAGCTTGTCAGCAGAAAAATTTACATCAACTCTTTTTTTAAAGCCATCACGGTGAATTAAGAAATAATAAGGCTTTTTTAATAAATTAGGAAGGGTAGCAGCGTTTGTTTGAATGGTGATATAAACAGTTTCCTTATTGTTGGAATGTGTTATTAAGTTAATTCCAAAAGGTTCGGCACGCGGTAGTTGTTTGGTTATTTTATGTCCGTCATCAAATAGAATTTCTGCCGTGTATGAAACATTGCTTTTCATTTCAAGCTGAAATTTTCCCATTCCGTAATCATTGCTATGGAAGGTCAATAGTATTTTTCCTGAAGAGTCCTTAATAAGACCGGAAGCAATTTTTTCTCCTTTCCCGTCTTGCCTCAGAACTTTGAATCCTATGGAGTTGGTTGCATTAGCAATGCAGTGACCTCCTTCGGGCAAAAACTGAAGATCATACTTGGGGAGTGATGTAAGACTGTTGGTGGTTTGGTTGACTTCCTCCCCAATAATTTGAAAAGCGGTCACGCTCGATTCAGGAATGTGAAAGTTTTTCATCCAATTGGTGGTGACCTTGAGGTAGTAATTGCCTGGTTCGAATTTGGATAGTTCTATGTTTCCATGCGAGCAACCATTCTCCGCATACCAGAGTTTTTTTGAAAGTAATTTCCCTTCCTCATCAAATATTTCAGTGTAAATATTGACAGTTGTGAGATAGGGGAGTTGTGTTTTAATGTTGTAAATGTAAGTTTTAAACCATAGAATTTCTGTAGGAAAAAAGAGGAGTTTGTTCACTTGAGTGTGGATAACCTCTTTGTCCAAAGAAAAATAATTAGAATAAGCCGATTCGGTTTGAAGTGTATTTGGTTTTTGTGCTAATAAAGTAGTTCCTAGGGATAAAAACAATATGGTTTTTGGGAGTATTGATTTTATCATGACTTTGGGTTTTAAGTAAAAATAGAGAATTGTAAAAAATATAAAAAAGAAAGCTGAAAATAATTATATGAATTTTATTACAAATTCCTTGGGTTTATAAAGACCTTTTAAAAAATTAAATGGGACTCAAAAATAAAAGTCACACCTTTGTTTTAGTCTTTAAAATAGGTATTTTATTGGGAATTAATTTAAAATAATTAAATAGTCACATAAAATATATGCGTTTAAGTGCTTTTTGTATGCATTTTAAGTTATATTTTGGTGGCACAAACTATTTAACTATTTATGGCTTCAACTACTATGTCTGCTTATATGTGGATACTTTTATCCATTTATGCAGCTGTAATTTTATTTTTTGTTATTAGAGGTGCAAGAAAAACCTCCAGTATTGCTGATTATGCCGTTGGTAATTTAGGGTTTCCTTCTTGGGTTGTGGGGCTCTCCCTTGCGGCTTCAATGACAAGTGCAGCTACGTTTATTATTAATCCGGGCTTTATTGCTTTGTACGGTATGTCTGGTGTCTTATCCTTTGGGGTTGTTTTTCCTTTGGCGGCATTAATTTCACTTATTGTTTTTACAAAAGGATATGCCAAATATGGTCAGTCGGTTAAGGCGACAACCATGGCCCAATGGATTGGAAAGCGATACAATAGCGATTCTTATAAGTTATTTTTTGGCGTGATTGCATTGCTGTTAATCACCTTTATTGTGTTAATTAATGTTGGGATTACGCAGGTAATTTCAAAATCCCTAAATGTTGAGCCTTTTTATGTTTTATTAGGAATCACCGTTTTTGTTTTTGGCTACATGATGTTTGGTGGAGCTAACTCCATGGTGTATACCAATACTATACAGGCTATTATTATGTTTATAGTGGCCTTGATTTTGGTCGGTTCTGGTTATGAGTATTTCTCTAATGGGATCTCAGGATTGTTAAATGATTTAAGTGCCATAGATCCTCAATTAGCAAAACCTACTAATGCTTCAAGTTTTCTGTTTAGGGACTATTTTGAAATTATATTCTGTCAAATAGTAATAGGAATTGCCGTCGTATGTCAACCACATATTATAACCAAATCACTTCTCTTAAAAGACCAGTCAAAAATTAATTCCTATTTATTTAGTGGTATTGTTTTTATGCTGGTTTTCTTTTCGGTAGTTATCGTTGGATTATATGCAAGGATGAGCTTTCCAGATCTTTCCGTGAATGGTGTCTCTTTAAAAATGGATGAAATAGTTCCAACTTATGTGGTACAAACATTTTCGGTAGGAGTAGGATTGGTTATTGTTGTTGGTTTAATATCTGCTGGATTATCTACTTTAGAAAGCTTAATTCAATCCCTGTCAATTACGATTACTTCAGATATTTTAAAGCCAATTTTAAAAGAAAGGATGCCTGAAAATACCATCATAGTTAATAAGCTAGTTGTTGTGGTTTTGGCCGTTGTAAGTTTTCTTTTTAGTTGGGCTCAAATAAAAAATCCTAATGTGAGTGTTGCCATTTTTGCCCAAAATGGGGTCTATGCCTATTTTGGAGCTGCTTTTGTGCCCGTGCTTTTTGGAACTTTCTTTAAAACAGTTTCTACACGTGCTGTTTTTATAGCAAGTATCGTATCGTTAGTTGTACATTTTGGTATTTATTATGGAAGGATTACGCCCTATATGCAAGAACCAGTGAACAATCCTGGAGTGTCTGCTGCAATAGGAATCGTTATCTCACTATGCGTGGGATTAATTATTAACAAAATAGATTCAAGAACAAATGGATAGATTGGATTGGATACGAAAATGGGCAGATTACACACCTAATAAAATAGCCCTTACCTCCTTTGAGCGAAATGAAACTTATTCATATGCCCAGTTGGATACCTATGCAGATCGATTGATTGATCGTTTTGTTGATATTGGTCTTTCTGAAGGCGATAGGGTGGCAGTCCTCTCAGAGCATTGTCTGGAATATATCGTTCTGTTTGTAGCATGTCAAAGAATGGGACTCATGCTTGTCCCTTTGAATTTCCGATTTTCCAATTCTGAATTAGCTAGATTAATAAAAGATTGTACTCCCAGTCTTATGGTTGTTTCAGACTCTCAAAAGGATAAATTACCAACGTTAGATATCTCAGATATTAAAGTGTTGTCCAGGGAGGTCATTCGAGAGATTTATATGAATCCTATTGGAGTTTGCCAAAGGGATTTACCAATCAAGGAAGAAAATCCGGTCTTTATTTTTTATACCTCTGGCACAACTGGTGCTCCAAAGGGTGTGTTGTATACAAACAAAATGATGTTTTGGAATAGTCTGAACACCTCCATGCAATTAGGGATAACATATAGAGATTCTACCATTAACTCCTTGCCACCATACCATACTTCGGGATGGAACATTTTTGTGACACCTTTACTGCATAAAGGAGGGCATATTTGTATGGTTGAAAAATTTGACCCTGAAAAGGTTCTAAGACTTTTAAGTATTTATGATACGACATTGTTCATGGCACTTCCAACCATGCTACTAATGATGCAAAAATCGCCAGTTTTTAAGGAGGTTGAATTGTCAAATTTGAGGTATATTATTTCTGGAGGAGAAACGGTCCCTAGTTCGATGGTCTCTTATTGGAAGGAAGAAAAGGGGATTCTAATAAGGCCGGGTTATGGATTAACCGAGGCAGGTCCCAGTATAACCTCTTTGCACCACAATATGATACTAACTAAACCAAATTCTATTGGGAAACCCAATTTTTATTTGGAATTGAAAATTTTAAATAAAAATGGCGAACAGGCCAAAACAAATGAAATTGGCGAGTTGTGTATTAAAGGAGAAGTAGTAACTCCAGGATATTGGAATAACTCTGTCAAAACCAAGAGTAAAATTAAAAATGGGTGGCTGCATACGGGCGACTTTGCTCACCGCGATGAGGATGGATTTTTGTATATCAAAGGAAGAAAGAATGATATGTATATTTCTGGAGGTGAAAATATTTATCCTCAAGAAATAGAAATGCATTTAGAACAAATAAAAGAGGTTAAGAAGGCCGTGGTTTTGAGTGTTGAAGATGAAAAATGGGGGCAATGTGGCTTAGCTTTTGTGGCTAAAATGGAAGGGAGCAATTTAAAAGTGGAAACTATAAAGAATTATTTAGATCAAACCTTAGTGTCTTTTAAGCATCCAAGGTCCATCTTTATCTTAGACGAAATTCCTTTGACAAGTTTGAGCAAGGTGTCCAGGAAGAAACTATTAAAATATTTGAAAACCATAAGCCAAGAGTGAAAATGTGTCGTCAATTTACGTTGTGTTTTATTATCGTTTGTAGTATGTATGTACAAGCCCAAAAAGCGTCAGGTAAGATGAAAGATATCTTAACCGCCTACTCATTTGACACCCAATATGTGTCTTTAGATTCAATGGAAATTGCTTATGTAAAGCAAGGTAACTCAGATAAAAATTTACTTTTTATTCACGGGCTAAGTAGTAATCTCGAGGCATGGTCAAATAACATTTCAAGACTTCAAGAGAATTATACCTGCTATGCTTTGGATTTGCCTGGTTTTGGTAAATCTAGCAAGGTTGACGCTCCCTATACGCCAAGTTTTTATGCAAAGGTAGTTCGTAGGTTTATGGAAAATCAAAAGTTAGATCATGTCATTTTGGTTGGTCACTCCATGGGAGGCCAGGCTGCCCTTAAATTTACTGAGTTGTATCCAGAGTTAGTTGAAAAGCTGATTTTGATAGCTCCTGCGGGAATAGAAACCTTTTCAGGTCAAGAGGCACAATTCTTAAAAAATGCTTTTACTGAAGATTTCGTGAGAAGTACATCCGAAGCGCAAATAGAAAAGAACTACGCTTTGAATTTTTACAAAGCTCCAAAGGAAGTTGAAATTATGATTGAGGACCGGAAAAATATTAGGGAAGCCTCAGATTTTTATCAGCATGTCCAGGCCATAGTGCGAAGTGTTCATGGTATGCTAGATGAACCGGTTTTTGATGATTTGAAGACTATTTCAAAACCAACTTTGGTCATTTTTGGTTCCAAGGATTATTTAATACCAAATAAATATTTGCATCCTAATTCAACTACCAAAGAGATAGGGCAGTTAGCAATAGAAAAAATTAAGGGAGCCCAATTGGAAATGGTTGACGAGGCGGGACATTTTGTTCAATTTGAAAAATCTGAAGAAGTCAATACCTTAATAAATTCATTTCTCCAAGAGCCATGAAAGTTAAGCTTAAAAAATTTACCGAATTCAATAAACAGTTACTTCCTAATGAAGCGAGATATTTAGCTTCCAAAGAGAATTTTCTGGACGCTGAAAAGAAGGCTATTTTTGATTTATTGATTAGTAATTGTTTAAATCAGACTGGGTTTGAAGAATTTGATGACTCTATTAACAAAAGAAAATACTCTTACATCAAGAATTGGGTGGAGAGGCGAATTAGAGCCATCGATGTAGATTTGACTCTGGAGTGGCTTATTGATTTAAAAAGGAAGATTTTAACGGATGCCATTACGGCTGATGATGAAGCTGAGTTTTTGGGATACTTGACACAATATAAGTCTATTGAGTTTAATTTTCAGACGTTGTATGATTTAGCCAGAGAATATAAGCCTTATTTATTGGTGAGAATGCGATATAATGATCATCAAATTGTTTCGCGATTTCTGGAGGAATTCAAAGGGGCCTATGAGCAATCCATGCAGGTAAAGGATAAATTATATCATGCTACCTCTGCCATAACCGATCAATACACCTTGAACAATCAAGAGACCAGTCATATGGAGTCATGGTTGATGGACATTTTTGAGAATGAAACCATAGATGGTAAAAATAGATATCAGGCCTTTGTTTTATTGGCCTTCATGTATACCAACTATGGAGAGAATCAAAAGCTAGAGATTTTATTCGAAAAAATAGATCGGTTTTTCAGCAATGGAATGATGTATTCCAAACGATTACTTTGTAATTATTATGCCAGTAGGGTTCTTTTGCATTCCAAAGAAGGGGATTTTAAAAAAGCAGAGTATTTTGGTTATCTCTCAGTGCGGTATGAGAATAATGATACCCTTATGTATGTCAATAATTTAGTGGCTATTTTATTAAGAGCTCATAAGGCGACAGAGGCTAGGCGATTACTGAATAAACATGTGAAATTATATCAAGAGACTCATAATTATCATCAAAAAATAGGATATGCGTCCTACCTGATTCGTACCTATATTGAATTAGGGAAAGCCGATTTGGCCATATCAACTGCTGAAATATTCCTTAAGAAATACAATGAAGATATTCTCAAGCATAGATGGCATCATTTTTTTACATCCTATGTCAGTGCTTTGGTATCTCAAGAAAAGTATGGAGAAGTTCTTAAAGTTTCCTCGAAGTATCATTTGGAAGAGCGAGAAAACGAAAGAAAGCTTAAAAATAATTATGTGCCTAATATTGCATGGAGTATTTCTTTATCACGCTTTATGGAGGGTAAAATTAGCTCTGAGGTGCTTTTGAAAGAAATTAAAGATCCTTTAGTTGATATTGAAGCGACTTCAAACCAAAAAGAATTGATGGCCAAAGTCATTGAAAAGCTCTCAAAAAATTTACCAGAAGCATTTGAGAAATTAAAGTCGCACGTTTTGTTTGTGTCCATTTAATGGGTGTTTTCAGTTGTTTTTTAGTTTAAAATCAAAGTGAATATAAAAAGTCACACGCCTACAGTTATTCTTTCAATCCCATTTTCTTTTTCAATACAATTAGATTGCGTGCACAAACTAATTTAATCAAGTTTTAACTATGAAAAAACTATGCTTTATTCTCATTTTTTTTAATTCCTTTTTGGCTCTAGCTCAAAGCGAGGGGGTTCTTGAAGGTAAAATTTTAGATAGCTCCAATGAGCCTCTATCAGGTGCATCGGTTTATATCGAATCGTTAAGGAAAGGAACCATGAGTGATTTTGATGGTAACTTTAAACTTAGTGAAATCCCAGAGGGAACTTATGAGGTTTCTATTTCTTTTGTGGGATATACCACAATCAAAGAACAAGTAACAATTATGTCTGGTCAAACAGTTACTTTAAACAAAACGCTAGAGGAATCTTCAAGTGTTTTAGATGAGGTTATCCTTACCGTTAACAAGCAACCTCAAAAGCTGACTGATGTTCCAGCTACCGTTAATGTGATTGATTCAAAAACCATTAAAGAATATTCAAGTTTTAATGTTGGGGAGTTAGCGGCTAGAGAGAAAGGTGTGGATTTTATTCGAAGCGGTGTCCTAGGTACAGGAATTAATATTCGTGGTTTTAATTCAGCTTTTAATTCTAAAAATTTACAAGTTACCGATGATCGTTTGTCTACATTGATTGCTACAGGTTTGCCGTTAGGAACATTTGCTACAGTTACAAAGGATGATATTGAGCGCGTTGAGATTCTATTAGGTCCAAACGGAACTCTTTATGGACCTAACGCTCATAATGGTTTGATAAGCACAATTACAAAGAATCCAAGAACTTCTGAAGGAACGACACTCGCTTTTGGAGGTGGAAATCAAAAAGTATTGTCCGCTAGGGTAAGACATGCGCAAGCGGTGAGTGATAAGTTCGCCTATAAAGTTCATTTTGAAAGGTCTCAAGGAGAAGATTTTAATTATGTTGATACAGTATATGTAGGAACTGAAGGTTATAAAGAATTAGGAATAGACTATGATTTCAATACTACAAAATATGGCACAGGATTATATTTTAAACCAGCTCCAGGATCTGAAATTATAGGATATTATGGACATAGTAATAACAATAATATCGCTATTACTAATGCCGGTAGAAATTTAATAAAGGACTGGACTATCGATGTAGCTCAGTTAAAATACGTGTCAAAACATGTTTTTGCCAATACGTACTACACTTGGAGTAATACAGAGGATACCTATGCTATGAACCAAAGAACACAAAATTATGTGTCTTTCATAAATAACGGGTTTTCAGAAGAAGAGGCTTTGGAGCGCTCTTATACTGAACAATGGTTTCCAACAGGACCTGGAACTGGAGTGGCATTACAAAGAGGGGCTGTTTTTAAGGATGCTTCTCGTAGATTTAATGCTGAAGCCCAGTATAACAACAATTGGAATCAATTTTATTTAACTGCGGGTGGTCAATACCAGCTGGATATGGCTGACTCTAAAGGGACTTATTTATTGGATCAGGACGGAAGTATTGATATCGCCCAATTAGGTTTCTATGGTCAAGTTGAATACCGACTTGAGGATTCTGGATGGAATTTCTTATTTGCAGCTAGAGTTGATAACCATGATTTATATGGCTCCAATTTTATTCCAAAGGCAGCTATTACTAAGAAAATTAACGCTGGAACCTTCAGATTAACATATGGTAGAGGTATTGCGGTACCTTCAATCTTAAACTTGAAAGGTAACCTGTTTGGTGGCTTGGTTTTAGGTAATGGAGAAGGCTTTACGCTGAGTGATGGTTCTACAATAGACAAATTACAAGTTGAAACTATCAATTCATATGAATTAGGGTTCAAAGGGAAGTTATCTAAAAAGATGTTTATTGATGTAAGTGCTTACTACAACCAATCTGATAATTTCATTAGTCCACTAAGAAATATTGCAGATGCAGCAAATGGAAAATTCGTAACCCATATTGGTGACCAACCTATAGGTGATGTGGTTGAAGGGTCAGACGGGTCCTTTGTACTTACGTATTTGAATTTTGGTCATGTAGATACCTATGGACTGGACTTGGGATTAAACTATTACTTATCTGATCAATGGAGAACCTCTTTAAATTATTCTTATTTCGGACGTCATTTGGATAAAAATGATATGAATAATGATGGAAACTTAGATGGTGTTGTATTGGAAACAGAACTTCCTGTAAATACTCCAGAGCATAAGGCTGGTTTAGGGTTACATTATTCTGGTAAAAAGTTTTACGGGACCATTTTTGGAAACTGGACTCAAAAATATGATTTCTTCTCTGGCATCAATATAGCTGCTGAAACTCAAGATTTAAATGGTGATGGGGTTAATGATGTTATTGAAAATGCACAAAATGGAAGAACATGGAATTACGGGCAATTGGGTGGATTTACAGTTGATGCAAATGTTGGTTATTATATCACAGATAATTTTACAGCAGGCGCAAGTGTTACCAACTTATTTAATGCCGAAGTAAGACAATTTGTGGCTTCTCCAGCGATGCAGACACTGGTTTCTTTTGAGTTGAAATATACCATAGACTTTTTCAAGAAAAATAAGAACCAGTAAACCAAATTGAAAATGCCCAAAGTAAATGTAAATAATATTGAGTTGGATTACCTTGATCAAGGTCAAGGTAGTCCCATCATATTACTTCACGGTCTGGGTTCCACCAAACAAGATTGGGATGCTCAGGTGCCATTTTTCTCTAAAGAGTTTAGAGTTTTGGTGCCAGATTTAAGAGCCCATGGAAATACTACAATTCCAAACGAGGATTACGGAGTCTCATTTATGGTTGAGGATGTCAAACAACTCATGGATGAGTTACAAATTGAACATGCTCATTTTGTAGGATTTTCAATGGGAGGTGCCGTTGCTTTTCAAATGGCGGTTTCGCATCCAGAGTATGTGGATAAAATGGTGATTGTTAATAGTGGACCAGATTTTAATGGGATGGGGCAAATTGGAGACGATTTGATAAGTCATCGAACCGAATTTTTGAGAACAAGGGGCTTGGACGAATTAGCTGCTGAAATCTCATACAACATGTTTCCTGAGGAAGATCAAAAGGAGATGCGAATGATTTTTGAAAAGCGTTGCAAGGAAAATCATCCTAAGGCCTATGAAAAATCTTTTTTGACATTGATGTCCTGGGGACTAGGTGAAGATTTGAAAAAAATAGATCATGCTACCTTGGTTATAGCCTCTGATATGGATTACACCTCTGTGGATTTTAAGAAGGAGTATGTTTCCAGAATGGCGAATGCACGTTTGGAGATTATTGAAAATTCTAGACATGGAGTAGTTATGGATCAGTCGCTAGCATTTAATCAAACTTTGTACAATTTTTTGAAAAATGAATAAAGTCGTTTTAATAACTGGTAGCACCAGTGGCATCGGATTGGGAATTGCTAAGCATTTTGCAATTCATGGCTATGATATTATGTTTCATGGTTTAGAAGAAAATGGACAGGAAATTGCTGATGAAATAGGTGAAGCTCATAATATAAATGTGGCATTTTCCAATGCGAATCTGATGGATCCTAGCAGTATTGAAGGATTGATATCGGATACAGTTAAGTTGTTGGGAGGAATTCATGTTTTGATAAATAATGCGGGAATTCAATTTGTATCGCCAATCGATGAATTTCCAAATGACAAATATGAGTCTATTATTTCAATTAACATGAATGCGTCCTTTTATGCGTCTAAAGCGGCATGGACATTTTTTAAAAAGCAGAAATTTGGTAGAATTATCAATGTATCTTCAGTTCATGGTTTAAGAGCTTCAGAGTTTAAGGTTGCTTATATTGCTGCCAAACATGGGGTAATAGGAATGACCAAGGTTTTGGCTCTCGAAGGAGCTCCTTATAACATAAACTGTAATGCTATTTGTCCCGGGTATGTGAAAACGCCTTTAGTAGAAAATCAAATTAAAGATCAAGCCAAGGCTCATAATCTTTCAGAAGAAGAAGTGGTCTCAAAGGTCATGTTAAAGAAACAAGCTGTTAAAGAGTTTGTGCCTATTCAGGCTATTGCAGATACGGCATTGCTTTTGGCTAAGGAGTCCTCATCCACAATCACTGGTGCATCATTCGCCCTTGATGGTGGTTGGAGCGCTCAATAAGAAATAAAGAATTAATTTTTGAATTAGTTTAATTGTAAGCGTTTTAAGTTGCCTAACTGTTTTGAGTTAGGCAACTTTTTTATGATTTGTTTCGTTTCAAATTCCTAATAGAAGGGCCTTTAATGGACTATGGCTTTTTTAAACTTAGCATTCGTTCAATCAAAGACTATTAATCCACTCCTCAATAAGTGCGACACCTTCATTATGAATCAATTCCCTACCTATCTCTGGCATTCTAATGTCAATCTCGCTGGAATTTATTCGGTATAAGAGGATCGATTCCGAAGCATTTCCGGGTTCAATGACATATGTAAAGCCTCCAGACCCGCTCCCAGCTGCTACCGGTGTTTTATAAATACCAAGGCTTAAAGGGTTTTCATTAAAATAGCCCAAGTAAAGCCCAGAGTTATTGGCAGCTCCCCCCGCTGAATGACACGACGAACAATTCACCGCAAGATATGCTCTGGCTCGTTCATTTAAATCTGCTGTGGTATCTTCAAACTTAGGCCATGACGGGATGTTTGTATTGGTAGGAGCCTCCAAGATCCCCAGATTGGCCCAATGGGTTATTTGATTTTCGGTATTTGAACCATAGTTGAAGTCTTTGTTTAAGTTATGTATTCTAGGGCCTATGGCTTCTATTTTTCCGTTGTTTCCATGACAGATAATACACTGGTTTTCGTTGGGAATTGAATAATTGAAAGTTTGTTGTATGTCATTAATAGTGATAGTAACATTTTTTGTGCCACCTACAACTGAATGATAAGCTTCGGTTTGTGAATCGTTCCATTTATAGGTCGCGGGTTCCCAGCTAGAGGCTGTTTTTATTAATAATCGTGTTTCAATAATATGATCTTCACCATCTAGGTTATAATAAAAATTCTTTATCAAAACAGAGCCGGTGGGGAAGTTTAGAACTTCCGTATCATTATAAGCGATTGTTTTTCCTTCTGGGACATATACAAATCGCTTTTTAAGGGCATAGTCGCTAAATAGCGGTGTGTTGAGGTCAAATGGAATGATTCCATCTTCAGTATTAGGTTTTAAATTTTTAAGGTCTCCGAGAAAAAAATTATATTCAGAAAGGGTGTTGAACGGAGTCTCTGAAGGTATATTCACACCTGATGTTGGGATTTCCACATAGTCATCTGAAGTGCTGCAGGCAAAAAATAACATGCCCATAATACCCATAAATAGATATTTTAAATGTAAACTCATAATTAATATTTAAATGGTTCAAAAGTACAGCCTTTGGAAGGCCGTACTTTTGAATGATTGATGTTAAAATTCTTCAAATTCCACATGTGGCAATGGATCTGGGCTGCAATCGTGGGGTGATGTATCCATAGTGAAAGATTCAAACGTAGGGTCTACTGCGGCATTTAGGTTTATGAAGCTAGGGTCTGTGGCTTCTTGAAGGCAAACATCTGTAGGTTGCATCAAGATGCCATCCAGCAGAATATTAGGATAACCGGTTAGTTGGAACAATTGCATTAATGCTTGGGCTAAAGCGGGTTGATTGGGATTAACAGTTCCTGACATGGTATACGAGTTCTCATGAATACTCAGACCTTGTGGAAATGGATTAAATGTTGGGTCCTGTGGATTTGGATTTACCATTAAATAGCTAGCAACAAGTAAATTGGTGAAATTGTTGTCGACTAAAGCATTGTTGAAAATCTCCACATTTTTGGTACTTAATACCATGATACCTGTTCCGGCCGGTACATTACCGATAATATTGCCTTCGGGAGCAAAATTACTGCGGTTATTATCGTGAATATTATTGTCGAAGACCCTTGTGCCACTACCGCTTTGGGTTAGACCGGGAAGATCAAATACCAAAATACCTCCTGTATTGTCAAATACATCATTATCAAATACATCGGCATTGGTTGTGTTCTCAATTTCGATTCCTCCAACATTTCCTTCGGCCACAGTGTTTTTAACAATTACATTGTTAGATTGACCCACATAAATACCCGAATCTGATGCGCCATAGGCATAACAATTGTCAATATATACATCATCACATAATACGGGATATAAGCCGTAAGCACCATTATTAGAACTGGGTTCGCCAGACCATACGGTGGCTACATTTACAAAGCTAACCTTGGTACATTCCCTTGTTTTGAGCGCGTCACCAACCGCGTCTTTTATAGTAAGATCTTCAAATCGGATACTAGTGGAGTTTTCTACTAGAATACCTTCCCCTCCAGAGTTTTGAGCGCTAAAATCCAAGTAAGTTTGGTTTCTTCCAGCTCCCTTGATGATTATTTCATCTTTGCCTGTCATAGAAAGACTGCCGGTGAAATTAAAGGTTCCGGCTTCAAAAAGGATCGTTTGACCTGATTCAACTTCAATAAATACATCTAAGGCTTCATTTTGAGCATTAGCTCCAGGAGATATGGTTATGACGTTTGAAGGTGAAGTGGGGAAATAATCATTGTTGTCGTCGTCATTACTGCAAGAAGTAATTATTAAGGTAAAGCACATGACTTTACTCACTGTCGAAAATAATTTTTTAATAGTTTGATACATAGCTTTGGTTTTTAAGAATTGTTAGTACATTTTATTAATAACCAAGGTTGTAAAAAACTATTAATAGGTGTTCCTGATTCCTCTATGCTATGTGAATTTGGATGTCCAACGATAATTTCGGACTTATAATTTCGGTTGTTTTCCTGATATTGAAAGTGTATAAATGCAGAGAGGACCTTGAATTTTCAAGGCCCTCTCTTGTTTATGAAGCTAATATGATTGTAATTATATTACATCATACCTGGCATGCCGCCACCTCCCATTGGAGGCATTGCAGGCTCATCTTCTTTGATGTCTACCAGTGCGCATTCTGTTGTTAATATCATTCCAGAAACAGAGGCAGCATTTTCAAGAGCAATACGGGTCACCTTTTTAGGGTCAATAATTCCCGCTTCAAACATGTCTACATATTTCTCATTCTTGGCATCGTATCCAAAATCTTTTTCTCCTTCCAGTACTTTGTTGATTACTACAGATCCTTCTCCTCCTGCGTTTTCAACAATAGTTCTTAAAGGTGCTTCAATGGCTTTATTTACAATTTGAACACCTGTTGTTTCGTCTAGGTTTTCGGTTGTTAATGATTCAAGAACTTTTTTAGCTCTAACCAAGGCAACACCACCACCAGCAACAATACCTTCTTCTACAGCAGCTCTTGTAGCATGTAAAGCATCATCAACACGGTCTTTTTTCTCTTTCATCTCAACTTCACTTGCAGCACCAACATAAAGAACAGCTACACCTCCAGCTAACTTAGCTAAACGTTCTTGTAGTTTTTCTTTATCATAGTCTGAAGTAGTGGTTTCTATTTGAGCTTTGATCTGGTTCACTCTTCCTTTAATGTCTTCAGGGTTTCCAGCACCGTTAACAATTGTTGTATTGTCTTTATCAATGGTAACGGTTTCTGCAGTTCCTAACATGCTTAAGTCAGCATTCTCAAGAGAAAATCCTCTTTCTTCAGAAATTACAGTTCCTCCAGTTAAAATAGCGATGTCCTCTAACATGGCTTTTCTTCTATCGCCAAATCCAGGAGCCTTCACTGCAGCGATTTTTAAACCACCTCGTAATTTGTTAACAACCAATGTAGCCAAAGCTTGACCTTCTACATCTTCAGAGATGATTAATAAAGGACGACCTGACTGTGCAACTGGTTCAAGAATTGGAAGAATTTCTTGTAGGTTAGAGATTTTCTTATCGAATAAAAGGATGTATGGGTTGTCTAATTCGGCAACCATTTTATCTGCATCGGTAACAAAATAAGGAGAAAGATATCCTCTGTCAAACTGCATACCTTCTACAACATCTACATACGTATCAGTTCCTTTAGCTTCTTCAACAGTAATAACACCTTCTTTGCCTACTTTACCAAAAGCTTTCGCGATTAATTCACCAATGGTATCATCATTATTAGCTGAAATGGCAGCTACTTGTTGTATTTTTTCTGAAGAATTTCCAACTTTTTTAGCTTGAGATTCTAAATCGGCAGTAATGGCTTCAACCGCCTTGTCAATTCCGCGTTTTAAATCCATAGGATTAGCTCCTGCTGCCACATTTTTCAAACCTTCTTTGACGATTGCTTGAGCTAAGACAGTAGCTGTAGTAGTACCATCTCCGGCTAAGTCATTAGTTTTAGAAGCTACTTCCTTAACCATTTGAGCTCCCATGTTTTCAAGAGCGTTTTCTAATTCAATTTCTTTTGCAACAGAAACCCCATCTTTAGTTACTTGTGGAGCTCCAAAACTTTTGCTTATGATTACATTACGACCTTTAGGTCCTAAAGTTACTTTTACAGCGTCTGCCAATGCGTCAACACCACGTCTTAATCCGTCGCGTGCTTCAATGTCAAATTTAATATCTTTTGCCATGTTGTATTTTAATTTTTAGTAGATTAAACAATTGCGAAAATGTCGCTTTCACGCATAATCAAATAGTCCTTACCGTCCAATTTAAGTTCCGTTCCAGAATATTTTCCATATAGAACAGTGTCTCCAACTTGAACAGTCATGGGCTCGTCTTTAGTGCCTTTACCAACAGCAACCACTTTGCCCTTTTGTGGTTTCTCTTTTGCGTTATCAGGAATGATGATTCCCGCAGCTGTTTTAGTTTCAGCTTCAACAGGTTCTACAAGAACTCTGTCTGCTAAAGGTTTAATGTTTAATGCCATATGTTTAAAATTTAATTTTAATAATTATTGTTTTGGGAGAAGCTAAAAATATGCCAATGCCAAAGGACTGACAAAATTTCATTTACTATAATTTGAGGTATAAAAAAAGCCAACCTATTGGTTGGCTCTTTAAAATATTTTTAAAGATTACTTTGTAGAATCTTGTGCTGTAGTTGTTGCGTTTTCTGCTGGAGCAGGAACATCTGGGGTGGTAACTGGCTGAGTCGTTGTTGCTGGGTCTAATGCTTTTGATTCATTAGATTGAGCTCCTCTGTGAATGGTAACATTAGATAATAGAATCAATGCCAACATCACTCCGGCCAACGTCCAAGTACTTTTGTCCAAGAAGTCCGATGTTTTTTTAACTCCTCCCAATTGTTGGGTTCCACCACCACCAAAAGAAGAAGAAAGTCCGCCTCCTTTGGGGTTTTGTACCATAATCACTACGACTAATAAAAAGGCTACTACAACAATTAGTACTAAAAATATTGTGAACGTACTCATCTTAAATTATTTATTTTGTTCTTGTAATTTTTCTACTGCTTTAATTTGGTCTGCAAAGAAACCACTTTTTTCTGGATATTTCAAACTTAAAATTTTATAAGATTGAATTGCCTTTTTATAGTTTTTTTGCTCTAAATAAATTCGGGCTAAGGTTTCTGTCATCAAGGCGTCAGGTTGTAGAATACTTTCCTCAGCCAAGTTTTTGTTTTTACCTGTAGATTTCTCTGGGGAAATCTTAGGATTGATAGAAATAAACTTGTCTATAAGAGCAAATTTCCTTTTTCTATCCGTTTCTGTTTCATCCGTTTTAGTTGAAACTTCCTTCGGTTGTTCCTTTTTTTCTGAAGAATCCATTTTGTCTGACTCCTCATTTCTTTCAATAGGTTGGTAAGAGGTTAGTTTTAACCATTCATTGAAAGAGTGGGTTTCTTTTGCGTCAAACTCTAATGGCTTTCCGATGTTTAGAATATCAATTGAAGTCCTTTCCTCTTCAATTTCTGAGATATTTTCCTCAGTGTCGTTTAAAGAAGTATCACTTTTTGATTCTGTAATTTCCTCAGTTTTGTCCAATTCAAAATAGGCAATAGGAGCCTTTTTGATTTTGGGCTGAAACAAATCGGGGTCCAAGACATCTTTGGTGTCTTCAATATGTTTTTTTAACTCTGGGTCGTCAGAAACTTTTTTATCTACCGAAATGTCATCAGCATCAACATCCATTTCTTTGAGATAAATAGTATTTTGTTTGATGGACTTGGAAATTTCATTTTGCTGAAAATCTTCCGAAGTAATAAAATCAAACAAGATACTTCTGTCTGTTGTATAGGCGGCTGTTGTTTTTAACTCTTGATTGTATTTGAAGCTTTCGTCGTCTTTTAAAGCTTTTAGATAAAGTGCTCTGGCAGGTTGAAAGTAGGGGAAAGCATCAATAATGGCACGAATTCCGTCCACATCTGCAGAAGAAATGTCCTGCGGATGTTGTAAAATATTATGGAATTCGGCTCGATTCATAAGGTTACCATTTAGCTAAGGTAGCATTAAAAATGTCTTGAGTCAAACGTTCAAATAATTCTTCGTGGGCTGTGTCCTTATCAGAGCCAATTAATTGTTGGTTACCGGCATAGTCATAGAAAAAGGTAAACCGCTGCTCCAGATTATCTTCTTCATTCTTGCTGTTATAGAACCGTACGTTAACAGACATGGTCAATCTGTTTTGGGCCGCTGTATTGTTTGCTGTAGCTGTTGTTGGTGAAATACGGTATTCTGTAATTTCTCCTTCATATATCAAATCTCCACCACTTTTAACCAACTCCAAATTGGTTTGGTTCAGTAATAGATCGGTTAAGGCATTGGTGAAATCCCTGTCAAGCCCTGGTTCAATCAATAGGGCGTTATTTTGAAAATAATTAACCTGAAATGTTTTTGTTCCTGGTGGAATTGAAGCTCCTGTGAAGGAGTAAAATCCGCAACCCGAAACCAAAACAAATGCGGCAAGGATAGAAAACAGTTTAAGGAATTTTGTCATGATAGATTATAGGTCGTATTGTTTAATTTTTCTGTAAAGGGTGCGCTCACTGATGCCCAAATCCTGTGCAGCCAATTTACGTTTTCCATGGTGTCTTTCAAGCGATTTTTTGATTAATTCCAATTCTTTGTCTTGTATAGATAAGGTTTCTTCTTCTTCCACATCTTCAGCAAAGTGGTATTTGTCCTCTAAAGTTTCTTCTGGTAAAGGTTCTGGGAGGCTTCGGTTTTCTGGAAGCGATAGCACTTCAAGATCTTCAAGATCCTCAACGGCATCTTCGGCTTCATCTTCGCCGTAAATTTTTTGAATCAAACCTTCATGGCTTTTTTGAACTTCGGTAGCATTACCGCTTTTCATCAATTCCATGGTTAGTTTCTTTAAGTCATTAAGGTCGCTTTTCATGTCGAAAAGTACCTTGTATAAAATCTCCCTTTCACTGCTAAAGTCACTTTCAGACTTGCTGTTGTTAACAACGGCAGGAAGATTGTTGCCTACATTGGGTAGATAACTTCGTAGTACTTCTGCTGTTATAGTTCTGTTTTGTTCAATAACAGATATTTGCTCAGCAACGTTTCTTAATTGTCTGATGTTTCCATTCCATCTATATTTGAGTAGGATACTTACGGCATCATCAGTCAATTTGATAGTTGGCATTTTATATTTAAGGGCAAAATCACTGGCAAACTTTCTAAAAAGCAAGTGAATGTCTTCCTTACGCTCTCTTAAAGGGGGTAAATGAATTTCTACAGTACTAAGGCGGTAGTATAAATCTTCCCTGAATTTTTCCTTTTTGATGGCTTCAAACATATTCACGTTGGTAGCCGCTACAATTCTCACATTCGTTTTTTGAACCTTAGAACTACCTACCTTGATAAATTCACCATTCTCTAAAACACGAAGTAAGCGTACTTGAGTAGGTAGCGGTAATTCTCCAACTTCATCCAAGAAAATGGTTCCGCCATCAGCAACTTCAAAATATCCGGAACGTGTTTGTGTGGCTCCTGTAAAAGCACCTTTTTCATGACCAAACAACTCACTGTCTATCGTTCCTTCGGGAATGGCACCACAGTTTACGGCAATGTATTTACCGTGTTTTCTATGGGATAAAGAATGTATAATTTTTGGTATACTTTCTTTCCCGACCCCACTTTCTCCTGTTACTAAAACTGAAATGTCTGTTGGTGCTACTTGAATGGCTTTTTCTATGGCCCGATTTAATTTGTGATCGTTACCAATAATGCCAAATCGTTGTTTTATAGCTTGAATAGATTCCATAAGTTTAGTTGTTTTCAGAATACCCAACAGCTTCTCCAATAAGGGTAGCCGTGGTACAATCGGTGATTTTTACATTCACAAAATCTCCTACTTTATAGTGTTCCTTAGGAAATACAACCACTGTGTTCTGACTGTTTCTTCCTGACCAATGGGCATCTGATTTTTTTGATGATTTTTCAATCAAAACTTCCTCTACCTTGCCCAAGTGTTGCTCTGTTCTGTATAAACTATGTTGTTGTTGTAGATTTATAATTTCTTGCAAGCGACGCTTTTTGGTGTCTTCAGGGACATCATCTTCCATTTTTCTTTCAGCCATAGTTCCCGGTCTTTCGGAGTATGCAAACATGAATCCGAAGTCATATTTTACGTATTCCATCAAACTTAAGGTGTCTTGATGGTCTTGTTCAGTTTCAGTAGGGAACCCAGAAATCATGTCTTGAGAAATGGCACAATCTGGAATGAGGCGTTTGATGTTGTCAATCATTTCAAAATACTCCTCACGGGTATGCTGACGATTCATTTCTTGTAAGATTCTGTTGCTTCCACTTTGAACAGGTAAATGGATATAATTGCAAATATTGTTATGCTTAGCCATGGTTTCAATCACGTCTAAAGTCATATCCTGCGGGTTAGAAGTTGAAAATCTAAAGCGCATTTTTGGTTGTGCTTTGGCGCACATCTCCAATAATTGAGAAAAATTAATGGCAGTCGCTTTTTGAAGATCTGAAGCCTTTGAAAAATCTTTTTTCAATCCGCCTCCATACCATAGGTAACTATCTACATTCTGACCAAGTAAAGTAACTTCTTTAAAGCCTTTGCTCCAAAGATCATTAATTTCTTCGATAATACTTTGTGGGTCACGGCTTCGCTCTCTACCACGGGTAAAAGGAACCACACAAAAAGTGCACATGTTGTCACATCCACGGGTGATGGAAACAAAGGCAGTAACTCCATTACTGTTTAATCTAACGGGAGCAATATCGCCATAAGTCTCCTCTTTAGAAAGAATCACATTAACGGCATTTCTTCCTTCATCCACTTCGGCAACCAGGTTGGGTAGATCCTTGTACGCGTCTGGACCAACCACCAAGTCAACTATTTTTTCTTCCTCTAAAAACTTACTTTTAAGGCGTTCTGCCATACATCCCAAAACACCAACTTTCATGTTTGGGTTAATTTTTTTTACGGCATTATATTTCTCCAAACGTTTTCTAACGGTTTGTTCGGCTTTATCTCGAATGGAACAGGTGTTGACCAAAACCAAATCGGCATCTTCTAAGTTTTGGGTTGTATTAAATCCATTTTCAGAGAGGATGGACGCAACAATTTCACTATCACTAAAATTCATTTGGCAGCCATAACTCTCTATAAAAAGTTTTCTTTGGTTGCCTTCTTTCTGATCAAGGATCAGTTTTTCTCCTTGTTTGTTTTCGTCTATGATTTTCTCCATACCAAATGTGTAGAATCTATTTCTATCAATAAGAGTGCAAAGATAGGATTAATTTAATTATAGTGACATAATGGCAGAAGTTAAAATTCATTTAATTAGGAGGCAACCTTTTTGTTATTTTTACATCTAATAGATAAAAACCAACCATGAAAAAAGTCGTTTCCTTTCTGTCAATTTTTGTGCTCCTTGTTAATTGCGCTAATAAAGATGATAGTGCACAATATGAGTATGTTAATGTGGCGCATCCCATTTTAATGTCTAAAATTGAGTTAAGAACTTCAGTAGAGGTTATGGGGCCGCAAGCTATTGTGGAATCTGGGAAAATTTACTATTACAACGGTTACATATTTATCAATGAAGATAATGCAGGAGTTCATGTGATAGATAACACCAATCCCTCTGATCCCAATTTAATTGCTTTTATAAAAATACCTGGAAATAAGGATGTTTCAATTAAGGATGGATTTTTGTTTGCTGATAGCTTGATTGATTTGGTGGTATTTGATATTTCCGACATGAACAATATTGAAGAAGTTAATAGATTAGAGGATGTTTTTAATGTTTACAATTATGATATACCCGAAGGAGCTTATATGGTTGATTTTGATTCTTACGATTACACCGAAAATGTCATTGTGGGATGGTATCTTGAGGAGGAACGAATTGAGTTGAATAGTGATACAGATTTTGGTGTCAATGGTCCTTTTATTGGTGCGGCAGAAAGTAGTAGTGAAGTAGGTGTTGGTGGTTCTTTGGCTAGATTTCAAATTGTTGATGACTTCTTGTATACTGTAGGGGAATATGAATTAAGTATTTTTAATATTTCAAGTCTATCATCACCAGTTTTGGATGGTAGTTTTTATGCGGGTTGGAATATTGAAACCCTTTTTTATTATGAAGATTACTTATATATGGGAGGAAGCAATGGCATGTTTATATATGATATTCACGATAGGACGAATCCCATTTTTATGTCGGAGTTTCTTCATTGGGAAGGCTGTGATCCTGTAGTGGTCGATGGAAATTATGCATATCTTACTTTAAGGGGCGGAAATCCATGTGGTCAAATGGAAAGCGTTTTAGAGGTCATAGATATTTCCAATAAACAGAATCCAACTTTAGTTGGGCAATATAGTCTCGAAAACCCATATGGCTTGGGATATCAGGGAAACAGTCTGTTTGTGTGTGATGGAACAGCCGGATTAAAAATATTTAACAAAGCCAATCCTTTGGAGTTACAGCAGCTTCAGAATTTTGAAGATGTTGATGGCCGTGACGTGATTCCTCTTGAAACAACTTTGTTATTGGTAGGGGATGGTTTTTTAAACCAATATGAATATTCTGAAAACTCTATAAATCTCTTGAGTACTTTTAGCTTTTAATTCTGGTTATTAGTTGTTTAACGATGAAATATTTATTAGTTTGGAGGTTGTAACTAACCTAAAACTAAATCGTTATGTCTGATTGGGTGCGAGCTAAAATTGAAAATGCTCCAAAACTTGATTTTGGAGATGTCTTTAACGACTCCGTAGCATTATTTAAGAAAAGTTGGTTGCATGGTTTGATCATGCAGCTAGTAATTATTGCCATCACTATTCCAGTGGTGATGATTTTTTACTTTCCTATTATTGCTTTGGCTTGGTCAGAGTCTATTGATGGTAGATACAATGAAGAGGCTGTAGAGGCTTATTTGTCTGAAATGCCGTTGGGGATGATTTTCTTTTATTTTTCGGCTATTTTGGCGATTGCCTTAGTATCCCTAGCTATAAAAACAGCGTTTTTCAGAATGTTGAAAAAACTGGATGAAAATGAGGAAGTGAAAACCGGGGATTTGTTCTATTTTTTCAAAAAGGAATATGTAGGTAAAATGATTTTAATATTACTGGTTACCTTGGGTCTTTCCATATTGTTTGGAATGTTTTGTGGTTTACCATTAATATATGCCATTGTGCCCATGTCTTTCTTCAATATCTTTTTCGCATTTAATCCCGAGTGGTCGGTAGGTGATATGATTACTAATAGTTTTGTTTTAGGAAATAAAAAATGGTTGATTTCCTTTGGGCTTATTGTGATCTCTTCCATATTGGCTTCTGTGATAGGATTTTTAATGTGTGGTGTTGGTGTTTTGGTGACTTCGGCGTTTACTTATCACCCTGTGTATGTCATTTATAAGAAAGTTATTGGATTTGATAATTAGATAATTTTAAATATGATAAATCTCAAATGTAAAGTCTGCAAAAGCAGACTTTTTTTATTGTCAAGTATGTAATAATTAAGGTGGAATCTATCGGCATAATGCAGAAAATTAGGATGATTTCTTTTTTTTCGCCTACATTTGTAGCCTTAAAAAGGTATTTATGGCAAAGAATTTAGTTATCGTTGAGTCACCTGCAAAAGCAAAAACTATTGAGAAATTCTTAGGAAAGGACTTCAAGGTTGAGTCTAGTTTTGGGCATATTGCAGACCTTCCTTCCAAGGAATTAGGGGTGGATGTTGACGGTGATTTTAAGCCAAAATATGAGGTTTCCAAGGACAAGAAAGCTGTCGTAAAAAAACTAAGAGATTTAGTGAAAAGCGCCGAAATCGTTTGGTTGGCAAGTGATGAGGATCGTGAGGGTGAGGCCATAGCTTGGCATTTGGCAGAAACCTTAAAATTGGATAAATCCAAAACCAAGCGTATTGTCTTTAATGAGATTACCAAGTCGGCCATCCAAAAAGCTATTGAAAACCCAAGAGGAATTGATTATGATTTAGTTGATGCCCAACAAGCAAGACGGGTGCTAGATAGAATAGTAGGGTATGAGCTGTCTCCGGTTTTATGGAAAAAAGTGAAAGGCGGATTGTCTGCAGGTCGTGTGCAATCTGTAGCTGTTCGTTTAATTGTTGAACGAGAGCGTGAAATTCAAGGATTTGAAGCAACGGCTTCATACAGAATAGACGCTGAATTTTCAACGGAGGATGGACACACCTTTAAGGCCAAGTTGCCAAAGAACTTTGATTCTAAGGAAGAGGCATTAAAGTTTTTAGAGCAAAATGTGTCAGCTCATTTTGAGGTTGCCGATTTAGAGAAAAAGCCTGCCAAGAAATCACCAGCGGCTCCATTTACAACGTCTACTTTGCAACAGGAGGCCTCAAGAAAATTATATTTTTCGGTAAGTAAAACCATGACCATGGCTCAACGTTTGTATGAGGCGGGATTGATTACTTACATGAGAACCGATAGCGTGAATTTATCGGATGAAGCTCGTAAAGGAGCTCAGAATGAAATAGAAAAAGCTTACGGATCGAATTATAGCAAGCCAAGAAATTTTACGGGTAAAACCAAAGGGGCCCAAGAAGCTCACGAAGCAATCAGACCAACTGATTTTTCAAGGCATAGTGTTAATGTGGAAAGGGATCAGGCGAGATTGTATGATTTGATTTGGAAACGTGCTATTGCGTCACAAATGAGTGAAGCTGAATTGGAGCGAACCAATGTGAAAATCTCGGCAGATAAGCATAAGGAGCAATTTACTGCCAATGGGGAAATCATCAAATTTGATGGTTTCTTAAAGGTTTACCTGGAAGGGACAGATGAGGAGGATTTGGAACAAGAAGGAATGTTGCCTAACTTGAAAGTTGGTGAATCACTCCTTAATAATTATATAACCGCGACACAAAGATTTACACGCCCACCATACCGTTATACCGAAGCTTCTCTGGTTAAGAAATTAGAAGAGTTGGGTATTGGTCGTCCGTCTACTTATGCGCCTACGATTTCAACCATTCAAAACAGAAATTATATTGAAAAGGGAACTGTAGATGGAACCGAGCGTGAATATGTGCAGCTTACTTTAGCCAAAGATCAAATTAAAGATCAAACCTTGACAGAGAAGGTTGGGTCTGATAAAGGGAAATTGGTTCCTACGGATATTGGAATGATTGTAACAGACTTTTTAGTGAATCATTTCGATACTATTTTGGATTACAATTTCACCGCCAAGGTTGAGGAAGATTTTGATGAAATTGCCGGCGGTAAGGTGGATTGGTCTAAGATGATGAGGGAATTTTATAAGGACTTTCATCCAACTGTAACAGATGTTGAAGAAAATGCTGAAAGGGAATCTGGAGAACGCATTTTGGGTACAGATCCAAAAACCGGAAGGCAAGTAAGTGTACGTTTGGGGAAATTTGGTCCTATGGTGCAAATAGGTACGGTAGATGAGGAAGAGAAACCGATGTTTGCCAGCTTAACGCCAGAACAACAATTGAACACCATCACATTTGAAGAGGCCATGGATCTTTTCAAGCTACCTAAGAACTTAGGCGATTTTGAAGGGGAAGAAGTAGAAGTCAATAATGGAAGGTACGGGCCATATGTAAGACACGGAAAAACCTTTATCTCATTGCCAGCGGGTCAAGACCCTCTTAGTGTGGAAATGGAGGATGCCGTTGTTTTAATAAAGCAAAAACAAAAGGCAGACGCACCTATATATCATTATGAAGGTAAGGAAGTGACTAAAGGTAAAGGGCGTTTTGGGCCATTTATCAAGTGGAACAATATGTTTATTAACGTCAATAAGAAGTATGATTGGGATAATTTATCTGATATTGATATTGTTGAGTTAATAGAGGATAAAATCCAAAAAGAAAAAGATAAGTTAATCCATAATTGGGAAGCTGAAGGAATTCGTGTTGAAAAAGCCAGATGGGGACGCCACAATATTATAAAAGGAAAAACTAAGGTGGAATTGGCTAAGACTGTAGACGTCTCAGAAATGACACTGGAAGAAGCTAAATCTCATCTAGAGAAAGTAGCACCAAAGAAAAAAGCAACCAAGAAAAAAACTACAACGAAAAAGTAATAGAAGTAAATGAATTTTAATTTTCTTTCCCCTGTTTCAGAAGCTGTTTTGGCTCATAATGAATTGCTGTCAACCCAAGCCTTAGGAAAAAAAATTAAGATTTACTCAAAACAACAGGGCTTTCCAGATCTTGAAGGCGCAAGGATTGCCATTGTTGGTGTTCTTGAGAATAGAAATGATATCAATTATATAGGAGAGGAGTTTAACTTCAACGAAGTAAGAAAATCTTTGTATTCACTTTTTCCAGGAAATTGGTCTTCAACCATTGTTGATTTGGGAGATATCAATAAAGGGGAATCGGTGGAAGATACTTATTTCGCCTTAAAGACCATTTTGGAAATTTTAATTCCCAAAAAAATCATTCCTATTATATTAGGTGGGAGTCAAGATCTTACATATGCTAATTATAGAGCTTATGATTCTTTAGCTCCTATGGTCAATATAGTTAATGTTGATTCTAAATTTGATTTGGGAGATTCCCAAAAGCCCATTAAGAATGATAGCTTTGTTGGTAAAATTATATTAGACCAACCTTATAATTTATTCAATTATGCTTCCGTGGGGTATCAGACCTATTTTAATTCTCAGGAAGAAATTGACCTCATGGATAAATTATATTTTGAATATTATCGCTTGGGACAGGTTTCAAAAGATATATCATTGGTAGAACCAGTTATGAGGGATGCTAATATTGTTACTATTGATTTAGGATGCATTAAAGCAGCTGAATTAAGTGAAAGACAAAAAGTGACTCCAAATGGTTTTGACGGAAAGGAAATTTGTGCTATTACCAGATATGCAGGTATCAGCAATAAGGTGTCGTCTTTTGGTATTTATGAATACAAGCCTTCATCAAACGATGATATCACCTCCATGCTAATGGCTCAAATGATTTGGTATTTTATTGAGGGTGTCAATTACAGGGTGAAGGATGATGATTTCTCTAATGAAGATAGCTATCAAAAATTCATAACCTTGACAGATGACCAAGAGCTCATCTTCTATAAAAGTAATAAAACCCAACGTTGGTGGATAGAAATTCCATTTTTATCAAATGTTAATAATAAATTAAAAAGACATACGTTATTACCTTGCATGCACGAGGATTATTTGGATGCCTGTAACAATAAGTTACCAGACCGTTGGTTTAAGGCTTTTCAAAAGAACAGTGTCTAATTGCTGATTTGTTAATTATCGGAAATTTTATCGTTGAAATGCACAATTTTCACGACAAAGAGTATTTTTTTTTAAAAAAAAGTTGTTTTTTCGAAAATATATAAATATGTTTACGCTCTTTTAAAAATTAAGACTAAAAATTAACCTCGAGTTTTCTATGGATATGAAGAAGTTTATTTTACTAACCGCAACAGTAGCCCTGCTTTTTAGCTGTAACTCTGGAGATAGAGGACAGTTAGTTGGAGTAAAGGGTAAGAAATGGCACCCAGAAAAACCTTATGGGATGGAACTGGTTCCGGGAGGAGCCTTTATCATGGGTAAAGCCGACGATGATTTGGCCGGAATTAATGACGCGCCATCTAAGACAGTATCTGTGAGATCCTTTTACATGGATGCTACAGAAATTACCAATAGCGAATATCGACAGTTCGTTAATTGGGTGAGAGATTCCATCATCAGAACTAAGTTGGCTATTTTGGCTGACGAGGTGGGTGAAGCACCAGGTAACGGTGGAATCGGGGAATTTGCATTTAAAGATGCAGATCCAGAAAACATGACCGTATATGAAAAGTACATGTACGACAATTACAGTGGCTTAGGTCCAACTGGTTATGAAGGAAGAAAATTAAATCATGATGCAGATTTGATTTTTGATACTGATGACTACCCAGATGAATACTATGCTGAAGTAATGGATACGATGTATCTTCCTTTAGAGGAGTCTTACAACGGTCAAAGAACTTGGGATGTTACCAAGTTTAAATTCCAGTACACTCATATGGATATAGAGAAAGCTGCCAAAAACAAAGGTGAAAAGCGTTCTGACTATATCATTAAAGAGGAAGTTGAGATTTATCCAGATACCACTGTTTGGATTAGAGACTTTGCTTACTCTTACAATGAGCCAATGCACAATGATTATTTCTGGCATGATGCTTATGGGGATTACCCTGTAGTAGGTGTGTCTTGGAAACAAGCTAAAGCATTTTGTAGCTGGAGAACTCTTTATCACAATGCTTACAGAAAAGAAAGAGGAAGACACTTTGTGAATTCTTACCGTTTACCTTCTGAAGCTGAATGGGAGTATGCTGCTAGAGGTGGATTGCAAGCTGCAACTTATCCTTGGGGTGGATACTATACCAAAAATGATAGAGGATGCTTCATGGCAAACTTCAAGCCTTTAAGAGGTGATTATGCAGCTGACCAAGCTTTATATACGGTAGAGGCAAAATCTTATGAGCCAAATGATTACAATCTTTACAACATGGCTGGAAACGTGTCAGAATGGGTAAGCGCATCTTATGATCCTGCCTCTTATGAATATGTTTCTACTATTAACCCAAGTGTTAATGACGTAAACAACCAACGTAAAGTAGTTCGTGGTGGTTCTTGGAAAGATGTTGCTTATTTCTTACAAGTATCTTCAAGAGATTACGAATATGCTGATTCTGCTAGAAGTTATATCGGATTTAGAACCGTACAAGACTACATGGGTACAGATGTAACCTTAAATGCTAGCAACTAAAATTGTATACAATTAAAACTAAATTAATATTAAACTACCAAAAAAGTATTTTACTTAACTAAAAAACAAAAATTATGGCACAGAAAGGAAACTTATCAACAATGAATATGGTCTATGGACTAGGAGCTGCAGTTGTTATTATTGGAGCACTATTTAAAATCCAACACTGGCCCTTTGGATCCCTTATTCTTACTATTGGGATGATTGTTGAGGCTATCGTATTTACCGTATCAGCTTTTGAAAAGCAACAAGGAGAATTAGATTGGTCTTTAGTATATCCTGAATTAGCTGGTGGAGAGTCTACTAGAAAATTAGGGAAAAAAGAAG
This sequence comes from Mangrovimonas sp. ST2L15, assembly GCF_001280515.1. Classification (GTDB taxonomy): domain Bacteria; phylum Bacteroidota; class Bacteroidia; order Flavobacteriales; family Flavobacteriaceae; genus Mangrovimonas; species Mangrovimonas futianensis. The sequence continues at coordinate 139,985 of NZ_LBIQ01000028.1, read as the reverse complement.
AGCCTAAAGATGCAGAAGGTATGTTGTCTAAAAAATTAGATAACTTATTAAAAGAAGCTAAAATCGACGCTGAATTAATGACAAGCTTAGGAAATAGCATCAAAAATTTTGAAGGAGCTGCTAAAGGAATTTCTCCAGCTGCTGATGGAATTGCTGCTACTAAAAAGTATAGCGAAGAGTTAACTATGGCTGCTGCACAAATGGAATCTTTGAACAGCTTATACAAAGTGCAGTTAGAAAGTGCTAACCGTCAAGCGGCTATCAACGAAGAAACTGTAGAAAACGCTGCCAAACTTAAAGAGCAAATGCAATCATTAGCTTCTAACCTATCATCATTAAATGGTGTTTATGGTGGTATGTTGAACGCAATGGGAACAAAAGCCTAATTAGTATTAGCTATTAGAAACCCTTAATTTTTAATAACAAGAAAACTAATTAGATATGGCAGGAGGAAAATTATCTGCAAGACAGAGAATGATTAACCTTATGTACTTGGTTTTTATTGCGATGATCGCAATGACCATGTCCAAAGAAGTGCTTTCAGCATTCGGGTTAATGAACGATAAATTTGTTAGAGCTAACGAATTGGCAGCAACTTCAAACGAAGGTATGCTTGCTGGATTGAAGCAAAAAGCAGAAGAGAAACCAGCAGAATTCGGTGTAGCTGCTAACAAAGCTGAACAAATCAGCAAAATTTCAGAAGATTTTTTCAAGTTTTTGGAAACCCAAAAAGCAATGATTCTTGAAAAAGGAAAATTTGAAAGAGAAGAAAATGGAGAATTACCAGCCGAAAAAATGGATAAAGGTGATTTCCTTGACGAATACTGGTTTACGGGTGACCGTTTGACTAAAGAAGGTGAAGCTTTTATGGCTCGTTTAAACAAGTATAAAAGTGATATTAAAGAAATCTTAGGTGATGATGTAAAATATCAAACTGCTGTAGAAAACTTTGATCAACGTTTTAGTACTGCTGAAGTTACTAACAATGATGGTAAAAAGCTAAACTGGTTAGATTATCATTATAAAGGTTTCCCTGCAATTGCTTCTTATACAAAATTGACTGCAATGCAGAATGATGTTAAAGCTACTGAAACTAACATGTACAACCTTTTCTTAGGAAATACTTTGGATCAAGCTGTATCATTGAAAAATTATACTGCTATTGTAGTGCCAGACAAGAATGCATTTTTCGCTGGTGAGAAGTTCACAGGTAAAGTGGTTTTAGGTAAATATGCTACTGTAACTCCTACTAAATTGAGTGTTGAAGGTGAAAACTTAGACATGAATAGAGAAGGAGCAGTTGATTCTACTGGTGCTGCTCGTATCGAGTTTACTGTAGGAAATGTTGGTGAGCATGATGTTAACGGTCAGTTTACTTTCTTAGAAGATGGTAAGGAATTACCAATTGACTTCGCTGGTAAATATGTAGTTGTTCCTAGACCAAATTCAGCGACTATTTCAGCTGACAAAATGAACGTAGTTTATAGAGGTGTTGTTAACCCAATGACTATTTCTTTCGCTGGAGTACCAGAGCACAAAGTAAATGCTAATGCTGCTGGACTTAAGAAAGTTGGAAATGGGAAGTATGAAATGAGACCTGGTTCTGGTAGAGAAGTAACAATTAATGTTACTGGTACATTAGATGATGGTTCTGCAGTTTCTGATAAGAAAACCTTTAGAATTAAGGATATTCCAAAACCAACTGGTACTATCAGTGGACAAATGGATATCGTTAAGTTACCAAGAAGAAACGTAGAAATTGGAACAGTTGGAGCAATTTTAGAAGACTTCGACTTCGAATTACCAATTCAAGTTACATCCTTTAAGGTAAAAGTTCCTGGTCAACCATCTGTTGCTGTAAGCGGAACAAAATTAAATTCTCAAGCTAAAAACGCGTTGAGTAGAGCTAGAAGAGGGGATAATATTCAAATTTTTGATATTAAAGCCCAAATCAAAGGTAACTCTTCATACAAGTTAAAAGACGTTTCTCCAGTAATTGTAGAATTGGCAGACTAATTTGTAGAAGGGATTGATGACAAGCCCTAAATTTTAAAAATTAAAAAAATGAATTGTAAAAGTTTTTTATTAACCGTTATAGGCGTTTTTTCAATGTCAGCTGCTTTTTCGCAGGCTAATATTCTTAACGCTAAAAGTCCCGATGAGATAGGGGTAAAAACTGAGGCTCAAAAGTTAGCCGATGATGATAAGCCTTTAGAATATGGTTATGTAGACGATAGAGACGTCTTGTATTCTAGGATGATCTGGGAGAAAGTCGTTCTTGATGAGCGTGTAAACTTTCCTTTATATTATCCTGTAGATACCATGAACATTGGTAAAGATAGAAGATCATTATTTGACGTTCTATGGAAAGCAGTGAATACTGGTGATATAGAAACTGTTTACGGTGATTCATATTTTACTAGTGAGCGCACTCTTAAAGATCTAGTTCCAGCTATGTCTAAAGTGGATACATTGGATATTGGATATGATCAATACAACGCTGAAGGAATTGTTTCTCCTGAGTATGTTACAAAAAGAGATATTTCTTCTTACGATGTAAGCGCTTATTTAATTAAAGGACTTTGGTACTTTGACAAGCGTCAAGCAGAAATGAAATACCGTATTTTAGGTATTGCACCAGCTGCTCCAGACGTTAACTTTATCGACTCTGAAGATGAAGCTAACAAAGAACCAATTCCGTTATTCTGGGTATTCTATCCAGATGCAAGAGGTGTTTTGCATGAAGCTAAGTCTTTCAATAATAAGAATAGTGCAATGCCATATTCGTATGATCACTTGTTAAACTCTAGAAGATTTAACGGGTATATATACAAAGAAGAAAATGTATATGGTGACCGTAAGGTTAACGAGTACATTGCGGAAAACGCTTTGATGCAATTATTGGAATCTGATAGAATCAAAGAGAAAATCAGAAACTTTGAATTGGATATGTGGGCGTACTAATAATTCCCACAACTCAATAAAATTAAAAGCCCACTATGTTTAGTGGGCTTTTTTTATGATGTAAATTTGCGTTATGGAAGTTGATTATCTTATCGTAGGTTTTGGGTTGGCCGGATTGGCGTTTTCTGAGGTATTGGAAACCCAGAATAAATCTTTTTGCGTTATTAGTGATGACTCTCAGCAATCTTCTAAGGTGGCTGTAGGACTTTATAATCCCGTTATTTTAAAACGTTTTTCTGGGGTATGGAAGTCCCATGAGCAATTAGCTTTGGCTTTACCTTTTTATCAAGCAATAGAATCAAAACTTGGGTGCAAAATTTTGGAGCCAATGCCTGTGTATAGAAGGTTTAATAACATCGAGGAACAAAATGCGTGGTTTGAGGCTATGGATAAGCCCGCTTTGCAGCCCTATTTGTCTCCTAATATTGTTAAAAACCATAATCTCAACATAAAAGCCGAATTTGGATTGGGTGAAGTTTTGCAGAGTGGTAGAGTGCATACTGAAAGACTTCTATCAAAATTTCAGTCCTATTTAATTGAAAAGAATGCCTATAAACACGAACGTTTTGACCATTCACAATTAGAAATTGTAGCGGGAGGTTTTAAATATGGTGAATTAAAAGCAAAACACATGGTGTTTTGTGAAGGTTATGGGGTGACAAGAAACCCATTTTTCAAAGATATCCCGCTTAATGGTACAAAAGGGGAAGTGATGGTTATTAAGTCATCAGATCTACAATTTGAGGGTATTTTAAAAGGGCCATGTTTTATTTTGTCTGAAGGCAATGATCTTTACTCTGTTGGCGCAACCTATGATTGGGAAAGCAAAACACATGAGGTTTCCCAAAAGGGAAGGGATGAATTGAAGGAAAAGATCAAGTCGTTGATTTCATGTGAATTTGAGGTAGTTGACCAAAAGGCAGGGATAAGACCAACTGTAAAGGATAGAAGACCATTGGTGGGGGAGCACCCCATTTATAAATCCATGTTTGTTTTAAATGGATTAGGAACAAGAGGGGTGATGATAGCTCCTTATGTTGCCAAACAATTATTTGAAAGCATTGAATTAGGCATTCCTCTTGACGATGAAATCAATGTGAATCGATATTCTTATTAGCCCAATTTTTATTGTAATGCATAAAAATATTGATCCAAATATTGCGAGAAAGTCTCATAATGATTGGGCCAAAGGCCACCAAGGTTAATACAATCGAGACAAATGCCGTTAGTAAACTGGTGCCTATAAATACATAACTTATAATAAAAGCAGCTACAGCAAAAGCAATTCCTACAGCATAACTCACATACATAGAACCGTAGAAAAATGAAGGTTCGAGCCTATATTTAGTATGGCAATGTGAGCAGTGATCGTTAATTTTCAATACATCTGGTAAGATGTAAGGGTTCTTATTGGTGTACATCGACTCCATTTGGCAAACGGGGCATGTTCCTGTAAATATGCTATATAGTTTAGTTCCTTTTTTTATCATTATTAATTCCGTTATTTTTGCCGTTTGAAAGATAACATAAAACCAAGGTATAAATCAACCTTGACACCAAATAAAATCATATATGCTGAATATACATAACCTTTCGATCTCCTTTCAAGGTGAATACCTGTTTGAAGAAATTACATTCAAATTGAGCATGGGTGACCGTGTTGGATTGATTGGAAAAAATGGGGCAGGAAAATCTACTATGTTGAAGATTTTATCTAAGGAATTGGAACCTGATTCTGGCCAAATTGCCATGGACAAGAATGTGACTATTGGTTTTTTAAAGCAGGATATAGATTTTGAATTTGGTAGAACGGTGTTAGATGAAGCTTACGAAGCATTCCGTGAAATAAAATCCCTAGAAAGTAAATTGGAGGAAATCAACAACCAACTAGTAGAGAGAACAGATTATGAAAGTGATGGTTACCACCAATTAATGGTTGATTTAAATGAAGTTCAGCACCAGTATGAAATTTTAGGAGGCTACAATTATCAGGGTGAAACCGAGAAGGTATTGCAAGGTTTAGGATTTAAGAGAGAGGATTTTAACAAACTTACAGATACCTTTTCTGGAGGATGGAGAATGCGTATCGAATTGGCAAAGTTACTTCTTCAAAACCATGATATTCTATTATTGGATGAGCCTACCAACCACTTAGATATAGAATCGATTATTTGGTTGGAAAACTTTTTGAAAAACAGTTCTGGAGCCGTAGTCATTGTCTCTCACGATAAAATGTTTTTAGACAACGTGACGAATCGTACCATTGAAATTTCCTTGGGACGTATTTATGACTACCCAAAGTCGTATTCAAAGTTTTTGGTGCTTAGGAAAGAAATTAAAGAGCAGCAAATGGCTGCTCAAAAGAATCAGGAAAAACAAATACAACAAACCGAAAAACTGATTGAAAAATTTAGGGCTAAGGCTTCTAAAGCTTCCATGGCACAATCGCTTATTAAGAAACTTGATAATATTGATAGAATTGAGGTTGATGAGGAAGATAATAGTGTGATGACACTTAATTTTCCCGTTTCTGTCACACCAGGAAAAGTCGTTTTAGAGGCTGAAGATATCTCAAAGACTTATGGAGATCTACAAGTGTTAAAAGGTATTGATTTGTTGGTGGATAGAGATAGTAAAATAGCTTTTGTAGGTCAAAATGGACAGGGTAAATCAACCTTAGCCAAAATCATAGTGGGTGATATTAAACACCAAGGTCACTTAAAGCTGGGTCACAATGTACAATTAGGATATTTTGCTCAAAACCAAGCGGAATATCTTGATGGTAATAAAACGGTATTGGACACAATGATTGATGCTGCTAATGAAAAGAATAGACCTAGGGTGAGGGATATTTTGGGAGCCTTTTTGTTTAGAGGTGATGAAGTTGATAAATATGTGCGAGTTTTATCTGGAGGTGAGAGAAATAGGTTAGCGCTTGCCAAATTGATGCTTCAACCTTTTAATGTGCTTATTATGGATGAGCCTACCAACCACCTAGACATTAAGTCAAAACAAGTATTGAAAGAGGCTTTAAGGAAGTTTGAAGGAACCTTGATTTTGGTCTCACACGATAGGGACTTTTTACAAGGATTGACTAACGTGGTTTATGAATTTAAAGATCAAAAGATACGGGAGTACCTTGGAGATATCGATTTTTATTTAGAACAGCGACAAGTTGAAAATTTAAGAGAAGTCGAAAAGCGTGATGTTAAAAAGGAAACCCCAAAGGAAAGTAAGAAGGAGTCCTATGTAGATCAGAAAAAACTAAAATCCCTAAACAATAAGTTGAGTAATACGGAATCAAAGATTAGTCAATTGGAGAAGGAGATTAAAGAGATTGATGTAGAGTTACAGACCAATTATGATGAAGTAGTTTCAGATCTGAAATTTTTTGATGCTTATCAAAAGAAAAAAGATACTTTGGAAAAATTGATGCGAGATTGGGAAGAAATTCATAGTGAAATAGATCAACTTTCATAATTAAATTTTTAGTGTCTTAAAATCTATGATTTTGGTGGTTTAGGGATGTTTATAAAGGTGTTGAAGTAGGATTTAGTCAGAATTGCCTTTGCATTTCATCGAAAAAATTTGTTTTTAATCAGATTTGAGTCTAATATTGTTTAGAGATTAACCCAAATCACTAACCAATGAAGACTATTAAACTACTTATTGCCTTCTTTTTTGTTTCGGTTTATTTGTTTGCCGACGTTTCTCCTAAAGAAAAATCGGCTTTACTTGCTTTGTATGAATCTACGAATGGAAACGAATGGACTACAAAATGGAATTTAGATCAAGACGTGAACTCCTGGTTTGGAGTTGATGTAGAAAATAACCATGTAGTAGGGGTTAGTCTGGAATATAATAACCTTCAAGGGAAGTTACCAACGGAATTAGGAGACTTAGAATACTTAGAAGAACTGAATCTTGGGTTTAATAAATTAACAGGTAACATTCCACAGTCTATAGTTAGACTTCAAAATTTGAAATCACTTCAGTTATACATGAATCAATTGACAGGAAACATTCCTACTCAAGTTTGTGAATTGTCCAAGTTGGAAACCTTGAAATTGTATAGCAATCAGTTTTCTGGAGAAATTCCAAAGGAGATTAAAAATTTGACCTCATTGAAAGTACTCCATTTGGGGAGTAATGAACTTACTGGAACCATACCAAATGAAATAGAAAGTCTATCTAGTTTAGAAGTATTATGCCTGCTTGATAATAAATTGTTTGGTTCTATACCAAAGGGTATTGGGCAACTACAACATTTAAAGGAACTTATTCTTTCCACAAATCAATTAACAGGTACTGTGCCATTTGAGTTAGGAACGCTTCCTCATCTAGATGTTTTTATGGTAAGTGATAATCAATTGGATAAGGAATATGTGAGTGTTGTTGGACAGAATCCTCCAACTATTATGAAGTTACCTTCAAATGAGGAAGAAGGTTATGCCACAGAATTTAGCGAAGATTAATAGCCAATTATAAATTGAATTTTGAAAAAAAAGAGGTTCCCTAAGACCTCTTTTTTTTGTATCTTATTTAAATGATAGAGCACTTCTTTACATGCCCATATTGTTGGGAAACCATTTCTATGTTAATTGACGTTTCCATTAAAAATCAGGAGTATATTGAGGATTGTGAGGTGTGTTGTAATCCCATTAAAGTTCTGGCTGTTTCAAATGGTCTTGAGCTCACTGAATTTGAGGCAAAATCTATGGAGTAATAATTTTTTTAGTATTATTCTTGCATAAAGTAAAAAGGGTTGTATATTTGCAGTCCAATATCGCGGGATAGAGCAGTAGGTAGCTCGTCGGGCTCATAACCCGAAGGTCACTGGTTCGAGTCCAGTTCCCGCTACTAGCTTCGAAAGCAGATATATCAACGGTTTGGTGTTGCCAAACCGTTTTTTTATGTCTAAATTTACCACCCTATTTAACCGCGTACATGCCGCTGCACACGCCAGTGTACACGAAAAACAGTCACAAGCCCCTTTGAAAAAAGATTATTCTGGCCCTAAAATCCAAGATGCAAATGGCGACCTTTCCAAGCGTTGGTACGTCTATTTTTCCTATCGAAATCCTGAAACGGGTAAGCTCGAACGTCAGACAAATTTGACCGGTGGTGCCAACTATTTTAAAACCCGTGAGGAACGTTTGGCCGTTTTGACAGGAATTTATACCACACTCAAAAAAATGCTCGTAGCTGGGTTCTCACCTTATGAGGACAATACCGAACGCTACCAAAAATTTATGGGTGAAACAGTAGAGCCTGTCAAGAAGAAAAAGTCCAAGGCTAAGAAGAGTAAAAAGGCCAAAAAATCCAAAAAGAAGGTTAAGACAGTAGAGGAGCGGCCTGTAGTGGTTCCGGCGGAGACTATGGGGGAAACCGTTACCAAGGCTTTTAACTTCGCCTTGAGGATGAAGCAGATCAGTGTCAGTGAGAAATCCCATAACGATTACAAGAGCCAGGTCAAGGTGTTTACGTCGTGGTTAAGGAAGAACTATAAGGAGGTTAAATACATCAAACAGGTGAGCCGAAAAGTGATGATGGATTTTCTAAACCATATCGAATTGACCAAAAGCTCTAGGACTAGAAATAACTATCGGACCAATTTGGGAGCTTTGTTCCAATTGTTGGAAAATAATGAGCTGATTGATAAGAATTTTGTCCATGATATTCCCAAGATCAAGACGACCCCAGTGCGACACAAAACGTACACAGAAGAGGAACTCGAAAAAATCTTCAAATATCTGGAAAAGGAGGATCCGCATTTGCTCTTATTTATCAAATTTGTCTGCTTCGGATTTTTGCGACCCGTGGAAGCCTGCAGACTACGGGTGAAAGACGTGGATATGAAAAATCGTACCCTCACCTTCAAGGCCAAAAACAGTCCGTTGAAAACGAAAATTATTCCCGAAATTTTATACAACGAAATTCCGGACCTTTCGGGCTACGACCCTGAAGTTTTCCTGTTCACACATGAAGGAATTGCGCCTTCAGAAACGAGTGATGTGGAGCGTCGTGTTTACTATACCAAAATGTTCAATAAGAAGGTTAAAAAGCCTTTCAAATTGAACCCAAACCATGGTGTTTATAGTTTCAGGCATACCTTTATTACCAAAATTTACCGTGAGATAAGAAAATCGGCTTCGCCTTTTGAGGCAAAAAGTCATTTGATGTTGATTACAGGGCATACCTCTATGGAAGCCCTTAATAAATATCTAAGGGATATTGATGCCGAATTACCAGAGGATTATTCACATTTATTTGAGAAGTTATGATAGCAGCAAGAGTAGATGAGGAATTTCAGCGATTAATGGGGCAAATGATTGTCCCATTTGTTGGTTTCATACCTTCGCAATATGTTTCCAAGGACTTTTTGAATGAGGAGCAATATCTTTTATTCAAACCTTATGAAGATCGAATGTTTATTCATGAATTGAATGGGAATAATTATTTTGTTGAAGATGAAACCATATCCCATAAAATTTTCCTCATTAAAAAAGGCCAGTTGGAACTGAATATGATGGCACTTTGGCAATTGAAGGAAGAGGTTGGCGAACATACCTTCAAGTATTTTATCAATAGGTATGTAGCAATGGTGAATGGCTTTTTTAGATTGGCGTTGCATTTGCAGGGGAGGCAGCCATTGGAGGGAAATAAACTGAATGATGATCATTGGAAAGCACTCTATTATCAATCGGAAGCTTTGGGCTGGCATTTAACTCAGTTGAAGGATAACTTTTTACCTGAGAATCCAAAAGAGGTTGATCAGCTGGAGGAATCCAATTCGCTGGAGCTTGAAGAAATCCAGGTGGTTTCCCAAGAAATAGTTCAGGTATTAAAACCAGAACCTAAAACATCCGAAGAAAGGAAGGCCGAACGTAAAGTCTATTTAAAAGAACTAAGAGCAAATGCCGAAAAGGATGCCCATAATTTGCTTATGGGCCCTATTTTTCCAATACATAAAGAAAAATTAACTGACCAAGAACCATTATGAAAAGTACGTCCCAAGAAAAAGAACCTACCGTCAATTTTAGGGTTTCCGAAGATTTAAAACTGGCCATTATTCAAAAGGCTGGAGAAAAACGTCAAACAGTGAGCGCTTACTTAAGGGAAGTCCTAGAAGATGTTCATTTGGGGTCCTACTGCCAAAAGGAATTGAATCTCTATCACGAATTTGAGTTTGCTTATTCTCCGGAATTTATTGGATTGGTTATGTGGTTGTATCGTAAACGCTATGTTCAAGATTTTGAGGAGTCGGATTTGGAAATAAAAAGATATATCAAAATACTAAAGTCAATTGATGACCAACTTCCGGAATCTTTACAGGTGGAATTTGATAAGGTTTTATTGGAACTGATGGAATTAATTCGTGAGGATAAGGATCATAAACATTATACCTATCGATTTCCTGGTTCTTCTATAAAAGAATGGAAATTTGATTATAGTCTATTGGAGAACTATTTTAGAAATAAAATCAAGTCGCTTTAGTCAAATTTAGAGTTTAAGTTATGGATACGAAATTTTATATTGGGGTTCTTCTCACCATAGCCGGTTTAGCCTACACGATTTACAATGCTCAAAAGGAATCTGTAGAAGAATTATTTAAAAAAATAAGCTTAGTTAATTCGTGGTTTCTTGGCATCTATATGATAATAATAGGTGTGATTTTGCTGTTAGGTTAGAAGCCGAATTAGTTTGAAATTTTTTTAAAATTTCTTATTTTTGAAATGTATCAGGAACGCCAAAGGCGTACCAACCGAGCACAAAAGCCACGGTGGTTTAGAATACGGACAATTGGGTCAAAATAAATGAATTCTCAATGTTTTGCTTTTTAGATTTTCCTGATACTTAATTTAAAATTAAAGTATCATGACACCAGTTACCTTTACGTATGACAATCGTGAATTGATGGGTGAAGTTATTACCCGTAATAAGTTTTATTTGGAAGTTCGGCTATTGTCCCCTTGTCAATATTGTCCGGCTAAGTTATACATTTCCGGATTTGCTCGATCAAATATGTCCTTTTTAACAGATTTTGGGGATAAGTGTATAGAGGATCTACTTATTAAGAGTTATGATAAGGCGAAGTCTATTTATAACAACTTAGATCGGTTTGCGAATTTCTATGGAAACTTGAAAGAGGAAAAGTTAGCGTTAAATCATTTACATGATTCAGATGTGAAAAAGAAAATAAGTAGGAAATTGGAAGATTGGTTTTTCCATAGCGCTTTCACTTCTTCAATTACTGGTATTATTATACCGGAGACCGAAAGGGATTTTATTTTTAATATTTTGGATGATTATTCAAGGTTTTTAGAGTCTAATAATTCAATGGAATTATTTTAATTTCATGTGATAAAAACACGTGATAAATTTGTGATACAAAATTATCACAATGTTGTTTTTCGTTGTTGCACTTTGTTGATTTCGTTGAAAAGGCTCTAAAATAGGGGGGTTTGTGGCAATCTGTCTAAAAACAACAATGGTTTGTCTGGTTGATAATTTTTTATTTATCAATAGGTCCTAATAAACCAAGAAAGGAGCTTGACCAAAAGTATTTTATTGGCAATTACCCCATCTTTTCTTACCTTGTTTAAAATCTCGGTTTATGTGTTTTCATACTTCTACAACCAATAAAGTCAAAAAACTTGAAGCATTTTATAGCGTGGATTTGGTAGACGAGTCCATGCGGTCTTATTTTGATACTCCCAAGTACCACATGAATGGTTTTTCACACCCCAACATGTTGGTGATTCCTCAAGAAAAATCCAATGTGCTTGCTCCTGGTTTATGGGGCATTGTCCCTGACAACAAAAAACCAGATGAAATCAAGCCGTATTTCAAAGAAGCTGTGAGGTATGGTGGAGGCTTAAATGCGCAATCGGAAAAAGTATTTGATCATTTTATTTACCGAAATTCCATCATGGAACAGCGCTGTGTCATTCCGGTTTCTGGTTTTTTTGAACCTCATGATCACAACAAGAAAAAATATCCGTTTCATATCAAACCAAAAGAAGAATCTGTCTTGTCTCTTGCAGGAATATATACCATGGTTGGCACTTATTTGACGTTTACCATTCTTACCAAAAAGGCCAGTCCCATGTTTGAGAAAATCCACAACCTAAAAAAAAGGCAGCCGGTTATTTTATCCCAGGAGGATGCCCATAATTGGTTGTCGGTTGATTTAAATCAAGGCGATATTTCAAGTTTGCTTACAGAAACTTATCCAGAGAATCTATTGGAAGCCTATCCGGTTAGTAAAGACTTGTTTAGTCCCAAGGTGGATTCTAATGTGAGTACGATACTTGAGAAAGTACAGTATGAAGAACTTAGTCTTTAAAATTTTCCGTTGATTTTATCCATGTAAATCTACTGCTGTTGTGTCTCCATACCCTATAAATTATTTATTTTAGAGGCATGAAATTAGACCAGCAATCCCCGCTTCTTTTAAAAATAATTTTAGTCTTCTTTTTTGGGTTTATTTCCTCATCCATTGGGCAAAATGCTGTTGATAGTGCCAGGTTTTATTACTACAAAGCATTAAAACCGGAAACCCCTTCCGATCTTTCAAAAGCATATGTGTTTTATACTAAATCAGCTGATAAAAACTTGAATAGTGGTGAGTTATTCCAAGCCGTTCAAGATCTGAGAATGGTTTCTCAAGTTGAAATGGAGATGGGTTTTAATAATAACAGTGAAGAATCCGCAGTAAACGCATTAGAGCTATTGGATAAATTACCGGTTGATAGTTTGACCAACACGGCAAGAAAGGGGCTTTATCATCACTTAGGTAGGGTTTACAGGTCGCTTGAAGCCTATGATACTGCCTTGACGTATTACAATAGATCTTTTGAGTTAGCAATGTCAGTTAGTGATAGTACTAATATTTATAATAATATGGGTAATATTTATCTGGATAGTAAGGATTATAAAATGGCAGAAGAAAAGCTCGGTATGGCTTATCAAAGAAGTTTGTTGACGTCAGATAGTATTCTTATTGCCAGAACTCTAGATAATTTGTCTTTTGTCCAAAGTAAATTGGATAATCCAGATGGAGTCAATGGTATGCTGCGAGCATTAGAACTAAGAGAGCTTTTAGAGGATTATAGAGGTCTTTATTCCAGTCACTCACACTTATATCAATATGGAATGAGCCAAAAAGATACAGGATGGAGCAAATATCATATCAATGAGGCGCTAAAAATAGCTAAGAAGTTAAATAGTGCCTCCTACTTAAATGATGCCTTGACTAAAAAATTGATTCTGGAGGGTGATCCGGAGATTTCCGGGTATATACGGCTATCGGATAGTATGTATGAAGCTAGACAAAAAGTAAAAAATGGCTTTGCGGCTATGCAATATGATTTTTATAAAGAAAAGAAGCGTGCGGATGAAATGAAATTACTTCAACTGAAGGAAAAGCAAAAAAAGACTGTTTTTCAAATAGTAGGAGGTCTTTTGATTATCATGGGACTTTTGGGCTATGTTTTGTTAAGAAACAAACATGAAAAAGAAAAATTGGAGAAGGTATTCGAAACAGAATCCATGTTGTCAAAAAAAGTTCATGACGAAATAGCCAATGAAGTGTATCACTTAATGACCAAACTGCAAACGGGAACTGATTCCAAATCAGAAGACGTCATGGATCACTTGGATGCCGTTTATAACAAGTCCAGGAATATTTCAAAGGCACACGCATCCATGGAGTGGGAAGGTCCATTTGAAACCCATTTAAAGGGGATGTTGAAAGGATTTAACTCCGAAGAAGTCAATGTCCTAACCAAAAATATGTCAAATATAGAATGGGATAAGGTGTCGAAAAACAAAAAAATGGTATTGTATCGCGTACTGCAAGAGCTGATGGTCAATATGAAAAAGCATAGTGGCGCATCATTAGTGGTGGTTTCTTTTGAGAAATTAGGTGCAAAAACCCAAATAAAGTACTCCGATAATGGGATTGGTACGGTATTGAAAAAGACTGGAGGACTCCTCAATGCGGAAAACCGTATTCAGGGTGTTGATGGAACCATTACTTTTGAATCAAGCCCTAACAAGGGATTTAAAGCAACCATAAATATTTAGATGTGTTTTCAAAAGTTTTGACAGTCGATGATTTGGGTAGTATCAACCAAGGTTTAAATACCATTTTGGAAACCTTGGGTGTGAAAGAGATTCATCAATCACATTATTGTGATGAGGCTTTATTAAAAATCAAGAAATCCAATATGGATGGGGACCCATTTCAATTGGTGATCACCGATTTATCATTTAAGCCCGATCACCACAATCAAAAAATTGTTTCTGGCGAAGGTTTAGCTGAGGCAATAAAAGAAGAGTTTCCAGATACTAAAGTCATTGTCTATTCCATAGAGGACCGAATCCACCCCATAAAGCGTCTGATACAACAGATGCAAGTAGAAGGTTATGTGTGTAAAGGGAGAAGGGGATTGCAGGAACTTTCAGAGGCCATAAAAAAGGTTTATGAAGACCAAATTTTTCTCTCTTCTGAAGTCTCGGGTGTTCTTCATAGTAATAACGATTTAGAAATTGACGATTTTGATATTGAGCTGCTTAGGCAATTGTCCTTTGGATTGTCTCAAAATGACATTAGTGATTATTTAAAGAAAAAAAATATGACTCCAAGCAGTCTGAGTTCCATTGAAAAGAGAATCAGTAAACTACGTGTGCAATTTAAGGCCAATAATGTGATTCATTTGGTCGCCATTTCCAAAGATTTAGGACTAATTTAATGTCCTTGTGGAAAACCGTAAGGAAATACATAAATGAGGATTTACATTTGCTCAGAGCTATTATCAATAAGTTCTTAGGGAGAGCAATGTATTTCATTTATACATTGTAAAAAGCACCTCGTTTGAGGTGCTTTTTTTATTTAAAATGATATGGCAAGTATGTCAAGAAGTAGCTCTAAAATTGTAACTTGGGAATGGAAAATCAAATGAAATCCAATTTGAAAGCCGAAGATTTTAATCAATTAACTCATAGAGAAAAACTACTAATCATTGATCAGGAGTGTCAATCATTGGATAGCGCTTTAACATATACAGGAGATATCCGGTATATCCAAATTTATCATCATAAGAACTTTTTGGTTGATGTGTTGTATCATTTGGATCATAGGGAGTTTGAAAGAATATTTGCTTTTGAGGACATCTCCTACCTGGAACAACAGTATATCAGTTTTCGGTGGAAGTTTAAGAGGATTTTTTATTCAGCTTTTCAATGAAACACTTATGGGTAACGGGTTGAATTGGGATGTCATCATCTAATAAAATTATTATTCTCGGATGTCCAGTATTATGATTGCTTTTATGATTTCCAAAAAAAAATGGCTTTAATTAATTTAAGATGATTTTTAAAGGTAGTCATGTTTATAGGTTGGTTAGTTGAACTTTTGCAAAAGGAGTTTTTGAAATGCCAAGAATTTGTGTATGATTTCACTTTCTATATTAGAATTTCTTTTATAAATTTAGACTCTCCCAAGATAAAACAAGCTCAAATTTGAATCAATTCACAACTACTAATGGGCATGCCCAAAAACATAAAAATATTTTAGCAAGCCGTTTTGGTGATTTAGGTAGAATGTATGGTTATAATTCTTTTATTTCATGCAGTTTATTTGAGGTTGCTATATTGATTTCGAAATAAATTTGAATAAACATATCATTAATAATGCCCAATAGTACAGACAAACTGGACCTCCAATCACCCGACTTGGTGAATGAAAACATTGAAAAGCTTGCAGCCCTCTTCCCCAACTGCGTTACGGAAGGAGCAGAAGGAAAGGCAATCGACTTCGACCTCCTTAAACAGGAACTCAATCACGACATAGTAGAAGGCCCTAAGGAGCGCTACCGTTTAGAGTGGCCGGGAAAGAAAGAATCCATTGTAACAGCCAATTTACCAACCACTAAAACCCTACGCCCGGTACGTGAAGACTCTGTTAATTTTGATACTACTGAAAATCTATATATAGAAGGCGACAACCTGGAAGTACTTAAAATTTTACAGGAAAGTTATTTGGGTAAAATTAAAATGATTTACATAGATCCGCCTTATAACACGGGTAAGGACTTTGTTTATAAAGACAACTTTACGCAAGACAGCGCCGAGTACAAAGAAGAAAGCGGCCAGGTAGACGAATACGGTGCTAGGTTGGTACAAAACCCCGAAACCGCTGGGCGTTACCATAGTCTCTGGTTAACTATGATGTACCCACGCTTAAAATTAGCACGTAACCTTCTAAGTGATACTGGGCTGATTTTCATTTCAATTGATGATGGAGAGCAGGCAAACCTCAAAAAGCTATGTGATGAAATTTATGGAGCTGAATGTTTTATTGCAAATATTATGTGGCAGAAAAAAACTTCACCTGATGCAAGAATGAACATTAGTCCTGCTCATGATCATATACTAGTTTATGCAAAAAGAATAGATGGAGGTGAATTGAATTTCCTACCATTGGATGAAAGACGAAGAAAAAGCTTTACGAACCCAGATAAAGACCCTAGAGGGGATTGGGCTTCGGTTGATCTAACAGGTCAAACGGGAAGGGCTCCTAAATCCCAGTTCTACTCAATTACTACACCGTCTGGTGAAAAAATGCCTCCACCTGAGGGTCGTTGTTGGGCTATGGCTGAATCAACTTTTAAAGATTTAGTTGCTGATAATAGAATTTGGTTTGGAAAAGATGGTGGAAATCGGCCAAGATTAAAGAAATTTCTTTCAGAAGCCAAGGGTATAAGACCGTGGACATGGTGGGACAACAAATCTGTTGGTCATAACCAAGAAGGCTCTCAAGAAGTAAAGGATTTATTTGATGGTAAATCAATTTTTGATAATCCTAAGCCTGTAAGGTTACTTCAAAGAATAGTTCAGTTGACTACTAATGAAAATTCTGATGAAATCATTTTAGACTTCTTTTCAGGTTCAGCAAGTTTAGCTCATGCCGTTTTTGCCCAATCAGCTACAGACAAAATAAATCGTAAGTTCATTATGATCCAGCTTCCTGAAAGTTTACAAGAGGGCTCAACTGATTTCAAAGCAAATTCTACAGCTTTGAAAGAAGGCTATAAGCTAATATCTGATATCGGTAAAGAACGAATCCGTAGAGCTGCTACTAAAATTAAAGAAGAAACGGGTGCAGATATAGATTATGGTTTTAAAGTCTATAAGGTAGATAGCAGTAATATGCAGGATGTGTATTATAAACCTCAGGACTACAACCAAGGGCAGTTAGAGGCCTTTGCAGATAACATTAAGCCAGACCGCTCATCAGAAGATTTGCTAACACAAATACTACTAGACTGGGGCTTACCCCTTACTGCAAAAACAGAAACACTTACTATTCAAGGTAAAGAGGTCTTTAAAATTGCAGAAAACTCATTAATGGCATGTTTTGCTAATGGTGTAGACGAAGCCTTGGCTAAAGAACTGGCGCAACACCAACCCTTGCGTGTGGTATTTAAAGACAGCGGTTTTAAAGACGATACCGCCAAAGAAAACGTTAAGCAACTCCTTAAGCAGTTAAGCCCTAACACAGAAATGAAAGTGATATAAGTTATGGATAACAAACAATTAAACAATGTAGTCTTTATCACCAATATTGCTTCAATTGTAGTGGTGGTATCATGCGTAATTGCTATACTATTTTTAGGGTGTAATTTAATTTCTAGTGAAGAGCAGAGTCAAAATCATGAAGTAAAGGTAATTTACAAAATGGAAATAGATTCCACTTTTACCAAGGAGTCACTACAAAAATCTTTGTTTCAGTTTAAAGAAAATGCTGAAAAGAATAATGAGAAAATTTATGGTGAAATTAATGAGTTAATTACCCATTTTGAAGAAGATAATAGAGAATTACTCCGCCAAAAGCAGGAACAATCAAATTTTGTGTCGTTATCCTCTGCAATTCTAGGTATTCTTTTGGCCATAGCCGGATTCTTTGGGTTTAAGTCAATTAAAGAAATGAAGAAGGATTCGCTCGATACTGCGGCTGAAACTGCTGAAAAAACGGCTGAAAAAGTTGCAGTGGTAACCGCAAAGGAAACAGCTAAAAATACAGCTGAAGAGGTAGCTAAAACCGAAATGCGTGAAAAGTATTTCAATATAAAGGATGATGTATTAGAAACATTATTGGCAGAAGTAAAAGTGCAAATAGACAAAAAGCAATTTTCGAACATTGATGATTTAAAATCGCAAGTAGAGGAGTTGAAAAGTATGATTAATGAATGTTGTGAAAAGGACGAACAAGAAGAAAAAGCACCAGGAGACCCTGAAACGGAGAAACCTGAATTAGTAGCAGTAGAAACAAAACAAGATCAAGACCAACAGAGCTTGTTTTCTGATGATGATTTAGAACAATAAAAAAAGGGTATGAAAGCAATAGAATTATATAAAAGAGAAAATCAAAGAATATTGATTACTGCTGTAGCTTTTAAGACTCTTAGAAGCGTCGTTAAGTTTACAGAAAGAGTAGAATCCAATTGGGATGGTTCTGACCAATCAGATGAGGAAAATGAAACAGTTCTAGAAAAATATTACCAACGTCCTACTAATGGTAAAAGAGTTGAAGGGATAAAGAATTATATAAAAACGACTTTGTTTGATGAGTCTAGTAAGGAAGAAGTGTTATTTCCTTCTGCCTTGATATTGGGTGTTGATTTAAATCTAGAAACAATTTTTATAAAAGACGAGGTGGTAACATTTAGTTTACCTGATGAAAAGGAAAGTTGTTTGATAGTGGATGGACAACACAGGATGAAAGCGATGTTTAAGTTGCATCAAGAACTTTCTGCTGAATTAGAAAAGAATAGAGAGGCATTAAAAAACGGTAACATCAACAATAAACTTTCTATAGAATTTGAAGAAAACACCAAGAAATTAAATAAAGTAAATGAGTATAAATTTAACTGTACAATCTTGGTTAATTATGATTTGTGGGAACAGGCTAGCATTTTTGCAAGTGTCAATTTTAATCAAAAACCTGTCGATCGCTCGTTGTACTACGATATCTTTGGTGAGCCGCCATTAGATTATAAAGACAAGACAAAAAGCAATTTATATATTGCTCACGAGCTGGGTAAATATCTAAACAGTTCTCCAAAATCTCCGTTAAATGGATTTGTTCAGAATTTTAGAAAACAAGAAGGCTTTGTCTCACAGTCATTTTTAATGCAGGCCTTATTATCACATTTTGGTTCTCGTGGCACTTGGCGTGAAGTGACCAATGATTATAAAGAGGATGGAGACCTGTATAAAAAATTACCAAAGGTATATGTTAGTTATTTTAATGCCATCAAGAAGGTTTTAAAAGACTATTGGCCAGCTTCAATAGATAAAGAAGCGTCAACTATATTAACGAAAACTACAGGGCTTAGTGCTTTAATTAAGTTGTTAGGGCATATCAATAAAAATATGGAGTTAGGCTTGTTTCCGGGTTATGAAGAAACCAAATTACTCGACTTAAACATAGAAGAACTTACCAAAATTTTTGAAAATATTTTTGAAAAACTGATTAAGAATGAGGAAAATTCTAATCTATCAAAAGCTGAATTGTTATTTGGTAAAAATAGCAAATATGCAGGATCTGGTTCAGGTGGTATGCAAAGTCAACTATTTAAAGAATTAGCAGAAGCAATAGGAATCCCTGTTTAAAGAAATAAAATGAAGTTACAGTTTAAAGAACAACAATTTCAAATAGATGCAGTTAAAATGGTAGTAGATAGTTTTGAAGGGCAACCACTCAAAACCAATCGCTTCACCTTAGAACGCAGTAAAGAGCTAATACGAAAAGCCAAACAAGCAGCTACAGGAGAGCAAAGTTTAGATTTTGGATTAGAAGAAGAAATAGGCTACCGTAACTCTGCTATCCAACTCATGGAAACGCAGATGCTCAAGAACATTCAGGAAGTTCAAAAGAAGAACGACCTGCATGAAAGCCAACAAATAGAACGTCCGCGTGGTGTAAAGTTGGGCTACAACCTAACCATAGAGATGGAAACAGGTACGGGTAAAACCTATACCTATATCCGTACCATGTATGAGCTGCATAAGAAGTACGGTTGGAGCAAGTTCATTGTAATTGTACCCAGCATTGCCATTCGTGAAGGAGTTTACAAGTCATTTCAGGTGACACAAGACCATTTTCAAGAACTCTACGGGCACAAGATCAATCCATTTATTTACAACTCAGGTCGCCCACAGGATATTGAGAATTTCGCTTCTGATAGTCGAATCAGCGTTATGATTATCAATACCCAGGCATTCAATGCCCGTGGTAAAGATGCCAGACGAATCTATCAGGAGTTAGACCAATTTGGAACTCGTAAACCCATTGAGATTATTGCCCAAACCAACCCAATCTTAATCATAGATGAACCGCAATCCGTAGATGGTGCAAGAACCTTGGAGAGCATGCAAGACTTCAATCCACTGTTCACGCTGCGCTATTCAGCTACGCACAAAGTGGAATACAATAAAGTCTATCGCTTAGATGCCTTAGATGCTTACAACAAGCGTTTGGTCAAGAAAATACAGGTAAAGGGTATCAACTTAAAAGGCTCAACAGGCACCAATGGCTATCTCTATTTAGAGAGTATCAGTTTAAGCACCACCAAGCCGCCCTATGCATGGATAGAGCATGAAAAGCGTACTGCTTCGGGGAGTATTAGTAAGAAACGTGTTAAGGTGGCAGAAGGCTACAATATCTATGAGCAATCAGGCAATATGCCTGCTTACAAAAATCAGACCGTTACCGAAATAAATGGCTACCTCAATAAGATAGTAGTCGGTGGTGAAGATGTGTATCCAGGTGATATTCTTAATGATAAAGATGAACACGCCTTTCGTAGAGTACAGATAAGAGAATGTATCCTATCTCACCTGCAAAAGGAAAAGCAGCTCTTTGGTCAAGGCATTAAAGTCCTGAGTCTATTCTTCATTGATACCGTAGAGAAATACCGTGTTTATGATGAATTAGGAGACCAGCAATTGGGTGAATACGCCCAGATATTTGAAGAAGAGTATGACAAGGTCAAGAACGAGTTCTTAGACCTATTTGAGCAGGAATACAACGACTTTTTAAAAGATACTGACCCAAGTAAAGTGCATAAAGGCTATATGCCTACCAACTTTGGAGAATACCTCAAAAGAGATTCTGCAGACCAAGTACACAATGGCTATTTCTCAATAGACAAAAAAGGTAAAACTGTTGACCCTACAGTAAAACGTGGAAAGGAAGAATCAGAAGATGTTTCAGCCTATGACTTGATTATGAAAGACAAGGAAAGGTTACTGAGCTTTGAAGAACCTACACGATTTATATTTTCACACTCTGCTCTTAAAGAAGGTTGGGATAACCCGAATGTTTTCCAGATATGTGCCTTAAAACATGCCGAAAGTGGCAGTTTAACCAGACGCAGACAGGAAGTTGGGCGTGGTATGCGTTTGTGTGTTGATAAGCGTGGAGTCCGTCAGGATTTTGAGTTAGTTGGTGACCAGGTGCATGAGTTGAATAAGCTTACTGTAATTGCTTCTGAAAGTTATGAAGCCTTTGCCAAAGGATTACAAAAAGAAATAGCCGAAACGCTCAAAGACAGACCACAAAAAGCAGAAGTAGAATACTTTGTAAGCAAGCTTGTTACCAACGAGCAAGGTGAAGAATTACGCCTTACAGAAGATGATGCCAAGAAGCTACAGTTCAAACTCATTGTTGGTGAAATTATTGATGAAGATTACAAGATTACCCCTAAAGGGAAAGAACTGATTGAGCAAGGTAAAGTTCCTTTACCCGAAAAACTTGAACCCTATAAAGAATCTGTCTGCAAGTTATTACAGACCATTTACACAGGTGCTGAGTTTAAACCAGAAGATGAACGCCAAACGGTAATTCTAAACACCAACAAGAACTTCGCTAAGAAAGAGTTTCAAGCACTTTGGGAGAAGATTAACCTCAAAACCATTTACGAAGTACAGTTTGATACAGAGCAACTTATTCAGGATTCTAAAGTCAAAATAAATGCACAACTCAATATTGGAGACCGTGTATATGAAGTAAAGACAGGAGAATTAGAAGATGGTACCGCAGAGCAAATGAAGGAAGGTAGTTTGGTACGTGAGTCCAAACGCCAATACATGAAACTCAAGAATGATTTGTATTCCAATACGGTTTATGATGTTGTTGGTGAAATAGAAGTACAAACCAACCTCACTCGTAGAACAATTGTAGAGATACTGAAGAAAATCAAGCAAGAGAAGTTCTTGTTGATCCGTAAGAATCCAGAAGAGTTTATCGGTAAATGCAGCAAGCTGATTAATGAAGTAAAAGCAAGTCTCATTATCAACAACATTGTCTATCACAAGACCGAAGAAAGGCATGATGCCAAGACCGTGTTTACCAACGATAAGTTTGCATTGCGTAAGTCCGAATTGCTCAAAAAACACATTTACGACTTCCTTACCTCAGACTCGAAGATTGAATCAGACTTTGCTACTGCATTAGAAAACAGCACTGAAGTTGTGGTCTATGCTAAGCTTCCAAAAAGCTTCTATGTGTCCACACCTGTAGCCAACTACAGCCCTGATTGGGCTATTGTTTTTGATAAAGACAAAGTACGCCATATCTACTTTGTAGCTGAGACCAAAGGATCTGATTCGGATATGGACTTACGAGAAATAGAGAAACTAAAAATCCATTGTGCTACTGAACACTTCAAAGAGATAAGCGGAGCAGAAGTGAGCTTTAAGAAAGTAGCCAATTATGACACCCTTCGTCAAATGTTAGAACTGAAGTAATATGGAAGAGAGATTAGATATGCAAAGCCCGATGTGGGCGAACAAGAATAGTAAGTTCATTGCTGAGCGGTTTCCTAATTGTGTTACCGAAACAGCAGAAGGAATCAAAATAGATTTTGACTTACTTCAACAGGAGTTAAGTAGCGATATTATTGAAGGCAATAAAGAGCGTTACCGTTTAGAGTGGCCAGGTAAACGAGAAGCCATTGTAACTGCCAACCTACCCACTACCAAAACCTTACGCCCTGTAAGGGAAGACTCTGTAGATTTTGATAATACCGAAAACCTCTACATAGAAGGCGACAACTTAGAAGTGCTCAAGCTACTTCAAGAAAGCTACTTGGGTAAGATTAAGATGATCTATATAGACCCGCCATACAACACAGGTAAAGACTTTGTGTACAAAGACAACTTTAGCAAAGATGCCCAAGAAGAACTGATTGAGAGCGGACAGAAGGACGAGTACAATCAACGTTTGGTAGCCAATCCAGAAACGGCAGGAAGGTATCATTCTGATTGGCTTAGTATGATGTACCCAAGATTGAAGTTGGCAAGGAATCTTCTTTCTCAGGATGGAGTGATTTTTATTTCTATTGATGATAATGAAGTGCACCATTTAAGAAAAGTATGTGATGAAATTTTTGGAGAGTACAACTTCGTGGCTCAATTCATTCATAAAAACAACTCCAATAAAAATCAGGCAAACATTGTGAGTGTTTCATGCGAATACTTTTTGTGTTATTCTCGAGACATAGAAGTTTTGAACAAAGAGATTTGGCGTATTGAGAAAAAAGGTGCTAAAGACATTGTAAAAGCATTTAATCAATTAAAGAAACAAGGACTTGAATTAGATGAAGTTCTTAATGAAATAAAAGACTTGTATAAACGACCGAAATACGCCCATTTAAGTAGATGGAATAAGATTGATGAAAAAGGGGTTTTTATGGATGATAACCTTTCCAGAGAAGGTGGGGCTAAAGATTATACCGTAATCAACCCTGATACAGGAAAACCTTGTCCAATACCACCTCGTGGTTGGGCTAAGTCAAAAGATGAACTCGAGAAGCTTCTTGAAGATGATATGATTTATTTTGGAGACCCTTCTACACCTCCACGTATCAAATCATATTTAACAGGTGAAGATTTATCCGTACCCGATAGTTTTTGGTACATAGACAATTCGATTGATACAAGATGGCAAAAACAAACTTTTAACTCATTAATATTCGAGAACCCAAAGCCTTTAGAGTTAATAAGACTCATTATGGAAATGTCTTCCGCAAAAGATTCAATTGTACTCGATTTCTTCTCAGGCTCAGCAACTTCTGCTCATGCTACAATGCAATTGAACTCTGAAGATTCGGGTAACCGAAAATTCATACAGGTTCAACTACCAGAATTAACTGATGAAAAAAGTGAAGCTTATAAAGCAGGTTACAAGAATATCTGTGAAATAGGCAAAGAACGAATCCGCAGAGCAGCCAAAAAAATCAAAGAAGAAACCAATGCAGCTATAGATTATGGTTTCCGTGTCTATCGCTTGGACAGCAGCAACATGCAGGATGTCTACTACAAGCCACAGGACTATGACCAAGGGAACTTAGACCTCTTTGCAGACAATGTCAAGGCTGACCGTACAGCTTATGATTTATTGGCCCAAGTCATGTTGGATTGGGGCTTACCCCTATCGCTCAAAATTGAGCAGGTAGATGTATCCGGCAAGAAGGCCTTTAAAGTAGCTGAGAACTCGCTCTATGCTTGCTTTGATAGTGGCATTGATGAAGACTTTGCAAAAGCCATTGCCAAAGATGCACCGCTACGCATAGTGTTCAAAGACAGTGGCTTTAGGAATGATACTGCCAAAACCAATGTAAAGCAGCTACTCAAGCAACTAAGTCCGGAAACTGAAATGAAAGTATTATAACCATATGAATTTAGGCAAACCACATCTAGAAGATCTTTTCAATAAGCAAATTAGGTTTCAAATACCTGTTTTTCAAAGGCATTATGTTTGGAACGAACAAGACCAATGGCAACCTCTTTGGGATGATTTTAGTAATAAACTGAATGAACGTAACAATAACAACAAAAACCACCCACATTATACAGGTTCAATAGTCCTATTTCAGGAATCTACTACTACAAGTACAGTTGTGACTTACAGCGTTATTGATGGGCAACAGCGCTTGACCACTTTTCAGCTATTTATAACTGCATTCAGAGAAATATGCCGCAAACATGTAGGTGACAAGAACCTTCTAAACGATTTGAATAAACTGCTTTTCAATGACAAGGTATACGGGCAAACAGACTACGATAATCAAAAGCATAAGCTCGAACCTACTAAGTTCAACAATGAAGAGTTCAAACTGATTTTAGACCACAACTACGCAGAAGTTGAGGAGTTACTTATCAATCCCATTCTTGAGGAATATGGTATTGGCTGGAAAACCTACCGTGATGTAGCAAAGAGAAGGTATCGAATGTTAGCAGCCTATCTCTTCTTCTATGAAAAATTGGAAGAACTGATCAATGCTGCAACCGAGCCAATGGAAACGATTATTCCCAAGTTGCTGCTTACGCTGAAACGAGACTTCCAATTTGTAGAAATCAACCTCGATCAGAATGATGACCCTCAAATGATATTTGAGACCATGAATGGTAGAGGTGCCTCTTTAACAGAAACGGACTTAATCCGTAACTACATTTTCATGAGAGCCGATAGAAGCCAAGTTGATCTTGATAGCGTTTATGAGAAATATTGGGATGAATTTGATGATGCAAGTGCCAAATTTAAATGGCATGACCAGACCAGTAGAGGTCGGTATTACGAAACACACCTTCAATTCTTCGTTATTGATTATTTGACCTTGAAAATGCGGAATGATATTCGCTATGACCAAGTGTTTTATCATTACAAATTCTTCATTGTCAATAATGACTCTTTCACTACAGTGGAAGAAGAATTGAAAGAATTGAATCGCTTCAGTGTCATTTACAAGTCCATTTTAAAGCCTAATTCGGAGACTGTATTTGGCAGATTTTGTTCAAGGTTAAGAGATATGGACATTTCAACAATCTATCCTCTGATTTTGGCGATTCAGGGTGATATTGAGATTCCATTGCAGGAGAAGATAGGTATGTTTACAGCACTCGACTCATACATTACCAGAAGGTTTTTATGTGGATACACAACCAAAAATTATAATAAAGTCTTTCTTGATTTTATTAAACAAGTGGACACCTGCAAGACAGCTGAAAAGTTCATAGAATACTTAAAGTCAAAGACTGGTGACACCAACTTATGGCCAACGGATACATTAGTTAAAGAAAAGCTTAAAGAAAGGCCTCTTTATAGAGAAGAAAAGAATCGAACCAGAAGTATTTCTAATATCCTTTTGGAAATAGAAAAATTCCAAAGAGGTAAAAAGCAAGAGAAAATAGAATTTGTAAATGAAGGTTTGACCATTGAACATGTTCTACCTCTAAAGTGGTATGAGCATTGGCCCTTGGAAGGAAACTTAATACCCCAGAATGAATTTGATATTGCGGTGCATGCTGTCATGACAGAAGAGGATCCACATGGCTATTATCATAAAATAGTCAATAGGAATAATAAGTTGCACAGCTTAGGAAACTTAACCTTGCTTACTACCTCTCTTAATCCTTCAGTAAGCAATTCTTCATTTGATACAAAGCAAAAAGAAATAGCTAAGCAGTCTACTCTTCTCTTGAATACATATTTCATTGACTTTGAAAATTGGGATGAGTCAACAATCGAAAAAAGAACCGAGCTTCTTATTGAGGACATTATCAAAATTTGGAAATATTAAGGTGATGTCATGAAGCTTATCGACAATGTAAATACACGTTTGGGTGATGACCTAAAGGAGACCATAAGAAAAGGTAGTAAACTCAGTATTGCGGCTTCCACATTCTCTATTTATGCTTTTGAAGCGCTCAAAAAGGAATTGGGCAAAATTGATGAACTGCGTTTCATTTTTAGTTCACCTACCTTCATTGAAGAGAAGTTACAGAAGGAAAGCAGGAAGTTCTATATACCACATATTGTAAGAGAGTCAGAGCTTTGTGGTGGTGAGTTTGAATTGAGATTGATGAATCAGCTTAACCAAAGAGCCATTGCCAAAGAATGCTCAAGGTGGGTAAAAGAAAAGGTCACTTTCAAATCCAACAAACACAACAATCAGCCCCTCAACGGGATGATTCATGTGAACCAGGGCAACGAGAATGCTCAAGCCTATTCAAACGTCAGTGGTTTCACCACTTCGGATTTAGGAATAACACATAAAAAAGGGTTTCCTACACTCATTCAAAAAGCGGAATATCCAGATAGTAAAGCCTACTTAGATTGGTTCAATCAAGTGTGGGAGAATGAAGAAGACTTGAAGGATGTAACCCAAAAAGTGCAAGACTACTTTGAGAGTGCCTACAAGGAGAACAGTCCTGAGTTTATTTACTTCATAACGCTTTACAACATATTCAATGACTTCTTAGATGACCTGTCCTTGGATAAACTGCCCAATGAGCAAATTGGCTTTAAAGACACTTTGGTTTGGCAGAAGTTGTACAACTTTCAGCAAGATGCAGTTATTGGTGCCATCAATAAATTAGAGAAGTACAAAGGCTGCATATTGGCAGATTCTGTTGGTTTGGGTAAAACCTTCTCGGCTTTAGGTGTAATCAAGTACTATGAGATGCGGAACAAAGACGTATTGGTTCTTTGTCCTAAGAAATTAGAAGCCAATTGGAATACCTACCGCCACAATGATAAGAACAACATTTTAGCAGCTGATAGATTTAGGTATGATGTGCTATTCCATACAGATTTAAGCCGAGAACGTGGTATCAGTAATGGACGTGAATTAGCCAATGTAAATTGGGGCAATTATGGTCTTATTGTCATAGATGAATCTCACAATTTCAGAAATAACAATACGGTAGTTGGCAAAGAGAATCGTTACCAGAAGTTGATGCGTAAGGTCATTCAGGAAGGTATTGAAACTAAGGTGATGATGCTTTCTGCAACCCCTGTAAATAACAGGTTCAACGACTTACGTAACCAGTTAGCTTTAGCCTATGAAGGTGATGCGGAGAACATTGATGAAAAATTAGACACCCAAAGCGGAATCGACCAGATATTCAGAAAAGCACAGCAAGCCTTTAACATTTGGAGCAGATACGAAACTGTGGAGCGCACCACTGAGAAGCTGTTAGATATGCTCGACTTTGACTTCTTTGAAATATTGGACTCATTGACCATAGCACGTTCACGGAAGCATATAACAACCTATTACGATACCACAGCCATTGGTAAGTTCCCAGACCGTAATAAACCTGTATCTATTCATAGCGCATTAACTGATTCTGATGAAGTAACCTATGTAGATATAGCAGAGAAACTTACACTGCTCAATTTATCGGTTTATACACCACTAAATTACATATTACCAAGCAAGGTGCAAGCCTATGCCGATTTGTATGATAAGGAAGTACGATCAGGTTCAGGTAAACTATCTCAGGTAGATAGAGAATTGAGTTTGCGTATTCTTATGCGTATCAACTTGCTCAAGCGTTTAGAGAGTTCTGTAGATTCTTTCCGTATCACATTGGAAGGTATTATAAGCCAGATTGAAAACGCCATTAAAACCATTGATAAAGGGGATGCAGACGACTATGAAGGCATTCACAAAATCCTGAGTGACGAGAACTATGACTTTGAATCCAATTGGGCTGATGAAGAACAAGTAATTGGTAAGAAGATTAAGGTTCACATTGCCGATATGGATACAACAAAATGGCGTGAAGATCTTAATGAAGACCTTGCTGTACTGAATCACCTTTGGAGCAATATTGTTGATATACGTGGGGAGAAAGACACCAAGCTTCAGCACCTCATTAGTCTTTTAGACAAGAAGGTAAATGAGCCATTTAATCCAGAAAACAAGAAAGCAATAGTATTCACAGCCTTTGCCGATACAGCCAACTATCTCTATGAAAATATCCATGACTATCTCAAGGATAATTATGGTCTCAATACAGCAATTATAACAGGTTCAAGAAGGTTATGCACCACCAAAAAGATACCAGCAGATCTAAATGCTATACTCACTTGTTTTTCACCCCTATCGAAAGACAAAGCACAGTTGTATCCAAGCATTTCAGACTCTATTGATTTACTAATTGCCACAGATTGTATTTCAGAAGGACAGAACCTACAAGACTGCGATTACCTTATCAATTATGACATTCATTGGAATCCTGTAAGAATCATTCAACGCTTCGGGCGGGTAGATAGAATTGGTTCCAAGAACGAGAGTATTACCATGGTCAACTTTTGGCCTGACGTTACACTTGATAATTATATAAATCTAAAGCAGCGTGTTGAGAATAAGATGCTCATTAGCAACATGGCAAGTACAGGTGATGATAACATTCTAAATACCGAAGAAAAAGACTTAGAGTACAGGAAAATTCAGCTTCAGAGACTACAAGAAGAAGTAATTGACTTAGAAGATTTGAGAGAAGGTGTGAGTATTACAGACCTTGGATTGAATGATTTTAGAGTAGATTTATCGAACATGATTAAGGAGTACGGTGAATTGAAAAACATTCCAGAAGGTCTTCATGCAGTGGTAAATTCCAGCCCAATTCTTCAAAGTGGTGTAATCTTCGTGCTCAAGAATGTGAACTCAAGTGTCAATATCAATAAGCTGAACAGGTTGCACCCTTACTACTTGGTGTATATGAAGATGAATGGTGAGTTAATCCTAAACCATGTTGAGTCTAAGAAGATATTGGACGCCATGCGAATGCTTGCTAAAGGTAAAACTGCACCGATAGAAGATGTTTGTGCTGTATTAGCGGAAGAGACAGATGACTACCACCAAATGGACGAATACTCAAACCTGCTGAAGCAAGGAATTAGTACCATTTTACAGAAGGAAGAAGAAAAGGAAGTTCTAAGCCTATTCAAATCAGGTGGCACAACTGCACTTCAGGAGAAAATAAAAGGAATAGAAGACTTCAAATTGGTATCATTCTTAATTGTTCGCTAATGGATTTCTTCAATCTACCTGTAAGAACCAAGGTTGGTCGAGTTGTTCCTAAGAATGCATTTGACGAGTACACCAACACCAAGCAGAAGAAGCTATTTACAGACTGTATTCAGCGTATTTCATGGACTCATAAGCTTTCTGCGGATACGGTAAACTTGGATGCTAAGGATATTCAGGAAATACAGGTTTTCAAGGTAGAACTCAAGCAAAAATCCGATATCCTTAAAATCCTTGATATCATTAATAAGGCCATACCATACCATATAGTGTTTTGGGTAGAGTACAATGGGGAAGCTTATATTTCAACGGCTTCCAAACATCTACATCCAACCAATGATGATATTGCCGTAATTGATTGGACATTTACTTCAGATTGGTTCAATAAGGACGATAACAGCTATGAAATTAACCTAAAAGGAAGTTTAGATGCAGTATTCAAGGATTTATGCGTTCAACTCACAGGTAAACCAGAATTAGGTAAACAGTCCTTAGGTTCAATTCTAAAGAACCAACAAGAAGTAGATCGCTTGAAGAAGGAGATCAGTAAACTCAAATCAGCAATATCAAGAAGCAAGCAGTTCAATGATAAGGTTGAATTAAATATTAAGCTAAGACAAGCTGAAAAATTGCTTGAAAGTATTCTCTCAAGTTAATAAAGTGTTAGGTAACTTTACCTCTGTCAAGTAAATATCTTAATGAAGCTATATAAGAAAAAGAAACCCTGAACAATAATTAGGAGATAAGATAATGAAAAGGTATTGATTTGAGAAATGAGAGTATTTAGGATATTGTCCTTGACTGGATTTTTAGTATTAATAAAGAATCTTTGTAAGAAACCAAAGTGAAAGGTTATTATACTATACTTTATATATAAGGATGAAATGGTTCAACCCTAAATTTACTGAATAGCATTTTGTATGAATGTAGTTTGTGGAGTAATTTTTAAAGATAATCATGTTTTTATTGCCAGACGAAAACAAGGCAAATCTTTGGAAGAGAAATGGGAGTTTCCTGGAGGAAAAATTGAAAACAAGGAATCGGAAAAGGAAGCCTTATCACCTGAATTATTTGAAGAACTAGGAATGCAGGTTGAAATCAAGAAGAGGATAGGTTCTTTTCCATATCAGTTTGAAGAAGTCACAATTAATTTAATTGGATACTCCTGTGATTTTGTTTCTGCATCTTTCAAAATGACGGATCATGATAGTTATGAATGGTTGCCACCAGAGGAACTAAAAAAAATGATTTGCCAGTGGCTGATATTGCTTTAGCCAACTACTTACTTAGGTAACTTTTTATTTCAAGGACTTTAAAACCATTCCCTATGTTGATTATATCTCCTGTTTTTTTGCCAAGTAAAGCCTGGCCAAAATTTCCAGAGTCAGATATCTTTTGAGCCGATATTTGTGCCGGAGGCTCTGCTCCAATACAAAACCATTTAAAATCTTTTCCAAGTGGCTCAAGTTTGACCAAGCAACCTATTTTAATAATCTCAGTTGATTTATCCAAGAGGTTCTCTAATTTGACAAGTTTGAATCTACATATTTTAAAACCACCTTTGCCTTCTTCTTCCCAGTGGTCCACAACCCTAAAAAGGCCATAATATTTATACCCAGATTTTGGAGAAAAGGGAGATTTGTGTTTATATCCTCGTATTACTCTTACAGGTAAATTTCTAAGCTCACTTACTACAAGTCCTTTGTTGCCATGATCACTCCAGGATTGATCTGCTATTTGTTTTCCAGTTTGTGGGTCATTGCCACCATGTCCAGTATAGATGATTTCATTACCATAATCTCGGTCATCCTCATAGCCTCCCGAAAGAACTATTGCGGCAACACCTTCATTTCCATTGCCATCAATACCATGCATAGTAGATCTGTGAAGATTAGCATCTATTAGATCTTTCCTGCTCACGAATTGATCACCTTCCTTGATATTTGTGGGTTCTCCGAAAAATAGGTTGGCCATATTTATGATGTGATTTTATTAATTTGATTAAATTGGATGGACTGGTTTTTGATCACTTTTGGTCCAATCAAATATTTTTGATGGTTCATTTTAATAAATTTTTCCATGTTTAACCTTAATTACCTCAATCAACCCTATCCAATAGTTGCCATCTTCTATAGAATTATCATTTTCTCTAACCAAATCTCCAATTGAGTAATCATCTGAAGTTTTGCTCCAAATTTCAAGTTTTCTTTTTTTTATTATTGTTTTCCAATATGATATATGGTATGTTTTTTTAATAATATTATTTTCAACTTCTATTCCATATTTGAAGTTTATTTTATGTAAGCCATTAGAAACTTTTTGATTAAAGGAAATTATGCTGTCATTTATACTTAATTTTTTCCATTTTTGCTTAATTACAATCGGATTGTCAAAAATTTGAAACTTTCTCTTGTAAAATATTTCAGTAATCTCACCTGCTGTCAAGTTATAGTAATTATAATCTGTTTCAATATAATCCTCATTGCAAAGTTGATCATTAATCCAAACCAAATTTCCCTTGCTTATTCCCTTTTGACTTGGTTCCCTTATTATTTCAGCAATAGTGTTATCAATAAGAGTGATTTTTTTAATATTAAGGTCCGTATTTCTTGAAAAATTAAGATGCTTTAAAAAATCTTCTGGTGAAAATTTTGCCTCATTATAAAAAGCATATAATTCGGAATCATTTGAGTCCTTTTTTAATAGAAGGATTTCATTGTAAATTAAGCTTTTATTTAAAAGTATTTTCTTCCCCAAAAACTCTAGAAGCAAGTAGTTATTTAGAAGATCAAATTTCCCATCAATAATATTTCCATTTTGAGATATTGTGAGCAATCCATTTTTCCTAAAGAACCATTTTTCATTGAATCCATCTGGTGTAATTCTTATCCATGTCTTGTCTAAAAGAAAAGAGATGTCTTGTAGTTTTTTATCAAAAGACTTAACCTTTGAAAATAAGAATTTTAAATATTCTAACATAATCTATTCTAAAATTTCAGTAAAGTATTTATTAGTTTATCTCGTACTCTACCATTTATATTTTCTTTAAATTCAATGATGCCCAGTGATAAAGAATGTCTGCTTTAGAAAGTGCCTTTTCGATGATTTCTAATTGATTTTGAAATCCAAAGGTGACATTAATTGGATCAATTTTTATTCTGATGGCGGCAGATTTTGAGGCTTTAACAATGTTCATTTCACTTGTTAAGTTTGATTCAAACTTTTGTTCTAATAGTTTAATATTTTCGGCTTGTCCTCCTAATTGTAAGTCAACGGCACCATACCCTTTATGGATTATTTTATCATTTTTAGATAATCCAATATCCTTTGGTTTAAACACAATAAAACTAGAGCGTTTTGGGATACCAGCTTGAGGTTTAACCATTTTTAGGTGGGGGTATTTTTCATTGGCATAACTAAAATACTTCCACCAAAAGTCCGTGGCATCTTCATCAACAATAGCGGAATACCCTCTTCTTAATTTTTCAATGGCAATTGTTAGTAATTCTGCTTTGTATTTGGCTCTTAGCCCCATGTTATTTTGTTTTATAAACCAAGATTTAATTTCTTCATAAGAAATGTAAAAATCAAAATCCTTATTTCTTGTGATATAATTCTCAGGGGCAATTAAGATAGTGTAAAAGGAATTGCATTCATTGGACTCAATTCTCTTTTGACCTCTTAATCGGTACCTGTTTGCTTGATCAAATTGGAAGTTAGCATCAATTTTATTTTCTAGAAGAAAGATAATTTCTTCTTTTTCTGTACTTATTTTAAATGCTAGGTCGCTTTCTCCTAGTCCTACCTGTGAGAGCGAGTGCCAAGCTCCATTGAACGTGTAAGCATCTTGTTTTCCAATAGATTTAGATAACACCCAATCTATGAATAGTGGATTGCATTTAAGTTCTTCCAAAATCATAAGATCTATATCCCTTTCTTGAATTGCTTCAACTGGTATGAGGTTTGTCAAGTTTGATTCTGAAGTATTCATTATAAATCTTTTTCTATTTTTATTAGACTAATTGTATTTTAAAGTGTCAAAATCCATATATCCTTGGGTTGTGCATGATGAGCAACTACTAAAAAATATTAAAGAAAGAAGCTACTGATTGTAGCCAGTTTCAGTTGTTTTGGTTTTTTATTCACTTTAAATCTATAGTGTTGTTGCATTTCGGGTAGTTTGTGCATCCTAAAAAATTGCCAAATTTCCCACTTCTATTTGTCATATATCCACTTTTACAACTAGGACAAAGTATAGTGTTTTCTAAGATTTTTATATCATTAAAGGTTTGATTGCAACTAGGGTAATGCGAACAACCTAAAAATTGATTGTTTCTAATTGTGTTATTTCTGATTACAAGATGTCCTGTTTGACAATACGGACAATTTGTTTTGTTCAATTTTTCATTTTTTGCAGTTAATAGGAAGTCATTGTCTGATGCCAACTCTTCAGCAAAAAGTGAAACATCCGTCGGAATAAGCAACACCACTTCATTTTTTGTTCTTGTAAGTGCCACATAAAACAATCTCCTTTCTTCGGCAAATCGAAATTCTTCATTATCGCTAAGTAATAAAGACAACATCGGGTCGTCCGTCATTTTGTTAGGGAAACCAAGCAAATGGTTTTTAAGATTCAACACTATTACATTATCTGCTTCTAAGCCCTTTGATTTATGTACAGTTATATATTTTATATCTAAGTCTTCAAAGCCTTTTATTTCCAAATTGTCGCTTCGTTCATAGTATTTTATTTTGCTATTTGGTGTGAGTTTGATAAACTCATTGATGTCAAAGCTATGCCGGCCCAAAACCAAAATAGGTTTATTCCCATTTTTGTCTATTAGGGATTGAACTTCGCTTATGAACATATCTTCTGCATTGTCCGCTGAATAATAAACAAATTTGATGGGATTTTCCAAAGGTTCTTTTTTGGATTTCGGTCTTTTTTGGATTTGTTTTTTGTTTTTTTGAATATATTTAGAAGTGATGTCAATAAGCGACTGTGAATTACGATATGTTTGCTCAATGAATAATTGTTCATATTTCCCAACGTGTTTTTCAAAATTGCTAAATAGTGAAATATCACTGCCTGCAAAGCGATAAATGGATTGCCAATCGTCGCCAACACAAATTAATCTTGCACCCGATAATTCCCGAATTTCTTTAATTAGATTGAATCGTGAATATGAAATATCTTGATATTCGTCAATGATAATATGTTGATATGAGTATTGCGGTTTGTTTACTTTTATGAGTTCAGTAGCCTGATTTATCATGTCATTGAAATCAATTTCACCTCTTTCTTTAAGCGTCTTGTCATATCTTTTTAGAATTGGAAGTGCGAATTTCAGAAAAGTGTTTTGTCTTTCTAGCATAAACTCATTTTCAGCTCTGTTTTTGTTTGAAAACAAGGAAATTATTGAATTGTAGTTTAATTGTCTTGATTTGCACAGGTTGATAAAGGTGTTTATCAGATTTATTATTTCTTTTCCAAATTTTTTGTCATTGTCCGTGACTTTTGTGTAGATGTTTTTTACATCTCGGGGTTTGAAAATCACATTTTCATCTCTCAACATTCCAATTAGTTTGTCAAGCAAAATGTTGTCTCGATTGAAATAGGAGTAGGTCTCTAAAAGTTTGGTGTTGTTTGTTTTGTGA
Organism: Mangrovimonas sp. ST2L15; assembly: GCF_001280515.1. Lineage (GTDB taxonomy): Bacteria > Bacteroidota > Bacteroidia > Flavobacteriales > Flavobacteriaceae > Mangrovimonas > Mangrovimonas futianensis. The sequence goes on along the minus strand of NZ_LBIQ01000028.1, from coordinate 104,469 downwards.
GTTTCGCGTTTTAACTCCATTTCCTCGACATACTTTTCTTCATTAAATGGTGTAAGCCATTTAGCTCTGTTATTTTCGTCAACGCCAAAATGTTCTAAATAGATGTCGTAATCCTTTAGATAAAAGTCAGGGCGATACATTGTATTTCCGAAAGGATAAGGTTTTTCATATTCGTACTCAATGCCGTTCAAATACAAAAAATTTGCTATTGTAAGCTCTTCGACGCTTTTTACCTTTTCGCCTTGTATGGTGTCTAGTGATGTTAACGCTACTTTATTTAGCGGTTCTGGCTCGCATTTAGATTTTAAAGTTTGAAAATCAATGCCCTTTTCGGTGTCTAATTTTTCCCCAAGGGAATTGAAACTTTCGTGTTCTTCTGGAATATTCATATAGCACGCCACGTACACGATGTATGCTTCCAATGCTTCTGCATGGTTAAAGATTTCTTTAGACAAGTACTCTTTTACTACATTGCTTAAGGTGTTTTCGTTAGTTACAACAGGAGCAGTAGTTTGATGCTTTTTTATGGTGTCGTACCCGAGTTTGTGAAAAGTAGTTGCTCTTGCACCAAGCCCGATGTTTTTAAGTCGTTCGTTTAACTCATCAACGGTTTTCTTGGTAAAAGAAAGTAAAAGAATGTTTTCAGGTTTAACATCCTTCTGTTCTACTAGGTATTTCACTTTTCCGAGAATGGTTAATGTTTTTCCAGATCCTGCTCCGGCAACTATTAAGTTGGAATATTCGTCTGTAATAAGTGCAGTTCGTTGTTGGTCATCCAACTTTTTACCTTCAATATCATTAAAGTAAATGTTTAATTTTTCTTTTTGAGCAAGAACATAATTTCGGTTATAGGTCGCAATGTAGTTGTCAAAGTCTTGAAAGATTTCGTTGAATTTTTTTACCGCTTCTTCTTTCTTGTAGAATTTTGATTTGTTTTTAAAGTATTTGCCGATATCAGAAAACCTTGCTTTTATTTGATCACGTTCAACCCAAGTTAAATAGTCATCGAACTTGTCGATCATATCAAAAAACAAATGGACTTTTTGTAAGTTGGATAGGTAAGTAGTGTTTTGGTATTTTTTCTTTTCTACTAAATGTCTGTAAAAAATAAAAACGCCAATTATTAATGCAGTAATGAAAATAATAGTCGATGTCATATTTACACCTTATAATTTGAATTAGTTACTTTTTCTTTAGGCTACTCTAGGCTGACGCTTCATGTATGGTGTCGTAGCATCCCGAAGGGTATTGCGTATAGGTGTTGTTGTATGCTGTTTTTTTATGTTTTAATAATTAAAGTTCCCATTTGATTTGATTATACATTTCCAAGAAATCTTTACCTGTTTCCGGTTCTACAGCATATACAAAGCAAGCTTTACCTAATAAATGGTCACGATAATTAGTCTTAATTTTAAAGTCTTTATTGCTCATTAGCCAATTTAGGTGTGCAGCAGGTCCTTTTTTGATACAATGATATAATTCAGTACGAAGTTTTTCTTTAAATTCCCTTGGTACGCTAATTCTATCGTTAACAACCACTCCAGTAACAATTTGGCGATGAGAACGCTTGAAATATTTTACTTTTTTTTCATTTAAAAAGAACCCTTCATTCATTATAATTTTCCTTAGTGTCTTTATTGACGGAAGTTTTTTATAATCTCCAGAAAAGCTTAAATCATCCGCATATCGTGAGTAATTCACATCTAGTTTTTTAGCTAATTTAGCCATTCTGGTGTCCAAACTGTGTGCTATAAAGTTTGCAATTCTTGGACTTGCGGGTGAACCCTGAGGTAAAATTTGTGGACATTCTTCTATAAAAGTATCAGAAAGGACTTTTTCATCTTCAATCTCTTTCCAATAAGCTCTACTCATTTTAGCAGTAAGTAATTCTGCCATTGAATAAGCCAGATTGGGTTGATATCCTAGGTGTTTGAATACTCCAGCTACTCTTTTCTGCTCAATAGAATCGAAAAATCGATATAAATCAATATTGAGAATAGTATCCTGATTAACGTGTTTCTTTGCATTATCAATTATAGACCTTTCATTAACAAAACCAAAAGAACAATCGTGTTCTGGGACATTCTTTAAAATATTTTCATAGATCCACCTTTGTATTCTTTTAAGTTGTTCATCGGGGCTTGTTATCCATCTATGACCACCAGTTTTCTTTTGAATTTTAAAAGTCTTGTAGTGATTTGATTTATTTTTTAGAATTTCCTGTATTACATGAAAAGGCAGTCCAATTTTAAAACTCAAATCGGGTAAGGAAAAAATTATCGGTAAACCCTTTTTTTCAAGATTTTGGGAATAGTTTATTATTTCAATTTTAAAATCTTTGGAAGCATTTGCTTCATCTAACGAGTTTTTTATGTTATCCAATTGGGAAGGCATAGAAAAGAAAATTACGATTTACTTGAAATCAACGCTGCGCGTTGTTGTATGCAAGCTGACAACTGTACCGACTTGCATACAAGATGATGTAAAGTTACTTTAGAGCCTCCATTCGTATACAGAACAGAATCAATTTCAAAAAATTGATAATGGCTAATTTTCTTATCTTTCCTTCCCATTGAATTTTTTAGGTAAGTAATTTATTTTTTTAAGTTCATAATTTATTGCACTTCTGCCGACTTCATTCTTTAATCTTTTGAGTGTTTTTAAGCAATCTCCATATAGAATTTTACCCCTTGAAGATAATTCACCAGATTCTTCAAAAATTCCTTTCTGTATTCCATTTTCTAATATACTTTCAACGTCCGTCAATGTTAGTCCTAATATTTCACAGATAACTTGATCAAGTCTCCCTTGTTGTTTAAGGCGCATATAAGCAAATAATCTAAAATCAGTAGATTTTATATAGGAATACGACTTCCATTTTAATTTACCTTTACCTGAATAAAATGTATCTATTATTTCAGGGCCGCTCATCTTAAGCAAGCCCAATTCATAAGCTAATTCGTTTCTTAGTGATTTTGCGCGAGAAATTTTAAACACTTGGTTTCTTGGATACAAAGGGATCCAACGTTTTTCAAATTTCTTAACAAACTTTGATGACCAAATTATTGGTAAAGTGTTGTTTGGTGGGTTATATGGAAATACTAATAATGCCTGAGAATTGTTATAACCGAGCGGATGTATTTTTGTTTCTCCATTATTGTCAATTGAAAATAGGTGTTGACCGTAATAAAAAGCAAAATCACGATAGTACTCTATATTTTGATTGGAACCAAAAGGGGACTTTCCATTTTTAAAACATTGATATTTAATGGTGCTAATTATTTTTATGTCAGGTATTATACCTGTCAAAAACCTATCTGCCTTTCCTAAATGGTAAACAGACATTGCACATAAATCTGTTATTTCAGGTATTTTCTCTGTTTGGGGTTTTATAAATGTTTTGTAATAATTCCATAATGATCGACCACTTCCTAAAAAGTCATCGAGAAGTATCAAAATAGAATTTTTTGGAATAGAATTAGTTTTCTTTTTGTATTTGAATTCAGTAGCTTTTTCGTAAAAAGTTGTTGTTGATTCGATTTGCTTAAAATTTGGTGCCTTCTTTAGATAATAAGTTATCATTGTCCCACTTTTGCCATAATCTCCAATGGCATGGATAATAATATTTCGGCTGTTTCCGTAGAGTGAAATCAATGAAGCAATTCTATCATTGAAGTGATCTATTAACTCAATTTCTGTTACATACTCAAGACATTCTAGTATTCTAACAGCTTTTTCAAATTCATCCTTTCTAAAGTTACTGAGCCAATTAACAATATCAATATGATTCACAGAATGAGATAAACGCTTTATGATTAGGTCTAATCGCAGTCGTAACTGTTCATCTAGATAAATATTTATATTTTCTTTAATAATCAACTATGATATGTTTTTGTTTATGGCATACAACGGGTTTGCGTATGGCTCGTTGCGGGAAATCAGCTATGATTTTCCGCCGTAACCGAAGATAGCAAATTGTAAGGAATTTTCAGTAGAAAATTCAGCCGCATTGAGCTATACACGGTGTCGTGTTTTCGTACTTTTTTCCTAAAGAATTTGGTTGAACCATTCGATTGATGCCATTCCTTCTAATTTCACTAAATCAGTCAATTTTCTTGAATGTTTTAGAGGATGCCGTATTTGGCTTAATTGGTTAAAATACTTTTCAGTCGCACCTTTAGTTTTAAAAATTGGTTCAAAATGTTGCCAATTCGAATCTTTCAAGATAACCAACTTCAAATGTTCAATATCCGCAAATTCAATTGCATTTTTCAATGATTTATAATCATCAATATTTTCACCAGGATGTTTGTCAACGTGTTGTTTAATTCTTCTTCGTATATCACTTTTTGGACTTCCTGTAATTATGTCCTCGTAATTTTCTTTTCCAGTTTGATTTACTAAAGTACCAACGAAAATATTTCTCAATTTACGCTCAATGACATCAACGTCATCTTCAATTAATTTTCTTTCGTCCACGACACTTTTAGCGGCTTGATGATTTGCTTTAATTTCCTCCGCTTTTTTAGTTATTTGCTCAATATAATATTCAGCCAATCGTTCTCCGTTAAGTTTACCTCCTTGAGCATAACTATCAATTTGAAAATGAATTGGTTTTTCTAAATTTTCAAAAATAAAATCTACGTAAGTTACATTACCTCTTGCCCTTACACGTGCGTTTTTAAAATCTTTTAAGTCGTATTTGGTATTTAAATTGGAATTGACGCCAAATGTTGCAGAATCGATGCAAAAAATACTCACAAAGAGACTTTCTCCCTCAACTTTAAATGTTAACAGCCATAATAATCTATTTTCATTTTGATGCTTGTTTAATTCTTGAAGTCTTTTAAAATTTTCAACATCTGTACTTGAATGAATTTCAGTCCCATCACATATGCTATTTATTCCATAACCCCAAAAGTCTCCATCAAAAAGCTTTGATTTTTTGCATTGGGTTTGAACAGTTTGAATATTTATTCTTTGAGCCGTTTTAATATGCATTGCTCTTGCACTAGAGCCAGTATTTCCCGTTATTGCGATGAAATATTCATCCATTCTTTTAATTAGGATTTCAGAAAGCTGACTTTCAGAAATGTGTTGTTTTTTATTCACTCGGTTTGTTATTTTAAAAGATGTTTATGGTTTTCGCAGTATGAAACACAAAATGTGTATAAACACACCTGGTGTGTTTATTTTTATTATATAATTACCATGTGGTTGTTTATCCAATAAATTCGGGATAGAAACAACTGCTATAATTGTTCTAAGAGAGGAGAGTCTAAATCTATAAAAATACCTTAAAATTTGAAAGAATTTTCTTGAAAATTTTCCCTTCTTAAAGTTTTGGATTTTTCCATTTTGATATCTCAAAACCTTTGCCTAAATTGCTTGATATTGAATGTTTAACCACAACATCAAATTCGTTTTTGCTGCACACGTTTTGTGTGCGCTATCGAAAAAAATAACGGGATAAAATACTGGTTTTGAGTTAGTTATAAAATAATTTTGGCTTCGCTCATAACCCGAAGGTCACTGGTTCGAGTCCAGTTCCCGCTACAAATGACAAAGTCGCAGTATTAAACGGTTTGGAGCTTCCAAACCGTTTTTTTTATGCTTAATTTTACGGAGCTCTTAGAGCGTGAATACGAAAATGAATACGAAAGTGAATACGATTTGTCATTGAAGCAAAAATTTTCCACCCCCAAAATCTATACGGGAAAAGGTGACGTCAAAAAGAGATGGTATGTCTATTTTTCCTTTGCCGACCCAGAGACTGGAAAACTGAAAAGACAAAAACCTATCTATGGGTCTGCCAACAAGTACAAGACCAAAGAAGAACGTTTGGCTGTACTTACAATTTATCAAAAACTTACCTTGAAATTATTGAATCAAGGGTACAGTCCATATGTGGACAATTCAGAACGTTACAATAACGATACAGATAAAAAGTCTAAACCAAGCAGTCAGGTCAAGGATACCATAAATACTTCCCCAAATATTGTTAAGGGAATCAACGAAGGTGTTGCGAAGGTCGTGGATGCACCTAAGCCACCCAAAACAAAGATTAAAGAGGCCTTTGCTTTTGATCGTGCCATTAAGGAGAAAACTTTGAAGGCAAGTAGCCAGAGATCCTATTTTAGCCATATCAAGGGATTTGAGACATGGTTGAGAAAGCAGAAGCCCAAAGTTGCCTATTAGGAACTGATCGATAAAAAAATGGTCATAAATTACTTGAACGAAAAGCTAAAGGAATCTTCGGCGAGAACAAGCAATTACTTAAAGCCAATGTTGGGTCCAGTATTTTCTACTCTGTTTCAGATTCTTTTAATAATTTATCCAATTTTTCTCTATCAAGATATTTACCTCCTTTGATTACACCATAAATATTCTTCGTTTCCTTAATATTCTCAAGGGGGTTTCCATTAAGCAAAACCAAATCAGCAATTTTTTTTTCTGCAACTGTACCTAAAGAGTCTGTCATTTTAAAAAAGGTGACCGGATTGATTGTGGCTGTTTTTAGTGCTTGACCAGTGCTCATTCCGCTGTTAACCATTAACTCAAGTTCATCATGAAGACTAAATCCTGGAACAATATAAAAGTTGCCGCAATCAGTGCCTGCAAGGAGTTTAACATCTTCTCTATTTAACCGCTCGGTTATCTTTTTAGCGGTAGTAACTTTTTCCTTTCCTGAATCCCAGGTTTCCTCATCAAATAATTGTGTAGGAAATTCATTTTGTGGATTCCAGCTTTCAAGCATTTGTTTCGGAATATACTTTAGGCTTTCATTACTTGAAATACTCTTATCTTTCCGATACCACTGGTGATAATGCGTGATCAATGTGGGCGTAATGTAGGTTTCATTTTCTTTAAGGACATTGGACAATTTTATCAATTCGTTTTCATCGTAATTGCTTGAGTACATTTTACCGATTGATGTAAAAGCACCAATGGCGTTAGGAATATCTCTTTGCAAAAAGAATTCTTTAAATGCAGATTCCAAACTATCTATCTTCTTTTGCTCTGAAGAAGCACTTTCGAATATTCCGTTAAGATGTTCTATGCTTTTTTGACCCAATTCTGAAGCTTCAAGAGCTGTCATATCGTTAGGTGTATGTCCAACAAAAGGGAATTTTAATTCATTACATCTATTGGCTATTGTTATATAAATTTCTTTAGTCAAATCATCATAGACTTTTATAAAATCAGCTCCTTCATTATGAAGCGAATCTACAATACGGATGGCATCATCTGCCGATTTTGGTTTGATTGAACCTTGTAAAAGACTAAACGGACCATCCATGATTTCGCCAGAGAGAAAGATTCGTGGCATCATCGAATTTGAAGCGACTAAAGAATCTCTTACCTCTAAATTGCCCCATAAATCTCTAACCCCTAAAATACCGTTAGCGATAAATAATTTTCGAAAATTGGGGTGTTCTCTTGAAGTAGCATAATGGACGTGCATATCCCACAAGCTAGGGATTATAAATTTATCAGTTCCGTCAACTACAATTACAGAATTGTAATTATCAGACTTTGAAAAAGGTGTGATTGATTTAATGCTACCATTTTCTATAGCAATGGTCTGGTTGCCAATGGTGGCAAGATTTTCTATATCAATAACATTGGTGTTAGTGATTATAATATCTCCTGTAATCTCATTTTTACAAGAGACAAGGATTGATATGAGTGTTGTAATTGAAATTATAGTAAATAGCTTTCTCATAATAACTACTATTCATTTTTTATATTGCTCACAACGGTTTGTGTAAGGATAGTTGCGTGTGCAAGCAACTAACTTACTAAAAATGCAACGAACCAGAGGGAAACCCGCAGGATTTTCCGAGTAGGCTAGAACCAAGCAATTATTTTTACATGGTGTTGTGCAAAGTTTTTTTAATTCAATCGAGACTCTAATTCCATTCTAACTTCTTCAGCGGTCGGGTCTTTTGCTAATATTATTCCATTTTCGTCAATTAGGAATATTCCACCGCCGCCACCATCGACTCCATATTTTTGCCAAATATTATTTTGTCTGTCCAACTCAATAAGGTTTGTCCATTGCCATTTTTCTTTTTCAAGGAATTTTACAAGTCTATCTGTATTTTTAAATTCTCCAGCAACTCCAATAATTGTAAATCCTTTGTCTTTGTATTCGTTGTAGAGAGGAACCATTGTTCTACTTTTGGCTATACAAGGCCCACACCAAGTAGCCCATAAATCTAGTAATGCTACTTTTCCATTAATTATTTCAGAAAGTTTGATTTCATTTCCATTTAAATCAGGTGCGGAAAAGTCAGTATATTTTTTTCCAATTTTTATGTTCTCAATTGCATTAATTAGGTTTGATGCAAGTTCGTTATATGGATGATTTTGATGGGCGTCTGATAATATCTTGTAAGTTTTTTTAGTAGAATTAACATCAAGATTTTCTTTATTAAAAATCAAGTTGTCTAAAAAAAAGGAATATGACACAAGGTTAGGATTGTTTTCAATGTAATTTTGCTTAAACAGCTTTTGCTCCTCGTAAATAGGTTTTATTTTATTGTCTAACTCTTTGGCTTTAGGGCTTAAATTTTCTCCTGATTTTTCTAAATCATCAAGCTTTTTGTAAATGACTACTTTCTCATCTTGATTTTTGGTTTGTCTTAATTCCGCATAAAGTAGTTTTGCTTTATCACTGTGATATTCGTCACTCTTAAAAAGTGCACTAATACTATCTTGAAGTGGTTTTATTCTATTGTTGAATTTATTCTCAAAATTTTGTTTGAATTTTGTGTATTCAGCGTTTAGGTTTCCTCCATTAGTTACGTTTTTGTCAAATTCTTCTTCCGAATGAATGGTTAAGTCAATTTTTTTGTTTTCCAAAAAGAGAGGCATAAAACGTCCTCCTCCATTTTCTTTGGCTTCTCCAAGAAAAAGATTGACAGCTTCAGGATTATCGAGTTTAGATTCAAAATAAAATTTCCCATTTTCAACCGGAATTTCAATTAATGAGTCAAACCTCATATCTTGGTTTGGTTTTACTAGAAGAATAGATTTCGTTTCAGTTCCTATTACTTTTCCACTTAAGAGCAAACTTTGTTCTTTTTCTTTCGAACAGTTCAAGAAGAATAGTATTGCAAATAGTAAGGTAAATTTGGTAATATATTTCATTTTCGATTTCGGTTTTAAATTTTGCACAACGGTTAGTATAAAAACCGTTTTAATGGTTTTTATACATTGTTAGCGAGTTTTGGTGTTTTGGAATATAGGATAGATTTCTTTCATTAGCAACGTGTAGGCAGATTTCTCAGAGGGTATTTCCAAATTGTAATTTCCTGCAGTCATTACCACCGTTAAGTCATTATCAAGATCTAGGTAGATTCGTTGACCACCGTTACCATCTGCTTTAATTAGTTCAAAACCCTTTTCTCCGGCAAAGTCGTCCCAAGAATACCATTGGTAGCAGTAAAAGTTTACACATGCATAACCGGGGTCGCAAGGGTAAGTGATTCGTCTTTTAAAGGTCTCATTGACCCATCTTTCGCTGATTATCTGCTGTCCATTCCATCGACCATTATTCCGATACAGGAGTGCAAACTTCATGAGATCTCGTGGTCTCAATCTCAACCCTGCCGCAGCGGCAATGATGTCGGCCCCACCAGAAACATGGGAATATTTATTCCACTCGAACTTTTCAATTCCTAACGGAACGAATAAATTTTCTTTAGCAAACTGGTCGAGTGGCATTTTGCTGGTACGCATCACGATTTCGCTTAAAACCAATGTGGCTCCTGAAGCATACACCCATTTTGTTCCCGGTAGGTCTTTTAATTGCTTATTCAATACATAGCTCAAGGGATCTTTGCTGCGAAGCATTTGAATTTCACCATTCTCTGGGTCGGTATAGGGTAAATTCTCATTCCAATCCAAGCCAGTGGTCATGGTCAGAAACTGTTGGACAGTCCATTCCGATTTGGCTCCTTCAAATTCATATTCAGGAAAGAAATCAGAAATAGGTTGATAAACATGCTTGATTAGCCCCTTGTCAATACAAATGCCAATTAGAGCTGATACCACGCTCTTGGAAATGCTGCGTATATCGTGGAGCGTAGTGTCGGTAAAATGAACAGACCCAAGATCCTGCCCCAGATTTTTGTCTTCGCCATCGAAATATTCTTCATAAACTAACTTACCATCCTTGGCGATCAAAAGGCTATGAATATTTGTGTACTCTTGGTCTTCAATTTTTTTTGTTATTGTGTTGAAGATTGAATCATTGAGACCAATTTCCTTAGGTGATTTGGTTAATAGCTTCTCTGTAACAGGGTTTAATTCTTGATTGTTTTTAACATCCTTCTTGTCATTACACCCAAGAAGGATAAAAAGTGCTAACAAATGGATTATATATTTCATTATTTACAATTCTCGCTAACGGTTCGTATAACCGTCAGTTACGGATTTAAAGTTAATGATTTTCGGTTAAGAACTGACGTTAGCAATTCCGAGTGGATTCGGACGTAGTCGAATCCGCCGTAATTGCGGTTATACATTGTTGTACGCAGTTTTTATTTTAATTAAACTCTCCATTTGACTTTCAAATCCCTTAAATGACAATTCTAAATCTTGAGCATATTTGTCAGAAACCCAATCTTGGTATAGGTCTGAATATTTTTCCATTTCATTCGTTCCGTTGAGTTGGTCAGTCCATTTAAGAGCAGACATAGCATCTCTTTGGTCAAAATGTAAGTGCTTTTGAGTCAAATAGTAATCAAGATATTTTTTTAAATATTCGATTCCATTTTTAGTGTTGAAAGAAGCTAAAGTCAAACAATATCCAGTTCCAGCATAGCAAACTTGACTTTTTAAAAGATGAATTCCGATTATATCCTCAATTTCCTTTAATTCCATTATTGTTGAGAAATATGCTCCGACAATTCGTGTCCTCCAATTAAAATCACCAAGTAAATTCTTAACTATACCTGTATTGAGTTCAGCTTTTAATGGCTCAAGCTTTTCTATAAATTCAGCTGTGTTGTTTATTTGAAACATATAGAAAGGAACACACCATTTTTTTATAAAATCAGGTTCGAGCTTTTTTTCGTTTGAGTAATGCTCCAATTCCTCAAATGAACTTTTATGTCTGACTGTCGCTCCAGCAGAATGTAATTCGATTTGTTTTTTTGTTTTCTCGTCCATTTTTCAGTTTGGGCAAATTGCGTACAACGGTTTGGCTATGGTTTCGTTGCGTGAAAATCCGCGAGGATTTTCCGCCGAAAACCGAAGATAGCAAATTTGCGAGGACTTTCCGAGAGGAAAGTCAGAAGCAATGAACTATAGCCGGTGTTAGCATACGTTATTTATTTTCAGGTAGTTTTTCAAAATTCAGTTCGTTCTCCCAACAATATCCAAATTCAGATTCACAGTTTAATTTCAATCCGTTTTTTGATAATTCTCCGCTATATTTTAACTGTCCTTTTGAAACTCCACTTGTTGAGTCTTTTTCTAAATCTCTTTTATGTTTCACAATTCTAAATCGAGTTGTTTCGTAAAGGTCTCTTTTTCCAATTTCAAAACTGATTTTTCCGTTTTCTAAATTCAGATTTTCCATTCCGTTTCCATAAAAGAAAACTCCGTGTCCGCCACTATCTTCGGTTCCGAAATAAAGTCCGCTATATTTTCCATTTAGAGTGTCAATTACGATGTAGTGATTTTCAGATTGTTCAGGTGTTTTATATTCATAAATCCCAATTAAGTCAGCATTAAGTTTTTCAGGTGTAGTTTTTAATTCAGACGTTTTTTTGTCTGAATTACAACTTATAAAACTCAATATTAAAATCAGTAGTGTGATGTTTTTCATAATGTATGCTAACGGTTAGGCTATGATTCCGTTGCGAGGAAAATCAGAATGATTTTCGGAGTAGGAATCAAGCCGGTTAAAGTTAATGGTTTTTGGTTTAGCACTTTGCAAGCAATGAATTATAGCCAGTGTTGGCAACCGTTATTTAATTCCAAATTTGGCATTAATTTCAAATCTCAATTTGATTTTCTTTTCGTTTTCGGCTTCAGGATTTTCACTTGAATTCATCATAACATTACTTGTTGATAATGTTGGTCTCCAAAAGTAATTTTCAGAATTTAGTTCAGTTATTGAAATAACATCACCAAGTTCCTTGTCAATTGTTTCTAAAAGATATTTTGCTTTTTCTCTTGCCGCAAGTAATGCTTGTTTTTTTACTTCTTTACGATAGTTGACCAGCTCTTTGTTTTTCAGTTCTCCAATCTGCATATAGTCAATTCCTTTTCGGTCTAGTTTAGAAATGATTTGGTTTATTAATTTAAAGTCGGTCAGTGAAATTTCAAGTTTTTTGCTGATTAAAAATTCCTTTCCTCTGTATCTCCAATAGTTTCCGACTTCGGTTGACTTTATATCCTCTGTTTTGATTCCCAATTCATTTAGATCTTTTATAAGTTGTCCCTCAATTTCGCTTATTTTAACCTTGTTTTTGTAATCCTCGAATTCCTTCTTTTTTCAAATTCTTCTTTCCAGTATTCTTCGATCCCGATAATGAAAATAAATTCATCAGGTTCAATTAACATTTCAGCACTTCCTGTTACTTCAATGTATTTTGATTCTTGTGCGGAAATATTTAACCCTAAAAGGATTAAACAAGTTAATAATGCTAATTTCAATTTCATTTGCGTTTTGTTTTAATGGTTGCCAACGGTTTGTGTATGGTTTGTTGCGTTGGCCTGGTCACTAATTTAGCAAATAAAACTTGGTGATAGCTCAGCGCGAGGATTTTCCGAAAGGAAAATCAGAAGCAATGAATTATACACTTTGTTGTGCAACGTTTATTTCTTTTTCAATTCGGTTAGTTTCCGATTCAACTAATGGTTTTAAGTTAAGTTCTCTAACCTTTTTAATAAATTCAGTCGCTTTATCAAAATCATTTCTCAAAAGTTCAATATTCGCTAAATTCAACAATACAATTGATTTATCGTTTTCAGTTCTTAATCCTATATTCAGGGCTTGAGTCAAGTCAGAATGACTTTTTTCAAATTCCTTTTTCTCTAAAGCAATAATTCCAGTCGTGAAATAGTAATAGCTCTTATGACCTTTAGTCAGTTTATCTGGATTTTTAATTTTAGAAATCAGTTCTTCAGCTTTTTTTACATTATCTTTTTTTATTTGTTGAAAAGCAGCATAAACAGTTCCATATTTGAAATATCCGTAAATAAAAAGTCCACCTGCTATTAACATCATTGACATATTTGCATAATCCTCTTTTGAGTAAAAATATGCAGCTGATATCAAGCTAAATATGACAAGTATGATTCTGATTATTGGTGTAAACATATTTTCAGGATAGTTTGGTCAAATGTTGCACAACGGTCTCGGCTATGAGTAGTTACGTGGGTTAGCACTTAACTTAGCAAGTACACACCGAACTGAAAACCCGCGAGGATTTTCAGAAGTAGGCGAGAACAAGCAATTACTTATAGCCAGTGTTGTAAACAGTTTTTTATTCTTTTGTAATGTTTTTATAAAGTTTATTCATGAATTCCGGTGTCCACATGCTCATATGTCCGCCATCTAATTTTATTACCTCTACACTTTTTGATTTAAGAAAATCAATTTCATATTGCTTTGGCCGTCCAACAGAAGCATCACTTTCTCCATAAACATAAACTACATTACTCAGGTCAACATCAGAAAGAAGTTCTGTAAATCTTTTTTCGCCATTCAACATTAGCATTGACATATTGGTAAATTTTTCTTTTAAAGAGGTTTCCATTAAAAAACCAGGAAAAGGATCCTGTTCTATTGGGTTTACACCGTCTTCCCAAATAATAATTTTCCCTTTTTTAATAGCGTCTATGTTTTTTAAATCCATATCTAGATTCAATCCCATTAATACGAATTTATCGGCCTTGTTTATTTTGTTTAAAAGGTACTCAAGTCCTATTTCACTACCATAACTGTGACAAATAACGTAAACTTTTTTATCCCGATTTTTAAAATAGGCAATCGTTCTTGAAAGTAACTCAACACTTTGTTTTAATTCATAAATGGCCTGTTCTTTGGTCAAAGTAGGTTTTGCAGCGAATGCAGAAGTATTGATTATCTGAGATTGTTGGGGATATATTTTTAAGAGGTTATCACTATTCTCAATTTCTAATAAGGGATTAAACGAATCTGAAAAAAGCACATAATTAGGTCCGCCTTGTACATAGATGAAAGCTTCTTTATTGTCCATATTACCTCTAGCAACAAAAGTTTCCGTGCTGTCTTTCGGAATCTCAGTTGGAGTATAGGTACTCAAAGGTACCATCGCCATTTTAATAAAAAACTTTTGTTGGTAAGCAAAATAGGAGGCAATGATGAGTAATATTAGCAGCAAAGCAAGAATTATTTTAGTTCTTTTTTTCATCTCAGAAATTGTTTACAACATGTGGATATGTTCACTGGTGAACATATATTTATTATATATACACCCAAATATAAAGAAATACTTACACGTTAAAGGGGTTTTGATAGAGCTAAAGCTGTTTTCAGCAAAATAATAGGTATTTCTTTTATTGTTTGGGTTTTAGGAGCTCCTGATGGTGAAATTTATAAAGGTTTATTAAACGACTATTATTCGAATAATATTCGATTGATGTCAGAATAACTGATAAAATCGGCTATTGTATTCATCAAAAAGACTAAACAAACTAATCTGTTAATTGATTCATTCACCTTCAGAAAATAAATTTCTTGCCACTTTACCAGAGTATAATAGTCATTAAAATAGCTTTTTGGGCACTAGGGCCATATGATAATTGTAAAATGTTAATACCCAATAGGCTTTTGACTAAATCATTTTAAGAATATTATAACAGTCCAAAGCCCCTTGTTTTCTTGGTATTTAGATAACTTAGGACTTCTTAAGTAAAACATCATGAAAAAAATAAAAATAGGTCAAACAGACCTGCAGGTTGCTCCCATAAATTTGGGAGGCAATGTGTTTGGCTGGACCCTAAATGAAAAAGAATCCTTCCACATTTTAGATGCCTTTGTAGATCAAGGCTTTAATTTTATCGATACCGCCGATATGTATTCCTACTGGGTAGATGGTAAAGGAGGCGGACAGTCTGAAACCATTTTAGGTAAATGGATGAAAGAGAGGAAAAATAGGGAACAGGTCATCATGGCTACCAAAGTGGGAGGAGAAACGGGAATACATCCTAAAGATACCAGCAAAAAACATATTTTAAAGGCAGTTGATCAATCCTTAACACGCTTGCAAACCGACTATATCGATTTGTATTACACCCACTTTGATGATGAAGTAACACCAGTTGAGGAAACCCTGGAAGCTTATCAAGAAATCATACAGGCTGGGAAGGTAAGGTATATTGCGGCTTCCAATTTATCACCAGAAAGAATACACGATTCCTTTCAAGCCTCAGAGAAATATGGTTTGCCTAAATACCAGGCACTACAACCGCATTACAATTTATTGGAAAGGGATTTTGAATCCACATACCGACCGCTAGCAGAACAATACGGACTTACGGTGTTTCCTTATTGGTCATTGGCTTCGGGATTTTTAACGGGTAAATACCGTTCAGAAGCAGATTTGGAAAAAAGTCCGCGCGGTGGTAGTGTTAAAAAGTACCTGAATGATAAAGGACTCGCCATACTTGAAGCTCTTGATACGGTTTCAAACAAACATCAAACCACTCCGGCAACCGTGTCTTTGGCTTGGTTGTTGGCTCAGCCTACCATTGGGGCTCCTATAGCTAGTGCCACCAGTCAATCTCAGTTAAAAACATTGTTTGAAGCACCGCTTTTGAATTTGGATGCCGAAGATTTGGAACTGTTGGATAAGGCCAGTAGTCCTATAAATACCATCAATTCCTAAATCTGTAAAGTACTATCAATACTATGAATCAAATAGAATTTGGTCTGGGCATGTTTGGAGATCTTTCATTCGACAGGCATACCAATCAAGCCCAACCCCCAAAAGAGCGTTTAGCTCAAATGCTTGAACAAATAAAATTGGCAGATCAATTGGGTTTGGATGCCTTGGTTCTTGGTGAGCACCACCGCCCAGATTATGCGGTAGCTTCTCCAGAAATAGTCTTGGCAGCCATAGCTTCTGTGACCAAACATATCAAGTTAAGTAGTGGGGTCACGGTTTTAAGCTCTTCTGATCCCGTAAAGGTATACCAGGATTTTGCCACACTCGATCTGCTTTCAGATGGGCGGGCAGAAATATGTGCTGGTCGGGGTAGTTTTATAGAATCCTTTCCCTTGTTCGGCTATGATTTAAAGGACTATCACGCCTTGTTTGAAGAAAAACTACTGTTGCTTTTGAAGCTTAATGCCGAGGAAACGGTGACTTGGCAAGGAAATTTTAGGGCATCCTTGCATGAGCAAACCATTTATCCCAGACCCGAAAAACCTTTACCTATTTGGGTAGCTGTAGGAGGCACGCCAGAGTCAGTATATAGAGCTGCCAAATTAGGATTGCCTATTATTTTTGCCATCATTGGTGGCATGCCACAACAGTTTAAACCCTTGATAGATTTTTACAAGCAGGAGTATGAGAATCATGGCCATGATGTGGGCTCCATGCAAATAGGCGTGCATTCACATACCTATTTGTCGGCTTCAAGAGAGGATTTACTAGCTGAGTATTTTCCGCTTTATGCAGCACAAATGGATCGGGTGGGGAAAAGCAGAGGGTGGTCACCTTATACCAAGGCGCAGTTTGAAGGAGGAATATCTCCAGAAGGCGCTCTTTTTATGGGAGAACCCAATCAAGTAGTAGATAAAATATTAAGTCTGATTGAAATGTTTGGCTTAACTAGATATGTGGCCCATATAGATGTGGGCGGGCCTGCACATAAAGATTTAATGAAGGCCATAGAATTGTATGGAACCAAAGTGGTTCCAGAAATAAGAAAATCACTAAAACAACAATAAAGATGACAGTTAAAGCATATGGCGCACATGCCAAGGATAAAGATTTAGAACCAGTTCAAATTGAACGCCGAGGGTTAAAGCCCACAGATGTTCATATAGATATTTTGTACTGTGGTGTTTGTCACAGTGATATACACACTGCCCGCAGTGAATGGGGACCAGCCAAATATCCAGTGGTTCCTGGACATGAGATTATAGGAAGGGTAACTGCCGTTGGGAATGATGTTACACGTCACAAAGAAGGTGATTTGGTAGGGGTAGGTTGTATGGTAGATTCTTGTAGAACTTGTCATTCCTGTCAAGATGATTTGGAGCAATACTGTGAAACGGGAGCTACATTTACCTATAACAGTCACGACCCACATACCGGCGGACATACTTATGGCGGGTATTCTGAAAGTGTGGTGGTAGATGAGGCCTTTGTGCTAAGCATTCCAGAAAGTTTGGATACTGCTAAGGTAGCACCTCTATTGTGTGCTGGTATTACCACTTGGTCGCCTTTAAAACATTGGAATGTGAAAAAAGGAGATAAAGTAGGGGTTATTGGTTTAGGCGGATTGGGCCATATGGGAATCAAATTTGCCCATGCCTTGGGTGCTCATACAGTGATGATCACGAGGTCTCCAGACAAAGCAGGTGATGCTGAAGCTTTGGGAGCCGATGAGGTACTTATAAGCACTGATGCCAAACAAATGAAAGAACATGCCAATTCCTTTGACTTTTTACTGAACACGGTTCCTGTTGATCATGATGTGAATCCGTATTTGGGATTGATGAAACGAGATACTACCATGGCCATGGTGGGTGCCATTGAACCGCTCTCTAAAGTGCACGGTGGAGCGCTTATTTCAAAACGTAAAAATATAGCAGGTTCCATGATAGGGGGGATTAAGGAAACCCAAGAGATGTTGGATTTTTGTGGAGAGCACCAAGTGTTACCCGATGTAGAAATGATAGATATTCAAGAGGTGAATAAAGCCTGGGAGCGTGTGGTTGACGCCGATGTCAAATACCGTTTTGTCATTGATATGGCATCTCTTAAGAAATAGTTGAAATAGAAAAGCAGAAGGTTCCTTCTGCTTTTTTTTATTCTTTAACATCGGCCAAATATAGAGCATTTTGATCAGGGTCTTTAAAATGGGCCAGTCTGATGTAACCATCCTTTTCAACATTAAAGATAATACCTTTGGCGGTTAAGTCAGCGACCGTTTCGTCAAAGTTGGTAACCCCAAGCCCGATACTCAAATTATCACCTATTTGGGTGTTTTCTTTGGTAGGGTGCAGACCCAAAATCACATTGGCGGCCTGTACTTCGGCATAATGGTCACCCCAATGATTCAATAGAGGTAATCCCAAAACTTCCACATAAAACTGAATACTTTGATCCATTTGGGATATCATGATGTTGATTCGGGTGGCTTTTAAAGTTTTCATGTCTTGAGGTTTTAAGTTAAGACTAAGGTTTTTTCATAATTGAAATCGTGATGTTCTTCAGAATGGATATAGCCAAACTGGTTCGTGACCATCTTGGTTCCGGAAATTTCAAAATCCCTTTGATTGCCATGGCTGTGTCCATAAATCCAATATTGAATGTTGTTATTGGAGATAAAATCGGTTTTATCGGCACAAAAGGCTTCACTCAACAAGTTGCCCTTAAATTCTTGGAGGTGGCATTGGGTACTTGGTAGATGATGGGTAACCACTACCTTTTTTCCCTTCTTTTGAACTTCGTCTGAAATAAACTCAAAGGACTTTTTATGTAGTTTATTGAAATGGTGCATGTAAAATTGACCGCCTTTATAAATGATGTTTCTAAAATCAATCATGCCGTTAATCACTTCATACATCTGCTTGCTGATATGTGACCACATGGTCGAAAAAATAAAGGTGTAATCTTCTATTTGTAAGGAGGTGTTGTTTAACAAGGTGACATTGGGGGCAATGTTCTTTACAATAGGATATAAAGCATAAGCGGCATCATAACCACCGTAAAATTCATGGTTCCCGGGAATGAGAAAGACCTCTTTAAAATCCTGAGATGCTTGTTTGATAAAGTCTAGTTTGGCGTAGTTTCGGTTTAAAAAGTAGGTGTCACCAGCAATGATTAAAATATCGCCCTTTGGTATAATGGGATGCTTTTTAAACCACTCGCGGTTCTCTTTTAATTCCAGGTGTAAATCTGAACAAACTTGTATGGTCATCTGCTGTCAGGTTGTTGGTAAAGTTACAACATCCATTTCATCAAACTTGGAGATACACCCAGCTTTTTAAGCTTCCTTGAATTGTTACCTTTGCATCATGAACGATAATTTTGTCAATGAGTTTTTCGGAATCGGGATTCAAAACGGGAAAACCCCAGAGAATTTAGGGGTGCTTTGGCGATCTGCCCAAAATATGGGAGCCAGTTTTATATTTACTATAGGAAACCGATATGCCAAACAGGCTTGCGATACCCACAATGCGGTCAAGGCTATGCCTTATTTTCATTACGATACCTTTGAAGAGTTTTACAACAACTTACCAAAGGGAGCAAGACTGGTAGGTGTGGAATTAACTGAGGATGCCGAACCTTTGGAAACCTTTCACCATCCAAGACGTTGTGTCTACTTATTGGGTGCCGAAGATCACGGTCTTTCCAAGAAGGCGATTGAGAAAAGCCATCATTTGGTAAAGTTCACTTCTCAACTTAGCCTCAATGTATCTGTTGCCGGAAGTATCGTGATGTATGACCGTGGAATAGGGAAGCCTCGTTCCTAAGATTTTATAATCTCGATTTCAGGTCTCTCAAAGCTTTTACAAAATCGGATACAATGTGTCCTTGATTGTGGTGATGTCCTTTAAACGTGATCCATTCACCTTCTACCATGGTGCCCAAAATATGAGACACATCACTGGCATACACTATGGAATTGCATATATGTTTTATATTGGTAGCTGCCATAAGAGGCGAATTGGCATCAAAGATCACTGTGTTAAAAGGTTGCCCAATTTCAAAAAAGGATTCATGTGAGCGCCCCATGGCTTGTCTTCCGGCTTTGTAGGCCATAGTGATGGCATTCAAACCACTGTCCCCATGGTAGGGTAGGTAAAACGTGTTGCGCTTATGGGTTGTTAAACGCTGGCCATAATCTAGAAGACGTAATTCTTCCATCGGACTGATTCCTATATGGCTATCGGTGCCAATACTCCATGATCCGTTAAGTGCTTTGTAGTCGTGAAATCTAAATAGACCGTCTCCTAAGTTTCCTTCCGTAGTAGGGCACAAAACCACATGTGCGCCAGATGTAGCAATCCCCTTAACTTCATCATCATTTAAATGGGTGGCGTGCACCAAATGATAGTTAGGGTTAAGGTCCATGTTGTTCAATAACCATTCAACAGGGCGCTGTTGGTAAAAGGCTTTACAGTCTTCAATCTCTTTAATTTGTTCTGAAACATGAATGTGAAATGGGCGGTTATTGCCAAAGTTTCTACCCACCTGTATGATGTCTTCACCGGTTACGGCTCTCAAGGAATGAATCCCCAAGCCAACTTTTGCCTGGTCATAATATTGTGCTGCTTTTTCACTGCTTTCAAATAAGCGATAGTAGTCCTCAATGGTCTTTGAAATAAATCGCTTCTGTTTGCTTTCAGCTTCTTTTCCGAAGCCTCCTTTTTGATAGAACATAGGAACCAAAGTTATTTGGATTCCTGCTGTTTGGGCGGCTGAAATTAAACGGGAACCAAGTTCAGCTAAGTTGCTGTAAGGATTTCCGTCAGGGTCGTGGTGTACATAATGAAATTCGGCTACCGAGGTGTATCCATGTCTCAACATCTCGCTATACAGCATGGTGGCAATGGCTTCCAGATGTTCAGGCGATACTTGCAATGCCAAGTCATACATGGCCGATCTCCAGCTCCAAAAATCATCGGGTTGCCCGCTACCTTCATGTAATTCGGCCAATCCTGCCATAGCATATTGAAAGGCATGGGAATGGGCATTTTGAAATCCCGGTAAGGCAAAACCATTAATGTTTTCGGCTTGGGCCAAGTCATCTTGCTTGATAGAAAGGACGCAACCGTTCTCATTTAAGGTTACTACAGCGTTGGTCAACCAACCGGTTTCTGTTAAAAGCGCGTGGAATCGATAGGCTTTGCTCATTAGGAAAGGGTATTTATTAGGTTCACAAAAAGGGATTTTAAAACAAGTCGCATCTGTTCGGCACGCTCGGGATGGTATTTGGTCTCGGAATCATCCATATAATTCGTCTTGGCCATTTCCAATTGCAATGCATGGATGTTTTCTGAAGGCTTTCCAAAGCTTCTAGTGATGTGCCCCCCTTTAAATGGGTGGTTATGCTTGAAGTTGAAGGAGTGGGAATCCAATACACTTATGGCTGAATCAATAAGTGCTTTGGAAGCGGATGTTTCGTCGTTGTCTCCCAAAATTAAATCTGGAAAAGGGGCTTCCTGAATACCAGGGACAACTTTTCTTATGGAATGGGCATCAAAAAGAAGGGCTTTTCCAAATTGCGATTTGGTTTCATTTAAAAGCTCTGAAACTTTTTGGTGATATGGCAAAAAATACTGCAGTAATCTATGTTCCATTTCTTGCTCCGTTGGCGTTTCATCTTGATATAAAGAATCGCCGTTAAAATTGGTGGTTGGTACCAAGCCCGTGATTACACGGCCATCATTATACAAAGGCTTGCTATTTGGATCACGGTTTAAGTCGATAACCCATCGGTTGTATCGAGCGGTTATCATCGTGATGCCCATAGCAGGGGCAAAATCGTATAACTGATCTATAAACCAATCGGTATCGTCGGGATTTGATACGACTTCTGCTTTTAATTGCTTTTTCACCTCGTCTGGAAACAGGGTTCCAGAGTGAGGTGAACTTAATATGATAGGAACTTTTTTGGCTGTAGGTTCAATAATGTTGTATACCATGTGCTGGTTGTAAAATTAGTCTGTAGTTACAAAAGTACAAGTTATCTCTTTACCTTGATGCAAGTAAACCGTTAAGGTTGTACCTTTGCCAAAATTGAAACGGACAAAGATGGGGCATAAAGCAGGTTTTGTGAATATTATTGGGAATCCCAATGTGGGTAAATCTACATTGATGAATGCTTTTGTAGGTGAAAAATTATCAATTATTACTTCTAAAGCTCAGACCACGAGACATCGTATTTTGGGTATTGTCAATGGCGAGGATTTTCAAGTGATATTCAGTGATACCCCGGGAATTATCAAACCAGCTTATGAGCTTCAAGAAAGTATGATGGACTTTGTTAAGTCTGCTCTAGAGGATGCCGATGTGTTGGTTTATATGGTTGAGATAGGGGAGAAGGAGTTAAAGGATGAAGCATTTTTTAATCGAATTGTCCACTCTAAAATTCCTGTTTTATTGTTGTTGAACAAAATTGATACTTCCAATCAAGAACAGCTGGAAGCCCAAGTGGAATTGTGGAAAGAGAAAGTGCCAAATGCCGAAATTATTCCTGTGTCTGCTCTGGAAGGGTTTAATGTAGAAACCGTTTTTACTAGGATTGTTGAATTGTTACCAGACTCACCTCCATTTTATCCAAAAGATCAATTGACTGATAAGCCTGAACGATTTTTTGTTAATGAAACGATTAGGGAGAAA
Organism: Mangrovimonas sp. ST2L15; assembly: GCF_001280515.1. Lineage (GTDB taxonomy): Bacteria > Bacteroidota > Bacteroidia > Flavobacteriales > Flavobacteriaceae > Mangrovimonas > Mangrovimonas futianensis. The sequence goes on along the minus strand of NZ_LBIQ01000028.1, from coordinate 81,880 downwards.
ATATTACTGCATTATAAAAAGGAAATCCCTTATTCTGTTGAGGTTGAAACCGAATCCTTTGTGGAGGAAGAAGAGATTATCAGAATCCAATCAGTCATTATGGTTGAGCGTGATACTCAAAAGGGTATTATTATTGGGCATAAAGGTTCGGCCTTAAAAAGAGTAGGTGTAGAATCTAGAAAGGATTTGGAAGCTTTCTTCGGGAAACAGGTTCATTTAGAGCTGTTTGTCAAGGTGAATAAAAATTGGAGAAGCAATCCAAATCAACTAAGAAGGTTCGGATACAATCAAAAGTAAGCTTCTGTATTACAGTAAATGTTCCTGCTTCAAGACGTCGTTCATAAAATCATGTAATTGATGCATTTGCTCTTTGCCTGAATGTCTTCCCATTCTACCCAATAAATAGAGGGTTACCCATGCTATAACCATCAAAAACATGATGGTGAGCTGTACCACAAATGGTAATTCCAAAGTCCAGTTAGAGTAAGCCCAAATTCCAAAAACGATAAAAAGACCAGCCACGATAAAATGAAGAAACATAAACATGGTCCATATGGTTGGGTTGGGGCCAAACAAACCATGAACCGTACAGTTGTCTTGATCTTTAGGCAACACTTCCAAATGCAATTGGGGAGACCAATAATGTTGTTCTGCTTTTGGTATTCTGATAAAAACATGGTTGTCAATTCGTGAAACCACAAAATTCTTTTGATGGCCTTTGGTTTGTTCAAATGCCTTGAGTATGGTTTGGTTTGATCTCGATAATTCTAATTGAAATCGGGGTCTTAAAACAATGTCATTGGATAAAGCCATAAAAGAAGCTGATAATCTGCAGAAAAATAGTATTTTTTCTTCAGATTGTAAACACTACCTTTGCAAACAATTCTAAGATTATGAGTAGTATCGTTGCTATAGTAGGACGTCCCAATGTCGGTAAGTCTACATTTTTTAATAGGTTGATCAAACGTCGTGAAGCCATTGTTGATGCCGTAAGCGGCGTGACTAGAGATCGCCATTATGGTAAAAGTGATTGGAACGGACGGGAATTTACTGTGATAGATACCGGAGGGTACGTTGTAGGTAGTGATGATGTTTTTGAAGCCGAGATTGATAAACAGGTAGAATTGGCTATTGATGAAGCCGATGTTATCATTTTTATGGTGGACGTAGAAGCTGGTGTTACTGGTATGGATGAGGACGTCGCCAAATTATTAAGAAAGGTAGAAAAACCTGTATTCTTAGCCATTAATAAAGTAGATAATGCTGCTAGGGTTCATGATGCTTTAGAATTCTACTCTTTAGGATTAGGAGAATATTATACCATTGCAAGTATCAACGGAAGTGGAACTGGAGAATTACTGGATGCTGTAGTTGAGTCCTTGCCAGAAAAAGAAGAAAGAGAAGAAGAGGAGTTGCCACGATTTGCCGTGGTAGGACGTCCCAACGCCGGTAAATCTTCTTTTATTAATGCCTTAATTGGCGAAGACCGTTATATCGTTACCGATATTGCCGGAACTACTAGGGATTCTATAGATACCAAATACAACCGTTTTGGTTTTGAATTCAACTTGGTGGATACCGCCGGAATCAGAAGAAAATCAAAAGTTAAAGAAGACTTAGAGTTTTATTCGGTGATGCGAAGTATACGGGCTATTGAGCACTGTGATGTGTGCTTGCTTGTCTTGGATGCTACAAGAGGCTTTGATGGTCAAGTTCAAAACATCTTTTGGTTGGCAGAACGCAACCGAAAAGGGATTGTTATCTTGGTGAATAAATGGGACCTTGTAGAAAAGGATAATAAAACCCTTAAAGATTTTGAAAAGCAAATAAGACAAGAAATAGCGCCTTTTACAGATGTGCCTATTGTCTTTATCTCAGTATTGAACAAACAGCGTATTTTTAAAGCTATTGAAACTGCTGTAGAAGTATTTCAAAATAGGAGCAAAAAGATAAAAACTAGAGAGTTGAATGATGTTATGCTTCCTATTATTCAAAACAATCCACCACCGGCATATAAAGGGAAGTACGTCAAAATTAAATTTATCACGCAATTGCCTACACCACAACCGCAATTTGCATTTTTCTGCAACCTTCCACAATATGTAAAGGATCCTTATAAACGCTTTTTAGAAAATAAATTGCGGGAACATTTTGATTTTCATGGAGTTCCGGTAACCGTTTATATGCGTAAAAAATAGGATTTAATAGGGGCTAACTCATTGAATTTTAAGGAAAGTTTAGGTTTTTTTTAAGAAGTTTCATACGATTACTAAGCTATTTTCGTTCTCTTAACTGAATAAGCTAAACATCAATCAAAAAAAGTCAATGAAGAAATTCCTTGTGTTCATGGCATGTTTCTATGCCTTAACTTCTATTGCCCAAACCAATCCATTTAAAATTTCTGGAAAACTAGTTGCAGAAGAAGATCAATCACCCTTAGAATCGGCTACTGTTTATTTACAAAGAGTTAAGGACAGCTCTTTGATTACCTATACCATTTCTGATAAAGACGGTCGATTCTCCCTACAGGAGAAAACGGGAGATACGGAAGCCAATTTGTTTGTTTCGTATGTAGGTTATAAAACCTATTATCAAAATATCAAATTGGATAAAGAGGTGATTGACCTTAAAAATATTGTCATGGCAGTAAGTTCTGACGCCTTGGATGAGGTCGTGATTAAGGCTTCGGCTCCTGTGACCATTAAGAAGGATACTTTAGAATTTAATGTGAAGTCCTTTAAAACCAAAAAAGATGCAACGGTAGAAGATTTATTGAAGCAATTGCCAGGTGTGACGGTTGAGGATGATGGAACCATTAAGGTCAATGGAAAATCTGTAAATAAAATATTGGTTAATGGGAAGCCATTTTTCGGTAATGATCCTAGTATTACAACCAAAAATTTAACCAAGGATATCATTGAAAAGATTCAGGTGGTAGACACCAAAAGTAAATCCGAGGCATTTACAGGAGAAGTGACTGATGGGGAAAACAAAACCATCAACCTAACGATTAAAGAAGAAAACAATAAAGGTGTTTTTGGAAGGGTGTCTGCAGGTGGCGGTACCGATGAGCGGTACGAATTCGCCGGAATGTTTAATTATTTTGATAACGATAGACGAATCAGTGTTTTAGCAGGAGGGAATAACATCAATTCCCCCGGATTTAGTTTTGGGGAAATTGAAAAAATGTTTGGTCGTGGAAACAGTATGTCTTGGAATAGTAACGGTTCCTTTACGATTGATGGAAGAACTTTTGGTGGCGGACAAGGAATTACGACTTCCCAAAATGCAGGGATGAATTATGCGGATGTAATAGGAAAGGATACTGATGTTTCGGCCGATTATTTCTTTTCGGGAAGTAGCTCTTTTAATGAATCGACCACACAACGTGAAAACATTTTGCCCGATTCTAGATACTATACAGATTCGAGATCTAGAAGCGATAATGACACAGATAGCCATTCGGCAAATTTGGAATTTGATATTAAGGTGGACTCTACATTTTTGATCAATGTGCAGCCTTCGTTTCGTTATTCAAGAACCAAGACCTCCTTTGATAATGGAGAAAGTTCCTTCAATGATGAAAGACAATTGACTAACACATCGGCAACAAATTCCTTTGTGGAAAGAGATGGTAAAACCTTTAATAACCGAATCAATATTACCAAGAAGTTTGACAAAGGAGGGTATTTACGAGTTGGTATTACCAATGAAATAGGTCAATCAAATAGTGACGATTTCCTGAATTCTGAAACCTACGTCTATGGAGCGGATGAGTTGGACCCTAATAATCCAGACTTCATTTTAATTGATGAAACCATAAGAAACCAATTTACAGATGGGAATGGTGAAACCGATAATTTGGGTTCTGAAATAAGGTATAGTATTCCCATTGTAGAAAAGAAGTTTTTTGTGAATTTGGAATACAAGTTTAATCGAAACAAGTCTACCGATGTTAAATCCACCTATGATTTGGATGATATGGGGGAATATTCTCAATTCAATGAAGATTTGAGTACAGACTTTGAGTATTTAGATCAAAATAGTACACCCGGATTATCCTTGAGTTACCGTGGCGAAAAATTCTCAGCTAGAGCTGGAGCCGAATATATTTTTAGAACGCTTGAAAACCGTGATAATTTAAGACCTCAATTTAATATAGAACGTGATTTTGAAGCGGTTCAATTATATTCCAATGCCAATTACCGATTTAGTGGTAAATCCTCAATGTATATGGGGTATAGGCTGAATAATGATCCGCCAGAATTATTCCAGCTTCAAGCCTTTACAAATGTGTCAGACCCATTGAATACCATTGTGGGTAATCCCAATTTGGAGCCGTCAAACAATCATAGATTGTACATGGGATTCAATAATTATGACTTTCAAAAACATACAGGATTTTGGTCTTATGTCAATGCTCGAGTAACAGATAATGCTGTGGTTTCCAAAACCATCATTGATGAAAATTTTGTAAGAGAAACAACTTATGAAAATGTTGATGGGAACTATCAAATTTATGCGGGAATGGATTACAATAAAGAAGTGAAAATAGATTCTTTAAGAACGGTGAGATTTGGGGTAGGTGCCAATGGAAATTTTGCTAGAAACGTCAACTTCAATAATGGGGTGCAATATGCCAGTGACGTGAGGTCTCTATCTCCAGAAGTAAACTTTAAGTTCACTTGGAAAGATGTATTTGAAATTCGACCTAGGTATTCGTTGACATTTACAAACAATTCATACGACTTGGAAGAATTTGAAGATCAGAGATTCCAATACCACAATTTGAATATTAGAACCGGGTTTTTCCTTCCAAAGAATCTTGAATGGCGAAATGATATAACCTTTAATTATAATCCCAACATTTCGGCCGGTTTCCAGAAAAGTGCTTGGTTCTGGAATACAACAGTGGCCTATTCCTTTCTACAAGATAAAGCTACAGCCACTTTTAAAGTCTATGATTTGTTAAACCAAAATACCAATGCCAGAAGAACGGCTACCCAGAATTATATTCAAGATTCACAGAGTACCGTACTACAACAGTATTTTATGTTGAGCTTTAGTTGGAAGTTCAATAGTTTAGGTAAAAAGGGAGAAGTGAATGACCGTGGTGGTTTCTGGATGGACTAAGAAATATTCAAAAATTGAAAAACCAAAAAGGGGCGTTTCAATTTGAGACGCCCCTTTTTGGTTTTTAAGTTACAAAGAAAGATTTACCAACTTCCTCCAGCACCACCGCCGCTAAAGCCGCCGCCTCCAAAGCCACCGCCAAAGCCGCCACCTCCGAAGCTTCCTCCGCCACCAAAGCCACCAGAGGATCTGCCGTAACCACCTCTTCCCATATTGCTTAATATAATGGCGTCCCAAATATCAAAGCCGCTAGAGCGTCTTCCGCCTGAGCCACCACCGCCTCGTTTATTTTTTGATAGGGCAATGATAAAGACAATAAGGAAAAAGATGAGAATAATGATGGGGCCTATTGGAAACTCATCGGCTTGCGAGGATTTGCGAGTTCCTTTATAAGTACCTTCCAATACTTTAAAAATAGCATCGGTTCCTTTGTCTAGGCCACCATAAAAATCTCCTTTTTTAAACTCTGGGATAATAATATTTCTGATTAACTCACCATTAATACCTGCCGTTAATTTATGTTCTACCCCATAACCAGGGGCAATCCATATTTTGCGGTCGTTTTTGGCAAGCAATATGAAAACACCATTATCTTCCTTGGCCTGTCCAACTCCCCATTCGTGAGCCCATTTTGGTGCTAGTAAACCAATGTTTTCGCCTTTTGTGCTCTCAATGATGGCTACTACAATTTGCGTTGAAGTAGTGTCAGAGTATTTTATCAACTTGTTTTCAAGATTGCTTTTTTGAGAGCTATTCAACAAGTTAATATAGTCGTAAACACTGGTCTGCTCCTTAGGAACAGGCGGAATATCAAATTGTGCTTGAGATACTGAGGTTAAAAGTAATAGGGACAATAAGGTCCAGAGGTGTTTGAAACCCCATAGTTTATTGCCTTGTTTGTTTATAATCATGAAATGGAACCTTTTGAAATATCGTCTGGTAATTCGTTTATATCATTGGCATCCCAAGGGAAAAAGGATTCCAGTTCCTTTCCAGCTTTGAGGATACCATCAATAAGTCCTTGTTTAAAATGTCCTTTTTTAAATTGAGCTTGGATGGCATTTTTGGTGGTCTCCCAAAAATCATGTTCTACCACCTCATTAATGCCTTTATCTCCATAAATGACAAACGAGTGGTCATCAACTGCGACATAAATAAGTACGCCATTTTGCTGTTTGGTGTTATCCATTTTTAATAAATGAAAAACCTCCAAGGCTCTTTCAAAGGTGTCTTTTTTTGCTTCTCTTTCAATGTGAACCCTTATCTCGCCAGAAGTATTTTTTTCTGCAATCCTAATGGCTTCAATAATTTCCTGCTCTTCTTCAGAAGTTAAAAAGTCTTCAATGTTGGACATAATGTTTAATCAAATTGGAAATCAACTTCAACCGGCTTTTCAGCTCCTGCTTCAGCATCAAAATAGGGCTTGCCTTCAAAGCCAAAAATACCTGCCAGAATGGAGTTTGGAAACTTCTTAACATGGTTGTTGTAAGGTTTTATAGCCTCATTATAACGTGTTCTCGCAGTTTGAATCGTATTTTCCGTACTGGTCAATTCGTCTTGAAGCTTTAAGAAATTTTGATTGGCCTTAAGATCTGGATATTTCTCTACGGTTACCAATAACCTTGATAAGGCACTGCTCAAGCCACCTTGAGCCTCGTTGAATTGTTTTAATTGTTCTGGTGTGATATTAGAAGGATCAATAGTCGTTTGCGTTGCTTTAGAACGGGCTTCAATCACTTCGGTTAAAGTAGTGCGTTCAAAATCAGCAGCTCCTTTTACTGTGTTTACTAAATTGCCAATCAAATCATTTCTTCTTTGATACGAGGTTTGAACATTACCCCAAGCTTCGCTTACGTTTTCGTTTAATTCTACAGCGGTATTGTTAAATCCTACTGCCCACCTATAAACTCCAAATCCTACAACAAGGATAATAATTAAGGGTATAAGCCATTTTTTCATAATAGTGACGTGTTTAAAGTTTTAAAATGTTATGATGATTAATACAAATAATTTGTAGCTTGATTTAGAAAATTGTTACAGCTGTTCTTTAATTTTAATGAGCTGAGATTTAATACTTTCTAATTTACTAATTATTTCAAAATTACTAAGGGATTTTTTCTTTTCCTCTTTAAGATGTGTTTTGGCACCTTCTAGCGTAAAGCCACGTTCTTTTACCAAATGATAAATGAACTGAAGGTTTTTAATGTCTTCTGGTGTGAATTTTCGGTTTCCCTTGGCGTTTTTTTTAGGTTTTAAAACATCAAATTCTTTTTCCCAAAAACGAATCAATGACGTATTGACATTAAAAGCTTTGGCCACTTCGCCAATTGTGTAATATCGTTTTTCGGGCAAATTGATGTGCATCAGTCAAGAGATTGATTTTCCATACTCGCATGTTGCAGTAATTCATCAAACTCCTCGGCAGTTAAACTTCCGTAGTAAAAATTGATGGGGTTGATGCGTTCGCCGTCTTTATGGACTTCATAATGGAGGTGTGGTGCTTCAGATCTACCAGTACTTCCAACAAAACCTATCAAATCACCACGTTTCACTTTTTGATTTTTCTTGACGTTGTATTTGTAAAGGTGCCCATAGATGGTCACATAGCCATAACCATGATCAATTTCTATGTGATTCCCATAACCTGTAGCTCTATTGTCAGCACGTGTTACAACACCGTCTCCTGTGGCGTAAATGGGCGTTCCCCTAGGAGCTGAAAAGTCCATGCCCCAGTGCATTTTTCTTGCTTTTGTAAAAGGGTCAGAACGCACGCCATAACCAGAAGCCATACGGCGTAAATCTTCATTTCTTACAGGTTGAATGGCAGGAATGGCTGCGAGTAATTTTTCTTTTTCTTCAGCCAATTTAGCTATTTCATCAAGAGATTTGGACTGAACCACAATCTGTTTTTGAAGGATGTCCAAACGCTTGTTGGTTTCAATGATCAATTTGGAATTGTTAAAACCTTCTAGGTCTTTATAGCGATTGATACCCCCAAAACCAGCTCTACGTTGTTCTTCTGGAATAGGATTGGCCTCAAAATATAAGCGGTATATGTTGTTGTCTCGATCTTCAATACTTGATAAAACGGCTTCGGCCTCATTCATCTTTTTGTTGATTAACTGGTATTGCAATTGAAGATTTGACAATTCACGTTTTAGAGCACGCTCCTTAGGAGATTCGATATACTGGCTTGAAATAAATACTGACAAAAAACCAAAGAGGGCAGAGGCCAATAAAAAAACAGAAATATACTTAAAGGTCCTTCTTTTTTTGCGCTCTATTTTTCGGTATGAAAGGGTTTCTGGATCGTAATAATATTTTACCTTACTCATTACTTAAATTATGCTATTTTTGCAATTAGTAAAAATCATTTAAATAGATTGATTTTAAAGCGAAACGAACAAAGATAAAAATTGTTTCGCAATTAATATAATTTTAACAGCAACGAGAATTTCCAACTCTATGAAATCGCAAGAGATTCGCTCTACTTTTTTAAACTTTTTTGAGAATAAAAGTCACCTAATTGTACCATCGGCTCCGATGGTTTTAAAGGATGATCCTACCTTAATGTTTGTCAATTCGGGAATGGCTCCTTTTAAGGAATACTTCTTAGGCAATACAGAACCCAAAAGTAGCCGAATTGCCGATTCCCAGAAATGTCTAAGAGTTTCAGGAAAACACAACGACCTGGAAGAAGTAGGGTATGACACTTATCACCATACGCTTTTTGAGATGTTGGGGAATTGGAGTTTTGGAGATTATTTTAAAAAAGAGGCTATTGCTTGGGCTTGGGAATTATTAACCGAAGTTTACAAGATAGATAAAGAGATTCTTTACGTTACTGTTTTTGAAGGAAATGAAGCTGAAGGCATCCCTATGGATCAAGAGGCCTATGATTTGTGGAAGGCTATCATACCTGAAGACAGAATCCTGTTAGGAAATAAGAAAGACAATTTTTGGGAAATGGGAGATCAAGGTCCTTGTGGTCCTTGTAGTGAGATTCATGTAGATATTCGTTCTGCCGAAGAAAAGGCTCAAAAATCTGGAAGAGAATTGGTGAATCAAGACCACCCACAAGTGGTAGAAATTTGGAATTTGGTATTCATGCAGTACAACCGAAAAGCCAATGGCTCTTTGGAAAATTTACCAAATAGGCATATTGATACCGGTATGGGATTTGAGCGCTTATGTATGGTGTTGCAAGGAAAACAAAGTAACTATGATACCGATGTTTTTACTCCGATAATTAGAGAGATAGAAACTATTTCTAGAGTGAATTATGGTAAGGATGAAAAAATTGATGTAGCAGTTCGGGTTATAGCAGATCATGTGAGAGCTGTTGCTTTTTCGATTGCAGACGGACAATTGCCAAGTAATACTGGAGCTGGATATGTCATAAGAAGAATCCTTAGAAGAGCCATTCGATATAGCTTCACCTTTTTAGATCAAAAAGAACCATTTATCTATAAGCTAATAGAAACGCTTTCAAATCAAATGGGGGAGGCTTTCCCCGAAATCAGAAAGCAGCGTGTATTAATAGAAAATGTCATACGAGAAGAGGAGCAATCCTTTTTGAGAACCTTAGATCAAGGATTGTTATTATTGGCGGGAGTTATTGAAATTTCAAAGGAAAAAACAATTTCTGGTAAAAAAGCTTTCGAATTGTACGATACCTATGGATTTCCTTTGGATTTAACCCAATTAATTGCTCGTGAAAAAGGATATCAAGTAGATGTAGAGGCTTTTCAAGCAGAGATGCAAAAACAAAAGGACCGATCTAGACAAGCTTCTGCTTCAGAAACTTCAGACTGGGTCATTTTGAAAGACGATGATGTGGAAGAATTTGTAGGGTATGACCGATTACAGGTGGATGTTCGCATTACTCGTTACCGAAAAGTGACTACAAAGAAAGATGGAGAGCAATATCAATTGGTTTTCAACCTGACACCTTTCTATCCAGAAGGTGGTGGACAAATAGGAGATAGAGGGCATATAGAAAGTTCTAATGGTGATGTGGTTTATATTTTAGATACAAAAAAGGAAAACAATGTCATTATTCATTTTGTAAAGAACTTACCAAAGAATATAGAAGAAACTTTTAAAGCTGTGGTTAACGAGGAAGCAAGGAACTTAACGGCTTCTAATCATACAGCGACACATTTATTACATCAAGCTTTGAGAAGTATTCTTGGGACTCATGTGGAGCAAAAAGGGTCTTTGGTGAAAGCAAAAGGTTTGCGTTTTGATTTTTCACACTTTTCAAAGGTCGAGAAGGATCAATTACAGCAAATAGAAGATTTCGTTAATGCTCGAATAAGAGAAAATATTCCATTACAAGAACAACGTAATATTCCTATTCAAGAGGCTATTAATGAAGGAGCCATGGCTTTATTTGGAGAGAAATATGGCGATAGTGTACGTACCATAAGATTCGGGAATTCAATAGAACTTTGTGGGGGAACCCATGTGCGGGAAACGGGTAAAATTTGGTACTTTAAGATTGTTTCTGAAAGCGCTGTAGCATCAGGAATTAGAAGGATTGAAGCTATTACAAATGCTGAGGTTGGGGATTATTTTATAGAAATAGATAGAGACTATCAATCATTAAAGGAGTTACTAAAAAGTCCTAAAGATCCTGTAACTGTGGTTCAAGAGCTTCAAGAAGAAAACAATGCGCTTAAGAAAGAAATAGAAAACTTGTTGAAAGAAAAGGCCAAAAACTTGAAAGGAGACTTGCAACAGGAAATCACCGAAGTGAATGGAGTACAGTTCTTAGCCAAACAAGTGGATTTGGATGCTGCCGGAATCAAGGATTTAAGTTTTGAATTAGGCGGACAAATGGACAATCTATTCTTGTTATTTGGTACCGAGCAAAATGGAAAAGCGATGTTGTCATGCTATATTTCTAAAGAGTTGGTAGCAGATAAAGGTTTGAATGCAGGAACTATTGTCAGGGAGCTAGGAAAGTACATTCAAGGAGGCGGTGGCGGACAGCCATTCTTTGCTACAGCAGGAGGTAAAAACCCGGCGGGGATCAAAGAGGCTTTGGATCAGGCCAAGACGTATTTGGATTAGTTTTTTTAAAGTTTAAATGTTTTTTATATTTATAGCTTGTTCTAAATCTAAAAACTTAAACTTATGAGAAAATTATTTTCTATTTTATGTATTGCAACTACTATTTTTATTTCATCTTGTTCTAGTGATGACTCTTCTTCGGAGGAGGACATTACTTCAGATTCAAATAACCTTTTAGTGTCTCAAATTGTTGAAACCTATGATGACGGAACTAGTGCCACCATTAATTTTACCTATGATGGGAATAAACTTGTAAGTGCAAGTAGTCCAGGATATGAAGAGGTTTATAGTTATGAGAATAATTTATTATCTCAAATAAGCGAGTATGAAGACGGAAGCTTAGTTGGGGAGACGTCATTTGAATATGATTCTCAAAATAGATTAATTAACGAAACGTATTCTTCAGGAGGGATGCAGATTCAATCGAATGTGTTCTCTTATAATGAAGATGGTACTATTACATTGGATGAAAATGGTATGAATACTTATATTTTAACATTTCTTGATGGTAATTTAATATCTGAAGAGGATGTTAATGGAGATCAGGATTATTCGTATACATATGATGATAAGCACAGTCCTTTTCTTAATTTGCATCAAAGAGATGTCTTTGAGCTAGTTGGGAGTTTTGAGACTCATGAAAATAATGTGTTGACTTATATTAATACAGGTGGGGCTGCAATTACTGATAGTTATGAAAACACATTTAGCTACAATTCAGATGGTTACCCTATAACAGGAGCAACTACGTTTGAGCCTGGAACTGCTAATGAAGAAACTATCTTGCTTCAATATATCTACTAAACTAAAGGAAAATATAAAGAAAATCCTCAGACTATTATTAACTTAGAGTCTGAGGATTTTTGGGTTAATAAGGAAATTTAATTGAGACTACAAACACAAATACGGTTAACTAATCAAACTAATAGTTTGATTGATTACGATTCCAAACTTTTTTTAATCGGTTCTTGTTTTGTAGAAAATATAGGTTCAAAATTGAACTATTTTAAATTCCAGTCGGTACACAACCCGATTGGAATTTTTTTTCACCCGCTAGCCATTGAAAGGTTTGTTCAAAGAATTGTTGACGACATTCCATACAAGTCTGAGGATGTTTTTGAGATGGATGGCGTTTGGAAGTCATTTGAGGCCCACTCACAGATGAACGCTCTTAATCAGGAAGACTTACTTCAAAATTTAAATCAATCCCAGCAGAATACGCACAAAACTATAAAGGCGGCTACTCATCATGTTATCACTTTAGGAACAGCATGGGTATATGAACATCAAGCTTCTGAAAAAGTTGTGGCTAATTGCCATAAAGTACCTCAAAGGGAATTTAAAAAGAAGCTATTGTCTATAGAGGAGATAGTTTCAAGTTTATTGAAAATAACTTCATTGTTAAGACAGCTTAACCCAACTGTAAAGATTATTTTTTCAGTTTCTCCTATCAGACATATTAAGGATGGTTTTGTTGAAAACACAAGAAGCAAAGCGCATCTTTTGGCAGCTATTCACCAAATAATTAATGATTTGGATTTTTTCTATTTCCCCGCATATGAAATTATGATGGACGATTTAAGGGATTACCGTTATTATGCAGAGGATTTGGTTCATCCCAATAATATGGCTATCGACTACATTTGGAATTTGTTTCAAAAGGTATGGTTTTCAGAATCAACCGAACCCATTATGAAACGCGTGGATAAAATTCAAAAAGGCTTGCAACACAAACCGTTTAATCCTGAATCCGAATCTTACAAAGCTTTTCTTAGTCAATTGGAGAGAGAAAAGTCAGAACTACAGAAAGAAATTCCGTCTATACATTTTTAATAAATACGACATTTGTCGTATTGAATTTAATTTCAGTAGGTTGCATTTTTGCTGAACTATTAATCAAAACTTATTGAAATGAAAACATTTAAATTGACACTTATGCTATTTATGGCATTGGGTTTCGTAACTCTCACTTCTTGTAAAAAGGACGACGATGGCGGTGATCCGGGTGATACTCAAGCGGCATCAGGAACCATTACAGCAAAAATTAATGGAGAGAGTTTTACTTCGCTGGAGATAACCTCTTTTGCTACTGTGCAATCGGGAGGAGGTAATACGGTTCTAGTTATGCAGGGAAACTCCTCATCTCAAGCAATCAATATGCAAATTAATTATTATGATGGAGTAGGTACCTATGATATAACTGATGAAAGTGTCTTTATCCTCGCTTCTTATATTGAGCCCAACACCCAGAATCCTGCTCAAAGTCAAACTTGGAGTGCTCCATTTGATGCATCTGGGGTGGTTGGGGAAATTAATATTTCAGAAGAAACGGATGCTACCATAAAGGGGACTTTTCAATTTACAGCCAAAAACCCGAATGATGGATCAACTAGGGAGGTAACGGATGGTTCTTTTAATTTAAATAAGATGTAGTTAATTAATGATGTCAAAGGGGTTTTTTTAGCAATATTTAAAAAGTAAAAATAAGTGTAAAACCCTTAATCTTTTAGAACGAGTAGTTTGTCGATTAAATTACTAGGAATTGATATTTTTAACTATATTTAGGAAGCTATTAATCAATTTAATAAGAAAGACATCAGTAGAAAGATCATAAGATCTCCATTGATGTCTTTTTTTATATTACCATGACAAAGATTCCCCTTCTTTTCTGTTGTTTTTTTTTCTTAAGCTTTTCTTTGATTTCACAAAACCTGGATAGTCTTTATGCAGTCACAAAGGAAATGAAAAATGATTCCGTAAAAATTAGAGCCTTAAACAGAATTGCGTCTTCTTATCTATTTAACGATGCTAAAAAAGCATTAGGTATGATTGAAGAAGGCGAGCATCTCGCTAAGCAAAGCCAATTTATGTTTGGTTTGATAGAACTTACCAATACCCATGGCATCTATATGGATATTACAGGGAAAGCTGACTCGGCCAGATATTATTTTGAAAAGGCTTTGAAATTGAGCCGAGATCATCAATTCAAAAACATTGAGGTCATGTGTTTGAATAACTTGGGGATGTTCCATTGGAACCAAAGTCACTATAAGCAAGCGTTAAATTACTTTTTTCAGGCTTTGAAAATGTATGAAAATCAAGGGAGTGAAAGAGGTACTGCAGCGCCACTTAATAATATCGGATTGATTTATCAAGACATGAATTTGCCTGAAAAATCACTGGAGTATCACCAAAAAGCCTTGGAAATTAGGGAGAAATACAATTTAGAAAAAGAACAAGTAGCATCATTAAACAACATAGGGATAAATCTAAAAACCTTGGGTAGGTTTCATGAAGCTGTTACGGTTCTTGAAAAAGGTCTTAAGCTTGCCGACAAAAGCAACAATAAAATTGGCTATTATCAAATATTAGACAACTTGGCCAATGCTTATCAAGAACTTGGAGACTACAGCAAAGCCATAGATTTGTACTTTAAGGCATTAAATAAGCCTGAGAATTATGAGTTTGACGAAAGAGAAAATATTTCAATTTTAGTGAATTTAGTTTCTCTTTTCAATTACAAAAATCAACCTAAGGAAGCCTTGAAATATTCCGGACAGGCATTTGATCTCATAGATAAATACCCTGCTGAAAGCATTGCTAATGGAGAGTTGTATTTAAATACAGCTGAAAGTTATTTCATGCTTCAGGATTTGGATCAGGCCAGACAGCTAACTAAAGAATATGTGCTTTTAAAAGATTCCCTTTTTTCTGAGGAAAATGCTAAAGAGTTTGCCAATTTGGAAGTGAAATATGATACCGAAAAGAAAGAGAAGCAAATACTAGTTCATAGGGCTGAACTAGCTGAGCAAAAGCTTACCATTCAAAACAAAAACTATCAGATTTACGGAGCCATTGCTGCAGCCGTTTTGTTGGGGGTAATTGGCTTTTTTATGTACAACCAACAAAAGCTTAAAAATATTCAGTTGGCTAAAGAAAGCGAACTTAAAAGTGCTCTTTTAAAAATTGAAACGCAAAACAAGTTACAAGAACAACGGTTGCGCATTTCAAGAGATCTTCATGATAATATAGGAGCACAATTGACCTTCATCATTTCATCTTTAGATAATTTAAAGTATGCCTATAATATCCAAGATGATCGTCTTAAAGATAAGTTGGACGAAATTGGGCACTTTGCTTCAGATACGATCTTTGAATTGCGAGATACCATTTGGGCAATGAATAAGGAGTATATAACCATTGAAGACCTTCAGTCACGTATTATCAATTATTTGGAAAAAGCTAAAAAGGCTACCCAAGGCGTTCAATTTCATTTAGGACTTGCTCCAACGGTTGATAAAACGGATGTGTTCGACTCTATAAAAGGTATTGCTGTTTATCGAATGGTTCAGGAAAGTATTCATAATGCTTTAAAGCATGCCAATGCTTCTGAAATCATAATAGAAATCGATAAGCCTAAAAACTATCTGGTCACCATAAAGGATAACGGTCAAGGTTTTTCCATTGATGATGTAAACATGGGAAATGGGCTGCATAACCTGGAAAAGCGTTCAGGAGACATTGGAGCTTATTGCCAGATTGATTCTAAACCAGGAGTTGGCACTCAAATTACTTTAAGTTTACCACCTCATAATAGTTTAAGCAATGCCAGTTAAAATTGTTGTTGTAGATGATAATTCCTTTCTGATAAAGACGGTAAAAGAAAAATTGTCTTTTTTTGAAGATTTACTTTGTAAGTATACTGCAATACAAGGAGAAGATTTGTTGGAGAAACTTGAGAAAGACCATCTCGTCGATTTGATTTTAATGGATATTGAAATGCCACAGTTAAACGGTATTGAAGCTACCGCCCATGTGAAAAAGAAATACCCGCAGATTAAGATTATTATGCTTACCGTTTTTGATAATGACGAACATATTTTCAAAGCAATAAAAGCTGGGGCAGACGGCTATTTGTTGAAAGATATCAATGCTCAGGATTTACATGATGGTATTCTAGATACCATGAATGGAGGAGCAGCAATGAATCCTTCCATAGCTCTAAAGACCCTTAAGCTTCTCAGGGAGCCCATGGAACTGGAGGTGGGTAATGGTCAAGAGGAAATCACTTTAACCAAAAGGGAAATAGATGTTTTAGAACAATTGAGTAAAGGATTAAGTTATATTCAAATATCAGATAATCTATTGATTTCTTCAGGAACTGTTAGAAAGCATATTGAAAATATTTACAAGAAGTTACAGGTTCATAACAAATTGGAGGCAGTTCAGAAGGCTAAAAACAATAAGTTGATTTAATTATTAATTAACCTTTCGGTAATATAAATATTCTATTTCATACTTATTTTTACACAGCTATTAATTTATCAAAGGGGTAAAAGCATTGGTTAGGCTTTGTTGTCGAAGCAACCAATGCTTTTTGTATTTTAGGGCTATGCGAAAAGTCATATTGGGAGTTGTTATTGCCGTGGCAATTATTTTTGTTTTTAGGCAATGCGAAAACAAAAAGGAGGATCAGATTATACTACAGGAAAACTCCGATCTTATTTTGGAACAAATTAAGAATGTAGGTAAGCTGGTAGTTACCGAGGGTCACTTTAGTGATGTGTTTACCTATAAAAATTCAAAGGCACTTTTTGGCGATTTGATCAGCGCAGAAAAGAAGGCATTGGTCGTCGTCAATGCCGATGTTACAATTGCTTATGATTTGAGTCAAATTGAATATGAATTGGATGAATCAACCAAAACATTGAGAATACTGAGCATACCAAAGGAAGAAATAAAGGTCAATCCAGATTTTGAATATTACGATGTGCAAGCAGATTTTCTTAATCAGTTTGAGGCCAAGGACTATAACCAGATTAAAAATAAGGTGAAAGTTTCCTTGATGAAGAAAATTGAAGCTTCCGATTTAAAGAAAAACGCCGAAAATAGATTGATAAGCGAGCTCTCCAAATTTTATATTCTTACCAATAGTTTGGGATGGACTTTGGAGTATAACGGCTCATCTATTAATGAAATAGAAGAACTTGAATTTTTGCCATTTTAAATCAAACTAGAATATTTTATGTTTTGGTTTATCTCCGCGAAAAACCTCATGATTATCATTTTTAAAAATCATTAAAAACTGTATATTCGGCTTTAAAATATTAAAACATTATGTCCAATCCATACGTTAATTTTTCTGTTTCGGAGCATGTTGGTACCATTGAGTTTTACCATCCATCCCATAATTCACTCCCCAGTGATTTATTGAAAAAATTACAGAAAGCCATTTTGTATGCAGACAAGGATCCTGATGTCAAGGTAATTGTTTTAAAAAGTGGTGGTGATAGAACGTTTTGTGCCGGGGCTAGTTTCGATGAGCTCAAACAAATTCAAACGCCGGAGGAGGGATTGGCTTTCTTTTCTGGATTTGCCAATGTGATTAATGCTATGAGGCGATGTTCCAAGTTTATTTTGGTTAGAGCCCAAGGAAAAGCAGTAGGTGGAGGTGTTGGTATTTTAGCGGCGGCAGATTATTGTGTGGCTACCCAGCACGCCTCGATCAAATTAAGCGAATTGAGCATAGGGATAGGACCATTCGTTATAGCTCCTGCAATTGAGCGAAAAATAGGCGTAGGAGCCCTATCTCAATTAAGCATGGATTGCAAAAATTTCTATTCGGCAGAGTGGTGTCTAGGGAAGGGTTTGTATTCTGAATGTTTTGAAGATGTAAAGGATATGGACCATACATTGGAAAAACTATCTAAAAGCTTGTCTAGTTACCATACAGATGCCATGGCATCCATGAAACGGGCTTTGTGGTCTGGGACAGAACACTGGGACAACCTACTGATTGAACGGGCTAAAACCAGTGGTGAATTGGTTCTTAGTGAAACAACAAAAAACTTCCTGAATAAATTTTAATTCAATACTCCAGATTTTTCAATAATGTCCAATCCGTCATCAATAAGATGACCAACCTGCGGTCTGTTGGATTTGATACCTTCCAAATGCTTTAAAATAGCTTCGCAGAGTTCCTGTTTGCTGGATTGGAATGCCAATTCATATAACTCTATTGGAAGCAACCAATCTTCTGGATGGTTTTCAATTAACTGCTCTAAAACTTTGTGTCTGGAAATAGTTTGGGTATTGCCCTCTCTGTAATCTCTAACCTGTTGATAAAGTACTTCTAGTTCTTTCTCTTTAGGAGTTTTTTTAATCTTAATCGTTTCTGTAGATGACTTGTGAGTCAATAAATCAAAACTATTAAAATCTGCTGGTCCCGAAAATGCTGAAACAACTTTCTTACCAACAGCCATATCGTAAATGCCCCATTCTGGTTGGAAAAGAATCTCTTCTTTGTACGATACCGTACAGTTTTCAAAGCTTATTAAAATAATTTTACCTTGTAAGTTTCTCTTTCCTGTAATAATATTTCCAGTGACTTTGACGCCGCCTTCAAATTCTAATGTAACACGCTCGCCTTCAAAAATGTTATAGGCCGTTAGATCTCTAGGGCTCATATCCTCGATAGATATATTGATGCCTTTAAGTTTTCCTACAGGAGAACCAAAGCCTCCATTATGATGATTTGTGCCATGTCCAACAAGTTGTTTTTCTCTGTAAGAGAGAGCTGTTTTTCCTGTGGTTTGAATATAAATAGGTTTGTCTTTGTGAGAAATTACATTTGAAAAAACGCCAGAAATTTGAAGACCAGTGCTTAGTTCAATAGACCCTAGAGCTTCTGATTCAATAAGTTTATTGACTCCCGATAAACCTCCAGTTCGAAGTGCCATGGTATTTGCAAATTCTTCTAAAACCAAACTTAAATGGGCAAAATTGGGGGTCACAAACAATTGGGGTTGGGGTTTCGTAATGTCAAAACTTTGGTCTGCAGCTTTAATAGAATACGGAAGTTTTTTTACTTGGTCTGTCATACACCAAGTACTTTCGCCTATTGAAGAAAGTAATCCAGCGCCATAAATTTTTGGATTATCCAAAGTACCTATCAATCCATACTCAACGGTCCACCAATGTAGGTTTCTTATTAAAGCCATTTCACTTGGTTTACCCATGTTTTCCTGAAGGTATTCAACATCGGCTTCAGCTTTTTGAATGTCCTCTTCTTTACTTCCTGGAGCTTCTTTCAATATGGAAAGGTATCTTACAGCCTCATAAAGTTCATAATCTTTGGCAGAAGAAATGGCTTTACAACCTATTTCTCCAAATCGTCTTAAATATTCGGCATATTCAGGATTTGCAATTATAGGGGCATGTCCTGCTCCTTCATGGATGATGTCTGGTGCTGGTGTGTATTCAATATGTTCCAATTGCCTGATGTCACTGGCAATTACCAGCACATTATAGGCCTGAAATTCCATAAACGCATTCGGAGGAATAAATCCATCTACTGCTACGGCTGCCCAACCAATTTCTTTAAGAATGCGGTTCATTCCATACATGTTAGGAATGTCATCAATAGAAATGCCAGTTTGTTTTAATCCGTCAACATATGATTTGTGAGCTACTTTACTCAAATAGTCCACATTCTTTCTCATCACATATCTCCAAACAGCTTGATTAATTGGGGTGTAATCATCATAGTTCTGTGGTTTGATGAATTGTTTTAAGTGCTTTGGAAGCCTATCTAAAATGTTATTGGATTCTATTGATTGTAATTCCATAATTCTTAAAAGTATCTGGGTAAAGTTACAAAATATTCAATTTTTTTGTTGGTATAAAGGAAAATAACGAATCTTCCTTTGTTTTGCAATTCATCTCGCCTATTTAACTATTTATAATTCAAGGACGTAATTACTATTTGGATTTTCTTTAAGGGAAATAATTTTAAAGAGTTCTATAATTTGTTAGATGAACTAATAAAGGAGATCAAAAAATGGGAGATATTGAATATTAGATACGTTTTTATTGGATAAAGTGAAAAGCTATGCTGTAAAAGGCATTTTTCATAGCTGAGGAAAAATAATTCAATTTAATTTGTATATTTAGCACTTAAATTAAAATTCTAATTAACTATTATTATATTATGAAAAAGGTCATTTCCTTATTTGGTTTTATGTTGCTTTTCTTTGTTGGAATGCAAACTACTGTAGCTCAAGATAAAAAAGTTGCTGCATCAGAAGATTTAATTGCACAGGCTAAACAGGATGCAATAGAATTGAGTAAAAAACTACATTTAAACGGGCAACAGGAAGAGTTGGTTCTTGAAGTGTTTGTTGAGGCTGCAAAGAATACAGGAGAGATTAAAAAAGCTAATTTAGAGCCAAAATTAGAGAAAGCTAGAATGGATGTCATTAATGAAAATCTAGATCTTAAGATGACTGATATCCTAACACCAGAACAATATAAGAAGTATCATTACATGGATATGCCTAAATAAAAAAAAGCGACTTAAAGTCGCTTTTTTTATGCTTTATTTTTTTTGTCCAGGAGGATATTGCATTAGGATTTCATGGACAAATTCAGAAATTCTTTCAATTTTCTTATCCATGTTTTGAGTCAGGTATCCACTTCCAACACCCTGCCAAACCAATTCTTTTCTTTGGGCATCAATAAGATCAACATATAAGGTTCCTTCGGTGCTTGTTGATACAGAACTGTAAGAGTTCCAGTAATAAGGACTCCAGCCCCAACCATAACCATATGGTCCCCAGCCGTTGTTGTAAACATTCACTTGCTCTCTAGATTTGGTAAAAATGCTTATTAACAAATCGGGAGTTTCAGATTTGGTAAAGCCTTTGGCTAACATCTCGGTTTCAATGGCTCGAAGAATCCTTCTTTTGTCTAAATCGCTTATTTCGGCTTTATCAATACCTGGTTTGTAAAAGGCAAATGATTTATAATTGTCAAAATTTGCGTTTTTGTCATAATCCGTTGCCACCCTCACAGAGGTGCAAGAGGATACGGAGATTAACAAAAGTAATACTCCAAAAGTTCTTAAAGTGTTTTTCATAGCGTATGATTTAGTCCTTCTAATTTAGCAAATTTTCGTCAACTAAATTTGGTAAAGTTACGCTTAGTAATGGCTCGTTTTCCATGGCTCTTTGAATGGCTGTCATCGCACCATCATTTCTGGCCCAACTGCGTCTTGAAATACCATTGTTGACATCCCAGAAAAGCATTGATTTTAAGCGCTTTTCTGCTTCTAAAGTACCATCAAGAACCATGCCGAATCCGCCATTTATAACTTCACCCCATCCAACGCCACCACCGTTGTGAATACTCACCCAGGTAGCGCCTCTAAAACTATCTCCAATAACATTGTGAATGGCCATATCGGCAGTAAATCGGGATCCGTCATAGATGTTGCTTGTTTCTCGGTAAGGAGAATCTGTACCTGAAACATCATGATGATCTCTTCCTAAAACAACGTAGCCTATTTCCCCATTGGCAATAGCATCATTGAAGGCCTTTGCAATTCTCATGCGACCCTCTGCATCGGCATAAAGAATTCTGGCTTGGGAACCAACAACAAGTTTGTTTTCCTGTGCACCTTTGATCCATTGAATATTATCTGCCATTTGTTGTTGGATGTCTTCTGGGGCTTGCTTCATTAAATCTTCCAAAACTTGACAAGCTAAAGTATCTGTTTTTTCTAGATCTTCTGGTTTTCCTGAAGTGCAAACCCATCTGAATGGTCCGAATCCATAGTCAAAACACATGGGTCCCATGATATCCTGTACATAGCTAGGATACTTAAATTCACGACCTATAGTTGGGTTTTCAGCCATTACATCTGCTCCGGCTCGGGAAGCTTCCAATAAAAAGGCATTTCCGTAATCAAAAAAATAGGTGCCTTTGGCTGTATGTTTATTGATAGCATTAGCATGACGACGTAGGCTTTCTTGCACTTTGTCCCTGAATAGTTCTGGAATGCTTGCCATCATATTATTAGCTTCTTCAAAAGATAGGCCCGCAGGATAGTATCCTCCAGCCCATGGGTTGTGAAGGGATGTTTGGTCACTTCCTAAATCTATTTGAATGTTTTCAGCATCAAACTTTTCCCAAACATCAACCACATTGCCTAGATAGGCCAATGAGATGGTTTCTTCAGCTGTTTTTGCTTTTTGTACCCTAGAAACTAGGTCATCTAAATTGGTAATGATTTCATCAATCCATCCTTGTTCATGTCTAATTTTGGTGATTTTAGGATTCACCTCCGCACAAACGGTGATGCAACCTGCAATATTTCCTGCCTTTGGTTGAGCACCACTCATTCCGCCAAGACCAGATGTAACAAAGAGGTGACCTTTAGGTGTTTTGTTTATTTTTCTGAATCCGTTTAAAACGGTAATTGTAGTTCCGTGAACAATACCTTGTGGACCGATGTACATATAACTCCCAGCTGTCATTTGTCCGTACTGAGTGACACCTAACGCATTGAATTTTTCCCAATCGTCTGGTTTAGAATAATTAGGTGTCATCATTCCATTGGTAACCACAACCCTTGGAGCCTCTTTGTGAGAAGGGAACAAGCCCATTGGGTGGCCAGAATACATAACCAATGTTTGTTCATCGGTCATTTGAGCCAAATATTTCATGGTTAATAAGTATTGGGCCCAATTTTGAAAGACAGCACCATTACCACCATAGGTAATTAATTCATGTGGATGTTGGGCTACAGCATAGTCTAGGTTGTTTTGAATCATCAACATAATGGCTGCAGCCTGCTTGCTTTTTGCCGGGTATTCCTCTATAGGGCGAGCATACATTTTATAATTGGGACGGAATCTGTACATGTAAATTCGTCCATAGGTTTCTAGCTCTTCCCTAAATTCAGGGATTAAAGTTTTATGATGTTTAGGCTCAAAATACCTAAGGGCATTTTTAAGTGCCAAGGTTTTTTCTTCTTGGGATAAAATTTCCTTTCGTTTAGGAGCGTGGTTTATTTGATTTTCGAATGGTTTTGGGGTAGGTAATTCACTTGGTATCCCCTGTAATATTTCTTCTTTAAATGTCATGGTTGCTTTAATTTAGTTAAACTTGTTTGGTGTGAAGTGTTCAAGAAAAACTAGGGGTAACGAATATCTACCCGGTGGTGGGTATTGGCAACTTTTTTGCGATATGTCATTAACAACCGATCCAAGGCTATTGCGAATTTGTCTTTTTGTTATATCCGTATGGGCAATGCCTACAGCCACTTTCACAACAATAACCTCTTTTTAAATGGTATTGTTCGGTAAAGCATCGGTAGCCTTCAGGGGTTAAATAATAATCGCCTTCCTCAATAGGAATTCTTTTTTTTATCATGTGGCAAAGATAATGTAATTTGGATTGATTTTAGTTTTCTGAAAATATGATTGTCATTTCAAAAAAATTGATACCAAAAGGCTATAGTGGTTTGACTATTTTTCCTTTTATCATTTTAAAATATCCCGAATTAAGAAATGACAAGGTATTGTTGCTTCATGAAAGGATCCACAAAGTACAGCAATTGGAACTTTTTATTATTCCTTTTTATGTGTGGTATTTTTTGGAATTTACCATACGATTCTTCAAGTATAAAAATAAACGATTGGCCTATCGGAACATTTCCTTTGAAAGAGAAGCTTATTTAAACGAAACAGATCCTGACTATCTAAAATCAAGATCTGTTTGGGCCTTTTTAAAATATATTTAGTTGGTGTTTATTTTAAAATCACTTTTTGAGTTTTCTTAAATCCATTTTTAAGGGTTACGGAAACCAAATAGGAACCTGTTGAAAGATTTAAGGATTCTAACTTTACCTGAGAGGAGCTGAGTGCATTCTCTTGTATAAGGCGCTTTCCTGTGAGGTCTAAAATATGAATTTCTTCAATGGGACCTTGGGATGAATTCACCAAAATATAACTGCCGTTTGGAGCTTTTATTGAAATGGTATTTTCCAATATAGATTCAGGTAAACTAAGCGTTTCATTAGTGTACCTTAAAATAAATCGATCGTTGTAAATGCCCTCATCACTGTTAAAGCTGAAAGGAGCCATTCTTAAATCTGAAATAATTCCCGTATAAGTGTCTTCTAAATAAATGTTTTGGGTGGCGTCTTCAAAAAGTCCGTCCACATGATTTATGGAAATGGTATAATTTCCATTTTGAGGTAATTTGAGACCCAGGGGTACGGTGTCCAATTCATCAAATGGAACGCTTTTTCCTTGGATGGCCAGAGATTTATCATCAACTAGTGAGTATAGTTCAAATTCAATTTTCACGCCTTGAGCAGGTGCATCATAAATCGGGTCATAGCCATTTATAGCATTGGAAACATATCCCACTAAAATATTGGAGGTTGGTAAGCCAGGAGATGACAAGGATAGCCAAATGCGGTGCTTTTCATCAAAAGTTGTGGATGCAGTGGAATTGCTATTAGTCTTGTAAAATTGTGAATTGTCATAAGTTTCATAGCTAACAGAGTCATACTCATATCGCATGCTGTTGTCAAAATTGGCAGTTTCAGAGGTACTTCCATTATCTGTCATAAGAGTGAAAAATCCTTGACCGGCCGCGATAAATCCTTCAAAACCAAATTGGGTGCCTCCAGTGGCATTATATGTTAAATAATCTGCGGAATCATAATTGGAAGCATAATCTCCATAGAATGGATCAACTGTGGCTGTTGATGGAGAAATGCCATGGGTCCATAATTGGATAAATGGTTCCAAGTATGTAGAGTTGTTTGCAAGAAACTTATCGGCACTTATGGCTGATGGGTATGGATTCCCTAAGAGGTTCCAGTTGTCATCATCTTCAGTTACAGGGGTAGTGGTTGGTCCTGTGGTATAATCAGCTCCAGTATATGTTCCTCTGGAAATAGGAACAGAAATATCCCCGTTGTTTGGTGTTCCTATAAATTCTGTAGTAAAACTCGTGTTGGTTGGTGAATTTGAAATGTATCCCATTCCACTTGTCATGATTTCATTACCATAAATCCAATTTCCGAAATTACTGGTGTATGTTCCCCCATTGTTGACTGATGGAATCCATTTCCAAATAAGGCCGCCAGAAGGTAGATTACCGGAGGAAAAATTAGCTACAGGAGCAGACCAATAGACATAATCTGTCGCATCATCCACATCTGCAATTCTCTTAAGGTGGATTTCACCTGAATTAGTGGCATTATTAATCTGGACCAAGTTGGCTCCATTTCGCACATCTAGCTCTAAAACAGAAGAATCGGTGTTGTCTTCAATGGCGATCCAATCCATGACGACTAAATTATTGTCAGCTAAAACATTTAGGTTTCCACTGTCTTTGATGGTCAAGTTTTTAGCATAAGCCGTATTTAAAACTGGCGGGATTGGGGTTGATAAGTAAGGAATGTTACTTTCGGAGTCTTGTATAATAACACAATTGGTTTCATCAGGAACTCCGTAAGGAGCCCAATTGTTAGCTTCATTCCAGTTGCTATTATCTGTGCCTTTCCAAACCTTGGTTTTATTGGAAATGATGACATCTTTACTGATGTCACAGCCGTTATTAAGAGTGGCAATTGCTGTAAATGTAAAATCTTCCAACTCTAATTGAGTGATGGTTGGCTTTACATAGACGGTTCCTATAGAAGTTCCAGGAACATAAGGAATAGTAGCTGCTGCATCGGTATAGGCATCCACGGCAGGTGTCCCAGACCATGTAAAAGATGGCGTTAGCGGTCTGGAGCCATAAAGTTTAATGTTATCTAGAGCGACTCCATCACACCAAGCAGCATAGTAATAAAAACGGACTTGTAAATTCGTTTGATTAACATATGCTGATAAATCAATAGTTAAATTACTAAAGCTAGTACCGTATCCTATATCATCTGTATATGTTTGTACATTGGTCCAATTGGTGCCGCCATCTGTAGAAACGTCAACCGTTACTTCTTCAGGAACTCCGACTAGGTAACGAGAGAAATACATATCAAAAGATAAGGTTAGATCACTAAATGTTGAAGTGTCAACACTAGAAGATTCCAATGAATTTTCAATATAATACGTAGGATTGACATCAGAGGTGGTCATTACAAAATTATTTGTGCCAAACCCAGAGGAGATGGCTGGTTCCCATACATATAAGGAAGGGACAAATGTACTTGTCTGAATTTGCCACATGGATTCATTATCTATTGTTGTGTTGTTAGCGTCATAGTTAACACTAGAAAACAAACCTAATCCACTTTCAAAATCTTCATCAATAAGGTAGACAATTTCGGTATCCCCCGTTGCTGAAATCTCTATAATATCATTTTCCCCACAGATCTCCGGTGTTTCCGGTACGAAACTCAAAGTCGTAATAGGATTCACAAAGCCAACAATCTCAAGTCTTTTTACCGATTCGCACGTGCCATTAGTGGCCGTTACCCAATAGCTGGTAGTGGCACTAATGAATGGTGACCAAGTACCACTATTGGTTGTGGCTAAAAGGCTGCCACCTGTCTCGGCGTCATACCATTTGAATTGTGTAGTATCTGAAGTGCCGGTAACCGTTAAATCTACATTGCCTTCCCCACAAGCTGTGCCATCGGTAATGGTAGTAATTTGAGCAGAACAGTTTTCAATGACTGTAAACAAATAATCTTCAGCCTCTCCAAGTCTAAAATCACCATCATTTGGGTTGTTTGTTGTGTCATCCCAGAAATCAAAAAATTCACAAGGGCTGAAGTCATAAAAATAATTTCCACCTATTGTATTATGAAATCTAATTCTAAGACGGTAATCCCCTATAGTTTGATTATCTGGTATTGTAAACCCAAAAGTTGTAGTTGTAGTTGCAATACTTTCAGTGTCATAAACCAATTCTCCAGTGTCTAAAAAATCACCATCTTTATTCCAATCTACCCATGCTTTCCATCTTCCATTATAATTTCCTGAGCCGACGAAGACATTTATTCCTTCGCCTTGTGCTTGAATGCAATTTTCAAGACTTGTCCAGTCTGAATATCCGTTTGTAGAATTGCCTGAGTTTAAATTAGAAACATCGTTAAGTGACCCTGTAAATTCTACATCATCAATATAATATGAAGTTCCATTATAGGTTACGTTTTCATTGAGTGGTAAGCAATAGGTAGTATTTGGAGTTAAAACATTTCCAGATAACGGATTAGTTGTAAAATATAAAGGTCCTCCAGTGCAGTCTGAATTAAACGAGAAAACATAGACGTAATAGGTGTTGTTCTGGGTTAAACCTGTAGCGGTGAAATTGGTAGAGCCATCAATATCCACAACAGTGGCGGTTCCAATGGAGTCTCCTATATTGTAATTAACCCCATCAACAGGCGTTGGGGGAGTAGCCGAGGTACTGATTACGACCAAATAATTATCTGGTTCTGGGGAAGGGGCGGTAAATGAACCATATGCCGAATCTCCTGTGGCCGATAAGGTTAAGGTTGTGGGTTGCTGAGAAGGTGTTGCGCAAGCGGGTAAAGGTGTTCCTTTAACTTCAATATCATCAATAGTAAATGCAGGATAATTTCCCGTAGAGTTATCATTATTCCAGCCAAACCCCAAATAGAAACTTTGTCCATCAACAACAGATAAATCAAGATTGGTTACACTTTGAGTCGTATTTTGTCCTTCGTACTCTCCGGGTAATACGGCCCAAGTATTACCATCAAAGGAGTAGAGTACCGAACCATAATCAAAGTTAGCCTCACCTTGGCAAATCCAATTGAAATCTAACGTAACCGATTCAAAGTTGGTCGCATCGATGGGGGTTGTGAAATATACTAAGGTGGCAGCTACCTTGTTGGCTTTGTATTGAGGCATGGTTCCAGAAGTAGCTGGATTATTAACACTTACTGCCATAGAATATGATCCAGAAATCACATTACATCGTGTGTTGTCAAATACCCAGAAGTAATTGTCATTGGTGGCTGGTGTGGTAGTAAATTGACCGTTCTGCCATCCAAGATATGGACTTGCTTGATTTTCTGGTCCTAAGGCTGCTTCAAAGTCTTCAAAAAAAAGTGTCGTTTGTGCTTGAACAAAAAAACCTGATAAAAGAAGGAGGGTATAGATGAAATGTTTGAATGCTTTACAACAATTTTCCTGTAAGTAATTTTTTTTCATATGCCAATCTAGGCAACCCAAATTAGGTTGCTATTTATTAATTATTCTTAGAATACCAAAGAAATAAGTTGGCGTATTAGTGGTTTGGAAGATTTGAGAGGGTAAATGGTAAAAGTGTATTAAACTAATGTAAATATATTAATATTTGTTTTAAAAATGTTAAATCAATGTGTATTGTTGAATATTGGAAAAAATAGATAGAATATTTTTTAATTTCCCATTATTATGAACATCTATTTGTTTGATTTTTATGAATTTATCTTTTAATTCTGTTGAAAACCAATTTGTTGGTAGTTTTTTAGGAGGGATTTCTGTTACAATGAAACGGGAGGATCGCATTCATCCTATGATTTCGGGGAATAAATATCGAAAATTGAAGTATAACCTTTTGGAAGCTCAGGAAAAGGGATATTCTAAACTACTGACATTTGGAGGGGCATTTTCAAATCATATTGCTGCCGTAGCTGCAGCAGGTAACGAATTTGGTCTTGAAACGATAGGAGTTATTCGAGGAGAAGAATTGGAATTAAAGATTCCAGACAATCCTACTTTGTCATATTCAGCCTTACAGGGGATGACCTTTAAATTTGTCACACGGTCCCAGTATCGTCTGAAAGCGGAGGCGCATTTCATTAAGAATTTAAGAGAAGAGTTTGGATCCTTTTATTTGATTCCAGAAGGAGGAACAAATAATTTGGCAGTTCAGGGGTGTGAAGAGATATTGACGCAGGTTGATCAAGAAATGAATTATATCTGTTGTGCTGTGGGTACGGGAGGAACCATTTCTGGCTTAATAAATGCTTCAAATAAAGATCAGATGGTTTTGGGATTTCCCGCTTTGAAAGGTGATTTTTTGTCAGAGGATATTCGTAAGTTTGCAACCCAAGACCAATGGAAATTAATTACAGATTATCATTTTGGTGGTTATGGTAAAATAAATCAGGAATTGATTGGTTTTATTAATGAGTTCAAAATGAAATATCAAATACCTTTAGATCCCATTTATACTGGGAAAATGATGTTTGGTATTTTTGATTTGATTAAGAAGGGTTTTTTTCCAAAAGGGTCGCAAATTTTGGCAATTCATACCGGAGGCCTACAAGGCATTGAAGGAATGAACCAAAAGTTGAAGCAAAAAAATCTACCATTAATAAAATAATTACATGAGAAGGATAGTATTTCTATGTTTACTAAGTGTTTTGGTGTTTAACTGTGGTTCCAAGAAAAAGGCTGCTTCGGTAAAAACAAAGAAGGAGCGTGTTGTGAGAAATCAAAATACTAGATCTGCAACCTCAAGCACACAGCCGAAAACAAATAATACGGCGCCAACTACGACTCCTAATACCTCAAGTTCTTCTAGTTCGCCAACCGTTGCATATATCAATTTATACCATGCAGTGGCTATGGAGGAAATGAAACTTTATGGGATACCAGCAAGTATTACATTAGCTCAAGGTATTTTGGAATCTGGTTCAGGAAAAGGAAGGTTGTCTGTAGAGGCCAATAATCACTTCGGAATAAAGTGCCATGATTGGACAGGTGCAAAAATTTATCATGATGACGATCGTTCCCAAGAATGTTTCAGAAAATATAATGATGCCAAATATTCATTTAGGGATCATTCTTTGTTTTTAAAGGAACGAAAGCGTTATTATAAATTGTTTGAATTAGATCCAGACGATTATAGAGGGTGGGCTAGAGAATTAAGAGCTGCTGGATATGCAACTGACAGACGTTATCCCGAAAAATTAATCGACTTGATTGAGCGTTACCAGCTCCATCAATATGATGATCAAGTGCTAGGTAATCCTGCTAGTCGCAACAGAATAAGAACTGTTACGTCAACTAATACTCCTGCATCCGTTGATAATTTTGGAAACACCTATACGGTCCAAAAGGGAGATACATTATATTCCATATCCAAGAAACATAATCTTACCGTGGAGCAGTTGAGAAAAATGAACGGATTAAAAAATAATGATTTGCAAATTGGCCAAGTTCTTTCGGTCAAATAAAAAATACCAATATGTTATATAAACGCAGCAGTGAATTGTTTGCTAATGCAGAAAAGGTTATTCCTGGAGGAGTGAATTCTCCTGTGAGGGCATTTAAAGCGGTGGGAGGTACACCACTTTTTATAAATAAAGCAAAGGGGGCATACCTTTATGATGAAGATGGAAACCAGTTAATAGATTATATTAATTCTTGGGGACCGATGATTTTGGGACATGCCTATCAACCTGTTGTGGATGCCGTTATTGAAAAAACCAAACTAGGGACTTCTTTTGGGACTCCAACGGAAATTGAAACTAAAATTGCCGAATTAGCCGTTTCCATGGTTCCTAACATTGACAAAATAAGATTTGTCAACTCTGGCACAGAAGCATGTATGAGTGCCGTCAGATTGGCTCGCGGTTATACGGGTAAAGATAAAATTATCAAGTTTGCTGGTTGCTATCATGGACACAGTGATTCCTTTTTAATCCAAGCCGGAAGTGGCGCGGTTACTTTTGGGAGTCCAAATAGTCCCGGTGTGACCAAAGGAACCGCACAAGATACGCTATTAGCTCGATATAATGATATCGCCCATGTTGAAGAGATTGTTTCTGCTAACTCTGGTGATATCGCATGTATTATTTTAGAGCCAGTGGCCGGTAACATGGGATGTATTCCACCCAAAGAGGAATTTCTTAAAGGGTTAAGAGCTCTATGTGATAAAGAAAATATTTTATTGATATTTGATGAGGTGATGACCGGTTTTAGGTTGGCTTCAGGAGGTGCTCAAGAGCTGTTTGATATTTCCGCAGACATTGTATGTTTTGGAAAAGTAATAGGTGGTGGTTTACCCGTTGGAGCGTTTGCAGCTAGAAATGAGATTATGAATCACTTAGCTCCATTAGGGCCTGTTTATCAAGCCGGGACTTTAAGCGGTAATCCATTGGCTATGGCTGCTGGACTGGCTATGTTGACAGCCTTGAATGAGGATAAGGAAGTGTTTCAACGGTTGGAAGAAAAGACCTCCTATCTTGAAAAAGGGCTACGAGAGGTATTAGAAAGAAATGAAGTTGTTCATCAAATCAATAGGGTAGGTTCAATGATTTCTGTGCATTTCTGCGATAATGAGGTGTATGACTTTGATAGTGCCGCCCATGGTAACAATGAGTCTTTTAAAGCCTTCTTTCATGGTATGTTGGATCAAGGGATATACATTGCCCCAAGTGCTTTTGAAACTTGGTTTATTACCGATGCGCTTTCATATGAAGATTTGGATAAAACCATAGCGGCATGTGATGTGGTGAGCAAAAAAATGAAATAAAAAAAAGCCTTGAATCTCAAGGCTTTTTTCAATAGGTTAAGGTCTTCTTTTCTGCATTTTTTTGTTTCCTGACATTTTTTGACCTCTGTCTGCCATTCTGTTGCGTCTTTGTTCCATTTGGGTTTCCCATTTGGTATATTGATCCTCATTTAAGATGGACTTCATTTGTTTTTTTATTTCAATTTGTCTGTCAAGTCTTTCATTCTCTCGAGCCAAACGCTG
Organism: Mangrovimonas sp. ST2L15; assembly: GCF_001280515.1. Lineage (GTDB taxonomy): Bacteria > Bacteroidota > Bacteroidia > Flavobacteriales > Flavobacteriaceae > Mangrovimonas > Mangrovimonas futianensis. The sequence goes on along the minus strand of NZ_LBIQ01000028.1, from coordinate 50,146 downwards.
TTCTTTTGTTGGTTTTTCACCAGATCCTCTCATTTTTTGGAATTCTTCCATCCTTACCTTCCTATTTTTTGCATTTTCAAGATGGATGGCCTGAACTTTCTTTTGTTGCGCTTCAGTAAGGTCTAATGCCAAAGTCATTTTTTTAGTCTGGATTTCGGCTTGTTCTTCTGGCGTATAATCTGCCATTTTATTCATGCGTCTCTCTTGGGCGGACATGGTCTGTATAGCTAAAAAGGCCATGACCATAAACAATAATTTTTTCATAGTGTTTAAATGTTTCTGTTTGGTATTAAGACCTCTAAAAAGAAAATTGGTTTAATCTCTGTGGGAAAATTAACATCAGATTAACGGTTGTTTACCTTCTTTGAATTTTGGTGGTCAAAGTAGGTCTTATAAATGAATTCTCCCAGAAGGCACGAGGCAATTATAGAAACTGAAATAACAACACCTATAAAATTATCCTTGAACTGTTGTGTTATCAATGTGATGCTAGCTATGAGGCAAAATAGGAAACCAATAATATGAATGAATTTTGAACCATTGATTTTATTAGATAATTTAAATCCTACAAAATTGACCGTGGCAAATATGAGTAGAAATCCGATGCTTCCAGCTGTTGAAATGCTCTCAAGGTTGAGTGTATTGGTTAGGATCAAATTTAAAATGGCTGTTATTAAAAGTCCGATGGGATGGTTCCAGAAGCTGTCAGTTAAGCTATGTGGTAATTCATCGTCTTCAGCTATTTCATAACTTACCCTACTACCGCCATATAAAGACGCATTTATGGCTGAAAAGGTCGAAATCATGGCAGCAATCGTGATGACTGTAAATCCAACTTGACCTAAAACTGGTTTGGCTGCCTCAGCTAATACATACTCTTCCGCCTTTTTGATTGTTTCAAAGGAAAGGGAACCTACAGTGACGATAGCAATAATAATATATAGTAGAATTACGAAAATGACTGAATAGAAATAGGCCCTCGGAATATTCTTGTCGGGGTCTTTAATGTCGGGAGCAGCATTAGCAATAAGTTCAAAACCTTCATAGGCCACAAATATGACCATCCCTCCAGTAAGTAACTGTAAAGGCGTTTCCCAATTCGTTACCTGAAGTTGCTCCAAATGGGGATTTCCTCCCAAACCGTAAATTCCAACTCCTACAAAACCCAATAAAATAATTAGTTTAATGATGACTGAGTAAGACTCAATTTTGCTTACTACTTTAATGCTGTAGTAATTGATCGCTGTTGCTAAAATGATAATAGCACTGGCATAAATATGAAAATCAATGGTCTTGTTGACTAAAGGAAGTAAATTTTGTGCATAGGAGCCAAAGGCCGAAGCATACAATGACAACATGATGATGTAACTCACCCAGAGCAAGTTGTTAATACTACCGCTGAAAATAGTTTTTCCAAATCCCTCATTGATAAACCGAACCGTACCGCCGCGATCGGGGAATTTTTTCGTCAGTTTTACATAACTGTAAGATGTTAAAAGCGCAATTATTCCTGCTATTAGAAATGCTATAGGCGTTCCGCCTTTAGCGAGAGAAACGGCTAACCCGAGGACGGCGAAAATACCACCTCCCACCATACCTCCAATGCCTATTGAAATGGCTTCTTTGAGACCGATTGTTTTATTTGAATTTGAAATAGTTTGAGATTTTAAATTAATATTTCATTTGAACCTTTTCCATGTTTACAAGTTTCCAACTATTGGGCGTTTTGATTGGATTTTCTAAAAATAAGAAGATTTGGATCCTCTTCAAAAGAATTTGCTTCCTTCAAAAAGCCCAAACGTTCAAGTACTTTGATAGAAGCGGCATTGTTATAATGGGTCATGGCAGAAATTTCCTTTAAATTTAAATCTTGAAATCCATATCGCAGAATCTCATTTAAACACTCATTCATATAACCTTTACCTTGGAACTCATAATTTAAATCATAACCAAGTTCTGCTTGGGTTCTATCCTCTGAAAAATTCCATAAACAAACAGTGCCGATGATACTATCCTCAGGTTGGAGGCAGATTCCCCAATATTGAGCTGGAGGTCCATCCACAGGGTTAATAATTTTATTTATAAAGGCCAGTGCAGCTTCTTTGGTTTCTGCTTTTGGTCTGTCAACAAATTCATTGATTTTTGGGTCTGATCTTAGAAATGAAATCATTTCCCAATCTTCAGACTTGAGCGCTCTCAATAGTAACCTTTTAGTCCTTAAAATGGGTAATGGACTTTTGCTCATGATCTCTTTGGGTGATGGATGTATTTTGTAGCAATTAGAATTTGGTGAATTTCCTTGCTGCCATCTTTTTTATTGAAAGGAACTTCCATGGTCTGGATATGCTGGAATAAATTTTTCTTTAAAATTTCATTAATCCGATTGGAATCGTGGTAATTAAAATAAACACGCAAACCATTCATACCAGTAATAAAACCTGAATTCTTTGTATTTCCAGGAACAAAACTGATGTAAAGGATACCTTCTTCAGATAACAGATCATAGCATTGTTGGAAGAAATCATCTATTTCTTCCAGTGGAAGGTAGGGTAAGCCAAATCCACAAATGATACCCTGAAACTTCATATTAAGTTTGTTCAGGTTTCTGAAGTCCATCACTTGAAATTTAGCTTTTGGCAGGTTCTTATTTGCCAAATCCACCATGTTTTGTGAAATGTCAATCCCTAATATTTCTAAATTAGGTTTTTTGTTTAGTAAGTATTTGGAAATGTTTCCAGGGCCACAACCAACATCAAGAACCTTGGCCAAAGGAGGCAATTTGTTTGAAAACGCATCGTATGAATCATTATACAATGATAAATCCATAAATTTTTCCTCATAAATTTTGGCTATTTGATTCCAAGTTTCAAATGTTTCTTGATAGGCGTCCATGAAGTTAAATATAGGGATTACTTTTTTAGGTTTTCTTGTTTTTAAGATTCCAAATAGAATAGACGGCTGTCGATAAAAAAGGAAGCGTACATAGTATGACTTTTAGGTTGGGTCCCAGAATTCCTGCAATTAGAATAAATAAGAACAAACTGCCCAAACATCCTATTCCAATAAAGCTTGGTATTTTGCTAGGTTTAGATTGAAATAGAGTGAAAAATAAAATCAGTTGCCCCAATAGAGGAAGTAGGGTCAAAGGATGAAGTATCGAACCTGGGTCATTAAATAATTTGATTAAAAGATCTAATTCAGCTTGAAAAAGAAAAACCGATTGATCTTGACCCCATTCAAGGTATCCCAAAAGAGAAGTCAGTATTAAAGCCAGATTAAGTAGTCTTTGTTTCATTTTGAAATATCTGTTGATATAAAATTAGGGAAAAAAGAAGTTTAGATTTAAAGTTTTTAGTTTCACATAAATGACCTGCTCTTATGTGAAATTATGGTTAATTCTTAGACTTCAATCATCATAGTTAATGAAGACCTATCAAATTAATGGAAAATCGATTAAGTTTGCAGGATGCAACAAAAATTGAATGAATTCATTCCGAATGCGGCTGTTGCCCAAGTTCAAGAATTATTGGATCATGACCATTTAGAGGTCAAGGTGAAAAGAGAGAGAAAGACAAGGCATGGAGATTACAGAAGATTGATCAATGGTCAACATCAAATAACCATCAATGGTAATCTAAACCCTTATCGTTTTTTGATCACCTTAATTCATGAAATTGCCCATTTTGAAGCTTTTTCCCAGTTTGGAAGAAACATTAAGCCACATGGGAAGGAATGGAAGTATACTTTTCAGAGGTTGATGTTACCGTTTATTAATCCAAACATTTTTCCTGAAGAACTGTTGCCATTGTTAGCAAAGCATTTTCGAAATCCGAAAGCTAGTAGTGATACCGATACGCAGTTGGCTCTGGCTTTAAAACAGTATGACCCTCCAAATGGGAAGCACTTTGTTTTTGAAGTCCCAACAGGAAGTATCTTTAGGTTGTATAATGGAAGGGTATTTAAAAAGGGGAGTCAACGCACAAAGCGTATTGAATGTATAGAAATAGCTACAGGAAAAGTATATTTGTTCAATCCCAATGCAGAAATTGAATTAGTAAAAAATAAATAGTTTAAAGATATGAAAGAGAATTATTATGCCATATTGATGGCTGGAGGTGTAGGATCAAGATTTTGGCCAGTTAGCACCTCTCAATTTCCCAAACAGTTCCATGATATGCTAGGGACGGGAGAAACTCTTATTCAAAAAACTTTTCATAGATTATCTAAACTAATCCCGGCACAGAATATTTACATATTGACCAATGAGAGATATAACGATTTGGTGTTGGAACAGTTACCTGAAGTAAACCAAAGACAAGTTGTTCTGGAGCCAGCCATGAGAAATACGGCACCATGTATTCTGTATGCCTCCATGAAAATCCAAAAGGAAAATCCCGATGCTGTTATGATTGTTGCTCCTAGTGACCATTGGATCGAAGATGAAGAAGCTTTTGTTCAAAATGTGGATCAGGCTTTTCAATTTTGTCAGGAACACGATGCTTTGATGACCTTGGGTATTCAACCTACGTTTCCAAATACAGGTTACGGTTATATTGAGTTTGATAAATCCAGTAGTGATACTATCAAGCCCGTATCTCAATTTAGGGAGAAACCTGATTATGAAACAGCTAAGCAATTTTTAGCTCAAGGAAATTTTTTATGGAATGCCGGTATTTTTATGTGGAGCGCTAAATCGGTTTTAGCAGCTTTCCAAAACAACCAGCCCAATTTGTATGATCATTTCAATAAGGGGATGGAGGCCTATAATACGGAAGAAGAGGATAAGTTTATAGCTGATAATTATCCTCTGGCAGAAAATATTTCGGTTGATTATGCCATTATGGAGAAGAGTCAAAACGTTTATGTCATTCCAGCTACTTTTGATTGGAATGATTTGGGAACCTGGGGAAGCCTTTACGATAAATTGGATAAGGATGAAGACCAAAATGCAGTTGTAAATGCGAAGACTTTAAGTGTTGATGCTTCTGGAAATATGATTCGCTCCCCTAAAAATAAAATAGTTGTAGTAGATGGTCTAAGTGATTATATCATTGTTGATAAAGAAGAAGTTTTGCTTATCTTTCCAAAAGAAAAGGAACAAGATATCAAAAAGGTGCTTCAACAAGTGAAACAGAAATTTGGTGAGCACTATGGCTAAACTAAACTATGACAGAAAATAAATTTAATTTTTCGGAAGAGGCTGAAAAGGGTGCTCAAAAAATTGAAGAAACCAAAGAAGAGGTCAAACAGGATGCCCAAGGTTTATTTAGGAGTATTAAGAAGTTTTTAAAGGAGCTTTTAGACTTTAGAGAAGATACAGATAGAGATGCTACCTTACAGGCAGTAGTAAGTGATATTTCCTTTAAAGGAGCTACTTCTTGGATTCTAGTCTGTTCTATTTTTGTGGCCTCCATTGGTCTGAATGCAGACTCGACTGCAGTAGTTATTGGAGCCATGTTAATATCTCCGCTGATGGGTCCTATTTTAGGAATAGGAATGTCCATTGCCATTAATGATATTGATACCTTAAGGCGCTCCTTGGTGAATTTAGCCATTATGATAGGTCTTAGTTTATTGACGGCCTTTCTGTTTTTCTATTTCTTTCCTTTAAGTGAGGATAATTCTGAATTATTGGGAAGAACCAAACCAGATATTCGTGATGTATTAATTGCTTTTTTTGGTGGTTTGGCTCTTATCATTGCCCGAACAAAAAAGGGAACAATAGCCTCAGTTATCTTTGGGGTAGCTATTGCAACAGCTTTGATGCCTCCTCTTTGCACCGCTGGTTATGGTTTGGCTTCTGGTAATGTCCCTTATTTCCTTGGGGCGATGTATCTGTTTACTATTAATGCCATTTTTATTGCGTTAGCAACCTTTATCGTGGTTAAGGTGTTGAGGTTCCCAATGATCAAGTATGCCAATTCCAAAAAAAGAAAACGTATAGCTCAGTTGGCTACCTTATTGGCAATTATTGCTATGATTCCAGCATTGTGGACATTTGTAACTGTTTTAGGAGAAAGTAATTTTAATAAAGCGGCTAAAAATTTCATGGATAACGAAGTGGGAAAATTGCCATATGCTAATTATTTAAAACGAAATGTTGCCTATAACTATAATGATGGGGAAAATTCTACCATTGAAGTCAATACCTATGGTTTAAATAAAATTTCTGAAGAGACCATTATTCTTTTGGAGGGGAGAATGAAGGAGTATGCACCCTTGAAAAATACTAAATTGGTCATTAATCAATCAAGTATTGAAGGTGTCGACAATATTAAATACATGCAGGAACTTCGTTCTAGAGACTCATTGGAATTATTGACGCAATCCCAAAAGGTTTCCATATTAGAAAGCCGTGTGAAGCAATTATCCCGTTTTGAAAAGAACCAAGTACCCATGGATAAGCTGAGTGAAGAATTGAAAATTCTTTTTAAGAACATTTCGAGACTTTCCTATTCCAATGTGGTAACTACCAATTTTTCTAAAATTGATACAATCTCTGTTTTTTCAGTGTCTTGGAATGATTCAAATTTGAATTCAGACCAGAAAGAAAAGGAACGTAAGAATTTGGAAGAATGGTTAAGGTATCAGTACAAGGATTTGGATAGTTTGAGAGTTGTAAATCAATAGTTATTTACTCATTCTCTTCCTGATACATTCGTCTTACTTTTTTGAATAATTCCGAAGAATAAACAAAATTAGTTACGGCTTCATTTTCAGTTCTAAAAATGGTTGCATTGGATCCTTCCCAAGCCTTTACACCATCTTTTAAGAATACAATTTTTTCGCCAATTTCCATAACTGAGTTCATGTCATGGGAGTTGATAATGGTTGTAATGTTATATTCGTCTGTTATTTCTTGAATTAAATTGTCAATGACAATAGCTGTTCTAGGATCCAACCCTGAATTGGGCTCATCACAAAACAAATATTTAGGTTGGTTTACAATAGCGCGAGCAATGGCGACACGTTTCTGCATTCCTCCTGATGCCTCACTGGGCATTTTCTTTTGGGCATCAGCAAGATTAACTCTTTTTAAAACCAAATTCACACGATCCTGCATTTCACTCATGCTCTGTTTGGTAAACATACGCAATGGGAACATGACGTTTTCTCCAATGGTCATGGAATCAAATAAGGCACTTCCTTGAAAAACCATACCCATTTCCGAACGAAGCGTTCGCTTTTGGTCTGGACTTAAATCTGTATAAGATTGTCCGTCATAGATGATTTGTCCTTTTTCTGGAGTGAACAACCCCAATAGGCATTTTAGGAATACAGTTTTTCCAGAACCACTTTGACCAATAACCAAACTCGTTTTTCCTTTTTCAAAAGTGGTAGAAATACCCTTTAAAATTTCGGTGTCCCCAAAAGATTTATGAATGTCTCTAACTTCAATCATTAACTTAAAAGCATTTGGGTTAATAAATAGTTTGATAATATAATGGCAACACTGGTCCAAACAAATGCTGTGGTACTAGCTTTTCCAACTTCTAAAGAGCCACCTCTCATGAAATAGCCATAATAAGAAGGAATAGTAGCTAATAAAAATGCGAAAACAAAGGTTTTGATAAAGGCATATGCCATATGAAATGGAATGAAATCCTCTTGAACCCCTCTTACATAATCTTCTACAGTTGTAAAACCGCCATAAACACAAGCAGCCAATCCACCCAAAATTCCCAAGAACATGGCGATGGAAATAACAAACGGATAAAACATCATGGCTACAAATTTTGGGAAGACTAAATAGTTTATCGCATTAATCCCCATGACTTCCAAGGCATCTATTTGCTCGGTCACCCTCATGGTACCTATACTTGAAGTAATATAGGAGCCTACTTTTCCAGCCATAATGATGGAAATAAAAGTGGGGGCAAATTCTAGAATGACGGATTGTCTTGTGGCGAAACCTACTAAATACTTCGGAATTAATGGGTTGCTAATATTTAAAGCTGTTTGTATGGTGACAACCCCTCCCACAAAAAATGAGATAAAAGCCACGATTCCCATAGATCCGATGATTAGGTCATCAATCTCCTTAAAGATAAGTCCTTTCATTACAGACCACCTTGTTGGTTTGCGGAACATGTCCTTAATCATGATAAAATAAGCACCAATATTGTGAAGGTAGGTCATAGACTTTTTTGTTGATGCTAAAGTAAGAAAAGTATATGTTTTTTAACCTTAATTTTAACATATCCTATACGAAATGGGTTATTTTTGTGGGCATTAAAATACCCTTAGAATGAAAAAGTTTTTAGTATTTGTTTTAATCTCTATTAGTTGTGCGAATTTATTTGCCCAAAAATCTAAAAAAGCTACCACTGAAAATGGAAGTGATTGGAATCGTCCAAAATTGGTGGTTGGTATTGTAGTTGATCAAATGCGATATGATTATTTAACACGATTCTATAACAAATATGGGAATGATGGTTTTAAAAGACTGATGAATCAAGGATTTGATTGTAGAAACAATCATTTTAACTATATCCCCACATATACTGGCCCTGGGCATGCTTCAGTTTATACAGGAACCACGCCTAAGTATCATGGAATTATTGGAAATAACTGGTATGATAAGGAAATAAAGGAAACTATTTACTGTGCAGAAGATGAGGGCGTTTCGCCTGTAGGAACGGATTCTCCTAGTGGAAAAATGTCACCTCACAGATTAATGACAACTACCTTTGGAGATGAAAACAGAATGTTTACCCAATTTAAAGGGAAAACGATAGGGGTTGCATTAAAGGATAGGGGAGCTATTTTACCAGCAGGTCATACTGCTAATGCCGCCTATTGGTTTCATGGAAGTGATGAGGGGCGTTGGATAACAAGTTCTTTTTATATGAAGGAATTGCCTCAATGGGTGATTGATTTTAATAAATCAGGGAACTCAGCTTCCTATATGAAAACTTGGGATACCTACTACAATATTGATACGTATGTGGAGAGCGGTTTGGATTTAAATGAATTTGAAGGCGGGTTTAAAGGAAAAGAAACTGCAACCTTTCCTTATGATTTAAATGCCTTAAAAGAGAAAAACGGATATTTTGATATTTTAAAAACAACACCATACGGTAATAGTATGACTGCCGATTTTGCTATCGCAGCATTGGATGGAGAACAATTGGGACAGGACAAAATAACAGATGTGCTTACAGTTAGTTTTTCAAGTACCGATTATGTAGGGCATAATTTTGGAGTTAATTCAAAAGAAATTGAAGATACGTACATTAGACTAGATTTCGATTTAGCGCGCTTGTTTAAGGCATTGGATGATAAGGTAGGTGAAGGAGAATACACAGTTTTTTTAACTGCAGATCATGGAGCTGTTGAGGTGCCTGCATATTTACACAGTGTGAAAATACCTTCTGGTTATTTGAATAATTCAGATTCCAAAAAGAAATTTGATGCGTTTATGAAGAAGGATTTTGGGCATGACGATTTGGTTGAAAATATTAGCAATAATCAGGTCTTTCTAAATAGAGAGAAAATAAAGGAGTTGGGATTGGATTTGGATGATGTTCAAGATGCCATTGTAGATGAGCTTTTATCCTATGATAATGTATATAAGGCTTACACTGCAAAAACAATGGCTTCAACCTCTTTTACAACGGGTGTTGAGGAATTGTTGGAAAACGGATTTAACCAAAAAAGATCGGGAGACGTTCTAGTGGTGCAAGACCCAGCCTTCATTTCTTACGGCAGAACTGGATCTACTCATGGTTCTGGATTTAATTATGATACGCATGTACCTCTATTATTTTATGGAAAAGGAATTAAACAAGGTCATACGTTTAAGCGTACTGTAATTCCTGATATTGCTTCAACAATCTCTTCATTGTTGGGAGTAAGTTTTCCTAGTGGTGCTACGGGCAGACCTTTAGGATTTTTGTTGAAATAGAATTTTATTGGAGAAGATTACTTTCTATAAAGGAAGTAGTTATTTACAAGTTCAATATATTTTCTTTTCGCTTCGTCAGGAGAAACATTTTGAACTTGAAATAGGGCATTTGTTTTAAAAGCATTTATTATTTGCTTTTTACTGTTAGGGCGACCATAGTCATTGGTGGCCTTTTTGTAATAGGCATAAAGGCGTAATAGGAAATCTGCTGGGAATGGTTCCTTGTGTTTGTTAATGCGTTCTACGGCATCTTGAAATGTTTTATCTAAATCCTCTGCAGTCATTATTTTTCTGCAATAACCGTAATGCCTCCTTTGACTACCTCGTTTAAAGCAACCTTGATATTGCTATCTAAAGGTAAAAATAAATCTACTCTTGACCCAAATTTGATAAATCCAGAATCTGTACTTTGTAGAACTTCTTGTCCTTCTTCAGCGTAATTTACAATGCGCTTTGCTAAGGCGCCGGCTATTTGTCGATACAGTATCGGCCCAAAAGTTGGGTTCTCAACAACAACCGTTGTGCGTTCATTTTCTTCACTGGCTTTAGGATGCCAGGCCACTAAATATTTTCCTGGATGGTATTTGCTAAACAGTACTTTTCCTGTAATAGGATATCTAGTAACATGCACGTTGACAGGTGACATAAAAACACTGACTTGAAGTCTTTGGTCCTTGAAATATTCTTTTTCAAATACTTCCTCAATGACAACTACCTTACCGTCTACACAACTTAAAACTTGAGCTTCATTGGCGGCAAAAATCCTTTTTGGATTTCTAAAAAACTGAAGGATGAGGACAAAAAACACCAAAAGTGCGATTTCCAATAAAACACGAAGCCATGATAATGAAATGGTAAATTCTACAAGGATGGTTAGGGCAATAATTAAAATGAAAGTCCCTAAAATAATTTTATGTCCTTCTTTATGAAACATATTTAAATAATTGTAAAAACAAAAAGATATAAGGTGATGCAAAAATCATACTGTCCAATCGGTCTAATAACCCTCCATGACCAGGCATAATAACTCCACTGTCCTTTACTTTTGCCTGTCTTTTAAACTTAGATTCTATTAAGTCTCCTAACGTACCAAAAACCGCTATAATTATACCTAAGGATAGCCATTTGGTAAAGCTAAAAGTATCTGTAAAGGTAGCAATAAAATAACTTGCCACACAGGAAAAAAACAAACCTCCTAAAAAGCCTTCAACTGTCTTCTTTGGAGATACTTTCTCAAATAACTTCTGTTTTCCAAAGTTTTTCCCGACTAAATAAGCAAACGTATCGTTGGTCCAAACCAATATAAAACATCCTAAGAGGACATAAGGATTATAGACTTCCTTAAACTTTGAAATAAGAATCATAAATACAAATCCACTGGATAAGTAAAATGTGGTAAGTATAACCCGCTTAGAAATGAAAAGAGGTATATTCTTGTGAGTGAATAAATCTTTTATCAAAAATAATTGGACAAAAATAGTAATGACATGAAGTATTTGTGTGGCCTCCTTTAGGCCCGAATCTGTTTTCATAACAAACGGCCAAAATCCGAAGATCAGATATAAGATTGAAAAGGTAATAAAGGGCACATAGGATTTGTAATGGATTAGTTTTCTAAACTCAGCCATACAAATAAGTCCAAAAATAAAAAATACAATAACCAACGCATGTTCAAAAAACATAGAACAAATGAGTAAGGATATGTATAATAATCCAGAAAATGATCTGATGAGAACTTCTTTCATATTAAAGGTCTTCTAGGAGTAGGAGGTATAGATCCTTAGAATGGCTTCCGTAGGTCATAAAATCTTCTTCAGAAGAAGTGGCCTTGAAATGTTTAATAGTGGTAATGTTAGTTGGAATCTGTCTCTTATTTTTTGATTTGATTCCCCTCAGTCCTTCACTTATGCTTTCAACGATCTGACTAGTTGTAGCGAAAACAACAAAGTGATCAGGGAACTCGCCTAATTTTTTTTCAGCGATTTGATTGGACGAAATTAGTAAGGAACCATCATCTGCGATTAGATTTTCACAGGTAGTCAAGAAGAATTCTGAATCTTGAGCTGATGTTGTCATTTTAACCTCAAAGTTCTTGAAAGTATCTTTGAGGTTATTGTCAATAACCATAACCTGTTTGTTCATCCATTGGTTTTCATGAATGATGTTTTCTAATGCATCAAAGATTTCATTCAAGTCTTCGCAGTACAAAAATTTGCCTCCATTTCGCTTGAAATTTATGGTAAATCTTTCGTCTACTGGCAACTTAACTTCTGGCATGTATTTGCTTCGTTCATTCGACTTAATTTCTTCTTCCGAATGATCTGTTTTGGAACCAAAAAGTTTTCTAAATAGACTCATTTAGTTTCTTTGCTATTAAAATCTGGTTTTCGCGGCTTTTTTCAAATATAAAAAATCTTAACCTAACGTTATCGTTAAATTAAGATTTTTGAATAAGGTTAACAAATATAAAAGACTTTTCGAGAATTACTTTTCTTCATTAACCTCAATAGGTTTATTGTTGTCTTCCAAGTTATCCATTTCTGTTAGCTCTTCCTCTTTTGCAAAGGGACGCTTACCGAAAATTTTCTCTAGATTGTCCTTGAAAATAACTTCTTTTTCTAGAAGAACTTCAGCCAATTCGGTCAACTTATCTTTGTGTTGGGTTAATAAATTGATGGCTCTTTGGTATTGTTCTTCAACGATATCAGAAATTTCTTTATCAATTAACTCCGCCGTTTTTTCACTATAAGGCTTGGTAAAACCATAGTCGTTTTGTCCGCTGGAATCGTAATAGGTTAAATTTCCAACTTTATCACTCAGGCCATAAATGGTTACCATAGCTCTTGCTTGTTTGGTTACCTTTTCCAAATCACTTAGAGCTCCTGTTGAGATTTTATCAAAAATAACCTTTTCAGCAGCACGACCACCCATGGCAGCACACATTTCATCAAGCATTTGCTCTGGCCTTACAATGAGTCGTTCTTCTGGCAGGTACCAAGCGGCACCTAAAGATCTTCCTCTTGGAACGATTGTAACTTTAACTAGTGGAGCAGCATGCTCCAACATCCAACTCACAGTGGCATGTCCAGCTTCGTGAAAAGCAATGGCTTTTTTCTCTTCAGGAGTTATGATTTTATTTTTCTTCTCAAGACCTCCAATAATTCTATCTACAGCATCAAGGAAATCTTGCTTCCCAACGCTCTTTTTTCCTTTTCTAGCGGCAATTAAAGCAGCTTCGTTACAAACATTGGCAATATCTGCACCAGAGAATCCTGGAGTTTGTTTTGATAAAAAGTCAAGATCTAAATCCTTATCTTTTTTAAGAGGTCTTAAATGAACCTCAAATATTTCTTTACGCTCTCTCACATCTGGAAGATCAACAAAAATTTGTCTGTCAAATCTACCTGCACGCATTAAAGCCTTGTCAAGAATATCAGCTCGGTTGGTTGCCGCCAATACAATTACATTGGTATTAGTCCCAAAACCGTCCATTTCTGTCAACAATTGGTTTAATGTGTTTTCGCGCTCATCATTAGAACCTGAAAAATTGTTTTTCCCTCTCGCTCTACCTATGGCGTCAATTTCATCAATAAAGATTATGGATGGAGATTTTTCTTTAGCTTGTTTAAATAAGTCTCTTACTCTTGAGGCACCAACACCTACAAACATTTCCACAAAATCAGATCCTGAAAGAGAGAAAAATGGTACTTGGGCTTCTCCCGCAACGGCTTTAGCCAACAATGTTTTACCTGTTCCAGGAGAACCTACTAATAAGGCTCCTTTTGGAATCTTTCCTCCTAAAGAAGTGTATTTTTCTGGGTTCTTTAAGAAGTCAACGATTTCCTGAACTTCTTCTTTAGCTCCTTCTAGTCCGGCAACGTCTTTAAAAGAAACTTTCACCTCTGTGTTTTCGTCAAATAATTTGGCTTTCGACTTTCCAATATTGAAAATTTGCCCTCCAGCACCACCACCGCTCCCAGCAGACATTCTTCTCATGATAAAAATCCAAACACCTATTAATAATATGAAGGGAAGCATGCTGATTAAGAAGTCGCCCCAAACATTTTGTTCTGTTTTGTAAACAACTTTTGGCGCTGGGTCCAGGTTTTCATTTTTTATGACATCATTAATTTGATCCTCAAAATTTGCTAAATCTCCAAATTCAAACTTGTAGTTCGGTAATTTAGTGGCTGAAGGTAGTAAAGATGTAGGTTTTGAATTTTTATGTATTTCTTTTGATTCAGCTTCGGTAGTTAAGTAAACCTTTGCTTCACGTTTATTAACTATCTCTACCTTTTGAACATCACCATCCTTAAGATATTGAATAAATTGTGAAGGCGTTGTAGTGCTAGCATCTTGTAAGCCGCCGCCACTAAAAAGTTGAAGCCCGATAAACATAGCTATCAGGATTCCATAAATCCAATAAGGACTGAATTTTGGTTTTTTATTCTTAGGATTATTTTTGTTAGCTGCCATTAATTTCTTTAATAATTCGTTTCGATAATTGTTGTTTTCGCATCACCCCAAAGGCTTTCTATGTCATAATACTCCCTAACGTGTTTTTGGAAAACATGTACAACCACGTTGACATAATCCATTAAAACCCATTCAGCATTATCCATGCCTTCCACGTGCCATGGTTTGTCTTTTAATTCTTTACTAACTTTTTTCTGGATTGAGTTTACAATGGCACTTACTTGCGTATTCGAAGTCCCCTCACAAATGATAAAGTAGTCGCAAACTGTGTTTTCAATCTCCCGTAAATCTAAAATATTGATTTCTTTCCCCTTGACATCTTCAATTCCACTTAAAATAGTTGCTATCAGTAGATCAGCATTAGATTCCTTTTTCGCCATTAATATGTTTTAATTTGTGCAAAGTTATTATTTTTTAGTTCTTTATACTTTAAATTTTTCATAAGAAATTTCAGTACTAAGATAACCAAATTATATGCGTATAATCAAACTTAATGCCACTGAATCAACAAACACCTTTTTAAGGCAGTTAAGTAGTGACAGTCTTCTTGAAGATTTTACAACGGTGGTTGCTGAATTTCAAACCAAGGGAAAAGGACAGATGGGAAGTATTTGGGCCTCGGAATCGTCTAAAAACCTTATGTTTAGCTCCGTTAAGGATATTTCATTTCTATCAATTGAGCTCAGTTTTTATCTAAGTATGGTTTCTTCTTTAAGTGTCAGACGAGCGCTAGAAAAGTTAAATATTCCCCAATTGGCTATTAAATGGCCTAACGACATTTTGTCAGAGAATAAGAAAATTTGTGGAATTTTAATTGAAAATATCATAAAGCAAGGTAAGCTCAAAGCTACAATTATTGGAGTTGGACTCAATGTCAACCAATCAGATTTTCAAGATTTACCGCAAGCATCCTCTTTATTGGTTAGAACGGGTAAGCTATTTGATTTGGATGAAATACTTTATTTGATTTTGGATGAGTTAAAGTACTATTTTCAAAAATTAGAAGCCGGTGAGTATGAACAAGTGTATGATGAATACCATTCTTATTTGTTTAGAAAAAATAAACCTTCAACATTTCAAGATGCTGAAGGTTCAATATTTACGGGTATCATTACTTCTGTAAGTCCTGATGGTAATCTTCAGGTTCTCTTGGAAGATGAGAAGATTAAGGGGTATGAGGTTAAAGAAATTAAATTGCTTTATTAAATAGCTTTTGGGATATTGGTGGCCAAAGTTTCTATAAATTTCGTGATAGGACCTTTAATCATCATGGCCATCATGGGGTTAAATGAGCCATTGAAAACCAATTGCAATTCACTTTGATTAACACCAGTTTCTTCAATGTTTCCAGTTAAAGTGAAATCAATTTTTCCTCCTCCGGCTCCTAAAACGATTTGGTTAGGGGCGTTCAGCTGCTTTTTTTGGAGTGTGATTTCTGGCATGCCTTTTAAGGCAAAGAGAAACGTATCTTCATTAAGAACTTCAAACTTGCTAATGCTTTCAGGCATTAATTTTTCGAAATTTTCAATTTTTGATAAAAAATCAAATACCTCCTGAGGTGATTTGTCTATGCTTACTTTGGGTGATTCTAAGTTCATTTTTTGTTGTTTAGAAATGCTTTAATCAATTAGCGTTCCATTCACTTGGATTAGCATTCCAATCTGACAAAGTTGTCAGGTCTTTTTGAGAGATGTAATTAGTGTCAAGTGCTTGCTCTAGTAAGGTTTCATAGTCTCCTAGAGTGCTAAGCGTCACTTGTTCCTTTTCAAAATTCTTTTTGGAAATGTCAAAGCCATATGAAAAAATGGCAATCATTCCTTTAACATTCAAGTGGGCGTCTCTTAAGGCTTTAACTGCATTTAAGCTGCTCATTCCTGTGCTAATCAAATCTTCAACCACCACCACATTAGCACCACCTTCTGCATGACCTTCAATTTGATTTTGGCGCCCATGCTTTTTAGCCTCTGGTCTTACATAGATGAAAGGTAGGCCCATATATTCTGCAACCAACATACCTATACCAATGGCTCCCGTAGCAACTCCAGCAATGACATCTGGTTTTCCAAATTGTTTTTCAATTTGTTTAGCCATGGTTTCCCTGATGTAGTTCCTAATTGGAGGATATGACAAAACGATGCGGTTATCACAATAAATAGGTGAGTTCCAGCCTGATGCCCAAGTAAAGGGATTCTTGGGTTGTAGTTTAATAGCGTTGACTTGCAATAAAACTTCTGCAGTTTTTCTTGCGGTGTGTTTGTTGAAAATCATGTCAACAAAAATACACTTTTTTTAAAATAATATTCTGGTCTTGATAAGATTTAGAATTAATATAGGTTTCTGTTTGCTATGATTTAAAAATTAATACTTTTACAAAAGATAGGATTCAAAACCCCGCATATGTATAAGGTTTTTGTAAACGATAAGCCTATAGTTTTGACAACTAAAGTTGAAAAGGAAACAGACTTTAAAAACTATTTGCTTAATTCGGTAAATGTCAATAAAGTGATTAGGGAATTAAACAAGACATCTTTAAAGGAGGTGCGTTTGATTCATAAGAATAAGGATAAATTACTGAAGAAGTTTCTTAAAAAGTTGCCAAACGTTATAGCAGGAGGTGGCAAAGTGTACAATGAAAGTGGGGAAGTATTATTTATTTATCGCAATGATAAATGGGATTTGCCCAAAGGAAAGGCAGAAAAGAAGGAATCCATTGAAGAAACGGCGACACGTGAAGTTGAAGAAGAAACGGGCGTGTTGGGCCTTGAAATTATAAAGCCGCTTCAAATTACTTACCATATTTTTAAAAGAAATGGAAGGAACCGTATTAAAGTGACGCATTGGTTTGAGATGAAAACCAGTTATACAGGGCATCTTAACCCACAAGAGAACGAAGGAATCACAAAGGTTTCTTGGTTAAGTGAACAAGAAGCCGAAAAGGCTATGGAAAACTCCTATGCAAATATTAGAGCGTTGGTGTGAAAAATGAAAAGGTCTTTTTAAGGTTTTTCGCTAGGATTTAGTATCTTAGAGGTCGATTTAAAATAAAAAATTGCTTAAATGTTAAGAAAAACATGTTTTTTTGGATTGTGCCTTATGTTGGGTTTTTCTTTAATGTCAACACAATGTAGTAGGGATGAGGCAGAGATGTCTCAAGCTGTCATAATGAAAGATATTGAACTGACAGCTCGATCTACAAGTTGGGAAGTTTCCTATTTTTTGGAGTCTGGAGTTGATAAAACAGAAGCATTTCAAAAAATGTCTTTTAGCTTTAATCCAGACGGAAGTTTAGAAGTTCTCAATAAAAGGAACTCCAAGTATTCTGGTGCTTGGGCTGTTGATGGAAGTATTAGGGAAACAGCAGAAACTAAGTTCCAAAATATTGATTTTCGGGTTTACTTTGCAACTCCCAGTCAAATGAAGGTTTTGAACAAAACTTGGAATATTTCAAATTATACAACAAATGAAATCGAATTGGTGGTACATCATTCTGGTGGCCAAATCGATTACTTGAAATTAGAAAGAACCGAGGATCTATAAATATATTCTTAAACTGACATTAGGTGTCAGTCTCAAAGATTTTATATCTACTTTTTTTATGTTTTGAGAAGTATCTCTGATGTAATATCGGTTGATTGTGTTTTTCCTGTCTAGTAAATTCCAAACAGACATTCCTACAAATCCTTTTTTGTCCTTGAAAATGTTGAAGTCGTAAGTGGCGGAAAGATCCACACGGAAATAATCACTGATTCTTTCGGCGTTGGGTGTATTGTAAATGAAGATACTAGCGTCTGACTCTTCAAGCATAGGAGAAGTATAGGGCTTCCCAGAATGCCAATTCAAACCTAATGCAAATTTGAAATTATTCATACTGTATGTGGAAGCCAGTTTTATTTGATGTCTTATATCTACGTTATTAGGAAAATCTTTTCCATCATTGAGATCTCTATAATGGTAATTGTTTATACTATATGAATATCCCATCCAAGAACTAAATGCTCTAAACTTTTTATTAATTAAAAAATCTACTCCTTTGGTTTTGTATGATCCGGTGGCATTTACAAATTGATATTGATTTTGAAATCCTTGGCTTCGAGTTGTTATCCCTCCTACCTTTTTCATGAAAACTTCACCACTAACTAATAACTTATTTCTGCTAAAATGAATACCGGTTGAAATTTGCCTACTTCTAATAATGGGCACGGAGGTATCATTGGCCAATATCCACCGACGTTTTTCAATGCCCAAAAAATCCTGTTGAAGGTCTATGACTTGTGAAGTGTTTTGACTTTTTAGCTCACCCAAAACTTCCAATCGGAAATGGTTTAAAAAACGCTGTCCAAAGCGCAATCTGGGCTCCAAAAGGAATTTGTCAAACTTTGGAATGTAATTAAATCGTACTCCTGGTTTGAAATAGGTTTGGTGATTTTTGGTTTGAAAACTCCCTTCGGCATAAATTGCATGGGAGCGAAGGACTTCTTTGATATATCTTCTGAAATCTGGATTGTTGATGTCTTCCAAATTACTGATTCCCGTTTCAAAAAACTGATATCCTCCAGATAATTTCAAGTTGGGATGTATTTGATAATCTGATTGAAACTTGATGGCATTTTCCTTGACCTGATTTTCTTGAATCAAGCGTTGATTGTTTGCAATATCAAAATTGGTGCCGTCAAGCAAGTAGTTTGAGGCTGTGACTTCAAGATTTGTTTTCCATTTTGAAGTCCAAATCCTTGTATGTGAAATACCGCCAGCAAAAGTTTCCTGGGAAAGGTTGCTTTTCGATTCAGATAAAGACAAATCTATCATGGATTGTTCTCGGTAATCCAATTGATTTTTCATGGTCAACCCATAAATGTTCAACTGGTCTTTATCTGTTAATTGATGTGAGATTTTTACTGAGGCATCGTAAAAGTAGAATGTTTCGTCTTGGCTTCTAGAATTATCAGAATTTAAATCAGAATAGGTAAAGACGCGGTCAAAATAGTCTTGATAGGTGGGTGTATTTAGGAAATCGGTTATAGCACGTCTGGCGGATATGCTAATTTGAGTGTTCTGTCCCAAAGGAATTTCAGTATAGCCATCGATATGAGTCATATTAATCCCAAAAGAAGCTTGTGAATTATTTCCTAAAGACCCTTTTGTTTCCATGTCTAAAATACTAGAAACGCCATCGCCATATTTGGCACTGCTTCCATTTTTATAAATATCAATTTGCTTAATGGTATGAGGATTTATTGCTGAAATCATTCCGAAAAAGTGACCAGATTGATACATTTTAATACCTTCCCAGAGTATCAGGTTTTGGTCGTGGGTGCCACCTCGAACATTGATGTTTGAAACCGTTTCATCAATACTGGTAATGCTTGGTAGTGCTTGTATGGTTTGGAAGACATCTGGTTCAATTAATCCTGGCAGAATACCAAAAGCTTCCGGTTTAATAGAAATATCACCTTGTTTATTTAAAATTATACCGGAAGTCAAATAATTTGTGAGCAGAACTTCATTGAGGTTTTGGGTTGTGAATAAGGTGTTTTCAACCGATTGAACCGCTATAAAGTTGTTATTGATAATTTCAAAAGTTATGTTGACTTGGTTTGAAATGGAATTAAGAGCCTCACTTAGTGTTAACTCTGGATTTGGTGCCATTGCAAATTTGTCAAGAATGGTGTCGTCGGCATATGAGAAACGCACTTGAAATTTAGATTCAAGAATTTCAAGAACCTCGGTCAAGGGTCTTTTTTCATTAAGGTTGTCTTGAGCGTAAAGCATAACCATACTACTCAAGAATATCAAGAAAAAATAGCCGATTCGAATTCTAATCACGCGTTAAAATAATGGTTTGACCTTTTTGTTTGACATTCAATTGTAGGGGTTTGCTAATAGTCTTTAAGGCGACTTCTAAGTTGTTGTTTGGAAAGCTTCCGGTAAAAGGCGTTTTGAGATCCATACCTTTGACTTTAATTGAGACGTCATATTGGCGTTCCATTTCGGCAATCACTTCCCTAAAAGGCATACTTTTAAACGAACTTAAATAGTCAAGCCATGAAGGCTGTTTTTTGTTTTCTTTTTCAGTAGCTAAAATTTCCCCATCGATTATTAAAAAAGTGTCTCCCTTTTTCAAAACAGTATTTTTCTGTTTATATAAAACATTGACAGACCCTTCATAGCATGTTACTTCAAAAAAATGTTCTCTTTGTTTGATGTTGAATTGTGTTCCCAAAACAGAGACAATTCCAAAATTGGTGATCACTTCAAATTTGGATCCTTTTTCAACCTTGAAAAATGCCTCTCCATCAAGACTTACTTTTCTTTCCTTATTCCAGTTGTTTTTATTGTAAGTTAAATTTGATAAAGCATTCAAGGTGACGTGGGAGTCGTCAGGTAGCTCCAATTCTGCTCTTTCCGCTATAGCAGTGTGAGTGGAAGTAGGCTGTGTGGTAAGGACATAGAAGATACCCAAGCAAATTACCAAAACCGCTGCAAATTTCATGAAAGGAACCATCCAACTTCTTTTTTTTGAAGTTCCGTTTTTCCTATTTAGGGCTATGGCAAGTTCTTGGTTCAAATCATATGAGGGCGCTTTATAAGACTGAATATTTTGAGACAGTTTCATTAACTCCTCATAATCATCCAGAGATTTAAAGGCTTCAAACTCCTCAGGAGTAAGCTCGTGATTTAACCATTTATGTATTAATTGCTCTCTGTCCATAATCTTTGATATCTATATAACAGTTCACTTAATAAAAACCCTACCTTATTTTTAAATTTCTTTAATGTCTTTTCTCAATTTTTCCAAAGCGCCATAAATTCTTTTTTCTACGGCCTTTACTGAAATATCCAGAATGAATGCAATTTCCTTGAATTTTTTTCCTTCTGCCCGGTTCATTAAAAATGCTACCCGCTGTGCCTCTGATAAATTGTTTATGGCATTTTCCAGCTTCTCCTGATATTCTTTTTCTTGCATTAAAAACTCGGGCGATTCATTTGAATGTGATCTTTGCTGGGTTTGTTGATGTTTGAGAACGATCTTTTGGTGGGCGACCTCATTCAACATTAAATTGTTGGCTACAGTGAATAGGTAACTTTTTGCTTTGCTTGGTGGAACCTTTTTGCAATTTTCCCAAAGTTTTATGAAAGCTTCCTGTACTTTATCTTTGGGATTTAATTGCGATCCAAACTTGTAAAATAGAAATTTGTATAAATGGTCTGCATGGGTCCTGAAAGCCTTTGAAAATAGGGCGTCATCACAAATATGATCTTGTAAATCTTTGGGCATTTTGGAGGATTAGTATGTGTAAATGTAAAAAAAATGTAATTTGAAGGTAGGAGATTTTGAAAATTAACTGTTTCATATTCAAACACGTCTTTTAAAATTTAAAGCTATGCAATCACTTTTAAAATTTTCACTCACTTTTTTGATTTTATCTATGTTGGTTTTTTCTTGCCAAGATGAACAAATCATTATTGAAAACCCTCCTGCCGAAAATATTTTGGAATCGGAATCCAATCTGGTGGTTTTAATGAATATGGCCGTTACCAATGATGGATCTGTTGATAATCTTCTAGATAATTCTAGTTGTACTGAGGTTGTATTGCCTGTCACGGTTACCGTGAACCAAACCACCATTACAATTGCCTCTTTAGATGATTTGTGGATGGTTGAAGAACTATTCACGCCAACGAGTGATGAAGTGGAGTTTACTTTCCCAATAACTGTGGTAATGGGAGACTATTCCGAAATTATCATTGAAAACCAAGAGCAATTGGACGCCCTTATTTCTGAATGTTTTGAAGAGCCTGAAGTCATTGAATGTGTTGATTTTCAATATCCCATTTCTTTCTCCATTTATAATACCGATTTTCAAATAGTTGATACGATTGAAATTAATAATGATGAAGCTCTTTATGCATTTTTGGAAAGCTTGGAAGGCTCTGAGAATGATGTGGTTTTAGCAAGTTTAAACTTTCCGGTGACTTTGGTTTATGCTAATGGTAATACTATAGAAGTTAATAGCAATCAAGCTTTGGAAGAAGCTATTAACAGTGCTGAAGAGGACTGTGATTATGTTAATTGTAACGAGGAGCAAGTGGATGCCTATTTAACCGAATGTCACTGGAATGTGATATCTGTAGCAGGAGACGCTGAAACTTTTGCAAATTATATGATCTATTTTGATGAGAACGGTACAGCCTATATGGTTGATGGAGATACAACGGTGAGTTTTGGTGACTTTAATTGGGGTACCTCAACTACTGACGCTGGTGCAGGAGTCGTATTAGATATCTCGGAAATTGGCTGGGGTGCCGAGGTTATGAATGGATCTTGGTTGATAGAAACATGTAATACAAGCGAGTTTATTATGACCCAAGAGTCGGTTGCCGGAACCGTAGAGTTTATTATCTCCCAAGACTGCACAGAAATAGAAAATCCCTTCAATTGTTTTGATGACATGACTATCACGGCCTGTGATTACGATGGGGATGGAGTGGCTCTTTTCGATTTGGAAACCCAAGTTTTAGGAAACATTATTTGCGATGTAGATTTTACTCCTTCGTTTTATATGACTATGCCTGATGCAGAAATGGCAGTAAATCAAATTCCTGCAGCAAGTAATTTTTCAAATCAAATGAATCCACAAACCGTCTACTTAAGAATAGAAAATAATAGTGGTAATTTTCAAGTTTTTGAAATTCATTTAGAAGCTGTTGAATGTGCCGCTGAATGTTCAGAAGTAGATGTTGATGGTTATTTACAGAGTTGTACTTGGAATATAGTGAACTATAATGGCAGTGATGATTTGGTGGTTTATGAACTTACATTTAATGGAGATGGAACTTTTAATATCATAGGAAATGGTCTAGATACAACGGCTATTTGGTCAACATCCCAAACACCAACTGCCGGTGTGGTGGTCACTTTTAATAATGTTGCGGGACCAAATATTCAAGCTATTACGGGTAATTGGGCTGTAGTGGTTTGTGAAGAAAATAGCTTGGTGTTGGAAGCACTTAATAGTGAGGATACTATGGTTCTTGAGAGTACTTGTGATGATTGTGCTAATCCAGGGATTCTAACTAATGATTTGGTTCTTTACATGCCGTTTTCCAATGAGGCTAAGGATTTGATAAGTGGCAATGTGGCTGAAAACATTAGTAATGAGTTTGTAATGGATAGAGATGGCAATCCTACCTGTGCTGTTGCCTTTACAGGTGAAGAGTCCTTTAGTATTCCTGTAACTGATGGAAACGCATTGGTTCAGGGTGATAATTTTTCGGTGAGCTTATGGTTTAAAATGCAAAATGATGATGCTGGGAATTTGGAGACCCTTTTTCAAAAAGGAGAAGTTTTTTCAGAAGGTTTTCAATTGGCAGTTTATGATATTAATACACCTTTAGTCAGTGATACAACAAATGGTTATGGTTTGTGGGATAATGACTGGAATCAAGAGGTTGATTTTCCGTGGAATAATACTGATTGGCACCATTTAGTGGTAACTAGGGATTCAAATAATACCATTAGATTGTACCGAGACGGAATTCTAAGAAATATAGATGAAAACTCAAACTTTAATATAGACTCCGACGCTTTAAGTAGTTATTTGTTGGGGAGTTGGTTTACAGGCCACTTAGATGATTTAAGGGTTTATAAGCGCACCTTAAGTGACAATGAAGTAGGAGATCTATATAACCTAGACGGCGATTGCTACACCTGCTTATGATTCGCATAATTGGTTTAAAAGAAGAAGCTACTCCTTGGGGTAGCTTTTTTATTAAAATGAAACTTTATAAATACACTACAAATCCTTAAATTTGCACTTCTTAAAATTTCAAGTAACATATGTTTAATAGTTTAAGTGAGAAGTTAGATAAGGCGTTACACGTATTAAAAGGACACGGAAGTATTACCGAAGTCAATGTAGCGGAAACCTTAAAAGAGGTTAGAAGAGCGTTGCTGGATGCCGATGTTAACTTTAAAATTGCCAAAGAATTTACCAATAGGGTTAAGGAGAAGGCCTTAGGTCAAGATGTTTTGACAACTCTCCAGCCGGGTCAATTAATGGTGAAAATTGTAAAAGATGAATTGACCCAATTAATGGGTGGTGATGCCGAAGGAATCAATTTATCTGGGAATCCATCTGTTATTTTGATGTCTGGTTTACAAGGGTCTGGTAAAACGACTTTTTCTGGTAAATTGGCAAACTATTTAAAAAATAAGAAAACCAAAAAACCTTTATTGGTTGCTTGTGACGTGTATCGTCCTGCAGCGATTGATCAGTTACATGTGGTTGGTGGCCAAATAAATGTTGAGGTTTTTAGTGATAAAGGAAATCAAGATCCTGTTGCTATTGCACAAGCCGGTATTGCGCATGCTAAGGCAAATGGACACAATGTGGTTATCATAGATACTGCAGGTCGTTTGGCCGTAGATGAGGCCATGATGACCGAAATCTCAAACATCCATAAAGCGATTCAGCCACAGGAAACTTTGTTCGTGGTTGATTCCATGACAGGGCAAGATGCTGTGAACACGGCAAAGGCCTTTAACGATGTCTTGAATTTTGATGGAGTTATTTTAACCAAGTTGGATGGTGATACCCG
Organism: Mangrovimonas sp. ST2L15; assembly: GCF_001280515.1. Taxonomy (GTDB): domain Bacteria; phylum Bacteroidota; class Bacteroidia; order Flavobacteriales; family Flavobacteriaceae; genus Mangrovimonas; species Mangrovimonas futianensis. The sequence continues at coordinate 25,164 of NZ_LBIQ01000028.1, read as the reverse complement.
AGGTGGAGCCGCCATTTCAATCAAGTCTGTTGTAGACAAGCCAATCAAGTTTATTGGAACAGGTGAGAAGATGGATGCGATTGATGTGTTCTATCCTTCGCGTATGGCAGACCGTATTTTGGGGATGGGAGATGTTGTGTCTCTTGTAGAAAGAGCACAGGAACAATATGACGAAGAAGAAGCGCGTAAGCTTCAGAAGAAAATTGCCAAAAACCAATTTGGATTTGATGACTTTTTAAGTCAGATACAGCAAATCAAGAAAATGGGTAGCATGAAGGATTTGATTGGCATGATCCCAGGAGCTGGTAAAATGATGAAAGATATTGATATTGATGATGATGCCTTCAAGCATATCGAAGCAATAATCCATTCCATGACTCCAGAAGAACGATCAACACCTTCTGTTTTGAATGCTACTAGAAAAAAACGTGTAGCAAAGGGTTCTGGGACATCGGTTCAAGAAGTGAATCAGTTATTGAAGCAATTCAATCAGATGAGCAAAATGATGAAGATGATGCAAGGAGGCCGCGGCAAACAAATGATGCAAATGATGAAAAATATGAGGTAATCCCTCATATTTTTTATTTATAAATACAACTCAACAAACAGGATATGACAATTTTAGACGGTAAGAAAACAAGTAGCGATATCAAGGCTGAGATCGCAGAACAAGTAGATAGAATGAAAGCTAGAGGAGAAAAAGTTCCTCACCTGGCTGCAATTTTGGTTGGAAATGATGGCGCTAGTTTAACCTATGTGGGTAGCAAAGTTAAAGCTTGTGAGTTGGTAGGATTTGAATCTACACTTGTGAAAATGCCTAGTACAACCAGTGAGATTGAGTTGTTGGAAAAAATTCAAGAATTGAATGCCAATCCAGAAATAGATGGATACATTGTTCAATTGCCTTTACCAAAGCAAATCGATACCCAAAAAGTGCTTTTGGCTGTAGATCCAGATAAGGATGTCGATGGATTCCACCCTATGAATTTTGGAAGGATGGCTTTGGATATGAGTACGTTCATTCCAGCTACGCCATTTGGAATTTTAGAGCTTATGGAGCGCTACGGAGTAGAGACCCAAGGTAAGCATACTGTGGTTATTGGTCGAAGTCATATTGTTGGTCGTCCTATGAGTATTCTTATGGGTAGAAAAGGGTTTCCAGGGAATTCTACTGTAACCTTAACGCATAGTCATACCAAAAACATTTCCCAAATAACGTCTCAAGCTGATATCATCATTACTGCACTTGGGGTTCCAGGTTTCCTTAAAGCCGAAATGGTAAAGGATGACGTAGTAATTATCGATGTTGGAATCACTAGAGTTGCTGATGAGTCCACGGCAAAAGGTTATCGCATCACTGGCGACGTAGATTTTGAAAACGTAAGTAAAAAGGCAAGCTTCATTACCCCTGTTCCTGGTGGTGTAGGACCGATGACCATTGCGATGCTTATGAAAAATACGTTATTGGCTAGGGAAAGACACCTAAAAAGCAAAAAATAGCATTTGCTCTACGCTGGTTTGTCCCTGCGATATTTAAGCATAGAAACTCCAGATAGGAAAAATATAAATCCTAAGATTGTTAATGCCCAAGGGCTTAAGGATATGAGGTTGTTTCCAAAAATACCAAGTACTCCTAAGACGAGTCCTATCATACCTCCAACGGTTAGGATGATTGCTAATATACGTATCATAAATTGATGATGGTTTTGAGTAATCTATAAGGGATTACGTGTTAATATAGCATCAAGATAGGATACTATTTCCTGATTAAAAGGGTAGTTATAAAAGTTTTAACAACTGAAGTGCTATCTCCTGGAGCGTCTAGGTCTTGTTTTTTCTGTGAAATGTTTTTGGGAATCCCCAAGTAATTTGTTGAGATCAATGAGTTCTTTATCCGTTAATTTACGGTATTTTCCAATGGGTACATCCAAAGGGATATTCATAATACGTACCCTTTTTAAGGTCTGAACTTCATAATCCAAATATTCACACATTCTTCTAATTTGGCGATTCAATCCCTGAGTCAAGATAATTTTAAAAGTAAAGGAGTCTATCTTTTCAACGTGGCATTTTTTTGTAACCGTATCAAGAATAGGAACGCCTTGAGACATTCGTTCAATAAATGTTTGGGAAATGGGTTTGTCAACTGTGACTATGTATTCTTTTTCGTGGTTATTGGAAGCTCGAAGAATTTTATTGACAATATCTCCATCATCGGTCAATAGGATAAGACCTTCACTGGGTTTATCCAATCTTCCAATAGGAAATATGCGTTTGTGATAATTGATGAAGTCAATGATATTGTCTTTTTCAACTCTAGTATCCGTGGTACATACAATGCCCACAGGCTTATTGAAAGCCAAATAGGTGAAATCGTTCTTTTTGTTGGAAATTAGCTCTCCGTCAACAAAAACTTGATCACCGGGAGATACTTTGGTTCCCATTTCTGGGACTTGTCCGTTTATAGTAATGCGGCCCTGTTCAATTAATTTATCAGCTTCCCTTCTGGAGCAATATCCAGCTTCGCTCAAGTATTTATTTATTCTTACTTGGTTGTCTTCCATGGCTGCAAAGATAGTCTAACTTTCTATAAAGTGATATATGTGGTTTGAGACACTTTCATCATAAAGCGAATGCCCAAAACCTTCGGTTGTTATCAAGGTACTGTTTTTAAAATTGGAATTTATTAAAACGGCATCTTCGTAAGGTATTATGGGATCTGTTTTGTCATGGATAATTAAACCTTCTGAAAGAATAGTTTTTAGGTGCTTTACAGAAGAGAAATCATCCACCTCAATGCCATATTTATCTTTGATTCTTTTTTTAATGGCGTTTATGGTTTTTTTATTGTAACCCATCATTAGAAAATACCGACTAATGATATCTGAAAATTCAGATGGGGCTCCCAAAAGCACTACTTTTTTTACAGAAGGGGGTTGGTATTTGTGTAAATAATAAACCGAAGCCATTCCTCCTACGGAATGACCTACAATGATTTCTGGATGGAACCTTTTTGTTGCTTCATTAATAAATTCGGCATACAATAAGGCGTTAAATCTTCTGCTTCCCGACCGTCCGTGGGCAGGAGCGTCTAGTGCTACGACTGTATGACCTTTTGCTTGAAGTTCTGGTATAATGGCTCGCCATCTAGCAGAATTGCTTTCCCATCCGTGTACTAATAGAACCGTTTTTTTATTTCCTAACCACCGGTAGGTCATGATTGGAGTTCCTTGATGGTTTAATTCTTCATGGAAGGCCGTGTCTAGAAAGTCTGATTGTAATTCGTTGATTTTTCCTTTCAGCGGTTTTGTGAAAAGGAATAGAGCCATCCTGCCAGCTAATTTTGAAGAAAAAAGGCTGACCGAATTTATTTTAAACCCAATTAGTTTTTGAATAATCATTGTTATTTCTCTTCTCGATGTACTGCATCCATGGAAAAGGCCGGCATGCAAATGGCAACATATTCACATGGTTCCGCAAACGGATTGGAATATTGGATTCGGGTATTTTTTTGAATTTTAATGGATTGGCCTGCACTTAAAACCACAGTTTCTCCTTCAATAATAAATTGTTTTTTACCTCTAAGGACCAACGTGTATTCATCAAATTCTGGGGTTTGAAATGGTTCACTCCATCCAGAAGGAGCAATCATATGAGCGATACTTATTTCCGAATTACCATCAGTGGTGTTTCCAAAATGTTCTTTAATGATTTTTCCGTCAGTTGTTGGGACTACGAACGGTTCAGTTTGTATGATGAATTTTTTCATTTTTTTTCTAGAGGTTTACGTTTAATCATCCCGCCTTTCAGATCCTTAACCAAGGACATTATAATAAAGGCTTTGCTGTCTATTTTGTCAATCTCAGTGTGCAGTTTTGCTAATTCCAAGCGGGTAATAACGGTATAGATTATGTCCTTATCATAGCTTTTCCCTTCACTTCCATATCCGCCCTTTCCTGCATAAATAGTGCAAGCCCGTCTTAGCTTTTCAATAAGCATGTCTCTGATAGCTTCATGCTCTTTAGATATAATGGTTACTCCTACATATTCCTCAACGCCATCTACAACAAAATCTACTGTTTTTGCTGCTGCCAAATAGGTTAAAATGGCATAGAGTGCAATTTCAATAGAGAGCATATAAGCTCCAAAGGAGAATATAACAATATTTATAAGTAACAGAACATCACCAACCGTTAAAGAGAGCTTTCTGCTTAAAAAGATAGCTAAGACCTCAGTCCCGTCAATTACAGCTCCACCTCTTATAGACATTCCAATACCTAATCCAAGGAAAAAACCACCGAAAACAGCAATAAGTAATTTGTCTTCAGTAATGGTTGGGTAATTGAAATAATGAACAACAAACCCTAAGAATGCAATGGCAGCCATACTTTTAATGGCGAATTTGATATTAAAGGTTTTAGCGCCCAAAATTAAAAAAGGAAGGTTAACAAGAATGAGTAAAAAACTTAACTCTATTGTTGTAATGTTCTCTAATAAAAGCGAAATACCTGTAGCTCCGCCGTCAATAAATCCGTTGGGGAGTAAAAAACCTTTCAATCCAAAACCAGCAGAAAACACCCCAATAATAATATAAAGTGATTCCTTAGTAGCATGTGAGACTTCCACCTTTAGCGACCTAATGGCAGGTACAAGTTGCCGTTTAGTTATGGGTGCCGAAGGAGCTTTTGCTTTAAGCTTTTTTCGGGCGATATCTGCTAGTATTTTAGAGAAAAAAGGGTTCATTGGTTTACCAACCTATCATGAAGTACTTGATTTTTGCTTGATCAGGTATTTGGATAGCTTCAATTTTAGCATTTTGGTCAAATTGAAGTTCTCCAGGCAATTCTGATTTTTCAATGGTAAAGAAACCATCAAATTCGTTAACAAAAACCACAACATTCCTCCAAGTGGTTTCGATTTTTGATATTTTATAGTTTTTTTCCAAATCGCCAAAGGTGCTATTTACATTGATTCCTTTTGGGGTTTTGAATCTTGGGTCGATTACCTTTACTGTTGAAATAGTAGAGGTAGAGTCATTTTTAGATTTAGCGGTTAGCTCAAGTAATGACTTGCCTTCCTTATCAAATATTTCGATGCCTTTGTTCGGGTTCATCATGGCATCTCTACCTGTTAGAATTACAACCGAATCATTCGAAAATAAAGACTTGATGTCTTTCACTTGAGTAGAATCTGTAAGTAAACCAATATGTCCTTTGTCAATTTCAAAAGGGTCTTGGGTTCTTTTGCATCCGATGGTTAATAAAGCTAAAGCAGTTATAATAAAGGGGTATTTTTTCATAAAATTGAATTGTTGTTATTTAGATATATTATTTAATCATTTTTCCTAAAATGCCTAATACGCTTCTTATTACTGTAGGACTGGTAAGTACTTTTACAATCGGATTTTGCCTGTTGTTTGATGAATAGGATTTTCTCGTTTTTGCCTTTTCAAATTTTTCCTTTTCTTCTTTGGCTTTTCTTTTAGTCTCTTCTAGTTCAGCTTTTTCAATCTTCTCCAGCAACATTTCATAGGCGCTTTGGCGATCTATGGTCTCATTGTATTTGGATACCAGTTTAGATTCGCTTAAGAGTGTGTTTAATTCTTTTTCAGTAAGGATGTCCATTCTGCTCATTGGAGCTCTCATCATGGTGGCAGCCAATGGTGTTGGACGACCTTTTTCATCCAGTGCAGAAACCAAGGCTTCTCCAGTTCCTAGTGAGGTGAGAACGCCAACAGTATCATAATATTCTGAGTCTGGATAATTTTGAGCAGTTAGTTTGATAGCTTTTCTGTCTTTAGCCGTAAAAGCTCTTAAGGCATGTTGTACCTTCAATCCTAGTTGACTCAAAACGGCTTCTGGAACATCGGTTGGATTTTGGGTAACAAAATATAAACCAACTCCTTTACTTCTAATTAGTTTGACTATGCTTTCTATTTGATCAAGTAAGGCATCTGATGCTTCATTGAAAATCAAATGGGCTTCATCTATAAAGATGACCAACTCAGGTCTTCCTGAGTCACCTTGTTCTGGAAAGGTCGAATAAATTTCTGCCAAAAGGCTCAACATAAATGTTGAGAAAAGTTTAGGCCTGTCTTGGATATCTGTTAATCTAATGATATTGATGTAGCCTTGACCCTGGTCATTTATTCTCAAGAGATCTTGCGTGTCAAAAGATTTTTCTCCAAAAAATAGATCGCCGCCCTGTTGTTCAATTTCAATAATCTTTCTTAAAATGGCACCAGTAGAAGCAGTTGAAATTCTACCGTAGGATTCTTGGAATTCATCCTTTCCTTCATTTGTGGCATATTGAAGGATTTTTTTAAAGTCTTTTAAATCCAGTAAAGGCAGCTTGTTGTCATCACAATATTTGAAAATAACCGATATGATTCCAGCTTGAGTTTCAGTAACACCAAGGATCCTTGATATAAGAACAGGGCCAAATTCGCTAATGGTAGCTCTCAATCTTACGCCACCTTGTTCGGAAAGTGACATAACTTCAACAGGAAATGATTTTGGAGTGAAATGCAAACCTATTTGCTCATGTCGTTCATCGATTTTTGCATGTCCAGGACTTGGTTTGGCCAAACCGCTTAAATCACCTTTAATATCCATTAAAAGTACAGGAATGCCTTTATCACTCAAATTTTCTGCTAAGACTTGAAGGGATTTTGTTTTTCCTGTGCCTGTAGCTCCGGCAATCAGTCCATGACGATTCATGGTTTTTAAAGGGATGTTGACAAATGCATTTTTTATGGTTTCTCCATCTAACATGGCCGAACCAACGGTGATAAAATCTCCTTTGCAGGCGTTACCCTCTTGAATAAAATTAAAAAAACGTTCTTGTCTTTCCATCCTTGAAAATTTTTATAAAAGTAGTACAATTTTAATCAAGTTTAAAATGGGTGATAATGGGTTTTTATCATTTAAAACCTGTAAAATATTTCTAATATATCTAGTGGCTAATGGGTTATTGGTTATCTTTGCGCCGATGAAAAAAGAGATGCAAGCATTGGTAGAAAGAGGTGAAATGTTACCTCTTATGGAAGAATTTTATACCATTCAGGGAGAAGGATTTTACAAGGGTACAGCGGCTTATTTTATAAGAGTTGGAGGTTGTGATGTGGGATGCCATTGGTGTGATGTCAAAGAAAGTTGGAATGCAGAATTGCATCCACCTACAGAAATTACAACAATAGTGGAGAATGCTTCAAAGTACAGTGATACAATTGTAATCACAGGAGGTGAGCCATTAACTTGGGATATGGGTCCTATCACCCGACAATTAAAGAATAAAGGACTAAGGATTCATATTGAAACTTCCGGGGCATACCCTTTGACAGGTGAGTGGGATTGGATATGCTTGTCACCTAAAAAAATGAAGCTTCCTACCAAAGAAGTTTATGAGAAAGCTCATGAGTTAAAAGTGATCGTTTATAACAAAGATGATTTGCGGTTTGCCGAAGAGCAGGCAGCTCAGGTTTCCGAAAATTGTATTTTGTACTTACAACCAGAATGGAGTAAGCGTGATAAGGTGATTCCACTGATTGTGGATTATGTTATGAATAACCCTAAATGGAAAGTGTCACTTCAAACACATAAGTATTTAAATATTCCGTAATAAAAAAAGCCTTGATAATTCAAGGCTTTTCTATTTTCTTAATCTTCTACTTGTTCAGGTTTTGGTTGCTCTTTTACCGGGACAATAACTCTTAAATTTCCCCATCCCACATACATGCTTCCATCGTCTGCAAATGCAATGGAAAAAGGTTCAAGGTAATCCTCAGATGAACTCACAGGGGCAGAACATCTCACGACATCTTTTTCTTCATTGTAGCTATAAGCGCCCCAAACATCAATGTCTTTATTGATGATAAAGACCCATTCTTTCTCACCTGGAATGGAAAATAAAGAGTAAGTTCCTTTTTTTATGGCTTTTCCCCCAAAGAAAGCATCTTTATAGAAAGTGATTTCTGTGGCTTCATTGGCTCCAGTTCTCCAAACCTTTTCAAAAGGAGTTAGGGATTCCACGGTTCTTCCTCTTAGTTGAGGTCTGCTATAAATAACTTTTACAAGTTTGTTTGGCTCGTTGTGACTCGAAGGGTATGCTGCCGCATCCATGGGACTTACGTCCAAATCTTTAAAATCTTGGGCGCTGGTTCCCACAGAAAAAAGCGAAAAGCAAAAAATAAATAGAGAGGTTTTTAATAGGTGTTTTTTCATTGTACAATTTTTTAAAGACTTAAAGATAAAATCATCTATCCAATTAAACGAATTTTTTGAAAAAATGATATGAAAAGTTAACTAGATCTTCCAAAAAGAGGATGAATTGTTTTAAATTAATATTGTTTTATAATTTAAAGTTTATAATTGAAATTAAAAATATATTTAGTGTTTTTAAAATGAAACTATAAACGCATATTTGCTTCGTTATTAATACTAAGTTTTAAAAATATGTGTGGAATTGTATGTGCGTTTGATTTAAAGCAGAAGTCTGAGGTTTTAAGATCTCAAGTATTGGAGATGTCTAAAAAAATTCGTCATCGTGGTCCAGATTGGAGTGGAATCTTTGATAATGATAAGGCTATAATGGCTCATGAGCGGTTAGCGATTGTAGATCCAGCTTCAGGAAAGCAACCTCTTTTTTCTCATGATAAAAGTTTGGTTTTAGCGGCTAATGGAGAGATATATAACCACAGAGAGTTAAGAAAACAGTTTGAAGGAGATTATGAGTTTCAGACGGAGAGTGATTGTGAAGTGATTTTGGCTTTATATAAAGAAAAGGGCGTTGACTTTATTGATGAAATGAATGGCATTTTTGGATTTGCTATTTATGATGTGGAGAAGGATGAATATTTCGTTGCCCGAGACCATATGGGAATAATACCATTATATATAGGGTGGGATGAAAATGGAACTTTTTATGTCGCTTCAGAATTAAAAGCACTGGAAACCTATTGCGCAAAAATTGAGTTGTTTCCTCCGGGACACTATTTACATAGTAGGGATGGTGAAATGGTTCAATGGTATAAAAGAGATTGGGTGGATTTTGATGCTGTTAAGGAAAATGAAACTAGTATCGAAAAGTTAAGACAAGCGCTTGAAGATGCGGTACACAGACAATTGATGAGTGATGTACCTTACGGGGTATTGCTAAGTGGCGGATTGGATTCTTCGGTTACTTCGGCTATTGCTAAAAAGTTTTCCCAGAAAAGAATCGAAAGTGGAGACGTGGCTGATGCTTGGTGGCCGCAATTGCATTCCTTTTCTGTTGGCTTGGAAGGGTCGCCTGATTTGGCAGCCGCTAGAAAGGTTGCAGACCATATTGGAACCATACATCATGAAATTAAATTCACAATCCAAGAAGGCTTGGATGCTATTCGAGATGTAATTTACAACCTTGAAACATATGATATTACTACTGTACGTGCCAGTACCCCGATGTATCTTATGGCCCGAGTGATTAAATCTATGGGGATCAAGATGGTTTTGTCTGGAGAAGGAGCTGATGAATTGTTCGGTGGATATCTTTATTTCCATAAGGCGCCAAATGCCAAAGAGTTCCATGAAGAGACTGTTAGGAAACTTAGTAAATTGCATATGTATGATTGTCTTAGGGCTAATAAAAGTTTAGCGGCTTGGGGTATTGAAGGAAGGGTTCCATTTTTAGATAAGGAATTTATGGATGTAGCTATGAGCATTAATCCTCAAGATAAAATGATTAATGGCGAACGTATGGAGAAATGGGTCATTAGAAAAGCATTTGAAAGTTATTTGCCCGAGAGTGTTGCTTGGAGACAAAAAGAGCAATTTAGTGATGGTGTAGGATACAGTTGGATTGATACCTTGAAGCAGGTTGTTAATGATGTTGTATCAGATGAGCAATTGGCGAATGCCAAATATAAATTTCCAATTCAAACACCTACATCCAAAGAAGAATTTTATTATCGTTCCATCTTTGCTGATCATTTCCCAAGTGATGCTGCAGCTATGTGTGTACCTCAAGAGCCAAGTGTTGCGTGTAGTACTAAAATTGCTTTGGAATGGGACGAAGCCTTTAAAAATATGAATGAGCCATCTGGTAGGGCTGTGTCAAAAGTGCACGCCGATGCCTATTAAAAGTTGTTTTTTGTTGTTTTAATTCCTTTCTTTATTTTTCAGAATCCCGCTTATGCGGGATTTTGTCATTTTATCAAGTTTGCTGGAAATGTTAAAAGTGGGTAAAATTCAATTTAAGGTACTTTTTAGCGGTTTTAAGAGGTTTTCTGGAAATTAACAATTGTTGATAATTTAATGGTAAAGTATCTCAAATGCTTTTAAAAGGGGCTTTTAATTCGTATATTTGAAAGTCTGAACCTAGATGCACTGAGTGCATTTTTTTATGGTTAAAGAACAAGTTTTTTCTGGTTCAGATCATTGAATTAAAACAGCTAAATAACTAAAATATATTTTATGAGCGAAGAAGCTAAAAAGCAGTATTCCGCCGATAGTATTCAGGCATTAGAAGGGATGGAGCACGTAAGAATGCGTCCTTCCATGTATATTGGTGATGTTGGTGTAAGAGGGCTTCACCATTTGGTTTATGAGGTGGTGGACAACTCCATTGACGAAGCTTTGGCAGGTCATTGCGATCGAATAAAAGTGACCATTAATGAGGATAATTCCATTACCGTAGAGGATAATGGTCGTGGTATTCCTGTTGATCTTCATAAAAAGGAAGGAATATCTGCTCTTGAAGTAGTTATGACCAAAATTGGAGCTGGGGGTAAATTTGATAAAGATTCCTACAAGGTCTCTGGAGGTTTACATGGTGTTGGTGTGAGTTGTGTGAATGCGCTATCAGAACATTTAAGAGCAACAGTTTATAGAGATGGTCAAATTTGGGAACAAGAATATGAACGTGGAAAATCACTTTATCCAGTAAAACCGATTGGAGAAACTGAGGAAAGAGGAACCATTGTAAGTTTTAAACCAGATCCACAAATCTTCCAACAAACGTTAGAATACAGTTATGATACTTTAGCTAGTAGAATGCGTGAATTGGCTTATTTGAATAAGGGAATCACCATTGTATTGACAGATAGAAGAGCGACTGATAAGGATGGTGAATTTGAAGGTGAAATATTTTATTCTGAAGAGGGGTTGACTGAGTTTGTGAAGTATTTAGACGGAACAAGAGAGCCTATCATGAAGGATGTAATTGCTTTTGAAGGAGAGAAAAATGGTATTCCTGTTGAGGTGGCCATGGTGTATAATACGTCCTATGCTGAAAATTTACACTCTTATGTAAATAATATTAATACTCATGAAGGAGGGACTCACTTATCCGGTTTCCGTAGAGGTTTAACACATACCTTAAAGAAATATGCTGATGAATCTGGAATGTTAGATAAACTGAAGTTTGAAATTTCAGGAGACGACTTTAGAGAAGGATTAACGGCAATCGTATCGGTTAAAGTTGCGGAACCTCAGTTTGAGGGACAAACCAAAACCAAATTAGGTAACCGAGAAGTTTCGGCATCCGTAAGTCAAGCGGTTTCTGAAATGCTAACCGATTATTTGGAAGAGCATCCAGATGATGCTAAAATTATTGTTCAAAAAGTAATCTTGGCGGCCCAAGCGCGTCATGCGGCCCAAAAGGCCCGTGAAATGGTTCAGCGTAAAACGGTGATGAGCATTGGTGGTCTACCAGGAAAATTAAGTGATTGCTCCGAGCAAGACCCTGCAAAATGTGAGGTGTTCCTTGTAGAGGGTGATTCTGCAGGTGGAACTGCAAAACAAGGACGTGATAGAAACTTTCAAGCAATCTTACCGCTACGTGGTAAAATTTTGAATGTGGAGAAGGCGATGCAGCATAAGGTGTTTGAAAATGAAGAGATTAAAAATATTTTTACGGCTTTAGGGGTGACCATTGGAACCGAAGAAGATAGTAAAGCTTTAAATCTTACCAAATTACGTTATCACAAAATCGTTATTATGTGTGATGCGGATATTGATGGTAGCCACATTGCTACTTTAATCTTAACGTTCTTCTTTAGATATATGAAGGAATTGATTGAAAACGGACACGTCTATATCGCAACGCCTCCTTTGTATTTGGTTAAAAAAGGTAATAAAAAACGTTACGCTTGGAATGATAAGGAGCGTGATGGTATTGCAGAAGAGTTTGGAGGAAGTGTAAGCGTTCAACGTTACAAAGGTCTTGGAGAGATGAATGCAGAGCAGTTATGGGATACAACCATGAATCCTGAATTTAGAACCCTTCGACAAGTAAATATTGATAACGGTAGTGAGGCAGATCGCATTTTTTCTATGTTAATGGGTGATGATGTACCACCTCGTAGAGAATTCATTGAGAAGAATGCCATCTACGCGAATATTGATGTATAGACTATCTTTATTCTTTATATTTATTTCCTCGACTGTGTTTGCACAAATTGAGGATTTAGTTGGAGTGACACAGGATTTGGTGTTCCTATCAGAGCAATATGTGACTCCAGCTGCAGAGGCTGCAGTGTACCAATCTTCAGGAGGTTGGTACACATCGGCTAAAGCAAAAGACTTATGGGATTTTGAGTTTTCTCTTCAAGGAAACATGTTGTTTGTCAACTCTAAGTATGATTCTTTTTTAATTGACGAATCCCAACTTTACAATTTAACCATTCAAGGCGACGAAACCACAGCTTATTCTCCAACTGCACTTGGAGGAGATGATTTTGTGCCTTTGGAAGGACATATCGGAGATTACACCTTTGAATTTGACTCTCCTGAAGGATTGAATGAATCCAATGTGAAACATGCCCAATTACAAGTGTCAATGGGACTTTGGAAAGGAACTACAGTGATTGTTAGGTATTCTCCAGAAATCAAGATTAAAAAGACCGATTATCAAATTTTAGGTTTTGGATTGCAGCATAATCTGAATCAATGGTTTCAAAAAAGTAATGCAGAGCCTACTTTTAATTTGGCTGCCTTAGTTTCATATTCAAACTATTCCGTAAGTAATACATTTTCTGCCGTAAGTACTCCTTTGGGTTCCTTAAATACCATTTCTGTAGACGGGAAATCCTGGGCTTTTAATCTTTTAGCTTCAAAGGAATTTAGCAATTGGACTATTTCATCGGCTTTGGGTTTGACATCAAGTAGTTTTAAGTATACTATGGGCGGAGAAGGAGAAGGTTTACTAGAGACTCTAAATAGTGCTTTGGAAAATCTGGCTGACAGTAAATCAATGTTCAAGGCCGATTTAGGAGTAGACTATCGATTCCATGATTTTTCATTTAACTCAATGATCACTTTCGGTAAATTCACCAACTTAATAGTTGGTATCAATTATAATTTATAAGGCCAAATTATAACTTTCCTTTTTTCATACACCCTTTGAATTTTGAGTTCTAAAAACTTCAATCGTTTGAAGTTAAAAAAGTTTGTGTTTGATTTTATATTTCCTTAAATCTGGAATCCATATTGCTCGAAAAGTTTTAAATTTGTGGGAATTATTTACAAATCTTAAAAAATTAAATACATGAAAGTTACAGTAGTTGGAGCAGGAGCAGTAGGGGCTAGTTGTGCCGAATATATTGCGATTAAAAATTTTGCTTCAGAAGTTGTTTTATTGGATATCAAAGAAGGATATGCTGAAGGTAAAGCAATGGATTTAATGCAAACAGCCTCTTTGAATGGTTTTGATACAAAAATTACGGGTGTAACAAACGATTACACCAAGACTGCAGGTAGTGATATCTGTGTTATTACTTCTGGTATTCCCCGTAAACCTGGAATGACTAGAGAAGAATTGATTGGAATCAATGCCGGAATTGTTCAAAGTGTAACTTCAAACCTAATTGAGCAATCTCCAGATACCATTTTGATTGTAGTAAGTAATCCTATGGATACTATGACGTATTTGGCTCACAAAACTTCAGGTTTGCCAAAACACAGAATTATAGGAATGGGTGGAGCTTTAGATTCAGCTAGATTTAAATACAGATTGGCAGAAGCTTTAGGAGCTCCAATTAGTGATGTTGACGGAATGGTAATTGGTGGTCACAGTGATGTGGGCATGGTTCCATTAACCCGTTTAGCTACTAGAAATTCTGTGCCTGTTACCGAATTTATTTCAGAAGAAAGATTGGACCAGGTGAAAGAAGATACCAAAGTTGGTGGAGCTACTTTAACCAAGCTTTTAGGAACTTCTGCGTGGTATGCTCCAGGAGCAGCTGTAAGCGCTTTGGTACAAGCTATTGCTTGTGACCAAAAGAAAATTTTCCCTTGTTCTACCTTGTTGGAAGGTGAATATGGATTAAATGATCTTTGTATCGGTGTTCCAGTTGTTTTAGGTAGAAAAGGAATTGAAAAAGTAGTTGAAATTGAATTGTCTGAAGAAGAAAAGCAACAGATGTTTACCAGTGCCGAAGGTGTGAGTAAAACAAATGGTTTATTAGATGTTTAATTGGTCTGAATTTATGAAAAGATTCGTTTTTCTATTTTTATTATCTATTCATCTTTCCGTATTTTCTCAAGAAAGTTTTGATGAAGGTGTAGCCGTGGGCAGTATGACCATGTCAAGCAACAATGCAGAAGTTCAAGGGCAATTGGCGATGATGGGTGATATGACTACAACCACTTATTTTAAGGGGGACAAAACACGGTCTGAATCTAATAATTTAATGGCTGGTGAAACGATTACCATCATTGATGCTAAAGCCAAAAAGATGTTATTGTTGATGAATAACATGGGAGGCAAGATGTATTCTAAAAAGGATATAGCGCCTACACAGGAAGATTTAGATAAAATGACCGTAGAAAAAGGGACTGAAACTAAAACTGTTTTAGGCTATGAATGTCAACAATATTTTGTGACAATTGAAGAAGGAGGCATGAAAATGACTTCAGAGTATTTTGTGACAGATAAAATTCAAGCAGTTTCTGAACAGTTTTCCGGTTATGGTTCAAAACTGGAAGGTTTTCCTTTATATATGGTTATGAAAATGAATCAACCAGAAGCTGAAATTACCTTGACTTATGAAATTAAAGAATTAAGAAAAGAAGAGGTTTCTGATGATAAATTTGACATGACAATTCCAGAGGGATATACAGAACTTCAAGTTCCAAATCCACAGAATTAATAGGATGGAATTTCAGATAAAAAAAAGAGCGACTATATGGTCGCTCTTTTTTTTTACAAAATATTAAATTCTATTGGGTATTCATTGTGTAAATCATATATTTGCTCGTTTTTAAAAATAACGTTAAAAAACTAAAATAAACTAATTAATATAATAGATAATGCAGAACAAAGGACTAGTAAAACTGTTTGCAATTTTGTTCGGCTTGGTAAGTATTTACCAGCTTTCCTTTACATTTAAAGCAAATAGTATTGAAGATGAAGCAAGGGCTTATGCCAGTGGAGATGCGGCAAAAGAACGTCAGTTTTTAGATTCTATTTCCAACGAAAAAGTATTCAGTTTAGGTGTAGCCGATTATACCTATAACCAAGTTAAGGACAACTCCATGAATTTAGGTCTGGACCTAAAAGGTGGGGTTAACGTTATTTTACAAGTGTCTGTGAAAGACATTTTGAAAGGACTTGCAAATTACTCTAAAGACGCCACTTTCAATCAAGCATTGGATAATGCTTCAGAAGCGCAAGTAACTAGTCAAAACACCTTTGTAGAAGATTTCTTTATTGCCTTTGACGAAATCAAAGGAGATAAAAAATTAGCGTCTCCTGATATTTTTGGAAATAGAACCTTAAGTGAGGAGATTACTTTTGATATGTCCGACAGTGAGGTGCAACCAATTATCGAAAGAAAGGTTGATGAATCCATTGTATCTGCATTTGAAGTATTACGTAAGCGTATCGATGAATTTGGTGTAACATCACCAAACATTCAACGTTTAGGGAATTCTGGAAGAATTCTAGTGGAGTTGCCTGGTGTTAAGGATGTAGAGCGTGCAACAAAACTATTACAAAGTACAGCTCAATTAGAATTTTGGGATGCTTACAGGGGAGATCAATTTTTGAACTTCCTTAGTGATGCTAATGAATTGTTGAAAGACATGGAAACTGAGAAGGATGCTGAAAAGCAAGCCGATTCTACAGTTGCAACCGATACTACCCAAGATGATAAAATTGCAGATCTTTTAGGAGACGATCCAGATTCAACAGCTGTCAATGATAACAACCCTATTGGAAAATTAATCAAAGGATTTGGTTACCAAGGTGGTCCGGTAGTAGCTCAATTTGCTACTAAGGATAAGGGAACTATGGAAGAATACTTGAATATGCCTCAAGTAAGAGCTTTGTTGCCTGCAGATTTTAGATATGTGAAATTTGCCTTTGGAAAACCTGATACCGATAGTGAAATAGTTGAATTGTATGCTTTAGCAGGAAACCGTGATAACATGCCTCCTCTAAGTGGAGCTGTAATTACAGATGCTCGTCAAGAATATGGTCCAACAGGTAAGCCAGTTGTTTCTATGCAAATGAATAGCAAAGGAGCTAAAATTTGGGAAGAAATGACCGGTGTTGCTTACCAACAACAAAGTCAAATTGCCATCGTTCTTGATAACGTTGTCTATTCTGCACCAGGTGTAACCACTGGGGCTATTTCTGGAGGGAACTCTCAAATCTCTGGAGATTTCACTCTTAATGAGGCAACCGACTTAGCTAACGTTTTACGTGCAGGTAAGTTGCCAGCATCAGCAGATATTATTCAAAGTGAAGTAGTAGGACCATCTTTAGGGCAAGAGGCTATTGATAGCGGTCAGTTATCATTTGCAATTGCATTGGCCTTGGTTCTATTATGGATGATCGTTTATTACGGAAAAGGTGGTTTATTTGCTGATATCGCTATGCTGTTCAACATACTTTTAATCTTTGGAGTTCTTTCAGGATTAGGAGCAGTGTTAACTTTGCCAGGTATTGCGGGTATCGTTTTGACAATTGGTATGTCTGTAGATGCTAACGTACTTATCTTTGAAAGAATCCGTGAGGAACTTGAAAAAGGTAAAGGACAAAAAGAAGCCATTCAAGACGGGTTTAGTAATGCTTTATCTTCTATTTTAGATGCTAACATTACAACTGGTTTAACGGCCTTAATCTTATTTGTATTTGGTACAGGACCAATTAAAGGATTTGCTACTACCTTATTAATTGGTATTGGTACATCATTGTTTACTGCTATTTTCATTACAAGATTGATAGTAGATTGGTATGTGAATAGAGGAGGAACCTTAACGTTCTCAACCGGTGTTACTAAAAACTTATTTAGAAATATCAATATTAATTTCTTGAAGAAGCGTAAGGTGGCTTACATTTTATCAGGAGCTTTACTAGTAATAAGCTTAGGTTCTTTGTTTACAAATGGTTTGGATCAAGGAGTTGATTTCGTTGGAGGTAGAACGTATCAAGTTCGTTTCCCACAAGCAGTTAGCTCTTCAGAGATTTCTAAGACTTTAAATGATTTCTTTGGAAGTGCAGATGCCAAAACTTTTGGTAACGCAAATCAATTAAAAATAACTACCAAATATAAAGTTGACGAAACAGGAGCTGAAGTTGATGAAGAGATTAGAAAATCACTTTACACTGAATTACAACCATATTTAGGAGATGCTAGTTATGATGATTTCATCAGTGACAATGAGCATAAGACAGTTGGTTTAATGAAATATTATAAAGTAAGTCCAACGATTGCAGATGATCTTAAGAAAGAGTCTTTCTGGGCGGTTTTAGGATCGTTGTTAGTGGTTTTCCTTTATATCTTGTTACGATTCAAGAGATGGCAATTCTCATTGGGGGCAGTTGCGGCTGTTTTCCATGATGTGATTATTGTTCTTGGGGTGTTCTCTTTAACCTATAAGTTTATGCCATTCTCCATGGAGATTGACCAAGCTTTTATTGCCGCCATCTTAACGGTTATTGGTTATTCATTGAATGATACTGTGGTTGTGTTTGACAGAATTAGAGAGTTCTTCAATGAACATACAGCTTGGCCATTCCATAAGGTAATTAACTCTTCATTGAGCAGTACATTAAGTAGAACATTGAATACCTCACTTACTACCTTGGTGGTGTTGTTGGCTATTTTCTTCTTCGGAGGTGATTCAATTAGAGGATTTATGTTTGCCTTGATAGTTGGTGTAGTTGTTGGTACCTATTCATCCTTGTTTATTGCAACACCAATCATGTATGATTCAGTGAAAAAAGGTGATGCTAAGGAAAGTTTAAGAAAGAAAGAAGAAGTTGTTGAAGAAACAGCAGAAGCTTAAATATAAAACTAAATAGATTTAATTAAAAAGCCTTTCCAATTGGAAAGGCTTTTTTTTATTATATATGTGTAAATAAATTAATTTCTAATATAGGATATGGAATCGCCTACTTTTAAGCCCCATTGATCAGACAAACCGGCATTTACTTCCAATACGTACATGGCCGGTTTATTTGAGGGTAAAGAGGTTTCATTCATGGGTTGGGCATTCTTTTGAAAACTGACAATCTTTTGGTCTTTGTCCAGATAAATAATATCCAAAGCAATTTGGGTATTCTTCATGTAGAACCATCTTGGGTTGTAATCTTGAAAAACAAAAAGCATTCCTTGACTGTCTCGCATAGATTGACGGTACATCAAGCCTGTTTCTCTTTCATATTCAGAATCGGCTATTTCAATATCCAATTGCTTTACAATGGAATCTGTCTTTTGTTGAAATAGCTTTAATTCACCTTCTTTCTTAAAATTGATCTGTGTTTGCTTAATATTATTTTGTTCAGGTTTTTCTTTACATGAAAAGCTGAAAATACCTCCCATTAGCAAACAGTATAAAGACACGTTTTTTAATTTCATGGCTTTATGAAACTTTGTGTTTTGGTTTATAAACAAACATGAAATAGAAACCTAAAAGAATAAAAGGTATGCTTAACCATTGACCTGTATTTAAAGCCCATGTGGCACGCTCGTCAACCTGTGCCTCTTTGACAAATTCAACAAAGAACCGAACGGTCCATAAGAAAACTAAAAATAGGCCAAATAAGAATCCTTCTTGTTGTCCTTTATTGGTTTTAAGGTAAACCCACACTAAAATTAAAAATACAATAATGTAACAAAAGGACTCATATAATTGAGCGGGATGTCTATAAGGAACAGCCTCCAATAGATTGGAAAACTGTGGGTTGTTTGTTACCGCCATATAAGCCTCTTGAACCTTATTGATCCCTGTTAATTTGACAATTTCATATTTGCTGTATTCATCCTGAATGAATCGGACTCCTAATTGTGAATCGGTTATTTTACCTATTATTTCAGAGTTTATAAAGTTACCTATCCTAATAAAGATTGCGCCACTTGCTACAGGTATAACAATTCGGTCCAAGATCCACATTAGGGTTTTATATTTGTATTTTCTTCGGTATAAATACATGCCAGTAATGATTCCAATGGCCGCTCCATGGCTTGCCAATCCTTGAAACCCTGTGAATTCGATCCCGTTTTTAAAACTGAAGGGAAGGAAAATGCTAAAGAAATCTTCCTTAATTAATTCGGCTTGATAAAATAAGACATGACCCAATCTGGCACCTATTAAAGTAGCTAGAACCGTATAAAGAAATAAAGGGTCTAAATATTCAAGTTTTACTTTTTCTCGAATGAAAATTCGTTTCATGATTTGCCATCCCAAAAGAAAGGCAATAATCCACATGACACTATAAAAATGGATTTTGAAATTTCCGATAATATCAATTCCTGAGACGGGATTCCAATCGAATTTAAGTAAAAACATAGAGTTTAATTTTAAAGGGTAAATATAGCCAATTGAAACACGGAGAAAAAATAAAAGAATTATAACAATACGTTATTTTTTTTGGTCTTTTTCAGGAACTGGGTCATAACCACTACCTCCCTAAGGCGCTGGAACGTTAAGAAAATGTACGGGTACATTTTTAGAGAACAGGCGAGCCGGCGCGTGGGCTATTTGTCATCCTTTTCAGGAACTGGGTCATAACCACTACCTCCCCAAGGATGGCAACTAAAAATCCTCTTAATTGCCAACCAACTGCCTTTTAAAAGACCATGCTTTTGTAAAGCTTCAATGGTATAATGAGAGCAAGTGGGCTGGTATCTGCAAGTAGCAGGGAATAGAGGTGAAATGGCACCTTGATAAAACTTTACCAAATAGATAAACGGTTTTATCAAGATGTTTTTCATATGCTTAATTTGTTGAAAATGTAGTGCCTTCTTTTCCGTCTTTTAATTGAATTCCTAAAGAGGTAAGTTCGTCCCTAATTTGGTCTGAAAGCGCAAAGTTCTTATTAGCTCGAGCTTCTTGTCGTAACTTGATAAGTAATTCAACGGTACCTGTCAGTTTATCGTCTGAATTATCAGAACTGGATTGGCTAGGTAACAATCCCAGAACATCAAAAACAAAGGTGTGAATGGTATTTTTAAAGCTGTTTAAATCTTCTTGACTTATCGATTCATTACCTTCTTTTATTTGATTGATATATTTAACCCCTTCAAACAAATTTGCTATTAAAATGGGCGAATTGAAATCATCATTCATCGCATCATAACATTTTTGAATCCAACTTGGTAGATCTATACTACTTGTTGTTGAAACAGGTAAATGATCCAAGTGGTTAATGGCTTCCATTAAACGGTTAAATCCTTTTTCACTAGCTAATAAACCGTCATTTGTAAAGTCCAAAACGCTTCTGTAATGAGCTTGAAGCATAAAGAATCTAGCAACTGAAGGAGAAAAAGCTTTGGTTATATTGGCATTATCTCCTGTGAAAATTTCATTTGGTAGAATAAAGTTGCCAGTTGATTTGGCCATTTTCTTACCATTCATGATAAGCATGTTTGCATGCATCCAATAATTAACAGGTGACTGTCCTTTGGCAGCTTCATTTTGAGCAATTTCACATTCATGATGAGGAAACTTCAAATCCATGCCACCTCCATGAATATCAAAATGTTCTCCTAGGTATTTTGTGCTCATAGCAGTACACTCTAGATGCCAGCCAGGAAATCCATCGCTCCAAGGTGAAGGCCATCGCATGATATGTTGAGGCTCTGCCTTTTTCCACAGCGCAAAGTCCTGAGGATTTCGTTTATCACTCTGACCATCAAGTTCACGAGTGTTGTGAATCATATCTTCAAGATTTCGCTTGCTTAGCTTACCATAGTCATGACTTTCATTAAACTTAACGACATCAAAATATACCGAACCGTTAATTTCGTAGGCAAAACCATTTTGAAGAATATCTTTGATCAATTCAATTTGTTCAATAATATGTCCGGTTGCTGTAGGTTCAATACTAGGAGGTAAAAAATTAAATTTATTCAGAATATTATGAAAATCTACAGTATAGCGCTGAACCACTTCCATTGGTTCAATAGATTCTAAACGTGCTTTTTTAGCAATGCGGTCTTCCCCTTCATCAGCATCGTTTTCTAAGTGACCTGCATCTGTAATATTTCGCACATATCTTACCTTATATCCCAAATGCTTAAGGTACCTAAAGACCATATCAAAAGACATAAAAGTCCTAACATTTCCTAAATGGACATTGCTATATACTGTAGGTCCGCAGACATACATGCCTACATAGCCGTCATTAATAGGTTTGAAAAGTTCTTTTTCTCCGGAAAGGGAATTGTAAATTTTAATGGGCTGCTCTTGATACAAATGCATGAGTTATAAAAGGTAGGGGGTGATTAAAATTTAGTTTCTAACTGAATATAGTCTAAAAACTCTCTCCTAATTTCTTTTTCTTTAAAACGACCGCCAAATTCTGCCGTAACGGTACTGCTTTCTATGTCTCTAATTCCTCTGGAGTTGACGCAAAGGTGTTTGGCATCAATTACACAGGCTACGTCTTGAGTGTTTAGAACTTCTTGAAGTTCTTTAACAATTTGAATGGTTAAACGTTCTTGTACTTGAGGTCTTTTTGCATAGTAATCTACAATACGGTTCATTTTGGATAGTCCAACAACCTTTCCATTTGAAATATAAGCTACGTGGGCTTTACCTACTATAGGAAGTAAATGATGCTCACAAGTTGAATATAAGGTAATGTTTTTTTCAACCAGCATTTCACCATATTTGTATTTGTTGTCGAAAGTAGAAGCGCTTGGTTTGCTTTTTGGGTGTAAACCGCCAAAAATTTCCTTAACAAACATCTTAGCAACTCTTAGAGGAGTTCCTTTAAGACTGTCGTCTGTTAAATCTAATCCCAAGGTCTCCATAATATGTCTCACATCATCCTTAATGATGTCTATTTTTTCATCATTACTGAGTTTGAAAGCATCGACTCTCAGAGGTGTTTCATGGGATGTTCCTATGTGGTTATCTCCAATAGATTCAAACTCTTCTATATTTTCATCAAATTTCATTATCGCTCCTTAAAAGTGGTAGTAATTCAATTTGCAAAGATAAGAATTTCCCCTTGAACCGTCGGGAATCTTAACAGATTATTAAAATGCAGGAAATATTAACGTGAGTAGTTTTAATTTTTTATTATTTTTAGGCTCTTTTAAGAAAAAATTAACTATGAAAATGAAACTTAAGCTTTTGATGCTGACAGCTTTTGTTGGCTTTTTATGCCAATGTGGATATAGCCAGGGTAAGAGAACTAATCCCAAATTAACTCAATCAGTAAATTTTAAGTCCAATGTTGAAGATCCGTTAACAGATAAGGAGTATAAAATGTTAAAGGAAGTTTACGGGGATCGATTGGATGAGTTGGTCTTAAACAAACCACAGCGTTTAAAAGATCTAAAGAATATATTAAGAAATAGAGTTCAGTTTATTGAATATCCTCAAGGGAATGATAAACCTTACCCATTGTTATCTGAGGTACCATTATTCAATAATTATACTCAGAACTTAACAAGGGATGCTAATCCTAAAAAGGAAACTTTTAACCCTTTGAAGTATAATTTTTCCTTTTATGAAAAGTATAATCTCACATATAGGATAGACAATACTAATTGGTTTATCATTATTCTATCTCAATTTAATTAATAAATAGCTACTATTGAAAATGAAGTATTTATTTACAATTTCCCTATGTTTATTTTTTGCCGTAGTTGGTTGGTCCCAAGATATATTGATGCAAAATGGAACCTTTACCCAATGTTCAGGTACGTTATATGATTCAGGAGGTTCAACCTCAGGATACAGTTTGAATGAAAATTATGTTTTAACCATATGCCCCGAAGAAACAGGACAATTTATTCAGTTGGACTTTACTGCATTTAGTACCCAGTTGAACTCGGTATTCATGTATATTTATGATGGGGAAGACACAACGGCACCGTTAATAGGAACTTACTCTGGTGGTGGTCCGGCTAGTAGCCCTGGTACCATTGAGGCCTCTACAAGTAACGCTTCTGGTTGTATTACTATTGAATTTGATAGTACTGGAGGATCAGCTACAGGTGCTACATTAGGTTTTGCTGCTGATATTGCGTGTGTAACACCGTGTCAAGATATAACAGCGAGTATAGATTCAACTGTTCCTTCCGGCGATGGATCCGGAACCATATTTGTAGATCTTAATGAAACGGTTACTTTCAATGGTTCTGGAACTTTCTCCATAGATGGATCCGATGCAACTTATAGTTGGACCTTTGATGATGGTAATGCAGCAACCGGCCAAACAGTCACTCATGAATACACAGAAGGTGGGATCTATACGGTTTCACTGGTTATAACAGATACAAATCCTTTGGGTTGTCAAAGTTCCAATACTCCAACAATACAAGTTATTGTAGGGGCCTCCTTACCAGGGAATCCTTATGTGGATGCAGGTAATGATGTGGAATTAACATGTGAAGAAACGTGTACAACACTTTTTGCTGATTTTTTGGATATTGGTGAAACAGACACTTATAATATCGAATCCATTGTGTATGCACCGCCGTTCCCTTTTAGTGGTTTATCAAATTCGATGAACACCAATATTGATGATGCTTGGTCTGCAGTTGGAACTTTACCTTTTGATTTCTGTTTTTTTGGAGATACAGAAACGCAATTTCAGGTTGGTTCCAATGGTGTAATTAGGTTTGAGGTTGATCCGTCTGATACTGGAAATGCTTGGGCTTTTACACAAAACTTACCCAATAACACAAATGCAACTCTTGCTGAGGCAAATGTTTTTACACCTTGCCATGACATTAATCCTGCTACTAGTAATTCAGATGAAATTGCATGGGAGGTTATAGGGACTTATCCAAATAGGGTATTAGCTGTTTCATTTTACAATGTAAATATGTACAGTTGTAATTCCCAGCAAGCAACTCATATGGCTGTTTTTTATGAAACAACAAATGTTATAGATATATATATTAAGAATAAACCTGTTTGTAATTCTTGGCAAGGAGGGGCGGCAGTAGTTGGAATTCAAAATAATGCGGGAACAGAAGCCTATGTGCCTCCCGGTAGACAAACCTCAGATTCTCCATGGGAAGTCGATGAGACCTTAGGACAATCGGAGGCCTGGAGATTTGTGCCTAATGGCGATAGTATTATAGAGTTTGCTTGGTTGGATTCTGATGGAAATGTAGTCAGTACAGATCCAGAATTTGAGGCATGTCCTTCACAAACCACAACTTATACCGCTCAAGTAACATATAACATTTGCAATGGAGAAACAGTCGTGGTGACGGATGATGTTACGGTGACTGTTCCCTTGACTGGATTTATTAATCCTGTTGAGGATATGGTTCAATGTGATGACGAAAGCAATGACGGTGTAGCCGATTTTGATTTGGAATCACAAACTTCTGGCATTTTAGGGACACAAAACCCAGATGATTTCACTGTGACTTATCATTCTAGTTTTGCTGATGCTGATTCAGGTACTGGTGCCTTGGATAGTCCTTATACGGCTTCAGGGCCTTCTACGCCTATTTGGGTTAATGTTCAGCCTAATGGAACTCCTTCTTGTCCCGCAGTAAGCCCCGACCCAGTATTTTATCTGATCATCGAGCCATTTGCCGACACGAGTTTTACGGTAGACCCTACCTGTGACGGAGCGGTGGTGACCCTTACGGGCGAACCCGGCGGGACCTTCAGTTTTGCAGATCCCCAGCCACCGGTTGCGGTGATTGACCCAACCACGGGAGAAGTGACCGGAGCCTCCCCATCCGAGGAGATCACCATC
>NZ_LBIQ01000027.1 GCF_001280515.1 Mangrovimonas sp. ST2L15 | reverse complement strand
CACATATGGCGGCGGATGTAGGATCCACAGTTGTGTTGACCGCAACCGGTGGTGAGGGCTATCAGTGGAGCAACGGGGCCGTGACCCAGAGTATTGAGGTAAGTCCATCGGCAACCACAACCTATGAGGTAACGGTAACAACCGGCGAATGTTCTTCCGCAGATTCAGTAACGGTTACAGTGACCCAACCTGAAACACCAGAATTGGTTGTATCTGCAGGAGATGATGTAACCATCTGTGAGGGAAGTACTGCTGTATTGACCGCCTCAGAAGGAGAGAGCTATCA
>NZ_LBIQ01000026.1 GCF_001280515.1 Mangrovimonas sp. ST2L15 | reverse complement strand
TCAATATTCAAGATACAACTGCTCCAGTGGCTCCTGACGCTCCTGCAGATATCACTTACGAGTGTATCGGCGATATGCCTGCTGCTGGTGAGTTGACTGCTACAGACAACTGTGCTGGTGACATTACAGCTACTGCTGTGGACAGCATGGACGATACAGATCCTTGTAACATTGTGGTGACCAGAACGTGGACATTCACTGATGCGTGTAACAACTCATCTTCGGTGTCACAGACCATCACTATTCAAGATACAACGGCTCCGGTTATTGATACCCCTGCCTCTGACATTGCCATTGAGTGTAGTGCTGATGGTGACCAAGGTGGTATCGAAGCTTGGTTGGCTTCAAATGGTGGTGCTACTGCTACAGATAATTGTAATGGTGAGATCACTTGGACAAA
>NZ_LBIQ01000025.1 GCF_001280515.1 Mangrovimonas sp. ST2L15 | reverse complement strand
GTGATGACGCACCATGTGAAACTGTTTGTCCAGTAGCGGCAACTTCTCACGGTCGTCAAGGTCAAAACCAAATGGCTTATAACCGTTGTGTAGGAACAAGATATTGTGCTAACAACTGTTCTTATAACGTGCGTCGTTTCAACTGGTTCTTATATAGCAATAATGACGAGTTTGATTACCACATGAATGATGATTTAGGTCGTATGGTACTTAATTCAGATGTGGTTGTACGTTCTCGTGGTGTGATGGAAAAATGTTCTATGTGTATCCAAAAGACTCAAAAGACTATTTTGGATGCACAACGTGATGGACGCCCGGTAAAAGACGGTGAATTCCAAACAGCTTGTTCTTCTGCTTGTAGTAGTGGAGCAATGGAATTTGGAGAT
>NZ_LBIQ01000024.1 GCF_001280515.1 Mangrovimonas sp. ST2L15 | reverse complement strand
TACCCAAAGTATTGAGGTATCACCAAATACCACTACGGAATATACAGTGACCGTGAGCCAAGGTGAGCAGAGCGGAAGCGCCAGCGTGACTGTCAACGTTAATACTTTACCAACTGCCGATGCAGGATCAGATGTGAGCATGGAAGTAGGATCCACAGTTGTGTTGACCGCAACCGGTGGTGAGAGCTATCAGTGGAGCAACGGGGCAACGACCCAAAGTATTGAGGTAAGCCCATCGGCAACCACGACCTATGAGGTAACGGTAACAACCGGCGAGTGTTCTTCCACAGATTCAGTAACGGTTACAGTGACCCAACCTGAAACACCAGAATTGGTTGTATCTGCAGGAGATGATGTAACCATCTGTGAGGGAAGTACTGCTGTATTGACCGCCTCAGAAGGAGAGAGCTATCA
>NZ_LBIQ01000023.1 GCF_001280515.1 Mangrovimonas sp. ST2L15 | reverse complement strand
TGGCATCTGGGTTGGCCGTACAGTCCAGGTCCTTGGTAAGCACGGTGCTCAAGGAAATGGTCGGTAGCGGATCGATGGTCATGGTCTCGCTGTATGTACACTCATTGGCATCCATCACCTGGAAGGTGTAGGTTCCCGGAGCCAGGTCTGGGAACGTATTGGATGTCTGGTATGGGGTAGCTGCCGAGGCGGGGGCTATGATCTGGTACTGTAGCTCGCCGCTTCCTCCGGTGACACTTGTAATGGTCACATCGGATGAATTTGCAGGACAGGTAATGGCCGTCATATCAAACTCCATGTCGGTAGGCGGGTCCAGGGCATCGATGGTGATGCTTCCCACTGCCAGGGAACATCCACTGGCATCCTGTACGGTGATGGTATAGGTTCCGGCCGTAAGGCCCGTAAAGGTATTGCCGGACTGGAAGTTGGTCCCGTCGATACTGTATGAATAGGGAGGCGTACCACCCGTTACACCCGTCACTGTAATGGTCCCACTACCGTTACATGTGTAAGGGGAGGTGAGTTCAACTGTACCTTCAATCGTAGAATCGGCAGTTATGGTTACCTGTTGTGGTTCGGTATAACATACTGAATCATCCAAACTATACTTTACTATAACTTCATAGGTACCTTCTGTTAAATTTGTAAAAACAGGAGCATCAACAAACGTTGATCCGCCATCAATACTGTATTCTAAAGTTGTTCCGTATGCATTGGTAACATCAAATGTTATGGTTCCGTTAGAAGTAAAACCACATTCTATATTAGTAGATGTAACGGTATAATCAGGTTCTGGAATATCATCAACAGTAATGGTCGTTGTAGCACTACAGTTATTTGAGTCCATAACAAGAATAGCATAAGTACCAGGAGCTGTAACTGTATATTCTGGAACGGTTTGAAATTCTGAAGCACTATTAATGAAATAGAAATATGGAGGTGTTCCTCCTTCAGGATAAATAGTGATTTCCCCGTCGTCACAGGTTAAGGGGCTTGTTAATGCAGCGGTTACTGTCAATAATGGTGGTTGAATAATTTCAATTTCTTCTGAATATTCACAGCCATCATCGGTTTCAAAACTAACCGTATATATTCCGGGGTTTAGATTTTCAAAAGTGTAACTGTTTTCCATTTGTGGTCCCACACTATTGACCAATGTTCCGTTTTGATGAATCGAAAAATAGTATTGTGGGTCGGCATCATTGGCTGCCAAATAAATGCTACCAAAATCATCATAACATAAAGGTTGTTCTATTATTGTTGATGCTGTAAAGTCACTTTCAAAAATTTGAACATCTGGAACTGTGAAGACACAAGGATTAGTTTCTACTTCAGTTTGAGTAATATAAACCGTATACATCCCTGGAGTTGTTACAGTGAAGACGTTACTCGATTGGAAATTGACATTATCCAAACTAAATTCATATCCGCTGGGAACACCATTAACGGTGATGGTTCCAGGAGATTCACAAGTGATGTCGGTTGCGGTTACTGTGGGCTCCAGTAAATTTTCATAGACATTAAAATAGAATTGGACATAACAACCTCCTTCAAAATTGATGGTCAGACTAAATTGACCTGCCGTATCAGCTGTATAGTTTGGTCCTGTTCCTACTTGGTTCCAGGTACAAGCGTCATTTTCATTGGCACAATCTGCATTTTCTACAGCAGCACAACTAGACTCATCTAATTGTTCCCATACTATAGAAGTCGTGCCAGAGATATTGGTTTGAATGTCTACAAAATCATTCGCTCCACATAAATAAATATTAGGCAAAAGTTTTCCGTCGTTTGGACAGGTGACTACTTCGTCAGCATAAGGAATGACTGGGTTGGTAATATCTCCTCCAAAAGTTGTTACATGATATTCTTGAGCAATGGATTGACATGGATTTGGAGCTGTGTTGAATGAATAGTAAGTTCCAACTTCGGTAGCTGTAAAGGTTTGACCCGTACCAATAACCGGGTTTCCTGAAGGGTTAGTGGACCATTCATAAGTATCATACCCATCGGCTGCCGTTAGAGTAATACTGTCTCCACATAAAATAAAGTCTTCTGAAAAAGTACAATCTAGATCCACCAAAAAGTTAGTAGCCTGTGGACTCAATAAACAGCCAGTATTGCTGCTTAAACTGGGGTCGTCCGTAATTAAGAAATCAGGATTGATAGTACCTTGATAGGAAGCAAACGCTTGATTGTTGATAATATTGGAGCAAGCATCTGCTAAATCGGCACAGGTTTCAACAGTTTGAACTTCTATACGTATTTCATAAACAGGGTCATTGATTTCGACTAAAGAATCGTCAATGTTAAATATGATTTCCCTTGTTATGGGATCATAACTGGCAACCGTAACTCCGGGAGGCAACACTAAATCCTCAGGGTAATTAAAGATAATGTTGATAGGTAAAACATCTCTAATTTGGAAGTTTGTTGCATGGTCATTACCTACGTTTTGAAACCCAATAACATAATTTAATGGTTGCCCTAAACCTACATATTGGCCACCAATATCATTACCCATGTCATCTTCAACTATTTTAGTCAAAATGATATCGGGTTCGATTATTTCTACCGCAAAAGCATAGAAATATTGGAAATAGACATCTTGATCACTCTCCAACCTAACAACAGCCGATGTGGCATCATTAGCTATGACATTGTTGCCTGGATTAGGTACGACCATCACACCTGTGTCAAATCCAAGTGTGTTTGTACTATTGGGAACTCGGTTATCTACAGGTAAAGCACTCAACTGGGTGACCGAACTGTTAAAAAAGTTATTTGCAGGTCTATCCGCTGCTGATAAAGGAACGTTATTTAATAGCAATCTGTCATTCTGAATAGGTTTATCACCTTCTAGCGTTGCAAAAGCAAAATTAGCTCTTACAGGTTGGGGTGCTGGTACGGTTCTAAATCCAGAAACTGGCACGTCTAAATTAACACTACTACTAATGGCACTGAATCCATCAAAACTAGTAATGGATTTTCCAGGCATTGTAGGGTCTTCATAGACCACAAAGAGAGACCAACCAGCAGAATATCCTGTTCCGTTGTATGGGTTAAAACTTCCTGTTTCACCTTGTGCACTAGATACATTGGCGATGGTGTAAGTCCCCAGATCGGTGTCAAGACTGGTTACAATAGACGTTACATCGGCATAACAGGAGTAGGGATAACTATCTCCAGTAGCAGTACCATTGGCACTATACACTATTTCTCCGGTGACATCAAAATACCCACCACTAGGGCCTTTTAGTTTGACATTTTCAATTGGTTCATCTCCATTTGTTACTGCTCCCCAATACAATCCTGCATAGATTATTTGATAACAATTGGGGTTGGGAATTTCAAGGTCAGCGCTTGAAGAACTAAATGTGGAGTTGTCGTTGTCAATGTCTATATAAGTCATATCGACGTTATGGTTATAGACATTATTTTGATTAAAGGCATTGTTATCGGGACCCAGAATATTGTTTCCTATTAACAAAATATCACCCTTCAGATCTTGATCAAATCTTGGTGTGAAGGGTACATAATTTTGGGCAAACGAATGAAAGCCCAAAAACAATAGGAATGTTATAAGGGCTAATTTTGAAAAAGTAGGTTTTTTCATGGCAGCTTAGTTTAGTTCTCCTTTTTCTGCAAGGGGCATCGCATAGAAGGAGGTTATGTTAGTGTTTGTTCTAGTTTTGTTTCATTAAATATTTGTTTTAAATCATTTATAAATTTAACTGTGCTTTTGTTTTTATGTAACCACTAATACATTCTATGCTTGCTTGCTGTACACGGGCAGTCCGAGAGTCCCTGTAGGAAATCAATGCCAATTGTGATCATGTGTGTACCGGAGTTGTAGCCTATCAGGTCGTTCATGGTGATCTGGTACGAGTATGCAAAATAGAACTTGGACTTCATGATCCCTGCCATGGGCCCAATGTTCAGCGGTTTGAAGAACTGGTCGTTCAGGAACC
>NZ_LBIQ01000022.1 GCF_001280515.1 Mangrovimonas sp. ST2L15 | reverse complement strand
AAATGATGGATTCGGATGTTAAACAAATAACGGAGCTTGAAGCTTATTTTTCAAAGTTTAGGGAACATATTGTAGGCAATGATCAGGAATTTGAATCGCCTTATGGCAAGAAAAAAATCTTGTATGCCGATTGGACAGCCAGTGGCCGCTTATATCGACCTATAGAGGATAAACTGCTCAATAACATTGGTCCATTTGTTGCTAATACACATACCGAGACATCCATCACAGGTTCGGCCATGACTTTGGCCTACCATCAGGCCAGGACGATTATCAAAAGGCATGTCAATGCCTCTGCAGATGACGTTTTGATAACGACAGGAACGGGCATGACTGGAGCTATCAATAAATTTCAGCGTATTTTGGGAATAAAGCTCAATGAGAACCTGAAAGATCACACAAATGTTCCAACAGAGAAAAGACCAGTTATTTTTGTTTCCCACATGGAACATCATTCCAACCAGACTTCTTGGCTGGAAACCATTGCCAAGGTAGAAGTTATTCCTTCGGATGAAAAAGGGTTGCCTTGTTTGGAGAACTTGAATGAATTGTTGAAAAAGCATCAATCGGTTCCTTTAAAAATAGCTGCAATAACAGGTTGTTCTAATGTGACCGGTATTAGAACCAATTATCATGATATTGCCAAATTGATGCATCAGAATAATGGGCTATGCTTTGTTGATTTTGCCTGTTCAGCACCTTATGTTGCTATTGATATGCATCCTGAGGATGAGGAGCAATATTTGGATGCCATTACATTTTCACCACATAAATTTCTGGGTGGACCTGGGTCTTCAGGCGTATTGATTTTCAATAAGAAACTCTATAAAAATCTTGTGCCCGATAATCCGGGAGGCGGAACAGTTTCCTATACAAACCCGTGGGGAGATCATGATTACATCGATGACATAGAAACCCGTGAAGATGGTGGCACACCTGGGTTTCTACAGGCTATAAGAATCGCATTGTCCATTCAGTTAAAAGAAGAAATGGGTGTTGAAAACATTTTGAAAAGAGAGCACGAACTCAATAAAATTGTTTTTGATAGACTTTCAAAAATTGACAATCTAACAATCTTAGCAGAAGAGCACACCGACAGATTGGGTGTATTTTCATTTTATATTGAAAATGCGCACTACAATTTGGTTGTCAAGTTACTTAATGATCGCTTTGGGATACAAACCCGGGGTGGTTGTTCTTGTGCAGGTACTTATGGACATTACCTATTGCATGTAGATCAGTTGACTTCAAAAGCCATTGAACAGAAGATATTAGAGGGTTGCCTTATGGAGCGTCCAGGTTGGGTAAGGATGTCCATTCATCCAACCATGACCAATGAAGAATTAGAAAGTATATGTGATGCCATTGAAGCAGTATCCAAATCTTTTTCTGAGTGGGGCAAGGATTATACATACAACGCCTCCAAAAATGAATTT
>NZ_LBIQ01000021.1 GCF_001280515.1 Mangrovimonas sp. ST2L15 | reverse complement strand
TTTGTCCAAGTGATCTCACCATTACAATTATCTGTAGCAGTAGCACCACCATTTGAAGCCAACCAAGCTTCGATACCACCTTGGTCACCATCAGCACTACACTCAATGGCAATGTCAGAGGCAGGTGACGTTAGAGTAGGAGGTGTATTGTCTTCAATACTAATTGAAGCTGAAGTTGTCACTTCGTTTCCACAATCGTCTGTCGCAGAAAAGGTTACCAAAAGAGCACCATTACAAGCTTCTAAATCATCAATG
The DNA here is from genome assembly GCF_001280515.1 of Mangrovimonas sp. ST2L15. GTDB lineage: Bacteria > Bacteroidota > Bacteroidia > Flavobacteriales > Flavobacteriaceae > Mangrovimonas > Mangrovimonas futianensis. Next base: position 4,101 of record NZ_LBIQ01000021.1, on the reverse strand, counting down.
TTAAAATCGTTTGACCAAGTAACAGTGCTACAAGCATCATCGGCTTGCGCGTTACCATTGGCATTAATCCAATTGTTTATATCTGTTGTGTTATCAGGACCACATTCCAAAACCAAATCAGAAGCTGGAGTTGTCATTGTAGGAGGTACCAAATCAATTATAGTAAACAATGCTGTTGATGAACTTGAATTATTACAGTCATCAGTGGCGATAAATTGAACCAAAGTAGTTGAAGTACTTCCGCATTGATCAATTACATTTAATACGTTATAGGACCAAGTGACATCAGAACAGTTATCAGTGGCTACAGTACCAGCATGTGTATTTAACCAAGCTTGATATTCGTTTGTATTTCCAGAACCATCACAAAGGACTGTTTGATCTGCAGCGACTGTAGTAAAAGTAGGAGCCGTAGTATCTGAAACAGAAATCGTTTGGATTACTGAGCTTGAGTTATTACAATCATCTGTGAAAGTCCAAGTTCTAGTAACAGTTATATTACATGGATCAGCATCATTCACAGAGTCTACACCCGTAACCGTAATAGTTCCAGAGCAATTATCAGTTGCAGATAAATCACCAGGAGCAGGAACATCTTCTAAACACTGATAACTCATATTGGCAGGTGCAGCAGGAGCAATTGGTGCTAGGGTATCAGAAACTGTTATTGTTTGTGAGATCGAGGACGTATTATTACAATCGTCTTCAAATTCCCAAGTTCTGGTAATAACTATATTACAAGGATCTGTATTGTCAACTGAATCTGTTCCAGTAACGGAAATAGTACCTAAACAATTATCTGTGGCTGATAAATTTCCTGGAGCAGGAACATCAGCTAAACATTGAAATGTCTCATCGGCAGGTGCTACAGGAGCAACTGGTGCTGTTGTATCAGAAATGGTAATTGTTTGTGAAATAGAAGATGAGTTGTTACATGAGTCTGTGAATGTCCAAGTTCTTGTAATTTCAATATTACATGGATCAGAATTGTTTAAAGAATCGGTTCCAGTTACTGTAATGTCACCTTCACAATTATCTACAGCAGTTAAATCACCTGCGGCAGGTAAATCAGCTAAACATTGATATGATGTGTCAGCTGGAGCTGCTGGAGCAACTGGAGCTGCTGTGTCTTGTACATTAATAGTTTGTGATACAGATGAAGAATTATTACAGTTATCAGTAAAAGTCCAAGTTCTAGTAATAACGACGTTACATGGGTCAGAATTATCAATAGAATCTACTCCCAAAGAAATGATATCTCCAACACAATTATCTGTTGCTGTTAGATTTCCTGGAGCAGGAACGTCAGCCAAACATTGGTATGATTCATTGCTAGGAGCAGCAGGTGCTACTGGAGCCAATGTATCTATAACATGAATGGTTTGAGTTATTGAAGAAGTATTATTACAATTATCAGTAAAAGTCCATGTACGGGTAATAACCACATCACATGGATTAGAACTGTCTGTTGAATCACTTCCTGTTACAGTGATATTGCCATCACAAGCATCTACTGCTGTTAAATCTCCAGTAGCAGGTACATCAGAAATACATTCGTATGTGACATCTGATGGAGCAGTTGGAGCAACAGGAGCAATGGTATCGTTTATATTGATGGTTTGGGTATCAGATGCTGATAACCCACAATCATCTGTAATGGTAAATGTTCTTGTAACGACAATCGGACAAGTTCCTGTAGAACTATCCTGATATGTTATTGAGGCGACATTGGCTTCAGTAAAACTACCTCCGGCAGCGATAAAATCGCTCTCAGAGATGGTTACAATGGTTTCTGAATAACCAAGGCCAGAAATATCATTTGTTGAACACCCCTCTAATGTTGAGTCAGTTGGTGCATTAATAATTGGAACAATATTATCTGTAATAGAAATGGTAATATCTGCACTTATGGTACAGTTATTTTGATCAGTTGCAGTAACGGTATAAGTTCCAGCGGGTAGATTACTGAAAGTGTTACCAGATTGAGAATATCCTGCTGGTTCTGGACTAATCGAATAAGTATATCCAGGTACGCCTCCAACTGGTCCTGAAGCGGTAATGGATCCAGTGGTTCCACCACTACAAGGTATATTGGTTGCACTTAAACTTAAGCCAGATAAAAGAGGAATCACAGTGACATCATAAGTCTGGCTATCTACAACACCATCATTATCTGTTACTGTTAATGTTACGCTGTATGTTCCTGGTGCTGAATAGGTATGACTTGGATTAGCTCCAGAACCTGTTGTACCATCACCAAAATTCCATACATATGTGTATGGATTGTCAATGTCTCCACCAGTTGTACCATCAGTAAAATTTATTTGATATGAATTACAAACTGTCTCATTAGAAAAGTTAGCAATTAAAGGAGCTCTTACTATATAACCAGTTGGGTTAGAATAACATTTCGAAGGATTCGTACCACAGGATGCTCCACTATTAGCTTGCCAAGCCATATAGAAGTTAACCATCTCCACTTGATCACCACAATTCCATGTTAATTCTTGAACTTGAAGGTTTTGACCAACCGGAATGGGTTGGTTTGGATATAAACAATCAGATACACTGGTTACAAATTGACCATTTATATAATAATCAAAAGATAGATATAAACTGTATCTGTTAGCATTGGTGTTAGCTCCAAAATAAGCAAATATGTATGCTGTTTGGGGTGTGCCAGGAGTACAGTTGTTATCTAAAGGTTGACCATTTATATCTGCTAAATAAAAATCGGTCAAATAAAAATCATTAGCATTACAAGCAGCAGTACCATCTACATTGGCTTCCAAATTTGAAGTTGTAGGGGATTGTGTGCTCAATAAAGTTGTGGTTTCACGATTCCTAACTTGAGCGTAGGTCAAACCGTGTAAAAGACCTATCATAAGAATCAAAAGACTTCGATACCTTACTTTAGTAGTAATTGTCTTCATAAGATGTAGATTTATAGCAAAACTTAATTTTATATATCGATGTTAGTTAAGTATCAATAAAATGATATTTAATAATCAAACTATATCTAAATTCTTTGTTGAGGGAAAAATTGTGCTATGACAAAACAGCACAGAATGGACTAATCTAGTTTTCTGATTGGGGATCATTTTAATTAATAGCTTACAAGAGCAAATAAATAGTGATTCTGAATCTCAATCAAAAAAAAATGTCAAATCACTAAAATATTCGATTAAGCGGTGTGGGAAAACACTTTGTCGTTTAAAAATTGTGATTTAACGAGTGCGATTTTTTATAAATCTTTAATATTTTGTTGGGATTGTAGGTCTTTTTTGTTCATAATTAATAGCTTATAATTTATTTTAAGTAAATTTGAGAGTGCCAAACTAAGCTTTTTGTCTGAAATAAACAACAGTTTGTCGAAAAAAATTAACACTTTATCGATTGTATGAAACGGTTAATAATTGTAAGACACGCTAAATCATCATGGGAATATGATGTTATAGATCACCAAAGACCCTTAAAAAATAGGGGAAGGAACGATGCATTGTTAGTCTCAAATGAGTTTAAATCCTATAATTTAAAACCTGAAATAATTTTCTCCAGTGATGCTGAAAGGGCCAAAAAAACAGCCGAAATTTTTAAAAAAGTTTTAGAAATTGAGGATTCATTATTTCTTTTAAAACCAGAATTATATGATTTTAGTGGAATTGAACTATTGAAATTCATTAAGTCGATTCCTGAAGATTTAAATTTTATTATGATTTTTGGTCATAATCATGCCATTACAGCTTTTGTAAATGAATTTGGGAATAAGTATACTGGGAATGTTCCTACATCGGGGTTAACAATGATAGAGTTTGATATAGATTCTTGGTCTCAGTTGAGAAAGGGAAAAACAGTAATGTCTATTTATCCTAGGGATTTAAAGTAACCACTAATACATTCTATGTTTGCTTGCTGTACACGGGCAGTCCGAGAGTCCCTGTAGGAAATCAATGCCAATTGTGATCATGTGTGTGCCGGAGTTGTAGCCTATCAGGTCGTTCATGGTGATCTGGTACGAGTATGCAAAATAGAACTTGGACTTCATGATCCCTGCCATGGGCCCAATGTTCAGCGGTTTGAAGAACTGGTCGTTCAGGAACC
>NZ_LBIQ01000020.1 GCF_001280515.1 Mangrovimonas sp. ST2L15 | reverse complement strand
TGGCATCACATTCTACGGTCACATCGGCAGGAACGCCAACAAGCACCGGAGGCGTGTTGTCCTCCACGGTAATGGTTTGGGTTTGTGTTGTTGTATTGCCATCGTTATCAGTTACGGACCATTCACGGATGATAGTTCCAACACCATCATTGACAGTATTGGTAGTTTCTGAATAGCTAACTGTAAGGGTTGTATCACAGTTGTCTGTTGCGGTAACCACAGCAGGAGCGGGTATAGCATCACATTCTACGGTCACATCGGCAGGAACGCCAACAAGCACCG
>NZ_LBIQ01000002.1 GCF_001280515.1 Mangrovimonas sp. ST2L15 | reverse complement strand
CCTTACCAACTGCCGATGCAGGATCAGATGTGAGCATGGAAGTAGGATCCACAGTTGTGTTGACCGCAACCGGTGGTGAGGGCTATCAGTGGAGCAACGGGGCCGTGACCCAGAGTATTGAGGTAAGCCCATCGGCAACCACGACCTATGAGGTAACGGTAACAACCGGCGAGTGTTCTTCCACAGATTCAGTAACGGTTACAGTGACCCAACCTGAAACACCAGAATTGGTTGTATCTGCAGGAGATGATGTAA
>NZ_LBIQ01000019.1 GCF_001280515.1 Mangrovimonas sp. ST2L15 | reverse complement strand
AGGTCACTTCAGAGGAAGCGCTACATTCGTTGTCTAGGGCGTATATGATGGTGATCTCCTCGGATGGGGAGGCTCCGGTCACTTCTCCCGTGGTTGGGTCAATCACCGCAACCGGTGGCTGGGGATCGCCAAAACTGAAGGTCCCGCCGGGTTCGCCCGTAAGGGTCACCACCGCTCCGTCACAGGTAGGGTCTACCGTAAAACTCGTATCGGCAAATGGCTCGATGATCAAATTGAATACTGGGTCGGGGCTTATGCTAATACATTCTGAATTTGGGTCGGTGGGCTCGATACGCACCCATATAGGTTGCGGGGATGATGTAACTGTATATGGACTTGTTAAGTTTCCAGTTTCAGTATCAGCATTCTCAAAACTCGTGTAATAAGTAACAAGAAAATCAGAAGGATTTTGGGCTCCAAGGATATTAGAGGTTTGTGATTCCAAATCAAAATCGGCTACACCGTCATTGCTTTCGTCATCACATTGAATCATGTCTTCAACAGGGTTAATGATGGGAGCTGTGTAAATGGTGACCGTTAAAGGTACCAAATCACTCATACAACCATTACTATTTTCTTGAGATACATAATAGGTTATTTCTCCAACAATATTTGTGTCTATGGTTGGTGTGTCTGAAAGTGGTAACGTACCATCAGCATCTTCAAACCAATGAATAGTATGGTCTTCAATTGGTGTTATTTCTAAGGATTCAGCAGTACTTCCTTGGCAATAAAATACATCTTCAGTAACTGGTTCTTCTACATCATCTTCGCTATATATAATTGAAATGGAAGAAGTACAGTAAACAGAAGACCATTCATAGATATATTCTCCTGGTTCTGTAAATCCTGAAACAGTAATGTAATTTCCATTGACATCACTAATATTTGTAGAAGCAGGATTGCTGGCATCTTCAATCCAAGTACCGCCACCAATACTTTCAATAATAGCTTCCTGATCACAATAAACGTTAATGGGGCCCTCAGTTAATATTCCAAGATTCGCCGTGAAACTAATGGCATCTAGAAAATTACCAACACTGGCGCCACCGACACTACTAACCGATTGGAATATAAATCTGGTGGTTGGTTGACCCGCAGGCACCGTATATGATCCAGTGTTATAACTCCAAGCAGTAGTTCCGGTAGATACAGGAGGCCCAACATTAATATAGGGGCCTCCAGGAGGACCAGCCATAAGTTGGCAGGTATCTGTACCCATTCTTCCTCTATGGGCAAATCCATAATTAAAAATAGTGCCCGTTGGAGAGTCATAGTCTTGATATAATCCGGAGACTACATTGGCATTTAGTTCAACAAATTGGTCACCTGAATAGGCAGGAATACTTTGATAGTTGGGATCGTTCCACATTTCTATTTGACCATCTGATGCCGTGGTACTCCATCCAGGGACATATGTTTGGTTTAAAAAAGTTGGATAAGTACCTGTAATAGATGGTTGTTCAAAATCGGCATTTTCAGTAGTTACAATACAATCTTCGGCATCTAGGAGGCTACTATTATTTATATTTTTTGAGAAGTAAAAATCTGAATTTTGCAGGTCAATATTTAACCAGTAAATTTCTTTAGAAGATAAATCAATTGATTTTTCAGAAAAATTAGAATTTTTAAAAAGAACTTCTCCTTTAATGTTGTAAAGAGTAACAATTAAATCTTTATTTACATACTCAGAAACATTTTTTAAGTGTTCATTAAAAAGTTTAAGCTCTTTCGAGGAAATTTTAATAAATGGTCCTTTTTTAGACCAAGTTTTATTTTTATCCATATTATGGATAAAAGATATTATAGGGTTCTCGTTAACAATTTTTATAGTAACTTTAGAGTAGCTGAATGCAGTAGAAAGAATTGTTATCCAAACTAATATTGAAAGAGCTATTTTTTTAATCATTAGGGTGTAATTTGGGCGTCTAAAATAATCAAAAAAAACCGTATGTAGTTAATTAGTACTACATATAGAGGATTTTTGATAAAAAGTTAAAATACTTAACTTAAATTAACGAATTGATATTTCTTTAGTTACACATCTGTTTTTTTATTATTGTAATAATGAAAAGATGTAACTTTACATTTTAATAATTTTGATTAAATAATTAACAATGAAACAAAAATTACTTCTTCTATTTTTAATATTGATTATAACTCGTTTATCAGCACAAGACTATGAGGTTTTAAGTGTTGCTTCGGGATATAATGATGATGTTATAGCAAATGGTTCAGGTGATGCCATGACGTTAACATCTATTGGAGTTGATAATGCCAATTACGCCTATATGTCAACCGATTTTGTTAATCCATCAGGTGTCAGTGCCCCTGCTACAGCATTGCCTGTAAATGGATTGATTTCTAGCAGTAATATATCTGGTCTCACATTTCAATTAGGGGATTACTCATCTAATAATTCGTTAAGACTTGAAAATTTGGACCAAACAGAAACTTTAGTGTTTTCTAATCAAGTTTCCGCAACTGACCTCTATGTACTGGTTACATCTGGAAGTGGTGCATCCACCATATTTTTACAAGTCAACTTTACGGACGGAACCAGTGCGTCATCCATACACACAGCGCCAGATTGGTATAACAGTAATACCTTGCCGATTGCTTTGCAAGGTGTAGGTAGAGTAAATAGGAATAACAACAACATTGAAACACCTTTCAATAATCCTAGAATTTACAGAATTGATGTTGAAATCGCACCTGAAGATCAAACAAAACTTATTGAAAGTGTGCAATTTTCTAAAATATCAACAACAGGAGTTTTTAATGCTTTTGCTGTATCGGCTAATCTGTTAAGTACCTGTCCGTCACCAGAGGCTGTGACATTTTCTTCTATTTCTTTGGAAGGAGCTATAGCCTCTTGGGAAGTTCCGGTTGTTGAGCCCACATCTTATGATTATTATTTTAGTGATTCGAATACAGCTCCTATCGATGTAACAGAACCAACTGGAAATACTACAGATACTTCAATAGATTTAGATGGTTTTAATCCCGTTACTACGTATTATTTTTGGATACGCAGTAACTGTGGAGAAGGTGATGAAGGGCCTTGGATTGGTCCATTTTCATTTCTTACTCCAGTAGGAAATGATGAATGTTCTGGAGCTTTGGATATTCCAGTAAATCCTGATGAGGATTGTGTTTCAGTAGTTTCAGCTGATTTTACGGGTGCTACGGAATCTTCTCAAGCAAGTGATTGTGCGACGGCTAATAGTGGTGATATTTGGTATCAATTTACTGCTGTGGAAAATACCCATATCATTGATTTGGTAAATTTTGATTATCAATCAGACCAATATGTTTCCACGGTTATTTTAACCCTTTATGAAGGAACTGAATGTGATGCATTGAATCAAATGTATTGCAGTACAAATAATAGTATTACTGCCTATGGACTAACTCCTGGCAGTACCTATTTTTTAAAGATATTGTATATCTATACAGCGGGAGATATTGATTTAGGTTTTGATATTTGTGTCAAAACACCAGAACCCAATGAGGATGGTTCCAGTGTAGATTGTTTGATAAATACAGTAAATAGTGACTTTTCATATCCAGTCGTGAATGGTATTTTCCCTCCACTTATCGATCAGGATGCGGTATTGGGTTGGAGTACTACAGCTGCTGATGGCTTTATCGAAGTGTGGCCAGTGCCAAATTTTCAAGATGTCCCATCCTATTCAGGTGATCAGTTTATTGAATTGAATGCGAATTTAGAGGGAGGTGTTTACCAAGATTTTGATACACCGGTTACAACTACCTTTAATTATGGTTTTGCTCATAGAGGACGAAGTGGTGTTGATACCTGTGAGTTATTGGCAGGACCTCCGGGAGGTCCATATATAAGTGTTCAACAAGTAAGTACGGGGAATTCTACATGGAGTTATAATACAGGTAGTTATGTTGTTCCAAATGGGCAACCAGTGACCCGATTTATATTTCAGGCGGTTTCAACGGCTACAGGAGATAATAGTGTTGGTAACTTTTTGGATGCTATCAGTTTTACAGCCAATAATGGAATTTTAACTGATAATCCGCTTAATATGGCATGTGATGAAGAGGAAATTACAGTATCTGCTGCAGGAATTGGATCATGGACTATTTTGGAAGGAAATCCATCGGAAACCGTGATAGCAGATCCATCCTCTAATGAAACTGTCATTTCTGGTTTTTCGGCTCCTGGAACTTATTACTTTGAATGGGAAACCCTATATTGTTCAGATATATTGGAAGTTGTTTTCACAGCACCCGTTTTAGAGTTTTCATTTGAATTTGATACGATTTGTTTTGATCAAGATTTTGTTTCTCCAATTTTAACAGATGGTTTTGAGACTGGAGGGGTATTTTCGTCTGCAGAAGGTTTATCGATTGATTCTTCTACTGGAACTATTGATGTTCAAAACAGTATTCCAGGATCTTATGAAATAACATATACCATTGACCCGAGCCAAGCTGGGGATTGTGATAATACCTATAGTACGTCCATTTCCATAGTAAATCCGGTTGCAGAATTCTCTTATGATCAAGACCCCATTTGTGGTGATGTTGGTTTGGTGGCTCCAATTTTGGCCGATGGTTTTAGTGAAGGTGGTATATTTTCAGCAGATATAGCTGGATTGGATCTTAATGCGGCTACGGGAGAAATTAATTCTGAAAACAGTGCAATTGGAGACTATGTAGTGACTTATACTTTGGACGAATCAGTCCTTGGTTGCGGTGCTTCTTATAGTATATCGATTTCCATAGTTGCTCCAGTTGTTGAGTTTAGTTATGAGTTTGCGGGTATTTGCTTTGATGTAACAACGGTAAGCCCTGTTTTGGGAGATGGCTTTACTACCGGAGGAACTTTTACGGCTCAAACAGGTTTGGCCTTGGATGCATCCACAGGAATAATTGATGTGACTAATAGTAGTCCTGGAATGTATATGGTAACCTATAATTTACCAGCCGATGTTTTAGGCTGCGAGGATTCTTATGAAGTAGAATTTTCTATCTATGAAGGAGTCGCCCTAGAAATTTCTGGAGCATGCGACGGACTTTCTTATTATTTGAGCGTGGAGAGTTTAAATGATTTGGATGTAAATGATATGGCTATTACATGGACAGGTCCAAATTCATTTTCTGATAGTGGAGATATTATTGAGATTGTAGATTCTGGTGTATATGAAGTAACTGCAGTTTCAGTAAATGGTTGCGAATATACAGGTGCTTTTACTGTTGAAAGTACGTTCTGTACCATACCAGAAGTTATTACACCTAATAGTGATGGTTTTAATGATTCGTTTGATCTTACCGGATTGAATGTAAGTGATATTAAAATTTTCAATAGATATGGAACTGAAGTATTTTCTGAAGTCAATTATACCAACCAATGGCATGGTCAAGAAAAGGGTAGCTCTAAAACGTTGCCAGTAGGAACCTATTTCTATGTTTTAAATTTCGCAGACCAAAGAGAATCTCTGACAGGCTGGGTATACATGACTTACTAATAGTCAAACGATACTGAATATTTTAGAAAGACCATTTTATAATGGTCTTTTTTTTTGTTTCTAATGGTTTGATTTAGAGAAGTTTCATGTGGTTTTTAAGATATAGTGGGCAAGTAATTAAGTTAAAATAAAGTGAGTTCGATTTAATTGTTTTTTATAAAGAACTGAATGGGATTAATTGTAAATAGCTATCTGGTTGAGCGCAGTGAAACCTAATAAAATAGAACGATTTTCAGACCTTTCGGCTTACTTTGTAAACTATCTTCAAACAAAATACATTTTGTTCTCGATATTGCTCAAGGGGACAATGGTACAATTTACTTCATTTAAGGAACAACTATATTAATGTTTTCTGTTGAACTCAAGTTAAAATATGGTATGTAGACAGCTATAGCTATGCACTTTGGAACTATTCTGTGGTTTAAAAAGATTTTTGTTTAATGTTTTTATCCTGTGAATTGGTTTTTGGGAAGTAATTGCCCTAGATACTTTTTTTAGAGCTAGGGCCTAAGTTTAGTTTATAATTTAATGACCGAATCGAGTGTTGAAAAAAAATCCCTGACACGTCGATGCCAGGGATTTTCAAATTTAAAAAGTAAAGGGCTATTAAAAGGGTAATTTTTCTTATTGCTTGATAATTCTAAATGTTTTAGAACCCTCTGTAGAATTAACTGTTACAAAATAAACACCTTGAGAAAGGTTGCTTGCATAGATCGTGTTTTCATTGAAATCAACGGCAACTTTTTGTCCAAGAACGGTAAAGACATCAACTGATTGTACATTCATACCTTTAACAAACAATTGATCCTTAACAGGGTTTGGATACATAGTCACATTTACCAAAGTTTGTTCGTTCACAGATAATCCTGCTTCTTCAGAGAACTTAATACTTGCAGCAAACACGTTAATTACGCCTCCTGTTTCTTTCTGAAAATCAATTGAGGTTATAGTCTTTGTATAATTGCCTTCCTCTAGAGCAATAGCCATTTCGTAAATTCTTGGATTGTTACTTGGGGTCTCAACGTTATCACTTGTAGTATTTACACGTCCAATTCCAGCAATCACATAGTTACCTCCATTGTACCAATCTGATACTGCAGTAGTCGGGATGGCTTGTGTAGACCCATCATTAAAGTGGATAGTTCCAGACATGCTACCTGAACCACCTCCAGAAACGACGCTTAAATATAAGGTCTCAGCTGGATAGGCATTGGTAACGGTTAAAGTACCACCTTCACTGGCAGTTGGCATTCTTAAAGAATTGTTGTCTCCATATGATTGAAGTTCAAAACTCAAACCAGAGGTATTTGGGCTATTCAAAACACCATTTAAAGGTAATCCTACCGAAACTAAGTTAGAGCCAGTTGGATCAAAATCTTTTGAAAAATATGCATAATCTCCACCATCAATATCATTTGTTGTCGAAGAAGCTGATGCACCAACACCGTTAGCAATAACATCATCTGTATATCCTGAAGTTTCAAGAGTCGTATAGCTTCCAAATGTAAATGGTCCAGACCAAGGGCTATAACCACCACCAGTACATATCGTTCTGACGTAATACTCTTTAATTTCGCCATAGGTCAAGGATTCTTCATAAGAAGCCTCAGAAACAACCATTCCCGATGATGGTTCTCCAGATCCCGTTGCTTGAACAGCAATTTCATATCCATCCTCAGAAGGACCAGACCAACTCAAAGTAGCTGAGTTAGGGGTAACGACTGCATCCAAATCTGAAGGCGCATCACAATATGGAGTTCCATATGTCAAAACATCATCAACATATAAATACCATTCATTTGTAGAAATGGCTTTGATAGCAAAATAGATTGTTTCTCCTACATAAGCGGATAAATCATAGTTATACTCTGTGTAAGTTGTTCCAGGCCCAACATTGGTTGCTAAAACCTCTGTAAAATCAGATTCTGAATTTCCTGTGGTTGATACTAATACATCAAATTCATCTATATATGAGGAACTGTAATTTCTAGACCAGAAGCTTATCATATCAGAAACATGTTCTGTCACAGTAAATGCAGGTGTAATTAAATAATCATTATGTGCTGCATTCCAAGTGTATTGAATTCTCATGGATTTGGTTCCGGTATGGGCATATGTACTATAGTCATATTGTACCCATGTATTATTATCACCACCATTAATAATGGTCCAACAGTCAGGAATACCATCCCCTTCAAAACCTTCGTCAATTCCAGGAAGGGCATCGCACCAAGTTGTAAAGTTAGTGGTTGTCCAGGAACTAAACCCGTCTACACCACAATTAGCTCTTACATATACGGTGTAAGTGGTTGCAGGATCTAAACTTGAAAAATCAAAGGAATTGGTGTCTGTTGGTTCTCCAGAAGTTGGTGCTGGATCTCCGTTTAAAACATAGGCTACTTCCCAAGCAGAAGCTGTTCCCATATCCCAGGACGCAGAACCTTCTGTTGTTGAAGTTGCAGCAGCACTTAAGTTGGTAGGTGCTGGACATGCAATAGTGGTTGTAAAGCTTAATGGTCCCACCCAGTAGCTATATCCTGTTGTTTGGCAAACAGTTCTAATATAAGCATCGTAAGCTGTTTCAGGTGTTAAATCTGTAAAAGTATAAGTTGATTGATCGGTAGTGTCATCACCAGTAACTGGCTCACCTGCACCATCCAAAACAACGGCAACTTCAAAAGTGTCATTAACATCGTAAGGAGTCCAAGAAATTTCAGCATCATACGCGCCTACAGTTCCTAAAGCAAGGTTTGATGGCGTAGGGCAATCTGCAGCTAATTTCCCTGAAACAGCAAAAATGTTTAAAGTGATATTAGCTGAACCACCATTTGGTGTAACATTGGTTACGGTTAATCCAGTAACGGTTTTTGCTTGATTGGCTGGGTCTATATCAACAGAAAGTTCATATATTCTTGGATTCGTTCCACCACCATTAGACAAACCATTGTCAGTCATATTAACACGACCTATTCCATTAATGATATAATTGCTTCCTCCATACCAATCAGAAACACTTAAACCTGAAAAGGCTTGAGTGGTTCCATCCTGAAAATCGATAGTACCACTAAAAGTTGAAGGGCCACTACCTGAGGTTGCTGCAAAATAGATGGTTTCGTAACTTCCCGTTTCGGCGAAAGTAATTGAAGAATCTACATCTCCAGAAGCGGGAATACGTAAAGAGTTGTCTTCGTCGTAACTGGCTAGTTGAAAAGATAAATCGGTTGTGTTAGGGCTAGAAATAAGGCCTCCAACAGGAAGACCATAAGTCGTACCTCCATCTCCTGCATTTACTTCATAGCCTATTTCTAGGAAACAATAATTAGCGCCATCTACATCATTTGTAGTAACATCAACCGCAGCTCCAACACCGTTAGCAATAACATCGGCATTAAGACCTGTAATCGTGAAGGTGACAAAATCAGCAGGATCCATGATTGGACTCATCTCTGATTTTTTAGGTGAGGGATTTTTGGAGGCAAATGTTGCCAAACCAAAAACAGTTGTTAGAAAAGCAGCAGAAGCAAATCTCTTAGCCACCCTAAAGTAGTTTTTTCTCATAAAATTTTAGTTTAAAAAATAGAGTTAAAATTAACGTGACTAATATATTTTTTGTTGAAGAGGAGCACTATAAGATGTGTTTCAAATAGTATCATTTTTGTTTCATTTTCTTTGAAACACCTGATAATGTGCATTTTTTTAACAATAAGATAATAAGAAAAGATAATTAAATGATCATAATATAATTATCTGATTATTGCCAATGGATATATGGAAAAGGCTTTATTTTTTATCAAAATGTTTTCAGGACGATCGATCACAAATGAGTAGTGGCTGATTTTTTCTTCTCATTATTTATTAATAGGCAGGCTTTGGTTGTTGTATTTTAGGAAAGTAAATTCTTATAGTTTAATAGGTTATTTTATATTTTTAGGAACTTGCGATCTATTGTTTTAAACCCTTGTTCTCTAAATACTCTGTAGGCGTCAAACCATAGGTTTCTTTAAAACACTTTGAGAAGTATGAAGGACTTCCAAAGCCAGTCTTGTATGACACTTCGGCGATATTGTAATTTTCTTTTAAGAGCGTAGAGGCTCTTTTTAATTTATAGACTTGTATAATCTTGCCTGTTGTCATATTTGTTAAAGCTTTAATTTTTCTATGAAGACTGGTTCTGCTCATGTTCAAACTTGAAGCTAAATCGTTCACGCCAAATTGTTCATTACTTAAATTGTTTTCAAGTATCTGTTCTACTTGTAATAAGAAAGGATCACTCTTTTCCTTATTGTTTTTTTCTTCACTGTAATTAGGTAATAGTTTGAGTTCTTCAAAGATAGTCTCTCGTTGACTCTTTTGTAATTCAAGTCTATTTTTAATCCTAAGTAGTAATTCTGAAACATTAAATGGTTTTGATACATAATCATCAGCTCCAAGAGTTAATCCTTCTAATCTGCTCTTTAAATCGGTTTTGGCTGTTAATAGGATAACTGGAATGTGGTTTGTTACCATATTTTCTTTGACTTGTTTACAAAGCTCGAGACCATCCATTTTGGACATCATAACATCACTTATTATGATATCTGGAATGATTTCATTGGCTAATTTTAGTCCTTTTATAGCATTATCTGACTTAATAATATTATAGTGGGGTTTTAAACTAATGGATAGGAAATCTAGCATTTCTTCATTATCTTCTACCAATAGAATGGTAGGAGATTCATCATCTTTAATTAATGTTGCACTAACTAGCTCTTCATTTTTTACTTTCGGAAGCTTAGCTAGGGACTCAACTTTCTTATAAGGTAAATAAATTTTAAAAATGGTGCCCGAGTCGTCTCCAATACTACTTTCTACATTTATTTTGCCATTTTGCATTTGTACAAGCTCGTTCACTAAGGATAGACCTATACCACTGCCAGTGACAATATTTTGGTTGTTCTTGGAATTTTCTGATTGATAAAACCTTTCAAAGATATGAGGTAAGTCTTTTTTAGAAATTCCAATACCGTCATCTTCAATCTTTACGATTACGCCGTCTTTTTCTTCTGATAGGCTCAAAAGTATTTTGCCTCCTCTTTTACCATATTTAATGGAATTGGAGATTAGGTTGTTTATAATTCTTTCAAGCAAGTATGGAGAGAAAATATAATTTGCAGTTAGCGGAGAAATTAAATCAATTGTTATGATTTTTTCTTTGGCTTCTTCCTTAAATGCTTCTATACTTTTCTTTATGGATAATACCATATCGCCTGGGAAATAGTTGGCTTCCAAAACACCAGCCTCTATTTTTGAAATGTCCAATAGCTGATCGGAAAGATTTAATAGGTTATTGGCGTTTTTTTTAATGATAGACAGTAATCTTTTTCTATTTTTTTTCTTTTTGGTTTTCTTAAGTTGCTCTACAGGGGCTATTATAAGAGATAGAGGCGTACGCAATTCATGGGTTAGGTTTGTGAAAAACCTTGTTTTAAGATTGTTAATCTCCCTAAAGTGATCAGCTTCTTTTCTTTTAAGTTCTATTTCTTTATTAATCACTTTTTGCTTTATGGATCTTTTGATGAAAAGGAATATTATGGCAGAAAATGCCATGATATATAAAAAAATAGCCCAGGTGGTCTCCCACCAAGCAGGAGAAATATTTATATCTAATGTTTCAATATCAGTACTCCATACCCCAGAAGTATTTGTTGCATTTACTTCTAAAGTATAATCACCAAAGGGTATTTTTGTATAAACAGCTTCATTTTTTCCTTTTAAAACTACCCATTCGTCGTCATATCCTTTTAATCGATATCTATATTTAATATCATCCGACTGAGAGAACTCTAAAGCCGAAAACTCAATAATTAAGTTGTTTTTAAAATGGGGCAAGTCTAAAGTTTTTAAATCACTGTATATTAAAAAGTTATCGCCTTCTTTTAAATATGATTCATTGTTTATTTTAATTTGAGTTATAACAACGGAGGGGTTGAATTTGTCATCACTTATACTTAAAGGATTAAAAATGGTACCTCCATTTATTCCTCCAAAAGCAAAGTCTCCATTGGGCATTATGAACTGGTGATATCTATTATATTCTAGAGCTGTTAATCCGTGAGACGATGAAAAAGTCCTATGGTTTAAAGTTTTGCTATTGAATCTACAGAGACCTTTATTGGTTCCCAGCCATAAAAATCCTTTATTGTCTTCTAGTAGGGTATAAATGGTATTATCTGGGAGTCCATCTTCTATAGTGAATAATTTATTTTTAAAAGTATTTTTGTTGAATTTCAGCAATCCATAATAACTGGCTATCCATAATATGTTTTTCTCTTTGCTGTCCGAAATAATGCTAATTAAGTTGTTGGTAGGTAAACCATTTGTGGTATTTTCAGCTTTAAACTGGGATATTTTACTTGTTTTGGTATCAATACGAATTAGCCCACTGTATTCAGTTGTAATCCAAATGTAATTATCATCTAATAGGATGGAACTTGGGCTTAGTTTATTTTTAAAACTAGCCTTAAGTAATTTTGAATAGGGTTCTAAATACCATTGCTGCTCATTATCATTATAGCTAAATATGTTGCAACTTTCATCAATAACCAATGGATTACCATTCCTATTAATAGTTATTCCCTTTATTGGTACAAAATCATCTATGGTGGGAACTGGCAAATTCTTGAGTTTGGATAGCTTGTTCCCACCTGGCTTGTAGTAGGCAACAGTTCTATGTAAAGCAACCCATATTTTATCGTTGTATTTTACAGATCTTAGATAGTAACTAGGTAGTAAAAGTAATTTATTACTGGTGTTGAAATTAAAATAATCCTCTAGAGAAATATTAAATTGATTTTTAAAAAGAGTCATTGCAAAATCATCTTCATAACTAAAGTCTTTAAAATTTAGGCTAAAATCGACTTGATATACACCATCTGTATTGGCCGCAAGCCAAATCAGGCCAGATTGGTCCACTAGAAAATCATAAAATAAAGGTTTCTTTTTAATATTGTCATCGTCAAAGGGCAACTGACCTAAGAGTGTTATGCCTTTAACATCTTCGTATGTATAAATATTTCTATTAATGATTATGTAGTCTTCCCCATTTGAATTTGTTTGAATTTGTTTAAATCCTTTAGTTTCATGTTTGGGCAATGGCAACCTTTTAAATGAGTTATTCTTAGGGTCAAAAAAGTTAAGATACTCTTCACCTAGCCACATGAATTCCCCGTTATCTCTCTCAAATAAGTTTGTAGCGGGCTCATTTTCTATAGAATTTGAAGCATAAGGGTTGACTATGAGCTCAAATTTATTCAGGGACGTATTAAATTTATTTATCCCCTTAAGGCCAAGAACCCAAATGTTGTTACTACGGTCAATAAAAATGTTGCTTATTTTATCTTCGTCGGGGGTATATGTTTTTTTGTCTAATGCTTTATCAGTAGCATTTAAGTTTAGACTATAGACATTATTTTCATAATAGTACCATAGTTTACTTTTCTTATCTATGTAGCCATTCCCTGTTTGATAATAATTTTCAACTCCCGGTATATGGGTTATCTTACCCGTATTTAAGTCCAGTAAATCTAATTCGTCCGTTTCATACTGGATCCATATGGTGTTGCCTTCCCCTTTTTGAAGTTTGGATATGATATTTGAAGCCAGTGAATTAACTTCTCCAGGAACGTGTTGTAAGATTTCAAGTTTATGGCCTTCATAACGTGCCAATCCATTTCTGGTACTTATCCAGATAAAACCATTATGGTCTTCCAATAAATCTGAAACAAAGGACTGAGGAAGGCCTTCATTTACAGAGATGTGTTTGATGTTTTGGGCATTGCAAAGTAAAGTAGATATAAAAAATAAAATTAAAAACTGGATGAACCTCATGCGCTAATTAGTAATAAATAATTTTAGGTTTTAATTAATTATAATTAAAAAATCTCCTATTTCGTAGGGGAACTATTAAATTGTTGTTAGAATTGAATTAATATTCAAATAAAGCATTTAAAATTACACTTATTCAATTTTTAGTTATTTTTATTATCAAATTAAAAGCCAATGGCAGTGTCGTCACCTCTCGAGTCGGCGCCTCCTTCATAGGAGCCATTATCCAATTTTAAAATGCCATCAACTTTTCCAATAACCGGTGTTCTTACTTGGTTTGTTTTATAACCCTTTACTTCTAGTTTATTAATAAGTTTAGGACTAAACTCATTGGGTTCCATAACAATTTCGTCTGGTAACCATTGGTGATGAAATCGTGGTGCATTAACAGCTTGCTGTATAGGCATTTCAAATTCGTAAACATTTAAAATGGTTTGAAATACAGAGGTGATAATGGTAGAGCCGCCTGGGGTCCCTAGGGTCAAATAAAGTTCCTTGTTCTTTTCAACAATCGTAGGGGTCATTGAGCTTAGCATCCGTTTTTCGGGTTCAATTTTATTGGCCTCGGCTCCAATCAAACCAAACATGTTGGGCTGTCCTGGCTTGCTACTAAAGTCATCCATTTCATTGTTTAGGAAAAAACCAAGTTCATCAACATAAACCTTAGATCCGTAGGCACCATTTAAAGTGGTTGTAACTGCAATAGCATTTCCAAAGGGGTCAACAATAGAGTAGTGGGTGGTTTCGTCACTTTCATTTGGAAGGATATTACCATGAGAGATAGCTGAGGATGAAGTCGCTTGGTCAAATGAAAAGGAAGCCATTCTACCTCCTAAGTAGGAGCTAGCAATCAAGGAGTCTGTAGGGATATTTACAAAATCTGGATCTCCTAAATAATAACTTCTATCTGCAAAACTTCTTCTTTCTGCTTCTGTCATAACTTGTATAGCTTCTAATGAATTATGACCATATTGCTTTAATGGAAACGATTCTACCATCTTCATCATTTGGGCTAAACATATTCCACCACTTGCCGGAGGCGCCATGGAAATTATTTTTAAATCTTTATAGCCAAAGATTATGGGATTTCTCCATTTAGCTTCATATTTGGATAAATCTTCCCTGGTTAAAATTCCTCCCTCTTTTTGAATGTAATTAATCAAAATTTCAGCTGTTTGACCATGATAGAATTCTTCCTTTCCATTGCGAGCGATCCGTTCCAAGGTTTTGGCTAAGGCTAGATTTTTTAAGGTATCGCCTTGGACTAAGCTTTTAGATATTAAAGTGTTTTTGCCGTTTACCAAGTAAATAAGGCTATCATATTTTTTAAATTGTCCTTCTTGATGTTTTGTAATTACTACACCTTTTCTTGCAAGTTCAATAACGGGTTTGATAAGTTCTTTGATTGGAATACTACCAAATCTTTCATGGGCTTCAAAAAGTCCAGCCATACTTCCAGGTACGCCCACGGCATAAATTCCTAAGGTACTTTTATTAGGTATGATTTCTCCAAATTCATCTAGATACATAGTTTCACTGGCATTCATGGGAGCTTTTTCCCGAAAATCCAAACTTCCTACTTCGCCATTGCTTAGTCTATAAACAAGGAAACCACCGCCTCCCAAATTACCTGCATAGGGGTAAGCAACTGCTAAAGCAAGATGGGTGGCAAACATGGCGTCAAAGGCATTACCGCCTTTTTTCATGATGTCTGATCCTATTTTAGAGGCTTCTTTTCTAGCTGAAACCACCATAGCCTTTTTTGTAATCAAACCTCTTTCAACAATATTTTTTGGTTTATTGCATGAAATAAGGTTTACGAGAAAAATGGCAAGGATTGTGTTAAGATATCTTATTCTCAATTTCAGGAAGTTTAGTTTTGGTAAAGTTGATAAGTTCGGCAAAGAAGTGAGTGAATTCGATTTCAAAATCAAAATAGTATAGGCGCAATTCATTGATTGCTTGATGCATGCCAGATTTGTAGTTTGTTCTGCGATTCATGCCGTTTAAAACGTTTTGGATACCTTCAATTTGCGCATAATTAAGGAGCCAATCTTCGGCTTTCATAAAGGGAAGCATTCTTTGGGTATTTGCAGGGAGCCAATCAAAGTTTTCTTCCATGATTTGATAAAAATTCGTGGTAAATTGCTTTAAAGGAACTGTGCTGTAATCTGACCAATTTTTTGCTAGAAAGTGATCATATAAAATATCTACAATTACCCCACTGTAATGACTGTACTTGGCATGTAATCGTTTGGAACTTTGTCTTACTATCGGGTGAGCATCAGTAAATGTGTCAATTTCTCTATGGAGGAGGATACCTATTTGAACCTCCTTAGGGTAGTCTAAATATTGCTTTCCTTTAATACTATCGGCAATAAAATTTCCAATGGTAACCATTTCATTGTTTCCCGATAAATAGATGTGGGCCAAGTAATTCATTTAATAAATATATGTATTTTTAAAGTTTAAAAATTTCCTCTTTGAAAAGACTTCCAAATTTAGATCCTCTAAGATTTGTTTTAGCATCAATTGTCGTCTTGTTTCACATTCCGCAATTAAGTGAAAATCAAGGGTTGCCTTATTTGGAAGGTATTCCATTATTCCAAAAGGGAACCGAAGCGGTTTATGTTTTTTTTGTGCTAAGTGGTTTCCTGATTATTAGACTTATTTATTTTAAGAGGCAAGTTGGCCAATTTTCAATTCGAAAATTTTATATGAGACGGATACTTAGAATTTTCCCTTTATATTATCTAATTTTTCTTTTTGGAATTTTTTTTTACCATGCCTTGTTGCCTTTTTTAGGGATAAATTTTGAAATTAAATATTCGATTGAACAAGCTTTGTTTTACAATGTCTTTTTTTTAGCTAATGTTTTTGAGAAAATTTATGATCCTGGAGGAATTTTGGCTGTCCTCTGGTCTATAGGAATTGAGGAACAATTTTACATTTTGATAGCACCGATTCTCTTTATAATACCAGTTAATAGAATTTTAAAAGGTCTGGGCCTTATATTTTTTGGCTATTTCATTTTATTTCATTCCGAATTAATTCCTTTTTTGAAAATATATAGGTTTGTTTACTTTTTTCTAATAGCAGGAGGTGTGGTGGCTATCTTGGAAGAGGAAAAGAGACTTAAATTTCTTTATTCAAATAAGATACTACCTGTATTCATTGTTATTTTGAATGTTATTTACTTTACTACCAATTGGTTTGTATTAGAAAACAGATTTCTTTATAACCTCTTGAGCACGTTACTGTTTTGTTTGCTTATACATACATTAGCTTATAATAATATAGGTAAACAGATTAAAAATTCTATTTTAAATTATTTAGGGCGGATATCTTATGGAATCTATATGTATCACATCATTGCTCTAAACTTTAGTGTGTTTTTAATATTGAAGGTCTATGAGAATAAAAATTTAAATGACAATTTAACGATTGTTCTTATTTATATTATGACTTTTGTACTAACAATAATTATGGCACATTTATCATATAAATATTTTGAGCTAAAATTTTTAAAAATTAAAAATAAATTCAGATAATGACTCTTATAAAATCAATTTCAGGAATTCGTGGGACTATTGGAGGTGAAGTGGGAACTAATTTAACGCCTATTGACACAGTAACTTTTGCCGCTGCTTACGGAACATGGCTTAAGCAATACCGACAAAAGGAGAATTATAAGGTAGTAGTGGGGAGAGATGCCAGAATATCAGGAGAAATGATACAGAGTTTGGTGATGAATACCTTGGTAGGTATGGGAATTCACGTTGTTGATTTGGGATTATCTACAACACCCACCGTTGAAGTTGCTGTTCCTATGGAGCATGCTGATGGAGGCATTATATTAACGGCAAGCCATAACCCAAAACAATGGAATGCTCTAAAACTTTTGAATGAAAAGGGTGAGTTTTTAAATGGGGCAGATGGCGAGCAAATTTTAAAAATTGCAGAAAGTCAGGCTATGTCGTTTTCAGAAGTGGATGCGCTTGGAAAAATCACCAAAAATGATGCTTATATCGATTTACATATTGATGAGGTATTAAACCTCAAGTTGGTTAATAAATCAGCCATAGAAAAGGCTAAATTTAAAGTGGTTGTTGATGGTGTGAATTCCACGGGAGGGATTGCCATTCCTAGATTATTGGAACGATTGGGTGTAGATGTTGTGGAATTATATTGTGAGCCTAATGGTCAATTTCCTCACAATCCCGAACCTTTAAAAGAGCATTTAACCGATTTGTCTCAAGCAGTAGTAAAAGAACATGCTGATTTGGGAATCGTGGTAGATCCAGATGTTGATAGATTAGCATTTATGGATGAAAATGGTCATATGTTTGGCGAGGAGTATACCTTAGTGGCTTGTGCCGATTACGTTTTGGACAAACATCCTGGTAACACCGTAAGTAATATGAGTTCTACTAGGGCTCTAAGAGATGTAACCGAAAAACACGGAGGGACTTATGAAGCCAGTGCCGTAGGAGAAGTAAATGTGGTTACTCTCATGAAGAAGAATCAAGTCGTTATTGGAGGCGAAGGAAATGGAGGAATTATTTACCCTGAGCTTCATTACGGTAGAGATGCCTTGGTAGGGGTTGCTTTGTTTTTAAGTCTTTTGGCAGAACGTAAAATGGCGGTGAGTGACTTAAGAAAAACATATCCTAGCTATTTTATGAGCAAGAAGAAAATTGAGTTGACTCCTGATTTAGACGTGGATGGTATTTTAAAAACCATTGAAGCGAATTACTCTGAAGAAAACCTAACAACTATCGATGGTGTTAAAATTGATTTTCCTGAAAACTGGGTGCACCTAAGAAAAAGTAACACTGAGCCGATTATCCGTATATACACCGAAGCTAAATCACAGAATGAAGCTGATGAATTAGCCGATAGATTTATTTCTGAATTAAAGAAAATAGCTGATTCCTAATTATTTTTTAAAGCAGGAGCCTCATGACGATGTTTCCATCGCTTGTGAGTCCATAAGTAAAACTCAGGGGCTTCTTTTATTTGTTTTTCTAAAATACGGTTAAAACTTTCGGTGATTTCAAAATCAGGAACTTCTCTTGGGTTTTCAGATAATACGATGAGCTCAGATTCATAATAACCCCTTTTAACTTTATCAATTTTTAGATAGGTGATGGGGTAATCGTATTTTTTAGATGTGAGCTCAGCCCCAATAAAACACGGGATAGTAACTCCCATAAATTCTCCCCAATAGTTATTTGGTTTTAATTTCGGAGATTGATCGCTTATAAAAGCAATCAGTTTGGCTTCTTTTTTTTCGTGAAGTTCTTCAATACGCTTTAATGCTTGTTTAGAATCCACTAAGGTAGAATTGTATTTTGAACGAATACGTCTTACCAATTTATCGAAATATTTGTTTGCAATAGTCTTGTAAATCCCTAGTGCTGGATTATTAGCGATGGCTTGTAATATGATCGACCATTCGTAACTAGCATAATGGCCATACATAACAACAATACTATTGTCGGTTGCTTCCAGTTTTTTTAAGGTTTCAGGATTTTTAAGTACAAATCGCTTTGCAAGCTCCCTTCTTGAGGCTGTAAGTGTTTTAATCATCTCAAGAAACAAATCGCACATGTGGTGGTAGAATTTCTTTGTAATCGATTTAATTTCCTGATCAGATTTTTCTGGGAAGACCAATTTAATGTTGTCCCTGACAATATTTTTGCGATAGCCAATGACATAGTATAACAATAAATAAACACCATCGGATATGGCATATAGAATCCTAAAAGGCATTATAGAGATTATCCAAAGTATTGGATAAATTAAAATGTAAGCAATAAATTGCATGAATAAATATTAGATTTGCATTGGCAAATATAACCTTTATTTTTATTGATAATTTAATGTATTTATGGGCAATTTAAGTATCGTGACCATTATTATAATCGCGGCCAATGTGCTAATATCCTATAAAGGGTTTGGTGATTTTGGTTTCTTTGAAAAATATAAATTTAATGTGGGAGCCATTAGAAGGGGGGAGCAAATTAGAATGTTTAGTTCTGGTTTTTTACATGTGGATGTAGCCCATTTGGTTTTTAATATGTTTACGCTTTACTTTTTTGCAAATGTGGTATTGGCCTATTTAGGTAATATCAATTTTATAATTGTCTATGTAGGAAGTTTGCTATTGGGTAATTTATTGTCTTTATACTTTCATAAAAATGAATATTATTACAGTGCAGTAGGGGCCAGTGGAGCCGTTATGGGAGTCATTTATTCTGCAATTTTGCTTCGTCCAGATTTAACAATTTACTTGTTTTTAGTAATTCCGATTCCTGCTTATATTTTCGGGATTGCATATCTGCTTTATACCATATATGGTATGAAAAGTAGAGTAGGTAATATTGGTCATGATGCCCATTTTGGCGGAGCAATTGGTGGTTATGTCATAACATTGATGCTAGCTTCGTGGCTCTTTGAAACCCATTTAACCATGATTATTTTATTATTGATTCCAATAGTGCTATTGTTTGTTTTGAAGAAAATGAATAAAATCTAAATATGAAAAAAGCCCTCCAAACTTGGAGGGCTTTTTTATTCTGTGTCTTACTTTAAATTACTGAAGTAATTCGGCTACTTTTTTGTCAAGCTCTTCACCTCTTAAATTTTTAGCAACGATTTTACCTTCACTGTCCAATACAAAAGTTGCAGGGATAGCTTGGATATTATATTGTTTAGCAATAGGATCATTAAAATAAGATAGGTTGGAAACTTGATGCCATGTAAGTCCATCCTTTTCAATGGCGTCTAACCATTCTTGTTTTGCGTCTTTTTGTCTAGGCGTACCATCCAGTGAAACACCAATGATTTCAAGACCTTGTTCATGGTATTTGTTATAGATCTCCACTACATGCGGATTTTCTTTTCTACATGGTCCACACCATGCTGCCCAAAAATCAATGATAGTTACTTTTCCCATCACATCTTTCAATGCTAAGGTATCACCAGCAGGAGTTGGTGCACTAAAATCAGGAGCCATACTTCCTTCGGCAGTAACCATAGCAGCTTCTATTTTTTCACCTACTTCTTTTCCAACACGACTTTCTTTAACTTCTTCAGTAAAACTGTCAAAGATGGATTTTGCTTCATTGGTTTTTACAACACCTGAAGAAGATAAATTATCTAAGAAAGCCATACTAGTTACTAAATCAGTATTTTCTTTTACAAGCTTTACGTTCTTTTCATTCATGATGGCAATCACACTATCATAAGTGGCTTTCACCTGATCCATCGTGATGGTATCTTGCTTTTGTTGAGCGATGGCATATTTTTGTCCTAATTCAGCATTCACCTTTCTTGCTGGCTCGCTGTTTAATCTAAACTCACCTAATAAGTCATTTTCTTTACTACCAGTAACCTTAGATTTAGGAAGGCTATCTTTGTAGAATTCAATATCCATTTCTGTGTTTTCAACCACTAAAGGCAATCCCATATTTAATCCATCAATGGTCACCAAATAAAAATCTGGAGACTCCACTTTTCCTTGCATCAGAATCTTTCCATCTTGAACAGTAGTAGAATCAACTGTTATTTTTTGCATTCTTTCATTCTTAACCAAAAGCACTTTTTTACCATTGGCTGATGCATCTATCGTACCCTTAATACTGTAGCCATCCTGTTTTTCATTCTTACAGGATAAAAACATGGTAGTTATTGCCATAATGGCAAATAAATTTCTAGACATAATCTATTTTTTATTAAAGTTTGGCACAAATATAACGGTTCTTCTAAATAATGTTTGTTAATATCTGCCTAATAATGAAGATGCTTATTAAAAGCCATTTAGTACTTTTGCTGTATGGTACAAGATGACAACATCATTGCGCTCGCTACGGCATCTGGTGTAGGGGCCATTGCAGTTTTAAGAATTTCAGGTAAGCAGGCTATAGAAATGGCTTCGGGTGTTTTTAAATCCATTCATGGTAAACAGTTGACAGATCAAAAAACACACACGGTGCATCTAGGCCACATTTTGGATTCTGAAAGGGTTATCGATGAGGTTTTGGTTACTGTTTTTAAAAATCCACACTCTTACACTGGTGAGAATGTGGTTGAAATAAGTTGTCACGGTTCTAGTTTTATTCAGCAGGAAATTTTGCAACTTTTTTTGCGTCGCGGATGCCGAATGGCCCAACCTGGTGAGTTTACCCTTAGAGCTTTTTTAAATGGTAAACTGGATTTAAGCCAAGCCGAGGCGGTAGCCGACTTGATAGCGAGTGATAATGAAGCGTCCCATAAATTGGCCATGTCGCAAATGCGGGGTGGGTTTTCAAATGAAATCGCCAAACTAAGAGAAGAGCTTTTGAATTTTGCATCGCTTATTGAGTTGGAATTGGATTTTGCAGAAGAGGATGTGGAGTTTGCAGACCGTACGCAATTTAAAGATTTGGTGGAACGCATTCTTTTTGTTTTAAAGCGATTGATAGACTCCTTTGCAGTTGGTAATGTGATTAAAAATGGGATTCCTGTGGCTATAGTGGGAGAGCCCAATGTTGGGAAATCAACGTTGTTGAATGCGCTCTTAAATGAGGAACGAGCCATTGTTAGTGATATAGCTGGGACGACGAGAGACACTATTGAGGATGAAATTTCCATAGGAGGAATAGGCTTTCGATTTATTGATACGGCTGGGATTAGGGAAACGGAAGATGTGGTTGAGAGCATCGGTATCAAAAAAACCTTTGAAAAAATTGAACAAGCACAAGTCGTCATATTTCTAGCAGATGGCCTACAATTAAAAAAAGCCAATTACTTGAAAGGTTTTCAGGTTGAAATCGAAAAGATAAAAAATAAGTATCCACAGAAGCCTATTATCATCATAGCGAATAAGGTGGATATGCTTTCTGAAACAGAAATAGAATCTATAACTTCTGAAATTGAGCAGTTGCACTTACTTTCTGCTAAGACTGGATTTGGGGTAGAGGCCTTAACCGATAAGTTACTCAACCTAATTAACACTGGTGCTTTAAGAAACAACGAAACGATTGTCACCAATACCCGTCACTATGATGCCTTGTTAAAGGCTATGGAAGAGATGCAAAAGGTAAAGTATGGCTTGGATTCTGGACTGTCGGGAGATTTAATGGCTATAGATATTCGGGAGGCTTTGTATCACTTTGGAGAGATTACAGGGCAGGTCACCAATGACGAACTACTAGGGAATATCTTTGCTAACTTCTGTATCGGAAAGTAAATACACAAAATATCACAAAACAAAACACAGAAAGCCCTTATTTTATAAGGGTTTTTTTATTTGGTGTTTTTTGTTGTTTTAATAAAATTTAAGGACTTAATAAGACGTCCTAATTTATCCAAGACATCCCATTTCATGCTTGAACTATAAAATAGGATAAAGGTCTTTTAAGGATTTATTTCCTTTGGTGTTGTAAGAATGTAGGTAAACATTCAAGTTGAATCAAAACTTATAGTCATGAAAAGGTATATTGTATTATTTATAGTCATAGCGCTTTTTTCAAATTGTTCATCAAAAAGCACTGAAATAGATCTCTTTGATGGACTTGGAACATATTTATCTGATATGGCATCTGCTTGTCCTAATGAGTATTATGTGAAGCTACATTTTATTGACTGTTCGGATGAACCAGATGAAGTCCAAATAGATTCTGATGAATATACCAGGCTTAACGAAATTTATGATGGAGGTGAAGAAGCATGTGTAGAAATTTATGTTGACTATGTAGAGGGCAACCCAACAGATGGTTATTATCTTGATGGGTTTATCAATCTTTCCACGCCAAAAGACGAAGTTTTTGTTATCAAAAATAAGTGCCTTGATGGAGATGATTAAAAATTTGAGTTAAAATTTCCACTCAGATTAGGGTTGAAAATTGCCTAACATTTGTTAAACAAGGCACCGGTTTCTTAATTTTTTGTAATTTCGTACTACTTATGAAACAATTATTGCATAAAACAGTATCTTTTGTAATGGCTATGGTGGTGCTTTTCTCTACCATGTCATTTACTGTAAATATGCATCATTGTGGCGATAAGCTTGTTGAGACTGCTGTATTCCACAAGGCAAAAGGTTGTGGCATGGAGATGGAAAAACCAGCAAGCGATGGTTGTGCCATTAGCAAAAAAAGTTGTTGTAACGATAAACAATTGGTAGTTGATGGGCAAGACGAACTGCAAACTATAGACAAAGTTTCATTTGATCAACAAGTTTTTATCACCTCATTTGTATATTCATATATCAATCTTTTTGAAGGGATAGATGAAAATGTTACTTCCTACGAAGCATACAAACCACCTCTCGTTGTCAGGCAAATCTTCAAGATTGACGAGACCTATTTAATTTGATTTTAAACTTTAGACTAGATTATCTTTTAACCGAATGGTTGTAAGGATAATTTGTTGTATCCGGTGTTGTTGTAACGCCAATGTCTCACGGTTTAACAATCAGAAAATATGCTAAATAAAAGCATCAAATTTTTAATCGAGAATAAACTTGTCGCAGTCCTGTTACTCGTCCTTTTTGTAGGATGGGGAACCGTACATGCACCTTTTAATTGGGATACAGGATTTCTTCCTAATGATCCAGTTGCGGTAGATGCTATCCCAGATATTGGTGAGAACCAACAAATTGTATTTACCAAATGGGATGGTCGCTCACCACAAGATATTGAAGACCAAATTACGTATCCGTTAATGACATCGTTATTAGGTATTCCTGGCGTAAAAACCATTCGTAGCTCCTCCATGTTTGGGTTTTCTAGTATCTATATCATCTTTGAAGAGGATGTGGAATTTTATTGGAGTAGAAGTCGGATACTTGAAAAACTCAATTCGTTGCCAAGTGGTTTGTTACCAGAGGATGTCAATCCCACTCTTGGTCCAGATGCAACTGGTCTCGGACAAATATTTTGGTATACCTTGGAAGGTCGGGATGAAAATGGAAATGTCACAGGTGGTTGGGACTTGCACGAGTTACGTAGCATTCAAGACTACTATGTAAAATACGCTTTATCCTCGGCAATTGGTGTTTCAGAAGTAGCTTCCATTGGAGGATATGAGCAAGAATATCAGATTGATGTCAATCCAGAATTGATGCGACAATACCAAATTGGTCTTGGCCAAATTGTAACGGCGGTCAAGGAAAGTAACAGAGATATTGGGGCACAGACTTTAGAAATCAATCAAGCTGAATATTTGGTGCGTGGTTTGGGTTATGTTAAATCCATATCAGACATTGAGAATGCTGTAGTGACTTCAGAAAATTACACAGCTATCAAGATTAAAGATGTGGCCAAGGTATCTCTAGGTCCTGCAGCAAGACGGGGTATTTTGGATAAGGAAGGAGCTGAGGTAGTTGGTGGTGTTATCGTAGCGCGTTATGGTGCAAACCCTATGGAGGTCATTAACAATGTAAAAGCTAAAATCAATGAGCTAAGTGCTGGCCTACCAACCAAAACATTGGCAGATGGTAGAGCCTCTCAAGTTACCATCGTTCCATTCTACGATAGAACAGAACTTATTCAAGAGACTTTAGGAACACTTAATGAAGCATTAACCTTAGAAATATTAATTACCATTTTGGTCATTATCATAATGGTATTTAATCTACGTGCCTCGGTGCTTATTTCAGGGTTATTGCCGGTTGCCGTTTTGTTGGTTTTCATTGCGATGAAACTCTTTGGAGTCGATGCCAATATCGTAGCATTATCAGGTATAGCAATTGCTATTGGTACCATGGTGGATGTAGGTGTTATTCTTTCAGAAAATATTATACGCCATTTTGATGAAGCCGGAAAATTGGAAGCTGGAGACTCGATATTAGAAGTATGGAATCCAACTTCCAAGAAGGAGCCATCTACCCTCCAACCTCTAACTTCTAGTGTACAAAGTAGCAATCAAATTGTATACAATGCGACTGCGGAAGTTTCTGGGGCTATTGTAACCGCAGTTATGACGACTATTATTAGTTTCATTCCTGTATTTACCATGATTGGTGCTGAGGGTAAATTATTTCGTCCCTTAGCATTTACCAAGACCTTTGCTTTAACGGCTTCTATCATCGTAGCCTTATTTTTAATCCCGCCTTTTGCAGCTTTTTTATTCCGAAAAAAGAGCCTTCAAAAACAATTTAAATATGTTTTAAATGGTGTTTTAATTGCTTTAGGTGTCTTGGCTATTTTTTATGGATATTGGTTGGGAGTTGTTCTAATCGCATTTGGTGTTACGGCCTTTTTAAATCTTCAAAATAGGATTACAGAAAAGCAGGCCAACTTGGCCAATATTATTATTTCAGCTTCGGCAATCGTGTTCTTGTTGGCGGAGTATTGGCGACCATTGGGTGTCAATGAAAGCATCTTTTTAAATCTCATTTTCGTAGCCATTATTTGTTTTGGTTTGTTAGGGGTTTTCTCATTGTTCATTACATATTACATACGTATTTTAAGATGGTGTTTAGACAATAAATTACTATTTCTGTCTATTCCCACGGCTATAGTCATTGCTGGATTTTTCATTATGAAAAACACAGGAAAGGAGTTTATGCCTTCCCTAAATGAAGGTTCTTTTCTTTTAATGCCAACGTCTATGCCACATTCTGGTGTCGAGGAAAACAAACGTGTGTTGCAGCAATTGGATATGGCCGTAGCTAGTATTCCTGATATTGAAACGGTTGTAGGTAAAGCGGGTAGAACGGAATCGGCATTGGATCCAGCTCCATTATCTATGTATGAAAATATCATTCAATATAAACCAGAATACATGTTGAATGAGAAGGGAGAACGCCAACGCTATAGAGTCAACAGTGATGGATTGTATGAGCTGAAAGATGGTCGTTTTATTGCAAATCCTAACAATGCTGTCAGTTCGAGCGCAGTCGAGAACAGAAGCGACATCTCGACTGCGCTCGATGTGACATCTGCAATGCTTATTCCAGACAATGAAGGCGAATTTTTTCGAAACTGGCGACCAGAAATTCAATCGCCTGATGACATATGGAATGAGATTGTAAAAGTTACTAAGTTGCCTGGGGTAACCTCGGCGCCAAAATTGCAACCTATTGAAACTCGCTTGGTCATGCTGCAAACAGGGATGCGTGCTCCTATGGGAATTAAAGTAAAAGGGCAAGATTTAAAACAAATTGAAGCCTTTGGGGTGCAATTGGAAACCATTTTAAAACAAGCGGAAGGTGTGAAAGAAGAGGCAGTTTTTGCAGATAGAATTGTAGGAAAGCCTTATTTACTTATTGATATCGATAGAGAAAAGATTGCACGTTATGGCGTTAGCATAGAGGAAGTGCAAAATGTTTTAAAAGTGGCCGTTGGTGGCATGTCTTTAACTCAAACCGTTGAAGGTCGTGAGCGCTATGGCGTACGTGTGCGTTACCCACGGGAATTACGGGCTAATCCAACCGATTTAGAGCAAATTTATATTCCTGTTGAAAGTGGGAGTCCTGTTCCACTGGCGGAATTGGCAACAATAAGATATGAGCAAGGGCCACAGGTGATTAAAAGCGAGGACACTTTTTTGGTAGGCTATGTGTTGTTTGATAAGCAAGATGGGTTTGCTGAGGTTGATGTTGTTGAGAATGCTCAAGCTTTGATTCAAAGTAAAATAGATTCCGGTGACCTCATTGTTCCAAAAGGTATCAATTACCAATTTACAGGAAGCTATGAAAATCAATTGCGAGCCGAAAAGACCTTGTCTGTTGTTGTTCCCTTGGCATTACTGATTATCTTTTTAATCCTGTATTTCCAATTCCGTTCTGTTGCAACTTCATTAATGGTATTTACGGGTATTGCCGTAGCATTTGCAGGTGGATTTTTAATGATTTGGCTATATGGACAGTCGTGGTTTTTGAACTTTAGTTTTTTTGGAGAAAATCTTAGAGACTTGTTCCAAATGCACCCTATTAATTTAAGTGTGGCTGTTTGGGTTGGATTTATTGCCCTTTTTGGAATTGCAACCGATGATGGCGTTGTGATGGCTACCTACTTGACCCAGACCTTTCAAAGAAATACTCCTGAAAGTAAAAAAGGAATAAGAGCTTCAGTAGTTGAAGCGGGTGAGAAACGTATTCGTCCGTGTTTAATGACTACAGCTACAACACTTTTGGCTTTATTACCAGTTTTGACTTCTACAGGTCGTGGGAGTGATATTATGATTCCCATGGCCATCCCAAGTTTTGGAGGTATGCTTATCGCTTTAATTACGTTGTTTGTTGTTCCTGTTCTGTACAGTTGGAAAGCGGAAATACAACTTAAAAGATCAATCAAATGAAACAATTAATTACATTATTTATTTTGGTCACAATGCTCTTTTCCTCAAAAGGAAGGGCCCAACAATTACAGTCTTATATAGATGAGGCATGGACTAACAATCCAGAAATTGCAAAGTTTGAAGTGCAATATCAGATTGTTTCCGAAAAGGTGAACGAAGTAAATGTAGTTCCAAATACCGAGTTTGGTGTGGGGTACTTTGTAAGCGAACCAGAAACCCGTACGGGAGCCCAACGTTTTAAGGTGTCGGCCAAACAAATGTTGCCATGGTTTGGAACCATTACTTCTCGAGAAACTTATATGAATTTATTGGCAGATGCTAAGTATGAAGATGTAGTCATTGCCAAACGCCAATTAATGGCTTCAGTAGCTCAATCTTATTACAGGTTATATGCCAATAAAGCGAAACAAAGTATACTATTGGAAAACATTGACCTTTTGGAAACCTATGAAACCATGGCCTTAACATTCGTTGAGGTTGGCAAAGCGTCGGCGGTTGATGTTTTGAAGCTTCAAATGCGTAAAAACGATATGCAACAATTAATAGAAGTCCTTCAGCAGCAATATGTATCTGAGCAAACCACTTTTAATAAACTTCTTAATAAAGAAAAGAATGAAGAAATAAATGTGGTATCAGTACTTTTTATTCCTTCGGAAGAGGTAGATGTCAACACGGAAGATTTAAAGGTACACCCAGAGCTGATAAAGTACGATAAGTTGTTCCAATCTGTGGAACAGTCCGAGTTGCTCAATCAAAAAGAGAGTAGTCCTATGATTGGTTTTGGCTTGGATTATATCAATGTTGAAAAACGTCCAGATATGACCTTCTCTGATAATGGTAAGGATATTATTATGCCTATGGTATCCCTTTCGATACCCATATTTAATAATAGATACAAATCGGTTTCCAAACAAAATGAATTTCAGCAACAACAAATAAATTATCAAAAGCAAGAGCGTCTAAATGTATTGGAAACGCGTTTGGATCAAGCCATAAATGAACGTCATGCTGCAAGAATAAGCTTTGATACCCAATCCAAAAACTTAAAACAGGCCAATAATGCCGAAGACATTTTAATAAAGAACTATGAAACCGGAACAATTGATTTTAATGATCTTTTGGATATCCAAGAATTGCAATTCAAGTTTGAGGTGAATCAAATTGAGGCTGTAAAAGCCTATTATGTGCAGAGTACCATCATAAATTATTTAACAAACCGTCATGAATAAATCTATTTTCACATACCTATTTCTGTTGATTGGATTATTCATTATTTCTTGCAGAGGAAATAAGGAAGATTCAAAAGTAGTTGAGGTAAGGTATTCAGGAGCCTTGAAGACTATTATGTCTGGTGATATTCAATCTGTCATTGAATTGGATAGTCTTTCAAAACTAGATAACCTTTATGCCCTTGGTGCTGCTGAAAACTTAAAAGGTGAAATACAAATATTCAATGGGCAACCAAGCAATAGTTCTGTGAAGAATGGAAGCATAGTTATTTCAGATTCTTTTGACCAAGGAGGCTCATTGTTGGTTTATGCCTGTGTAAAGGAATGGGAAGAACAAAGGATAGATGGGAATTTAAATAAAAAAGAATTAGAAGCTCTCATATATGAATTGGCAAAGGAACAAGCTATAAATGTTGAAAAGCCATTTTCGTTCCTATTGGAAGGCGCCATAGGTTCATTGGATTGGCACGTTATAGATTGGGAGGATGGAGATACCGTTCATAGCCATGAGAAGCACAAGAATTCTGGTTTAAATGGAACGCTTCAAAACGAAGAGGTTCAAATAATAGGATTTTATTCAACGAAGCATAAGACCATCTTTACGCATCATACAACAAATATGCATATGCATTTTAAAACGAATGATAATAAGTTGGCTGGTCATATTGATGACTTAAATACAAGCAGTTCAATAACCTTGAAATTGCCAAAACAATGACATATATCTATCATATACACGGAATGACCTGTAACGGTTGTCGCAGTCACGTAGAGGAAACACTTTTAAAAGTCCAAGGTGTTTCAAAGGCAACGGTTAATTTAGAAAAATCTGAAGCCATTATAGAAATGGAGCAGCATATTCCTTTAGAAACATTTCAAAAGGCATTAAAAGATGAAGGTGATAGATATAGTATCCATAATCAAGGTGAACATCATCATCAATCAAAAGTTGAAGCTGATAATACACCTAAAGGCATAGGCACCGGCACATTTTATTGTCCCATGCATTGTGAAGGTGACAAAACTTACGACAAGCCTGGCGATTGTCCTGTTTGTGGGATGGATTTGGTAGAAGAGCAGTGTTTTTCAAATACAGAATCAGAACAATGGACCTGCCCCATGCATCCAGAAATTGTCAAAGATGAAGCTGGTTCATGTCCCATTTGCGGAATGGATTTGGTACCAAAGAAACCTGACCTTTCTGCTGAAGAGAAAAATTATAAAAAGCTTTTAAGAAAATTATGGATTGCTGTAGCCTTTACGTTGCCGGTATTCTTGATTGCCATGAGCGAAATGCTTAACAACAATCCATTGTATGACATTTTAGAACAAGAGTATTGGAATTGGATACAGTTAGGACTTTCAATACCAGTGGTTTTTTACGCCACATGGATGTTCTTTGAGCGCGCATATCGCAGTATCAAAACTTGGAATTTAAACATGTTTACACTCATAGGGATCGGTGCAGGTGTTGCATGGATCTTTAGTGTATTTGGTTTGTTATTCCCCGATTTTTTTCCAGCTCAGTTCAAAACTGAAACGGGGACGGTTCATGTATATTTTGAGGCTGCTACCGTTATTCTAACCTTGGTACTCTTAGGGCAGGTTTTGGAAGCAAGAGCGCACAGTAAGACCAACGCAGCGGTGAAGGAATTACTTAAGTTGGCCCCGAATAAAGCCATTAAAGTAGTAGATGGAGATGAGGTTGAGGTGTCAATAGATGCTATCGAAGTTGGAGATGTTTTGAAAGTTAAACCAGGGGATAAAATTCCTGTTGACGGTGTCATTACCGAGGGTGACAGTAGTATTGACGAATCCATGATCACAGGGGAGCCAATCCCGGTCAATAAAGCGGAAGGTGATCATGTAAGTAGTGGAACCATAAACGGTAATCAAATGTTTTTGATGAAGGCCGAAAAAATAGGTAGTGATACACTATTGTCCCAAATTATCAAATTGGTAAATGATGCCAGTAGAAGTAGAGCACCTATTCAGAGGTTGGCCGATAGAATATCATCTTATTTTGTTCCAATTGTAGTGTTGATTTCTGTAATTACCTTCATTGTATGGGCCATTTTTGGTCCAGATCCCGCTTATGTGTTTGCATTGGTAAATGCCATTGCCGTTTTGATTATAGCTTGTCCTTGTGCTCTTGGATTAGCCACTCCTATGTCTGTGATGGTTGGCGTTGGGAAAGGAGCTCAACATGGTGTTTTGATCAAAAATGCTGAGGCACTTGAAAAAATGAATCAGGTAACCACCCTTATAATTGATAAAACTGGAACCATTACAGAAGGCAAACCTACTGTGGAAAAGGTAGGGGCCTTTAGGTATGGTTTTGATGACAAACAAGTTCTTGATTACATCGTCTCGATAAACAGCCATAGTGAACATCCTCTAGCAGATGCAACTGTAAAGTATGGCAAGTCAAACGGCGCCGATATTCTAAAGGCTAGTAATTTTAGTGCTGTAACTGGTAAAGGTGTTAAAGCTGACATTCAAAATTCAAAGGTAGCTTTAGGAAACCCGAAAATGATGGATGAAGCTCAGGCAAAAATAACTTCAGAAATGGAAGAGGTGGTTAAAAGCTACCAACAAAAAGGTAAGACAGTATCTTATTTAGCGGTTGATGGATCTGTTGTTGGCTATGTGGTTATAGGGGATCAAATAAAAGAGACTAGTAGTAAAGCTATAAAAGAACTTCAGGATTCCGGTGTTGATGTAGTCATGCTTACCGGGGATAACAAGGAAACGGCTCAAGCCGTGGCATCCGAATTGCAACTGGCTAGTTTTAAGGCTGGGATGCTTCCTGAAGATAAGCTTAAAGAAGTGGAAAGATTGCAAAAAGAAGGGAAAGTAGTGGCTATGGCGGGAGACGGAATCAATGATGCCCCAGCATTGGCTAAAAGCGATGTGGGTATCGCCATGGGAACAGGAACTGATGTAGCTATAGAAAGCGCCATGATTACTCTTGTAAAGGGAGATTTGCATGGAATTGTTAAGGCGAGACATTTAAGTGAAGCCGTGATGAGCAATATTAAACAAAACTTGTTTTTTGCTTTGATCTATAATACGGTTGGGGTTCCGGTGGCAGCAGGTATCTTGTTTCCGTTTTTCGGAATATTATTATCACCTATGATAGCAGCCTTAGCTATGAGCTTTAGTTCCGTTTCTGTAATTGCTAACGCGTTACGATTGAGAAATATTAAAATTTAAAATTAAATCAAAGTCTTATGGAAAGTTCAAATCAAAAATCAGGTAAAGGAAATTATAAAGTATTTTTTATCATGTTGGCTTGCTCATTTGTGGCGATGTACATCACTATGTATCTTAATACCTATTCCATAGATCATGTATATTTTAGTTTGACACGTTTTTATATGACCTGTTTGGGAATTTCTACAATGGCCATTATTATGTGGTTCTTCATGCGAAAAATGTATCAAGACAAAAGGATGAATGCTGTTATTTTGATTGGGAGTTTGGTACTTTTTTTAGGTGCCTTTGGCCTAGTAAGATCGCAGAAACCTATAATTGGTGATTTGCTTTGGATGAAAGCTATGATTCCCCATCATTCCATTGCTATTTTGACAAGTGAAAGAGCCGATATTAAGGATCCGGAGGTTAAGAAATTGGCAAATGATATCATTGAAGCTCAAAGGAAGGAAATTGAAGAAATGAAAGCAATGATTAAACGATTAGAAAATGAAAAATAGCAAAGTAATTATTTACGTTGGTCTCCTTTTGGCTGGGGTATTGATAGGTTGGTTTCTTTTTGGAGGTTCATCAAAACAGGACACAAACCATAAACACGATGAAGTAGCAGAATCAAATCAAATGTGGACTTGCTCAATGCACCCTCAAATTATGCAGCCCGAGCCCGGTGATTGCCCCATATGTGGAATGGATTTAATTCCTGCTGAAGCCGGAGCTGATGGATTAACAGCCGACCAATTTAGGTTAACACCTAATGCCATGGCCCTAGCCGATATTCAGACAAGTGTTGTTGGGGTAGGTAAGGAAAATCTTTCCTCTAAATTATCTGGTAAACTTGTAGAAAATGAAGAAGCTAATAAGGTGCAAGCCAGTTATTTTTCTGGGCGCATAGAACAATTATATGTGAGTTTTACTGGTGAAAAGGTCAATAAGGGGCAGATTCTTGCTACCATTTATTCACCTGAGCTATATGCAGCACAACAGGAATTAATCACAGCACTATCTCTAAAGGAATCCCAGCCAGAATTATATAAAGCAGTTCGTAATAAATTAAAATTATGGAAGCTTTCTGAAAGTCAAATCAATCAAATAGAAGAAACAGGGAAGGTCAAAGAAAATTTTCCTGTATATGCTAATGTTTCAGGAACCGTTACCGATAAATTGGTTGAAGCAGGAGATTATGTAAAGCAAGGACAGGCTTTATTGAAAATTGCCAATCTGAATTCTGTTTGGGCTCATTTTGATGTGTATGAAAACCAAATAGAGCAATTTAAAGAGGGTCAGGAGGTGAAGGTTACAACAAATGCCTATCCTAATAAAGCGTTCAAAGGAACAGTAGATTTTATTGATCCAATTTTAAACACAAAAACACGTACGGTTACTTTAAGAGTCGTTTTAAATAACAAAGATTCGGTTTTTAAACCTGGTATGTTTGTGTCAGCAGAAGTTGAAGGTGTCAATAATAATTCAAATGAAGTTTTAACGGTTCCGTCATCAGCTATTCTTTGGACGGGGGAACGCTCAGTCGTTTACTTGAAAACCAATCCCAATGAACCTGTTTTTGAAATGCGGGAAGTGACTTTAGGTAATAAACAGGGAGATAGTTATGAGATTTTGAATGGTCTTTCGTGGGGAGATGAAATTGTAACAAATGGAACCTTTACAGTAGATGCTGCGGCACAATTGCAAGGGAAGAAATCAATGATGAATGGTAATCGATCACAAGTCGGATTTGAAGTGCCACAGGCCTTTAAAAACGAATTGCAACAAGTTTATGAAGCTTATATAGAATTAAAGGATGCTTTGGTTCAAACAGATTTAAACTTGGCCAAATCCAGTGCATCTCAACTTGAGGAGAAAACACAGGCGGTTGATATGGAATTGTTAACCAATGATAAGGCTCATCTAGAGTGGATGGAGATTTTAAAAGCCTTGAAATCAAGTACCCAGACGATTAAACAAACAAATCAAATAGATGAAGCGCGCATGGGGTTTAAAACTTTGTCTGAAAACCTCATTAAAGCGATCCAAACCTTTGGAATTGGAGAAACGACCTATAAGCAGTATTGTCCCATGGCAGATAGCGATAAAGGAGCCTACTGGTTGAGTAAGGAAAAAGAAATATTGAATCCATATTTTGGTGATAAAATGCTGAAATGTGGGGAAGTAAAAGAAACAATCTATAACAAATAAATTTTAAACATGAAGCGAGTAATTTTAAGTTTGGCAGTTGTCGCTGCCATGATTTTCACAAGTTGTAAGAATGAAACGAAACAAGCCGAGGATGTGGCTGATACCACTACTGTTGCAAGCGAAGAAATTGCAATGACCGATGCTACTTTTGGAGTAAGAGGGAATTGTGGTATGTGTAAAAGTACCATTGAAACAGCAGCTAATGGTGTAGAAGGTGTTGCCAGTGCCAATTGGGATGTTGATAAGAAAAAAATCGATGTCACCTTTGATGAATCTAAAACAGATTTGATGGCGATCCATCAGGCTATCGCTGCCTCTGGATACGATACTGAAAAAGTGGTGGGCGATTTAGAAGCTTATGAGAAATTACCAGGGTGTTGTCATTACGATCATGAGATGGCTATGAATCAAACAGGTGAGGTTAAAGCGGAAGATCATTCGGGTCATGACCACTAATTAATCAAGTTACAGATAAAAAAAATCGTCTTTTGGGACGATTTTTTTTATCCGTCAATGGCCGATTGGTAATTTGCAGATGAAATCTACTATCTTATGCCATAATTACTAAAACGCCTTCCCTTTGGCATTTTTACAATGAACATTAAATGGATAGACTAAATGATATAGTTTCTGAATTTGCTTCTCTGGCTTGGGGACTGCCCTTGCTTATATTGTTAATAGGAGGAGGATTGTATTTGTTGATTCGATCAAGATTGCTTCCATTTATATATTTTGGACATGCCATCAACGTTTTAAGAGGCAAGTATGATGATCCAAATGATCCAGGGGAAATTAGTCACTTTCAAGCCTTAAGTACGGCCTTGTCTTCCACCATTGGAATGGGAAATATTGCGGGAGTAGCTGTAGCGATTTCCATTGGTGGTCCTGGGGCTGTTTTTTGGATGTGGGTAAGTGCCTTTATAGGAATGGCGACCAAATTTTTCACATCCACTTTGGCTGTCATGTATCGGGGTAAGGATTCTAATGGTGAGCTACAAGGTGGTCCTATGTATGTCATTATGGAAGGCCTTGGCAAACGATGGAAATTTTTAGCGGTACTTTTCAGCTTTTGTGGGATGGTTGGAGCACTACCCGTTTTTAATGCCAATCAATTGATTCAAGCCATTGGGGATATTCTCTTGGTTCCGAACGGGATTAGAGTAAATGACACGACTAATTTGATGATTGGGGGTGTTTTGGTTGTGCTGACGGCTATGGTTATTTTGGGCGGACTGAAACGCATTGGAAAAATTGCATCCAGAATGGTCCCAAGTATGGTTTTACTGTATTTTATTTTGGTGCTTATTATCTTATTTGTTAACGCTTCCGAAGTCCCAAAATATCTCAAAATGATTTTTACAGATGCCTTTTCAGCCAAAAACTATTTGGGCGATGAGTTTTTAGGTGGAATGGTAGGAGGCCTTATCTTATTAGGAATAAGACGAGGCGCTTTTTCAAATGAGGCGGGTATTGGTACGGCACCTATGGCTCATGGAGCTGCGAAAACCAAAGAGCCCGTTAGGGAAGGGTTGGTGGCCATGTTAGGTCCTTTTATTGATACGATTGTTGTTTGTACCTTGACAGCATTGTCTATCTTGGTGACAGGTGTTTGGCAAACCTCCAATGATAATGGGGTTAGTTTAACGGCCTCTGCTTTTGAGAAGGCCATACCTATTTATGGAAGTTACTTGCTGTTGCTTTGTGTGGCGGTATTTAGTTTGTCTTCCCTGTTTTCGTTTTCTTATTACGGTTCAAAATGTTTGTCTTTTTTATTCGGAGCGCATAACAAGAAATACTACAACTATATTTATGTAGTGAGTATTTTACTAGGTGCTGCAACACCGCTAAGCATGATGATTAATTTAGTGGATGGCGCGTTTGCCCTGATGGCTATTCCAACGATGATTTCCACACTGATATTGGCACCCAAGGTACTTCAAGAATTTAAAGCGTATGTAGAAAGAATTAATCTTACTTCTCGAAGGAATTCTTGAATTGTTGAGGTGTCATTAGTTCGAGCTTTTTAAACTGTCGGTTAAAATAGCTGGTATTGTTGAATCCAGATTTAAAAGCGATTTCAGAAATACGTAAATCAGCAGATTCCTTGATGAGTTTTTTGGAAAACTTGATTTTTTCAGAATTGATATAATCTATAGGAGAAATTCCCAAAGTGTTTTTAAATTTTTTATGGAAATGGGAAGTACTCATACAAGCCTTTTCAGCAAGAAGATCTACGGTTATATCCTTGTTGGTTAAATTTTTCTTGATGTATTTGATAACCATTCCAATGCGGGTGTCATTAAATATACCTTCAGTATCATTTAATAGAAAAGCTTTCGCTTTTGTTTGAAGCAACCTAACAATTAGTTCCTGAATCATTAGGTCTAATAGGACGTCTTTAGATTTGTTACTATTGGTGAATGTAAGAACCAGTCTTTCTATTAAATGGTTGACATCTAAATTATTTATAAGGTGGGAGGCATTATTATCCAGTTTCCATTGGTTGTTCTCTTCTTCAATAGAAACATGGTTATTGAACTTTTCAACCACTTCTTCAATTTTATCAGTGTCGATTCCCAAAGCCAAACACTGGGTAGGATCATCTGCTTTTGCTAAAGGGAAATCAATAACCATTTCCTTGTTAGTTGGCATCACCACAGATTCACCAGGGAAAAAATCAAAGGAAGGCAAGCCGTCAATGTGCATCACTTTTTTACCCGTTAGCATGCTGGCAATGATAGGAAAATCAAATTTTAAAGACACTTTTTCAGCATAGGCATGAGTTTCATAAATGTTTAACTCGGCATAGTTTGAATTATAGGTCGTTCTGTTTTCAACCAAAGTGGTGATTTTTCGATGCGTATTATGATGCTTTAAAAGTTGATTCATGTCCAATGATACAAAATTCTAATGTTGGAATTGGGAGATAATAGAATTGTACAACAATATAATAAATATGTTCAATTTTTTTAGAATAAGACAAAATAACTTTATAAAAATGATAAAAGAGTTAAAATTTACTAGGTTAAATTGTTAAAAATGTAAAACATTAACCTTTTTATTCGTTTATTATAATTATTTAATCACACACTAATTTAATAATAATGAGTTATTCAAAACCAAAATTCAAACAAGCCTATGGCAACTTCATCAATGGGAAATTTGTAGACCCAGTGGGTGGAGATTATTTTGAAAATCGATCGCCAGTTGATGGAACATTAATAGCGAAGTATCCCAGATCGCAAAAGGAAGATGTTGATTTAGCTTTAGACGCTGCCAATGCGGCTAAGGAAAGCTGGGGCAATACTTCTGCAACTGAAAGAGCTACTCTTCTAAATAAGGTGGCAGATATTATTGAGGCTAATTTAGAGGAGTTTGCTCTTGTTGAGACTTGTGATAACGGGAAGCCTATCAGAGAGACTTTAAATGCTGATGTTCCTTTATCTGTGGATCATTGGCGTTATTTTGCGGCGTGTATTAGAG
Source organism: Mangrovimonas sp. ST2L15 (assembly GCF_001280515.1). Taxonomy (GTDB): domain Bacteria; phylum Bacteroidota; class Bacteroidia; order Flavobacteriales; family Flavobacteriaceae; genus Mangrovimonas; species Mangrovimonas futianensis. The sequence goes on along the minus strand of NZ_LBIQ01000019.1, from coordinate 117,433 downwards.
CAGAGGAGGGAACAGCAACGGAATTGGATTCCAATACCCTTTCCATGAACATCAAAGAACCCCTTGGCGTTGTTGGACAAATCATTCCTTGGAATTTTCCGTTATTGATGTTATCATGGAAATTACCACCAGCATTGGCAACAGGTAATTGCGTGGTTCTTAAACCTGCGGAACAAACCCCTTCATCAGCAACCTTGCTTATGGAAAAAATAGCCGATGTTTTTCCTCCAGGGGTTATAAATGTGGTACACGGATTTGGTCCGGAAGCTGGAAAACCATTGGCTTCAAGCTCAAGAGTGGACAAGGTGGCCTTTACAGGTGAAACTACAACAGGACAGTTGATCATGCAGTACGCTTCAAAGAATCTAAATCCTGTTACGATGGAGTTAGGTGGTAAGTCACCAAACATATTCTTTAATAGTGTCATGGATGAAGATGATGCCTTCCTGGATAAAGCCATTGAGGGTGCTGTGCTATTTGCATTCAATCAAGGCGAGGTATGCACCTGTCCATCCAGAATTTTAGTTCAAGAAGATATTTACGACAAATTCATGGAGCGTGTTGTTAAAAGAACAGAAGCCATTGTTCAAACCAATCCTTATGATACGTCCACAATGGTAGGGGCTCAGGCTTCAAATGATCAATTTGAAAAAATTCAGTCTTACATTAAAATAGGTAAGGACGAAGGAGCAAAAGTGTTATGTGGTGGTGAAGCAAACAAATTGGAAGGAGAATTTGCCAATGGTTATTATATCAAACCAACCATTCTTGAGGGACACAATAAGATGCGGGTTTTCCAGGAAGAGATTTTTGGGCCGGTCGTTTGTGTAACCAAGTTTAAGGATGAAGCCGAAGCTATAGAAATAGCAAATGATACATTATATGGATTGGGAGCAGGTGTCTGGACCAGGGATGCCCATCAGTTATATCAAATTCCTCGCGCCATTAAGGCAGGTCGTGTTTGGGTAAATTGTTACCATGCCTATCCAGCACACGCACCGTTTGGAGGATACAAGAAATCCGGTTTCGGAAGAGAGAATCACCTAATGATGATGGATCACTATCGTCAAACCAAGAATATGCTTATCTCATATGATAAAAATAAACTTGGATTCTTTTAGGAGTTTAGTTAGTTAGTTTGAGGCTGGGTGGTTCCAGCCTTTTTTTTTAAATTTAAGTTTATGGAAAGAGTAGCAATTACAGAAAATGCCGCAAAGGTGGTTGAAGAACTTAAAGAAAAATTTGGGGAACTCATTTTTCATCAAAGTGGAGGATGCTGTGATGGGTCATCACCCATGATTTTTGAAAAGGAAGACATGTATCTGGATGAAAGTGATATTCTAATGGGTAATTTGTTGGGCGTTAATTTTTATATGAACAAAGATCAATTTGAATATTGGAAACATACCCATTTAACTGTGGATATTACAGAAGGCAGAGGCGCCAGTTTTTCGTTGGAGATTCCTATGGGAGTCAGGTTTATTATCCATTCTAGAATGTTAACTCCAGAGGAGGAAGCCTATTTTAATGCAAAAGCGGAATAATAGAGTAAAATGTCATTTTGTGATAATTTTTCAATTTGCAGCTGTAAAATATAGGTATATCCAATTATTTAAGTGAAAATATTAATGAATTGATATTTTAATGTTGCTAAATTACTATATTTATGCAAAATTAATATATATGAAGATTGACTTGTGTCCCAATTGCGGTTCAGACCATTATATAAAGAGTGGTATTGTTAACGATCGCCAACGTTATAAATGTAAATCATGCGGTTATTTCTTTACTGTTAACAAGCTTGGAAAGCGCATCGACGACTATTATGTCAATAAGGCTTTGCAATTATATTTAGAAGGATTGACCTATCGTGAAATCGAACGAATTTTAGGAATTTCGCATGTGAGTATCATGAATTGGGTTAAGAAGTATAATGTCAAACGCCCTTATAAAACAGATTATCATCCAACTTATAAGATTTTAAATGCCGAGGAATTGGGGAAATATTTTTCCAATTCTAATAATTTATCGGGTGCCGGTGTCCTGGTAACCGAGCTTGGAGATAAGTTTATGTTGATTAAATGGGAGCGGTTTAAAGATTAACTATACCTAATAAACATAAAAATATATTAATTTTTTGTTAACAAAAGAATTTAAAGAGATTAGCAATGCACACAAAACTAATTGTAAATTAACTAATCTTTTTAAATTTTATGAGAAAAACACTATTCATAATGGCAGGATTTCTTTTTGCGTCCTGCCATTTTTTATTTGCCCAAGGATCGCCTGATTATACTGGCGGACTCAAGGTAAAACTGGATGAAGAAGGGAAAAAATACTTCCGTATTATCTCATGGGCACAAGTTCAAGCGGCTTACAGTGATGACGTACCTGACGAATCAAGTAAGCTTAACTTTAATCTGCGACGTGCTAGGGTTTTAATGTATGCCCAAATCAATGAGAAATTTTTAATTCTAACCCATTTCGGACTTAATAGTCTAAATGCTTCAAACATGACTCCAGTGGGAACTGGTAACAATTCCCAATTGTTCTTTCATGATGTTTGGGCACAATATAATATAGCTAAAAATCACACCATTGGTGGTGGTTTACACTATTTCAATGGGATTTCTAGATTGAATAATCAAAGTACTTTAAATTTTCTAACGTTGGATAATAACAGACAGTCTTGGTCTACTCTAGGGCTTTCTGATCAGTTTGCAAGACATATAGGAATCTTTGCTAAAGGTAAGTTTGGCAGATTGCAATACCGTGTTGCAGTAAATGATGCGATTACCAATTCATTAGATGTTCAGAATAGAGTAGCATATGATGGCGATGGAAATTTAGATATTGCTGAAAACACCACTTATTATGCCGGTAGAAAACTATTAGGAACTAAAGACGCTGGAAAAGCATATTCAGGCTATTTTGATTATAACTTTTTTGATCAGGAATCCAATTTTCTGCCTTTTAAAGTAGGTTCCTATGTAGGTACTAAAAAGGTATTCAATGTTGGAGCTGGTTTCTTCTTGCATCCCAATGGTGCGGTAAGAATGGAAGGAACTGAATTAGCTGGTGAAGATGTGGCCATTTTTGCAGTGGATGCCTTTTATGATGCGCCGCTAGGGGAGAGTGGTAGTGCTATTACAGCCTACGCTACGTTTCAATCCAATGACTATGGTGAAGATTATTTATACAGCGCTTATGGAACAGGATCTATGGTTTATGGCCACTTTGGTTTCCTAATTCCTGGTGATAAGACCAAAGCGAGATTTCAGCCCTATGTGTCCTATGCTTCTAATAGTTATGATGCTGTGGATGACAATCGCAATATTCTGGGAATTGGCGCTAATGCCTATTTCAGCGGACATAATTCCAAACTGACCTTGGAATATAAAAATCAAAAATTTGGAGATTCAAACGTTGGGTCCGTCACATTACAAGCAATGATTTATTTATAAAATTTAAGATAATGACTGAAAAACAAAAACATGCAACTGCTTATTGGAAAGAAAACCTGAAATATCTAATCATCTTGTTAGTGATCTGGTTTTTGGTTTCCTATGGGGCAGGGATTTTATTCAAAGATGCTTTGAATGAAGTTAGATTGGGTGGATTTAAACTAGGATTTTGGTTCGCACAACAAGGGTCTATTTACGTATTTATCGTGTTGATTTTCGTTTACGTAAGACTAATGAACAAATTGGATAAAAAATATGGTTTCGACGAGTAAACCAATAAAAACATATTAAAATTATGAGTGTACAAACGTGGACTTGGATACTAGTAGGGATCACTTTCGCCCTATATTTTGGAATTGCTATTTGGGCTAGAGCAGGCTCAACCAAAGAGTTTTATGTTGCTGGAGGAGGCGTATCTCCTTTGGCCAACGGTATGGCTACGGCTGCTGATTGGATGAGTGCTGCTTCCTTTATTTCCATGGCGGGGATTATTTCCTTTGCCGGATATGACGGATCGGTATATTTGATGGGCTGGACTGGAGGCTATGTGCTCTTAGCCTTATTATTGGCGCCTTATCTCCGGAAATTTGGAAAATTTACGGTGCCAGATTTTATTGGTGATCGTTATTACTCCAATGCGGCTAGAACGGTTGCTGTAATCTGTGCCTTAATTGTTTCTTTTACCTATGTTGCCGGACAAATGCGTGGTGTGGGAATCGTATTTTCCCAATTCCTTCAAGTTGATATTAATACAGGTGTCATCATAGGAATGGCCGTTGTGTTGGTTTTCGCCTTTTTGGGTGGAATGAAGGGTATCACTTATACGCAGGTAGCACAATATTGTGTTTTGATTTTTGCCTTTATGGTACCTGCTTTCTTTATCTCCATGCAAATGACTGGAAACCCAATTCCTCAGATTGGAATGGGAGGGAAACTAGAAGGTGGTGCCTATTTATTGGATAAATTGGACGCATTACACACACAATTAGGTTTTAACGAATATACAGATGGTACTAAATCAACTTGGGATGTTTTTGCAATTACTTTAGCTCTAATGGTTGGTACGGCTGGATTGCCTCACGTGATCGTGAGATTCTTTACGGTGCCTAAAGTGAAGGATGCTAGAAAATCAGCAGGTTTGGCCTTGTTGTTCATTGGTATACTATATACCACAGCACCAGCGATTGCCGTTTTTGCTAGAACGAATCTTATTGATACTGTTAGTGAGCAAGAATATGCACAAATGCCAGAGTGGTTCAAAAATTGGGAGAATACAGGTCTTATCGCTTGGAGCGATAAAAACAACGATGGAAAAATCCAATATGTGGCCGGTAGTGCCATAGATGGAAAAAAACCATTGTTTTCTGATACCCGTGGCGAGCATGGGGAACGTATGGTAACCAATGTGAATGCCGAATCCAAAAATGAGCTTTATGTAGATAGGGATATTATGGTATTGGCAAATCCAGAAATTGCCAAGTTGCCAAACTGGGTTATTGCCTTAGTAGCAGCAGGGGGATTGGCAGCAGCTTTATCAACGGCAGCTGGACTTCTTTTAGTAATCTCTACCTCCATTTCCCATGACTTGATTAAAAAGCAAATCAAACCAGATATTTCTGAAAGAGGTGAGCTTTGGGCAGCTAGAATTGCCATTTTAGTAGCCATTATTATCGCTGGATTGTTCGGTATTTATCCTCCAGGATTTGTAGCGGCGGTAGTAGCACTTGCCTTCGGATTGGCAGCGGCATCCTTTTTCCCTGCTATTATCCTCGGAATATTTGATAAGCGTATGAACAAACAGGGTGCTGTTTCTGGTATGATCGTCGGAATTACGCTTATGTTGTTTTACATGATTCGTTACAAAACAGGTTTGATTGGGGTTATGGACCCAAGACCAGCATCTGAATGGTGGTTTGGAACTTCCCCAGAAGGTTTTGGAACGGTAGCTATGATTGTCAACGTGATTATTTCTGTGGTCGTTTCTAGAATGACGCCAGCACCTCCTCATGAGGTACAAGAAATTGTTGAGCATATAAGAATACCTAGTGGAGCAGGAGAAGCCACTCATCACTAGGCTGTATTTTAGGTTTATTAGTTAGCTTTAAACAGTGTCAAAGGGTTTTTTGACACTGTTTTTTGTTACATTTATGGTTCTATCCATGAGTATGAAAAAAAGACATGAACAAAAATTGGTTGTCGTTTCAATAGCCTTGTTGCTGTTGTTTAATATTCCGTTTTTGCTTATTTATAGTTTGGAAGGAGCCATCCTAGGCATTCCTGTTTTTTACTTCGTTATTTTTTCTTTTTGGTTGGTCTCCATTGTGATTGCATACATTGTTTTAAAAAGGCATTATGAGTAATTATATATTAATTGCCATCATCATGTTCTATTTGGCAGTCTTGTTTTTTTTGGCTTTCAAAGCTGAAAAAAATGCCAAGAGCCGCTGGGTGAACAATCCGTATGTGTATTCTTTATCGCTAGCTGTTTATTGTTCAGCTTGGACGTATTACGGGAGTATTGGGATAGCGGCCAATTCGGGTGTCGATTTTTTGCCTATTTATATCGGACCGGTAATAGCAGCACCACTTTGGATTGTATTGCTGCGTAAAATCATCCGTATTTCTAAACAACACAAAATTTCTTCCATTGCCGATTTTATTTCTTTGCGCTATGGAAACAATCGGTTTCTAGGAGCTTTGATTACCGTCATTTGCTTTCTGGCCATTCTACCTTATATCTCACTTCAACTAAAAGCGGTCTCTGAAGGGTTTGAAATTATTTCAGATGAAACGAGCTATGTCTCAAAAAGTATTTGGGATGACTCCACCTTTTATATTGCGGTTTTATTAGCCTTATTTGCTACTTTTTTTGGGACACAGGCTACAGATGCTTCTGAAAAACACCGAGGAATTGTTACTACCGTAGCTCTAGAGTCCATTTTGAAAATCGGATTTTTCCTTTTAGTAGGGATATATGTAACCTTTTTCATCTTTGATGGTACACAGGATATTTTTGACCAATTTTCGCAAATTGGAGATGTAGAGCGACTCACAACCATTCAAGGCTTAGAGGGCGGTATTAATTGGTTCTTTATGGTAGCCCTGTCATTCTTCGCTATATTTTTATTGCCGCGACAGTTTCAAATGGCAGTGATAGAAAATAACCGGGAAAAGCATTTAAAAACAGCTATTTGGGCTTTCCCGTTGTATTTGTTGCTGTTCAATTTGTTTGTGATTTTTATTGCCTTTGGCGGAAAATTGGTTTTTGGTGATACAGCCAATGCAGAGTATTATACTCTGCTGCTTCCCTTGAGTGAAGGTCATTTGTTTTTAACGTTATTGGTGTTCTTGGGAGGTTTCTCGGCGGTAATCTCCATGGTTGTTGTTTCCACCCTGGCCTTGTCAACCATGGTAAGTAATAACTTGATTATACCCTATGGGTTTTTGGACAAGTTTATTGAGAACCATCCTGATAAAAATGCCTACTATATTAAAAACATACGCCGTATATCCATTTTTTCGATCATTATTCTAGCCTATGTTTTTTACTACCACTTTTCTATAGAACGGTCTTTGATTTCTATAGGACTGGTATCATTTGTAATTGTATCACAATTAGCACCTTCCTTTTTTATAGGGTTGTATTGGAATAGAGGATCGGCGAGAGGGTCTATCGCTGGGATCATAATTGGATTTGCCATTACGGTTTATACTTTAATCCTGCCGTTTACTACCAATATAGTTTCGGGTAATAATAATTTAGCTGAGCATGGATTATTCGGTATTTCCCTGTTAAAGCCTTATGCACTTTTCGGAATTGACTTTTTGAATCCCTATGCTCATGCCATGTTTTGGAGTTTGACCTTCAATATTCTGGTTTATTTGGTTTTATCCCTTATTTACAAAGGAAACTATCGAGAAAGAAACTATGCAGAAATGTTTATTGATAGTAAAAACTATTCTTCTTTACAAGACAGTGCCTTGGTATGGAAAGGAGAGGCTTATGTAGCCGACATTAAAAATGTGTTGGCCAAGTTTTTAGGAGAAAAGGAAACCACTAGAGCCCTACGGATATTTTTTACAAAATATGACCTACCTCAGGACACCCAGGTCGCAGATGCCCGATTGATTAATTTTTCTGAAAAGCTTTTAACGGGAAGCATTGGAAGCGCATCGGCCAAAATCCTTATTGCAAGTGTGGTGAAAGAGGAGGAGATTAGCTTGTTGGAAGTCTTGAAAATTTTAGAAGAATCAAAGGAAACCATTGCAAGAAATAAAATGCTTAGAGAAAAGTCAGAAACATTAACCTTACTGACAGACCAGCTAAGACAAGCCAATTTGGATTTATTGGACAAGGACAAACAAAAAGATGAATTCTTGGATACCGTTGCCCATGAATTAAAAACGCCTATTACAGGAATAAGAGCGTCTACCGAATTGGTGCTGGAAGATAAAGAAATGCCCGATCCAATAAGGGAGCAGTTCTTAAAGAATGTGCTTCAGGATAGCGACAGACTCTCTAGGTTGATCAATAATATTTTAGATTTTGAAAAACTCTCAAAAGGCAAGACTACGTTAGATTTGGCTCAAAATGACATTCAGCAAACCATCAAAAAAGCGATGGAAGTTGTGAAACATATGGCGGCCAAAAAACAGGTAGCCTTGGTTAATAAAAACCCTCACAAACTTTCCTTAAGGTATGATGCAGATAGAATCCTTCAGGTCTTGACAAATTTATTATCAAATGCCATAAAGTTTTCACCTGCAGAAACCGGTGTGGTTACAATGGATTATAAGTTGTCAAATCAAAGCATAGAATTATCTGTTACTGATAATGGCAAGGGAATTCCACCAGAAGATTTTGACTTTATTTTTGATAAATTTTACCAATCAAAACACCAGAATACTAAAAAGCCAGAAGGGAGTGGATTGGGGCTAGCCATTTGTAAGCAAATTGTGGAGCAACACCAAGGAACCATATGGATTGATAAATCTTATAAAAAAGGGGCTAAGCTTGTTTTTAAACTGCCTTTTGATTAAATTGCCTACCGAAAGTATGACGAGGAAAATTTTAATTGTAGATGACGAACCGAATATAGTGATGACCCTGGAATATGCCTTCAAAAAACAAGGCTTTGAGGTGTTTATAGCGCGAGATGGAGGTGAAGCATTACAAATTTTAGAAAGTAATATTCCAGATGTTGTTTTACTGGATATTATGATGCCAGAAGTAGATGGGTATGAGACCCTTAAGTTCATAAAAGAAAAGTCAGGTTTAGAACAGGTGAAAGTCGTGTTTCTAACTGCAAAACATAAGGCTTCAGATATTGAAAAAGGCTTAAAACTTGGAGCAGATAAATATTTAACCAAGCCGTTTTCGATAAAGAAAATTATCTCCGAAATACAGGATTTACTTGATTAACAATTGGTTTTGTGTGCAAATTAAACCAATGTGTAATTAAAGTAAGTTGTTATGAAATTTCGACTAGGACCGTTAGCATCGGATATATTGATATCCATATATGCCATAGGGTCCCTATATCTTCGTTTTAAGTTTGAAAGTCAAACTCCTATTAGTCCTTTAAACTCCATTGTTATGGGGGTGTGTTTTGTTGTGGTTATTTGGGCTTTAATCAAATTAAAGGTCCTCAATCCAAATTGGTTTGGTTTGTTTAATTCTAAAAAGGCTCAATAATGGACTACATGGATTTTTACAACCAAAGTATTGCAGAACCTGAAGTATTTTGGTTAAAGCAAGCGAAACAGTTAGATTGGAGCCAACTTCCTAAAACCATTACTTCAAAAAATGATGAAGATTATAACCAATGGTTTGCAGATGGCACTTTAAACCTTAGCTATTTATGCATAGATAAGCATATAGCCGACGGATATGGTGAGCAAAATGCGATTATTTATGATTCCCCAGTAACCAATACCATTCAAAAAATCACCTACAACGAGCTTCATTCAGAGGTGTCCAAATTGGCTGGTGGGCTACAGAAATTGGGAATTGGTAAAGGGGATACCGTAGTTATTTACATGCCCATGATTCCTCAAGCGGTCTACGCCATGTTAGCCTGTGTTAGAATAGGAGCAATTCACTCCGTAGTATTCGGGGGATTTGCACCACATGAGTTGGCTATCCGGATTGACGACTGTAAGCCCAAAGCCATCATAACAGCTACTTGTGGTATAGAGATAAAAAGAATCATCCCCTACAAACCGTTTGTAGATGAGGCCATCAATCAGGCAGAGCATAAACCTAATCATGTCGTCATCTTTGATCGTGGAATCGATGTGGAGAGACCACAAAAAACCTATGACGTCGATTATAGTGAATTGGTTGCTGAATCAGATTCCGTAAATCCAGTGGATGTGAATTCAAACCATCCCTCTTATATTTTATATACCTCAGGAACCACAGGAAAACCTAAAGGTATTATTAGAGACACGGGTGGTTATGCCACAGCCCTAAAATTTTCAATGAAATATATCTATGGGGTTGATGAAGGCGATGTGTTTTGGGCAGCCAGTGATGTAGGTTGGGTTGTAGGACATAGTTACATTGTTTATGGTCCTTTGTTAAATAGAAATACCACCATCCTTTTTGAAGGTAAACCTATTAAAACACCAGATGCTTCCACGTTTTGGCGAGTGATAAGTGAACATCGAGTCAAAGTCATGTTTACAGCACCTACAGCTATTAGGGCCATTAAAAAAGAGGATCATGATGGTGAATTTATTGAAAAGTATGATTTATCCAGTTTGAAATATCAATTCCTTGCTGGAGAGAGATGTGATGTGGCTACCCTTTCTTGGACTCAGCAACATTTACATATACCGGTCATTGACCATTGGTGGCAAACTGAATCTGGTTGGCCTATGTTAGCCAATATGGTTGGTGTGGGATTACAGGAAATCAAACCAGGTTCAGCGGGGTTACCAGTTTGTGGTTATGATATCAGAATCCTTGATGAACACGGGGAAGAAGTTTCCGATGGTGTAGAAGGTTATGTGACCGTGAAATTACCATTGCCACCAGGAACGTTAAGCAGTCTTTGGGGAAATCCTGAACGATTTAAGGCAGGATACTTAAAAAGATTTCCAGGATATTATTTTTCTGGTGATGGAGGCTATAAGGATGAAGATGGCTATGTCTTTATCACGGGTAGAGTAGATGATATTATCAATGTGGCTGGCCACAGGTTATCAACCGCCGAAATGGAAGAAATTGTCGCTTCCCATAAAGATGTGGCAGAATGTGCCGTTTTTGGAATCCATTGTGAAATCAAGGGACAAAAACCACTAGGATTGGTCGTCTTAAAATCCGGTCAAACTAGTGATGAGGAAGTTCTAAAATCAGAGGTCATTCATGATGTGAGAAAGGAAATAGGTGCGGTGGCATCGTTTAAGGATGTCTTGGTTGTAAAACGCCTTCCAAAGACGAGATCGGGAAAAATTCTTCGTAAATTGTTACGACAAATGGCTGATGATTTATCTTTTAACATCCCATCAACCATAGATGATATGGATATCATTCCCGAAATCCAATCGGTTTATAAAGAAAATGAAATAGGAATACACAAACACTAATTATTAAAACATACATTAATTATTATGAGTAATTATCACATTAAACATTTAGAAGAGTACTTTCAGGTTTATAGAAAATCAGTTAGAAACCCTGAAAGTTTTTGGGAAGAGGTTGCTGAAGAACATTTTTTATGGAGAAAGCGATGGGATAATGCCCTAAGTTGGGACTTTTCCAAGCCTGAGGTAAAATGGTTTGAAGGCGCCAAATTAAATATCACAGAGAACTGTATTGATAGACATTTAAATACTCGAGGAGATAAAACAGCGATTATTTTTGAACCCAATGACCCTAATGAAGCGGCGCAACACATTACCTACAAACAGTTACATGATAGGGTGTGTAGATTTGCCAATGTACTTAAGGAACAGGGAATCCAAAAAGGAGATCGTGTTTGTATCTATCTTCCCATGATTCCAGAATTGGCTATTTCAGTCTTGGCATGTGCCCGAATAGGAGCGATTCATTCGGTGGTGTTTGCTGGTTTTTCTTCAACGGCTTTAAGCACCAGAATCAATGATAGTGACTGTAAAATGGTCATCACTTCTGATGGGTCTTATCGCGGCTCCAAAACGATTGACTTAAAAGGTATTGTAGATGAAGCGTTAGAAGATTGTCCAAGCATTCAAAGTGTCTTGGTAGTGAAAAGAATCAACTCTGATATCCAAATGAAAGAAGGTAGAGACCATTGGTTACAACCTTTATTGGATGAAGCTTATCACGATTGCGAACCAGAGATTATGGATTCAGAAGACCCGCTTTTCATTCTATACACCTCAGGTTCCACTGGGAAACCTAAAGGTATGGTGCATTCGTCAGGTGGGTATATGGTATATACAGCCTATACCTTCAAAAATGTATTCCAATATCGGGAGAATGATGTGTATTGGTGTACGGCAGATATTGGATGGATTACGGGACACAGTTACATCGTTTATGGGCCATTGGCAAATGGTGCTACAACGGTGATGTTTGAAGGCGTTCCAAGTTACCCAGATTTTGGTCGCTTTTGGGAAATAGTAGACAAGCACCAAGTCAACCAATTTTATACAGCGCCTACGGCTATTCGTGCTTTGGCCAAAGAAGGGGTTGACTATGTTGAGAAATATGATTTATCATCATTAAAAGTGTTGGGAACCGTTGGTGAACCTATCAATGAGGAAGCTTGGCACTGGTATGATGACAATGTAGGTAAAAAGAAATCACCTATTGTAGATACTTGGTGGCAAACAGAAACAGGGGGGATTATGATTTCACCCATTCCATTTGCAACACCTACCAAGCCTACCTATGCGACCTTGCCATTTATTGGTATCCAACCCGCATTAATGGATGAAAACGGTAAGGAAATCAAAGGAAATCAGGTAGATGGTAGACTCTGTATTAAATTCCCTTGGCCATCTATGGCTCGAACCATTTGGGGCGACCACCAGAGATATAAGGACACCTATTTTTCTGCTTTTGAAAACATGTACTTTACAGGTGATGGCGCTTTAAGGGATGAAGTAGGTTATTATAGAATTACTGGTAGGGTAGATGATGTTATCATTGTTTCCGGCCATAACTTAGGAACAGCGCCTATAGAAGATGCCATAAATGAGCACCCAGCGGTGGCAGAAAGTGCTATCGTAGGATTCCCTCATGACATTAAAGGAAATGCCCTTTATGGTTATGTGATCTTAAAAGATACAGGTGAATATCGTAGACATGATAACCTGCGTAAAGAGATAAACCAATTGATTACAGAACAAATTGGCCCTATCGCCAAGTTAGATAAAATCCAGTTCACACAAGGGTTGCCTAAAACACGTAGTGGTAAAATCATGCGTCGTATTTTAAGAAAAATAGCGAGCAAGGACACGTCAAACTTAGGAGACACCAGTACGTTATTAAACCCTGAAGTGGTTCAAGAAATTATAGATAATGCTCTATAATGTCATAATTAGTGTTATGTGAAAAAGAGGGTTTTTAAACCCTCTTTTTTTATGTGATTATACGTCCTCCTCTTGGTTTGATGAGCTTCTAAATATTTTCTTCTTGAAAGCACTAAACAAACCAATGGCCCCTATGGCAATAAACTTCCAAAACTTTATAAGTAATGCAAAAAAGCCTGCTTTGGCTAGTATTTTTCCAGCAATAAGTCCTCCGATACCGTAGGCAGCCACTTGGTCAATATCAGGATTGAAATCCTCATAGCGATGCCCTTTGTTAAACTCCACACTTCGAATCACATAGTCCTTGTCTTGGTTGAATTCATCTAAAACAGAAACGTCGCCAATAGCCGTTAAGCTTAAATAACCTTTTCTTCCCAGGACTCTTATTTCATAGTTTAAGGTATTCACATCATAGTTTTCAAACTTAAGCTCTTTGGCCCAATGTAATTTTTTGTTTTCGTGATCATAATAAGGTGGGGCTGCCCATCCTACCAACTCGATTTTTTCATAGCCCATAGTTTCTCGCTGTGGATTGGCTTCTAGAACATCCTTTTGCATGTCTTCCAAAAGATCATCATAATCCAAATCTTCGGCATCTTCATCATCGATGTAGCCATCCTCTGAATAGGAAATTTCGATGCAATAGGAAAAGTCGTCATCCAATGGAGAGACATTCTCTGGAAGCAACATACCTAAAGATTCACTGGGCGGATTGTTCCATAATTCAGTCAAAACATACTCGGTTTGCTCAGAATTTAAAAACTTATAGCCGTTTGGTATGTGAATGATTGCCAAATCATCACCAAGGGTGACATCACCATGCTCATATTTAAAGCTGTTGTTGATGCTATCCATAGCTTTTTGATAGGTGGCAAGATCAAACGATAAGGTGTCAGCTGATTCCTGTGCAGAAACAGAGAAAATTGAAAAAATAATAAATAATGAAAACAGTTGGTTTTTCATGGTTAGTTTGGGTTAGTGTTAGTACTTAAGCTTGCAATATAATATTCTTGAATTTTAAATGCCTTATTTTTTTATCAGTTTGCTTGCTTTTTCGAGCTCCCGTTTCTTCTAAAATTAATATTTTTGAAAAGGATTTTTAGGAATGATGAACTACCAACCTTTACTTGATTATATCGCCCAGTATGTTTCCTTGACCAAAGAAGAGGAAACCTTTTTATTGAGTAAATTGAGTTACCGTAAATATCTTAAAGGGCAATACGTGCTGCAACAGGGAGATATAAGTAGGGTAGAGTGCTTTATAGTAAAAGGATGCACCAAAATGTTTTTTGTAGATGATTCGGGGCAGGAACACATCATTATGTTTTCTATTGAAGATTGGTGGACGTCTGATTTAGGAAGTTTTAGCACCCAAACACCTTCCGATTTTAATGTACAATGTTTAGAGGATACCGAACTCATTCAATTCTCCCACGATACCATTGAAGACATTTTTGAACGCATTCCTAAAATGGAACGCTTTTTCAGAAAGATCATTGAAAAGGCCTTTGTAGCTTCCCAGAAAAGAATCATCCGTAATTTTAGTATGACTGCCAAGGAGCGTTACACCTCTTTCAGAAACAAATATCCTTCTATGGACCAACGGATTCCTCAGTACATGATTGCCTCCTATTTGGGTATCACCAAAGAGTTTTTGAGTAAGATAAAAAGCCAACTGCTGTTAGAAGATTAAGACGGTTGTTTTTTTCCTTGTCATGCTGAACTTGTTTCAGCATTTCCTATCACGCAGAACCCTAGCCTTGTCCTGCTGAACCCCAAACCCTGTCATGCTGAACTTGTTTCAGCATCTTTTGTTTTCTTTAACTTCATCACCCCTAGCTCCAGCATCTCTTATTCCACCACCCCACAAAAAACCTTCTTTTTTTTAACAAAAAAACACCTACATTTTCATTGAAATTTATAAATTAGTGGCTCTCCTTAAGTTGTTACGACTAGTTGCTAGCTCGTGCGGTTTATTAATTGAAATAAGCCTATTTTTTAATGTATTTTAAAACGATAACAACAAACAATAATAAGACTCGTAAACCCACACAAAAAAGTAACGATATCCCGACTAAAAGAGGGGTAAAAGACTATTTTAGTAAGGATATAACGAGTTGTGTGTAACCTAAAAAAAACGAACTGAAATTAAAATATGGGATTTTTAAAAAGACTATTTGGCAAAAAAGAAACTCCAGTTGAAAAGGAATTTACCGAAGAAGAACACGAAAAAGATTATGAATTAAAATCTGAAGGGCTTGAAAATGTTCTTGGAAAAATGCACAACTTAGTTGGACACGCAATAATTCCTTTCGCCATTGGAGGAGCAGTTGACATGTATTACTTTCCAAACCACATAAAAGGAACTGGATTTGCAACAATGGAATTATTAGACCCTGACGGAAATGGTCCCAAGAAAAACCGAATAGGAACTTATGAATTAGTTGCTTTCACAAAGCATGACTATAATGAAAGTGAGGAAACCCAAACACCATTCAATTTAATAGAAAGAAAAGCTTGTGGATTTTTAACAGCAATTGGAATGTATTCCTCACAAGCAGTTTTGAATCCAAAAGAGACAATAGAAGTTCCTAATGGAGAGAATGAAGAAAACACTTGTTTAGTTTTTGACTTATACGAACCTGATGGAAAGAAATTCAAAATCGGAAATAGAGAACATCATCTTTTACTTTGCATGCAACTATTTAGAAGTGAAATGGACTTTGCTAGACAGAACGGAAGTGATGAGTTATTTAAAATATTAAAAGAAAAAGGAGTTTATCCATATAGCGACCTGGATAGAGAACCTGTAATATAAAAGGCAACACACAACAATGGCTATAAGTAATTGCTTGTTCTCGCCTACTTCTGAAAATCCTCGCGGATTTTCAGTTTTGTGTGTATTTGCAAAGTTAAGTGCTAACCCACGCAACTACTCATAGCCGAGACCGTTGGCAGTAATACAAATAAATGAGAGATAAATTACGAATTCCAGTATTTGAACAAGAGTTTTTATTCAATATCAGGAATGAAATTGACCCTATAAAAGATGAGCCAAATTTTAAATGGATTGATCAGAACTGGGAACCAGAGATTAAAAGTCAGTTTGTAGGTGGTCAATATGACTCCATTGCTGAACAGGAAGTTTTCCGTTTATTAAAATTCAAAAGTTGTCCTTTTTGTAGAACGAAAATGGATGAATTGAAACTGAAATATGACTTAGGAATTGTTTATGTATGTAGAAACTGTTTTTATTGGGGAGGACGAGGAACACGACCGGGAGGTCCAACAAATACTCGTGCAAATCTAGGGCGACTGAGTTTTTTACAAAATCCTGATGAAGTAAGATTAGAACTTTTAATAAATCATTTGAATCAGAACATTGAAAGGCTTTATAATTTGACTCCTTCTCAAGCTGAGAAGCTTTTGCCAAGTGTTTTGAAGGATTACCTTGATTGTGATGTAAAAGTAATTGGAGGAGTAAAAGATGGAGGTATTGATGCATTGGCTTTAAGAAGCGAAAATGAAAAAGTTCTTATTCAAGTTAAATGGAGAGAAAAGAAAAAAGGTTCTGAAGCTGTTTCTGTCGTTCGAGAAGTTGGTGGAACATTACTTGCTAGGCAAATTCCAAATGGGCTTATTATTTCAACAAGAAAAAAATTCTCTGCTACAGCAATTAAAGAAGCTAAATTGATTTCTCAGAATGAAATTGTCGAAATTGGAAAAATTGATTTGCAATTAAAGGACTTTAATGACCTAATTGACATGTTTGAAATATCGTCCAAAATCCGCACTGAAACATTAAAAACTGAAGAAATAATACCAGAATATAACGAAGGGTGGGATTTATTCGGAATGCCATAAAACACATTGAAAAACAACTAAATAAATGAACCCAATATATCTAGATACACATATTCATACTTCTGAAGACCCTAATAACTTGAATAAAGATTATGACTTAGACTTATTGGTTCAAAAAATCTATGAGTTTAATGGAAAATCAGAGTTTTTGATTTCAATTACTGATCACAATGTAGTTAACAAACCTGTTTACCTTAACGCTGTTGAAAAGGGCATCAATTTGATTCTTGGAGTTGAATTACACATTAAAAATTACCCTGAAAGACCAGCCTATCATTGTCACATTTATTTTGACCTAAAAGAAATCAATGGGGAAATTATTGATGATATTAACAAAAGATTGGATGCATTATATCCAAATAAAGTTGTAGAAAAACTTGACCCAAATATCCCTTCAATTCAAGACGTAATTAACAAGTTCGATTCATATGAATTCATGCTATTACCACATGGTGGACAATCTCATGCAACCTTCAATACATCCATATCGAAAGAAACAAAATTAGATAGTACATTAGAGAAAAGTGTTTATTACAATCATTTTGAAGGTTTTACCGCAAGAGGTGATAATGGATTAGAGAAAACTCAAGAATATTTCAAAAAACTTGGAATTAATGATTTTGTAAATCTTGTAACATGCAGTGACAACTATAATCCATCTATTTATCCAAACGGAAAAGACAAACAACCATTCAATCCAACTTGGATGCTTGCAAAACCTACTTTTAATGGTCTTCGACTTTCTTTATCGGAAAGATCAAGATTAATTTACTCGCCTACTAAACCTAAATACTTTTCAGAGAATATACAATCAGTTAACCATAGTAGAGAAAACATTGAGATTGATGTCGAGTTTTCATCAGGACTTAATGTTATAATTGGAGGTTCATCTAGCGGTAAAACATTATTAGTCGAATCGATAGTGAAATCTTTGAATAACAACACAGAAGAATCGGTTTATGACCAATATGAAATTGATAAAATAAATATTGTCAATCCTTCTGGAATGACTCCCCACTATCTATCTCAAAATTACATAATGAGTGTTGTTAATAATATCAGTGAGGATAAAATCGAAAACATTGATATTATCAAACGGGTATTTCCTGGTGATGATGAAATTAAAAAGAGCATCAATAATGGCTTAAGAGGATTCAAATCAAACATTCAGGAATTAATTAAAAATGTCAAAACTATTGAAGAGGAAAGCAAAACATTGCTTACTATTCCAATAATATCTAGACTTATAACTCGTGACAATTTAGAAACGAATATTTATAACAATCTTCAGCCCACTGAATTAGAATTAGAAAAAATACAGTTTTCAAAAGGTGAATATGACGAATTTATTCAAAGTCTTGATAATATTGATAAATTTCTAAGTGGATTTCCATTCATTCAACATGACTCAGATAGCATTCAAGTTTTAAAATCTGAATTAACAAGTGCTCTAAAAATATCTAAAAAGGAAAAATTGGTTAGATCCATTTTGGAGCAAAACCAAGAGGATTACAATCGACTATTAAAGCATAGTAATCAAGAAGAACAATCGAAAAGCCAAAACTTTGTCAAACTTAAAGAGTCCCTTAAAAAGTACGTTAGAGCTTATCGTAAATTTCACAAAACATTAAATATTATTGCTACTTACTCTTTAAATTTTGATTCAGAGGAAATTGAATCAATGGGGCATAAGCTATATATCGAAAATGATTTTGTTCTCAATAAAGAGAAGTTTGTGGAGTCTCTTAATCGTTATTTGAGAACAAAAGTTTCAGATTTCAAATCTCTCACACCTGAACTACTTTTTGAATCAAATTTCATGAAAAGAAAACCAAAGGTTTATGATTATGATGATTTTGAAAATAAAATATACTCAAGTTTTGAGGAATTGAATAAAAAGAAATATAAAATAATCACCAAAGACGGAAGAGAGTTTGATAAGTTAAGCCCGGGATGGAAAACTTCAGTTATACTAGACATTATTCTAGGGTATGACAAAGACAGTGCTCCAATAATTATTGATCAACCTGAGGATAATCTAGCCACCAATTATATTAACAAAGGATTAGTTGAAGCAGTAAAAAAAATAAAGATGAAGAAGCAGATTATCCTTGTCTCACATAATGCAACGATTCCTATGCTCGCAGATGCTCAAAACGTTATACTTTGCAGAAATCAAAGCAATAAACTAATTATCAAGTCTAGTCCTTTAGAAGGTCACATAGAAGGAATTCCAGTAGTAGATCATATTGCAGCAATAACAGATGGAGGAAAATCTTCGATAAAAAAGAGGGTGAAAAAATATAACCTTAAAAAATTTAGTGAAGCATGAAATTAATATTCAACAAAGAAGAAAACAATGAAATTACTGTAAAGATTCAACAAGGTACTGTTGCCATAGATTTCACTTATTCAGAAATGATTAAGCAGTTGCTTCAAAATAATTCTGTTGAAGATACAGAGTTCAATAATATGACAGAGGAAGAAGAAGAAAGTTTAAAGAAAATGCTCAATGAAGTATCCGAAATTTTTGTTGAGGAAGAACCTGATGAAGGAGAAGAAGAAAAATAAAAATACAACTGCCAACAAAACCTATACGCAATGCCCTGCGGGACACTGCGCATAGCCACACCGTTAGCATACATTTGAGAAATGACGATACAAAACGAAATAGGAACTCGAAAAATAGAACTGAATATATCTGATTCAGAACTTGTAAATTATCCGAGTTATCTTTTGAACATTAATATTCTGACTGAAGAGCTTAATGCGGAATTCACTCGTCCAATTTGGATTGCGTTAACGGATTTGGAATCTTTTACTCAAAAGTTGACTGAATTGGAAAAAACCAGAATTGGCGACGAAAAACTTGAAAGTATGAGTCCCGACGAATTTTACATAAGATTTCGGAATATTGACAATCTTGGACATTTAGCCGTTGAATTAAAAATAAGGAAATCAAGTCCATATCAAAACGACTATTCTGATTTAATAAAAGTGGAATTTGAAATTGACCCAACCACTTTTCCGAGAATAATAAATGAACTGAACGAAATAAAAAACGTATGCTAACAATGTATAACCGCAATTACGGCGGATTCGACTACGTCCAATACGAGCACGAAGTGCGAACTGGCGTAGCAAAATCCTCAAAAGCTTAACTGAAAAAAGCCAATAAAAAAACGTTGTGCATAATTTGACCAAACAAAAATCTATGAATGAAATATTAAAAAAAGGAGCTTATATTATTTTCTTAATTTTAGTATCCTCCTGTGGAGCTAATAAAGATCAAAATAACACAAAAGTAAATACTCATTCCAATTCTAAATACAAAAAAAGTAGAGTAGCTTACTCTGGAACACTAAACCGAACTGAATACGATAAATTGATTAAAAATCTGGAAGAAGAATTAAAAACCACAATTCCTGATAATAAATCTATTCTTATAAATTATAACCAAAAAGCGCCAAATTGTATAAATGTTAGATTCAACAAAAATGACAATAGAAAAGTGACCAAAAACAGAATTAGTATTTCATCAAGAATGAGTTCTGATTATAATGCAATTGACTTTTTTGTTTATACGAATGATTCTTACAATAGAGAAATTTATGAACAAATGGATGAATTTATATTGGATTCTGGTTTTTTCTATAAGAATGTTTTTACAGAGCATCAAAACTGTGCCGGATTTTTAATAATAAAACCTAATGGAGAATTCTATCAACAATACGGGGAGGATTATTATTCAGAAGTGAAAACATTCTTTAAAAAGGAATAAAAAATATGCAGAACAACGGATAAGTAATTCCTTGTTTTCGCCTAATTCTGACACGAGCACAAAGTGCGAACTGGCGTAGCAAAATCCTCGCGCACAAAACCGAAATTTTTTATGCACAAACCATTAATACCTTAATGAACATAAAATACGAACTTACAAACTCAGATTTTTTAGAATATCAGCTATATGCGTCTTCAAAGTCTGAATCACATAAAAAGAAACACAGGAATTATAGAATTATAGGACCAATTCTTTTTTTAGTATATGGATTATACTTAACCAAAAGGGATGAAAATTACATTGGAATTATAGTTTTTGGAATTACAGCAATTCTGTGGTTTATATTCTATCCAAAATATTCCAAAAGGAGATATAAAAATCATTTTAAAAAACACGTTGAGGAAAATTATAAAAACCGGATAAATAAGCCTGTGCAAATTGACATTAATGAAAATTCTATCAATGCCAAAGATTTTACATCTGAAACCAAATTAAACGGAACTGAAATCAAAGAACTGATAGAAACAAAAGAACATTTCTTCATAAAATTAACAACTGATTTATCTCTGATCGTCCCAAAACACTCAATTGAAAATCAAACGGAATTTAAAAAACGTGTGACCGAGTTAGGAGCAGAATATATTGACGAACTGAATTGGAGATGGAAATAAAAACACTAATGGCAACAATGTAAAACAACAATTCCGAAATGATTGCTTCGCTAGTGCTAAACCGAAAAAAAAATTAACTAAACCCAAAACTTACGGTTAGAAGAGACCGTTAGGAAACCTAAAAAAACCAACATGAAAAAATCAATAATTCTAATAATTGTTTCTTTTTTGACTATCAATTTAACAGCTCAAAATAATGTTTCTAATGCTTTAACAATTGATGGCTTAAAATTTTTATCAGATTTACCAAAAGAGGAAGCAAATACCTGGCTAACAAAAGAAAATGATTTTACATTTTTCCAGTTAAACGAAAAATATGACGCATCAATTTACACATATGACTTTAATGCTGAATTGAATACTGCTCCAATGTGGTTATATTATTTTAATAAAACCAAGGAGATTTTTGTCATTGCAAAAAAAAGAGATTTAGATAAGTTAATTCAACAAATGGAATCTAAAAAGTTTTTATCAAACTTAAATTCGGATGGAACTTTGATTTCTACATATTTAGTGGAAAGTAAAGAGTTTATTCTAACCATTAAACCAAGCGATGAGGTAACTTTAAGAGTACTACATAGTCCAAAGGATGAGTCTATCGATGCTAAAAAATCAAGACATAGTAAAATAGTCCACATAGATTAATAACGTTGGCTAACAAGGTGTATAATAAATTTGCTTATTCAGGCAATAACTATACATAAACCCTTGTACACAAGCTTGACCAATGAAAAGCAAAAAGAAAATAACAATCAGAATTGGAATTTTATTAGTCGCAATTTTATTTTGGAAATTAGGATTTTTTTACCGATTTAATTATTTGACCGCAAAAATTGACATTTGGCGTGAATCTCCAAGAATTGCTATGGTTGGAATATCTTCATATCCTTGTGGAGTTCCTTGCATTGGACTTAAAGAAAAATACGGATTTCATGAATCAAATGTTGGTTGTGTTGTAACGGCACCTCAATTACATGGAATTGAGGCATACAACACTGAAATTGAAAAATATCTGAATAATAGAAATGGCAAAGATTGGCGAGAAAAATATGAAGCCGAAATGGACTCGCTCATTAAAAATAATAGTTTGGAATGAGTAGAACACTAAAAATTATTCTAGGAGTTTTAGGAATAGTCATTGTCGCAATTTTAGGACTAATAACGTTTGGACTCTTTCTAATGGACGAGGAAGATAGATATGGAGATTTGATTTATTTCCATCAAAAAGTCGAGGATGGAGACATTATTTTTCGTTGTAAAGATACTAGCGAATTAGGACAAACAACCGATTTTGATGAATATGGAATCATAGATGAATCTTGGAATAAAGTTTATGTATGGGACAATCAAAACACGATTAAAATACATCTATATGAATGGGCTTTTAAAGGAAACGGTGGACGTGTAAGAGTATTTAGGATTAAAAATCCTGACTTTGACATACATAAAGCGGAATTAATAAACGGAACATACAATTATTTAATGGATTCTGACCAATTAGAATTCGTGACTGAAAATTATTGAAAACCTGTGTTTAACAATATCCATGGTTCGTTACAGCTGAATTCCTAAACTGAATTCACCGCATTTTGTTATCTTTCTTCCACAGAGGAAAAGATCCTGCGGATTTTTCCAAAACGAAACCTATCTATCATCGTTGTATATAATTAAAAAAAGAAAATATGATTAGTATTAATGTTGCGCAGAACCAAAAGTTACCTCCTTTAAATATTCGTGAAAACTGTGTTGAAGGTTTAAAGATATGGTTAGTTATTAAACCTCTTCAATTCTTATTCAAAAATGAGATGGAAAAACATATGGTAGAGTTACAAAGTTGTAAGGAAGGTACAGTCGGTTATGATATTTATGGGATGCTTAAGAAGTACCATTTAAATGTAATACCAAAGTTTGAAAACCATGATTTAAAACATTTAATACTGGGATACGGAATGTCTCCACTTGAGGAAATCAGAATGCAAATGTATTTACTTGGAAATGGAAATTATAGCATTTATTGCCTACTCTTTGCCCTTTCAGGAATACTCTTTCCAAAACAGTGGCGCAGCTTTTATTTGGCATTCAAAAAAGGGAAAAATAGAGTTTCCATTCTCAACTTAACAATTTCAGATTGTATTCACATGCAAACTGAAAAATTAAAAAGGACCTATAACAAAGACTAGATCCAACACGTTTTGGCGTTTAATTTGACACATCCATACTTTCTATTCCCTTTATCACGACCCACAGCTAAGCGGAAATTTTCACCATACTTGCTTTAGCCATGAACGTTTTAGCACATTTGAGAAAAACCTATGAGTAAAATATTGACTTTGAAAATTGCAATCATTCTTTCACTTCTGACTTTTAATAATATGACTGAATTAAAAAAATGGAGTCAAACTGATTATGAAAAAAATTTAAATACTGCTTCAGAATATTATTTACAGAAAAAGGAAATACCTGATTCCATTTTAATAAAATTAGTTCCTGAAAATAATGCTGAATTTCACATTTATTACGGAACAACTGGACCTGACCACAAATTGGCTAAAACTGACTTTTTCTATGACACTACTCGTCTAATTTTTGAGAAAGTGTCTTCCGAAAAAAATAACAATTTTTATTTGCCGAGTTTAAAATTAATCAGTTTTGCAGATGGAGAATTTGCTGAGGAATTTATTGAATATTTGGAATTAATAATAGAAATGGATAAAGAAAAGTTCTGCGCATCGATAAGTGGAAAAGAATATGTTAAACACAATCCGTTTAAATACTATTCCGAATTGCATAAATGTGAATGAAAAACACCTGAGAACAATCAATAACAGTAATTCCGATTGGAATGCTTCGCTAGTTCTAAATTGAAAAACAAAGTAAACTAAACCGATAACTGGAGGTTCTACGAACCTTTGTATTTAATACCCAAATATGAATAAAATATATTTTTACCCTTTAATTTTTTTGATCCTAGTTTCAGGAACTAAACTATCTAAAAAAGATAATAAATGGAATTTCAAGAAATATGATAAAATCGAATATGATTTTTCGATGTCAGCTACAAATGAAGTGAACTATTTAAATCAAAAAAATGGAGTGAAAGTTTCTGCAAGCCTTATCGTTGATATTATCGATAGTACACATGCAGACTTAGTTATTATAAATAAAAAGATTATTGAAAAAGTAAATGACTCTGTTACTACATTTGACGAAATTGATTTGAAAGATGATGTTATTTTTGAAAACTACACTAATCAAGGAAAAATAGAAGGTAAAATTTCAGAGGAGGCTACCTCCATAAAAGATATTCTCTTCCCAGTAATTTTGGAAGAAATTAAAACAGGTGAATCAATTACTAAAAAATTCAAAATCCCCTTTAATTTGATTAATGATATTATAGAGTTGGAAGTGGAAAATGTTATTGTCAAAACTAAATCTGAAAATGGACTTAATACTTATTCAGGTACAATTAATTCTAAAAAACATTCCATTGAAAACCCTAATGTAGAATCTTTGACAGTCTTTGTTAACGGGAATACTATTTTTCAATTTGATAATAATAAAGGAGTGTTTTTAAATCAACAGACTGATTTAACATTTTTTGTAAAAGGAAAGTTGGACAAAAATGAATTATCAGATATTTTAACTTTCCGAATCAATCAAGAAATAAAATTAAAAAACCTTAAATAGATACCAATTACAACAAAGTCCTAAGTTAAAAGCCAATAAACAATCTATTTCACTACTTACAAAGCCAAACTTATTTACCCATTTTACACCAGGTCATCGTCGGGTCATATTCGGGTGAGTTCGGGTGAGTTAGGGTCAAAACCCTTTTTAAAGCATCGATACGCAATGGATCAAGTAGCGTGTATTTTGATAACCTGCTGTCAGTTCGAGTGCATTTTGCGATTGAAATAAGCAAAAGGAGTATCGAGAACAAGAAATAGAGTCGGAAACCTAGTTGTCTATACAATAGGTTCAAAAAGAGGTGCTTAAACCAACATATTCCAAACAAGTTTGACCAAAAACACCTCACAGGTTAAACTAGTTTAACTTCATTTCATAATCTACTTCATTTTTAAATAGGGGCATCTGCGGGATCTTTGTACCATCAATAACAAACAAAAAAGATAACCATGAAATTAATAGCAACAGCAGTTTTAGTTTTAGCAGTAATTACAAATCCTATTAAAAAAGAAAAAAAGATGATTAAAGCAGAAGAAAGTAAAGTAGTATGGAAAGGTTATAAAGTAGCCGGAGCTCATGAAGGTACCATTGCCGTAAAATCTGGTAACTTAGAATTCAATGGTGAAGAATTGGTTGGAGGAAGCTTTGTAATGGATATGACTTCTATCGGATCAACTGATTTGTCTGGAGAATACAAAGACCAATTAGATGGTCACTTAAAGAGTGATGATTTCTTTGGTGTAGAAAAGTACCCAACCTCTTCTTTAACTTTCACCGAAGTGACTTCTACAGGTAAAAACTCTTACGAAGTAACTGGTGACTTAACCATAAAAGGAACCACACATCCCATTACTTTTGACTTATCTGTTTACGGAAGCAAAGCAAGTGCTAGCGTTAAAGTAGATAGAAGTAAGTATGATGTAAGATATGGTTCTTCTAGCTTTTTCGGAAACTTAAAAGACAAAGTAATCTACGATGAGTTTGATATCGTTGCAGATTTACAATTCTAATCTTTTAAATCCCTAAGTTTAAGTATTAGTTAGTTTCAAGTCGGTTGATTCCTTATAAAGTCAACCGACTTTTTTATGCTTCAGGTTCAGGATGTTTTACATGCCTTACCATGTACATTAACACCAGGGAAAGTACCCCCGAAATGGAAAAACCAATAAAAAGCGGAAGCACACTATCATTCACAAAACTCCCTATGTAGTTAGCAATGGGCACCGCCATAATAGTTGAAATAAAACCATTGATGGCTGCTCCAATACCTGCAATATGTCCGATAGGTTCCATCGCCATAGAACGTAGGTTCCCAAATATAAAACCAATAGCAAAGAACTGCAGTCCAAAAAACGGCACCAGCACAGCTAGGGGAGGATTCACTCCAGAGTGAAAGATCAGAACAAACAAGAGCGATATAACACTAAACCCTATCGTAGAAACGGTAGCTAGACGTTTCATTCCAAATTTTAGAACCAAGGCGCTATTGAAAAAGGTTGAAAACCCTATGGAAATAGCCAAACTGGCAAAAATATAAGGGAACAATTCAGCCGTGTGATATTGTTCTTCAAAAATTTGCTGAGAGGTACTTAAGTACACCATAAAGGATCCCGTAATCAACCCAGAAACAAAAGTGTAGGCCACGGCATCTTTGTATCTAAAGAATTCGCGTGTCCCGTTCAAAAATAGTTTGGGTGACAGTTTAATGCGTTTTTCCCGAGCTAAGGTTTCTGGTTGTTTCTTCCAAAACCAGAAAATGACCAAACAACCATAAATTAAATTGAGGTTGAATATGGAATGCCAATCAAAAAAGGTAATCATTAATTGCCCTATGGTTGGCGCTACTACCGGAACAAGAATAAATATCATGGTCACAAAAGACATCACTTGAGCCATAAAATCACCCCGGTAAGTGTCTCTAATCATAGCGATACTGATCGTACGAGGAGCAGACAATCCCACCCCTTGAAATATTCTTCCCACGACCATCCACTCAAAACTATTGGTGGTGACGCATAAAATACTCGCCAAAACAAAAATGGTGAACCCGGTGTAAATGATGGGTTTCCTTCCAAAGCTATCAGAGAGCGGTCCAAAAATAAGTTGGCCAAACCCCAAACCCAAAAAAATCATGGTAATAAGCTTTTGGTTTTGAGTAGGGTCGTGGACGTTTAAATCTGAAGCAATATCTGGCAACGCCGGTAATAAGGCATCGATACTTAAGGCTACAATGGCCATCAAGGAAGCCATTAAGCCAATAAATTCGATGTTAATATTCTTTTCTGAGAGTTTCTGGGTAAGCTTTTGCATGCCACAAAAGTAAAGCAACCAATTCAGAGAAAACGTTGTAGTTAAAGTACGAACAGTAAATTTCACAGTTGTTTAACAAAAAACCGTAATTTCAAAGAAATTAAGATCATGAAATACCTCATCTGGATTCCCTTTTTTCTTTTTCTGAGCTGCAAGGAGGAACAAAACATATCCAAAAAGGCAACTAGTCCTTCCGCCGAATTGGTTTTTCCAGAACAACAATTGGGGGATTTGTTTGTAGAAATACAATTAGCCGAAATATTTCCCGACAGTAAAACCTTTGTTGACGCCACAGCGCTTGATTCTTATGATGCTATTCTTAAGGCGTACCAAGAGGAAAAGACTAATAGCCATTTTAATTTAGAATCCTTTGTAGCTAGATATTTTGAGGTTCCAAAAGTCAATGACCTTCATTTTAAAACAGACACTACAAATTCAGCCTCAGAGCATATTGAAAGATTATGGCCTGTTTTGACAAAAGTGAAAGACTCAGTTGGTTTAAGAAACAGTCTGATTCCTTTACCTAATGCTTACATTGTTCCGGGAGGAAGGTTTAGGGAAGTGTATTATTGGGATTCCTATTTTACCATGCTGGGATTAGTAGAAAGTGGTCATTGGGATTTGATAGAAGATATATTGGATAATTTTAGTTATCTCATTAACCGATTTGGGTTTATACCTAATGGCAACCGAACGTATTACCTATCTAGGTCACAGCCTCCTTTTTTTGCTTGCATGGTAGAATTATTGGCTCAAAAAAACGGAGCGTCAGTTTATAAGAAATATAGAAAAGCTCTTAAAAAGGAATATCAATTTTGGATGGCACATGACTCGGTACAAAAAACATATCAGCATGTCGTCAAGACAGAATATGGGTTGATGAATCGTTATTATGATATTTATAACAAACCCAGACAAGAATCATTCAGGGAAGATTATTCATTACAAAAGGACTTCCCTAATCGAGACCTTTACAGACAGTTGCGAGCGGGAGCAGAATCAGGATGGGACTATAGTTCCAGATGGTTTCAAGACAATCAAGAGTTGCAAACTATAGAAATATTAGAAATTTTACCAGTTGATTTGAATGCTTTGATGTTTAAAATGGAAACCATTTTATGCTCAGCTTATGAAAGTGAAGATGCAGAATTCATCAATCAATTAAAAACCAACCAAGCCAATAGACTAAGGTATTTGAACGAGGTTTCATGGAATGACTCCCTAGGAGTGTTTGAAGATGTTTATTGGAAAACCCAGGAAAAGACAGGACGCTTATCACTAGCCATGGTGTATCCTTTGTTTTCTAAAATGGCAAATCAAAATCAAGCAGATAGGGTAGCACGTTTTATAGAGGCTCATTTTTTAAAGGAGGGAGGTTTGGTGACCACATTAAAACACACAGGGCAGCAATGGGATGCACCAAATGGTTGGGCACCATTACAATGGATTACGGTTATTGGTTTAGAAAATTATGGGCATCAAGAGTTGGCCAACGAGATTATGAGTCGGTGGGTAAATTTAAACGAAAAGGTTTTTAGAACTTCGGGGAAGTTTGTTGAAAAGTACCATGTTGAAAATCTGGATATTGAAGCAGGAGGGGGAGAGTATCCGTTGCAAGACGGTTTTGGATGGAGTAATGGGGTTTATTTGGCATTTAAAGGGAAGCTTAAATAAAAAAGCTCCTAAATTCTTCAGAAAATAGGAGCTTCTAAATATTAAAATGGGATTTTATTTCTCCCTTGTATAATTTATTTCCATGGTTTTTATCTGAGCGCCTCCCATATCCATATACATTTCAAACTTATAGGAGTTTTTAGAGACAAACGTCATGACTTCTTTCACCTTTAAATCTTTTCCTGTAGTAGGGTCAACCATGGTTCCTTCTAAAACAAGTACACGATATGGCTCCACAAAAATACCTTCCATCACCATAATGCCACTTCCGAAGTTGTCAATCCAGGTGGAAACAAACATTTTCTTTGAATTGTCAAAACCTGTGATGCTTCGACCCTCAAATGCCATATTCATCATGTTTCCTCGATGGGTTGATTCTTGATACAAACCATTCATAAGCATGCGGTTTTCTGTAGTTGCTTTAGACTCTACTGGTGGTTTTGAAGGATCCATCCATTGTTTCACAGTAGCAGTCCATTGACCATTCATACTTGCCAACCATTTATGCTCTTCTCCAGGAGTCATGTAACTTTCCCAAGCTTTCATTTCCTCTGGCGATTGAGAAAAACTTGAAAAAGAAATAAATAGGGCAATCATTAAAAATAAAGGGTTTCTCATGTTAGTTTTCTTTAATTGTTGTTGTCCCTAAAGATACAGATTTTTACAATGGAATATTACCATGTTTTCGTGTTGGTCTTTCAATTTTTTTGTCCTCCAACATAGCAAAAGCTTTAATTAGTTTGCGACGGGTATCTTTTGGTAAGATGACTTCATCAATGAATCCACGTTCGGTAGCGCTATAAGGGTTAGCAAATTTCTCAGCATATTCTGCTTCCTTTTCTTTCAATTTGGCATCATGGTCTTCAGCTTCCTTGATTTCTTTCTTAAAAATAATTTCGGCAGCACCTTTGGCACCCATTACGGCAATTTCTGCACTTGGCCAGGCAAAATTCATATCAGCACCAATATGTTTGGAGTTCATCACGTCATAAGCACCTCCATAGGCTTTTCTGGTAATAACCGTAACTCTTGGAACCGTCGCTTCACTAAAGGCATAGAGTAATTTGGCTCCATGAACAATGATACCGTTCCACTCTTGATCGGTACCGGGTAAAAATCCAGGTACGTCTTCCAGAACTAGTAATGGGATATTAAAACTATCGCAAAAACGCACAAACCTTGCGGCTTTTTTCGAACTGTTGACATCTAAAACACCAGCTAAAAACATGGGCTGGTTGGCAACGATTCCGATGCTTTTGCCACCTAATCTTGCAAACCCTACAATAATGTTTTCTGCATGATCTTTATGGATTTCATAAAACGAATCCGGATCTATGATCCCCGAAATAACATCGTGCATGTCATAGGGCTTGTTGGCGTTGTCAGGAACAATATCAGATAATTGTTCTCGTATTTCATCGGTAAGAACATATTCCAGCTTGGGTGGTGTTTCTTGGTTGTTTTGAGGTAAATAGCTCAATAACTTCCGAACATCTTCCAAGCACTCCACATCATTAGAGGAGGTCTTATGGGCAACCCCTGATTTTGTGGCATGTGTAGAAGCACCTCCCAATTCTTCAGAGGTTACCGTTTCATTCGTCACGGTTTTAACCACATTAGGTCCCGTCACAAACATATAGCTTGTATTTTCTACCATTAAGGTGAAATCGGTCATTGCTGGAGAATAAACGGCACCTCCTGCACATGGACCCATAATGGCAGAAATTTGAGGAATAACCCCAGAGGACTGAACATTTCTATAAAAAATATCGGCATAACCACCTAAAGAACGAACTCCTTCCTGAATACGCGCACCACCAGAATCATTGAGTCCGATGACGGGAGCACCCACTTTTAAGGCCAAGTCCATTATTTTACAAATCTTTTCTGCATGGGTTTCTGATAACGAGCCACCAAATACTGTAAAATCTTGGGCAAACACATAAACCAATCGGCCATCAATGGTACCATAACCGGTAACAACACCATCTCCATAAAACTGTTGTTTGTCCATGCCAAAATCTTTGGTTCTATGGGTTACCAAGGCGCCAATTTCTTCAAAGGAGCCTTCATCCAACAGATACTCAACACGCTCACGAGCGGTTAGTTTTTTGTTTTCATGCTGTTTGTCAATTCGTTTTTGTCCGCCACCAGAATAGGCTAAACTTAATTTATCTTGTAAATCTTTGATTTTATCTTCCATAGGATCTTTTTCTTCTTGTTAGAACTTCCTATTTAGGTAGTTTTAGTATGGTTTTTTCCTTTTCAAATTGTTTTATGGCCAAAAGGGCAGCAATTTTAGCTTCTTGATTCCATTCGTTTTGAATGGCCTCTGGCGAATAGTATTTTTTGACGAAATGGGTGTCAAAATTTCCTGAAATAAAGGCTTCATGGTTACAAACAAAGGTTCCGAACGGTAAGGTTGTTTCAACGCCTTTCACTTGATAATCAGAAATAGCCTCTTTCATTAATTGAATAGCTTCTTCACGATTTTTGCCATAGGTAATCAATTTGGACAGCATGGGATCGTAATAAATAGGAATATCCATACCTTCTTCAAAGCCGTTGTCTACCCTGATATGTTCTCCTTTGGGTAAACGGTACTTTTCCAAGGTCCCTACACTAGGAAGAAAGTCATTTAGCGGATCTTCTGCATACACCCTTAATTCCAATGCGTGACCATTAATCTGTAGGTCCTCTTGTTTTATGGGTAGCTCTTCCCCACGAGCTACACGAATTTGTATTTCTACCAAATCCGTGCCTGTTATCAGCTCTGTTACAGGATGTTCTACTTGAAGTCTGGTATTCATTTCCAAGAAATAAAAATTCATGTTTTCATCTAAAAGAAACTCTACCGTACCTGCACCTACATAGTCACAAGCTTTTGCCACTTTTACGGCCGCCTGTCCCATTTCCTGTCTTAATTCTGGAGTCAATACCGAAGAAGGTGCTTCTTCAATCACCTTTTGATGCCTTCTTTGAATGCTACACTCCCTTTCAAAAAGGTGAATGATATTGCCATGGGTATCGGCCATTACTTGTATTTCTATGTGCCTTGGAGAAGCAACATATTTTTCAATAAAAACGGAGCCATCTCCAAAAGCAGAAGTAGCTTCACTGATGGCACGGTTCATTTGGGATTCCAGATCACTGGCCTTTTCCACCACTCGCATCCCTTTTCCACCACCACCTGCCGAGGCTTTGATAAGTATGGGAAACCCAATATCATTGGCAATGCTTTTGGCCTTTTCAACATCGGTAATGGCTTCATCAATTCCAGGTACCATAGGAATGTCATAGGCTTTAACCGCATCCTTGGCAGCAAGTTTGCTACCCATCACTTTTATCGCTTTGGATTTGGGACCAATGAAAACAATGTCATTAGCTTCACATAATTCAGCGAAATCAGCATTCTCACTTAGAAAGCCATAACCTGGGTGTATGGCATCCACTTCTAATTCTTTTGCAATATTTACAATTTTGTCTCCAAGCAAATAGGATTGATTGGACGGGGCTTCACCCACGCAAATGGCTTCATCAGCAAAGGTTACATGAGGAGATTGCCTGTCAACAGTGGAATAAATGGCCACCGTTTTAATGCCCATTTTTTTAATGGTTTTCATAACCCTTAGGGCTATTTCACCACGATTGGCAACTAGTATTTTTTTCATGAAAGAAACTTTTAGTTTTGAGATCGTTTTGGATTATTCAAATTCAATAAGGAGCTGGTTTTTATCAACAGCATCACCTTTATTAATCTTTATGGATTTAATAATACCTGATCGGGGAGAGGTTAATACATTTTCCATTTTCATGGCTTCTAGAATAAGTAATGGGGAGCCTTCTTGAACTTCATTTCCCTCGGTAACTTGAATATCTAAAATTAAACCTGGCATGGGAGCTTTAATATCATTTACAAATTTTGAAGCTCCAACTTCAAAGCCCATATCCTTAATTAAAACATCTAATTCGTTGAAAATCTTAACATTGTATAAGTTGTTGTTAATTTTTACTTCAAATTCTTTGTGGTTGAAATCTTTAGTTTTTATTTGAGCATGATATCCTTTGTTTTGATACAGAACGTGTTGCTCGTTTTCAGTAATTGGATGAATGTCTAAACCCATTAGTTCCTTAGAAGTAAGGGTGATGGGCTCATTTTCATTAACTGACACTTTGAAATGACTCATAGATTGATTTTTTAATGCGATAAAGATAACCAATCTATAACGTTTTCGTAACTAAGAAACCATATTATTGGTAATTTACTATAGCTTTAACATGTCTTTCAATGTCCAGTCCTTTTTATTTTGTAGTATGGTTGTCGTTTTAAGGAAAATAAGAGCTGTGAGAAGTGCGTCACCTGCTGCCGTATGTCGATCTGAAACGTCTAATAAATACTTATCGGCAATGTGATCTAAGGAAAGGGTTTCATTTTGGTTGAAATTGGTTCTTATTTTGGTTTCTCTGTAAAGATTGACGGTATCTAGAACTTTGTTCTTTAATTTGGGAAATCCATGTCTTTGTAGCATGTTATTAATCATTGTGACATCAAATTTGGCATGATGTGCTACAATAATCGCATTTCCCAAATAATCTAAAAATCGTTCGATGGCTTCAATTTCTGTAAGCGTTGAGATTCTTTCATTTTTTATGATTCCGTGTATAGGGACCGTTTTCTCGTTAAAGCGCTCCTGCTGTATATAAACTTCAAATGAGTTGGCAACTTGGATTTCATAGCTTATGATATCTACGGCACCAATGCACAAAACCCGATCAATATGGTAATCAAATCCGGTTGTTTCAGTATCTAACACTACAAAACGAGCCGATTTTAAGGTCAGATTCTCATCGTCCTTAAAGGAATCTTCATAATGGTTCCAGAATTCCGGTAGACTTAATCTTTTTGTATTTTTTTTAAACCAATCAAACATTAGAGAAGCGTGCTTACATTGAACCTTACTTTTATAAATTCTTGAACCTGAGCAATGGTTTTAAAACAGCGTTTTAATTTCATTTTTTCCTCTTTGGTCAGATGTTCCAATTCAATAAATCGACCATTGTCATTATTTTGTAACCCGTGTTTGGTTCTGAATTTTGAAATGGCTTTAAAGGCATAGGAGCACCCCAAATAAAGTTCCTCATTCTCTGGGAAGATTTCGGCTAACTTTTCAAAGCGCTCAGCGGTATTATTTATATTTTTGACTTGAAATTTCAAGGTTAGTAATCTTCCCGCGTCCACTATGGGCATTAATGCTCGTTTTTTCAAATCAAATTGATCTTTATGCTCACCATTAGATTCCACCAAAAATTGCCTAAAGAAGCCTAAAGGGGAGGCGTTGCTAAGCGCATTTGCCGCGAGTTTGGATAGGAAAATGGTATTATCTTTTACAATATGAAGTACATGATCTGCCAATTCGTTTGTTAGTCTAGAATCGCCATAACTAATGTCAAAATCAAAAAAGATATTACATAAAAGCAGCTCGTCGTTGCCGGTATTGGTAGTCCAATGTTTAAACTGGTCTTTCCATTCATCCAAGCTTAGACACCATCGAGGGTTTTTGGCCATCATATCGGCAGGACAGTAGTCAAAACCAATGGTGTTGAGTCTCTTATTTATTTTTTTTGCCAGTTTTAAAAAATAGGCTCGAGTTTCTTCCAGTTTTTCAGGGGGAACATTTTCAAAAACTATGGCATTATCTTGATCGGTATGCAGTAATTGCTCTTTTCTTCCTTGGCTTCCTAGTGACATCCAAGCAAAATTGACTGGCGGATCTTCTTTCATCTTCACCAAGCAGCGTTCGACGACTCTTTTTACAGTGGCATCATTAAGTTCAAAAATAATCTTGCTGGTATGGGTAAGCGGGATATTTTGCATGATATAGCCCTTAAGAAGCACCATGATTTTTTCTCTAATTCGTTTGAGATCCTTAGTGGTATTGCTTCTTTTAATGGCTTTCATCAACACAGAAGGGTTGGTCCCTTTCATGACAATGAGGTCGTGTTCTGAAGCCAAACCAATTATTCGGCTATTGGGTGTCCCATCTTGTGTGATGCACAAATGCCCAATTTTATGTTTTAACATGGTTATTTGGGCTTGGGCGATGGTAATGTTTTTGGGATAACACAACACCGGACTGCTCATGATTTTGGTGACTTGCTCGTTGATGGAATGAAGCCCAGTGGCCACTTTATTCCGTAGATCTTTATCTGTCACAATCCCTATTGGAATTTTATCTTCCAAATCAGCTATAATAATAGAACCAATGTTTTTTTCACTCATTGTCTTGGCAATGGTTCTTATTTTGGAGCTTGGTTCGGCAAGAATAATCTTTTTAATATAGTTGACAGGTTGTAATTCAAAGTGGTTATCCGTTGGATTTAAAATGATTTCAGCATCAGAAAAGAACTGAACGTGATGTTCTTTGGTAAACGGATTTTCGGTATTTGAAGCGAAGCTTTCAATCAAATAATTTCCTATGTTCTTGTTTTTGGAAGCCATTGGTTGAAAAATGTCAATGGGAATACCATATAAAATGCATTCTTCGGCGGTTACAGCGGTAATGGCATAGTTCTCATGAGCAAACAAGGGTCTTAAACCAAAAACATCACCTTCATCAAATTTATCGATCACTTCCTCTTTGTCTTGATCCATTTTTTTCATGAGGGAAACCGCTCCTTTATGGATGATGTAAAAACGATCTTGTGGCGGATCATGTTCTTTATATATGGTTTCGCCTTTTTCTAAATAGATAATTTTTACCTGTTGCGAAATTTCTTGAAGTTGGGGTTTTCTTAATAGGTCGAAAGGAGGAAAGCGCTTTATAAAGTCAGCAATCCGTTCAGCAATAGTATTCTTCATGGTATCAAGAAGTATTTATCTATGCTAATTTAAGCAATCCTAGGCTATTAAGAAATGGATTAGGTGTTTTTAAAAAAAGAACCTTCTTGATGAATTTTAATCGCTTTTAAGGATAAGAATAGACCAAGGATTAAAGAGGCAAAAGCACCAATCCAAATTCCTGGAATAAAGTGGATGAAAAGGAAAAAATCATAGGCGCCATGAAAAATAATGGCTCCTAATAAGCCAATTAAGTTCCATTTAATTCTATTTTTTGAAAATTTAGCTCGCCCCATAAAGAAGCCCATGATTACGGCGAAGGTGGCATGAGCTGGAATTGCTGTGAAAGCTCTCAGGAGGGCCACTTCATATCCGCCTTCTAAAACATACAGGATATTTTCAGTAGCGGCAAAGCCCATGGAAACCATAACGGCATAGACAATACCGTCAAATGGCTCATTAAATTCTGATCGACGTTGGGAATAATATCTTACAATGATATACTTACTGAATTCCTCGGTAAGTCCTACTATAAAAAAGGCCTTTATAAATTGTTGAAGTACCGTGTCTTTGTTTATGGGAAGTATATAATCAAAAATCACATACAGAACGGTAGTAATAAAAATACTCAGAAAAGCACCAAATAGAAATGTATAAAACATTAAACGCCTAGGCTCCTTTTCATGCTTGTCTTTGGCATAAATATAGACGATAATAGCCACCACAGGGGCTAATGCAGCTAGTATCAAATTTAAAATACTCAAGAGTTGGCTGTTTCCTGTTTAATAGCTTGAAGTACTTTTTGGTAATAAGCTCTATTAGTGGGCACAAAATGATCATTAGTCCCGCTTTCTTTAAGAAGCGATTCAAATTCATCAAAAGTAACCAATTTTAAAGCTTCTACTTCTTCAATTTGCGGAGTTAAATCTTGAAGTTTTGCGTTTAATTTGGCTATAAAAGTGTGATGAAATTCATTATCCTTTATACCATTATCATACGCTTGAAAGCATTCAAAAACACCAATTTTTTTTAGGTCACTTTCATGGAGATTCAACCCAAGTTCTTCTTTAGTTTCCCGCACAGCTCCTTCGGTGAGTGTTTCACCCGCGTCTACATGGCCTGCTACAGAAACGTCCCACATACCTGGACAAATAACTTTTTGCACAGACCTTTGTTGTAGTAAAATTTCATGATTTTCATTGTATAACCATACATGTGCCGTGTTGTGGTAAAAACCTTTGGCATGGATTTCAGATTTTAGGGCTTTTTTACCAGTAGGCTTGCCATCTTGGGTAACAATATCTATGAATTCGTCTGTCATAAAAAAAAAGCCGCTTTAGCATTCTGAAAATGTAAAGCGGACTTGTTAATATTTAATCAAAGTAACTAAAAGATTCGCCATCCTTTATTTTCAAAAGGCTTTCATAAATCAATCGGATAACATTTTCTACATCCTCTTTATGTACCATTTCTACCGTAGTATGCATATACCTTAATGGCAATGAAATTAGGGCAGAAGCAACTCCGCCATTACTATATGCAAAGGCATCTGTGTCTGTTCCGGTTGCTCTTGAAAGGGCAGAACGTTGAAAAGGAATTTTATTTTCTTCAGCAGTATCAGTAATTAGATCACGTAATTTTTGCTGAACAGCAGGAGCATAGGCTACCACTGGGCCAAGACCCAACTCCAAATGACCTTCTTTTTTCTTTTCAATCATTGGGGTGGTGGTGTCATGGGTTACATCTGTAACAATTGCCACATTGGGTTTAATCGTTTGGGTAATCATTTCAGCACCACGTAGACCAATTTCCTCTTGTACTGAATTGGTAATGTATAAACCAAAAGGTAATTTCTTTTTATTTTCATGAAGTAATCTAGCAACTTCAGCAATCATAAAACCACCCATACGGTTGTCAAGGGCTCTACAAACAAATTTGTCACCATTTAAGATATGAAATTCATCAGGATAGGTGATAACGCAACCTACGTGAACACCCATTTTTTCCACCTCTGCTTTATCTTTGGCTCCTACATCAATAAAGATGTTTTCTAGGCTAGGAGTTTGTTCTTTTGATTTATCCCTAGTATGAATAGCAGGCCAACCAAAAACACCTTTTACAATGCCTTTTTTGGTGTGAATATTTACGATTTTACTTGGGGCAATTTGGTGATCACTTCCGCCATTTCTTATGACATAGATAAGACCATTGTCTGTGATGTAATTGACATACCAAGAAATTTCATCAGCATGACCTTCAATCACGACTTTGTATTTAGCATCTGGATTAATGACACCAACAGCGGTGCCGTAAGTATCAGTAATAAACGTATCCACATAGGGTTTTACGTATTCCATCCACAGTTTTTGTCCGTCCCATTCATAGCCAGTAGGAGCGGCATTATTTAAGTATTTTTCAAGAAAATCTAATGATTTTTTATTGAGAACTTGCTTCTTTGCCATACGGTTTTAAGTTTTGCACTAAAATAATAATATTATAAGATTTTTAAGGGGATTGGAAGAGTAAATTCTTAATTTTACCTATGTTTGGAACGGTTTTAGATAAACCTTCAGTTATGAAAAAATGGCCCCTAATTTGTTTGTTTTTACCAATATGGTTACACGCCCAAGAACTTTCTGATGATAAGGATTCTGAGGAGGTAGAATACATTATTATTCAGGGGGATTCCATTCCTAGAACAGCCATAGATTTGGAGGAAGTTCTTTTACTTCAAAAATTGAAATTTGATAGTAGGGAAGACAGACGGGCTTATTTGATACTTAGAAGAAAAACCATAAAGGTCTATCCATATGCCAAAATGGCTTCTGAAAGGTTACAAACACTCAATGAACGCTTGGAAATGATGACTTCCAAAAAGGACAAGAGAAAGTATACCAAGCTTATTCAAAAATATCTCGAGGAGGAATTTACCGAAGAATTAAAAAACCTTACCCGTACAGAAGGTCAAATTTTAGTAAAGCTAATTCATCGGCAAACAGGAGAAACGACGTTTGAGTTGGTAAAGAGTTTGCGAAGTGGTTGGAGAGCCTTTTGGTATAACAGCACAGCCAATTTGTTTAGTATTTCTTTGAAGGAAGAGTTTAATCCTGTAGATAGTAAAGAAGACTACTATATTGAGGATATTTTGCAACGTAGTTTTCAAAATGGGGTGTTAGAATATCAAGAGTCTGCTTTGGATTTTGATTATTTTGAACTAACAAATAAATGGGTTAAAAAGGCGACCAAATAAGCATGCGTATCCAATCTCCATTAGAAGAAAAGTTCAATGCCTATACTCATGGAATAGGAGCTTTACTGGGAATAGTCGGTTTGATATTGCTCATAGTTTTTGATAACCACAAAACAGAATATAGTTTGTTTAGTGTGATTGTTTATGGCATCACCCTCATTGTTTTATTTTC
This sequence comes from Mangrovimonas sp. ST2L15, assembly GCF_001280515.1. Taxonomy (GTDB): domain Bacteria; phylum Bacteroidota; class Bacteroidia; order Flavobacteriales; family Flavobacteriaceae; genus Mangrovimonas; species Mangrovimonas futianensis. Next base: position 78,197 of record NZ_LBIQ01000019.1, on the reverse strand, counting down.
TTCATCAACTTTGTATCATGCCGTTCAGCATGAATCCAAAAAGCATTATTATCGCATTTTAGACCATATAAGTATCTACCTTTTGATTGCAGGTACTTATACGCCCATTTGTTTGATTACTTTGGAAACGAGTAAAGGCTGGACTCTTTTTATCATAGAATGGATCATAGTGGCTCTCGGGAGCATCTTAAAAATCTTCTTCACTGGAAAGTATGAAGCGATTTCACTCATTTTATATTTAGTTATGGGGTGGCTTGTTGTATTGGACTATGGTTTTTTATCGGAGGCTCTAAGCTATAATGGATTATTGCTTTTATTTTCAGGAGGTCTGTTTTATACCGTTGGAATCGTGTTTTATGCCATAGAGAAAATACCATACAACCATGTGATTTGGCATTTGTTTGTTCTGGGTGGGGCTATAAGCCATTACTTCATGATATTGTTATACGCGATTTAAGGTTTTATCACGTCTTTATACTCTTCAAAAAAGGCTTCAAACAAAGTCATTTTTTCATTGAAAAATTCCATCACCTGTTGCCAAGTATTTTTATTGTGAATCGAAACTTTAGCTTCCAGAGGAACATAAATCCGAGATATTTCTTTTCCGTTTTCAAGATAAAAGACCTCTTCATATATGGCATCGGGTAGATAATCTTCTGTTAAGATACTCTTTAGAGCGACTAGTTTCTCCCAGCATTCAATTCGGTTTTCCAAATCATCTTCCAAATCCAGGGAAACAAATGCTGATTTGGTATCAAAATAGAATTTAAAACTCAATCCTTTAATTTTGGTATTGTACAAAATCCATTTTCTAGGGAAGGACTTTCCAAAACTGGTCCAAAAGGTTTCTCTTAAATATCTGGATTCTTCTTTACTGAACATTACACAAAATAAGCTATAGCAAATCCAAAGATAATGGATAACAATTTAGTAAGATTAAAAGAATGGCCTTGATTGCTTTCAAACAAAATAGTCGTTGAGATATGAAGGAAGATACCAATCACTAGGGCATTAATATAATTGATGGCTCCAAGAGGAATCAAACCACTATATGATACAAGGGTTCCAAGAGGTGTCATGACGGCAAAAACACTTAGAAAAATAATAATTTGGAAACGACTGTATTCTGCATGCAACAAAAAGGTTGTAATCAACATGGCGATAGGTATTTTATGGATAAATACCCCATAGACCATGGTTTCATGATGGTGAATGGGAAAGCCTTCCAAAAAGCTATGCAAACACAAACTTAAAAAGAGCATCCATGGAAATTGGTGATGATCACCATGTAGGTGGATATGTCCATGTTCGGCACCTTTTGAGAAAAATTCTAAAATGATCTGAATCAAAATCCCTCCCATAATACAAGTTCCTACCACGACCTTATCTAAATGCTCATAAACCTCGGGTAACAAGTTGAACAAAGTGACAGCCAATAAAAAGGCACCACTAAAAGACAACAATAATTTTGAGAATGTTGTTTTTTTATGATTGGTAGCCAATACAATACCTACGCCCATAAAAACGGCCAAAATGGGTAAAAAATATTCTATCATTTAAATATCATGATTAGTCGTTCAGAGCTAGCTTCATAGTACTTTCTTAGTTTATAATCACCAAAAACATCCAATAAATAACAACCAGCTTCTTCAAATAGGGCTTCAAAATCCTTTAGTGTAAGGGCCTTGACGCGTTCCTGGAAATGGTAGTTCTTATTTTCAAATTCAAATTCAATGTCTTTGAAAATATGTCCGTCCTTGACATATCTTTTTAGATAAAAATCAATACCATTAACCGTTTTTTTGTCTTCAGTAATTAAATGATTTGCAACAAAAGAAACATTCATGAAATCAATCACACCAAAACCATAGTCGTTTAAATCTTGCTTGATGGCTTTGATGGTTTTAAGATTGTCCTCTTCCTGATCAAAATACCCAAAGCTTGTAAATAAATTAAAAACAGCATCAAATTTTTTAGGATAAGGGTCACACATATCATGAACTTCAAACTTCAAAGAGTCCGTTTCAAACTGTTTGGCATAAGCAATACTTTTTTCAGATAAGTCAATTCCCGTTACTTGATATCCTAAATTATTCAAATACACTGAATGCCTTCCACGTCCGCAGGCCAAATCCAAAATATCTGCTTGCTCCGGTAAATTAAGGTATCCGGTAAGATTATCCATAAAAAGCTGAGCCTCATGATGATCCCTATCTTTATAGAGTATGTGGTAGAATGGGGTGTCAAACCAAGAAGCGTACCATTGTTGTGTATGTTCTGCCATAGTATAATGGGGTTTTCAAAATTCTAAAGAATTTTGAATCAGGCTTTCACAAGTCGCTTTTTTAGGCAGAAATTCCGCCAAAAAAAAGCTCCAACAAGTGTTCAATCCTTAACCCGACTAAAAAAGATTAACTAAGCCACAAAAATATGGTATTTTTGCTAGCAATTAAAAACCCAATATGGATAATAATTTTAAAATGGTGGCCAAAACCTTATTTGGTTTTGAAGATTTACTAGCCAAAGAGTTACTGCAGTTAGGAGCGATGGATATTGAGAAGGGTGTGAGGAATGTAAGCTTTGTAGGGGACAAGGGCTTTATGTATAAGGCGAACTTGGCGCTTAGAACCGCTATCAAAATATTAAAACCCCTAAAGACATTTCACATAAGAAGTGAACAGGATCTTTATGATGCGGTATATAAAATGCCCTGGGAACGCTATTTAAAGCCGACGGGAACTTTGGCTATTGATGCAACAGTACACTCTAAAGTTTTTACGCATTCCAAATTTATAGCGCTTAAAACCAAAGATGCTATTGTGGATCGATTTAGAAACCAATCTGGGGATAGACCCAATATCGATTTAAGATTCCCTGATTTAAAAATTAATGTTCATATTGACAGAAACCTTTGTACCATTTCTTTAGATTCTTCCGGGGAATCGTTACATAGAAGAGGATATAAAACAGCTACTAACATTGCACCCATCAATGAAGTTTTGGCTGCTGGACTGATTATGATGTCTGGTTGGGATGGACAATCCAATTTTATGGACCCCATGTGTGGAAGTGGAACCATGTTGGCAGAAGCGGCTATGATTGCTTGTAACATTCCCCCAAATTTAATGCGTAAGGAATTTGCTTTTGAACGTTGGCAGGATTGGGATGTTGATTTGTTTGAAATGATTGAAGAGTCCTTATTAAAGAAAACAAGAGATTTTCACCATAAAATGATTGGGTATGATAAATCGCCTTCAGCAGTTAGAAAGGCTATCGATAATATTAAAAATGCCCATCTGGATGAGTTTATAACCATTGAACACCAAGATTTTTTCAAAACTGAAAAACCTATGGATGGAAAACTTCATATGGTTTTTAATCCGCCTTATGGAGAACGTTTGGATATCGACATGGAAAATTTCTACAAGAATATTGGTGATACCCTTAAACAAAGTTATCCTGGTACAGAAGCTTGGTTCATAACCTCCAACTTAGATGCTTTAAAACATGTTGGGTTAAGACCATCAAGAAAGATTAAGGTTTTTAATGCCAAACTGGAGTCGAAATTGGTGAAATATGAAATCTACGAGGGCAGTAAAAAGGCAAAATACCAAGATTAATCATTCTTTAAGTTAAAAGACTGCAATTCGGTTCTTAGTTGTAAATTATCATGGTAATTTGGCAATCCAGAATGGGAAGCTTGAGCATGTATCTCGACGCAAAATGTTCCCGATAATATACAACTATTCCTCTTCGGCTACTTTCTTTTTGTCTTTTTTAAAGAAAGGTATGAGATACGATACGTTGTACCCAAAACCAAACCCGAAGTTACTACTGTCATAAGTACGCTGATATCCCGGAATGTATAGGTTTTCAAAACCAGATGGCTCATCTTGGGTAACCAGATATTTGAATTGTACATTGACGCCCATATAGATGTTATTAAACACTTCTACTTTAAGTCCTGCAATAACTTCTCCCCAAATAGCAGAAAGTCCCTTGAACTCTTGTTCTTCATTATTGGTAAATTGAGGTTGCCAATATTGATCTGTGGAATACACCCCATAAGAATGTAGCGTTTGTCTAAATGAACTAGCTCCAACACGAAAGCCAAGGTAAATCATGTTTTCCATGCCATACCAATTCTCGTAGGCATTCCAGTCGGCTCCAGCTTTAAAATAGGTCCCTTGAGTCGTGACATCTAAATAATCATTGTCTTGGGTACGCTTGTCTTCAGCGCCTATTTCTCCTGCCAAGTACCATTTTCTGGTAAGTCGGTAATCTCCCATAACCTCAAAACCAGTGTAGTCATCCTCAACAAATGGTCTTATAAACTTGCTTACATCAACTCCCAATCGCAACCCATAAGTTTCTTTTATCTTAAGCGAATCAGATTTGGGCTCCTCGACAATCAAAACATTTCCTTGAACTTGTTGTCCGACTAGACTGTCATTTTGCGCAAACATTGAAAATGAAGCTAAAGCAATACAAAAAATATTAGTGATATATCTTAACATGAATGTCTTGTTCGTTTTCTATTGTCATATTGTCCTCGGCATATTGGATGGCTTGTATCCAGTTATCCCCATCGCTTACAGGGGTTACAGTCAAAAAGGCAAAATTGGTTTTATAGCCACAAGCCCTTGAAACATATTCTGTTTCTCTTTGGTAGGAAATAGTAATAATGTCTTCATTTCCCTCAATGAAATCATCACTAGGGTCATCAGGTGTATCATTATCATTTACCGAGTAATCCCTGATCAAACTATATTGCGTTTGATCCTCTGTGGTTTTCAAGGGAAGGTAAATTTCGTTTAGTGGACTACTTCCTGAATAGGTTGCCAAATAATCATCATTGCCAATACCTTGAACGCGCAACCCAACAACATTTTTTGGCGTATCGGAGTTGATCAAATCGATATCGTAAAAACCTATATAAAGCCTTGGAGTAGTTACTTTGCCTTCATCACAGATGTCATCTCGCTCGCAATTAGACGAAACCACCATCAAAAGAAGAAGTAAAAAGAGTTTTTTCATAGTTATTTTATTCGTTCTAAAAGTACGACATTTTCAACGTGATGTGTTTGAGGAAACATATCTACTGGTTGTACCTTGATCACTTTATAATCTTCAGCCATAAGAGCCAAATCTCTTGCCTGTGTAGCACTGTTGCAACTTACATACACGACGCGTTTGGGTGCTATTTTTAAAATTTGGGCAACCACATCTTTGTGCATCCCGTCTCTAGGAGGATCGGTTATGATGACATCAGGCTTGCCATGGGTTTTAAAAAATTGGGCGTTGAATACCTCCTTCATATCGCCAACAAAAAAGTCAACGTTTTCTATGCCGTTAAATTGTGCATTGGCTTTAGCTGCAGTTATAGCATCTGGTACCGCTTCAACACCAATAACTTTTTTAGCTTGTTTAGCTACAAACTGAGCAATAGTTCCGGTTCCTGTGTATAAATCATAAACCAATTCTTCTCCCGTTAGTTGTGCAAAGTCTCGGGTTACTTTATAAAGCTCGTAGGCCTGATTGGAATTGGTTTGGTAAAAGGATTTTGCATTAATTTTAAACCGTAGCCCTTCCATTTCCTCAAAAATATGATCTCTACCTTGGTAGCAAATGACTTTTTGATCGTAAAGGGTGTCGTTAGCTTTTTGGTTTATCACATAGAGCAATGATGTAATCTGTGGAAAGCTTGCTGCTATATGGTTTAGCAATGCTTCTCTTTGTTCTTTTTGGTCCTCAAAGAATTGAACAAGCACCATAATTTCTCCTATGGAAGAAGTTCTGATCATTAATGTTCTAAGCAGTCCGGTTTGGTTTCGAGTATTGAAAAATTCCAATCCATGCTCAGTTGCAAAGGATTTGATACTGTTTCTTATATCATTGGAGGGATCTTCTTGAAGCCAACATTTTTTGATATCCAAAATCTTGTCCCACATACCTGGGATATGAAAACCTAAAGCATTTTTATTGTCAAAATCCTTTTCAGAATTGATTTCTTTTTCAGTTAGCCAGCGACTATCACTGAATGAAAATTCCATTTTATTTCTATAAAAATAGACGTCCTTAGAGCCTAATATTTTGGTAGTTTCGGGTAATTCGAGATGACCGATTCTTTTGAGGTTGTTTTCCACCTCATTTTGTTTGAATTCCAGTTGGTATTGGTAATCCATGTTTTGCCATTTACAACCGCCACAAACACCAAAATGCTCACAAACGGGTTCGGTGCGTTTAGGCGAATATTTATGAAAATGGATGGCCTTACCCTCGTAATAGGCACGACGTTTTTTAAAAGTTTGGATGTCTACCACATCACCGGGAACCGCATTTGAAAGGAAAATCACCTTTCCGTCTGAAGCTTTAGCGACAGCCTTACCTTTGGCTCCTGCATCAATTACTTCAACTTCAGTAAATATGTGTCTTTTGTTTTTTCTGGCCATGGGGCAAAAATAGAATAATTGATAGGATTTTCTCTAAAAATCATTCAAGATTCCTTAATTTGCGAACCTCTTAGGGATGATTTCTCTCCCACGCTGAATTTTCGAAACTTCGAAGGAATAAAGGTAGAGAAGGAATGGTTATTTTTTTCATACTAAAATTTTATTAAAATGGCTGTTTTAGACCAATTGACTTCGCAACAAGCGATAGCATTAGAAGACCAATACGGCGCCCACAATTACCATCCGCTACCTGTAGTATTAAGTAGAGGAGAAGGGGTATATGTTTGGGACGTAGAAGGTAAAAAGTATTATGATTTTTTAAGTGCCTATTCGGCCGTAAATCAGGGGCATTGTCACCCACGTATTGTAGGAGCTTTAACCGAGCAAGCACAGAAGCTAACCTTAACTTCAAGGGCTTTCTATAATGACATGTTAGGACGTTATGAAGAGTTTGCTTGCAATTATTTCGGTTTTGATAAATTATTACCGATGAATACCGGTGCCGAAGCTGTTGAAACGGCCCTTAAAATATGTAGAAAATGGGCTTATGAGGTTAAGGGTATTGCTGAGAATGAAGCAGAAATTGTAGTTTGTAAAAACAATTTTCACGGACGTACCACAACGATTATATCCTTTTCAAACGACCCTGTAGCTAGAAAAAACTTTGGACCTTATACGGACGGATTTATCAAAATAGATTATGATAATCTGGAAGCACTAGAAGAAACTTTAAAGTCAAATCCTAAGGTTGCTGGATTTTTGGTAGAACCTATTCAAGGTGAAGCAGGCGTTTATGTACCATCAGAAGGTTATTTAAGTAAAGCTAAAGCTCTTTGTGAAGCATATGGTGTTTTGTTTATAGCTGATGAGGTGCAGACAGGAGTTGCCCGTACTGGGAAATTATTGGCTGTAAATCATGAGAATGTTACCCCAGATATCTTGATTTTGGGGAAAGCTATGAGCGGTGGTGTCTATCCTGTGAGTGCTGTTTTGGCTAATGATGACGTTATGAAAGTAATTAAGCCGGGAACTCACGGAAGTACTTTTGGAGGGAATCCTTTGGCTGCTGCTGTAGCCATGGCTGCCTTGGAAGTTGTTCAGGATGAACAATTGGCAGAGAATGCTGAACGCTTGGGTGATTTGTTCAGAAGTGAATTAGACAAATACATTCAAACCAGTCAAATTGTGAATTTGGTTAGAGGTAAAGGGTTGTTAAACGCAATTGTCATCAATGATGATGAGGAAAGCGAGACAGCATGGAACATTTGTTTGAAACTTCGTGATAACGGACTTCTGGCTAAACCTACCCATGGTAATATTATTCGTTTTGCACCTCCGTTAGTTATGACGGAAGAGCAATTATTGGATTGCGTTAGTATTATTATTGAAACTCTTAAAAAATTTGAATCTTAATTGAAAAGCGACCCTCGGGTCGCTTTTTTTAAAACTTTTTGGTGACTAAATGTTTGGGTTGAGATCCATCATTAACAATAACAAAATCGATGACACCTAAGATCAATTCTTCATTTGTGATCACTTCCACTTTCCATTCTCCTTCTTTTACATTGGCTTTGTAGGTATAACCTCTAAAGCCTTCATCACGCCCTCCTTGGATATCATATCCAATATCTTCTACAATTTCCCATTCCTCAGTTTTGGGATTGTACCACTTCCAGCGGTGGATAATATATTTTTCCAATTCGGTTGGTGCAAAAACAGATGAAAACACGTAAACTCGTTCACCCGGCCTATGAGCATAAGTCAAGCGGTGTTCTCGCCAAAAGATGTGTTGGGCTTTCCTTTTTTCGAATGTCACAAAATACTTATGGTCCTTATTTTCTATGTTGTGAGCTACAATTCCATGATTTAGGGCCAAAGGTACTGGTGGAATTAATTTAAAATAATAAAAGATATTGATGGTTATGTAAATCCCAAAAATTAACACCAATAATCTAGGTAGTTTGACTTCGGCGCGGGTGGTGGGACTAACTTTATAAATGAAAAGAATGAGAAATAAGGTGCATCCCAAACTCATGGCTCCCGAAATCAAAAAAACATTTGGATTCATCTCTTTGATAAACACGGGAACCATGAAGGTAAAGAATGTAAAGCTTATAAAGAAATAAACACTAAACTGTAAATTTTTATTGGAAATACGTTGCTTTAAAAACTCATTGGCAAATAGTAGAATGACTAATATAATAAAGAATGATGTCGTTTTTGATAGGGAGACACTTCTTGAAAAATAAATTACATAGGCACTAGAAAGCGCTCCAAAGAAAAATTGAATGGCCAAAGGTAAGTAGGTTTCAAAACGTTCTAAAAATGTACCTTTCCACTTGCCATCATCTGCAACGTTAAAAAGATAAAGTGTTATGCTCACCAAAGTCATATGGGAGCATAAAACAATCATATCATAAAGTCGGTCAATACGACCCAATGTAAGCGAGTCAAATATAAAACCACCTATAAAGAAAATGACGGGAGCTGATTTTTGGTGCCTTTGTATAAAACGACTGAACGCACTTCTTCGATACTTAACCAAAAATCTTTTCATATAGGGTATTTATGCAACTAAGATAAAGAAATGAATATGAAATAAAATTTAAAAAATGACTGGAATTATTTTTGGACTCTATGAATCTCTCTAAGATGTCAATTTGAAGTTTTCTATTCTTTTAAATTTAGTTTTTTTACCACTCTTGCTGGGTTACCTACAGCTAAAGAATCTGCGGGAATGTCTTTGGTTACGACAGAACCAGCACCTATAACCGAGCGGTCTCCAATTGTCACACCAGGACAAAGGGTTGCGTGCCCACCTATCCAACATTCTTCTCCTATGGTCACAGGGCTGCAATCTTCCCAAACTCTACGTTCTTTAATATCTAAAGGATGTCTTGCGGTATAAATATGAACTCCTGGGGCAATCAGTGTTTTTCTGCCTATGGTTACCCGTGCACCATCTAAAATAACCGCTCCAAAATTGATAAAAACACCTTCCTTAGCAAAAATGTTATCTCCATAATCGCAATAAAAAGGAGGTTCTAAATGAATGTTTTTAGCTGAGTTTGGACATAATTCATGAATGGTTTCTTGAAATCTATCGGTATAATATTCGGTGACATTCAGCTTGTGTAAAATCCTTTTTACCTTGGTTCTAATGCTAATCATTTCCTCACAATGTGCATCATATGGCTCACCAGCCATCATTTTTTCTTTCTCGGTTTTCATTTAAGACGTATTAAGTGTCCCTATAAATTTAAAACCTTTAGACTAAAAAAGATACTTGAAATAATTAAAAATTATTCTTTAACCGAAGGCATGTCTGTAAATGGTTCAATACCAAAAGAAGGGTATATTTCTTTCGGATAATAGAAAGTCCCACCTTTTGATACCATTGAAACAGTTTTAATGGCTTTAAGGTCTTCTACAGGATTACCGGGAACCAAAAAGAAGTCTGCCAAATATCCTGGTTTAATACTTCCCAGATTTTTATCACCCAGATATGCAGCCATGTCATAAGTTGCTAGTTTTAACAATTCGGCTGGTGTAAACCCTAACTGTTGGTATAATTCCAATTCCCGATGGAAAAAGAAAGAGCCACCCATGTCTGTTCCAGGTATTATTTGTATGCCTTTATCTTTCATAAGAGTAAGGGTCTCAATAATTTTTTTGAACGCCCCTTTATAAGCTTCATCATCCTCGCTGTTGGCAACTTCAGACCAAGCAACTTTATAGCTTCTTTGTTCTGCTGGAGGTAAATGAGATATAAAGTCAACGGTACCAGGAGAGATGGAACCATTTCTTCCCAGTAGTAAGGCTTCATGAATAGCCAAAGTAGGATCTATGGCTGTATTGTTTTTGATAAACAAGCCGATGGTTTCTCGCACTTGCTCACTGTTTAAATCAATTTGCGGAAATCGCTTCATAGCGGTGAGCCTGAGTAACGTTCGTGTGTCCTCATCTGGTTCTAAAACCCAACCTAACATGGTTTGGTTGATATGGGTCATTTCATCAAAACCTGCATTAAGCATAGCGTTGGCATTTGAGAACGCTGGGACGTGACCGCATACAAACATGTCATATTCATGGGCTTTTTTAACTAATTCTGGCGCCCAATCACCATTCATACTGTTGTATAATTTGATACCGTAAAACCCTTGGTTGTGATAGGTATCAATAGCCTCCAAGGCTTCTTCCAAAGAAGATACCAAAATTCCCCCATTACTATTATAAGGACTTTTACCTTCAATAAAACCCAATCTGTGAATTCTTGGTCCGGCCAATAATCCAGAATCAATTTTTACCATCAAATTTGTAAGAACGTCATTATGGTTTCCCATATCTCTAAAGGAAGTCACGCCTGCCAATAGGTTAAGAAGGCCTTGTCTTTCACCTGTGTGGGCATGCATGTCATACATACCGGGAATGAGGGTTCCACCATTACCATCTATAACAACTTCATTTTCCCTAACTGTATCAGGAGCATCAATACTCAAGATTTTGTCACCATCAACTACAACCGACACTAAATTGGATAAATTTAAAGTTTGCGGATCAAAAATCTTCACTTGTTTAATCCTAACCTTTTTAGGATAGTTATGGGCGTAAGATTTTTGTAAATCTGTAAACCGTTGGGCTTCGTAGGTTTCTGAAAGATCAATCATTTTTTGTGTGTAGTCCTCATAGCCTTTTTTAATGATGACCGTATGGGAAGAAATAGTAGCAAATAAATTTTGTTGGTCATCCATCACAAAATAACTTGGGTTCATGCTGTTTCCTGAAATGGAATAGGACGCCAATTTTAAGTGTGTGGTATCTCCTTCCAATTGAATGGGTTCTATTTTTTGGAGAGAAATTGTACCTTGGGGTAAGACAGGTGCTTTTTGATCTTTTTGACGTAATAGATGTCTTGCCATCAAAAGCATGGAGTAGGGGCTGCCATTTTGATTTGAATAGAATGGTGGAGAAGTCGTTTTCAAGCTATCTGAACCAGTGGCGTCTGTCCATCTGGCCCATTTATTTTCATACTCAAACTGCTCATTTACCTGATTGCCAAAGGTGGTATTACCTTCAATATGCCAAGAAAGAGGTAGGCCTTCGGTATTTAAAATAAGGGATTCTTTGAGAGAGGGTCCACGACCATTATTTTTATAGTCAAAATCAACATGGATGGTATCGCCCAAAGTCTCGGTTTTTAAATATCCAATTTTGGCGCCGTAATTTATGACGGAATAAGCTTCGTTTCCTTGATGGTTGGAAAGAGAGGTTATAGCATTTTGTTTTTCTTGTTGACAGGACAGGAGACTGATGCCTAGGAGCAGGGAAATATAAACTTGAATCTTCATAGATGGTTGGTTTTTAGGTTCTTGAAGATACGTAAAAATAATTTCCCTCTTTAAATAGTTTTAAATTGATTTGAAAACCATTGAAATCTAAATTTTTTGTTCATCAACCCATTTGCCAGTTTTTGGAGATTGGTATGAAGCCATGGTTTCAAGTAACATGTTGATTTCACTTTCAATTATCACCATAGATTTATTGTCTTCAGATAGAAAACCCTCTTGAGCCATGGTTTCTACATGGTTTATTAAGTGATTGTAATAGCCATTGGTATTTAAAATACCTAAAGGTTTTTGATGAAGTCCTAATTGGCCCCAAGTGAGCATTTCAAAGTATTCGTCCAAAGTTCCGAAACCTCCTGGCAAGACAATAACACCATCACATAAATCATTCATTTTCGATTTTCTTTGGTGCATAGTATCGGTTAAGATCAATTCTGAAATACCCTCATGAGCAATTTCTTTAGATCTCAAAAAATTTGGAATCACCCCAATGACTTCGCCGCTTTCAGAAAGCGCACCATCTGCAACGGCTCCCATTAATCCGATATGGGCACCACCATAGACTAAACCAATCCCTTTTTGGGCGAGGGTTTTACCTAATTGGAAGGCTTCTTGTTTATAAATGGCATCATTTCCTAAACTGGAACCACAAAATACAGACACTCGTTTCATGTTATTTACTTTTTCACGAAAGTTAGGAAATGACTATCAAATTGTTGAAATCCTTGGATTAAATTTTAGGATTATTTTCCATGGTATTCCATGTTTGGTAGAGGAGTATGATTCTTTAAATAAGTATCAAACCAACTTAAAACTTGTTCGTTGACTTCATCTCTATGTTCTGAGATACCGTGGTCACCTCCCTCAAACATAATCAATCTGTAGGGGATGCGATATTTTTCAAATTCTAAGGCAAGCATGAGGCTTTGTTCTGGCTTGACACGCCAATCGGCATTACCATGTAGCATTAAAATAGGGACTTCTTTAGAGAATTTGTCAGCCCACTTAACAGCTGATCGTTTTTCTAACTCGGCCTCTTTATTAGTTTTATAGTTTGGTATCAATTCAGCTAAAACTCCAGACTCCATGTCTGGTCTGTCCTTTATGGTGGAGAAGTTATTGGAAACAGCCCCTCCAACGGCTGCCGCCTTTATATTGTTCATTTTGGTAAGGGCTATGTAGGTCATCATACCACCTCGACTCCAGCCATACATGCCAATATTCTCAATATCGGCCCCTTCAACTTCTTTTAATACTTCGGGTAAAATGGTGATGTCGTTGACATCACTGCCGCCAAATTCTTCTTGTCCCTCGCTACCGCCGTTACCTCTGTACTGACTTGCAATGACCACGTAACCTTCCCTGGCGATTTGGCCTAATGTCATAATTCCATGTGCTAATACTAAAGAACCAAAATCCCTGTTTCCACCTCGATTATAGATTACACAAGGATAATTTCCTTGTTTTTTGGGCTTTACTAATAGGCCGTTTACTTTTAGACCGTCACTTAGGTAAGTAATACTATAAATATCAATACTATCAATGTATTTAAAAGCTTCTTTCCATTCTGTTTTTCCGTTGATGTTCTCGGTAAGCCTTGAATAAATAGGTGTTTGGGAGAAGTCAGAAATTAAGTTCTGTTTTAAGAGAAGATTGGTTTCCTGTGCCTGACAGGTTGTAAGTATCAATAAAAAAATTAAAGCGTTTAGGTATCTCATCCGTATATATTTTAAGGTTATGTCGTCAAGTAATTTATGGGAAGTCTGATAAATAATTGGAAAGACTTTGGTATGTAATTACTTACTTTAAAAATGAGACGATAAGTCCTACAATTTGTTACAATAGTTTTTTTTAGAAGTGGTCACACAAATAATAATAAAGCTAGTAGGTGAATTAAATTGAATTATAAATTAGCCATGGTTATCATGTCCAATTTAAAAAAATATAATTCGCTAAAAGGACTTTCCTATTTTTCAAAATATCCCTTGATACTTACTATAACAATTACGTTCTAGGGTTGGCATTGAACCAAAAAACGAATATCTTCACGGTTTTAAATTCAGTACATGGCAAAAAAAGTATTTGTATCAGGTTGTTTTGATATGTTGCATAGCGGACACATCGCTTTCTTTAAAGAGGCTGCTTCTTATGGAGATCTATATGTTGGTATCGGTTCAGATGCCACCGTTTTGGAACTTAAGGGCAGACATACTATTAATTCTGAACAAGAAAGAATGTATGTTATAGATGCCATCAAGCACGTCAAAAAAGTCTTTGTCAATAAAGGTTCAGGTATTTTGGATTTTGATGAGGATTTAAAGGACCTGCAACCAGATATTTTTGTGGTAAATGAAGATGGCTATTCACCTGCAAAAAAAGAGCTTTGTGATTCTTTAGGTATTGATTTTAAAGTTTTAAAGCGTATACCTGATGCCGGCTTACCAGAGCGTTCTACCACCGCCATTAGAACTGAGGGAAATTGTACGTTGCCTTACCGAATAGATTTGGCAGGCACATGGATCGATCAACCTTATGTCTCAAAATTTCACCCAGGATGGGCACTTACAATTTCACTGGAACCTACCATAGAATACAATGAGAGGTGCGGCATGTCAACCTCCACAAGAAATGCGGCCAAAAATATATGGCCATATTATCTTCCTTTGGAAAAACCAGAAAAGTTAGCTGAAATCCTGTTTAAGTTTGAGAATGATCCCGGGTCTTCCATCATATCAGGGGCTCAGGATGCAATTGGTATATGCATGCCTGGATTGGTTAGGCATTACTATGACAATGATTATTGGCCCAAGAAATTTCAATCCATTCACTCAGAATCTATTTTGTCTTGGTTGGAAGCTCACCTTTGCATGACCTTATTATGGCCGCGAGAAAAGGGATTAGATCTTCTGTCAGACACCTATATCAACGAAACCAATGTGAAGGCATTAGCACAGGCTGCAGATCAAGTTTGGGATGCCATATTAGCTCAAGATTTAGATAGGTTTGCTCAAGGATTTTTAGATTCCTTTAAAGCCCAAACTACGATGTTTCCTAACATGTTGAATGAACGTATCGAACAAGAGATTGCCAAGTATAAAGATCAAGCCTTAGCTTGGAAACTGGCCGGTGCGGGCGGTGGTGGGTATTTGATAATGGTATCTAAGGAACCCATACCCGGAACCATGCGAATCCATATCAGAAGGAAAGATTCCCACCTATAATACATTCTTTTTTAGAAGTTTCTTATGGTAAGCAGCATAAAGGGCTATAACTAAAAAACATATCAGAGGAACTACATATGAAAAAGACACATTTTTAAAATCTATTAATGAACCTTGCAGCGGTGTTAGTATAGCACCACCAAGGATGGCCATTATAAGACCAGAAGCTCCTACTTTGGTCTCTTCTTCGTTTAATTCTTCACAGCCCATTCCGAATATAGTAGGGAACATTAAAGACATGCAGGCTGAAATGGCAATTAATGAGATTGCACCTACCATGCCTCCAATTAGAATAACATTCAAACTGAGTAAAATAGCCACTATAGCCACTACAAACAAGAGTTTACTAGCAGCAATTTTATGCATTAACGAAGTGAAAATCCATCGAAATATACCAAAGCAAATCAAGGCAACGGTATGATATTGTAAGGTTAATTCCTGTGAAGCACCTATCTGTTCGGGTAGATAGAAATTAGTGTATGTCCAAACAGAAATCTGTGCCCCTACATAAAAAAATTGGGCCAATACGGCAAAGCGGTAATTACTTTTACGCAACAATTGACCAACCGTTTGCTTCATATTTAAAGCCGTTGTCGCTTTTTTTAAATCAGGCATTTTTGTAATAGCAATTAATACCCAAACCAATATGAGCACACTACCAACAATTAAATAAGGATAAATAATAACACCGAGTGTTTCTTTTATTTCATGAGCAGGGATGGCTAAATCTCCTTGGGTATTGGTAGGTAACTGGGCCATAATTAGAATTTGACACATAAACACACCTAAGATGGAACCCACAGGGTTGAAGGACTGGGCTAAATTCAATCGCTCTGTTGCTGTTTCTTTTGGGCCAAGAAGCAAAACAAAAGGGTTGGCATTTGTTTCTAAAATACCCAAACCACAGGCAAGAATGTAAAAGGATAGACAAAAGTAAAGGAAGTTTTGGGCGAGGGTAGCAGGATACAGTAAAAAGCACCCAGCGATGTAAAGACCTAAACCGACTAATACACCTATTTTAAAAGAATACCTCTTCGATATCAGTGCTCCTGGTATAGCCATACAAAAATAGCCAAAGTAAAATGTAAATTGAATTAAAGATGCTTGAAAGGTGCTTAGTTCGCCGAAGACATTTTTAAAGACCTTCACTAGCGGATCCGTAATGTTGTTTGCTAATCCCCATCCCATAAAACATAGGGCCAGAAGAAAAAATACGAATCTGTTTTTCTTGGGTAATATTGAGTGACTTATGTTAGTATTCATAGAATTAGAAGCAATCAGAAAGTGAAAAGATACGCTCCATTTTCTTCCACTTGTCTGAAGAGGAGTCCAGTCTTTGTTGGTAGGCATCCATAAGTAGTTCCCATTCTTTTTGCCCGGGCATATCACCTAGTTTAGACATTTGAACATCCCAATCAAACGAATCTTCCGTATCAACAATCATAAATAACCGGTTTTCCCATCTAAAGATTTCCATGTTTAAAATACCAATGGCCTTTATGCCTTTTGGAATGTCCATCGGAATGTTGTTAGTTTGATGCCAATCTTCATATTTCTGAATAAGTTCTAAGTCTGGTTTTAGGTCTAAGGTAAGACAATGTCTCATGAATGCTTTTATGATATATTCTTATTGGGAACTAATATAGGCAATTCAATGTCATATTTGAAAGTGTCAAGAATTAAGTACTAAAACGGATAGCCAATAGCAAAATTAAAAATGGTGTCATTGACATCAAAGTTGTAGCGTTCGCCTTCAGGTAAAGACGGATCATGAAATGGGGTGGCAAAATCAAAACGAATGACAAATCCTTGAACATCAACACGAGCACCCACACCAGCACCCATTCCTAATTCTTTATAAAAATTGCTACTAAAGGTGCCGCCTGGTAGAATTTCATTGGATTTACTGTTCCAAATATTCCCAGCATCTACAAAAAGGGCTCCTTTTAAAAATGAAACAATAGGGAAGCGGTATTCAATATTGGCTTCTAACCTGATGTTTCCACTTTGGTCAAAGTAAATATCGTCATTGTCAGTTTCTTGTTGAAAGGTACCGGGACCTAAGGAACGAATTCTAAAGGCTCTTACACTATATGGTCCACCTGCATAATATTGTTTTACAAAAGGTAGAACGTTTGAATTACCATAGGGTAGTCCGTATCCAGCAAAAAGCCTCGTGGCGATTTTTTGTTCTTTTCCAAAATTAAAATGATAATGGAAATCCACATCCAATTTGGCATATTGTGCATATTCTAAACCTAAAAAGCTTTCGGGTTGTCCAGGCTCTTGCTCTTTTCCAAACAAGCTAATGATGTTACCCGCCATATCAAAGGTGGTATTAAAATAGAATTGGTGAGTGTTAGCTGCATCTACCATGCCGTTATAAGTAAAAGAATAAGTGAGTCCAGCAATGAATTCTTGTTCAAAACTTTCTCTCAAATAAGGGTTGTCATCAAGAATTTGTTCAAATTCAGGTGTGGTATTGGTTAGTTGGGTATAAGTGATCGTTACTGGATTGATCTCATGAGTGACATACCTATTGGCATTCCAAACATAACCATACTTGGCGTTTCCAGAAAGTAGGGCATACAGCTGGGTACGATTTAAATAGTCAATACCGAAACCAATTTTGGTTTTAGGAATAGCATATTCAAAATAATCATTATCAAACTTAATTGGAAAAACCATTCTAGGAACCAATAGTTCCGTTTCTAAACCCAATTGGGTACTGCTCAAAGAACTACTGCTACCACTAGCAATTTGCTTTTCATAACCTACTTTAGCTCCTACACTAAAGGATTCACCTCCACCAAATAAGTTGCGGTTGGTATAAGTAACCCCTAAAGCTGGTCCAGCAAAATTGTTGGATTTGGATACCGCCTGTAGTTCGGTTCTTAATGAGCGTTTATTTAAAGGCGATAGGTAAATATCTGCCTGCAACAATCCCAAATTGTCATTTTCCAGGGTATCCAACTCCTTATATTGAATATTCACGTATTTATAGGACCCAATGGAAGATAGACGTCGAGCGGTATTTCTAGATTTTTCAGGATGGTAGAATTCACCTTCTTTAATCAGAATGAAGGGATCTAAATACTTAGGTTTAAAAAAAGGTTGCTCTTCTAGATAGTTTTTTTCATTGTATCGTGTGGTTTGAATTTGAAGTGAATCTTGATTCAATTCGTAATTGGAATACACATTAACTTTTGCAATTTTATAGGGAATTAAGGCTTTGTTCGGCACGTGGGACTTCAAGCTTAAATATAGATCATAGCGCTTGTTTTTATATCTGTTGGTATCGGCTTCAAAAATTAAAAACTGATTGTTGAAATTAAAGTAACCTTTTAGTTTTAGCTGACGTTCAATACGCTGGCGTTCCAATTCAAAATTTCCCAAATCAAAGCGCATGCCTTCCTTAAATGGTGTTTCCTCAAGACTTGTTTTCACTTCCTGATAAAATGGACTTGGAATGGAGTCTAATTGGTAGGTAGCCATGGTATAGGGACTCGTAATATTTACGGTATAATCAACCGATGCTTCTTTGTCCTTTTCATTTACCTGCGAACCAGATGTACTGTAAAAAAAACCTCTGTTTTCAAGTCTGTTGACCAAAAGATCCCTCACTTCATGTGGTTCAACATCTGATTGATAAACAGGTTCTTCCCCCAAATTTTTATAGAGCCATTTATTAATAAATCCAGGATGTTTTTTCTGATTTTTATAATAATAATATAGCCCCACGTACATTCCTAAGAATTTAGAATTGGGTTCTGGCATTAAGACCTGCTCCAATTCATTTTTTAATAAATCCTTATTAACAATGGTCGTATCTGAGGACATGCTCAATGTTGCCCCAGTATAAAGGCGTTCATCCTCTGGGATAAATTTTTCCACACCACAAGAGGT
The DNA here is from genome assembly GCF_001280515.1 of Mangrovimonas sp. ST2L15. Taxonomy (GTDB): domain Bacteria; phylum Bacteroidota; class Bacteroidia; order Flavobacteriales; family Flavobacteriaceae; genus Mangrovimonas; species Mangrovimonas futianensis. The sequence continues at coordinate 59,273 of NZ_LBIQ01000019.1, read as the reverse complement.
AATAAGCAATAGAATCACAAGATTGAGACATCTAAAATATATGTTGTATGAATTATTAGTTATTCTCATCTGCCTCCTGTTCTTTTACTTGATTTTGCTGCGATTCATTTTCTTGCGTGTCATCTTCAGGATGAAATATAGCATGCCAAAACTCACTAAATTTATTAAATTCCATGGTGAAAATTAGAGCAATACCACTGACCATTGTTTGGCCATCAATAACATTTTCAAATTCATTTCTTCTAAATCCCTTGATACGATACCTCCCATTTTTGGTCAATAAATACTCTAATGTAACGTTTCCTATAACCGGAGTTTCTTCCTCTGTTTGATTGCTTCCCTGAATGTCCACTTCACTTCCAACACTAACGGTCAAACGATCGTTAAACAGTTTTTTCTTAGCAGCGACCTCAAGCTGGGTTCGGTCTTGAGGGGTATTTCCTTGATAATCGGTAAAACTATCGAGTCCGAAATCCAATTCAAAGCCTGTTTTTCCTAGTAGTTTATCAGAAAACATATTAAGTTGATCAGAAACAGCGTCATTGAGGTTGTCACGGGCCACTGAGGCCATACCACCTTTACTACCATCACTGCCCGGTTCGGGATAAAAACGGTTCAGCACCAACAGGGAAAAAACTTGTTTGTTCAATTCTTCTTCCTGTTGATTCAATTGCTGTACACGACCATAGACTTGACCATTGATAGCACCGCGTTCATTTTCTGGCATGTCAATATTAAAAGAGATAACAGGTTGCATGAGTTCCCCATCAATATTAAGATACACCTCAAAGGGTAATACCTGTCTAAATTTATTACGCAGAGAAGGGTCAGATCCTGAAGTTTGGGTTGCCATTAAAGCCGAAGCCGAAGCTTTAACTTCATAAAGGGCTTTGATGTCAAGGGCGGCATCAAACGGATCTCCAGACCAGGTTACTCTACTACCGGGACTTAAATCAAATCGACGGTTTACTAGATTGTATAAACTCATCTCATAATGACCATCCGTAACATCATAAACTCCAGAAAGAGTCATTTGTCCATTGGGTTTCATGTTGAATACAAAATCTCCTTCTCCTGAAACTTTAAAATTATCATTGGTTTTCTCATTGATAATAATAGTCACCGCTGCCTCTGGTTTTACCTTAACGCGAGCATTAATATCAAAACCTTTAAGTGTGGAAGTTGTTTCTTCAGTTTGTGTAAGAATAGCATCTGGATGATCCTTGTTTACAAAAATAACGACTCCATCTCGTTGCTCCATGTTGACAGAAGCCGAAGGCATGATATATGAAATGTCGGTCTCATTACCAACAGTTGCATCTACATCCAATTTAGGTATTTGAAGATTTCCGGTTAAACTTGCGGTGGCATCAAAAACAGCTTTACCATAAACAAAATCATTGTCATCAACAGAAGCATTTAAAAGCTGAAAGTTTGTTGCTTGAATTTGAAGGTTGAAAGAAGGATTTAAAGTATTTTCAGTAAGAATATCTCCAGTTAGGATTAAAGGATTGTTGTTGGCATCTAAAACGGTGAATTTACTCAATGAAATCTTTTCATTGGTTACTTGAACACTTTCCTGTTTTAAGGTGAAGGCGGCATTGAACTTGGCTATATTAAAAGCTGCATTATTAAAATCCAATTGACCTTGATATTTTAAATCACTAGGTGCTCCATTAACTTGAAATTTACCTGTCATGCTACCATTTGTATCAGTCAATGCTCCCATGCTGAAACCTTCCAATGCTTTCATTTGAAATTCATTGATATTGAGATCTAAATCTAAGGCTGCTCTTTCTGTTCCAGCTAAATAGTCGCCTTTAAGGTCTAAATCAACCATGCCTCCTTTTGTAGATAGATAAAAATCATACTGCTGGTTTTGTATCGGTTTTCCTTTAAGGTAAAGCGTGCCTAAGTCCACGTCTAATACATGAAGTTGATTAATGTCCAATTGGGCATTTAAACCAGTTTTACCAAAAGGATCCTCAACTATTAAATCCCCATTTATTAAACCAGTTGCAAGTGTTTTGTCAGGATTGAAATATCCTAGGAGTTCTTCAAGGTTTAATTGCTTGAAGGTCATAGCTACATGATCTTTTTGTATGTTAAGGAATTCATGAGTCAATTGAATTTCCTGGTCTTGAAACTGAAAAAGAACATCTTGAAAGGTTAGTTTCTGATTTGAATAATCAATTTGATTCGTGGCAGGAATTTGCCAATTGTTTTTGTTCAATACAAGGGTTTCGGGTTCTATATGGAAATGAAGCAATTCGCTATCACCGGTAATTTTGGAATCCATACGCATTACGGTAGTGTCCTGATCTTTAGCGATAAATTGTAGTGAGAGTTCATGGTTTTCCTGATGACCTGAAAAAATGGTTTGAGGTAGTACCAATGGACCAGCCGTTAATTCTTTATACCTGAAATTGAAATCAAAATGTTCTTTATCAGTAAGCATATCAAAATGAAGGCTATCCAATTTATTACCATCATAATTAATATGAGGAGCCGTAATTTCTGTGTCTAATCGATAAGCCATTTCATCAAAATCCATGGCAATTTGAATGGTGTCTAAATCTTCAACGTTGACAAGTAATACTTCATTTAACAGAGGAGACGGATTTATAGTACCCTTGAATTTTAATTTAACAGGCCGCTCTAAAGTATCCACCCTCTGGAGATCTCTGTAAAAGTAACTTTGTATGTGTTGTGATAAAGCTTTGCTAAAGGTTTTCGGGTTTGAATTGGATTCCAAATCGGCATCAATTATTTTATTGTGTATAGTGACAGAAGTGGTATCTGGTCTCACATGGGCTTGAGCTTGTAAATCACCAAGTAAATACCTTTTATTGTCATAAACGATTACGCCTTCATTAATTTGCGTTTCAACATCAAATGACGAACTATTACCTTTAAAATCAGCCTCTAACTGAAACCCAGTTCTAAGAGATTGGTCTGTAATTCCCAAGGCGTTTAAATTAGCCCCAATAACATTCAAATCTATCTTCGCTTCAGGGGCAATAGAGTCTAAAGTGATTAAGGCATCCAGATTCATATTAAGGTTGTCATCTTTGTAATTTGATGTAATATGACCTTGTCCATTGACCAATTCTCCTTGAATGCTTAGGTCTTTAACATCATATTGCTTTAGTTTGAATTCTGAAACAACAGCATCCAATTGAGCATTTAAATGATTGATGTTGCTTCCTGTGCCATTAGCTTCTATACTCAAACTTAAAGCACCTAAATCTTCATTTTTAAGCAATTCATTAAGTTGGTAATTATCAATCTGACCATTTACATCAAAATGAATACCTGCTTCTTTATTGAAAAAGCCTTCTAATTTGGCGTTTCCTTGTGAGGTGTTTAACAAGGCGGTAGCTCGAATATTGTTGAGGTTGCCTTTGGCATTACCTTGTATATTAACGGTTTCTGGGAATTGGATACCTAATGAATCTTCCGAAGCAAATTTGATGAGATCAGATCTTACCGTAGTTGCTCTAAATTTCGGAATGTCAAAAGTTATGGAATCTGGAGTGGTTATTTTTTTAATCTGACCTTTTAAGTCTATTTGCGTTTCTTTTCCCCATTGGATATTCAAATGAGAAATTTGAATATCAGACAAAGTTCCTTGTGCCTTTAGGTTACCTTGAAGTGCCTTTTGTCCGAGTGTTTGCATATATGTATTGTCCCTAAGACTGGGTTCAAACTTAAACACATCATTCAAGTCAAATGTCATGTTTGCTAGATTCAAATTTACTTTAGCTTGTTCTGGGTTTGCCAAAAAAGAGGCTAAAGAGGCATATTGTAAGTCTAGGCTTCCTTTGATTTTATTTTGATTTACTGCGGCGTTTAGTTGTTGAATTTTAAGATTTTGATCTGTTATTGTTAATCCAACACCTATTTCTTGTACGTTAATTCCTGAAGCTTCATTAAAATTTAAAGTGTTCAATTCTAATCCAGCATTCTTATCTTTCAAAAGCACATTAGCTGCTTGAAGGTTGAAATTTGTGATGACTACGGCTTCTGGGTTGAAAGTGCCCTTTTTCGGTTTTTGATTGTTGGAAATAAAACTGAATTGATTGTCCTCAAAATCTATTTCACCAATGGTTAATTGAAAGTCTGGCCATTCAAAGGAGTTGGAATCAGAAGCCAATGGTTCATTGAATTCGGTTGAATTTTTTTTGGTTGTTTTGATGTCAATTTGAGATTGTTTTAAATTCAATTCCCCAAAAACAAACGCTTGGTTTGTTAAGTCAATGCTTTCAATTTCAGTATTAAAATCATCAATATTTGTGTTCACTTCTAAGCCGTCTCCAATGGATTTATAATGTGCTTTTACTTTGTTCAGGGTTAGGTTATCCACTGAAATGAATGGAAGTATGGACGTTTCTGATTCAGAACTGGCTATTACTGGAGTTTGGGTAACATCAATAAAGGCATCTTGTAACTCAAGGTCATCGACTTTAAAAGTCATGGTTTCCAAATTGGTTTCATCCATATCAACTTCCAAGGTTTTAAACTTGTAAGTGCTTTGAATGCCTGTTACTTGGTCATTATAAACGATATTAAAATCCTTTAAGTCCAAAGACCCCAATACAAGATTAAAGGGTTTGGAAACCGTATCTTGAGTTGATTCAACCGGTGTTTCATTGGAAGTAAATGCATCAATTAAAAATTGGAAATTAAATCCATTGATAGAATCCTTCCTGATGATGTTGGCACGTAATCCTTCCCATTCCAAATCATCAACACCCATTCCCTTACCTGTAATTAATGCCCACAACGGCATATTGGCTTCAAGTCTTTTAGAGTAAACTAATGTGTCTCCTTGTTGATCTTCCACATAGAGATCTTCAATTTGAATATCGCCGTCAAAGGTTATAAAAGCCTTTTTCAGTTCTATTTTGGAGTGGGTTTTATTGGTGACATAGTCTATGGCCTTGTGAACAATAATATCTTGTCCCCACGGACTCCTGATGAAAAGAACCAAAAGGATAAAAAGAACTAGGAGTACCAAAAACACTTTTACAAGAATTCGGAAGACACGATGTCTCCTCTTCTTTGAGGTTTTGGTAGAATCTGTAGACAATTCCTAATACAATTTAGATGGTTCTTACAAATGTAATTAAATGTAAGTTACATGTTCTTAATAAATTGCTAATCCATCAGAAATGGCCTACTTTTTAGTTGCCTGGTATAAAGTTTGACTCGTAGTACTTTTGGAGTGTCAAAATTTAACCCCCAATCAGTTTGGTCTCCATTTAGGATACGGTCCATAACAAAAGTGCCATTTTCATAGTGTCCTTCCTCAACACTTAAAAACCACCAAGGCTTATCGGCATATTTTCCAGAAGGTTCAAACATGACTCGGCAATGGTAACCCACTAACAAAAATTCGTTGGTATCGAGTTCGGCAACCAATAGGCGTCCATCAGGATGTTTGGGTTGAAAAGGAGATCTTGACATTCTATCAAAAGTCCCAAATGCGATATTTAAATCCCATGATTTTAAAGAAATCGTTTGGTCGGTGACATAATTCTCACGGTCAACAGCACCTCCTTTTTCGGCTTCATGGTCAATTGGTAGTAATTGAATGGCTGTTTGGATGTGACCTTCATAATTCAACTTGGCAATCACATCTGCCATGGGCTTAAATAACTTAAAGTTAAGCGCGGTGGGTTCATACATATCTTTGGCAGTCATGGGCTTACCATCTGGACCTATACGTAGTCTGGTATCATCCAATCCGAACGGGGCATAACCTATGGCGCCTTCTCCCAAAGCAGCGTAGAAAAACTTGGGGAAATCTTCATGCCAAAAGGTTTCAGGAACAAACAACGGATTGGTTTTGGTACTGTAAACCTCTAATGATTTTAAATAGGTTTGGGTATCCTTAAAATAAATATCAGGTGCTAATAGGTCAATATCAGGCGCTGCGGCTTTCCATAGATCCAAAACATTATCATTGGGTCCACCTACCTGATAATAGGGAGGACCTGGATTAATAGGGTTTCTAATAGCGCCATTCACGTATAAAGGAAGAGAATATATGGCTTTTCCTGCCGAGGCGACTTGTCCTATATAGGAGGCCACATGCCAAACATGAAAGTATTCTTCAGCATGTTCTCCAAAGACTTGTTTCCAGGTTCCTCCATTATTTGAGGATACTTCCATGGCTTTTAAAGCTTCTTTAGGAACCTTACTTTCAAAGAGTTTGTTTGCTTCTTTAGAATAATCCCTGACACTTCCCCAAGAACCTGGTTCGTTTTGAACCTGTACCATAATGACGGTATGTTGTGGGTCCACTTCCTTAAGATGATTCATAAACATTGAGAATGCCTTTATATCTGCTTCTAAGGTAGCTTGGGCATGAGGGGATGGGGAATCAATAGGTTCTCCATTTTTGTTCACCATATTAAAGTAGGTATCTGGTTTTAATTTCATCCATTGTGGCATGTAATGATTGGAACCATTTTTCCAAGTGGCAAACCAAAGTAATATAACTCTTAGATCGCGTTCTCGGGCTTGTTTAATGATGCTATCCATTACGCTATAATCATAGACGCCAGGTTGGGGTTCAAATTGTTCCCAATAAATAGGTATTTCTAAAGTATTGATATGTAATTGATCCATGGCCGACCAGACTTGAGGAAGGGTGGCTGGCCAAGAACTGGAATTGTTACTTTGTGCTCCCAAAACAAGATAAGGTTCTCCATCAACAATCAAGGCATGTCGCCCATTTTGGGTTTCAATACGAGGAATAAGATTCTCTTTTGTTTGTGATATACCTAAAGTAGTGACGAGTAAAAAGATACTTAAAATGTGATTTACTGTTTTTTTGTAACGGAAAAAATTCATCTTAGGAAATGACATATAGATTAAAGTAGTAAAGATAAAAAATGACAAGCTGAATAAGCGTGAAAAACACACTTAAATCCGTCAGAAATAGAGATGCTTTATGTCAGCATGACATTTTAAATATATTCTGTATTTTTAAGACTTAATCAGAAAACAAGATTTAAATGAAAGCACTCTTTACTTTATTGGCTGTCTTTTTGTTGGCTACCTCCTGTAATCAAAATACTGGCACCGAGGATACCGCTCAAAATTCAGAAAACACTATTGATTTTAAAATTCCATATGAAAAATTCACTTTAGACAATGGATTGGAAGTTATCTTACATGAAGATCATAGTGACCCTATCGTTGCGGTGGCAACTATGATGCATGTTGGTTCCAATAGGGAGAAACCAGGGAAAACGGGATTTGCCCACTTTTTTGAACACATGAGTTTTAATGATTCTGAAAATGTACCTGTAGGAGCCAATAGAAAATTAATTCCAGAATGGGGTGGTCAGCGTAACGGAGGAACTTGGAGTGATGGAACAGTATATTATGAAGTGGTTCCAAAAGACGCTTTTGAAAAAATCCTTTGGATTGACTCTGATCGATTTGGGTATATGATTAATACAGTAACAGAAGCAGCTTTGGAACGTGAAAAACAGGTTGTTAAAAATGAAAAACGCCAAAGAGTTGATAATTCACCCTACGGATATACTGATGAAATTATTAGAAAAAATCTTTATCCAGAGGGTCATCCTTATAACTGGACGGTAATAGGGCAATTACCAGATTTACAAGCAGCTACGATTGATGATGTTAAAGAGTTTTATGCTCAATACTATGGAGCTAAAAATGCGTCTTTGGTTATCGCTGGAGATATTGATATTGCCAAAACCAAAGAATTAGTTGAAAAGTGGTTTGGTGAAATTAACAGAGGGCCAGATGTAGATCCTCTTGAGCCAATGCCTGTTACTTTAACTGAAAGCAAGTATTTATATTTTGAAGATACTTTTGCCAAGTTACCTGAATTACGGATGGTATTTCCAACCGTTGAAGAGTATCATCCAGATACCTATGCGTTAAATATTTTGGGAAATCTTTTGAGTGGAAGTAAAAAAGCGCCTCTTTATCAGGTGCTTGTTGAGGAAAAGAAATTAACTCCCAATGTTGGTTCTTATCAAAGCAGTAGTGAGTTGGCAGGGGAATTTGTATTGAGGGTAAGAGCCAATAATGCGGTTGATTTGGATTCTGTGAAAATAGCTTTGGATGAAGGTTTGAAGCGATTTGAAACTAATGGAGTAGAGGATAAAGATTTGAAGCGTATCAAAGCAGAATTGGAAACGCAGTTATATCAAGGTGTTAGTACCGTTTTAAATAAAGCATTTCAATTAGTTCAAGATAATGAGTTCAATGGTGACCCTAGTTATATTACCCAAACAGCCAATCTTACCAATGCCGTCACAAAGGAGGATGTTATGAGGGTTTATAACAAATATATCAAAGGTCAGAATTATGTAATGACCAGTGTGGTTCCCAAAGGGCAATTGGATTTGGCAGTAGCAAATTCCAAAGAGGCTACTGTTTGGGTGGAAGAGGTAAAACAGGATGTTGCAGCCGAAGAAGTAGGTCAAGGAGAAGAGGCTGATTATGAGAAAACACCGAGTAAATATGATAGGAGTGAACCTCCTTTTGGTGACATGCCTTTATTTCAAGCTCCCGAAATTTATAAGGCCAATTTAGATAATGGATTGGCTTTATATGGGATTGAAAATAATGAAGTGCCTTTAGTACAATTTGAAATAACCATTCCCGGAGGGCACCTTTTGGATTCTAAAGAAAAGTCAGGTGTTGCCAATTTACTTGGTGATTTAATGATGGAAGGTACCGCCACCAAAACGCCAGCAGAATTAGAAGAGGCCATAGGGATGCTTGGAGCTAGTATTTCATTCTCAAGTTCTAATGAAGATTTTAGAATCACGGGATCTTGTTTAAGTAAAAACTTAGAAGGTACCGTCGCCTTGGTAAAAGAAATGTTATTGGAACCAAGATGGGATTCCAAAGAATTTTCAAGATTACAACAGGCTCTTGAAACGAGTTTAAAAGGAAGGGAAGCAGAACCTAGATCTATTGCATCCATCAATTACGCCAAATTACTTTATGGTGATGACCATATTTTTGGAATTCCAGGCAGTGGTACTTTAGAAACAACAGCTGGGATTTCACTGGAAGATTTAAAAGCATATTATGCGATGCTCTCTCCTGAAAATGCTAAGGTTCATGTGGTAGGGGATGTTTCCCAAGCTCAAGCTGAAAAAGTGTTTGCGGCTTTAAATACTTGGAAAGCGCCTGCTCCCGAAATGCCATCTTACATTCTTCCAGAGTCTCCAAAAGCAAATACAATCTATTTTATTGACGTTCCAGACTCCAAACAATCAGTTCTTTATATCGGTAAATTGGCGCTTTCTGCTGAAGATGCCGATTTTAATAATTTAGAATTTGCAAATGAAGTTTTAGGTAGTGGTTCTAGTGGCATGTTGACCCAAACCCTTAGGATAGAAAAAGGATATACTTATGGTGCCTATTCAGGAATTGCCACTAGTAAAGAGGTAGGTCCTTTTTATGTAATTACTAATGTTAGAGCAAATGCAACCTTACCATCTTTGGAAATTATTCAGGATATGCTCACTAATTACGGACCTAATTTCAGTGAAAAGGAAGTTGAAATCACCAAGAATAAAATCTTAAAAGATAATACCAGAGCCTTTGAGAGTTTGGGTTCCAAAATGGGTATTCTTAGGAATATTAGTAAATATGACAAACCATTGGATTATATCGAAAAGGATCAGGAAGAATTGATCAGTATGACTGTTGCTGACTATAAGGAGATCATAAACAAGTACCTACAAGAAAAAGAAATGATCTATGTCATTGTTGGTGATAAATCAACTCAGTGGGATGAAGTGAAGAAACTAGGAAAACCTATGATCGAATTAGATATACATGGCAATCAGTTGTAATTAATATTGAATAAAAAATGAAAAGCACTTCCATTGAAGTGCTTTTTTATTATTCGGGGATTTGGTTTTATGAAACCTGCTGTTTGCTGTGTTGAGATTTAAATAAGTTGTCTATAAGGGTCATTGTTTCCTTGGCAGCTTCTTTAGGTTTCAAGGCAGTATCTGAAATGCCAGATATCACTCTAGTAATATCATGATCTACACCTCCTTTTTTGTGCCATAAATCTGTTGATGCTACACTTACATAAGCTGAGAAATTGTGATGTCCAGATCCCGGTCTTTCTCCAATGATATGTATAATTCCATGATATTTATTTACATGCTTTGAAGTACCAAATAAATGTTCGCCACAGGCATAACCAGCTCTTACTCTTCCGTGGGTGATGACTAAATGTTGTTTACTCAAGCTGAATCCATATTCAGTAATACCTTGAATTAATTCGGTTAAATAGGGTTGCAAATGACCAGTGTCTTGAAGTGCTCTTACATTAAGACCATCAGAAATGATAATCTGAATATCAGGAGCTGAGCTTCCCCAAGTGGCTTTGAGTCGTTTTAATTTATCTATGGAACTTTCAGATAAGCGCTCACCAGTAGCGGGATGATAAACATAATCCTTTCGGTTTTGTGCTTGTGTAATAATAGGGTAGGCGGCAGGAATGGTTTGAATAAATTCTGACGACATTTCCGTCCAAAGACTGATTTTGGCATCTTCATACAGTTGATGTACTTTTGCATCTAATTTTGGTTCCAAATCCCAAGGATTTTCCCCATAGCCTTGTGCAATAGATACCCCTCGTTTTTCTATTTTATCGATAAAGGCTTGACCTTCTTCAGTAATTATCTCATAAGATCTAACATCTCCTTTTGCTTTTTGATATTTATAATAAACCCAAATGGGGTCTCCAAAATGTTCGGTAGGATTTCCTAGCTCGTCAATGACTTCAATGTGTTTGAAAAAGTCCCACATGGCATCGTTTACACGATATCCAAATTGATCCCTAATCTTTACATGATTGCTAAAGGCGGTAGTTAGGTAACTAAGCATGGGGTCATTTTTAGTAGGTAATGCCATAAGGTATGCTGGATTAGCGGGCATGACTTGCTCAATGCACCAATCAAGATCTTCTAGGTTGATATCCATATGAAGCGTGGAGCAGATATCCAAACCTATGGTGAGTCCATGCAGTTTACCCATAACCGTATCTTCTAGGCAGCATCTTACCAACTGTTCTTTTGATTTGAAGACTTCGGGTCCAATAAAACCTGCTACATCATTAACATGTACCCATGAGTTGTTATCTTTTTTGATCTCATTAATCTTATATTTTAACCCTCTTAAGAATCCATATTTTCTGGATTCGTGCATGACCATGTCAAATCCTTCACTATGGCCATTGGTAAGGTCGGCACCTTGACCTGTTTCGGCATAAAATCCAAATTGACCATTTCTTTCAGAGGCATATTGGAGCATTTTATCAATAGTTACATCAAAGGTTTTGTTAGCATTAACAGTTCCTGCGATGCTTTGAAACCAAATCCCCGTTGTTCCCGGATGCATGTTTTCTACTTCTGCTTGAACATCTACATGGGACAACACGCAATTAGGAATGGTGGTTTCTAGTTGAAAGGTTTGAATAATATCAAGTAAGGCTGCTTCAACTTTTGCCACAGAAGTTGGATTGCTACTAACAGGGTTGGTACCCAAAACAACGTCGCCTACGGCATAGGACCAAGCGTTAAAAACTTGCCAGGATATATCTTCAATATTATCAGTAGGCGAGTTGGGCTGGACACGGGCACCCATGTATCCTTTACTTCCTATTTTGGAATCTGGTAACGGATTGAATACCTTTTGACTTATTTGAATCAACTCTTTATTAGTCATCAATTTAACCAAACAAGCTATTATATCGCTAGACAAACTAGGCATAATCATTTTGATTTCTTCTTCTGGTTTTGATAAAACGAATGTCTTTAAATCATTTATGGTCCAATCTTGGATGGTTTTATCTGGTAATGTTGAATTTTGGATGAATTTAAAGAGGTCATCTTCATAAACTGGATGTTGATTGAGGTCTTTTAAAGATGTATTGGCCAACAATTCTCGCGCATGAAATCTGGAACTGGAACTGGTGGCTGCCACTTTTATAGTTTGATCGCCCTCTTTGAATTCATTAGCCGACCCTAAAATTTGTTTGTAAAGCACTCTATCAAAAGCTCCCTTTTTTCTTTGGATATATTGAAATATGTCTTCTTTACCGTTGGGTTTTTCAATACTTACAGCCTGATTTTCTTTGGTAGTTGTCTTGGTAGGACTGAACATTTGACATCGGTTGAGTAACAATACAGAGGCCCCAATCAAACCAGTTTGTTTTAAAAAATCTTTCCTATCCATAGCTCTAAAGTTAACTTTCACAAAATCAGTTAGTCTTAAAGATACTAAAAGGAATAGATAATTTCAATGAAATAGTAAATCCTCAGAAAGCTTGGATTTTTATTTCTGAATTTCCATATTTTCAATTTGAAATTGAAAATTAATAGACAAATGAAAACTAATGTGTTTCTATCTCGTCCATTATTTCCATGGCCATGGCATAATCTGGTTCCGGTACCTGAAGTTCCACCAAGAAGGTGGGCATATAATTCATCACTTGGGTCGTGAATTGATTTCTTAAAAAACAAGGAATTCCTTCTGATTCCAATCGGCTTTTCAAAACCAATAATTCAGATTCATTGTGCGCTTTTTTTACGGTCTTCCAGATCATAAGTGTATTATTTAACTAATACTCTAAGATAAGAAAAATAGCAAAATCAATAGATTATAATTTGGCTGATAGTCTCACGTTAAAAACTCGTGGGGTGAGGTAGTTTGGAATGGCGTACTGTCTCTTACTATATACATCTCTTACCCATGTATTGGTAATGGAGTTTTGAACGTCAAATAAATTGAATATTTCAAAACCTAAAGAAAGATACTTGAATGGTTTTTTCCAACCCTTATCAAAGGTCTCATTACGTTCTACTAACACATAGGAAAGTCCTAAATCAGCTCTTTTATAATCAGGCAGTCGGGTTTGATAAACATATGGGTCTGCGTAGCTTGGAGAGCCTCCAGGAAGCCCTGTGTTGTAAACCAAATTCAAATACATCTTCATTTTTGGAAGTACAGGTACATAATCTTGGAAGAGGGCTGCAAATTTAAGGCGCTGGTCCGTTGGTCTAGAAATATACCCACGGTTGTCTATGTTTTCTTCGGTTTTTAGGTAGCCAAAGCTAAACCAAGATTCTGTTCCGGGGACAAATTCACCATTTAATCTTAGGTCCAATCCATAAGCATAAGCGGTGGCATTGTTTTTAGCTCTATAGCGTATCCTAACATTTTCAATGGTGTAGGGATTTACATCTGTAAGATGTTTGTAATAGGCTTCGGTAGTCAGTTTAAAAGGGCGTTCCCACATATTGAAACTGTATTCATTTCCTAAAACTACATGTAAAGACTTTTGTGCTTTGACATTGGGTTGCACCATCCCAGTTGAATCTCTTAGTTCTCGGTAAAATGGCGGTTGGTAATATAAACCAGTTCCTAGTCGAAATAGCATGTCTTTATTCCAATCTGGTTTTATTGCAAACTGTGCTCTCGGACTAATTACAGTTTGTGTGTTTTTTTCCAAATTGTCACCATCTACCGTCCAGTTGTGAACACGGCCTCCAATATTAAACCAAACATCATGTGTTCCTATTTTGGTTCTGCGACTATATTGCAAATAAGCTTGTAGTCTATCTATAGTTGTATTGTTTCTAGATCTCACATTACTGTAAGCTTCCAAGGGGCCTTCATAAGGTGTATAAGGTTGGTCATTGAAAGCATCACTACTTGGGGGATTGATTGAAAATCCAGCAGAATCAATAACTTCCCATTCTACCAAACGATCCCTAATATCTTCCTGTGTATACTTTAAGGACCATTCAAAATGGTTGTTTTCTTTTTCATAGCTTCCTTTGTGCTCTAGGTTGGCAATAAGGGCATCTAAGTCGTTTCTTCCATGAGTCAATTGTCCGCCAATTCCTTCACTAAATTGAACTTCACCTAAATCTTCATCTCCAATATTGGTGTTTACTTCCCCTAGACGGTATTGAGCCAAAATGTCAAAATATTCTTCCTCTGTAGTGTGATATTTGGAAGCAATAAGCTCTAGCGTTACCTGATCATTTAATTGGTAGGTTCCCTTTAAAGCACCAAACAGTGTTTGATATTGGTCTTTTTCTTGGCCTTCATAAAAAACCAAAAGAGCCATGGGGTTTTCCAGGGTTCCAAAATTGGTTTGTCTGGTCAAGGGTTCGTAATCATACTTGTTTAAAGAGGCGTTTCCTAAAAAACTCAACTGAAATTTATCTGAAAAACTATAGGTGAGATAGGTTTGGAAATCTACAAATACAGGATGGTAATTGGTTTCGGTTTCCTTCGCGTCCACCAATAAACTGTTGTCGCGATATCGCACTCCTGCAATGGCTTGAAACTTGGAATCTTTTGAAATGCCTTCAGCAGTCAAACTTCCTCCTAAAAGACTCAAATCGGTTGTGATACCAAATTCCGTGGGCTGTCTATAAGTTATGTCTAAGACCGAAGATAATTTATCCCCATATTTAGCTTGAAATCCACCGGCGGAGAAATCGACATTATGAACCATATCGGTATTCACAAAGCTCAAGCCTTCTTGTTGTCCCGAACGAATCAAAAATGGGCGATACACTTGAATCCCGTTGACATAGACCAAATTCTCATCAAAGTTACCTCCGCGTACCGAATACTGAGTGCTTAATTCGTTGTTGCTGCTTACTCCGGGTAAGGTTTGCAAGATGTTTTCAACACCTGGATTGGCTCCTGGTATTAAACGAATTGTTTCTGGTTCTAAGGTGATTATCCCTTGTACATCCTTTCGTTTTCTACCAGTAATGACCACAGTCGAAATTTGCTCGGTTGAGGCATTCATGACCGGATTGAATTCCATGGATTCACCACTTTCCAACTTAAAAGTGGCCGAAATTTTCTGGAACGCAATGTGTGTAAATTGAACCGTTATCTCTTTGTTTGCAGGAATTTTTAAAATAAAAAAACCATTTTCATTGGTGGTCGTTCCTACATCACCCGCTTGAATGTTGACATCTTCAACTGGGGCATTCTTTTCGTCTAGGATGATTCCTTTCAGTATACCTTGTTGAGAAAAACCTAAAACAGGAACTAATAGAATAAGACCTAAATAGCAGATTAGTGATTTCAATAGTTGGTTTATTTTCTATAAAATGTAGCTTCAAATGTACTACTATTTCCGACATTATCCGTTACGATGACTTTTAAATTGTTTTCGGTTTCTGTGATGACATTATCATTAAAATCAAAGGTTAACATGTCATCTTTATATTCGTATTCCATTAAAATAAATTTCCCATTTACCGTAGCTCGGTATTTAGAAATTCCAGATTCCTTATCCTCAATTTTTAATTTTAAATACCTAAAGTTGCTTACCCATTTTCCATTTGAAAAATTGATGGGCTTGATGGTGGGATCCACTGTATCTTTCGCTAAGGCATAAATACCTAACGTTTTGGTTCGTGTAGAAAGTATGTGGCCCTCTTTTTTTGTGGAGCTATAATAAGGACGTTTGTAGTAGCCTACCAAACGGCCAATGTAAAGCTGCTCTAAATCCTCTGGTTTGTAATGACTGAGATCATAGGTGATTGTAAAATATTTTTGGGCTGCAATAGATTCATCATGCAGTTTAATGGTATCATTGGTTTGGGCAAAATCCATGTAAAAATCCTCATAAAAGGTGTTGGAAGGAAATTCTACAGCTACTTTGTCATGCACCAATTCGTTGGTTTTATTGGCGTATATAAAGTAATTGGATTTAAAAGGTTCCTCTTTTTTAATGGTATCGTATTTTTTTCCTTTGATGTTGATTGTAAGCCAAGTATTATTGTTTTTATAATCGGAAACTTTGACCTTATAAATGGAAGACGTGCTATCTTGAATCTGTAAATAACCTTCATCATCCAAATTTTTATAAATGCTCAAGGGGTTGTTTGTGTCCCTATATAGTTTTTGTAGTCGGTGTTTTTCATGGATATATTGCTCATAATCAATGAAACGATTGATGTGGCTTGATTCATCAAACGAAAATTTGTGAAAATCAATTTCAATCTTTTGATTTCCATTCATAAAGGTTTGGATATTGTATAGGCCGTTATTGTTATAAGCCAAATCTTGTCTATCATTTGCTTCAATGGCAAATCCAATTTTCCCATAGGCTTCTACATTTTCCACTACATAATCATTGTTTGGTTGTCGAATTAAGCGTAGTTTTTGCTTTTCGTTGGATTTGTTGATATGGGAATTTGGTCCAATTGGGTAGGCATAAACATTTTTAATGAAAGGGGGAGTGGTGTCTTTGATGTCCAGTCCAAATAACATAGGGTTAATAGGGCGCTCCGCATTATCACGAATTTCGAAATGAAGGTGCGGGCCACCAGAACTTCCTGTATTACCACTGTAGGCAACGACCTCTCCTTTAGAAACTATTAACTCATCAGGATTGGGGAAAACTTCCACTTCATAACTTTCTTGTTCATACTGCAGTTTTTTAATGTAAGCTTCTAGAGTGGGACTCAAT
This sequence comes from Mangrovimonas sp. ST2L15, assembly GCF_001280515.1. GTDB lineage: Bacteria > Bacteroidota > Bacteroidia > Flavobacteriales > Flavobacteriaceae > Mangrovimonas > Mangrovimonas futianensis. The sequence continues at coordinate 42,739 of NZ_LBIQ01000019.1, read as the reverse complement.
CTTTGCAAATGGGCATACACGGTGGTATATCCATTGGGATGCGTAATATAAATAGCTTTACCATATCCAAAATGGGCAATTTTGATTCGACTAATATATCCGTCAGCCGCTGCATAAATCTTAAGACCCTCTACTTGTTGTGTCTTAATATCTATTCCTGAATGGAAATGATTGGAGCGTAATTCGGCAAATGTCCCCGCCATCACGAGGGTTATATCCAGAGGACTTTGAAAATAATCCTGAGGATAGATATTTTGAGCTTTCAATAAGGGAGAACAAAGTAGGAATAAGGCTAGGGTATATTTCATAAAATTTTTATTGTTGCTAAAATTATTAATTTGAGGTCACTTGTCAAAACACTAAACGCTTGAAGGCCATAATAAAGTCTATTAAGATAGGTTCTTCACAATTTTATTTAAAAACAATTGTTATTTATAGTAAGGTATATTAACTTTGTCTTAATAGTATTGCGTTAGCCAATGAGCAAGATTGAAGAGATTGTCAGCACTTTAGAAACTAGAATTAATAAGGTTTTAAATAGAATGGAAGTGCTAAAGGAAAACAATCAAAAATTGGAACATCAGCTTCAATCATCTCGCTTAGAGCTTCAAGAAAAGGAGAATGAAATTACTTCTTGGAAAGAAAAATACGAAGCTTTAAAGGTAGCTAATACAATGCTAGGTAGTGACAATAATAAAAGAGAGACCAAGCTCAAAATAAATTCATTGATTCGGGAAATTGACCATTGTATAGCACAGTTGTCCGAATAATGTCAAAAAACGGATTTCATGGCGGATGATAAGCTAAAAATCAAGCTTTCGATAGCAAATAGAGTATATCCGTTGACTATTCATCCAAGTCAGGAAGAAGGTCTACGTAAGGCATCAAAAAAAATTGAGGCCATGATTAGACAATTTGAGCAAAGTTATTCCGTTAGAGATAAACAAGATGTTTTGGCCATGTGTGCCTTACAGTTTGCCTCACAGGCGGAGCAGAAAACTATAGATAAAAATGTGATAAGTGAGCAAGTGGAGGATAAGTTAATAGCTTTAAATCAACTTCTTGAAAATCACAGCTCTTAACGTTCTTTAAAATAAAAAGGTTACTGCCTACATTAGTTATTTTTTTTGGTAAACTCAACATTAATTCTTTAAAAAGGGTGAGTTTAAGTTGTAAAAGCGTGCTGTCTTTGAGCAGATACTTGATCAGCTTGTTAGCCCTAAACTTGTTTTTAAGGAGTTTATAAAAACGTCAAACTAGTGTAGGCTTTTTTTATATATAATTAACTAAACTAAACATGGATAATAACGCAATTATATTAATTGTAGGAGGCGTAGTTTTAGGAGTGGTTATTGGTTTTATCATTGCTAAAATGATAGAAAAGAAAGCTGCATCAAAACTCATTAACGAAGCTAAAAAATCGGCTGAATCAATTTTAAAAGAGGCTCAATCAGAAGGAGAGTCAATAAAAAAAGATAAAATACTTCAAGCAAAGGAGAAGTTTATTGAATTAAAATCTGAGCATGAAAAAGTAATCATGTCTCGAGACAAGAAGATGGCTGATGCCGAAAAGCGCACAAGAGATAAAGAATCTCAGGTATCTAGTGAGCTTTCCAAAAACAAAAAATTAAATGATTCTTTGGAGCAAAAGGTGAAAGATTACAATCACAAGTTGGAAATTTTAGACCGAAAGCAAGATGAATTAGATAAATTACATAAAAGCCAAGTACAACAGCTAGAAGTAATTTCTAGCTTATCAGCTGAAGAAGCCAAAGAACAATTGGTGGAATCTCTTAAAGGTGAGGCTAAAAATGAGGCATTGAGTTATGTTCAAAATGCCATGGAAGAAGCCAAGATGACGGCCCAACAGGAAGCCAAGAAAATCATCATTAATACCATTCAGCGTATCGGAACCGAGGAAGCAGTGGATAACTGTGTTTCTGTTTTTAACATAGAGTCTGATGACGTAAAAGGACGAATCATTGGTCGTGAAGGTAGAAACATTCGCGCTATTGAGGCGGCTACAGGTGTAGAGATTATCGTGGATGATACACCAGAGGCAATTATCTTATCTTGTTTTGACTCCGTTAGACGTGAAGTAGCTCGTTTATCATTGCATAAATTGGTGACCGACGGACGTATTCACCCAGCTAGAATTGAGGAGATCGTTAAGAAAACACGTAAGCAAATAGATCAAGAAATAATTGAGGTTGGTAAGCGTACCGTTATCGATTTAGGAATTCATAACCTGCATCCAGAATTGGTGAAAATGGTAGGTAGAATGAAATACCGTTCTTCATATGGCCAAAACTTATTACAGCACTCTAGAGAAGTAGCAAAATTGTGTGGCGTTATGGCTGCTGAATTGGGATTAAATCCTAAGTTGGCTAAACGTGCTGGTTTGCTTCACGATATAGGAAAAGTTCCAGATACGGAAGCGGACATGGAAACCCCTCACGCTATCTTAGGAATGCAATGGGCAGAAAAATTTGGTGAAAAGGATGATGTTTGTAATGCGATTGGTGCACACCATGATGAAATAGAAATGAAATCATTACTAGCTCCAATTATCCAAGTCTGCGATGCCATTTCAGGAGCAAGACCAGGTGCACGTCGTCAAGTACTTGATAGTTATATCCAAAGGTTGAAAGACTTAGAAGATATCGCTTTCGGATTCCAAGGTGTGAAAAAAGCATATGCTATTCAAGCAGGTCGTGAACTTCGGGTGATTGTAGAAAGTGATAAAGTAAACGATCAAAATGCAGCGGATCTGTCATTCAATATCTCACAAAAAATTCAAACCGATATGACCTATCCAGGTCAGGTTAAGGTGACCGTAATTCGGGAAACAAGAGCGGTGAATATCGCTAAATAGATTAAAGGAAATCCGATGGAAACATCGGATTTTTTATTTTCTGGGATGAAAGTTATTGACCACGTCTTTTAAGTGGCTTTTCTCAACGTGCATATAAATTTCAGTTGTTGTGATGCTTTCATGACCCAAAAGTTGCTGAATGGATCTTAAATCAGCACCATTTTCAAGCAAATGAGTTGCAAACGAATGTCTAAAGGTATGAGGTGAAATGGTTTTGTTTAATCCTATTTTCTCCGATAGTCGTTTGATAATGGTAAAAATCATGGCTCGTGTCAATTGTTTTCCTCGTCTGTTTAGAAACAAGGTGTCCTCATGACCTTTTTGAATGTTCAAATGATTCCTGATTTCTGATTGATAAATATGGATGTATTTTTGAGTAGAAGGCACTATAGGTACAAACCGTTGTTTATCGCCCTTCCCAGTCACCTTAATAAAGCCTTCTTCAAAATAGAGATCTGATAGTTTTAAATGGGTTAATTCACTTACACGCAAACCACAACTATATAGTGTTTCCAATATGGCGCGATTGCGTTCCCCTTCTGGTTTGCTTAAATCAATGGCTTGAATCAATAAATCAATATCGTTTTCAGATAGAGTGTCGGGTAGTTTTCTACCTATTCTAGGAGAATCTATGAGATCCAACGGATTGTCTTTTCGGTAATCCTCAAACACCAAATACCCAAAAAAACTTCTTAGACCTGAGATGATTCTCGCTTGGGAGCGCGCATGAAGCTCTTTGGCAATGGTATAAATAAACTCCTGAATAATATCCTTCTCAATGGAAAGAGGAGAAATAGAAAGAGACCTATTTTCTAAAAATAAAATAAGTTTTTCAACGTCCAGACAATAATTGTCAATGGAATTTTCAGAAAGTCCGCGTTCTATCTTTAAATAAAGGCGGTAATCTTTTAAGGCTGCTTCCCATTTCATGGCACTAAAATAAACCTTCCATTTTGAATGACCAATAGATCAAAACTGCCGTTTTGTAAGTAATTCCTACAGACTCAGAGTCTCAATAGGTTAGGGTTAATTGTTAATAAACCTGTTGAAAACGGTGGTATAATATGTTGATAACCATAAAAAAATGATTATTTTCACATTATAAACCTTAATTATAACAACATGAAAAAGCTATTGTTTATTGTGATTTTATCCTTGGCTGGGTGGACTTCAACTCAGGCACAGGTGTTTAAATTGGGTGGTAACATTGGACTTCCAATGGGTGATGCTTCAGATATTTCAGATTTAACTGCTGGAGCGGATTTATATGTTTATTTCTTTGATGTTGATTCCTTTTTCAATTTAGGAGTTAACGTTGGATATAGAAATTTCTTCGGAAAAGATATTGATATCTTAGGAGCATCTTATACGGTAGATAATGTACAATATTTACCGGTAACAGCGGCAGGTAGAGTGACTTTGTTTAGTACCTTTTATGCTGGGGCTGATTTAGGTTATGCTTTTGGTCTTTCTGATAACACAGATGGAGGTTTTTTTGCCAAACCAGTTGTTGGAATTGATATAGCTAATGCCATTGAGATATTTCTAGCTTATGACCTTTACACCGGTAAATACAAACTTTCAGATGTTGAAGGTTTTGATGATTATAAATTTGGCAGTTTAAATGCTGGTATTTTATTCGAATTTTAATCATATTAATTAATACTCCCTATCTACAATCCAGGTCTTTTGGGTCTGGATTTTTTCATAAATTTTATTAACTATTTATATTATATACTATTAACAATTATTTTATTATGAGAAAATTATTTTTCGCGGCATGTGTTGCAACATTAGGATGTACATCTATCAATGCGCAGGAGTTTAGCTTTGGCCCTAAAGCAGGTGTGAACTTCGCTACTTTAACTGGAGATATTGAAGATAATGACATGCAAGTTGGATTTCATGTTGGTGGAGCAGCAGAATTTAAATTTAACGAGAAAATGGCTGTACAAGCAGAACTTTTGTATTCAAGACAGGGAACTAAGTACAGTGATTCTGAATCTGAAACTTTTAATGGTGTAACTTATAGATATGAAGCAGAAGAAAATATCCGTTTTGATTACATTAATATCCCATTTAGCTTCAAGTATTATATCGTAAACGGTTTTTATGCAAGTGCAGGACCTCAAGTTGGTATTTTAGCATCGGCAAAAAGTGAGTATGAGTTTACAGAGTCTGTATCTGGAGGTGGTTTTGATAGTACTGATTCAGGGTCTGGTGATGAAGATATTAAAGATGATGTACTACCTATAGATCTTGGTGGACATATTGGATTAGGATATAGAATGACTAATGGTTTAGAATTTAGTGCTAGATACAATGCTGGATTTGTAAATGTGAATGATGCAGAAGATTCAGATGATTTTGAAATCAAAAACAGTGTCATCCAAGTATCTGTTGGTTTCATGTTCTAAAGCATCATTTTTCAAATAATTAAAACCGAGGCATTAGCTTCGGTTTTTTTTTGCTTTTTAGTTTAAGGGATACAAATAGCTCGTTTTGAGTAATTTGTCCTTAATCGAGTATTTAATCAATTTTATGTTGAAAGAAAATAGTTACATATTGTAATATTAAACTCGTTGTAATGCAAAAAAAATCGATAAAATATTGTTTTTGTCGAAAATCTCGCTATATTTGCTGACACTTAAAAACCTATTTATTCATGAAAAAAGTTGCCCCAATCTTAGCTTTTTTATGTTATTTCTCCCTCATGGCACAACCAGAATATAGGGATATAACACTAGCACCCACAGCAGGATTCAATATGAGTTCTTACAGTGGAGGCGATTACAAAACAAGAAATTCTATCCATTTTGGCGTTATAGCTGAATATTACTTTAGTGACAACTGGAGCGGACGTACTGGTTTAACCTTTGAACCTATGGGGGCCAAGACCAAAGACGGTTATACCGACAAGTTAAGTTTCATTACCATACCTCTTAATGCCAATGTCCATTTAGGATGGGAAAGACAATGGTATGTCAATTTTGGTCCTTCTATTGGCTTTTTGGCTAATGCCGAATGCAGAGGACCCAACGATGAATTAATTAATATTAACGACGACATAGCACCTGTAGATTTTGGATTAGGTGTTGGAGTAGGTCGCATGTTCTCTTTAGGCCAGTTTATGCAATGGTTTGTGGACATACAAGGCTACAAAGGATTTGTGAATATGGACAAGAATGATGTTCTTGAAGACAGCATTACCAATTTTAGAGTATCTGCCAATTTTGGACTTGTAGTGACCTTATAGTTTAAGTAATATATCTCAATTTTGAAGCTAGAGTGAAAACTCTAGCTTTTTTTATACATTTATATTATGAAAAGAATAATGATCATCAATGGGCCCAACTTAAATCTTTTAGGGAAAAGAGAGCCCAAAATATATGGTAGCTTAAGTTTTACAGACTTTCTTGAAGAATTAAGGGAAAAGTATGCCAACTTGCAAATTGATCATTTTCAGTCCAATATTGAAGGCGAACTTATTAGTCAAATTCAGGAAGCAGGTTTTGATGGTGTTTACGATGGCATTGTTTTAAATGCCGCAGCTTTTACCCATACGTCAGTAGGTATTGGGGATGCTGTAGCCGCAATAGAAACACCTGTAGTTGAAGTACATATTTCCAATACTTTTGACCGAGAAGAATTTAGACACGTTTCTTTTATCTCTCCCAATGCTAAAGGTGTCATTGTTGGTTTTGGATTACAAAGTTATGAATTGGCTATTCAGAGCTTTTTTTAGCTAAAATTTGGTTCTTAATTTCTGTAATCCATAAGACAAAACCTTTTCCAGGGATGCAAAATCCCTGACATCACATGAATAATTCATTTGGTCTAGATACCTCAAGTTATTTTTTGTGTCAAATACAAAAATATTGACTGACGTGTTGTTGGATTGATTTTTTGAAAAAAATATAATTTCTATAAAGAGATTTTGGAATTGGCTCTCAACCATAAGATCTGATGAAACCTTCCGTTTGTTGTAGAATTTCAATGGGCTGGTGGCAAACATAACTTGATTATAGGTTTTACTTAACAAATTATGATTTTCGATTTTTGGTAAATCTGGCCACTGCTGTTTTATTAGGTCTGTAGTCAAATGAGCTATTTTGAATCTCAGGGAATCTTTTTGAATGGAATCGGTGGGATTATAGATAAGAGTATAAGCCGTAGAGAAAGCCAGATCATCTAAGCTTAATAAATTACTAAAGTCGTTTTTATCTGGATCATTCAGCTTAATATCATCCTCACAATAGGTGGCACGTGGTAATTTAGGTTTATTGCCCAATTTTTTGCTTTGGATGTGTGAGGATTTGCAACAAATAAATAGTAAAGCAATTGCGAAAACAAAAAAGGCAGGTCTCATGTAATGTGTTGATTTAAAACTAAAAAAGCCCCTAAATATGGGGCTTTTTAAAATTATTTAATAATTACATGCAAATTATTATTTGATTTACAAGTGGATCACTTCGTCATAAGCAGCTGCAACAGCTTCCATAACCGCTTCACTCATGGTTGGGTGAGGGTGGACAGCTTTTAATACTTCGTGTCCAGTGGTTTCCAGTTTTCTACCTAAAACGGCTTCTGCAATCATATCTGTAACACCAGCACCAATCATGTGACATCCTAACCATTCGCCATATTTGGCATCGAAAATAACCTTTACAAATCCATCACTGTTTCCACCAGCTTTTGCTTTTCCTGAAGCAGAGAAAGGAAATTTACCCACCTTAATTTCATATCCTTTTTCTTTGGCAGCTTTCTCAGTTAAACCTACTGATGCAATTTCAGGGGCACAATAGGTACAACCAGGAATGTTCCCGTAATCTAATGCCTCAACGTGCATCCCTTTAATTTTTTCAACACAAAGAATTCCTTCAGCAGAGGCAACGTGTGCCAATGCCTGTCCTGGAGTCACATCTCCAATGGCATAATATCCTGGAATATTAGTTTGATAGAAATCGTTAACTAGAATCTTGTCGCGGTCAACTACAATCCCGACATCTTCTAACCCTATGTTTTCAATGTTTGTTTTGATTCCAACTGCAGAAAGTACCACGTCAGCTTCTAAAACTTCTTCTCCTTTTTTGGTTTTAACCGTAGCTTTCACACCGTCTCCAGAAGTATCCACTTTAGTCACTTCGGCAGAAGTCATGATTTTGATACCATTTTTCTTGAAGCTTCTTTCCAACTGTTTAGACACTTCCTCATCTTCCACAGGAACTACGTTCGGCATAAATTCAACGATGGTAACCTCTGTTCCCATAGAGTTGTAGAAATAAGCAAACTCCACTCCAATAGCTCCAGAACCTACCACAATCATTTTCTTAGGCTGTGTTTTTAGACTCATAGCCTCACGGTAACCTATTACTTTTTCTCCATCTTGTGGTAAGCTAGGTAGTTCACGAGAACGTGCACCAGTAGCAATTATAATGTGATCAGCACTATATTCAGTACCATCAACGTCTATTTTTTTACCTGGTTTTAGCTTCCCAAATCCCTCAATAACGTCTATTTTGTTCTTCTTCATTAAGAATTGAACACCTTTGCTCATACCTTCTGCAACCCCTCGGCTACGCTTCACAACAGCATCAAAATCCTTATCATATTCTGATACGGAAAGACCATAGTCTCCAGCATGTTTTAAATATTCAAAAACTTGTGCCGACTTCAACAAGGCTTTGGTAGGAATACATCCCCAATTCAAACATACCCCTCCTAAGTTTTCTTTTTCTACAATGGCTGTTTTAAACCCTAATTGTGATGCTCTAATGGCAGTAACGTAACCTCCAGGACCACTACCTAGAACAATAATATCGTATTTACTCATGAGAAATTATTTTGTCATTTTTAGAAGCTACGAAGGTACGAAACCTAAAGCTAAAAAGGAATTTACCATTTAAAAAAATGATACCTTTGTTAGGAAAGCCATCATCTATGAATATACCTCGATTGAGTTATCCCCGAATCGTGATTATTGGCGGCGGATTTGCCGGTTTAAGTTTAGCTAAGAAGTTAGCGGGTAAGGAGGCCCAAGTTGTTATGCTGGATAAGCATAATTATCACACATTTCAACCGTTACTTTATCAAGTTTCTACCGGTGGATTAGAGCCAGATTCTATAGCTTATCCCCTAAGGAAAGTATTAAAAAATTATCCTAATATTCTTTTTAGGTTAGCTCATGTGGAAGAGATAGATGTACAAGCTAAAAAGATCTTTACAGACATAGGGAGTTTAAAGTATGATTATCTTGTCATTGCCACGGGTTCAGAAACTAATTTCTTTGGCAACCAAGCTTTGGAAACCCATGCGATGGCTATGAAATCTATTCCGCAGTCTTTGAATTTGCGTAGTTTAATGTTGGAAAACTTTGAAGATGCCTTGTTGACTTCCGATTTAAATGAACGCAATAAACTGATGAATTTTGTCATCGTTGGCGCAGGTCCAACAGGTGTGGAATTAGCAGGGGCCTTGGCGGAGATTAAGAAAGGGATACTTCCAAAAGATTATCCCGATTTGGACACAAGAATGGTTCAGATTAATTTAATTCAATCGGGTGATCGGGTGCTTAAGGAAATGAGTGAAAAAGCTTCAGAAAAAGCTGAAGAATTTTTAGAGGATTTGGGAGTCAATGTTTGGAAAAATTTACGCGTGACGGGTTATGATGGCCAATTGGTCACTACCAATACAGATGTTTCTTTTGAGGCTGCCACACTGGTTTGGGCAGCAGGTGTGAAAGGGGCATCTATAAAAGGATTGGATAGTGAGGACTTTGTAAATAGAGGCAATAGAATTTTAGTGGATGCCTACAATCAGGTGAAAGGGGTTGAAAATATTTTTGCTGTTGGAGATGTAGCTTGTATGGTGAGTGAAGAATTTCCGCAAGGTTTGCCTATGATGGCTCAACCGGCCATTCAGCAGGGAAAGCAATTGGGAGAGAATATCACACGATTGCTTGAAAGGAAATCTCTAAAACCATTTGTTTATAAGGATAAGGGGGCTATGGCAACTATAGGAAGAAACAAAGCCGTAGTGGATTTAAAACATTGGAAGTTTCAAGGGGTTTTTGCGTGGTTCGTTTGGATGTTGGTTCATTTATATGCTTTAATAGGGTTTAGAAATCGGGTAGTGGTCTTCGTAAACTGGGTATATAATTACATTCGATTTGATAGGGAGGCGCGATTAATTATCAGACCTTTTAAAAAAAGGAAGTATCGGGATTGAAAAATTTGTTGTAAAATTCTGACTTACAATGTTTTTTGGTTAACTTTATAGGGAGATACTAACTAAAATTTTATTCGATGAAAAAAATTATCCTTCCAATGGTGATGATCTTCACCATGGTTATGTATCCCCAAATGAAAAAAAATGGAACTATTTATGACCAGCATCCTGCTATAAGCGTGGTCGAAGAAATGCAACAAGCCTTTGTTGCAGGTGACAGTGCCAAAGTGGCTTCTTATCTAACTAGTGATTTTAAAATGTATGATGGTTTTAATTCAAACCCCGATTATGAGGGAAGAACGAGAGACCAATTTTTAAACTCGATCAAGGGTTGGCAGAAATACACGGATTATATGAGTTTAGAACGTTTCCCCGGTGCTTATCCAGATGCCTTAGAATATAAAAAGGATGAATCTGGGTTATGGGTACAAACGTGGGATATGTTAAAAGGCATGGATAAAGAAACGGGAGTTAAATTGAATATGCCTGTTCATCGCTTGTATAAAATGGATGATAACAACAAGATTCAGATGTTGATTACTTATGATGATAATGCTGTTTGGATGAAAAACAGGGAAGCTTTTAACCCGAGAACAAACGGAACGATTTACAACCAACATGAGAATATCAATACCGTTCGTAAAATGGTAGGCGCCTTGGAGAATGGTGATGTTGATAAAGGTTTTAGCTATTTTACTGATGATGCCCGATTTACCAGTTTAGACATGAAAGAGGGTGAATTTAGAACTACAAAAGATGAAAAAGAACATTTTTATGAATTCTTAAAGGGTTATGATATTGAGGGAATGGATATGCGAGGTTACCCCGATTACTTGGAATATGAGATAGGGAAATCCAAACTTGTTCAATCTTGGTGGGATTTTAGAATCAAACGCAAGTCTGATGGGAAAAAATATAAAATTCCTATTTTCTTCATCCACTATTTTAATGATGATGGAAAAATCACAAGGGAATCAGGTTACTACACTTTGAGTTCAATGAAGGAGTAAGTGTAAAAATAATAGTTAAAAAAAGCCTTTTAAAAAAGAAGGCTTTTTTTTATTCTTTGGTGCCATTTTCAAAATCCAAACTTCCAGAATTAACACAATAGCGCAAACCGGTAACTGTTGGGCCATCATTAAACACATGCCCCAAATGTCCGCCACATTGTGAACATAAAATTTCTGTTCTCACCATCCCATGAGTTCGGTCTTCTTTATAAACAATAGCATCTTTGATGGCTTTATCAAAGCTTGGCCAGCCGCAATGAGACTCAAACTTACTATCACTTTCAAATAACTTTTGGGAACATCCAGCGCAATAATAGGTGCCATTTTCAAAATGAAGGTTATATTTTCCTGTATTAGGACGCTCGGTTCCTTTTTGCCTTAAAATATAGTATTGTTCATCAGTTAGCTCATTTTTCCATTCTGTATCCGTTTTTTGAACGGTATAGTTTGGTTTTTCGGTCATGGTTTTACGTTCTTGAGATTGACAATTGGTAAAAATAAAAATAGCTAATAAAAATGGTAAATATTTCATGAGGTTTATGGTTTACCTGTTTGGTCGTATATGTAGGAAATACCTAACGTAGATTTTAAGTTTAATTAATCGGAAATAACTTCTTATTAACCACATAATTTATTAAATTTATAATGTTCATTCAGTTTAAATTTTAAAATCTGTAAAAAAAGTGGATAAAACATACCAATTTGATAGTTCTAGCCATTTTTAATTTATTCCTTAATTAATTCCAATTTACTTAAAATGAAAGTATTACATGTAAGTGCCGAGTGTTACCCTATTGCTAAAATAGGAGGTCTTGCAGATGTGGTTGGGGCTTTGCCTAAATATCAAAAAAACCAAGGAGTTGAAAGTTCGGTAATTATGCCCTTCTATGAGAATAAGTTTACTAATTCAAATCATTTTGAGAGCATCTATGATTCGGAATTATTGTTAGGAGGCATAAGTCATTCGTTTAGTGTTTTGAAATTACAGGACACAGATATTTTGGATATTGATGTGTTCTTCATAGATGTTCCAGATTTACTCTACAAGGATTTTGTTTACTCCTTTGATGATACAGATCGATTTTTAGCTTTTCAAATTGCCTTTTTAGATTGGTTGTTAACGTTGAATAAACAGCCTTCCATCATACATTGCCATGACCATCATACAGGGTTGGTTCCATTTATGCTTCAAGAATCTTTGAAATATAAAAACTTAAAAGATATTCCAGTTATTTTGACAATCCACAATGCACAATATCAAGGTTGGTTTTCACATGATAAGGTGAGTTATATTCCTCCTTTTGATTTTGAAAAAGTTGGTTTGTTGGATTGGGGCGGAGTAATTAATCCTTTGGCGGCGGGTATTAAATGTGCTTGGGCAGTTACCACTGTTTCTCCAAGTTATATGGAAGAATTACAACATGCTGCTAACGGATTGGAAAGTCTATTAAGTGAAGAAAAGGACAAATGTGTAGGTATTTTAAATGGTATAGACGATGAAGTCTGGAATCCCGAAACAGATGAATTTATAGTCAAAAATTATTCCGCAAGGAACGTGCATGTGGGCAGACAAGAAAATAAAGATTGGCTTTGTAATAAATTTGGATTGGATAATGAAAAACCATTGTTTGCTTTCATAGGTCGATTAGTAGGTGAAAAAGGAGCAGATCTATTGCCTCAAGCTATTGAAATAGGTTTAGAATCTAACGATATTAATGTGTTGGTGTTAGGATCTGGTCACAAGGAAATAGAGGAACAATTAGATAATTTAAAAAATAAATATGCTGGGAGTTATAATGCCTTTATAGGATATGACGAAAAGTTATCTCATATCATTTATGCTGGTGCAGATTTCTTGTTGATGCCATCTCGGGTAGAGCCTTGTGGATTAAATCAATTATATGCCCTTAGGTATGGAACGGTTCCAATTGTGAGAAGGGTTGGAGGTTTAAAAGATACTGTTATTGATATAGGTGATGGTGGTTTTGGTATTTGCCACAATGAAACATCTGTTCATGATATCGTCTTCTCCATAGAAAGAGCTACCCAGTTTTATAAGAAAACAACCGCTTTTAAAAAGGTTAAAAAAGTCATGATGGATATTGACCATTCATGGAATGCATCAGCCAAACAATATTTGAAATTATATAAATCTTTAAATTAACAAGCTATTATGATCAATGAGAAAGTATTATCCGTCATTTTAGGCGGAGGTCAAGGAACAAGGTTATACCCGCTTACAGATAGTCGATCCAAACCAGCAGTGCCAATTGCAGGAAAATACCGTTTGGTAGACATTCCTATTTCCAATTGTATCAACTCTGATATTAAAAGGATGTATGTATTGACCCAGTTCAATTCAGCCTCTCTTAATAGACATATCAAAAACACCTATCACTTCAGTTTTTTTAGTTCGGCATTTGTCGATGTTTTGGCAGCGGAACAAACACCAGAGAATAAAACATGGTATCAAGGAACTGCTGATGCAGTGCGTCAAGGTATGCATCACTTTGCAAAACATAAGTTTGATTACTTTTTGATTTTGTCTGGAGATCAATTGTATCATATGGATTACAATTTAATGATTGAACAGCATATCAGCACTGGGGCAGATATTACTATTGGTACCGTTCCAGTGAATGCTAAAGATGCCCCAGGTTTTGGAATCTTGAAAACTGATGAGGAGAATAATATAACCTCTTTTACAGAAAAGCCAACCAGTGATTTATTACCGGATTGGACGTCACCAACGGGTCCAGAAATGGAAGCTGAGGGAAGACATTATCTTGGAAGTATGGGGATTTATGTATTTAACAGACAATTGCTGGTCGATTTAATGAATGACCCATCAACAGTTGATTTTGGAAAGGAAATTATTCCGCAAGCTATTGGAAATAAAAAGGTTTGTAGCTATCAATTTGAAGGTTATTGGACTGACATCGGGAATATCGATTCCTTTTTTGAGGCCAATATCGGTTTAACGGATGATATTCCTAAGTTCAACTTATATGATATCGACCAAAGAATATATACCAGAGCACGTATTTTACCAACCTCCAAAATTGCCGGGACTCATTTAGATAAGGCAGTTATTGGTGAAGGATGTATCATACATGCCAAACAAATCACTTCTTCAGTCATTGGGATTAGATCTAGAATTGGAAAAGGTTCCGTGGTAACCAAAACTTACATGATGGGTACCGACTTTTATGAGTCCTTAGAAGAAATAGAAAGAAAGCATATTGAAATTTTAGCCGGTATAGGTGAAAATTGCAATATAAATAATACAATCGTTGAAAAGAATTGCAGAATTGGGGATAATGTGACCATTAATGGAGGCTCACATTTGGAAGATGGTGAAACAGATTTATATGTAATCAAGGATGGAATAGTGGTTCTTAAAAAAGGAGTAGTGATACCTTCTGGAACAGTAATTGGATAATATGGCAAAAGTAACTCCCTTTAGTTTATTTACAGAGTTTGATATCAATCTTTTTAAAGCTGGAAAACATTACAGACTTTATGAGAAAATGGGATCCCATATTACTGAGGTCAAAGGAATAGAAGGAACATATTTTGCGGTTTGGGCTCCTGGAGCAAAAAAGGTATCTGTTGTTGGCGATTTCAATTTTTGGAAGGATGGTGAGTATGAATTAATGGTTCGTTGGGATGGTAGTGGTATATGGGAAGGTTTTATCCCTGGAATAGGAAAAGGCAACCTTTACAAATACAAAATTCACAGTAGCCATAACGGAATCATTACTGAGAAAGCCGATCCTTATGCCAGAAGATGTGAGCATCCACCAAGTACTGCATCTGTTATTTGGGAAGATTCTTATAAATGGAAAGATGCCAAGTGGATGAAAAGCCGAAAGAATCATAATTCTTTAGAATCGCCATTTTCAGTTTATGAGGTGCATTTGGGATCCTGGAAAAAAAGGGTAGAAGAAGACCGTTCACTTTCCTATTTTGAGTTGGCTGACGAGTTGGTTGCTTATGTGAAAGATTTGAACTTTACACATGTTGAGTTGATGCCGGTTATGGAATATCCTTTTGATCCCAGTTGGGGATATCAAATTACGGGGTATTTTGCACCAACGTCCCGTTTTGGGTACCCAGAAGAATTTAAATTTTTAGTTGATAAACTACATCAAGAGGGTATTGGTATTATTCTGGATTGGGTGCCTTCTCATTTTCCAGAGGACGCACATGGTTTAGGAAATTTTGATGGAACCTGTGTTTATGAACATCCAGATAAAAGAAAAGGGTACCACCCTGATTGGAAAAGTTTGATCTTTAATTATAGTAGAAATGAAGTCAGATCCTTTTTGATTAGTAATGCCATATTTTGGTTGGATCAATATCACGTTGATGGCCTAAGGGTTGATGCTGTTGCTTCTATGCTTTATCTTGATTATAGTAGAGAAGAAGGTGAATGGGAACCGAATCAATTTGGTGGCAATGAAAATTTGGATGCTATTTCATTTCTTGAAGATCTAAACAAAGAAGTATATGCCTCTTTTCCAGACGTTCAAACGATAGCCGAAGAATCTACGGCTTATTCAGGAGTTTCAAAACCAGTTTTTTTAGGAGGATTGGGGTTTGGAATGAAATGGATGATGGGCTGGATGCACGATACTTTGGAATATTTTGCAAAAGCACCGGTTCATAGAAAATATCATCAAGATGATATTACTTTTTCCATGACTTATGCCTTTACAGAGAATTTCATGTTGCCATTATCTCATGATGAAGTTGTACATGGAAAGCGCTCTATAATAGGTAGAATGCCAGGTGATGAATGGCAACGGTTTGCCAATTTAAGACTACTATATAGTTATATGTTTGCCCATCCAGGAACCAAGTTGATGTTTCAAGGAGATGAATTTGGTCAATATGATGAATGGGATTTTCAATCGAGTTTGGATTGGCATTTATTGGATTATAAAGTCCATAAAGGTGTTCAATTATTGATTAAAGACTTGAATATTTTTTACAAGCAAGAACCAGCACTTTATAAAACACAATTTATTCAAGATGGTTTTGAATGGATTGATTACAATGATCATGAAAATTCTGTTTTATCTTTTATAAGAAAAGGGGAGAATAAAAAGGAAGATGTCATTGTAGTCTGTAATTTAACGCCGGTACCAAGGGAAAAGTATCGAATAGGTCTTTCAAAAACTGGAAAAATCAAAGAAGTTTTTAATAGTGATTTGGAAAAATATAGCGGAACAGGAAACTATAAAAATCCGACAAAGTCGGTTTCAGCCAAATCATGGCATTTTAGGAAATATTCTGTTGTGATTGATTTACCACCCTTGGCCATGGTAGCTTTTAAATATGAAAAATGATAATTAACTTGTTTCAAACGTTATAGTTAATAAAAACTGCATATGTTTCTACATAAGCAGTTTTTTTTATGACAGCAATTGTTTTCTTTTACAATATTTTTATTTAATCAATGTCAGGTTATGATTATTAATACAGAGTTAGAGCAAAAAGGAAATACGTTTCCCTCTAAAATAGTTTCTTATACTAAAGATGTTGATACCTTGGTATTTACTACTGAAAATGATGTCGCACTTCAAATTCAAATACTAAGGGACAGTGTTTTAAGATTTAGATATTCAACTACTGGAATCTTTTCTCCAGATTTTTCATATGCCATCACCAAGTATGCCAGTACTGGTTACAACCAATTGGAAATTGAAGAGGCAGAAAACAGTTATATTATTACCACCTCAAAACTTATTTGTAAAGTATCCAAGGCCAATCTAAAGGTTGAACTTTATGATAGTAAGGATCAAACCTTAATCAACCAAGATGAATTGGGTTTCCACTGGGAAGAAAGTTATGAGTTTGGTGGTGATATTGTAAAAATGAGTAAAGTTTCCCAAGAAGGGGAAAGTTATTATGGATTGGGTGATAAACCCAACCACCTTAATCTGAAAGGAAGACGCTATGAGAACTGGGTTACAGATTCTTATGCCTTCGGAAAAGATACCGATCCCATTTATAAAGCAATTCCGTTTTACACGGGGTTAATCAATAAAAAGGCATACGGCGTATTTTTTGACAATACGTTCCGTTCCTATTTTGATTTTGCTCAGGAAAGACGCAATGTGACAAGCTTTTGGGCACAGGGCGGTGAAATGAATTATTACTTTTTCTACGGACCTAAAATGACGGACGTAGTAGAAGCCTATACAGATTTAACTGGAAAGCCACACCAATTACCACCTTTATGGGCTTTAGGTTTCCATCAATGTAAATGGAGCTATTACCCAGAAAGTAAGGTTAAGGAAATTACTTCAAAGTTTAGAGAACTTCAAATTCCTTGTGATGCCATTTACTTGGATATCGATTATATGGAAGGTTTCCGTTGCTTTACTTGGAACAAGGACTATTTTCCTGATCCAAAACGAATGGTGAAAGAATTGGAAAAAGAAGGATTCAAGACGGTTGCCATCATCGATCCGGGAATAAAAGTAGATAAAGATTATTGGGTCTATCAGGAAGGATTGGAGAATGATTACTTCTGCAAGCGTGCCGATGGACCATACATGAAAGGGAAAGTTTGGCCAGGAGAGTGTTATTTTCCAGATTTCACAAATCCAGAAGTTAGAGAATGGTGGTCTGGTTTGTTCAAAGAACTCATAGAGGATATCGGAATTAAAGGGGTTTGGAATGATATGAATGAACCCGCTGTTATGGAAGTGCCTAATAAAACCTTTCCAGATGATGTAAGACATGATTATGAAGGTAACAGATGCAGTCATAGAAAAGCACATAATATTTACGGTATGCAAATGGCAAGGGCGACCTATCAAGGATTGAAGAAGTTTTCTTATCCAAAGCGTCCATTTGTAATTACTAGAGCAGCTTATTCAGGAACACAACGATATACCTCAACTTGGACAGGTGACAATGTGGCTAATTGGGAACACTTATGGGTGGCCAATATCCAAGTGCAACGTATGGCCATGTCAGGATTTTCTTTCGCCGGTAGTGATATAGGGGGATTTGCTGAACAACCACACGGCGAACTCTTTGCTAGATGGATTCAATTGGGTGTTTTTCATCCATTTTTTAGAGTGCATTCCTCAGGACATCATGGAGATCAAGAGCCATGGACTTTTGATGAGGATGTGACAGAGATAGTAAAGAAATTTATTGAACTTCGTTACCAATTATTACCTTATTTATATACCACTTTTTGGCATTATGTGGAAAAAGGAACACCAATGGTAAAGTCCTTGGTTATGTTTGATCAAGAAGATTCGCACACTCATTACAGAACAGATGAGTTTGTCTTTGGTGAACATATTTTGGGCTGTCCTATTTTAGAACCTAATGCAAAAGGTAGAAGAATGTATTTACCAAGAGGTAAATGGTATAACTTCTGGACTGATACCGTAGTACGTGGCGGTAAGGAAATGTGGGTAGATGCAGATATTGATAGAATGCCTATTTTTATAAAAGAAGGAGCTATTATTCCAAAGTATCCAGTACAACAATATGTGGGAGAAAAAGTGATTGATGAAGTGGTCTTAGATGTGTATTATAAAAAAGGAAAAGAGGATAGTCAATTTTTTGATGATTCACATGATGGTTATGACTACACAAAAGGACGCTTTTGTCTTAGAACATTTAAATTGACGGGAAGAGATAACCAGTTGATTATTCAACAACACAAGGAAGGTTCCTTTGAAACGGAGTACAAGAAGTTCAAAATTCAAATTCACGGTTTGCCTTTTGAAATTACCAATATCGAATTGGATAATGAATCAAAACCATTAGAACATCTTAAAGTTAATGGTTGTCAAACCATAGTGGTGGATGAGAGTTTTACAGAATTGGATTTTTCTGGTAAGGAATAACTTCAAAGTGTGACAATTTTGTTAATATCCATCCAAAAGGTAGGTTTTTTCGTAAATTTAGTAAAACACAAAACCATTAACTATGAATATTAAAAATAGAATAGTAGCCTTTGGCGGGTTGCTATTGTTCTTATCGTGCGCTACAAATCCATTTACTGGGAAACAAACGATGGCTATGGTGTCTAATGACCAATTGTTCCCATCATCTTTCCAACAGTACAATCAAGTCTTATCAGAAAGTAAAGTCGTGAAAGGTACTGCTGAAGCAGAAATGATCAAACGAGTAGGAGAAAGAATTGCAACGGCATCTGAAAGATGGTTAAATGCTCTAGGGTATCAAGGTTATTTAAAGGATTATCGATGGGAATATAATTTAATTCAGTCTGAAGTGGCAAACGCTTGGTGTATGCCAGGAGGGAAAATCGCCTTCTACACTGGAATTTTACCAATTGCTGAGAATGAAACTGCCATAGCTGCCATTATGGGACATGAAGTTGCACATGCTTTGGCCAATCACGGTCAACAGCGCATGAGTGCTAGTATGTTACAACAAATTGGCGCTGTAGGGTTGAATGTGGCTTTACAAGATGATGAAAATATCGGTTTATATAATCAAGCCTATGGTATTGGGACCACGGTGGGAGGTATGCTACCATTTAGTAGATCACACGAAGAGGAGGCAGATAAAATAGGCTTATATATTATGGCTATCGCTGGGTACAATCCAGATGAGGCTTCAAGATTATGGGTAAGAATGGGGGCAAGTGGCGGACAATCACCTCCAGAAATTTTAAGTACTCACCCATCTACCGATTCCAGGATTGCAAACTTAAAAGCTTTAGCTCCAAAGGCTAAGGCAGAAGCTCAAAAATTTGGAGTGACATCTTACAGACCCATAACAAAATTTTAAATTACGTTAAAGAAATAATACTTACTTTAGGAGCTGCTCAATAAAATGAGCAGTTTTTTTTTATGACACAATTTGAAAAAGGAAGCAAGAAATTATTAAATGCCTGGGCCTTTTATGATTGGGCCAATTCGGTTTATACCCTAACCATCGCTTCAACCATATTTCCCATATTTTATGGGACCCTTAATTTCGTTAATGGGAATCAAGTACCCATTTTTGGATTAGAGATTAAAAACACAGCACTTATCTCGTTTATCACAGCTTTTGCTTTTTTGGTTGTTGCATTTACATCGCCTATCCTTTCGGGAATTGCCGATTTTGTTGGTAATAAAAAGGCTTTTATGAAGTTTTTCTGTTATTTGGGCGGCTTAGGTTGTATTGGTATTTATTGGTTTAAAATAGAACACATTTATTGGGGACTGTTATTTTATTTTTTTGGATTAATAGGCTATTGGTCCAGTTTGGTTTTTTATAATTCCTATTTGCCAGATATTGCCTATCCTGAGCAGCAAGATAAAATTAGTGCCAAAGGATTTTCTATGGGCTACATAGGAAGTGTTCTTTTATTGATAACCAATTTGGCGATGGTATTATACCCACAATGGTTTGGGTTTGATATAGGAACCACAGAGGAGCAAAAAAATGAAGCAGCAATTGAAGCCATGAGGTGTTCCTTTATTACTGTAGGGATCTGGTGGATTCTCTTTAGTCAATACACTTTTTATGTGCTTCCTAAAGGTGTTTCCAAAGGTCATAAAGTTACAAAGGATGTTTTCTTCAATGGTTTTAAGGAATTGAAAACAGTTTGGGGAGCTCTCAAAGAGAACTTACAATTAAAAAGGTATCTATATGCTTTTTTTGTTTATAGTATGGCTGTACAAACTATTATGTTGGTGGCAACCTATTTTGGAGAGCAAGAAATTGAATGGGGTGGAGAAGAAGAGAAAACCATGGGATTGATTGTGAGTATTTTGGTTATCCAAGTACTAGCTATAGTAGGAGCTGTTTTGACTTCTAGAGCCTCGGCTAAGTTTGGGAATATCAAAACGTTAATTGCTGTAAACTTTGTTTGGATGACAATGTGTTTTGTAGCCTATTTTGTAACTACACCCTACCAATTTTACGCTACAGCATCTATGGTAGGTTTGGTAATGGGGGGCATTCAAGCTCTGTCGAGATCTACATATTCTAAATTTTTACCAGAAACCAAGGATACTACATCTTACTTCAGTTTTTTTGACGTGTCTGAAAAAATAGGAATCGTCATTGGAATGGTTTTGTATGGAACCATTGACCAAGTTACTGGTAGTATGAGAAATGCGATTGTGTTCTTGTTTATATTCTTTTTACTAGGGATAATTTTGTTGTTCAGGGTTCCTAGATATCAAAAAGAATAATTTTTATTATGTTTGCTAAAACCCAAATTTTATGAACTATACCAAACAACTGTATTCCAGCTTATTCCTTTTTATTGCCTTATTTTTTATACAATCTTGTGAGAACGAACCTTTGGAAGGTGAGTTCGGAAATGGGGAAATGCCAGCTTCAGAAGGGAATTTTCAGGTAGATTTTAACGGAAGTACGTTTCAAACAAACCAAGTTGGGGCTACGGTGCTCGATAACTTGATTTCAATCGGGGCGGTAAGTGGAGATGAAACTTTTACTTTGGCTATTGTAGGCAATTCTGTAGGTTCCTACGAACTAGGAATTGTTGATTTAAACAATCCTGGCGTTCCAAGTATAGCTGCTTATATTGGGACTCAAAATCCAGCTGAATCAGAGAACCAAACTTGGGGTTCAATCAATCCAACTAATCCGATGAGTTCGGCCGGTACAGTAGTTATTACCAATATAGATAATCAAAACAATACCATTTCAGGAACATTTTTCTTCTCTGGATATAATGCCAATATGCAACCTAATACCATTGAATTCACCAACGGTAGTTTCACCAATATCAGTTTTCAAGCTGGGTTGCCTAATGATAATCCAAATGGCAATGAATTTTATGCCGAAATTGATGGGGTAGAATTTGTAGAGGATGCGATCAATATTGATACAAGCAGCGGCACGAGTATAGGAATTATGGCTACCACAAACAGTCTTGAAAATATGCTGGTGGCACTTCCAGCCGATGTGTCAACTGGAACTTATAATTTTGGAATTCCAGTAAATTTTATGAGTCCTTATGTTCAATATCAAGACTTTAATGATCTTACGAATACACCTCTTCTTGAGGGAACTGTTCATGTGACAACCCATGACTTGTCTACGGGCCATATAGTAGGAACTTTTAATTGTGTTGGAGAGCTTGGTGATGGTTCTACCATGACTATTTCGAATGGTAGTTTTGATGTTTATTACTAATAATATTTTCCTAAGGATACTTAAAAGCCACTCTGACCGGGTGGCTTTTTTATTTATGGGGTTTCATAAAGTAAAAATTCATTATGTTTGCGAAAAACAACTAAATTATGAACCAATCTATCAAATATCTTACTTTTCTATTTTTAGCCTTTTCGGTTTTCACATTTCAATCTTGCGACAATGAAACTTTAGAAGGTGAATTTGGAACTGACTCTGGCAATACAGATCCCGCAGGTTTAGTAGGGGACTGGGAAATGGTTTCTTTTGAAGCTGAAACAACTACAAACTCCAATTATTTAGGACAAGCTATATCTGTCAATGGGGTTATTACAGGATCTGATTTTGATTATGTAGTGACTTTTACTGAGGATGCTTATACTACGAGTGGAAGTTATACGCTAAATGCCGTTTTTTATATGGCTGGTATGGAAATGGAAAATGGATCGGAGACCTATAGTAATGTTTCGGGTAGTGGTACCTACACAACAGAAGATGGAACGATGACCATCAGCGATCCATTTTTTACCTTTGAATTCCAAGGAATGGATTTGTCAGAATTCGGAGGACAACAAACCACCGATTACAATTTGAGTAATGATGGGCAAATTTTAACTTTATCTCAAAATGAAACCATCAATGAAACGGTAAATGGAGTAGAAACAACCACTCAAATTAATTCAACTACCGTTCTTTATAAAATATAAATTGACTTTATATTAAAGATAAAAGCTACTCAAATTTGAGTGGCTTTTTTTTAACACTTTATATTGAAATAACAAGATTAAAAGACTTATTTTTAGTCATTTAACTTAATTTTGATTTGAGTAGGAGTATTATTATTACAATTCTTTTAGTTTTGTCTGTGTCGTGTAATAATGAACCATATGAAGGTCTATTACCAGATGAATTAGCTGCTTTGAATTGTCAACAAGCAATCCAAGCAGTTGAAATGGCCTCTCAGAATTTGGAAAATGCTACGGAACCAACCTATTCAGTATTCTGTAATGATTTAACAGATGCTCTGGAGCATCAAATACAAGCATGTGGAGACCCAGATGGATTACTCCAGAGTCAATTGGATTCCTTAGGCACTTGTGAAAATTGTTTTACTGCAACCTTATCCACTCAAGAAGCTCAAACAGCTTATTATCTTTCAACTGAAGAAACCTATAACGATTTGTGCAATAACTATTTGTTGGCACTGGAATATCAAATTCAATTATGTGGGGATGATGGAACATTGCAGGCAATAATAAATGATTTAGATTGTACTACCTTTCCAAGTTTGGATGGTGAAGCACATGCAGTTATGACTGCCAATATTAATGGAGAACAGTTCAATTTTTTAACGTCATACAGTAGTATTCCCACTGTGGTTACCATTGCTCATATAAATAACGATGATTTCGTTTCTTATAATTATCTTTTGATAAGTGGGACTAACACCCCAGAAGGTAATTCTAGTAATACCAAAACAATATTCCTGTACATTCCAGAAGCCTATTGGCAAGTAGGTACCTATGTTTTAAACTCAGATTCTTTTAATAGTAACGGTCAACCAATTCCCTTTGGAGGTATTGTATATCGAGATGGAACCGGTTATTGGGATACAGACAATGATGGCGATAGCGATGTCTATTCGGTCATTTCCAATGGTAGTTTTAGTATTACCGAATTTAATTTAATAGATAAAGTTGTAAAAGGTACTTTTGAATTTGATTTTGAAATTGTATATGCCGATACAGGACAAATAGCATTGGGTCCATTTCAATGCATGAACGGAACATTTGATTACTCTCTAGATCATCCGTATTTTAATTAAAAAAACCACTCAAATTTGAGTGGCTTAATATAGTTGGCTATTTTTTGTGCATGGTGACACCTCCGTAATCTGAGGATATCTTAACATAGTTTCCGCTGCTTTGACCGCCATAGTGGCCTACATATTTCTTATCACTGCCATCTTTCTCTTTAGAAGTAAAAGTGAAATCATCTCCACCACTTAAGGAAGCATATTCCAAGTCTATATCAAATTGAAACTGATAGTTGGCATTATAACCTACCTTGATGCCTGTATATTCACCATCGATTTCAATATTTTTTGCTCCAGCTGTCATTTCTTCAATTTTTATAGATCCATAATCAGCATCTATCTTAACATTTTGATATACTTCTCCAATTATAACATTAAGGTAGTCTCCTGATCCTTTAATGTTATTGGCCTTTTTGATCTTCATATTGCCATAATCACAATTGTATTCAATACTTTCCACAGCTTCCACTTCAGAATTGGTATAATCTGCATTTATCTTTAAGTTTTTTGATTTAGAAACCGTAAACCCACTGTAATCAGCATTGATATATCCATTATTAATGTAATCAAAATAACAACCACTGGTGTAGTCAAAATTTAGTCGGTTGCTTTCTCCCATGAGCTCTTTAGTGATAATTTTTCCGTAATCACAACTGATGTTGGCATTACCTTCCAATTTGTCTAGATTGATATTTCCATAGTCATTACTAAGGTCAACAGAATTTGAAACGGGCATTTTAACAACGTAGTTAATTTTCATATTCACTTTGTTATTACCGTTCCAGTTCCACCAACTGTTGGATTTATTCTTGTTAAAAATGGTTTTTGCAGAAACCAGGCTAGGGGATGCTTCAAAATCTACGGTAATTTCATCAAGCTTTTGTTGAACCTTATCTAGGTTATTTCCGTCTGTAGTAATGGTAACTTCAATATCAATTTTATTCTCGTTCCAAGTAATGATATTTAGATTTCCGTAACTATTGTCAACTTTTAGTGTGGCATCAGAATTCACCGAAAAGCTTTTTTTGATAGTTTTCTCTTTAGTATGCTTACTTTTTGGCTCAGTTGGGTTTGTAGCCATTAAAAAGGCAGGTGCCAAAAGTAAGATAAAAAGGATGCTATATAGTTTGGTTGCTTTCATTGTTATTGTTTTTTAACTGTTTAACTAATTCAATTTGTTTAAGGGTACTTTCTAAAATGTTGATTCGATTTTGAAAATTCGAAATCATGGCATAAATCACACGTTTGTCATCGCCGCTTTTTCTCAAATCGGATTTGAGCTTTTCATACTCCATTTCCAATTTGCTCATTTGAATCATGGCATCTTTTACCAAAGCTTGGGTATCATGATCGGTAACATTTTCCAGTTTTTTCATTTCAGACTCAATAGAGACTGTGAAAAAACTTTCGGTTTTAGCCAATTCAGGTGATACAGCTGCCAAATCATAGGATGATTCACTAGGCTTATTAACCAAGAGCACTGTTAATACAATGGCAGCAGTAGCGGCAATACCCATAAGAGGTTTCCAAAGTGTTCTCAATTTGGAAGGTTTTTTCAATACCTCTTTATTTTGGTTGTTCAGTTTATCTAGAAACCTTTTTTGGTGTCCTTCATTGGGCACTTCCACATCAAAGGATGTATTAAGGTTTTCAAATAATTTGTCTAATGGATCATTCATAACTTGGTTTATTTAATGTTCAACCTGTGGTTGTAATTTTTGTCTTAAGCTAGCTTTGGCACGCGATATAGTGGTGCGGCAGTTTGCATAAGACATATCCATGATATCACTTATTTCCTCATAATCATAGCCTTCAATAAGATGAAGCGTTAGGGCAACTCGATAGCTTTCCTTTAAAGAGCTTAAAGTATCCAAGACCGTTTGGGCCTTAACATTGGTATACTCATAATCACTCGATATGCCATCATCTGCCTGTTCCATTTTAAAGGCGACATCATCATAAGGAACGTTTTGGTATTTATGACTTTTTTTATAGTTGTAAATACTCTTGTTAATTACAATTCGTTTTAACCACGAACCAAAAGTCACTGTATCGTGCAATGTGTCAAGCTTTGTGAAAGCAGATAAGAACGCATCCTGCATAATGTCTTCAGCTTCAAAACTGTCTTTGACAATTCTATAGCTTACATTGTACATGGCTTTGTAATATCTGTTGTATACTTCCAACTGCGCAAATTGGTTACCGGATTTACATAGCTCGACTAATTGCTCAATATTTTGTTTGGTTAGTGACAATTAAAACGTTTTGTTATTATATAGATAATTGCTTTTTTAAATTGTTACAGTTGGCATTAAAAAAAGTTTCTTGGCATATTAATTGCCTAATATTGGGGAATCAAATCCTTCTTCCCTTAGTTATTTTAAAGGGTTACAAGGCAATTGATTCAATAATTGTTAATGAATTAAAAAGATATTAGCTGTTATTTCTACTAAGTTATGACAGTTTGACCTAAATAAATATATGAAGAAGACAAGTATTTTAAATCTTGACAGTTTGTCATTACAAGATTTTGACGAGAATTCAGAGTTAATCCCTTTAATGACACCCGAGGATGAAGAAGAAATTAATAAAGAGGAATTACCCGAGACATTACCTATTCTTTCATTAAGAAATACGGTTTTGTTTCCAGGCGTGGTTATTCCAATCACCGCTGGTAGAGATAAGTCTATTAAGTTAATTAATGATGCCAATAAAGGTGGAAAAGTAATTGGAGTTGTCGCTCAAAAGGATGAAGCAATTGAAAATCCTACGGCTAAAGACCTGCATCAAACAGGTACGGTAGCTAGAATTCTTAAGGTGCTAAAAATGCCTGATGGAAATACCACGGTTATTTTACAAGGTAAAAAGCGTTTTCAAATCAATCAAGTGATTACTGAGGAACCTTATATAACAGCAACGATAGAGGGTGTCTCTGAAACAAAACCCGAACCAGCAAATAAGGAGTTTGAGGCAATTATAGAATCTATCAAAGATTTATCATTGATGATTATTAAGGAAAGTCCAAATATTCCTTCTGAAGCTTCCTTTGCTATTAAAAATATCCAAAGCAATTCCTTCTTGGTCAATTTTGTTTCTTCCAATATGAACTTAAGCGTTCAAGAAAAGCAGTCTTTGTTGGAATCGAGTGATTTAAAAGATCGTGCTCTGGAAACCTTAAAGTTTATGAACTTAGAGTACCAAAAATTGGAGTTGAAAAATGACATCCAATTGAAGGTGCAAAATGACATGAACCAACAACAGCGCGAATATTTCCTTCACCAACAAATGAAAACCATTCAAGAAGAGTTGGGTGGTGTGAGTTATGATGAAGAGTTGGAAGAAATGAAGGAGCGTTCCAAGTCTAAGAAATGGGATGAAAAAGTTGCTAAGCATTTCGAAAAGGAGATTGCCAAAATGCACCGTATGAATCCGCAGGTAGCGGAGTATTCAATCCAAAGAAATTATCTGGATCTTTTTCTGGACTTACCTTGGAACGAATTTAGCAAGGATAATTTTGATTTGAAACGAGCCAAAAGAATTTTGGATCGCGATCATTATGGCTTGGATGATGTTAAAAAGAGAATTATTGAGTATTTGGCAGTTCTTAAGTTAAGAAACGATATGAAATCTCCCATCCTATGTTTGTATGGGCCTCCAGGTGTTGGTAAAACCTCGTTGGGTAAATCTATTGCAGAGGCACTGGGAAGGGAATACATCAGAATGTCTTTAGGTGGATTAAGAGATGAAGCTGAAATTAGAGGACATAGAAAAACTTATATAGGTGCTATGCCTGGAAGGATTATTCAAAACCTTAAAAAAGCAGGTACATCAAATCCTGTGTTTGTTTTGGATGAAATTGATAAATTGTCAAATTCCCATCAAGGGGATCCTTCATCTGCTATGTTGGAAGTATTGGACCCAGAGCAAAACAGTGATTTCTATGACAATTTCTTAGAAATGGGATTTGATTTGTCTAAGGTCATGTTTATTGCAACTTCCAATAGTTTAGCAACCATTCAACCCGCTTTAAGGGATAGAATGGAGATTATTAATGTGACTGGTTATACCATTGAAGAGAAAGTGGAGATTGCCAAAAGGCATCTTCTTCCAAAGCAATTAAAAGAACATGGTTTAACGGCTAAAGATTTAAAAATTGGTAAAACCCAGCTTGAGAAAATAGTAGAAGGTTACACTAGAGAATCGGGAGTACGTGGATTGGAAAAGCAAATCGCCAAAATGGTGAGATATGCAGCTAAGAATATAGCCATGGAAGAAGAATATCACGTGAAAGTTACCAATGATGATGTTATTGAAGTATTGGGGGCACCAAGATTAGAGCGTGACAAATATGAAAATAATAATGTGGCCGGAGTTGTAACTGGTTTGGCTTGGACTCAAGTAGGAGGGGATATTCTTTTTATTGAATCGATATTGTCAAAGGGTAAAGGTCAATTGAACATTACTGGAAACCTTGGAAAAGTGATGAAGGAATCGGCTACCATTGCCATGGAGTATATTAAAGCTCATGCTGATGAATTTAATCTAAACCCTGAGATATTTGATAAATACAATGTGCATATACATGTACCTGAAGGTGCTACACCAAAAGATGGACCTAGCGCTGGTATCACCATGTTGACATCGCTTGTATCACTCTTTACTCAAAGAAAGGTTAAGAAGAATTTAGCCATGACTGGGGAAATTACCTTAAGAGGTAAAGTGTTACCAGTGGGAGGAATTAAGGAGAAAATCTTGGCGGCCAAACGAGCTAGAATTAAGGAGATAGTGCTTTGTGAAGAGAATAGAAGAGATATTAACGAAATAAAAGAAGAATATCTTAAAGGATTAACCTTCCATTATGTTAGTGATATGAGTGATGTTCTTAAAATTGCACTCACCAATCAGAAAGTCAATAACGCAAAAGAATTATAAATGAGTAACCTCGAGACTTCCTCGAGGTTTTTTCTTTAAATAAAAATAAATAAACCATACAGTCGTTTTAAGATAGATTTAGTTATTTTGCGTCTCTATGAAAAAGAACTACCCGGTTTTATTGTTCTTTCTTACTTCATTGGTTGGCTGGTCTCAAATAGGAGGTGAGTCAACCTATCAGTTTTTGAATTTAATTTCATCGCCAAGACAAGCAGCATTGGGAGGCAAGACGATCACTAACATTGATTATGATGTCACTCAAGCCATATACAATCCTGCAACTATAAATGTTGAAATGGACGGTCAGTTGGCCGTAAACTATAGTAATTATCTTGGAGGAATCAATTATGGTACGGCAGCATATGCCTATACAGTCGATCGTAGAACACAAACGTTTCATATAGGTGTCAATTACATTAATTACGGAAGCTTTGACGGTTATGATGAGTTAGGTAATGCCACCGGTTCCTTTACGGGTAATGAAGCGGCAGTATCTTTTGGTTATGCCAAACAATTGGGTTGGTCTGATTTTTACTTAGGCGGAAGTATTAAATTAATAACATCAAAACTAGAACAGTATAATTCCTTTGGTGCAGCTGTGGATGCTGGTTTGATATATTTAGATGAAGATATCGAATTTCAGGCAGCTTTGGTAGTACGCAATTTTGGAACTCAAATTACTACGTATGCCGGACAAAGAGAATCATTGCCATTTGAGGTAGCTCTTGGTCTTTCCCAAACATTAGAGCATATTCCTTTAAGGTGGCACATCACTTTTGAAAATCTTCAAAAGTGGCCTATTTCAGTTTCCAACCCTTCTAGGGCAGAAACCGATTTGGAAGGAAATCAAACACAAGAAGAAGTTGGTTTTTTTACTAATGTATTAAGGCATACCATCTTAGGAGCAGAATTTTTTCCAAAAGGCGGATTCAACATTAGAATTGGATATAATTTTAGGAGGGGTGAGGAATTAAGGATTGTTGATGAAAGAAATTTTTCTGGAATTTCTGCCGGATTTGGTGTGAAGTTGAATAAATTTCGTTTTAGCTACACACACGCTAGATATACAAGTGCATCAAATGCCAATTTCTTTGGCTTACAAATTGATTTGAGATAAGGATGGATAAAATTACAATTGCCATAGATGGTTATTCTTCGACAGGAAAAAGTACGGTCGCCAAGAAATTAGCTTCAAAATTGGGATATGTCTATGTAGATAGCGGCGCCATGTATCGTGTAGTGACTTTGTTTGCCATGAGACACGAATGGATTGATGATAACCATTTTGATAAGGGTACCTTAATCTCAAAACTTGAAGATATTGAGTTGGCTTTTCATTTTAATCCAGAGGTTGGATTTGCAGAGGTTTACTTGAATGGAGAAAATGTTGAAAAAGAAATAAGAACCTTAGATGTGTCTTCTTTTGTAAGTCAGGTAGCTGCTGTTCCTGAGGTGCGGACTTTTTTGGTTAAAAAGCAGAGGAAACTGGGTGAAGACAAAGGAGTTGTTATGGATGGGAGAGATATTGGAACTGTTGTTTTTCCTAATGCTGAATTAAAAATATTCATGACAGCATCTGAGCAGGTGAGAGCACAACGACGTTATGAGGAGTTAAAGGCTCGCGGAGATCAAATTTCGTTTGATGATGTTTTGAATAACGTGAGAGAACGTGATCATATTGATTCTACAAGAAAACAATCCCCTTTAAAAAGAGCCGAAGGCGCTATTGATATTGATAATTCTTATTTGACTGAAGAACAAGTTTTTAGTGAAATAATGGACTTGGTTCAAAAGGCTATTGATTCTGAAAACTAAGCCTTTAATTTTTAGCGATATAACATTAGGTTTATTGGATTTTAAGTATTATTTTTGCACTCCTTTTTTAGCGAATCAATGGATAGAAAAAAGGAACCGAAAATTTTATCATTAATAATCTTCTGTAGCCATCGCTTAAACTTCCATCAACTGCAGAATACAAATTAATAATCAGCATATGGCTGAAAATGCAAAACAAGCTGAAGTTGAAGCAACTGAAGCAAAAACTGCTGAGGCACCGCAAGTTTCTGCGGCTCAAGCAAACCCAGAGAAATTTTTAAAAGATTTCAACTGGCACAATTACGAAGAAGGAATCGACGAAGTAGAAGACTCTCAATTGAAAGAATTCGAAAAGTTAGTTGCAGAGAATTTCGTAGACACTTTAGATGATGAAGTAGTAGAAGGAGAAGTAGTTCACATTACAGATCGTGATGCTATTATCGATATCAATGCTAAATCTGAAGGTGTTGTTTCTTTGAACGAATTCCGTTACAATCCAAACTTAAAAGTAGGAGACAAAGTAGAAGTATTGATTGACGTGCGTGAAGACGCAACAGGTCAATTGGTATTATCCCACAGAAAAGCTCGTGTGATTAAAGCTTGGGATCGTGTTAACGCAGCTCATGATACTGGTGAAATCGTTAATGGTTTCGTTAAGTGTAGAACTAAAGGAGGTATGATCGTTGACGTATTTGGTATTGAAGCATTCTTACCAGGTTCTCAAATTGACGTGAAGCCTATCCGTGACTACGATGCTTACGTTAACAAAACTATGGAATTCAAAGTTGTTAAAATCAACCACGAATTTAAGAACGTAGTAGTTTCTCATAAAGCTTTAATTGAAGCTGATATAGAAGAACAAAAGAAAGAAATCATTGGTCAATTAGAAAAAGGACAAGTATTAGAAGGTGTTGTTAAAAACATTACTTCTTATGGTGTGTTTATTGACTTAGGTGGTGTTGACGGTTTAGTTCACATTACAGATCTTTCTTGGTCAAGAATCAACCATCCAAATGAAATTGTTGAATTAGATCAAAAATTAAACGTTGTAATCCTTGATTTTGATGAAGATAAATCAAGAATCCAATTAGGTCTTAAGCAATTGAGCAAGCACCCATGGGATGCTCTTGGAGAAGAAGTTAAAGTTGGTGACAAAGTAAAAGGTAAAGTAGTTGTAATTGCAGATTACGGTGCGTTTATTGAAGTTGCTGATGGTGTTGAAGGATTGATTCACGTTTCTGAAATGTCTTGGTCTACACATTTACGTTCTGCTCAAGATTTCGTTGCTATCGGTGATGAAGTTGAAGCAGTTATCTTAACTTTAGATAGAGAAGAGCGTAAAATGTCTCTTGGTATCAAGCAATTGACTCCAGATCCATGGACTGATATTACTTCTAAGTATCCTGTAGGTTCTAAGCACACAGGTGTTGTACGTAACTTTACAAACTTTGGTGTATTTGTTGAATTAGAAGAAGGTATTGACGGATTGATTTATATCTCTGATTTATCTTGGACTAAGAAAATCAAGCACCCAAGTGAATTCTGTAACGTAGGAGACAAATTGGATGTGATTGTTCTTGAATTGGATGTTGAAGGACGTAAATTAAGTTTAGGTCACAAACAAACTACAGAGAACCCTTGGGATAAATACGAAAAAGACTTCGCAGTTGGGTCATCTCACACTGCAGAGGTAACTGAAATCGTTGACAAAGGTGCTACTGTAGAATTTAATGAAGACATCGTAGCTTTCGTACCAGCTCGTCATTTAGAGAAAGAAGATGGTAAGAAACTTAAGAAAGGTGAAGAAGCAGAATTTAAAATCATTGAATTCAACAAAGAATTCAAGAGAGTTGTTGCTTCACACACTGCAGTCTTCAGAGAAGAAGAAGCTAAGATTGTAAAAGCTGCTGCTAAAAAAGCAGAAGCTGCTGCAGCAGAAGCTAAGCCTACATTAGGTGATGCCAATGATGCTTTACAAGCTCTTAAGGATAAAATGGACGGAAAGAAATAATTTTTTCAATCCATTACCAATAAAGAAAGCCTTCAATTTTTGAAGGCTTTTTTATTTTATGAGCATTCGAAAACTCAATTTTTAGCTTATCTTTGTTTACCAAACAATGTTTGGGAATACTATGAGTCAAAAAGTTTTACTTAACAACAAAGAGGTAAACATCATTCTACATAGATTGGCTTGTCAACTTATTGAAAAACACAACGATTTCTCAAATACAGCGCTCATTGGTCTTCAACCTAGAGGGAAATTTTTAGCCGATAGATTGGTTAAAATTCTGCAAGAGGATTATCAAATAAAGGATATTAAATGGGGTTCACTAGACATCACTTTTTTTAGGGATGATTTTAGAAGGAGTGATAAGCCATTACAGGCCAATTCCACCCATATTGATTTTATTGTGGAAGACAAGCGAATTGTGTTTATAGATGATGTACTATATACTGGACGAAGCATTCGTTCAGCCCTTACTGCTATTCAATCGTTTGGAAGACCGGCTGAAATAGAGCTATTAACTCTTATAGATAGAAGGTTTAGCAGACATTTACCTATTCAACCCGATTATAGAGGCAGACAAGTTGATGCTATAAATAATGAAAAAGTAAAGGTAAATTGGAGTGAAAACGAAGGAGAAGATTCGGTTTATCTTATAAATAATTAAAACATGAGTGAATTAAGTGTCAATCACTTATTAGGGATCAAATATCTGAATAAAGCAGACATTGATCTTATTTTCAGCACCGCAGATCATTTTAAGGAAGTCATTAATAGACCTATTAAGAAGGTTCCTTCTTTAAGAGATATTACGATAGCTAATCTATTTTTTGAAAACTCAACAAGGACCAAATTGTCCTTTGAACTTGCTGAGAAAAGACTCTCGGCCGATGTGATTAATTTTTCGGCATCTCAATCATCTGTAAAGAAAGGAGAAACCTTAATAGACACGGTTAATAATATTCTCTCCATGAAAGTTGATATGGTGGTTATGAGACATCCCAATCCTGGAGCAGGTGTCTTTCTATCCCAACATGTCAATGCGAGTATTGTCAATGCAGGTGATGGAGCTCATGAGCATCCAACCCAAGCGCTATTAGATTCGTTTTCTATTAGGGAGCGTTTAGGAGAAGTTGGAGGAAAAAATGTCGTTATTGTAGGTGATATATTGCATAGTAGAGTCGCGCTCTCAAATATTTTTGCCTTACAATTACAAGGTGCCAATGTCATGGTATGCGGACCAAAAACACTTCTTCCTAAGTATATTGATAAATTGGGTGTTAAGGTTGAAACCAACTTAAGAAAGGCTTTGGAATGGTGTGATGTAGCTAATATGCTAAGAGTTCAAAATGAGAGAATGGATATCAGCTATTTTCCATCAACAAGGGAATACACACAGCAATTTGGTGTAAATAAAGCCTTATTAGATTCTTTAGATAAGGAAATAGTAATCATGCACCCGGGACCAATCAATAGGGGAGTGGAAATTACTAGTGATGTAGCAGATTCTGATCAAGCTATTATTTTGGATCAAGTTCAAAATGGGGTAGCAGTTAGAATGGCTGTAATCTATTTATTAGCTTCTAAAATTAAAAATTAGAGATATGCTTATTGATAAGGATGAAAATATTACCATAATTACTCAAGAAAAGGCAACTATTGTCGAGTTGGTAAAAAAAATGGAAGTGATATATGATCGCTATAAAAACGATAATATCATTGTCAATCTGAACAGTTTAAAAAGCATTAGCTTAGAACAAATTATTGAGTTTTTAAGGTTGTCAAATAAGCATAGAAAAGCTAAACATTCGTTTGTAATCGTAACTGACAAAGTCAATTTTGATGAAATGCCCAACGAAATAGTTGTGGTACCAACCACTAAGGAGGCCTATGATGTCATTGAAATGGAAGAGATGGAAAGAGATCTAGGTTTTTAAATATGAAATTAACCATTTTAGGCTGTCATAGTGCAACTCCGAGAATTCATACGCATCCCACATCTCAGGTTTTAGAAATCAAAAATCACATTTTTTTGATAGATTGTGGAGAAGGCACTCAAGTTCAGCTTAGAAAAAATAAAATAAAATTCAATCGCATTAAACATATTTTCATTTCCCATTTACATGGGGATCATTTTTATGGTTTGGTGGGATTGATATCTACATTTAGATTGTTGACTCGGGAAACCGAGCTTCACATTTATGGCCCCAAAGGTATTAAGGAAGCGATTACCATGCTCTTGAAGTTAGGAGATTCATGGACCAATTACCCTTTAATTTTTCATGAACTAACCTCTAAGGAATCTGAATTGATTTTTGAAGATGATTTAGTTGAAGTTCGAACTATTCCGCTAAATCATAGAGTTTATACAAATGGATTTTTATATAAAGAAAAGCCAGGGGAACGTAAACTAGATTTAAATGCAGTTCTTAATGCCGACATTGATGTAGCCTATTATCGGAAATTAAAGCAGGGTTATGATGTAGAGAGTAATGATGGAACTCTTATAAAAAACGAAGAGGTTACAAAACCACCTTTACCTGCAAGGAGTTATGCATTTTGCAGTGATACAGCATTTGAAAAGTCTATAGTACCTATAATTAATGAAGTAAATGTGCTATACCACGAATCTACTTTTCTTGAGAAACATGCACATTTGGCCTCTCCAACCAAGCATAGCACTGCCAAGGAGGCTGCAACTATTGCTAAATTAGCTAATGTAGGCACTTTAATTATGGGACATTATTCCACTCGCTATGACAATTTAGAGGATTTCAGAACAGAAGCTTCTGAATTTTTTTCTAATGTTGAATTGGCAGAGGCAGGGAAAGTGTTTGAATTTTAATTAATCTAATTATTCTTAAATTTAAGGTCAATTTTTAATTATGGAGAATAACGATTTAAGTCATTATAGAAAGTCCTATGAAAAACATGAGTTGTTACTTCAAGAAACACCAAATAATCCACTAGAACTCTTTCAAAAATGGTTTCACGAGGTAGATGAGTTTTTTCCTGAAGATGAAACCAATGCCATGACTATTTCTACCATGGGGTTGGATGGATATCCCAAAAATAGGGTGGTGCTTTTAAAACGATTTAATTATGAAGGATTCATATTTTTTACCAATTACCTAAGTGAAAAGGGGAGAGCTATTGCTAAGAATCCAAATGTTTGTTTGTCTTTTTTTTGGGCTGGAGCAGAGCGACAAATCATTATAAAAGGAAAGGCAGAAAAAATAGCCGAAAATTTAAGTGATGGTTATTTTGAATCGAGACCAAGAGGTAGCCAATTAGGTGCTATCGTCTCTCAACAAAGCGAAGTTTTAGAAAGTAGGGAAGAACTGGAGAATAGACTGACTGAGCTAGAAGCACTTTATGAAGGTAAAGAAATTGAAAGGCCATCATACTGGGGAGGATTTCTTGTAAGACCTGTAGAAATAGAATTTTGGCAAGGACGCCCCAACAGACTTCATGATAGAATCAGATATCAATTAGATTCGGAATATAATTGGGTAAAAAAACGATTATCTCCCTAAAAAAACCGATGTAATACATTAAAACCATATCTAAAATTGCATTTCATCGATAAAAGGAAATAAATAACGATTAAAAGCGTGTTTTTAATCGAAATTAACATTTATTTAACATTTATTTTGAGTTAGGCGGTTAATTTTATAGCACCAAATCTTAATTGCCCAACATGAAACGACCTACTATATTACCAGTTTTGGTACTATGCGCCATGTTAAGCTTTTCCTGCTCTACCGAAAGTGTGGATGACAAAGCCGAAATGGCCACAGAGCAAATTGTAGTACCTCAAGCCAAAGAAATAGAAATAGAAATTTTGGAGTTGATTAATGATTACCGCATTAATAATGGGTTGGTTCCATTAAACGGTATGGATTTAATCAAATCACAAGCCTATAGTCATACAGATTATATGGTAGCTCAAAATTCGGTATCTCACGATTACTTTTTTCAAAGAAAGGCTTTTTTAATGGACCATACTGGTGCAGTTAAAGTTAATGAAAATGTAGCCTATGGGTTTACATCTGCTGAATCTGTTGTCAATGCTTGGATTAACAGTGATGCTCACAGGGAAAATATTATAGGAGATTTTACAGATTTTGACGTATCCGCTGAAAAGAACAGTCAAGGTAAATGGTATTTTACCAATATATTCATAAAGAAATAGGTTATATGTAAGCTAAGATGATAACCAAAGATTGTTGAAAATCATGATTGATTAGTAGCAAAACAACAATTCTTGTGAGAAAACCACCGGTATCGGTGGTTTTTTTTTGCTTGGAAGTTATTCTAATTAACTTATTCCTCGTCGTATCCTTTCAGGGTGAGGGTAAGTACTTTTTTGGAATATGGGTAGAATGTATAACGACATTAGAATATGTTATAAATTTAAAAGCCACCCAGGATTGGGTGGCTTTTTAGTAATAAGGCATTGTTAGGAAGGTATAATATGTAAGCTATAATATTAAATAATCACTAAACCTTATTACTCAGAAATAGTCTTACAAAAAGTTAAAATAATTTAACCCTCCATGTTATTTTTCTTCTTTACCAGAAAGAATGATGAATTTAGATCGTCTGTTTTCTTGGTGTCTTTCTTCAGAACATTTAACACCGTTGGAACATTCATTGACCAATTGGCTTTCTCCATACCCAATGGCACTTTCAATACGTTCTGGTGCAATGTTTCTGGATAGAATGTAGTCTCTGGTCGATTTAGCTCTTCTATCAGATAATTTCATGTTGTATTTATCACTACCACGGCTATCTGTATGGGACTCAATCTTAATAACCATGTTTGGATGCTCTCTCATGACTGAAACAATATTTTCTAATTCGTAAGCTGCATCAGCTCTGATATCCCATTTATCGAAATTAAAGAAAATAGGGTTGATCACAATTTCATTTAGATTGATAAGAGGAATCAAGTTAAGATCTACTTGATGTTCTTTCATATGCTCGTTGGAAGTTTCAACTTCTTTTATATCATCTTTGTAGTCGGCCTTACTGGCTAGAACGGTGTATTTTTTATCACAATCAGCTTCCAATTTATAAACACCATTTTCATCGGTAGTTGTTTCGGCAACAATTTTTCCAGATTCATCAATTAGTTGAACAGTTGCTCCTTGAAGGATGGAAAGGATCTTACTGTCTCTCACAATTCCTTGGACGATTTGTTGACAATCATAAGAAACAAAACCGTAAATATCATCACTACCTTTTCCTCCTGGTCTATTTGAAGAGAAAAATCCATCTCCAGAATCAGAATCTAAGTAGATAGCAAAATCATCGTAACCACTATTGTAAGGAGCACCTAAATTCACGGCTTCTGCATTGGAATTATTCAAGATATCCGATTTGAAAATGTCCAATAATCCTAAATTTAAGAATCCGTCAGAAGAAAAGTAGAATGTATTGTCCTTTGCAATAAAAGGGAATACTTCTCTTCCTTCTGTGTTGACTTTTTCTCCCATGTTTTCTACAGTTCCAAAAGAACCATCATCATTAATGGTTACTTGATAGATATCTGTTTGTCCAAAACCTCCTTCTCGGTCAGAAACAAAGTAAAGTGTTTTGTTGTCTAAACTTAAGGCTGGATGTCCTGTAGAATAGACATCATCATTAAAGGGTAACTCTTCCACATTACTCCACAAAGAATCAACTAGAGTAGCTCTATACATTTTAAGATGGGTAGTTCCTTCCTTGTCATAACGAGGTCTGTTTCTTTTATCGACATTATCCCTCGTAAAATACATGGTCTTCCCATCTTTTGAAAATACCGGATTGGCGTTATGAATATTTTTTCTTTTAACTCCAGAAAAATTTACCAATTGTGGCTCAGAAAATTTCGCCTTTCCATCTTCCATAACCCTGTCGGCTACATAAATGTCTAAAAAAGGTTCTCCATTCCATTTATAAATTTCATTTTCCGTATTTCTTGAAGTAGAGAAGAACATCACGCTATCCATGACAACGGGACCAAAATCCGCATAAGTGGAATTAATATCCAATCCTTTTACGTCTACGAAAAGTCCTTTAGGAGTTGATAATTTTTCATAAAGACTTAAGTTGCTAGAGGCCAATTCATCGGCACGTCTGTCATCATTTTGAATGTCCTTAAACTTAGCTAACCACTTTTCGGCTTCTTCATAGTTGCCTAAACTTCTTTGGGTTTGAATATACTTATAAATGTATTCTGGACTGATTTTGTTTTCATATTTGTCCAAAGCCATTTTATACCATTTGGCAGCTTGCTCCGAATTGGAATTGTTGTAATAACAGTCTCCCAATCGTGTTAAAACATGCTCGCTATTCTCTCCTTTTTTGACAGCTTCCTCATACAATTCAGCAGCTTTCAAATAAGCATATTTCTCAAAAAATTTGTCAGCAACTTTTTCTTGGGCAAAAGTAAAAGTTGAGCATAATGCTATGATTATTAGTAAAACTTTTGTTTTCATGCTGTTCATATTTAGAAGTATCTTGGGGATTTAATTCTTTTCATTTTAAATAATTCAAACATAACAATCAATTCGTGGGTACCACCAGTGTAATCGTTGATTTCAGAAAGCGGGTATTCATAAGTGTAACCTATTCTGAATTGTTTAGAAACTTGAAAATCGATCAAACCTCCTAGAGCTGAAGTATTTTCATTAATTCGGTAACCTGCTCCTAACCATAGTTTTTCATAGAATAGAAAATTACCAGTTAAATCATATGACATAGGCGCTCCATTGGTAGCCTTAACCAAGAATGCAGGTTTGAACTTTGTGTTGTCACCCAATGGGAATACATATCCCCCAGTAAAGTAGTAACTGACTCTTTCTAATGCTTGGAATTCTTGTCCATTGGAATCATGTCTATTGTAGTCGTTATTCAGGATTCTTGGTGTTGACAATCCTAGGTACCACATTTGACTGTGCCAAAAGATACCAGCTCCAATATTTGGGCTCCAGCGATCTTCAATTCCATAAATATTTGGGTCGTTTGCGCCAGGGTCTAATGCTAAGCGGTCTAAACGATAGCTTGTAAAACCAGCTTTAATACCAAACGCCAATTTAGTTTTCTCACCGGTATTAATGGTGTAAGAAAAGTCTCCGTAAAGGTAAGTGAATCGTTCATCCCCTAATTTGTCGTTAATGAATGACATACCAATTCCGATTTTTTCATTCCTTAATGGGGAATGAATGGACAGGGTTTGGGTGGTTGGTCCACCGTCAAATCCTACCCATTGACTTCGGTGGAGTCCCACTATACTTAGCGTTTCTCTACTACCCGCATAAGCTGGATTTATAGAAATGGTGTTATACATGTACTGAGTAAATTGGGGCAATTGTTGGGCAATTCCTTGGATACCACTCAATAATGCTAACGCTACTACAAAATTTCTAATAAGTTTCATAGGTTATGGTTTTATTTGGTTCCAACGTAGATATGACCTGTGAAAGGCTTCAATCCACTATTTTTTAGGGTTACTATATAGTAATATGTTCCGTTAGGTACTTTATCGGCATTTCCAATAGAGGATTTATGGGTTTGACCATTCCAGTTATTTTGGTAATTGTCAGTTTCAAAGATCATAGCTCCCCATCTGTTGAAAATCTTAACATCAATTATGAAATCACATTCTTCTACACCAGTAATTTCAAAGAATTCATTCCATTGGTCTCCGTTTGGAGTGATGGCTTTAGAAATTTCTATATTGTCACCACAAGGTAGAACCAAACAGTCATCATTGATATTAATGGTAACTTCATAAGAAGTCAAACACGCTCCATTTGCTACGGTGTAACTAAATACGTAGTCACCTAGTAAAACTTCTGAAGGATCAAAAATGGAACCGTTCAATTCGGTATTTCCAGCAAGAACTGTCCATGTTCCTGATAAATCATTACCAGAGTAATAATCAAATAAATCAATTTCTCCATCATCATTACATCGCTGATCAAAAGTTTCAACTACGTCAATACTTATCAAGACGTGTACGGTTTGACTCGCCGTTGCTTCATTACCACAAGCATCTACAAAAGTCCATGTCCAAACAATATCGTAATCATTTGCTGTGCCATCAAATCCATTATCTTCCGTAAAATCAGTAATAGTAACTTCAGAACAATCATCAAATTCTAAAGTAGGTTCAGTTGGAACATCATCACAACTTACGGTTATATCTGCCAAATCTGTTAAAACTGTTGGCGCTGTTGTATCTTGAATGGTGATGGTCTGTGACACTGAAGATGAATTGTTACATGCATCAGTAAATGTCCACGTTCTGGTCACCACGATGTTACAAGTATCTGTATCGTCCATGCTATCCACAGCAGTAGCTGTAATGTCACCAGCACAGTTGTCTGTAGCAGTCAACTCACCAGCAGCAGGCATGTCGCCGATACACTCGTAAGTGATATCTGCAGGAGCGTCAGGAGCCACCGGAGCCGTTGTATCTTGAATAGTGATGGTCTGTGACACCGAAGATGAATTGTTACACGCATCAGTGAATGTCCACGTTCTGGTCACCACAATGTTACAAGTATCTGTATCGTCCATGCTATCTACAGCAGTAGCAGAAATGTCACCAGCACAGTTGTCTGTAGCGGTCAACTCACCAGCAGCAGGCATATCGCCGATACACTCGTAAGTGATATCTGCAGGAGCCTCAGGAGCCACCGGAGCCGTTGTATCTTGAATAGTGATGGTCTGTGACACTGAAGATGAGTTGTTACACGCATCAGTGAATGTCCACGTTCTGGTCACCACAATGTTACAAGGATCTGTATCGTCCATGCTATCCACAGCAGTAGCTGTAATGTCACCAGCACAGTTATCTGTAGCGGTCAACTCACCAGCAGCAGGCATGTCGCCGATACACTCGTAAGTGATATCTGCAGGAGCGTCAGGAGCAACCGGAGCTGTTGTATCTTGAATAGTGATGGTCTGTGACACCGAAGATGAATTGTTACACGCATCAGTAAATGTCCACGTTCTGGTCACCACCATGTTACAAGGATCTGTATCGTCCATGCTATCCACAGCAGTAGCTGTAATGTCACCAGCACAGTTGTCTGTAGCAGTCAACTCACCAGCAGCAGGCATGTCGCCGATACACTCGTAAGTGATATCTGCAGGCGCCTCAGGAGCAACTGGTGCCGTTGTATCTTGAATAGTGATGGTCTGTGACACTGAAGATGAATTGTTACATGCATCAGTGAATGTCCACGTTCTGGTCACCACGATGTTACAAGAATCTGTGTCGTCCATGCTATCTACAGCAGTAGCTGTAATATCACCAGCACAGTTGTCTGTAGCAGTCAACTCACCAGCAGCAGGCATATCGCCGATACACTCGTAAGTGATATCTGCAGGCGCCTCAGGAGCAACTGGTGCCGTTGTATCTTGAATAGTGATGGTCTGTGACACTGAAGATGAGTTGTTACACGCATCAGTGAATGTCCACGTTCTGGTCACCACAATGTTACAAGGATTTGTATCGTCCATGCTATCTACAGCAGTAGCTGTAATATCACCAGCACAGTTGTCTGTAGCGGTCAACTCACCAGCAGCAGGCATATCGCCGATACACTCGTAAGTGATATCTGCAGGCGCGTCAGGAGCCACTGGAGCAGTTGTATCTTGAATGGTGATGGTCTGTGACACCGAAGATGAGTTGTTACACGCATCAGTGAATGTCCACGTTCTGGTCACCACAATGTTACAAGGATCTGTATCGTCCATGCTATCTACAGCAGTAGCAGTAATGTCACCAGCACAGTTGTCTGTAGCAGTCAACTCACCAGCAGCAGGCATATCGCCGATACACTCGTAAGTGATATCTGCAGGAGCGTCAGGAGCCACTGGAGCAGTTGTATCTTGAATATTGA
>NZ_LBIQ01000018.1 GCF_001280515.1 Mangrovimonas sp. ST2L15 | reverse complement strand
CGATTGGACAGCCACGACCTATGAGGTAACGGTAACAACCGGCGAGTGTTCTTCCACAGATTCAGTAACGGTTACAGTGACCCAACCTGAAACACCAGAATTGGTTGTATCTGCAGGAGATGATGTAACCATCTGTGAGGGAAGTACTGCTGTATTGACCGCCTCAGAAGGAGAGAGCTATCAGTGGAACAACGGTGCCACTACCCAAAGTATTGAGGTATCACCAAATACCACTACGGAATATACAGTGACCGTGAGCCAAGGAGAGCAGAGCGGAAGCGCCAGTGTGACTGTCAACGTCAATGCCTTACCAACTGCCGATGCAGGAGCAGATGTGAGCATGGAAGTAGGATCCACAGTTGTGTTGACCGCAACCGGTGGTGAGGGCTATCAGTGGAGCAACGGGGCCGTGACCCAGAGTATTGAGGTAAGTCCATCGGCAACCACAACCTATGAGGTAACGGTAACAACCGGCGAATGTTCTTCCGCAGATTCAGTAACGGTTACAGTGACCCAACCTGAAACACCAGAATTGGTTGTATCTGCAGGAGATGATGTAACCATCTGTGAGGGAAGTACTGCTGTATTGACCGCCTCAGAAGGAGAGAGCTATCAGTGGAACAACGGTGCCACTACCCAAAGTATTGAGGTATCACCAAATACCACTACGGAATATACAGTGACCGTGAGCCAAGGAGAGCAGAGCGGAAGCGCCAGTGTGACTGTCAACGTCAATGCCTTACCAACTGCCGATGCAGGATCAGATGTGAGCATGGAAGTAGGATCCACAGTTGTGTTGACCGCAACCGGTGGTGAGAGCTATCAGTGGAGCAACGGGGCCGTGACCCAGAGTATTGAGGTAAGTCCATCGGCAACCACGACCTATGAGGTAACGGTAACAACCGGAGAATGTTCTTCATTAGATAGTGTAATAGTTAATGTAGTTCCTTTAGTGAATGCATATGCAGGAGAGGATGAAGAAATTTGTTTGGGAGAAAGTGTTGAGTTATTTGCAGAAGGTGGATTAACTTATCTATGGAGTAATGGAGCGACAACACAAAGCATAGATGTAAGTCCTGATGAAACTACGGAATATTTTGTGGTAGTGTCAAATGGGATTAATTCTCAAACCGATAGTGTTATGGTTTTGGTGGATCAAGATTGTAACAACTTAGGTAGTGGTTCGGATTCAGGAGAACAAAATTATGCTTTTGATTTTTCAGTATTTCCTAATCCAACAAAGAACTTTATTCATATTAAAGTGAGGGGAGGCGCCGAAAGAATTACGGCCATTTACCTTCACGATATGATGGGGAATATTTTAATTAATGAAGCTATAAGCGCAACTTCAAGTACTTTCAATAAAAAATATGATTTGAGTCATTTTCAAAATGGTATGTATGTATTAACCATTAAACAAGGAGGAAACTCTTATACGAAGAAAATAATTTTAAATCAGTAAAAGAATTTTACAAGTAAAATAAGAAAGGGAGCATATCGCTCCCTTTTCTATTTTTTATAGGAAAGAATTGAAACTAAACTGTCACAATTTTCGACCATGATTTCTTTCTCTTCAAACTTAATCTTATAAACACCACAAGGTTCTTTTC
Organism: Mangrovimonas sp. ST2L15; assembly: GCF_001280515.1. GTDB lineage: Bacteria > Bacteroidota > Bacteroidia > Flavobacteriales > Flavobacteriaceae > Mangrovimonas > Mangrovimonas futianensis. Next base: position 145,129 of record NZ_LBIQ01000018.1, on the reverse strand, counting down.
TTGGTTCGCTTTCAGAAAAAACAATATCTCCTTGTTGCAAAACGGAGGAGATGTCTAGACTGTCAATGGAACCGGAACCGATTTGTGATTGAATGATATCGGAATATTTTAAAGGCTTTGATTGTATGTTTTTTTTAACTCTGGCTTCGGGACCGTAATCACAGGATACCTTCTTTCCACTTAAGAAGAAGGCCAAAAGAATGAGGCCAATTGAAAATCCTCCCAAGTAATACCCCAGACGATGTATGAATTTCATTAAAAATGAATTAGATTAAAAAATAAGAAGGTTGATATCGCTGTGTTTTAAATCAAACCATTCTCCTACGGCTTTATTTGTTAAAATGCCGTGGTAAAAGTACAATCCATTTTTCAAACCTTTGTCAAATCTTAATGAATTTTCCAGACCTCCATCATCGGCAATTTTCAATAAATATGGCGTAAACATGTTACTAATTGAAATAGAGGCTGTTCTCGAAAATCTAGCCGGGATATTAGGAACACAATAGTGTACGACGCCATGCTTAGTAAACGTTGGGGTTTTATGTGTGGTTACTTCACTAGTTTCAACACAACCACCCATGTCAATACTAACATCAATAATAACAGAGCCAGGTTTCATGCATTCAACCATTGTTTCTGTAACTAAAATAGGTGAACGATCCTTACCTCTTACGGCGCCAATAACAACGTCACAGCGTTTAAGTGCTTTTAATAGATTTTTAGGCTGAAGTGTGGATGTAAAAAGAGGTCTACCTAAATTGGTTTGAATACCTCGTAGTCTAGTGATGGAATTGTCAAAGATTTTGATGTTCGCACCCAGTCCCATAGCACTTCGAGCAGCAAACTCACCAACTGTTCCTGCACCCAAAATGACAACTTCAATAGGTGGTACACCACTAACATTCCCAAACATTAAACCGTTACCATCATTAACATTACTTAATAATTCAGCAGCTATCAAAACAGAAGCAGTTCCAGCTATTTCGCTTAATGATTTAACAGCAGGATAAGCGCCATCCTCATCTTTTATAAATTCAAATGCAAGAGCAGTAACTCTTTTAGAAGCTAAGACCTCAAAATATTTTTTGCTTTGAGTTTTTAATTGCAAAGCTGAAATTAAAATAGATTGGGGATTAATCAGTTTTATTTGCTCTAGGGTAGGGGGCTCTATCTTTAAAATTATAGGGCATCCGTAGACTTTGGCTTGATCATTTGTTATTTCTGCTCCGGCTTCTGAATAATCAGTATCAGTAAAATTGGCGCCAAACCCAGCACCAGACTCAATTAAAACTCTGTGGCCATTGTTTATTAATGCCGAAACGGCATCAGGGGTTAAGCAGACACGTTTTTCTTGGTAGGCCGTTTCCTTTGGAATACCAATAAAGAGGGCACTTTTATGTTTAAGAATTTCTAAAGTTTCCTCTTGAGGTATGAGTTCGTGTTTAGAAAATGGCGAAAAAGATTTTGACATGATAGCTTAATAAAATAAAAGTCAAAATACAATTAAATTTTGAAAGTAAATAGGCAGTAATTAAAAATACTGTTTGATTTTACCCCAAAGGGTGGTAGGTTTAATTTTGAACTCCTCTTCCAGATCTTCCATAGATTTATCAACCGTATTCAATTTGTTGAACATTTGGGCTCTTACCAAATAAATGGAAGGTATAATAATGGCCATTATGGGCAATAAATAAATCAATTGTAATTCATCAACATAGGATAAATCTTCTTTGAACAAGCCGATAATTTGCCAACTATACATTACAATAGGGACTAGAATGGCATGATACCACCAATGGCGACAAGTGAAAAACCAAATAAGGAGAAGTAAAAGCGGGATTAGTTTACCTGTTAATGTCCATGCAACAATATTTACATCTTCATATCCTCCACTGGTATAAGTAAAAAGAAACGTTTCCCAAGTCTTTGTTGAAGGTACATTTTCATAAAGTGAAAATAAAAAGGGAGTAGTAGCTATAAAAGTAGCTATAATACTCCCTATTATTAGACTTTTATCCAGTTTTCTTTTATCCGTTAACTGGGACTCTAATTTTACTTTTTTCGATTTTTGGTGCATCTTTAAATAAGTTAGTAGCTTGAGCTGTGAACAGCATTCCACCAAAAATTGCAATTGCGATTACATACTTCTTAGTTTTCATAATAATAAGGGATTAATTAATTAATTATATCCCAAAAGTATGTAGAGACCTTCTGTTTAGTTGTCTCGAAATGTTAAAATTATGTTAAAAACATAACTTTTTGGATTTTTCATTACGGGAAAAACCGTAAGTCGTGCATTTTTTGGCAGATTGGGTTCTTTATTTTATGCTTTCAATCTTAAATTTCTACTATTATCTTTATTAATGTTTAATTCGATTTTATCATAATCATCAAGCAAATCTTCAATTAATTCAGGCCATTCAATGATATTCCAATGTCCAGAATACAAATAATCTTCAATACCAAAATTATAGGCCTCCTCAATATCATTAAGTCTATATAAGTCGAAATGATAAATTTTACCATTGGTTATATGATATTCATTTACAATGGAGAAGGTAGGGCTGGAAACTTCATCATTACTTCCTAGTTGTTTAACTAAAGATTTGATGAGGGTAGTTTTGCCAGTACCCATACTACCTTTGAGGATTATTGTTTTGGTTTTCAGATTTGCAAGAACTTCCTTTGCAACATCTTCTAAATCAGAAATTAAATAGTTGGTATCCAAAATTTGAGACATTACTTGACAATATTAAGAATAAAATGTGACAATACCCAAAAAAATATGTATTTCATCGGATTTTTATGCATTACAAGGATTTATTTCGGACTCAGTTTAATGAATGGAATAACCATTTCCTCTAGCGAAACCCCTCCATGTTGGTAAGTGTTTCTGTAATATCCTACATAATGATTGTAATTATTAGGATAAGCAAAAAACATATCTTCTTTTGCAAAAATAAAGGAGCTGCTCATATTTATGGAAGGTAAATGAACCGATTTTGGGTCCTTAACAACCAAAACCTCTTTTTCTTCATAAGTTAAACTTCTTCCTGTTTTGTATCTAAGGTTTAAACTTGTGTCCTTATCACCAATGACTTTTGATGGTCTTTTTACATTTATGGTTCCATGGTCTGTGGTTAGCAGTAATTTAAAACCTAGTTGTTGCGCTTGTTGTATCATTTCCAACAAAGGAGAGTTTTTAAACCAGCTTTGTGTTAGGGAGCGATATGCTTTATCATTGGATGCCAATTCTTTTACAACTTCCATTTCGGTCTTGGCATGCGATAGCATATCCACAAAATTGTATACTATCACTGTTAGGTCGTTATCTTTTAAAGATTTGAAGTTTTCAGTTAATTTTCTACCTGTTTTTAGATTGGTAATTTTATGGTATTCATACTTATAATCATTCAAGCCAAGACGTTTCATTTGAGCCTCAAGAAAGTCGGCTTCGTGCAGATTCTTTCCGCCATCGTCGGTATCATTTTTCCATAGATCGGGATGTCTTTTTTCCATGTCACTGGGCATGAGTCCAGAGAAAATAGCATTTCTGGCATATTGGGTGGCAGTAGGAAGAATACTGAAATAGGGTTCTTCGGATTCCTTTTTATAATACTGCGAAATAATTGGTTCAAAAGCTTTCCATTGGTCATATCTCAAGTTATCAATGACTATTAATAAGGTAGGTTGGTCTTTTGATATTTCAGGGACTACCCATTTTTTCATTAAAGTATGAGACATGACAGGGGCATCATGATTGTTTTTAAACCATTCAGAATACCTTTTATCAATAAATTTTCCAAATTGAATGTTAGCTTCCGTCTTTTGTGATTCTAAAATCTCAAACATACCGGCATCTTCAATGTTCTCTAGCTCCATTTCCCAATAAATGAGTTTTTGATACAAAGTGGCCCATTCTTCATAAGAGTTCACCATAGATAAATCCATAGCTATTTTTCTAAACTCTTGTTGGTAATTGGAAGTAGTTTTTTCAGAAACCAAACGGGAATGATCCAAATTCTTTTTTAAACTTAATAGAATTTGATTGGGATTGACTGGTTTTATGAGGTAGTCAGCAATTTTGTTTCCTATGGCTTCCTCCATAATATATTCTTCCTCACTTTTAGTTATCATAACGACCGGTAAAGTGCTTCTTTTCTCTTTGATTTCATTTAAGGTTTCCAATCCAGTAAGTCCCGGCATGTTCTCATCCAAAAAGACAATATCAAATGTTTTTTCTTCTAAAGCATCCAAAGCTTCACTACCACTTTTACAAGTTGTTACTTTGTAATTCTTTTTTTCAAGAAAAAGGATGTGAGGTTTGAGAAGGTCAATTTCATCATCAACCCAAAGAATATTTATATGGTTCATGTATATTTGTTTAACTAATTAATGTTTTTAAAGATTGAGAGTGCAAAACAAACTCAAAATATTTAACGATCCAATTTACGGATTTATTACCATTCCAAATTCGCTGATTTATGATTTGATTGAGCATAAATTTTTCCAAAGACTTAGAAGAATTTCTCAAATGGGTTTGTCATATCTCGTTTATCCAGGTGCTCATCATACACGGTTTCATCATGCTTTAGGTTGTATGCATTTAATGCAAAAAGCTGTTAATGTACTTCGCTTTAAGGGTGTTGAGATTTCTGAAGAAGAAGTGCAGGCACTTTATATAGCTATTTTATTGCATGATATAGGGCATGGGCCTTTCTCTCATGCTATGGAAAATAGTATTGTAAATAATGTATCTCATGAACAAATTTCCATGATGTTTATGGAGCATTTGAACGATAAGTTTAACTCAAGTTTAACGCTTGCAATCCAAATTTTCAAGGGGGAATATCAACGTCGTTTTTTATGTCAGCTCATCTCAAGTCAATTAGATATGGATCGAGCAGATTATTTAAAAAGAGATAGTTTTTACAGTGGTGTAGCTGAAGGAAATATAAATAGTGAGCGACTAATTACCATGTTGCATGTTGTAGATGATGAACTGGTTGTAGAGGAAAAGGGGATTTATAGTGTAGAGAAGTTTTTGGTAGCAAGACGATTGATGTATTGGCAAACGTACTTGCACAAAACTAGTTTGGTAGCAGAGCAATTATTAATAAGGATGTTGCAAAGAGCCAAAGAATTGACTCATGAAGGGGAAACACTCAAATGCACTGAGGCTTTACAGTATTTTTTATCGAATGATATCCGTATTGAGAATTTCGATTCAAACACTCTTGAAGTATTTGCGAGATTAGATGATTATGATATCATTTCGGCCATGAAAGAATGGCAATATCATTCGGATTTTGTTTTAAGGAATTTATCTGATATGATTATTAATAGGGATCTTTTAAAGATAAAATTAAAAAAGAAAAAAGTTCAAAAAGAGAAATTGGAGTTTCATAGAAGTAAGTTAATGGAGAAGTACAACATCTCTGAAAAAGAGGCTTCATACTTTGTTTTTACAGGCGAAATATCAAACCAAGCCTATCAAATGAAAAAGGACCATATTAATATTTTGTATAAATCAGGAAAGATAGAAAACATCATCAAAGCATCCGATCAATTAAACCTAAAAGCCCTTTCAAAACCAGTAACAAAATTCTATATGTGTTATCCTAAAGAAAAACTTTAGGACTTTTTTTTATATTTTTGCGACAATGAAATTTACAGCACATCAGATAGCGGGAATTTTAGAAGGAGACATTGAGGGTAACCCCGATGTTGAAGTATCTAAACTTTCAAAAATAGAGGAAGGCACTGAAGGCTCTCTTACCTTTTTGGCCAATCCAAAATACCAATCATATATCTATTCTACACAGGCTTCTATCACCATAGTTAATAAGACATTTTCACCAGAACATGACTTGTCAACAACCTTAATTAAGGTAGATGATGCCTATAAATCCTTTTCAAAATTGTTGGAATATTACAACATGGTAAAATTGAATAAGGAAGGAATAGAGCAACCGGTTTTTATGTCGGAAACGGCACAGCATGGTGAAAAGATTTATATTGGCGCCTTCACGTATTTGGGTGAAAATGTCAAGATTGGCAATAATGTCAAAATTTTTCCAAATGCCTACATAGGAGATAATGTAGGGATAGGTGATAATACCATCATATTTTCAGGAGCCAAAATTTATTCAGAATGTAAGGTAGGAAGTAATTGCGTGATTAATTCTGGAGTTATCATTGGTGCGGATGGATTTGGATTTGCGCCTAATGAAAATGGCGAATATTCCAAAGTGCCCCAAACAGGAAATGTTATTATAGAAGATTTTGTTGATGTAGGAGCTGGGACCACTATTGATAGAGCTACATTAGGTTCGACCATTATAAGAAGAGGTGTTAAATTGGATAACCAAATCCAAATAGCCCATAATGTAGAAATAGGTAGAAATACCGTAATAGCGGCACAAACCGGAATTGCTGGTTCAACAAAAATTGGAGAAAATTGTCAAATTGGTGGGCAAGTAGGAATTGTGGGACACATTGTTATAGGAAACAATGTAAAGATTCAAGCACAATCAGGAATAGGAAGAAATATTAAAGACAATGAAATGTTGCAAGGATCGCCAGCGCTTAATTATGGTGAATTCAACAAATCATATGTTCACTTTAAGAACCTCCCTAAAATAGTTAAAAACATAAACGATATTGAAAAGAAAATAAATGGCAATAGTTAATACGGAAGTTAAACAAAAAACCATTAAGGACTCCATTTCTTTAAAAGGAGTTGGTTTGCATACAGGAACTGAGGTTACTTTAACCTTTCAGCCTGCTCCTGAAAATTTCGGGTTTGCTTTTAAAAGAATAGATTTGGAAGGCACACCTATTATTGAAGCGGATGTTAATTATGTTACCAATACCCAAAGAGGAACTTGCTTAGAGAAAAATGGAGTGACAATCCAAACGTCAGAGCACGTTTTGGCAGCATTAGTGGGAATGGATATTGATAATGCCATCATCGAGTTAGATGCCTCAGAACCTCCAATTATGGATGGGTCTTCTAAGTTTTTTGTAGAAGCTCTAGAAAAAGTAGGGATCGTAGAACAGGATGCTTTCAGGGAAGAGTTTGTAGTAAGTGATGTGATTTCTTATACTGATGAAGACACTGGAAGTGAAATATTGGTTATGCCATCCAACGAGTATCAAATCACAACCATGGTTGATTTTGGTACCAAAGTTTTGGGAACCCAGAATGCCACTTTAAATACCATGAGTGATTTTAAAACTGAAATTTCATCTTCAAGAACTTTCAGCTTTTTACATGAATTGGAAACACTATTAGAGCATGGACTTATTAAAGGAGGTGACCTGAATAATGCGATAGTTTACGTTGATAAAGAAATTTCTCCAGCAACTATTGATAAATTAAAAATAGCTTTTAATAAAGATTCCATTGCCGTAAAACCCAATGGTATTTTAGATAATTTAACATTGCATTACCCTAATGAAGCGGCAAGACACAAACTACTTGATGTGGTTGGGGATTTGGCTTTAATAGGTATTAGACTTAAAGGAAAAGTTATAGCAAACAAACCAGGACACTTTGTCAATACACAGTTTGCAAAAAAAATGTCTAAGGTTATCAAGAATGAAAGAAGGAATAATGTTCCTAAAATTGACTTAAATCAAGAGCCTTTGATGGATGTAAATCAAATAATGAATATGTTGCCTCACAGGCAGCCCTTCTTATTGATTGACAAAATTTTTAGCTTAACGGATTCTTGTGTTATAGGTATGAAAAATGTGACCATGAATGAGCCATTCTTTCAGGGACATTTTCCAGGGGCTCCAGTTATGCCGGGTGTATTAATAGTAGAAGCCATGGCTCAAACAGGAGGTATTTTAGTGCTAAGCACCGTTCCTGATCCTGAAAATTATCTTACATTTTTTATGAAAATAGATAATGTGAAGTTCAAGCAAAAGGTGGTTCCTGGGGATACCCTAATCTTTAAATGTGATTTATTAACTCCTATTAGACGAGGTATTTGTCATATGCAAGGATATGCTTATGCTAACGGAAAATTATGTGCTGAAGCAGAACTTATGGCACAAATAAGTAAAGTAAAAAACTAAGAAATGAATCAACCTTTAGCATATGTCCATCCGGGTGCCAAAATAGCCAAAAATGTGGTAATTGACCCATTTACTACCATACATAACAACGTAGTGATTGGTGAAGGAACTTGGATTGGTAGTAACGTAACCATCATGGAAGGAGCGAGAATTGGAAAAAATTGTAACATTTTTCCAGGTGCTGTGATATCAGCTGTTCCTCAAGATCTTAAATATGATGATGAAGATACACTAACAATTATCGGTGATAATGTGACCATTAGAGAGTGTGTAACCATCAACAGAGGAACCACAGATAAAATGAAAACGGTTGTTGGTGACAATTGTTTAATTATGGCTTATTGCCATATAGCACATGATTGTATCGTGGGAAACAATTGTATATTTTCTAATAATAGTACCCTTGCAGGTCATATCACCGTAGGTGATTATGTGGTACTTGCAGGTATGACTGCTGTACATCAATTCTGCTCTATCGGAAATCATGCCTTCGTAACAGGTGGATCCTTAGTAAGAAAAGATGTGCCTCCTTTTGTTAAAGCTGCACGTGAACCTTTATCCTATGTAGGTATAAATTCAGTAGGACTTAGAAGAAGGGGATTCTCTACAGAAAAAATCAGAGAAATTCAGGATATTTATAGAATTCTGTATCAAAAAAATTATAACAATACTCAGGCTTTTGATATTATTGAAGCTGAAATGGAGGCAACTCCAGAGCGTGATGAAATCTTACAATTTATAAAGAATTCTCATCGCGGAATCATGAAAGGATACGTAAAATCAAGTTAAAATTATATGGCAAGTACATCAGATATTAGAAACGGACTATGCATTCGTTTTAATCATGACATTTATAAAATTGTAGAATTTTTACATGTAAAACCAGGTAAAGGTCCAGCCTTTGTAAGGACTAAATTGAAAAGTGTTACTACTGGAAAAGTGATAGATAATACCTTTTCAGCGGGACATAAAATTGAAGATGTAAGAGTAGAAACACATAAGTTTCAATTTTTGTATAATGATGGGGAGTTTTACCATTTCATGAATACTGAAGATTATACACAAATTAGATTGTTGGAAGCAGCTTTAGATCGTGCAGATTTAATGAAGGAAGGTGAAGTTGTAACTGTTCTTATCAACACAGAAGATAATTTGCCTCTATCAGTAGAGATGCCGGCAAGTGTTATTTTGGAGGTTACTCAAACTGAACCAGGAGTTAAGGGAAATACAGCTACCAATGCAACTAAACCAGCTACCGTTGAAACAGGAGCTGAAGTGATGGTACCTTTATTCATAAACGAAGGGGATAAAATCAAAATTGAAACTGAAAAAGGGACGTATAAAGAACGAATCAAGGAATAATTGAAATTTCCTAAAACATATCAGTTAAAGGAAATCGCATCTTTAATTGGGTGTGATTTTATTGGAGATGAGTCATTTCCTGTATTAGGAATGAATGAAATTCATGTGGTTGAACCAGGGGATATCGTTTTTGTAGACCATCCAAAATACTATGATAAAGCTTTACAATCAGCGGCAACTATCGTTTTAATTAATAAAGAGGTAGCTTGTCCGGTAGGTAAAGCTTTATTGATTAGTGATGACCCATTTCGGGATTTTAATAAATTAACCAATCATTTCAAACCGTTTGTTCCTTCTTCCAGTTCCATTTCAGAAACTGCCAAAATTGGAAACAAAACGGTCATTCAGCCTAACTGCTTTATTGGAAACAATGTAACTATCGGTGATAATTGTATTATTCATCCCAATGTAGTCATCTATGATGACACTGTAATTGGAGATAATGTGATAATTCACGCCGGAACTATTTTAGGAGCTAGTGCTTTTTACTACAAAAATAGACCAGAAGGATTTGATCAATTGCTATCTGGAGGGCGTGTGATTATTGAGGATGATGTTCATATTGGTGCTTGCTGTACTATTGACAGAGGTGTGACAGGAGATACAACCATAGGCAAAGGTTCTAAGCTGGACAATCAAATTCAAATTGGTCATGATACCGTTTTAGGTAAAAAATGTCTTTTAGCGTCCCAAGTAGGAATTGCTGGTTGTGTAGTGATTGAAGATGAAGTCACCATTTGGGGGCAGGTAGGAAGTACCAGTGGTATTACCATTGGAGAAAAAGCGGTCATCTTAGCGCAGTCAGGGGTTAGTAAATCTTTGGAAGGTCATAAAACCTATTTTGGGTATCCTGCTGAAGAAGCCAGACAGAAGCTTAAAGAAATGGCCTATGTCAAGGAAATCCCTAATATCATCAATAAACTAAAGAATCAATAGAATGAGTTCAAAGGAATTTGTCAAGAATTATTATAAAACTGATTTTATATACATTCTGGCACATTTCAATGACTTTTTTCATCCAGATTGCTTACTTCATTGGAATAGTAGCAAAGGATTCCATTCATTAGATCATCAAGGTATTTTTGATTTTATAAAGCGTTTAAATGCTGCTTTTCCAGAATTGAGAACAGAAATCAGTCACGTTTTACAAGAAGATAATTATGTAACTACCCGTTACACCGTTTACGTGACAACAGTTGAGAATGATGATGAAGAGACTGCTTTGGCACATTACATTAGTATTTGGGAACTAAAAGATGGAAAGTTGTTCAAAGGTTTCGAGATTAGTCAGTTGGCAGATGATGATGCTTTGGCGGCTAATTCCTTTTCCCAAATAAAAGTGTAAAAAACCTTTAATTTAATTAAGTATTAATTTAAATTTGTTTTCGAAAAAAAATATAAATCTATCATAAATGAGCGTTTTAGTTAATAAAGATTCAAAAATAATAGTTCAAGGATTTACTGGTAGTGAAGGTACCTTTCACGCTGGTCAAATGATTGATTACGGTACCAACGTAGTTGGTGGTGTTACTCCAGGAAAAGGAGGTCAAAAGCATTTGGATAAACCTGTATTTAATACCGTTAAAGAAGCTGTTGATCAAGTAGGGGCAGACACAACTATTATCTTTGTTCCGCCAGCATTTGCTGCTGATGCTATTATGGAAGCTGCCGATGCAGGAATCAAGGTAATCATTACCATTACAGAAGGTATTCCAGTGGCAGATATGATTAAAGCTGCTGATTATATTAAAGATAAAGATTGCCGTTTAATAGGCCCTAACTGTCCTGGTGTTATTACTCCAGAAGAGGCAAAAGTTGGTATTATGCCAGGTTTTGTTTTCAAGAAAGGAAAAGTTGGTATTGTTTCAAAATCAGGGACCCTTACTTATGAAGCGGCAGACCAAGTAGTGAAACAAGGTTTAGGAATCACAACGGCTATTGGAATTGGAGGAGATCCAATTATCGGTACTACTACCAAAGAGGCTGTGGAATTATTGGTCAATGATCCTGAAACGGAAGCTGTGGTTATGATTGGTGAGATTGGTGGTCAATTGGAAGCTGATGCTGCCAAATGGTATAAAGAAAGCGGAAGTAAAAAACCTATCGTTGGTTTTATAGCTGGTGAAACTGCTCCTGCTGGAAGAACCATGGGACATGCTGGCGCTATAGTTGGTGGAAGCGATGATACGGCCCAAGCAAAAAAGAAAATTATGAGAGAATGTGGAATTCACGTAGTGGATTCTCCTGCTGAAATCGGTAAAAAAGTAGCCGAAGTAGTCGGGTAATTCTTTTTAAATAGTATTGAAAACCTCGCAATATTGTGAGGTTTTTTTTATTTCGTCAATTTGTTATTAGTATATTTGAACAACAACTATTTTTTTAAAATCAAATGAAATTATTAGAAGGAAAAACAGCAATTATCACTGGTGGAAGTAGAGGAATCGGTAAAGGAATTGCAGAGACCTTTGCTCAACATGGAGCCAATGTAGCATTTACTTTTAGTTCTTCTGTGGGGGCAGCTCAACAATTGGAAAAGGACTTGGAAACTTACGGAGTAAAAGTTAAGGGATATCAAAGTAATGCCGCCGATTTTAATGAAGCTCAGAAATTGGTAGATGATGTCGTTGCTGAGTTTGGTTCAGTGGATATATTGGTTAATAATGCTGGAATTACCAAAGATAATTTATTGATGCGCATTAGCGAGGAAGATTTTGACAAGGTGATTGAAGTTAATTTGAAGTCAGTCTTTAATATGACTAAGGCTGTTCAAAGAACCATGCTTAAACAAAGAAAAGGCTCTATTATCAATATGAGTTCTGTAGTTGGAGTAAAAGGAAATGCTGGACAAACTAATTATGCTGCTTCCAAAGCTGGAATCATAGGTTTTTCAAAATCGGTAGCGTTAGAATTAGGAAGTAGAAATATTAGAAGTAACGTGATTGCACCAGGATTTATCGAAACTGAAATGACTGGTAAATTAGATGAGAAAACAGTTCAAGGTTGGAGGGATTCTATTCCATTAAAACGTGGCGGAACTCCTGAAGATGTTGCAAATGCTTGTGTGTTCTTAGCCAGTGACTTAAGTGCTTATGTAACAGGGCAAACCATTAATGTTGATGGTGGAATGTTAACATAATTTATGTCTTTAGAAACCATATTTTATATCATATTATCTGGAATCATAGCGCTTTTATTAGCGCTTTTTCAGTATAAATACCAAAGAAAGAACCAAGGCACCATAAATTGGATCTTGATAGGAATAAGATTCCTGTCCGTTTTTTTGCTGTGCTTGTTATTGGTTAATCCAAGGTTTGAGAAGGTGGTTTCTTATGAAGAAAAACCGACTTTGGTTGTTGCTGTAGATAATTCCAATTCTGTCGCTTATCTTGAACATGATAACCAAGTTAAGAGATTGATTGAAAGTATAGATAACAATGATGAATTAAAGGAAAGGTTTCATTTTGATTGGTATGCGTTTAGTGAAGATTTAACGGAACTTGATACTCTTGATTTTAAAGGAAAACAAACGAATTTAGATCGGGTATTTTCAGATTTAACTCAGATTTACAGACAGGAAAATGCGCCAACGATATTAGTCACTGATGGAAATCAAACCTATGGTGGAGATTATTCTTTTACTTCTGAAAAATATGGACAATCGGTTTATCCGATAATTCTTGGAGATTCTACAGTGTATAGTGATTTGAAAATTCAAAAATTGAATGTCAATAAGTATGCATTTCTGAAGAATCGATTCCCAGTAGAGGCCATACTGGTTTATAATGGCGAAGAAACTGTTAGTTCAACGTTTAAAGTAACTGTCGGGAATACAACGGTTTTCTCAAAAAATGTCACTTTTTCTCCTGATGATAATTCTGAAGTATTAAATTTTTATTTATCGGCTAATCAAGTTGGAGTGTTTACCTATCATGCCGAAATCATTCCTTTGGAGCATGAAAAGAATACGGTTAATAACACTAAAAATTTTGCAGTTGAAGTCATTGACCAAAAGACCAATGTGGCTTTGGTTAGTGCTATTAGGCATCCCGATCTAGGTGCTTTAAAAAAGGCCATTGAGAGCAACGAACAACGGGAAGCTACAATTTTAACACCAGGAGCTTTTTTAGAGAATATTGATAATTATCAATTAGTCATTGCTTATCAACCTAATACCACCTTTAAAAGGGTATTTGAATCATTCAATGATTTTTCCAGAAATGTATTTTATATCACAGGCACTCATACCGATTGGAACTTTTTGAATTCTTTGGATCTAGGTTTTAAGCAAACGGTTACCAATCAAAAAGAGGATTATCTAGCTTACCTGAATCTAGGTTATTCTAACTTTTTGATAGAAGAAATTGATTTTGAATCTTTTCCGCCTTTGCAATCAACGTTTGGAGAGGTAGATTATCAAATAGCAGCAAATCCTTTGTTATTTCAAAGAATAGGAAGTGTTTCAACAGAAAAACCTTTGCTGGCCACATTTGAAAGAAATCAAAATCGGTATGCCTTATTATTGGGAGAAGGAATCTGGAAATGGAGAGCCCAAACGTATCTGAATTCCAAATCGTTTTCAGAATTTGATACATTTTTAGGTAAGTTGATTCAGTATTTGGCGTCAACCAAAAAGCAGAGTAGATTAACAGTTGATTACGAATCTTTTTATGAGGGTAATAATAACATTTCTTTAAAGGCCCAATACTTCAATAAGAACTATGAGTTTGATCAAAGGGAGCCATTAGAAGTTGTTATAAAGGATGAAAATAGTGAACAGGTAACTACCTATCCATTGGTATTGAAAAATAACTTTTTTGAAGTTGATTTAAGCAATTTGCCACCATCCGATTATAGTTTTACGGTCAAGGCAGTGGATGAAAATATTTCCACCTCCGGAAGCTTTAAAATTTTAGATTACAATGTGGAACAACAATTCTTGAATGCCGAAATTACCAAGTTAAATCAAGTGGCTTCCCAAAGTCAAGGTAAAAGCTTTTTTTTTGATGATTATGATCAGATCATTAATGATTTATTAGAAGATAATCGCTACAAACCTCTCTTGAAAAACAATAGAATTGTTGTACCTTTAATAGACTGGAAATACCTTTTGGCATTGGTTGTGTTACTACTTGGTGCTGAGTGGTTTATCAGAAAATATAACGGACTAATTTAAATTTTTTATCATGGAGAGATTACCAAAAGTGGCAGTTCCTGCCATTGCAGCACTTATTTTTTTAATCATTATCCTAGCAAAATCTACAGTCACTATTGATGCTGGTCATGCTGCTGTATTATATGAAACTTTAGGAGATGGAGTAGATTCGGATAAAGCTCCGCTTGGACCGGGCTTTCATATAATAGCTCCATGGAATAGAGTTATCGACTATGAAACTCGCCAACAGGAAATTCCAGAAAAAATGTCGGTTTTGTCATCTAACGGATTAGATATAAAGTTAGATGCCTCTGTATTATATGAGCCAGATGTAAAGAATTTAGGAAAATTACATAATGAGAAAGGTGAAAACTATTTAAGCAGAGTTTTGCAGCCAGCCATTAGAAGTGCAGCGAGAAGCGTGGTGGGACGTTATACTCCTGAGCAATTATATTCTACTAAGCGAGACGCCATTCAAGAAGAAATTTTTGAGGAAACAAAAAAAATAGTAGAAAGGCAATATATTCAATTAAACAATGTGTTAATTAGAGATGTAACTTTGCCACCTACCATTAAAGACGCAATAGAGCGCAAACTTAGACAAGAACAAGAATCCCTAGAATACGAATTTAGATTAGTTACTGCTGAAAAAGAAGCTGAAAGACAGATTATTGAGGCTCAAGGAAAGGCAGATGCTAACCGTATCTTAAGTGCTTCTTTAACAGATAAAATACTTCAAGATAAAGGTATTGAAGCCACAGTAAAACTATCGGAATCTAATAATAGCAAAGTAGTTGTTATAGGATCTGGAGATTCAGGGATGCCAATAATTTTAGGGGATCAATAAAAAAGGTATTATCAGATTTAAAACTTAATAAAAATTTATAATTGTTATCCAAACATTTGGATATATGGATTTTTATTTTGAAAATTTGCATATACAAAACGAAACATGAATTTTATTCAATTACATCATCATCATTTTCATACTTGCACTCAGGCGAGCTGAAAATGTATTGAATAAAATCAAGATATTTAAAACCCGTTTGAGTAAATCAAACGGGTTTTTTTATTTCTAAATCCTTCGGTTTACTCAACTTAAAAAAATTAAGTAATGAAGAAACTAAAAATCGCTGTTCAAAAATCTGGAAGACTTAATGAGGATTCCATGAAAATTCTGAGAGATGTTGGAATTTCAATAGATAACGGTAAAGATCAGTTAAAGGCATCTGCAGCCAATTTCCCTCTCGAAGTATTTTATTTACGAAATGGAGACATCCCCCAATATCTCAATGATGGAGTAGTGGATGCCGCTATAATAGGGGAAAATGTTCTTTTTGAAAAGGGAAGAGAAATAAAGACAGTTGAAAAATTAGGGTTTTCAAAATGTAAAGTATCTGTGGCCATTCCAAAATCTAAAAGTTATAATACGCTCTCTGATTTAAACGGAAAACGAATTGCTACTTCTTATCCAAATACGGTTAAGGAATTTTTGAAAGAGAATGGCGTAAATGCAGAATTACATATCATTAATGGTTCTGTAGAAATTGCCCCTAATATAGGTTTAGCTGATGCTATTGTTGATATTGTTTCCAGTGGCAGTACCTTGTTTAAAAACAACTTAAAGGAGGTAGAAGTACTTTTAAAATCGGAAGCGGTATTGGCTGTTTCTCCAAAGATTGGCGAGGTAGAACAAACTATTTTACAGCGTTTGCAATTCCGTATCCAATCCGTTTTAAAAGGTAGGCAGAATAAATATGTTCTCTTGAATGCGCCTAATGACAAGATAGATGATATTATTAGAATTTTACCGGGAATGAATAGTCCTACCATTATGCCTTTAGCTAAGGAAGGTTGGAGTTCTTTACACTCGGTTATCAATAAAAATGAATTTTGGGAAGTAATAGATGAGCTTAAACTCAATGGTGCCGAAGGAATTTTAGTATGTCCAATAGAAAATATGGTATTGTAAATGAAAACGATAGTAAATCCAAAAAGAGAAGGCTGGGAAGAAATTTTAAAGCGTCCTACCCAAAAGGTTGAAGACATTGAAAAGACGGTCATAGAGATTTTTGAGGATATCAAACGACATGGTGACACAGCTGTTTTAAAGTATACTTCCATATTTGATGGGGTTAATCTTTCTGATTATGTGGTAAGTCAACAAGAATTGGAGGAAGCAATTTCTAGGGTGCCTCAAAACTTGAAGGATGCCATTGAAATTGCCAAGAATAACATTGAACGGTTTCATGCCGCACAAAAAACAGGTAAAGTAGAAGTAGAAACGACAAAAGGTATTACCTGTTGGCAAGAAAAACGCCCTATTGAAAAAATAGGATTATACATACCTGGTGGTAGTGCGCCATTATTCTCTACGGTATTAATGTTGGTTGTTCCAGCTAAAATTGCAGGATGCCAAGAAATTGTATTGTGTTCACCTCCTAATAAAGAAGGTAAATTAGCAGATGAAATCTTATTTACGGCTCAGTTATGTGGCGTGACTAAAATCATTAAAGTTGGGGGTATTCAAGCGATAGCAGGCCTCACCTTTGGTACTGAAACAATTCCTCAGGTCTATAAGATTTTTGGACCGGGAAATCAGTTCGTCACTGTTGCCAAACAGTTGGCAACAAAATTTAATGTAGCCATTGATATGCCAGCGGGTCCTAGTGAGCTTTTGGTTTATGCTGATGAATTTGCTATAGCAAGTTATGTGGCTTCAGATTTATTGAGTCAGGCTGAACATGGGGGAGACAGTCAAGTGATTTTGGTCACACCTTCTTTGAAGTTATTAAAAGAAGTGGAGCAGGAAATAGGAATTCAGCTAGAAGAACTTCCAAGAAAATCTATTGCCCAAGCTGCCATTAATAATTCAAGGCTTATAGTATTGGAAAGTAATGATCAGGCTTTGGATTTAATTAATGAATATGGTCCGGAGCACTTTATTATCTGTTCGGAAAATGCGGATTATTTCGTTAATGGAATTAGGAATGCTGGTTCAGTATTTATAGGAAATTACACTCCTGAAAGTGCTGGTGATTATGCCTCTGGGACGAATCATACATTACCTACCAATGGTTTTAGTAAGTCCTATTCAGGTGTCAATTTGGATAGTTTTACAAAAAGCATCACATTTCAAAGGATTACAGAAGCCGGACTTCTTAATATTGGTGAAACCATAGAATTAATGGCTGAAGCAGAAGGTTTGTCGGCTCATAAAAATGCAGTTTCCATTCGATTGAAGGATTTAAAAACGGATAAGCCATGATGACTATTAATGAGATCAAAAATTTGGTAAGGCCATCGGTGATGGCATTAAAACCGTATTCCTCTGCCAGGGATGAGTTTAAAGAGTTCAACAAGGATCTTATTTTTTTAGATGCGAATGAGAATCCATTTTCTAATGGATTGAACAGATATCCAGACCCCCAACAAACTAAATTAAAGGAAAGATTATCAGAACTTAAAGGGGTTTCGATTGCCAATATATTATTGGGAAACGGAAGTGATGAAGTTTTAGATCTTTTAATTCGAGCATTTTGTGAACCCAATCAAGATGAAATATTGATTCTACCCCCAACTTATGGGATGTATCAAGTTTTGGCAGAAGTCAATAATGTGAAATTGAAAGCCGTTAATTTATCCGAAGAATTTCAATTAAGGGTAGAGGACATATTAATTTCAATTTCTGAAGACACCAAAATATTGTTTATATGTTCACCCAATAATCCGTCAGGAAACAGTTTAAATTCACGAGATATAGAAAGCTTATTGAAACAGTTTAAAGGACTTGTAGTAATTGATGAAGCTTATATAGATTTCTCTTCTCAATGCAGTTGGCTTAATAGATTACAGGAGTTTCCAAATTTGGTAATAACCCAAACTTTGTCTAAAGCCTATGGGTTGGCAGGGATTCGGTTGGGTATTTGTTATGCCTCAGAATTTATTATTTCTACCTTAAATAAAATAAAGCCTCCATATAATATAAATGAATTAACGCAGCAAAAGGCGTTGGAGCAATTGAATAACACAGAAGTATTTAAAACCCAAGTACAACAAATCATAACAGAAAGAAATGTTTTGGAAAGAGAATTAAGAAGCATCGCTTATATTTCTGAGATATATCCCTCTGATGCCAATTTTATTTTGGTCAAGGTAGATGAGGCAACAAAAAGGTATAATCAGCTTATTCGAAATGGAATCGTTGTTAGAAACCGTTCAAATCAAGTCTTATGTGAGAATTGTTTGAGAATTACCGTAGGAACAACAGAAGAAAACACTAATTTAATCCTAGCATTAAAAAGTATAATATGAGCCAGAAAGTATTATTTATAGATCGTGATGGAACCTTGATAAAAGAGCCCGAAGATGAGCAAATTGATGCTTTTGAAAAGTTGGTGTTTTATCCAAAAGTGTTTCAATATTTAGGAAGAATTGCCAAAGAACTGGATTACGAACTGGTGATGGTTACCAATCAGGATGGTTTGGGAACAGAAGTCTATCCCGAGGAAACTTTTTGGCCGGTTCATAACTTGATTCTTGAAACATTTGCTTCGGAGGGTGTTGTATTCAAAGAGCAATTCATTGATCGCACTTTTGCAAAGGATAATGCCCCAACCAGAAAGCCTAATACCGGCTTGTTGACCAAATATTTTTCTGAGGCATATGATCTTGAAAACTCTTTTGTTATTGGAGATCGATTAACAGACGTGGAATTGGCCAAAAACATTGGATCTAAGGGCATTTTTATTAATAACGAAAGTTATCTGGGTGAAGATGAAGTAACGGTAGACAGACAAAAATTAAATGATTTTATTGCTCTAGAAACGGATGATTGGGAGGCGATTTATAAGTTTTTGAAATTAGCTGACCGTTCTGCTTCCATAGTTAGAAACACCAAGGAAACCCAAATAGCGATTGATTTAAATTTGGATGGAACGGGACAAAGTGAGATTTCGACTGGTTTGGCATTTTTTGACCATATGCTTGACCAAATTTCTAGGCATGGGCAATTGGATTTAAGGATAAATGTAGAGGGAGATCTTGAAGTAGATGAACACCATACTATTGAGGATACAGCCATAGCATTAGGTAAAGTTTTTCATAAAGCATTAGGAGATAAATTAGGTTTGGAGCGTTATGGTTTCTGTTTGCCCATGGATGATTGTTTAGCTCAGGTATCCATAGATTTTGGAGGTAGAAATTGGTTGGTTTGGGAAGCTGATTTTAAACGGGAGATGATTGGAAAAATGCCTACAGAAATGTTCTATCATTTCTTCAAATCTTTTACAGATGGTGCCAGGTGTAACTTGAATATTAAGGCAGAAGGGAGCAATGAACACCACAAAATTGAAGCCATTTTTAAGGCTTTCGCCAAGGCCATAAAAATGGCTATTAAAAGAGATGTGGATAAAATGATTTTGCCATCTACAAAAGGGGTTCTTTAATGAAATTAGCGATAATAGATTATGGGGCCGGGAATATTAAAAGCATTCAATTTGCTTTTAATAGATTGGGTGTCAATGCCATTTTAACTCATGATGAAAAGGATATTATAAATGCTGATAAGGTCATTTTTCCGGGAGTGGGAGAGGCAGGTAGTGCCATGAAGATGCTTATAAAAAGTGGATTAGATCAATTGATTCCTGAGTTAAAACAACCGGTTTTAGGTATTTGCTTGGGAATGCAATTATTATGTAATTACACAGAAGAAGGAGATACCGAAGGATTAGGTATTTTTGATACAAATGTCAAACGGTTTGACCATTCCGTTAAAGTACCCCATATGGGCTGGAATGTTATTACAGATCTTCAATCAGATTTGTTTAAAGAGGTTCCAGATAGGTCCTATTTATATTTAGTGCATAGTTATTATGCCGAGTTGGGATCACAAGCGATTGCCAAAACCGATTATGGATTGGTTTATGCTTCCGCTCTAAACTATCATAATTTTTATGGAGTCCAATTTCATCCAGAGAAAAGTGGCGAAGTGGGGGCTCAAATTTTGAATAATTTTTTAAAACTTTAAAAATGCGAATTATACCAGCAATAGATATTATCGACGGCAAGTGTGTCAGACTCACAAGAGGCGATTTTGACACCAAAAAAGTATATAATGAAAATCCGCTGGAAGTGGCCAAACAGTTTGAAAATGCAGGCATTGAATATTTGCATTTAGTTGATTTGGACGGGGCGAAAGCTCATGAAATTGTCAACTATAAAGTATTGGAGCAAATTGCTACCAAAACGTCTTTAAAGATCGATTTTGGAGGTGGATTGAAGTCAGATGAAGATTTATATATCGCCTTTAATTCGGGAGCTAAACAAGTCACAGGAGGTAGTATTGCGGTTAAAAATCCTAAGGTTTTTGAAAAGTGGCTGAATAAATATGGAGGTAAAAAAATAATTCTTGGTGCCGATGCAAAAGATGAGAAGATTGCTGTAAATGGGTGGCAAGAACAAAGTGATTTGGATTTAATCACCTTTATCAAAGCCTATCAAAAAAAAGGCGTGCAGTATGTCATTTGTACCGATATTTCAAAAGATGGAATGCTTGAAGGACCATCCAATGAGCTGTATTCCAAAATTATCCATGAATGCTCCAATTCCAGCTCAGATCAATCAGTCAAGTTGATTGCCTCTGGTGGGGTGTCAAATTTAGATGATGTTGTTAAACTAAAGGAGCTAGGATGTGAAGGTGTCATCATAGGGAAGGCATTATATGAGAACAAAATTTCATTAAGAGATCTAGAAAAGTTGATTTAATGCTTACAAAACGAATAATACCGTGCTTGGATATAAAAAATGGAAGAACGGTTAAGGGGGTTAATTTTGTGAATTTAAGAGATGCTGGTGATCCTGTAAAGTTGGCAAAGAAATACGCCGATAAAGGCGCGGATGAATTGGTGTTTTTGGATATTTCAGCAACTTTGGAAGGCAGGAAAACAACCAGAGAGATGGTTCTTAAAGTAGCCGAACAAGTTAATATTCCTTTCACTGTTGGAGGTGGTATATCCTCAGTAGAAGATGTGGATATTTTATTAAAAAACGGAGCAGATAAGGTTTCTGTAAATTCAGCAGCTGTTAAAAGACCCGATTTAATCAACGAACTTTCAGCCAAATTTGGAAATCAATGTGTCGTTGTGGCTATCGATGCTAAAGAAATTAATGGTGAATGGAAAGTGCATTTAGCTGGAGGCAGTATTCCAACAGAAATTGGTTTGTTTTCTTGGGCTAAAGAGGTTGAGGAACGAGGTGCAGGTGAAATTTTATTTACTTCTATGAATCATGATGGAACCAAGAATGGCTTTGCAAATGAAGCTTTGGCAAAGTTATCCCAATATGTCAATATTCCCATTATCGCTTCAGGTGGTGCGGGAACCACGCAACATTTTGTTGATGCATTTGATAAAGGAAAAGCTGATGCAGCTTTGGCTGCTAGTGTATTTCATTTTGGGGAAATTGAAATAATAGATTTGAAAAAAGAAATTAAGAGAAATAATATAGAAGTACGTTTGTAATGACTATCGATTTTAGTAAAAATGAAAATGGTTTGGTGCCGGCAATCATTCAGGATGCGGAAACCAAGAAAGTACTGATGCTCGGATACATGAATGAAGATTCGTATCAAAAAACCATGAGCACCAAATTAGTAACCTTTTATAGTAGATCGAAACAAAGACTTTGGACCAAAGGAGAAGAAAGTGGAAATGTTCTTTTAATGCAAGATGTCAAAATAGATTGTGATCAAGATGCAATTTTGATTCAAGCAAAACCTTCGGGGCCTACCTGCCACAAGGGGACAGATACTTGTTGGGCTGAGGAAAACACACCATATTTTGGATTTTTAAGTGATTTGGAGGAGGTTATTGATGATCGAGTGAAAAATTTTGGTCCCAAAGAATCTTATGTGGCATCCCTTTTTTCAAAGGGCATGAATAAAATAGCACAAAAAGTAGGAGAGGAGGCTGTAGAAATGGTTATTGAAGCTAAAGATGACAACGACGATTTATTTTTAAACGAAAGTGCCGATTTACTTTTTCACTATCTCATGCTTCTTAAAGCTAAAGGATTTAGTTTAGTAGATGTTGTTGATATACTTAAAAAAAGGCATTAGAAACAACTAATGCCTTTTTTAAGAAGTTATATGATTGTTTTAGGAAATCCAGTGGTTTTTAGTAGCATAGTAAGCAAACCAAACCAAAAGAGCACTCAAAATAATTACCATAATCGGCATAATCATTCCTCCAGGTCCATAAACCTCACTGGCTCTGCTCATAAAGAGATTGTAAGACATTTGAGCGATAACGGCTATTAATGATAAAATTAATAGTGGTTTAGACCATTGCTTCTTTAGAATAAGTCCAAGACAACCAAATGCACCACCAAATACGGCTAAAGCAAAGGCGCCCGTTACCCAAGCTGGAACATCTATATAAAGACTTCTTTCAGCTTCAGGTAGAGCTCTTAAATCTTCTTCGGTCATGTATACTTGCCCCAAATAGGCAATAACTCCCATTAGATTCCAAATGAAGGCAATGATACTTACGGCCCAATACCATTTTGGTGGTTTGATTGTTAAATTGTCTGTCATTGTATTTTTAATAGTTAGATTAGCAGATTAGAATGAAGTTATAAAAATAATTTTACTTAGAAAAACAGATAACTTTTTAATCGATTAAATCAAAAAATAAGTGTTTCAAAAGCGTTTCTATTACCTCATTAAATGTCAATATTTAGGATACAGATTCCATGGATGGCAAAAACAACCCAACCTAAAAACCCTTCATTTAATGATAGATAGAACCTTTAAATATGTGTTGGAGGGGAAAACATTTAAAACTTTGGTGGCTGGTAGAACGGATGCTATGGTGTCAGCTAATGAAACTGCTTTTGAACTTTTCGTTTATGAACCCATCGATGATTTGGATCAATTTTTAAATTGGTTTAATTACAATTTACCTCAAGATATAAGGGCTTTAAATATCCAGGAAGTAGATGAAAGTTTTAACATCATCCAAAATTCTAAATTAAAGGAATATGTCTATTTGTTTACTCATGGGCAAAAATGCCATCCATTTTGCGCTCCAATCCTAACAACTATTTTGGACGAGTTGAATATCGATATAATGAAGATCGGAGCCAAGTTGTTTGAAGGACAGCATAACTTCAAGAATTATTGCTATCGAGCCACAGATCAGGGGTTGTATGATAGAACGATCGATACCTGCGAACTTGTTGAAAATGATTTGTATACAGCCAATTTTTTTCCAGAGAAGTCCTATATGCTTCGTGTGGTTGGGCAAGGATTTGGCAGAAATCAAATTAGATTAATGATGGGTGCCCTTATTAGATTGGGAAAAAATGAACTTAGCTTGGAAGATATTGAGTGTAGTTTAGACACATCTGAATTTTCTATAAGTAATTACATTGCACCAGCTTCAGGTTTGATTTTAAATAAGATCGAATTCCAATAAACCTCCTTCTTAAAACTTTTAAGAACAACAGATTAAATCTTAACATAATTTTTGTTAAAGAAAAAAAATGTAAGTTAAATACTGTTAATGTAGAGTATAAGTCACTCATTAGCAACGTATCTTGAATAAGAATCTTTTTTACGATTCATTATTATTAACCTTAAAACAATTTATTATGTTACGTTGGACTATTGCTTTATTAGTTATTGCTGTTATTGCTGCAATCTTAGGATTTGGAGGCGTTGCGGGAGCAGCTGCCGGGATTGCCAAAATTATTTTCTTTGTATTTCTAGTTCTACTAGTTATATCACTTGTTAGAGGTTTGGTTAAAAGATAATCATATCTCATTCTTAAAAACTTATTCAAACAATATTTTAATTAACCCTAAAACCTTAAAAATTATGAAACGTTTAATTTATATGTTAATGCTGATGTTTACCGTATCTACTGCCTTTGTAGGTTGTAGAGAAGAAAAGGATGCTGGAGATAAAATTGAAGAAGCTGCTGATGATGTAGGTGATGGATTGGAGGATGCAGCCGATGAAGTTGAAGATGCTGTAGATTAATAAACAGCACGCAACTTAATTCTTCTAATTGTTTAACCTTAAAATTCTTAAAATGAAATCGATAATATATACTGCTTGTTTCCTATTTTCAGGAGTTCTGTTGGCTCAAGAAAAGCCAAAAAATGTTTCTGAGGAAACAACCGTAAAAACCATTAAAATTGATAATGGTAGAGAAGTTACTGAAAAAAAGATCAAAGTAACGACCAAAGAGGAGCAGGAAATCAAATTGGATGAAGATGACAAGAATAAGGTCAATCAATCCATTGTAGCTTCACCGAAAAAAGTAACCAAAACTGTGGAAGTTGATAGCGATCATGATGTCTTTTATGATTCTAAGTTGCAAACTGCACAATATGTTTGCGATGGTACTATGTATGACTTTGACAGATGTGATACTGGTTTCAAGGTGGTCGCTGTTAAAAATGATAGTGATGTAAATTTTGGTAACGCGATTCAGTCAAGCACCAAAAACCATTACTTTTTTAGATCTGATAAGTATTCAGGAATTGGCTATTTTAACAGTCAAGGTAACTTTACCGTAGAATACTTCGATGAAAACAAAAATAAATTAGTCAAACAGGAATTTGTTGCTGTTAAAGACATCCAATAATTCCTTTAATAAATAACCATCAAGAAAAGTCCCATTCATTTGGGACTTTTTTTTTGTACTTTTAATTAAATTAAAAATGAATGGCGACACAATTATCTTCAGATGTATTTACTTTCTTGAACCAGTTAAAGAATAACAATAATCGTGATTGGTTTAATGACCATAAAAAGGAATTTCAACTGGTGCAAAAAGAGGTTAAGGCATTTTATGAGGTTTTATTGTCGAAATTGAAAATGCATGACGATGTAGATAATCTTAAAATTTTTAGAATTTATAGGGATGTTAGATTTTCAAAAAATAAAGAACCCTATAAAACCCATTTTGGAGGTTCTTTTCATAGAAAAAAACCTGAGTTAAGAGGTGGGTATTATTTACATCTATCTCCAAATAATGAATCCTTTATTGCAACGGGATTCTGGGAACCTAATAAAGATGATTTGAATAGGATTAGAAGAGAGTTTGAAATGGATGCTTCAGAAATGAGGGATTTAATGGCAGACCCTAAATTCAAATCGGTTTGGGGTGACTTACAAGGAGACGAATTAAAAACAGCTCCAAGAGATTTTGAAAAAGACCATCCCAACATAGATCTCATTAGGAAAAAACAATATATTTTCATCAAAAAATATACAGATAAAGAGGTTCTTTCAGAAAATTTCCTGGATGATGTAGACAAATCATTTCAATTGATTAGACCTTACTTTGATTATATGAGTGATGTCTTGACCACCAATTTAAATGGTGAATCCATTATTTAATATCTAAAATTGAAAAAGTTTTACCATTAAATTCTATATGATCTCCAGCTTTTTTATTTTTCATCAATTGCCCAATAGGCGATTGTAAAGAAATGGCATAATAGGAGCCTAAATCAAGGTCAATCTTTCCGATACTAGCAGATATAAAAAAAGAGTTTTCTTGCGTTTTTATTAAGCTTCCCAGTACACATGTTTCATGCCTAATATTTGGGTTGATACTTTTAATAATGCCCATTGTTTTTTGGGCATCATTTAAATATTGAGAATTTTTCTCTAAATCTTCAAAAAGCTTACTGTTTCCAGAGTCATCTTCCTCATCAGAACTTTTATCATTGGATTCAATGGATTCTTTGATTAGAGCTATTTCGCTTTTATAACTTTCAATACGCTTTTGTACATGGTCTATACAAACCTGTAGCAACTCAAATTTTGTATTCATTAATTAGGCACAGAGTGGCTGTAAAATCTGTAGGTTATCTATTAAGCGATCCTTGACAATATTCATCATCCTTTTATTTAAAGCAGAGGAATTAGTAATGTAAAATTGATATTCTTCAACGGTGAAATGACCAATGACCATACCTTTTAAAGAGTTTCTAAACTTAATGTCCTTCTGAATGGCATTTTCTATATACTCCATTTGTTTTGGCACTGTTAAACTATAAAATACATTTTTGTGCTTGTGGACATAATTTTTAAAAACTTCAACAAAAAGGTCATTTTGAAGTTTAATAATGGGTCTTAAAGTGGCATTTTGAAATCGTTCGTCGCTGCTCATGGTTTCAGTAAATACGGCTGAAGGAATTTGAGGACGACACTGTAGTAAGTCAGTACTTCGGTTTCTCATGGCTGTAAGTTTTGATTAAATTTAATCATATTGTTAGGTGATTATGTTGGGCTAATATTTTGATGTTAACATTTTTATCAACATTTGGGAGTTTACATTTTGAAAGCCATTATTATGAAGTACCTTTGAATAAAAGATTTTATATGAAATTTGGAAGTGTAGATAACCCAGAAAACATTGACTTTACATTACCTCCAGATCATATAGATACGAGCAGAGTGCTTAATTTGGTCAAGGATGACAATGAACCGGAATATTATGTGGGCTGCGCCAAATGGAATAGGGCAGATTTAAAGGGATTTTATCCCAGAGGCACCAAGGATGAGCTGTCTTATTATTCGCGTCAGTTCAATTCCATTGAGCTGAATGCTACTTTTTATAGAATTTTTTCTCCTGAGCAGTTTACGACTTGGTATGAAAAAGTCCCAGACCAATTTAGGTTCTTTCCTAAAATTAATCAGGAAATAAGTCATTGGAAACGGTTAAATGAGGTAAAGACTGTGGTTAATGATTATTTATACAGTGCTATACAACTCAAGGAAAAACTAGGAACGGTCTTTTTACAAATGCACAATAACTTTTCACCTAAGGATTTTGATAGGGTAATTGGTTTTGTAGAATCATGGCCTAAAGAAATTCCCCTTGCCGTGGAATTTAGACATACCGATTGGTATAATGATGAAGCTGTTGCCAATCAAGTTTATGATTTGTTGGAGAAAAATGATGTAACAAATATCATCGTAGATACTGCAGGTAGGAGGGATTTAATGCATATGCGATTAACAAATCCCAAGGCATTCATTAGATATGTTGGTGCTAACCACCCGAGTGACTATAGTCGTCTTGATGATTGGATTGCACGCTTAAAAGAATGGAAAGAACAAGGCATTAAGGAAATTGATTTCTTTGTTCATCAAAATATTGAAAAAGAATCTCCTTTATTGTCCACTTATTTTATTAAAAAGTTGAATCATGAGTTGAATGCCAATTTAAAAATTCCAAATGATTCAGATCAACAAAAATTATTATAATTATGAGATTCCACACCAGAAAATGGGTGAAACCAGAAGACCTTAATCCCAATGAAACCCTGTTTGGGGGGCAACTACTAGCTTGGATTGATGAAGAAGTAGCTTTGTATACAATAATTCAGTTAGAAAATTCTAGGGTAGTT
Organism: Mangrovimonas sp. ST2L15; assembly: GCF_001280515.1. GTDB lineage: Bacteria > Bacteroidota > Bacteroidia > Flavobacteriales > Flavobacteriaceae > Mangrovimonas > Mangrovimonas futianensis. The sequence continues at coordinate 117,096 of NZ_LBIQ01000018.1, read as the reverse complement.
ACCAAATATATGTCTGAAATCAATTTTATGAGTTCTGCCAGACAAGGAGATATTATAGAACTTGGAATCGAGGTCATTAAATTTGGAAAATCCTCTTTAAGTTTAAGATGTGAAGCCAGAAATAAAATGACTAGAGAAACTATTTTAACGGTTGACAATATTGTTATGGTAAATTTAGGTAATGATGGCAAACCGAAACCACATGGAAAGACTGAAGTAGAGTTTGTGAAAAACCGATTGTCTTAACAAGGTTTAAGAATTTTTTGGAAGAGCTTAACATCTTTGAATGTAGTATAATTCGTAAATTTAGGGTAGATTAATCAATAATTAATAACCATTAACACTATGAAAAAATCACTTCTATTATTCATGGTTGTGGCTACCATTTTCTCTTGCGGTTCTACCAAAACAGCAGGAGTTTCCAAAAAAGTCATGAAAGGATACTGGAGTTTAAATTCCATTACCTATAGCGAATCAGGAGAATTTAATGTCAACCTTTTAAATGATGCCGAACAAGCATGTTTTGAAGGTAGTACATGGCGTTTTATCCCTAATAACAATACGGGGAATTATACGTTAAGCGGTATGGATTGTGACTCATCTGTACGCAACTTTGTCTTTAGTATTCAAACTATTGATAAGGATACAGGTTTGTATGATTTTATGTTAAAGCCTACCAATGCAAAACATAAATCTGAAACCAATCAAGGATTTAGACTTAAGTTAGCTCAATTGTCTGAATCAAATATGCAATGGCAACAAACCGTGACATTGGATGATGGAAAACCTTTTACAATATTTATGAACTTTACTAAAACAAGCGACTAATGAAAACTTATTTAAAACAAATAACAACAATGGTAATAGCCGTTTCGGTAATGTTTACCATGACCAATTGTGAATCTGTTCAAAACGCAAATAATAAGCAAAAAGGTGCTGCCATAGGTGCTGCTAGTGGTGCCATTATTGGTGCTATAATTGGTAACAATGCCGGTAAAGGAGGTAACGGTGAACTAGGGGCTGTTATTGGTGGTGTCATTGGAGGTGGAGCAGGAGTTCTTATTGGTAATAAAATGGACAAACAAGCCCAAAGAATTGAAGAGGAAATACCAGGGGCTCAAGTAGAAAGAGTGGATAATGGAATTGTAGTAACATTTGATGAAAATAGTGGTGTTTATTTTGATACCAATAAATATAATATTAACTCTGCTTCTCAAGTGACTCTTGATAAGTTATCTAATGTATTGAAAGAGTATCCAGATACTAATGTACTTGTAGTAGGACACACAGATAGCACTGGTGATGCCTCTTATAACATGACTTTGTCTAAAAATCGTGCTAACTCTGTTCGCGATTATTTTGTAAGTCAAGGTTTAAGTAGTTCAAGATTTACCACTAACTGGTTTGGTGAAACCCAGCCCATGTATGACAATGGAACTTCTGAGGGAAGATCTAAAAACAGACGTGTGAATCTAGCAATTTTACCAAATGAAAAAATGGTGGAAGATGCTAAAAAAGAAAGTGGGAATTAGGAGTATCCTAAATTATAGAAATAAAAAAAAGAGCAGTTATCTGCTCTTTTTTTTATTTAATTACGTTTGGATCGAAATTTTGAAGTTCAAATATTTCTAGTTTGAAATAAGGAACAGCAGCCAAGAGATGATCGAAAATATCAGCCATAATGTATTCGTAATTTTCCCAACGCTTATCAGAGCTAAAAGCATAGATCTCCAAAGGTATTCCCTGTGGAGTTGGAGCCAATTGTCTGGTCATGATGGTCATGTCCTTATTTATAGCCGAATGACCTTCTATGTAATTTTGAATATATTTTCTAAAAACTCCAAAATTGGTCAAATTGCGACCATTTATTAAAACCGATTTATCTATGTTCTTTTCTCTATTGTAATGATTGATGTCTTCTTGTCTTTGGGAAACATAATCTGATATCAATTGAATTTTCCTTAAATCATCAATTTCTTCCTGGGCTAAGTATTTAATGGAAGTCGCTTTAATAATGATGGCTCGTTTAATTCGTCTTCCTCCAGAGTCAGACATTCCACGCCAGTTGGTAAATGCATCGGTCATTAGTGACCCTGTTGGAATATTAGTTATTGTTTTATCAAAATTTTGAACTTGGATGGTATTTAAATTGATTTCAATAACGTCTCCATCTGCACCATATTTTTCCATGGTAATCCAGTCGCCAATTCTTACAGTATCGTTTACAGCCACATTGATGCTGGCTACAAATCCTAAGATAGTATCCTTGAAAATTAAAAGTAATACTGCTGAAGCAGCACCTAGAGTAGTGAAAAATTGAATAAGAGTAATATCTGTAATGATAACAAAACAAAAGGCAATACCTACAATCCAAACACCTAGCATGCCTACTTGCACATAGCTGTCAATAGGTTTATCCTTTAAGGAAGGAATGGTTTTGAAATAGGATTCGAGGGTTTTAAGGATGCTCCTTAAAATCCAAATAAATAATAAAACACCGTAAATTTTCAATAAAGTTTCAATAGGCTGCTCTACGGATGGATAGTCATTGAATACAATAGGAAATAGCTCGATGGTTAAAAGCAAAGGCACTAAATGTGCTAAGTTTCTAGGAGCTTTGTGTTTTATTAAGAGGTTATCAAATTGAGTTGTAGTACGATCTGCAAATTTACTGAATGCCTGAACCAAAATCTTCCTAGTGATAAAATCAGTCGTAAAAATTAAAATAACCAATAAAATCAAAAGGGAGAGCATATTCAATAAAGTAGCACTGGTTTCGCTCAGGCCCCGTTCAATAAATAAGTCATAAAAGAAATGAGTCAAATTATTCATTTGTTAGGAATTTTTGAGATACTTGGCATCTACAAAAAAGGTACCCAATGGAATAATAGATCCTAAAAGCACAATTCCAGTTTCCTTAGTATTCCAGTTCCGCTCTTTACTAATTAAAATGGCTAAAGCAATGTATCCTATAAAAAGAAGTCCATGAGGCATTCCCAATAACTTGACATACTGTTCATCACCATGCCAATATTTAATTGGAACAGCTACAAAAAGTAATAAAATATAGGAGATACCCTCTAGGAAGGCTAAAATTCTAAAAATTGTAAGACTCTGTATTTTCATAATAATAATTTGTGCTGCAAAAATATAACCTTTTAGGCTGATAGGATTTCTAACTAATGAAAAAAGCAACCACGTGGTTGCTTTTTTATGTTTTCGTTAAGAAGATTTATAGGTTCTCATCACAATGATGGGAAAATAGTATTTTAGTTAATTTATAATCATAACTAACCGTTTTTAGACATTCTTTGGTTCGATACTTATACCAAAGTTTATAGGTGTAACCATCCTTTTGGAAAACTTTAACCTCTTTAAAATTATCGTCTTGAAGCTTTCTGTAAACAGAGGTGGCGGGACCATTCACGTAAGTCTGATAATTGTCGTTATTTCTTTCATTATCATTAGAGTGGTGGAATTCACCTCTATTGTTTGAGCTATTCCCTCTAGATTTATTACAATCAAAATTAGGAGCATTAACAATAGATTTTACTCTACCATCACTTATTCTCACCGAGACACATTTGTTTTTCCGATTATTCCACCAATTTTGATAGGAATTATACCCAGATTTTTCAGTTTTTATCCAATCGTAACCACGATTTCCCATTTCGTTATCAAGAGAGCTAGCTCTCATGTCAACCAAATCTTTAAGGTCATAGGCGGTTTCTTGAGAAAATGAAAGAAAAACTGTAAAGACAAAAAGAATTAATAAGCTTGTTTTTTTCATGATATTATTATTTGAAATTGAATCTTTCTAAATTAATATATTTTTAATTAAATAACTGATATATAGGTTATTATTTTATCTGTTTTCATCGCAATGATGAGAGAACAAAATCTTTGTCAATTTATAATCGTAACTAACCGTTTTAATGCATTCTCTGGTTCTGTTTTTATACCACAACTTATAAGTATAGCCGTCCTTTTGGAAAATTTTAATTTCTTTAAATCCGTCATCTTCTAGTCTACGATATGCTGTTGTGGCTCCTTTATTAATATAAGATGTGTAATTAGTGTGCGTATCTTCATGATCATAGGAATCATAAAAATTTCCTCGGTTTCTATTTGAGTATCCTCTATTATTTGAATAACCTCTGTTATTTTCATCACAATGATGAGAATATAAAACTTTGGTTAATTTATAGTCATAGCTAACCGTTTTAAGGCATTCATTAGTCCTGTTTTTATACCACAGCTTATAGGTGTAACCATCTTCTTGGTGCGTTTTTATTTCATGAAAACCATCATCTTCTAACTTACCATAAGCAGAAGTAGCTGAATTATTGACATATCTACTATAATTGTAATTTGTTTTTTCATTGTTATCATAGTAGAAGGAATTGCCATTATTTCGGTGATTATTGGAATAATTTCTATTGGATTTATTACAATCAAAGTCGGGTGAATTAACAATAGATTTAATTCTACCATCAGAAACTCTAACTGTTACACATTTTTCTTTTCTCGAACTCCACCAATTTTGGTAGGCATTATATCCAGACTTTTCAGTTTTTATAAATTCATAACCATGATTTCTCATTTGATAGTCAAGGTTGCTCGCTCTCATATCGATTAAACTTTGTAAATCTGAGGCTGTTTCTTGAGCAGATAATTGGTAGTTTGCTATGAAAACAAATAGCAAAAGCGGTAAAATTAAAAGTTGCTTTTTCATGATAATTTCAATTGATTAAAATTTATAAGAATTTGCTTGATTTTATTTCGTTACATAAGCTTGGTTGCTACGTGGTAAATAAATTTATTTCAAAATCTAATAGAGGTAGTTTGGAGGGGTATAATTTTGATATTTATAAAGTTACATATTTTTCACTTTGAAGAATATTAAAAAATTAGATATTTGTTAATATTCTGCATTTTCTTTAAGAAGACTTCAATTGGAATAACTATTTTTTGAGAAGTTTACATACAAGAGAAGTCACTTAACGGATTAATTATTCTCCTATCGATTAAATATGCATTAATTCCTTCATTATGATATATTTGACTTGCTATTAATAATCCCTTTGTAAGCTATTGACGATTATGGTTTTTTACCCAAAGAATACCGTAAAGTACTTCTTGTCAGTTTTTATTTTAACTGCGGTTTCTTCCTTTGCATGGTCTCAATCAACCCCCATTCCAGATACCAATTTTGAACAGGCTCTTGTGACCCTGGGTATTGATACCAATGGAATGACAGGAGATATTTTGAATTGTGATGCTGAAAATGTGACCACCCTTAATATTTTTGACAATTTTATTCACAATCTTGATGGTATCGAAGCATTTATAAGTTTAAGACATTTGAATGTTTATTCCAATAATTTGGAAGAAGTTGATTTAAGTCAAAATATAGATTTAAAATCTATAGATATCAAAGACAATCAGTTAAGCGCTTTAAATATTCTGGCCAATTTAGAGCTGGAAGAACTTGACATCAGTAATAATAACATTTCCAGTTTAGATGTTTCAAATAATCTCAACCTCGAATATTTATCCTGTAATTTAAATAATTTGTCTTCATTAGATGTTTCGGGAAATCCTGGATTGGAGTTTTTGTTATGCTATGGAAATAATTTAAACACAATCGATGTCTCATTGAATACCAATCTAAAGAGCTTGTTTGTTGGCACCAATAATCTTTCAAATCTAGATATTAGCAATAATACTTTGTTAGAAATATTAGATTGTTCCCAATCCAATATATCCAATTTGAATCTAGAAAATAACCCTGCATTATCATATTTAAACTGCTCAAATAATGGTTTAACCAGTTTAAATGTGAGCAGCAATCCACTATTGGAGAAAATTCTTATGTTCAATAATGAGGTTACAAATATCGATTTAAGTAGCAATCCACAATTAAGTTTGTTTTATGCAGCTAATAATCAATTGACATCCTTGGATTTATCAGATAATGGGGTTTTGAGGAGAATACAGTGCCAGAATAATGAATTGACAACTGTTGATTTAAGAAATGGCAATAATGGAAATATTGTTGAATTTAACATGTCAGGTAATGAGTCTTTGTCATGTATTATGGTCGATGAAACTACAGCCGTAACTCTTGCTAATTGGAACATAGGAGGTAATACATTTTTTGTAGCTAATGAAGAGGAATGTGCTACTCTTTCGGTTAAGGATGTTGAATTAGAGGATAAAACCATTCGCATTTACCCAAATCCAGTTATGGATACCTTAACAATTTCTAATGCTCCTAATGACAGTGTTTTGGAGATTTTTAGCTTAAGAGGCGATTTAATTTTTCAACAATCATTGCCTATGCAGTCTTCTACGGTGAATGTCTCGCAACTATCAGCAGGAATCTATATGGCTTCAATTCACAATACGGAATCAAAGACCATTAAAAAGCTGGTGGTCAAGTAAAAAAAAGGAGAGAGCTATTAGAAAATACTCCCTCCAAATAAACTTGATCAAATTAGGAATGGGTTACTATTATTTAAAATCCCCTTTAAAAATAAATTCCTTTTGATCTTTACGTTTTCTAACTTCTTCCAATTCGGATTCTTTTAAGTCTTCTGGAAGTTTATCAGGATCTCCGCCATAAAATCCAATGGCTGCAGATGTCGCTATATGATAATCCTCAGGTAAATTAAATTCCTTTTTTGCATCTTGATGTTTTACACCTCCCATTTGATGGACCGCTATTCCCATGGATTCTGCCTGAATACTTAGAGTAGCCATAAACAATCCTACATCATGAAGTGCATGAAAATTTTCATTGCCATTTGGGTTTTTGGTATTGTAAGCTGTAAGAAGAAGGATAGGGGCATTTTTAACCCATCCTTGATTAAAATCACTTAAAACATTATAAATTCTTTCGTACGTTTCACTTCCTTTTTCTCCCCAAATAATGGCCCATGGTTGCAGATTATTGGAGCTTGGAGCCCATCTACCTGCTTCAAAAAGCGTTTTCATGTCTTCTTCACTTACCATTTGCTCATCAAAAACCCTAGGACTCCATCTGTTTTTTATTAATGGATGGATATCATGGGATACGGGTGTTTCTTTGTTTATTGATTTTTTTATTTTTTCCATGAGACTAAAATACCAATTATTATAGAGTTTTTAAGGCAATCGTTAAAATCCTTGTGTCAATTTTTGATGCTTTTGTTTTTTTAAAAAGAATTTCGATATTTCTTTGAATCTGTCATTTTTATTTTGAACTTTTGCTTGTTCAAAGTCATAATTATTTTCTGTTTTTATAAGACACCAAATTATATGACAAATAAAAATAGATGCTTTGAGTCCCTTTAAAAAAGAAAATTTTTTTACTTCAAAACTTCTTTATCATTTAGCCTTCCTTTCAAGCGTGTTAGGTGTGTTGATGTTTTTGCTGGATTTTGGTTATGACAAATCATTGGAGATCCAAAGAATTTTCAATACGTTTTATTTTGTGGTTATAGGTTTGGGAATTGGCGTGACCATTCTGAGATATATTGAGAAGCTAAAAGAAATTAAACGGTCAGTCATTATTTTTGACGTAGTTACTATCCTAATTACGGTAAATATCCTATACGCTCATTTTTTGGGAGAAGAGGCTCACAAGCATATTTCTTTTTTATACAATGACAATTGGGTAAAATTTGCTATCCTATTAACCTTTATAAGGGAGTTTTCAGAACAAAATATTAGTTACAAAAAAACCTTGATGAATCCCGCTCAGTTGTTTATCATGAGTTTTTTTGGAATCATTTTGGTTGGGACTTTATTACTTATGCTCCCGAATGCAACTTATGAAGGGTTATCATTTTTAGATGCTTTGTTTACTTCTACAAGTGCTGTTTGTGTAACGGGGTTAATTGTGGTAGATACAGGTAGTTATTTTACTGTGTTTGGACAATCTGTTATTCTAGCACTTATTCAGGCAGGTGGTATTGGGATATTGACAGTGGCCAGTTATTTTAGCTACTTTTTTAAAGGAGGCTCTAGTTATGAAAACCAGCAGACGTTAAGTGACATGACAGGAGCCAATAAGCTGGGAGAGGTATTTACAACTTTTAAGCGGATTTTGGCCATTACTTTTTCTATCGAAATTGTGGCTTCGGTCCTCATTTTTGTAAGTGTTCGCAAAGATCTATTTGAAAGTTTTTTTGATAGGATCTTTTTTTCAGTTTTTCACAGTATTTCAGCTTTTTGTAATGCCGGTTTTTCCACATTGTCGAATAGTATTTATGAAGATGGATTTAGGTACAACTATGTGCTCCAACTTGTATTAATTGTAGCCTTTGTTTTAGGTGGATTGGGTTTTCCTATAGTGGTAAACCTTTTGAAGTATATCAAGTATTTCATTAATAGAAAGGTATTCTATTTATCAGGGATGGAAGAAACGTATAAACCCTGGGTATTACACATCAATAGTAGGATATCCTTGGTGACAACAGCCATTTTAACCATAGTCGGGACGATAGCATTTTTTATTGATGAGTATAATAATACTTTGGCAGAACATAGCGCATTTGGAAAGTTTGTAACCGCTTTATTTGGGGCAACTACACCCAGAACGGCAGGATTCAATACCATAGATATGGCCGAATTACATTTTTCTACGGTCATGTTAATCTTTTTTCTGATGTGGGTGGGAGCTTCACCAGCATCTACTGGAGGTGGTATTAAAACCAATACGTTTGCCATAGCAACCCTAAATTTTTTGAGTTTGGCAAAAGGAAAAACCAAAATCGAAATTTTTAGGAGAGAGATTGCAGAAATTTCAGTGAGAAGAGCCTTTGCAGCCATTTCTTTATCGCTTATGGTGATTGGAACTGGGATTATCTTAATTTCCATTTTCGACAAAGACATGAAATTATTAGATATCGCTTTTGAATGTTTTTCAGCATATAGTACGGTTGGTTTAAGTCTTGGTATTACTGCTGCATTGAGTCCCCTTAGTAAATTTGTCATCATTGCGATTATGTTTATTGGGAGAGTAAGTATGTTGACTATTCTTATCGCACTATTTAAAAAGGTGAAACAGAAGAATTACAGATATCCTACAGAGGAAATTACAATCAATTAAAAAGATGTTGTTATGAAATATATTGTTGTTGGATTAGGAAGTTTTGGATCGGCTCTAGCCGTCAAACTTACAGAACAAGGCAATGAGGTTATAGGTATTGATACTAGTATGGATAAAGTGGAGAGCTATAAGGAGAAGATTTCCCATACCATTTGCATGGATGCCACAGATGAGTTTACCGTGTCTGGATTGCCCCTTAAAGATACTGATATGGTGGTCATAGCCATTGGTGAAAACAGGGGTGCCAATGTAATGGCAACAGCTCTTTTTAAAAACATGAATGTGAAAAAATTGGTTAGTAGAGCTATTGATTCCCTTCATGAAAAAGTATTGTATGCCATCGGTATACATCAAATTGTTCATCCGGAACAAGAATCGGCGGAAAGATGGGCCAAAAAATTATGTCTAAAGGGAATTTTGGATTCCTTTGAGTTAAGTGAGGAATTCAGTATTGTTGAAATTAATGTGCCAAAACAATTTTATGGCAAAACCATAAAGGATATAAATATTAGAGAAAATTTCAATCTGCTTATATTGACCACCATGTCCGCTTCCGAAGAAAAGAATTTATTAGGTACCTCAAAGCAAGTTTTCAAGGTTCATGGAGTGGCCGATCCCAACTATGTGCTTCATAAGGAAGATATTTTGGTAGTCTACGGTGCCAAGAAAGATATCAATAGATTTGTACAATCTAAGTAGTCTTTATTAACATCAAGAAAATCTTCTAGGGCAGCAACACTTCATGGGTGTGTTTTTTCATATTCTCAGCCATTTTTTCTATTGGTAAATCATCCGAATCCCAACCAAACGGATCTTCTATGGCTTCAGCAATAAGTTCTAATGAAGCCAATACATAAAAAACAAAAGGTACTGCTAAAGAGACAAAATACCCTAGAGAAAACACATATCCCATGGGTAAAGTAGCGACATAAAAAACAATAAACTTTTTTAAGAAGGTACTGTAAGAATGGGGGATAGGTGTATTTTTAATTCGTTCACAAGCACCACATATATTGGTAAATCCTTCCAATTCATTATTTACAGCTAATAACTGTTCACCTGAGATAATCCCTTGTTGATATAAGATATTCGTTTTTTTAAATAGGAGCGAGGCTACTTGATTGGGAGCGTGCTTCTTTTTACTGAAGGCATCTCCAAGTTCTGGGTGCTCATTTTCATCCAACATGAAGGTTGAATAATCAGACCTTAAGAATGCATACAAACTTTGGGAATACATGGGAATCGCTTTTCTATAAAAATGACGATTTGCTTTGTCATCTTTAGGGAGTAAGGCATTCATTTTAAGGGCTAAATTTCTACTGGTATTGGTAAGGGCGCCCCATTGCTTTCTGGCTTCCCACCAACGATCATATGCCGTATTGGTTCTAAAAACCAATAGTAAGGATAATGCAAAACCCAATAAATTATGTACTACGGTAATGTTCTTTACCCAGTGTTTGGCTGATAGATTAAAATATTCCAATTCTAAGTAGGCAACACCATATGAAAAGGCGGCTGTAATAAACAAATAAGGAGTCAGTTTTCTTAACGTATCTGATTTATGAACGTAAAATACAGCCTTAAACCATTCTTTTGGGTTATAAATTTCCATAGAAACAAATATAAAAAATGAGAACAATTTTAGAAATATAGAATCGGAACGGATGGTGCAAAAGAAATAAACAATTTTGTTTAACAAAAAGTTTAAAAAGTGAAACAAAATTCGTATATTTATACTGTAAATAAGTTAGTTGATATTTATAATGATTGATACCAAGTAATTTGGATGAACATTTAGTTTTTTGATTGATGGGTTTATTCTTCCTATAGAATAGTTGATTAATGAGTTTTTTGAAAAGCGGTCTAAAACGAGGTTTAGGCCGCTTTCCATTTTTTAATTTATTTAAGTTTCATAAATTGAAGTTAAACAATCAATTTACCTAGGAAAATAATACCATGTTTACTAATTTTAAAAAATCAAAATAATTTAATACTTAAATCCAACATATAATATGAGTAAACAAGCTTTAGTACAACCATATCAATCAAATAATTTAGATTTAAAAAATAGAGTGGTCATGGCTCCTATGACACGCAGTAGAGCCAATAATGCAGAGAAAAAACCAACAGAAGATCTTCAAGGGCTTTATTATCAACAGCGAGCAAGTGCTGGTCTAATTATTTCTGAGGGATCTCAGGTATCTGAAGAGGCTGTTGGTTATATAAACACACCAGGTATACATAGTAAAGAGCAGGTTGAGGGATGGAAATTGGTAACAGATAAAGTTCATAATGAAGGAGGAAAGATTTTTATTCAGTTATGGCATGTAGGTAGAATGTCTCATCCAGATTTTCATAATGGAGAATTACCATTGGCGCCATCGCCTATCAATCCGAATGCCCAATCTTACACACCAGAAGGATTTAAAGAAACAGTTGCCCCTAAGGAAATGACCAAGGAGGATATACTTCGTACCATTCAAGATTTTAAGAAGGCAGCAAAAAATGCTATGGAAGCTGGATTTGATGGCGTAGAAATACATTCATCAAACGGATATTTATTTCACCAGTTCTTCAACGCCACATCCAATACGCGTATAGACGAGTATGGTGGAAGTATAGAGAACAGAGCACGTTTCTTTTTCGAGGTTTTAGATGCCATTAAAGAAGTGATGCCAGAGCAAAAGATAGGGGCCCGCTTTAATCCGTCTTTAAATGGTGTTTTCGGAATGACAATGGATGAAGAAACCATACCAACCTTTGAATATATTATTAAAAAATTAAACGATTATGACTTGGCTTATATACACCTTTCAGAACCGTTTACAGATGTTTCGGATATATCATATGCGGTGACCGAAATAGCCAAACATTTTAGACCGCTTTATAATGGAACCTTGATTATTAACTCTAATTTTGATCAAGAAAAGGGAAATCAGGTCATTGAAAATGGAGATGCCGATTTGGTAGCATACGGAAAACCATTTATTTCAAATCCGGATTTAGTGGAACGTTTCGCTAATAATTTGGAATTGGCCGAATGGAATCAAGATACTTTTTATACACCAGGAAGTGAAGGATATACCGACTATCCAAAAGCAAGCGAACAGGTAGCATCTTAAAGGACTTATAATAATTATGGAAATACCATCTGATTTTCTTCTGATGGTATTTTTTTTGCATCCAAATTTTGATAAACGGTATTTTATCGAATTTTTTTGAACCTATTTTCGGTTAATCGTGTATTTTTTTAGTTCATAAGATTTTTTATGTGGCGTTTAGTTAATCAATTAATTTTAAACCGATTAATTAAATAATACCTCATGAAAAAGTTATTATTATTCCTTGTTTTCATTACTTTGTCTACTACTTTTCAGACGGTTCATGCGCAAGATAGGGCTCAAGTTTTGGAAGAAGTCCCATTTGATTACATGACCAGAAATCCTATCTATGATTATACCGAAAGTCAGTTGAGCAATACCGACAGTATCCCAGATTTTCAATCCAAGGAAAATCCATTAAAAATTACAGGGACTGTTTATAAAAGTGATGGTGTGACGCCTGCTCAAGATGTCATTGTTTTTATTTATCAGGCCGATGAAACTGGTATGTATGATGTCAATTACGATAGACAAAAAAAGTATGTAAAGCATAGAGGTTGGGTAAAAACAGACGCCAATGGTTCTTATACGTTTTACACCTTTATTCCAGGTTCTTACCCTCATAGTAAAGAATTACGATTGATACATCCTACTATTAAAGAAGAAGGAAAAGAAGCTTATGGGTTACCTTCTTTTGTATTTGATGATGATCCTTATTTAACTAAAATGTGCCGTAAAAAATTGGCAAAAAAGAACTTAGATATTATCCTGAAAACTGAAAAAATGGGTGATATGTATGTGGCTAATAAGGATATTGTATTAAAGGAAAACGCAGAATTATTTAAATAGATTTGTTTAATAATTATGATGATGTGAAACTTCTTAATGAAAATTAAGAAGTTTTTTTTAAGTTCTATTTTTAATGAATTAGTTTATTTTTCTCAAATCACTTTTCAATATAACCTGATTCTTTACCCATTTGAAGATGGTAAAAAGGGAGCCAATAGTAATTAAACCTGTTGCCAATAAGATGATAGGCAATGGATTTGTAAACGTGTCTCCAGTTGTAAAAATAATTAGTATTAGTAGCACCGAAAGCGGTAAAGACATTGCTAATAGACCTAAGGCAAATTGGTTGTCAAAAGTTTTTTGATGATCGGGCAAATCCATTTCTTTAGCAGCTATAGATGAAATATGTGCAAAGGGCCAAAAGCTGCAGGCACTCAAGCCAAAGGCTACCATAAATAATACATCTTGATTTGTTTGGATTTTTAATGCTGCAACCACACCGGCGATTAGAAGTAAGCTTATGCCATAGCGCAGCATAAGTAAAGAAAATACCTGTCCCAGTTGTTTCTTTTTAATTTTTACAGCCAAACCAATAAACAGTAAGACCAAGGGTGTCATTATCAAACTCAATCGGTTTAAGTTTTCATGTAAAAACAGTGGTAAATCAGCAAGTGAAATACCGGAAACAAGCAAAATCAAGGCTAGAATTATCAAAAGATTAATGGGTTCAAATAACATGACCTTCACCAAGGTTTTTAATCGTGTTAAATCAGATTCTTGTTTGTTATTCTTATTACGGTAATGCCATTTGATGGCAACCAGATATAAAATAAAAAGAACAAAGAACTTATTTCCCAAATCGGTCATGGCGGCCTTGGCCAAATAAGGTTCTCCTAAAAATTCTAAAATAAACGGAAAGCATGATAATCCGGGAGCTAAAGAAGGAATTAGCAATTTGGCTGTATTTGCAATAGATTTATTTTTGATTCCAACCAAGTTTAATAGGGCTGGGGTAATGACAAATAAAAACAGATTAAAACCTAAGGCAAAAAGCGGCAGAAGCAACAACTCTACATGCAATGAAATCTTTAATAACGCTACAAAAATGGTGCAGGGGAGAGCCACCAACAAAATAATCTTCTTTAATCCGTTAACTTCCTCGGCATTATTGAATTTAGATTTTAATAGCAACCCAATAATGATAAAAGTAACGAACGAAAGTGCTTTAATGATGGCTTCAGACATTAGACAAAAATTTCATCCATTGCCTTGGTGAATATTTCCATTTCTTTCATGGTTCCCATACTCACACGGCACCAGTTTTTATCCCAGAACTTAAAGGCTCTTACGCCAACCTGTCGGCCATAAATTTCTTTTAGAAATGAATTCCCATCCATATCGATTTCAAAAATCATAAAATTGGTTTGCGATGGCAGGTATTTAAATCCCTTTTTCTCCAAATACTTCTGAGTATATACTCTGGCTTCGGCAATTTTGGTTTTGGTCATATCTAAAAATTCTTGACCTTTTAAACTCGTAGTCGCAGCCATAATAGATGGGCCAGTGATACCCATACCGCCACGGGTAATATCATTAATGCGGTTAATGGTCTCTTCTTTTCCAACTAAGTAACCAATTCGTAATCCAGCCATTCCATGGATTTTTGAAAAAGTTCTAGCCACCATAACGTCATGGCCTTCACTCACTAAGGAAACCATACTATCGGTTATGCCGTTATTTGAAAGTTCTATATAAGCTTCATCCACAAATACAGGAACTTTTTTGGAAACCGTTTTACAAAAGGTTTTTAAATCTTCAGCGTTGGTAATTGAACCTGTTGGGTTGTTTGGGTTACAGATATATACCAATTTGGTTTGATTGTCCACAGCTTTTTCCATTGCCTTTAAATCATGTTGGGAATCGGACAATAACTTATAGGACTTCCATTGACCTCCAACTGATTTTGAAACGTTAATCAAAGACATATAACTAGGGTCGGCACTTATCACGTCCCCGCCATTTTGAAAAAAGACCATGGCTACTTTTTCTAGAATATCAGAAGAGCCAGGAGCCATTAAAATCTGTTTGGGTGAGACGTTTTCCTTTTCAGCAATCATGCTTATTAAATCATTAAGAGTCTTCCACGCATATCTATTTCCCGAAAAAACGTCTTCCTGAAAAGCTTTAGCAGCAAGGGGTGGAGGCCCATATGGATTTTCATTGGCTCTTAAAATGGCTTTTAATTCGGGATCCAAAAACTTGGGAGGCGTAAATTCATTGAAGCTGTTGGTAGTTGGAAAAAGGTATTTGGTTTGGTTGGTTTGGGCTGTCTCTACAGCATGGGCCCAAATATCGGAAGGCATTAAGGCCAATCCTCCCAATGTTAAAGCGCCTTTTTTTAACCAATCACGCCTACTTAAATTAGAAGTTTTCATGATGAGTGCTTTGAATTAAATGAACTAATTTAGATGATTAGATGGAAATAATCTGTTAAAATTAATTTTAATTAAAAAATAAATTAACAGATAGGGTTATTTACTTCATTTTTCATATTTCAAATCGTTGGATTTTTTATTTCCTTAGGTGTAAGGATCTTTAGTCTCGGTTTTTTATTGGCTATCAATAAATTGAGGTTAATTTTTCGTAAATTTAGAACACATCATTTAAAATTTATTCCAATGAATCATTACAGTGTTAAAGCTTACGGAGCTGAATCCGCAGAAACTGATTTGTTGCCCCTACAAATAGACAGAAGAACCGTCACTAATACGGACGTGAAAATCGATATTTTATATTGTGGTGTTTGCCATTCTGATTTGCATTTTGCAAAAAATGATTGGGGCATGACACAGTATCCCGTTGTCCCCGGACACGAAATTGTAGGTAGGGTAGTAGAGGTTGGCTCTAAGGTATCCAAACACAAAGTAGATGATATTGTAGCAGTAGGTTGTTTGGTAGATTCCTGTAAAACCTGTCAAAACTGTAAAAACGATTTGGAACAATATTGCCCAGAATGGGTGGGCACCTATGGGGGCTATGACAAACATTTGGAAACCAACACCCACGGTGGGTATTCTGAAACTATAGTGGTTGATGAAGCCTTCGTATTGAGTGTGCCAGAAAATCTTGATTTAGCTGGAATAGCACCTGTTTTGTGTGCTGGTATTACCACTTGGTCACCGTTGCGTCATTGGAATGTTGGGAAAGATAGTAAGGTAGCTGTTGTGGGCCTAGGTGGCTTGGGACATATGGCTATTAAACTAGCCAATGCCCTAGGAGCTCATGTTACGTTGTTTTCAAGGTCAAAAGGAAAAATAGACGATGCCAAAAAGTTGGGAGCACATGATGTAGTCATTTCTACGGATGAAGCTTCTATGGAACAAGTCATGGGTAAATTTGATGTTATAATTGATACCGTTCCTTATGTACATGACTTAAACCCATACGTAAACACGCTGAACACAAATGGTACTTTGGTGGTAGTTGGGTATTTGGGACCCTTAGATCCCATGTTGGTAACGGTTCCCATGATTATGGGAAGAAAGAGTGTGGCTGGTTCTTTGATTGGAGGTATCGCAGAAACACAAGAATTACTGGACTTTTGTGGAGAACACAATATAACATCTGATATTGAGGTCATTAAAATTCAGGATATTAATAACGCATATGAGCGCATGCTAAAAAGCGACGTCAAATACCGTTTTGTTATCGATATGTCAAGCCTGAAGAGCTAATTATTTTTAAAAATGGAGCCTGTATAATAGTTCTACTTTAAAAATAGCACCGTCCTTAAACCGGTCATTTAGCCGAGTTCTGTTGTCACCAAAGTAAAAGGCAATTAGGTTTAAATCTACCTTATCGTTCGCTTGATAGACATCATAACTTCTACCAAGAGCATAGCCTATTTTGGTGTTAAAATAGAGGGATTTGGTGAGTGCAAATCTTAAATACGTGGAAATCTCATTGGATATTTTGGATGCATAAGCACCAGAAGAGGAGTAGGCCTGATTGTTTAAGTAATAGGTGGTTCCCAAGCCGTCAAATTTAATACCAAGCCATAGATTTTTTCTTAATAGATAGTTGATGTCTGCCAAAATAGGCAGGTTCAAATTGGCATCCAATCTGGAATTGGGACTAAGGTAATAAAGCCCAAAAATAGGCACGATTATCAAGCCATATTTTTCGGTATTGGCATAGATGCCATACCGGTATTTTAGGTTGGCTTGCTTGGTTTGGGAAATTAAGGTTAAAAAAGCGAATTGGGTGTTGTTTCCCGAAAGAGTAATCACATCGGATGCGATTTTTGGAAATCCCATAAAAGTGGCTGACCACGTAGGATTAAATGTTTTATGAACACCCAATCCCAGTCCTAGCACCTTCAGTTTGGTTTCAGGACTATGTGGATCTAGCTTAACAGCGGTCTGATTCGTGAAGAATCCGGCTAGGAGGGTAGTACGTTCGCTGATTACTATGGGGACTTCAAATTGAAGAGCTAATTCTTCCACTTGTGTTTGACCACGACCGGTATCAAATTTATTTTGAGGGGTGTTGGTATAACTTAGTTGCCCCAGGTTAAAATAATTTTGAGACCATACCTGAACAGCAACAAATCCAAATAAAATATAAAAAATAGATTTCATACCTCTGAAGCTAACGGTATTATCAAGATACGTTAATTTTTTTAATCAGTTTTTTCTTCAAAAATCAACATTTTTTCGTTAAATTGTATAGGCATTTTCTGCCCGCACTAACCATCGAATTTCCTATTTTAAACTCTGTACATTATGGAAGTTTCAATAGGTAATCCCCAATTGTTTTTTAAAGCCAGTTATCTTATCGCATTTGGTTTTTTGTTCGGAGTAGTCGTTTATAAAAGTTTAAAACAAGGCTACAGAATGAGATCTATTTTATTGATCTTAAGTATCGTTTCTTTATTTGCAATTACAGGTTCCAGATTATTTACCATACCAGTTTCTGATTGGTTGGATGTCTTGACGACTTCCTCTCAGCAGTTTTCAAATCGTTCGGCGGTGGGAGGCTTATTGTTTGGTTTGTTAGGACTTTTAATCGCACAGCGCCTATTGGGGTTTAATAAATTGATTTTGAATTTGTATGCTTGGGGTGCTCCAATGGCTCTGGGGATCGTTAAAATGGGATGCTTTTTCAATGGGTGTTGCTACGGTCAGCTTTATTCGGGGTTTGGTAGCGTGCAATATCCAAAAGGAACTCAAGCACATTTGCATCATTGGTATTCGGGTTTAATCGATGCAGAGTCACTTATTTCTGCAAGCGTCCATCCGGTTCAAATATATGATAGTTTGTTTCTGTTTTTTATCGCTTTCTTGGTTTACAAAAGTCAAAAGTATTGGAAAAAGAATGCCAGCAGCTTATTGTTTTCTGTGGGATTGTTTTTTTTGATGCGATTTGGCATTGAATTTTTAAGAGATCCTAATAGTTCACAATTCAATACCTGGCATGTTTTTGGAATACGCATGTTCCATTGGAGTATGTTGATTTATGGTGTTTTGGTGGTTTTGATTCTGTTGTGTTATGAAAAAAGAAGGTCACTGGAATGGTTTCCAGAACGCAAAAATGCCTTGTCCTTCCATAACGAATTCATGGTTTCCATTTTAATTTCCATGATAATCTATACCGTCAAAGATTTATTTACGGGTTATGAATTAATGGTGGTTTGGATGAAGTTTATTCCGGTGGTTATTCTTTTGGTTTACAGCCTCTTTACCGAAGTTCAGTTAAGGGAATACCGTTGGATAACGAGCGTTTTTTTAATAGCACCGTTTGTAGTGTTTGCTCAAACATTGCCAAAGGATACAATCAAAACTACTAAATACCATCGTTTTGATGTGGGTGGTTCCTTTGGAAATTATATCAATGAGGTCAGGTTTGATCCTTACGAAGGGTCGTGTGGAACTGCTTATGACCACGCGTATTATAAACAAGTCTACCAAGTATTTGGTTTGGGATATTCTCAGGTTATAACAAAAAAGAAAACAACATACACAATTGGCGGAAATGTGTCTGGAGGGAATATTAAAAGCACAGAAATAAATACTAATGAAAGCCGATCTGAATTTATTTATGCCTTTAATCCATACTTTAAAATTGATGGCAAATGGATAGGTGTTGGAGGAGGCTTTCAGGTAGGTAATTTAAGAATAAACAAAGATTTAACCATTGATTCTGGTAACATAGATGATGTGAATAAAGCGTATTATTTTACTCCAGAATTTCATGTTAGGGTTGGACCCAGAAAATATTTTGACGCCGATTTTAATTATGGATTCCTAATGCCATCACCATACCCAACCTTATATATGCGTTCAAGCGTGGGGAGTGCTTTTGGGCTCAGTGAGGATTATAGTTTAAGGGGAGGTTATATTTGGAATTTAGAAACACCCTATATTTCGGCCAAAGCCTTATTAAGTGATCACTTTGGTGTAGAAGTCATGTATATTTTTAAAGAAAACAATTTTGAAATTCTAGATAATCAGGCTTCTGGTAAATTTGTATTCTCGGTTAACTATCGGTTTGGTCATACGGAGAAGTAAAAGTTATTAATTTTCATTCTTTGAGAATCGCGTATTTGAAATTTTTTGAACCATGGTGCAGGATATTCAAATTACAGAAACTTGAATTTTTATGGTTTTAGAACCTATAGGGCTTAGATTCATTTATAGTAAAGCTATTGAGGAAAGTATGATATAAGGAACATTCAAGCTTTCCAATTTGTATAATTAAGAACTTGCAAATTAACTTTTACATAATTACAATCGATATAAAACATTTAAGTGTTGTTATATCTGCAATTATGTAAAATGCAAGCATCCGTTAAATTGCTTAAATAAATACATTTGTCCTATAATTTATATTATGTAAAATAGAAAATTTCAAGTGTTTCCCCTTCTGCCAATTATTACCTATTTCAATACTTTAGTTATTCCCTGAGCTCCATGCTTTAAGAATAAAGCTTTTGGTGCGCATGCATTAAAATTCATTACGAACCTCATATTTTAAACTACCTTCTTTTGATAATTCCATAAATCGCCATCAAATGCTACTAAATAAAAGTTAAAATCTCTTTATTAATAGTATTACTATTATTTTTGTAATGCATATGTCTGAGTTATGAAATCATTATTACATCATTTAAAGATTACCGTATCAGAAAAGGTTTATATAAAAGATCCTGAAACTTCTGATTTGGGAAAGCGTATTGTATCTGAAAGCATCCTGATGATTGACGAAATGGGATTTGAATGTTTTACTTTTAAAAAATTAGGCGAAAAACTGGGTTCCAATGAGAGTTCCATGTATCGTTATTTTGAAAGTAAACATAAGCTCCTGCTCTATTTGACCTCCTGGTATTGGGCCTGGTTGGAATATCAACTGGTTTTTGAAACACATAGTTTAACAGATCCTGAAGAAAAATTATTAAAAGGTATTCAAGTCATTACTAGAAGTACTACTGAGGACTCTACCTTTTCCCACATCAATGAGGTGGCCCTAAATCGTATTGTAATCAATGAAAACTCTAAGTCTTTCTTAACCAAACAAGTAGATCAGGAAAATAAAGCTGGTGTCTTCAACATCTATAAAAATTTAGTACTACGGATTAGAGATATGATTCATGAAGTGAACGCCGATTATCCTTTTCCCGAAAGTCTTTCAAGTACAGTTGTTGAAGGTGCTTTACACCAACATTTTCTCAAGGATCATTTCAAGACCCTAACAAATGCTGGTGAAGAAGAATCATCAACCAAATATTTTCAACATTTAGTTCTTAATACTATTAACTCTAAAACCCAAATTCTATGACCACTTGGAAACGTTTTATTGGTCTGATTAGGCTTGAGCGTAAGGCAATTTTTCAAATCATTTACTACGCTATTTTTGCGGGTATTGTGGGTTTGTCGTTACCCTTAGGAATTCAAGCCATTATTAACATGGTGCAAGGTGCGCAAGTATCCAGTTCTTGGGTAGTCCTCGTGATTTTGGTTACCATTGGAGTTGTATTTGTTGGTTTATTACAACTCATGCAGTTACGTATTATTGAAACCGTACAACAGCGTATTTTTGTGCGGGCTTCTTTTGAACTTAGCTACCGGTTTCCTAAAATAAAAATGGATGAATTCAGAAACTACTATCCGCCAGAATTGGCGAACCGTTTTTTTGATACGCTTACCATTCAAAAGGGATTGGCCAAGATTTTAGTAGATGTACCCGCTGCCCTACTCCAAATTATCTTTGCTTTAATTCTTTTAAGCTTTTACCATCCATTTTTTATAGTTTTTGGATTTCTTTTATTGATTCTGATCTTTTTGATATTCAAATTTACAGCCGAAAAGGGTTTGAATACGAGTATTTTAGAGTCCAAGCATAAATATAAGGTGGTGCACTGGATTGAAGAAATTGCCCGAACCATCACCAGTTTTAAATTGGCTGGAAATACCCGTCATGCTCTGGATAAAAATGATACCTTGGTAGCCAATTACCTGAATGCTAGAGAAAATCACTTTAGAGTTCTGGTAATTCAGTTCTCCCAAATGATCGGGTTTAAAGTGTTGGTTACGGCTGGTCTTTTATTTATTGGTGGTGCTTTGGTATTAAATCAACAAATGAATATTGGACAATTTGTTGCTGCAGAAATCATTATTCTTTTGGTTATCAATTCCGTTGAAAAAATTATAGTCAACTTAGAAACCTTATATGATGTTCTTACTTCTATAGAGAAATTAGGAGAATTGGTAGACAAAAAACTAGAACCACAACAAGGAGAAACTCCTGATTTTTCTAATGGTATTGATTTAGAATTTAATCAGGCAACCTATAAGGTTGATAATAGGCATACCCCTATTTTAAATAATTTAGAGTTTTCTATTAAACATAAGCAACACACCATTATTGCTGGTGAAAGTGGTGCTGGTAAATCCAGTTTAATGCGCTTGATTTCTGGAATTATTCTTCCTACTAGTGGTCAATTAAATTTGAACTCATATGCCATGGAGAGTTTATGTATCAATCATTACCGTGGTCATTTAGGTTTATCTTTATCTGAAGAAACTCCTTTTGAAGGTACCTTGAGAGACAACATTACCTTTGGGAATAAAGACATCACAGATGAACATATTTTATGGGCATTAAACAAATTAGGATTAACACCATTTTTTAAGCAGTTACCTAAAGGTTTAAATACTGTGATATATCCAGAAGGAAAACATTTATCAGAAACAGTTTCTAAAAAAATTGTTTTGGCGAGAGCTATCGTTAAGCGACCAAAATTGTTGATTCTTGAAGATTCCATGGAAAAGTTTGACGAACAAGATGTCATTAATTTAATTGACTTTTTGGGTGAACCAGAACATCCATGGACCCTTGTGGTTGTGAGCAATCACGAGTATTGGAAACGAGTTTGTAAACAAATAATTAGGTTAAAAGAAGGTGCCATTGTAAAAAATGCTTAAACCATGCTGAACATTTCAAATAATCAATTACATAAAAAAGTCTCCTTGAGAGAATATAAATCGGGAAAACACATTTTTAATGTGAGTTATTACAAGCAGTTTAACCGATTTTTATTGGCCTTTGCTTTGGTGGGCCTGATTGTTTTATTTTTACCTTGGACACAGACCATTACGGGGCAAGGAAACGTGACCACTTTGCGACCGGAACAACGTCCACAAACCATTCAATCCCAAATCCCTGGAAGAGTTGAAAGATGGTTTGTAAAAGAAGGTGATTATGTTAATAAAGGTGATACCATTCTCCATATTTCTGAAATCAAAAGTGAGTATTTTGACAACCAATTGGTTGAAAGAACCAATACCCAGAAAATAGCCAAGGAATCCTCTGTAGGAGCTTACAAAGAGAAAGTTTCTGCTTTATCCAGACAAATTGCTGCACTGAGAAATGAACGTCAATTAAAATATAAGCAGGCTGAGAACAAACTGAAACAGGCTCATTTGAAAGTGAAAAGTGATAGTATTGATCTGGAGGCTGCCAATACCAATTTTCAAATTGCCGAAAGACAATTTCAAAGGGTTCAAACTCTTCAGGATGAAGGTTTAAAGGCAGTAAAAGATGTTGAAGAAAAGAAGTTGAAACTTCAGGAAACCCAAGCCAAATTGATTGCTCAAGAAAATAAATACTTGGTAAGCCAAAATGAAGTGATTAATGCGCAGGTGGAACTTTCTAGAATCAATGCAGAGTATACGGATAAAATTTCTAAGGCAGAAAGTGATATGTACACAGCACAATCTGCTCAATTGGATACCGAAGTTCAAGTTTCTAAGTTAGAGAACTCCTATGTCAATTATAAAAGAAGAAGCGATTTGCTTTATGTCACTGCTCCTCAAAGTGGTTTTGTTAATAAGGCCATTGTTAGCGGATTGGGAGAAACTTTTAAAGAAGGTGAAGCGTTGGTAAGTATTATGCCGGCACAACATGATTTGGCGGTCGAAACATATGTAAGACCAATTGATTTACCCTTAATTCACATAGGTGAAGAAGTAAGGGTACAATTCGACGGATGGCCAGCAATCGTATTTAGTGGTTGGCCAAATGTATCTTACGGTACTTATGGAGCGAAGGTGGTTGCTATTGAAAATTTTATCAGTCCGAATGGAAAATATCGTATTCTTTTAGGTCCTGATCAAAATGATCACCCTTGGCCTGAGGCGATTCGTGTGGGGTCTGGTGCTAGAACCATGGCTTTATTAGAAGATGTGCCTATTTGGTTTGAAATTTGGAGGCAGTTAAACAGCTTCCCTCCTAACTACTACCAACCTCAAAGTGAGACCGAAACTAAAGAAAAGAAATCATGAGAATAAAGTGCTTTCTAATAGTACTCATGGTAGGGATAACCCTTCCCTCCTATGGTCAAGAACCCGACCCTGATGTGATGACTTTTAAGGAGTTTTTGGCTTATGTGAAGCAATTTCATCCTTTAGTGAAACAAGCTAATTTGGTTTTGAATGCAAGTGAGGCCAATTTAATAAAAGCACGAGGTGGATTTGATCCTAAAATTGAGTTGGATTATTCCAAAAAGAATTTCAAGGACACCGAGTATTATAAGCTTTTCAATGGTTCTTTTAAAATACCTACTTGGTACGGTGTTAATTTTAAAGCGGCAGTAGATAATAATGAAGGCTATTATTTAAATCCGGAAAACAACACTCCAGATGATGGTGTTTATCAGGTGGGTGTGTCTGTTTCATTAGCCAAAGGGTTGTTTATGAATGAACGTATGGCCACCTTAAAGCAGGCAAAATTGTATAGGGAACAAGCTAAGGCCGACTTACAAATGATGGTAAATGATATTCTATACCAAGCTTCCAAAACGTATTTTATTTGGTTGAAAAATTATAGAAATTATCAAACATATCAGTCCTTTTTAGAAAATGCACAAATTCGGTTTGAAGGTATTAAAAAAGGATATGAAGAAGGAGAATATCCTGCAGTGGATACTTTGGAGGCGCGTATCAATTTAGACTCAAGAAAGCTAAATTTGGAAAAAGCACGTATTGGATTTGTAAAATCAACCTTGGAATTATCCAATTATCTTTGGTTAGAAAATAATATACCTGTAGAGTTAGAAGATCATATCATCCCTGATGAAGAAACATTAAATCTTATTGATCAAGTGTTGAGTTTGACCGATTTGGATCTTGAGAGTTTTCAAATTGAAAATCATCCCAAATTGATTTCACTTGATTACAAGTTCCAAAACCAAGAAGTTGATAAGCGCTTAAAAGCCAATGCGCTTTTACCAGACATTACCTTCGATTATAATTTCCTTTCTGAAGTTCCCGATGAGATTAATAGTTTTAATGGTCGCAATTACAAATCGGGATTGTCTCTAAAATTGCCTCTTTTCCTAAGGAAAGAGCGTGGTGCTTTTGAATTGGCTAAATTGAAACTTCAGGATCTTGAGTATGAAATAGTATCAACCAACTTGACGCTCAAAAATAAGATTGAAGCCTTAAAAAATGAAATTGAATCTTACGGCATTCAAAATGAAGTGGCTCAAGAACTAGTGACAAATTATGAAACATTGGTGCAAGCTGAGGAACGTAAATTTTTCTTGGGAGAAAGCTCTCTGTTTGTTGTGAATAGCAGGGAATCTAAGCTTATAGAAACGGTTTTAAAAGCCATTTCGGTTGAGAATGACTACCTGAATTCTAAAGCAAATTTGTTTAATGTCATATCAACAGTACCAGAATAAAAAAGAGCCTCGTTAGGCTCTTTTTACTTTTATTTAGGTATTTGTTGACTTAAACAGTGTAGTGTGCCAAATCCCCATATCAAATCAATGGCATGAATACCTATGACTTCGCGGTCTGGAAAACATTCCGCCAAAATGTTGAGCGCCACACGATCATTAGCATCGTTGAACACGGGTACTAAAACACACTGGTTTATGATAAGAAAATTGGCATAACTGGCAGGTAATCTAATGTGGTCAAAATAAACAGGTTTCGGCATAGGAAGTGTTACCACATTAGGTGAGTTACCATTTTCAAGTTTAGCTTCCTGTAATCTTTTAAGATTATCTTGTAACGGTTTGAAATTAACATCCTCAGGATTGGTTTCAATAACTGTAACAATAGTATCTTCATTAATAAAACGGGCCAAATCATCTATATGTCCATGTGTGTCATCACCAGTAATCCCTTGACCTAACCAGATAGTATTGGTTACCCCCAAATAGTCTTTAAAAATGGCTTCATAATCGGCTTTGGTTAATCCAGGATTTCTCACTTGAATTTTTGGGTCCAATAAACATTCTTCCGTAGTTAATAAGGTTCCTTGACCATTAACTTCTAGCGCTCCACCTTCTAAAACCACGGGTTTACCTTTATACATAACTTGTGTTAAAGGTGTTTTTAAGGTCTTGGACACTTTTTCTGGCACGTGTCTATCTAATTGATAATTATGGTATTTAGCCCACCCATTAAAGTTAAAGTTTAAGGCCTCTCTTTGATTGCCATTTTTTACAATGATGGGTCCAGAATCACGCATCCAACTTCTGTTGGTCTTGTGATTTATAAATTGAATACGGTTTAAATCTACATGAGCAATATCTAGCATGGTGGCTACTCGGTCCTGTTGCTTTTCATCAGCAATGACCAAAAACACCGTTTCATAGGCACTTACCTTCTTAATGAACTCCACAAAAGCCCATTGAATGGCTTTAAACTTCCCTGGCCAATCATTTCCATTATGAGGAAAACATAAAAGGACGCCTTCTTGAGGCTCCCATTCTGCGGGCATGCGTCGGTTTGTCTTTGCCATTAATCCAAAGCGCGTTTAGTGATATCTTCAAAAGCATCAATTCTACGATCTCTAAAGAATGGCCAGTTTTGACGCACATTCTCTTGTAGGTCTAAATCTACTTCAGCCATTAAAATCTCTTCTTGATCATGAGATGCTTGAGCTAAAACTTCACCTTGCGGGCCTACTATAAAGGAAGCTCCCCAAAATTCAATTCCGTCTGTATCAGGTAAATATTGTTCCAACCCTATTCTATTGGCAGCTGCTACGTAAACACCATTAGCCACAGCATGTCCTTTCATAACATTCATCCAAGCACCATACTGGTTTGGGCCATATTGATCTTTTTCTTTAGGATGCCAACCAATAGCTGTTGGGTAAAACAAGACTTCAGAACCTTTTAAAGCTGTAAGTCGAGCTGCTTCGGGATACCATTGATCCCAACAAATTAAGGTTCCAATATTTCCTTTTTTGGTACGGTTGTTTTTGAAGCCTAAATCACCGGGAGTAAAATAGAATTTCTCATAGAAATGAGGATCATCTGGAATATGCATCTTTCTGTATAATCCTGCTTCGCTTCCATCCGTATCAATGATATAGGCACTATTATGATAAATACCAGCCATACGTTTTTCAAAAAATGGAACAATGATTACCACCCCTAGCTCTTTAGCTAAAGCACTGAATGCTTGAAAAGAGGTGCTATAAAGAGGTTCGGCATAAGCGAAATTATCAACGTCTTCACTTTGACAAAAATAATGACTGCTGTAAAGTTCTGGTAAACAAATAACTTCGGCACCTTGACCGGCGGCCTTCCTTACCCATTCCTGACATTTTTCTAAATTATTTTCAGGGGTGTTGTTCAAATTTAACTGAATAACAGCTATGGTATACTTACTCATATGATTTTTTAATTAATAATGTAAAAGTAAGAAATAATCAGTGGTACAAACAAACCAAAAAAAGATACACTATATAATTAACAGACTTTAAGATAGCTCCCTTGTTTTAAAATAAAAATCATAAAAAATGTTAAGAAGGCGTCTAACATCTAATTCTGTGCGTAAATGCAATAGAACATTTAACCAATATCAAAATATTATGAAGAAAATTTCAATTTTACTATTAACCGGTGTTTTTATGTTTTCCTGTGTTTCTAAAAAGAAATACGTAGCTCTTCAAGAGGAAAACGGACAAATTAAAAGCGAACTAGCCAAAACTCGTGTTGAAAAAGAAGATTTGGAAGCTAAATTTGATGAAATTCAAGCGAGAATAGATACTTACAACAGTAAAATCAGCTCTCTTACAGAAGAAAATGACTCCAAAATTGTCACAGTTGGTGATGACCTTGTCATTTCTAATGATGTAAGAGAAAAAATGAATGAAACATTAAAAAATGTAGATCCTGAGGCACTTGCTGGAGCCAAAACTTTAAAGGATTCAATGAATTTAGCTGTTTCTTACAATTTGAAAAAGTCGATGAATACCACAGAAATTGATGAAGATGAAGATATCGCCATCAATATTGATGAAACAGTAGTTATGATTTCTATCTCTGATAAAATGTTGTTCAATACTGCTAGTTACAGAGTAAGCAACAAAGCAGATGGTATCTTAAAAAAGTTGGCTGATGTAATCAATTCTGAGCCAAGTATTGAAGTTATGGTAGAAGGTCATACAGACTCTAGAAGTATTAGTACAGCTAAGGTATCAGATAACTGGGACTTAAGTGTATTAAGAGCTACTTCAGTAGTGAGAAAATTACAAGATGATTATGGTGTAGCACCAGAAAAAATGATTGCTTCTGGTAGAAGTTTTTATCAACCAATTGCAGAAAACGATTCTGCTGAGAACAGATCAAAAAATAGAAGAACAAATATTATTATCCTACCTAATATCAATAAGTTCTTCGCTTTAATGGGCGCTGAAACAAAGGAATTAGCGGCATCTGAAAAATAATATCATTGAACTTAATCCTTATGGATACACTTGTATCCTATTAAAGGTTGCCTCCCTCGGCAACCTTTTTTTATAGAATAAATATATGTTATTTGGTAAATACTGTGTAAAAGCAAAAAGGGTTTTGTTTCTAGGGCTTACAATTAAGCAAAAGCGGCATGATTAAAAATGATCAAAGGAACTTTGGCATGATGGCTAATGGACTTGCTCTGGCTTTTATGTAACAACTTATCAAAGAAACCATGTTGTTTGGCTATGACACACATCATGTCCAATTGACGACTTTCGCTAAAAATGCGGGTTCCAACTTCAACGGAAACATCTGTGATGCAATAGAAGTCGATAGGAATAGGTTTTAATTCAGCTTCTAAAATCATTTTATTTGCTCGCATTTCTGAAGATAATTCTTTAGAATTGTTCATAACATGAACAACTGAAATTTTAGATTTAAAATTGGAAGCCAGCTCAATCAATAAATCCAATCCATGGTGATATTCACTTATACTATAATCAGAAGCGAAACCTATGTCACTTAAGGATTTTAAAACCACATTTTTTGGAACTGCGATTATGGGACATTTTAATTTACCAATAAGATTGGCAGTATTACTTCCTATGGTAACTTCTTTTAAGCCAGAAGCTCCTTTTGTTCCCACCACAACCGCATCAATTTTCATATTGCTCACAGTACTTTGTACTGCTCCTAAAAAGTAATCATTTATAATAATGGTTTTAAATTGATGGTCTTTGTTTGTATTTAATTCCAAAGCTTTTTTGAGCGTTTCCTGTAATCCATTTTTTGCTTCTTCCTTTATAGAATCCATTATGATGGAATTGGCACGTTTGGAAGTCACGGCTGTTGATGGCGCCGATACATGGGGTTCATAGGAATGCATTAAAAAGAAAGTGACCCTTTGTTTTTTGAACAAATTCATGGCATATTGAATGGCTTCCCAAGAATTCTCTGAAAAATCTGTAGGTAAAAGAATGTGTTTCATGTGTATCCCTAAATTTTAATCTAAAGATAGGGTTTATTTACAAAATCAGGAGTGACTTTTGTCATTTGTCTTTTATAAGACTCCCAAACTACATACCCGTAATCAATTCTAAACCTTTAATTTCAGCTAGCTAGCAGCAGGTCGGCCATGAATTTCTTCAAATACTTCATCAAAATTTACTCTCAGGAAAGTACGCAGTTTTTTACGGTAGTCATCCTTTAGCCATTCTACAAAGTTAAAAGTGCTTTTACTAATACATTTGGTGTATTGGTGGATTCTGTAATCAATATCATCCCCTAGTTTTTTAGCTAGATCTAATGCATCATATAAATCTTCACTATTTTCAATACAGATTTTGGCATGATGTTCTATCGAACGCTCTAATACTTTTTTGGAGGATTCGCCACTTCTTACAGCACTGGTATAGGCTTCTCTAATGTTGAAATAAACATTATTTGAATTGCCGAATTCAGCACGTAAATCTTCTGGCATTTCATATCTAAAGTTGTTTTCAATATCCTCATCACTTAAAATATTATCTAAATAGAAGTTTGGCGATTTAAATATGCGTTGCCAATCCAACTCTGCACCCCACGGACCAAAACGATGGAAGTTATTACCAAGGTCAATTACCGAAAATTTAGTTTTATTTTTCAGAATACGTGATCCACGACCAATCATTTGATAATAAAGAGTCAAGGATTTGGTTGCTCTATTTAAAATGATATTATCTACAGTAGGTTCATCAAATCCTGTAGTTAAGATACTAACAGAAGTTAGAATCGCATCTGGAGTATCTCTAAACCATTTAAGAATGCGCTTTCTTTCTTTTTTGGTATTAGTATTGTCTAAATGAGCGACTGGATACCCAGCTCTTCTAAAGGTGTCGTAGACATGCAACGAGGTATTAATACCATTATTGAAGATTAAGGTTTTTTTGCCTTTACAACGCTCTTCATAGGCCTGCATCAATTTTGACAACATATCGTTGTTGGTATACAAGTCTTCTGAAGACTTAACCGTATAGTCCCCATTGGCACCAACTACTAAAGATGTTAGTCCAACATTGTATGAAAAAATCTCGGCACGTGCTAAGAACTCATTTTTGATTAACGACTCAATGCTCTCCCCTACAATTAGCTCATCGTAATTATCCTTCATAGGTAATTTGATGTTACTACTTAATGGGGTTGCAGTCACACCAAGGATAAAGCATTTTTCAAAAAACTTGAATAATTTGGTGAAAGAGTTATAATGGGCTTCATCAATGATGACTAACCCTATATCTGATATATCTAGTTTGCCATCATGCAGTCTATTGTTCAGGGTTTCAACCATAGCCACAAAACAACTATATTGAGATTGATCATCTAAATTAGCTTTACTACTAACCACTTTATTGACCACCCCAAACTCTTGCAACATATTGGAAGTTTGTTTACAAAGCTCAATACGATGCGTCATGACTAAAACTTTCTTTTTATGATGTTTTAAGTATTGACGTACAATTTCAGAGAATATAACCGTTTTTCCACCTCCGGTTGGCAATTGGTAAAGCAAATGGTAATCTTCAGGAGCTTCTTCAAAACATTTAAAAATTTTATTAATGGCTCCTCTTTGGTAACTATATAAGTCCTTACCTACTCTTCTATCTTCTAATTCTTGTGTATCTATCTTAATATTGGTCATAAAAAAAGCTAATGTGCAAAAATAACGTGTTTCTAAGGTTATACAAGGTATTGGCCCTAAAATATTAGCTTATTTTTTTAACAGTTTACAGTTGATAAACGCTTAAAAAAATCCTTTTAAATTTGCGTATTGTTTTCTAAATTATATGGTTTGCAACATTACTATAAGATATATAAGCCTTACGGATACTTAAGTCAATTTATTAATAATCAGACTAAAAGGCGAAATAAGAAGCTATTAGGGAGCTTGGGAGCGTTTCCTGAAAACCTGATGGCTATTGGTAGACTGGATGAAAAATCTGAGGGTCTATTACTTTTAACAACCGATGGAAAATATAGTGAATTTATAAGAAGTAGTGCCATAGAAAAGGAATACCACGTGATGGTAGATGGTCTAATTACCTCAGAAGCCATAGAAAATTTGAAACAAGGAGTTCCCATTACAGTTGGTAAGGAATCTTATCAAACAAAATCTTGCCAAGTAGATTTTTTAAAAGACATTAGTCATATTCCAGAACGATTTGTTAGGGATGACAAACATGGACCAACCTCTTGGATTTCAATAACCATTACAGAAGGTAAATTTAGACAAGTTAGAAAAATGACAGCTGCCGTAGGATTTCCTACATTACGTTTAGTTAGATATCGAATTGGAGAATATACTTTTGAAGGATTACTACCTGGTCAAGTTGAAGAGCTAGGTGTGAAATCCTATTAAAAAGGCTCTCTAATAATAAAAATGCTAGCTTTGACTCCTGTTGCTAAATTCCAGCTACTTGATGCAATAATATTGCCTTCTTCATCCATAACTACCAACTCGGCAGTATTAGGACCTGCTTCACCCATATTAAGAGCGATAAAGTCAATTTGATTGACGCCATCTTCCAAATTATAGATAAAACCTGAGAAAGAAGTAGTTAAAGTAACATCATATTTAACAACTTCACCATTTATTACAACCCTCACTCTATCGCCGTCAGGATCAGCATGGTCGCGATAAACTACATTGACACTTTTGGCTTTGGTTCGGAATTCACCTAAAAATTGATCTGTTTTGGAACCACCACGCTCCACACGCGAAAAGAAACGTTCTTCATCATACTGCTGCCTTACATTTTTTAAATGTTGGTCAACCTTTCCTTTATATAGCTCTCCAGGATCTCCAAACTTCTCACCTCCCAACATGGAAAACTCCTTTTTGGTGTTAAAGTCAGCATTTGTATTCTGCTCAGGAACAGATAATCCATTAATACCAACTTTGGAATTTAAAAGACCTTTATTCTCAATGGGTTTATTTTCAATAACCTTATTTTCTTGCCCATTGGCATTTTCTTCAGCAGGAATAACCGTAGCATTAGTTTCCGATCCATCTATTTGAGAATATATGGAAATGGACACAAGGCTGAATAAAAGTAGAAAGAGGTGTTTCATTGTTTATTGTTATCCCAACGGAAAGTTCAAAAATCGTACCTATAATATAACCAAACAACTTTTTAATGAAATTTTATGTATTTATTGCCTATATAAGGATTGTAAACTTACGTAATAAAATGTTAAAATTTGTTAAATCACTACTTTGTAATGCACAGTACTGTAACAAATCTTTTTTTTCCTCGTCTATCTAATAAACAATCAATCAAAAAATAATTATCATGAGAACTTTAGACAACAATCAGATTTCAAACACATTAGGTATTACTAAAAGTTTTAATTGGAACAGCAAAAGACGTTACAGATAAACTGTAAGAACTTAGACAATCATTCATCAATCAAAAAAACATAGTCATGAGAACTTTAGACAACAATCAAATTTCGAACACATTAGGTAACACAAAAAGTTACAATTGGAACAGTAAAAGACGTTACAGATAAACTGTAAGAACTTAGACAATCAATCATCAATCAAAAAACATCATCATGAGAACTTTAGACAATAATCAAATTTCAAATTCTTTTAGTGACAGAAAAGGTTACAATTGGAATTGTAAAAGACGCTACAGATAGTTGGCATACCAACTGCTGAAAAAAAATCAATCAAAAACAACATCAATCATCAATCAAAAAAATAAGTATCATGAAAGCTATTATTAAAACATCAAGAGATTCCTTTTTTAGAATGAAGGAGCTATCTAAAGACAAGTGGAGAAACTACCACAAGTGGGATAGTGATCATGAAACTTTATGGACAGGAATTAATAGGTTAGCACATTAATTTGAATTAGTTAGTTTGTATAAAAGTCGGCAATTGCCGACTTTTTTCATTTATGGTATTGTTCTTGTATTTCGATTTTAAATCTTAAAAAACTACATTATGAGACGTACAAGAAAATCTACAGAAGTAAATGCAGGGTCCATGGCAGACATTGCCTTTTTATTACTCATCTTTTTTCTGGTGACTACTACCATGAGTAATGACGCAGGTATTAGCAGAAAATTACCCAGAGATTGTCCCCCCGGAGTGAATTGTTCATCTGATATAAATGAGCGAAATATCTTGAGAATCTCAATTAACAGCCAAAATCAATTAATGGTCAATGACGAATTGGTTTCCATTTCTGAAATAAAAAACAAAATCAAGCTCTTTGTAGATAACAATGGTGATGGGAGTTGTAATTATTGCCAAGGTATTCAATCTGTTTCATCTTCAGACAATCCCAATAAAGCTGTGATTTCATTAAAAAATGACCGAGAAACATCATATCAATTTTACGTGGCAGTACAGGATGAATTAACCAAAGCCTATTTAGAGCTCAGGGAGAATTTTGTACGTAATATTTTGAAGAAATCACCAGAAATATTAAGTAATCAGGATATCGCGTTAGCTAAAGAAGCCTATCCTTTCGTAGTTTCTGAAGCTGAAATATCTAAATAATCCTTTTAATTTAAGATGGCTACAGAATCCTTAACCCATGGATATGAAATATTAACCTTACGCCTCCCCCATTTCAAAGCCGCTTTCACATCGGTGCCCATATAAATATCTATTTGGTTCCGTTTTCTGTAGTGCATTTTATCCTTTACCAAATAAATACCCTCCAAGCCTTCAATTTGTACTGGAGTGTTGTGATTAAGACCAAATTTTAATAAATCTCTAGAAACAGCAATGTATTTTTTTCCGGGGATTAAGCTATCACCAAAAGCAGTTATATGTGGATTGGGTGAAGTTTGATACTCTAAAGAATTATAGGCAGTTGCCGTAACACAGAACTTAATAAATTCTTTCTCCTCCTTTTTATTAGAAGGGTTACATGCAAAAAGAAAAAAACATCCTAAAAGGACATAAAGGGAAAATCGCATGGACTAATATAAAAAAAAGAGCGCTTATGGCGCTCTTTTTAAAATTCATTAATCAATCAAATTAAGAAATTTCAATTTTTTTAGCGGGTTTGCGTTTGGCCTCTTCGCGTTTCGCAATTTGAACTTTAAGAAGTCCATCCACATATTCTGCATTGATTTTTTCAGCATCTGCAGAATCTGGTAAAGTGAAAGATCTTTTAAAAGAAGAATAACCAAATTCACGTCTGGTATAGTTTTCTTCTTCTTCATTTTTTTCTGTTTTAGTTTCAGCGGAAATGGTTAATAATTCGTTGTCCACATTCACTTCAAAATCAGATTTATTGAATCCAGGTACTGCCATTTCTACCACATAGGCATCTTTATTTTCCTTAATGTTTACAGAAGGTAAAGTCATGCCTGTGTTGAAATTGGCTAAGAAATCTGATCCAAAGTCTCTGTTGAAAATGTCATCAATCCAAGAAGATAAACTTGGTAAGGTTCCTTGCTCTCTCTGAGAGGTTCTTAAACCGTTTCTTTTTGTTGGAATCAAATTACTCATAATGATTTTATTTGTGTTATACATAATGTTTAAAGATTAAATTCAAATAACACCACACAAAAAAAATACCAATACCAAAATGTCAGTTTTTCGACTATATTTTAAGACAATTTTTCAGTTTAAAGCTTTGATTAGTATGTCATAACGTCAATATTTCAGAAGTTCCAATAGCTCAATTTCAAATCTGGATTTTGGTAAATACTGTTCTTCAAGCTGTCCTATAAAAGGAATCGGTGTTTCCATACTTGCTACTCTTTTTACCGGGGCATCCAAATATTCAAAACATTGTTCCATTATCATAGCAGAAAGATCTGAAGCAATACCTCCAAATAAAGAATCTTCTTGTAAAATGATAGCTTTTCCAGTTTTTTTGACAGATGTTAATATGGTTTCCGAATCTAAGGGTTGTAAGGTTCTTAAATCAATTAAGTCGGCCTGAATGTTTGGGTGTTTTTCTAATACAGAAATAGCCCAATGCACGCCAGCTCCATAAGATATAATAGTAATTTCTTGACCTTCTTGTAACAGGGCCGCTTTTCCAAATGGCAATGTATAATAATCCGTTGGGACATCTTGTCTTACGGTTCTATATAATGCTTTATGTTCAAAGAATAGCACAGGATTTGGGTCATTAATAGCTGTTGCTAAAAGCCCTTTGGCATCATAGGGAAAAGCAGGATAAACCACTTTTAAACCTGGCGTTTTTGTAAACCATGCTTCGTTTGTTTGGGAATGAAAAGGGCCTGCTGCCACTCCTGCTCCACAGGGCATTCGGACGACCACGTCCGCCTTTTGGTTCCAGCGGTAATGCACCTTAGCAAGATAATTTACAATCGGGTTAAAACCAGAACTCACAAAATCTGCAAATTGCATTTCCACCACAGATTTGATATTGGCAATAGATAGGCCCATTCCTACCTCAATTATGGAGGATTCACAAATAGGGGTGTTTCTTACACGATCTTTCCCAAAAGCCTCTACAAATCCTTCAGTAATTTTAAAGACGCCACCATAATCAGCAATATCTTGCCCCATTACGACCAGATCCGTATGTTTTTCCATAGACTGTTTCAAGCCAGTTGAAATGGCATCTATGAATCGTAATTCCTCCGTTTTTTCTTTATGGTCTACATGTTCGTATTCAAATGGATGATAAACGTCCCTTAGTTCGGTTTCCATGTCGGGTACAATAGCATCTTCAGTAAAAGCCATGTCTAGGGCTGTATCTATTTCGGCTTTTATTTTAGACCTAAAGACGTCATCATCAGTTTCCATAAGTATGCCCTGTTCTATTAAAAATGACTTGAAATTATTTAGCGGATCTTTTTGTTCCCAAAAATCCATCAAATCTTGAGGCACATATTTGGTTCCACTTGCCTCCTCATGACCACGCATTCTAAAGGTTTTGAATTCAATCAAAATGGGTCTTGGGTTTTGACGCATACTTTCTGTTATTTCAGAAATTTTTTGGTACACTTCAACGATGTTATTCCCATCAATAATATGGGATTCCATACCATAACCCAGTCCTCTATCTGCCAAATTTTCGCAAAAATACTGCTCTAAAGTTGGGGTTGATAAACCATAACCGTTATTTTCTATACAAAATAACACGGGCAATTGCCACACAGAAGCCACATTCAAGGCTTCATGAAAATCTCCTTCACTTGTTCCTCCCTCTCCTGTAAAAACTGCTGTTACTTCTTGACGGTTTTTTAGCTTGCTAGCTAAAGCAATACCATCGGCAACACCCAATTGTGGTCCTAAATGGGAAATCATACCAATCAGTTTGTATTCTTGAGTTCCAAAATGAAATGAACGATCCCTGCCCTTGGTGAAGCCACTCATTTTTCCTTGCCATTGACAAAAAAGCCTAAATAAAGGAACGTTTCTAGTCGTAAAAATCCCTAAATTTCGGTGCATAGGAAGAATATATTCCTCATCTTTCATTGCCATAGTTACCCCTACAGATATGGCTTCTTGCCCTATTCCAGAGAACCATTTTGAAATTTTACCTTGACGAAGTAAAACCAACATCTTTTCCTCTATTAATCGAGGTTTCAACATGTTTTTGTAAAGATGTAATAAGGTGGTTTGGTCTATTTGATCAGTTTGATACTGCATATTTGATAAGGAAGACGGGTTTGAAATCATAAAAATTCATTTCTCAAATATATATAAAATGAGTCTTTAAAATATGACCCTTGGAGCCAAAATAGAATTCCATTCTTACTAATGTTTTCGTACATTTGTAAGAGACAGACTTAAATTTTTCAATATGAATAACATACCTAGTGTAAATCTTAAGGATTTTACATCTGGCGACCCTGAGCGAAAACAAAAATTTGTTGATGAAATTGGTAAAGCTTATGAAGAAATAGGTTTTGTGGCCTTGAAAGGGCATTTTCTCGATGACGATTTGGTTGATGATTTATATAAACAAATCAAATCCTTTTTTGACCTCCCGGTTGAAACTAAACAGAAGTATGAAATTCCAGGAATTGGAGGTCAAAGAGGCTACGTCTCTTTTGGAAAAGAAAGTGCGAAGGGTAAAAAAGAAGGCGATTTAAAGGAGTTTTGGCACTTTGGTCAATATGTAGAAGACAATCCGGAATTAGAGAAGGAATATCCAAAAAACGTTTTGGTTGAAGAGCTTCCGGAGTTTAATGAAGTGGGTAAAAGAACCTATAAAAAGTTGGAGGAAACGGCTAAATATGTGCTTCGGGCTTTAGCTTTACATTTAGGTTTAGAAGAAACCTATTTTGATGATTTCATTAAAAACGGAAATTCTATTTTAAGACCTATTCATTACCCTCCTATTAAAGAAGAACCTAAAGAGGCTGTTCGCGCTGCGGCACATGGTGATATCAATTTAATCACTTTGTTAATGGGTGCTCAAGGGAAAGGGCTTCAGGTACAAAACCATAAAGGTGAATGGATAGACGCCATCGCACAACCAGATGAGTTGATGATCAATGTAGGAGATATGCTTTCAAGACACACCAACAACAAGTTGAAATCAACCATTCATAGAGTGGTAAACCCTCCTAAAGAACTTTGGGGAACATCACGTTATTCCATACCGTTCTTCATGCACCCTATTAGCAGTATGAAATTGGACGTTTTGGATAATTGTGTAGATGATCAAAACCCAAAACGTTTTGAGGATATCACAGCTGGAGAATTTCTAACTGAACGTTTGATTGAGTTAGGTCTTATTAAGAAATAAAAACATATGGATTTACAAGATCAATTAAAGAATTTGTTTCCAGACCATGTGCCCGAAAATCAAGAGGATTCCGTAGATCAAGAATCTGATATTTGGATGCAAGATGACCCCATAATCTGCAAATATGAAAAACGTAAAGGAAAACCTATTACCATTCTTGAGGGCTATACAGGAGCTACCGAAGATTTTAAAAAGCTAGCTAAAGAATTGAAGACGGCCTTGAGTGTGGGTGGTAGTTTTAAGGATGATAAAATTATTATTCAAGGAGACTACCGCGATAAAATTATGGTGATTTTAAAAGATAAAGGTTTTAATGTAAAAAGAGTTGGGGGATAACAATGGAAACACTACATATCACTAATGGTTCAGTTTTAACTCAAAAATTATTGGAATTAGAGGTACAAGGAGATTACTTAACATGGGATGAAATGCTATGTGAAGGTCCTACGACTGAAAAAATTGATTCTAAGGAGTTTTTGGAGTTGAGGAGTGATTTCTTTAACAAGTTTTACAATTTGGAATTGGATAAGGATAAGTTCCATGAAGACATCAATAAATTATCGCATACTGAAAACTATTCAGAAATTGTATTGTGGTTTGAATACGACCTATTCTGCCACATAAATATGCTAGCAGCCATCAATGTGATAAGGCAAAAGAAGATAAAATTACCCCTTTATTTGGTATGTAGTGGACGTATTGAAGGTGAGGACAATTTGAAAGGTTTGGGAGAATTGAATGCCAGTCAGCTTTTAAAACACTACAAGAATAAGGTCAAATTGACTGAAAATGATATGGAAGTGGCTTCTACCCTATGGAAAACCTATTGCGGTAAGGATCACAATTTATTCAAACCTTATATCATAAAAAACGACACAAATTTTCAATACTTAACCAATTGTCTTAAAGCACATCTGCAAAGATTTCCTGAGTCAAAAAGCGGTTTGAGTATTATCGAAGAGAATATTTTAGTGATCATTAGAGACAATGAAGTGAAATCAAGACATCATTTGTTGGGTTATATTCTAAATT
The DNA here is from genome assembly GCF_001280515.1 of Mangrovimonas sp. ST2L15. GTDB lineage: Bacteria > Bacteroidota > Bacteroidia > Flavobacteriales > Flavobacteriaceae > Mangrovimonas > Mangrovimonas futianensis. The sequence continues at coordinate 78,078 of NZ_LBIQ01000018.1, read as the reverse complement.
ATCAAGGTTATTATGGTTATGGAGATTTACAATTTCATCGGATTATAGAAAATTTGAAGATATTTTTTGATGAAACAGAAACAAGAATAAAACTAAATAGAAAAGGACATGTTGCTTTACTTCGACAGACCAATTTTTCTTCTGAAGTTAACAATAATATAGATTACGGAGGTGTCAATAGATTGGATTTTCAATTTAGCACCAAAGAAAATAAACTTATAAAAACTCCTATAAATGCCTATTAAAGAGTCTGAACTCATTCTCAATCCAGACGGAAGCATTTACCATATCAATTTAAAACCAGAGCAATTAGCTGATACGGTAATAGTAGTTGGCGATCCAAACCGTGTGGAGCGGGTAGCGCAACATTTTGACAACATCGAATTTAAGGTCAATAAAAGAGAGTTTTATTCTCAAACAGGTACGTTTAAAGGAAAGCGAATTACCGTTATTTCTACTGGAATAGGAACTGATAATATTGATATCGTTATAAATGAATTGGACGCATTAGCCAATATTGATTTTAAAACGAGGACCGTAAAAGAGGAAGTAAAGTCCTTGGATATCATTCGTATTGGTACTTCTGGATCGCTTCAAGAGCATATTCCGGTAGATAGTTTTGTTATCAGTGAATTTGGATTGGGTTTTGATAGTTTGATGTATTTTTATCAGTCTGAAAATATCTTGTTTCCGGAAATTTCTCAGCATTTGATGACTCATCTAAATTGGGATAAAAACAAATCGAAACCTTACATTGTGGAATGTCATAGGGAATTGTTCACTAGATTGTCTTCAAATAAAACCTTTGATGGTTTTACGGCAACTAATGTTGGCTTCTATGGTCCACAAGGAAGGGTTCTGCGGTTACCATTGCAAGATGCTTCCTTCAATGATAAATTAGCAACCTTTGACTATAATGGTTTAGTAATAACCAATATGGAAATGGAAACGGCAGCTATTTATGGAATGGCACGTCTTTTAGGTCATAGGGCTGTATCTTTAAATGCTATTATCGCTAATCGAGCCACCGGAGAATTTACAGAAAACCCAAGGCAAGTAATTAACAATTTAATTGAATATACCCTTAATCAAATAGTGAATGAAGACAATTAATATAGGTGGTGTGCCAGAGCATTTCAATTTAGCTTGGTACCTCACTCTTAAAAATGGTGAATATAAAAGTAACGGTATTAATCTAAGGTGGAAAGATTACTACGGAGGTACGGGTGATATGTGTCAAGCCCTGAGAAATAAAGATGTGGACCTAGCTGTTATTTTGACTGAGGGTATAATCAAAGATATCGTAGAGGGAAATCCCAGTAGTATCATTCAGACTTTTGTAGAAACGCCATTGTTATGGGGAATTCATGTGGCAAGTCATTCAAGGTTCCATCAAGTAGATGAATTGAAAGGCACTAAAGCTGCAATAAGTAGATATGGTTCAGGATCGCATTTGATGGCCTATATCAATGCAGAAAACAATCAATGGGATATTCAAAACGATTTACAGTTTGAAGTTATTGATAATCTGAATGGTGCTATTGAGGGTTTGACAAATGAGACGGCCGATTATTTTATGTGGGAGAAGTTTACAACAAAGCCTATAGTAGACCAAGGTGTTTTTAGAAGAATAGGACAATGCCCTACTCCTTGGCCTTGTTTTGTTATTGCTGTTAGAAATGAATTCTTGGAAGAAAATAAATCGGATGTACAAACTATTTTAAATATCATAAACAATACCACTTCAGAATTTAAAGATATTCCCAGTATTGATAGAATGATAGCAAACCGATATGAACAAAAAATTGAGGATGTTAGAGAATGGCTAGCCCTAACCGAGTGGTCTCAAAGTGTTATTGATAAAAAAACTGTTGAAAATGTGCAAAGAAAACTTAAGGCACTAAACATCATAGAAGACACCTTGGAATATGATAAGATTGTAACTAATATTTGATAATTCTATACAATTTAAAGGAATAACGGACAATGTTTTAATGATTAATCAATTGTACGTCTAAAAAATTTAGTTTTTTTCAATGAATCTATTATATTTGTAAACATTATTTTATTTAAATAACAGGGATTTTGATCACGATAGTTTTGATTTTAACGGGATTAGTTGCTTTTAACTTTCTACTTCTCATAGTTAGCTGTAATAAAACCACAAAAAAAGAAATTGTTTCTGCTGAAGCACCAGATCAATCTACTGTATTACTATCCAAACCTAAAATTACCAATCCAAAGGCGCAAAGCCAGCTTGCTCCAACAGGGAGTTAGTTTTACTGAAATGTTTATTTCCAAACCAATAGCCTCTATTGGCACTTAAAGGAGATGGATGACCAGAGGTTAGAATATGGTGTTTTTTGGAATCAATTAGTTTCGCTTTATTCTTAGCAAATCCACCCCATAGTAAAAAAACAACGTCTTTTTTGTGATTGCTGATTGTTTGGATTACAGCATCGGTAAATGTCTCCCAACCTTTCTTTTGATGGCTTCCAGCTTGATGAGCTCGCACCGTTAAAGTAGCATTCAACAATAAAACACCTTGATTAGCCCATTTGGTTAAATTTCCACTCTGAGGATAAGGCACTTCTAAATCGGATTCAATTTCTTTAAAAATATTAATTAGCGATGGTGGGTGAACAATTCCTTCATTTACAGAAAAACAAAGTCCGTGGGCTTGATTTGGACCATGATAAGGATCTTGACCAATAATTACCACTTTTACTTGATCAAACGGACATAATTCAAAAGCATTAAATATTTGATTTCCTGGAGGGAAACAAGTATTATGGGCATATTCGTCTTTTACAAAACGCACCAAATCCTTAAAATAAGGTTTGTCGAATTCTTCATTTAAATAGGCGTTCCAGCTGGATTCAATTTGAACTGTCATTTTTAAGTCCTCTTATTTTAGGAAACTAAATTAATACTATCTTTAAACTTATTAAAAACTCCAACCTTGAAAAAAATTAAATTCCCAACAGCTCAGACCATCTTGTTGATTATATGTGCGTTCTCTGCTTTATTAACTTGGTTGATTCCAGCTGGAAAATATGATACGTTGGTTTTTGATTCTGAAAAAGGTGTCTTTAACCAAATAGGATTAACTAAAACCACCCAATTGGAAGCTTCTCAGAGTACGCTTGAAGAATTAAATGTAAAAATTCCTATTGAAAAGTTCACCTCTGGAGATATTTACAAACCTATTGCTATTCCTGGAACTTATAAAGAAGTAACCGCTAATCCTCAAGGACCTATTGAATTTATAATGGCTCCGGTAAAGGGTATTATTCAAGGTGCAGATATTATTTTTTTAGTCCTAATAATAGGTGGTCTTATAGGCATAATGAATAAGACAGGGGCTTTTGATGCCGGAATTAGCAAAATGGCGAACTCTTTGAAAGGTCATGAATATGTTTTAATAATTTTAGTGACAACCCTAGTTTCGATTGGTGGAACCACATTTGGATTGGCAGAAGAAACCATTGCCTTCTACCCCATTTTAATCCCCATGTTTTTAGCCGCAAAATACGATGCTATGGTGCCCCTAGCAGCTATTTATTTAGGTACTTCCATAGGAACTATGTGTTCCACAATCAATCCTTTTAGTACCATTATAGCATCAGATTCTGCGGGTATCAGTTGGACAACAGGACTCATTCCTAGAGCTATATTTTGGGTGATAGGAACTACAATTTGCATTCTATATATTCTTAAATATGCCAAAAAGGTGAAGAATGATCCCCAACTTTCTATAATTTCAGATCAAAGGGAAGAAATAAGTACCCTTTTCGCAATCAAATCAACTTCAGACTTGAAACTAACGCCTAGATTACTTTTTATTTTGGCTGTTTTTGCACTTTGCTTTATCATTATGATATTAGGTGTTTCTATATTTGGTTGGTGGTTTGAAGAAATGACCGCCGTTTTCTTAGCTGGAGCCATTATTATTGGTTTCATTTCAAAAATGAAGGAGGTTGAATTTGTTGAAACCTTTGTCAAAGGCGCTTCCGATTTATTGGGAGTTGCTTTAATTATAGGAATTGCTCGAGGAGTCTCTGTTTTATTAGATGAAGGATTAGTTTCAGATACTTTACTTTACCATGCCAGTAATGTTACTGGTGGAATGAACAAAGGCGTTTTTGCTAATGTAATGCTGTTTATTTATAGTGGTTTGTCATTTTTTATCCCAAGTTCATCTGGAATGGCAGTATTGACCATGCCTATCATGTCACCTTTAGCTGATAATGTGGGATTTGGAAGAGAAGTAATTGTAAATTGCTACCAATATGGCATGGGATTATTTGCATTTATAAATCCGACAGGATTGATTTTGGCTTCTTTAGCCATTGTTAAAGTAGGTTTTGATAGATGGTTGAGATTTTGCTTGCCTCTGTTGCTTATTTTAATGATAATCACTATGTTATGGTTAATAGCTTCCATTTATCTATTTTAATAATTCATTTGCTTTCAGAATGAAAATCAATTCTTTAACTTTTCTTTAGCAATTTTAAATTAAATCGTCTACTTTTGATATTCTTTGTAAAAAGAATAAGCTATGCTATTAATCATTACCCTAACTCTACTAATGCTAGTAGGCATTAATTTTTTATTGTTATTCTTTAGTTCCAACAAAACGAACACTAAAAGAAAAAAAAGTAATCCTCCCCTTATTATTAGGGAACAAAAAGAGGAAAGTTATCCGCCTTTATTGGTTGTTGATAATGCCTAAACCTTTTTTAAGGTCTTTAAAGCACTTTTTTTAAATTCTAGTTTAGAATCCACGGATTACTGTTTCCAAAAGTTAACTTTTATACCTTTAAGTCTTACTTTTGCATCATTGTATACATAAGATTTCAATGATTCATATCCATAAAAAAACATTACAGGATTTAGAATATTATAAAGTTCTAGAACAAGTCAGTGATTTTGCTATTACTTCTCTTGGCCGGGAAGCTTGTATGGCCATATCTCCAGAAAAAACTCAAGAAGCTGTTTTGGAGAGTCTGAATCTGACCAATGAATTTTTAGCATCCTATGAAAATGAAAACCGTATTCCCAATCATGGATTTGAGCCTATTACAAAAGAAATTAGGCTATTAAATATTGAAAATTCCTTTCTGGAGGTTAGCAGTATCAGAAAAATAAGTTCCCTTTCAGCTACTTCCAATAGTATCATTGTATTCTTAGATAAATTCCATGAATATTATATTCATTTAAATGCCAAGGCTTCTCAAATTGAGGTTACAAAAGCAATTATTAATAAAATAGATGCCGTAATTGATCGATTTGGAGATATTAAAAATTCAGCATCACCCCTACTTTATGATTTAAGACAACAAATCAATAAAGTAAAAGGAAGCATCAATCAAAGCTTTACAACAGCTCTTAATAACTATAGCTCCCAAGATCTTTTGGATGATATTAGGGAAACTGTAGTTGATAACAAAAGAGTGTTGGCTGTTAAGGCTATGCATAGAAAAAAGGTAAGAGGATCCATACTGGGAGGAAGTAAGACTGGAAGCATTGTTTATATTGAACCTGAAGATACGTTACGATTTACGAGGGAACTCAACAATTTAGAGTATGAAGAAAAAGAGGAGATTACTCGAATTTTGAAGGAACTCACTAATTTTATTAGACCTTACAGAGAGCTTTTAATTCAATACCAGATTTTTTTAACTGAAATGGACGTCATATCTGCTAAGGCTAAATATGCAGAATCCATGAATGGTGTCCTGCCAACCATAAACCAAGAAAGAGTATACGATGTCAAGGATGCTTATCATCCGCTATTATATCTTACCAATAAAAAAAAGGATGTAAAAACATATCCACAGAGTATTTATTTAGATCAGGAAAGCCGAATAATTGTTATTTCCGGACCAAATGCAGGAGGAAAAAGTATCACTTTGAAGACAATTGGTCTCTTGCAGGTTATGTTGCAAAGTGGAATGCTTATTCCCGTCCATGAAAGAAGCTCTGTATGTATTTTTGATAGGATTTTGAGTGATATTGGCGATAATCAGTCTATTGAAAATCATCTGAGTACTTACTCCTATCGCTTGAAACAAATGAATTATTTCTTGAAAAAGTGTAACGACAACACCCTTTTCTTGATTGATGAATTTGGAACTGGGAGTGATCCTGAATTGGGAGGAGCATTGGCTGAAACATTTTTAGAAGAATTCTACGGAAGAGAAGCATTTGGAATTATTACAACACACTATTCCAATTTAAAAATATTGGCTAATGAGTTACCTCACATGAAAAACGCCAACATGCTTTTTGACGAAAAGACCTTAGAACCCATGTACCAATTAGTTATAGGGCAAGCTGGGAGCTCTTTTACCTTTGAAGTGGCTCAAAAGAATGGTATCCCCTATAGCCTTATTAATAAAGCCAAGAAAAAGATTGAGCGAGGAAAGGTGCGATTTGATCAAACCATTGCCAAACTTCAAAAGGAGCGATCTAAATTGGAAAAAACGGAACGATCCCTGAAGCAAAATGAAATTAAAAAACTTAATGAAGCAGAAAAGCTTGAAGAGACCAACCAGAGAATTCAGAGAAAACTGGAGGACTACCAAGAGTTATACGATACAAATCAGCGCTTGATTTACTTAGGTCAAAAGCTAGATGGTTTGGCTGAAACCTATTTCAACAACAAGCAGAAAAGAGATTTAATGAACGAATTGTTTAAATTGGTTCAAATTGAAAATTCCAAACGTAAAAAGAAAACAAAGAAAGAGGCTCAAGTAGAAAAATCGAAAGCCCAAAAAGTTCAAAAAGAGGCTGAAAAGAAAGTTGAAGTGATCCGACAAAAGAAAAAAGATGAAAAGAAAAAGGCCCAAGTAGAAGCTTCAAAACCAAAAGCTAGACCAAAATTAAAGGTTGGGGACCGTGTTAGATTGGAAGATGGACGGGCAGTTGGTAGCATTGATAAAATAGAAAAGAATAAAGCGGTTGTTAATTATGGACTTTTCACGACCAATGTAAGTTTGGAACAATTGGAATTGGTTGAGGCCGTAAAAGCAAAATGATTGAAATCCCAGAACATAAAGAGTTGATTTTATTTGATGGTGTTTGTAACCTTTGCGATAGCTCCATACAGTTTATCATTAAGCACGACAAACATAATACGTTTTTGTTTACACCTTTACAAAGTGAACTCTCTCAAAGTATCATTGAACAGTTTGGTATTGATACTCAAAAAATAGACTCCATTATTTTATTCAGAAAAAATGAAGGGGTATTTTACAAGTCAACGGCTGCCCTTAAAATAGCATCCAAACTAAAATTTCCAATAAATATTCTTGCAAGCTTTATCATTCTTCCAAAATTCATAAGGGATACCGTTTATGATTTTATTGCCAAGAACAGGTACACTTGGTTTGGGAAAAAAGAATCTTGTATGATTCCTACACCAGAATTAAAAGCCAAATTTATAGAATAAAAAAAAGGTCTTGGGATATGCAAGACCTTTTTAAACTTAATAACTTACCAAAAAAATTAAAACTAAAATACGTAGTTATAGCACTAAGTTTATTTTACTAACCGGTATCAAACATAGCAAACATCCTCACAATATTGCGTAATTTTCGATAAAGTGACCAAAAAATTTGTTTTGTTAAAATTTTGTGCAAAAAAATTCTATGAAATACATTAATGATCTGGTTTTGAAAGTTCTATTTATAAACCACGATTACTCATGAAATTTACCACTTCCCTAACTGAAAGGTCCAATTCCCTCAATTATGGTTTCAAAATTTAAGATTCAAAAGTAAATTAGAATTGAAATAAAGCCTTAGAGCATAAGTTAATTGGCCCCTAACTTCCGTTAGTTAGGATAGAACCAATTCTCAGATCTTGAAAGTCTACCCTTGATTTGAGTTACAGTGTTGAGAAGTGCTGTTAGACAAGACATACTCTGAGGCTTTTCATTTCCTATTTCACCAAAGTTCCCCATTCTGTCCAAGAGCCATCATAAACAGATAATCCTTTGTAACCAATCATTTCTGCCCCAAGAGCTAATATGCAAGCAGTAATACCAGATCCACAACTAAAAACCATGGGTTTGTCTTGTTCGGTCACCGTATCAAATAATTTTTTAAGAACCTCTTTAGATTTAAATTCTCCATTCTCTAAAAGATATTCAAATGGTAAATTTATGGAATTAGGAATATTTCCAGCACGTAACCCAGCCCTTGGTTCTTCCTCTAATCCAAGAAACCGACTTTCAGAACGGGCATCTACAATAGTATGCGATTGATTATGAACCATATCTTCCATATCCTTAAAAAAGGCCATGAAAGAAGGATTGAGTTTGGCTGAGAAATCGCCAATGGTTCCAGTATAATCTTTATAAGGTTCCAACCCAAATCCAGCTTTTTTCCAAGAAGGTAATCCACCATTTAATACGGCGACATTAGGATGTCCAAAAGCTTTAAACATCCACCAGACTCTGGCACTTGAATAGATACCTTTTTCATCAAAAACAATAATACAACTGTTATCGCTAATCCCTAAAGATTTTGCTTCGGTTACAAATTGCTCCAAACTTGGAAACGTATTGGGAAAGGGAGCGGTACTATCACTAAATCTCGTTTTTATGTCAAGTAAACGAGTTTTAGGAATTTGCATTTCAGAGATGATATTTGTAGAATCAGTTTGCGGTTTCCCTAAGGAAGCATTTAAAATCACCAATTCAGGATGATTCAAATGTTCTTTTAGCCATTTTATTGAAACTAATGGAGATGAAACTTGAAGCATAAACTATCTATTCGGATTTGTAATTATCATCCCATTTTTTTTCATGAGGCTCACCAAGTTTTCCAACTGATTTGGCCACTAACATTGAAACAGCAGCATCACCAGTCACATTAACAGTGGTTCTGCACATATCTAACGGTCTATCTACAGCAAATATAAGTGCTAAACCAGCTTCAGGGATTCCTGCTTGAGCCAAAACAATAACAAGCATTACCATACCAGCCCCCGGTACTGCTGCACTACCTATTGATGCAAGAGTGGCCGTTGCAATAATTCCCATTTGAACACTAAAGCTTAAATCCATACCAAAAGCTTGAGCTATAAATACAGCAGCTACAGCTTGATATAAACTGGTTCCATCCATGTTAATAGTGGCTCCTATGGGCAACACAAAACTGGTAACCTCTTCTTCTACTCCTAAGTGTTCTTCCACCCTTTCCATAGTCACTGGTAAGGTTGCGGCACTACTACTCGTTGAAAAGGCTAAAAGTTGAGCGGGTGAAATACCATTTATAAAAAAGGAAGGTGTTTTTTTGGTGAAAATCCATACAATTAGTGTGTAAAAGCATAACATGATAAACAAACCTAAAACGACACATAAAGCATACCATGCAAGCGCTTTAAATAAATCGGCACTTGGAGCCTCTACAACTAAGGCAGCCAAGAGGGCAAAAACGCCATAGGGCGCCCCCAGCATGATAATATCAATTAATTTAAGAATGACTTCATTAAAGCCATCAAAAAAGGCTTTAACAGGTTTGGAATGTTCTTCTGGAATAAGAATAAGTCCAATGCCAAAAAAGATTGCAAAGAAAATAACCTGAAGCATATTGCCATTATCACTTGCAGCATTAAAAATATTACTAGGGACCAAATCTTCCAGAGCTTTTAAAGGGCCCGCATTTTTTTGTTCGTTGGCTGCAGAAATCTTTGAATCTGCATCACCTTTGTAACTTTCAGTAAGCTCAGTACGCGTTTCTTCGGTAATGGTCTTTCCTGGTTGGATGATGTTTACAATGCTTAACCCAATTGAAACTGCGACAACGGTTGTAATAATATAGGTTACAATAGTTCGACCTCCCATTTTGGACAATTTTGAAATATCCTTTAAGTCTGAAACACCTTTTATAAGTGACGCAAGTATTAACGGAACAGCAATCAATTTTAAAAGGTTAATGAAAATATTTCCAAGGGGTTTAATCCAATTGGTTACAAATTGGCTACCCCATTCAAAATTGGTCATGATTAGGGCAAATACAACACCTAATACCATTCCTAAAAGGATTTGCCAATGCAATGCTAGTTTCTTCATAAAATCTTATTTGTAAACTTTGTTTTGTAAATAGAAATCGGCCAAAACAAGAGCTGCCATGGCTTCAACAATGGGGATAGCTCTTGGAACAACACATGGGTCGTGTCTTCCCTTCCCCTGCATTTCTACTAAGTTACCTTCATTATCTATGGTTTCTTGTTTCTGGATAAGTGTCGCTACTGGTTTAAAAGCCACTCTAAAATAGATGTCCATCCCATTACTGATACCGCCTTGAACACCACCTGATAAATTGGTTTTGGTTGTGCCATCAACATTAAATGCGTCATTGTGCTCACTACCTAACATCTGCGCGCCACAAAAACCACTTCCGTATTCAAATCCTTTCACAGCATTGATTGAAAGCATTGCTTTTCCCAATTCGGCATGTAATTTATCAAATACGGGCTCTCCCAATCCTATAGGTACATTTTGAAGAACACAGGTAATGGTTCCTCCAATGGTATCTCCAGCTTTTCGAACCTCTTTAATCCTATTAATCATTGTTTGGGCTACCTCTGGGTCTGGACACCTCACTGGATTGTCTTCAATTTTAGAAAAATCTAAAGCTTGATAGGGTTTTTCAAGAAAGATGTTGCCCACAGAAGAGGTATAGGCATTAATTTTTACTTGATTGAGGACTTGTTTTGCTATGGCTCCGGCTACAACCCTACTGGCAGTTTCTCTAGCAGAACTGCGGCCTCCACCACGATAATCTCTAAAACCATATTTTTGGTCGTAGGTATAATCGGCATGACTTGGTCTATATACATCTTTGATGTGAGAATAATCCTTAGATTTTTGATTGGTGTTTTCAATTGAAAATCCAATGGGGGTTCCTGTCGTTTTACCTTCAAAAATTCCAGACAAAAATGTTACCGCATCTGGTTCTTTTCTTTGCGTTACAATATCAGATTGACCAGGTTTCCGTCTGTCCAACTCCTTTTGAATTGCCTCAAAATCCAATTCAATTCCCGGAGGACAACCATCTATGATTCCGCCTATTGCGATTCCATGTGATTCTCCAAAGGTGGTAATCCTGAATACGTTTCCAAAGGAATTTCCTGCCATACAATTTAATTTTTGCTAATGTAACGGTATTATTACAGATTACAAAAACACTCTGATACCTAACATCACTACAAAAAGCGTTTTTAGATTACAATTCCTTAACAAATTACTCACAGTTAATTAATTGACGCATAATGATTAATTAATATTAGACCAAGTAATTTGTAACATAAAATAATACACCCTTTTGAAACTTAAACGGAAAGTAGAAATAGCAGTCATATCAGATGTCCACTTGGGAACTTATGGATGTCATGCCAAACACCTACTCACTTACCTCAACAGTATTCAGCCAAAGAAACTTATTCTTAATGGTGATATTATTGATATATGGCAGTTTAGTAAACGTTATTTTCCAAAATCTCATTTAAAAGTAATTAAAAAGATCATGGATTTTGCATCTGATGGTGTCGAAGTCATCTATATTACAGGAAACCATGATGAAATGCTCCGGAAATTTAGTGGGACTAGTATTGGAAATATATCCATAGTTGATAAAATCGTTTTGAACCTAGATGGGAAGAAAGCTTGGTTTTTCCATGGTGATGTTTTTGATGTTTCTATTCAGAATGCTAAATGGCTTGCCAAACTGGGAGGTTACGGTTATGACCTACTGATATTGATAAATCGATTGGTTAATTGGGGGTTAGAACATATTGGAAAAGAAAAATACTCCCTCTCAAAAAAGATCAAGAGTTCTGTTAAAAGAGCGGTTAAGTATATTCAGGATTTTGAGTCTGTGGCTTCTGATTTAGCTATTGAAAATGGTTATGATTATGTGATATGTGGACATATTCATCAACCTAAAATGTTAGTCAAGGAGAATAAAATTGGAAAGACTACTTACTTGAATTCTGGTGATTGGGTTGAAAATTTTACTGCTTTAGAATATCAATTTAAACGTTGGAAAATTTATAACTACAATCATGACAAATTAACGCCATTTTTCATGGATGAAGATGTCAAAGAAATGGAGTTCTCAGATTTAATTGCCGCTATTACAGTTGTTGAAAACCCTAAAAAAGATAAAAAATCAGATTAAGGCATCTTTTAAAATGCTTATGGGGTGTTTTGCTTCCCTTTGAGTTCCGTCTTTAATTTGATGCCTACAACTTGTGCCATTTGCGGCAATAACCACCTGCTCATCACTTCTTCTAATAGTTGGAAACAATGAATTCTCTCCTACTTTCATGCTAGTTTCATAGTGTTCCTTCTCATATCCAAAACTTCCGGCCATACCACAACACCCGCTATTGATAATGGTGACTTTGTAATTCTCTGGAAGATTAAGAATTTTAAAAGAGTGAATTTGATTGCTTAAGGCCTTTTGGTGACAGTGCCCATGAAATTTGATAGTTTTGGATTCCTTGGTAAATTGGTTGGGACTAATGTTACCAATAGCTATCTCATTACTTAGAAATTCTTCCAATAAAAAAGTATGTTTTGCCAAGGTCTTTGCGGTATCCAAATCATCTGCAAGTCTTAAATAGTCATCCCTAAAACTTAAAATGGCTGAGGGCTCAATACCCACCAATGGCTTCTCTTCACTAACCAAATTTTTATATAACAAAATATTTCTGTTAGCCAGATTTTTAGCTTCTTTTAAAAATCCTTTTGAAATCATGGCTCGTCCTGATTCTTCATTTTGAAGCATGTTCACTTTGTATCCCAAACGAGTTAAAACGGTTATAGCGTCTATCCCAATGGAAGTATCTAAGTGGTTCGTGAATTCATCGTTGAACAGATAAATTTCTTTAATATAATTTTCTGTAACTATCTTATTTTTATTTATTTGAAACCACCTATATAAACTTTTAGTTGATATTTTAGGAAGTGTTCGTTCTCTAGCTACTCCTAAGCTTGATTTAATAAAATTAGAGGTAATTGTATTAGAAAACATCCAATTGGTCATCCTAGGAAATAAACTTCCAAACTGGTTAAATTGGTTATTGCGAGCAAATACCTTATCCCGCAGGGACCATCCACTTTGCTGGTGGTATTGGTATAAAACCTCGGCTTTTAAACTGGCTACATCTACACTGCTCGGGCATTCGCTAGTACAAGCTTTACAGCTGAGACAAAGGTCAAATACATCTTTTAGTTCTTGATGGTCAAATCTATTTGATTGCTCTGATTGGGTTAAAAACTCTCGTAAAGCATTAGCCCTAGCTCTAGTCGTATCCTTTTCATTTCTGGTGGCGCGATAACTAGGACACATCACCCCACCAAATTCCTGTGGTTTTCTGCAATCTCCAGAACCATTACATTTTTCAGTTTCACGTAATATGCCTTGAGAAGTTTCGAAATTCAAAATGGTTTTGATTTCGGGTTCTACCCTATCCGCTTCATATCTTAACGAGGCATCCATTGGATAGGCATCCACTATTTTACCAGGATTAAAAATGTGATTTGGATCAAACGCTGATTTAATTCTCTTTAAAATGCCATAATTTAATTCGCCAATCATAAGGGGTATAAATTCAGCTCTCACAATACCATCACCATGTTCGCCGCTCATTGAGCCTTGGTAGCTCTTAACCAATTTGGCAACAGCCGTAGTGATTTCCCTAAAAAGGACAACATCTTCTTTTTTCTTTAGATTCAAAATGGGTCTAAGATGTAATTCTCCCGCACCAGCATGGGCATAATAGATAGCTTTCTGGCCAAATCCGTCCATTAATTTAGTGAAACTTTCAATATAACTTGATAAATCTTCCAAAGCAACGGCTGTATCTTCAATACATGCAGCAGATTTTTTATCACCTACCATGTTCCCCAACAATCCCAATCCGGCTTTTCGCAATTCCAAGGCTTTATCTATATTTTCTCCTTGCAGAATAGGATGAGCATAACTTATTCCTTGTGCATCAATGAGGTCTAATAATTCCTTTGTTTGAAGTTCCAATGACTCCTTAGAAGTGGCTCGGAGTTCACACATTAGAATAGCCATGGGGTCTCCAACTATGAAACGTCTATTTTCCTGCTGTGTCTTATTGTGTTTGGTTAAATCGAGAATGGTTTTATCCATCATCTCACAGGTGTGGAGATTCTGACTCATTAAAGGTGCCACAGCATTAAGACAATCAGAAATGCTATTGAAGTGGCAGGCAATCATAACGCTTTCCTTGGGAGGTATGTCATCAAGTTGCAAGGTAATTTCAGTTGTAAAAGCCAGGGTGCCTTCACTACCAGCGAGTAATTTACACATGTTAAACATGTCACCTTCTTCGGTATAAACATTCGATTTTAGAAGCTTATCAATGGCGTAGCCTGTATTTCTTCGATGTATCTGAGGTTTTGGAAATTCTGCTATTATTCTAGTTTGGTTTTCAGGATTGGATAACTCCGAATGAATCGTTCTGTATATTTCACCTTCTAATGTTTCTAATTTTAATTTTTCTTGAAATTCTGAAGGTGATAAAGATTCAAAAGTAACTTCAGAACCATCACTCAAAAGGGTTTTTAATCTTATGACCTTATCTCTAGTTACACCATATTGTATGGAAGTAGTGCCTGAAGAGTTATTACCTACCATGCCTCCAATCATACATCTGTTAGAAGTAGAAGTATTGGGGCCGAAAAACAAACCATAAGGCTTTAAATATAAATTGAGAGTATCTCTTACCACACCTGGCTGTACAGTGACCTGCTTTTTTTGAAGATCAAGATCAAGGATTTTTGTGAAATGTTTTGAGACATCAACCACAATACCTTCCCCCACACATTGTCCCGCCAAAGAGGTTCCAGCAGTCCTTGGAATTAACGACGTTTTATAGGTTTTAGCAGTCTCTATTAAAATTTGTAGGTCATTCGTTTCCAAAGGGTATGCTACCCCTAAAGGTATTTTTCTATAAACAGAAGCATCTGTTGCATATAGGGCTTTCATTAAGCTGTCCTCAAAGTACTCTCCCTTCAAATGATTTATTAAATACTCTTTTATCATAGAATATAACTGGCCTTTCAGCGTTTTTACATTGTTTAAAATTAAGACTACTTAACGAATATTAACAAAACATTCTCACTTTTTTTAACACAATTATTGTTTAATAATTTAATTTTGACATTAAACATTTAATCGAATTTTATGAAAAAACTAATTTTAATTGCATTAGCCTTTGTTGCTTATACAAGTTACACTCAAGCTCAGGAAATTTCTAAAAATGCCATCGGACTCCGTCTTGGAGACAGTAATGGGTTTGGTGCCGAAGTTTCCTACCAACGTGCCATCGGTGATAACAATCGTTTAGAATTTGATTTGGGTTGGAGAACTGGAAATCATTATGACGGTGTGAAATTAATAGGTTTGTACCAATGGGTTTGGAATATAGATGGAGGTTTTAATTGGTATGCTGGTCCAGGTGCTGGATTTGCAGCTTATAGTTTTGATCACGACCATTATTATAACCATCCGAATTTCTATGATCATGATGACAAAGATGCATTTATCATCTTAGCAGGTACGGTGGGTATTGAATATTCATTTGATTTCCCGCTTCAACTGTCATTAGACTTAAGACCAGAACTAGGATTTGGGGATAGTTATTATGATAATAACGACCTAGATTTTGATGTAGGACTAGGTGTTAGATATCAATTCTAAACCAATAATATTTTATAGGAATGCACCCGTAAGAGGTGCATTTTTATTTTCATATTTACATTTTTTTTATTACCATGTTAATATGAAATATCTTTTTATTTTTATTCTGATTCCATTAACTATGCATGCCCATATTACTGCACCTGACCCAATTAAGAGTGAAGTTGAAAAAGCGCTATCCTATTATCCTTCCTTAAAGGATATTAAAATTCAAATTAAATTTAAAGAACATATCAAAAAGTCTACCATGCAGGCCAGACCAACTTTTGGGAGCATGTTTAAGGACCGTGAACAGCGAGAATATGTTATTTTAATAAGCCGAAGATTTAAAATTTCAGGTAAAGAATTTATGACTACTCAAGTGCCAAAAGAGGTCTTGATTGGTTGGATTGGACATGAATTAGGCCATATAGTCGATTATCAAAATCGATCGAAATGGGATCTCCTTTGGTTTGGATTAAAATATATCACTTCTGAAAACTACATCAAAGAAGCCGAAAGGATGGCAGATACGTATGCCGTAAACCACGGAATGGAATATTATATTTTAAAAACTAAAAATTTCATTTTAAATCACGCCGAAATAAATCAAACTTATAAGAATAGGATCAAAAAATATTATTTATCCCCTGAGGAAATCATGGTTTTGGTTGCTGAGAGAGATCAATAATCAGCTATAAATTCTTCCCAAGTCTTAAACTTTTCCTCATTCATAACACGTTCCATCTTAACTTGTCCTCCCTTTTTCTTGTTTCTTTCATTCCAATCGTAAAACCTTTCTGGTGAAATCAAAGTCACCTTAACACCTTTTAAAGCTTTGCTCCTAGCTACTTTATAATTTTTGTTGGCATCCTTTAAAAAAGCATCTAATTTCTCAGAAACGTCTTGAGCTTTTTCAGAAGAAATATCACATCCCAAATACCAGCAATGATAAAATTCTTCGTCTGCTTCTCGTTTGGCACAAATTGTATATTCTGGAATTTTTGCAGAAAAAACTTCTTCCAAATGCCTCATGGCATCATCCATTTTGTTGACAGAAAGCTGAGACCCCACTGTATTCAGAAAGAATTTGGTACGCCCCGTAATTTTAATTTCTGCACGATCTTTATCTGTAAAGGCAATGGTGTCTCCAATGATGTACCTCCATGCCCCACTTACGGTACTAATAATTAAGACGTATTCCTTATCATTTTCAACATCAGCCAAGGTTATGGAAGGTGCATCTTCTGTAAGCGAACCGTCTTGCTGAATGTACTCAGGTTCAAACGGAACAAATTCAAAATAAATACCATTATCTGTAATCAATTCCATAGATTGAGTCTCAGGTCTTGTTTGACACGCAATAAACCCTTCTGAAGCCAAATAAGTATCTATGACTGTTATGGGTTTTCCTAATAAGTCATTAAAACTTTTTTCATATGGCTTAAATGCAACTCCTCCAGAGGTATAAACCTGCAGATTGGGCCAAATTTCATGAATATTATTCAACTTGTTATGTGAAATAACTTTTTCCATCATTAATTCCATCCAAGAAGGAATACCACTTAAAGCACCAATATCCCAATCTGCAGCACGTTCTGCAATAGTTTGGACACGCTCGTCCCAATTATCTATTTTGGCAATATCTTCTCCGGGTTTGTAATACCCTCTAAACCAAAAAGGAATGTTGCTAGCGCTAATACCACTAATTTCACCTTCCAAATGTTCCTTTCGCTCCCTTAAGTCGGTAGAGCTTCCCAGCATCATGATTTCCTTTTCAAAAAAGTCAGGAGGTAAATCAAAATTGGTCAGAGCAAAAACTTGTTTAACGCCTCCAGACCTAATGGCTTCTATCATCTCATTTGTAACAGGAATACGTTTGCTTTCTTTTCCCGTAGTTCCAGAACTCAACGCAAAATATTCTGGATTCCCGGGCCATGTTACATTCTCGACACCTTCTTGGAGCTTATGCCACCATTCATCATTGATTTTATTATAATCATGATAGGGTATTTTGGTAAAGGATGTGCCTGGATCTTCAGAATCCAAAATGGAATCAAAATTATATACTTGACCAAAGTCGGTGTCCTTGGCTTTTTCAAGTAAGTTTTTCAGAACTTTTTTTTGCTCCTCGACGTGATTAGTTTCTGAAGAAAAAGTATCTTTTAAATCAATTACTCCTTTTATAATATTACCAAGTATCGCCATAAATTAAATTATTTTAAAAGCATACATTTTGACAGGGTTTCCTCATAGATCGCCTCATATTGAGGGACGATTTTGTGAATATCAAATTGACTAGCTTGCATTTCAGCTTGATGTTTAAATTTATCCAGTGTCTTTTGGTCTTTCAAGATGGTAAGCGCATGTTTGGCCATGTCATCTACATCCCCCACATTACTTAAAAAACCAGAATATCCATGCTTGTTAACCTCTGGAATTCCTCCAGAATTACTTGAAATAACAGGTACTCCAGCTGCCATAGCTTCCAAGGCGGCCAAACCAAAACTTTCAGTTTCTGAAGGCAAAAGGAACAAATCGGAATAGCCTAAAATGCGGTCTACTTCATTGCTATTTCCTAAAAAGACCACTTTAGGGCCAATACCCAATTGATCTGCCAAATTTTCGGCATTTTCCTTTTCAGGGCCTTCTCCAACCAACATTAGACGTGCTGGAATTTCTTTCTGAATTCGAAAAAAAACTTGAATAACATCCGTGATTCGCTTCACCTTTCTTAGGTTACTCACATGGGTAATTATTTTTTCATTATCCCTTGCCATCATTGCTCTTTGGCAATCAGTGAAGGCATGACGTTCCTTATCAATATCAATAAAATTGGTTACAACCTGTATGTCATTTTTAATATCAAACAAACGCAAGGTGTCTTCTTTTAAACTTTCAGAAACACAAGTTACAGCATCCGATTTGTTGATGCTGAAAGTAACGGCTGGTTTATAAAAGGGATGACTCCCTACTAGGGTGATATCTGTGCCATGTAACGTTGTAACTATAGGCACATAAATATTTTCTTCCATTAACATTTTTTTTGCCATATATGCGGCATAGGCATGTGGAATGGCATAATGCACATGAAGAATATCAATACCATGGAGCTTGACCATGTCTACTAACTTACTGGACAAAGCCAGTTCATATGGCTGATAATGAAACAAGGGGTACTGTGGTACATTAACTTCATGGAAATGTACATTGTTGCCTAATAATTCAAGCCTTACGGGTTGTTTGTATGTAATAAAGTGGACTTCATGTCCGCGTTTGGATAATTCAATTCCTAATTCTGTAGCTACTACGCCACTGCCTCCAAAAGTTGGATAGCATACAATACCTATATTCATTAATTAATCTTCTATAGCTTCGTATATGAAGCGTTGAATGTCAGTTCTAATATTAGCTCTCAATAGCAGATTTTGATCTGCTTTTGGGTAGGTTCTATTTGCTAAGAACACATATACAATTTCTTCCTCTGGATCTGCCCAAGCATAAGTACCGGTAAATCCTGAGTGACCAAAACTGGTCATTGAAATACAGCCGCAAGTTGGACCCTCATCTCCCAATTGAGGTTTGTCAAATCCAATTCCTCTTCTATTATCATCATCACAATAGTAACAGGTATTAAATTTATCAATTGTTTCTGGTTTAAAATAACGTTTCCCTCCATAAAATCCTTTTTGAAGATACATCTGCATGATTTTGGCTACATCATTGGCATTACTGAATATTCCAGCATGTCCACCAACACCACCTTCCATAGCAGCTCCCATGTCATGGACAAACCCGTGCACCTCTTGATAGCGGTAGTAGTCATCTACTTCTGTAGGGATTATTTTTTTGGAACTAAACTTGATACTTGGATTGTAAGTAGTGTTATTGGCTCCCAAAGATTGATAAAAATGATCCTGTACCAATTCATCTAACCCTTTATCGTAGTAGGTTTCTAAATACTTCTTGAGTATATAATATGGCAAATCACTATACCTATATTTCAAACGGTTTAATAGTTCTGTGTCTTTTATAATTCCTTGTATGCTGTCTTTGTAATCCGTTCTCATATAAAGCTCATTAGCCACTTTTACGGTAAATCCTTTAGAAAACTTAGTTGAATAATATTTAGAACTAGGACGCTTTGTGTCAGGATCTAAGGTGGCGTAATAAAACGGAATCCAAGGTTTTAAACGGGCATAATGCGATAGCATTTGTTTAATGGTGATGTTAGCTTTGTTTGAATCTTCATATTCAGGAAGTAACTTGGAAAGTTTGGTATCTAAGGTTATGACACCCTTTTCCACGAGTTCCATAATAAGGGGTAAAGTTCCTAAAATTTTGGTTAACGAAGCTACATCATATACATCATCAAAAGCCACTGTTTTTGAATCGGTCGCATAGGTGTGATTCCCGAAATTTTTATTGTAAATCACCTTTCCCTTTCTGGCAATAAGCACTTGAATTCCAGGCGTCATTTTATTGTCAATAGCGTACTGAGCTAAGGAATCTATTTTCTCCAATTTTTCAGAACTCATTCCAACACGCTCTGGTAAACCATAACTTAAATTTAGAATGTCGTTGTACTCAATACCGGTTCCTACGTTTAGACCATTTCCAACTGATACTGGTAAATGTCCTTTTGCCCCGACGGATCCAAAGATAAGTTGGGCTGATTTTTTTTGAGCAATCCTACTATTTTGATAGCTTACCACTATACTCTCGATATTCTCAATAGTAGATAAGTCTAAAAGTGCGTATGGTTTAACGAAAATATCGAGAATCACTCTATTAGTTCTAGCAATCTCATACAGCCAAACCAATTCTTTGTCTGTGAATTTGTAACTTTTCCATGGCGTATCATTAGATCTATGAAATCCTATAATCACCGTATTATAGCCAGATAACTTGGTGATTAAATCATCTAAATTGTCTGATTTAATTTCATGAACCTTGGTATATTTTTGTAGTTCCTTTAAAAAATCTGAACCTGACTCCTCACCCATTGGGACGTAGGCTACAGATTTGGTTTCTAACTGTCTTAATGGTAAAAGATCTGCTTTATTTTTAACTACAGTAATCGCATTTTCAAATAATTCTTCAGACAAAAGATCATCTTCTAATCGATTTAAATCTTCATTCAAATGCTCCAATTCAACAGGCTTAAAATGATTTAACCCTACTTTATACTTGGCCATTAAAATTTTCTTTACAGAGTAAGCCAAACGTTCTTCGGTAATTGTTTTCTGATTTAAAGCTTCTTTAATTTTCTCCACTGCTTTCCCGACATCCTCAGACATTAAAAGCACATCATTTCCTGCCAAGAATGCTGCTAAATCTACATCACCTGGACTACTGAAATTAGAAGCACCTTTCATTCCTAAAGCATCAGTAAATATCAAACCTTCAAACCCTAATCTATTTTTTAGAATGTTTGTAACAATATTGTGCGATATGGAAGATGGGTAACCATCCCGAGGCTCTAACGAAGGTACATTTAGGTGGGCAACCATAACGCTGGCTAAACCTTCTTTGATTAGTCTTTTGTAAGGGTATAATTCTACCGAATCAATTCGTTTTTCAGAAAAACTAATACTCGGCAACGTTTTATGGGAATCTGTTTCTGTGTCGCCATGGCCTGGAAAGTGCTTTGCATTGGCTAGCACTCCAGCACTTTGCATTCCTTGCATAAAGGCGAGTGCCTTGGTTGTTACATTGTCACGATCCTCACCAAATGATCGATTTCCAATAATGGGGTTTTTGGGGTTGGTGTTAATATCAACAACGGGAGCAAAATTGAAATGTACCCCTAAGCGTTTACAATGTTCCCCAATGTGGCGACCAGTCAATTTGACCAAAGTATTATCTTCTATCGCCCCAAGTGTCATATTCCAAGGAAAGGCATAAGTTTCTTTTAATCGCATGCTCAAACCCCATTCAGCATCCATACCTATAAGCAAAGGTAATTTGGCTGTTGCCTGTAATTTATTGTTAAAAACGGCTTGACTTTTTGGGTCGCCTGTTGAAAAAATGATACCGCCAATATGTAAATTCTTAACTTGGTTGATTATCATTTTTTCATGAGCCTCCCCTTTATTTGAGAATGCTTGCACCATAAACAATTGGCCTATCTTTTCATCTAAAGTCATCTGTTGATAAACACTATCTACCCATGTTTGTTGTGCCTTTGCATCTTGTGTTAAAAGAGGCGATTTGGTTTGGGAAAAAACAGTATGTGAAAACAAAAAGACTACAAATAGTAGATGGGATATAGATCGCATAAAAAACGGAAATTTCTTAAGGTAAAGTTCAAAACTTATTTCACTGCAAAATAGCATAAATCAAAAGAAGTTAAAAAAACTTTAAGATAGATTTATAAAGAAAATAGTTAACGGATTTTCAAGGAATCAATATTCACATAGATACCGAAATTTGCTATTTTTGGTAAATGATTAAACAACATTATTATTACTCTTCCCTTCTTTTGTTATTGATAACCTTATCAGGTTGTTATGAAACGGAAAGGAATTGCTCCGATTTTCAAATTGGCACATTTAGAAGTGAGATTATTCTAAATGGAAAAACTTTCAAATCTGAATTTACTAGAACCAAAACACTTCAGGTGGAAACCTACGATAATAAGATAGACTCTTCCAATGTCAGGTGGATTAATGATTGTGAAGTTGTTTTTAAAACCATCAACCCCAAAAATATGGCAGAAAGAAAGGATATCCACCTAAAAATTTTGACAACCACCGATAGCAGCTACACCTTTGAGTATTCTTATGTAGGAGAAAGACAGAAACAGCGTGGAGTAGCCTTTAAAATAGAATAATATGTGGGAATTCTTGTTTTCTGGAGATGCCATTATAGCGTTATTGACCTTGACCTTTCTTGAGATAGTTTTAGGTATTGATAATATCGTGTTTATTTCAATAACAGCCAATAAATTACCAGAAAACCAAAGAGCTAAAGCAACCAATATTGGACTTATTTTAGCAATGGTTCAGCGAATTATTCTTCTTTTTTGTGTTTCGTTTTTAATAGGTTTAAAAGAGTCTTTTTACACCCTTGATTTGGAATGGTTACATATGGGAGTTAGCTGGCAAGCCATTATTCTTTTTGTGGGAGGCCTATTTTTGATTTATAAGAGTACCTCAGAGATAAAAGAAAAAGTTGAATCTCCTGAACAGGATACTTCAGAATTAAAAGAAAAGAAAGTTAATTCGCTAAAACAAGCCATAACACAAATCCTATTAATCGATTTTATCTTTTCCATCGACTCTATTTTAACAGCAGTGGGAATGACCAATGGCATTCATCCCAATCACAATTACGCCTTAATCCTAATGATTATAGCTGTGATGATTTCCATCTTCATCATGATAGCATTTGCTAATCCCATTAGAAAATTCATTGATAATCATCCTAGCATGCAGGTTCTTGCGATGGCTTTCTTGATATTGATAGGTTTTATGCTGATTACCGAAGCCGCACATCTTTCCCATACAACATTCTTTGACCAGGAAGTGGGAGCTATACCTAAGGGATATCTTTATTTTGCCATAGCCTTTTCGCTATTGGTGGAATTTATCAACTTTAGAATTCAAAAGAAATCCAAATCCAATCCTAGAAAAGACTAGTTTGCCCCTCCTCATCTGCATCCGAATCACTTTCTGAATTTACAGAGTTGTTGGTATTACTAGCTGTACCTGTTTCTGAATTATTCACTTCCTCTTCATCAATGACTTCAAGATCATCAGCGTGAACCTCCTCTGGAGCTTCATAAGGCAAAGGCTCTAATAAGCTTACTTGATTTATTTTTTCTTTAGTAAGTTGATTTCCAATGGCATTAATTCCCTTTATTGAAATAAATTCTTCAAGATCTAATTCTAAGTTTGGTTTTCTGTCTTTTCCTCGTTCTTTAGTAAATTCTATATCTGCCAATGGACGCCAATCAGTCGAAACAATCTCTAATTTAGTCTCTGGGTGGTCTGGCAAAAAGCTCTCTTCCTTACCTTCATTTTCGATCAAAAAGCGTTTAACGTAATAAAGTTCGCGTTCGCCATTATAATAGATAACAGAAAGGGGTTTGTTAGGTAGCCATTTTTCAATCACAATCATGTCATCCTCAAAGTGAGCTGTCATTTCAGGGATAATGGTTTTTACTAGTCCAGATTGGGTAACTACCAATATGCGGTCTTCCCCTCTAAATTCACCTAGTAAATCCCCTCTTCCATCCACATTAAGTCTTTGTACGGTGTCATCAAACCAAATCTTTCTTGGTTTTAAAGTTGAAACACCCTTTTCTTTAAGGTCTATGCGTTTAACCGCATATTTAGAAACTAAATTACCCTTGGAATTCCTTCCTTTTATAAGGATTTCGGCAAAATCCATGTCCCATTTCAATTTCTTAATACTTCCAACTTGTCTTAAGAATATAGTGACAACTTCGGCCTCTCCATTCGGATTGGCAGAAAAATACCAAACCATTGAGTTTTTATTGCCATTGGTTAAATCATACTCCCGATCCCTTGTGATACTAGTCACAGCAAAACGTTTGATGTAAGTAGGCCCGCTTTTGCCATCACGATAAATCATGTTGTAAATAGTACGTTTGTCTTTTTTCTTGAAGACAGCTACATGAATAATATCTTTCCCTACAAAGGTTTTAGAGTCCACTTTGGTGACCATCATTTTTCCTTCCTTGGTAAAAACAATGATGTCATCTATATCACTACAATCACACACATACTCATCACGTTTTAGTGATGTCCCTATGAAACCTTCCTCTCTATTGACGTAAAGCTTGGTATTTCTTATGACTACCTTGGTAGCGTCAACGTCATCAAACACTCGTATTTCGGTCTTTCTCTCTTTCCCTTCACCATATTTAGTTTTTAATCGGTTGAAATAGGCAATTGCATAATCGATTAAATGTTCTAGATGGTGTTTAACTTCAGCAATTTGACCTTCCAAAGCTTCAATTTTTTGTTGTGCCTTATCAATGTCAAATTTGGAAATTCTTTTAATTCGGATTTCGGTTAGCCTAACGATATCCTCTTCAGTTACTGACCTTTTTAAATGGGTAATGTGAGGTTTTAAACCATCGTCAATAGCCTTTATAACGCCTTCCCAGGTTTCTTCCTCTTCTATATTTCGGTATATCCTATTTTCAATAAAAATACGCTCCAATGATGCAAAATGCCATTGTTCTTCCAGTTCACTTAACTGGACTTCCAAATCGCTTTTTAGCAATTGCACTGTGTTATCGGTAGAGCGACGTAACATTTCAGAAACTCCAATAAACAAAGGCCTATTATCTTCAATAACACAACCTAACGGAGAAATAGACATCTCACAATTGGTAAAGGCATAAAGGGCATCTATGGTTTTATCTGGTGAAATACCAGCTGGCAAATGCACCAAAATCTCTACTTGAGCTGCTGTATTGTCTTCTATTTTCTTAATCTTGATCTTCCCTTTGTCATTGGCCTTAAGGATGGAATCAATAAGACTTGATGTTGTGGTTCCAAAAGGAATTTCAGTGATGACCAAGGTATTTTTGTCGTATTGCGAAATACGAGCTCTCACCCTTACTTTTCCACCGCGATTTCCATCCTTGTAATCTCCCATATCAGCAATTCCTCCGGTTGGGAAATCTGGAAAAATGGTAAATCGTTTGCCTTTTAAATGTTTAATGGAAGCATCAATCAATTCCAAAAAATTATGCGGCAATACCCTAGTGGATAAACCAACGGCTATACCTTCTGCGCCTTGAGCTAATAGCAAAGGGAACATCACAGGCAAATTAATGGGTTCCCTTCTTCGACCATCATACGAAGCCTGCCATTCTGTGATTTTTGGATTGTAAATAACTTCTAGGGCAAATTTGGAAAGGCGTGCTTCAATATATCTGGAAGCTGCTGCACTGTCTCCAGTTAAAATATTCCCCCAGTTACCTTGGGTGTCTATCAATAAATCCTTTTGACCAATCTGAACCATAGCGTCTGCAATACTGGCGTCCCCATGAGGGTGGTATTGCATGGTGTGCCCCACGATATTAGCTACCTTGTTGTAACGTCCATCATCTAAGTCCTTCATGGAATGCATGATCCTGCGTTGAACAGGCTTAAAACCATCTTCAATAGCTGGTACAGCCCGTTCTAAAATGACATAGGAAGCATAATCCAAAAACCAATCTTTATACATCCCAGTAACTTTGGTGATGGTTTCTTGATTGTCATTGGGCTCATTCAGCAAATCATCGTTTTCTTCGCTCATTAATTGTATTGATATTTCTGTAAGTTAGTTTTTCTTTTTTATTAACGGAATAAGGTTGCCAATCCCTACCAACAACATAGCGGTAATGCCGATATATTGCGTGGAATTTTCATCCCAACCCAAATCATCAAAATTTATTCGACTGATATATACCGCTGCCAAAACAAAGGTGGCAAAAACAATAAATATTTTAATTTTTTTCTGATTCAAGGGCTTTAGCGTTAAGTTTAATAATCTTGCTTAAAGATTGCTTGATATATTTCCGTTTTTTTCTTGCGACTAAAGTCACATTAAAACTTTCCGATTTATGGTTGCCGCGATCACTTTTTAAATAAACAACCAAGGTTTTATAAAATATAAAATTTCTGAACTTAAATCCTGCTAATTGGCGTTTATCAAAATCTACGGTTTTTTCCCGATAATTAAAATGATCTGCCAATAGCAATCCTTTGTTTGTTATTACAACCTTCATACCATCACTGTCGTATTCAAAATATTTTGAAATGAAATGAAACAAAAAGAAAATAAGGCTAAAAACCACCGTTATTACCAAAGAGGTAACCAAAGGATTCTTTGACAAATCACTAAATGCTTTAAAAACTACAGTGAGAAGAATGCCTGCAACAATCAGTATAAAATATACAGAAACAATAACATTCCTCACTTTAGCATTGTTGGTTCTCATGCCTTCTCCTCCACTACATCCAACTCCACTTTCAAATTATTTATAATGAAATCTTGGCGGTCTGGCGTATTCTTGCCCATATAGAAAGCCAAAAGCTCTTCAATGGACATATCCTTATCTAACATAACAGGATCCAAACGAATATCTTCTCCAATGAAGTTCTTAAACTCATCTGGGGATATTTCACCAAGCCCTTTAAATCGAGTGATTTCTGGTTTAGGTTTTAGTTCCTCAATAGCATCAACACGTTCTTGTTCTGTATAACAGTAATAGGTTTTCTTTTTATTTCTTACTCTGAATAATGGTGTTTGCAAAATATATAAATGCCCTTCTTTAATAAGTTCTGGAAAGAACTGTAAAAAGAAGGTAATCAATAGTAATCTAATGTGCATGCCATCCACATCGGCATCCGTAGCAATAACAATGTTATTGTACCTTAAATCCTCCATGGATTCTTCTATGTTTAAAGCAGCCTGGAGCAAATTAAATTCTTCATTTTCATAAACAATCTTTTTACTCATCCCATAAGAGTTTAAGGGTTTCCCTCTTAAACTAAACACGGCTTGAGTGTTCACATCTCGAGATTTGGTTATACTTCCTGATGCAGAATCTCCCTCGGTAATAAACAAAGTAGTTTCCAGTCTTCTATCATTCTTTAGGTCACCAAAATGTACCCGACAATCTCTTAATTTTTTATTGTGAAGACTGGCCTTTTTAGCACGCTCTTTTGCTAATTTTCTGATTCCTGAAAGTTCCTTTCGCTCCCGTTCAGCCTGAAGTATTTTACGTTGCAGTTTATCTGCCGTTTCTGGATTTTTATGGAGAAAGTTATCCAAATGGGTCTTTAAAAAGTCGTTGACATAAGTTCTTACCGTTGGCAATTTTCCTCCCATGTCGGTTGATCCCAACTTGGTTTTGGTCTGACTTTCAAAAACGGGCTCCATAACTTTAATGGAAATAGCAGAAACGACCGATTTTCTAATATCGGCTGCGTCAAAATTCTTTCCGTAGAATTCTCTAACCGTTTTTACCAATGCTTCACGAAACGCCGCTAAATGCGTTCCTCCCTGAGTGGTGTTTTGACCATTGACAAATGAATGATATTCCTCACTATACTGGGTTTTATGGTGTGTTAAGGCTACTTCTATATCATCCCCTTTGAGGTGAATGATTGGATAAATCTTATCAGAATCATTGATGTTTTCTTCCAGTAAGTCTTTTAGTCCATTTTCACTGTAGAATTTTTCACCATTAAAAACAATCGTCAAACCGGGATTCAAATACACGTAGTTTTTCAACATACGCTCTACGTATTCATTCCTGAATTTGTAATTTTTAAAAATGGTTTCATCGGGAATAAAAGACACCTTGGTACCGCGTCTTCTAGAGGTTTCATCAAGTGTTTCCTCATTCATTAATTCCCCTTGCTCAAATTCGGCAGAAGCCGATTTACCATCCCTGGTTGATTCTACTCTAAAATAAGTAGAAAGGGCGTTAACGGCTTTGGTACCTACCCCATTTAATCCTACTGATTTTTTAAATGCTCGGGTGTCATATTTTCCACCGGTGTTCATTTTTGAAACCACATCGACCACCTTACCTAAGGGGATTCCTCTTCCGTAATCTCGTACAATCACTTTGTTGCCTTGAATAGATATTTCGATGGTCTTTCCAGATCCCATGACATATTCGTCAATGGAATTGTCAAGCACCTCTTTAACCAAGATGTAAATCCCATCATCCTGCGAGGAACCATCACCTAATTTTCCGATATACATACCGGGACGCATACGGATATGTTCCTTCCAATCGAGTGAACGAATATTATCTTCGGTATATTGGGTATTTTCAGGCATAGAAACGAGCAAAAGTTAGTGAATCGTTGCTAATATAATATAACCCCATAAAAAATGAAACCTGGATGATGTAAAGTAATTAACAATAAAAAGGCCCATGTCGTTAATAACATGGGCCTGTAATATTTATATTTTAATTTCTAAACGTTAAACAAGAAGTGCATGACATCGCCATCTTTTACAATGTAATTTTTTCCTTCAACGCGCATTTTACCTGCTTCTTTAACTTTAGCCTCACTACCAAAAGATACATAATCATCATAACCTATGACTTCAGCACGAATAAAACCTTTTTCAAAATCAGTATGAATCACTCCTGCTGCTTGTGGCGCTGTTGCACCAATGGATACGGTCCATGCTCTAACTTCCTTCACTCCTGCAGTAAAATAAGTTTGTTGGTTCAATAGCTTATAAGCTGAACGAATTAACTTAGAAGAACCTGGTTCATCCAACCCGATGTCCTGTAAAAACATCTGGCGCTCATCAAAATCTTCCAATTCGTTAATATCAGCTTCTGTACCTACAGCTAACACAAGAATTTCGGCATTTTCATTCTTCACAGCTTCTCTAACCTGTTCCACATAAGTATTACCTGAAACTGCTGATCCTTCATCTACATTACACACATATAAAACAGGTTTATCTGTAATGAACTGACTTGGTTTTACATAGTCCTCATACTCATCTTCTCCAAATTCCAATGCTCTAACAGAAATGCCAGATTCCAATCCCTCCTTGATCTTTAACAACACAGCCTCTTCAGCTTGAGCTTCTTTATTTCCAGTTCTAGCCGCACGTTTAACTTTTTCAAGCTTTTTGTCTACTGTTTCAAGATCCTTCAATTGCAGCTCCATATCAATGGTTTCCTTATCCCTAATAGGATTCACGTTGCCATCCACATGAACAATGTTTTCGTTGTCAAAACAACGCAACACATGAAGTATGGCATCCGTCTCACGAATATTTGCTAAGAATTGATTTCCCAATCCTTCTCCTTTACTTGCTCCCTTTACCAAACCTGCAATATCAACAATCTCCACTGTTGCAGGAATAACACGTTCTGGTTTAACCAATTCTTCCAGTTTACGCAATCTTGGATCGGGTACATTTACCACCCCTATATTAGGTTCAATGGTACAAAATGGGAAGTTGGCACTTTGTGCTTTAGCATTGGACAAACAATTGAATAAGGTTGATTTTCCAACATTAGGTAATCCTACAATTCCTGCTTTCATGTATTATGACGTTTTTTACGGGTGCAAATGTAGGGATTTTGTTTGGTTGTTTTTACGGTTTTTTCAATATGTGTATGGAAACATATAGACGCTGGTAAACGGTATTTTACAATTAAGTTAAAATACTCAAACTTTACTTGAGATTCGTAACCCTAATCAAATATTGAAATGGTTTATGATGCCTACTTTTCTAAATTTTGAATTAATGACTCAATAATATCTGGAAGTTTTACCTTCATTGATAAGCTATTTCCGAATGTTCCTGAAAAATTTAATCATGAACCAGTGTTTTTGGTTGAGATAACTGTTGGGTAGGCTTTTTCGATATGTTTTATCAAGTCATCGATTAAATCAATATTATGCTCTAAAGTGAAAATATAAGAAGCGTAGCTAGCAAAAAAATCGGCATACAGATTTTCAAATGCCAAAGATTTAATAATGGGTCTAAGATCAACATAATTGTCACTTTTGGAAATTTTGTTAGGGTAAATTTCATGCATCAAATTTTTTATGCTAACGTTATTGCTTAAAAATGGAACTAACTTATTTCTAAATACATCAACAGCCGATAAGTTCATTGCAGAAATATCTTTTATGGAATTATTGTAATCCTGAAATTCGTTTAGAAGCGTTTTAGAATGACTAAAACCAAAATTTTCAATACCCAATATTCTATTCAATTTTTGATTAATTGGTGTGAAACCTATAATTTTAGAAGATTTAAAAATATGTTGGTTTAGCTCCTTGTTGGTTAATGACTTTAGCGAATCATCACTTATATTAAGTAGGAAAAGTACTTCTTGGTTTATTTTTTCAATTTGTTCCTTGTGTTTCGTGGTTACTTTTAAGTTTTGCTGCAATTCTTTGTACAGTTCTTTTACAATTGCCGATTCTTTTCGAAGTTCTTTTCTATGTTCATTCCAATTGTTTATTTGAAGTGCAATCAAAATACCAATAACGACGAGTACAATTTCGCCAATAGCGTATTTTAGATAGTTGGTGGTTTTGCCTTCACCAAGAAGTCTTTTCCTGATAGTACTAAAGAATTTAATCATGCTCTTCTTCCTTTTTATCACTCTTTTTCATTTCAAAATACTTACTAATTAACCTAAGCCCAATCTGGCAAATAGGATAACTGCAAAAACGATAACAATGTCAATGCCGTTCATTGGGTATCACTTTTAAATCCTCTGGTCTCCAGTTCTTTGTCAATATTTGCTACAACAGTATCTAAGTAATTACTAATCCCTTCACAAGCATTATTTCCCCATTTCCTGTTAGTAATTAGCTTTCTAAGGATATTTGCGAACTCAGGATCTGCAATAAGGGCATCATAATCTATAGGTTTTGCTTTAAGGGAATCAATATCCCGAGCAAAATGTTTTACAAAATAGGGCACAACCACAGACTGGCTATCACGCCATTCAGACTGATCCCAGTCTTTGGATAAGTAAGTAAAGGCACTTTCGTAAATGTTGATAATTTGAATTCTTAACGAATCGTTTTGGATAATGTCGGCACCTTTAGACTTCAATGTTTCATAAGCTGAGTAGGTTAAATAGGGAGATTGCCAGGCATGCACTTGTGAAAAAATAGTGTCTAGTTCGGGTTTATAGGGGCGTTTGCCTTCAATATGTTCTAGTAACAGTATATAGTTGTTTTCAAATTGTTTGTTGCTTTTTAAAGTATATTGTAGCTCCTCCTTACAGGTTTTGAGGTTTAATTTTATTTCGTTGAGCATGTTCAATTCCTCTCCTCGTAATTTCTTTTGAGAATTCCAGTTATTGATACTTAAGGCAATGAGAATCCCAATCACAACAAGCACTATTTCACCTATGGCATACCTGGAATAGGCCATAAATTTGTTTTCTGCAGCAAGCTTTTGACGTATGTTTCTAAAGAGCTTTATCATAGTATTAGTTAATTTTTTTATACTCCCTTTCCCCATTTTGATTAAAAGCAAGACTTTTTATGTTACCTTTTTCCTTTTTAAAATATACTTTTTGAAAATATTTTTCTATATAAAATTTATCCGTTTCGTAAGGCAAAATTTCATTATTAAGTAAGTTGCCGCCATCTTCATTATAATAACTTAAAATGAGTTTACCCTTTTCAAATACTATTAACACATAGTTTTCTTTAGTTGACTCATATCGTCCAACGTACTGTTTTAGAATAGCTTCGGGTAGCTCAAAGGCTTTAAAATTAAATTCTTGGGGTAAATCAGGTAAAGGGTCTATAGTAGGGTCTTGCTGTTTTAGTTCATTGTAAACAGCATTTAATAAGGCGACTGTGGCACCTTGAAAATATTCCAAACCATTTAATGCATACTGTTTACTGCCTAAATCATTAATGATGAGCTTTCTTCCTCTAGATGAAGTTGCAAATTTTATAAGCCCTAGCCTGTTTAAGCTATCGTGTTCTTCTGGGGTTTCATTAACAAGCGACGGGTATTCATCAACAGGATACCTATCAAAATAGTCTTGTTGATACTTCAAATAGTCCGTATATTTTATTAACTCTTCAAACAAGTAAGCCAGTGATTGTTTTTGGATAACCACTCGTTGGTTATAGTAATTGGTAATCATTGTATTTAGCTGGTCATTATTAGATAATTTGGTAATACCCAAATTGGTCATTTTATTATAAGTCAATTCACTTACCTTAAAATCTAAATTTTGAGGTGATACAAGCATATAAAGACTATCTAAGGGTAAGGTGTTTATGTTTTTCGTGTTTAAAGCAGCCTCATGGTTTTCAATGCTTTTTTTCAATGCGTTTATATAGTAGTCGAGCATAGTAACATCATCCTGTAGCTCATAGCGCATTTCGGTTAAATATTGATAGCCTAATTCGGTTTGATTGCGCTTTTCGTTCCAGTTGTTTATTTGTAACGCGATAAGTATACCAATTACAACAAGTATAATTTCACCAATAGCATATTTGAAATATTTTGAGTTTTTACCATTATTTAAAAGTTTTTTACGGATGTTTCTGAAAAACTTAATCATTTTTTTCGATTTTTAATTCTTGATCTATGGCATCCATAACCTTTTTAATATCTGAAATTAAAGGGTTTATACTTTTTCTGAAATAGACACTGCCTTCTTTCTTAATACTTAGGTAGTCCAGAAATTCATTGCTGTAAAGCATATCTGGATTTTCGAAAACATGCTCAAAAGTCCAATTCTCAGTTTTGTCTTTATAAACCTTTGTTTTTGAAAAGAATTCTTGCAGTTTTACTGTTGAAGTACTATAATCCTGTGAGTCTAAATAGCTGTTTGTAAAGTATTGGGTTCTGGGAAATGTTGTTTCATAAAGAGTCACCAGCATGGTTCTAATTGAATCATTTGAAATAAGATTGAGCCCTCTATTCTTAATCGCCTCGAAAGGCCCAGACTCGTAAGTGAAGCGTGCTCCCATATTGATTTCACCCCAAAGTCTTTTAAAAACCGAGTCTGAGATAGTTGCATGTTGTTCTCTTAAATTCAGAAACGTGTTGATTCCATGTTCTGCCGTTATAGTGCGTTTAAGTTGATAGGGAATCACTTGGTTGTTTTGATAATATAAAGATTGATATATTTCAATGAGCGCCATTTTTTCGTCATTTCTGTCTTTTCGATAATTGTTCCAATTATTAACCTGAAGAGCAATAAGAATACCTATAACTACCAGAACAATTTCGCCAATAGCATATTTAAAGTAGTTGCTAGTTTTGCCTTGATTGATAAGCTGTCTCCGAATGTTTCTAAAAAATTTAATCATCCTTTAAAAACCTTGATTTTTATTAAACAAATCGGCTTCCAACTTTTGCATCTCCTCTGCTATTTCTTGGGCTTGGGCATTCCCTTTATTCAATTCGGAAATAATGTTTTGAAAGCTTTGAGCATCTTGGTTTTGACTCAGCTTAAATACATGCTCCATGTTTGTCACCTCTATTTCAAAGGAAACGATAGCTTTCATAAGCCGATCTTTGTAGTCTTTGGGTAAATTATTGAAAACCGTTGGCGAATCCTGATTCCCCTTTTCAAAATGAAGGGTGGTTTTTTGTAAAATAGTTTCCAAAGCAGTTTCATCAAGAAACCGCAAGCTTCCATGGCAATGTACACTCATATAATTCCAAGTTGAGGCCGACTGTGGATTTTGATACCAAGTCGCACTTACATAAGTCTGTGCTCCTTGAAAAACGACTAAAACTTGCGGATTCTTTTCAAAAGCTTGATAATGGGTAGTATGTTTCATTAAATGTCCACGCAGATAGGCTTGATCCTTTTCAAATTCCAAAAACATGGGAACTTGTGTAGCAACTGGTTCGTTGCTGTCATTGGCACCTATTAACATGGCAAAAGGATGTTTGGAAATAAAATCAATTACCTTTTGGGAATCTTGGGTTTTAAAAACAGGAATATCATACATAAAAATAAAAATACAGAATTAAGGGAACTTATAGAAAAATCAAATTAAAAAGACCTGATGGAAAAATGATCAGGTCTTATAATTACATTCTAATAGAATTATTAACTTTTCTCCCAGGTATTGTTGCTGGCTTTGGCGTCATAACTAGGAATTTCAAGCTCAACTTTTTTCAAGGAGCCTTTGGTCGAAGATAGCTTCCAATGAAATGTATTACTGTCTTTCCAAACCTTAGGGTTAATTTTTTCTTCTAAGACGCTTCCATCATCAAGAGTTGCTTTAATGGTCATTGCCATGGGTCTACCACCTAAATTCTTAAGCGTCACCTGTTGTCCATTGACCTGCTCTATCCCCATATCCATATAACCCCAATCAAAATACCAGGCTTTCCAAAACCAATTCAAATTCTCACCTGATACCCGATTAAAGGTCATCATAAAATCATACGGTGTTGGATGCTTATGCTTCCATGTATCCATATAGGCTTTCATACAATTGGTGAAAGTTTCTTCTCCCAAAAGCTCATAAAGGCTCTTGTAGGAATGGGATCCTATGGTATAGGAATTAAGTCCGCTACCTTCAAATAAATGCGAAGGAGCCATTATTGGCAATACCTCTTGAGACCCAAGATATGGTAAATCTCTTTCAGGCATCTTAAATGGGTTGTCCATAAAAAAGCTAGAAAATGAAGCAAAACCTTCATCCATCCAAGCATATTTTTTTTCATTAATTCCCATCATAAATGGAAAATACATATGGCACATTTCATGCAAGGACAAACCAAATTGCGCTTCGGTATCATTTGCGACTTCATACCCATAAGTTTTTAATTTTTCTGCAGAGGTTTCTTGGTCATTGGCCATTCCAGCAAACTCCATACCTCCTCCTACTAACCCATTGAAAATGGTGAAATAATGAAATGGAAATTCATAGACAGGAAATTGATTGTGAAACACCTCCAGAGACATTCCAATAGTTTCCAAAACAGCAGCAAATTCTTGATGACTAGTTGGATAAGCTACTTGGATGAAGTAATCTCCCATTTTATCAGAATAATGAGCCGCATCCCAAACAAAGTGATCGCTCAAGGCAAAAGAAAAGTCAGGGAAGTCTTTAGCGGTGTACTTCCATGTTAGGTTTTTGGTAGCCGTAGATTTAAAATCTGATTCTCCAATTATAGATACTGCTTCAGTACTTTTTGAAGCTTTTTCCAAACGTTTCTGCACTTCTTCTGAATAAACCTCAGTGGGATTGTCTGGTGCTACAGAGGCCCAAACCATAAAATTATCAGGAATTGTCAACTCCACGTGATAATCAGAATAATCATGATAAAATTCGGTGGCTGCATCATAAACAACCCGATCCCATCCATCAATATCATCATACACAGCCATTTCAGGGTACCAATATGCTACAAACATTGATGTTGGGTCTATGGCACCACTGCGTTCAAAACCTTCTCCTGGAATGACATAATGCCAATCAACTCTTAGATTCACTTGTCCGCCAGGAGGAACAGGGTTATCGCCCAAAACAATGTTGTAATTGGTGCCGCCATACCTTGCCTGTTTTCTGTCTTTTAAATCAATGGGTTGGTCACCAACCAAAACTTGATCCAATACCATACCCTCATGTGGCTTTTCATTTGCATCTGCTGCCCTAAAAAAACCTGCTTTTTTGGAATCCGGTTTGTAATAATCGTGATAGGTATGAAATGTGATACTTTTTAAACTATCTGGGCTTTCATTATAATAAGTAATGATGGCCTCTCCAGTGAGTAATCGGGTTGATGGCTCTATGGTAGCCTTAATATTGTATACTGAATGGTTTTGCCAATATTTAGGCGAAACCGTTCCATTGGCCATTCGTGTTCCTTGTTGATAGGCTTTTTGAAATTCCAGCGGCACATAGATATCCGCAGGTATGGTTTGGGAATAACCAAATAACAAGCCCCCCATTATAACAAGACAACAGGTGAAATAACATTTGAAGGTGTGAATCATAATTTTGAATATTTTAAAGTTTATAACATTCTGATAGAGAGAAGCATAAATATATTAAAATATCAGAATATTTTTACAATGATTTAAAAATCTATAAATGAACAGGAGTTCTTATTCCTTAAATACTTTATGAATATTGTATAATTCTTAGTTCAACCCCAAAAATCATCAATAAAATATCAATTAACCGCTTTCAATCAGTATTTTATCGATAACCTTAACATAAATAATTGAATATCCATATATTTAAAACTTCACTAAACTTAAACTAACAGATTTCATGAAAAACATTTTACGCCTCTTTCTTATTTTAACGCTCATTTATTCTTGTTCTGATGATAAAACTACCGATGACCTTACTGGATTTGCAATAAACGGTCGTTTGTTGGCTCCAAATGGCACGGACCCGATTCCCAATGCTATGGTTAGTGCTCGCTCCAACAACACAGTTGTAGCTGAGTCTTTTACAGATGTTCAAGGTCAATATGCTTTATCACTTCCAAAAGGTAATTACGAATTAACATTCACAAAAGGGAAGTTTTCTGGCTTATTACAAATTGATGTAGAAGGCGCTAAAACCAATGAAGATGCCTTATTGGATATTTTACCAACTATTGGGGTTGTTACAGGACATTTTGATCATATTGAGCATGTTCTTCTTAATATAGGATTGGTTGATCCAATAACTCAAGAGCCTTTATTTGATATCATTGAAGGGAACAATTTTGGAAGACCTTCAGGCGCACATGGCCACAGGGAATCGCTTCATATGTCCCAAAATAAGGGTGTGATGGATGAAATTTTACTGGAGCCTAATGTCGATTTCAATTTTGAAGATTTAATGAATGATCAGGCACTTTTAGGTAGTTATGACATTCTGTTTTTAAATTGTGGTTTGAATGAATCATTAGAAGATATGGGAGATGTCTTGATGGATTATGTTTACAACGGAGGAATTTTATATGCTACAGACTGGGCCGCTGGATACTTAAATGATATTACTAATGGTGGTGCTGATTATATGACATTCTATGATCCCGAAAAAAGTGGAACATCTTTGACTACAACGGCTACCCTTTTAGACACTACATTAAGCGATTGGTTGGAATTGAATTTTGATATTGTATTAGAAGATACAATTGAAATAGACGAATTTTTAAGTTCTTGGCAAGTAGTTGACAGTTATGACACTACAACAACTATTTCATGGCTTGAAGGTGAAGTTAGTTATAGAGATTCAGGAAATAATATTATTACCGAAACTAAGGATTTAGCCTTCACCTTTTTACATGGTGATGGTGCTGTTTTTTATTCATCCTTTCATACTGAAAACTACGATCCTGAATTCAGTGACGTCGATCGAATTATGGAATTTTTTGTGTTTGAGATGTCGGTTATTCAACCTTAAAACGAAACGAAAAGAATATAATATTTGGAGCTGTCTTTATGGGCAGCTCTTTTATTTAATAATCCGTTTACAATCAGAACATATGTTGAAACCCACGCGATCAATGGTTGCAATGGTTTCGGCAGCGTCTTGCATCACGCAAAGTTCATTATCACAATGATTCAAACCTAAATTATGTCCTATTTCATGAATAGCAATTTTTTTGAGACGGGCATAAAATTGGGGTTCGCAGGTTTTTCCGAGTCTGTAGGTAGAAACCACACAACTTGGCCCATCCACATATCCCAAGCCATATACGCCCCAATCCATATATTTATAAATTGGTTTTTTGATTTCTCCTAAGTCGTTCTTTTTAGTGGTAGAAATGTCGTGATTGGTGACTCCTATCACATGGTCCACATACCACGGTTTGTTCCTTACTAAATCGCGCAACAAAGAATCAGCACGGTACCTTGGGTTTTTTATATGAACAAAAGCATGGTCAGGTAGAGACAATTGATTTAAGACAACCACCTCATTGCCAAAAGATGCTTCTAATGCATCTGATATAGAATCTAAAAAAGCAGGATTGACCTCCCCATATGCTTGTACGCCTATAATTACAGAATCACTCTGTCTTTTAGAACAACTAAAAAGAAGTATTAATAATAACCAACTAGCTAATCTCATGACTTTAAGGTACATAATTTTTTAAAAAAAGGAGTCAGTCTTTAAACGTTCCTGAAAATCAATTATTTCTCTAAAGGTTATTTAAAGTTATTTCTTATTAAAATTGGAAGAATTACTTATCGCAGTACCTGAAAGAAATCCTTTAATCCAGTAAGGATACTTTGAACCGCATAAGCTGCCAGTATTAAGCCCATAATCTTACTGATTACAGTAATACCATAATCACCTATACGCTTTTGTACAAGGTTGGCTGCAAGAAGTAAAAACATAGTTAGCATGACAACTATAAAAACCAAAACAGTAGTTAAAGCTTGATGCTGAAAACCATAAATGTGATTATCGGTCATCAATACTACAGCCATAATAGCTCCAGGTGATGCAATAGATGGAATTGCTACTGGGAATA
Source organism: Mangrovimonas sp. ST2L15 (assembly GCF_001280515.1). GTDB lineage: Bacteria > Bacteroidota > Bacteroidia > Flavobacteriales > Flavobacteriaceae > Mangrovimonas > Mangrovimonas futianensis. The sequence continues at coordinate 39,388 of NZ_LBIQ01000018.1, read as the reverse complement.
TAGTCACATGTTTGTAATCTTTTATTAAATGCTTCTCTGACTCAGGTTTTCCTTCTCCAAAGATCATGGTCAAAGCAAACAGAAACAGAATGACACCCCCTGATATTTGAAAAGCATCTAAAGAAACATTCATCCCTTCCAAAATCAGTTGCCCCAAAAGGATAAAAAACAACAAAATACCAAAAGCGACAAATGAGGCAATGATTGCTACTTTCTTTTTGTGTTTACCATCAAAATGTTTAGTTGCCTCAAGATAAACTGGGATACTCCCTAGAGGATCAATAACAGCTATAAGAAAAAAAATGGTTGAGAGAATACTTGCTATCATACTATTGTATACGCTTTCCTTGAGTTGAGAAAGAAAGCCCTTGTTGCCCAGAGGTGGAGATCATCACAGCATCAAATAGAGGTTCTAATACACCGCTTTGTTGTTTCCAGTCAAACAAAAAATTACCTCCTGTACCTCCTTGGGTATCCTTTTCATCAATAACAATTTCAACGGTCTCCATGGGTGCTATAAAAATGGGCTGTTCAAAATAAGAATGGATTAACTCCCCGTGCGTATCAAAATATTGGGCACTTGCAACGAATATGGAATCCTTTCTGTTTACATTACGCATGCTTACTGTAACGGTTAATTCATGTGTAATATGTTCGGTCTGGCTATATATTTCCGAATACACAGACAAATAGGTAGTCCCGGTTTGCAACGAGTCCAAACCAGAATGAGAAAAGGTCTGTCTTTTTTTCCAGTTCACAGGATCTACAGAGCTATTCACCTTTTTAGGATTTTGGCAATTTGCAAACACCATAACAACACAAACAAACAACACAAACTTTTTGAACATAATCCAGTTTTTGATAATGGTCTAATTTAAACTATTTCAAACGAATAAAAAACCCCAAGTGATTGCTTGGGGTTCTTAAAGTTTATTTTTCGGGATATTAATCCTCTGGATGCATAAAACGTTGTTTTCCCAATAACACATCTTCAGTTTCTACATGGTCATCGTCTGGGATACAACAATCTACCGGACAAACCGCAGCACATTGCGGTTCTTCATGGAATCCTTTACATTCAGTACATTTATCTGGTACGATGTAATAGATTTCATCACTGATTGGTTCTTGTGCTTCCTCGGCGTTCACTTGCTTGCCGTTAGGCAAAACAATATCACCAGAAAGACTGGTGCCATCGTTGTATCTCCAGTCATCGGCACCTTCATAAATAGCCGTGTTTGGGCATTCAGGCTCACAAGCACCGCAGTTAATACATTCGTCTGTTATAATAATTGCCATAGCGAATTTTAGATTTTTGACAGGTCTTTATTCTGTATAAAAAAGACCCGTGTTCAAGTTCATTTTTCTAACTTTGTTGCGCAAAAATAAAGCCAAAACAATTCATAACCAAACACAGAATGGATTTACATCAAAGAATTAAAGCTTTTACATTATTGGGGGACTTTATGAGTCAATTTGATCAGGAAACCCCTGTTAAAAAAGAGGAAATCCCACATAATGACTTGTTTTTTGATGGCTTTAAGCACCAAATGAAATTGGCAGAAGAACACAACGGTTGGTTTAACCGTGCTAATTTAATCTATGCCCTTTCTGGTTGGTCACATTTGCTTGCTGAAGAAAACCTAAATAATTGGGTTTCGTCATATGACCTTCAAGCCGTAGATCCCAAGCGCATTGCTATCATCATGGCAGGAAATATTCCTCTGGTTGGGTTTCACGATTTTTTAGCCGTTTTAATTAGTGGTCATGATGTGCTGGTCAAACAATCTTCAAATGATAAACAATTGTTGCCTTTTTTGGCAAAATATCTTGAATTCGTTGAGCCTGAATTCAAAGGAAAAATCACTTTTACCGAAGAAAAATTATCAGACTTTGATGCCGTAATTGCTACTGGAAGTAACAATACAGCTCGATATTTTGAATATTACTTTAAGGACAAACCAGCCATAATCAGAAAAAATAGAAATTCAGTAGCGGTTCTTACAGGTGAAGAATCCCCTGAAGAATTGGAAAAACTGGCTGAAGATATTTTTAGGTATTATGGATTGGGCTGCAGAAATGTGTCTAAATTGTTTGTACCTAAAGACTATAACTTTGATGCCTTTTTTCAAGGTGTCTATGAATGGCATCCCATTATCAATGAAACTAAATATGCCAACAATTACGACTATAACAAGGCCGTATATTTGATGAGCGAGTTTGATATGTTGGAGAACGGTTTTTTGATGATTAAGGAAGATACAAGCTACGCCTCCCCCATTGCTACGGTTTTTTATGAACACTACGAAAGTATGGTAGACCTGAGAAGAAAATTGGATACTGACGCAGAGAAAATTCAATGCATCGTTTCAAAAGGCCAGAATTCAAACGATATCGCTTTCGGACAGACCCAAAGACCAGCATTAACAGACTATGCCGACGGAGTGGATACCTTGGAGTTCTTGTTGACAATATCTTCTTAAAATTATCATAGAAGTGACAAGTTTGTCATAATTAATTAGCAAATTTGTATTCATTTCATTTCAAAAAACAGTTGAAAATAAACGGTTTCAACACATAATTTAAAACTATTTAATCCATGAAAAGACACAATTTTAGCGCCGGACCATGTGTGCTTCCACAAGAGGTTATTGAAAAATCTGCTCAAGCAGTTTTAGACTTTGATAATGGTTTATCGCTAATTGAAATATCCCATCGTAGTAAGGCATTCGTTGATGTAATGGAAAATGCTCGAGCCTTAGCCCTAGAATTGCTAGGTTTGGAAGGTAAGGGATATAAAGCTCTGTTCTTACAGGGAGGAGCTAGTACCCAATTTTTGATGGTAGCTCTTAACCTTTTAGAAAAAAGAGCAGGATATTTAAATACAGGAACTTGGGCCGCCAAAGCTATTAAAGAGGCTCAAATTTATGACGACATTTATGAAGTAGCTTCCTCTAAGGATGCCAACTATAACTACATCCCAAAAGGATATGACATTCCAGAGGAGTATGACTATTTCCACTGTACTTCAAACAATACCATTTTTGGAACCCAGATAAAAGAATTCCCTAACTCACCAATCCCAATGGTTTGTGATATGAGTAGTGATATCTTTTCAAGACAATTGGATTTCTCAAAATTCGATCTGATTTATGCCGGTGCCCAAAAGAACATGGGACCTGCGGGTGTAACGTTAGTTGTGGTTAAAGAAGATATCCTAGGAAAGGTGTCTCGCAAGATTCCTTCCATGATGGATTATAAAGTACATATTGATAAAAGCAGTATGTTCAATACACCTCCTGTGTTTGCTGTTTATACGTCTATGTTGACTATGGAATGGCTTAAAAACCTTGGTGGAATTGCTGCTATTGAAAAGGAAAACGAGAAAAAAGCACAGCTTATTTATTCTGAAATTGACTTAAATCCATTGTTTAATGGTTTTGCTGTAAAGGCCGATAGATCAAATATGAACGCCACATTCACTTTGGCAAACGAAGACCTTAAAGAGACTTTTGACACCATGTGGAAAGAAGCCGGTATCAATGGCTTAAACGGTCACAGAAGTGTGGGTGGATATCGCGCTTCCATGTACAATGCCCTATCGCTTGATAGCGTCAAGGTATTGGTGGAAGTCATGAGTGAATTAGAGAGAAAAGCATAATAATATACAATTAAAATATAGAAACAAACAGGCATGAAAGTATTAGCAAATGATGGTATTTCAAAAAGCGGTATCGAGGCTCTCGAAGCTGGCGGATTTAATGTAAACACCACAACGGTTGCTCAAGAACAATTAATCGATTATATCAACGAAAATGATATTGATGTTCTTTTAGTTCGAAGTGCAACCCAAGTTAGAAAAGACTTGATTGATGCATGTAAGAATCTTAAAGTGATTGGACGTGGCGGTGTTGGCATGGATAATATCGATGTGGATTATGCTAGAAATAAAGGAGTTCACGTGATTAATACACCTGCGGCTTCTTCCCACTCTGTGGCAGAATTGGTTTTTGCACACATGTTGGGGCTAGCACGCTTCTTACACAATGCCAACAGAGATATGCCTTTGGAAGGAGAAACTAAATTTAAAGCTCTTAAAAAGAGCTACTCCAAAGGAATCGAACTTAAAGGCAAGACCATTGGTATATTAGGTTTTGGAAGAATCGGTCAAGCGACTGCCAAAGTGGCCTTAGGATTAGGGATGAAAGTTGTGGCTTTTGACCCGTTTATGGAAGAAGCTTCTTTGGAATTAGACTTTTTTGACGGACAAACAGTAACCTTCAATATCAAAACCATTTCTAAAGAAGAGCTTTTAAAGCAATCTGATTTTATTACCCTTCACGTACCAGCGCAAGACGATTATGTGATTGGTGCGCCAGAATTTGAAACCATGAAAGATGGTGTTATTTTGGTTAATGCAGCACGTGGTGGTGTGATTGATGAAGTGGCTTTGGTTAATGCTATTGACTCTGGTAAAGTTGCTAGAGCGGCATTGGATGTTTTTGAAAAAGAACCTACTCCAGAAATTCAATTATTGATGAATCCTTCCTTGTCGTTAACTCCTCATACAGGTGCGGCAACCAATGAGGCTCAAGACCGTATTGGAACAGAACTGGCAAGTCAAATCATTGCCATTTTTAAAGGGCAGGAAGCTTAAAATAAAATTGATTATATCTTAAAGTCCATAACAACTGCTTATGGACTTTTTTTTGTACCTTATTTTCTCATAACCAAAAATTTAAACACATGTCAGGAATACTCGATATACTGAATAGCGATTTAGGCCAATCCATCATCAATGGTGCTGCCAACCAAACTAATCAACCTCAAGATAAAACCGCCAGCGTGCTTACCATGGCCCTACCGGTCATGATGCAGGCCATGAAACGAAATGCTGCAACGCCTGAAGGCGCCGCCAATTTGTTAGGTGCCCTTAACAATAGTAAACACGACGGAAGTTTATTGGACAACTTGGGAGGCTTTTTTGAAGGAGGCGTCAATGATAACATGTTGGAAGACGGTAGCAAGATTCTGAACCATGTTTTGGGAAGCAAGCAACAAGGGGTCAATAAATTGATTGGCGACAAATCTGGAATGGATGCCAACCAAGTAGCTGAAATTCTTAAAGTGGCCGCCCCTATCCTATTGGGATTATTAGGAAAACAAACACGGCAAAACAACGTATCTAGTCCGGCTGGTTTGGATGATTTATTAGGCGGCATGATAAAAGGCAATTCTAGTGATAACGAACAATCGTTTTTAGAAGCCATCTTAGATGTCGATGGTGATGGCAGTGTGGTTGATGATGTAGCCGGTATGGTTTTGGGATCTAGTAAAAACAAGGGTGGTCTTGGTGGCCTTCTGAGTGGTTTATTTGGAAAATAAACATTACTCAATTTAAAGTTAAAAAGGAGGTTCTATAAGAGCCTCCTTTTCTTTTTAATATACTATTATTTTTAAACGGAATTAATGAATCAAATTTTTGATTTTGGTTTATTTCAATATAGGAATTGCAGGTACAAACCTAAATGATTTCTTTCTATAAATGCGAAGCGTATTAATCAGTATGACCAGTATATTGTAAGGATAAAGAATAATTAAGGGAATAAAGATGCTGTAAATATTTAAAACTAAATTAGGAAAAAGCATATTAAGAATGGTACTATAACTTCCTGTAAGAATTAAAATATAATTGAGGATAAGGAAAAGCGTCCATGAAATTTGAAAGTTCAAAATTGATTTACCTAAACTGTTAACATGTTTGAGTTTATCTTTTTTAAATATCCAAAAGATTAGTGGAATAATTATACCAAGTAAAGGAAAGAATAAAAAACCGAGGGCAGATAGACTCATTAAAATCAAATAGTTTTGATTCTCTTGTATTTTCCAGTCTATGATGTCATCTAGTGAGGTTCCTAAAGCCATTGCTATTCTTTTTAGTGTATCTCCCCGTGGCACCGTTTCATTGTTTTCAATGCGCTGAATAGTTCTTAGGCTTAAACCCGATTTTTCGGCCAGAACTTCCTGAGATATTCCCTTTCTATTTCTTATTTCTTTAAGACGTTGTGCTAAATGAGATTGGTTCATGTAGTAGATAACTTTTTTCTGTAAAAGTAGGTTGTTGTATAAATTTTGGTAGCGTCATTACTGTGACATTTCTGCGACAAAAGTGACAAGCACCTAATTAGCAAGAATTTTATAATTTGATAATATCCAAAATTGGAGTACTTATTTATTTCTTTTAAAAGTCAATATTGCATTCCTAATATCTGATATGGCCTTTTCGCTCCCTGAGATATAAGTTCCATTAAAAAGATAATAGCCTTCATTCTCGTCAAATAAAAACACTTGATACATTTCTTCATTTTCCTTATTGTTTTATAATTCCAATAATTTTTACATAGGCGGTGCTGGTGGTAGTATCTTTTTAGGGCTCTTCTCTGCCTTTCTATTTTCAAAAAACGCCATCATGTCTGATGCCTTGTTAACGACTTTAGTTGTAGTTCCTGATTTATCAACTATCAAGTGGGTAGGATACATATTCAAATTTAACTTATCTTCTATAAAATGCCTTTGGTCAGATACTACTTGGTATTCAAATTTGTTTTCCTTTAAAAACTTTTCCAAATCTGTTTTGGAATCTAAGGCCAAACTCAAGAAAATCACATCCTCATTTTGCTGGTGTCTTTCAACAAAGTCATTTAGTTCTGAAAACTCGGCAATACACGCTTTGCAATGAATAAACCAAGTCTTTATAATAAGGGTTTTTCCATTTATATTTTCATTAGTATAATTAGTTCCATTCAAGTCGGTGAATTTAAATTCTGGAAAAGGACGACCTTCCATGTTATAATGCTTCAAATTTATCAAAGCTTGATTTTTTATGGTAGTTTTTATGCTTTTGTCAGCCTCAGTTCCTAGCTTAAAAAGCTGGTAAGCATCATTTTCTTGATTAGATTGTATTTTTAAAGGGATAAAGTTCCCCGTGCTTAGTTTTTCCAAAAATAGCCGTTTACCAATGGTGTCAAATTGCTCGTCTATGGGTATAAAATTTAATGATAATGGGGTGTGATTAGAATAATATGTCCACCAACTTTTAAAATCCGTTTCCATGGTTTTGAAGTCAACAGTTGGTTCTAGATTTAAAACCCTTTCCGATGTTGATTGTTGTGGGACTTCCTCCTTATCTTTACATGCGTTAAAGAGCGGGATAAAGAGGATTATAAAAATGAAATTTAATGCTTTCATGTCGTCTGGGTATTAAATCAGTAAAATAGTTTTATTCTACACTTTCAGTGTGTGTTTCTTTAGTGATCTTTGAATAATGACATCTTAATAGGTGCCACTTCCCATCTGTTTTTTGAAAGAACCAGGTTTCCTTGTACGGTGCATAAAGCTTCTCCCCTTCCGGCAATAAAAAAGTAGCCTCATTGACCACGCCTACCAGAGCCCAATCTTTGCCTCCTTCATACTCGAACTGTGACAATATCCGTTCTCTGGGATACCAAGGTTCGGTTGTTTTAATGATATCCAACATTTCCCTGGCACTTGTTGTTACGCCATTATGGTGCACCAATTTGGTTTGAGGTGTCATCATAGCCTCCATCTGATCGTAATCTCTAGCATCAAAGGCTATGAAAAAAGCACCAACCATCTGGGTTACTGCAACCGAATCTGTTTTACGAGTCACTTGAGGATTTTCATCAGATGTTTTATTCTCTACTTTTGGTGATGGGTTGTTACACGATAGTAATGCCAAAACAGGAATAAGAATGAAATATTTCATAGAGGTCATGATTTTAGGTGTTTATTATAATTGAGCCAAGGCTTCAAATAAGGCCATAGGCATCGGGTTTAGATATTCGTTGTTCCAAAGAATAATAATGCGGTCATGATCCTGAAACTTGATCATTAAATTGGAAGACCCATAACCCGCACCGGCATGCCCTATGGCTATGGCTTTCTTACCTCTGCTGAATGGCAATTCAAAAAAACCACATCCATACCCGTATGGATAGAAATGAGCTCCAAAAGGTCTTTTGGCTTCTTCTGGAAAGGAATACTCAGTAAACATAAGTTTCCAACTCTCAGGTTTTAGAAGTTGCTCAGAACCCAATGCTAGCATAAAGGTATGCAAGTCATGGAGCGTGGATTTGGCACCTCCATCCCCACGATAATTGCCATGAGGAAAAGGTGTAGCGGCACTACCATCGCTCAAATAATAAACTGGGGCTCCAGGGCCATAAACAGAAATTGAATTGTAGGTATTGACCATTCCCAAAGGTTTAAAAATACGTTGTTGCTGCACCTCGTAATAATCAACTTGGCGATACTTCATGATGAGTTCTCCCAACAGCAAATACCCTGTATTACTGTAATCATAACCAGTATTTGGTTCAAAATTCAACTCCAATTGGGCCATACGGTCCAAAACCTCCCGTTGGGGTAAAAAGAATTCCAACCGACCATCAATTTGTTCATCAAAATATCCTTTTAGCCCCGACCGATGACTTAATAATTGATGCACCGTAATATCTTTGGCTTTTGGATGTTTAAACCATGGTAAATGTTTGGTAATGGGGTCATCAAGACGAATCAATCCTTCTTCAACCAATTGTAAGGTCAAAATAGCTGTAAACATTTTTCCCATGCTATTAATGACAAAACTAGTGTTTGTAGTATTAGGAATTTCAAGATTTCTATCGGCCATTCCAAAGGCTTTTTCATAGATAATCTGTTTTCCTTCAGCTATAAGAATGCCACCATGTATGTCCCCGTCGGCATAAAGTTTTTCCATGATTTGATCAATCTGGGAATATTGGGAAGCCTTCAATTGGGCCGAGACATAATGGAAAAACAAAAAGCAGAAAACAATAGACAATACTTTCATTACTGTATTTTTTAAAAAATAATTAAAACGTAGGAATAAATTTGGGGAGTATCCTTTAAAACTAATTATTTATTTTCTTACAGAAAAGGAAATATGGAACAATGTGACGCATTAATAATCTGATTTATTGTGTTTTAAAAAAATGTGATGACAATTTCAGCATGATCTAGCTTATAAGATTTTCAATATTTGCGCTTCACCAGTTTGTTTTGCTCCTTCATGAATCCACCATGTCCGACCAACTTGCAAGTATTTATGTAACGATGGATCATCTATAAATCTAACCAAGATTTCTTTGGATTCCCCCGGCATAATCAATTCTTGTCCGTCAAACTGAATGTCTCCTATATAGGTCCTTAAAAAGCCATTATCATCATACTCAAAAACATGATTCGGTCTTAAACCAGATAGAAAACCAGTGCTACGTCCACCTTCTTGGGTGGTATGCATTTTTAATTGAGCCTTAACATAAATAACTTCGGAATGGTTCATGGTTTTTGATACTAACAAAAGTGATTTCTAATCAAACTATAAGCTAACAGGACCGTTGCCACTGGTAGAAAGTTAAGAAAGACACTATAAATAATATAATAATTTTTATGCTTCAAATCCCCTTTGTTATCAACCCAAATTCCATCTGACAATTCATGACGATATGTTTGATATGGTTCTTTGTCAAATAATTTTCTAAATATAATGGTAGTCGCTTTTATAATATTTACTGTCAGGAACGGTGAAAAAGTGAGAAGGGCGCAATTGATAGGACATAAATAATTCCAGCCCAATAATTCCATAGTAACACCTCCAAACCCTATAAATAAGAAATATTTCCTATACCAATTGTAACGTTTTTCATCCTTTAAGTCTTCTGAAGTAAAAATCACGAAAAAGGTAAGACCGATACAAATGAAAATTATCATGTAAAAATAGACTTCTGAAAGGGTCATGTTTTCTATCTCTTGTAAAAAGGTTGTGTTTCGGTTAAAAAATATTGAGATAAATCATTTTTTGTGTCCAATTGAATAAAGTCAATAATCCCTTCTTTAAAAATTCTTTCAGCCAAAGGACCAGCTTCATTGGTAACAGCCTTCATAGTTCCATCCATATCAAGTGCAATCATTAAATGTGGGCGCGTTTCGCTTTGCCCCATGCTTATGGCGGCCAAATATGCCGCTTTAACAAGGCCTTGTCTCCTAAACAAATCACTCATAGCATTTACCAATTCTGTTGGATAGGCTGCTGGTTGACCAATTTGGATCTGGGTATTCTCCTCAATCACTTTATCGTTACTTTCTTCTAAAATGGAACCATCCATCAATTTTTCGATTTCTTGAGGAATAAGTTCCTTACCATAGTCAGAATAAGGATTTAGAATCAAGGTGGCACCTTTGGTCATTCCAAACAAATCCTGACCTCTAATGGCTAAATAAGGCACCTCCTCTTTAATGATGTCTTTATCAAAAATACGATTCGTTGATGTAAACACTGGAATTTGTCCATTTTCAAATGTAACTAAAGCCACGGTGCTATCTTTTTCCAATGTCTGCATCCCCTCTGAAATACCATGGTTGCCATTGGTTAAAACAATAAGGTCATTCCATAGTAACTTTTGATAAAACTGCGGTCTAGCCGATGCTTTTGTAGCAGCTTCCATTAAGTTTTTTTCCAATTCATTTTCTGGAAAACTGCTTCCTGTTTTCTTCTTTTTAAAGATGTCAAATAGTCCCATTTTATAATTTTTTCAGATGTTAAAACTTAATCCATTTAATCACAATACTTCTTTTTTAATTCCTGGGCTTCCTCATAGGTGTTATACCCAATTAGCAGTAAACCTTCAGTACAATTTACTTTGTTTGCTTTCAGTTGTTTGCCTACATATTCTCGGTACTCTTCATATTTCCTGTAGCGTTCTGGAATTAATTTGTTGGACTTTTTAGCATCAATATATTTCAATTTTTCATGAATGACCAATTCATAAATATTTCGCTCCAAAACATTTTTATGAGATTCATTCTCAAGTTTAAAATTAAACATTCGTGTTTTTGATTGGTGGGTAATTTTCAAAGTATTACTAATTCCTAAACTTCTTTTCTCTTCAGGAGCTCGATTGGTTATGTTTATTTTTTCATCGAAATAGGCATCAATAACCATTTCAAAATCAGTCAACTCTTCATATTTTATTTTCTCTGTATAATTTAAAATCAATTCATCGGAACCTAATTCAAAAAACCCAACTTTCTCATGTATGATTTTCTCAAAATCATAAAACTGATAAAATTGACTAAAGACCATAACCAAACTCCCAATGACAATTAAAGTCCAAACAGGAGGAATTCCGGGTATGAAGTAATAGGTGTTTTTAAACAGGTAATAAAAAATCACTCCAAAGACAAGGAAAACAAATCCAGACAAGGCTAGGATTTTTGTATTAGAAATTTCATGTTTCACAATATGAAATATATAGGCTTTAAAAGTCATATCATTTTTATAACCCATGGTTACAGTTGTAATTTATTAGGAATTTCTTAAGGCCAAATATCAGGATTTCTACCACACCTTTTCGCTAATACCCATTAACTTTTTCATTACTTGATTGTATCGATATACAATCCTAATTTCAGTTCTGTTAACTATACAACCAAAAAGGTATTCGTAATTCAAATCGTATTTTTCAGCAAACAGTTTATTTTTTTGAATGGTATCCTCGGATAAAAAACCGCCTGCACTGAAAAGACGTCGGATTCCGTTGTTGAAGTCTATATAAGCCTGCTTTTCACTGTACTTATTATAGAATTCCGGTTCAACTAAAGAATCACGATAAACAGCTAATTTTCTATCAGATATCCGAAGTTTTAAAGTATCGTTAAGTTCATATGAATCGAACTTAAAAGTTTCATTGAAAATAGTTGAATGGTGGTTTACATTAATATGAATGGAATCATTCAAATCCGTTCTAAATTTGAAAATTCCACTGGAGTCTGTTTCTAATTCAAAGAGTTTGTTTTTTTGTTTTATACTAATCTTGTGTTTTCGGTTGGTCAAATTTTGAATTGTCTCGTCTGGAAAGGATTCTAAAATTTTGTATTCGCTTTCCACCGACTTATAAAATTCTACCTTACCAACAATTTCCCTTTGTGAAAAAAGGAACTGTGGTATAACCAGACTCAATAATATGATAAAAAAAATTCTCAAAATAGGAGGAAGTCATTCTCTCTCTCTAAAAATACATTAATTACTTACATTTTAACTACTAATATATTATGGATACATTTAGAGGGAACCTAATATAATTTTGAGCAGGAAAATATTACTAGAGATATCTAAACTTCGAATTAGATCTAGTTATTAAAACTAACTTTATAAGTTACAAAATATTATCCTAATTTCTTATGATTTCCATCATCCGAAAATCATAATTAAAAGCTTAAATTCAAATGCTTTAAGCACAAGCTTTACTCCTTTTTAGAGTATAAAATGGCTAGGTATTTTATGTGCCGAATAAATCTTAACCAACTACCTTCCCGATCACCATTATTGGTACTATTCGATTTATCAATTTTAAATTTTTCAAAAAATGAAGCGTTTAAATTTAATTTGGATGGCCCCTATCTTATTGTTGATTTTCTTTTCTTGTTCTCATGAACAATTAGATTCTTATGAAGTTGCAACTAATGAATCCTTGAGAAAGGCTGAACCTAGAGCCGTCACGGTACCATTTAAGGCAACGTTCTATACGCTTAGAGATTATTCTTTTGCACTTGATTGTTCTGCCTATGGGTCTGAAAATCCAGATGAAGATTTTGGTGCTCCCGGAAATTATCAAGTCGGTGGTGGAAATGGAACACATTTAGGTGAATTTATGACAACCATTTCTTTTTGTGGTGGACCTAATTTCCAGTATCGTGCAGGAGAAGGTGTTTTTGTTGCGGCCAATGGGGATGAATTGTATTTCAATATTCCACCAACAGATGTAATCGGACAAATTTACCAAGTATTTGATGACCCTCTCTACGAATTATGGTTTGGGGATGCCTTTGAATTTACAGGAGGCACTGGTCGCTTTGCTGGAGCAACTGGTAGTGGTACCACAGATAGTTGGGTGAATTTAATTGATGGAGGATGGAGCAATTTCCCTGATGGTTTCATAGCTGAACATCAAACAGATCATGTATTTACAGGTACCTTAACATTTTATCCAGGTGCCAATTCCAATTAGAAAGTTATTGCATTATGGAGCTGCCCTAGGTAGCTCCATTTTTCTTGTATTAAGAAAAGTGTTGAAATTATTTAAATAGCCGCAAACAACTTATTCATAAGGCACATCATATTTCAAACTATATTTGACTACTTCTAATCAAATTTAATTTTCGTATTTTTAAACTTATGAAACAATTTTATCTCATAGGAATACTTGTTATGTGCATTTGGGCTTGTAGTTCAACCAAATCCAATACTAACCAGTCAAATAGCCAAGTAACCAGGGATTCCATAAAAACTATTGATAATGATACGGTAAGAATTGCTAATGAGGAAGTAGAATATGAAATCATCATTATTGAACCCGGTTTTAATACATGGTTGCAGTCTACTGCCAGACCTGAAGGTTTTTATACGCAGTCTTTCTTGGAAGGTCGAAACATTCAATATGTGACCGCTTGGAACCAAAGGGTACTTCAACCTCAAGTTTATAATCCCAGTCTTTATGAAATGCAAATCAATTACAGTCCAGGCATTGATTATGGCTATGATGTAAACTACAAACTTTATAATTATTTCATTTACTTTCAATTAAAATACAAACAACAATTAACAGGAATAGTTCCACGTATTTAGACTATATTTGCACAGCAATATAGCCTATGGAAACATTCAAGAAAAATTGGGAAATTCAACAGAACTGGCAACTCATTTTTCCGTTTTTGGGCTTGGTTGGTTTGGGCTATAGCTCCTATAAATTGGCTGCAGCACTCTTTAAGCATTTAAACCTTCTTTTGTTTATTTGTACAACTGTAGTTATCTTTTTCATACTACTAAGAGTCACCCTATTCTTATTTAAAAAATTGGAAAAAAAATGGATCTTGCAGTACCGTTGGGAAATGATTAGGGTGTTTATCATCTTTGCCATGACCGGAACCTCTTCTGTCTTTGTTAGCAGACCCCTTATCAAATTCATAGGAATTACTAAAGAAAACTTAAATCCCTTGCTGTATTGGGTACTATACCTTATCATTGGGCTCATTTTTTACCAAATATTATTGGTTTTCTTTGGATGGGCCTTAGGCCAGTTTAAATTCTTCTGGGAATTTGAAAAGAAAATGCTTAGACGATTTGGTTTAAAACGATTTGTGGATTAAGTGGAAAAACTAAAGCAACATATCATGTTTAGAATAGCAGCCCTAGGTCTGATCCTTTTGGTGATGATGCCAGCTGCTATTAAGTTACACCACAGTTTGGAATCTAAGCACAAACATGAAGTTTGTCAAGGAGAACCACAAGCGCACTTTCATACTTGGGACGTAGATTGTGATTTTCAAAAGTTTAAAATCACTCCTACTTTCACCCTTTCAGTATTTGAATATGATCTTCTTAAAGAAGAGCACAACCACGAACTGATTCTTTCGCAATACCAGTTCATAAGTGAGTTTCAGAAATCACATATCAGCCTACGCGGCCCACCTTTTAATAGTTAATATTCGCCTCAAATCAATTTGAATCATTATTTACTATTAAACCCAATTATTTAAATGAAATTTTTATTTAAAGCATTGATTATGATGGTTATTCCATCAATCTATGCTCAAAATTCCGTCCACGGAATTATTACCGATACAGATACCCAAGAACCCATTCCATATGCCTCTGTGTATGTTCCTCAACTTGAAAAAGGAGCTGCCACAGATGAACAAGGAGTTTTTACAATAGACAATCTACCCACAGGTAATTACAAAATTGTTGTCTCCATTGTTGGTTATGAAACCTATTCCCAAACCATTGAGATTCCAATTCCTGAAACTTTAGTAATAGGTTTAAAATCGTCGGCAATTGAAATGGAAGAAGTAATCATTTCGACACCCTTTCACAAACTCCAAAGTGAGAATGTTATGAAGGTGGAACGTCAAAATGTTTCCGATTTAAAAAGTCAGGGAGCCGTAACACTTGCAGATGGGATTACCAACATAGCTGGTGTAGAAAGCGTTACCACAGGAACAGGAATAGGCAAACCGGTCATCAGAGGGCTTAGTTCAAATCGGGTTTTGGTATATACCCAAGGAGTTCGATTAGAAAACCAACAGTTTGGTAGCGAACATGGACTGGGCGTTAGTGATGCTGGAATAGAAAGTGTAGAAGTAATTAAAGGCCCTTCTTCACTTTTATATGGAAGCGATGCTTTAGGAGGAGTCCTTTACCTTAACCCAGAAAGATTTGCTTCTCAAAACAGTTCAGAAGGACATTTGGGTGCCACTTACTTTAGCAATACACTGGGTTATAACACTACTGCAGCTTATAAAGCGTCTGGTGACAAGTTCAAATTCTTGTTCAGAGGAAGTTTGGCAGAGCATTCCGATTATGAAACACCAAACTATCGAGTAACGAACACCCGATGGAATGAAAAGGATTTTAAAGGAGGTATCGGCTTTCAGGATTCCAAATTTAAAACCGAATTCAGATACAACGTCAACCACAGCAAATTGGGTATCCCAGAAGAATTGACGTTACAGTCTAAAGCAAAATACCCCATGCTTCCCTATCAAGATTTAACAAACCATGTGTTCAGTTCCAAATCAACGGTTTTCTTTGACAAATCGAGCTTAGAATTTAATCTAGGCTACATTTATAACAACCGTCAAGAATTTGAAGATGAGCACCACCACGAGGAACATGGCGAGGAAGAAGAAGACCACCATGAAGAAGAGGAACATGACGAGCATGAGGAAAACGAAGAGCTACACCCTGCACTTCAAATGAAATTAAAAACCTTTAATTATGATGTTAAGTATCATCTTCCCAAAATAGGAAGAACGGAAACCATTGTTGGGGTTCAAGGGATGCACCAAACCAATACAAATTATGGAGAGGAACAATTAATCCCTGATGCGACTACCAATGATGTAGGCGTTTTAGGAATGACCCACATTCACTTTGAAAAAGTAGATGTACAAGTGGGTACCAGATTTGACCACCGATCTATCGAATTACCAGAAGGTTTACAACGTGAATTTAATAGTTTTAATGGTGCTATAGGTGCCAAAACCAATTTGGCAAAAAACGTAACAGCCAGATTCAATGTAGCCTCTGGATTTAGAGCCCCCAATTTAGCAGAGCTTACTTCAGATGGTGTTCACCATGGTTCTTACCGTTATGAGATTGGCAATATAGACTTAAAGAATGAACAAAACATTCAGTTTGACCTTAATTTGGAATATAAAAATGACCACTGGGAAGTATTTGCCAATGGTTTCTATAACACAATCAACAATTACATTTTCTTATCTCCATTAGGAGAAGAGATACAAGAGTTTGCAGCTTATCAATATGTCCAAGATGATGCTGCTTTATATGGAGGAGAATTCGGATTTCATTTTCACCCGCACCCACTTGATTGGTTGCATGTTGAAAGTAGTTTTGAAACCGTAACCGGTAAACAACAGAACGATAACTACCTACCATTGATTCCAGCCAATTCTTTAAATAATACCATTCGTGTTGAATACAATACAGGTTGGCTTCAAAAAGGGTTCGCTTTTGTTAGATTAAAAACGACCTTTGATCAAAACCATGTAAGTCCGTTTGAAACCACAACAGCAGGATATCAATTGTTAAGTGCTGGTTTTGGAGGCACAATACAGGTGTTCAAAAGGGATTTGGATGTAACCATTTCTGGAAGCAATATCCTTGATGAATCCTATATCAACCATCTTTCAAGATTAAAACCCGATGGCATTTATAATATGGGAAGGAACCTAACCTTTGGTTTATCTTACAGAATATAAAACAAAAAAAAGCTCAGTTTTACTGAGCTTTTTTCTTTAATTGTTGGACCTTACTTTAATGGGTTGAACCTCATTAGATTCTTTTTTGATAACATAGGTGTAAAGCCACATAAGGGTAAACGTAGGAATGAAATCAAATCCTGGTAGGGCTTCCTCAATAAAGGAAATCACCCCTGCTACTTTACCTTTGGTTCCTTTGTACATATTGGCCATTAAATAACCAGATATAGGAGCCCAAATAATATCAAATAATGTAACCATACCAATAGCATCAAAAAGAATGCTTAAGGCTAATTTTTTATGCTTGCTTAAATTACTTAAATTCATCATTTTCAGTTTAAAAGGTTACAATTATTGTAACAAGAAGTGTACCAAAAAAAGATTAGGACAATTTTTCACTAATGAGCTTTAAAAACTCACTTCGAGTTTCAATCTTTTCAAACTGACCTCTAAAGCCAGAGGTTGTAGTAACAGAATTTTGCTTTTGTACCCCACGCATCATCATACACATATGAGACGCTTCAATCACCACGGCAACCCCTTGTGGTTCTAGGGTGTTATTAATACAATCCAGAATTTGTTCTGTCAGGCGCTCTTGTACTTGAAGTCGTCGGGCAAAAACATCTACCACCCTAGGAATCTTGCTTAAACCTACAATCCTGCCATTTGGAATGTAAGCGATATGAGCTTTTCCAAAAAAAGGCAACATATGGTGTTCACACAAAGAGTATAATTCAATATCCTTAACAATAACCATCTCATTATAAGATTCTTCAAACATGGCACTCTTTAAAATTTCAGCAGCATCTTGATGGTAACCTTGTGTAAGGAATTGCATTGCTTTGGAAGCTCGTTCAGGAGTCTTTACAAGTCCATCCCTAGTGACATCTTCCCCCAAATCAGCAATAATACTTTTATATCGTGCCTTCACATCATCTGTGACCTGCATATTATATTCTTCAAAATGTTTGTATAGCATAGCTGTGTGTTATTATAGGTTAAAATTAGTCAAAAAAATGAAACCCGCAGAAATCCATTTGCCTTAACAGTTGCATGGAAGGTTTTAACTTTTTTTTAAGACCATGAAGGAGGATGACCCTATAGTTTTGTCAAAATTTTTGTAACAATTAAACTGGTTACTTGTCTTTATAATATCAATCAAAAAGACGAATTACAAATCAATGAAAACCAACCTTCTTTGGGTACTCTTTTTTTTGGGAGTACTAACCATCCAAGCTCAAAACAAGGATAAAAAGCAATTACACATTCGAAGAACTGAAACTGCTCCTAAAATTGATGGTATTTTGGATGATGTTGCATGGGTAAATGCTGAAACAGCCACAGATTTTGTTCAATTTAGGCCTGATGTAGGTAATGCTCCAAAAAATTACCAAACAACTCAAGTTAAGGTTACTTATGATGACCATGCCATCTATTTTGCGGCCTACCTGTATGATCACCCCGATGAAATAATGAAACAATTTAATCAAAGGGATAATTTTGGACAACAGGATTTCTTTGGAGTGGTATTAAACCCAAACAATGATGCACAAAACGATGCTGAATTTTTTGTTTTTCCAACAGGAAACCAAGCAGACGCCTCCTACTCTCCATATAATGGTGAAGATTTTAGTTGGAATTCTGTATGGGATAGTGCCGTAAAGTTAGTAGATGATGGTTGGATTGTTGAAATAAAAATTCCCTATAGATGTTTGCGTTTTGCCAACAAAGAAGTACAAACTTGGGGGTTACAATTTCATAGGCATTTTAGAACTACTAGAGAACAGTACACTTGGAATCCTATCGATCCTACTAAAGGAAACATAGGTTTGTACCATGGTGAAATTATCGGTATTGAGAATATTAGTCCTCCTACCCGTCTTAGTTTTTACCCCTTTGCCTCCACCATTTTAGAAAGTTATGATGGTGAATTTGAAGACACTTATAATATAGGATTGGATTTAAAATATGGCATAAGTGAGAATTTCACATTGGATGCCACATTGATTCCAGATTTTAGTCAAGCCGCCTTTGATGATGTCGTTCTAAACTTGGGGCCATTTGAGCAGACCTTTGCCGAACAAAGACAATTCTTTACAGAAGGTGTGGATTTATTCAATAAAGGGAATCTATTTTATTCCCGTCGTGTTGGTGGAGCTCCGGTAGGAAATGTAGAATTGGAAGAGAACGAACAAATAAGAGAGTATCCAACTAAAATTAAAACCTTAAATGCCCTTAAGGTATCAGGAAGAACAAAAAAAGGTTTGGGAATAGGAGTCTTCAATGCCATCACCGAAAAAACTTATGCCACAATCGAAAATGTGCTGAATGGAGAAACCAGAAAAGAATTGATAGAACCTTTGGCTAATTACAACATCTTTGTACTAGACCAACAATTCAATAAAAACTCAACCGTGAGTTTGATCAACACCAATGTAACTAGAAATGGTCATTTTAGGGATGGTAATGTTACTGCCGGTCTTCTTAACTATACCAATAAAAGCAATACATATAATGTGGACGCTCAATTTAAAATGAGCAATATCAATGAAGAAGGCGGTACCAAAACAGGTTGGAGTTCCATTTTGGGGATTAGTGAAATAAGTGGCAATTATAGGTTCAGCCTTTACAATACCATGGCAGATGATGATTTTGACATCAATGATCTTGGTGTGAACCTAAGAAATAACTATAACAATTTCTCAGCTGATGCTTCTTATCGCATATTTGAACCAACAGAAAAGCTCAATAATTTCTACGTTGGTGTATGGGCCAATTACAATAGGCTTTACGACCCAGGTACCTACACAGGGATGAATTTGGGTGCTAGTTTTAATGCTACAAACAAAAAAATTAATTCTTACGGTGCCAACATCAATTTTGAACCGGGAAAACAATACGATTATTTTGAGGCCAGAACCAAAGGGAAATACTTTATCTATGAAAACTGGTACAATTTCAATTTGTGGTACTCATCAAATTACAACAAAACCTTTGCGCTAGACACTAATTTTGGTGGTGCGGGCCTTATAGAGACAGGAAGGGATATGTTTAATTATTGGTTTGGTGTTAGTCCCAGGTTTAAATTAAGTGATCGACTATTAATTGTATACGACTTTCAATTTGACAATGTTAATGGTGATCGAGGTTACACAACCAAGTATCAAGAAGAAATAGTCTTTGGACAAAGAGACCAACGCACCATTGTAAACAGTCTTTCTGGGAGTTATAATTTCAATGCTTACCATGCTTTGACACTCACCTTTAGAAATTATTGGTCAACCGTCAACTACAATGATGAATTATTTACTTTGCAGGACAATGGGCATTTATCCAAGGAATTGGGACTGCGAAAATCAGACATCAATGACCCAGATATTAACTTCAACACATGGAATTTAGATTTCGGTTATTCTTGGCAGTTTGCTCCTGGTAGTCAGTTATCAGCTCTTTATAGAAACCAATTGTTTAGCTACACCTCAGAATCCTTAAAAACCTATGGACGTAGTATGAAGGATTTATTTGATGAGCCCTTCCAACATGTTTTTTCCCTGAAACTCATTTATTTTATCGATTATAACGATTTGAAACAGGCTTTTAAAAAGAATGAAAATTCCTAAAATTTCAGTAAAGTTGACTACCAAATCAACATAAAATGGTATTTTCACACACATACTAAAAGTAATATGATTCAGGCAAAAAATATCCATAAATATTTTGATGGATTACATGTTTTAAAGGGAGTTGATCTACATATTGATAAAGGATCTATTGTTTCTATAGTGGGTGCTTCTGGGGCTGGAAAAACTACTTTGCTCCAAATTTTGGGGACTTTAGATAAAGGTTCGTCTAAAGATCCTTACGAATTGATCATCAATGGAGAAAATGTCCATTTAATGAAAGAAAGAGCTTTGGCGCGATTTAGAAACGAACATATAGGTTTTATTTTTCAGTTTCATCAATTATTGCCAGAGTTTACAGCGCTTGAAAATGTCTGTATTCCAGCTTTTATTAAAAAAACAAAGAAGGAAGAAGCTGAAAAAAGAGCTAAAGAATTATTATCCTTCTTAGGCTTACAACACAGATACGACCATAAACCAAACGAATTATCTGGAGGAGAACAACAACGTGTTGCGGTTGCCAGGGCTTTAATCAACAATCCTGGGCTTATTTTTGCTGACGAACCTTCGGGTAATTTGGATAGTGAATCTGCAGAAAATCTTCACAATTTATTTTTTAAACTTCGAGATGAATTCGGACAAACTTTTGTAATCGTGACCCACAATGAAGAATTGGCTGATATGGCCGACAGAAAATTGACAATGGTGGATGGAAATATAATTTCTTAATTTTCCACGGTTTATAGTGTTTATTACTTTATAATCACTATCTTAGAAAATTAGATCCCTTAAAAAAATCCATGCAAACCTCAATCGTTAATTTTGATGAAAAAAAACGTCTGAAAGCCGTTAAAAGTTATCAATTAAGTAGAAGCCAAAATAGCTCTGATTTCAATAATATCACAGACTTGGCCATTGCTGCCACCAATTTACCCATTTCATTAATTTCCATTGTCGATGAGAATGATGTATGGATAAAATCCGCAAAAGGAATGAATATCTGCAGTACGCAAAAGGAATTTTCATTTTGCAATCACGCCATTGGAGATCCAGAGGACATTTTTATTGTTGAAGACGCTACCATCGATCCACGATTCTTGAATAATCCATTTACACAAACTGGAACCAACCCTGTTATCTTTTATGCAGGAGTAAGTTTAATTGATAAAAATAATTACCGAATAGGTACGCTCTGTGTGGTAGATAGCAAACCCAATAGAATTAGCAAGGAACAAAAAGATGTTTTGATGCTATTGGCCAAACAAACGGTTAAACTTATTGAATTAAACAGATACAATAAAAGATTAAAGCGAACCAGAAAAAAACTGTCAGAGAAAAACAAGCAACTTAAAGATTTTGCTGGCCAGGTAGCTCATGATATGAAAATGCCTTTGGCTAATATGATTGTTACCTCAGACATCATAAAATCAAAATACAAATCTCAATTGGATAATCAGGGAGTAAGTTATTTAGACAACTTAAAATCTTCTTCCCTTTCTTTGAGTGATTATATCAACAACTTATTGGGTTATTACGAAAGTAATACTTTTGAAAGTACTTTCCCTTCAGAGACCTTCTCCTTAAACCAACTTATTGAAGAGGTCATTGATATTTTAAATATTAAGATCAATTGCAGTATTGAAATTCCCAAAGAAGACATTGAACTACATACAAATAAGGCTGCTTTGGAGCAAATTCTCATAAACCTTTTGACCAATAGCTTGAAATACAATGATAAGGACGACCCAGAAATTATTATAGATCAGGAACGACAGGATTCTCATGTGATTATTAGTGTAACAGATAATGGAATGGGTATCCCTAAGGAAAAAAAGAAACAAATTTTTGAGTTATTCTCAACCTTAGAGCATGTCGACCGATTTGGCAACAAAGGCCATGGTATTGGACTCTCAACGGTAAAGAAATTAGTGAATAGTTTGGGTGGTAAAATAAGGGTTAAATCCCAATTGGGTCAAGGAACGTCCTTTATCTTTTCCATCAAAACCGAATAACATTTTCTACGCCATTATTTATCAGCTTTATTGTTGATAAAAAATCTTTAATTTTTTATATAGACCGAACATTTGAGGTCGATAACTCGTATTTTTAAAGGTACTTTAAACCTATGAAGATATGCGTATTGAATATGAAATTAAGTTGGGATTCAAAGATGTCATGTTTCGCCCTAAAAGATCTACATTGAAAAGTCGGTCTGAAGTAGATTTAGAAAGAGAATTCACATTTTTAAACAGTGGATATAAATGGAAAGGTATACCCATTATGGGAGCCAATATGGATACTGTTGGCACCTTTGAAATGGCGCAAGCCTTGGCCAAGAAAAATTTGTTCACCGCTATTCATAAACATTATTCTTTAGAGCAATGGCAGTCTTTCATTCAAACTTCTCATACTACTATCTACGACCATATCGCTGTCAGCACAGGAACAGGTCCTATGGATTCTGACAAACTAAAGAAATTATTTCATACACTTCCTGAGTTAAGGTTTATCTGTATTGATGTGGCTAATGGTTATTCTGAGCATTTTGTGGAGTTTGTCAAAAAAACACGAGAACATTACCCCGATAAGGTCATTATAGCTGGCAATGTCGTTACAGGCGAAATGGTTGAAGAATTATTACTCTCTGGCGCAGATTTGGTAAAAGTAGGAATTGGACCAGGATCTGTTTGTACGACACGTGTAAAAACAGGTGTAGGATATCCGCAATTATCAGCTATCATAGAATGCGCTGATGCCGCCCATGGTTTGGGAGGACAAATTATAAGTGATGGTGGATGCACGTCTCCTGGGGACGTAGCAAAAGCATTTGGTGCCGGTGCTGATTTTGTCATGCTTGGAGGTATGCTGGCTGGACATGATGAAAGTGGCGGAGAAATTATTCAAAAGGATGGGAAAGTTTTTAAACAATTCTATGGTATGAGTTCTTCAACTGCCATGGAAAAACATGTTGGTGGTGTAGCCGAATATCGGGCAAGTGAAGGAAAAACTGTAGAAGTTCCTTATCGTGGAGAGGTAGAAAACACCTTGCAAGATATTTTAGGTGGGTTAAGAAGCACCTGTACTTATGTTGGTGCACAACGATTAAAAGAGCTTACTAAACGAACAACCTTTATAAGGGTTTCTGAGCAGGAAAATCAAATTTACACCTAAAAATAAAGCCTTGATTTCTCAAGGCTTTTTATATTAAGCGTGCTTTAGACTTCTTACGTGATACTCTACTAAACCTTCAATTGGTCTTCTAATAAAATTTCCTGGTTTAAAGCCCATTTCTTCAGCGACTTCTATAATCTCATCCTTAGCAAAAAAAGCAATGGATCCTGCAAAATGAACTGGTGCCGTTTTAAGCTCCTCCTTGAATTGCATAATCATGTTTCTTGCAAAAGATCTAAATCCTCTTTTAATAAGCTCCTTCATGTATTCTGATTCTTTATTCAAAATCATGAATTCAGCAAAACCGGCCAAATAGGCGTTAGGATTGGGTTGTTTGTATAAATTGTACTTAATGTGATCTGCTTCCAAATTATACTTGTGCTCAAAGGCCACACTTAAGTTTGATGGCATGTGGTTATAGTAATAGTCCTTAATCAGCTCTTTACCATAGTAATTTCCACTTGCTTCATCCATTAAGCTATACCCTAAGGACTTTACTCTTTGATGTAGTTTAGTTCCATCATAATAGCTACAATTAGATCCCGTACCCATAATGCAAACCACTGCGGCTTCGTCATCATGATTAATGGTAGATCGAACCGCTGCCATTGTATCCTCTTCAATTTCTACATGAGTAGAAAGAAAAATTTCATTCAGAACTTCTCTAAGCGCTTGCTTAGGTTTCTCTGTACCACAACCTGCACCATAAAAATATAAATGGGTTGCTTTATCTCTAAACGCCATCAGCTCTTCGCTCTCCAAAATTCGTTCACGAAGCTGATCTTGTTCAAGAATGGCAGGATTTAAACCTTTAGTCCTGATTTTCTCGGAAATTTGGTTTCCATTAAGGTCAACTGGCATCCAATCGCACTTAGTGGAACCGCTATCAACTATTAAAATCATAATTATATAAAGATACAAAAAAACCGCAGTAAGAAGTTCAGTCGCCCAAATGTTACTGCGGCCTTAATTCGTATATAAATTAAATTATAGTTTATTAACGTAAAGGGCTAAATCCACTAATTTGTTGGAATATCCAAATTCGTTATCATACCAAGATACTACTTTAAAGAAAGTAGAGTTCAATTCGATTGCTGCATCAGCATCAAAAATACTTGTTCTAGCATCACTCACAAAGTCTTGTGAAACTACCAATTCATCTGTATATCCTAATACACCTTCCATGTCTCCTTCAGAAGCAGCCTTGAAAGCCTTTTTGATTTCTTCTAAAGAAGTTTCTTTTTCCAATTTAACTGTTAAATCAACAACAGACACATCTGCCGTAGGAACACGGAACGCCATACCTGTTAATTTACCATTCAATTCTGGAATTACTTTACCTACTGCTTTAGCAGCACCGGTAGAAGCTGGAATGATGTTCAATAAAGCACTTCTTCCTCCTCTGAAATCTTTTCTTGATGGTCCGTCTACTGTCAACTGCGTAGCTGTAGTAGCATGTACAGTGGTCATTAAAGCTTCAACAATTCCAAAGTTGTCATTTAATACTTTGGCAACTGGAGCCAAACAGTTTGTAGTACAAGATGCATTAGATACAATCGTATCAGATGCTTTAGCTTCTTTATGGTTTACACCCATAACAAACATAGGTGCATCTTTACTTGGAGCAGAGATTACAACTTTTTTAGCTCCTGCATCAATATGGTATTGTGCTGTATCCAAAGTAGTGAAAATACCTGTACATTCTGCAACTACATCGGCACCTACTTCATCCCATTTAAGAGCTTTTGGATCTCTTTCAGCAGTAATTCTGATGGTTTTTCCATTAACTACTAAATGGCCGTCTTTTACTTCTATCGTTCCATCGAATTTTCCATGAACCGAATCATATTCTAATAAGTATGCTAAGTGATCTACATCAAGTAAATCATTGATAGCTACTACTTCTACATCTGGTCTGTTAACGGTAGCTCTAAAAACTATTCTTCCTATTCTTCCGAATCCGTTAATTCCTAATTTTAGTGTTGACATATTATTTAATTAAATTTTATGTGGTCATGATATCTGACACACGTAACAGTTCTAAGTTTATTTTTGATTGTCCTTTTATGGCTTGATCTAATGGAGTCAATGACATTTTATCATCATTAAGACCAACCATGAAATTGCTTTTTCCTTCCAATAGGCTCTCTACTGCTTTTACTCCCATTCTACTTGCTAGTACACGGTCAAAACAAGACGGTGAACCACCACGCTGCATGTGGCCTAAAACAGAGACACGCACCTCATATTCGGTAAGATTTTCTTCTACATAATCTCTTAGTTCAAAGACACTCTTACCTATTTTATCTCCTTCAGCTACGATTACAATACTAGAAGTTTTTCCCGTACGTCTACTTCTTCTAAGAGATTCCAAAAGTCTATCTAATCCTAAATCTTCCTCAGGAATCAATATTTCTTCTGCTCCAGCACCTACTCCCACATTTAAGGCAATATGACCAGCATCACGTCCCATAACTTCAATAAAGAATAAACGGTTGTGAGAACTAGCGGTATCTCTAATTTTGTCAATTGCCTCAACCACTGTATTTAAAGCGGTATCGTATCCCAAGGTGTGTGAAGTTCCGAAAATATCATTATCAATGGTTCCCGGAATTCCAATTACTGGAAAATTGTATTCACTATTGAAAATTAATGACCCAGTAAAAGTTCCATCTCCTCCGATAGCCACTAAGGCATCGATATTCTCTTTTTTAAGTTGTTCATAGGCCTTTTTTCGACCTTCTGGAGTACGAAATTCATCGGATCTTGCTGACTTTAAAATCGTTCCTCCTTTATTGATGATATCTTTTACACTTCTAGCATTCATGGGTTTAAAATCACCCTCAATCATCCCCTGATACCCTCGATAAATTCCTACACTTTCAATCTGATGGTAGGCACAGGTTCTTACTACCGACCTGATAGCGGCATTCATTCCTGGAGAATCTCCTCCAGAGGTGAAAACACCAATTTTTTTTATGCTTTTTGACATGATTTTTATCTTTCGGAGAGTAAAACTACTAAACAAAATGGAATTAAAACATGCTCTTTATCATTTATTTAGAGCATTCTTTGAATTCAATCGTTTTCGTTAATAATTTTTTAGAAATTGTTATAAAAATTGATCAAAAAAACAAAATTGGGGTATTATTCGTCGTTGTCTTTTTTGAATCCCATGTAGTCAGGAAGTACTTCATTATCTTGAATTTCTTCCTCTTTTTTCTCCTCTTCAACTTTTGGAGTTTTTACTTTGCCAGTGAAGATTTTTTGAAGCAATTCCCTAAATGTATCAAAATCGACACTGTAGGTAATTCCCAGTCCTTGTGTATAACCTATTTCTTCACCTAAATTACGAATACTGTTTTCTCTATTAAATACTGTAGCTGTTAGAGTTCCTTCTTCATTAAGTAAAAAATCAATTTGTACATCACCAGCGATAACAGATTGTTCCGCTCCACCTACCGGCACCCCCACTTTACTATTAAGAACAATGCGGTCACTAATATTGGTTTGAAGTGTTAACCCTACCCTATCATCCGATTGATATTCTGGAGTAACTTGGCCCGCTTCATAATTAACACCTACATTTAATTTACCACCATCACTTGATAATATATTATTAACAATACCATTAAGCCGTTCTGCAAATGTACCAGTGAAATTAACGTTAGCTCCTCTACTAGAGAAAGACCCTGTTGCCAATAAAAATAAAGCTTGGTTATCCCTTTCCTCTTTAGCTTCCAGTCTATAATTCAACTCTGATTTAACGGTAGAATTTACATTTGGAAATTGGAAATCAAAATTGATATTTGGACGTTCTAATTTACCTGATAAGGCTGTGACTAGATTGACATCGATACTTCTATTAATAGGATTATCTAATAGAGGTGAAGGATTGGCTCTAGTTTTGTACAAGGCTTTGATATCTACTCTTGCGTCTAAAGGATCTCCTTCCCATATTAAATTCCCTTCCAATACATTAAATGTTTTTTGAACCACACCACCGTATCTAAAGTTATATACCCCATCAATCACTACAAAATCTCCATACATATTAAACTTTCCGTTGGTATTGATATCAATCAAAAGGGCTCCTTCACCTCTACCTCTAATGGTACTTTTGGAAACAGGATCAATCACTATTTCAATTTCGGCATCTCGAGTAATATCCAAATCAAAATCCAGTTCCAATCCTTTTACATCCCTAGCTATAAATTCTTCCCCCTTCAATTTGGCCGCCTTTTCTTCTGGAGATAAAAAGTGAATATAGGAATTGTCACCAATTGTTTCAGTTTCACTTAAAGGAATGACAAATACGGTTCCAGGATTGGTTTCTGCAATGACATCAATAACTAATTCATCAGCAGGCCCTTTAATGGTTGCAGATCCATCGATAAAAGCCGTTCCATAATAGAGTGCATCTTCTTTCGCTTCTGTATTAAGAACCAATAAATTGTCACTTGAAATAGCCAAATCTAGTCTCCAGTCCGAAAAATTGGAATGAGAAATGGAACCATCTATCTTGCCCTTGGTTTGATAAACAGAATCTGTAACATCCAATGAATTAAACATAAAACTCTGTTTGGCCAGCGTCACTTCAGATTGATCTGCAAATTGAAAATCGGTGTTCAATTCAACGATATTCATTCCTCCTTTATTAAGAATTAAATCTCCAAAGAAATCAGGATCACTTAAACTTCCACGGGCTATAGCTGTACCCGTTACTTCTCCCCTTATATTATTGATGACATCATCTAAAAATGGATTTAATAAGTCTAGTTTAAACTTATTAAATATCAGATCCAACTCCATGGAGGTATCCCTCTGATCTGAATTAATGACCCCTATTATTTCAAAAGTTTTTTTAATATCATCTTTTATGGTTACATGCACGTTGTATTTACTTAGATCTTCATTACCAACAATGTTGGCGTTAAAAGCACCTAAAAACATTTCATTAACCACCAAATCATCTACAGTTATCGAAGAAGAAGGCAAGTATTTTCCCTTTATTTGATCAATATCCAAGCTACCATTTACTTTTCCTTCTAAGGAAAGATCTTCAACTTCTGGTGTTATATGACTTAAATAAACATCTTTAAAATGCAGCTGAATATCCTTAAATGTAGAATCTTTTGAGCTCCCTGTTAGCATGATCTCCTCTTCTTCATGAACCATTTTTAAACGATCCACTTGAAACTCTTTAAAATCGTGATCAAACTCAAACCTATTTAAATTATTATTTTCCTTATTGATGATCCACTTATTGTTTCTAAAAGTAACATCAGAATGTTTAAAACCTATTACTGAACGGTTCTCTTCATTAATTGTATGGTAGAAGTTTATGTTATATTCATCCTTGTTGTTTTGCCCACCCTTGAACTCTGTTCGTATATGCAGAGTATCTCGAAATGTTTTATTTATCAAACTAAACTCAGATAAATTATAATATTTTGTGTTTAAGCTATCTACCTCAATATAAGCGTTATAGATTGGATTTTTGTTGTCCAACTGCAGTTCCAAACCTTCGGCAAAATAGTCAAACAACTTAATTTCGGGAGATTTGAAAACTAATTGAAACTCCTCCTGATTGCTTTCAACACGCCCCTTTATAAAGGTATCCTTCCCTAGATTTAAATCAGGTATAAAAACTTCAATAATCTTGTTATAAATATTAAAGTTAAAATCAATATGCTGATTAGGCTTAACCTTGTAGGGTTTAAAATTTGAATAATTACTTCCTATAGCATTTTTGAAAAGCTTGGGAATCTCTTCAAAAACAAAAACACCACTTAATTTTCCTTGAATAATATCTGGCGAGTTAACAGTAATGACACGCTCTTTTCCATTGAACCTTGAAGAGATTTCAAAATCATTAAAGACATATTCATCAGTTTCATTTTTATATACCGTGTTTGAGAAATAAATAACACCTTCGGCATCATTGATCCCATAACCATTCATTTGCATATCGATATATCCTTTAAATATGGAAATGCTATCATTTTTAGCAAAATTAAGAGCCTTAAGATTTGCATATTGAACATCAGCTACAAAATCATAGGAATTAGATTTTTCCTGAAAACTAATTAAACCGTTAAATTCCAGATTTAGATTTTCGTCACGCGAAACCAGAGATCCATTATAAAAGTCACTTGTTAAGTCTCCTGCAACTGCAACTTTTTTATAGGAGTAATTATTATAATTAAGATTAAAAATTTCTCCATCGATGTGTGTATTTAAATTCTCTCTAGTAAATCCTTTTCCGTCTATGTCCAAATTAAATGAAGTTACTCCCAAGGACCTATCTTCTACAAAAACACCTAAATCAAACTCATCAAAAACCACATTACCTATATAGGATGCATTATCAATATCATTTATTTTTTGCAATTCTAAATCAGAAACAATCAATCCTAAATCGGTCAAAATCTCAACATCAGCTTTGACCATGGTTGAAGTAATTTCTGTTTGTCCTTCAATTCTAAAATCTCCAAGACGATCAAAAGACGATGGAATGGCTTCTCCCAGAACATTAGGCAAAAGAGCCTTTAAATCTCTATAATTAGAAGTTAAATTGGTAAAGTCACCATTCATGTAAAAATTGTCAGCTGCGGCGTTAAATAAATTTTTAAAATTTATATCCCCATAGATTTTACTCCTTGAACTAGTTGTAGCTCTTAAATCACGAACCTGCATATCATTTAAAGTTCCTGATATTTTGGCGCTCAGTTTAGCTCTTTGATTGATTCCAAACTCATTATAGAAGTGATTAAGTTCATTTAAAGCAATATCTGCTTTTTCAAATGTAGCATCGACTTGGACTTTATCAGTAAAATAAGCTAAATCTTCCCTGTTATATAGGAATTTAACTTCACCTTCTAACTCAGAATTAGTTGTTTTGATACTCAAATTTTCAAGTAAAATATTGGAAGGAGTATAGGTGAAATCACTTATTAAATTGTCTATATGTAAACCTCTGCTATCGTCGCAAGTAAGTTGATTGATACGCATGCTTACATTACTCCCGTTAATTAAGAAGTTGGTTGTATTGATTCCAATATTTGTGAATTCCAATATTTCAGGAGTTTCCTTATTCTCATCAATCAACCTAAAAACACCATCATAAATACTCACATCGCTCGAAGACATCAAAAAATGGCTAGGTTCTTCACTAGGTGGATCCTCGTCAAAAAGAGCTACAAATCGGTCGAGATTGGTTTCCACTTCCCCTTGATAAGTCTTTAAATTAAACACCAAGCCATAAACATCAATGTCCCCAAATGCCAATTTAGAATCCATTACATTTTTGAAATTAATAATGGAGGTATTGATTTCGTCTGCTCCAAAAAGTGTGTCCTTCGTATAATCTTTTACTAAAACCTCTTTTAATTCAACGTCACCATTAAATTGAAGCCCTACTTTACCAATATGAATGTCTGTTCCGAAATCTTCATTAAGTCTATTGGTTGCATAATTTCCTAAAGCGGTCTGTACGGCGGGAATAGAAAGTATCAAAACTAATATGATAAATAGCAGTACAATAATGCCTGCAATCTTTGCGAGTATTTTTAAATATTTTTTGATACGTTTTAAAGTTATAACTTTGGAGTCAAAATTAACAATTATTGTGCCTATTTTTAATTAATGGAATCGGAAAATATTTACATACTAGGTATTGAGTCTTCTTGTGACGACACGGCTGCAGCCGTGATTCATAACGGCAAAATTTTAAGTAATGTTGTAGCCAGTCAAAAAATACACGAAGAATATGGTGGTGTGGTTCCTGAATTAGCTTCAAGAGCCCATCAGCAGAATATCGTTCCGGTTGTAGACCGTGCCATTAAGAAAGCTGGCTTGACTGCAGATCAATTACATGCTGTAGCATTTACTCGAGGACCCGGTTTAATGGGGTCTTTGTTAGTAGGTACGTCCTTTGCAAAATCTTTAGCCTTTGGTTTAGACATTCCTCTCATAGATGTTAATCACATGCAGGGTCATATTTTGGCACATTATATTGATGAAGAAGGGTTTGATAAACCTCCCTTCCCCTTTTTAGCTATGACCATCTCTGGAGGACATACCCAAATCGTTAAAGTATCAGGGTATTTTGATATGGAAGTCATAGGAGAAACCATTGATGACGCTGTAGGCGAAGCCTATGATAAAAGTGGTAAGATATTGGGCTTAGGTTACCCTGCAGGACCACTAATTGATAAATATGCTCAATTGGGAAATCCTAAAGCATTTCAATTTACAAAACCTAAAGTTGATGGTTTGAATTTTAGTTTTTCCGGATTGAAGACAGCCATACTTTATTTCATTCAAAAGGAAATTAAAGCCAATCCAAATTTCATCGAAGAAAACCTTAATGACATTTGCGCTTCCATACAGTATACTATTATTGGAATTCTCATGGACAAGCTAAAAAAGGCTTCAAAAGAAACAGGGATTAAGCATATTGCCATTGGGGGTGGTGTTTCTGCCAATTCAGGGATTAGAGCTGCCCTTAAAAATGCTGAATCCAAATTTGGATGGAAAACCTATGTGCCTAAATTTGAATTTACTACTGATAACGCTGCCATGATTGCCATAGTAGGATATTTAAAATATTTGGAAGCTGACTTTGCTTCTCAAGAAGTTGCTGCGGCCGCTCGATTACCCATACAATAAATTCAGTTGTTAAAACCTCTGTTGATAACTTTTGAGGAGTCGTAAAACGGCACCCCATTTTTTAGTTTCTTTATTTTAAATTCTAAACTAAATCCCAAATGAAAAAAACATTACTCACCCTACTTGTGGGCACTTCCATGCTACAGGCACAAAATGCTACCAAACAATTGGATTCCATTTTTGACATGAATCAAGCAGAAGCATTTTTAGAAACAAAAGCCTTTAAAGGCAAAATCATCACTTTTAATGAAGCTAAACATCAAACAAGCTTAGCCAAACAATTGTTTGACAAATCTATTGGTGGCTCCTTAACGGATGATCAAGGTTTTGAGTCTATACACTATAAAGTTTTAGAGAAAAACATTGTGCCTAACTATCGCGTCAATTACATATTTTTTGATGGCAAGCAGATATCTTATGATAAAATGAACGATTTGAGACAACGTATCCTTACCTCCTACGAAAATGGCATCCCGTTTGTGAAAATGGCCCAAGTCTATTCCATGGATAGAAATGCGAGCCAAGGGGGCGACACTGGTTGGTTTACAGAAGGCTCACTTCATCCCAAATTGGAAGAAGCTATTATTTATGGTGGTCACGCTAAAAATGATATCTTTATCGTCGATATTCCTGTAGAAGATAAATACTATATGGTTTTTATGACTCAAGCACCAAAGGAACTTACAGAAATAAAAGTATTACGCGTGATTGAACCAAAAGATTAATGCAGCTATTTTATCAATCAAACATTTCAGAAAATGCTTCTCAAATCTTCTTTGATAAAGAAGAAAGTAAACATATTGTAAGAGTTTTAAGAAAATCCGTTGGTGATATGTTACATATCACCAACGGTAATGGTTATTTATTTGAGGCAGAAATCTCTGTGGCGGATTTAAAAAATTGTGTTGCCAACATTGTTAAAAGCACCTTACAGGCTCCAAGAGCTTATAGATTGCATTTAGCGGTAGCCCCTACAAAAATGAATGATCGCTATGAGTGGTTTTTGGAAAAATCTACGGAAATTGGTATCGATGAGATCACACCCATTATTTGTGACCATAGTGAACGTAAGGTTGTAAAAACGGATCGTTTTGAGAAGATTTTGCAATCGGCAATGAAACAATCTCTATCCTGCTATCTACCTAAACTCAATCCTCCTATACCCTATTCTACGTTTATATCTCAGGATTATTCAGAAAAGAAATACATTGCACATTGTGAAGAATTGGATAAAAAATCCCTAAAACAGGAACTTAATCCCAAGGAAGATATTCTTATTCTTATTGGTCCCGAGGGAGATTTCAGTGTTAATGAAATTGAAATGGCCATCCAAAACCAATTTATTCCTGTAACTTTGGGGAACACTCGTTTACGCACCGAAACAGCTGCTATTGTTGCTTGTCACTCGGTTGCATTTGTCAATGAATAGCATGAAAAAATATCTATTTTTAATATTATTTAGTTGCGCTCTTTTAGGTCATTCCCAGCAAATTGCTCTTTTAAAATATAAAGGTGGTGGTGATTGGTATGCCAATCCAACAGCACTTCCAAATCTTATTACTTATTGCAACAATAACATCAATACGACTATAGAGACAAAACCAGAGACCGTTGAAGTGGGGAGCATGGATATTTTTCAGTATCCATTCATTCATATGACTGGCCATGGCAATGTTTTCTTTAGTGAGGAAGATTCTGAGAACCTTAGAAATTATCTTTATTCTGGAGGTTTTTTGCATATAGATGATAATTATGGAATGCAGCCTTACATAACTAAAGAATTGAAAAAAGTATTTCCTGATAAGGATTTGGTAGAAATACCTGCTAACCACCCTATTTTTTCAACGGCCTTTGCCTTTCCTGATGGATTGCCAAAAATCCATGAACACGATGGAAAAAGACCTCAAGCCTTTGGGATTTTTCATGAAGGAAGACTAATCCTCTTATTTACTTTGGAATGTGACCTTGGTGATGGCTGGGAAGATGAAATTGTGCACAATGATCCTTCAAACGTTAGGGAAAAAGCGCTGAAAATGGGTGCCAACATCATTAAATATGCTTTTGACAATTAATAATCTACACCTTTAAAGTGCAATTAACGCATTACAACACCACGTTTAAAAAGAAATCCCATCCTATCGTTTTGGTTTGCGATCATATTTCTAATGCTCCAAATATTGGAAGCCTTTTCAGAACAGCGGATGCTTTTGGAATTGAAAAGATTATTTTCATAGGAGGACCTATACCGAATGGAAGGAAAATGACCAAAACTTCAAGATCGACAGAAAAAGTGGTTCCTTATGAAATTCGAGAGAACATTGAAGAGACGGTTCAAATTTTAAAATCGTCAGGCTATGAAATAATTTCATTGGAAATCACAGACAATAGTAGACCTTTATCTTCTTCAACGTTTCACAAACAGCCTTTGGCTTTAATTGTAGGAGATGAAAATTTTGGGGTTTCGAAAGAAGGACTTAAACTTTCAGATAGCGTCATACACATAGACATGTTTGGCCAAAACAGCAGTATGAATGTGGTTCAAGCGACATCTATAGCTTTATATGAAATCACTAAGCAATTAATGTAAAGCATTTTATATATTTACAAATATGAATGCAAAAATCATTTCCCAAGGTATATTAAGAGCCGTAGGAACCATAGCAGCTATAGTTTTGGTTTTATTTATTTTATATCAAATAAGCTCCATAATTGTCTATTTGGTGATTGCCGTTGTGCTTTCACTTTTAGGCAGGCCCATTATCATTTTCATGAAACGAAAATTAAAATTCAATAATACCGTGGCCGTAGTTATAACAATTTGCATGTTTTTGGGCTTTTTTTTAGGCTTGGTTAGTTTGTTTATACCTTTAATAGTGGAACAGGGAAGTAACTTATCTCTATTGGACATTGATCAATTGCGGGAAAAAGTAGAAACCATCTACTCCTATGCCTCCGATCATTTTCATATGGGATCCACCACGCTTGAGGAAGAGTTGGAGAAATCAGAGCTATTAAACAAAATTGATTACACCTTTCTTCCAGATTTATTTAATGCACTGGTATCTGGATTGGGAAGCTTTGGTATTGGATTATTTTCGGTCTTATTTATAGCATTTTTCTTTTTAAGGGATAGTAAAATGTTTGATAGAATTATTTTAATTATCCTGCCAAATAACTGGGAAGACCATTACCGGAATTCCTCAAAAAAAATCAAGGATTTATTATCTCGTTATTTTATTGGGTTATTTGCTCAAATTTCGGTCCTCTTTGTCATCTACACCATAGGGTTATTGATTATTGGCGTTAATAATGCTGTTGTCATTGCCTTTTTATGTGCCTTGTTAAATTTAATACCCTACGTAGGACCCTTGATTGGTGGAGGCCTCATGATTCTACTGACCATGACAAACTATTTGGACAGCAGTTTTAGTGAAGTTATTTTGCCTAAGGCCATGTATGTTCTCATTGTTTTGAGTATTGGCCAGGTGATTGATAATTTCTTTAGTCAGCCCATAATTCTGGGTAAAAGTGTGAAATCACATCCTTTAGAAATCTTTTTGGTTATCCTAATAGCTGGTGTCCTTTTTGGGGTTATTGGTTTAATTGTTGCGGTTCCTGCCTATTCAAGTATCAAGGTTATTTTAAAAGAGTTTTTAGCTGATAATAAAATTGTAAAAGAACTCACCAAAGACATCTAGTAATTGTTTGAATAAAGCAATATTACATACTGAAAAACAAGACTTTATAAAAAATTATGTTAATTCTAACATTAATGAGTTGATATTAAGAGGGTCTCCATTTAGTGATGTTGATATCAAAGAATTAGCAGAGCAAATTGAAGCCAAGAAGAAATGTCAAAACAAACTTCCTACTTGGTTTAAAACACCGGGTATCTACTACCCTAACAAACTCAATGTAGAACAAACCTCTTCAGAAGTCACAGCAGAGTATAAATCTAAAATTATTGATGGAAATTCTTTAATTGATATTACTGGAGGACTCGGAGTTGATGATTATTATTTCTCAAAAAAATTTAATCAAGTTGTTCATTGTGAGATGAATTCATATTTATCAGAACTAGCTCGCCATAATTTTGAAAAGCTCCATGTTTCAAATATTCAACCTTATAGTGGAGATGGTTTAGATTTCCTCGATAAAACAGATGAAACTTATAATTGGGTTTACATTGATCCTTCTCGGCGCAATGAAAATAAAGGAAAGGTATTTCTTTTAGATGATTGTCTACCCAACGTCCCAAAGAATTTAGATTTACTATTTTCAAAAACAAATCAAATACTCATTAAAACCTCGCCTCTACTTGATATATCCATTGGCTTAGGTGAATTACAATATGTAAAGGAAATACATGTAGTGGCTTTAAACAATGAAGTAAAAGAGCTCCTTTGGATATTAGAAAAAGGGTTTACAAATGAACCAAAAATCCAAACCATCAATTTAGGTCCTGAAAATTCTTCATTTTCATTCTTTCCATCTGAGGAAACGGAACAAGAAGTTCTTTATGGAATGCCTAAAACATTTGTATATGAGCCCAATTCAGCCATTTTAAAATCTGGTGGTTTTAAAGTATTGACCAAATACTTCAACGTAGAAAAACTTCATCAACATAGTCATTTATACACATCAGATTCCTTATTGGAATTCCCTGGTAGGTCATTTAAAATCCTTCATGTTTTAACCTATAATAAAAAGGCCTTGAAACAACTGAATATAACCAAGGCCAATATCACCACTAGAAATTTTCCTGAAAG
Organism: Mangrovimonas sp. ST2L15; assembly: GCF_001280515.1. GTDB lineage: Bacteria > Bacteroidota > Bacteroidia > Flavobacteriales > Flavobacteriaceae > Mangrovimonas > Mangrovimonas futianensis. The sequence goes on along the minus strand of NZ_LBIQ01000018.1, from coordinate 2,274 downwards.
CGTAGAGCAATTGCGTAAAAAGTTTAAGATAAAAGATGGCGGTGAAACTTATTTATTTTTCACCACCAATTGTGAAGGTGATAAAATAATTCTTGTTTGTCAAAAACCCTTGTAGGATCCATTTAAAAGCTTTAAATCTTTTTAACATCAAGATAGGTCAGCACTTTGTATCTTCGCGACAAAACAATTTATATGCTAAAAGCAGTACTTTTTGATATGGATGGTGTTATTGTAAACACCGAACCTTTACATCACAAAGCTTATTTTTCCATGTTCAAAAAAATAGGTATTGAGGTCTCTGATGATTATTATCGCTCCTGGACAGGAAGCTCAACCCTAGATACCTGTAAGGGAGTTTGCAGAGATTTTAATTTAAGTCATGCACCTCAAGAATTGGTGCAAATCAAAAGGGATAGTTTTAAAGAATTGTTTGTAACTGATGAGGAATTGAGTCTCATTGATGGTGTTTTAGAGCTAATTCAGAATTATCATGCTCAAGGTCTTAAGTTGGTTTTGGCCTCTTCGGCACATAGAAGCACAATCAACAGCGTATTTGACAGGTTTGAGCTCAACCAGTATTTTACAGAAAAGTTTAGTGGTGCCGAATTAAAAGCCTCCAAACCGCATCCAGAAATATTCCTTAAAGCCTATGAATCGACTTTATTTCAAAAACAGGAATGTATGGTTATTGAGGATTCTACAAACGGAATAAAAGCAGCTAAGGCGGCTGGACTATTTTGCGTAGCTTATGATAGTTTCCACTCAAAAGATCAAGATTACACACAAGCTGATAAAGTGATAAAAGATTATTCTGAAATACACCACGATTTGATTCAAATGGAATTTCATTAATTATTCAAGAGAGCTAAAAAATATGATATCAGCACTTTAAATATTTTTTACGAAAAAAAGCAAAAAATAGTTGCGTTCTTAAGCATGAAAAGTTACATTTGCATCCGCAATTAAAGAACGTTCTTTTATTTGTTTTTAAGGAGAGGTGCCAGAGTGGTAATGGAGCAGATTGCTAATCTGTCAACGCGTAAGTGTTGCCAGGGTTCGAATCCCTGTCTCTCCGCTGATTCGGGGTGTAGCGTAGCCCGGTTATCGCGCCACGTTTGGGACGTGGAGGCCGCAGGTTCGAATCCTGCCACCCCGACAGTTAAAATTTTCATCACGCACTAGCGTGATTGAGGGGTCGCGTAGCTCAGCTGGATAGAGCATCTGCCTTCTAAGCAGACGGTCACAGGTTCGAATCCTGTCGCGATCACAAAGAGCCACATCAGTAATGACGTGGCTTTTTTGTTTTTATACAATTTTTATAAATTATCATTTTTTTACTCTTGTAACACATTTGTAACACAAACACCGTTTAAGCTACATTATTGATTTAATCAACTTAGAATATAACCTTATCAATTAAACCTGTTAATATGGTTTAAGAGGACGCATAAAAAAAGCCTTATTTAAAAGGCTTTTTAATGATTTATTAATTTGTTATGATTGTTTAATTTACTCAGGTTACATTCCGATTCAGAAATTTAACGGAAACTATTAGGAAATAAAAAGCGCAAATAAGTTACAATGAGTTTTTTATAATCTTTTATTAAAAAAAAATGCCCCTTGGAAGGTGCATTTGTAATTTATAAATTAAACATAGTTTTTATAAGTATGAATGAATTATCCATACCAAGAACTTCCTTCTACTATTATACGTCTTTTCATTCTATCTTATTTTAAGTGTTAATTGTTCGCGAATATAAAATTTTTAATTTTTTATTTATAAAAGAATAACTTAAACTTTTCTCCAGGCAAAAGAACATCCCTATTTATAAATGCTAATTTATGATCAGGAAAAGCATTATTTTTTTCAATACTATCAACTCCTGACGGACTAAATATAACATTAATATTATTATCATGCTCTATAAAAACTGTTAAATCATCTATTATACGTTTTGAACCAAATGAATATTCTCTATCTTCTTTAAGATTTTGATGCATAATTACTTTACCACTAATATGATATTCTTTTTGATCAGAAAGTTCCTCTGTTATGTTAGTAATTACTTTATTACCTTCAATTGAATTAGTCTTTTCAAATTCTTTAAAAATGTGTTCTCCATCTTTTTTACAAGCAAAAGAAGCTTCTTTTAAACTATTTGAATATTCTTCATTATTAATTTCTTGTTTAGATAATTCATCAGATGAAGCCAATCTTCCATGAGTAAATTCAAAATAAAATTTATCCTCAACAGGTCTAACAATAGTAAATGT
>NZ_LBIQ01000017.1 GCF_001280515.1 Mangrovimonas sp. ST2L15 | reverse complement strand
AAAGCCATGTTCTACTCATGTGTTGAAAACTTAATTATGGAGTCGTTTACTACAGAAGTAGTTGCTGAGGTTTACTATCAAAGAAATGGTTTTAGCGGGATGGTAGGTTTCTCTAATGGTAAGTTAAAGCAATCTGTAGAAGCGGGATCTAATGGAAAAACTGGTGGAGCTTCCTTGTTGGCAAAATTAGGTTACGACAGTCAACTTAGTGATGACCTAAGAGTGCGTTTAACAGGAACTTTGGATAATACAGGTTATGTGCCTTCAAACTACGTATATACTGCAGACCGTGCTGGTTCTAGAGATAACTTTGTAATGGAAAATGAGGAAGCTGCTGCTAAAAGCCCATTCAGATCAGGACGTTATTATCCAGGTTTCAGAATCAGTATAACAGCTATTA
>NZ_LBIQ01000016.1 GCF_001280515.1 Mangrovimonas sp. ST2L15 | reverse complement strand
TGTATGACAGCACCTGCTGACGTAACCGTAAGTGCCAATGCTTCATGTCAAGCCACTGGTGTGGCTCTTGGAACACCCACTACAGCTGATAACTGTGGGGCTAATCCGGCAACCAATGATGCGCCGGCTACATTCCCAATAGGTAATACAACAGTAACCTGGACCGTAACTGATGCAGCTGGTAATTCGGCTACTGATACCCAAATAGTAACTGTCGAAGACAATACAGACCCAACCATTACTGCACCTATAGATGTAACCGTTAGTGCCAATGCTTCATGTCAAGCCACTGGTGTGGCTCTTGGAACACCCACTACAGCTGATAACTGTGGCGTTAATCCGGCAACCAATGATGCGCCGGCCACATTCCCAATAGGTAATACAACAGTAACCTGGACCGTAACTGATGCAGCTGGCAATTCGGCTACTGATACCCAATTAGTAACTGTCGAAGACAATAAAGACCCAACCATTACTGCACCTATAGATGTAACCGTTAGTGCGAACGCTTCATGTCAAGCCACTGGTGTGGCTCTTGGAACACCCACTACAGCTGATAACTGTGGCGTTAATCCGGCAACCAATGATGCGCCGGCTACATTCCCAATAGGTAATACAACAGTAACCTGGACCGTAACTGATGCAGCTGGTAATTCGGCTACTGATACCCAATTAGTAACTGTCGAAGACAATACAGACCCAACCATTACTGCACCTATAGATGTAACCGTTAGTGCCAATGCTTCATGTCAAGCCACTGGTGTGGCTCTTGGAACACCCACTACAGCTGATAACTGTGGCGTTAATCCGGCAACCAATGATGCGCCGGCCACATTCCCAATAGGTAATACAACAGTAACCTGGACCGTAACTGATGCCGCCGGCAATTCGGACACTGATACCCAAATAGTAACTGTCGAAGACAATACACCTCCAACTGCCATTTGTCAAGATATATCCATACAATTAAATTCTGCTGGTTATGCAACAATCGCAGCAACTGATTTAGATGGAGGATCAACAGACAATTGTGGAATAGCCTCTTTGAACGCCTCACAGACAGCCTTCACGTGTGCCAATTTAGGATCAAATACTGTAACATTAACAGTTACTGATATTCATGGAAACTCTTCTACGTGTGATGCCATCGTTACAGTTGAAGATGACGAAGCTCCAACAATCAATTGCCCTACGGATAAAAACGTGGATTTTGAGGATAATTGTGAATTTACGCTACTTGACTATACCTCAGAAGCTTCGACTTCTGATAACTGTGATAATAATGTAACCTTGACCCAAAGTCCACCAGCAGGTTCTGTTTTGAGCGGTGCAGTCGTTGTTACTATTACCGCAACCGATGACTCAAACAATTTTTCCACCTGCTCCTTCAATGTGGTTCCTTCGGACAATGAAGCCCCTATTGCGGTTTGTACTGATTACACAGCTGTACTAAGTCCTTCTGGAGTGGTGAATATTGCAGCATCCAATTTGGATAATGGTTCTTCAGATAATTGTGGAATTGCTAATATGACTGTTACTCCGAGTTCATTTAATTGCTCGGATGTCGGACCGAATACCGTAACTTTTACAGTTTATGATGATGCAGGTAATTTTAACAGTTGTACAGCAACTGTAAATGTGGAGGATAATACTCCTCCAACAGCAGTATGCACTGATTTTGTTGTAGTTATAGATGCTATTACCAGAGACGCCACAATTACTGCAGAAAATATTGATAATGGTTCCACAGATGCTTGTGGAGTTGCATCAATAACTGTGAATCCAAGCGTCTTTGATGAAGCTGCGGATGGGTTGTTATATGTTGCAACTACAACTTTAACAGTAACAGATGTGAATGGAAATGAATCTACTTGTACTGCCAATGTAACCGTAGAACCACCTAAAAATTTAAATACTTATATGACAGGTGTTATCACTAATCCCACTCCCGATAATCCGCAACCCCCTAGCCCATTGGTAGAGGTCACGGCTTGTCCTGGTGAATTGTTAGATGGTGTCACCGTTTTTTTTAATCTTCAAAGTATCGCCCCTTATAATTTAGTTGCTGCAGATGTCATTCATTGGGAAGTATCCTATGACTATGGTGAAACATGGACAACTCTCACAACTCCTCCTTCATCGGGAACGTTAACTTATTCGATATCCGGAATTACAAACGACACATTTGTAAGGGCTGTAATTGTAGATCCCGATACAGGAGCAACAAAAACGACTGCCGAGTCTTATGTACGTTTTCTACCTCCTGATGAACCACCAATAATTACTAGTATTTCTCCTGATCCGCCAGAAATTTGTCTTGGAGAAGCGATTACAGTTACAGCTGAAAGTTTCTTTGACCAACCTAATGGACAATTTGGGGAAGGTGGTGAATTTAACTATGCACAACCTGAAGGATGGCGAGTTGATGGTATAGATGGTTTTTTTCCTGCAAGTGGAAACACAACCACCCAACCTACATGGAAAGAAACTAATTCTAACAACAATCAACTTTTTAGTGGAATAAATTATGACACTAATGATAATACTAAATTTGCTATGGCAAATGGGGTTGGAAACGTTACAACTTTGGAAACACCTGTCTTCAGCACCATAGGAATGACATCTAGTGAAGCCATCATGACTTTTGATACAAGTTACTACTTCTGTAATGGAGGATTCGGAACTATTGAATTATCATTTGATTCTGGAAACACCTATTCTGTAGTTTTAAATACTGTTGAAGGATTAGACTTTACTTCAGGCAATACAACTGGAGTAGAATTAGTTAAATCTGGAGGAAACTGTAATAGTGGACAAAGACCGACTACCAACCCGAGAATGGTTTCTGCGTCCATTGATTTAGGAGCATATGTTGGACTTTCAGGATTAAGAGTAATGTTTACTTTCAATGGTAGTACATCTACTTGTGAAGATGTTAGTTTTCCGTTGGCAGCAGACAACCCTTGTAATAATAATCCTACTTATGATGTTGCCAGTGGCTGGGCTATAGACAAGGTTGGTTTTGCATACGCCTATGTAGATGAAGAAATTGAATGGACGGATGAAGATGACAATATTGTTTCAACTTCTACCGAAGCCACCATTACACCTGTAACCCCGGGAATTAGAACTTATGGGGTAACCTCTCTAGTAAATGGTTGTAGAACAGAGAATGATGAAGGTACAGCATTTGTTGACTTCTATACAAGTTTAGCCTATGCAGGACAAGACTATACCCCTTTAAACAGTGAATGTGGTGAAAATGCGCTTCAATTGAACGCTTACGACAATACGAAAACAGCTACTGAAAACTTTATTAAAGGTGCCTATGAAACAAACTTATACGTGGTACCAGATACGGCTGCGGGTGACACGGATTATATAGGAACAGGAATGATGGGTACCTGGAGTGTTCAAAGCGCCACATATAATTCTTGTGGAAGCTCTGCCATATTTTCTAGTGACACAGATCCAGATGCCATATTTTCTGCAGATCCAGGAATATTTACTTTAAGATGGACCTTGGATAATGGTTGTTTTGATGAAATCACCGTCGAAATTAAAGATTGTCCAACAGTAGACTTTGATGGAATTAATGACCATGTCACTTTTAGAAATAATTACCAATTAAACTCTGATTTCAGCTTGGAAGTTTGGGTAAAACCAAATTCAACTAATGGAACTAGGACTGTTTTTTCCAGAAAAGAATTTGGAAATACTACGAGCGGTTATGATTTAAGTATTGTTGACGGACAAATAAGATTCCGCTGGGGGAATGCCGGTGGAACTGGTCAAGTAACATCTGGAGGTAATACTGTTGGAACCAATAGATGGTACCATTTAGCAGTCACATTTGATGGCTCACTTTATACTCTTTATGTTGATGGAATTGTATTAGGTACTGCCAGTGGTAACGCTCCTTCAAATACTTCAGGTAACATAGAAGCACTAATTGGTGCGATGGATCAATCTCCTCCAAACGAACCTACCAATTATTATCATGGTTGGGTAGATGAATTGAGAATTTGGAATAAGGCATTATCTTATGAACATATTCATCAAATGATGAATCAAGAAATTCAGGCTTTAAGCTCAGATGTTGGTGGTGTTGTATTACTAAACAAAATTGATGGTCCAGATTTCAATCAAGATGGTGTTGACGATGACCCACTTTTATGGAATGATTTGGAAGGATATTACAGAATGAATTTGACTTGTGGAAACCTAGCTGCCTACAAAGGAGTTACTGGAAGATTGAGAAACATCACAACTAGCCAACAACAAACAGCTCCTCTTCCATATATTACTACAAAAAATGGCAATTGGGATAACGATTCCACAACGGCTTCACCATGGTTATATTATTCTGTTTGGGATCATCCCAACAGCAATGGAATTAACGGAGAGGCTATTGATTGGAATATTGTTAGAACAAATCATAATGTGATAAGTGATGTGCAAGACATTACCTTACTGGGATTACTAGTAGATTCCAATGAATTAACAATCAAAGATACAGGTGCTGATGATGAAACAAACAATGGTCATGGCCTTTGGATAACCCATTATCTCAAATTAAACGGTCAAATTGATTTGATAGGAGAATCTCAATTGGTTCAAAAACGATATACTATAGATCAATTGAACGATAGTGAACTTGAACCGGCTAGTGGCGGATTTATTGAACGAGATCAACAAGGAACCAATAACCTTTACAATTATAATTATTGGAGTTCTCCCGTTAGTGCTATTGGTGCTGCAACAAATTCAAATTTTACGGTCGCAAATATTCTGAGAGATGGAACTACTTCATCCAATCCTGCTACAATAACTTGGATTGGTGGCTATAATGCAAATCCAGGACCACCCATCTCCATGCCAAATTATTGGCTTTGGACCTATAACGCCATAGCCAACACCTATCAGCAATGGAACCAAGTAGGAAGTACTGGTAGCATACCTACCGGAAATGGTTATACCATGAAAGGAAGCGGGAATGCTGGTAACTATCAAAATTATGTTTTTAAAGGAAAACCACATAATGGATTAATTCAGAATACCAATACAAATGTTTATAATGGTAATCAAATATTAATTGGTAATCCTTACCCGAGTGCTTTGGATGCTGATGAGTTTATTAAAGACAACATACCTAATAACCTAGCAACGGCAGAAGGATCAACTGCTAATCCTGGATCGACCAATGCCTTCGATGGAGCTCTCTATTTTTGGGTCCATTATTTAAGTAGTAATTCCCATTATCTTGCCTTTTACGAGGGTGGTTATGCCACTTACAACTTAAGCGGTGGTGAAATTCCTACCACCCCACCTATAACAGAAGATGGCTATGAAATCAGTGACTTAGGTTCCTCGTCATTATTACCAGGCAGATATATTCCTGTGGGACAAGGTTTCTTTGTAGGCGCTTTAGAACCTGGAACTGGGGGACAAATCAAATTTGAGAATGACCAACGAGTTTTTGAACGAGAGTCGGGATCTGGAGCCTCTATTTTCTTGAAAACATCAAATAATGCAAACCTAAATTCTTCGAACAATGAGAATGAATCAATCATCCAGCGAGTAAGAATAACAGCGTCTATGTCAAATAATTTAAATAGACATCTCATGTTAGCATTTGTGCCAAATAGCACTGCTACTGATGGTTATGATTATGGTTATGATGCAAAAAATATAGATACCTATTCTTCTGATGTATCTTGGAATATTGACGATGCTAATTTTGTAATTCAAGGTGTAAGTGAATTTGATCCGACTAAACAATATCCACTAAATGTCGAATTGGCGCAAGCAGGTGATTTAGAAATAAGTCTCAGAATGTTAGAGAATTTTGATGAAGATGAAATTGAAGTATTTATTTATGATTCCGTAACAGATGAATATACACAATTCAATGACGTTCCCTTCTATATTAATTTAGATGCTGGTGAATATAATAGTAGATTCTTTTTAACCTTTGAATCTGATGAATCGACTCTAAGTACCATTGAAGATATGACTAATGATATTAGTGTAAATTATTTGAATAATTCAGGTGAAATTTTCATCAATACTTTTAACCAAATAAATATTAAAAAAGTCCAATTGATTGATATGGGAGGTAAAGTTATACAAACATGGAACCATTCTCAAGTTCCTGAACTATCCTATTCTAAAATAAAACTACCCGTACAACGCTTATCAAGTGGAAATTACATCATAAAATTAGATACTGATTTAAATACCAGTATTAGTAAAAAGGTGATAGTTGAATAATAAAATCTTTAAAAATTTACGAAAGCGGTAATAATCTTACCGCTTTTTTTGAATTTCCTTCAAAAATTTGCATTTCATCGTGTTTTTTACGCACTTTATAGATTTTATAATATTTATTTTTCTATATTGCGGCCTTTAATAGCTATTAATCCATTGTGAATTAAGAAGAATATCTAAAACGATACCAATTTTAAAATAAAAATGGCAGTAAATTATAAAAAAAATCCCTAAACGATTATAAATTACGGCCTCAGTCTTAAAAGTACCATTGGTTTCCATTTCCTCTAATTACAATTTTTAACAGTTATAAACCGGCCCCAACTATGAAATGTTGTAGCGGTATATTTTTAAACTTTTAAAAATATCAACTATGAGGAAACCTTACTTAATTGTATTAACAGTTTTACTTTCTGCTATAAGTTTTGCTGCTATCCCTAAACATACTAGCTCCCAGCTTTACTATCCACTCTTTACAGACTCCGTTTGCACCTATGAAGAATATTTGGAGATTACGTCTCAAATAACAATAAATGATTTAGGGTCAAGTTTAAGTATAACTGATTGTCCTCCAGCTAATATTACGGTTAATGTTGATCCAGGACAATGCTCTGCTGTTGTGAGTTATACTAATCCAACCACAGACATTGTCGATGGTAGTATGGTACAGATTGATCTAACTGGTTATACCACAGGTGATGCATTTCCTGTAGGAATTACATTTCAAACTTGGGAAGAAAGAGATAGTGCTGATTCTCCAACTGGATTGACTTGCTCATTCAATATAATTGTTGAGGACAACACGCCTCCGGTGCTTGTTGGCGTTCCTGCCGATGTGACCGTAGAATGTGATGCCATACCCGCTCCTGCTGTGGTTACCGCAACAGACAACTGTGATACAACCCTTACAGTTAGCTATTCAGAAACTACCAATACCGTCAATGATGGTGTTGGAACTATCGTTCGTGAATGGTCCGTAACTGATAACGATGGCAATACAACAACACAAACCCAAACCATTACCGTGGAGGACAACACGCCTCCGGTGCTTGTTGGCGTTCCTGCCGATGTGACCGTAGAATGTGATGCCA
>NZ_LBIQ01000015.1 GCF_001280515.1 Mangrovimonas sp. ST2L15 | reverse complement strand
GGGACAACGACACTTGGCAGATTTACAATATTAACACCCAAGTTAACGCTAAAATTTATATATTTGACCGCTATGGAAAGCTGCTCAAGCAATTGAGCCCCACTGGCGAGGGATGGGACGGTACCTATAACGGGGAGCTGATGCCATCGAGCGACTACTGGTTCACGGTCGAGTACACCGAACCGGGAGAAAGCAACGGGGAAACAAAGATCCTAAAGGAACATTTTACCTTGAAACGATAAACCTATGAATATTAAGAAACTTTTATTAGTAGCAGTAACGACTTTTATTACATATTTTAATACCAATGCCCAAGAAGGTCTACCTATTTACTCTGATTATTTAACTGATAATTATTATTTAATACACCCCTCCATGGCGGGGGTTGCTAACTGTGCAAAAGTTAGGGTTACCGGGAGACAGCAATGGTTTGGTCATGAAGATGCTCCGAAGCTTTTGACGGTAAGTGCCAATAGTAGATTAGGGGAGTCACCTTCCGCACTAGGGGCTATATTTTATACAGATGAAAACGGGTACCACTCTCAAACAGGAGGATATTTAACGTATGCTTACCATATTCAATTCTCTAGAAGTGAATTGGATTTAAGTATGTTATCGTTCGGTTTAAGTGCAGGATTTATACAATACCGTTTGAATGAATCTGCTTTTCAAAATGATTTGATTAGCCATCCTGATAGAATTATTTCTGGTGTGGATCAAAGTGCAACCAATTTCAATATTGATTTTGGGTTTTCTTACCACTTTGATGAACATTACATTCATGCTACTGCTAGAAATATCTTGAGAAATGATGGTATCAATTCTAATGAAAATGGAATTTTTGCTTATGATAATCCAAGACAATTCTTGGTAAGTGCTGGTACTATTTTAGCTAAATATGGTAGTGAGTGGAGTTTTGAGCCATCACTTATGTTTATGTATAAAGACGGAACTAAAGAATCTTCTATAGATATTAATATGAAGGCTTACAAAGAAATGGAATTTGGTAAAGTTTGGGGAGGTTTATCATATAGAAGAAGTTTGGACGGTGCTGAATTTCAAGATGGCACAGGTGTAAGTAGTCAAAAGCTTCAATACATTACTCCGATTTTAGGTATCAATTTCAATCAGTTTATGTTTGCTTACAATTATTCGTATCAAGCAAATTCTGTAGTGTTTAATAATGGTGGTTTTCACCAAATCACATTAGGATTTAATTTCAATTGTCGTAGAGAGCGTTACCATTGTAACTGTCCCGCGATTAACTAAATAAAAAAAAGAGCCTTGAAAATTTCAAGGCTCTTTTTTTTATTGATTATTTTCCCACTCGTAATTCTTAAGTGCAGCCTGCTTTTTTATACTGTTAATCATCGCAGATTGTAATTCGGTAGTGTTTTCTTTTTGATGTGATTTAAGATATTCCATTCTTTTTTGATTGATTGACTGAATTTCCTTGTTTATCTGTGCTCTCTCTTCAGCTTTTTCATTCAAATATATTTCAATTTCAGTTTTTGACTTTGTATTTAATTCTTTTGGTAAGTCATCTTTGTTTAAATTTTGGAGATCGATAGTTTGATTCTTAATGGCATCAACTAAGTCCCATGTTGAATTGTCATATAAATAGGAACTTTTACTAATACTTCTTGTAACTGCATTAGTTTTACCCATTGAAGCAGCTTTGTCATCTTGTTCATGTTGCATTAGTTTTTTTTCTTTTCCTTTTTGTCCATAGGTGATATAGGTCTCATTAAGTTTTTCATTTAATTTTAAAATGTCATCATCAAATGGGGTGGACGCATAATGGGTTTCATTATTTTGATTTATGGCCATATAGGTGCCATGAGTTAAATTTGCCCCTTCTTCCCAATAACTATTAATACCCTCCTGATAGTCTCCACAATAAATGGTGTTGATGGTGATTTTTTTCTCTTTAGCATTTAAACTTGCCTGTTGAAATGGAATTGGTCCCTGTGTGAAAGGTTCATTTCCTGCAATAAATATTAAATTAAGATCATTATTTTCTTTACCCCAGCCAAGTTCTCTAGTTGATGTTGAGATTACCTGCCCACAAAATTCGTTACCTCCATTAGTGGTGAGGGAAAATAGGTTATTTGAAATATCATCCAGATCAGAATTAAAAGGCATCACTTGTCTTATGTAACCATTTTTTACATCTAATTGGTCATTGCCATACTCATAAATAGCGATTTTTAGGCTGGGTTTTAAATCCTTGAATTTTGCTTGAGATAATTCATTTACCATAGACCAAAGTTGAGCTTTTGCTTGATCTATTAGGCCATCCATACTATTGCTAGTATCCAAAAGAAGAGCGACGTGAATTGTTGGTTTCTCGAGCAAAGGTTTTATTTGGCTAATCTCGGATTGAGCTAATTGTTTTGTTTGATTGTTTTTTTTGCATCCCATGAGGGCCAAAGTGACTAGAATAAACAGAATTTGTTTCATGATATAAATAAAAAAGATTTCAGAAATGTAAATTGAAAGTATTTTATATAAAAGGGAGAATGAGCCAGATGGGCATTACAATTAGTAAATGAGCATGGTGCTTGAGTAAAACCCTATAAAATACCCTGTAAGTCCTTTGGACTTGATATAAATGGTTTTAGAATAAGATGAAAAGTATGTATGTTTACTATAATATTATTTTTTTATGAAGCGTGAAGCAACATATTATATTATCATCTTCTTTACATTCATGAATTTCTATGGGTTTGCTCAGAATAGAACTGATTTGAACCAGGTCAAACAGTATGAAATTAAAGGGCAGGTAAGGGAAAGTGATAGTAAAAAAGCCATCAAAGATGTTACCGTCGAAATTTTAGCTGGTGCTCGAACTACTACAAATCATTCTGGTAGATTCAAAATAAAAGCTAAGGAAGGTGATCAATTAGTCATTAGTCATGACGATTTCCAAACGGTTTATTACGTTATTTTAAATGATGATGATATTATTGTAGAAGTACAACCTCAATTAAACAGGAAACCTAATCAAAGAAAATCATTCGAGCAATATTCAAGATTTTTGGATTCATCCAAAAAATATTTGAAGCTGGATGTTGAAAAAGGGCTTCAATTTGCTACAGATGCTTTAGCAGAAAGCAATTCAAAAGAACAAAATGCTAAGGCATATGAACTCATAGCCGATATTTATATGCATTGGAAGCAGTATGATCTCGCAGTGTCCAATTACCGCATTAGTTTGCAAAATATGTCTTCCTTAGATGTGAAGCTTAAATTAGGGAGAGCTTATCAATTGAATAAGGATTTGGAAAATAGTATCAATACTTTCTTGTCTATAAATGAATCCCAATTGTCTACCTACCAACAAACCTTATTGTTTGAAGGTTTGGGTGATGCTTATATGGATTCAAGAAACTATTCAAAGGCAATTGCGGTATATAAAAAGGGGCTTCAGGTTGCAAAAGCACATTTAATAACGCCGAAAATAATTGATTTAAATTCCAAAATAGCCAATAGTTATAATGAGAGTGGCGAAATAACGATTGCAGAAGATTATTATGACAACTCTTTAAATTTGGCTTCAAAGGAGAATAAAGAAAGGGCTTTAAAGGAAAAGGTTACAGTCGCCGATTTTCAAGGGAGTAACCGAGCTTATGATGAGGAAATTGAACTTCGTAAAGAAGTGTTGGAAGATATCAAAGAAGTTGAAAGGGATTCTATAATCGACAATGACAGTCCATATACACCACAAAAACAAAATTATAAAATAGGGAATGCTTTTTACCTTCAGAAGGATTATGACAGTGCTATAAACTACCTAGAGAAGAGTATTAAGCAAGCTGATACTAAATCGGATCTGGTTGTGAAAAAGGATGCCACAAGAAAACTTTCAGAAGTATATAATAGTTCGGGAAATTCAGAAAAGGCTTTAAAAACCTATCAGGATTATACTGAATTGGTCGAACAATTATATGTGAAAAAGGAACAGGAAATTGTTAGGGCTGCTAAATTTAGCAGGGATATAGCCAACCAGCAGAATCGTATTAAGAGTTTGGAGAGTGAAAGGGAACTTTCTGAAAGTAAATATCAATTGACTACCGAAAGAAACAGAAATCAACAGATTGTTATTTATTCCTTGGTGTTTGGGATGACTTTATTAATTGTTGTGGCTTATTTGATGTATAAGTATATAAAACAACAAAGATTAGCCAATAATTTATTGGCTTTAAAATCGCTTAGAAGTCAGATGAACCCGCATTTTATTTTTAACGCCTTGAATTCAGTCAATAGTTTTATTGCCACTAATGATGAGCGAACTGCCAATAAGTATTTGTCTGATTTCTCTACGCTTATGCGAGCCGTTTTAGAAAACAGTGAAGAAGACTTTATTCCATTAGAGAAGGAAATAGAATTGTTAGAGTTATATACCAAATTAGAGCATTTCAGATTTCAGGATAAGTTTGATTACAGCATTGAAGTAGATCCAAAAATTAAGATAGATGAGTTTCAAATCCCTCCTATGCTATTGCAGCCCTATATTGAAAATGCGGTGTGGCATGGGCTTAGGTATAAAGAAGAAAAGGGATGGCTTCAAATAGACATTTCTTATATCAATAGGAATGAAATAGCCATCACAATTTCAGATAATGGAATAGGGAGGGAACGATCAAAGACCTTAAAAACTCAAAATCAAAAGAAACATAATTCAAAAGGACTGAGTAATATACAAAAGCGGGTGGTCATTTTGAATGATATGTACAAGGACAAAGTAGATGTTCAAATAGAAGATATTAATAAGGGCGAAGAAACGGGAACTAAGGTTGTTGTAACCATAAAAAAAGATTAAATGAATTTAAGAGCAATTATCGTTGAAGACGAACAAGCAAGTAGAGATATTTTAAAAAAGTATTTGGATAAGTATTGTCCGCAGGTTTCTGTAATGGGTGAAGCATCAAATATCAATGAAGGTCTTGAATTGATTAGAAACCATGAGTTGGATTTAGTGTTTTTGGATGTTGAGATGCCTTACGGTAATGCTTTTGATCTTTTGGAAAAAGTAGGAGACAGAACTTTTGAAACCATATTTGTGACCGCCTATAATCATTATGCTATGGAAGCTCTAAATGCGCATGCTTCTTATTATTTAATGAAACCGGTTTCTATAGATGAGTTGATTAAGGCAGTCGATTATGTTGTCGATATAAAGGAAAAGGAAAATGCACTTCAAGATCAGGTATTGGTTCCCAAACAGCCAGGAGTTATTGGAAAAATAACCATTCCGCAACAAGATGGTTTTGAGGTTCTTGAAACTTCAGACATTCTTTTTTGCAAAGCAGATGATAATTACACAGAAATCCATTTGAAAAACCATAAGAAAAAAGTGGTTAGTAAAACCCTAAAGTACTTTGATGAAACCTTGGAAGCTTCTAATTTTGTAAGGGTACATAAATCCTACCTTGTCAATGTTAACGAAATTGTCAAATACCTGAAAGGGAAAGGTGGAAGTGTTGTACTGAGTAATGGGCAAGAGATTATGGTTTCTGCCTCAAAAAAATCTGGATTATTATCTTATTTTCAATAGAATTATGGCTTTAATAAAAGAAGTGAATGGAAAATCTCCTGAAATAGGAGCCGATTGTTATGTGGCGGAGAATGCAACCATTGTTGGAGAGGTGAGTATGGGAAAACAATGTAGTGTTTGGTTTAATGCGGTGATACGTGGAGATGTGCATTATATAAAAATGGGGGACAAGGTAAATGTTCAGGATGGCGCCGTCATTCATTGTACTTACCAAAAGCATCCTACGACAATTGGGAATAATGTATCCATCGGTCACAATGCACTTGTTCATGGATGTACCATTCATGATAATGTTTTAATAGGCATGGGAAGCATTGTCATGGACAATTGTGTCGTAGAGAGCAATAGTATTGTTGCCGCAGGAGCAGTTGTCACTCAAAATACACGGGTAGAAGCCGGCAGTATTTATGCAGGTGTGCCAGCCAAAAAAGTAAAGGATATCAGTCAGGAATTAATATCAGGTGAAATAGATAGAATAGCCAACAACTATGTGAAATATTCTAGTTGGTTTAAAGAGGACTAAAAGTCCAGATATGTGGCATTGAATTTGTCCCCTATTAACTGGTTCATGACCTCGGGGTTAGAGTTACTATAAAATTCTAATTTTGGGTTTGTAGGTAGTGAGTTGAGAAGGTTATTTTTTTCAAGAATAGCCTTGGTCTGTTTGGCTACAGCCTCTCCTGAATCAATGATTTTTACGTGTTTTGGAAGTATTTTCAAAAGCTGAGGAATGAGATAAGGGTAGTGGGTGCATCCTAGTACCAAATAGTCAATATCGGCCTCAATCATGGGTCTTAAATAGGTGTTTAATAATTGATGCATTTCTTTGGAATCCAATTTCCCATGTTCTATCAGTGGTACAATACCATCACCATCCTGCTCCAAAACTTTAATCCCTCGCGCAAACAAATCAGAAGTTTGATTGAAAAGTTCACTTGCCAAAGTGCCTTTAGTGGCTAAGATGCCCACTGTTTTGGTTTTAGTATTTAAGGCGGCAGGTTTAATGGCGGGTTCGATTCCAATAAAGGGGACATCAAATGTACTTCTCAGTACTTTTATCGCATTGGTGGTTGCTGTATTACACGCCACAACAATGAGTTTGGCTCCTTTATTAAGCAATAACTTGGTATTCTTAATACTCAGGTCAATAATCTCTTGTTTGGTTTTATTCCCGTATGGAGCATATCTACTGTCAGCAAGGTAAATAGTACTCTCATTTGGCAACATGGCATGTATTTCTTTCCAAATAGAAGTGCCTCCCACGCCAGAATCAAAAATACCAATAGGTTTTGTGCTCATTGTTACAAAAATAAAAAAGCTGCCTTGTTGAAGACAGCTTTTGTAATTATTTTATGAAAGGAAAAAATTAAATTCCCAATTCTTTTTTAACGTCATCTAACAGGTTTTTACCGTCGGCCATGATAACACCTCCACCTTGAGTTGAATCTAAAACGTAATCAAAACCTTGTGCTCTGGCAACTTTTAAGATAGCAGCTTTGGCTTTTTCAGTAATTGGCTTTAATAGGTCAATTTCTTTTTTCTGCATTTCTTGTTGTGCAGTTGCTCTATATTGCTGAATGTTTTGTTGCATAGTCATAAGCTCATTAGAACGCTTTTGGTTCTCTTCATCAGTCTTGGTTTGAGCTTCTGCCTCATATTGCTTAGCCTTATTTTGGTATTCAGTAATAGAGGCTTGGATGTCTGCTTCGTAAGTTTTTGCTAATTTATCCAACTCACTTTGGGCATTTTTCATATCAGGCATAGCTTCTATCAAACTTTGAGTGTTGATATGAGCAACTTTGCTTTGAGCCTGAGAGAAATTGATAGCTCCAAAAAATAATGCGGTTGCAAATAAAATGGTTTTCAATTGTTTCATTTTTACTAGTATTAATGTGTGTTATAAATTAAAATTGTTAATTATCTTCATTGTCCTCTTTCGGACTCTCTTCTTGTTCTTGCGCCTTTTGGCGTTCTTCTAATATTCTTTGTTTTCTAGCTTCAAGTTCTTGCTTCCTTCTTTCTCTATCTTCTAGTTTCTTTTGACGTCTTTCTTCTAGAATTTCCTCTCTTGTTTTTGTTTCTGGAGCTTCGCCATTGGCTTGTGTTTTACTTTCTGTATCCTCCGTAATGTTGTCAGATTCATCTGTATTTTCCGCTTCACGAGCATCAATTTTATCTTGTCTCGCTTTTTCACGTGCCGCAATGATACTATCTCTTCTCTGTTGAATTTCTAGTTTTCTTTGTTCCCGAGCATTCATAATGCTATCTCTCCTTTGATCCTGAGCATTTTCTCTTGCTTCTAATTCTTCGTTGATTTCAGGTAAAAGCTCTTCTTCATCGGCGGCTTTTCTTTCGGCTCTTGAAGTAGCTTGTTGACGCTTGTTACTTCTTGTGATACTTCTTATAACTTCATCACTAAAATCAAATCTATCTGCGGAATAGAGCATGACCACATCAGCGGCTTTGTCAAAGACAAAGTCATACTTTCTTTTTTCAGCCATATCTTGAACAGCAGCAAAAATTTGATCTTGTATGGGTTGGATTAATTGTTTCTTTTGAATCATTAAATCACCATTAGGACCAAAACGCTTTTGTTGGTAATCAAGGATCTCTTTCTCTTCAAAGGCTATGTCTTCTTCTCGTTCCTCAATCAATTCTTTAGTTAAAAGCACTTTCTCGTTGCTCAGATCTTTTCTTTTTTGTTCAATCTCACTTAGTTTGGTTTCAATTTCTTGCTTCCATTGCAATACTTTCTTGTCTAATTGTGAGGTAGCTATTTGATATTCTGGGACGTTTTGGAGAATATATTCGGTATCAATGTAACCAATTCTTACGCCTCGTTGAGCGTAAGAGGATACACCAATGGTGGAAATCACTATCAGTAAAAAAAGAACTTTTAATTTGATCTGCTTCATGTTTAATGATTTATGGTTTCATAAATTCTAAAAACAACAGATGCAGAAACTCCTGCTTTCTTTAGAATTAACGTTTTCAAAATTAACGAAATTTAACTTTAAAAATTTTAATTCCCAATGTAAATAATCTATTTGGTATTAGAAAATATCGTGCCAAACTAAAATTGTTGTCCAATAATGAAATGCGTTTGCCATCTACTAGGATTAAACTCACCAGGTACAGGATCAAATCCATACCCGAAATCAATACCTAACAGACCAAAGGCGGGCATAAAGATTCTTACCCCTACACCTGCAGATCTTTTAAGATCAAAAGGATTGTAGTCATGAAAATCATTGTAGGTAACACCTCCTTCTAAGAAGGTTAATCCATAAATTTTAGCTGTTTGACTTAAAGTAATAGGATATCGTAATTCTAAAGAGAATTTATTATAAATCGTTCCTCCATCATTTGTTGGATTTCCATTTTCATCTAATGGTTGAATGGATTGGTTAGGATATCCTCTTAAAGCAATGGTTTCCCTTCCATCTAAGGTGTAATTGGCTAAACCATCACCTCCAAGGAAAAATCTTTCAAATGGTATCACACCTCTATTTGGATTATAGGCCCCTAAGAAACCAAATTCTAAACTAGGTTTTAAAACGAGCTTTTTTGCTAGTTCTGAATACCAGTCTACCCTAAATTTTATTTTGTAGAATTCTAACCATTTAAAACGTTCTTGATCTATCTCAGCAATTCTGTCTACAGCTTCCACACGATCTGCTTCAGGATTGTTGGTATCGGAAACAAATTCATCTAATTCGTTTCTTTCATCCCTTAAAGCCTTGTAATCAACACCATTCACTAAAGAGTAAGGGAACGTGACTTTGGCGCTTACTGTAAAGTTAGACCCTCCTGTAGGGTAAATAGGATCATTATAGGTGTTATTTCTACTTAAACCAATGGTATAGGCTAAGTTATTTGAGTACCCATCTCCAAAAGTAAATAAGCTTGTGTTATAATTGTTTAAGTTATAATGTTGAAAAGTCAAAGCATGGGAAATAGAAAAATAGTCATCTGGAATTGTTAATCTTTTTGCTAAACCTAAAGTAACCCCGGTAACATTAAAACTTCTACTTCTGTCTGGCTTTCCTGTAGTGTAATCGTAAGAAAACTGCTTGGAATGAGAGAATGACGTTGAAAATTGAACCGGTTTTTTTCCTCCCATCCAAGGTTCTGTAAATGAAAAACTATAGGTCTGGAAGAATTGACTGGCTTGCAGTCTTAAAGCTAGTTTCTGTCCGTCACCTCTTGGAACAGGTGTATATGCATCCTTATTAAGGATATTCTTTAGTGAAAAGTTGTTAAAGGAAAGGCCCAGTGTTCCAATGAAACCGCCACCACCGTAACCACCTTGTAATTCTACTTGGCTTGAACCTGTTTCAACCACAGAGTATTCCAAATCGATGGTTCCTTCATTAGGTTTTGGATTTTTAAAATTAGTTCCAATTTGTTCGGCATCAAAGAATCCTAATTGACTTAATTCCCTGATGGTTCTTATTACATTAGACTTTTTGTAAAGTTGACCTGGTCTTGTATAAAGCTCTCTGTAAATTACCTTATCATTGGTAACTTCATTTCCAACAATGGTGATATCATTAAAATGAACTGGTTTACCTTCTGAAATTCTAATCTCTAAATCAATGACGTTGCCTTCAGCACTAACCTCGACTGGATTAATGGTAGAAAAAAGATATCCGTTGTTTTGATACATGTTTGTGATATCCAATGCATCAGGAGATGTATTATCTGCAATACGTTTTTCCAGCATAACGCCATTGTATTCATCACCTTTTTCAATCCTTAAAACACGTTTAAGTTGTTCATCTGAATAAACGGTATTACCAATGAAAGAAATATCTCCAAAAGTGTATAATTCTCCTTCTTCAATATGAATACCAATGGCTACATTTTTATCATCAACAACCGTAATAGAATCTGCCACTATTCGCGCATCTCGATAACCATTTTCTTTATACTTATCGATGACAGCTTTTAAGTCTTCCTTATAATCGGCTTCTATATATTTAGACCGCTTGTACACGCGAATGAAATTCTTTTGTTTCGTCTTTTTCATCGCAGCTTTCAATTTATTGTCGGTGAAAACTTCATTACCAGTAAAATCGATGTCTTTGACTTTTACCTTACTGCCTTTATCAATCCTCACAACCATATTGACTCTAGCTTTTTGAATTGAATCTTGAACTTCAATTGTATTAATGGCTACTTTAGAATTGTAGTAACCATCTTTTTTATACGTATTAATAAGGTAGTTTTTTGTAGTTGTAATAAGGTTTTCGGTCACCTTTACACCTTTATCAAGTTTGTTTTCCTTGATGATTTTTTCCCTCTTTGATTTCTTAACACCTGTAATTTTAACCTCATTCAGTTCTGGTAAATCAGTTAATCTAATTTCCAAATAAGCCTGGTTGCCATTTTTAACATCCTTAAGGTAAATTTCTATGTTGTTGAAAAGGTTGGAATTCCAAAGCTTGGTAATGGCTTTGCTTATTTTTTCTCCAGGAATAGCAATTTCTTCTCCTTTTCTTAATCCCGAATAAGCAATAATGGTTTGTTCACTAAAGGAGGTTTCACCATTTACAGTAATCTCAGCAATTGTATATGTTTTACTGTCTTGAACCGTTAATTCTTGGGCGACAGCCGATGGAATACTTAAAATTAAGGTAAGTAATAATGTAAAAAGTAATTGTGTTTTCAATAGCTTGCTATCAATTAATTTGTTCACTTGTTTTCCCAAATCTTCTCTCTCTATTTTGATAATCAATGATGGCCTTAAATAAATCCTCCTTGGTGAAATCTGGCCAAAGAACTTCCGTAAAATATAATTCAGCATAAGCAATTTGCCACAAAAGGAAATTGCTTATCCTGCGTTCTCCGCTCGTTCTAATAAGCAAATCCACATCGTGTAAATTTTGCGTGTAAAGATGCTTATTAATAACCGATTCGTCAATATTTTCGGGAGAAATTATGTTATTTTTAACTTTATGGCATAAATCCTTGATAACCTGAGTGATTTCATCCCTAGAGCCATAACTTAAGGCAAGGGTTAGTATCATTCGGTTATTGTTTTTGGTTTTTTCCATGACCTCCAAAAGCTCTTTATTTATTTTTTTTGGAAGCGCATCTAAGTTGCCTATGGCATTTAATTTGATGTCATTCTTCTGGAGTGTCTCCAATTCGTTCTTCAAGGAAGATACTAATAACCTCATAAGGGCCTGAACCTCTGGTTTTGGTCTGTTCCAGTTTTCCGTAGAAAATGCATACAAGGTTAGATTTTTAATGCCTAATTCTGCTGAGGCTTCTACCACTTGTCTTACCGATTTGGTTCCATTTTCATGGCCTATGGCTCTTATCAAACCTTTCTGTTTGGCCCATCTGCCGTTACCATCCATGATAATGGCAATATGATTTGGTAACTTTTCGGTATGTATTTGATCTTTTAAGTCCACTTGCCTAAAAATTGCAGTAACATGGTTTTCGGCCAAAGGTATAGGTAATGGTTAAACCAGAAAACACATACCAGTCATTGTTATTAACATTTCCAATGCTCATAGTGTCTTTAATTTGATGGGAATCTGGTTCACTTCCATCTATTTCATCTGAAAAAGTATATCGTGCTCCAATTTCAAAAGATAAAATAATATGCTCGGTTAGTCTTCCTTTTACTCCTAGTGCCATCGGAATCCCGAAGGCTAAGCTTTCAGTGTCTTCATCAATAATTCTGTCGTTTCTATAATAGAAGTTATCGTGGTAGGCAACTGCAATACCTGAAAAAAGATATGGGGTGAAATTACGTCGGCCATCGTGTAAACTGTAATCGAAAAAGGTAAATTCCAAACCAGCGGCCAATTCCACAACGCCATTTTTAAAACTATAATTTCTTTCTTGTCGTCTGGGATCATCAGATTCACTGTCTCTTCCTTCTAATTCAGAAAAAATTGCAGAAAACCTGAAGGAGTGTCTATTGCTACGATTCCATTTCCAAACGGCTCCAATAGCCGGTTTGTTAGGGGCGATGTATTTGGTCGAGCCAATATCTCCTATAAAGTTGCTACCCCCCAAAAAGACACCCAACTCATGGGTTTGCGAATGGCAAATTTGGACGGTAAAAAATAATATGATTAAAGTGGTTAAATACCTCATAAACACTTAAAAGTTTGCAAATATAATAAATCTAAATTCCCAATAACAAATTGTAGGGGTTTGTGTTAGGTTTAAAACAAGATTTATTCACTTTTATTGTTTAATTACGCTTATCTTCTCCCCAAAGAAGTTTTTTTCTAAGGGTGTCTAGAAAACTTTCATCTAAGAGTTCAATCATTTTTATTTTGAAAGGTGCTTTGGAGATGGTTATGAGTGTTTCATTATCTAAAGTGGCTATTCTAGAGTCTAGGGAGATTAAATGTTGGTGTTCTCTTCCAGATACTTTCAATTGAATTTCTGTAGTGTCTTTAATAACAAGAGGTCTTGCGTTTAAATTGTGTGGCGCAATAGGGGTGAGCACAAAACTTTCAGCATGGGGGTCAATTACTGGGCCACCGCAACTTAGAGAATATCCTGTAGAGCCCGTGGGGGTAGAAACAATCAAGCCATCACTCCAGTATGATGTAAGGTATTCTCCATTTAAATGAGTGTCTACCGTAATCATGGAAGTAGTGTTTTTTCGACTTACCGTAATTTCGTTTAATGCGAAATTTAGGTTTTCCATATTTTCATTGGAAGGTGTTGTTTTGACTTCCAATAGACTACGTTCTGAAATCTTGTATCTCCCTTCAAAAATGTTATCCATTGCAGTTTCAATGCGATTGTTTTGAATGGTTGCCAAAAAACCTAATCGCCCGGTATTAATTCCAACAATGGGAATGGATTTATCTTTTACAAAGGTGATTGCTCTTAAAATAGTGCCGTCGCCACCGATACTTATTAATAAATCAAAACTGTCATCTAATGTTTTGAAGGTATTAAAATGGTAAGCATTTTCATCGGGATTGATTTGGCTGTTGATGATTTGCAAGAAAGTTTCTTCAATAAAGAAATCCCCATTTTTCTTTTCGAGATAATCAAAAAGAATCTTTATAGCCTCCTCGGCATTTTGATGGTAAAATTGCCCAAATATCGCTACCTTCATCTATATGTTCAGATATTTATTGAGATAATCAGAACGTTCTTTGAGGCTTTCCATATAACTGTCCTCCTCATGTCCAGAAATTATATTGTAGCTATATCTTCTAAAGGTTTGCATGATATCGTTAAGTCCTGTATTGCCCACTTTCAGGGTGATTTGAACTAGGTCATTTTCAATTTTTGAAATAAAAGCTCCTAAAAGTTTCCCGTTGTTTGATTCTACAATTTGACTCAACTCACTAAAGGAATAGTCATTAATACCCTTTTCTATGATTAAAATACCACCAGCTTCAGCAAAAAATGGAGTTTCGTTAAATAAGGTGATAATATCATTGAGCTCGTAGTAACCTAAATAGGTGTTTTTGACATCAAGGACGGGCATGATATTGGTCGAGTTTTGAGCAAAAGATTCCAAAACATCAAGCCATACAGTTGTATCTCTAACGAAAAAACCTTCAATAGTATGTCCGTAATCAGAAATAAGTTTTTTACCATCAAGGCAATGGGCGTCATTTTCAGAAATACAGCCTAGATACTGGTTCAAGTCATTTACAATAGGAATGTGAGAGTAAGTCAGCTGATTGAACATAACCTGAACATCACCAATGTGGTCCTTGATGTTCAAGGGTTTGATGTCGTTTATGATAAATTCAGCAAGGTTCATACACTTTCTTTTATCTGCAAATTAATCAAAAAAATGCTACAATAAGCCTGATTCAGTTTGTATTTTTGTTGAAAGAAACGTTAAAAATGACCAAGCTAAGTGTTAATATAAATAAGATCGCCACTCTAAGAAATTCAAGAGGAGGGGATGTTCCAAATGTGGTTCAATTCGCAAGAGATGTTCAAAGATTTGGTGCTGAGGGTGTCACTGTTCACCCAAGGCCAGATGAACGCCACATTACCTATCAAGATGTTTATGATTTAAAATCAGAAGTCTATACCGAGTTTAATATTGAAGGGAATCCTATAGATAAGTTCAATAAAATGGTGCTTGAGGTAAAGCCCACTCAAGTAACCTTGGTTCCCGATGCAGAGGATGCTATTACAAGTAACGCAGGTTGGGATACCATTAAGCATAAGAGCTTTCTTCAGGATGTCATCGCCCAATTTAAAGAAAGTGGGATTAGGACTTCTATTTTTGTTGATCCAGTTGAGGCTCAAATTGAAGGTGCTAAAGAAACTGGTACAGACAGAATTGAATTGTATACCGAAGCTTTTGCACATCAATTCGGTTTGGGTAATAAGAATGGCATTAAACCTTATTCGGCATGTGCAGAACTGGCCAATCAATTAGGTTTAGGAATCAATGCTGGACACGATTTGTCTTTGGATAATATCCAGTTTTTTAAAGAACATATTCCGGGGTTGTTGGAAGTCTCAATTGGACATGCTCTAATTTCTGAAAGTCTTTATTTGGGTATTGAGAATGTGGTTCAAATGTATTTAAACAAGTTGAAGTAAATGGAATTGTATTCAAATGTTATTGGTGAAGGTCGCCCGTTTATTATTCTTCATGGCTTTTTGGGCATGGGTGATAACTGGAAAAGCCTTGGAAAGGCTTTTGGAGAGCAGGGATTTGAAGTACATCTTTTAGATCAAAGAAACCATGGACGAAGTTTTCATGATGAGGCCTTTAATTATGAAGTGTTGGTGGCAGACCTCAAACATTATTGTGAAGTCAATAATTTGCGAGATATTATCCTTCTAGGGCACTCTATGGGTGGTAAAACAGCCATGTTGTTTGCCACACAGTATCCAGAATTGGTTTCTAAATTGATGGTAGCAGATATCTCTCCTAGGTTTTATCCAGTACATCATGATCGAATACTAGAAGGCTTAAGTAGTTTGGATTTTTCAGAATTAGCTTCTAGGGGTGAAGCCGACGATCAATTGGCAAAGTATGTTTCAGATTTTGGTACAAGACAGTTTTTATTGAAGAATCTTTATTGGGTAGAAAAAGGGCAGCTAGGTTTGAGAATGAACTTACCGGTGTTAAAAGCGCAGGTTGAAGAAGTAGGTGAGGCTTTGCCGATGCATGCGAAATTTGATGGTGACACCTTGTTTTTAAGAGGTGATAAAAGTGAGTATATTTCCCTTGAGGATGAGTCAATCATCCATAGACACTTCCCAAAAGCTAAAATTGTAACAGTAAGTAATGCGGGACATTGGTTGCATGCCGAGAATCCAGAGGAATTTTATAATTACGTCATAGATTTTATCAAGTAGTTTTTTGTACTTTTAAGAAAAACGATTACGATATGAATCTTATCCTCAAAATTTTATTAAATGCCGTGGCCGTCATTATTTTGGCCTACATCCTTCCGGGAGTATCTGTATCCGGCTTCGGAACCGCCATTTTGGTGGCTTTGGTTCTTGGAATTTTAAACCTTTTGGTCAAGCCTTTGTTGGTTATCTTGACATTGCCCATTACCATTTTAACCCTAGGGTTATTTTTATTGGTGGTTAATGCCATTATTATTTTGATTGCCAGGGAAATGATTGGCGGTTTTGATGTGAGTAGCATCTGGACAGCCATACTTTTTAGCATTCTTTTATCCATTCTAGAATCTATTCTACATTCCCTTTTGGATAAGGATAAAAAGTAAGTGAATTTCAGACCGT
The DNA here is from genome assembly GCF_001280515.1 of Mangrovimonas sp. ST2L15. Lineage (GTDB taxonomy): Bacteria > Bacteroidota > Bacteroidia > Flavobacteriales > Flavobacteriaceae > Mangrovimonas > Mangrovimonas futianensis. The sequence continues at coordinate 117,760 of NZ_LBIQ01000015.1, read as the reverse complement.
TAAAAACTTTGTGGGGTTGCGAAAAAGTTATACTTTTGCAACCCTTTTTAATTACAATAAGTTTTATTACCCTTAGGGTTTATTACATTCCATATGAATATTACAAGAGAAAACATTGATGAGTTAAATGCTGTAGTAAAGGTAGATATCGAGAAATCGGATTACAGCGACAAAGTTGAAAAGATCTTATCGGATTACCGTAAAACTGCTTCTGTACCTGGATTTAGAAAAGGTCACGTGCCTATTGGGATGGTAAAAAAGCAGTACGGTAAAGCAGTTTTGGTTGATGAAGTGAACAAGCTTTTACAGGATGCACTTAACAAATATTTGACTGAGGAAAAATTGGATGTTTTAGGTCATCCACTTCCAAAGCCACAAGATAACCTTGATTGGGATGCAGAGCAATTGTCTTTTGAATTTGAATTAGGATTAGCTCCTGAATTTTCAGTTGATTTAAGTCCTAAAAAAGCAATTACCCATTATACTATCATAGCGGATGACAAAATGATCAACGAACAAGTCGAAAGCATCCAAAAGCAATATGGTAAATTAGTTTCTCAAGAAGAAGTTTCTAAAGACAGCGAGGTTACTGGTGTTTACAGTAACGAGGAGAAAGGTATCGAAAATAGAGTTACTTTAACCCTAGATAAATTCAAAGGAAAAGCGACTGAAAAGAAATTTATTGGAGCAAAAGTTGGTGATGTCATTACTTTAAAAACTAAAGGATTGTATAGCGATGACCACGAATTAATGCATGCATTGAAGGTAAGTCATGATGAAGTTCATGATTTGGATATTGAAGTGAACTTTACAATTTCTGAAATTAACAACCGTGAATTAGCAGATTTAGATCAAGACTTATTTGATAAATTATTTGGTAAGGACGTAGTGAAGTCAGTAACTGAATTGAAAGAAAAAATCAAAGAAGATGCTGAGAAACAATTTAAGCAACAAGCTGATCAAAAATTGTTGAATGACGTAACTGAATATTTAGTTGACAGTACCAAATTTGAATTACCAGCAGAATTCCTTCAAAAATGGATTCAAACATCTGGAGAGCAACCTTTGGATGAAGTACAAGCTAAAGAAGAGTATGAAAAGTCTGAAAAAGGATTGCGTTATCAGTTGATTGAAGGAAAGTTGGTGGGTGATAATAACATCCAAGTGACTATGGAGGATGTGACTGGTCATACTAAAGAAATGATTAAAGCACAAATGGCGCAATTTGGTCAAATGAATCCTTCTGAAGAGGAATTAGATGGAATCGCTTCAAGAGTTTTGACTAACCAAGAAGAAGTTCGTAGAATTTCTGAGCAAATCATTAGTCAAAAATTACTATCCTTTTATAAGGAAAATGTAAAGCTTAAAGAGAAGGAAGTAACTTACGAGAACTTTGTGAAAGAAGTTTACGGAGACAAGTAATTAAGATTCTTTTAAAGAATAAATGCTTATATTTAGGCGTTGGAAATTAAGCTTTCAACGCCTTTTTAATTGGTTAATTTTTATTAGAATATATTTATGGATTACGCTAAAGAATTTGAAAAATTCGCTATAAAAGATCAAGGGATTAGCAGTACTTACTACAACAAGATAATGAGTAGTATGTATCCTGTTGGTTTAACTCCCAATATTATTGAAGAACGTCAAATGAACATTGCGATTTTTGATGTGTTTTCACGTTTAATGATGGACCGAATTATCTTCTTGGGAACGGCAATTAATGATCAAGTTGCAAATATCATTCAGGCCCAATTGTTGTTTTTGGAAAGTACAGACTCTTCTAAAGACATTCAGATTTATATAAACTCTCCAGGTGGGGGTGTATATGCTGGTTTGGGTATTTATGACACCATGCAGTTTATTAAGCCAGATGTGGCTACTATTTGTACTGGTATGGCAGCATCAATGGGAGCAGTATTGCTATGTGCTGGTAAAGAAGGTAAACGTAGCGGATTGCCGCACTCAAGGGTGATGATTCATCAACCTTTAGGTGGCGCTCAAGGTCAGGCTAGTGATATTGAAATTACGGCTAGGGAGATTTTAAAATTAAAAGAAGAATTATATCAAATTATCAGTAAGCACTCGGGTCAACCTTACGACAAGGTATATGATGACAGTGATCGTGATTACTGGATGAAAGCTGAACAAGCTAAAGAATATGGAATGATTGACGAAGTATTGATGCGCAGTTAATCATAGAAGTAAGTAAAAGTAAAGTATGGCAAAAGAAGAATTAGAATGCTCGTTTTGTGGTAGAAAAAAGCCAGAAACTAATTTATTGATTGCAGGTTTAGATGCTCACATTTGTGACCGTTGTATCGAACAGGCCCATGGTATTGTTTTGGAAGAATCCAAGCAAAGCCATAACACCGAGTTGTCGGCCGAATTGATGTTGCGTAAGCCTCAAAAAATCAAACAATTTCTTGATGAATATATTATTGGTCAAGAAGCTACTAAAAAAGTGATGTCTGTGGCTGTATATAACCACTACAAAAGGTTATTGCAATCACCTACAGATGATGATATTGAAATTCAAAAAAGTAATATCGTTATGGTGGGACAGACTGGTACTGGTAAAACCTTAATGGCGAAAACCATTGCCCGTATGCTTAATGTGCCGTTAGCTATTGTTGACGCCACTGTTTTAACAGAGGCAGGCTATGTGGGTGAAGATGTGGAAAGTATTTTGACCCGATTGCTGCAAGCGGCTGATTACAATTTGGAAAAGGCAGAAAAAGGCATCGTTTTTATCGATGAGATAGATAAGATTGCGCGTAAAAGTGATAATCCATCCATTACAAGAGACGTATCTGGAGAGGGAGTACAGCAGGCCTTGTTGAAATTATTGGAAGGTACAGTAGTTAATGTACCGCCCAAAGGAGGTAGAAAGCACCCCGATCAAAAATTCATAGAAGTCAATACCGAAAACATTTTGTTCATTGCAGGAGGAGCTTTTGATGGTATCGAAAAAATCATCTCCAAGCGTTTAAATATGAAAGCGGTTGGGTATAGTGCTTCCATGTCTGATGACCAAATTGACAATGACAATTTATTGCAATATATCATTCCGAAAGATTTAAAGGACTTTGGATTGATTCCTGAAATAATTGGGCGTTTACCGGTTCTTACGTATATGAATCCGTTGGATGATAAAACGTTGAGAGCTATTTTGACAGAGCCTAAGAATGCTATTATCAAGCAATATAAAAAGTTGTTTGAAATGGATGATATCGATTTTAGTATCACCGATGGCGCTTTAGACTTTATTGTTGAAAAAGCCGTAGAATACAAACTTGGAGCACGTGGACTACGTTCTTTATGCGAGGAAATTTTAACGGATGCTATGTTTGAAATGCCAGGTACAAATGACAAAGAGCTTAAGGTCACTAAGGCCTATGCTGAAGATAAATTGACAAAAACTACATTAAAGAAACTGAAAGCGGTTTCGTAAGTAGCTTTACTACATAAAAAAAGCCTCCTAAATCTAGGAGGCTTTTTTATTTCTATGGATTGAAGTAATTAATAATGCAATATTATAATTCGTTTTCTTCTAATATTGAGGTAAATCTAATAGAATTATCCTTTTTAAAAAAGGAGATAAAATGCCTTTTAGACCAACCTTAAAAAATACTCGATAAAAATTTTCTTACAGTCAATTTCTCCGATTAAGTACCTATTGGTTCATGCCTAACAAATCGTCAAGGTACATTCTTGTATTTGAGAGCCTAGGGACCTTGTGTTGACCTCCCAATTTACCATGTTGTTTTAACCAATCATAAAATAGTTTGGGTCTTGCCATGTGAATCTTAGGTTTATTCAGAGTCATATTGTTGTACCTTTTGGCTTCATAGTCTGAATTTAAGGCCTTCAGAGCATTGTCAAACAATTCGTTAAAATAATCAATGTCTTGAGGTGGAATTTTAAATTCAATGAGCCACTCGTGGGCCCCTTTTTCCTTGCCTTCCATGAAAATAGGAGCTGCCGTATAATCTACAATTTGTGCTCCTGTTTTTTGACATACCTTTCTTAGGGCATCTTCAGCATTTTCAATGATCAATTCTTCACCAAACACATTAATATGATGCTTGGTTCTACCAGAAACTTTGATCCGGTACGGTTTTACGGAGGTGAATTTTACCGTATCACCAATTTTATAACGCCACAGACCTGCATTTGTTGTGATGACAATAGCATAGTTTTTATCAAGCTCTACTTGGTTGAGAGGAATCACATGTTCAGATTCTGTTCCGTAGCAATCCATTGGAATGAATTCGTAGAAAATTCCATAGTCCAACATGAGCAATAATTCACTGGATTTGTTCCTGTCTTGAATAGCAAAAAAACCTTCCGAAGCATTATAGATTTCATAATACCTGAAATCTTTTTTGGGAAGGATTGATTTGTATTGGTTTTTATATGGAGTGAAACTAACACCGCCATGGAAGTAAACTTCCAAGTTGGGCCAAATATCCAATAAACTATCTTTATTGGTATAATCTAAAACATTGTTTAATAACACCAACATCCATGATGGTACGCCAGCTAAACTTGTCACATTCTCTTCAACGGTCTCTTCTACAATGGCCTGCATTTTTTCTTCCCAATTGCTCATTAATGAAACACGGTTACTCGGCGTGCTGCTGAACTCTGCCCAAAAGGGCATATTGTCAATTAGAATGGCTGATAAATCGCCAAAAATGGTTCCATTTTCTCTATACAGTTCTTTGCTTCCTCCCAGTCTTAAACTCTTTCCAGTAAAAAGTTGGGAATCTTCATTATTGTTTAAGTACATACACAGTAGATCCTTGCTCGCCGCATAATGGCAATCCTCCAAGGAATCTCCACTTACAGGAATGAATTTACTTTTACTGTTTGTGGTGCCGCTTGATTTGGCAAACCATTTAATAGGTTCTGGCCAGAATATATTGGTTTCGCCTTGACGGGAACGTTCAATGTCTGGGCTTAAATCTTCGTAGTTGGAAATAGGAATGCGTTTTGCAAAAGTTTCATAATCCCCAATGGATTGGAAATCATAGCGTCTACCAATTTCTGTGTCTTTGGCTTTCTCCAATAAATGGGAAAGCAGTTCCATCTGCACTTCATTGGGGTACTTTAAGAAAAGTTCTATCTGGTGAAATCGTTTCTTTAAAAACCAAGAAGCAATAGAATTTACTATTGGAAATGGCATATTTGCATTATCTTTAAAAAACTAAAAATAATACTTTTTTTTATGACCTACCAAGGTGTCTTGACAAAAATGGAGACTGAGTTTTTAAACCCGATTCAATACTATTTGGTGTTTGAAAATGACTTTATCAATCTGAATCAATTGTTGGGTAAAACAATCACCATGCAATTTGTTAAATACCAGTGTTTAAACTGTGGTTTAGATAAGCCCATCTATCGCCAGGGATTTTGTAAAAGTTGCTTTTTTGAAGTTCCACAAGCAGCAGATTGGGTGATGAAGCCTGAATTGAGTAAGGCACATTTGGATCAGGAAGAACGTGATTTAGCATATGAAAAGAAAGTACAATTACAGCCCCATATCGTTTATTTGGCGAATTCCAGTAGCGTGAAAGTTGGAGTCACTAGAAAAACTCAAGTGCCAACTAGGTGGATTGATCAAGGCGCACATGAAGCTATTGAAATTGTTGAGGTTCCCAATAGATATTTGGCAGGGATTACTGAAGTAGCTCTAAAGGAGCATGTGAGTGATAAGACCAATTGGAGAACCATGCTCAAGAATGATGTGGTTGATGAAAATCTGGTCGAGTGGCGTGAACGATTAAAGGAGTTTATTCCTGAGGAAGCAAAGGAATATTATATCGAAAACAACACTGAAACCGAACTTGATTTTCCTGTTTCTAAATATCCTACAAAGCCCAGTAGTTTGAATATTGAAAAGCAAAAAAGTTTTGAAGGTAAATTAGTTGGGGTAAAGGGACAATACCTGATTTTTGAAGATGATACCGTCTTTAATGTCCGGTCCAACGAAGGGCTTGTTGTAGCCATCGAAATTAAAGTTTAACAGCTCTTTAATAGAGGTGCGTTTTCTTTTTGAGTACTTTAAGAAGAAAACATGAAAATCCCAGTAATGTTCTATGTGGTATTTACTACCTTATGTCTAGTAGCTTTAACTGTTATGGTAGGTATGGGGTTGCCATTCCATTGGGTTTATTATGTGATGATTTTTGGGCAGCTAATGATGTTGATTATGGTGTATAAAGTTTTAAGGGATAACTACAGGACCAATAAAACCTTTAAAGACTTTTATGAAGACCATCCTATCACAAATGATTAAATCAGTCTTTTTTCAATATATTCTGAATTCATAATTCTCAAAGCTCCCATATAATCTGTTCTAAAGCTAATGATGTCACCTATTTTGTAATCAATTTCAGTTTGTGAAATATCAAGGACCAACATGTCTGAGCTCGCGCCTACAAAATTGACGGACTCATCCAAACATCTTAAAAAATCAATTTTAGAAACATCCAGTAAACCGACGTCTAGAATGGCTCGTTTCTGTATTTCTGTCCATTTTGACTCATCAACTTCAAACATGTCGCCCGAAGGGTTTTTTTCCAATTCGCCATATGGAACGCTTGGTTTTTCTGTAATTTCTATGATTTCACAATGCAGGGTGAAAACATCATCTTTCATGCCCTCTATGGTGGTGTTTTCAAAAAGATCGCTCCCGAAGAAAAGGGTTTCACCCACTCTAAAATGATTGATCCCTTTCGGAACAATGCCTTTTAATAGTAAGGGTACCATTACAGATGATCCACCAGAAACACCATCTATTTTTTGATCAAATTTGGCTTCAATAAGCTGTTCGTAAAGACAAAGCTGAATGAGTTTGTCCTTACTAGGCATGACACCACTTAAACAATTCAAGTTGGTACCTATACCAGCAACTTGTATGTTTGGAAGCTCAAAAATAGCCTTATAGAAATCCATCAAATGATCTCCCATGATCCCTTCCCTTAAGTCACCTAATTCAATCATGATGACAACTCGGTGTACTTTATTTTGTCTTTTGGCTTCCTCAGATAGCCATTTAATAGTGGTGAATTCGGTATTAAAACTTACATCAGCAAAGGTGACAATGTCCTTAATGATATGCTTGGAAGGTGGCTTGATATAAATAGTGCCTACTTCAGGTTTTATTTTCCTAATGGTTTTGAGATTTGTCAACCGCGCATCGCAAACTTGTTCATCACCTAAACTCAAAACAAATTCCAGAAAAAGTTCATTGCCGCAAAGCATTTTTAGAACTGGAGCCCATTCTACTTGGTGGCTATCAAACAGATCCTTTAAAAATTGGTAATTATGAACAAGCGAAGCTTTGTTTAAAGTAAAATAGGCCATGGTTTAGTTTATAATTCTTGGTATGTCTTTATCGATTCTTGAAAGGACTTCATAATTGAGTTGATCGGTCATATTTCCGAAAGAAGATACCGTAATTTCCAGATCTCCTTGTTTGCCTATCAAAATGACCTCATCATTTATTTTAATGGTTGGGTCACTTGTAATATCGATTAGAAGCATGTTCATGTTTACAATACCAGTGACACCATATCTTTGATTGTTAATGATAACACGGCCTTGGTTGCTTAGACTCCTGCTATAGCCATAACCGTATCCAATAGGGACAGATGCTATAGTCATATCCTGTTCTGCAAGGTACGAATTTCCGTAACCAATATATTGACCTTTAGGAACCTCTTTGATGTCCATGACATAGGATTTCCAACTTAAAATAGGTTTTAGAGGATCTTTATGCACATGTTTCTGGGTAATATGTGAGATGAAATTTTCTCTACTTGGCCAAAGGCCGTATTGAAGAATTCCGACACGCACCATGTCATAATTATCTTTAGGAAATGATAGAACTGCAGCGCTACAAGAGGCATGTATTCTTTCAGGTTTAATACCCTTTTTCTTAAAAAACTTGATGGCTTTTTTAAAGATTTGTCTCTGATTTTTTACTCTTAGATAGTTGCTGATGCTCTCTGCCCCCGCGTAATGGGTGCAAATTCCCTGTATGCCTAAATGTTCGTTATTCAGTAGGAGGGTATTCGCTAAGTTTTTCCATTCATCCTGATTAAACCCCGTTCGATTCATACCAGTTTCAATTTCTAAATGAACACGAGCTTTTCGGTTCATGGTTTTTGCTAATTGAACCATGTAATCCAATCGTTGGATATTAAACACATAAAACTCAATGTCATTCTCCAATACCCATGAAGCATGCTCCTCGCTGATATCTCCCATAATCATTATGGAAAAATCGCCTTTTGCTTTTTCAAAAACTTGTTTGGCTTCTAGGGAGCTAAACACTGCAAAATGATTGATACCCAATTCTTGTAGTAAGGGAACCATAATGGAGATTCCATGCCCATAAGCATTCCCTTTTAAAACCGAAGAAATAATGGTTCCTTCATCCAATAAGGTTTTTATGTATGTGATGTTTTTAGCTAATGCTTTTTTATTTATTTCAAGAATCGAATTAGGCATGTATTTGTTTTATTATTTGATGGAACATGTTTATTCCGTGAGTGATGATTTCATCTGGGAAATCATAATCGGGGTTATGTAAAGCTGGAGCATTTTGTCCTGCACCAAGCCCAAACATGGCCCCTTTGAATTTTTGGGTAAATAGACCAAAATCCTCTCCCCATTTAAAAGGGAACTGTTTGTTGACGTATGAAAATCCAAGAGTATTAGCAGCTTCTTTAATATGAGAAACTGCTTCAGGATGGTTGTTGTTTGAAAGGAATTCATCAAACCATTGAATGGTATAGTTGAGTTTGTAAATATGACAGGTCTTTTTGACTATCGTTATGAGATGATTTTTTAAGTGTTCCAATTGAGTGGTGGTCCAACATCTCAAAGTAAAATGAACTTCCCCATCTCCCGCAGAAATACCGTAGTCCTTTGATCCTATTCTGCTGTAAACTGTTGCAATCGTTGAAAAATTGGGATTCGTTTCTTCAGGATTTGATAGCCCTTTGATTCGCTGGATTAATTCTGAAATAGCTAAGTCAGGGTTGATGCCCTTGTCTGGTTCAGCGGCATGCGAAGTTTTACCAGTCAAAGTAATCGCAAGACTAATGACCGAAGGAGTAAAGGTGTTTTCTCTACATATAATCTGTCCTATATCAAACCCAGGAACATTGTGAAGAGCGAATGCAAAATCAGGCTTCTTTTCTAAAAGGAGCGGTTCTTTCAGTATGGCTTTAGCTCCGGTACCAATTTCTTCAGCCGGTTGGAAGAGTAGAATCACTTTTCCAGATGAAATGGGATGGTTGTATATTTCTCTTGCTAGTCCTATCAAAATAGTGCTATGTCCATCATGTCCACATTTATGGGAAATGTTGTCATATTCAGAAGCATGATCAAATGTATTTATTTCTCTAATTGGAAGAGCATCAAGTTCAGCTCGATATAAGCTAGTTGGGCCTTCTTTGTCGGCTTCAAAAATAGCGGCTACGCCAAATCCGCCTAGTTGGGTTATGATTTGTGACGGATTGAAATATTTTAGGGTTTCAGAAATTTTTTTGGCTGTTTTTACTTCATAGCCTGAAAGTTCTGGATGTTTGTGTAGTTCTTTTCTAAACTCAATCAAATCTTTCAATCCATGTATTTTCATAAGACTATTTTTGATAGCTGATAGATCATTAATGATTTGGTGATTTCTACTAAGATAGCATAAAAGCCAATAGGTGAGAGCTAAATTAAGATTAAAACCCTCTTTAAATAGGAGGGTTTTAAATCTTTTAATTCTTCAAATTATGAATCATTTAAGAAGGAAATAAAACTTCGCAAGTCCATTCAAGAAATAAGAATCATGTCCATGGTAAAAAGCAAATTTTTTGAAGCCATTGTGAACTTCTACTTTTGAAGTCGCATTTCAAGATATTTATTCTCGAAACCCAATTTTTCGTAAAGAAGTTTGGCAGGATTGTCTGGTTCGACATGCAACGCTATACTGCCTTGTGCCAATTCTATGGCTTTTTCCATGAGTTGCTTGCCAATTCCTTGGCCTCTGGCATCATGATGAACAGCAATATATACCAAAATGTTCTCAGGAATATAACCTTGCATCCCAGTTTCATTGAAGATGGTGATGCCCTTGATACCTTCTTTATCTTTGATTACCAAAACAAAACCACCCTGTGCCGAGATATTGTCTTTTACTGCATAATCTAGGCATTTGGCAATATCTTCCTTTTTATCCCCATATTGTTCAAGATGGGTATGTAAAAAGCCAATGATGGTTTCTTTTTCTTCGTCTGTTGGTTTGGTATTAGGGTTATATAATTTGAATACATTCATAATTATACCGCTTCCTCATCCCTAATCTGCTGAATGTAAGCAGCCTTTTGGATTTCTCTGCGTCGTCTTACCGATTTTTTGGTGTAGTATTGATTTTCTCTTAAGTTTTGCATAATTTTTACGTTACGGTGTTTCCTCTTGTAACGTTTTAATGCTCTTTCAATTTTTTCTCCTTCTTTTACTTCGATTTTAATCATGTATAGATTTTAATTGTTTATGAATCTTAGGTCTATCCCAAGTAAGTTTTTAATATTTTGTTTTTTGAGGTATGTCTTAATCTTCTGATACCTTTTTCTTTGATCTGTCTAACTCGTTCCCTTGTAAGCCCAAAGGTTTCTCCAATTTCTTCCAAACTCATAGGTTGTTCATTGCTGATGCCATAATAAAGTCTAATGACGTCTGCTTCTCTTTGAGATAAGGTGTCTAATGCTCGGTTGATTTCCACATTTAAGGAATCTCTCATTAAATCTTTATCTGGGTTGGGCGATTCTCCAGATTTTACAACATCATATAGGCTGGAATCTTCACCTTCTTTAAGAGGCGCGTCCATAGATAAATGGCGTCCCGAGTTTTTGATGGATTGCTTAACGTCTGTAACAGTCATATCCAGCTCCTTTGCAATCTCCTCAGCGCTTGGAGGTCTTTCATGCACTTGCTCTAAGGTAGAGAAGGCTTTATTGATTTTGTTGATGGAGCCGATTTTATTTAATGGCAATCTAACAATTCTCGCTTGTTCGGCAAGAGCTTGAAGAATCGATTGCCTAATCCACCACACAGCATAAGAAATGAATTTAAATCCGCGGGTTTCATCAAAACGCTTCGCTGCTTTTACAAGTCCTGCGTTTCCTTCGTTAATTAAATCGGGGAGTTTAAGGCCTTGATTTTGATACTGTTTGGCTACTGAAACTACAAATCGCAAGTTGGCTGTGGTTAATTTTTCCAAAGCAATCTGGTCTCCTTCTTTTATTCTTTGGGCCAGTTCTACTTCTTCTTCGGCGGTAATCATTGGGATTTTGCTAATATCCTGAAGATATTTATCCAATGATTTTGATTCCCTGTTTGTAACTTGCTTGGTAATTTTTAATTGCCTCATGTAAAAGATTTAGATATTTAAATGTTTCTCTAGCTTTACATGATAACCTTTTTATTGAAATATCCAAAGAAAAAGGCAATTCTTTAATAAAAATGACCAAAATTCATGCTAAATCAAGTGAGTTTTGGTCATTTTTATGAATTTTATCCTATTTTATAGAGTCAGATTCTTTTTTCTGTTTGTTTAAGAGACCGCCTAAGACATTTTTGATTCCTTGTTGAACGGTGTTCGAATTATTTGTTGTTGTCTCCGTAGTGTCGGTAGCACTTTCTTGATGTGCAGATTCTTGTGCCTGACCAATTCCTGATAATAAATCTTTAATGGCACCCGCACCTTCATTCAATAGTTTTTCTTTTTGAATCTCAATAAGCTGTTGTGTCAATTTAGAAACTGAAGCATTGAGATCTGTCGAAATAGCTGGATTGGAAATGGCTCCTGTTATGTTAGCTGTAACTGGGATACTGATGTTGTTTACCTCATTATCATTGATTTTACCAATAAGTCTGTTGACTTCACTTCCTAAATATTTGGCTGGAACGTCTAATACTGCCTTATAATTCATGTTTTGATCAAAACCATGGGAACCTGAAATTTCAATATCAATATCCTTATAAGCTAGTTTAAATGGTTTCACATTTACTTGTCCGTTGTCAAATACCAAATCAGTCTTTAAGTCTTTGTCTGATAGTGCATCAAAATCTATAAAGTTGAAAGTGTTGTCCAATTGATTTAATAAAGGACTATTACTGGTATTGATTTCCCTTGTCAATAATTCGGCAAAGGCAGATCCAGAGATTGAATTTAAACTCGGTGTCATTTGTTCGTCTAGATTCCCGTTTAAGCTAATCGTTGTGTTCAATTGCCCTTCTAGAAATTTGGCAATAGGAGCAAGAGCTTGCAGTAATTCTAAATCCTTAAATGATTTAGAGATATCAAAATCTTCAGCACCTAAGTTCATTTTAAAGGTAGGGGTGTCATTTTTGGTGGAAACCGTTCCCATTAAAGCCAGAGTACCATCAAAGATATTAGCTGTCATATTTTGTAGATTGGCTTCTTGATCTTTAATGCTAAGCGTCCCGTTCAGATTTTTTAATTCAAGATTGTCGTAGACCACGGTATTAGCTTTGGCTTGAATGGTGCAATCCAGAAAATCAGGAATTTTTGTCGGGGAGCTTTCTTCATTGTTGGTTGAGGTCTCTTCTTCATTTTCAACTTCCGAAGTCATAAAATCACTAACTACCAAATTTTTTGAATTTAAGTTGAAGTTTCCTTGAAGTTTATTTTTACCGAAAATAAAGCCCATGAAGTTTTTCAATGATCCGTTCATTTGTAGATCAGATTGTCCTGTTCTTGCTTTAAAGTTGGTAACGTTGACAATACTTGGATTGAAGTCGAGGCTTGCTGTTTCTATTTGAATTGGATTTTGAAATCCTTCAGAAGAATAAACGAGATTGGTCAAAGTTAAATTACCACTAGTTTTAATTCTTTCATATCGGTTGTTTTCAACGGCATCCATATCAAAAGAAGTATTGACATTTCCTTTTAGTATACCGCTCAATTCATTTTCTAAAGATATTGGGTAGGCCTTTGTTAAATTACTTAGGTTTAAAACACCATCCACAAATGCTTGCACCTGCATATTTGAAGTGAGATTTCTGATAGTGGCTGATGACTTAAATTTATCTTGATCAATTGCAAAATTTAAAGTTTTAATATCAACATAGGTGTCATCTTTTTCCCCAGTTTCATTTTTGATAATTGTATTAATGGTAATGTCATTGATGCCTTTGGGAAGGTCTGGATATTTAAATGCAGCATTATTTGAGGTGATAGCTATATCAAAGGTTGGGATGGTTTCTTCTGAAAGCAAACCTTTGACAGCACCCGATATTTTAAAATCACCATTAGTTTCTACTTTATCAAGATCCTTGGAATAGGTCTCTGGGATGAGTGCTAAAAAGTCTTTGAACGAAGATCCAGGATTTTGGAACGTTAAATCAATGTCCTGCCCTTCATCCAATAATTGCACATAACCATCAAACTCCAGTGGCAATTGATTAATAAGAGCTTTATTTTCTTTAAAGGTGTACTTGCCGTTTTCCAAATCCAATGCTAAAAGGGCATCCAATTTGAAATGGTTATTGGTTAAATAGTTGGTGCTATCCATGCTAAAACTTACATTGGTTTCGGTTTCAGTATCCAGTTCCGAAGTTTCTGCAGAGAAAACACCTTTACCCGAATGGTTCAATTCCGTTATATAAACCTCCATTTTTGAGGTCTCATCCAAATAGGTAATCGCACTGTTGTTGATGCTGTAATCTTCAATTTCAAACGCAAAACCATTTTCAGTAGAATCCTCTAGAGTTGGAGTTTCTGGACTTTCTTTGGTAATGTCATAATTGTTGTTGCCTAACTTATCTGTTTTTAAAGTGACCATCGCTTCATTTACATGAATGCTATTGATAACCATAGGTCCTTCACTAGTGTTTTTAAAAAGTTCAGGAAGTGGCATAGAAAAGGAAATAGACTTAACTGTGGCAAAGGTTTCATCTTTAAAAGGCGCATTATTAGTGATGACTAAATTGTCTACACTCACATGAGCTTTAGGAAAGTTTTGTATGAGACTTAAATCAACATCTGTAAATTCTACCTTGGCATTCAGGTTATCATTGATATAGTTTTTTACTAAATCTTTGATTTGCGATTGAAATGCAAATGGGGCAATAAGTAAAATAAGCAAAAGGGTAATAATAATTCCACCTAGTATTTTTAGTGCTTTTTTCATGAAATGGTTTTTGGTTGTGTAGGTATGTACGTATTAAAATAACTGGCTAGTTGGCGGTTTGCAAAAGTTTAATAAAACTTTAATATTCTACAACAGGCTGATTTCTTCGTTTTCTTTGAGTTTAAATTTCCTTTTAAAAAGATAGACGCCTAAATATAGAAACGGGGTATCGAGGACTGCAATAATTATTTTGAAAATAAAACCGCTTACTAAAAGGCCGAAGAATAAATCCCATGAAATTTTGCCAAACGAACACAATAAAATGAGTACTGTGCTGGTGTCTACAAATTGAGAGGTGAAGGTTGAGAAGTTATTGCGCAACCACAGGTGTTTTCCTTTGGTCAAACGTTTCCAGAAGTGATAAATTTGGATGTCAATAAATTGGGCGAACAAATAGGCCAACATACTTGCAAAGACAGCAATGGCAGTACTTCCGAAGACCTTTGAAAATAAGTCGTTTTGAACGGGTGACCAATCGGTTGCCGGTACAGCGTTTGAAACATATACAATCAATAAGGAAAAGAAAGAAGCAAATATTCCAGCAATAACCACATGGTTTGCTCTTTTCTTTCCGTAGATCTCACTGATTAAATCGGTGATAAGGAAGGTGACGGGATAGGGCAAAATGCCAACCGAAATTTCAAATAATTTGGTGCCAAAAATTTCAACTTCCAATGGGTACCAATAGAAAAACTTTTGAAATATGAGGTTGGAAACCACTAGTGAAGTGATAAATAAAGCTGCTAAAAATAAATAGGTGTTTTGGGCTGCTAGCTTGTCTTTTGACGTCATATAATTTGTGGATAAATAGGTTTTGTAAATATAAAGTATTAAAATTTCTTTTAGTTATTTTGCCTGACTATGATCCATGCAATAAACGTCTACATAGCATTAGGAAGTAACAAAGGCCATAAGTTTGATAATTTACAGCAAGCCATAGATTTGATCTTTGAGAAGGTAGGGGCTGTAAAAGCTATTTCCAAAGTTTATCAAACCGAAGCGGTTGGTTTTGATGGTGATGATTTTTATAATGCATGCGTGATGGTAGAGACTAATTTATCAGCGCAAAAGGTTTTAACCGAATTGATGGGCATCGAGAATCGGTTGGGTCGAGAGCGGTCTGAAGGAGCGGGCTATGAATCTCGAACCATTGACTTGGATTTGTTGCTTTATGGTGAGGCGGAAATTAATGACAGCAACTTGATTGTTCCGCATCCCGAGATTCAAAACCGGCAATTTGTTTTAAAGCCACTTATGGATTTATCTGCAGAAATGGTGCATCCTAAACTTAAAAAAACAGTCAAGGAATTGCAGCAGGAAAGTGTGGACCAGTCTCCTTTGGAACCTGTCAATATTTGGCTTAAGAATCCTAAAAGTAGATTTGAGTTCAACCAATACAATTATATTGCTATAGAGGGCAATATTGGGGCAGGAAAAACCAGTTTGGCAACCCAGATTTCAAAAGATTTTAATGCAAAATTGGTTTTAGAGCGTTTTGCTGATAATCCCTTTTTGCCCAAATTTTATGAGGATGCCAAACGGTATGCTTTTACCCTGGAAATGTCATTCTTGGCAGATCGCTATCAGCAAATATCCGACGATCTCTCTCAGTTTGATTTGTTTAAAGATTTTATCGTTAGTGATTATGATATATTCAAATCGTTGATTTTTTCCAAGATTACACTTCCCGAAGATGAATTTAATCTATACAGAAAGCTGTTTTACCTGATGTATAAAGACATTGCTAAACCCGATCTTTATGTGTATTTGTATCAAAACACCCAGCGTTTACAGCAAAACATCAAACATCGCGGACGTGATTATGAGCAGAACATTCAAGATGAGTATTTAGAAAAAATCAATGCGGGTTATTTGGAGTTTTTGAAAAATCAAAACGAGCTAAAGGTGAAAATCATAGATATTTCTGAAAGAGATTTTGTTCGCAATAGAGAAGACTATTTGTGGCTGTTAAAGGAGATTTGTCATGTCGTATAAACATCAAGTTGTTCAAGTGGAGGATATCAAAGTTGTGGGTGTTCATGCTCCAGCGACCTTTCAAACCATAGCTCATGTAACAGGGAGTTTGGCAAGAGCATTTATGCCGAGGCGTAAAGAGATTGAGAACCGCATAGGGACACATTCCTTTTCTGTTCAGGACTATGATGCTGTGTTTCAGGATGTCACACCTCAAACCTCTTTTGGAAAATGGGTAGGTGTGGAAGTTTCAGATTTTGAAAATGTACCCGAGGGGATGAATTCTTTGGTTTTGCCAGGAGGAGCCTATTTGGTTATAGAATTTGAAGGCTCTCCGTCTGATTTTCCTAAGCTTTGGCAATTTATTTTGCAAGGATGGTTGCCATTCTCCAACTATAAGCTGGATAAAAGACCCCATTTTGAAAAACTCCCGAAAACTTACAATCCGCTAAATCCCATTAATAAAGAGGAAGTTTGGGTACCTTTGGTTTTAAAGTGAAAATTAGGCCTGTTATTTAGGTTTTGATAGATTTATCTTGTCTTGATAGTTACCATATCTAGGTTGTAAAGAATGTCGTCACAATCCGCCCTTTCTGATTGTCCAGCGTTATTTCATTTAAGATTTGCTGGGTTTTAGGTGTGAAATTAAATGGTGGTTGTAAAAGATCCACCCCGCTTTTTTGTTTCAATCTAATGCCTTGACCCGAGATTATATCCTTATTTGGAGTAAAATCTCCCATAGGAAGGTGCTCCGTGAGTATGATGTATTTATATGAAGCTATTTTCTTTAGAATGCGCCTTATTTCTATGTTGGAGAGGTGCTGAAGAACTTGACGCAGAATAACGCAATCAGCGGGAGGGAGGTTGTCTTTGGAAATATCCAATGTGTAAAATTCCAGGTCTTTTTCCGTGAATAGCGTTTTGTTTCTTTCAATCAAGGATGCTACAATATCAATGCCGATATATTTTTGAGTGAATGGAGCTAATTGCCTACCTATATTAAAATCGCCACAGCCCAAATCACAAACAATCAATGAGGAGTCAAAGTTTTTTAGAAAAGCCGAAACAGAATCGACATAAGGCTCGACTATTTTTGGGTCGTGAGACCCTTCGCCCGAATAGAAATCATGTGGGTATCCACCCCAAAGGTGTTGGTCATAAATTTGTTCCATGGACGCCTTAGTAGGCCAAGGTTGTTTGGGTCTTTTGGACACTAATTGTTTATTTTACTGAATAGATCCCATATCACCACGCCGCAACTTACAGAGATATTTAAGGAGTGTTTGGTTCCAAATTGTGGAATTTCCAACACCAAATCACTGTGACTAACTACTTCTTGTGATACCCCTTTTACTTCATTTCCAAATACCAGAGCATAGGTGGTTCCTGGGTCTGGTTGAAAATCATTTAGCATAGTAGCGTTTTCAGCTTGTTCTATGGAAGCTATTTTAACGCCCTCCGCTTGTAGTTTTTTGACCAATTCCAGGGTGTTTTCTACATATTCCCAAGCCACAGTCTCTGTACTGCCCAAAGCTGTTTTGTGAATGTCTTTGTTTGGTGGTTTGGCAGTGATACCGCACAAGTATATTTTTTCTATTAAAAAAGCGTCACTTGTCCTAAAAACCGAACCGATATTGTTCAGACTTCTGATGTTGTCCAGAATGACAATAATGGGTGTCTTTTCAGAAGATTTGAATTCTTCAATGCTTAATCGTTCTAACTCACTGTTTTTTAATTTACGCATGCGACCTTTGTGGATAAATGTAGATAACTTATAGGTTATCAGTTTCAAAAACCTTGAAAATATAGTTACTTTAGCAGCTATACTTATTGGCAAAAATAATAGAATAAAATCATTTAACCATTGGCTAAAAAAGCAAAAAAAGTAACCCCGTTAATGCAACAATACAATACCATTAAGGCAAAGTATCCTGATGCGTTATTGCTTTTCCGGGTTGGGGATTTTTATGAGACGTTTGGAGAAGACGCCGTTAAGGCAGCTAAGATTTTGGATATTGTTTTGACCAATAGAAATAATGGTGGAGAAAGAACCGAATTGGCTGGTTTTCCACATCATTCTTTAAACACCTATTTACCAAAATTGGTAAAGGCTGGTGAACGGGTAGCTATTTGTGATCAATTGGAAGACCCCAAACAAACTAAGACCATTGTCAAAAGAGGGGTGACAGAACTGGTAACTCCAGGTGTGGCTTTGAATGATGAGGTGCTAAGGTCCAAATCCAATAACTTTCTCTGTGCTGTACATTTTGATAAAAAGTATATCGGAATTAGCTTTTTGGATATTTCTACTGGTGAGTTTTTAACCTCTCAGGGAGACGAAGAATATATCGATAAGTTGCTTCAGAATTTTGGGCCAAGTGAAGTTTTGGTTTCCAAACAAAAAAGAAGAGAATTTGCTGAGGCTTTTGGTGATGATCACCATACATTTTATATGGAAGATTGGGTATATCAGCCTGATTATGCCAATGAAACACTTACAAGGCATTTTGATACCAAGTCTCTCAAAGGCTTTGGAATTGATAATTTGTATGAAGGGATTATTGCTTCAGGAGCAATCCTGCATTATTTAGGGGAGACGCAGCATCATAAACTAGAGCATATTACTTCGATAAGTAGGATTGCAGAGGATGAATACGTTTGGATGGATCGCTTTACTATTAGAAATTTAGAGTTGTACCATTCCAATAACCATGCGGCGGTGACCTTACTGAATATTATCGATAGAACGATAACACCCATGGGAGGACGTATGCTTAAAAGATGGTTGGCACTTCCCTTAAAAAACATAGAAAAAATCAACCAGCGACACCAAGTTGTTCAGTATTTAAAGGACAATCAAACGGTCTTGCAGAAGTTACAGGGCCATATAAAGCATATAGGCGATATTGAACGCTTGATTTCAAAAGTGGCTACGGCTAAGGTAAGTCCGCGAGAGGTGATTCAACTCAAAAATTCCTTGGAAGCCATCGTGCCTATAAAGGCTATGGCTACTAATAGTGAAAATGAATCGCTTCGTGCCATTGGCGATATGTTGCAGAGTTGTGATGCCCTAAGGCAGAAAATCAAGGAGATGCTCAATGAGGATGCTCCGGTCAATGTGTTAAAAGGGCATACCATTGCAGAAGGCTATTCGGCAGAGTTGGATGATTTAAGAAAGCTTTCCAGTTCTGGGAAGCAGTATTTGGATGAGATGCTGGATCGTGAAAGTGAACGTACGGGGATTCCGTCGCTTAAAATTGCTTCCAACAATGTATTTGGATATTACATTGAAGTAAGAAATACACATAAGGATAAGGTACCTCAAGAATGGATCAGAAAGCAAACATTGGTTAATGCCGAACGCTATATAACCGAAGAGCTTAAAGAATATGAATCTAAGATACTAGGTGCCGAAGAACGTATTTTGACGATCGAGCAACAATTATTTGGAGAACTGGTTTCCTGGATGAGTCAATATATCAAACCAGTGCAACAAAATGCCTTTTTAATAGGTCAGTTAGATTGTCTTTCAGGTTTTACCCAATTAGCTCAAGAAAATAATTATACCTATCCCATTATTGATGAATCGCATGATTTGGATATCAAAAATGGTAGACATCCGGTTATTGAAAAACAATTGCCGCCAAGTGAGGCTTATATTGCCAATGATGTACTCTTAACAAGAGATGACCAGCAAATCATAATGATTACAGGTCCTAATATGTCTGGTAAATCGGCCATCTTACGTCAAACGGCTTTAATTGTTTTGATGGCGCAAATAGGAAGTTTTGTTCCAGCCGAATCGGCTAAATTGGGATTGGTTGACAAGATTTTTACAAGGGTAGGAGCCAGTGATAATATTTCTATGGGCGAATCTACTTTCATGGTTGAGATGAATGAAACGGCGTCTATTTTGAATAACATCTCAGATAGGAGTTTGGTGTTATTGGATGAAATTGGTCGTGGAACAAGCACCTATGATGGAATTTCCATCGCGTGGGCCATCACCGAGTATTTACATGAGCATCCGGCCAAACCAAAAACGTTGTTTGCGACCCATTATCACGAGTTGAATGAGATGAGTGAAACGTTTGGTCGTATCAAGAATTTCAATGTTTCCGTAAAAGAGTTGAAAGATAATGTGCTGTTTTTAAGGAAGCTGGTAGAAGGAGGTAGTGAGCATAGTTTTGGAATCCATGTGGCGAAAATGGCTGGGATGCCACAACAGGTCATTCGTAGAGCAAATAAAATCTTGGAAAAACTTGAAAAGTCCCATTCCAGTGAAGAGTTGACAGATAAGGTAAAAACCTTAACAGATGATTTACAATTGAGTTTCTTTAATTTGGATGATCCTTTATTAGAACAAATTAAGGAGGAGATTTTGCATACAGATATTGATACGTTGACACCAGTTGAGGCTTTAATGAAGCTCAATGAAATCAAAAGAATGCTTGTGAAAAAGAAGCAGGCTTAAATAATTTGTATTATTTTTTAAAAAAGGCTTTGCTTTTCATTTAAAAATTTTAAATTTGCATCCGCATTTAGACAAATGCACGTTCTTAAAATACTGCGAAAGTAGCTCAGGGGTAGAGCATCACCTTGCCAAGGTGAGGGTCGCGGGTTCAAATCCCGTCTTTCGCTCTGGGTTTACCACAAAATACGATGCAGAAGTGGTGGAATTGGTAGACACGTTGGACTTAAAATCCAATGAACATTAGTTCGTGCGGGTTCAAGTCCCGCCTTCTGTACTAAAAAAATCCGTAACAAGCTTGATTTACAAGTAGTTGCGGATTTTTTGTTTTTATTTTTGTACGATTTTTGTATGGTTTGTTTAATTGTGATTCAAGTATTGACACTTTTCTTCATTGCACAAGGGTGTAACAAAATTATTCGGTAGAAAAGGGATTATGTTCACGAGATTTTTGTCATTACTTGGCTTGCTTGAAGGAGGAAGGAGCTTTTGATGCGGTAGAGTTAATGACTTGGTGGGATGTTTAGGATTTTGGGATGTGTGAGAGCCGCCAATCGAAAAGGTTACCTCGGTAGCAAGGAAAAGACATTAAGAAAAGATAGTTGAGCCTCTTAATTCCCTGTATTATTGATTGTATCACAACAACAACAATAAAAATAATTATTGTTTTCTATTGTTGGCTGTTTTTTTGAATTAGTGATTTGGTGTTGACCATTAACCTTTTATTTCCTTTATTACTAAAAAAAGCATAGCCCCAATTAAGGGGCTGTTGCAATTTATTCCAATGTTAAATAACCTATTTACTTTATGATTATATGATGGCTTTCAGATTCATCACCATCCTGTATGACCAAAATGTAATGCCCTTCCTTTAAATCCTCAATATCCATTTTTCCTTGTGCAGGAATTTGAGTTTTTACTTCATTTCCATTAAAATCATATAAAGTAGCTCTTGAAGGTGTACCCGAGAATTTCCCATTCTTCTCAGATGGTTTAGTTGAAGCTGTTCGACATGGTGCAGGAATATTTGGAGTAGGGTTACTCGTCCCTATTTCTAAACTCGAACTTGTTGGATTGGGATATACGCTATAAGTTAATAATGGTGGGTCACAAGGATCTGGGTCCCCACCTCCACCACTACAATCTTTTGAAACAAAGGTGTAATCTCTAGTTATGGTCCCACAATTGTTACTGGTAGTAAACCTAAAGGTTGCTGTATGATTTACAGCCCAAAGATAAAAAGTAATATTGTTGCCTTGTTGACTCCATGAAGTGGTATGGGAAGAACTTAACAATGTCCAAGTAACGGATGTTTGACCATTAATGCTCATATCAGTATACATTTGTTGATTTTTGCATACTTGATTGGTGTATCCATGTGATATATATTCACCGTTGCTCAATTTGGCAATTACTGTAGGAGCTCCAACTCTAATATTTAATATTTTTGTTACATCTCCACAAACTGTACCTCCATCCCCATAGGTTACCTCTAGGGTTATGTTTCCACTAAGATTGTTATTAGGCGTAACAGTGACCGCATGTGAATTGCTGCCAGACAAAGTAACCAAGTTACCTCCACTTGTAACTGTCCAATTATAGGTGCTAGCAATATTTGGTACAGAATAAACACTACTAAAACAGAGGTACTCGTTTCCAGATATTTGTGTGTCGTCACATATATATGAATAGTCTGTGGTAGTTGCATTATTATCACCCAGTTCAGTGGCGAGCCAGTTACCGTTTCTAGTCTGAAACGAAATATGCTCATTGTTTTCGCCTGGAGCGAACCCTACTATGAAATTTTCAAAATTAGAGGTTAAAGCTGGTTCAGGTGTGGTTCCTCCAGAATAGCTTTTAAGGTAATCTGACTGGTTTACTTGATTACTATTCCGTTTAATATCCAGAGCACTAACAACTGGAATGAATCCATATTTTTGATTGTGAACTATGACAGGAGGGAATTGATCAGGCAAATTACCTAAGGCGTTGTCCACATCATATGAGCCACCTGGATAGTATCCATGAGGTAATATTCCACTTGGAGAATTTATATTCCTCTGCGTTACATTCTGGGTAATTGTTAATAGCCAAAGTAATTTTTTTTCATAATTGATACTTCCATAATACACTTGTTGGCCTCCTCCATTAGGTGTTGACCTTAAATCAAAATCATAATACCATTTACTGGCTCCAGGTAAAGAACCTACGAACGATAATCCTATGTCATTAGACCCTGCAACAGCAATCATATTAACAATGTCTCCAAAAATATCAGGATTATCTAAGTCATCTACTTGAAGAAGAAGGTCTCCAGGAGAAAATCCATGATCGTCAGCACATTCACTACCATTGCTTATCGCAATATTTCTTGGGCCTTGAGGGTAGCCCATAGCCTCAAACTCTTGTTGCCATGAATCATGGAGGTCTGTTGTGGCATTTTCTTCATAATCAACCCACCAATAATTCATTTGCACTGCCGCAGGTGAGTCTTGTATAGTTAAGTAGGCTTCTGGACTTACATAGGGATCTACCGTTGTGTTCCACCCAAATAAATCGTTAATTAGACTACTGCCCAATTCTGCTATGCCATAAATTACTGGCAATGCATTTTCTCCTATGGCGTATGCTACGGGTGTGCCCATATAGAAATTTAGCATGTGCCTTGAAAAATGCTGAATGCTTATGGGTGTATTGCTTCCTTGCATAGGACTATCATGGGCAATGAAAAGTTCTACATCATGAGGTGATGTACTAGGGTCATTAGGGTTAAAATTAGCGTCTTCTTGCTCCATACGGGCTAAGGTGTAACGCCCAATGACACCACCCATACTTTGCCCTAACAGCACGTTATGTTCATTGCCCTGCTTGTTAGTATTCACCCAATCCAGTACCATTTCCAGCAAGTCACTATTTTCCCTAATGTCTCCTACTCCATTGTTCCAGTTGATATAGATGATATCGTAGTCTTGACTCATGAAGTCAATATCTATTAAACTCCTCAAATTTGCTCCAGAAAGATCTATTCCGTCATCAAAATCCATAATATTGGTATCTCCGTATGCTTCATCGGGTGCAGTGATACTGCCAGGATCAAACCCTTCTACCAGAATAAAAGGCTTCGTGATTTCCAGATTTCCTGGAATAAGGTCTATCTGTAAGGTGACAGATTTATGAAGGTTCTGGATATTTGAAGACCCATATAAAAAAATACTATGTTCTAAAAATTGAGGTTCTTGAGCTATTCCCGTTAGGCTTATAAAATAAAGTATTAAAATGAGTTTTTCATGATTAATAGTTTGGTTAGTTTATTGAGTGAAAATGGTGTCAAATCTACCATTTCTAATTTCAATGATATTTCCTGTTGTCGGATGTTCTATGTCAAATTCGAATGTCCCCGATACGATGTGGTTTGTAAAATCCAATAGGGTTATTTCTAAAAATCCATATTCTGATTCACAAGTAAAATAATCCCCCATTAAGTTTGTAAACGAAACTTCACCATAATGAGAATGAGGTATTTCATAACAGCCTAGTTCATAAGAGTTGTTGCTTTCAATTTCCGCTGAGTTAGATCCCAATATGATTTGTCTTAGGATATTGTGAGAATCATTCTCAGCTCCTAAGGCAAAATAATACTCGTTATCTACAAATTGATAATAACAGTTAAAATAAGTTCCTGTCTCAACAAATGCCTCTCCATTAACCAAGCAACCAAAAGTGCCTGCTCCTGTCTGAGTAGCGGGTGGTAATTTATCTATTTCGGGGGTGTTGTCATCGTCATCGTTTTTGCAGGCAAATAGCAAAACAAGGGCAATTAAAATTAGTTTTTTCATAAAGATTTAGTTTATTATTTAGGGATTACCATATCTGTCTTCCCATTTAACACTTGTAAATTTTTGGTTTATTTCTATTTGAGTATGGGAATATAGTATTTGATTGTTCGTTAAGGTTACTTTAAATACCACATCATAAGTGCCATTTGAAGCGTAGCTAATGGCATAATTTTGATTGTAATTGATTTGTCTGTAGCCCAATCCGTCGTTAGGGTTGAGTTCGATTTTCTGTATATCTAGTGCCATATTTGATAACATAAGATTCAATGGGAGTACAAGGTTGATATCCCGTTTATTGTATTTAGTTACAGGTAATGAGAATGCGATTGCTAATTGCGACAAATAAGGATTTTGCCAAGTACCATGTATGTATTTGTCATAATACTTATTGTTGTTTACAATAATTTTATTTTGAGCCAAAGCATTTGGGCTTATTATCGAGTATTCATAAAGAAGTCCCGTAATTACCAGGGTGTTTTTTGACGTTGTATTTTGGTCAATCCTTTCTGTGATCCAATTGTAGGCAACATGATGTATGTTTGGAAAATAGATTGTGTCATTAGTAACTTTACCCATGTAAAGGGTTTTGTAAATGTTGCTTAAAGAAGCCATATCTACATAAGTGCTGTCTGTTAATGTGCCATTGTAAGCCTGTACGTTAGCAAATTCCATAGCATAATCCAATAATATGGCATGGGGCACTTTGGCTTTATCAAGACCTTGAAAAATGGGATTAATATAGTTTTTCCAAGAAGCGTTTACTTCTTTTTGACCAAATGTGATTGATGTAATCATCAAAAGCATGAGAGCAGGAACTATTTTATTCATGATTAATTTATTTAATGTTAAATGTTAGATACTGTTAAAAGTATAAAGAATGATTATATTTTAATTACGGTAAAAACCGTAATTGATATTATTAAATTGTAAAATTGTTTAAAATTACGTAGTTCTACGTAGTTAATTTTGAAGGGAATAGTTAGGTGAGTGTTTTGAAAGATTCTAAAAGAGGTTAGTTTTTTCTTAGTAGTTTTTCAAGGTGGTAATATTCAAATTTTAAAAATACAATAAGGCTTTAACTTACTATTTACAAGAGAAAAGTATTGATTTTGATTCTGGATTTAATAAAAGATAATCTTAAAAACCTATCTATATTTCCTGTAGTTAAAACAATTAGTACTTTTAATTAGGTAATAGCCCTGTTTGTTTTAAAATAATAAATTCTCCAGCTATAATTACGAAACAAAGGAATAGAAAGAACTTTAATTTTGTTTCAGATGCTTTATCGCGCCAAAACTCTCCGTCAAAAAATGAGAGTAGGTCAGGTTTTAATGAATACCAAACAGATTCATTTAAGGAGCCCTTTTTTTTAAAGAACAACCTAAATAGTTTGGTAAAAAGGAATATATCCAAAATTATAAATCCAACTATAGAAAGGATGAGTAGTATAATCATTTGACTATTTGTAACGAAATCTTAATAAAATTGACTAGTTAATCTATTGGTCTTGTAACAACAATAAAAGTTACAGATTCCAATAAGATAATATGGCTTTGATTATTGACTGACTAAATATTAGGTTACTTCTTTAAATCTTAATCCACTACTTGTAAGATTAGGGGGTAATACCACTCCTTTTTTCTCTGTTTTTAGTTTAAGGCTATTTTCAATTTCAAGAATGAATTTACTTTTTTGAATTGTCTAGATGATAAAAAACATAGCCCCGATTAAAGGGCTATGTAATTCATTCTATTGTTAAATAATCTATTTACTCTATGATGATATGGTGGCTTTCAGAATTATCACCATTTTTTATGACCAAAATGTAATGACCTTCTTTTAGATCTTCAACGTCCATTCTTCCTTGGGCTGGAATTTGAGTTTTTACTTTATTTCCATTAAAATCGTATAAAGTGGCAATTGAAGGTGTCCCCGAGAATTTTCCATTATCCTCTGATGATTTAGTTGAACCTGTACGACATGGCGCAGGAATATTTGGGATTGGATTGGTTGGGGCAATTTCTAACCCAGAACTTGTTGGGTTGGGATATACACTATAAGTTAATAATGGTGGATCACAAGGGTCTGGATCTCCGCCCCCTCCACTACAATCCTTAGAAACAAAGGTGAAATCTCTGGTTATGGTACCACAACTGTTGCTGGTTGTAAACCTAAAGGTTGCAGTATGGTTCACTGCCCAAAGGTAAAAAGATATATTATTGCCCTGTTGGCTCCATGTAGTGGTATGGGAAGAACTCAGCAGTTGCCATGTGACAGTGTTTTGTCCATTAATACTCATATCAGTATACATTTGTTGATATTTGCATACTTGATTGGTGTGTCCGTGTGATATTAATTCACCATTGCTTAGTTTGGCAACAACAGTAGGTGTTCCAACCCAAAACGTTTTTGGTTTTGATATAGTACCACAATCCGAAGTTATTTCCGCGGTGAGTGTTACATTACCACTGTAACCTGGATTTTTGGTTACATTAACACTATTATTATTGTTAGGTGTCAATGTTAAGGAACTGGTTGGTGATACGCTCCAAGTTACTGTAGTTCCTGTTAATGGGATATCGGGTATGGTGAAAATGCCGGTAGAGCAAATAATATCTTCACCAGATATTTCAGTTCCATCACACATAAAAGAACAGTTGAATACTTCCTCGTCATTGTTGACGGAGTTTATTTCTTTAGCCAACCAATTCCCATTTTTGGAATTGAAAGAGATATGGTTTTCATTCAAACTATAAATGTCTTCGTAAGCCGTAATAAAGTTTTGAAATGGAATTGAGAGGTTGCCAATTGGAGGATTTTCTGCATTGTAAATTCTATTATAATCATTGTGGTTTAAGACAGTTGAGCCACCACCCACATCAAGAGCGCTTGGAGTAGGGATAAAAGCAAAGTTATCAGAACTATTAAATGTGATGTCATAATATCCAAAATAACTAGATGAATCAAAACCACCACTATTAAAAGGATTGCTGTACAATCCTGCGGGGTAGTTGTCGTATGGCAATATGCCACTTGGGTTGTTAAATGATTCATTTGTAATGGAAACAGTAATGTTTGCTATCCAAAAGAGTTTTTTGGTGTAGGTGAGGTTCCCTTTGTATATTTGAGCTGAGTTTCCATAACTGGGGAATGCCCGAGCAGTAAAATCCATGTCAAAGCTGCTGTTTCCTGGTAATCTTCCTAACAGGAATGCCGGAGAGTTAAATTGGTCTGCTACAATATCTGTGGCTACTCCACTTAACATTTTTAGAATATATGCAATGATATCTGTTAGGGTGCTAGTCTTTCCTTCTCCTTTTACTTGTAAAAAAATAGAATTTGGGCTGTATTCTTGAGGATTGGCACAATGACTACCATTGCTTATGGCTATATTACGGGTTTGCTGTGGGTATCCTTTTAGCTCTAGTTCATTTTGCCAGTTACTGTTATTATCTACTCCAAAACCATTATTTATGGTGTGGGACAGTAATTGTTTGGTGCCAGGAGCCTCAAGTAAGGTTTGTAAGTCTTCTATGGTTACCGAGCCACCATCATTGGGATTTAGGTTTTGGTCTCCTGCTGGGGTGCTTACAAATTGGTCTATCATATGACGTGCAAAATACTGTATGCCCAATGGTATATTGGCTCCTTGGTGTGGGGCATCATGACTTATATAAAGACTGGTCTTATGGTCTATCTGATTGTCTTCCATATCTTTAAGGGAATAACGAGCTATTACTCCCCCCATACTTTGACCCAGTACAACATTAGGTTCATTGCCCACTTTGACACTATTAACCCAGTCTATAATATCCTCTAGCAAATAAGCATTACGCTGTTAATAGTCTCTTCCATTGTCCCAGTTGACATAGATAATATCATAGTTTCCAATTTCTAGCGGCAAACTTCCTGAAGCATCTAGAACTTCTTGTTTAAAATAAGCATATCTGCTATCCCCTAACGGATTTTCTACTCCAGAAAGTCCCGTGTCAAATCCCTCTGCCACAATCAATGGTTTAGTTATTGATGAACATCCATCTGTATACCTGTAATCTATTTCTAATACTGCGTTATTTGCATGCCCTAAATAGGTTTTGGTTCCATGAAATTCTACTTTATCTACACCCAGAGAATCTGTAGCACAAGGGTCATTAATACTTCTATTCATCATTGGTAATATTGTAGATACTCCCTCAATTTTTATCTGGCTATGGCTATAAAGGATTTGGTTATTGGTCAAAGTAAGTTTGTATTTCCACTCATAAAATCCCGCTTGTTGGTAGGTGATGGTACGTACTTGGTTGAGTGCTATATTTTGGTAGCCATTTCCATCACCAAAATCTATATATATACTTTGAACATTAACACCTTGATTTGTATACCATAGGCTAGCAGGAAGTTGTACTTCAAGGCTTAAACCGTTGTAACTTAAAACTGGAGGGGCTATTGCAAAGACCTGTTCAGTTTGGTAGGGGTTTTGCCAAATACCACCAACATATTTATCATAATACTTATTATTGGAAACCGTAAGGTAACTTGGGTAAGCATTGTCCTTAAACCTGCTATATTTAAAATATAGCCCGCTTAACACCAAACGTCCAGGCTGCCTTAAATTATCCCAATTATTCCTGAAGTTTGTGGCATTTATCAAACCAGAAACATTTGTTTGGGTTTTAGCCATAAGCAGCGTATGGTAAATTTGGGTGTAATGCCCTCGATGCAAAAAATTATCGCTATTTATCGAGCTGCCATCATATGCAGTTAATTCTGTAAATTCCATGGCGTAATCTTGTAGTAACTGGTAAGGTACTTTAGTTTTATCTATACCTGCAAATACACTGTTCATTTGGTTTGCAAAACTTGTGTTTACGGTCTGAGCTAAAATTGGAGCATACCATAATAGCGTTAAAATTAAAGTAAACTTGATACGATAGTATTGAAAATTCATATTGTCAAATAATTTAAAGGTTAAATGCAGTGTTAAATTAGAGACTCATTCTACAGGTAGAAGACAGGTTCTGGTTTATTGACTAAATAGCATATCAAAGCGACCTTCTCTAATTTCATGGACTACGCCATTTTGGTCTTCGACATCATACCAAAAGGTACCTGAAACAATATGGTTGTCAAAATCCAATTTAGTGATAGTCAATTCTCCTGTGTGTGTATTAGAAGTGTAATTAAGATATGTTTCGTAAAAATATTTTCCGGAAGCATTACCATTGATATTTTCTTTTAGTACATAAACTCCATCTTGATTGATTTCAAGATTTTCGGTGTTACAACCCAACCTGATTAAATTTAAATCAATCTCTCTATTAGCTTGAAGTGCAAAATAGTATCCTCCATTTACAAATTGATAAACGCAATCCAATGGGTTTCCTCCGTTGCCAGGTAAAAAAGGCTCTCCGTCTAGTAAACATCCAAAGGTATTTTCACCAGTTTGCGTAGGTGGTGGCAGTTGGTCTACAGGGTTTGCGATTTGGTCGTCGTCTTTATTGCAGTTTGTTATGGAAAAAAGCAGTAGGCAGTAGGCTAATAGGGTGAAATGTTTTTTCATGGTGATTTTTTAGTAGGTTAAACTTAGAATTTTAATGTTCGGGAAAGTTTTGCCATACTTTTTGAAGGGAAAACCCTTTATTATGAATTATAGAGTTCATAAATGGTTTAATAATGAATGGTAATATTAATGACTCTAATATAGGTAGTTAACTTTTAAAATGAAATACGTATAACTACGTAATTTTGGCTATACTTCAAAACAATTTATAATTGTTGTCAAATATATTCAACTGAATTGTGGGTTGAGTGGGTGTTTAATTTTAACCAGTTGGCTTCTCTCTAACCTTGTAGATATAAAGCTTGAAACAACAATTTAATTATTGTTGTTGGAATAAGTTTTCAGTTTTTAACTTGCTGTTAATTAGGCGGTAATGATGAGGGTTGTATTGCAACAAGGAAAAAGATTGATTGTTGTAAAAAAAAAAGCCCTCTTCTAGATCCAATGGCACTGAATGTCCATCAGTTTGTCATAGCAAGAGAGCTTAACACTCAAAAATGAGTGAATAGGATTTGCAAAATATTATTTATCCAGATTAAAGAACAGGGATGTGTTTTTGGTAGTTCTTAATTAGATTTGTCATAGTTTCTTTATTAAAATTAATTGTTCAAATATGGCTTTTTATAAGTATAGTGATAGACTTTAAGGTTGAGTGTATAAGACATAACAAAAAGGATGGATTAAAAGTTAGTTGGTGGGAATACAGAATTATTTCAAAATTATCAGAGGAAAAAGTTAAAGAGCTTTGTGTGAAAAATTAGTTCCAATTGATTTAGAAAAGAACAAAAAAAATCTTTTTACACATGAACTGGTTCAATTTAACAACATAACTAAAATAAAAAACTCCAGTTGTGGAAATATGTATAGTTACATAGTTAAAAAAGAAGCCACTATTTAAGTTGTAACCAATTATAAATTTATTGCTTTTTATTTCCTTTAAAAAAACATTTGATTTTTTAGTGTTGAATGTTGAAATTTAGGGTAATTTTCACTTATTTAATATGTTGGCGTTTGATTCTTATTCAACATTGGGTCAACAAATGCACATTCATTCATCTAGCGTTGTGCAAATTGGTCGTTAAAGCAAAATGATTTGAAATTTTCGGTGAGCTCAAGATATAAGTTAAATTTGTGGTGAGATATCAATTAGTTGAATTGTTGATGGTTTTCATAATTGTAATATTGCTAAGTAATCGAGGTGGTTTTTTGCAAAATTTTAACATAGTGGAGCAAGCAACGAATAATAATTTCTGTTGCTTTGGTTGGTTTTTCGGTCTGTAACCACAACTAAATGGTTCTTTTACCCAGTAAATTATGGGTAACCATTGCAGCAACGTAAAAAATCCGTTGTTTTGGTTGGTTTTCCATTAGGAACCACGGCTATATGGTTGTAATGCCATGGGGCTTATAGGTAACCATTGTAGCAACGTAAAAAATCAGTTGCTTTTTTGGTTGGTTTTCGGTTTGAAACCGTGGCTGGGTGGTTTTTATGCCATTGGGCAAATAGGTAAGGATTGCAGCAACGTAAAAAAATCCGTTGCTTTTTTGGTTGGTTTTCGGTTTGGAACCGTGGCTGGGTGGTTGTTATGCCACAGGGCTTATAGATAACCATTGCAGCAAAGAAAAGTAACGTCGGTTGTTTGTGGCTCTATAATCTCACAAGGGCTAGCCTAATGTCAAAGTTATGATTTAAGATTGGCTGTTAATTGGTGTTGAAATTGGCTCATGTTGATGTATTGTTGAAAAAGTGTAGCACACAAGCGCTTTTGGTGAGTGGTAATTGATGTGGTTTTGTCAACAAATCAACAGGAGTTAGATGAAAAAGTCTTTTCTGTTAAACGTATAGTATCTTCCCTTGATATTTGTACACTCTACGAAATAGGAATTATTTATTGGGTTAATCGTTAAGTGGTATTTTGGGTAAGAGCCGTTTTTGCTTTCAACTTTGAAAATTTTCTTTACGACCTCTGAAACTTTTGAAGTTGAAACTCTAATATTGTTTTTGGTCAGTTTTTCAACTAAATCAGACAATGAGTATTTCATTTCATCTTGCTCGAATTTGACAAAATCATCCAAAATCAGTTCCTTGATTTCTTTATCCAATTGTGATCTATTGCCATGAACTAAAGTTGATAGCGCTTCTGTATAAATTTCCTCCTTTGTGAACCACATTCGAGTTCTTCTTTTGGACGTTATTTTACGATTGTTTAAATGGTTTACAAAGTAGGGGAGTTCCTTTTTTAAGTCTTCTAATAAATCAGGATTCTCGTTATCGTCAGTTAGGGACGGTATCTTTCTTACCCAGTATCTTATTTCGGATTCATCAATTCGTATAAAATTTTCTTCATTATTTGAGCATAGGATAAATTTTCCGAAAAAAGGGTTTTCAGCCTTGTCAATCCCCTTGGATTCCATTTTAAAGGTAGTTGATGTTGAGAGGTTTTTAAGTCTTTCACTGTCTTCCTTTTTGTCTAGAAGGACTTCATCCACTGCTATAACTAACTTATTGGCCCAATCAGAGTTAAATTTGCTGCGAAAATCTTCATTTTTGTTGATTGTCATGTTATTTTGAAATATGAGCTTTACATAGTTTAGAAAAGTTGTTTTACCTGTTTTTCTGTCTGAGCTAACTAGGCAAAGTATGGGTAAAATGTGTGTGGGCTTTTGCCATAATATTGTTAGATAATCCATGCCTAAGGATAATTGTTCTCCAAAAATATGTTTTAAAAATCCCAGTGTTTTATTGAATTTTCCTTCACAGAATTGATGCTCTATCTTTTCATATCGGTTATAAAAGTTCCCAATGATTTGCTGATAATTATTATTTGATGGAATTAAGCAAAATCCATCAAATTTGGGGATTTCTTGTAAGAAGTCTTTACCTTCATCAGTTATTATTTCGCTTTTTTTCCATCTGGTTAAAGCATTGTAGCTGTCTCCACTATGTAGAGGGACGACAATTTTTTTATAATATTCTGTGCCTATTCTGGTATAATTATTTATCATCGTGATTTTGGTTTTTTGTTAGTTTTAAGTATCCAATTCTTTTGTCTCCTTCTGGCTTTTTAAAGTTGTATTCAATTTGAATTGTGTCAATTGAATTATCCTCTTTATATAGGCTTTCCATTCCATTATGAATTTCTTGAAGGTAGGCCTTTGGGCTTCTTTCTGCCATGCGTTTAGCTTTGTCTATGTCCAGAATACATTTGTCAATGATTTGAGAATAATTTCCTGTACCAACTAGATTAAAAGATAAATCAGATAGCGAATAACATACCTTTGATAGCAAATTGGGGATGTTTTTGATGATGTCTGGTTGTGTTTTGGCATTATTTTTCATTAGAGCTATAAATTGGGGTTAAACATTCTATTAACTCTGCTTTTTTGTAATACCTCCTTGCACCGATGGCATAGGCTTTTACCTTGCCCTTATTTGTCCAGTGATAAAGTGTGCTTTGGTCTATCTTTAGGAAGTTGCTAGCTTCCTCTCGTGTGAGTAGTTCATCATGAGAGTTTGGAATTAGAATTGACTTTCCGAAGTCATTTAATTGGCTCCTGACTGCTCCTTCAATTAATTTTTTGAGTTGGTCAAAGGAAAACTGACTCAACATAATTTGATCTAGTTTCATAAAATGATTTTAAAATTAAACTTGAGACCAAAATTAGATAGATGAAGTCAGCTCGAAGGAGGAGAAATTGCACCTTTTTTGGTGCGAAATTGCACCTTTTTTAATGCATTATTGGGTTCTTTGCAATTTCTATAATAGTGGTTCGGATTTCATTACTAGGCGATACAAATATTTAAAAGGTATATATTTTTCGTGGTTTTTGGGCAGGCTTTGTCTTCCGTTAATTTGGTCTAAATGGATATTGTATTTGGATAATTCTTCCATAAACTTATTTTGGGTGCAGTGAATGAGTTTTGTTCTTTTCATTGCAAAAAACAAAAAGCTGAAATTTGCAGATTCCTTAGTTTTATTGTTTCCATAATCTTGAATATATCTGATAAATAGCTCTTGGGCTTCAGAACTAGAAAAAACATCTGGAGGGAAGTTTTTACCGCGATTTTCATCTTGGGATGTTGTTTCAGCTGGTAGAAAGGCTGAAGAGTTTTGAATAGAAGTTGTAATATCTTCTAAATTCTTTAAAAGAGCTTTTAGTTCATTTCTAGAAATTGCTATTGATTTTAAATAACTTCCTTGAAATACATCGATCGAAAGTGTTTTAATTGGAGAATTGTTCTTTTTGAGTTCCTCAAGCTCAATCAAAACGATCTCAATTCCATTCTTCAAATACTGAAGATTGCTAACGCCATATTTTACTTTATTTTCTTTTAGTAGGAACTCAAGATGATCGTGAAAATAATCCTTGTTGTTTAGGTATCCATGCGCTAATTCTAGGAATATGTCTTCTTTAGTTTTAAATGGATTGGGCATTTTATATGATTTGAGTAAAATTAGATTTTAAAAGACCTGAGTTTTTGAGTACGGCATAAAGTGCACTAGAATTGGTAAAATTACGTATTTCTACGTATTGTAAGAATTATATTGCTTATATAGTTTTGAGGAATAACCTTTAATTTAAAAATTTTGAAGCATTTGAAAAAATCAATTTATTTAATTTTTGTTACGTTTTTTGTTACTTTTTATAGTTGCCAAACTATAGAGGAACCAGATCTTGGTACCGAAAAATTTGAAGCATTGGATGGTTATAGTCATTCCATAGTGAGTTTAGAGGATTTGATGGATAAACCTGACATAGTCGCAAAGCTGGATGCTTTATCTTCGGAAGATTTAAATTCCAATATTAATCAGCAATATTCTAGGGAAATTTATAACCAAGAATACGGGTTTTCAATAAACACAGATTGGGTAAAGTTGATTACAGATCCTAATAGTGATTACCATTCTTTTAGTTTTTTGGTTTTTCGTGATAATCCAGCAAATAACCATGTAGAAAATTTGGTTTTTTCATATGTCGGTGATGGTAAGTATGATGTTTTTATGGTTGAATTCTCTTTTTCTAGGGAAGAATATTCAACTTTAGATTTGCAAAGTTTGGATAATTTAAACACAACCTTTACATCAATAATATTTGATGAATTAGATTTAGAACAATCTTCAAAGGTAAGTGCTCAGTTTGTATGTGTTGAAACTTGGCAATGGCATGAACAAACTACGCCTCATGATGGTCAAGTTCATGGAGCAAACTGTACAGATCCTAGATGCTTAAATGGAGGGAGTTGGGAGTTGGAATCTAATTCTTGTACTTGGGTTACCCAAGGAGGAGGGGATTCCTCACCAACAACTTCAACACCGGACCCTGGATGCTCTTGTGGAGCCTCTTCTTCATCTGGGGGTAATATCCTTCCGTTTGTTGTTAGTCCCAATTTAATAGATCAGGGTATCTACTTAAATCTTAATTTAAGTGCGCTATTGGATTTGTCTAATGATGATGTTGAAATTGTTGATTGGTTGAATAATGAAATTAATTGGATAGATGCTCAAGCTATTTTGGATTATATATTAGACAATGAAGGATGTAATGTGTTAAGTGTTAATCAGGGCAATATTTCTGAGGAATGTGCCATTGCCTTAGAAAAAGCCTTGATGACTTTGGAGTTAAGATCTACAACAGATGATAATTGGGATTATAGTCAAACAGGTAATTATTCAGGCAATCCAGCATTGTCATATGTTGCTACATATCAATTGCCAAATAATGAAGGAATGTATTATTTGATGAGCAATGAAGATTTAGTTCTTTTTGCAACTCAGCAACCAAGAATAATAAATCCTTCCAGCGAGTTGACTATAGCTCCATCTGATATTCCCTTGGATGAAGCATATCATTACATGTATAGCTATTCTGAGAATGAATGGTATGAATATGGTTTGCCTAGTTTTGATCCAGATTGTCTGTCTTGCGATATAAACTCATTTTTTGAATCAGTAATAGAGAACTCTTTAGTTATTGCAGGGAGATATTTTCTGCCAGCTGAAGATGTGATTATTTTAATTACAGGAGAAGACTTTTATGGTGTTGATTCTAGTAGAGCGGTAGCTGGTGGATTTATTTTAGTTGATATTATTCCAGGAGCGGCCTTAGTAAAAGGTCTCAAGTTGATAAAGTATGGAGATGAACTTATTCAAGCAGGAGAATTAATAGTTAAATATGTTGACAATACATTTAAGACACAAAAACAAATAATAGATAATGTTCTTGATGGCGTGGATTGGTTTGAACTTGATTTAAATAATTCAACTGTAAGGAAAGGTAATTTTGGTGAAATGACCACTGATGTAAGGCTGTTTGAAAGAGGTTATGAGGCAAAGCATACTAGAGCTATAGATTTGGATGATACTTCGGTTACCAACGGGGGTATTGATGGAATTTTTGAGAATACTACAAATGGACAATTTTTAATTGTTGAAAGTAAATATACATCTAATTACAACGTGAATCCTCAATCACTTTTAGGTGATACTTCAGATGGAATTCAAATGAGCCAACCCTGGATTCTATCTAGTAATCGAATAACTAATGCTGTAAATGGCGATTTGTTATTGAGTTCTCAAATATCACAAAATTATATTAGTATTTTAAATGTTGTATTTCCTGACGGGACAAATATTTTTTATATTTTAGACGAATTAGGCAATGTAGTTGATGTTTATAACCCATGAATTTAAAGCAAAGAGATCCTTTTAAGAGCTATAGTTATTTCAAAGAATTGGTGGACAGAGAAGTTAAGGATTTGGAAAAAATTGAACGTAGGTTTGAAAAAGATAAAAATTCCTTGGATGTGAAGATTTTGCAAAGGCAAGAGAAATTATATTTTGATTTTTTTAGAAATCTTTTAATAGCCAAATATTCTAAAGGGGATGATTTTTCAAAAGATGAGGTAAAAAAAATCCTTAAAAAATCTGCAATGTATTTCCTATCTCACAGGAAGCATGGTGGCCTAAGTTTGGCATATGTGCTAAAGGATAGAAAACCATTGTATTATGGGCAATATGTTTATAATGTTTATGTTGCGCTGATTCAGCTTTTGTCAATTGCTAGATTAATTCTTCCTCCAAATGACGAATATTTTATCTTATTTCATGAACAATTTGAGAGGGATAATGTAAAGGATTTGTTGTTAGAATATTTAGTGTATCCAAACGTAAATCTCAACTTTGAAGAAAGTGAAAAAGCCTATGTTGATATTGATAAGAACTTTGGCCATTTAAAAAAAGTAATTCAAGAAGGTGATAAGATAAATTTATTAAGTGAACTTAAATTTTTCTTGGAAAATAAATGGTATCAATGTCTTAAAGGGTCGGGCTATTATGGAACCCATAAGAGCAACGAAATTCATCGAGGTTATTGGTGTTTTTTAGCGGCTGCTATCGTGAAAATTGAAAATTTGAATGATGAAACGCTTCGTGGAAATATTTATTATCCTGATGATTTAAATTGATTTTTATATTTAGGAAAGCTTGCGTTTGGTAATGCAGGCTTTCTTAATTTATCTTAAAGCGTATTCTTCTATCGTCAAAAGAATTTAGATATCTCTAAAGCTAAATCTTTATTGCTCTTCCCAATGTATTTAAGAAACATTGCTTCCGTGCTGTGTCCAGTAATATACATTAGGAATGTGGTAGGAATAATTCCATAGTGATTAGTGGCGAAAGATCTCCTGCCAATATGAGACGAAACTAATTCGTGTTTTGGAAATTCCCCAGAAATTTTACGATAAATTTTACTGTCCTTTTTAGTCTCCTGTTTTTTACTTCCTTTAATGATTTGATTGATTTTTGCTAAGTCACATACATCTTTTATGTATTTATTGTATTTCTGGTCAGATATTGGTCTTGGGAAGTTTCCGTCTCTTCTGCTTAAAATCTTCATGATTTTTTGGTGCACTGGAATGGTCATTATTTTTCCAGTTTTCTTTTGCGTAAATTCAATTAGTGGCTTGTTTTTTTCGAACCTAATCATGGATTTATCAAATCTCATGAAATCGGAAACTCTTTGACCGCAGTAGCAGCTGATTAATAGCCAGTCTCTTGCATTTGTAAGGCTTTCGGTAAGTTTATTTTCATCAATAGATTCTATGGAGGTTATTTCCTTTTCATTTAGGTAAATATGATCGGGTTTGAGGTATTTAGGTTTGATGGAATCTATTTGGTGGCTAATTGAATGCCCGTTTAATTTAGCATGATTGCATACCGTTTTGATTGTTCTAAGTGCCTTTGCAATGGTATTGGACGAATAGTGATTGTTTAAACAGAAATCTTCGAATTCATCTTTGAAGGCAAGATTTACTTCATTTATCTTGGTTTTTCTTTGTGTATAATTATCAAATTTAATGACTAGGTTTTTCACCGTAGTATATTTTTTTATGGAGCTATCGGAAATTTCTTTTCCTTTAATTCTTAGAAAATCTTCGAAATATTCTACTAGTCCGTCAGTAGGTTCTTCTATAAAATCATTTTCCTCTTGGTAGTAGGCTTCTAATTGGTTGTTGAGCCACTTTTTGTCAATAAGATTTGGGTTGGAGTTGTGGAATTTTTTTAGAAGAAAACTTTCAATTTTATCAAGTTCGTCGTTAACTTTTTTTCTTTCATTTAAAATATCTATATCCTTTAATCTTTTTAAATTATGTTTCTTCCAGTAATTTTTTGAAACGACAAGTTTAGTTTTTGTGCCGATCACTTTATCTTGGTTATTAATTCTAAAAAGAAGTCTTAAATTTAATGGAGCATAATCTTTTGTAGATCTGTAGAGGAAATTAATGGAGGCCATAATTGTACGATTTTTGTACGGTAAAAATACGTTTAATACAAAAACATGCAAATACATTCAAAAGTTAAATTGTTTATAAATCTTCTAAAGCTTTGTGAATAAAGAGAAGTCTGGTTGTTTTAGGGTGTTTTAAGATGTTCAATATTTGAAAAGTTCAAGTCCCGCCTTCTGTACTAGAAAGATCCGTAACAGGCTTGATTTACAAGTGGTTGCGGATTTTTTGTTTTTAGTTTAGTGCGATGCATGTGGTTTTGGCTTCCAAGTTTTTTAACTACTTCTAATTTTTACTTACTGTTCAGGGATCTAACTTTGTTTACCTCAGAAATGTCCATATAAACCGCTTTTTTTTTAATATATTTTTATGGATCTGTAATTTTATATAATAAATTGGGTAATGACATCACTTTTACAGAACAGACAATTATTGATTAGTATTTTTTTTGGTCTTGCCATCATAAGTATTCCGTTTTTGTCATCACCAGATTTGTCATGGGATTTTAGCATATTTAAAGTTGAGCCCTTTAAAAAGAGCTTGTTAAGTTATCTATTATTGTTGGTTTTCTTTTATCTCAATTATTACTTTATTGTGCCAAAGTTTTACATTTCTAAGCGTTGGGGATTGCTATTGATAAGTCTGTTAATCAGTTATGCTATTATTTATTTTGTTCCAGATTTATTGATGGATTTGAAACCAGATTTGCCTATCCCGAATAACCCCGGTAATATGCCTCCCAGACAGGGCGGTCCTGAAGTGAAAAATCCGCTATTCAATATTTTTCCACGGGAAAGTCGTCTGTTTCCTTTTGTCTTGATTTTCCTATTATCACTTTATTTACGTTTGGATAACCATTTAAAAGATTTAAAAAATGAGCAATTGCAAACAGAACTCTCATATTTAAAGGCTCAAATTAACCCCCATTTTTTATTCAACACTTTAAATACGATTTATGCATTGGCTTTAAAAAAGGCGAATACCACTCCTATGGCAGTTTTAAAACTATCCAATATAATGAGGTATGTGGTGACAGAAAACGATCAAGCTCGTGTGTCTATTCAAAATGAGATTGACTACATTAACGATTATATTGACCTGCAAAAATTGAGGTTAAGCGACGATGTTGTAATCAACTTTAAACAAGAAGGTATTACCGACCATCATTCCATTGCGCCTATGTTGCTTATCAACTTTGTTGAGAATGCCTTTAAATATGGGATATGTCAAGATGAAAAATCAGAAATAGATATTTTGATGTCCATTGAAGATAATACACTTTTTTTTATAGTTAAAAACACCAATTACAATACGCAAATAGTTGACATAAACTCTACAAAGGAAGGCATAAAAAACACTCAGAGACGTTTAGCTTATATTTATCCAAATAAACACGATTTAAAAATTATTGAAACCTCGCAATATTTTAAAGTAAAGCTGGAAATAGAATTGCAATGATTACAGCCATAGCCATAGACGACGAGCCACTTGCCCTTGAAATTATTCAAGTGTATTCTGAGGAACTAACGAGTGTAATGACATTGGCACACACATTTACTAATTTAGATAATGCTAAACGTTACATAAATAAGTTTGATGTGGATGTCATTTTCCTGGATATAGAAATGCCAAAGGCAAACGGGATCGATTTTTACAATGCTTTAAAGAAAACAGTTAAGGTTATTTTTACTACGGCACACTCAAAATATGCAGTTGAAGGTTTTAAGATTAATGCTTCAGATTACTTATTAAAACCAATTTCACAAGAGCGATTCAATCAAGCTGTTCAAAGAGTTGTTAAGCAAGTAGAGCTTGAAAACAGTAGCTCAAAAGAAAATACGCACTTGGCTATTAGGGCCAATTATAAACTATACAATATAGCTTTAAACACCATAATTTATATTGAAGCTATGGACGATTATATTAAAATCCATTTGGAAGATGATAGACCTGTGGTAGCACGTTCAACCATGAAAGCGGTTTTAAGGAAATTGCCAAGTTCTAAATTTATTAGAATACATAAATCGTATATAGTTGCCCTGGATAGAATAAAAAGGATTGAAAACCAATCGGTAATAATTAAAAATAATACCTTTCCGATAGGAACTACCTACAAAAAAAACATAGAGAATTTCTTATAAATTTTCACCTCAATTTTCCTGCTACATCCTTAAATGATCAAATTTACCTCACTATAGACCGAGTTCCTCGCAATTTTTTTCGCAATCCATTCATTGATAATAATTTAGGATTGTAACTAATTTTTTTGATGATGAAAAGAAATGAATTTTTAAAAAAGGGGCTGATAGGTATGGGAACCATTGTTGCTATCCCGACAGTTTTTAATTCCTGTTCAAGTGATGATGATGCTACTGTTGATGGAGAAAATGTAGTGGGTGATTGTACGCTTTCACCAAGTGAGACGGCGGGTCCTTTCCCCATAATGACTCCGGCCGATTTGGTGCAGGCCAATATTGTTTCAGATAGAAATGGTGTAGCATTGTTGATTAATATAACAGTTCAAGATCAAAGTGATGATTGCAATCCGTTGTCTGGAGTGTATGTAGATTTATGGCATTGTGATGCAGAAGGCAACTATTCAGAATACGGTGGCACCCAAATGCAAAGCACCGATTATACGGATGTACATTTTTTAAGAGGTAGGCAGTTGACAGATGAAAATGGTCAAGTTTCTTTTATAAGTATTTTTCCGGGATGGTATAATGGAAGAGCTCCACATATACATTTAGAGATTTTAGATTCCAATGAAAATTCTATTCGGGTAACACAGATTGCCTTTCCAAAAGATGTTTGTGATACTGTTTATGCAACATTGGGTTACAACGGTGAAGCAAATACATTGAATGCAAACGACAATGTTTTTTCAGATAGTTTGAGTGGGAATATGTTGGATTCCATCACTGGAAACACATCGGATGGTTATACGTTGTTGAAAACGGTGGTAGTTTAGTGAACAAGATAGTTATCATTGCCTTTGTTTGTTAAATAAATTACGGATAAAGAATTAATAGCAAAATAATATTTATGATAATCCAAGTCTATGGACCCTACAGGATGGGTTAATAGCGATTCCGGGCTTTCTTTAGGAAGGCTCGGTTTTTTTTTGTTCACCCTGTTGTATAGATGGTTGACCTCAATTGTTTTTAAAGTTTAAAGTAATCGGATAAATTTGAAAACATATATGAAGCCATTAAAAGGTTATATAGCAGATTCATATTTATTTTTTGATTGTTTTAGTTAGTCAATTAAAAGCCTTAATCATGTTTGATTAAGGCTTTTTAATGTTATAAGTCAAACTATTTTAATTTGTTTATTATCTTTCTTAATAGGATTTTAAAGTAACATTATGTCGAATAAAAACAATTACTTTTGCGTATAAACTACACATATGAGTGACCAATTTATAAAATTAACGGTTGATGCTGTCGTATTTGGATATGAAGAAGGTAATATTTCGGTACTATTAATTAAGAGAAAATATGACCCCTTTAAAGGAGCGTGGGCTATTCCTGGGGGATTTGTCCTCAATGGAGAATCTTTAGAAGAAGCAGTCGAGAGAGAACTACATGAAGAAACAGGTGTTAAGATAAACTATCTTGAGCAGTTATATACATTTGGTAAACCCGAAAGAGATCCAAGGGGGCGAGTGGTATCTGTAGCATATTTTGCTTTGGTTAGACCTAATGCATTCAAATTATTTGCATCAACTGATGCAGCAGAAGTAGAATGGTTTAATATTAAGAATCTACCAAAACTTTCCTTTGACCATAAAAATATTCTCGACATTGCTATCAAAAGATTGCAAGGTAAAATAACCTATGAACCTTTAGGTTTTGAGCTACTTGATAAAAAATTCCCTTTTTCAGATTTAGAAAAACTCTACACTACTCTTTTAGGTAGGGATATTGATAGACGAAATTTTAGAAAGAAAATATTGAGTTTAAATATCCTTGATGAACTAGAAGAAAAGACTTCGAAAGGATCGGGTAGACCTGCCAATTTATTCCAATTTAATCAGAAGCGTTACTTCCAGCTGAAAAAAGAAGGAATAATATTCGAAATTTAAAAAGCTTAAAATCAATTAATTAATATATTTGCGTAAAAAAAACGCAAAATATGTTTGGTTGAAATATTTTCTCTGACTACATTTGTGTAATAAATACGCAAACTAATATTTAAAACTCAAAGTTATGTTAGGAATAAATTATATAAAATTCGACTCAATGAATTATGTAATTCATTACAAGGCAGGGAAAATTAAAAAAGAAGGGAGAGGATTGTCATTCTTCTATTTTTCACCTAATTCATCTATAGTTTCAATTCCTGTACAAAGTGATGATTTTCAATTTGTATTTAATGAAACAACTAAAGATTATCAGGAAGTTTCATTGCAAGGTCAGGTCACCTATAAGATTTTGAATCCAAAACAATTGGCCGAGACTTTGGACTTTACTGTAAACAACAGAAAGCAGTACTTAAAAAACGATTATGAAAAGATTCAACAGCGTATTATAAATGAAGCTCAAACAGCTAGTGCGTCTATTATTCAACGTTTGAGTTTAAAAGAAGCTTTGAGAAAGCTTGATGAGATAGAAACTGAAATATTCACGAGTATTCAGAAATCCAAAACGGTTCAAATGCTAGGTCTGGAAATTTTAAGTGTAAATGTATTAGCTGTTACTCCTAATCCCGAAATGGCTAGGGCATTGGAGGCGCAAATGAGAGAATCTTTGCAAAAAGAAGCCGACCAGGCTATTTACGAACGTAGAAATTTTGCTGTTGAGCAAGAGCGAATGATAAGGGAAAGTGAATTGAATACTGAAATTGCTGTAGAAGAAAAGCAAAAACAGATTGTCGAAAAGAAAATGGAAACAGATGTAGTGAAACAGCAAAATGAACAAAAGCTAAAAGAAATGGAAATGAGCTCCAATATTTCCTTAGAAGAAAAGAAAAAAGGCCTTATTGATATTCAAGTTGCCAATGAGAAGAAGGAAGCTGATATGAAAGAGTATGTTTTAAATGCGAATTTAAAACCATATAAAGAGGTGGACTGGAAAACTTTAATGGCTATAAGTAACTCTGGAAATAACCCAAGTAATAATATAGCATTGGCTTTTAGAGAACTTGCTGAAAATGCCGATAAAATTGGGAACTTGAATATTTCCCCAGAATTGTTGGATTCAATACTAGCCAGTAAATAATTAAGTATGAATTTTGAACGAGCAATAATAATTAGAGAAAAAACAAGGCTTGAGCAGCTAATCGAAAGATTTAACTCAAAGGCTCAAGCCAAGTTTTATATCGAAAGGTCTGGAGGTGATTTCAATTTTTATGAAATAGAAAATGAAAAATTCTATGAATCATTGAATGAAGTTCAAAAAAGTATTTCCAAACATTTAAAGCTCAAGATTATTTATCGTTCGTTTTTGCCAACTTATATTTTTACTGAAAATGATTTGATTGTAGTTATAGGACAGGATGGATTGGTAGCCAATACAGCAAAGTATGTAAATGGATTTCCAATTTTAGGAGTAAATCCAGACCCAGAGCGTTATGACGGTATTCTGTTAAAACATACTCCAAGTGATTTGAATAATCTAATTAAGGAAGTGGTTAAAGGAGTTTTTGAGACAAAGAAAGTCACTATGGCTCAAGCAAAATTGAATGATGGACAAACCTTATTGGCATTTAATGACTTTTACATAGGAGCAGATTCACATATATCTTCTAGATATGAAATAGGGTTTAAAGGGAGAAAAGAAAA
This sequence comes from Mangrovimonas sp. ST2L15, assembly GCF_001280515.1. Lineage (GTDB taxonomy): Bacteria > Bacteroidota > Bacteroidia > Flavobacteriales > Flavobacteriaceae > Mangrovimonas > Mangrovimonas futianensis. The sequence goes on along the minus strand of NZ_LBIQ01000015.1, from coordinate 73,130 downwards.
GCAATCATCAAGTGGAATTATTGTTTCCACTGGGGCTGGTTCGACAGGTTGGTTGAGTTCCATTTTCAATATGTCACATAATATTTATGGATTTAACACAATTGGGGAAAATGAGCATCAATCTCAAATTAATTGGGAAGATGAAAAACTAATTTTTGTAGTTAGAGAACCTTTTTTGAGTAAAGTTACTCAAACAGATATAGGCTTTGGGGTTATAACTAAAAGACAAACGTTGAAAATTGAATCTAATATGCCAACCAAAGGTGTTATTTTTAGTGATGGTATTGAATCTGATTTTTTGAATTTTAATTCAGGGAGTAGAGTAGAAATAGGTATTGCTGGAGAAAAAGCTAATTTGATAATATAAATGATTTTAAACAGAGAAAGATGAACGAAAAAGATAAAAAACAAATTAGTAAGTTTTTAAGTTTAGTATTAAGACATAAACCTGATAGTATTGGCCTCTCATTAGATGAACAGGGGTGGGCTTCTGTAGGTGAAATTTTAGAGAAATCTGAATTGCGATTTACATTTAAAGAAATGGCAGAGGTTGTAACAACAAACGACAAACAGCGATTTTCATTTAATTCAGACCAGACTAAAATTAGAGCAAATCAAGGGCATTCATTAAAGGAGATAGATTTAAACTTAAAGCCATTAACGCCTCCATTAGTTTTATATCATGGTACAGTAGAAAAGTTTATGTCGCAAATAAAGTTATATGGCCTAAAAAAAATGAGTCGCCAATATGTACATTTAAGCAAGGATAAAGACACGGCAACAAATGTTGGATTGAGAAGGGGAAAACCTGTAATTCTCAGTATTAGAGCATTAGAAATGTGCAATAATGGGCATCAATTTTTTAAATCAGAAAATGGAGTTTGGTTAACTGATGAGGTGCCAACAGCATTTATAGACTTTAATTCATGAAACAATGAAAAGAACATTAGTGATTGGGGATATACATGGGGGCTTGAGGGCATTAATTCAAGTTGTTGAACGAGCTAAAGTAACTAAAGATGATGTTTTAATTTTCTTAGGTGATTATGTTGATGGGTGGAGCGAATCTGCACAAACTATTCAATACCTTATTGATTTATCAGAAAAGCAAGAATGCATTTTCATTAAAGGTAATCATGACGTTTGGAGTGAAAAATATTTGAAGACAGAGGAGGCTAGCACAACTTGGCTGTTTCATGGCGGGAGCTTGACGGTTGAGAGCTACGAGAAATTAACAGAAGAAGAGAAAAAAGAGCATTTATTCTTTTTTGAAAGAATGAAATTATATCACATTTACGATAAAAATAGGCTCTTCATTCATGCAGGTTTCACCTCTATGAAAGGACCAGAGCAAGAATTTTATGAATCTAATTATAATTGGGACAGAACACTTTGGGAAATGGCTCTTGTAATGGATAAAAGAGTTAAAAAGCAATCAAGCCTTTATCCTAAGCGATTAAAACTTTATAATGAAATTTATATAGGTCATACTCCAACATTGTATTATGATGTTTAACTTCCAATGCAAGCTATCAATGTTTGGAATGTAGATACAGGAGCAGCTTTTACAGGAAGACTTACCATTTTAGACATAGATACTAAAGAGTTTTGGCAGAGTGATCCATTACCCGAATTATATCCTGATGAAAAAGGAAGGAATTGATCAATGAAATTGGACAAAACCTAGTTGTTGTAAAAATATGATCTTGGATTAAGTCCATTGCTTTTAATATAACTCATCATGTTTGATTAAGGCTTTTTTTATGCCTAAATTTGAGATATAATATGTCTATTATGTCTTACACACCTTCAGAAACAAGATACCAAAATATGACCTACAGACGTTGTGGGAAAAGCGGTTTGCTATTACCTGAGATTTCTTTGGGTCTTTGGCACAACTTTGGTCATGTCGATGATTTGTCCAACTCCAAGAGAATATTACATACAGCTTTTGATCATGGCATTACCCACTTTGATTTGGCTAATAATTATGGGCCGCCACCGGGTTCGGCAGAAGCGAATTTCGGTAAGATACTAAAGCAAAGCTTTCTGGGATATAGGGATGAAATGGTGATTTCGACAAAGGCAGGTTATTATATGTGGCCAGGACCTTATGGCGAGTGGGGTTCCAAAAAATATCTGGTTGCTAGTTTGGATCAAAGTTTAAAACGGATGGGATTGGATTATGTGGATATTTTTTACAGCCATAGGCCAGATGATCAAACACCACTTGAAGAAACCATGGCCGCGTTAGATTTAATTGTAAGACAAGGTAAGGCTTTGTATGTAGGGATTTCTTCTTACAGTGCCGAAGATGCCAAAAAGGCAGTTGCTATATTGAAAGATTTAGGTACTCCTTGTTTGATACATCAACCTAGATATAATATGATGGATCGCTGGGTAGAGAGTGGTTTGATGGACGTTTTGGAGGAAGAAGGTATAGGATGTATTCCTTTTTCACCTTTAGAACAGGGGATTTTGACTTCCAAATATCTTAAAGGTATCCCAGAGGATTCCCGTGCTGCAAAATCAACAGGTTTTTTACAAAAGGATCAAGTGACTCATGAAAAAATAGCCAAGGCCATGGAATTAAACCAAGTGGCCGAGGAACGAAATCAATCCCTTGCCCAAATGGCCGTAGCCTGGTTACTGAAGGATAAACGAGTTACTTCCGTATTAGTTGGGGTGAGTAGTGAAAAGCAACTCTTGGATAATTTGGGAGCTCTAGATAATAAGGATTTTTCAAAACAAGAACTGGAGATTATTGAGAGCATCTTGACAACAGATTTATAACTACAATCTTCATTTAATCGGTTCAATTCGAAGATAGTTTGTATTATTGTTATACAGATGAAATCACTTTTTCTTAATCGAATATACTTCACAACTCTAGTCGTCATTTTAACTATGATGGTTCAGGGTGTAGGCCAAGAATTGCCGCCTATTGAAGTATATACCCCAAAGGATTATGGGGCAGAAAATCAAAATTGGTCCATTTCCCAATCCGATAATCAGTATATATATGTAGGAAATAACAAAGGGTTGCTGGAATTCAATGGAGCTCAATGGAATCTTTATCCCTCACCCAATGAAACCATTATAAGATCGGTTTATTCCTTGGATGATATGATTTTTACAGGCTGTTACATGGAATTCGGGGTGTGGCGTAGAAATGACGTGGGAAGGTTGAAATATGATTCATTATCGGCCCAACTTAACAAGGCGTTAATTGATGATGAGCAATTCTGGAAGATTTTTTCCATAGATGAGTATGTCCTATTTCAATCCCTAAACCGTATCTATATTTATAGTTTAAAGGATGAAACTTTTAATATCATTGATTCTAAAATTGGTATCACCAAAATGTACGAGGTAGACGGTAAGGTCTATTTTCAAAGCATAGGCGAGGGGCTTTTTCAGATTGATAATGGTATAGCGGTTTTGGTTTCCAATCATTTGATCTTAAGGGATGCTAATATTATTAATGTTTACAACAAAGGAGGTAATTTACTTGTGCAAACCATGGAAAGTGGTTTTTATGTCTTAGAAGGTTCAGTAATTGAAAAGTGGCAAATTCCTGCAAATGAATTGTTGTCAAAAGTAGGGGTGTATTGTAGTATTAAGCTTCATGATGGAAGTTTTGCTCTGGGGACTATTTCAAAGGGTCTAATTCATCTAACTACAGATGGTGAGGCTAATTATGAAATAAATCAAGCAAAGGGGTTGAGTAATAATACGGTTTTGGCCTTATTTGAAGATCAAGAGAATAATATTTGGTTGGGTCTGGATAACGGAATCAATTCTGTAAATATTACCTCTCCTTATAGGATTTACACAGATGATAAAGGTACACTAGGTACAGTATATGCTTCAATTATCTATCAAGGAAACCTCTATATAGGAACAAATCAAGGTTTGTTTTATAAACCCTTTCTTTCCAAAGAATCCTTTAAATTTATTGAGGGAACCAAAGGACAGGTTTGGTGTTTAAAGGAAATAAACAGCCAACTGTTTTGCGGACACAATCTTGGTACTTTTATAGTCAATGGTAATCGGGTTACAGAAATTTCTTCGGTTGATGGAACTTGGGATATTAAGCCCGTTCCAAAAACAAATTTATTACTGCAAGGGAATTATAATGGATTGAATGTTTTGGAAAACCGTGCAGGTGAATGGAGTTTCAGAAATAGGATAGAGGGATTTCAAAATTCTTCGAAGTATTTTGAACTTTTGGATGAACATACTGTATTTGTAAGTCATGAATACAAAGGGGTGTATAGAATTGAAGTGGATAACGATTATAGAAAAGCACTTCAAGTTGAAAAGGATTCAATCAATAAGGGATTAAATTCTAGTATTGTTAAATACCAAGATAAAATACTATATGCATACAGGCAGGGTGTTTTTTCATATGAAAAACAATCAAATGTTTTTAAAAGAGATAGCGTTTTGAGTCAACTATTTCCTAATAATAAATATACTTCGGGTAAGTTGGTGGTTACTGATGATCAAATGTTATGGGGGTTCTCAAAGAAGAATTTAAGCTTTGTCGCTAAGGGTAAACTAACTAATGATTTGGAGGTTTACCATATTTCATTTCCCAGTGAGCTACGAAAGGGAATGACCGGATATGAAAGTATTTCAAGTCTTGGAGATTCAAAGTATTTGTTTGGTTCATCTACAGGTTATACGATTATTGATCTTAACAACATTGTAGAAAAGGAATATGAAATTACTATCAATACTATCAAAAATTACAAGTTAAATGAAACACCAAAATTGATTGGTTCTCATGATAATGCAGAATTTGAAACTAAGTCCAATAATTTTGAATTTACCTTCAGTATCCCTGAGTTTGATAAATTTCAAGAGCCTGAGTATCAATATCGTTTAGAGGGCTTTAATAATGAATGGAGCGCTTGGTCAAATTCACCATCAGAATTGTTTGAAAATTTACCATTTGGAACCTATACATTTAAGGTGCGGGGAAGAGTGGGAGATAGTTTGACTACAAATACTTCAGAATATTCCTTTGTAATTAATCGTCCTTGGTACTTGTCCACAATTGCCATTATATTATATGTTATAGGCTTTATTATGTTGGCGTTACTTACTCATTTTATCTATAATAGATACTACAAGAATCAACAAGCAAAACTTCTTTTGGAAACTGAACGTGAGATGGAAATGAAGGAGATGGCTAGTAAGCAACAGTTCATGAAGCTTAAAAATGAAAAACTGGAGCAGGATGTTGATAACAAGAATCGTGAGTTGGCTATTTCAACAATGAGTTTGATTAAGAAAAATGAATTCTTACACACTATTAAAAATGAACTCAAAAAATCTAAGGAGGATAAGAATGTGAAATCAGTCATTCGGATAATTGATCGCAATTTGAATAATACAGATGACTGGACCTTCTTTGAGGAAGCCTTTAACAATGCAGATAAAGACTTCTTGAAGAAAATGAAAGCAAAGCATCCAGCTTTGACACCCAATGATTTGAAATTATGTGCCTATTTAAGGCTGAATTTGTCTTCAAAAGAGATTGCTCCATTATTGAATATATCTCCTAAAAGCGTGGAAGTTAAACGATATCGTTTGCGAAAAAAGATGGATTTACCGCATGATGCTAGCTTAACAAATTACATTCTTGAAATTTAAGACCTTAACAGTTTTAAAAAATACCCATACATTACCACTACATTAACATATTTTAAGCCAACTAAAACGTTTTAGGTTAATTTTTTTAACTTTTCTCAAACCGCAGTTTTAAAGGGTTTGTATTATTATATTCTTAAAAAAAACACTTAAATATACATTGTATGTTTTTTGTTGTGTATGTTTTTGAATAATTCGCAATGTATTGTTCTAATTTTAAACAACTAATAAAAGTTCAGACTAATTATGAATTCAAAAATTTTAACATTTACATTATTCTTATTAATGTCGATGTTGTCTGTCGCACAGGAAGTCAACATCACAGGTACAGTATTGGATGCAGATTCCGATATGCCTTTACCTGGTGTTAATGTCATTATTAAAAACACCACAAAAGGGGTGGCTACAGATTTTGATGGAAATTTTTCATTGGAAGGTGTACCGCTAAGTTCTACTCTGGTATTTTCTTATGTAGGTTTTGTCACTAAAGAAGTCCAGGTCATTAATTCAAATCCAATAACGGTTCAGCTTATGCCTGATAGCCAATCATTGGATGAGGTTGTTATTGTTGGATATGGGCAACAAAAGGTAACTAATGTTTCTGGTTCCATTTCAACAGTTAAGAGTGAAGCTTTGGAGCAACTCAAACCTGTAAGGGTTGAAGAGGCTCTGCAAAGTCAAGCTACAGGGGTTAATATTGTTTCAACAGGTTCGCCTGGTGCAGCTCCTGCTATTGCGATTCGTGGAATTGTTTCCAATGCTGGAAGTAGTCCATTAGTAGTGATCGATGGTATTCAACAATCTATAGCTGATTTGAATGCCTTAAATCCATCAGATGTTGAATCCATGAACGTTTTGAAAGACGCAGCCACAGCTGCAATTTATGGAGTTAAAGGTGGTAACGGGGTTATTTTAGTAACCACCAAATCAGGAAACAAGAGTGGGAAAACTACTTTTAATTTTGATTCAAGTTATGGAATTCAAGAGGTTACTCGCACTATTGATGTTCTTAATGCCAGTGAATATGCCGCTATTTTAAATGAAGCTAGTTCCAATGCAGGACAAGGTCTTGTTTTTGATAACATAGGCAATTTAGGAGTTGGAACTAATTGGCAGGATGAGGTGCTTAAGGATGCACCAATTCAAAGTCATAATGTGAGTGCAGCAGGAGGTTCAGATAATATGACCTATTTTATCTCTGGAGGGTATCTAGGACAAGATGGTGTAGTTGGTGGTGGTGATAAGTCTTATTTCGATAGGATTACCTTGGCTGAAAGATTAAACATTGACCTATCTGATAAGTTTAAAGTGTTGGTCAACAATAATTATGCTAATATTAAAGGTAAAGCCTTGGCAGAAAATAGTATTACAAGTGTGCTTTCCAATGCTTTGAACTTTGATCCTACGCTACCAGTTTATGATGATAATGGTAATTATAGTATTAGTGATAACATTACTCAGGAAATCGTTAATCCTTTAGCATTAATTGATAACACCTATAATAATAACAATACCAACAAATGGTTTGGTAAGCTGGAACTTCAATATGAGCCTATTGAGGATTTGAGGATTTCTTCAAGATTCAGTTATACTTATGTAGATGTGTACAATAAAAGTTTCTCTCCATTAGTATTTTATGGTGTAGGTCATACCGCTACAAACGCCAATCCAGATCTTTCACCAATAGTGACAGTCGATCCTGAAACAGGAGAAGAGACTTCTACTCATAACAGAGTAAATGAGTCTAAAACAACTTATTTTACTTACACCTATGAACTATTTGGTAACTACGATTTCAGTATAAATGAAGCTCATAACTTCCAGACTGTAGCTGGGATGTCCCTTCAAAGATATAAGGGAGAAGGCTTAAGTGGATCAGCACAAGATATTCCATTTAACTCTTGGGAATATGCAGATATAGCATCGGCTACTGGAGATTTAGCATCTCAACAAACAGGATCTTGGTCTGATGTTAAAAGGAACATTTCCTATTTTGGAAGAGTTAATTACGACTATAAAGACCGATATTTACTGTCATTTACGGGAAGAGTAGATGGTTCAACTGTTTTTGGAACAGATAATAAATATGGTTTCTTCCCTTCAGGTTCTTTAGGTTGGGTGCTTTCTAATGAAGAATTCTTTGATGTTAATGGCATTGATTTTCTAAAACTAAGAGGAAGTTATGGTAATGTTGGTAATGACAATATCTCTAACCAATTTTCAAGTATTTCAACCTTTCCTAAATATACTTTCGATGGCAATATAATTGCGGGTTCTACACTAGGAACCATACCAGATGAAACGGTGTCATGGGAAAGTCAAATTCAAATGAATGCTGGTCTAGACATCAGATTGCTTGATAATTCCTTATCTTTTACAGGAGACTATTATCAAAAAACAACTGAGGATTTATTGTTCGCTCCAGTATTACCTCCTTCAGCAGGAACAGTAACTTCGCCTCCTACAAATATTGGTACTTCAAAAACAAACGGTTTTGATTTGTCATTAACTTATAATAAAACAGTTTCTGAGGACTTTTCTATCAATACAAGTTTAAATGTAACTACGGTTAATACCGAGGTAACTGAGGTAAATAATGATAGTAAAAGACAAGATGGTGCTGGATACGGAATTCCTTTTACCGTTATCAATCGCTTTGAAGAAGGTTACTCTCCATGGTATTTCTATGGGTACAAAACCGATGGTATTTTCCAAAGTCAATCAGAGATTGATGGTCACGCTACCCAAAACGGAGCGCAACCAGGAGATATCAGATTTGTAGATGTTAATGGAGACGGTGTTATAGATGATTTGGACAGAACCGAAATTGGGAATCCATTTCCAGATTTCACCTTGGGATGGAACTTAAGTATCAACTACAAGAGTTTTGATTTCAATGTTTCCACATTTGCTTCAGTTGGTAATGATATTTACAGAGCTTATGAGAGAAATTCGGCGTTCACCAACCGTTCAGCTAGAACTTTAGATAGATGGACAGGTCCAGGAACTAGTAACTCAGAACCTAGAGTCACTTTTGTGGACAACAATAACAATACACGAGCTTCTGATAGATATATCGAGGACGGAAGTTATTTCAGGTTCAAGAACATACAATTGGGCTATACCCTGCCAAAATCACTTTATGATGCAACAGGTTTAAACAATGTTAGAATTTATGCTCAAGTTAAAAATGCCTTCACTTTTACCAAGTATTCTGGTTATGACCCAGAAGTTACAGCCGGAAGTTTTGTAGATACTGGTATTGATAGAGGTGCATATCCTATTCCAAGAATTTGGATGATGGGTATCAATGTTAAATTTTAAAAAAATGAGATCTATGAAATATTTTAAACACACTTTAATGATTTGCGGTATGCTGCTGACTTTTCAGGCATGTTCAGATTATGTAGACCTTGAAGCTTCAGAAGTGTATCAGATTGATGCAGATTCTTACTTCCAATCCGAAGCCAATTATCAGGCAGCACTTATAGGAAGTTATGATCCATTACAATGGTTGTACTTAAATACCTTGATAGGAGATATAGCGTCTGACAATTCTTTTTGTGGGGGCGAAAGCGCCACAGACGTTATAGGGTTGCAACAAATTGACGATATGACCCACTACCCTCAAAATGATAATTTAACCTCTATCTGGAGGTGGTGTTTTGAAGGCGTGAATAGGGTTAATTATATGGAAGAAAACAAAAACAAAATTGATTTTGATGGCAAAGCAGCACTTTATGGTGAAGCCTATTTTTTAAGATCATATTATTATTTTGAATTAGTCAAATTCTTTGGTGGCGTTCCATTGATCACAGACAGACGTTTAGATGCCTCTGATACTGGAACGCTTCAAAGAGCTTCAAAAGAGGAAGTTTATGCTCAGATTGAAGCCGATTTGCTAAATGCTATTGACGTGTTGCCTGCATCTCAAAACCAAGCAGGACGCGTAACCAAATCTGCGGCTCAAGCTTTGCTAGGAAAAGTTTACTTATATCAAGATAAATTTTCTGAAGCTGCGTCCATGTTACAAAATGTAATTGGTCTTTACAGTTTGGTGCCTGATTATGGCAGTCAATTCTTGAAGTCTGGTGAGAATGGTCCAGAATCTGTATTTGAAATTCAATATTCTAATGAATCTGAATGGTGGGATTGGGGTTGCCCAACCTGTGGTGAGGGTAATTTTGGAATTATCCATAATGGGCCAAGAGCTTATTCAGGTCCTGAATTTGCAACAGGGTGGAGCTTTAATTTGCCAACCCCTAATCTATATAATTCTTTTGATGAAGCCGATTCCCGTAGAGATGCTTCCATCTTGGATATTGAGGCATGGGCAGCTGAAACTGGTGCAAGTTATGCTGAAGGTTATGAACATACAGGATATTATAACAGAAAATATATCCCAAGAGCCGGAGAAAGTGGAGCTCAGACTGAATTAAATTATTTGAATAATTACAGAGCTATTAGATATGCCGATGTATTACTAATGGCTGCTGAAGCTAATGCTCGTGGTGGAATCAATGAGGATTTGGCAAGAAATTACTTGAACCAAGTGCGCCAACGTGCTTTTGGAAACAGTGACCATAATATCAGCACTTCAGGGCAAGCCTTAGTTCAAGCTATTTGGAATGAGAGAAATTTAGAACTTTCCATGGAAGGTCATAGGTTCTTTGATTTGGTAAGAACTGGTCAAGCGGCTTCAGTTATTGATGGATTTGTGACAGGCAAACATGAATTATTCCCAGTTCCTCAGTTAGAAGTGGATATATCTGGATTAAACCAAAACCCTCAATACTAAAACAAATGATAATGAAACAATTAAAATATATATTCCAACTGTTTTTGATAGCTACTTTGGCACTCACTTGTGCTGAAGACGATGACAATGCCGATTTTGTCCAAACTGCAAAAGCACCTTCAAATGTGGAGATTACATTTGATGTTACCCAAGATAATAGTGGAATGGTAACTATTATTCCGACGGCCGAAGGAGCGGTTTCTTTTGATGTGGTTTTTGGAGATGCTTCAGAAAATGAGGAGCTTCCCAATGGCGAGTTTGCAGAACATATTTACGAAGAAGGAACTTATAATGTGAGTGTCATTGCTAAAGGAATTACCGGATTAACTACAGAAGCTAGTCAGCAATTGGTGGTTTCCTTTTCAGCACCACAAAATTTAGAAGTAACCATAGAAAATGACCAAGCAGTTTCAAAACAAGTTAATGTAACTGCTACAGCAGAGTATGCTATTACTTATGATGTGTACTTTGGAGAGGCAGGAAATGATGATCCTGTATCTGGAGACATTGGAGAGACGGTTTCTTATACCTACCAAGAGCCAGGTATTTATACCATAACTGTGGTAGCCATGGGTGCAGCTATTGAGACTACAACTTATACCGAAGAGTTTGAAGTGACTGAAATCCTTCAGCCAATAAATCCTGCTCCTACCCAACCTGCAAGGTACGAGTCAGATTATATTTCAATTTTTGCCGGCGCTTATAACGATGTGCCTGGAACAGATTATAATCCAGACTGGGGGCAATCTGGTCAGGGAAGTAGTTATGCTATGTTCAATTTGAATGGCGATGAGATGCTTCAGTATATCAACTTAAGTTATCAGGGTGTTCAATTTGGGGAAACTGTTGATGCTTCAGCCATGGAATATCTGCACCTAGATGTATGGACGGCAGATGTGGATCAAATACAAGTGTTCCCTATCAGTTTGGCGACGGGTGAGCAACAGGTAACTCAAGATTTAACCGCTGGAGAATGGAATGGTTTTGATATTCCCCTTTCAGCGTTTACCGATCAAGGTTTATCCATGGCGGATTTGCACCAATTTAAGTTTGTTGGTGAGCCATGGGCAGCTGGAACGGTCTTTATTGATAATTTATATTTCTGGAAAGCACCAGCTGCTGCTTCAGGATTAGAGGGTGTATGGCAATTAGCGCCAGAGGCCGGTGCACTTATGGTAGGACCAAGCCCAGGTAGTGGTGAGTGGTGGACCAGTGATGCCCAGGTTGTAGCTGATAGAGCTTGTTATTTTGATGATTATTATGTGTTTAATATGGATGGTAGTTTCCAAAATGAACTTCAAGGCGAAACTTGGCTTGAAACATGGCAAGGTGTAGCAGCAGAACAATGCGGCGTGCCTGTTGCTCCTCATGACGGATCAGCAAATGCCACATTTATTTATGATGAGGGCGCTGGTACTTTAACCGTGAATGGCACCGGAGCTTATATTGGATTACCTAAGGCAAACAATGAAGGGGAGTTGCCCAATGTCGCTGTTCCGAGTTCTATCACATACAACGTTACCTTAATGGATAATAACAATACCATGATTGTAAGTGTTGAAGCCGGTGCCGGAGTTTTCTGGACCTATAAATTGGTAAGATACATATCGCCAATTGTTGGAACATGGCAGTTGGCACCAGAGGCTGGATCCTTGATGGTAGGTCCTTCTCCTGGTAGTGGAGAGTGGTGGTCTATCGATGAGCAATCTGTCTCTGATAGAGCATGTTACTATGACGATTCTTATGTGTTTATGTCAGATGGATCTTTCAGTAACGTTTTAGGAGATGAAACATGGTTGGAGGCTTGGCAAGGTGTTGAGTCTGATCAATGTGGTGCTCCTGTTGCGCCGCATGACGGATCTGGTTCAGCAAGTTTCAGTTTTGATGAAGCATCAGGAAGCTTGACTTTAAGTGGTTCAGGAGCTTATCTAGGATTGCCTAAGGTGAATAATGAAGGAGAATTACCTGGTGTTGCCGTACCTAATAGTATTACTTATGAGACCACATGGATTGACAATAATACAATTACAGTATCCATTGAATCAGGATCTGGAGTGTTCTGGACTTATAAGCTTATTAAAATTTAAAAAATGAAAAGATGAAGTATTTAAAATATATCTATAAAGTATGTCTCTTATCTGTGCTCATTGTTATTAGTGGTTGTGAAAAAGATGAGTATGAATTTGGAGAGATAGTAAACCCTTCTAATTTAACAATCTCAGCTGAGATTGTAGGGCAAGATGCCGATAATCCTTATGGAGATGGAAGTGGTGAAGTGCATTTCAATGCCTCGGCAGATAATGCGATCACCTACAAGTATATTTACAACGGATCGGAAACTATGACTCCAAATGGGACAAAGTCCTACAGTTTTGGAGTAACAGGAGTTCATACCTATACGGTTACCGTTTTAGCCATAGGTACAGCAGGTGTAACATCAAGCGCAACGATAGATGTTGAGGTATTGGCATTGTATAACCCACCGGCAGATCTTATCACAATGTTGACTGCTGATGGTACTAGAACTTGGCGAATCAAAGCTGAGACTGCTGGTCATTTTGGAGTTGGTCCCGCAGATGAAACTAGCCCAATATGGTGGGCTGCCGGTCCATATGATAAGGATGGTAAAGGGGCCTATGATGATACTTGGGAATTTAATGTGGATGGTACTTTTACGCATATCACAAACGGTACTGGTTATGGACAGGCCGGAGCTTTGGATGCTGATTTTGGTGTTGGAGGACAAACACCTAATGGTGATAATGAGTATGAAAATTATCCGTTGGAAAACTATTCTGGAAACTGGACGCTTAGCGCTCCAGGAGGACAGGAAACTTTAAGTTTTTCAAATTTAGGATATCATGGATTCTATGTAGGCGGTGATCACAGTTACCAAATATTATCTCGATCTGATAATGAAATGACTATGAAAACAGTCGGTTCAGATGGTAATGGATGGTTTGTGATTTTTATCGCAGATTAAATAGGTTAGGGGGTAAGTGATTTCATTTGCCCCTTTAAAAAGTATGTAATTGAATAATGAAAAATAGTAACAAATTGATAGCACATATTCTGATTAGTTTAATGACGGTTTGGAGTATATCTTGCTCCAGTGGAGATGATCCTTCTGATAATTCTAATAATGGAAATCCAACAGAGGAGCCCATTTACCCCTCTGGATTAACGCTTCAAATAAGTAAGGTGGGATCTGATTCAGAAAATCCTAATGGGGATGGTTCAGGATTGATACAATGTGTTGCCTCTGCAGATGATGCTGTAAAATATGGCTTCCGATTCGGAAATGGAACTGAGATGGAAAGTTTGGATGGTACCATGGAATTTACCTATACCTCTCCTGGGACCAATCAATATACAGTATATGTGTATGCTTACTCTGCCACCGATCATAGTGTGAATACATCGCAAACCATTACACTATATGTTGATGATACGTATGAGTTGGTTTGGTCAGATGAGTTTGATGTGGATGGTGCTCCAGATTCCAGTAAATGGGGGTACAATATTGGAACCGGTCAAAATGGATGGGGTAACAATGAATCTCAATATTATACCAACCGTCCGGAGAATGCGATAGTAGAAAATGGGATGTTAAAAATCACTGCAAAACGTGAGAACTATTTGGGCTCAGAATTTACTTCAGCAAGAATGTTAACAAAAGATAAGTATGAGTTCACTTATGGCAAACTTGAAATCAGAGCCAAATTACCTTCTGGAGGAGGTACTTGGCCTGCATTATGGTTGCTAGGGGCCAATATAGATGAAGTAAGTTGGCCTGCCTGCGGTGAAACCGATATTATGGAGCATGTAGGAAATAATGAAGGTTTTGTTCAAAGTGCGATACATACACCATCAAGTTTTGGTAACACCACTAATCTTGGTGGCCAAACGATAGGGGATGTGACCAGCCAGTTTCATGTTTATGAGTTGGAATGGACTCCCGAAAAAATGGTGTTTTCAGTAGATGGAAACGTGCATTATACCTATCAACCAGCAAATAAAAATGACCAGACCTGGCCGTTTGACTTAGACCAATTTATCATTATGAATGTGGCAATTGGAGGCAATCTGGGAGGTACAATAGATCCCGAATTTATGGAGGGAACTATGGAAGTAGACTATGTAAGGGTATATCAATAATTTATCATGAAAAGATTATCAATTTATTTAGGGACAATTTGTCTCCTGGGAACGCTATGTTCTTGTACTAACTTTTCTCAGGGTCAAGAAATAGGATCTGTTTCCATGAAATCAGGAACTGTGGAACTTGATTCGGAAATTGAAGGAAAAGTAGATTCGTTACTTTCTTTGATGACTTTGGAGGAGAAAATCGGTCAAATGAATCAGTATAGCGGTTTTTGGGATGTCACTGGACCTAAACCTGAAGGTGGGTCGGAGGCCAAAAAATATGAGGATTTAAGAAAGGGATTAGTTGGCTCTATGCTTAACGTTACTGGTGCCAAAGAAGTTCTTGAGGTTCAGAAAATAGCAGTGGAGGAGACCCGATTGGGGATTCCATTGCTTATTGGATTTGATGTGGTTCATGGGTTTAAAACTGTTAGTCCTATTCCATTGGCAGAGTCCGCCAGTTGGGATATGGAAGCTATAAAAAGATCTGCGGAGGTGGCTGCTAAAGAAGCTGCTGTAAGTGGAATAAATTGGACTTTTGCTCCAATGGTTGATATTACAAGAGATGCCAGATGGGGAAGAGTTATGGAAGGGGCTGGTGAAGATCCTTTTTTGGGAAGTGCCATTGCGAAAGCAAGAGTGACAGGTTTTCAAGGGGATGATTTGACTTCTCCTTATACGATTGCTGCATGCGCCAAACATTTTGCTGCTTATGGTTTTGCTGAATCGGGAAGAGATTACAATACAGTCGATGTAGGTACCTCTACCTTGTACAATATTGTTTTTCCACCATTCTTGGCAGCAAAAGAAGCAGGAGTCAGAACCTTTATGAATTCATTCAATGAAATAAATGGTGTGCCGGCTACGGGAAATGCTTGGTTGCAAAGAGAAATTTTGAAAGGAAAATGGGATTTCAATGGTTTTATGGTTTCTGATTGGGGGTCTATCAATGAGATGATTTCGCATGGACAAGCTGAAAACGGAAAATATGCTGCTGAAAGAGCTGTAATCGCTGGGTCAGATATGGATATGGAATCTTACCATTATCTTAATTATTTGGCGGAATTGGTAGAAGAGGGTAAGGTAAGTGAAGACTTAATAAATGATGCAGTAAGGAGAATTCTCAGAGTGAAATTTGAATTGGGACTTTTTGAAAATCCTTATCAGTACAGTGATCCATCGGTCGAAAATGAAGTTGTGGGAAGTCAAGAAATTCAGGATGCCGTTTTGGATATGGCTAAGAAGTCTATTGTGCTTTTAAAAAATGAAAAGAGCCTGCTTCCACTTAAAAGATCGGGACAAAACATTGTAGTAATTGGTGCATTGGCTAGTGATAAAACAAGTCCTTTGGGGAATTGGCGAACTGGTGCCGAGAATGGTACGGCGGTTTCATTACTTGAAGGATTGCAACAATATCAGGGAAACACTATCACCTATGTTAAAGGACCAGCCTTTGTGGATGGCGAGATATCTTTTCCAAAACAATTGCAAATAAATCAAACAAAAACTTCAGGTATGATAGAGGCAGTGAACGCTGCCAAAAAAGCAGATATTGTGCTTGTTGCTTTGGGTGAGCATGGTATGCAAACAGGAGAAGGTAGAAGTCAAGTAGATATTGGGTTGCCAAAATTACAACAACAACTGCTAGAAGAAGTTTATAAGGCGAATCCCAATGTAGTTTTAGTGCTGCACAATGGAAGACCAGTAGCTATTCCATGGGCCGCCGAACATATTCCTTCCATTTTAGAGGTTTGGCAGTTGGGAACGCAAAGTGGACATGCCATAGCCCAAGTATTATATGGAGATTATAACCCTAGCGGAAAATTACCGATGACTTTTCCGAAGGCCGTTGGTCAAGTGCCTATTTACTATAATCGTAAAAGTACAGGTAGACCTAATGAGCCCGCTCCAGGAGAGGTTTTTTGGTCTCATTATACAGATATGGATAACGATCCCTTATTTCCATTTGGACATGGCTTAAGTTATACCCAATTTGAATATCAAGATTTAAAAGTGGAGGTTGATCCTAGTCAAGTATTGGTTTCATTCGAATTGAAGAATATTGGAGATTTGGATGGAAAAGAAGTTGTTCAGGTATACATCCAAGATGTTTTTGCGAGTATTACGCGACCAGTCAAGGAGTTAAAGGGATTTGAGTTGGTCAGTCTAAAAGCTGGAGAGTCTAAAACCCTAAACTTTATTTTGACCGATAAGGAATTGGGATTTTATAATAATCAGGGTGAATTTTTAGTGGAGCCTGGTGACTTTAAAGTATTTGTAGGGGGTAGCTCAAATACAGTATTAGAGTCAGAATTTAACTTGGCACAACAGCTTCGTTGAACTGAGGTTTGATGTTAAGTTTCAGGTGATGCTTGTTGCCTTGATTTTTTAAAAAAGGTTCTGAATGGTCAGAACCTTTTTTGATTTTAGTTCTTATTAGAAATTGCAGATTATAGCTCCTTTAAGGTTGTTGGAAAATTTACAAAACATTAAGCCTATAAATTTGGTAATTCAATTAAAAGGTAAAATATTCGCAGTTGGAAATATTTTCATTAGGGTATTAACAATTTTATTGCATAAAAAGTAAAAAATATCTATCTTAGAATATAGATTATGCCATCCAAGACGACATTAAAAGATTTAGCGAATTTAGCTGGGGTATCTGTTTCAACAGTATCTAAAGCATTGAATGACAGTCCTGAAATTGGATTGAAAACGAGAGTTCGCATTAAAGAAATTGCAGAGTCCTGCAACTACATACCCAATAACATTGCTAGAAGCTTAAAGTCAAAATCCACCAAAACTATTGGGGTTGTGATTCCGGCTATTTTGTTGGAATTTTTCAGTAAAGTACTTTATGGGATTGAGATTGAAGCCACTAAAAGAGGCTACAAACTAATTATCTGTCTCAGTAATGAAAAGCAGAAAAAGGAGAGTGAGAGTATAGATACTTTTATCAATGGAAGTGTTGACGGTATTATATTGTCTTTGGCAGAAGAAACACAACGTTTAAAAAGTTACGCGCATCTCGATAAAGTTTCAAAGTACAATGTGCCCATGGTTATGTTTGATAGGGTGACAAAAGATGTATTTTGTGACACGGTAACTATAGATGACTTTGAATGTTCTTATGAAGCAACGTCTTTTTTAGCAGATCATGGCTCCAAACATATTGCCTTTGTCAATCCAATTAGTAATATTAGTGTGGGGCAACTGCGTTGTGAAGGGTATTTAAAAGCCTTGAAGGACAGAAATTTAAAACCTTTAATAATTGATGTAGATCATTACAATCAAATTGAAAAGGACTTAACTAGAACCTTGAAGGAGCAAAAGATAGATGGAGTGGTATGTGCAGATGAATACTCCGCTATTTTGACCATAAATGTGGCTCGATTAAATGGGTTTGATGTTCCAAATGACATAGCTGTTATTGGATTTACTAATGGATTAATGTCTGAACATTCTATACCTTCACTAACAGTTGTTAGTCAGCATGCGGAAAATATAGGTAAGAAAGCTGTCGAATTGTTAATTGATAGATTAGAAGGGAAATTGGTGAGTGATCCTGTCCACGAAGTTATCCATACTCATATTATTGAGCGAAATTCCACAAAGAAACTTAATTAGCATGTTCTAATAATAAAAGAAAAAGTCTTACCAAACGGTAAGACTTTTTTCTATCTATCAAAAGTAAATCTTTCTTAGTGACCGTCTGTAGCTTCTTCAACAGCATCACCAACAGCTTCTCCAGCTTCTTTGGTTTCTTCAACAGCAGTATCCATGGCCTCTCCAACTTCTTCCAAAGCACCTTCAGTTGCCTCTTCAGTGTCTTGAGCAGCCTCTTCGATAGCATCACCAGTGTCTTCTGCTGCCTCTTCGATAGCATCACCTGTGTTTTCCATTGATTCTTCTACGCTTTCTTCATTTTTGGTATCTCTACAAGAAGAGATTGTAAATCCTAAAGTTAGTAATAGAGCTACGCTTAAAAATAGTCTTTTCATTAGTGTAAAGTTTTTAGTGTTTAATAAAATTAATATATAGAATTACCTCTCAGTAATTTTATGTTAAATATTGTTTTTTAGGATCATTAATTTTTTTGCAGTTTCATAGTCTTTATCACTGTTTTAACCCAAGTTTAAAAATGTTTAAAGAATGTCAGCTACAATTTTGTGAACAATTTATTTAAAGAGTTCTAAACATCGTTGATTTATTTTTGCTTTTGCTCCTTACATGAAGTTGAGGTAAGGCTTCATATTTTAAAATATGATTTAGGAGTTGCTATTAATAATTTCATTGGTGTTAGTTAATAAACAAATTGGTCATCACGAAATTAACATTTAATTAATGAATATTACAAATGATTTTAAATATTTTTTTTGGTTCGTAAAATATCCATGTTGTTAATACTTACGTATATAGTCCATGATTTGGATTACGGCACCTTTGTTTTTTTCAATATAGCGCTTATTAATGGCTCCTGAATTATTCCGAAGTGACTCATTTTCGATTAAATTTTTAAGCTGATTCGAAAATTCTTCTTGTGTTTTAATGCTGAACATACCTCCTAAATCAACCATATCATGGGCTTCTGGAAATTTATCATAATGAGAACCTATAATAATTGGAATTCCAAATACAGCTGGTTCTAAAGTGTTGTGAAGCCCTGTGGTTCCCACGGCTCCTCCAACATAAGCAATGTCTCCAACACTATAAATCTTAGAAAGGATTCCAATTGTGTCTACAATAAAGACTTGTTGGTTAGAAAGGGAGGATTCCTCCATCTCCGAAAACAGCATGGTAGGCTTATGGATGCTTGCTTTTAATTTCTGAATTTGCTCAGATTTGATATTGTGGGGAGCAATGATATAGGAAGCATACTCATTGGAATAACTGTTGATAAATTCCGCCAAGAAAGCTTCACCTTCGGGCCAAGTACTGCCGGCTACCACGCATAACCTATTGTTTTTAAATGTTTCAATATAGGGAAGATGATTGTCAATGTTTAGTTGCTGACTCACTCTGTCAAAGCGAGTATCTCCAGAAATAGTGGCCTGCTCATAGCCTATTTTATTTAATAGGACTTTGGAATTGGCATCTTGGGTGAAAATGTGCTCAAAAGCAAACAATGCCTCTTTTATAACGTTTCCATACCATTTGAAGTATGCCTGGTTTGGCCTGAATAAGGCAGAAATTAGAAGGGCTCTTTTGCCTCTTGTTTTTAATTCCTTTAAGTAGTTTGGCCAGATATCATACTTGACAAAGATGGTTAAGTCTGGATTTACTAGATCGATAAATTTTTTGGCATTCAAAGGAGTGTCCCAAGGTAAATAAACGACCACGTCAGCAATAGGTGAGTTTTTCCTGATTTCATAACCCGATGGCGAAAAAAAGGTAAGTACGGCTTTATGGTTGGGATAAGTTTTTTTTATTTCCTGAAAAACGGGAAGGCCCTGTTCATATTCACCCAAGGAAGCACAGTGAAACCATAATGTTTGATCTTCTGGTTTCAATTTGTCTTTTAAAATTTGAAAAGTTTCTGCTCGACCTAGAACTCCCAATTGCAGTTTATGATTGAATCGGGAAACTAATTTTAAAAGAAATGAAGCCCAACGAATACCAAGATTATAGATCATTTTCAAGATAAAAAAACTTTTATGCTAAAATACATTGTTTAGAATAAATCCATTGGGGTAGGCAAGCTATTTTTGTAACTTTGTATCATATGAAACAAATACAAATGGTTGACCTTAAAGGTCAATATGCCGATATCAAAGAGGTGGTTAATGCCTCCATACAAGAAGTCATTGATACGACTTCTTTTATAAATGGACCCAAGGTTCATGAATTTCAGAAGAATTTAGAATCTTATTTGGGCGTCAAACATGTCATTCCTTGTGCCAATGGTACAGATGCATTACAGATTGCCATGATGGGACTTGGCCTCAAGCCAGGTGATGAAGTAATTACAGCCGATTTTACGTTTGCCGCTACTGTTGAGGTTATAGCGCTTTTGCAATTAACTCCAGTATTGGTAGATGTAGATACTGATACTTTTAATATTGATGTAGAGGCTATTAGAAAAGCAATTACACCTAAAACCAAAGCCATTGTTCCTGTGCATTTGTTTGGGCAAGCTGCCCCTATGGAAGAAATTATGGCACTTGCCAAAGAACATAATCTTTATGTTATCGAAGACAATGCGCAAGGTATTGGAGGGAATTACACCTATAAAGATGGAACCAAGGCCAAAACCGGTACTATTGGTAATGTTTCCTCTACTTCCTTTTTTCCTTCCAAGAATTTAGGTTGTTATGGAGACGGTGGCGCCATCTTTACTAATGATGATGATTTGGCTCATATCCTAAGAGGTATAGTTAATCATGGGATGTACGTGAGATATCACCATGATGTAGTAGGGGTTAATTCTAGATTGGATTCTATCCAAGCTGCAGTTTTGGATGCCAAACTTCCCAAACTAGATGCTTATAACAAGGCGAGACAAGAGGCAGCAGCTAAATATGATGAAGCATTTAAAAATGTTTCACAAGTACAAACGCCAGTGAGAAAAAGCAACGCTTGTTCTGGTAATTGTAATAATTGTGATTGCCATGTGTTTCATCAGTATACTTTAAAATTGACAGGTGTTGATAGAGATGGTTTAGCAAAATATTTAAATGAAAATGGTATTCCTTGTGGAGTTTATTATCCAATTCCTTTGCATAAGCAAAAGGCCTATATGGATGATAGATATAATGAAGCCGATTTTCAAGTGACTAATGCTTTGGTAGAGCAAGTAATCTCCTTACCAATGCACACTGAATTAAACGACAAACAAATAGAATTTATAACCGAAAAAGTAAAAGCATATATTAATGGCTAAAGTACTGGTGACGGGTGGCTTAGGATTTATTGGCTCCCATACTGTTGTAGAACTTCAAAATCGAGGCTTTGAGGTTGTAATAATTGATAATTTGTCTAACTCTTCCATCAACGTTTTGGATGGAATCACAGCGATTACAGGCATTAAACCTGTTTTTGAAAAGTTGGATTTAAGAGAGAAGGAGAAAGTCCAGGATTTTTTTAACCGTCACTCTGACTTACAGGGAATTATTCATTTTGCTGCAAGTAAAGCAGTAGGTGAAAGTGTCCAGAATCCGTTATTATATTATGAAAATAATATCAATACCCTGGTATACGTATTGCAGGAACTGCAAAAATTAGATAGTGCCAATTTTATATTCAGTTCGTCATGCACGGTTTATGGTCAGGCAGATGAATTGCCCATTCATGAAAATGCTCCCGTAAAGCCAGCAGAATCGCCATATGGGAACACCAAACAAATTGGTGAAGAAATCATTAAAGATGTTTGTAAAATCAATCAGCATTTGAAAGCCATTGCTTTGAGATATTTTAATCCTATTGGGGCACATGAGACGGTTGAAATTGGGGAACTGCCTATAGGAGTGCCACAAAATCTAGTGCCTTTTATAACGCAAACGGCTATTGGAATTAGAGAACAGCTTTCTGTTTTTGGTGATGATTATCCAACTAAAGATGGGACTTGTGTACGAGATTATATTCATGTAGTTGATTTGGCCAAAGCTCACGTAGTAGCTTTGGAAAGATTGATGGAATCCAAAAATGAAGGTAATTACGAAGTCTTTAATTTAGGTACTGGAACCGGAAGTTCTGTTTTGGAGGTTGTTCAATCTTTTGAAAAAGTTTCTGGTGAAAAATTGAATTATAAGATAGCCCCAAGAAGAGAAGGAGATGTTACGGCTGCTTATGCAGATACCCATAAGGCAAACGATGTTTTGGGGTGGAAATCGGAGTTGACCTTAGACGATGCGATGTTGTCAGCCTGGAAATGGGAACAAAAATTGGCAAATTCGTAAAAAATAACAATATCAAATTGTTAATGATAGTGTCGTTTGGTTAAGGAATCCTAAGTCGATAACTTGTTCGATTGTGGATATTTTAATATCTTTTTGATTAACAAGGTTTTAAGGCTTTGTTTTTGGGATTGGTTTAAATGATTTGTTTATTTGTATGATAATGCAAAGGAAATTATGAGACTGATAACAATAAAAAGAGAAACCAAAGACGAGCAAAGGCATACCCCAAAAATGGGTGCCCTATCAACCAAAGTAACGTATATCAAAAAGCAATTTTTGAATATTCCGTTTAAAACGATTCACAAGTACAGAGAAACCTATTACGGGAAAATTAAGGATTGTGAACATTGCAATTTGGCCAGATAAACAGAAAATATTGAAGTAAAAAAAAGCCTCTAATTAATTAGAGGCTTTTTTGTTTTTAAAACTGCTGTAAAGCAAAAGACCTAGGCCAAACATGACCGACATGTCTGCTATATTAAAAATACCGGTTCTAAAGACTCCTCCTAAATCTATATGGAAAAAGTCGGTTACCGAGCCATACATTACTCTGTCATAGACATTGGCAATACCGCCACCTACAATACATGAAAACCCAATGACTGAGGCTTTGTCCAAGTTTTTGTTTGTTATAATGTAGTACATCACATATCCCAAAACGGCCAGAGGTAATATAAGTAATAGAATCAGACGCAAGGTGTCATTCAGTTCACTTCCCATACCCAAGAAAGCGCCTTTATTTTCTACATTATGCAACGTGAAATAATCTCCAATAATTGGGGATTCACTGTAAGGATCTACCTTAGCTCTTACTATAAATTTCGAAATTTGATCTAAGGCAATATTGAAAATCACCAATAGAATGATGCCTACATTTCTAGTGAACTTCATTAAAGGTTGGTTTCAAAGGTTGCAGAAGCTGTTTGGGCTTCTCTATTAATTTTTTTAACTAACCCTTGCAATACATTTCCAGGTCCCACTTCCGTAAATAAGGTAGCACCATCTGAGATCATGTTCTGAACAGATTGTGTCCATTTTACAGGAGCAGTTAATTGAGAGATTAAGTTGGCCTTGATATCGTTTTCATTAGTCACAGCAAAAGTTGTGACATTTTGATAAATAGGACAAGACGGTGTGTTGAATTGGGTATTTTCTATTGCTGCTGCTAATTCTTCTCTTGCAGGTTCCATAAGAGGAGAATGGAAAGCACCACCAACAGGAAGCACTAAAGCTCTTCTTGCACCTGCTTCTTTCAAGGATTCACAGGCTTTATTAATAGCTTCTACTTCCCCGGAAATCACTAATTGCCCAGGACAATTATAGTTTGCCGCTACAACAATACCTTCGGTTTGAGAGCAAATGTCTTCTACCAACTTATCTTCCAGGCCTAAAACGGCTGCCATCGTGCTTGGGTTCATTTCACAAGCCTTTTGCATTGCCAGAGCTCTTTGAGAAACTAATTTAAGTCCGTCTTCAAAAGTTAAGGTGCCATTGGCAACCAAAGCAGAAAATTCACCCAAGGAATGGCCTGCAACCATATCGGGTTTAAAACTATCTCCAAGGGTTTTTGCCAAAATAACAGAATGTAAAAAGATGGCGGGTTGAGTTACCTTGGTTTGTTTTAGGTCTTCAGCAGAACCTTCAAACATAATATCAGTAATGGCAAATCCTAAAATATTGTTTGCCTTTTCAAATAATTCTTGTGCTAGAGGGGAGTTTTCATATAGGTCTAATCCCATTCCAGAAAATTGCGCCCCTTGTCCAGGGAAAATGTATGCGTTCATTCTCTTTATATTTAATTGGTGCAAAAATAGTGAATTCTATATAAGTGAATAAGTGTAAGGGAATAATATCAGTTATTAAACTGTTTGAGAAATCTGTCAAGTGCGCCAAAATAGATATTAGGTTGCTCCAACCAACCGTAATGGGCACAATGATCTATGTAAATTAGTTCTGAGTTGTTGAATATTTGATGAGCTTCCTCAGCAATGGAGGGATCCAAAATGTCTTGCTTTCCTTGAAGGATAAGTGTGGGTTTTTTAAAGGACTTCAAGTTAGGTTTACAATCAAAGGAAATGGCTCGCATATCACGCCACAGAAGACTATTAATTTGCATGTTGCTTTGTGTTAATCTGTGAGCTATTTGTTCAATGAATTCTTTGTTGTATAAATAAGCAGGAGCAAGATTCCTTCCTCTCCCTAATCTGGCTTGATAACTAGTATCGCCTTGTGAGATTCTTTGATTCCAATAATTTAGTGAATCTCTTTGAATGGAAGACAAATGGGATCTAATGTCTAAATTATCCAAAAGTGATAAATCCAATCCACCAGAGGAGGAAAGTATTAAGCCTTGAATTCGATCTGGGAATAATGTAGCATAATAGGAAGCTAGCATACCACCAAAAGAATGCCCTAGCACAACCCATGATTCAATTTTCAAGTGTTTTCTGAGGGCTTCAATATCGTCTACCATCAATGTCATTGTTATTGTTTTTGATGATATGTCCTGCAGTTGGGATTGGCCAGTTCCTCTTTGGTCATATATGATGGTCTGATTGGTTTCTGCCAATCTTTTGGCTAATGATTCAAAGCCTTGGCTATTCATTCCCGGACCTCCATTAATAATCAAAACCGGTGTCCCTTTACCAAAAGTCTTAAAAAATAGTTGCCCGTTTTCTATGCCAATTTTTCCTGAGTTTTGTCCGGAAATTTGGAAACAAATAAATAGGAAAATGATTCTGAAAACAGGCTTCAATTGATTATTTTTTTACATAAGTAATAAAAGAAAAATCGTAGGGATGATTCGCGTCCTTGTTATGATAACTGCGAGCAGTTTCTTGCCATTGGGATTCGTTAATTTCAGGGAAATGTGTGTCTGCATCTTCAAAAGTACCGTGTACTCGTGTTAGCTCAATTTTATCTGCTAATGACATTGCTTGACGATAAATTTCACCTCCACCAATGATAAACGGTTGAGTATCGTTTTTAGAAGCATCAAGAGCATCTTTTAAATTATGAACAACAATAACGCCAGATGGGACGGTGTAATTCTGTTGTCTTGTAATGACAATGTGTGTTCTGTTGGGTAAAGGTTTTGGGAAACTTTCAAATGTTTTGCGCCCCATGATGATGTGATGACCATTGGTGAGGTTTTTAAATCGCTTGAGATCATCACTTAAATGCCAAATCAAATCGTTGTCCTTGCCCAAAGCATGATCTTCTCCGGCGGCAGCGATAATGGTCAAGTTAGAACGCTTTTCAGATTTCCTGTTTTTTTCTGTTTCTTCTTGAATTTCCTTTTTAGCTATAGCTAATTCTTCGTCGTAAAGTTTGGCTTTGATAGTTTCAATACGTTCTTGTTGTTGGGAAACCAATCTTTCTAACTGCGATTTTTCCCATGATTCTCCCAAAAACTTGTTGGTTACAAATACATTGATAAAGTGATATAGAAATAATACAAACCAAAGAACAATGGCAAACACAAACCAATCAATACCAAGAATTTTAAAGTTCTCACCTATTTTCAATACCAGATTGGCGACTATTAATAGGATAGCGCCTATAAGGAATAAAATAAAATGGGAGTATAATCTTTTTTTCTGTTTGATGCGTTTTTGGGCATGCTTAAAAAACGCTAATTGTTCTTGATCTACTTGAGGTATTTCTTTCTTTTTTCCGAACATTATGACTGATTTGCTATGGGTAAATTTACGGCATTTTTTACGAAAATGTTATCGTAAATGGAATTTGACTAAAAGGGGTGAAAAACGAAATCGATATCGTTGAAAATCAGCTCGTAAACATGAATTTATACCGTTGTCAATCTCGTAATTTCAAGCTTGTTTTTTTTTGGAGTTTATGCTAATGTTAGCTAAATTTTGCCAAAACAACAATTCTTTCTGTAAACAACCTAAAGGAGTTGCATACCTAAAATAGATTTGCTTCTTTTGACCCAGAAAAACACTTGGATTATGGCTATTAAAAAACAATACTTAAAAAGCAAGCCTCTTTGTAAGGTAACTTTTTCAGTACCTGCAGACGAGGCTAAAAAGGTGGAAGTTCTAGGAACTTTTAACGATTGGAAGGAGAAGAAAGCTGTAAAACTTAAGAAGTTAAAAAACGGGACTTTTAAAGGAACCGTTGATTTGGAAACCGAAAAAACGTACGAATTTAAATATGTTGTCGATGGCGAAGCTTGGTTGAATGATGATCAAGCGGATGCTTATGCATGGAGTGACTATGCAGGATCTGATAATAGTGTTTTAAATTTATAATTAGTTAAATTAGTTTGTGTGAAAAAACGCTCTCAATTGGTTTTGGGAGCGTTTTTTGTTTTTATTACTTTAGTATTTTACTGTAATAGTTCCTGTTTTTATAAATTCTTCATATGCCTTTCTGCTTTCGAATAGACGCATTGATATCTGAAGTTGGTAATTTGTGTTTTTTCTTAATTGTAAATTACCATTTCTAAACATTAGTTTGTTGTCCTTGAATTCTTTGATGGCTCTTTGTGAAAATAATTCACTTTCTGAATAAGCGCGTACATTGAAATGATTTTTCTTGTCATCCGTTGAAAAATATATTATCACAGTTATGATTCCTCTATAATTTTTCCCTCGAATAGGTTCAATATTTTTTACGTATTCAGCTTCTTTTGGATCAATAGGGAATTCAGCATGATGTTTTGTTAATTTGCGATAGATAGGAACGAACTTATAATTTGAGTCTATGGTAAATTCTGGTCTAAATTCTACTTTGAAGTCATAAGTTTTTTGGTTGTATGACGAAATTGCTGGAGTAAAAGTAGGTAAAGATTTTAAGGTTGATTTGATCTTCTCATTAAAAAAATCAATATTAGTGTATACCGTAATATCATTCTCCTTAACGGTTCCATTTGAATCTATGAGATAACTTAGATCAAATTCTATGGAGTCATTAACTTTAAAGTATTTTTGAATAAATTCAGAATCAACATTATCCTGAATAAAATCTTGAGTTTTAAATCGAATAAACTCCATTTTATCATATGGAGAATCTGATTCTGAACCACCATTGAAAGTGGGATATCCTTTGGAAGGATTTAATTGTGAAAATGATAATAAAGGAAATAATAATGATAATAATAAAAGAGATTTCATTTAAATAAGCTTTTTACACTGCTACAACACCTTTTATATGTGGGTGTGGATCATAATCCACTAGGGTAAAGTCTTCAAAAGTGAAATCAAAAATATCTGTGATTTCTGGGTTCAAAATCATTTTTGGTAATGGTCTAGGGTCTCTTGATAATTGAAGCTCCAATTGTTCGTAATGATTGCTGTAAATATGAGCATCACCAAAGGTATGAATGAATTCTCCTGGTTGGTATCCGCAAACTTGTGCCATCATCAATGTAAACAAGGCATAAGATGCAATATTGAAAGGGACTCCTAGAAAGATGTCTGCACTTCGTTGGTATAACTGACAAGATAATTTGCCGTCTGCTACATAGAATTGAAAAAAGGCATGACACGGAGGTAAGGCTGCCTTTCCGTTAGCAACATTTTCAGCGAAACTTTTAGAGGTGTCTGGAAGTACTGAAGGGTTCCATGCCGAAACCAACATACGTCGACTGTTTGGATTGGTCTTTAGGGTTTCGATGACTTCTTTGATTTGGTCAATTTCATCACTGTTCCAATTACGCCATTGATGTCCGTAAACGGGACCCAAATCACCATTTTCATCAGCCCATTCGTTCCAAATTCGCACGCCATTTTCTGTAAGGTATTCAATGTTGGTGTCACCTTTTAAAAACCATAACAATTCATATATGATGGATTTTAAATGCAGTTTTTTGGTGGTCACCATTGGGAACCCTTCATTCAAATCAAACCGCATTTGATATCCAAAAACACTTTTGGTTCCAGTACCTGTGCGGTCTCCCTTTTCGTTCCCGTTTTCTAAAACATGTTTGACGAGGTCTAAATATTGCTTCATAAGTCTCTCAATTCTATCTGGATAAAAATAGAAAAAAGACCAAGTAGAAACATCGCATATTTTTAATTAGATATGAAAAGTTATTAACGAAATTATCCGATAATCATTCCAGCAATAGTAGCTGAAAGAAGTGAGGCTACTGTTCCTCCAATTAAGGCTTTAATTCCGAATTCAGATAAGGTTTTCCTTTTCCCTGGAGCTAAAGATCCAATACCCCCAATTTGGATTCCGATGGAGGCAAAATTGGCAAAGCCACAAAGCATGTAGGTGGCCATGATGACCGATTTCTCATATTTTAAATGAAGCAAATTCCCGATGTCCTTCAATTCTGCGAGTTGGATATAACCAACAAATTCGCTAGCAACCAATTTAATCCCCAGAAGTTGTCCCATTAGAGCCATATCTTCTTGTGCTACCCCAATCAACCACATAATGGGCGCCAAAAGGTAACCGAGAAGGAATTCAAGGGATAATTTTTCATAGATGGTATTATCAGCTACCAAGGTGTTTAGGGTAGTGACATCTCCAAACCAACCTAAAATACCATTGATCATGGCTATAAAGGCTAAGAAAACCAATAGCATCGCCCCAACATTAACTGCCAATTTGAGTCCTTCGGAAGTACCATTGGCAATGGCATCTAAAATATTGGAGCCTATTTGATCGTGAGTCACATTGATTTCTGAATCAATAGCTTCGGTTTGTGGATATAGTATTTTTGAAATGACTACAGCTCCTGGTGCAGCCATGACGGACGCGGCTAATAAATGTTTGGCATAAAATAGCTCCATAGCAGGGTCACCAGCTCCAAGGAATCTGATGTAGGCCGCTAAAACACCACCGGCTACGGTAGCCATCCCACCTATCATAACTAATAATATTTCAGAACGAGTCATTTTCTCCAAATAGGCCTTGATCATAAGAGGTGATTCTGTTTGTCCTAAGAAAATATTACCGGCGACACTTAAACTTTCAGCTCCTGATATTTGAAGTACCTTGGTAAGTAACCAAGCCAAACCTTTCACAACCTTTTGAATGATGCCCAAATAAAACAATACCGAGGTTAAGGCCGAGAAAAAGATAATTGTAGGTAATATAGAAACGGCAAAGGTGGTTAAGGAATCTTCTATTTTATTGGTGATAAAGGATTTGAACAGGAATTCAGTTCCTGCGAGCGTGAAATCTAAAATAGCAACAAAAAGACCACCAACCCATTCAAAAACAGATTGTACAAAGGGTATTTTTAAAACGCCAATGGCTAACAGCAATTGAGCCAAAAGTCCAAAGCCTACAGTTCGCCAATTGATAGCTTTTCTGTTTTTACTTAATAGAAAGGCAATGGCTAGAAGAACCACCATTCCTAAGGCGCCTCTTAAAAGACTGTTTATGGAAAATCCCGCACTACTTATGATGGGGTTACTAGTTGTCTGCTGGGTGATACTTTCAATGGTCGTGGTAGAATCTTGTGAAAACGCAACGGTTGTAAAAAGAACCAATAACAGAACAAAAAGTTTCTTCATATGTAGTGTGGTTTAGTTTCTTTTGGAAATTTCATCCCTGATTTTGGCTGCCTTTTCATAATCTTCATTGGCTACAGCCTCGTCCAGCAAGGTGTGGAGTTCTGTTAGGGATTTGTTTTTGTAGTTGGTTTGTGAATCTGATTCAATTTCTTCAGCTATCATGTCATCTACCAATACGCTGTCTTCGGATTCATCTGGAGAGTCTGGATTGATTTTTAGATAGATCCCTGCTTTGTCCAAAATATTTTTGTACGTGAAGATTGGGGCATCAAACCTTAAGGCTAAAGCAATAGCATCACTAGTTCTGGCATCGATGATTTCTTCAATGCCATCACGCTCACAAATAAGACTAGAATAGAAAACACCATCAACCAATTTGTGAATGATGACCTGTTTGACTACCACATCAAATCGGTCTGCAAAATTCTTGAAAAGATCATGAGTTAAAGGTCTAGGCGGACGAATTTCTTTTTCTAGGGCAATGGCAATGGATTGAGCCTCAAAAGCCCCAATAACTATGGGTAACTTTCTATCGCCGTCTACTTCGTTTAATATCAGTGCGTAAGCGCCATTTTGAGTCTGGCTGTAAGAAATTCCTTTAATGTTAAGTCTAACTAAACTCATAAATCATTCAAAAACACAAAGAACTGTTTAAATTAGGACTTTACCAAACCAAAAGAATAGATTTCGATTTTAGACCAAATTCAAACAGTCCTTTTAGACTTTACAATTTAATAAAAATATTTTATTGCTGAGCTTTAAACTCCTTTAATTTCTCTATTAATTGAGGAACCACTTCAAAGGCATCCCCTACAATCCCATAGTCTGCTGCTTTAAAGAAAGGAGCTTCTGGATCTGTATTGATAACCACCTTCACTTTAGAGGCATTAATTCCAGCTAAGTGTTGAATAGCTCCCGAAATACCAACGGCAATATACAGATTGGCCGCAACGGGTTTTCCAGTTTGTCCTACGTGTTCGCTATGTGGTCTCCACCCTAAATCACTAACGGGCTTGGAGCAGGCAGTGGCCGCACCTAAAACATCGGCTAGTTCTTCAATCATACCCCAGTTTTCAGGTCCTTTAAGACCGCGTCCGCCAGACACAACGATTTCAGCATCGGCAATCGTTACTTTGCCAGTTACTTTATCAACAGATTCTACGGTGATTCCTAATTCAGGAATAGACGGAGAAAACGCTTCGGCTTTAGCGCTGGCTGAATTTTCTTTTAAACCAAAGGCATTTTTTGAAAGTCCTATTAATTTGACTTCCGTTTCAATAGCTGTATTGGCGAATGCTTTGTTTGTAAAGGTGTTTCTTTTAACGGTAAAGGGTTCTGTGCTTGAAGGGGCAGCTACAACATTTGGCACATAACCCGCATTCAAGTTGATGGATAAAATGGGAGCCAAATATTTACTATCGGCACTTGAGCTTACAATCACTACTTTGGAGCTTTCATTTTCAGCAGCCTGGGCAATGACACTAGCGTAAGCTTTGGCATTAAATGTATCAAGGGCATTATTTGTTACTTGTAAAACCTTATCCACACCATAGTTTCCTAAAATAGAGGTGTCATCTGCATTGATGGTAACAGCAGTTACGGTAGTACCTAACTGGTCTGCAACTGTTTTGGCATAAGAAGCAACTTCCAATGCTATTTTCTTAAAGGTTCCTTTATCTGATTCGGTATATACTAAAACTGACATGTTTTGAATTTTTCTTTTTGGGTTATTAAATAACTTTAGCGTCGTTGTGAAGTAATTCAACCAATTCCCCGACATTATCTGCAGAAACAAGTTTCACTTGTCCTTTAGGAGCTGGTTTTTCAAATGAAACTGAAGCAGTTTCAGCTGAAGCATCTACGGCATCAACTACGCTCAATGGCTTGGAACGTGCTGTCATGATTCCTCTCATATTTGGAATTCTTAAATCACTTTCTTCTACCAATCCTTTTTGGCCTCCAATAACCAAAGGTAAAGTGGTACTAACAGATTCTTTACCACCGTCAATTTCTCTTACGGCTTTAACCGCATTCCCATCTATTTCTAAACTGATACAATTGTTTACAAAATTGGCATCTAAAAGCGCAGCTAACATACCTGGAACCATCCCTCCATTGTAATCAATGGATTCACGACCAGCAATGACTAAATCATATCCGCCATTAGAAACTACTTGAGCTAGGTTTTTGGCTACTTGAAAGCCATCTTTAGCTTCTGTGTTAACTCTAATAGCCGTATCTGCACCAATAGCCAAAGCTTTTCTTAAAGTTGGTTCGGTTTCTGGTCCTCCTACATTAACAACGTCAACAGAAGCACCTTGTTTTTCTTTAAACCACATTGCTCTGGTTAAACCAAATTCATCATTTGGATTGATGACAAATTGAACCCCATTGGTGTCAAACTTGGTGTCACCATCCGTAAAATTAATTTTAGAGGTCGTATCAGGAACGTGACTAATACATACTAATATTTTCATATCTTCAGTTTAATTGTTTTGATTGTACTTTAAAGTGGCCACGAAGTTAAATAATTTCATTTGAATATTTGCTATGCATGCATAGCAAAATTTGAGATTTTAAGAAAAAACCTTCCTTTTTTAACAGAATACTGAATTGAAAAAGGGTTTTTTTAGGAATAATCTAAGTATTGGTACATTTTAATTTTTCAGGATCGGAATTGCCTTGATAAGGGAACAAATCACCTTTTTAAGCCTTTTATTTTCTGATTTATTATTATTTTTGCTATCCGATTTTAAAGTTAAGATATCAATGAAAACAATTCAATTTAGAGAAGCTGTCTGCGAAGCCATGAGCGAGGAAATGCGTCGTGACGAAAGCATTTACCTAATGGGTGAGGAAGTAGCAGAATATAATGGAGCCTATAAGGCTTCCAAAGGTATGTTGGATGAATTTGGTCCCAAGCGTGTTATTGATACCCCGATTGCCGAGTTAGGTTTTGCTGGAGTAGGTGTGGGATCGACTATGACTGGTTGTAGGCCGATAATCGAATTTATGACCTTTAACTTCTCTTTAGTTGGAATTGATCAAATTATAAACAACGCGGCTAAAATTCGTCAAATGTCTGGTGGCCAATTTAAATGTCCTATTGTATTCCGTGGTCCAACGGCCTCTGCAGGTCAATTGGCAGCAACTCACTCCCAAGCGTTTGAAAGCTGGTATGCAAACACGCCAGGATTAAAAGTCATTGTACCTTCCAATCCATATGATGCTAAAGGATTATTGAAATCTGCCATTCGCGATGATGATCCAGTAATCTTCATGGAAAGTGAACAAATGTATGGTGATAAAGGGGAAGTGCCAGAAGGGGAATACCTAATTCCAATTGGTGTTGCCGATATTAAGCGTGAAGGAACCGATGTCACCATAGTATCTTTTGGTAAGATTATCAAAGAGGCTTTCAAGGCAGCTGAAGAATTAGAAAAGGAAGGGATTTCCTGTGAGATTATCGACTTGAGAACCGTTCGCCCTATGGATCATGAGACCATTTTGAATTCTGTTAAGAAAACCAACCGTTTAGTTATTTTGGAAGAGGCCTGGCCATTTGGTAACGTAGCGACAGAGATTACCTACCAAGTGCAATCACAAGCCTTTGATTATTTGGATGCACCAATCGTTAAATTAAACACAGCAGATACACCAGCTCCTTACTCGCCAGTACTATTGGAAGCATGGTTGCCAAACAGCAACGATGTGGTTAAGGCCGTAAAGAAGGTGATGTATAAGTAACATATCAATATTTTTTACGTTATTTAAACTTCATTAGCATTTTTTGTTGATGAAGTTTTTTTTGTAAATACATGAAATACAATCTACTTGCTTTTTTATGCCTACTTGGAATAACTTTCGGATTTGCCCAATCCAAAGTTAGCGGTTATGTTATGGATGAAAAAGATGAGCCTATTGCTTATGCCAATGTGTTCTTTAAATCGTCATCAGAAGGAACCATAACCGATGAGAATGGGAAGTTTTATCTGCAATCCGATAACACCTGGGAAACATTAGTGGTTAGCTTTGTGGGCTATGAAACCATCGAATTACCTTTAGAAAAAAAAGTCAACTACAATCTGAAGTTTACCTTAATTGAAGAGGCGGCAGCTCTTAACGAGGTCGTTATTTATACAGGGAAGCAATCCAAAAAGGAAGAAGAGAATCCTGCCATTGCCATATTGAAGAAAATTTGGGCTAGAAAGCGTTTCAATGGACTCAAACAATTCAAGCAATATGAATACGATAAGTATGAAAAGATTGAATTTGACCTAAACACCATTGATAGTGCCTTGATGAAAAGTAAACTCTTCAAAGGCATGGAATTTGTTTTTGAACAAACAGACACGTCTTCGGTAACTGGGAAGACCTATCTCCCTATGTTCATCAACGAGGCGGTTAGCAAGGTTTACGGGGATAACACTACCAACAAAGAAAAGGAACAACTTAAAGGGAATAAAAACTCTGGATTTGATAACAACCAGATTGTTATTGATTTCATAGATGACCTGTATTCCGATTATAACATTTACGACAATTACCTTAAATTCTTTGACAAGAGTTTTGTAAGTCCCATTTCCAGGACAGGAATAAACACCTACAATTATGTTTTGATTGATAGTGCTTTTGTAGATAATAAATGGTGCTATAACATCGTGTATTATCCAAGACGGAAGAATGAACTGACTTTTAAAGGAGATTTTTGGGTAAATGATACCACGTTTGCCATTAAGAATATCAATATGCACGCCTCAAAAAGTGCCAATATCAATTGGGTCAAGGATATTTATATTGAGCAGGATTTTGAGGTATTGAATGACTCGGTGTTTTTGATCAAGCGCGATTATTTCATGTCTGATTTTTCGTTTCAGAAGAAGGAAAAGGCACGAGGGGTTTACGGTAAAAGAACCACCTTGTATGACAACTATGTGTTTAATTTTAAAAGGCCCGAATCCTTTTATAAAGAAGAAGTCTATAATCCCAATGACCAAGCCTTTGAACGGGACTCTACTTTCTGGCAAAAGCACCGTTTGGAGGAATTGAACAAGGATGAAAAAGGGATCTATACCATGTTGGATACCTTGCGGACGGTCAAGAAGTTTAAACGGCTTTACAGCATTGGTGAAATATTGGCGTCGGGCTACATTGAATTGGATGAAATCAATATGGATTACGGACCAATTTTTTCAACGTTCGGGTTTAATGAAGTAGAAGGCATGAGAATACGTACGGGGGGAAGAACTTATTTCACACCTCATGATCCGTGGCGTATTGAAGGTTTTGCGGCCTATGGCTTTAAGGACCAAAAATTCAAATATGGGATTTCTCTCAAAGCCATGATTGAGAAAAAAAACCGGTTGATTATTTCGGGAGGATACCGAAAGGATGTCGAACAAATAGGGGTGAATCTTACGTCTTCACAGGACGTATTGGGCCGAAGTTTGGCTTCTTCCTCTTTGGTAACCACCAGTCCCAATGATAAATTGACCAAAATAGAATTGGGTGGATTGGCTGTAGATTTTGAGCCTATAAAAAACTTAGAATTCAGAATTACGGGGAACTACCGGGTTTTAGAATCGGCTTCACCTACCTTTAGTTTGGCCTATCGTGATCCAGAAGCACCCAATGGGGTGAATGATGTGGTCAAGCAATATGAAAGTACAGTGTCTTTGTCTTACTACCCCAACCGACGAATGACGGGTTACGGCGTGGAACGCTATGTGGTAAATGATTATTTCGCCCGCTTGTTTGTACAGGTGGCGAGAGGGGATAAAGGCTTGCTCAATAGTGATTTTGACTATACCAAGCTGCAATTTTCCTATATGCAACCATGGCGAATTGGTGGCCTAGGTGTGTTAAATACGACTTTAGAAGCAGGAAAAACGTTTGGTGATGTGCCTCTAGGATTGTTGAGTGTTATTCCTGGAAACCAATCCTATTTTTCTATCTATAATACGTTTTCCCAATTAGACTTTTACGAGTTTGTAACGGATACTTATGCGTCCTTACATGCTGAGCACAACTTTAACGGTCGCATTTTTTCCAGAATTCCGTTTTTGAGAAAATTGAATCTACGTGAAATAGTTGGGTTTAGAGCTGCTTGGGGAGACATATCAGATGCCAATATTTACTTGAATGAGCCCAACGGCATTCCGTTGATAGCGCCAACCGATAAGATTTATTATGAATACAGTTTTGGGGTTGGTAATATTTTTAGGGTATTTCGTATCGACTTTAACTTTAGAGGAAATTACAAAGATGCGCCCAACGCTCGAGATTTTGGGGTAACCGGTACTTTTGGGTTTAATTTTTAAGGGGTGCTACTTTAATAGTAAGTATTTTATTTCTAAATAATTACGGTAAAACCGTAACTTCTTCCATGTTGTTTTTCTTACATTTGAATCAATAGCCAAGTTCCCTAATAGTTTTCCCTTGCCAAACTAGATGGTTTACGAGTCAAGAGAACTCATTCCTTTAAGAACTGTTTTTAATAGCACTAAAGATGTTTAATTTAATGGAGGAATAATCTATCTATGAAAATATTACTTCTGTTCTTAGGAATCATAATCTGTTTATCATGTAGAGCGCAAATAATTCCATTGGATAATGTTGAACATTTTGAAAACAGTCCAACCTATTATTTGAAAGATGTTAACAATGAATTTGATAAATTTGAAGGAACCTGGCAACATCAAAGTGGTAATACTTCTATAGTTTTAAAGTTAAAAAAGGAAATACATTATCAATTAAATAGCGGTAGTAATTATGAAGATTTATTGGTGGGTGAGTACCAATATGTTGAAAATGGAATAGAAAAAGTAAATACCTTAATAGATTTCGAGGATGTAGGTATTTCTGGATATACTCATAAAATTAGTGGTGGGATTTATGTACATCAACTACCCAATTATTGCCTGGACAACAGTGACCCCTCTGAGGTTAAAATAGAATTAATAATACACCATCCAACAGATGAATATGCCCAAGGTCGGTTGATTTTACGTTACTTAAATGATAATGGGGTAGAAAAACTGGAAGCCTGTATTTATGATTATAGCATTTTAGGTGATGGCTCTGTTAGGCTTGATATTCCAGATGGAAATTATGTCTTTATAAAACAGTAAAACCAAAGGCCAGACTAAAAAGTCTGGTTTCTAAAAAGATGAAAAATATTCTGTGCTTAATAACCTGCATAATAGGTTTAACTTCATGTAGAGCGCAAACTCCCATCGTTTCAAGGGATTCTCAAATTCAAGGAAAAAGTGAAGGCACTTATTTTAAAGACCTAAATAACGAATTTGATAAATTTGTTGGCATCTGGGTTTATAGTAATGGAGGAACAACTTTTACCATACAGTTACTTAAGAAGGAAATGGTTTATGATGGATCGGAATATTATTTTGATGAACTTTTTGGAGAATATAATTATTCTCAAAATGGAACTGAAATTATTAATACTCTACCTAGTTTAAGCCAATCACCAAATAATTTTGATATAAGAAATATAGGAGGTGGCCATATTATTACTAATGAAAATTATCCGGAGTGTAATGATTGCTCGTCTAATGAGCGTAGGGTGATGCTTTATTTTAATGACCCCGAAAGGGAATATTTGACAACTAAAATGGTATTACGTTATGATACAAACTCCTCAAATCCCGAGAAAATGACGGTTACTATTTTTGAGAGTAGTAGCTCGATGCTACCTTATGAAGGTGCTCCAGATGAAAATAGGGTGCCTTACGGTGAATATGAGATGATTAAACAGTAAAACAAAAGGGACATACTAAAAAGTCTCGTTTTTACAACTTATGAAAGCCATAAAACAAATTTTAATATTTAGTATAGTAATACTGGGAACTCAATGTATGTCGCAAAACCCGATCATCAATCTAGAAGATTGGCAAGAAAGTATAGACAATGCCTACTATAAAGACGGCAACCAACTGCTTGATCCATTTGTAGGAACATGGATGTTAGATAATGGCTCTCAATATTTAAAAATAGTATTTGAGAAAAAAGAGATGATTTATAATGGTAATTACTATGAAGACCTTTTAATTGGTGAATTTGCATATAAGGAGAATGGTATAGAATTGGCAAATACGCTTTATAAATTAAATAGCTTGTTGCCAGACCCCTATAAACATAGTATTGAGGGCAATCACATTCCTTTTACTCAACATAGTCCATTTGAAGCATTCACTCCAGATATCTTTAGACTGAGTTTAATCATGAGTGAACCTAATGGAGCATCGAGCAATCTTTACTTAAGGACTGCTGAGGTAAATGGTCAAGAAGCAATTCAAATTTTTAAAAGAGGAGGGACAATTACCAAAATGGGAGAAGATCCTGGGTCACTCAAAGGAATCATTCCTAGAGGATATTATTATTTGATTAAACAGTAAAATCAAAAAAGGCAAGAGCTTTTGCCCTTGCCTTTAATTTTAATTCTTTTTCTCCTTAAACTTGTCAAACTGTGAGGCTTCTTCCGTTTTAGGGAAACTGTTGTTAGCCGTTTCCACATCGGCAAATTCAAAATTAGGATCCAAGACCACCTGTTTAACTTCTTTGTCCTTGACAAAGGTTTTGGTAATCTCATATTCATTATAGCGCCATATTTCAGCTGGTAGACGATCTGTTTCGCTGCTTCCATCGGTATATTGCCACTCTATGGTTACTGGCATAACGAGTCCACCCACATTTTTAATGGTTACTTCATAAATGTTTTTTCCAGACAGATTGTTGCGAATTTGAGTTTCATCTAATCGGGATAAAAAACCACCGTAATTGTTATCTGGTGTTTCGGTCATGGTAATCATTTCAGGTCCGCCAGAGAAATCGGTAGCAACCGTTTTGGTATCCTGTCCTTCTACCTGTATCTTGGTCTTTTTTTGTTGGTCTTCAATGTTTTGGTCTTTTTCTTCCACTCTAAACCATTTTACCTGACTTAATTCCATGTCGGTTTTGTCGGTAGTAAAAAACCATCCACGCCAAAACCAATCCAAATCGGTAGCAGTAGCATCTTCTAGGGTTCTAAATAAATCAGCTGGGTTGGGATGTTTGTATTTCCATCGGTTGGCATACTCTTTAAAAGCCTGGTCAAAGAGTTCTTTTCCGATGACCGAGTTTCTTAAAATTTGCAATCCAACCGTTGGTTTTTGATAAAAATTGGCTCCAAACTGTGTCAGCAATTCATTGTCTGAAGAGGTCATGATAGGTCTCATGATATCTTGGTTTCCATTCATAAAGGGAACGATGGATTTGGGAGTGGTATGGCTAAATTGCGGGTATTTTTCAGCAACCGTTCTTTGGTGTAAAAAGGTGTTAAGACCTTCATCCATCCACATCCATTGGCGCTCATCTGAGCTTACAATCATGGGGAACCAATTGTGACCCACTTCATGAATGATGGTTCCAATCATACCAGCTTTAGCCATATCGCTTATTTTTCCATTTTTTGGACGACCACCATTAAAACTAATCATGGGGAATTCCATACCAATATTGGAAGTGTTTACCGAAATGGCAACCGGATAAGGGTATTCAAAAGTGGCTTCCGAATAAACTTCCAAAGCAGCAACTACGGCTTTGGTTGATTCTTCTTCCCAAACCGGAAGTCCCTCATTGGGATAAAAAGACATAGCCATGGTGACGTGGTCTGAAAACTGATGCGCTTGTGCATCCCAAATAAATTTTCTGGAGGTGGCCCAAGCAAAATCCCGAACATTTTCAGCCTTAAATTTCCAGGTTTTCATCTTACTGGATTTGCTCTGTTCATTTTTTAAGGCTTCTTCTGGAGTAATAATCAAGACTGGAGTGTCAAAAGACTTTTTCGCCTCGTCCAAACGTTTTCGTTGTTGCTTGGAAAGCACTTGGTCTTCATTTTGAAGCGAACCGGTCGAGGCGACCACATGATCTTCTGGAACCGTAATTTCAACGTCATAATTTCCAAACTCTAGGGCAAATTCACCTAGTCTTCTAAATTGTTTGTTTTGCCAACCTTCGGTATCATTATATACGCACATCCTAGGAAACCAGTGGGCAATTAGAAATACAGCGTTGTCATCTTTTGGGAAATATTCGTAACCTTCACGGGAAAGCATAAACATGCTTCGGTCTGTAATCGGGTAGGACCAAGATATTTGGAATTGGGTAGTTTCCCCAGATTTTAAAGGCGAATCCAAAAACACTTTCATCATGGTCTGGTTGACTAAAGTTTTAAGGTCTTTACCAGACGCATTTTTCACATATTTGATGGTGTGACCAGCAGGGAACTCAATGGCGCGGGTTAAGTATTGCATGTTCAAACTGCTAATGGAGTCCCTAACACCACCAAAGGCATCACCAAAACTTTCGCCTTCTTTTTTGTTGACATTCTGCTCAAGTTGCATCCATACATAGGTCAATTCGTCTGGGGAATTGTTGTAGTAAGTAATAGTTTCTTCACCGGACAAGACTTTCGTTTTTTCGTCAAGGGATGCTTTAATGTTGTAATCGGCGCGTTGTTGCCAGTAATCTCTGCCCGGAGCACCGCTAGCAGTTCTGTAGGTGCTAGGAGGTGTGATGAGGTTGTCAATGGGTTCAAACTTTCCTTGCCAAGGTTGCTTTTGTGCATTAATTAATAAAGGAAGGAATAATAAGTTTAATATAAGAAAGATACGTTTCATGAGGATGAAAAATTAAAGATGCAATTAAGGTACTAAATTTCCTTCGTACAATAACCGTATGGAAATGGAATATTAATTGGGAGTATTTTAAGATTTATTAAGAAAACTATATTTAATTAACAAACTGTATTTGATTTTTTGTTGTTCAAAGTGTTTGGCTTCCATATCTTTGCATGCCCAGTATTATTATAAATTCGACATTCAATAATTAGTAAAATAATGACAGCTAAAAAAGATTTAACCTTTGATGTGTTAATAGAAATTCCAAAAGGTAGTAGAAATAAATACGAGTACGATTTTGATTTAAAGAAAATTAGATTTGATCGTATGTTGTTTTCTTCAATGATGTACCCCGGAGATTATGGATTCATTCCTGAAACGTTAGCATTAGATGGAGACCCATTAGACGTATTGATCATGGGACATCAGCCAACATTCCCAATGTGCGTTATGGAGGTAAAACCAATTGGAGTTTTCCATATGACAGATGAAAAAGGGCCAGATGAGAAATTGATTTGTGTTCCTGTTTCAGACCCTATCTGGAGTAGCAAGAGTGATATCAGTGAATTGAACCAACACCGTTTGAAAGAAATCGAACACTTCTTTGAAGTTTATAAAGATTTGGAAGAAAAGAAAGTTGATGTTGGTGGATGGGGAAATGCCCAAGAAGCTTTGGATATTTACCACGATTGTTCTGAAAGATACGAGAACAGTGACCATAAAGAAACAGGTGATTTCACAATCTAAAAGATTTTAAATTAACGAATTCTCAAAAACCTCTTAATATTATTAAGGGGTTTTTTATTATCATTGTTTTTCCTACATTTAAACCAACAATATTTCAATTACTAATTTTAATTCAATTTTATGGAAAAGAATATGATTTTTGTGCCAATGGCATTGGCAATTCTTGGCCTGCTTTTCATGTTTGTAAAAATGGCATGGGTGAAAAAGCAAGCGCCGGGAAATGAGAGGATGCAGGAGATTTCAACTTCAATAAAAGAAGGTGCTCTCGCCTTTTTAAATGCCGAGTATAAATTATTGGCAGTCTTTGTGTTGATTGCTTCGGTTGCCTTGTTTGCCATTTCGTATTTTGTTCCAACTACCAACTGGATCATCATTGTAGCCTTTATTTTTGGGGCTATTTTTTCTGCTTTGGCAGGTAATATAGGTATGCGTGTTGCTACCGAGGCCAATGCTAGAACAGCAGAAGCCGCTAAGACCAGTCTACCACAGGCATTAAAAGTGTCTTTTGGAGGTGGAACCGTCATGGGATTGGGAGTAGCTGGATTGGCTGTATTAGGTCTTAGCTTGTTCTTCTTCCTTTTTGTCAAAATGTTTATAACGGGTGAAGGTGTTTTCTATGAAGAAATGACCGTGGCTTTGGAAGCTTTGGCTGGTTTCTCTCTTGGAGCTGAGTCTATTGCCTTATTTGCCCGTGTTGGAGGTGGTATATATACCAAAGCGGCTGATGTTGGCGCGGATTTGGTTGGTAAAGTAGAGGCTGGAATCCCAGAAGATGATCCAAGAAACCCGGCAACCATTGCAGATAATGTGGGTGATAATGTGGGAGATGTTGCTGGTATGGGTGCTGATTTGTTTGGTTCCTATGTGGCAACAGTTTTAGCATCCATGGTGTTAGGAAACTATATGATTCGGGATATTGCTGATATCTCAGGAGTTCCTTTTGCAGATAACTTTAGCAATATGGGGCCTATTTTGTTGCCAATCGTAATTGCTGGAGTTGGAATCGTTGCTTCTATTATAGGAACCCTATTGGTAAAAGTTTCCAGTAATGATGCTAAAGAGCCTCAAGTACAACGTGCATTGGACGTTGGAAACTGGACGGCAATTATTTTAACCTTGATTTCTAGTTATTTTCTGATTAAATGGATGCTGCCATCTGTAATCGATATGAAGTTCTTTGGGGAAGCCAATCCGGTTCAAATTTCATCAATGAATGTGTTTTGGGCGACCCTAATCGGACTTTGTGTGGGTGCTTTGATAGCAACAGTTACAGAACACTATACCGCCCTGGGTAAAAAACCCGTATTTAGTATTGTACAGAATAGTTCAACAGGATCGGCAACCAATATTATTGCCGGACTTGCCATAGGGATGAAATCTACTTTCTTTTCGGTGATATTATTTGCTGCAGCAATTTTTGGTTCTTATGAATTGGCTGGTTTTTATGGAGTTGCTATTGCAGCTTCAGCCATGATGGCTACCACAGCGATGCAATTGGCGATTGACGCTTTTGGACCTATTGCTGATAATGCCGGTGGAGTAGCAGAAATGAGTGAGTTGGATCCTGAAGTAAGAGAACGTACTGATATTTTGGATTCTGTCGGAAATACTACAGCTGCCATTGGAAAAGGATTTGCTATCGCTTCAGCGGCTTTGACGGCTTTGGCATTGTTTGCGGCTTATGTGACCTTTACTGGAATTGAAGGAATCAATATTTTTAAAGCGGATGTATTGGCCATGTTATTTGTAGGCGGTATGATACCCGTTATATTTTCAGCTTTGGCTATGGAATCCGTTGGGAAAGCGGCCATGGAAATGGTAAAAGAGGTGAGAAGACAGTTTCGTGAGATTCCAGGGATTATGGAAGGGACTGGAAAACCAGAATATGCCAAATGTGTGGATATCTCAACCAAAGCGGCTTTAAGACAAATGATTTTACCTGGGTTAATTACCATTATTACACCTATTATTGTTGGCTTTGTTTTTGGTCCAGAACCATTGGGAGGTTACATGGCAGGAGTTTGTGTGAGTGGTGTTATGTGGGCCATCTTTCAAAATAATGCTGGAGGTGCATGGGATAATGCTAAGAAATCCTTTGAGGCCGGGGTAGAAATTGATGGGAAAATGACATATAAGGGAAGTGATGCTCATAAAGCAGCTGTAACAGGTGATACTGTGGGAGACCCATTTAAAGATACTTCTGGACCTTCCATGAATATTTTGATTAAATTGACTTGCTTGGTAGGTTTGGTGATAGCTCCAATATTGGGAGGACATTCTGAAGAAGGTGTTGCCCAAATGGATAAGCCACAAATAACCAAAGAGGTGAAAGTTGAAATGTCTGTTTTGGATAATAATTTGGCCAGAGCCATTGTTGAGACAACCACCGTTGAAAATGGGCAAGTAGTGGTAGACGAACGTGTTATCAGTGGCACAAAAGAAGAAGTTCAAGCTAAGTTGGAATCCTTGAAGGATGGAGCTTCTAATATTGAAATTGAAACTGAAGTGAACTAAACCTAGTTTAAAAATATATAAGAACCACATCTGATTTGATGTGGTTTTTTTATTACTTTATATTATGACTTGGTTCAAAAAAGATCCCCTTCAGATTATTGTTTTCCAAACGTATGGAACAGATTCTCATTTTTATGCTCGGGGAAGAGCGCTTGAGGACGAATCCATTGACTTGGAAAATCAAAGTTTTTTCACGTTGTTGGTCAACTCCTGGAAGCGGTTTGAAACAGATGAGCTTAAAAGAGCGCCGTTAAAAATACGTTTGCCAAATGGGAAAGTATATGAAGTATTAACAGATGACGGTGGTTATTTTCTATTGGACGAAAGGGTTCAGGGTTTAACCGCCTATACTAATGAGGAATGTTGGTTGAAATTTGAAGTGTCTTACGGCGATTTTCAGCATAAGCATCCCATACAATCTGAGAACAGATTTCCAGGAGAGTTGTTGGTGCCGGATCTAGATTCCGATTTTGGGATTGTTTCAGATATTGATGATACCATCATTCATACGGGAGTAGCGTCTAAACTCAAGTGGCGTGTTTTATACAATACGTTTTTAAAGC
Source organism: Mangrovimonas sp. ST2L15 (assembly GCF_001280515.1). Lineage (GTDB taxonomy): Bacteria > Bacteroidota > Bacteroidia > Flavobacteriales > Flavobacteriaceae > Mangrovimonas > Mangrovimonas futianensis. The sequence continues at coordinate 28,634 of NZ_LBIQ01000015.1, read as the reverse complement.
ATGCTGGGAACCGGATTCCTTTAAAGGGAGCTCCCGAGTTTTATCATTTATTGCATCGCGGTCCTACAGGAAAAAAAAGTAATCCCATCTTTTATGTAAGCCACAGTCCGTGGAATTTATACAGGTATTTGGAGTATTTCCTAAAGAAGAACAATTTTCCAAAAGGCCCTATTGTTTTGCGGACATTCCCTAGATTGTTCCGATTTAAAAAACGGGATGAAAAACCACACAAACAGAAGGAGATTGTCAATATTCTAAAAGCCTATCCCGATCTGAAATTTATCTTAATAGGGGATAGCGGCGAACATGATCCCGATATTTATATTGAAATAGCTGAATCACATCCAGGCAGAATCCTAGCCATTTATTTGAGATCTGTAATACACGAAAAGAAATCACAGCGTGTAAAAAGCTTAATAAAAGATTATGTCAAAACGCCTGTTTTGCTGGTCAAGGACAGTGAACAAGCTATTCTTCACGCTAGGGAAAATGGGTTTGTAAAATGATTAGAATAATCCGTTGATTTCGGCGTCTATTCTATTGATGATGCTACCTAAGTCTTCTGGGTTGTCTACAAAGTCTAGCTTGTCTACATCAATAATCAGTAGATTACCTTTGTTGTAATTATGAATCCAGGCTTCATAACGCTCATTGAGCCTACTTAAATAATCAATGCTGATAGAATTTTCATAATCTCTACCGCGTTTATGAATTTGAGCCACCAAATTAGGGATAGTGCTTCTCAAATAGATTAGCAAATCGGGACCTTGAACCATCGTTTCCATCAAATCAAATAGGGAATGGTAGTTTTCAAAATCTCTATTGGTCATCAATCCCATGGCATGAAGGTTGGGCGCAAAAATATAGGCATCCTCATAGATGGTTCTGTCTTGAATGATGCTTTTACCACTTTCTCTAATCTGAAGTACTTGCCTAAAGCGACTGTTCAAAAAGTAAACTTGCAAATTGAAGCTCCAGCGCTCCATTTGATTGTAAAAATCATCCAGGTAAGGGTTGTCTACCACATCTTCCAGTTGGGCTTCCCATTTAAAATGTTTGGCTAATAATTTGGTTAAGGTAGTTTTTCCGGCGCCTATGTTTCCTGCAACAGCAATATGCATCTCTAGTTAGATTTTAAGTGGATTTGGTTAAGAAATTTGGAATCGTAAATATACAAGGTTTCGTTGGTTACAAAAAACTGATTTATTAACAAATCGCCCAATACAAGAGGGGTGAAGGTTTCAAAATTTTTATCCAATTGAACCAGTGCTTGGTCCTTAAGAAGGTAGGTGGTTTCATTGAACATGGAAATTTTTGAATAGCCGTCATTTGGTATTTTTTGAACCATACTTCCAAAATAATTGTATTTGTACAAGAAGTTTTGAGTCAAGAGCCAACAAAAATTATAATTACTTGTGATATCCAATACTTGGGAGCTTACCGGTACTGTTGTGGCTCGCACTTTTTTGGTTTTGTAATCATAGAGCTCCAACTTTTGGTTGTCCATATTAAAAAGCCATAGGGTATTGTCATTTCCAGTGGAAATATGACTCACATTTTTATAAGGATTGGTGGTGTTAAAATCAATTTTAAAAATTTCAGCCAAACGATTATCCAATATGATTACCGTATTGAAATCCTTATAGAATAAAAGCATTTTCAATGGGTTGAAGGTATTGGTGGATGTAACATTACCTAATTGAACGTTGCTGTAATTAATTTCCGAAGTATTCGATTTTTTATAAAATATATTATTCTTGGTGTAATATAAGGTCCCAAAATTATCAACGCCTTCTATGCGATCTACATCCAATGGCACTTTTTGAACCAATTCTCCACGGATGGAAGTTTGTCCTATCAGGAACAAGGGAAAAAGTAGGAGGGCAAATTGAATCCATTTCATACGGGATTGAAATTACAAAAATTGAAGCAGAAATCAGCAAACTAATTTGTAACCATATCCTCTGACATTGATAATTTGAATGTTACTATCCTGAATCAATTTTTTTCTCAATTTGGTGATAAATACATCCATACTTCGGGCATTGAAAAAATCATCATTGCCCCAAAGTTTGTTCAGAATTAAAGAGCGATCTAATACCTGATTTTTGTTTTTTACAAGATGGAGCAATAAATGAGCTTCACGATGTGTTAATTGCAGCGGTTCTTCGTTTTGGAATGTCAAAGTTTGTTTGGGAAAATCAAATGTGAACTGGCCTATTTTCAGAATCTCTGAGTTTTTTTGCAAGTTAACTCTATTCAAGAGATTATTTATTCTAACGATGAGTTCCTCCATGCTAAAGGGTTTCTTGAGATAGTCGTTACCTCCTATGGTAAAGCCTTCCACCACATCTTGTGTTTGCGATTTGGCGGTCAAAAAGATAATGGGGATGGAGTCATTCATTGTCCTGATATCCTTAGCCAACGAAAAGCCATCTTTTTTGGGCATCATGACGTCCAAAACCAATAAATGGGGTTCCTGTTTTTGAAAGTTTTCCCAGGCAGCCTGTCCATCAAGGCAGTGGGTCACCTTAAAATTTCTGGTTTCCAAGCTCTCCTTGATAATCATCCCTAAAGCGGGTTCATCTTCGGCCAAAAGTATATGAATATCTTTATCCATGGGGAATGCTTATTGTAAAAGTGGTTTGTTTGGTGTTAGAATCCAAAAAGATGCTTCCATGGTGTTTTTCAATGATGGTTTTGGTGTAAAAGAGACCAATTCCAAAGCCTTTAACATCGTGGGTGTTTCCTTGTGGAACTCGGTAAAATTTATCAAAAATATGTTCTTTATGCAATTTGGAAATGCCTTTGCCATCATCAGAAATGGAAATTAAAACCCGTTTATTTTCTTTACTGAGGGTCATTTTGATGATGTCACCGCCATATTTAATAGCATTATCAAGAACATTATTTATGGCATTTTCAAAATGGAAAGCATCCAAAAGAGCGAAAATGTGTTCATCGGGGTGTGAAAAATGAATGGTTTTGTTCGTTTGTAATTGATGTTTCTGTTTTAATTGCAACAGGAGGTCATTGATATTGGTGGATTCTAGGTTGAGTTCCAAATCATGACTGTCCAAAGTGGCGGTTTCCAGCAATTTTTCCACCATCATATGTAATTTAGTTAATTGCTGGTTGGAAATGTTGAGGTACGATTCGGTTCGTTTTTGGTCGCTGAGTGCATTGAAATCTTTTAAACTTTCCAAGGCAACCCCAATGGTGGCGATGGGCGTTTTGAATTCATGGGTCATGTTGCTAATCAAGTCATTTTTGACCTCGGCCAATTGCTTTTGGTTGCGAATGACTTTCAACAGGTAAAAAAGACAGGCAATAACACCCAAAATCAAGGTTAAGGATATCAAGATGCCCAAGACCATTCTTTTCAGCAAAATGCTGGAAATGTTAGAAAATTGAATGGTCAATTGGCTGCCCTTGGGCAGAAAATTTGATTTTGATTGAGTTTCAAGATAAGGCGGTTCTAAGGTGTTGGGATTCCAAACATGGGCTTTTTTGGTTTCTTGATTCTTTGGTTTGAAACTTAGCTGGTAGGTGATGTCCAATTGCTTTCGGCTCAATTCCTTATTTACCAAATGAGAAAGATTATCTAACGAAATGGAATCTGAATTGATAGAAATCATCACCTTGGAAGTCAATTTTTTAATGTCTAAATACTGAACATTGTTTTTGATGTTAGATTGAATTAAAGAGTCCTTTTTTCTCTCTAAATCGCTTTGGGCAAGTTCCATAATGGAATCGGCACTATACCCCGTGTAAATTTTCACTCCCTTGATGGAATCTTTTGAAAAATTCAGTAACGATTTAGTGGAATCGAAATGTTTTAAAACTGAGGAAATTTCGTAATGTTCATGATCTGGGTAGCTTATAGTATCATTTACAAAGGAGAAAGCAAAAGTTGTTTTCTCTGCCAGTTGGGTGTAGTAATCGTCAACGGCTTTGTCTAGACTCGTTTGTACATCATTTACCAATTGGCGTCTGTGGCTTTGGTAGTTTTTGTAATTCCAATACCCTTGGATGCCTATGGTGCTAATTATAACCAAGACAATGACGTAAAGAATGATTTGATATTTGGAATGATTCATAAATCAAAAGTAGATGGAAATGAGAAACTAAACTAATCGGTTAACACACGTTAACACAGGTTAACCTTTTAAAAATTAAGCTTTTCCCATTTTTGTATGGTCAAATAACAAATCAAAAAACAACAGTATGAAATCAATAAGTAAAATTTTAGTCTTTGGACTCCTGTTAATGGGGTCATGGGTATCCGCCCAAAATTTTGTTGGAGAGGCTACTTATAAAACCAAGAGGAAACTGAACATTCAGTTGGATAGCACCAAAGTGAATGGGGAAATGAGAACGCAACTTATGGAAATGCTCAAAAAACAATTTGAGAAAACTTACAAATTGACTTTCAATCAAGAGGCTTCTATCTATAAAGAGGAAGAAAGTTTGGGGTTGCCAAACCCAACGGGAGCTCAAGTTATGATGGTTCGAGCCGATGGAGGTGATGGTGAGCTTTATAAGAATACAAAAGAAGGCCGTTATGTGAATCAATCGGAACTCATGGGGAAAATATTTTTAATTAAGGATGCCCTAGAACCTCACGATTGGAAGCTGGAGAAAGAAACCAAGAATATTGGGGACTATACCTGTTTTAAGGCTACCAAAACAATCGAGCGCGAAAAAAGGGAAGACACTATGAAGGTAAATGAAGATCCTGATTTTGAAATCAAGAATCCTGAAACCGAAACGATTACTGTTACAGCTTGGTACACGCCACAAATCCCGGTAAATAGTGGTCCTGCATTGTACTTTGGATTGCCAGGTTTGATCTTGGAAGTGAATGATGGGGAGGAAACCACAATATGCTCCAAGATTGTATTAAATAGTAAAAAGGCAGATCAAATTGTTGAGCCAACAAGCGGGAAGGAGGTAACGCAAAAGGAATTTGAAACCATCGCTGAAGAGAAATTAAAAGAGTTTCAAGAGCGCAATAGTTATAATCGTAAAAAGGATGGGAACAACATAGAAATTAGAATTGGGGGTTGATTTTTTAAGTTTTTTTTAACATTTGAGGATTTAACTATTTGGGTTTAAATGAGTCCTATAGCTAACTTAAGTTAATTAAAAACAATCATCGATGAATTCTAGTACTACTCAGAGACTTCTAGTCATTCTATTATTTTTTTCAACTTTTATTCAAGCTCAAGACTTTCAAGGAAAGGCATTTTATGAATCCAAAACAACCATGGATATGGGTAATTTTGGAGGTAGAGGGATGTCTGAAGCTCAGAAGAAGATGATGCAAGAGCGCATGAAAAGTTTTCTTGAAAAGACCTATGAACTAAGCTTTAATAGATTTGAGTCCATTTACAAAGAGCAGGAAAAATTGGATGCACCTGGTCAAGGAGGTGGATTCAGAATGATGGGGAGTTTTACTGCCGGCCCGCAATACAAGAATGTAAAAGATCAACAATTGTTGCAAGAACAGGAGTTTTTTGGAAAGAAATTTTTAATCAACGATTCCTTATCACAACTTAAATGGACTATGGGTTCAGAAACCAAGCAGATTGGTCAATACACATGTTTTAAGGCTACTGCCATAAAACCTGTGGATGAAATGGATTTTAGAAGTATGAGACGCCGTCGTGATAATGATGAAAAGAAAGAGGCAGAAAAGGAATCGGACTCAACGAAAGTTAAAGATCCTATGGATGAGATCGAAGTGCCTAAGGAAATAGAAGTAGTAGCTTGGTACACACCTCAAATACCAGTAAACCAAGGGCCTGGTGAATACTGGGGGCTACCAGGTTTAATTTTAGAGGTTAATGCAGATAGAACTACCATTCTTTGCTCCAAAATAGTTTTAAATCCAGAAGAAAAAGAAGAAATCAAAAAACCTACAAAGGGCCAAGAGGTGACTCGCAAAGAGTATAACCAAATCATGAAAGATAAAATGGAAGAAATGCGCGAAATGTATGGTGGAAGACGTGGCGGAGGTGGTCATCGACGCTAATTTTAATATTACTTACCAATCAAAAAAATCAAATGAAACAAATAATAATTGTGCTATGCCTTATTATTAGCGGGCAAGCTTTTTCACAAATTACCCTTCAGGGTGTTGTAAAGGATAGTGTTGGAAATCCGTTGGAATTGGCTAATGTCATCGCCATAAACAAAGTAACCAATGCCTTGGAGTCTTATGGGATTACAAATGACAAAGGAAAATTCAAATTGGATTTGGAAACCAATTCCATGTATTCTATTCAAGTGAGTTATGTAGGTATGAAAACCTATAACGAAGAGGTGGCCACGGGAGAGTCTAATGTCATCAAGGATTTTACTTTATCATCAGATAATACTTTGGATGAGGTTGAATTGGTTTATGAGATGCCAGTAACGGTTAAAGGGGATACGCTTGTTTATAATGCCGATTCTTTTAAGTCGGGTACCGAACGTAAGCTTGAGGATGTTCTCAAAAAGTTGCCAGGAGTGGAAATTGATGATGATGGTCAAATAAAGGTGGAAGGAAAGACGGTTTCTAAAGTCATGGTCGAGGGTAAGGATTTCTTTGATGGGGATTCCAAATTGGCAACCAAAAATATTCCTTCAGATGCCGTAGACAAGGTTCAGGTTCTAAAAAACTTTGCTGAGGTAGGACAGCTTAGCGGCGTTCAAAACAATCAGGATAACATCGCCATCAACATCAAACTTAAAGAAGGAAAGGATAACTTTTGGTTTGGTACAGTAACGGCTGGTGCTGGTCTGGCTAGTGAAGATGGTTTGTATTTGGTGCAGCCTAAGTTATTTTATTATAACCCGAAATACAGTATTAACTTCATTGGTGATTTAAATAATATCGGCGAGGTCGCTTTTACGCGTAGAGACTATTTTAATTTTTCTGGAGGATTCCGGATGCCTAGTCGTCAAAGTGGGACCAACATAAGCTTAGGGAATAATAATCTTGGTTTTTTAACTATGCAAAATAACCGAGCCAAGGAGATTAATTCAAAGTTCGCGGCTCTTAATTTTAGTTATTCTCCTAAAAAGACGTTAGACTTAAGTGGTTTTGCCATTTTTACCAGCAACCGTACTAGGATGCAGGAAAACAATTCCATACAGTATACGAATAGCAATCTTGGTATTCCAGATGAAGATACCCAGACCAATACCAACCAAAAAAGTGATTTGGGAATGGTCAAGTTAAGTGCTAAATACAAACCGAATTCCAGCAACCAATTGGATTACGATATTTTAGCAAGAACCTCAAAGGAGTCTCAGGATCAATATGTGGTGTCCTCTGTTTTGGGGAATACCGATCAATCGGAAAACTCAGATCCATATAGTATCAATCAGAATTTGAACTATTACTATACCCTAAACGATAAAAATATATTTGCCTTAGAGGTACAGCATTTGTTGCAGGATGAGGATCCCTTCTACAATGCAGTCTTGGAGAATATGGATGGGCCTGATGATGCAGACAACTATTATTCAACCGCAGATGGTTTGGGGCTGGATTTAAATCAATCAGTTTATAATATCAATCAAGAAAAACGTGTTAAGACCAATCAGTTGGATGCTAAATTGGACTATTGGTATGTCTTGAATCAAAAAAGCAATTTGAACTTGACCTTAGGAACCATTTATAGCAATCAAAAATTCAACTCCAATATATTTCAATTGTTAGATAGTAATGAAACATTAGATCCTGCTCCCTCAATAAACGACGGACTCATAGGAAATGATATCAATTACACATTTTCTGATTTATATATGGGGTTACACTACCAATTAAAAGCTGGTATATTTACGTTTACCCCAGGTTTTTCGGTGCATTCTTATAGTTCGAAAAATGAACAATTCAACATTGATTATACCAATAACTTCTTCCAGTTTTTACCCGATTTTGACACGCGTATCCAATTGAAAAAAAGTGAGCATATCAACATAAACTACCGCATGCAAACCCAATTTACCGATGTCAATCAGTTGGCAGAAGGAATAGTCATGAACAATTACAATTCCTTTTTTACGGGTAATTATGCTTTGGAAAATTCGTTGTCACATAATGTGAGTTTGACTTATTTCAGCTTTAATATGTTCAACTATACCAATGTGTTTGCCAACATCAATTATAACAAAAACATTGATCAAATACGTAATCAATCCATTTTTGAAGATGGTAGCGTGATTCGTTTGTCATCCCCTTTTAACTCTAATTTTTCTGATGAAAGTTTAAGTGCCAATGGCCGTTTTCAGCGTACTTTTAAAAAGTTGAGAGCCACGGCAAGTGCCAATTTTAGTTATACCAAGTTTAACCAGTTCATTAATGGGCTTCGTTCTATCAATGAGAATTACAATCAAAACTACAGAATGCAATTGGGGTCCAATTTTAGGGAGGCTCCAAATTTTGAAGTGGGATACCGTTTTGGTATACAGGACTCCGATTTAGGAACTACCTATAACAAGACCTTTACCAACGCGCCAAGTGTCGAGTTTGATGCTTTAATTTGGAAACGATTTACCTTTAGAACAGAGTATGCCTATACGCGTGTTAGCCCTCAAGATCGAGAAGCGCAGGTGTTTGATTTTTGGGATGCTAGCTTAAATTACCGTAAGGATCAAGATGCTAAGTGGGAGTTTGAATTGAAGGCAACCAACTTGTTAAATACCCAGTCGCAGTCACAAACCAATGTGTCAGACTTTTCTATAAGTATCAACGATTACTACATACAGCCACGATTTATTACGTTAAGAGCGGTTTATAATTTATAAAACAAAAAAGCCTTCCAAGTTGGAAGGCTTTTTTTATACTTAAAGGTATTCAGCTTATAAACCAAACGCTTCTTTTACTTGATCTATATAATCCAATTTTTCCCAAGTAAACAATTCCACATCTAGGGTGACGGTTTCCCCGTTAGGTTGTGAAAAAGTTTTGGTTACGATTTCGTTATCTCTTCCCATATGGCCATATGCAGCGGTTTCACTATAGATGGGTTGTCTTAGTTTTAGGCGCTCTTCAATAGCTGCTGGTCTCATGTCAAAAATTTCAGAAACCTTTTTTGCAATCTCACCATCAGACAGGGTCACATTTTTAGTGCCGTAGGTATCTACAAAAATTCCCATTGGTTCTACGACTCCAATAGCATAACTTACCTGTACCAATACCTCGTCACATACACCAGCTGCTACTAAGTTTTTAGCAATGTGTCTTGTGGCGTAAGCAGCACTTCGGTCTACCTTACTTGGGTCTTTACCTGAAAACGCTCCACCACCGTGGGCGCCTTTACCACCGTAAGTATCCACGATTATTTTTCTACCAGTTAAACCAGTATCACCATGAGGTCCTCCAATGACAAACTTGCCAGTAGGATTGATGTGGTATTTGATATCGTCATTAAAAAGTTCTTGGTTGCGTTTAGGTAATTGAGCTACCACTCTTGGAATCAGGATGTTCTTAATGTCTGTTCTTATTTTTTCTAACATGGCCTCGTCCTCGTCAAACTCATCATGTTGCGTAGATACCACAATTGCCTCAATACGTTGTGGAATGTTGTCGTCGCTATATTCAATAGTTACCTGTGCTTTTGAATCGGGGCGTAAATAGGTAATGTCTTTATTTTCTCTTCTTAAAACAGCTAGTTCCTTTAAAATGACATGAGAAAGGTCTAATGCCAAAGGCATATAATTATTGGTTTCCTTGGTGGCATAACCGAACATCATTCCCTGATCACCGGCACCTTGCTCTTCCTTACTAGCTCTATCCACCCCACGATTTATGTCGTCAGATTGCTCGTGGATGGCAGAAAGTACCCCACAGGAATTGCCGTCAAACATATACTCGCCTTTGGTGTAACCAATTTTATTGATAACGTCTCTGGCAATTTTTTGAACGTCTAAATAAGTATGTGATTTAACCTCACCGGCCAAAATAACCTGTCCAGTAGTTACTAGCGTTTCGCAGGCAACTTTGGAATCCTTGTCAAAGGCCAAAAAGTTATCAATTAATGCATCACTTATCTGATCTGCAATTTTATCTGGATGTCCTTCAGAAACACTTTCCGAAGTAAATAAATATGACATATTACTTTAATTTTTCCGAGAAAACGAGAGGGATTGCAAGAGAATACTTGTAGCAAGTACTGCTTTAGCATTGTTTTATAGAGGTTGCAATCAGTTCAAATCTTTCCTCGTTATTAATATCGTGGGCAAAACTACGAATTTAATCTGTATTGAAAAACTAAAGTAAGTTAAAATGAAAAAGGGCCATTTGAAAAAAAATGACCCTTAAAATATCTGATATTAAATGCTTTCTAATGTTCGTTTAAACGAAAGTCAGGATAGGCATCCATGCCGTGTTCGTGAGCATCCAATCCTTCCAATTCCTCCCTTTCTGATACGCGAATACCCATGGTTTTTTTGAGGGTGAAAATGATGAGAAAAGCACAGGTGGAACAAAAAATACCGTAGCATGCAATCCCGATTAACTGACTTAAGAATTGATCCATTCCTGCCAAGTTTCCAAAGATGCCTACGGCAAGCGTTCCCCATATTCCACATATTAAATGTACTGCAATAGCACCCACAGGGTCATCAAGTTTTAATTTATCAATCAAAGCAACACCCAAAACGATTATAATTCCGGCAACAACCCCAATAAATATGGCGTCAGATGGACTCATTTGGTCAGCTCCTGCTGTTATACCAACTAAACCGCCTAAAATACCATTCAGCAACATGGTTAAATCCATGTTTTTATACATCAAAGTTGAAAATATAGAAGCAGACATACCTCCCGCTGCTGCAGCCAAACATGTGGTAACTAAAGTAATTGAAGTGGCGCTTGGGTCGGCTGATAATACTGATCCGCCATTGAATCCAAACCAACCTAACCATAAGATTAGGACCCCAGCTGTAGCTAGAGGAATGTTATGACCTGGAATGGCTTGTGGTTTGCCATTTTTGAATTTCCCAATTCTAGGGCCCAAAAGGCAAACAGCAACCAAAGCTGCCCAACCCCCAACGGAGTGTACAAGAGTAGATCCTGCAAAATCATAAAAGGGAGTATCCATTTGGTCCAAAAACCCCGTTCCCCATTTCCAAGAGCCCGCAATAGGATAAACCAAGCCTACGTAGATGATGGTGAAAATCATAAACGGGCCTATTTTTATACGTTCGGCAACGGCACCAGAAACGATAGTTGCTGCTGTGGCTGCAAACATACCTTGAAACAGGAAGTCGGTCCAATAAGTGTAACCGCCATCTGCATATTCGGCTGTCAAACCATTTTCAGGAAGGGAGAGTCCAAAAAGGTCAATGAAGTAATCTGGTAAAACACCTCCAAGACAAAAACTTCCAGGATACATCAGGTTGAAACCAATGATGTAGTAAAGAAGCAGTCCAGAAGTGATGATGAACATATTTTTAAATAGGATGTTAATGGTGTTTTTCTGTCTGGTTAAACCGATCTCCAAAAAACCAAAGCCTAGGTGCATAAAAAAAACCAAGGCGGTACAAATCATCATCCAAACATTGTTGATAGTTAATTCCATAGCTATTAATTATTTTAAAGTATCTCCTCCTTTTTCTCCAGTTCGTATTCTGTAAACTTCATTGATATCGCTTACAAAAATTTTTCCATCACCAACGTCACCCGTAGCAGCCGATTTTAAAATGGTCTTTATGGTGATTTCCTCAAAATCATCATTAACTACAATAGATAAATGGCGTCTTTGAATGTCGCTGGTACTATAGGATACACCACGATAAACATGGCCCTCTTTTTCATTGCCTACGCCGGTGACATCCCAATAGGAAAAGAACATGACCCCAACCTCATGTAAGGCTTCTTTGACTTCGCTGAATTTTGATTTTCTGATGATGGCTTCGATTTTTTTCATTTCAAAAAAATTAGAACAAATTTTTCGGGTGTAAATCTATAAAAAAAGACATTATACCCTAAAAAAATGATGGTTAAAACTTAATAATTGATAAAAAATAGTATTCAACCCCTTTTAAAAATAGGGTTGAACTTAAAATATATTTAAATTCTGTAATCGTAGGCCTGTAGCCGGTTTGCGGGCTTTTGTTCCTGATTAAAATTGATAAAAGTTGATGATTTTAACAAATTAACATCGTAAAATTTCTGTTTTTTATTTTAAAGTCGATAATAATGAGGTTGGTTATTTTTTTTATTAAAAAAATGATAAGGGTATTTTAAGGAATTCGTAATAATGATTGGATTTTAAGGATAGGGCTTCTTTATTCCGTAACTTAGAAATCCTTTTCCCCCAATTTTAATAGTTAAAAACGAAAGAACAATGATGAAGAAACAAGGATTGTATTTGCCCGAATTTGAACACGATAATTGCGGTGCCGGTTTTATTTGTAGTCTCACAGGAAAACGTTCCAATGATATCATTCACAAGGCGCTCGAAATTTTGGTAAAACTTGAGCATAGAGGAGCCGTAAGTGCTGATGGAAGAACTGGTGATGGCGCTGGTATTTTGATTGATATTCCGCATGACTTTTTTGTGAAGAATTGTGGCTTTGAATTGCCTGAACGCGGACAATATGCTGTGAGTAATGTGTTTCTTCCCAAGAAAATTAATCAAACAGATTATTGTGTCACTGTTTTTGAAGAGTCCATTAAGGAGCAAGGTCTCAAGCTTTTGGGGTGGAGAAACGTACCTGTTGACAACTCAAATATTGGTAGAATAGCTAAGGTTTCCGAACCTACCATAAGACAAGTTTTTATAGGTAAAGAAAATGATGAGCAAACCGATTTTGACTTTACAGTAAAGTTATACACAGCTAGAAAAATAGCAGAACATACCATTTATAATTCTAGGGTGTCTGAGGCCAGTTTTTTCTATTTACCCAGTCTGTCAACCAAGACCATTATATATAAAGGACTTTTGATGCCAGAGGATATTAGTGTCTATTACAAGGATCTACAAGATCCTTTATTGGATGCCAAATTAGCCTTGGTGCATCAACGATTTTCTACCAATACCTTCCCAACTTGGGATTTAGCTCAGCCATTTAGGTACATGTGTCATAATGGAGAGATAAATACTTTAAGAGGAAATGTGTCCCGAATGTTTTCTCGTGAAGAGCTAATGAAAAGTGACCTGTTCGGAAAGAATTTGAAGCGAGTGCTTCCTACTGTTCTTAAAGGAAAATCGGATTCAGCTCAAATGGATATGGTGGTTGAAATGTTGTTGATGACTGGCAGAAGTTTGCCAGAAGTCATGATGATGTTGGTTCCTGAGGCTTGGGAGAAAAACCCAGAAATGTCTGAAACCAAAAAGGCATTTTATGAATTTAACTCCTGTTTAATGGAGCCATGGGATGGTCCGGCCTCTATTCCTTTCACCGATGGTACATACATTGGTGCGCTATTGGATAGGAATGGTTTGAGACCATCAAGGTATACGGTTACCAAGGATGACTATGTCATCATGTCTTCAGAAACGGGTGTTTTAGAAATCGATCCAAAAAATGTCAAATTCCATGGCCGATTGGAACCGGGTAAAATGTTCTTGGTGAACATGGATGAAGGCCGAATTGTGAACGATGAGGAAATTAAGGAATTAGTAGCTTCTAAGCATCCTTATCAGCAATGGTTGAAGAATAATTTAATACACCTTAGAGATATTCCTTATGGTGACGGACCCATCATTCATCTGGAAGAAGGTCTTCATAAAAGACAAACTGTTTTCGGTTATACCCAGGAAGACTTGAATACCATTATTAAACCAATGGCCCAAGGAGGCAAAGAACCGATCGGTTCTATGGGGAGTGATACCCCCATAGCGGTATTGTCTGAAAGGCCACAACTCTTATACAATTATTTTAAACAACTGTTTGCTCAAGTAACCAATCCGCCATTGGATGGTATTAGGGAGGAGTTGATTACAGATATTAGTTTAACCTTGGGTAGTGACACCAATATCTTTAAGATAAACGAGAAGCATTGTAGGAAGCTGAAAATTCAAAACCCAGTAATTTCCAAACAGGATTTAGATAAGATCAAACACTATGATAAAAGCCCTAATTACCAAGTAACATCAATTTCCATGTTGTATGAAGTGGGCAAAGGCGTTAATGGTTTGGAAGAACGTCTCGAAGCCTTGGTAAAAACAGCTTCAGAGGCTATTGATACGGGCACAAATATTATTATTTTAAGTGATCGTGGCGTCAATGATAAGAAAGCACCTATTCCTGCTTTATTGGCTTGTTCTTATGTGAACAACGGACTTTATGCTTTAGGGAAACGCTCCAAAATAAGTATCATCATAGAATCTGCAGAACCAAGGGAAGTTCATCATTTTGCCTTATTGTTTGGTTATGGCGCTAGTGCCATTAATCCGTATATGGTTAATGAGATTATCAAAGAGCAATTAAAAGAAAAGGAAATTGTAGATGTTGATTTTATAACGGCCATTCAGAATTACAACAAGGCAGTAGGTAAAGGGATTTTAAAGGTTATGAACAAGATTGGGATTTCAACCCTTAACTCCTATAGGGGTGCCCAGTTGTTTGAGTGTATCGGGATCAACACCAAAACAGTGGAAAAGTATTTTCCAAACACGGTGACAAGGATTCAAGGTATTGGTTTGCATGAAATTGAAAAGGAAATAAGGAAAAGACATAAAGCAGCCTACAAGGCTAAGGATATTGAGGCTAATTTGGATTTGGAAATTGGGGGACAATACAGATGGAGGAGAAATGGAGAAAAACATATGTTCAATCCCTTGTCTGTTGCCAAATTGCAAGAGGCGGTTCGTCAAAACAACCCGAAAACCTATAAGGAATATTCGCAGTTGGTCAATGACCAGTCAAAGGCATTGATGACACTCAGAGGTATGTTTGAGTTTACAAATTTTGACCCGATACCTATTGATGAGGTAGAGCCTTGGACAGATATTGTTAAACGCTTTAAAACGGGTGCCATGTCTTATGGTTCCATAAGTAAAGAGGCGCATGAGAATTTAGCCATTGCCATGAACCGTATTGGAGGAAAAAGCAATTCGGGAGAAGGAGGAGAAGATCAAGAGCGGTTTTATAAGAGTCCGGATGGTGATTGGCGAAACAGTGCCATCAAGCAGGTGGCTTCGGGTCGTTTTGGGGTGACTTCAAATTACCTGACTAGCGCTCAAGAAATTCAAATTAAAATGGCTCAAGGAGCCAAACCGGGAGAGGGTGGCCAATTGCCAGGTCCTAAAGTGAATAAATTTATTGCCAAAACGAGAAACTCGACCCCTTATGTGGGATTGATTTCGCCACCTCCTCATCACGATATTTACTCCATTGAGGATTTATCCCAATTGATTTACGATTTAAAATCAGCCAATAGAGAAGCCCGTATCAATGTGAAATTGGTCTCAGAAGTGGGAGTGGGTACCGTTGCCGCTGGTGTGGCCAAAGCAAAGGCAGATGTGATTTTAATCTCCGGTCATGATGGCGGCACAGGGGCTTCACCGCTTACTTCCTTAAAACATGCCGGGTTGCCATGGGAATTGGGTGTTGCTGAGGCGCAACAAACGTTGGTGATGAATGATTTAAGAAGTCGTGTGGTTTTAGAATGTGATGGGCAATTAAAAACTGGAAGAGATGTAGCCGTTGCCTGCTTGTTAGGAGCTGAAGAATTTGGATTTGCTACGGCACCATTGGTGGCATCTGGATGTATCATGATGCGTGTATGTCATTTAAATACCTGCCCTGTAGGTATCGCAACCCAAAATCCGGAGTTGCGTAAAAAGTTTGAAGGAAAACCAGAGCATGTTGTTAATTACATGTATTTCGTGGCTCAGGAATTGCGAGAGATTATGGCCCAGTTAGGATTTAAGACGGTTGATGAAATGGTCGGGCAAGTTCAAAAATTGGATCGCAATCGAGCTATTGAGCACTTCAAGTCTTCAGGAATTGATTTGTCACCCATTCTGCATGTAATTCGTACACCTAAGCATGTCAAAATTCACCATGCTGAAAACCAAGAGCATCACTTAGAAACGCATCTGGATTTTAAAATTTTAGAAATGGCTCATCCTGCCATTTTTAGGAAGGAAAAAACCTATCTCGATTTCAAAATTACCAATATTGACCGGGCGGTAGGGGCTATTTTAAGCAATGAAATTTCAAAAATATATGGGGCCCAGGGCTTACCCGAAAACACCTTGAATTTGAATTTTACAGGTTCGGCAGGCCAAAGTTTTGGTGCTTTCGGAACCAAAGGACTTACCATGATTGTTAACGGAAATACCAACGACTATTTGGGGAAAGGTCTTTCAGGAGCTAAACTAATAATAAAAGTTCCCGAAGAATCGGATATTATTCCGCAAGATAATGTCATAACTGGCAATGTAACTCTTTACGGAGCCACCTCTGGTGAAGTGTATATCAATGGAAAAGCTGGAGAGCGTTTCTGTGTTAGAAATTCGGGTGCCAAGGCTGTTGTAGAAGGAATTGGCGACCATGGTTGCGAATACATGACAGGTGGTGTAGCTGTCATTCTTGGAAAAGTAGGTAGGAATTTTGGTGCTGGTATGAGTGGCGGTATTGCCTTTGTTTTAGATGATTCCAAAACCTTTAAGGCGCATTGTAATTCAGAACACTTGAACCTATTGCCTGTTGAAGAGGAGCAGGATATCTTACTTCTGAAGGAGTTGGTAGAAAACCATTACAATGCGACATTGAGCCCTTTAGCTCAAAAAGTATTGGAAGAGTGGGAAACGTATTTGCCTCAATTTATTAAGGTATTACCTGAAGAATACCGTCAGGCATTAATTAAATTGGAAGAGGAAGAAAAAATGGTAACGCAATAAACGCATTATGGGAAAGATAACAGGATTTTTAGAATATCAAAGAGAAGTGGAGCCTTACCAACCAGTTAAGGACCGTCTCAAAAATTATAAAGAGTTTACAGAAAAACTGCCAGAAGAAAATTTAAAGCATCAAGGAGCCAGATGTATGGACTGTGGTATTCCTTTTTGTCATAGCGGTTGTCCCTTAGGAAACCTTATTCCAGATTTCAATGATAAGGTTTATAAAGGAAAGTGGAAAGAAGCGGCAGAAATTCTGCATGCTACCAATAATTTTCCTGAGTTTACGGGACGATTATGTCCGGCCCCTTGTGAAGAGGCTTGTGTGCTGGGGATTAATGAAGACCCAGTGACCATTGAAAATATCGAAAAAAATATAGTAGAAGAAGCCTTTAATAATGGTTGGGTAAAACCCAAGCCGCCCAAGGTAAGAACGGGTAAAAAAGTAGCTGTTATTGGTTCGGGGCCAGCTGGTTTGGCAGCGGCACAACAATTAAATAGAGCAGGTCATCACGTGACTGTGTATGAACGGGATCAAAAAGTGGGAGGCCTTTTGCGTTATGGTATTCCAGATTTTAAATTGGAAAAGCATATCATTGACAGAAGGGTGGAGGTGATGGAGGCCGAGGGAATCCAGTTTCAAACCAATAGCCATGTGGGCGAAAACATCCTGGTGAAAGATTTGAAGAAAGAGTATGATGCCATTGTATTGTGTGGAGGCGCAACCAAACGTCGCGGGCTTCCAATTGAAGGGTCCGATGCCAAGGGTATATATCAGGCCATGGATTTCTTAAAACAAAACAATCAGCGGGTTTCGGGAGAAGTATTTGAGAAGGAAGCGCTTTTAGCCAAAGGTAAAAAAGTGATTGTGATTGGGGGAGGTGATACAGGATCCGATTGCATCGGAACGAGTAACCGTCATGGAGCGAAATCGGTAACAAATTTTGAAATCATGCACAAACCTACAATTGAGAGACGGATTGATCAACCGTGGCCTTATTGGCCCATGAGGTTAAGAACAAGTTCGTCCCATAAAGAAGGGGTGGAGCGTGTTTTTAGTATTTCTACCAAACGATTCAAAAAGGATAAAAAAGGAAATTTGACAGGCTTGATTACCTGTGAGGTGGAATGGATAAATAAACCAGGACAAAGACCTGTGTTAAAAGAGGTGCCAGATACCGAAAAGGAATGGGAATGTGACATGGTGCTTTTGGCACTAGGGTTTGTGGGATCAGAAGATACTTTGGTGGATAAGTTTGGTTTGGAAACCGATATGAGAACCAACGTGAAGGCAGGTGAAAACAACTACCAAACCAATGTAGCCAAAGTGTTTGCCGCTGGCGATATGAGAAGAGGGCAGTCCTTAATTGTGTGGGCTATTTCTGAAGGCCGACAAGCTGCTCACCATGTAGATGCCTTTTTAATGGGAACATCCTATTTGCCTTTAAAGGGTGACGGGGATTTGCCTAGGGTGTAAAAATTACTTCTTTGCATCTAAATATAAATGGGAAGGGCGGATTGGTAATTCGTCCTTTTTCTATTTTTAGCAGCTGTTATTTACGTAATGTCTTTAACAACTTAATCCTTCCAAGTAAGCTTTTATTGGTTTGTGATGAGGTTTTGTGATGAAATGATTGCGGATTTCTGATGTAGGTCGTCATTATGGTTGCAATGACAATCAAAATAGTGACCTCATAAGGCTTTCCTTTGTACATATGAATAAATACAATAATGGTCATATAAAGAGCCAAAAGAAAGGTTCCGATGAGCATGGTTTTACGGTATAGAAACAAGGCGGTGGAAATTAAAAGAAAAACACCAGTAGCAATCATGATATTGCTATTGGCTACAATTTTATCAGTTTGATTGGAGTTCAATAGTTTATCTAAAGCGTTTGGAATGTAGAACAGGGTTATGATTAATGAAGGAAGCCATGTCAATATTTTGCGTAATGGTTGTTCAAGTCCTTTTCTAATTCTATACATACGCTATTCGGTATTTGTAAGATTGTTTAGAATATTTGCCTACTGGTTGTTTTAAACTGAAACTTCTTTTAATACAAGATAGTAAAATTGTGTTTTTTTTCAGAAGATAAATCAGACAGATAAAATCAAAAGCCCTTAACTGGCCTTTTAATGAGATAATTCAACCTTCTTGATTCAAATATTTAAGCCCTTCATATAGAGCTATTAAAGGAACGGATCTATGGTCTTCCTTATCAAAATACGCAACTTTAATTTTTAAATCTGGCCCGAACCTATCACTTATTAAACTATAAAAAGCGTCATGTCTTTTTTTGTTTCTTTCAAAATTAGCTTCTCCTTGGTTCGCAGATGCGATGTAAAGTTTTTTATTCAGGCCTGAAAGAGAGGTGGAGTCAATTCTGTTTTTCATTATTTCCTCATCCCACCATATGCTTGGGTCTATGGCGATGTAGCTATCAAATAATCTGTTTTCATCCAAATAAGAATTTAAAACTAGAAGTCCTCCTAAAGAATGCCCTATAAGTGTTCTGGTTTGTTCTGTCCGGTAGGTTTTATCAAGAAATGGCACTAATTCTTTTTCAATAAAGTTTAAAAATTTTAGGCCTCCTCCCATTGTATTTGGTCGTTTGGTTTTGATTTTAGTGGTTGTAAAATCTCGTTCGCGGTCAACATTTTCAATGGCCACAATGATACTTTCTGGCATCAAATGATTACGGTTTCTTGCTGAACTCATAAAATGAACTACTCCAATAGTGGTTTTAAAGAAGGTGTATCCATCTAATAGTATAATGACAGGGTATTTTTGGTCTAATAAAGATGTTTCTTCATAGGAATCGGGAAGACTAATAAGACATGTCCTTTTTTCATTTAGAATATTGGACTGTATGACCAATTGGTTGGTCATTGTTCTCCCTTCTATATTTTGGCTCTCGGTAATTTGTGTCCATCCTAAAAAAACGAACAGGAATAACAATTTTAAATGATTCATTTGAAGGAGGCTAGGGATTTGTTTATTCATGATTGTAAAGATAGGAACAGGTAGGTGCCTGTTAGTGACTTTTCTTAAGAAATCTAAGAGTTGTATTTGATTTTTTGCCCTATTGTATTGATCCTGTTTTAATTTAATTCTAACTTATTTAGTCTTCTATTCTGTTATATTTTTTTAAGGTCTCAATAAGTAAATCGTGTGGAAGGGCGTGTGCTTTATTGCCATTGATACCCTCCATGGTTTCTGCAGCTACCATGGCATTGATTATAGCTTCTTCAACAACTTGAACGGTAGCCTCAAAAACTGGCATGAGAAGATCATTAGACATAGTTTGAACCGTAGTCATTTCTCCTCGATTAAAGGCTTTCTCATTAGCGGTTGAAAATGCTAAAAAGATATCGCCCGAACCGTTGCTTCCACGGCCTCCTACGATACCAACCCCTAACGGTATTCTTTGAGCAATTCTTTTTAACTGATGAGGCAGAAGCGGGACATCTGTGGCTACTATGACTATGATTGATCCGTCACCTTCTTGTCTACTCGATTTGGGAGGTGCCTTATATTCATAATTTAGGGTGTCTTTTAGTTCTATTCCCACTGGAACACCTGCAATAGAAAGATTTCTTTTAGCTCCAAAATTAGATTGTACCAAAGCCCCAACTGTATATTGAGTGTCATTAATCTCAAAGACCCTAGAAGAAGTACCAGTGCCACCTTTAAAACCCAAACACATCATGCCAGTACCGCCACCAACATTACCTTCAGCTATTTTGCCACTACTTGCATTTTTAATAGCTTCCAACACATGGTTTTCTTTAACGTGAAAACCGTAAATATCATTTAAAAAACCATCATAGGTTTCGGCTACAACTGGGTAAGTATACCACCAATTCTCTCCACGGTACCAATCGGTGTCAACAAACCATTTCAATACGGCTTGCCTCACTTCTCCTACGCTGTTGGTATTGGTAATCATGATAGGGGTTTCTAGAAATCCAGATTCGGTTACCCATGTTGTACCCGTCATTTCTCCATTCCCATTTAGACTATACCAATTGGCGTAAACAGGACTGAATTTTTTAGCTTTTCCACGAGGAAAAATGGCGGTGACACCAGTTCGAATAGGTCCTTTGCCAATAACATTCTCACCCTCACCAGAAATGATGGTGCTGTAACCTACCTCAACACCCTTAACGTCAGTAATGGCATTGTTCAATCCAGGCACTCCAACAAAAGGGACTCCTAAATCCCTAGCTCTTGGTTTTTGGGCATGGGAATAAAAACATAGCAATAAGGTTATTATTAATATCGAAATTCTTTTCATAGGAATGGATTCAGTTATTAATGATTGGTTTTTTCTAATAAATAAGGATTATCAAGAATTACCACTGTATTTTGAATCATAATCCACCATCCATTCAATACCATATTTGTCCCGAAGCATTCCAAAATAAGAGCCCCAAGGACTATCTGAAATGGGTACTTCTATAGTGCCTCCAGCTGAAAGACCATTAAATAACTGGTCTGCTTCCTCTTTGGAATCAGCACTAATGGATATTTTACTTCGTGTTTCATTTTCATTATGTTTCCCCATGAATTCAGGGGTATCACTGGCCATTAATAAATCTGTTTCGCCTATGGGTAAAGCAATATGCATGATTTTTTCAGCTTCGCTTTCAGGAATGGGGTGTTCAGAATTTGGAAGGTCTTTAAAACGGATGACCATGGCAAAGTCTCCACCAAAAACAGATTTGTAAAAGGTAAATGCTTCTTCAGCGTTACCATTAAAATGGATGTAAGGATTTATTTGAGCCATATCTTTTTGTTATTGGTTTTCAAGAGTTTAAGGTCTTGAATTTTTTTGATATGGCAAAAAATACTTTCTGGCTACACCAAAGAAGGTGTGGTCCTTATAAATTCTATATGTTTTTGATGATTAATTACTTTTTAACCAACTATCAAACTCAATAAGTTTACTTTCATGATCCGTCAACCATTTCTGTGAATCCTCATTGTTACTTTGTGTAATGTACTTACAGTAAGTCTCTATGTGGTCACTTTTGGCTAAATCATAATAGAAGGTTACGTAGAAGGTCCACCAAATTTCCTTGTTTCTTTTCTTTTTCATTTCGCCTAATACCTTAAAGAAAGATTCGGTATTTTCTACAAACATTTCGTCTTCAGTTTTTTCCTTATTTTCTTCTAGAGACTTAGATGCCTCTAGCATGGAAATCATGAGCTCTGCTGTGCCAAAAGAACTGTTATCGTTATTGGAAACCAAAATATTAATAGTATTTGGTTGGTTGGGATCTTTGGATACATTTCCCCCAAAATTCTTGTAAAGCATATCTAAAGCTTGAATGGATCTTTTTGAATCTGGTTCCAAGAAAAGGAAATAATGGGTAGCTAATAAGGTTGGTACAGCATTCCCTTTTTGATTTTGGATATTTGCTAACATGAGATGGCTACTGGAGTGGTTAGGGTTATGTTCGATGGCGTTTATCACATTAACTTCGGCTTTGTCCAAATCGTTTGTTTTGTAGTAATTCAATCCTAAATTGTAAAAAAGTAAATAGTGGCCATTCATCTTTTTAATAGCTTTTTCAAACAACTCTATGGATTCTTTTGTCTTTCCAAGCATATCAAGAGCTGATCCTTTTGTTGTATAGGCTTCTAACATGTTTCCATTTTCCTGAATAAGCACATTATCCGAATATTTGATAGCCTCTTCATAATCTCCTTTGCAGAAATTACTAAAAGCTATTTCATAATTCACCAAGGTGGAATTTGGATCAATACTTAAGGCTTTTTTATAAGTTTCTATGGCTTGAGCAAACTCTCCTTTATCATGGTAGGCAATTCCCTCTTCTACGATGTCTTCAATTTGGTCTTGAGCGCTCATGGTAAATGACCAAAAGAGTAAAAAAAGAAAGCTTAAGAGGAGGTGTTTTGATTTCATTTTGAATGCTTTATGGGTTTATTGTTGTAGAATTTGTTGGAGCGTTATACAAAGTTTACTTTTTATTTTCTTCGTGATTATTAATCTTATCCCAAGCCTTTTTTTTCATTGTGAAAAGGGTTTCATTTTTTAAATCAAAAATGGATACCTCTTTTTTGTGAATCACATAGTGTTTTTCCCATTCTAAGAAGTCCTTGTAAAGCAATAATGTACAAATGTCAGTAGATGAAATAAATTCTGTAATCAAATGAGAATGAAAAGTTGTAGTTATTGGGCTTTTATCATTTTCAGAGCGGTAAGGGAATTGTAAAATAGAATTATGGATCTTTTTCTTATTTACAAACTTATTATTATTGTCATAATTAAGTTTGTAATCATTACCTATCAAAACCACACCAGAGACTTGAGGTCCTGTTATGATAAATACGGCCCTTTCCTTCTTACTTATTACAGGAATAAAGTTTAGGGCAGTATTTTCATAAAATGTAAAAAATTGATCTTTGTTTGAATAAACTCTACTGCTAGCATCTTTTCTCATTAGAATTAAATTTTTTTCCAAAAGAGTTGCATTTCGATTCAAGCTGTCAATTTTTGAAGGCTCTGGTTTAGGAATGCTGTCAAACTCATAGCGGATAAGTATTTTATTCGAATCAAATCGGCTAAAGAAAATAGTATTGATTTTATTATGTGGTGTTTCATAAGATAGGTACCCTCCAATAGAGTCATTTTTATTAGGGAAATTTTCTAACATATGATCAGTGCCATACCAAGAACCTTTTTCTAGTCTATAGAGCAGTTTTCCTTCTTTTAAGATATTATCTGGATTTTGGTTTTGGGCATTTACCCATACACCTGTTATAAATATAAAATACAAAAGAAGCTTAGGAATCATATGGAATGGTTCAGGAGTTAAGGGTTAAAATTATTTGTAAAACAAATGCTTTAGCCATTTTGATTTTTAAGTATTTTTCTGATTTTTTTTGATGGTTTCATATGGTTTTCAGAATTGGCACAATAAGTTACGAGAAGCGCTGCAGATTGTTTGTAAATTTCATCATTGGATAAAATTGTGCCTTCATTCTCTAAAACAACTTTTGACATTGCCGCCATATAAAGACCCAAAAGATCGGAGTTTCCTTTAGTTAGATCCATTGATTTCTCGCCTATTTCAAAGGAGTAATCTGGAGTTCCTGTCATCCACTTCATAATATATTGAATGGCTGAAAGTCTATTTAATTCTGATTTGTTCGCTGGGTTGTCGAAAAGGTAATTTGCACACATAAGCACTTTGCTCTTTTCAGTTTGATAACTTTCAGGAGTTTTGAATTCGTAGTTAGCTAATTCAACAAAATTTTGAGCATTTGAATAGCTAACTGCAAGAATAAAAAGTGTGATTAATATTGATTTTTTCATAATTGAATAGTTTACATAGTATTTAAACGGGTGCTTTGTGAATGGTCAGTTAAGAATTTGAAAATTGTAAT
Organism: Mangrovimonas sp. ST2L15; assembly: GCF_001280515.1. Lineage (GTDB taxonomy): Bacteria > Bacteroidota > Bacteroidia > Flavobacteriales > Flavobacteriaceae > Mangrovimonas > Mangrovimonas futianensis. The sequence goes on along the minus strand of NZ_LBIQ01000015.1, from coordinate 4,368 downwards.
TTCAGTAGGTGATGATGCGATTCAGTTATTATGGGACTATTTTAAATTGTTTTTGGAATTTTTTTGCTTGAACAATGAGATAGACACTGTATCCTAAACTTATGATGATTACAAGCTTCATTGCAATACCAGAAAGGATAGAGATTGGGTTAATAAAATAATTTAAAATATTAATACCAATGACAAGAAACAAGGGAATGCAAGTCAAGACAAGAGGCATCTTTTTAATAAAGATGGCACATAAGAGGAAAATCAAAGTGATAAAGCCATTTAGAATAATGTCTAAAATCATATAATTGCCTTTAGTAATACCAATTATTAAAAAAATGGTGTTTAGAACTGTTATGACAGAGAGTATCTTTTGGCTTTTTGAAATTGAGTCATCAGAATCTGTAAGGACTCCTTTACTACTTATAAATCTTCCAATGTGAATAGCTTTTTCTTTTTCGGTACCGTTAAAGGGGAATTGGCAATTACTGCAGATAGGCGTACTTTCTAAAATAGCTATTTTACAACAAGGGCAGGTAGGGTTTTCCATAAGGTTTTAAAATCTAATTATTTGTTTATGGTAGCATTCAAATTATTGAATAAAATTATTTCGTCATATACTTTTTTATTAGGTCTGCTGCTTTCTTTTGACCTCTCTCCTTTGCTAAATCATAAGCATTTTTATTATCCTTATTTTTCAATGTCAAATCAGCTCCATGATCAATTAAAAGCTGGATAAGTTCTAAATAACCACTTTTGGCAGCTTCACCTAATGGGAAATCTCCATCTTTATCCTGGTTATTTACATCGGCTCCTTTTTCAATAAGATATTTAGATATTTCATAATGACCTTTGGATGCGGCATGCTCTAGAGGTGTGGCTTGATCTTTCGCTTTAAAGTCAATTTCTGCTCCATTTTCACTAAGATATTTTACAATTTCTAGGTGTCCGTTTCTTGCTGCTACTCTTATTGGGGTAAAATCAAGATAACCTCTAAAATTCACATTGGCACCATTGTCAACGAGTAGTTTTACAATTTCAAAGTAGCCTTCTTGACAAGGATATTCAATTGATGAAGAGTTGGCAGAATTCAATTTGCTAATCTGGTTTACATCGGCTCCATTTTTGATGAGAAGTTCTGATATTTTATAATTATTATCAGCAGCAGCTCTCCATAAAGGAAATAAACCATTTTTATTATATTCATTGACATCTTCTCCTTTCTTAATGAGGGTTTCTGTCTTGGAGAAATCTCCTTTTTCAATGGCCTTGTAAAGTTTTTGAGTATAGGCAATAGAGGTTAAGCCAACAAGGAGTAGCGTGAAAACTGTTTTTTTCATGGTTAAGTTAGGTTTTTAAAGGGGTATAAAAGTTGGCCAAATACATGTGCATCTAGCTAATAATGTTTATTGCTGTTTTTAGTTAATTCTATTAAATAGCTTCTTTAATACAAGCTATTATTTAGGCCTTAGGAGAGATTTTAAATCTAGAAAATTATTTTAAATTCTGAAAGAAAATTCTTTAGAATAAAATGATAAGGCAAGAGTGATAGTAGGGCCTTGTAAGCCAGTTTCTTATGGCGATAAAGATTCTAAGACATTAAATAAAATGATGAAAATCTATCGAATGTAAAGATTTTAGTAAAATTTTTTTGTTTAAAAAATTAAAAAACCAGACATTTTCAAGCTCCTTATCGCTTTTAAATATCTGGTCTTTCAATACTTTTAACTTCCTAAAAGGAAATAGGAGTTTATGAATGCATATCTATCACAAACTCTTCTCTCGGGATCCTTACTTTTTTCAAAGGTTTCACCCAATCTTTTTCTTCATCAGAATACCCAATGTAAATTAATGATACACTTTTAAGTCCCATCTCTTGCAATCCAAGTACTTCATCCACAACTTGGTTGTCAAAACCTTCAGCTGGACAGGTGTCAATTTTTAATTCGGCAGCTTGCGCTAGGGCTAGACCTAATGCAATGTAGGTCTGTCTCGAAGTGTGGGCAAAATTAACTTCAGCCGGAAGATTTAAATAGATTTCTTTCAATTTGTCAGTATAACTACTAAATCTTCCACGAGGTAATTCACGTTCATCAGTGGTATAGTCATAAACTTTATCAATTCTTTCAGCCGTGTAATTGTCCCAAGCTGCAAAAACCAAGATATGGGAACAATCTCTCATAGAATCTGGATTTAAAGCTCCTGGAACTAATTTTTCTTTAATTTCTTGATCTGATACTAAAATAAGTCTGAATTGTTGCAGACCAGAAGAAGTTGGAGCTAGTCTGGCGGCTTCAATTATTTTTTCAATATCGGCTTTGCTTACTTTTTTGTTTGGGTCAAATGCCTTTACCGCATGTCTCCATTCAAGATTCTCTATTAATGACATTTCTTATTATTTTAATGGTTTGTTGTGTTTAATGTAACTTCAATGTTGTTGCTGGTGGCATTGGAATAAGGACAGATCTCATGTGCCTTTTCAGATAAAGATTTAGCTTCTTCCATGGAAACCCCAGGGATGTTTATATCGAGTGTTACGGCTAGGGCATATCCGCCATTAGCTACCATGCCAATGCTGACATGTGCATTAACAGTGGTTGTACCAGCATCGACTCCCTTTTTGTTTATGATAAGATTTAAGGCACTGTCAAAGCAAGCCGCATAACCTGCTGCAAACAACATCTCAGGATTTGGGTAGTTATCCGATTCTCCTCCCATGGCTTTTGGAAGGCGAACTTCTAGATCTAGTATGCCGTTGTCGCTTTTTACATGTCCATTTCTTCCACCAGTTACTTTGGCAGCTGTTGTATAGATTGTTTTCATTCTTATTTATTAATCTGGATTAAAATTTGTTCAATGATTTCTTTTAGTTCTTGCAATTGATTGATTGGAATATTAAATGATGACGCCATTTGATCAGGAATACATTCGGCCTTTTCATACATTTTTTTACCCGAAGGGGTCAAACTAATTTGAACAATGCGTTCATCATTCTTGTTTCTATTCCTTTCTATTAGCTTTTTTTGTTCTAGCCTTTTCAGCAATGGGGTTAGCGTACCACTGTCTAAATGCAATTTGCAGCCTATTTCAGAAACATGCTGCTCACCACTTTCCCACAGAACAAGCATGACCAAATATTGAGGGTAGGTTAGGTCTAAATCCTTTAACATAGGTCTATAGAGATTAATCACTTCTTTGGCTAACGTATAAACAGGAAAGCACACTTGATTGCTTAATTTTAAATTTTCTGACATGACTTTAAAATAAAATACAAAAGTAACGCACAATTAAATTGTGTACAATTTAATTGTGCTAAATATTTGTGAAAATGGCCTGACTACTTTTATGAAATTAACTTATGTGAAGTATAAAAATGAAAGGACTATTGTTTCCTTAAATTTTGAAATCTCTTTATATGTAGGCTTTTTAAAAAATATAATTCTTAGGATTTCATATGATTTTGGCTATCTATTGAAGCGTTTCGAATCCATAACCAAGCATCTCCTATATCATCATCTTGAACAATTTTGGAAAACATAAAACCATTTTTTTCCAATATTTTGGTGGAAGCATTATGTTCTGGAGCAGTTTTGGCAATGACCTTTAAATCAGGATTCTCTTTTTCTACAATAGATATAAGAGCTGCACAAGCAAAGGATGCCACGCCTTGTCCTTCAAATTTTTTGAATGTCCAATAGGCAATTTCAACAGCTCCATCTTTTGGACTTCCAGTAAAACTGCAAGTTCCTACTACCTTGTCGTCTTTCAAGATAAGGTAGGCAATCCAAGGAGGGATAAATCCTATTTTTGGATAGTAACTTTCATAAATGCCCAACAATTGCTGGCTTTCCGGAGAATCAAAAATGGGGTTTAATTTGTTCTCGTTTAATCCTAGAGTTCTTAATTTCACTTTAAATTATTTTTGGTCGTTACTTAACAAATGTATGGTCCAACAAATCATTGGGATGTAATGTTTTAAGGATTAAGTTAAAGCTACATATTAAATTCAAAAATTGTAGAAAATTATCTAAAAGTTTGATGTTCAAGATTACTACTTGGTAGAGGATATGGCTAATTTTAAAGGCAGGAATTTAAGAAATTGGATTCTCAATTCAATTTCTTCACTACCTTTGCAAAGTCATAGAAACCATTAAGAAATTATGATGATTTATGAGGCGGCAACCTTTTTGTGCAGCTCTTTTGTGAATGGTTTTGAGGACAACAAATACAGACACATTTAATTAGCTTAGTGAAAATGATGGATTCGGATGTTAAACAAATAACGGAGCTTGAAGCTTATTTTTCAAAGTTTAGGGAACATATTGTAGGCAATGATCAGGAATTTGAATCGCCTTATGGCAAGAAAAAAATCTTGTATGC
>NZ_LBIQ01000014.1 GCF_001280515.1 Mangrovimonas sp. ST2L15 | reverse complement strand
AGTAGTCGCTGTAGTCGTTTCAATAATTTCTAAAACATCATTTTCTAACAACTTAATTTTATAATTGACCTGAAAATTCTTATTGTAATAAGAAATACTGCTATTCGTGAATAAATCATTAGAGATTTTCTTTTTTAATTTTAAATGTATTTCTTTAAAATCCTTTTTGTATTTACACAAAGTTACCTGTTCCCAAATTTCATTTAAATTATTTTGCTTTAGCAGATGGTCTTCGGAATAAGCCAATTTTTCCACATTATTTGATATAATATTATTGAAGTCTTCAGACATAATTATATCCTTAAAGTTTTTCTTAAAAACATTTAGTACATCAAGAAACTTAATTGAAGCAGAAAATATACCAGCACTGAATGTTATAATGGCCAATTCCCTGAAAAAATAATAAACACGTCTTGAAGCTTCATTAGAAATATCTGGTTCAATAATCCAGTCTATCATTAGAAAAATGATTGCTGGAATAACAAATACTAAATAAATATACTTACTTAAAAGAATTAAAGTTGGTAGTAATTTTTCTTTTATATTTTTCCAATAATATATTATGAAAACTAAGCTTATAATTAAAATAATTAAACCACCAAAAAGCATTAATTTATTTGTATTTCCTGCTGAAACTGCACCTGAAAAATCATTCATGAAAAATATTGTAATTAACTTATTAAAAATGTTAAAAAATCCAAAAGTAAGAAAATTACTTACATAAGATAAAGGAATAAAAAATTGTTATTTTTCTCAAAAAAAGAATACTATAAAAATTTAGCCATTAATAATCTTAATTAAAATATAATCTCCATTTTCATCAAAATCATCAACATTAAGGCTGATTTTAAAGCCCGAATAACCATTATAGGAAATCGGAGGATTATCAAATCTATCATACTTCCTAGTAACTGTTCTGTTCTTACATAAAACTAAATATATTTTTTCTCCGTTAATTTTATCATTATTTATTTCATAACCTAGATTAAATGGAATAGTTGAGGTTTTTGAAAAATCATTACCATAGTCTGCATCATTCCCTAAATATGAACCGTAATCCTCCCACCTCCTGAATCTATAAGACAGACCTATAGGAGTAACAGAAGTTAATTTACCATCTTTCATAATGTACCCTATTATAGTTGGCAAATTTGGATCATTAGATTTTGAAGTAATTGACACTTTTGCAGTTATAAACCTAGAACCTCTATCAGCCTTTCTATAATGATATGTATCACCATAAGAATCAAATGTAAAAGAACCTTTTAGTCCTATATCCGAAAATTTCAAAGTCAAATCATCTAATTTTATTGAGGAATTTGATTTCACTAATTTAAAACCCAACTCTCTTTTCCTTTTTTCCTCTAACTCCTGAGCTTTTTGCAATTTGATTTTCTCATCCCTTTCCTTCTCTATTAAATTATTTATTTCATTAATTCTTTCAGATGATTTAATAGCATACTCTGTTCCTGTAAACTTTGAATTGATTTCTTTATACCTGTTTAAAGCCTCATTTCTTTGCCCATCTTGATATAACTTCTCGGCAATAATATATCTGCTTTCAGGTGTATTTTTAAGCTCCTTAATTATAGATTTCAACTCCATATTTTCTTTTTCTAGTTCTTTATATTCCTGACTATCCTTAATTGATGTAGAGCAGCTAAAAAAAACCGAAAAAAAGCAAACAACTAATCTCCTCATATTCAAAACTTATTTATTGTTCTCCAATTGTCTATTTTTTCTGCAAGTTCCTTTTCTTTACTATCATCAGAATACTTACTGATATATTCACTTTTGATAAAATATTTATCATTACGAACTTGAAAATACTCTACTTTTCTAATCATTTTAGCCCCAACAAAAAACTTATAAAATACTACCTTCAATTCTTCTTCGTATTTATTTCTAAAATCAACACTCTCAACAATCTCAATAGAGTTTAAAATCTCATCTAAATTTTCTTTATAATAATTTACTTCCAGATGAAATTGCATAGGGCTTTCCGCGTGAGAAACAATCATTGTTTTTAAAGTTTCAATAGCAGTATTTCCTGGATTGTAATACTCAGGTTTAGTTTTGTTAAAATCATTTTTACAATTTAGAAATGAAAGGAAAATAGAAAGCATAATTAGTTTTCTCATAATGTTATTAGTTATAAGTTGATTTAATAAATTGAACAGGTAACGGAATTACCTACTAGTATCTAAATAAAGGGAGAGAATAGCCTGAAATCAAGCTGCTTAAAACTAAGCATTTTTTTTAAAACAACTATGAATTCATTTAGAAATTCGGTGATTTATTTATTATAAGTTTTACCAAAATTTCTGAAAACTGAAAAAAATTAATGTGTGTAACTAAGAATAGCCATAAAACAGCTTTAGGGGGGTATAGGGTTTAATTTAAACCTAATTAAACAAATGAGGTAAGTAAGGTTTACCCTGATAGTTATCCAAATTGAAGTTCTTTATTTCCTTAGGTCTTTCTCTGTAATCAACCTTATTTGTTATTGTTGATACATTTGAATCAATCCTCCTATTTATATCTTTGCTTACAGGATATGCCTCTAATTCCGTATTATCAAATTCAAAAGTTAATAGTTCCGTTATTTCATCCTCAGAAGAGTCTTTACTCAACCAAACCTTAGTTTCGTTTAACCCTAACATTAAAGGTTGTCTCTTTTTAGAGTTATGAATTTCAGCAAACATCGAACTTGCCTTTTTTGTAAAAATGGTATAAGTCACTAACCCTCCTTCCAAAACTGAATAAATACCCGCAAAAGATATTATCCCGTCATCTTTCTTTTTAATATGAATGGGAATTTTAGCATCATTAGGAAGTGTATGAGGTTCATAAAACCCTGTAACTGGAATAATACATCTTCGATGTAAAATAGCTTCATTAAATTCATAAAAATAATATCCAAACGCCTTTTCACTTTGAGCGTTTAACCCTGAACCCCATTTAATTTGTTTAGTATAGTACAAGGAAGTTTCCTCTGGTTTGTATGTTTCTGGTACAATGCCCCATTTACCAACTATTAAAAGCTTAGATGCTTCTTGTGGTATTATAAGATTAAAAGGGTGGTCAAAGCCATTTTGATGGTAATAAGGTATGTCAAATGATTCCCTAGCATCCTCCTGTTTTTTGTACAAACCAACACTATAATGTTCCTCTAATTTTTTTACTTTTTCTGTTTGTTTTGTATGGAAGCACATTTTATGAACCTTTACCTGAATTTAATCATTTCTCTAGAAATTATTTCTAAATTAGACATTTCTATAAAATAAAATTAACTGAAAAATGAAGAAGTTCTATTTCCTTTTGATTGTATTTGGTACATATTTTAATATCCAAGCACAAGAATGGGATTTAATAAATGAAAATGATGAATATAAATTGTACATCAGGAATCACTCTGAAACATCAGCATGGGTGAAATGGGAATATAATGAAGTACAAATTAGTGAGGATTTATTAGGAGAAAAGGAGAAACTAAAGAGTATGTTAATGTTATTTAAATTTGATTGCGAAAAAAAAATGACTGGTATTTTGGCTCAGGTATATTACGACGATGAAGGAAATGTGATTAGTTCAAATGATAACGGTGATATTGCTATAATGGAAAATGTTATCCCCGAATCCGTAGGTGAAAAGGTTTTATTCATATTTTGTAATTCAAAGGAGTAAGTCTATACTTGGATAAGGTACACTTTCATACATTTCTATTTGTTCTAATAGTCGTAGGTATTTTTTTGTAGGCTTTCCTGCATAGGTCTTTTTAAAATGTTTTTGATAAAGTTGTTCAAATAGCATATCAGCTTTAAAATAAACTCCAAAAGTTTTATCCATTTCCCTATACTTTTTACTTTTCGTTTGACTCTCATACATACAACCTTTAAACGCATCCCTATGTAAAAAATGCCCTCCAATAGAATATAATTTTCTACATCGTTTATGTGTAACTGGACATTTAAAATACCAAATAACGCCTTTCCCAAGATTAGAAGTAATAGGATCCAAATAAACTTGATAGGATCGAGGTTCTCCCCTATAATTATAATTTAATCTTAAATAAGGTAAACTTGTGTGCATATTTACTTTAATAGATACACTCCCTATCTCTTCTCCGTTTATACTCCATCTTAAAATACCTTCCTTAACTCGGTCATGAACTAAATAACCCCATTCTTTCAATTTGGTTATATCAATCTGCAAAACGTCATCGTATAATGTTGGGAATGTATAAGGTTTAGGCATTTTATTATATTTATGTTATAAAATTTGAGCATGGACAACTATAAAAAGAATGACCCTCGTATGTGGTTTTTTTATTCAAAAGTAGGTCGCATTATAATTAAACTAATAATTGTGTTTATAATCGTTTACACCATTTTACAAGCTCTTGATATTGTTGAGTGAAACCTTACAAAATATAACCTAAATAACTAGGGAACTTTAAGGTAACAAATTCTAACTATAGTTAAATCTGGAATAAATTACCCATATCTAAAGCTGTAATTCGTTACCCTTTTTTATTAGTTCATTTTTTATTTTATTGACAGTATCAAAGCCATTTTTCAAATTAAGCCTCTTTAATTTATCAAAATGGTATTTAAAACCTTTTCGTGATTTTGACCTTCTCAACTCATCCCAATATCTTGAACCGTTGTATTTAAGGTCTTCACCTGCTTTATTTATATCCAAATCAAACATTATTATTTTATCCCATTGCACTAATAATTCATTAAAAAAAATTGATTTATCAAACAGAATAAAATCTTTTAATGTTTTTAATCCCATAGCCCTGTATCTACTCCAGTTTGTTTGTTTAATTTCAATTCTTATTAGCTCGGTATCTAATTTGAATTGCTTCCCTTTATTGTAAACCTTCAATATCATATTTGAATGTTTGAATTGAATATACTTACCTTCAATTTTGCAATCTATACCCACGGTTTTATTTACAGATACGTGCTGTATCAAACTATCTAAAATATCATTTGTCCTTCTAGGGGGAATAAGGTTATAACCCCATTCCAAATGCAATAAATACAAGTTTTCAGGACTGATGCCCAAACAACTCTTTAGAAGGGCTAAGGAAGCTTTAAATTGCCTTAGGGTAAAATCATTATAATTATGCTTGCCATCATTATAAAATACGTGTAAACTACCTGAAAACTCTATTCTCTTACCATTTTGAAATATCTTAATTATTAGGTTCTTGTATTTATAAATTGTTTTGGTTAATAATTCACCATCATAAATACTTTTAGGTTCACCTAAGTTAGGATTATTCTCAAAGTCTTCAGGTTTCATACCTACTACTTTAGCCTTTATGAAATCAATAGGCACATAGCCCGAATTAATATATTCCATGACTTACCCATTAGAATAATTCTAATTGATTTGAATTAGGGTTATAGTCTGGATTAGTGGTTAAATACCAAGCCTTAAAACCTGTCTTTTTACATAACTTTTTCTCCACCTCCCAAAGCCTTCCTACACTTTCTAAATCACGTTTATACCTACAAATATTCTTTTGTGGTATTCCTGTAGCTTCAGAAATCATTGAAGCAGTGGCAATATGTTCTTGTAAATACTGAAATATGGTTTTCAGTTGGCTCTTAAAGTCTTTACCTTTACACTGTCTATTATGCAAAGGGTTGTTGTTATTATTTTCCATTACCTCAACCCTTTTTTATTGTTAGACAAATAAGCTTCCGCTTCCTTTTCTATTTCAGCGTTTGACTTTTTACGACCTTTTTTCAGATACCCCATAAGTTCAACACTTGAAAAGTATAGGCGTTTGCTTCTTTTCATTACAGGCAATTCTCCTTTACTTACCTTGCTATAAATGGTAGGTACTGTAAGGTTAAGGAACTGTGCAGCCTCTTGAACAGTTAAAAGTTCTTCGGGTTTTTCAGTATTTTGGGTTTTGCTCTGAACTGCTTTAAGAATATTTGCAGTTACTCTATCAGAAATATCTCTAATGAGTTTTTCGGGGTCAATAGGACTTAATACTAAATTGTGCATAATAATTAATTTAAATTACACACAAAATTGACAGGGCGTTTTTCGGGGCGTATCGGGGCGTTGCCCTACTTTAGCACTATTTTACAGTTGTTTTGTTTGTAGAAAGGCTTCAATTTCTTCTGGTTCTTCTGAAATGTCTTTAATTATTTTACGCCAATTTTCTCCCCCTATCTCAATAAGGTTCTTTTCAACGTTTAAATCTTTGTTCACTAATTCATTGAATACTTTATAAAAACGGTTTCCTTTTTTCGGACCCATTTTCTTATTTCCAATTTTCTCTATTTCTTTTTTGCGTCCAACTGGTAAGCCTTTTCCTTTAGCATTACACTCTAATAAAAAGGCTAAAACATAATGTTTAGCTGTAAGCCTTATTGTATCATTTTTAGTTGTAGGTGATTGATTAGATAGAGTTTGTTTTTGTTCCAAATAGGCTTTGTAACGGTCTTTTAATACTTGATAGTCCGTTTCATTGATAGGCAGTTTTTCGAGTGCTGAAAGTTCTAATTTTAACTTTTCTTCTAGGGTGTAACTATCTTTGTAAATAGCCATTCTTTGAGAAATGAACGTTTCTTTCTGCTGTTCCCAGTTTTCAGGGGTTAAAATACCGTCGTTGTTATTTACTTTTCTTTGATGGGTTTCAAGTTTGATTTGAAAAAAATAAAAGTCCGCGAGTTTATTTGATAATCTCCCTTTCCTTTCATCCATAGGAGTAGGAATTATAAATTTAGTTTTACCTTGGTTGAACCCTATTATAGCTTCTGCAATACTATTTACTTCAATACCCTTGGTTTCAAATGCTTCAAATTCGTTTTTGTCAGAGTCTTTAAAATAATCAAAAAGGCTTTTGGTTAATCTATCCAACTCATTAAAGAAAAAACCAAGGGATAAAAATGTTTTATGAGTACTATTTCTGTACTTTAGGTATAACTCTTTATGTTTGAAAATTATAGGTAAATCTTGGCTTCTGAAATTCCTTTTCAACTGTCTAATTTCCGTTTCAACTGCACTAAAATCAAAGCTTGGTTCATTATTAAAATTACTTAAATTCAACTCTTTAGCTTTAGCCTTGATACAATTTGCAGTATTGTTTTGTAAAGTTTTAAACTTATCTTCTATATCTGCTTGTATTTGATCGTATTTAAGCTTGTCTTTATAATTAGATTCTGGTTTAAATTTATTTCGTTCCTCATCCAATTCTTCAAGTTCTTCTATCAAATCATTGAATTGATTGAAACTCTCTATTCTAGAATGTAAATAAGCTATAAATTCAAATAATGCGGTGATTTTTGGAGGAAACTCATTTAGTTTATTAACCAAATAGGACTTTAACAATTTATATTTAAAAAAAGCCTGTACTTCATCACCATAACCACTAATTTGATTAATTGGATTCTCTTTATAATAATTTCCATCAAGAACTCTTAACAAAATTATTTCTTGGTGATATTTATAACTGTTTCTATGTGGTCTATAAATATCTATTTCATTATTAATGAGTAATTTCTTTGCCTTTTCTTCAAATTCATTCAACTGTTTTAATTCAGCTTTTATTAAATCTGCTTTTAGTTCTGAGTTCATTTTATTTTTAAACTCTTGCCTATCGATGTAATGATTAAATGCTAATTGGGAATTATACTTTAAAAACCAATAAGTCAATTCAGGATTGTTAAGGTGATTATTAAAATGTTCCCTAAAAACTAACTTTGGAATATTCAAACTACTTATCAGGGGATCTCTTCCAAAGACCATTTCCCAAAATTGATTTCTATTATTATTTGAATAAAAATAACTTTTTTCTTCTGCTGAAAAACTATTAACAACATTTTGAAACTTTACATAATACCTCTCATTGATTATCTTTAAGTAATCTAATTTTTCACTAATGGTATTGTATTCATGTAATTTATGAGTTAATTCATCAATATTTAAACATCCTATTTCCTTAAACTTTCTTTCAAGTTGTTCCTTCATTACAAATCCAATTTAATTTTCACTTGTTTTGCTGTCATTATTTCGAATAGAACAAACTTGCACTATTTTGCAATATTAAATCCAGTAGTTAGCACATCTGTCTGGGCTTGGATTTGTTCATTTTCAAAGCTATCCAAGTAGTTTTGTGTAACCTTTAAATCTGAATGTCCAAGTAAATCACTAATCATTGAAATATTAGCTCCTGAACGTTTTAAAACCGTTGCAAAACTATGTCTTGCACTGTATGTTGTTACATGATGAGGTATTTCCAACTTTTTAGTGATTCGCTGTATGTATTTATTTATAAGCTTTGTTAAATCTTGATAAACCCTTCTTTGTTTTTCTGGTGTCATTTCTTTAATTAAGTGAGGAAATACAAACGCTTCTTTATTTAAAGATTTTACCCCCCATTTATTAATAATAGCCTTACTTTCATCCTTTAATGCAATTCTAATTTCTTTTTTATCAGAATTTGTTGATGAGGTTTTTGCACGTTCATAGGTTATAATATCATTGTTTATATTTTCCCATTTAAGCAAACAAAAGTCTTTTACATTCATTCCATTACATAAATACAAAAACATCCAATAATCACGTGCCATTGCTTCGGATTCTGTAATTGGTTCATAATTGTAAATTTTTGCAACCTCATCTAAGGTTAAAGCCTTTTTTATATTTTTAGCTGTAGGAATAGTGTATTTGTTCTTTCCACGACCAAAAGGATAAAGGGTTTTATCAATATTTTGAGCGTTATAAATCGACCTTAAACTTCTAAGATACATACTTATTGTAGTTGTGCTTCTACCTTTTTCAAGCATTTTTTTTTCATATTTACGCAAAAAGGAAGGTGTTATTTCCGCAAATGTTAGATTAGATTTAAAACCAATAATACTTTTCTTGGAACATTCATAAGTAACAGCTGTTCCAATCTTACCATTTTCTTTAAGCTCTTCTATTTTTTTATCAAATGCGTATGATACATCGTTATTAACATCCCTGCTCTCAAAATAGCCCTCGGAAAATTTAGTAAAAGTAAACACCTTTAAATTGTCAATAACTTTGTTTGCCTTAGCTTTAAAAACTTCTAGTTTGGTCAAAATAGCCTTTTGCTCATGACTTCGCCTTTTACTCCTAATTATTTTTTCAAACTCACCAACAGTTAAATCTATTCCTGTAGAGTAGTATTTACGCTTTCTGTTATAAGTTACTCTAATCTTTACAGAACATTCTCCAGTAGCTTTTTCTCTTGGGTCTAAGTAAATCTCCGCTGTTGCTTTCATTGTAATTTTGGTTTGTAACACATTTGTAACACAAATTTAACCCAATAGCACAAAGTAAACAGTAAATAAATCCATAAGTTATAAACATAAAACCTTTATAATTGTTTGACTTATAAAGGTTTTAATACATTTAAATATTTGTTTGATTTGTAACTTAGTTTATGCCTTCTAAGCAGACGGTCACAGGTTCGAATCCTGTCGCGATCACAAAAAAAAGCCATATCATTTGATATGGCTTTTTTGTTTTATTCAGGATATTCAATCCTAAGATGGTAAATATTCGCCAGTTTCCGTTTTAAAACCTTTTTAATGGACTGTATCTCTTTAAAGGTAATATTGGCATTCAAAAACTGTCCGTCCGCCATTTGTTTATCAATAATGTTTTCTACAAAGGCATCAATTTTTGTAGAAGTCGGTTCTTTTAAGCTTTTGGAAGCAGCTTCAACACTATCACACATCATTAAAATAGCTGTTTCTTTACTGAATGGTTTAGGACCTGGATAGGAAAATTCATCTACCTCCAATTCATCCAGCATTAAAGCTTCTTTTTCTTTCTTATAAAAGAAATAAACGACACTGGTTCCGTGGTGGGTTCTTATAAAATCAATAATACGATCTGGAAGGTTATTCTTTTTAGCTATTTCAATGCCATTGATGACGTGATCAATAATGATTTTTGCACTTTCCCGAGCCGATAATTCATCATGTGGATTGATTCCCGTCGACTGATTTTCGGTAAAATAAGTGGGATTGGACATTTTACCTATATCGTGATACAATGCCCCTACTCTCACCAACATAGCATTAGCCCCTATTTCACTGGCTGCAGCTTCACACAAATTGGCAACATTCAAGGAGTGATGGAAAGTTCCCGGAGCCTTGTTAGAAAGTTCTTTTAATAACTTAGAATTGGTATCAGACAATTCCAATAGTGAAACGTCAGAAACCAAACCAAACAACTTCTCATAGGCATAAATAAGGGGTTGAGCAAATAGTGTCGCCAATCCACATAACACAAACATTCCAAAGGTCACCAACTGAATACCATCTACACTTCCTTCATGAATCACATAAAAAGCGAAATAAGCTATTAAATATATTAAGGTAATCTGTCCTACAGAAATAAACAGATTGGCCCTTTTATAAAGTTCAGAAACCGTTAAAATAGTTACTATTCCCGCAATAATTTGCAAAAACATATATTCGTAACTATTAGGAACTATAAAACCTAAAAGCAAAACCGTCAAGACATGTGAAAACAACCCTAAGCGTGCATCAAAAAAAGCTTTCAAAACCAATGGAAGTATGCATATAGGAACTACATAGATATACTGTGAATTAAAATTAACTACCAAGGTGGTAAGGAATACCATCAATAAAATATTGAAAAAGATAAAAGTAACCTTAGTGTTGTTTTCATAGACCTCAAACCGGTATTTACGCAAAAAGAGTAACAACATTAATAAGGCTAATGAGACCAATAAGGTGTATGCCACCAAAACCCAATTGTAATTGGCTTTCGTCCATACTTGCGATTCATATTCAGCTTCTAAAGATTTTAATTTCTGAAACTTGTCACCCTCAACGACCTCACCTTTAGAAATAAGTAAAGTACCTCGTTCCACACTGCCACGTGTGTAGGATATTTTATCGAGTTCGTTTTGAAGAGACTTTTCCGTCAAATTTTTATTGAAGGTTAGGTTAGGCTCAATGATATCAAAGAACAAGGCTACATACTGTGTGGTAAACTGTGATAAACCTTTCTTATTTAATTGATTGTTTAACATTGCCTTTATCTGGCTTTGCTTAATCAATTCAGAATAGTTTACTGTTTTCTTTTCAACGTTGTCGTCTAGTATTATGGCTTGTTTCTCTTCTGCAAAATCATAATCTTCACTCAAGACCCCATGAGCATAGAGATTGTTTAAAAAGTCCATTCCAAATTGGTAAACATCCCTTTTTCTACCAACCAAAATTGAATCTGGAAAATCTACTTTAAATTCCTCATTATAAATGTTTAAAACAGACTCTTTAACACTGGAATCTAAATTAAAATACAAGTAAGACTCTGATTGAATTTGCTTCTTTTCTTGGTCTATTTCCGTTTCAGATTTTTTAATGGCAAAATCAAAAGGGGCATAAAGATTTTCTGATTGCCAAGGTTTCCCTCTTTCAAAATCGTATTTAAATTTTCCACTCTTGGGAAACAGGTAAACGATTATAAATGTGGTACATACAAAAAGAAGAACTTTATACAGTAAGGAATGGTTCTTATAGAAGAAATTTACAAGGTCTTTCATTGATAACATTCAGAGTTTCAAATGTAATAAAAATATTGTCCAATGTCCGAAGTCCTAAAATCTGATTTGTTCTATATTCTTGTAAAATTTGATTAATTTTGCTCAACACAAAAAAATCACTAATTATGAGTAAACAAGTAGTTATTGTTTCTGCTGCTAGAACACCGATAGGAAGTTTTTTAGGATCGTTATCCACTATACCTGCGCCAAGACTTGGGGCTGTTGCCATTAAGGGAGCCTTGGATAAAATACAATTAAAACCTGAAATGGTTGATGAAGTTTTTATGGGCCATGTGGTTCAAGCAGGTGCCGGACAAGCACCAGCAAGACAAGCTGCTATTTACGCAGGAATACCAAATACGGTTCCATGTACCACAATCAACAAAGTATGTTCTTCTGGAATGAAAAGTGTTATGAATGCTGCGCAGTCTATTGCTTTAGGTGATGCCGATATTGTGGTTGCTGGAGGTATGGAAAACATGAGTATGATTCCACATTATTATCATGCAAGAACAGGGACAAAATTTGGACCAGCTACTTTGGAAGATGGATTACAAAAAGATGGATTGGTAGATGCTTACGATAATAATGCCATGGGTGTATGTGCAGATGCTTGCGCTGTGAAGTATGAATTTTCAAGGGAAGACCAAGATGCTTTCGCAATTCAATCGTATAAGAGATCGGCTGATGCATGGGAAACTGGAAAGTTTGATAATGAGGTAATTCCTGTTGAAGTACCGCAACGAAGAGGTGACGCATTGGTAGTTTCTAGAGATGAGGAATTCACTAATGTCAAATTAGATAAAATCCCTGCTTTAAGACCAGCCTTTACAAAGGATGGTACTGTAACAGCTGCAAATGCCTCTACCATTAATGATGGTGCTGGAGCCATGGTTCTAATGAGTAAGGAAAAAGCTGAAGAATTAGGATTGGAAATTTTAGCTACCATAAAAAGTTATGCTGATGCAGCTCATGAACCTGAATGGTTTACAACTGCTCCTGCTAAAGCACTGCCAAAAGCACTTGCCAAAGCTGGACTATCTATAGATGATGTGGATTACTTTGAGTTTAATGAAGCATTTTCAGTTGTTGGATTGGCAAATATGAAAATTTTAGGTCTATCAGATGATAAAGTCAATGTGAACGGTGGTGCGGTATCATTAGGACACCCATTAGGATGTTCTGGGGTACGTATTCTGATAACCTTATTAAATGTATTAGAACAAAATAATGCTAAAATTGGTGCGGCTGCTATCTGTAATGGCGGTGGTGGTGCATCAGCAATGGTTATAGAAAGAAATTAAGCCATTATATTGAATGAAGTACGGAATCTGTAACCTTGGTATTGTTCCTTTAAGATTGGAGCCTTCAGATAAAACTGAATTGGTATCACAAGTCTTGTACGGTGAATTTTTTAAAGTTCTCGAACAAAGGAAACAATGGAGCAGAATCCGTATTTCTCATGATAAATATGAAGGTTGGATTGACAACAAGCAATATCTTGAAATTTCGGAAGAGGATTACCTGCACCTGAAATCTTCATCCCCAATTCTATCAACTGATTTGGTGGAATTTGTACAAGATTCAAATGACCAGCTTTACCCAATCCCAATGGGATCAACCTTAAACGGTTTACCCCTTTTGAATCATAAACATGATGGTCATAAATTTCAGGGAAAAAATGGCAAAGAATTTCTTTTAGAGACAGCTTTCAATTACTTAAACGCTCCTTACCTTTGGGGAGGGAAAACACCTTTCGGAATCGATTGCTCAGGATTCACCCAAATGGTATATCGTCTAAATGGTTATTCTATTTTTAGAGATGCTTCCCAACAGGCCACTCAAGGAGAGGCTCTCAGTTTTATTGAAGAGAGTGAACCTGGTGATTTAGCCTTTTTTGACAATAATGAGGGAAATATAGTTCATGTTGGAATTATCATGAATGACAATTATATCATTCATGCCCATGGCAAGGTAAGGATTGACCGCATTGACCACTCTGGTATTTTCAATCAAGATTTAAGAAGACACACCCATAAACTAAGGGTGATTAAAAAGATCATATAAAAAAAGTCGCAATTTTCATTGCGACTTTTTTATTGTAGTATTAAAATTTATACTAGCCCTTACTCAATTCATCTACTTTAGCTTTCATTGCTTTAAATTTTGCAGTATCTCCTAAAGCACTATAAATATTCATTAAGGTTTTTGTTACCTCTAAGTTATCAGGATCTTGTTTCAAAACGTTTTCTAAATATGGAACTGCACTCTTATAAACCTGAGTTCTTTCCTCTTTTAACTCATCATATCTTTTGTTATCAGCAGAAGAATTTCCAAGTCCGTTCATTTCTTCAACAATAGCCGTTTCTCTACCTAAAATCAAAGCAGCTAAATTGATTTCCGCATTTAAATAGGTAGGATCCAATTCAATCGCTTTTTTATAATACTTTTCAGCCGCTTCCAAATCTTCGGACTCTTGCGCAACTACACCTAAATTAAATTGTAATTCTGGATTATTAGGATCTTTAGCTGCAGCTTCTTCAATAGCACTTTTAAACTTATCTGTTTTTCCCATTTTGAAATACAGATTAGCTTGTGACATCAATAGATTCAAATCATCTGGATTTTCCTTTCTAGCTTCTTCCATAGCAGCTTCTGCCTTTTCATTTTCACCATTATTGATGTAAATAAGCGCTATGTTTTTAATGATTTCAGGACGTTTAGAATCTGTTTTTTGAGTGGACGGTTTGATATGAGTTCCTGCTTTTACAGATAAATCCCTCATATTTTGGTCATCAAAAGTTTCTACTTCACCACTCTCTTTATTTGTAGCCACAAACTGAGTTTCAACGCCTTCATATCCTAAAGTATTCAATTCTTCATAAAGCGTCAACGCACGATCATATTCTTGAACACTTACCGCAGTCGCTGCTGCATAATATAGGTATAAAGTATCTTGGGTGGAAGCTCTATAGGCATTTTCAAAATACTTTGAAGATGTACTATAGTCCTTTTTCTCATAAGCATCATTTCCCTTAGTTAGGAAATTTTGTACCATTTGAGTTTTTAATTCTGCAGCTTCCGTTTGATAATCAGCAGTAACATTTTCCAAGTCACCTAAAGCCGTTTTTATATCTGGATTGCTTCCGTTACCTCCAGCATATAAAGAAGCTGCTTTTAAATAGTAATATTTTGATTTTAATTTATCATCCATGGAGGACATCAATCCCTCCGCTTCAGACAATGCAGCTTTTGCTTCTGCATAATTATTATTCTTTATAGCCTTTTCAGCGTTCTTCAATTCTTTTTTTTGAGCAAAAGAAAACGAAGAAATTGCCAATGTCAATGCTACAACTAATTGTTTTTTCATTGCGTTTCGTATTTATTTTATAATTTATTGTTCACTGTCCTGTGTTGTATCAAGAGTTGTGCCATCATCATTTTGATCAACAATATTCTCATTGCCTTCCAAATCTTCCATATCATCTTCATCTTGCTTTACTTTGGCAACTGCTGCAATGGAATCATTATTTTTCAAATTGATCAACTTAACACCTTGAGTTGCACGACCCATGGTACGTAAATCTTTTACTTCCATTCTGATGGCAATTCCCGATTTATTAATAATCATTAATCCGTCGGTATCAGAGACATTTTTAATGGCCACCAAATTTCCGGTTTTATCTGTAATTGAAATGGTCTTGACCCCTTTTCCTCCACGGTTGGTAATGCGATAAATTTCTTCACCAGTTTCTGGGTCATCAATAAACGTACGCTTTCCATAACCATTTTCAGAAACAACTAAAACAGTTTCTTCCTGTGGATTATTAATGGTAATCATACCAACAACTTCATCTTTGTTGCTAGCTAGGGTAATACCTCGTACTCCAGAAGCATTTCTTCCCATTGGTCTGGTTTTGGCTTCTTCAAAACGAATCGCTTTTCCTGATTTTAAGGCAATCATCACCTGGCTTTCTCCAGTTGTTAACTTTGCTTCCAGTAATTCGTCGTCCTCTTTAATTGTAATGGCATTGATACCATTCGTTCTCGGTCTGGAGTATTGTTCAAGAGACGTTTTCTTAACCTGACCTTTTTTGGTTGCCATTATGACATAATGACTGTTTATATAATCTTCGTCTTTAAGATCTTGTGTACAGATAAAGGCTTTTACCTTATCATCCTGTTCAATATTGATTAGATTTTGGATGGCTCTACCTTTTGAGGTTCTGCTTCCCTCTGGAATTTCATAAACCCGCATCCAGAAACACTTACCTTTTTGGGTAAAGAATAGCATGTACTGGTGGTTGGTACCAACAAACATATCTTCTAAAAAGTCTTCATTTCTTGTAGTAGATGCTTTCTGACCTACTCCACCTCTATTTTGGGTTTTGTATTCAGATAAAGGTGTACGCTTAACATAACCAGCATGAGAAATGGTAATAA
The DNA here is from genome assembly GCF_001280515.1 of Mangrovimonas sp. ST2L15. GTDB lineage: Bacteria > Bacteroidota > Bacteroidia > Flavobacteriales > Flavobacteriaceae > Mangrovimonas > Mangrovimonas futianensis. The sequence continues at coordinate 56,990 of NZ_LBIQ01000014.1, read as the reverse complement.
CTACCTTCTCATCAGGAATCATATCCTCAATACTTAAATCGCCACCAGCATATTCAATAACCGAACGACGCTCATCTCCATATTTATCCTTAACCTCAAGTAATTCTTGTTTAATAATGTCCATTCTTCGGTCCTTCTTATCAAGAATGTCCTTTAAATCCTCAATGGTCTTTAAAAGTTCTTCATACTCTGAACGAAGTTTGTCTTGTTCTAGACCCGTTAACTGACGCAAACGCATTTCTACAATAGCCTTTGCTTGAATCTCAGTCAACTTAAAGCGTTCCATTAATTTTTCCCGAGCTTCCTCAGCATTTGAAGAACCTCTAATGATTGCAATGACCTCATCAATGTTATCAGAAGCGATAATTAAACCTTCTAATATGTGGGCACGCTCTTCAGCTTTACGCAATTCGTAAGTGGTTCTTCTTACTACAACCTCATGACGGTGTTCCACAAAATGAAGAATTAAATCTTTAAGATTTAACAATTCTGGTCTACCATTAACTAAGGCAATGTTGTTAACGCTAAAAGAAGATTGTAAAGCGGTGTATTTATAAAGCTTGTTTAAAACAATATTAGGAATAGCATCACGCTTCAACACATACACTATTCGCATCCCATTTCTGTCGGACTCATCACGAATGGTTGAAATACCATCTAACTTTTTATCATTAACCAAGTCTGCAGTCTTTTTAATCATTTCTGCTTTATTAACTTGGTATGGAATCTCAGTTACAATAATACATTCTCTTCCATTAACTTCCTCTATATTAGCTTTGGCACGCATAACAATACGTCCACGCCCAGTATGAAATGCTTCTTTAACGCCATCATATCCATAGATTGTTCCTCCTGTTGGAAAATCAGGTGCTTTGATGTGAGTCATTAACTCATCAACGTCAATCTCATTATTATCTATATAAGCTACTGTACCATCAACAACTTCAGATAAGTTATGCGGAGGCATGTTGGTTGCCATACCTACAGCTATCCCAGAAGCCCCATTAACTAAAAGACCAGGAATTCTAGTTGGTAAAACAGTTGGCTCTTGTAATGTATCATCAAAATTTAAACGGTGGTCTACAGTATCTTTATCAATATCAGCAAGCATATCCTCTGATATCTTTCTCATTCTTGCCTCTGTATAACGCATCGCCGCTGGACTATCACCATCAACAGACCCAAAGTTTCCCTGTCCATCTACCAACATGTATCGCAGACTCCACTCTTGAGCCATACGTACCATAGTATCATAAACAGAAGTATCTCCATGGGGATGATATTTACCTAAAACCTCTCCAACAATTCTTGCAGATTTCTTGTATGCTGTATTAGATCTTACTCCTAATTCATGCATACCGAAAAGAACTCTTCGGTGAACGGGCTTAAGACCATCTCTTACATCTGGTAAAGCACGTGACACGATGACCGACATTGAATAATCAATGTAAGCCGATTTCATTTCATCTTCAATGTTAATTGGAATGAGTTTTTCTCCTTCTACCATATATAAATTAATTAGTTAATTTCAAAAGTTTACATTCGTGCTAATATAACCATTATAGTAGTAATAGCAGGTGATTATAAACCCTTTTTTGGTTATTTTTATTAACAATAATATCATAAAATATTTAATAAGTAAAAGGTGAAAAATTTTGATTTTCGGAGGTTTTTTTATCTATTAGCATACACCCCGAAAATTAAGGTATAGTTTTTGTCCTTAATCTTTATGATTTTAGTATTTTTAATGTAGAAAGGATAATTTATGGATGATAATTTTTCCCCAAGAGTAAAAGATGTAATAGCATTTAGCAAAGAAGAAGCTCTAAGATTAGGACACGATTTTATTGGTACCGAACACTTGATGCTTGGATTATTGCGAGATGGTAGCGGTAAGGCTATAAACATTTTAAACGCCTTGGATGTCGATTTAAGTCATTTAAGGCGAAAAGTTGAGATTTTAAGTCCGGCCAACCCTAATGTGGCTATTGCATCCAATGAAAAGAAAAACCTGCATTTGACTAGGCAGGCTGAACGCGCTTTGAAAACAACCTTTCTTGAAGCTAAATTGTTTCAAAGCAGTTCCATTAATACAGCACATTTATTATTGTGTATTTTAAGAAATGAAAACGATCCCACTACCAAACTTTTAAATAAGCTAAAAGTGGATTATGATAACGTTAAAGAACAATTCAAGTTTATGATCACAAACGACGAAGAATACATCGAACCTCGCGCCGAGGCATTTGATGACGATGCTCCAGAAGATGATACTTCTAAAGGAGACATCTTTAACACACCTTCAAGTAAATCTAACAAGAAATCCAAAACACCTGTTTTAGATAATTTTGGACGTGATTTAACGGCTCTAGCCGAAGAAGGAAAGCTTGACCCCGTTGTAGGTCGAGAAAAAGAAATAGAACGCGTTTCTCAAATTTTAAGCAGACGTAAGAAAAACAACCCTCTACTTATTGGGGAACCAGGTGTAGGAAAAAGTGCCATTGCCGAAGGATTGGCAAATCGCATTATTAAAAGAAAGGTTTCAAGAATTCTTTTCAATAAACGAGTGGTTACCTTAGATTTGGCAAGTTTGGTAGCAGGCACCAAATATCGAGGACAATTTGAAGAGCGTATGAAAGCCGTTATGAACGAGCTTGAAAAAAATGATGACATTATCTTATTTATTGATGAGATTCATACCATTGTTGGTGCAGGTGGTGCAACGGGAAGTTTAGATGCTTCTAATATGTTTAAGCCAGCATTGGCTAGAGGTGAAATTCAATGTGTTGGCGCAACCACTTTAGATGAGTACAGACAATATATTGAAAAAGATGGTGCCCTAGAAAGACGTTTTCAAAAGGTTATCGTTGAACCCACTAGTATTGACGAAACCATAGAAATCTTGAATAACATCAAGGAAAAATATGAAGATCATCATAATGTTATTTATACACCAGAAGCCATAGAAGCTTGTGTCAAATTGACCAGCCGCTATATGACGGACAGATTTCTTCCGGATAAAGCTATAGATGCTTTGGATGAAGCGGGATCGCGTGTTCATATTAAAAACATCGATGTTCCAAAACAGATTTTGGATTTGGAAAAACAGCTGGAAGAGGTTAAAGAATCCAAAACTTCTGTAGTTAAAAAACAGAAGTATGAAGAAGCTGCCAAATTGCGTGATGATGAGAAACGTTTGGAAAAAGAATTGGCGGTAGCTCAAGAGAAATGGGAAGAAGAAACCAAATTACACAGAGAAACCGTTACTGAAGATAATGTAGCTGATGTAGTTTCTATGATGACTGGTATTCCGGTTAACAGGATTGCACAAACCGAAAGCAATAAACTCGCTCAATTGCCAGAAATGATTAAAGGCAAAGTCATTGGTCAAGATGAGGCAGTTGCTAAAGTGGTTAAGGCTATTCAAAGAAATAGAGCAGGATTAAAAGACCCTAATAAACCCATTGGTTCCTTTATTTTCCTCGGTCAAACGGGAGTTGGGAAAACCCAATTGGCAAAAGTATTGTCCAGACTTTTATTTGATAGTGAGGATAGCTTGATACGTATTGACATGAGCGAATACATGGAAAAATTTGCCATTTCCAGATTGGTGGGTGCGCCTCCAGGATACGTAGGTTATGAAGAGGGAGGCCAATTGACTGAGAAAGTACGACGCAAACCTTACTCTGTCGTATTATTGGATGAGATCGAAAAAGCTCATCCAGATGTATTCAATATGTTGTTGCAAGTTCTTGATGATGGTTATTTAACTGATAGTCTTGGAAGAAAGATTGATTTTAGAAATACTATTATCATTATGACTTCCAATATTGGATCCAGAAAATTAAAGGATTTTGGAACAGGTGTAGGTTTTGGAACAGCTTCTCAAAAAGCTCAAGAGGATGCCAATGCTAGAAGTGTTATTGAAAATGCTCTAAAGAAAGCGTTTGCTCCAGAATTTTTGAACAGAATTGATGATGTTGTTGTATTTAATGTTCTAGAAAAAGAAGATATTGACAAAATTATCAATATTGAATTAGAGAAGTTATTCGTAAGAATAAAGAATATTGGTTATGATCTAGAGTTAACAGATAGTGCGAAAGGATTCATTGCTGACAAAGGCTTTGATAAGCAATATGGAGCTAGACCTTTAAAGCGTGCTATTCAGAAATATGTAGAAGATACATTGGCTGAAGAAATCATTAATTCTAAAATAGAGGAAGGAGATAAAATCATTCTTGACTTAGACAAGAAAACCCAAGATCTAACAGTGACTATTAAAAAAACCAAAGAAAATACCACTGAGTCTTAAAAGCTTCTTAACATTATAAACCAAAAACTCCGCACTTTAGCGGAGTTTTTTAGTTTATAAAAGTGAATTATTTAATTTTAAATATGAGGCTTAAATTGACTTATAGTTTTGGTACCATTACCATCCATGATTTCTTCCTTGTTGGGGAGATGAATGAGGGTGTTTTGGTATCTTACGAGTTAAACCAAGTTCTTATTGAAATTGCCTTAAAGTACTTCGCCAATAAACCAGTAATTTATATCTCTAGAAGGAAAAATTCTTATTCTGTAAATCCTAAGGTTTATTTAAAATCCATGCAAATTAAAAATTTGGTAGGAATTGCCATTGTTCTAGAAAACAATACAGTTATTGATAACACAGCTGTTGAAAAACTCTTCATTTCCAAACCATTCGAAATATTCAACAATTTTGAAGAAGCTAAGTTTTGGGCCACGAATCTATATAATGAAAAACTTGCCCTTTTTTAGTTTAGAACAACTCTTCTGAATCAATATCCAAAAATTCCAGGAAACGAATCGAAGCTTCTATATCATGATGCAATTCCCTGTCATTATGTACTACAGGTACTTCTGCTCGATATAAGCTCAAAACTGATTCGATAAACTCCGATGATTTCAAAGGATTTCTAAACATTAAGGCTTGCGATGCATTAAACAATTCAATTGACAAAATACGTTTCAAATTGGTAATCAATGTAAAAGATTGCGTAGCCGCATTTGCCCCCATACTTACATGATCTTCTTGACCATTACTTGAAACAATACTATCAATACTTGCAGGAGTAGCAAGCTGTTTATTGGCACTAACGATGCTTGCAGCCGTATACTGAGGAATCATAAAACCCGAATTTAAACCAGGGTTCTCAACCAAAAAAGTAGGAAGTTCTCTTAATCCTGAAACTAATTGAAAAGTCCTCCTCTCCGATATATTCCCTAATTCGGCCATTGCTATTTTGAGGAAATCAAATGCCAATGCCAAGGGTTGACCATGAAAGTTTCCTCCGGATATAATCTTATCTTCTTGAACAAAAATATTGGGATTATCTGTCACCGAATTGATTTCAGTAATAAACGTTTTGGTTACAAATGCCAACGTATCTTTTGATGCTCCATGAACTTGCGGCATACATCTAAATGAATAAGGATCTTGAACATGTTTCTTTTCTTGACTAATCAACTCACTTCCTTCCAAAAACTCTCTTACTCGCTCAGCAGTTTTCAATTGACCATTGTGAGGTCTAACTAGATGTACCAATTCATCAAACGGCTCAATTCTTCCGTCAAAGGCTTCCAACGAAACACTACCAATTAGATCTGCCAAATAACTGTATTTATGTGCTTCAAACAACAAATGAATTCCATAGGCGCTCATGAACTGGGTACCATTTAAAAGAGCCAAACCTTCCTTGGAATGCAATTCAATGGGGTGCCAATTAAACTTCTCTAAAATTTCAGCCGCATCATGTACTTGACCTTCATAAAATACCTCCCCTTTCCCTATTAACGGCAACGAAAGGTGTGCCAATGGAGCTAAATCACCTGAAGCCCCTAAAGAACCTTGGGTAAATACCAACGGTAATATGTCATAATTATAGAAGTCTACCAATCTTTGGACCGTTTCCAACTGCACCCCACTATGTCCATAGCTTAACGATTGTATCTTTAATAACAACATCAATTTAACTACTTGCTTTGGCACTAAATCACCTGTACCGCAAGCATGGGACATCATCAAGTTTTCTTGTAGTTTTGTCAGATTTTCTTCTGAAATTTTGACATTGTAAAGGGACCCAAACCCGGTATTTATTCCATAAATCGGGCTCTTTTGACTTTTCAATTTCTCATCCAAATAATTTCTACAAGTAGTGATTTTAGTCTTAGAATCCTCAGAAAGCTCCAATTTGAAATTATTGGAAACAATTTCAAATAACTTTTTAAGTCCTAAATGATCTGAAGAAATTATATGGGTATCTTTCATGATTTGTCAAAATTTTGCGCAAAATTCCGCATTCACTTTAATATTTCCAAACATTTAATTATAAATCCAAAATATTTCTCATTTATTAGTTTTTCTAATTACATTTGACAAAACCCAAAATACATAATATGAAAAAATTATTTGTTGTAGCCCTTGCCTGTTCTGTTTTGGCATGTAATGAAAAGGAAGAACAACCTAAAGATTATGTGACCTTTTCTGGCCAAATCACTAATATGAATAGTGACTCCATCTTTGTAAGAAGTAGAGATTATTCCAAAACCATTAAGGTGAATGCCGATGGTACTTTTAGTGATACATTGAAAATTAACGAGCCTGGTACTTTTACAGTTGGTGATGGTACTGAAGTAACTAGCGTTTTCTTAAAAAATGGGTATGATATAAAAATGACCATTGATACCAAGATGTTTGACGAAACTGTTAAATATACGGGCGAAGGGTCTGAAAACAGTAATTTCTTGGCCCAAAATAGCTTGAAGCAAGAAGCTCTTTTAGATTTGGATGAACTTAGTAAACTTGAAGATACGGTTGCTTTAAATGAAAAGTTTGAAAGTCTAAAAACGGAATTCAACAACTTTTATGAAGCCGATAAAACTATAGACTCTACCCTAATTGAATCTTCAAAAAAGCAATTAGATCCTATGCTAGGGATGTACAAGTCATTTGTAAAGCAAAAAATAGATTTGAACACCAATTTACCTAAAGGTGCTGATTCTCCTAATTTTGAAGGATTTGAAAATCATGCAGGTGGTAAAACTTCTTTAGCAGATTTAAAAGGAAAGTACACTTATATTGATATTTGGGCAACTTGGTGCGGACCTTGTAAAGCTGAAATTCCTTCACTTAAAGAAGTTGAAGAAAAATATCACGACAAAAACATTCAGTTTGTAAGTATTTCTATTGATGATGATAGAACTCACAAGGATGTAGATGGAAAACCTTCATGGGAAGAGGCAAATGCAGACTGGAAAGAGTTTGTAACTGGTATGGAATTAGGAGGTATTCAATTATTTGCTCCTAATGGATGGCAAACCGAGTTTATCCAAGACTATTACATTACAGGAATTCCAAGATTTATTTTGTTAGATCCAAACGGTAAGGTGGTTTCTGCAGATGCTCCAAGACCTTCTAGTGAGGAGCTTATAAAATTATTTGATGCCGAAGGCATTTAATTCAGCTCAAACAATAAATAAAAAACCACTCAAATGAGTGGTTTTTTTTGTTTCTATTTTTTAAGCTTCATTTGGTTCTTCTTCAAGCACAGGTTCTTCTGGTTTTGCAAACAAATCCAAATAGGCTGCTCCAATACCTTCAATCACATGACTGGCTATTAAAGCTTGATATCCATATTTTTCAACTTGAATATCAGCTGATTTCCCATGTAAATAAACTCCGAAAACAGCTGCTGATATAGGATCATACCCTTGTGATATTAATCCAGTGATCATACCTGTCAATACATCACCGCTACCTGCAGTTGCCAATCCAGGATTACCAGTTGTATTGACGTACATTCGATTCTTAAAAACAGTTATGGTGTTGGCTCCTTTGATAACTACAACCACATGATTTTTCTTAGAAAACTTCTTGACTTTATTGAGCTTCTCAAAATCATCATTCCAGCTTCCTACTAACCGCTCTAACTCTTTAGAGTGAGGTGTTAAAACGGTTAATTCGGGTAACAATTTTAACAGAGTTTTCTTTTTTGCCAGTAAGTTGAGGCCATCCGCATCAATTACCAAAGGAGCCTTGTTTGTTTTCAAAAATTGCTCAAAAGCTGCTAAGGTATTTTCATGATTCCCCATTCCCATACCCAATCCAATGACAGTGGGTTCGAAACCAAATTCGATATTTGAAATTTTCCAATCATCCTCATCCGTTAATACCATAGCTTCAGGGAACGTTGTTTGCAAAACCTGATAACCTCCATTTGGAATGAAAGCACTTACTAATCCTGCCCCTACAATTAAAGCTGCCTTAGTACTTAGAGTGACTGCTCCCATTTTGCCATGACTTCCACCAATAACCAACGCATGACCATAGTTTCCTTTATGTGAAAACTTATCCCTAGGTTGGTAAACAGAAAGCATTTCATATTTCCCTATGAGTTCTGCTTCGGTTTCTAATTTATAAAGATATTCGGGATCGATTCCAATATCCAAAACCTCCCATTCTTTAGTATACTTCGCTGTTTCGGGTAAAAAGAATACCAATTTTGGAGTTTGGAAAGTCAAGGTATAATTGGCCCATACAACGCTATTTTCATCTTTTGGAACTTGATTTGTATATAATCCAGAAGGAATATCAATTGAAAGCGTAAATGCTCCCGAATTCCTAAAATGCTGAAATAACTTTTGAACCCATTCATCTGCTGGACGATTTAAGCCAATTCCAAACACGGCATCAACAATGATGTCTTTGACATTAATGTCGGGTAAATCTTTAGAATCGTCCAACAACACAGGCCAATCTTTAGTGGCTTGCTTGATGCGATCATAGTTAATCAAAAAATCCTTTGATCGTTTATCACTATAATTCACCACATACGTATGAACCTGATACCCATGATTAATCAAGTGTCTGGCAAGTACTAAACCGTCACCTCCATTATTCCCTATGCCACAAAAAACATGGATTGGCACTTGTGCTCCTTGCATTCTCAGATGAATCCAATTGAAAATTTGGGTAGCCGCACGCTCCATCAATTCAGTTGAGGAAATCTGCTGTTTTTCAGCGGTTATTCGATCACCTTCATATACTTGTTCTTTGGATAATATTTTCATTTTTTGTTAAAAACTTAATAGGTTTTCTGCTTTTTCCGTAAAAAGCTCGGATTTGTTTTTTTATTAAGGTAAAAATAATACATTTGATATGTAATGATAGACAAGTTTACAAATAATATCAGCGCAATAACTGCTAATTCTATTAGTGGAACTGCTGCTATTTTTGGAACTATTACTACAATTATTACAACCCGTTTGGGTTGTTATTAATTATATTCTCTCCGTCCTATTAGTGTTTTTATAAAACACGAAAATCAAAAGATTTTTATACTTAAATTAAATTACAATGAACGTTTTAAAGTTTGGAGGAACATCTGTAGGTTCTGTTGAAAATATCAATCAAGTCATAGGTATTTTAAAGGAATATTCCGAAGAAAATAAAGTGATAGCCGTTGTCTCAGCCGTAGGAGGCATCACCGATAAATTATTAAAATCTGGCTATTTAGCCCAAATAAAAGACGAATCTTATATTTCTGAATTTGAAGAGATTAAGAGTATTCACTTAAATATTTTATCTAATTTAATTCCAAACTGCCCCAAACCAACATTGGAGGCGTTGGAAAAGAAATTGAACCGCTTGAAAAGTCTTTTGGATGGCATCTATTTAATAAATGAATTATCTCCTAAAACCTCTGATAAATTAGTGAGTTTTGGAGAGCTCCTCTCCTCTTTTATTATTGCAGAAGCGATGAAAGAAAGAGGATTGAATGCTGTCAGGAAAAACAGTCAAGAACTCATAATTACAGATTCTCAATTCACAAAAGCCGAGGTGAAATATGACCTCACGTTCAATTATATAAAAAGTTATTTTAAGTCCAATAATCAAGACATCACTATATTACCAGGTTTTATCTCCAAATCTGAAGCAGGAGAAATTACAACGTTAGGTCGTGGTGGATCTGATTTCACTGCTGCATTATTGGCTGCTGCCTTAGAAGTAGAACGTTTGGAAATATGGACAGATGTAAGTGGTATGTTTACAGCCAATCCCAAATTGGTAAAACAAGCTTACCCCATTGAAAAATTATCCTATCAGGAAGCTATGGAACTATCTCACTTTGGAGCCAAGGTGTTATATCCACCAACCGTTCAACCTGTATTGAGCAAAAACATTCCTTTGGTGATTAAAAACACCATGGATCCCAAAGCAACCGGTACGTTTATTTCAAATAATTATGGAGTAAACGGACTTACAGTAAGAGGAATTAGTAACATCAATAATATAGCCCTGTTAACCCTTGAAGGAAGTGGCATGGTTGGTATTCCTGGTTTTTCAAAGAGGTTGTTTGAAGCATTGGCAAATCATAAAATCAATATCATTTTTATAACCCAAGCATCGTCAGAGCATTCCATTTGCTTTGGAATTAATGCCTCTGACTCTCAACTAGCTCAGGAAGTGATTGATCAAACCTTTGAATATGAAATATCTCTAAATAAGATCAACCCTATTCTGGTTGAAGAAGATTTGGCCATTGTAGCATTAGTTGGAGACAACATGAAGAATCACCAAGGGATTAGTGGCAAAATGTTCAGTACCTTAGGTCGTAATAATATCAATGTAAGAGCCATTGCCCAAGGAGCATCAGAGAAAAATATTTCTGCTGTAATTGCTGAAAGAGACGTCAAAAAGGCCTTAAATTCTTTGCACGAGGTATTTTTTGAATCCAAAACAAAACAGCTCAATGTCTTTATTACTGGCGTTGGTAATGTGGGAGAAAGATTGGTTGAACAAATTCATCAACAAAAAAAATACCTTAAGGAAACCCTTAAAATTAATTTGCGTGTCATTGGTTTATCAAATTCTCGTAAAATGATTTTTAATGACGAAGGTATCTCCCTCAAAAATTGGAAAGAACAATTAAAAGTCGGTGAGCCTGCTTCACTAGATGGTTTCTTCTTTAAAGCCAAGGTATTCAACCTAAGAAATAGCATTTTTGTTGATGTAACCGCCAATAAAGATGTGGCCAACCTCTATGACGCCTATTTACGAGAAAGTATCGCTGTGGTTGCCTGTAATAAAATTGCGTGCTCAAGTAATTTTGCAAACTATGCACAATTAAAATTTTTATCACGAAAATATAATGCCCCATTCCTATTTGAAACAAATGTAGGTGCTGGTCTGCCGGTTATTGATACTTTAAATAATTTAATAGCTTCAGGTGATAAAATCACCTCTATCCAAGCTGTTCTGTCTGGTAGTTTAAATTTTGTGTTTAATAATTTTAACAACCAAACCAAGTTTCACGATGTGGTGAAACAAGCCCAAGCAGAAGGCTATACAGAACCCGACCCTAGAATTGATTTAAGCGGAGTTGATGTAGCTCGTAAAATACTTATTTTGGCCAGAGAATCAGGCACCATCATGGAACTTGAAGATATTGAGAATGAATCCTTTTTAACTGAATCTAATTTAAGCAGTGATACTGTAGATGATTTTTATCAAACACTTATAGATGATGAAGCTCATTTCCAAAATCTATATGCAGAAGCTCAAGAAAAAGGCTCTAAATTAAAATATGTAGCCGAATTTAATGAAGGAAAAGCCAAGGTGGGACTGAAAGAGATTCCTATGGGACATCCTTTTTATAATTTGGAAGGAAAAGACAATATTGTGATGTTCTATACACAACGTTATGCAGATCAACCTATGATTATTAAAGGGGCTGGCGCTGGTGCCGATGTTACGGCCTCAGGTCTTTTTGCAGATATCATTAGAATAGGAAATGACTAGGATATGGATGAGATAAAAATATTTTCTCCCGCTACCGTAGCCAATGTTGCTTGTGGATTTGATGTCTTGGGGTTTTGTTTGGATACTGTTGGTGATGAAATGGTTGTTAGAAAAACTGCAAATAAAGACATTTCAATTTCTAAGATAGAAGGTTATGACCTACCCATGGAAACCAAAAGAAATGTAGCTGGAGTTGCAGCATTAGCTCTTCTAGAAAAAGTAGAGGTTGACTTTGGTTTTGAAATTGAAATCTATAAAAACATCAAGCCTGGAAGTGGTGTAGGAAGCAGCTCTGCTAGTGCATCGGGTGTGGTGTTTGCCATGAACGAACTCTTAGGAAGGCCATTTAATAAAACACAATTGTCCTTCTTTGCCATGAAGGGAGAAGCGGTGGCAAGTGGCAGTGAACATGCCGACAATATTGCCCCTGGGATTTTTGGCGGCTTTACTTTGGTAAAGAGCACACATCCATTGGAAATTCTTGAATTACCTACACCCCATGACATGTATGCCACGATTGTTCACCCTCAGATAGAAATAAAAACTTCAGAGGCAAGAGCTATTTTGCCCAAGGAAATAGTCCTACAAAATGCCATTACCCAATGGGCAAACGTGGGCAGTTTAGTCCATGGCTTGCATATCTCTGATTACGAACTAATTAGTTCTGCACTTAAGGATGTTGTGGTTGAACCATTTCGTAAACAACTCATTCCCTATTTTGATAATGCAAAGAAAGCGGCATTGGAAGCAGGCGCTTTAGGTGTTGGTATTTCTGGTTCGGGACCTTCTATTTTCAGTTTAAACAAAGGCGAAGAAACGGCTCATAAAGTAGCTGCAGCCTTTAAGAGTGTATATGGCCAAACTGGTATCGAATTTAATCTCTATGTATCACGAATTAATCCAAATGGAATAAAAATATTGTAAATGAACTACTACTCACTCAATCATAAAGCCTCTAAAACAAGCTTCAAGGATGCTGTAATAAAAGGATTGGCGCCAGATAAAGGACTTTATTTCCCAGAAAGTATATCACCACTACCCGATTCATTTTTTGAAAGTCTTGATCAGCTTTCAGAAGCAGAAATTGCTTTTGAGGCAATCAAACAATTTGCTACACCAGACATTCCAGAAGATGTTCTTAAGCAGATTATTGAAGAAACCTTATCATTTGAATTTCCGGTTGAAAAAATAACTGACCAGATTTATTCATTGGAACTTTTTCATGGTCCAACCATGGCCTTTAAAGATGTGGGGGCACGTTTTATGGCTCGTTGTCTCGGGTATTTCAATCAATCAAATGATAAGGAAGTAACGGTACTAGTAGCTACTTCTGGTGATACTGGTGGAGCTGTGGCTCACGGGTTTTTGGGTGTAGAAGGCGTGAAAGTAGTGATTCTTTATCCCAGTGGAAAGGTGAGTGATATTCAAGAAAAACAATTAACAACCCTTAAAAAAAACATCACTGCCCTTGAGGTACATGGTACTTTTGATGATTGTCAAGCTATGGTTAAGCGTGCCTTTTTAGATGAAGAATTAATAAGCAAAAAGCAATTAACCTCTGCCAACTCAATTAATGTAGCCAGATGGTTGCCACAGATGTTTTATTTTATGTTTGCATACAAAGCACTTTACAAAACTTATGAAAACCTGACTTTTGTGGTTCCTAGCGGAAATTTTGGAAATATTTGCGCTGGAATGATGGCTCAAAAATTGGGTCTACCTATCAAACATTTTGTAGCAGCCAATAATGCTAACAAAGTAGTAACCGATTATCTAGAGACTAAAAACTACAATCCAAAACCATCTGTACAAACCATTAGTAACGCTATGGACGTGGGTGATCCCAGTAACTTTGTTCGTATACAAGAGCTCTATAATAAGAATTATGATACCCTTGCAAAGAATTTATCCGGATTTAGCTATACAGATGATGAAACCATTGAAGGTATTAAAGAGCTATATAACGAATATTCTTATATAGCCGACCCACATGGTGCTATTGGATATTTAGCGTGCAAAGATTATTTGAAATCGCACCCAGATGCCCATTGTGTATTTTTAGAAACGGCACATCCCACCAAGTTTTTGGACGTGGTAGAAGATACTATTCAAGAAAACATTGAATTACCAAAACAAATTTTAAAAGTGATGAGCAAAAAGAAACGATCTATTGAGATTTCAACTTATGATGATTTGAAGAGGTTTTTGAGTGATATTTAGATATGTTAATGAAAACATTCCGCTCCTTAACCTTCTTAATCACAAACAGAATATTCTATCCAATCGATTTCCTTGTCATTCGTAATATTATAATCTAACTCCTTTAATTTATCTATATAATGACAAACATCTTCATTATTTCCAGAATAATAATAGCTCAAGACAATATTCCTATAAAATATTGGGTTTTTGGGATTTATACGAATCGCTTGTGAATAGTCTGACTCAGCTTTTGTATACTTGTTGCCATGGTAATAAAAATACCCTCTGTTATTATATAAAAACTCATTATCTGGGTATAATTCTATAGCTTTAGTAATGGTTTCTATGGCTTTATCTACATCTTTTAAATTAAAATAAGTAGTCGATAATTCCCTAAGGATATCCATATTGTTTGGTTCAATTGAGTTAGCTTTTTCTAAATAAGTTTTAGACAAAGAATACTCCTCTAAATTGGAATGTTTTACTCCAAAATTAAAATTTTTATAAGCTTCATCACTATTAAATTGGCTTAGACCTTCAATTTTATTCACATTGGGAAGATCATTTTCTTGTTTTTTATTTGGGAATAATCCCAAACAAATTCCTTCTGCTCTAGGGATAAAAATTACTATTATAAGTAAAGCATAACTAATAGTAGATAATGTAAAAATAGCAGGTTTATTTTTCTCAGATAAAAAATATACTAAGGCAATTAATAAAAATAAAGGAATAATTATGAGTGATGGGTAATCCCCAATACTAAAAAACAAGTAACGTGTATATAGAGCAAAAGTTGTTAGTATTAAAGAAATGAGAAATATTATTGATAATAGGGATGTTTTATTGTGAGTCTTAATTAACCTAACAATAAATAATATTCCTAACCAAACAAATCCAATAACCATAGAAATATTTTTGCCTGGGACATCAAATATTTTAAAGAAGAACCCTAAAATTAAAAATACTATGGGTACAACAAACCACTTTTTCATTATTCAAAAATTACATTATACTCGTTAAGAGTGAGGATTATAATCAAACATAACTACAACCATTTTTAACTCAATCTCCCATTTTTATGAGGGAAAACTTGCGGATTCAGTTAGCGGTTTTGTAGTTGTATGACATGTGGTGAAATTAGTTTGTTTCTATCTAAAAGCCAAAATATCTTCAGGATATCAATTACAAGAATCAAAATTCTTTAAGAGTCGTATTTCTTTCCTATATAGTTATGAAACTAAATATTTTGATGAAATTACTTGTAAATAAAATAAAGTATTTAGATATTTACCTAAATACCTAATTAAATGAATTCTCTTTTCAAGGCATTAAATGATGAAACCCGTCGTGGTATTTTGGAAATGTTGAAAGAGGGTGATATGAATGCGGGTGAAATTGCAGATCGATTCCACATATCAAAACCCAGTATTTCCCATCATCTAGATATTTTAAAACAAGCAGATCTCATTACAAGTGAAAAGAAAGGACAGTTCATAACTTATTCCCTTAACACAACCATTCTAGAAGATGTACTCAATTGGATACTAACCTTAAAAAAATAAAAACATGGCTTTTCAACTTAAAAAAGAACTACCTCTGATAGGTATCATCCTACTCCCCTTTCTTTATTTGGCATACGTTTGGCCTGATTTACCACAGCGTGTACCTATGCATTATAATATTAAAGGAGAAATAGATCGCTATGGTGATAAATCTGAATTACTTATCATTCCTTTTATCATGCCGGTATTGATTTATATTGTCTTTCTTGTGGTTCCTAAAATTGATCCTAAAAACAAGCTTCAACAAATGGGTAATAAATTTCAAACCATAAAAGTTCTTCTCACAACATTTATGTCGGTTTTGGCTTTATATATCATTTATAGTACTAAAAACGCTTCCCTATCCAATCCTAATTACATTTTATTGCTTATTGGTGTCTTATATGTGATTCTTGGAAACTACTTTAAAACCATAAAAGCGAATTATTTCATCGGGATTAAAACACCGTGGACACTAGAAAATGAAACTGTTTGGAAAGACACCCATAAATTGGGAGGAAAACTCTGGTTTGCAGGCGGATTGGTAATTATTTTAGGTTGTCTAATTTTCAATCAAAAGACCAATTTCATCTTTTTTATGATCATTACGGCCATCATAACCATTATTCCTATTGTATATTCGTATCAACGTTTTAAACAAATTTCTAAAGTTTAAAAATCATGACAGAATTAACCTTAACTACCCCTGCACTTTTATTTTCAGCCATTTCTTTAATTATGTTAGCATACACCAATCGGTTTTTGGCCTATGCTGCAGTGGTAAGAAGTTTGCATGCTACCTATTTGAAGGATCCAGACAAGCGTTATATTAAACAGATAGAAAACATTAAAAAACGATTGTACTTGACTAGATCCATGCAAATATTTGGTATTTCCAGTCTACTGCTATGTGTGTTGACCATGTTTTTAATCTACATAGAACTCCACAATTTGGCAGTTTGGATTTTTGGGGTTGCCCTTATTCTTTTAATTGTCTCTCTACTCCTATTAATTATCGAAATTCAAATTTCGGTAAAAGCTCTAGAGCATCACATTAGTGATATCGAGAATCATTAACTTTTGGATTGATCTTCCAAAGTGCCCATAAAAGCAATGATGTCATCCATTTCTTGCTCTGTTAGATTAAGTGGGTCTGTAGGTAAAGTTTGATATTCCAACTCCATTCCCAATCCTGCACCTCCACCATCATTGTAAAAGGTCATAACTTGATCTAATGTTTCATAAACACCATTATGCATATAAGGACCTGTTTTAGAAATATTTCTGATAGTGGGTGTTTTAAAGAAATGCTTCTTTTCCTCCGTTTGGAAAACATCATACCGACCCAAATCTGTATCCACCAAATTAGAAATGGTATCCTTGGGAACCCCCAGTAGTTCAAATTCACTTTCTGTAAAATTAGGCGGTACAGTTCCGTTAAAAACAGGAGCAAAATGGCAGGTAGCACATTTGGCCTTACCCATAAAAAGATTAAAACCCCTGACTTCCGAATCAGTTAAATTTGATTCCATACCATTAATGTTCTTGTCAAATTTGGAGCTGAAATCCCCAAGACTTCTTACGTAAACAGCTATGCTATTTCTCACATTGTTTTGAGTCACCCCTTTTTTATAGATACTTTTGAATTGTTTGGTATAAATGGAATCATTAGAAACCAATGCTTCCAAATCCACTAAATTGGAGTGGAATTCATTATTGTTATTAACCACATCTACTATTTGTCCCTCCAAATTTCCAGTCCTTCCATCATAGAAAAAACTCTGCTGCAATGCTGCATAAGGTAGGGTTGGTGTATTTCTTAATTGTTTGGGAAACACTTTTTTGCCATCGGTAAACGCCTTATCACTATGGTGGCAAGTGGCGCAACTCATCGTATTATCCTTAGATAATCTGGTGTCATTGAACAATTGTTTTCCTAATTGGGTTTTCAAAGCTTTTAAGGAATCAACTTCTGGATAATCTGAATAAAAATCTAAATTGAAGGTATTATTTGAAAACAAGGAAGTCATATCATTTTTAAAAGCCAATTCAAATGGAAATTGTACCTCCCAATCCTTTTGAATCTCATAAAGTAATTCCAGTTGTTTATGTGAATGTTCCTTGATAAACTGAAATCTGTCAAAAGTTTCGAAGTCTGAAGCTTGTAATTGTTCCATACTTGATTCAATCTCCATTTTAAACTGATTAAACAACGCTACAGAATTGAATTCAGATTGATATAGATTCATAATGTCATTTAAACTACCATAACACATGACAGCTTCATCTAAAGATGCTTCCAAAACTGGAGAATCAAAACCTGTGATTCCTGTTAAAGCAATTCTGGCAATTTCATCCCGAATCATCCATATAATATGATAATCCTTCAACTTTAAGGAAACATTTGCTTGTATCAATTTTAAGCGGTCTTGAGTTTTATTTGCCACTTCCTGAAGATTTTTGATGTCTAAAGAATCCTCAAAAATCAATTCCTCCATAACTTGAAAACCAAAAGGCTTTTTAATTTTAATATCAGTCGCGTCTTCTTCTTCAACTTTTAAAATATTAGGCGCGTTTAAGGACTTGTAATTTTCCTTATCAGTAAACGCAAAAATAGGCTCTATACGCTTAAAATGGGTTCGAGCTTGCTTATAGTGTTTTAAAAATTCCTCTTGAGTATTAGCTTTTTTGAAATTTTCTAACGAAGCTATACAGCTATCCAATTGATTTTTGTACTTACTCTCAAGCTGTTCTGCTACTGGTACCTGTCTGATTTCCTCATTCTTTTTACAACCCACTATTATAACGAGGAAAAGACACACCCAAATAAGGTGTGCCTTTTTTATCTTAACCTGGAAAGTGTTCATTATCTATCCAATCCTTCTAGAATGTACAACATACTTCCTTCCTTTCTACTATCAGCAGCAGGATTGGCATTAGGATCTGTAAAAGCTGAACCATCTGCTGGTTCCCAACCATGATTTTGGGTCATCATTAAGAAAGTATCTTCCTTTCCTACAATATCTGAAATATCAATCATTCCAGTAATTTCCCAAATACTATCAACAGTACCGTAACCTTGAGCTTGAGCCGCCACTTGGTCACACTCTAAAACAACTTTCATTGCACCTGTATTTAAATCATATTGGTATAGTCTAGCAAAGTGAGTTTTATCGGCTGTATCAAAATAACCGTTTGGATCTTCTTGAATGTAAGCGAAATTTTCAGTTACAACAATATTATCAGGACTTGAAAAGTCTTTTGCTATTCCGTCTAATTTATCTCCATCCAATACGCAAGTAATGGTACCGGCACCTGTAGGATCGTTAGGGTTCAAATTAACTTTGTAAACTCTACCATAAACAGAACCTTTACCTATTAAGTCTGGCTTTTGACGTCCAGTTACGCAGAAATAAATTTCTCTATTGTTGGCAGCAGAACCTCTTCTCCAATCGATATCTTCCAATCTAGAAAAACCGATAACTCCTTTATTTTTACATTCGGCATCCAAAAGATCTTTTTGGGTTTCTTCCAACTCAACAAAATCTATCGCATAAGTCTGGCCTTCTTCCATATCCATTTCAAAATTAACATTGGCGTCTGTTACTCTCAAACCGTACAATTGGCCGCCGGTAAGATCTCCTGTGTTACCAACATACATTCCCAATTGACCAGAAGGAACTGTATTATCAGAATGATCATCACCAATAAAAACTACTGTTTTACCAGGATATGCATCTTTACCTATGGCAACAGCATTTTCAGTATCCCATTGTCCCATATTATTTAACATGGTGGCCACTGAAGCACTGGATGCATCTTTATATGGATCTGTTGCAAAAACACCTTGAGAAGATCCGCCCCATTCACCTCCAGATAAATATAATGGTCCGAAACCATGTTCTTCTGGAGTAATCATCGAACCTGAGCATTGTGCTGTAGCTGCAGTAGCTTGAGCATTTAAAATATATTCTCCTGCAACTGGTTTAAAGGTTTCGTCTAGAGTAATACGAGCGATAGAATAATCGGCTTCAATATTATTGATTAGGGTAAAGGTGTTATCTGAATTTCTTAATAATCCAGCTCCATCAGCCATGGAACCATAAACAAAATTTGGTGTGTTTACCAATTGATCTTCAGAAGACAATAAGGTATATACATTAATTCCAGAAAACTCTGGTGCCACATCCAATAATGCTGGAGATTGTGAGTGGGCCTGTAATTGTACCAAATTAGTAGGTTCTGGGTTTGCAGTTGGGGTGTTGTCATCGTCATTATTACAAGCTCCCAAAGCTAAAAGACCAAAAAGGCCTAAAGAAATTTTGTAGTAATTGTTCATCTTTGTTGATTAATTTTTAAATGATGAAGCAAAACAACAACAACAATGTAAAGTCCTACTAAAGGAAATATTAAATAAAATTCAAGCTTAGGTTAAGACTGTTAATTTAAAGTTATGTAAGAAATTTTTTAATCTAACTTTGGTAATACAAAATCATCGAGAGCACTCGATTCCTTCATTAAGGCTTCAATTTCTGTAGATGATCTTGGTGCTTCTCCCGAAAGATTAACAGGACCATTCTCTGTAATAAGAATATCGTCTTCAATTCTTACAGCAATTCCCCACCATTTTTCATCACAAGGACTTCCATCTGGTATATAGATTCCGGGTTCTACTGTAATAACCATATTAGCTTCAAAATTACCATAGGTTCCTGGATCATGTACATCAAGACCTAAATAATGGCTACTTCCATGCGGGTAATAGGAATGAACTTCATCTATGGAACTAATAATACCTAGCTTAAATAAGCCTTCATTCACTACTTGACGTGTAGCCATATTAGGCGACTGAAAACTAGCGCCAACCACAGATGCCTCAATTCCCGCTTCCTGAGCCTCATAAACAATATCATAAATGGCTTTTTGTTCTTTACTGAACTTTCCATTTGCCGGAATTGTTCTGGTCACATCAGCACTATAGCCATGGTATTCGGCACCTAAATCCATTAATACCAATTCATTTTCAACATGCATTTTACTGTTTTCTATGTAATGTAATACACATCCATTGTTTCCAGCACCTACAATGCTTGGGTAGCCTTCATACTCACTGCCATATTTTTTATAAACATACTCATGAATGCCTTGAACTTCAAGTTCAGACATTCCTGGATGCATCGCCTTCATAACCTCCCGTTGTCCCATGGACGAGATTCTCACAGCTTTGGTTAACAACGTTAATTCTTCTGTTGTCTTAATTTGTCTCAATTGGGCCATAAGCGTGGATAAACCTCTTACATCAATATTGCTTTGGTTTTCTGCCTCAATTTTGATGACTTGCTGTTTTAACTCTCTTCTCAGTTCATCATTATCTGATGCCGCATATTTAGATATAATTTGATCCTCTTTTAAATCGGGATAATATTCTAACACCTTACCTAAAGTTTGGGCCACATTGGCACTGTTTTCAATTTCGGTAGATTTAATCATTTGATAAGCCCGTTCCTGCATCTGAGAAGAAGGTTTGAAAGTTTCAAAATTGATTTGGGATTTGAATGATTGAACCAAATCATGAAGGTCTGCCTTATTTCTAGAAGAATTTCTGTAATCATCATTGAAATTCTCAAACATGATCTTGTCAAATTTCGAAAAATCAATATTGTTTTCTAGAAATTCCTTGCCATTATAAGCATTTTCTAAGCCTAATTGATTTTTTGCTCCTTCAATCCCTAATCGATGACCTGTCCACATCTCGGCCATAGGGTTTTTCTCCTGAACATACATTAATTCGTTATAGGTATTCCCTTCCTTGTCAGTTTGATCTGTTGAAAAGACAACTAAAACAGCATGTGGTTCTTTGTATCCTGTTAAATAATAAAAATTGGGATCTTGATGGTAAACATAGTCTACATCATTAGCTCGATTTCTTACCGGATTTGCAAAAAAGACAGCTACACTATTATCAGGCATTGAGGCTCTTAAAGCTTCTCGTCTATTTCTGTGAAACTCTTTACTTAAATAATCTGTTGGCAAATCTGTTTGAGCAACTATTTCTGAAAAAATAAAAATGGAAAAAATACTTAAAATAAAGGTTTTCATATAACTAAATATTAGAGGATTAACTAAAATACATAAATCTTTGAAAGACCTACTATATCGTCATTAAAATTAACATTTAAATGATAGAGGAACCCTTTATGCCTCCTTATTTCCGTTATATTTTCTTTACATTTGTGCTTTTAAAAACAAACTAATGAAAAACACAGCACTATATGATACCCACGTTGCTTTAGGTGCCAAAATGGTTCCTTTTGCAGGATATAATATGCCCGTTCAATATGAAGGTGTCAACATAGAACATGAAACCGTAAGAAAAGGAGTTGGCGTATTTGACGTGTCCCACATGGGTGAATTTTTAATTGAAGGCCCCAATGCATTGGAACTAATTCAAAAAGTTAGTACCAATGATGCTTCAAAACTTACTATTGGAAAAGCGCAATATAGTTGTATGCCTAATGATAATGGTGGAATCATAGATGACTTAATTATTTATCGAATTAAGGAAGAGACCTATTTATTGGTTGTAAATGCAAGCAATATTGAAAAAGATTGGAACTGGATTTCATCAAAAAATGATGTAGGTGCTGAAATGAGAAATCTTAGTGATGACTATTCACTATTGGCTATTCAAGGCCCTAAAGCTGTTGAAGCTATGCAATCTTTAAGTAGTCATGATTTATCGGCTATTACTTTCTATAATTTTATTGTTGGTGATTTTGCTGGTATTGAACATGTAATCATCTCTGCAACTGGTTATACAGGAAGTGGAGGTTTTGAAATTTATTGTAAAAACAGTGAGGTAAAACAAGTATGGGATAAAGTTATGGAGGCTGGTTCAAGCTTTGGAATAAAACCTATTGGATTGGCTGCTAGAGATACTTTAAGATTGGAAATGGGATATTGTCTATATGGAAATGATATTGATGATACCACCTCTCCTATTGAAGCTGGTTTGGGCTGGATTACAAAATTCACCAAGGATTTTACTAATAGTGAAGCCTTAAAAGCTGAGAAAGAAGCTGGTCCAAAAAGAAAATTAATTGCTTTTGAATTGGATGAAAGAGGAATACCAAGACATGATTATTCCATTGTTGATGAACAAGGAAATGACATTGGTCACGTGACCTCAGGTACCATGGCACCAAGTCTAGGAAAAGGAATTGGTTTGGGATATGTAGTTACAGAACAAGCTTCCCTAGGCAATAAGATTTTTATTCAAATTAGAAAAAATGCAATTCCGGCAAGTATTGTAAAATTGCCGTTTTACAAGGGATAATATGCCAACGAATAAATAAAATCACTGCTCTTTCGTTTTAAGGTAATCATCATGAAAGTCAGTGATTTTTTTTGTTTAAGATTCTGTATCAAAAAAAGTATAAATGCCAAAATCGGACAAACATAGAATACTTATTTTTGGAGCAAGTGGCTTTTTAGGCAACTCGCTTTATAAAGAGCTATGTCCCTATTTTAACACTTTTGGCACTTATAAAACTTCAAAGCGCGAGTTTGAAAAAAACAAACACTTTTTTCAATTTGATATAGAAGAAGATGATGTTTTTGAAATTTTGAATGCGGTCAAACCTACACTAATTATTTCAGCATTACGAGGTGATTTTTCTGCTCAAACCATAGCTCATTCACACATGGTTGAATATATAAAGGAGAAGAAAATCAAGTTTATTTTCTTGTCTTCTGCCAATGTGTTTGATGCGTATAGTAAATACCCTAGCTATGAAAACGATAAAACCTTAAGCCATAGTGTTTATGGTCATTTTAAGATTAAAATTGAAAACATGCTCATGCGATTACCAAAAAAACAAATAGTAATCGCCAGATTACCAATGGTTTTTGGTTCCCACTCTCCTAGAATCTCAGAATTAAGGCAGGCATTTAAAGAAGTGGAATCTATTGAAGTGTTTCCAAATTTAATCATGAATGTCACCACCGATTCCAAATTAACACAACAAATTCATTATATCATCAATAGAAATAAATCGGGCGTTTTTCACTTAGGAAGTAATGATCTTGTTCACCATGATGATTTTATCAAAGAAATTTTAAATTCTTTGGGTAGTATGAACCCCGTTTTAAAACGTGTTTATACAACGAATGACGACAGATACTTAGCTGTACTTCCCCAAGAAAACCTATTACCCAAACACTTACAATTATATAGCCATGAAATTTTAAAAGAGTTAGAGGTTTGATTGAAATTCCTTACCTTTAAAAGAAACTAAAACCTTTAATCATGACTAAACTATCAGACCAAGAAATTGAAGCTAAATTATTAAGATTTCCAGATTGGGAGTATTACGAGAATGCCATTCATGTTGAATTTGAATTCGACAATTTTAAAGATTGTTTCAGTGCCATGAGTCGGATAGCCTTTGAATGTGAAGCTTTAAATCACCATCCCAACTGGGCGAATGTTTACAATATTTTGACCATTTCTCTTTCTACACATGATGTTGATGGTGTTACTGAAAAGGACTTTAAATTGGCTGAAGCTATAGAGACTATTGTTGAAGTTCAAGAATAAGCACTTATAAAAAATAAGTTTCATTTATTTTTATATTTTAGTCCTGCCTCAAATTTAATAAGCATTGAAATATTTTTATCTTGGATGTTTTCTTCTTTTGAACTACTTGGCAGTAGCTCAATCTAACACCCTATTTAACAGTCAACTCAAATCCCTTCATAATATCTATAAAGAACTTCACTTTGCTGGTAAACCAGTAGATGATTCTTTATCCGTTGGGGTTTATCATTTATTTATCAATAATTTAGATGAAGATCAAAATTTACTTCGAATTGATGACTTCAAAACTTTTTCAAGTGATTCTCTTAACATCGATAATTATTTAGAAGCAAGTAATAGTGATTTCATTGATAAATATGTTGATATTTTAACAAGCCGCATTGAGGAAACAAAAGACTATATTGCTTCACTATCTAAGGTAAAACTTGATTATACAGGAAAGGACACCATCCATTATTCAAGTCATAAAAAGCACTATTACAAGCAAAACAAAAAGGCTTCGGAACTTTATTGGAACAAGATTATTAAGTATGAAGTTATTAAGACCATAATAGAAGAAGATAGTACACTTCAACTGATTCAGTCAAATTTTTCAAAAAAAGAAGAAGGAATTAAAAATGTTGTTATTGAGAAGGAACTATGCAAGTTGAATGAAATTACTAACCAAAAAGGGGGAGTTGAATCTTTTGTAAAGGAGTGCTTTCTTAAAGCCTACTGCGCGTATCAAGATCCACATTCTACCTATTTTAACAATGCTGAGCGTGATTTGTTTCATCATTACTTGGGAACAAATCAACTTACCTACGGAATCCTTCCTTCAAAGAATAAAGATAATGATTTGGTAGTTGAGCAAATCATTCCAGGGAGTAGTGCTTTTAAAAATGGAGAAATTGAGGAGGATGATGTCATAAAAAGTATCACCTCAGGCCAGATAACCTTAGAAACTTATTGTATTTCCATTAATGAAGTAGATAAATTCCTAAATGATGATTCACATAAAGTGGCCACCTTTAAAATTAAAAAAAGGGACGGAACCATTAAGGAAGTTAAATTAGCCAAAACTATTATGAAATCTGATGATAATTCTATCACGGGTTTTGTTTTAAAGTCAGATGAGGAAGCATTCGGTTACATTAAAATACCTAGTTTTTATACTGATTTTGATTCGCCACGAGGCATTGGACTTTCGCAGGACTTTTCAAAAGAATTATACAAACTGCAAAAGGAAAATATTAAAGGTCTCATTATTGATCTAAGATTCAATGGTGGAGGCTCCATTCATGAAGCCACCAATCTCTCGGGAATGTTTATAGACAAAGGGCCAATAGCCATTGAAAGTGATAGATATTCCAATCAATTTACTATAAGAGACCCTAATAGAGGTTCCTTATTTACAAAGCCCGTGGCTATAATGATTAATGAATCCAGTGCTTCAGCCTCCGAATTTTTCTCTGGGGCAATGCAAGATTACAACCGAGCCCTGATTGTTGGATCAAACTCTTTTGGCAAGGGAACCGCGCAAGTCATTCTGCCATTAGATACGTTAGATTTAACCCAAGGCTATACCAAAATTACTTTCGAAAAATTCTACAGGGCCACAGGAAAAGGGGTTCAACAAAAAGGAATTGTCCCAGATATTCAACTGCCCTCGTTGTATGAAAATTTTAATATGGACGAGAAATCTAATGATTTCAGTATTCCTAATGATGATATTACCCCAACCCTAGCACTGAGACCACTTAAAAAATTACCCATTGAACATCTTACTGGGTTAAGTAAAAATCGCGTGGAACATTCAGAAGATTTCAAAAAGATTAAAGAATTGAATCAAGTGCTTCTCAGGGAAATCATCTATAAGAATAAGACTTATGCCCTTACGATTGATAATGTTTTTGAGGATATTGAACAATTAAACAATCTCTACAAGTCGTTCCAAGATATGGATACAACCGATGTTGAACTAGAAGTTGAAAATACCAAATCAACAATTGAAGTTTTGCAGTATAGTGAAGACATGCAACTCATCAATGAAGACATAATGAATAATATATCTCATGATATTTATATAAGCGAATCATTTAACATCTTAAAAGACTTAATCAACAAACTAAACTAACATGAAAAACAACTTAAAATTTGCCTTGACATTACTCCTAATGTTTGAGGTTTTTAATGCTTCATCACAAAGCTTTAAAACTGCCGTGTCCTACCTAGATTTTGTAGGTAAAGAACAAGAGGGTATTACAAAAAACATGTGGAAGTATACGCAAGCTATAGCTCATAGAGGTGAACGTGCTGTAGGAAATCGAAGAAAAATTTTAATCAAATCAGTAGAAAGCTCCATTGAAAAAATTGACAAGGCCGAAGGCTATAATGGTGATGAATTTAAAAACCAGGTACTAGAGCATCTCAGATTTAATGAAAGTCTTTTAAAGAATGATTATGCTAAAATAATCGACATGAAGGCTATTGCAGAACAATCCTACGATGCCATGGAAGCCTTTATTATGGCTCAAGAAATGGCTGATAAAAAAATGAAGGAATCCCAAGAACTTTATGAAACACATTTTTATGCCTTTGCTAACAAAAACAATGTAAACATCATTGAAGACGAATCAGACCTAAGCAAAAAAATGGCTATATCTGGCCAGGTATTCAAACATTACAACACTTTATATCTCATTTTTTTCAAGGTTTACATGAATGAAGTTTATTTAATGAACTCCCTTGGTAATAATGACATTAACGGTATGCAACAAAATGCTAACGCCTTAAGTCAAAGTGCCCGGGAAGGATTGGAACAATTAAATTCGGTAGAACTTTACAATAATGACGATTCTATTGTTAAGGCTACCAAAAAAGCTTTTGAATTTTACATAGATGAAGCAGAGAATAAAATCCCTAAAATGGTTGAATTTTTGGTGCTTAATCAAGATTTTGAAACCATCAAAAATAACATTGAAAAAACACCAGAAAAGAAAAGAACCAAAGAACAAATTGATGCCTATAATGATAAAGTAAAGGCATTAAATAAGGGAGGAAAAGAGTATAATCAACTAAATGCAGAGTTAAACAACGAGCGTAGTCATGTTATTGAGAATCTAAATAATTCAAACAATGCATTTTTGGCTAAGCAAATTCCTAATGACTAATTAGTTTTTTCATAATTTTGTTACTTTAAAATTTAAACGCGTTAATTAATGGGAAGAGCTTTTGAATTCAGGAAAGCAAGAAAAATGAAACGTTGGGCCGCAATGAGTAAGGCCTTTACACGTATAGGTAAGGATATTGTAATGGCAGTAAAGGAAGGTGGACCCGACCCTGATGGCAATTCCAGATTGCGAGCTGTTATACAAAATGCCAAGGCGGTCAATATGCCTAAAGACAATATTGAACGTGCTATTAAAAGAGCATCAGACAAAAGCCAAGGAGATTATAAGGAAGTACTTTTTGAAGGTTATGCACCACACGGTATTGCTGTTTTGGTGGAAACAGCCACAGATAATAATACTAGAACTGTAGCCAACATTAGAAGTTATTTCAATAAATGTGACGGTAGTTTAGGTACTTCTGGTTCGGTATCATTTATGTTTGACCATACATGTAATTTCAGGATTAACGCTGAAGGCTTGGATGCTGAGGAATTGGAACTTGAACTAATTGACTTTGGTGCTGAAGAGGTTTTTGTTGATGACGATGGTATTTTAATATATGCCCCCTTTGAAAGTTTTGGAGCTATTCAATCGGAATTGGAAGGTCGTGGTATTGAAATTCTATCTTCTGGCTTCGAAAGAATTCCACAGGTTACAAAACAATTGACTCCCGAACAAATGGAAGATGTAGAAAAGCTTTTGGAGAAAATTGAAGAAGATGATGACGTACAAAATGTCTACCATACCATGGAAGAAAGTGCTGAAGAATAAGCACAAAACGTTAAAAATATATAAAGACCTGAACTTTTCGTTCAGGTTTTTTTTATTTTAACAGTAACAAAATCAATTGGTTTTTCGTCTTTTAACAAAAAACGTCTATGACATTTACTACCATCAAGTCCCTTCTTATTTATTTTATTCTATTGTTTGGAGCCACTTCATTCGCCCAAAGCATTTCAGGGAAAGTCTTATCTGATAAAGAAGAGCCCATTTCCTATGCTACCGTACAAATTGGGGAACACTTTGGGGTTATTACCAATGAAGAAGGCAGCTTCTCGATCAATACCTCAGGCTTTGAACCTACAGACTCTGTGAAAATTTCTTGTATGGGTTATGAGAAAATAGGCATGCTATTAAATGAATTTGAATCACAAGACTATCATTTGATTGAAAAAGTTAATGAACTTTCAGAAGTTTATTTAACTAATAGAATGCTCACTTTAGACTCCATATTATATTACATGGATAAAAATTTGGACAAGAACTATAAAACCAAAATGGTTAATTATAATCTATTTAGAAGGACCACCCAATATATTCAAGGTAAAAATGTCAATTTAGAAATAGATAAATCCACTGGATTTAAGAAAAAACAACTTGAAGCCTTTAATAAAGAGTTTCAAGAATTAGGTAATTCCTTATTGAACAACAGGTCTAAACAATACACAGAATTTGTGGCTGATTTAAGTGTTTTAGATGAGAAAAACTCTAAAATGACTATTGATAAAGCCATGAGATTATTGGATGAAAGAAATGATCAAACCATTGAAAGATTGGCAGAAAGAGGGAAAGATATTGTCACCAAACATTTAGACACCAATAAAGTCTATACGGTTAAAACAGGATGGTTTAAAATTTCAGATTCAGTCAAATTAGGAGAAAGTAGTAGAGAAAACAATAAAATGGAAGACACTATTAATTCGGTAGGTTTAATCAGAAAATTAACCTATGAAATGCTCAAAGAGCATAACTTTAAAAGTGGTTCCATATTTAATTTTGTAACAGATCAAAGGAAATATGATTATGAGTTAAAAGGTATTTCGTTTCTAGATTCCGAATTGGTTTATGTGGTAGATTTTAAACCTAGGAGAGGTTCTGCTGATTTTGAAGGTACCCTTTACATTTCCAATCAAACATTTGCCGTTTTAAAAACGGATTACAAATATTTTAAAGGACGCGTTGGCGAGAAACTCAACATGAAATTCCTTTTAGGAATTAAATATGCTGAAAACGGAAAATCGGGATCAGTTATCTATAAAAAAGGTCCAGACAATTATTATTATCCCAAATTTATAACCGAAGAAATTGACCGATATTTTTACATTGATAGGCCTTTTAAGTTCAAAGAAAATGACGGAAATAATAAAGTTTCATTTGAATTCTTGGTTGAAGGGACCTTTAAAGAACGAAATGAATTATTGATCATGGGCACTAATGACATTACTAATAGCGACTATGAGGCCATAAAGGAGAAAAAGGATATTGATTATGAAACACCTAAACAATATGATCCCAATTTCTGGAAGGATTACAATGTACTTCAACCATTACAGGAAATGAAGGATTTTAAAGTTGATGAAACCTATACCCCCTAAAAGTAAAAAGCTACCCAAAAAGGTAGCTTTCTTTTTATAGATAAATGTTTCTTTTTAGGGACTTACTAGTTTACTTTATGTTTCATTCACTATGGAAACAATATTACAAATACCATGCCTGTAACGAACTAGGAGTACTTAGGCACCTTCCCTTTTACATCTTTAAAAAAGTCTTTCATGAATTGAAAGTCAGCTTCTTTATCATTTGTTGGATAAAATGGTTCAGAAATTTTGTTTTGTTTTTTACCAAAATCTAGCGTAAACATGATAATGGGAACCTTGGCTGCTTTGGCTATATAATAGAAACCTGTACGCCACTCTTCTACCTTTTTTCTGGTGCCTTCAGGTGCCAAAGCCAATCGAAACTCTTCTTTTTCCTGAAATATTTTAGCAATAGCTTCTACCTTATTTTCTTTATTTCCTCTGTCAATGGGAGCACCCCCTACTCGCTTAAGATACCAACCTAATGGACCTATAAACAATTCCTTTTTGGCTATAAAGTTTGCTTTAATACCTAAAATCTTCCTAAGGAGGATCCCGATATAAAAATCATGCCAACTGGTATGTGGAACCGCGATTAATACAGCCTTTTTAATATCATGCTTAGACATATTGGTGTTGCCAACAATTTTCCATCCTAAAAGCCGGAAGTAAATAAATTTAGCTAACCACCGCATCTTACATTTTTTCGTAAAGTTCTCTTAACTTTTCTCGGGTAATCGTTTTATTCCATGATTTCCCTAAAGCATTTTCCCATAACGGAACCATCCCAAGAGATACATCAATCATGATATCAAATTCTTTATCTGTTAAGTTTTTACATAATCCTTGAGGTAAATCTACACCATGAAAGTCTTTCATTTCTTTGAAAAGTTTGACCCCTTCCGGGTAAAATTCTTCCAAATGGTCAAATACAATACAATTACCTACTCCATGTTTTGTTCCTAGAAGAAACCCTAACCCATAACTCATGGCATGAGCCACCCCTACTTGTGAATAGGCTATACTCATACCTCCGTGCCAGGAGGCCATCATCAATTTGTCTTGAATGTCCTCTTCGGATAATGAATTTTCCAGGAAAATTTCTTTACAAAGATCAAATGCTTTTTCGCCATAACTTTGACTAAAAGCGTTTAAATAAGTACCATTTAAGGATTCGATACAATGGATGTAACAATCCATTCCTGTATAAAACCATTGATTTTTTGGAACATCTTTAGTAAGCTCAGGATCTAAAACGACTTGATCAAACGGTGTATAATCACTATTTATTCCTAGTTTTTTATCAGGTCCTGTTAATACCGTTGTTCTCGAAACCTCTGCTCCAGTTCCTGAAATAGTAGGGATGCCAACGTGATAAAGCGCCGGATTTTTAACCAAATCCCAGCCTTGATAATCCTTAGACTCACCATCATTGGTTAACATGATAGCTACAGCCTTGGCCAGATCCATAATGGTACCTCCTCCTATTCCTATGATTCCCGAAGGTCTTTCTTTGAATTGGAGAATGATTTCTTCTACCAATTCATCTACTTGAGATGTCTTAGGTTCTTCGTCAGAAGATATGTAGTAAATTTTATCTTCGTATGCCAAAGGAATTCTCCCCGTTATCCAGGAGTTTCCTTGAAATACGTCATCGATTAAATAAATAAAAGGTGCATGGGCATTGAGTCTTTTTGGCATTAACACATCTTGCAATTGATTAAAGCTGCCACGACCAAAAACCACTTTGGACACCATTGGGAAATTTTTAAAATTCATTTATTGAATCATCAATTTGTTTGGTTCTTTAATAAAGGTAGCAAATCCAACAAACTTCCAATTGTTAAATAAGACTTGCCATTTGTTTCACTTTCATGGACTTCCTCGTGCGCCCAAGTTGTATGAAAAGGCACGTGAACTGCCTTGGCTTTAATATTGATTAACGGCAATACATCTGATTTTAGTGAATTGCCTACCATTAAAAATTCAGAAGGATCAATATCCAAATGCCCCAAAAGTTTGGAGTAATTAGACTCTTGTTTATCACTAACCACTTCAATATGATGAAAATAATTAGTCAAACCTGATTTTTCTAACTTCCTCTCTTGATCTAGCAAATCTCCTTTGGTGACCAGTATCAGTCGGTATTGCTTAGATAAACTTTTTAAAACCTCTTCTACACCAGGTAACAGTTCAACCTGTTTATTAAGCATATCTTTCCCAATATCTAAAATTTTAGAAATGGTCTGATTTGAAACTTGGTTGTTAGACAACTCCAAAGCCATTTCAACCATAGAAAGCACAAAACCTTTTATGCCATACCCATATAACGGAAGATTTTTCATCTCCATCATAAAAAGCTCCTGATCGATCTTATTCATGGTTTCATACGGAGAAAGCAATTGGGCAAAGGTTTCTTCTGCCTCCCTAAAATAAGTTTCGTTTACCCATAAGGTATCATCGGCGTCAAATCCAATAACTTTTATGTTACTGTAATCTATTTCCAAAGTTTCTTCGCTTTTTCAAGATCCTCGGGGGTATCAATTTCTACTCCCAAAACATCTGTTTCTACCATTTTTATTTTCTTACCATACTCCAAATATCTGATACATTCTATCTTTTCTGAGGCTTCCAAAGGCAACATAGGCAGTCTGTAAAAATCCATTAATGCCTCTTTTCTAAAAGCATAGACGCCTTTGTGTTTAAAATATTTAACAGCAACCTCTTTATCTCTAGGATATGGAATAGGACTCCTTGAAAAGTACAAAGCAAACCCACTTTGATCGGTAATGACTTTAACGGTATTAGGATTATTGATTTCTTCCCAATCGGTGATATGAACTTTTAAAGAAGCCAAATCAACTTCATGATTGGCATCATTTTTAAAGACTTCTATTAATTTACTTAAAGAAGCTACTTCAGTAAAAGGTTCATCTCCTTGAACATTAACCACAATATCCACATCCATTTTTTCAACAGCCTCAGCAATTCGGTCACTTCCACATTCATGTTCCTTTTGGCTCATAATGGCTTTTCCTCCTTGTTTAACAATGTCATTGTAAATGATGTCACTATCGGTAACTACATAAACATCATCAAACAATTGGGTATTAACGGTAGCCTCGTAGGTTCTGTAAATAACAGACTTACCACCTAAATCTTGCATTAATTTACCAGGAAATCTGGAAGCACTGTATCGTGCTGGTATCATTGAGATTATCTTCATAAAGGAGGAAAATTCAGATTCAAAAATACTATTTTTTACGACAATTGTATGGTCACCCTTT
Organism: Mangrovimonas sp. ST2L15; assembly: GCF_001280515.1. Lineage (GTDB taxonomy): Bacteria > Bacteroidota > Bacteroidia > Flavobacteriales > Flavobacteriaceae > Mangrovimonas > Mangrovimonas futianensis. Next base: position 24,031 of record NZ_LBIQ01000014.1, on the reverse strand, counting down.
CTTAATCTTTCGATAAAATCGAATGATAATGAAAAGAACAAATATGGTTAGTAATATGCCTATGATAGGTATAAAAACTGATACAATGGATAATGTCGCGGCAGCGCCTGTTTCAACCGTCGAAACAATAGGATTACCTATTCCAACCGTGGTTGCCGTGGAAACTGCTCTCGTAGCAGAAGTACTGCTGGATATTGCCGCGGCAGTTCCCCCACCTGCTATAATAGCCAAAGACCAAGTAAAAAGGGGATCTAAGTCAACTAAAGTAGAAACCATGACGGCTGTTCCTGCTATGGCAGCTAATGGAACGGCAATGATATCTAAAAGATTATCGATTAAAGGGATATAATAGGCAAAGACTTCAAATAACATGGCTACGCCAAAGGTGATCAACGCTGGTATGCTTGCTAACCATTGCCATTTTTCATTGACATCTAAAACATCAAAATACGCTGCTAAACTTAATACAAACAGTGGTAAAAACACCCTAAATCCCACAGACGCAGCCAAACTTATTCCTAGAAAAATACTTATGAGCGTTTCTGAATTTATCATACTTTAAAAAAGTCATCTTTGAAACCAATAAGATACAACTTTTCTTTGGCTCGAGTGACTGCTGTATACAACCAGCGTAAATAATCTTTAGAAATACCATCGGGTAAATAAGGTTGCTCAACAAACACCGTATGCCATTGCCCTCCCTGGGATTTATGGCACGTCATAGCATATGAAAACTTAACTTGAAGCGCATTGAAATGCTTATTGTTCTTGATTTTTAGAAACTTCCGGTAATTGCTTGTTTCATTTTGGTAATCTTTCATGACTTCCTGATAAAGCCTATTATTATCATCATAGGATAACGATGGGGTTTCAGAAGTGATGGTATCCAATAAAAGAACCGTTTCAAATGGTTTCATTTTAGGATAATCGACCATTTTAATTTTTACCTCTGCAAAACGAAATCCATAAAGTTCTTCGATTTTAAAAATCTCCAAAACCTCAATAATGTCACCATTGGCAATAAATCCTGCTTCTGTTGTGGGTTTAATCCAAAAGTAGTTGTTTTTGACTACCATCAAATAATCACCGGCAGTCAACTCATTTTCATTAAATAGTATCCTATTTCTAATTTGTTGATTATATAAATTAGCACGCTTGTTACTACGCACTACTATAGCCGTTTCCTCATATCCCAAATTACTGTAGGATTCATTTATGGCATCCATAATTTCATAACCATCAACCAACCGTACTATATCCTTAAAACCGTTTAAATCAAACTTAAAATCGTCAGTAGCTCCATCATTCAATTGCTCCCTAAGATTTGTTGCATTAAAGAGTATTCCAGAGTCACTTTCCTGCCTTACGACTTCATCCAACTCAATATTTTTTACCTCCTTATTGTAATTTAGATTTAGAACGTTTGGATTCAATGCCGGACTCATATCTAATTTAACTGGAGGCAACTGGGCAGTGTCTCCAACCAACATAAGTTTGCAATTAAAACCCGAATAGACATATTGCATCAAATCATCGAGAAGTGAGCCATTTTCAAAAAATTTTGATTCTCCAGGAGTATCAGGAATCATTGATGCCTCATCTACAATAAAAATGGTGTTTTTATGCTTATTAGGTTGTAACACAAACTTAACCCCGCCACCTTTTTCTTTTTTGGGGAAATAAATCTTTTTATGAATTGTAAAGGCCTCCTTTCCCGAGTAATTTGAAATCACCTTGGCCGCTCTACCTGTTGGAGCCAAAAGGACGGCACTTTTATTAGCCTTCCATAAATTGGAAACCAGAGTTCCAATAATAGTTGTTTTACCGGTTCCCGCATATCCCTTCATTAAGTACAGACTTTTAGCATCTGTAGAAAAAATAAATTCTGATAATTGCAATAAAACGACCTCTTGTTTTTTTGTAGGAGTAAATGGAAATTGCTGTTTTATAAGTGTATAGAATTCTGAGGCGTTCATAGAGTCCGGTATCATTTTAATTCTCTCCAAATATAGAAAGGATTTTTAGCCCCTTGGGTTTTCACCATTAAAAAAAAATTGTAGATTTGCCTAAGACCTAATTTAATTTTAATATACACACTATGCTTACCATTATCATTGTGATTGTTGCTGTTATCTTACTGACCATAGGTTTAGTATGGCTTATAGACAAATTTATACCAGCAAAAGTAAAACCTATTTTAACGTTGGTTTTATGGGTGTTAATTATCTATCTAGGATATTTGACATTCAATTCTGTTTATGAACCTATTAAATTCAATCAAGAAAAGAACAAGCGTTATGCTAAAGTGATTGAAAAATTAATCGATATTAGAGATGCTCAGCTAGCTCACCGTGAGATTACGGGTAAATTTGCAGGTGATTTTAACGAATTAATTAGTTTTATTGATACTTCTAAGTTTGTGATCACTCAAAGAAGAGATACAACCGTGGTTGATGAAGAGTTGACAAAAAGATATGGAGGAGTAGAAACTTTAAAAGAAATTACTTTAATTGATACTTTAGGATACGTACCAGTAAAAGATTCGTTATTTAAAGATTCTGATCGTTACAAAAGAATGATGAACGTTCCTGGAACGGATGCTAAATTTGAAATGCAAGCTGGCTTGTTAGAGCAAGGAACTTCTAAAATCCCTGTATTTGAAGCAAGCGTTAAGAAAAGCGTCATATTAGCTGATCAAAATAAAGACTTAGTGGCACAAGAAAATGAAGTTGTGTCTGTAGATGGTGTTAACGGAAATGCCTTAAAAGTAGGATCTATGGATGAGGTCAAAACCATTGGAAACTGGCCAAAAAACTATGGGGCTAACGAATAAGACCAAACATAACTTAACTAATCAAGATTTGTCCATTCAAATAAGTTTGAATGGACTTTCTTTTTGTATTCTAAACAATGTTTCAAATACCATTACCTATTTAAAACATTTTGAATATGAGAAACGCTTTTCCCCTTTTCAAATATTAGAGAAACTGGAACAAATATTTGATTCTGAAGAAGTTTTAAAAATGGACTTCATGAATATCAAAGCTATTTTTGTAAATGATCTTTCCACTTTAGTTCCTGCCTCTTTATTTGATGAAAATAACCTAGCGGACTATTTAAAGTTTAATTCAAAAATTTTAAAGTCAGATTATATTGCTTATGACCATTTAAGTGTCAATGATAGCTACAATGTTTATGTACCCTATGTAAATATAACCAATTTTCTATTTGAAAAATTTGGGGATTTCTCATACACTCATTTTTCAACTATTCTTCTAGAACATGTTTTAAAAAAGGAGAAGAATACCATGGAACCTAAAGTCTATGTTCATGTGGGGAGGTCTCATTTTGAAATTATAGCTATGGACCATCAAGGTTTAATATTGTATAATTCCTACGACTATCACTCCAAGGAAGATTTCATTTATTACATACTATTTGCTTTAGAACAATTAGATCTCAATCCAGAAAAGGTTCAATTATATGTCATTGGAAAGATTAAAAAAGATGATTATCTATACCAGATGGTTTTTAAATATGTAAGGTATGTAGATTTTCCAGACCCTCCAATAAATCATCGGTTTGGAGAAGGTGTAACTGCTTCCAACCATTCCAATTTTGTTTTAACAAATAGTTTTTAATGCGCATTATATCTGGACAATTCAAAGGAAGAAAAATTGTAGCTCCCAAAAAGCTCCCGGTAAGACCAACTACTGATATGGCCAAGGAGTCCTTATTCAACATCTTAAATAATTATTATTATTTTGATGAGGTTTCGGTTTTGGATTTGTTTTCAGGAACAGGAAATATCAGCTATGAATTCGCTTCTAGAGGCACGGAAAACATCACAGCAATAGATGGGGACTTTGGATGTGTAAGATTCATTAAACAAACAGCAGAACAATTTAAAATGCCCATTGATGCCATTAAGGCTGATGTTTTCAAATATTTAGAAAATGCAAGAGGCCAATATACCGTCATATTTGCAGATCCTCCTTATAATTTACCCATTGAAGAGTTTTCAAAAATTCCTACTTACATATTTGAAAAGAACTTATTAGAAAAAGAGGGCCTTTTGATTGTAGAACATTCCAAACATACTAGCCTGGATCATATAGACAATTTTTCATTTAAAAAATCTTATGGGGGCAACACTTTTAGCTTTTTTGAATGGCCAAAAGCCGAATAGATAAATTATAACATTTTTTTATCGATTCTTCATAGGACTTCTCACCTACTTTTTTTGTATTTTTAGGTTTAATAAGCTAAAAATCAATCATTATGAAAAGAATTAAAAGTATTTTGGTAGTCCTATCCGTGTGCTTTTTCACGCTATCTGGGTATACCCAATCAGAAAAAGACAAAAAAGTAATTAAAGATGCCGATGAGGCTGTTTCAGAATTATTGAAATACAACCCAAGTCTTAGGACCTATTTTGACAAGGCTGCAGGTTGTGTTATTTTTCCAAATGTTGGTAAAGGAGGTTTAATTATTGGCGGCGCCTCTGGAAATGGTGTGGTTTATTCCTACGGACAAAAAATAGGTATGGCCAGTTTAAAGGAACTTAATGTTGGTTTCCAAGCGGGTGGACAGGCATTGATAGAAATTATCTTTTTTGAAAAAAAGGAAGATTTAGAGAAATTTAAAGAAGGTAATTTTGAATTTGATGCTGGAATCTCTGCCACGGCTCTAAAATCAAGTGTTTCTCTTGATGCCAAATATACTGATGGTGTGGCTGTATTTACCCATACTAAAGGTGGTCTGATGGCGGAAGTCTCTGTAGGAGGTCAAAAATTTAAATACGAACCCTTTTAAAAGGTAACTGAATAAAATATAAAACGAGCGTTGTATCAACGCTCGTTTTTAGTTTCAAGCAAATCTATAAGCCGAATTCTGTCACATATCATAAGAAATCTTATGAAAGTGCCTTATCATTTATCTGAATCTATTGTTACCAATAAACTTTAGCTGCCTACCCTCCAACATTGAACGTGCCGCCCTCAAACGATGGTATACATGGCATTGCACCACATAGAGTTTACCTGATTTCACTACAGCATGACCTGTACATTCTTTCTGTTGCACTTTTCCTAACCTCTCGGCCGGTGGCTATTAACCACTATGTTTGCACTACGGTGTTCGGACTTTCCTCCCAGAAAACTGAGCGATAAGGCGATTTACTTGCGGCAAAAGTACATAAATTGTTAATAACTAAAAGTAAATTTAAAAGTCACATTGAGGAAATTTAAACCGTTTGTGTAAATTTGTTTATCTAAGATTTTTCAATGGAACATTTTGTTGTATCGGCTAGAAAATATAGGCCTCAAACCTTTAAGGATGTTGTGGGGCAACAAGCTATTACCAATACATTATTGAATGCCATTGAAAACCACCATTTGGCCCAAGCTCTTTTATTCTGTGGTCCACGAGGAGTAGGTAAGACCAGTTGTGCTCGTATTCTAGCCAAAATGATTAACAGTGATGGGACAGAACAAGAAGGTGAAGATTTTTCATTTAATATTTTTGAGCTGGATGCTGCTTCCAATAACTCGGTAGATGATATTAGAAATCTTACCGACCAAGTACGAATACCTCCTCAAGTTGGAAAGTATAAAGTCTATATCATCGATGAGGTCCATATGTTGTCTCAAGCTGCATTTAATGCTTTTTTGAAAACTTTGGAAGAACCTCCAAAGCATTGCATCTTTATTTTAGCTACTACAGAAAAGCATAAAATTATACCTACCATCCTATCCAGATGTCAGATTTTTGACTTTAAACGAATTACTGTAAAGGATGCTAAAGAATACCTGAAGTATATTGCTGAAGAACAAGGAATAGAAGCTGAAGATGACGCTTTACATATCATTGCTCAAAAAGCAGATGGGGCCATGAGAGATGCGCTTTCTATTTTTGATCGTGTGGTTAGTTTTTCTGGAAAACGCCTAACACGTCAAGCGGTAACAGAGAATTTAAATGTCCTGGACTATGAAACTTACTTTAAAAGTACAGACCTAATCCTAGAAAACAATATACCTGAATTGTTGATTCATTTTAATCAAATTCTATCGAAAGGATTTGAAGGACAACATTTCATTACCGGATTGGCTAGTCACTTTAGGGATTTAATGGTTTGTAAAAATCAATCAACCGTTGAGCTTTTGGAAGTTGGGGACGAAACCAAGGAAAAATATCTCTTACAGGCCCAAAAGGCTTCTATGGACTTTCTCATCAAGGCCATTGATTTAGCCAACGACTGTGATCTCAAATACAAGAACAGTAAAAATCAAAGACTGCTTGTAGAATTATGTTTAATGCAACTTGCCTCCATCACTTTTGATGGAGAAAAAAAAAATAGCAAAAACTACATAATTCCAGCCAGCTATTTTAAAGCTAAGGGAATTGAACCTATCAAAGTTCAGAGACCTACTTCCGCTTCCAGTCCCAAAACAGTTCCTGCTTCATCTCCTCAAAGCCCGAAAGAAACAGAGGAAAAGGTATCTCAAAATCTTTCTACCTCGCTTGCAGATAAAGAGGAAGTGCCTAAAACACCTATACCCAAAGTCAATATAAACATCCCGAAAAAAGTAACATCAGGACTCTCTTTAAAAAGTATTAGAGCTAAAAAGGAACATAGTCTCAAACAAATTGAAGTTGAACCCAGCATGGATGACATGCCAAAGGATGATTTTACTGAGGAACAGTTACTTAAAGTTTGGAATGAATTTGTCGAAGACCTACAAAAGAAGGGGAAATTTAATTTGGCGTCCATCTTGTCTATTGATACTCCCAAATTGAAAGACCAAACCATTCATTTGGCTTATCCTAATGAAACCAATAAAGTGGAAGTAGAAAGAAGCCAATATCCCCTTATGAGCTTCATTAGAAAACGATTAAATAATTTTTCTATTAACTTAGCCATTGAGGTAAATGAGGAAATAGAAAAACAGTATGCGTTTACAACAAGGGAAAAGTTTGAAAAATTAAATGAGAAAAACCCCATGTTGGATGTATTGAGAAAAACCTTTGATTTAGATATCTAGATTATGAAATATTTGTTTCAATTAGCCATTCTCTGTCTAGCCATTCTTTTTTTTAATTGTGATGGAAGGGAGCGCATGAAAAAAGCTCCCAAAGAAGTATTACAAGAAAACAAACTACTCGACTCTTTTTCAGAAAACATTAAATACTTTCCAGAAAGTTATAACCAAGTTGAAACAGATACAACTATGGCTTCTGGATTTCGAGTTCATATTTTAAATTACACAGATATGAATTCTGCAGTTTTAAACGAATTTGAAACAGATTCCATTGTAAACAAACACTATTATAGAGATCAAATCACCCACATAGAAGTTGCTAAAAATGATGAGCTAATTTTTGAAAAAGCTTTGGATAAATTAGAACTTATAGCACTTTTTCCTGAAAACAAACCCGAAATATTAGCAAGTCAATTATCAGGATCATGGCTCAATCAAGAACATTCTACCGATCAAAAGGTCATTTTGGAATTGAATTTATGTCGACCTGAATCTGATATTTGTTTATTCTATAATTTGATTGTTGAAGAAAATGGATCCTATCAAATTATTGAAGTTGAACCAGAAGAAATTATTTAAAATGTTAGGCCTTAAACTTCCCACAGACCCTCGCTGGGTCAATATCGTAGAAAAGAATATTGAAGAGATCTTGACAGATCACGCTTACTGCGAGCAAAAAGCAACAAGTACAGCCATTTCGCTTATTGTTAGTTTTCCTGAATACACTGAATTGGTTCAAGAAATGACTGCTTTGGTCAAAGAGGAAATAAGCCATTTTAAAATGGTTCATGATAAAATCATTGATAGAGGTTGGACTCTAGGTCGCGACCGTAAAGATGATTACGTGATTGCCTTACTTAAGTTTTTCCCTAAAGGCGGCAGCAGAACCGATCAATTGGTACATAGACTGCTCTATGCCGCATTAATTGAGGCCAGAAGTTGTGAGCGCTTCAGACTTTTGTCAGAAGAATTAAAAGACAAGGAATTGGCAGAGTTTTATAGAAGACTTATGGTTAGCGAAGCAAATCATTACACCATGTTTTTAGGATTTGCTAGACAATATGGTGACCGAGAAGTAGTTGATAAAAAATGGCAGGAACTCTTAGATTATGAAGCCAATATCATGAAGGATCTTGGAAAAAAAGAAACGATTCATGGATAAGTAGAGATTTTAGTATATTTACTTTGAACCAAATTCTAATCCTATGAAATCAAGCTACTTATTCCTTCTCCTTATACCCTTTAATATGTTCTCCCAAAACTTGGTTGGAGATTGGTATCTAGATCATATAATCTTTGAAGGCGAAACTCGCTATAGTACCATACCTAATGCTATTAACACCATACAGTTCTTTGAGAATGGAACTTTTCAGGGCGAAACTTGTGATAATGGGTTCAATGGAAGTTATAATATTAGTAGTGATTATTTTATTTCCGAGTTTAGTGCTTTAGCAGGAATTTGCAATTTCACCTTGGAAACTGATTTTTTTTTTTACATCCCTTATTTTGGAATTGTCTCAGCCCCAATAACCTTGAAACTGGCACACTTTTAAGCAGCTCGTTTGATATTTCAGGCCTAGGGGAAGAAAGCATTTTATACATTATCAGAGAAGATGGTAATCAAGCCGTTTATACAAAAACACTACCTGAAACCAATGAGCTACCAGGAGTTTGGTATATTAATCAAATCACCTATAACAATGAAGTCTATACGAATTCTTATAATTCATCCTCATTCATAGAATTTACACTAGATGGTGAATCTGAATACGGAATAAATTTTATTGGTGAAGGAGTTTGTAATACGTTTGGAGGTGTTTACAGAATGACAAATAACACAAATTCTTTAGATTTAGATAGTTATTATAATAATTCGGGAGAGCTAAATTCTTGTGAAACTGCTGAACAAAATTTATTTGAGGACTATTTATTCGACATTCTTTCTTTAGATAATGATGGTATTGCTTATGAAAGTTATCAATTTCAAGTTTCAGGAGAAGGTGATTCTCAAGAATTGATTATAACTAAAACATCAGGAGACTCTACAGGAGGTAAATCTACAACACCCACTGATGTATTTAGTATTGTTTTGTCGAGGCAACCATTGTCAATTAGTGATGAAAATAAGGATGTTAGTGTTTCCTTAATTCAAAATCCAGTAAGCGATTTACTTTTTGTAAAGGGTGTTTCTTTAAATAAATTAGGTTATGAAATCTTTAATATAAATGGTCAAAAACTACTCTCATCAAATGAGCTTAAAAGTAACACAATAGAGCTACAAGCCATTTCTTCTGGCATGTATTTTATAAGGTTTTATAATAATACTGGGGTTCAAAAAGTCATAAAGTTCATAAAGAAATAAAAAACCTCCTTTAAAATATAAAGGAGGCCTAATCGTAAATATTTGTGTTGTTAGTTAAGTTAAATTTTAATTCCTACACCAAATTGAAAGCTGGCATTTTTGGCTTCCATAGGTAAATCGTCATCTAAAACATTTAAAATACCATAATGGTAGCGGGCATCAATAAAGAACATTTCTGTTACTTTAAATTCAAGACCACCTGCTGCTGAAAACGCCATATTTTTGAATCCATCTTCATACTCATGTACCTTAAGGCCGACCATAGGACCAGCACTAATTGCAAATCTGTCCGCTAAAAAGAATTTAAATAAAATAGGTGCTTGAATGTAATCAATTCTTAAATCTCTGGATTTAGCTCCTTCTGCTGAAAATTGAATTTCAGGTGCTAATGCTATAGCATCTCCTAATAGGTATTCACCAAAAAATCCAATAGCAAAACCATTTCTATGTTGATTGGAAAAGGTAGCATCTGGTTCAAAATCCATATTAGACACATTAATACCTGCTCTAACACCATACATTCCTATTTGGGAAAAGGACAAAGTCACACAAAAAATGAAACCTAAAAAAAGTAGTTGTTTCTTCATAATCATTTATTTTTCAAAGTAGTTGGGTTTATCTACACGAATATATATGAATTCCTGAAAGCGAAAATAATTAAAAAGATGAATGGTATTATTTTAACTGTGTATGGCTTGAAACCGTATCAAAATAGATACTTTTCACGATACCATCGGCCAAACCAATCTTAGGAACATAGATATCCTTAGCCCCACTCCATTTCATTGCCGATAGGTAAATTCTTGTAGCGGGAATAATCACATCGGCCCGGTCTTGATTTAAGTCCAACTCCGTTATACGCTGCTCATAGGAATACGTGTGAAGCATATTATAGAAAGATGTCAAATAGAAATAGGTCAAAGGTTTACCCATTCGCTTTCCAGACAGTTTGAATATTTTATTGATGTTCCCTCCAGAACCTACCAAATCCACCTTTTCATATTCCTTGGTGTTTTCTTTAATCCAAAGTTGAAGTTCATCCCAGGTTTCCTTGTTGACAATATCATTTAAAAGTCTAACAGTTCCCACCTTAAAAGACCTTGATGCCACATTTTTACCCAGGTGAATAACTGTGAATTCCGTACTTCCTCCTCCAACATCTACATAAAGGTAAGTTTTAGTGTCATCCAAAAAGGAATGTAAGTCTGTTGCCGCAATAATTGCCGCCTCTTCTTCCCCATCTATGATATCAATTTGAACACCTGAATTCTTAAGGACTAAATCGACCACTTCCTCGCCATTATTGGCTTCCCTCATAGCAGAAGTAGCACAGGCTTTATACTTGACCACATTATGGGACTTCATAATAAGATTAAAAGCCAACATCGTATCGGCCATCCGATTCTTGTTATACTCTGAAATCTCCTGATTAAGAAATACATCTGCTCCCAAACGAATAGGTACCCTTACCAAAGAACTCTTTCTAAATCTAGGTTCTTTATCCTTTTCTTCAATGATATTGGCAATGAGCAGCCGTACGGCATTTGATCCGATATCAATAGCTGCATATTTTTTGATCGATAACATACTAACCGTTTAATTTGTTATAGTAGTATTCATAAGTTGCAAACTGGGCCCTTACTTTTGGCAGACTATTTCTCTTGTATTCATTTTTCTGCTCAATATTAAGTAACCTGGCCTTCACATTATCGCTCCAACAGATATCAAAAGTTTCAATCAATTCTTTCTTAATTGATTCATCATAAATAGGACAGGTAACTTCTACCCTATTTTCAATATTTCTAGTCATCCAATCTGCAGAGGAAATATACACTTTCGGTTCATTATTATTGCAAAACATATACAATCTGGAGTGCTCCAAAAATTTGTCTACAATACTAATAACTTCAATATTTTCACTCATTCCTTCAATTCCAGGAATCAAACAACAAATGCCTCTTACTATCATTTGTATTTTTACTCCAGCCCTACTTGCGTCATAAAGTTTATCAACCATTTTATAGCTTGACAAACTGTTGATTTTGACTCGTATGTATGCTGGTTTCCCTTCTTTTACATTATTAATTTCATTATCAATGAGTTTGTAAAATGCTTTCTCGGTGTAATGTGGTGAGGTTATAATATGCTTATATCTGTAGATTTTATAATTGATTTCAAAAAAGTTAAACACTTTATTAATATCCTTTAAAACCTTTTGATTGGCAGTAAACAAAGTAAAATCTGTGTAAATCTTAGCCGTAGATTCATTAAAGTTTCCTGTACTTATAAAACCGTAACGCACCAATTTTTCATTTTCTTCGCGCTCTATGACACACATTTTACTGTGAACTTTCAATCCTTGAACACCAAAAATGAGATTCACACCTTCATTTTCCATTTGTTCGGCATAATCAATGTTGTTCTGTTCATCAAAACGGGCTTGAATTTCAATAGAAACAGTCACCTTCTTTCCATTTTTAGCAGCATTGATTAAAGAACTGGCTACGTGAGATATTTGGGCTAATCTATATATAGTGATTTTAATAGTCTTTACAGTTGGATCTAAAGCAGCTTCCCGTAAAAATTTCACCACATAAGAAAAGGTATGATAAGGAGTGTAAACCAAATAATCTTTTTGAGCGATACTTTTAAAAATACTTTCCTCCAAGCTTAATTTTTTTACTCTTAAAGGTTCAATTTTATTGTATAAAAGATCATTTCTTCCCAGACTAGGAAATCCCATGTAATCCCTCCTATTATGATATCGTCCACCAGGAATAATACTATCGTGATTATCAATACCCATTTTATTCAATAAAAACTGCAGTGTATCCTTTTCTATGGTCTTGTCATAAACAAATCTTACAGGGTCCCCAATGGAGCGATGTTTAACACTATCGGAAATTTTCTCAATGAAGCTTTTACTCAAATCACTATCCAAATCCAACTCTCCATCCCTTGTGATTTTAATCATATGAGCTGTTATTTCCTCATAACTAAAAATATTGAATATATCATCTAGGAAAAATCGCAATAAGTCATCGACCATGATAATGAAATTTTTTCCTTCCTTCTTGGGAAGGACCACAAAACGATCCATTTGTTTTGAAATTTCAATAAGACCAAATCGATTACTTTTATCTTTATAGGTCATTTTAACTGCTAAATAAGCAGCACTATCCTTTAAATTTGGTAAGCCCACGTCCTCACTTAAAATAATGGTTACAAGTGCCGGACTTACTTTTTCTAAAAAATAGTTTCTTAAAAACTCTATTTGATCTGGAAGAATTTGAGTTTCATTAATCAGAAAAATATTTTCCTTTTCCAGGTCTAATCTTATTTTACTTAAAATTTCAAGACTTTCACTCTGCTGATCTATAACTACTTGAGTTATTTCTTCTAATAGTTGGGTAGCTCTGATTCCTCCCAACTCACTTTTTCCAGTCTTTCCAGCTTCCACGATACGCTTAACCGTTGCATATCTAACTTTAAAAAATTCATCCAAATTATTGGAGAATATTCCTAAAAAACGAAGGCGTTCTATTAATGGAACAGATTCATCATTTGCTTCTTGAAGGACTCTGGCATTAAACTGCAGCCAACTTATTTCTCGATTTATGTATTGGTTTTGTTTTTCGTTCTTAGTCATGAAGTTTTCCTTGTCCTACAAATATATTTTATTAAGATTAAATGGCATCACCGCAATTAAAGATTTAAAAATTTATTAAATAATAGTCAATTAAACCATAATCTATTACACTTCAACGAAACTAATTCCTGTTATCAACTAAAAATCAATACATTATATACCTCTTTAAGAATAAGTAGTCATGAATAAAGAACTTTATATCTATAAATCTCTAGGAAATAGCTTGCCTAATATTCCCTCAGTAACCGGAATTGTAAACCGAGGTTTTAAAAAAATGTATTTTAGAACTAGCAGAAGAAAAAAAGAAAAATATCTTCAAAAAGTGAATGGTTTTAAAATGCTGCTAGAACCTTACGAGAATGTTGATGGTGCTTTGTTTTTTTACCCTCAATTATATGAAAGGAAAGAATTCAATTTCCTAAAAGAAATACTTCAAAATGGAGACTGCTTTATTGATATAGGTGCCAATATTGGAGCTTACTCCTTGATAGCCTCCAATTTAATTGGTGATGAAGGTAAGGTCGTTGCCATTGAAGCAGAACCTTACAATTTCAAAAAACTGAAGAAAAACATTTCATTAAATGAAATAAACAATATTGATGCTATTAATTTAGGCGTTAGCGATAAAAGTGAAACATTATCATTAAGTATTAATACTACAGGTAATAGATCTGGTTGCTCATTTGCTTATGAAGGAGAAAATACCGTTAAAATAAAATGTAAGAGTTTGATAGATATTCTTGATCAATCAAAAATCACCAAAATTTCATGCATGAAAATAGACATCGAAGGCTTTGAGTATAAAGTTATAAAGCACTTTTATGATTCCGCTGATAGAAATCTATTTCCAAAATACGTGATTATGGAGCATCTTCATTCTTCAGACAATTTAAGTCCTATAGAATTGCTTTTAAAAAATGATTATGAAATAATCGATAAAAATTACTACAATCTTTTTTTACGACTAAAACAAAATAAGAATTGATATTATGTAATATTAAACCTACTTATATATATTTTTATGCATTTTATCGGATTATTTTGTTGTTTCTTCGAATTATTTATTTAGATTTGCTTCATAAGTATGAATCTGAAATTAAGGATATGAAAACAAAACTGACCCTAATCTGCGTTTTATTAATCTTAACTACGACCGTTGGATTTGCCCAAAAGGACAAAGATCAAACGATTATCAATCAAAATGTTTCCATTGCGAAATATCATGATAAAGAAGAATTGCAACAATTTAATAAAGGAAAATTGTTGGAACTGTACATTGAACGTATAGAAGTCATTGTAAAAGTATTACCTAATATTGCTTTTACAAATAAGCCAGGAGTAACTATTGAGGCTTTGGGAATCCCAAATACCAAAGATCATAGAAAAGCACTTGAAGACAATATCAAAGCGGCCAATGATTATTTTGAAAACACGATTGAATTTCAAACTAAAATTTTGCCATATTCAGATAAGAGCAATTTAATTGCTGCGATTTTGTATTATGAGCAAACATTAAAATCATTACATACCTATAATGAATTTAACAGATTTTAGAATAATATAATTACATCAATAGATATCTAAAAAATCCCTAATTCTAGGGATTTTTTAGTTTACCATTAATAAGCTTTTTGCAGTACGAATAAAAAAATCAAATTTCTATCCAGTAATTTCTCTTCCTTAATCGAATATTTTAGAAGTACTTTTCTTACATTTAATTATTTTTATTACATTTCATCGATTTTTTTTTGCATTTCAAGGATTAAATTAATAAGTTTGACTTGTTTTTAACGTGCCCTATTAATCTATAAATTATGCAACTATGAAAAACTTTACTTTAGTGTTATGCATATTCCTCACAACACTTCCTAAAGTATTTGCACAACAGGAGAAAGGAATAACCGGATTTAACAACTGGTTAAATTCATGGACAGAGTTCCAACCGAGCAACGTTTCCTACAGGGAACCAAACCAAATTTTAAGTGGTAATATTTCAGAAGACACAAAACTTCTTAAAAAAAACACCTATTTGTTATTAGGTAGTGTATTTGTAACTGACAGCACTACCCTGACAATTGAACCAGGTACAGTTATTTTAGGAGACTTTAAAACCAACGGATCTTTAATAATCAGCAATGGTTCAAAGATTGTTGCCGAAGGATCAGAAACTGACCCCATTATTTTCACTTCCAATCGCAGCGTTAAAAAGCAAGGTGATTGGGGAGGTATCTTCTTATTAGGTGATGCTTCAATCAATCAATTTGGAAATGTAGCAGCCATTGAATACGGCTTAAAACCTACTGACTATAAGAATATAGCCTACGGTGGAGGAAATCAAGAAAGTAATTCTGGAATTCTTCGATACGTTAGAATTGAATTTGCTGGTAAAAGAACAGTAGATTATGGTTACTACAATGCTTTAACATTGGCAGGTGTAGGTAACCAAACAGTGATTGAAAATGTCATGGTCAGTAATTCAAATGGTAATGCATTTAGTATTATTGGTGGAGATTTAAAACTTACCAAACTTGTTTCTTATAAATCAAGTGGAACTGATTATGTGTTCAATAATGGTACACAGTGCAAGATTTCTAACTCTTTGGCTATAAGAGATCCTTTTGTCTCTGGTGCTAATAGACCTAAATGTCTTCATGTTGCATCTTATGATGATGAAACCAAAGTTAACTTCTCAAAGCCTGGAACTTTGGTAGAAGGTGACAATTTAAGTTTGATCAATATAAGTAATGACTTGGATTCTCATGTCAAAATGGGACTTGTGAAAGAAGGTATTTATATTGAACCTAATGCCTCTTTATCTTTGAACCAATCTGTGATTTCTGGATTTAATCCTGCTGTGATACTTGATAGTAAAATTAAGATCAACGGTGAGAATTTAGCAAACATCCAATTCAGAAAAATGTATTTCAACAATTGTAATGGTAATATTTTCACTAAAGGAAATCCAAATAATGATGACCTAGAAGATTGGTATGGAAATAGCAGTTTCTTCAATGTATATTCAAAAGGTGACGATAACGAAACCTTTATTGATGCCAAAAATCCAAGGCTTCCAGATTTTAGACTGAAGATCAATAAAATTTTAGCCTCTAAATATGAAGATGATTAGACTTTAGGAATTCATTCCTTATAAGTAAGAGTCACCTATTTTGTCATATTTAGCAAATTGAAACAATTATTTAAGCCTAAAGGGATTTGGGATATGATACAAATCCCTTGGGTTTTAAGCCTCAAAACCTTAACCAACAACTAACCTAAGCGTCATGCTAAAAATTACCAAACTAACCACTATCCTTGTAGCTTTTGGTATGCTGTCTTTTCTTTCTTTAGAGAAGGCAAACGCCCAAATTGTTATTGGTTCCCCAAACTTAGGTTTCAGTCAGGCTTGCGCAAGTGCTTCTTTTAATACTTATAACACGACTTTTGTTTTCTCACCTGAAAACGGATTAGGAGCCAGCAACCAATTCATCATTGAATTATCTGATTCGGAAGGTAGTTTCTCAGACCCAACAGTGGTCTATACTTCAAATGCAGGTGAAATTACGACATCGCCCGCTACTTTAAGTTTTTCTTTACCAACTACTACGTCTGGTGAAAATTATAGAATTAGAATCAAAAGCACTGCTCCAGCAGCAACCAGCTCTGGTTCTAGTTATTTTGCAGCTTATTACAAATTACAGGATAGCCCTTTTACCATCAATAATCTGGTTTCTACCGGTGCATACTGTTCTGGTGGAAGTTACCTATTAACTATTGATAATCCGGGCACTGGGTTAAACGATTCTCCTTTAAATTATCCTTCTTTAACTTTTAATTGGTATAGAGAAACAAGTCCTACAACTTCTGTCTTTGTTGCCGAAGGGAACACTTTGGAAGTATCCCAAGAAGGAACCTATTTTGTCGAAACCAACTATGGAACTTGTACTTCCAATTCCTATTCAAATAGGGTAACTATTAGTGCAGTGGAATCTGGTGAGGCTAGTGCTACTATTGTCTCCAGTTTAGGAAACCCATTTTGTCCAGATCAAGGACCAACCACTCTAAGCACCATTAATGGTGAGAGTTACCAATGGTATAAAGACGGCTCCATAATTTCTGGAGCTACAGGTCAAATGTTTACTACTGAAGAATCTGGAATTTATTCAGTGCAAGTAGACCTAGGAAGTTGTCAAGCTTCTGGTTCTATCAATTTGGAAAGTGAATTATTTTCTGCTTCCATTAATATTCCAGAAGAAAATACAATGGAACCAGGTGAATCAATTAATGTTTGGGTAGATGCTACAGCCTCAAACCCTACCTATACCTGGTACTACAATAACAATATTATCTCAGGGGAAACTACTGATTCCTTTGAAGCAACAGAATTTGGAAATTATAAGGTAGTTATTACCGAAAATACGGGTTGTACGGGAAGTATCGAGTTTTTGTTCACGATTTCTGAACCCATCGCCCCCTTTCCAGAAGTAGAAAATATACCGAACATAGTGAGTCCTAACGGAGATGGCATTAACGATACATGGACCATTCCTCAAGCCTTTGTCATGGGCACCAATACGGAGGTCACTATTTTAGACAACCAAGGTAAAGTTGTCCTTAAAACAAATGATTATCAAAACAATTGGCCAGATACTAATTATGATTTAGGCAGTGTCAATCAAGTTTTTTATTACATAATTAAATCACAAAACAACGGAACAAAAAAGGGATCTATTACCCTTATTAAATGATATGAAAACGCATTGGGTAGTCATAATGTTATTGATACTAAGTACTCTTTCAACTTTTGCACAAGAAGATGATGGGGTGGTGTCACTTGCATTTCCAGTGCGAAATTCTTTAACCTTTAATCAATACACGGTAAACCCTACTTTTAGTTTTGTAAGACAACAATACAAATACATTAGCTTTTATAACAAACGTCAATGGGTATCTTTTGAGGATGCTCCTCTCACCTATCTTGGTAGCTATTCCGGTAGATTCAGAGAAAATATTGGACTTGGAGTTGGCGTGTTTCAACAAAATTATGGAGTGCTAACAACTTTTGGAGGCGTTCTAAACTTTGCATACAATGCTAGAATGAGTGCAGACAACAATTTAACATTTGGTTTAAATGTTGGTGCCTACCAAAGTGGACTTAACAGCGGAAAAGTGGTTAGTAACTTTCAAGACCCTTCTTTAGATAATATTCCTTCAAACTTTTTAGTAAGTGTTACGCCAGGGATTAATTATGGTACTGCCTTTTTAGATTTTGGAGTCGCTCTAAACAACCTTGTTCTTTATAATGTGAATACATCTGAAATGATTAAAAACAATCCAGATCAAAGTATTTTAGCACATATAATGTACACAGGTTATATGGATACCAGAGGATTTTTTGACCAAACAAAATTCTCGGGAATTATTAAATCAGAATTTAGAGAAGATCAAACCATTCTATCGGGAACTGCCATGTTAACAGTTCCAGCTGGTATATGGGGACAAATAGGTTACAATACATTATATGGTGTTCACGCAGGTTTAGGTTTAAACATAACTAATAATATCCTAATAGAATATAACTACGAAAAATCAATGGGAGATTATTCCGAATTTGGTTCCTCCCATGCCATCACCTTAGCTTATAAATTTGAAAATAAGGAACGCTACGATTACAGTCGTGAAGACCGTGTAAGCGCACTTATCTCTACCGATAAGAAAAGAAAACCAGCTACCAAATCTAATAAACCTAGAAAAAAACCAACAACAGCAGTTGCTACTACGGGTGCTGAAGCCAAAGCTAAAGCCGATGAAGAAGCCAAGTTAGCTGCAGAGGCACTAGCAAAAGCTGAAGCCGAAGAACAAGCCAGATTAGCTGCAGAAGCTCAAGCCCAAGCTGAAGCCGAAGAACAAGCCAGATTGGCTGCAGAAGCCCAAGCTCAAGCTGAAGCTGAAGAACAAGCGAGATTAGCTGCGGAAGCTCAAGCCAAAGCTGAAGCCGAAGAACAAGCCAGATTGGCTGCAGAAGCTCAAGCCCAAGCTGAAGCTGAAGAACAAGCCAGATTGGCTGCAGAAGCCCAAGCTCAAGCTGAAGCCGAAGAACAAGCCAGATTAGCGGCAGAAGCCCAAGCTCAAGCTGAAGCTGAAGAACAAGCGAGATTAGCTGCAGAAGCCCTAGCTCAAGCTGAAGCTGAAGAACAAGCGAGATTAGCTGCAGAGGCTCAAGCCCAAGCTGAAGCTGAAGAACAAGCCAGATTAGCTGCAGAGGCTCAAGCCCAAGCTGAAGCTGAAGAACAAGCCAGATTAGCTGCAGAAGCCCTAGCTCAAGCTGAAGCTGAAGAACAAGCCAGATTAGCTGCAGAAGCTCAAAATGAGAAGGAATTAACTCCTCCAGCTATTAATAATCAGATAGGTGATGCCATGGAAGCAGCAAGGAAAAACACAGAAGCTTCTAAGAAAGAACAGGACGAATTATTGAATAAACTACGTGAGGCTGTAGCCGTTAAAGATCAAGATCTTAAAGACTTAAAACGTGAGAATGATTTAAGTGAGCAAGGAATTTATCAAGATCCTAAACCATTTAAGAGTGCTACTGAGGAAAACAGAAAAATTGAAGGAATTAAAGCTGATTTGAACAGACAAATAACAGCCAGAAATGAGGAAATTAGAAGATTAGAAACCTTATACGATCAAATTCAAGAAACGGATACAATTCAACTTGATGAAATGGTTTTATTTTATAAAAAAGAAATCAAAAAATTAAAATCTGAGCAAATGGTTGCTGTACAAGCCAAAGCAGATCTAGAATCCCAACTAGAAACTATTAAAATTGCTACAGACTATGAGAAAAAACGACGAATTAAAAGAGCTGTTTATAACAATGATGAAGACAGATACCAACAAGACAGAACAGCCTTAAAGAGAATAAGAGAAAATACAGCAATGAGTGATTCTGAGTTAAAACCTGAAGATTTGGATTTTGGTGAGGAAAGAAGCTCAAACATTCAAATACTCAAAAATATTAAAGGAGTTGATAATGGATACTACGCTATTCTAGCAGTTCATGACGATGTAGCAAAACGTGATGAGTTCCTAAGAAAAGTGGTAGCCTACGGAAGAGATGATATTGATTTCTTCTTTGATGTCAACACTAATAAATATTATATCTATTATCAAAAGTTTGATGATATTCAATCTGCAAATAAAGCAGTAAGTTCAAAAGGTAGCCAACCCTATAATAATAAAATATCGCTAGTGAAAATAGAAAATTAATGTAACCCCCATTTCTCACTTTTCAACGCCCCTTGAAAAGTAAGAAACAAACAACGTTAACCATGAAAAAGCCTACTTATTACAAACAGGTGCTATTCCCTCTCTTTGTGCTTTTCCTTTTCGCGAAAGGAATGGCCCAAACATATGAGCCTTTTACAATAAGGGAACAAATTGAAACTAAAGGTAGCATGCTGGTTATTGGAAATAACATTTTGGGTGTTGATAACCAACCCGGAAATGACAATTCCATAGATAACCAAGATGTCGATATGCAATACATAGATATCGATTCAGATGCTTCAACCTTCAGTTCCAGTAGTGCAGATATCGTTTTACCCGTACATGAAGATGGCTCAGCTACAGAATGTTACTCGGTTGCTTACGCTGGTTTATACTGGGGAGCTATGCTCCAAGCTGGAGATAGATCAAATATTCATACAGTTAAATTTAAAACACCGGGAAGCTCTACATATACAGACATAACAGGAGAACTCATCTATGATGCGATAGTGGAACCTATTATTTCTGAAGATGATGAACCAGGAAACACACCCTATGCTTGCTATGCTGATGTAACAGATCTATTAAATTCGTTGACAGACATTGAAGGATCTTATACAGTTGCCAATGTAATTTCAAGTGAAGGATTTAATAATTCTACAGGATTATCGGCTGGTTGGACTTTGTTTGTAATTTATGAAGATCAAGCTTTACATATGAAATCCTTCACCACTTTTGATGGATTTAGCCATATTTATGACGACCACTATGAAGAAATTCCTGTGTCAGGTTTTACAACACCTCCTGCGGGACATATCGATTTACAATTTGCCTATGCCGTTTTAGATGGCGACAAAACAAAAAGAGCTACAAAACTGGAAATCAACAACAAAGAGGTTACAACTCCTTTAAGACCAGCTAATAAGTTTTTTGGAGCGGTAATTGAAAATGATAATGGTGTAGTTCTTCCTCGAAATCCTTCAGGGACCAATACCTTAGGTTACGATACAGGATATTTAACTGTCTTGAACTCTGAACCAGAATACATTAACCATAGTGATACATCTGCTTCTTTTACTTTACAAGTTGCACAAGGACAAGCCGATCCATTATTTTCATTTTTTAGTGCCTTTGCTGTAGATATTATTTCACCAGAAATCACTTTGATTAAAACAGTCGAAGATGAATTTGGAACTGAAATCAACGGAGATAATGTGATTCTAGGTCAAAATTTATTTTACGAAATAACATACCAAAATACGGGTAATGAAGATGTAACAAACTTTACTATTACAGATGTATTACCTGATAACATCATTTTTGATCCAGCTACAGATCTAGATTTAAGTAATGCAGGGGGTGCAACACTTCAATCTTATGATCCTGCAACAAATACCATTGTTTTCTCCATCCCAGATGAATCGGTAGAATTCGGTGACCCAGTATTTGTTATTCGTATTGCGGTTCAAGTAGTGCCTAATTGTTATGATTTAAGTCAGGCCTGCTCCAATGAGATTTCCAATCAAGCATTTGGAGATTATACGGGTGCTATAAGTGGTATTTCGGTAAGTGATGAAGGAAGTTATACTGAAGAAGAATGTTTTGGCGTTCCTCAGCCAACCAACTTTTTAGTGGATATTTCAAACTGTAACTTCGAAAGACAAGAAGTCCTTTGTGGGGACAGTGTCAATCTAGTTGCTGCTGATGGTTATGACACCTATTCTTGGTCTACAAGTCCTTCTGGCTCCCCAGTTATTGGTACGGGTCAAACATATACAGCCACTGAAACAGGAACTTATTATGTAACCAATACAACTGATGCTACTTGTTTATCAATTGAAGAAGTGATAACAGTGGTATTATACGGTGAAACCCAAACAAATCCCGTTATTCCTTATGCAGACGAAGTAGTCACCTGTCCAAACGATGGAAAACTTTTGCCAAATATTTTCTTATGTGGTGCCAATGATACCAGAGAAATTTTAACTGGAATTAGTGATGCCGCCTCAATTATTTGGGAACAGTTAGATGAGTCTAGTTGTGCTGCTGTAGAAAATGAAGATTGCGCCAATGAAAATGACGCTTGTACCTGGAACCAAGTAGGAACAGGACCAAACTATACAGCAAATACGGCTGGTCAATTTAGACTTATTATTAACTATCCTGGAGGTTGTTATAGTATCTTCTACTTTAATGTTTACCAAAACTTATTAAATCCAACAGCTGTTGCTCAAGATATAATATGTGAAACTCCAGGGTCCATTACTGTTAATGGTGTTCCAAGTGGATATGAATACAGTATTGATGGTGTAAACTATCAATCAAGTAATATTTTCACCGTGACATCACCAGGTTATTATACAATCTACATTCAACAGGTAGGTGTGGAAACAAACCCTTGTATTTTTGAAACACCAAGTGTTCACATTCAAGAAAGAGATTTTAATGTCACTTCCCAAATAACGCAACCAGATTGTTATGGAGATTTTGGAAGTATTCATTTAGCAGTTAATAATGCCCTTCCTCAATATTATTTCAATGTTTATCAAGGAAGTACATTAATAGATAACGTTGGACCAACCAATAATAGTGATTATAATTTCACATCGTTAAATGCTGGTACATATACGGTAACAGCAAGTACTGATGATGGCTGTGAATATTCAGAAGAAATTGAAATTATTCAACCGCCATTATTAACAGTAACTGCTGCATTGACAAGCCCCTTAACCTGTGACGACGGGGAAATCACTATTTACCCTGAAGGAGGAACGCCTCCATATTATTATTATGTAAATAGTACAACAGATTTTCAAACCTATCCAGAAATTACGGTAACGAGCCCCGGAACCTATAACATTTTGGTTATCGACTCTAACAATTGTGAGGCAGAAACATCTATCGTGGTTGATGCTATTGAAGCTCCAGAATTCACAATCAATTCTACAGATATTGCTTGTGCTGGTAATGATACGGGTAGTATTACCATAGAAGTAACCAATGCTAATGGCAATACACTTCAATATAGCATCGATGGAGGCAACACATTCTTTGATGCACCTGTATTCAATAACCTTCCTGAAGGAAATTATGAAGTTGTAGTTCAATATTCCATAGAAGATTCTGTGTGTCTTACAGAGCCTCAAACTGTTATTATCTCAGCTAGTGAACCACTTACAGGTAGTTTAGAACTCACCTCCCCTTACACATGTAACGGGAGTGGGACCATTTCAGTTACCGGTGTAACGGGTGGTACGCCTCCCTATTCATACAGTATCGACGGGACCAACTTCCAGTCCGGCAATACCTTTACGGGCCTTACAGCCGGAACCTACACCATCACCGTACAGGATGCCAGTGGATGTTCCCTGGCAGTGGGAAGCATCACCATCGATGCCCTGGACCCTCCTACCGATATGGAGTTTGATATGACGGCCATTACCTGTCCTGCAAATTCATCCGATGTGACCATTACAAGTGTCACCGGGGGAAGCGGCGAGCTACAGTACCAGATCATAGCTCCTGCTTCGGCAGCTACCCCATACCAGACATCCAATACGTTCCCAGACCTGGCTCCGGGAACCTATACCTTCCAGGTGATGGATGCCAATGAGTGTACATACAGCGAGACCATGACCATCGATCCGCTACCGACCATTTCCTTGAGCACCGTGCTTACCAAGGACCTGGACTGTACGGCCAACCCAGATGCCA
>NZ_LBIQ01000013.1 GCF_001280515.1 Mangrovimonas sp. ST2L15 | reverse complement strand
TAGGTACCGTCCCATCCCTCGCCAGTGGGGCTCAATTGCTTGAGCAGCTTTCCATAGCGGTCAAATATATAAATTTTAGCGTTAACTTGGGTGTTAATATTGTAAATCTGCCAAGTGTCGTTGTCCCCGTCCCCATTAGGGGTAAAGAACAATGGGTAGTCCATTACCGTCACCGTATCACTGCCGATACCGCAACCGTTAATATCCCTTACCTGTACCAAGTGTTCCCCGAAGGACAGGTTCTCAAACACATAACTGCCGTCATTGGGCTCGTTGCTCACCCATGGACCATTGTCAATGCTGAACTCAAACACCGCATCGGTTGCTCCCGTGGCCGTTACCGTTACCACATGGTTGTCTGCAAAGGCCTGGGTAGTTACCGTGGCCTGTACCACCGGTGGAGAGCTCAGGATCACCTCGGCACTCATGGCGCTGCTGCAGCCGTTGTCCACATCGGTCACCACCACCGTATAGGTGCCGGCTACCGTTGGCATGTAGCTGGAATCCGTGCCAAGTACCACCGCAGGGTCCGTGGCCTCGCTCCATTCAAAACTGTAGGCCGAAGCATCAAGTCCCGTGTCCATCAGTGGAGAGCCCACGACCTCCGTTCCGTTGGTGTCCGTACACAGTACGTACACATCCTCCAGAACAAAGGAAGGAATAGGCGCCACCTGAAGTTCCATGGTGGTGATGTCGTAGCAGATGCTATCCGGTGTTGTATCGTTGTCAACGCGCACCCATACGGTCTGCGGGTTGCTCAGGTTCATATAGGAGGTAGGGTTGGCGATGGCGTTGTCCATGGCCAGGGCGTCTGCCTCGGTCTCATAGTAACTTACCGTGAAGTTCGCCGGGTCCTGACCGTTAAGTACCGTGGCATTCTGCGTGCTCAGGTCAAAGGCCACCGAGTCGTCCGTTGGGTCACCGTCAAACTCCATGTTGTCATCGCACAGTACAAAAGGCTCCGGCGTGTTGGCCTCGGCAGCTTCCTGTACCTCCACAAAGAAACTGATCGTGGCGATGTCACAGCGGGTCTCCAGGTCCATGATGTTCACGAAGATCTCCTGTGGGTTCACCGTGTTGGTGAAGGCCCAGGGACTGGCAATGCCGCCAGTGGCGTTCTGTGCCCCGGACAAGCTTGTGTAATAGGTCACTCCATAGGATGACGGATCCTGTCCGTTCAGTATGGTGGCATCCTGTTGTGTCAGGTCAAAGGTATAGACACCATCGGTGTTCAGTTCACAGGCGATCAGGTCCTCAAGCTCTGCCGATGCATCGGGAAGCGGGTTGACCACTACCTGGAAGCTGGTCACGTTGTAACAGCCCGTTTGGTCGTTGGTGACCCTCACCCATACGGTCTGTGGGGTCTGGGTGTTCACAAAGGCCGTGGCATCTGCTATGGATGTGTCCCCTTCCTCTGCACCTTCTTCCGTGGTATGGTAGGTAGCCGTTAGGCCGTTCTCTCCCGGAAGGATGATACTGTCCTCCATCACCGTTAGGTCAAAGCTCTCGGACAGGTCTCCCGTATCGGTATCGTCACAGGCCACAAGATCCTGAAGGTTCTCTGCAGGGGTCGGTGTTGGCAATGGCGATACCTCAAGGGTCAATGTCGAATAGGCATAGCAACCGGTATCCTGGTCGGTCACCTTCACATAGATGGTCTGCGGGTTGTGCGGCTGTCCACCTATCGATGTATTGGTATAGGATGTATAGTCTGCTATCGGGTTGTCATTGTCACGGTCTATCGCTGTCTCGTAGTAGTCCACGCTCCAGGAGGGTGTCCCACTGGTAATGATCCCGTCCTGATCGGTCAGGTCAAAGGCTGCATAGCCGTCGTTGTCGTCGTTGTCGTCACAGATGCTCAGCTGCAGTGCCTCTTGGGTCTGTGCCGGGGTAGGAAGCGGATTCACGATCAGCTCCAGGGTCGTGGTACGGAAACACAAAGTGGCATTGTCCTCCACACGAACCCCTAGGGTCTGTGGTGTAAACTGGTTGGTATAGGCGGTAGGGACCGCTATGTAACTGGGGGCAGATGGCCCTATCTCGGCATCGGCCACATCGGTGTAATAGGTCACCGTGTACAGTGTTGGGTCCAGCCCGTTCAATATCTCTGTGTTGGCCTGGGTCAGGTCAAACTGTGTCATCCCATCGGCAACGGCATCGTCGCACAGTTCCAATGGTGATGGATCGGCAATCTCCGGTGTTGGCTGCACGATCAGCTGCAGCTCCACAATGGTAGGACAGTCGGTGTCCACACCGGCATAGTCCACTCTTACGTAGATCACCTGTCCAAGGACGTTGGACAACGGACTGCTCTGTGGCAGTACATCGTCCACTGCGTTCTGGTAGGTCAGGTGGAAGGTAACATCTAAACTGGTGTCACCTCCTGTAATTTCTTCTATGGTGCTGTCCAGGTCAAACTCGCCCAGGTCATCGTTGTCAGGGTCACAGTAGGTAAGCGCCTGTGGGATGTTGGCCGCTGGTGCACCCACTACCTGAAGGGTCAGGGTCGTGGTGGTATGGCAGCCGGTGTTCACGCTCTCTACCCTTACGTAAACGACTTCACCGTCCGTACCCACATAGGCATCTGCGGATGGGGCCACCTCTGGTGTACCGGCATCGGCATCGGCCTGGCTGGCATGGTAGCTCACCACGTAGTTCGGGTTGTTGCCCGTGATGGGACCGTCCATTTGGGTCAGGTCCATCTCCACAACACCGTCGGGGGTGTTGTCGTCACAGACAATCAGTTCCGCCGGGTCCTGTGCCAGGGTCGGAAGCGGGTGTACGGTTACTGTATTGGTCGTCGTGTCCGGGCAGGTACCGTTGGTGGTATACACTACCTCATAGGTCGCTCCAGGGGCTCCTCCGGTGATGGTTCCCGTAGCTGCATCAATCACGGCATCTGTTGGTTGTGGGTCTGTAAAGGCATAGGTCCCTCCCGGGGTTACGGCTTCAGCTGTAGCGCCGTCACAGGTTGGGGAAAGCGTAAAGCTTGGGTCGTCGGTCTCTATCACCGTGACATCCAAGGTCGTTGGCTCACTGCATATGTTCTCAAAGGCATAGGTGACCGTATAGGTCGCTCCTGAAAGTCCGCCAATGATCTCTCCCGTGGCAGGGTCGATGCTGGCACCGTCTCCTAGGTCTACCATGCTAAAGGTCCCGTCCACATCTCCCAATATGGTAGCGGTTGCTCCGCTACAGTTGGGGGCCATCTCAAAGGTGGTGTCCTCGGAGAAAGGCACGGTTACCGTCAGGGTCAAAAAGTCTGGACAGGTACCGCTGGTGGTATAGGTCACGTCATAGACCGCCTCGGATGGACCGCCGGTGATCTCACCGGTATCCGGGTTGATCGTACCGCCAACGCCATTGACGTCCACCATGGTAAAGGTCCCGCCAGGGGTACCTGTTACTTCGGCTGTGGCACCGTCACAGGTCGGGGTCAAGGTGAAGCTCGGGTCGTCTATGTCGATCACGTTGAAGGTCACTTCAGAGGAAGCGCTACATTCGTTGTCTAGGGCGTATATGATGGTGATCTCCTCGGATGGGGAGGCTCCGGTCACTTCTCCCGTGGTTGGGTCAATCACCGCAACCGGTGGCTGGGGATC
>NZ_LBIQ01000012.1 GCF_001280515.1 Mangrovimonas sp. ST2L15 | reverse complement strand
GTAACTGATAACGATGGCAATACAACAACACAAACCCAAACCATTACCGTGGAGGACAACACGCCTCCGGTGCTTGTTGGCGTTCCTGCCGATGTGACCGTAGAATGTGATGCCATACCCGCTCCTGTTGTGGTTACCGCAACAGACAACTGTGATACAACCCTTACAGTTAGCTATTCAGAAACTACCAATACCGTCAATGATGGTGTTGGAACTATC
>NZ_LBIQ01000011.1 GCF_001280515.1 Mangrovimonas sp. ST2L15 | reverse complement strand
CTTGAATGGTGATGGTCTGTGACACCGAAGATGAATTGTTACATGCATCAGTGAATGTCCACGTTCTGGTCACCACGATGTTACAAGGATCTGTGTCGTCCATGCTATCTACAGCAGTAGCTGTAATGTCACCAGCACAGTTGTCTGTAGCAGTCAACTCACCAGCAGCAGGCATGTCGCCGATACACTCATAAGTGATATCTGCAGGAGCCTCAGGAGCAACCGGAGCAATTGTGTCTATAATAGTAAATGTAGCGGTAGTAGATGCTGCATTTCCACAACCATCAGTGGCAGTAAAAGTTACTGTAGCCGAACCAGTTTCCCCACAATCATCAGAAA
>NZ_LBIQ01000010.1 GCF_001280515.1 Mangrovimonas sp. ST2L15 | reverse complement strand
TTTCTGATGATTGTGGGGAAACTGGTTCGGCTACAGTAACTTTTACTGCCACTGATGGTTGTGGAAATGCAGCATCTACTACCGCTACATTTACTATTATAGACACAATTGCTCCGGTTGCTCCTGAGGCTCCTGCAGATATCACTTATGAGTGTATCGGCGACATGCCTGCTGCTGGTGAGTTGACTGCTACAGACAACTGTGCTGGTGACATTACAGCTACTGCTGTGGATAGCATGGACGATACAGATCCTTGTAACATCGTGGTGACCAGAACGTGGACATTCACTGATGCGTGTAACAACTCATCTTCAGTGTCACAGACAATCAATATTCAAGATACAACGGCGCCAGTGGCTCCTGACGCTCCTGCAGATATCACTTACGAGTGTATCGGCGACATGCCTGCTGCTGGTGAGTTGACTGCTACAGACAACTGTGCTGGTGACATTACAGCTACTGCTGTGGACAGCATGGACGATACAGATCCTTGTAACATCGTGGTGACCAGAACGTGGACATTCACTGATGCGTGTAACAACTCATCTTCAGTGTCACAAACAATCAATATTCAAGATACAACTGCTCCAGTGGCTCCTGACGCTCCTGCAGATATCACTTACGAGTGTATCGGCGATATGCCTGCTGCTGGTGAGTTGACTGCTACAGACAACTGTGCTGGTGACATTACAGCTACTGCTGTGGACAGCATGGACGATACAGATCCTTGTAACATCGTGGTGACCAGAACGTGGACATTCACTGATGCGTGTAACAACTCATCTTCGGTGTCACAGACCATCACTATTCAAGATACAACGGCTCCGGTTATTGATACACCTGCCTCTGACATTGCCATTGAGTGTAGTGCTGATGGTGACCAAGGTGGTATCGAAGCTTGGTTGGCTTCAAATGGTGGTGCTACTGCCACGGATAATTGTAATAGTGAGATCACTTGGACAAA
>NZ_LBIQ01000001.1 GCF_001280515.1 Mangrovimonas sp. ST2L15 | reverse complement strand
GTGATGGTCTGTGACACCGAAGATGAGTTGTTACACGCATCAGTGAATGTCCACGTTCTGGTCACCACAATGTTACAAGGATCTGTATCGTCCATGCTATCTACAGCAGTAGCAGTAATGTCACCAGCACAGTTGTCTGTAGCAGTCAACTCACCAGCAGCAGGCATATCGCCGATACACTCGTAAGTGATATCTGCAGGAGCGTCAGGAGCCACTGGAGCAGTTGTATCTTGAATATTGA